>NZ_JBXAPZ010000001.1:15000-2573233 GCF_058806775.1 Ferrovibrio sp. GW821-FHT12F09
CAGATGCGGCGACCGGCCGAGCGCCACGCCCTGCCCGGCCACCGCGGCGGCCACCAGAACGTTTGAATCCGTAAAGAACAATCCACGCGCCGCGCCGGACTCCGGCAGGCCCTCGCGGCGGAACCAGTCGGCCCAGTTGAGCCAGGGCTGGTTGTTATGGGCATCGACATCATGCAGCAGCTGGTGCTGCGCCAGATCGGCAAAGCGCTGCAGCGGCTGGCCGCCATGCAGCAGCGCCGGACTGGCAACGGGAAACACCTCCTCAACCAGCAGCCGCACGGCTTCAAGCCCCTTGAACGGTCCGGGCCCGAAGCGGATGGCGAGATCGATATCCTCCCGCGCGAAATCCACCAGCCGCCGCGAAGTGTCGATGCGCAGGTCGATGCCGGGATACTGCTGGCGGAAGCGGCTTAAGCGCGGTACCAGCCAGCCGGCCGCAAACGACGCCAGCGTGGTCAGCGTCACCAGGCCGCTGGCCTCGCCCTCGCGTAAGTGCGCCGTTGCGGCGGCGAGGCGGTCGAGGCCGTCGCTCAGGCCCGGCAGATAGGCGCGGCCGGCCGTGGTGAGGGTCAGCCCGCGGGCCTGACGCAGGAACAGCGGCACCTGCAGCTGCGCCTCCAGACCCTTCACCTGCTGGCTCACCGCAGCCGCCGTGACGCCGAGTTCGGCCGCGGCCAGGGCAAAGCTGCCATGGCGGGCGGCGGCCTCGAAGGCACGCAGGGCATTGAGCGGTGGCAGGCGGCGACGCATGGCCCCAGTCTGCCAGACTTAGCTTTCCTAAGCCAATCCCTGAGAAAGACTGGTTTGTGCCCCAGTTCTGCTTAGGCGAGACTGCGGGCAGCCCATCCCCGAACCCCAGGAGCCGAGCCATGCCCAGCCTTGTCGCCGAAACCCCGGCCGCACCGGCCGCCGATGCGGTCCGGCATTTCGCCGCCAAACTCACCTTCGAGGCCGATTGCTGGGACGTCCATAACGCCCTGCAGACGGCGCGGCAGGATTTCGTGCTGCTCGATGTGCGCGGCCGCAACGCCTATGCGGACGCCCATGTGCCCGGCGCGCTGAGCCTGCCGCATCCCGACATGACCGCCGAACGCATGGCAGCGCGCTGGCCGGCCGATACGCTGTTCGTGGTCTATTGCGCCGGGCCCCATTGCAACGGCGCCGACCACGCGGCGCTGAAGCTGGCGACCTTCGGCTATCCGGTGAAGATCATGATCGGCGGCATGACCGGCTGGGCCGATGAAGGATTCTCTTACGCCCATGGCCGCGAACCCGGCCTGGTGGAGCAGGCTGCCTGATGCTGACGCTGTACGACTATCTCGATTCCGGCAACGGCTACAAATGCCGGCTGCTGCTGGCCTTGCTGAACACGCCCTATAGCCGCGTCGAACTCGACCTCGACAAGGGCGAGACCCGCACGCACGCGTTTCTGGCCAAGAATCCCAACGGCCGCATTCCAGCGCTGGAATTGGAAGACGGTTTCGTACTGCCGGAATCCAACGCCATCCTCTATTACCTCGCCGACGGCACGCGCTACCTGCCCGAAAGCCGACTGGCGCGCGCCCAGGTGATGCAGTGGCTGTTCTTCGAGCAGTACAGCCACGAGCCTTATGTCGCCACGCCGCGCTGGATCCTGCGCCATCTCGGCCGTGAGCATCCGCGCATGGCCGAGATGCCCGAGCGGCTGGAGAAGGGCCGCGCCGCACTCGGCGTCATGGAGCAGCATCTGCAGAAGCACCGCTTCTTCGTCGGCGACAGCTACTCGATCGCCGATATCGCGCTCTATGCCTATACCCACCGCGCGGACGAGTCCGATCTCGATCTCAAGCCCTTCCCGGCCATCCGCGCCTGGATGGAACGGGTGGCGACCCAGCCCGGTCACATAAAGATGCTGCCCGGCGACTGACGGCAGCCTGTATGCTGGGCGCCGGACAACACGGAGCCCAGCATCATGGCCAAACGGACCCAGAAGAAGACCCGCGCCGGCGACCGCGACCTGCATCCCGAAACCCAGATGATGACTTACGGCTACAACCCCTTCCTCTCGGAAGGCGCGGTCAAGCCGCCGGTCTTCCTCACCTCCACCTTCGCCTATAAGACGGCGGAAGACGGCGCCGCCTTCTTCGACCTGATGGCCGGCCGCACCAAACTGCCGGACGGCGAGAAGGCCGGGCTGATCTACAGCCGCTTCAACCATCCCAACCTCGAGATCGTCGAGGACCGGCTGGCGCTGCTCGAAGGCGCCGAAGCCGCCGCGGTTTTCTCCAGCGGTATGGCCG
This sequence comes from Ferrovibrio sp. GW821-FHT12F09, assembly GCF_058806775.1. Taxonomy (NCBI): domain Bacteria; kingdom Pseudomonadati; phylum Pseudomonadota; class Alphaproteobacteria; order Rhodospirillales; family Rhodospirillaceae; genus Ferrovibrio; species Ferrovibrio sp. GW821-FHT12F09. The sequence continues at coordinate 17,280 of NZ_JBXAPZ010000001.1, forward strand.
CCATCGCCAGCGCCTTCCTCACATTCTTAAGGCCGGGCGACACCCTGCTGCATTCCTCGCCGCTCTATGGCGGTACCGAGACGATGATCCGCAAGGTGCTGCCTGAATTCGGCATCCATACGGCCGAATTCCATGACGGCCTGCATGACCGCGACATCACCAGCGCCGCGGCGAGTGCAAAAGGCCGCATCGCCATGATCTTCATCGAGACGCCGGCCAACCCGAACAATGCCATGGTCGATTTCGCCATGGTGGCCAAGGCCGCCGATGCCATCGCCGCCAAACAGGGCGGCGCGCGACCCCTGGTGGTCTGCGACAACACCATGCTGGGGCCGATCTTCCAGAAGCCCTTGCTGCATGGCGTCGACATCGCGGTGTATTCTCTCACCAAATATGTCGGTGGCCATAGCGACCTGGTGGCCGGCAGCGCGGTCGGCGCCAAAGCCCAGCTCGACCGCATCCGCAGCTACCGCAACACCTTCGGCAGCCAGCTCGACCCGCATTCCTCCTGGATGATCGCCCGCTCGCTGGAAACGCTGGTGATCCGCATGACCCGCGCGGCGGAGAGCGGCCGGAAAGTCGCGCAGTGGCTCAACACCAACCCGCATATGAAGGTCACCGTGCGGCATCCCGACCTGATCCCCGACAACACCTACCAGACCGTCTACCAGCGCCAGTGCTCGGGCCCCGGCTCGACCTTCTCGTTCACGCTGGAAGGCGCCACCCGGCAGCAGAGCTTCAAACTCATCAATGCGCTGACCCTGTTCAAATCCGCCGTCAGCCTCGGCGGCACGGAATCGCTGGTCTGCCATCCGGCCTCAACGACTCACTCGGGCGTCGGCACCAAGATCCTCGACGTGCTCGGCGTCACAGAAGGCCTGATCCGCGTCTCCATCGGCCTGGAACACCCCGACGACCTGATCGACGACCTGGATGCGGCGTTCCGGGAGGCGACAGATCAACGCGGATAAGTAACCTTCCTAATCGCTAAGGTACCGCGTGCCAGTTCGATGTAAGCGCCGGGAAGATTCGGAGAATCACCCCTTCCCTTATAATCGGGATCGTAAAACCTGACGCAAAGGGCATCGGCCTCACAGTCCGATACCGAAATACTGTATCGATCCAATTTCCCGCCTTCCTTAATGAAGGCAGGGATTGCCGCCTGTATTGCACGATATTGGAGGCCAGACATGGTCACCGCTTCACCAGCTGAAGCGCTCGAGCCCGCCACCAAAAGTCCAAAGACAGCTATAAACGCTTTTCTCATGCGCTCCCCCATAAGGCGTGGATGGCCGGGACAAGCCCGGCCATGACACAGAAGCTAATAGGCCCACAATTTGTGTCATGCCCGGCCTTGTGCCGGGCATCCACGTTTTTACTTCCGGCAAACTGCAAGGGCCCCGGTTTCCCGGGGCCCTTTCCTATTTTACTCCGCCGCGATGTCGACCGCGCGGCCCTGGATGGTCAGGCCTTGCGGCCCGGCCGAGACCGTCACGGTTTCGCCATCGGCCACCGTGCCTTCCAGGATCATGCTGGCCAGCGGGTTCTGCAGCGCGCGCTGGATCACGCGCTTGAGCGGCCGGGCGCCATAGACCGGGTCGTAGCCGGCATCGCCGAGCCAGTGCTTGGCGGCATCGTCCAGCTTCAGCTCGATCTTGCGATCGGCCAGCAGCTTGCGCAGGCGGCCGAGCTGGATATCGACAATGCCGGTCATGTTCTCGCGGCTGAGGCGACGGAACAGGATCACTTCATCCAGCCGGTTGAGGAATTCCGGCCGGAAGCTTGCGCGCACCACTTCCATCACCTGGTGCCGCGTCGCCTCGTCGATCTGCTCGCCCTCGGCGCGCGCCAGATACTCGCTGCCCAGATTGGAGGTCAGGATGATCACGGTGTTCTTGAAATCCACCGTGCGGCCCTGGCCGTCTGTGAGCCGTCCGTCATCCAAGACTTGAAGGAGCACGTTGAACACATCGGGATGCGCCTTTTCGACCTCGTCGAACAGGATCACCTGATAGGGCCGCCGGCGCACGGCTTCGGTCAACGCGCCGCCCTCGTCATAGCCGACATAGCCCGGCGGCGCGCCGATCAGGCGGCTGACCGAGTGCTTCTCCATGTATTCCGACATGTCCATGCGGATCAGCGCGCTGTCATCGTCGAACATAAATTCGGCCAGCGCCTTGGTCAGCTCGGTCTTGCCGACGCCGGTGGGGCCGAGGAACAGGAAGCTGCCGATCGGGCGGTTGGGATCCTGCAGGCCGGCGCGCGCACGCCGCACCGCATTGGCCACCGCCAGCAGCGCATCGTCCTGGCCGACCACGCGGGTGCCAAGCTTATGCTCCATCTTCAGCAGCTTTTCGCGCTCGCCTGACAGCATCTTGTCGACCGGAATGCCGGTCCAGCGCGACACCACGCCGGCGATGTCGCTCTCGGTCACCGCTTCACGCACGATCTGCTTGTTGTCTTTACCGCCACCCTTCTCGGCATCCTGCAGCTTGCGCTCCAGATCGGGGATCACGCCGTAGGACAGTTCAGACGCGCGGTTCCAGTCCGACTTGGCCTTGGCCTGGTCGAGATCGAGGCGCGCGGCATCGAGCTGTTCCTTCAGCTTCTGCGCATCGCCCAGCTTGTCCTTCTCGGCCTGCCAGGCCGAGGTCAGCGTGTGCGACTGGGTTTCCAGATCGGCCAGTTCGGCATCCAGCTTGGTCAGCCGGTCCTTCGAGGCCGGATCGGTCTCTTTCTTCAGCGCCTCGCGCTCGATCTTGAGCTGCATGATGCGGCGGTCGAGTTCATCCACCGCCTCGGGCTTGCTGTCGACTTCCATGCGCAGGCGCGCCGCCGACTCATCGATCAGGTCGATGGCCTTGTCAGGCAGGAAGCGGTCGGTGATGTAGCGGTTCGACAGCGTGGCGGCGGCAACGATGGCGCTGTCGGTGATGCGCACGCCATGATGCACTTCATATTTCTCTTTCAGGCCGCGCAGGATCGAGATGGTGTCTTCTACCGTCGGCTCGCCGACGAAGACCGCCTGGAAGCGACGGGCCAGCGCCGCGTCCTTCTCGATATACTTGCGGTATTCATCCAGCGTGGTGGCGCCGACGCAATGCAGCTCGCCGCGCGCCAAGGCGGGCTTCAGCAGGTTCGACGCATCCATGGCGCCATCGGCCTTGCCGGCGCCGACCAGGGTGTGCAGCTCGTCGATGAACAGCACGATCTGGCCATCGGCCGAGGTGACCTCGGACAGAACGGCCTTCAGCCGCTCCTCAAATTCGCCGCGGAATTTCGCGCCGGCGATCATCGCGCCGAGATCCAGCGCCATCAGCTTCTTGTTCTTCAGGCTTTCCGGCACGTCGCCCTTGACGATGCGCAGCGCCAGGCCCTCGACGATGGCGGTCTTGCCGACGCCGGGTTCGCCGATCAGCACGGGATTGTTCTTGGTGCGACGCGACAGAACCTGGATCGTGCGGCGAATCTCTTCGTCGCGGCCGATCACCGGATCGAGCTTGCCCTGTTCGGCGGCCTCGGTGAGGTCGCGGGCATATTTCTTCAGCGCGTCATAGGCCTGTTCGGCCGACGCGGAATCGGCCTTGCGACCTTTACGCATATCCTGGATGGCTTTCTCAAGGGACTGGGGCGAGACACTGGCGGCTTTCAGCGCATCGGCGGCCGGCGTGCCGGTGCCGAGCGCGATGGCCTGCAGCAGGCGTTCGGCAGCGACGAAACTGTCGCCGGCCTTCTCGCGCAGCTTTTCCGCCGTCTCGAACAGGCGCGCCATCTCGGGCGCCATATACAGCTGGCCGGCGCCGCCGCCTTCCACTTTCGGAATTTTGGCCAGGGCCTCTTCATTCTTCTGCTTCGCCAGATCGGGCTGGCCGCCGGCCGCCCTGATCAGACCCGACGCCATGCCTTCCGGGTCGTCGATCAGCACTTTCAGCAGATGCTCGGGCGCGAAGCGCTGATGCCCGCGGGCCAGCGCCATATTCTGCGCCGCCTGCAAAAAGCCGCGGCTGCGCTCGGTGTATTTCTCGAAATCCATTGGTCGAACTCCTTGTCCGGCAGTCCTGAAATCCGGTGCCCCCGCTTGGCGGCTGGCTCCGGGGCGGACCCCATGCTCGAAATGTGGGAAGCCCGCCGTATCCTGCAAGAGGACGACCGCGAAATTCGTTAATGAGGCCGAGACTGCGGAAGCCGGCGATCTTAGCTCTGGGTCCCCGCTTTCGCGGGGACGACGATCCAAAACAACCCGTCACCCCGGCCAAGCGCAGCGCGAGCCGGGGTCCAGAGCCGCTCAAGAGGTCTCCACCGGACCGATCAGCCCCGCCGCGCGCAGACGGGCCAGATCGGGGCCTTCGATATCGACAATGGTGGGCGAACGGGTGCTGTCCAGCGGCCGGAGCGGTCGCGGCGGGCGGCGCGGCGGGCTTTCGGCCTGTGCCACGGCAGGCGCGGAGGCTTCCGGCAGACTTCCGATCGCTTCGTTTGCCTTCGTTTCGCTTCGTTCAGCTTCGTTGGCGTTCGTTTCGCTTCCTTCGGCTTCGTTTGACTTCGTTTCGCTTCGTCCAGCTTCGTCTGCCGGCTCTGGCTCTGGCTCTGGCTCTGGCTCTGGCTCTGGGGCCTGGCTGGCCTTCAGCAGCGCGACGCTTCTGGCCACAAAGGCATCCATCTCGCGGCGTTCGGCGGCGAACCGGGCACGCAGGGCCATGTTGGGCGGCCGGCGCGCGGTCTGGCCCAGGGTCTCGATCCGCTGCGCCAGATCGTCCGGCGCGGCGATCAGCGCCTCATCGGCCAGCAGACAGCGCAGCATTTCGGCGTCCAGCGCCTCGGACTGCAGACCACGGCCGAGCACCGCTGTCCGGCCGCCGGCAGCCAGCCGCAGGTCGGACAGCAGGCGCTGCCGTTCCAGCGCCTGGCCGAGCAGGAAGCGGAACCGCAGGCTGTTTTTCAGATGCAGCCAGATCCGGTCTTCCCGGAGGCCAAGCGCGGCGGCGACGGCATCGGGGCCTCGCCCTGGGCCAGCCGGCGGGCGACGGCCTTCCAGTCGATCATCACCGGGGATTTGCGCCTGGGTTTTGCCTGCGGTGTGCCGAGAGATTCATCCTTAAACGGATCATAGCGGTCAGCCATGGCCGGGCTCCTGGGTCTGAGGGTACTCTCCAAAAGAACATATAGAGTATATAGGAATAAAAGTCAATACAGGCTGTGACTGGAAGCCGGAATTGCAGCCAAGGCTATGCATAAACGGTGGAAGGCATACCGGGGGGCGGCCAAGGCCAAGCCCCTGCAATCAGTGGGCAAATCGGCCGGATTCGGTGGTGGCGGAGCAACCCGGCGGCCTTTATAAACGCGGGGCTGACTGAAAAACGTAACTCGGCGTAAAAGCGTAAATCCAGCGTCATGGCGCAATGACCATCCAGATCGTGCATCTGATCACCAGCCTGCGGGTCGGCGGCGCCGAGCATATGCTCGAGAAGCTGGTCACCGGCATGGACCGCGGCGCATTCAGCAATACCGTGATCAGCCTGACGGTGGAGGGCCCGATCGGCAAACGGCTGCGTGAGGCCGGGATTCCCGTCCATGCCCTGGGCATGACCGGGTTACTCACGCTGCCGCGCGCCCTGTGGCGACTGAGCCGCCTGCTGCGGCAGCTGCGGCCGCAGGTGCTGCAGACCTGGCTGTATCATGCCGATCTGATCGGCACCCTGATCCGCGCGCTGACCTATCCCGATGCCAGGCTGGTCTGGAACCTGCGCTGTTCCGACATGAACCTGGACGATTATTCGCCGCGCACGCGGATGGTGCTGCGCCTGCTGGCGCCGCTGTCGCGCCTACCGAAAACCATCCTCACCAATTCCGAAGCCGGCCGCCGCCATCATATCGCGCTGGGCTATCACGCCGATGGCTGGACCACCATTCCCAACGGGTTCGACCTGACGGCCTTCCGTCAGGAGGCTACCGGTGCGCTGCGCGGCGAACTGGGCCTGGCGCCGAGCGACAGGATCGTCGGCATGGTGGCGCGCATCGATCCGATGAAGGATCACGCCACCTTCGTGGCGATGGCCAAACTGCTGGCCGCGCGGCACTCCGACCTGCATTTCGTGCTGGTGGGACGCGGCTGCACGCCCGCATCCGCGACACTGGCCGGCGGACGCGACGCGCTGGGCGCGCGGCTGCATCTGCTGGGCGAGCGCCTCGATGTGGCGGCCCTGCTGCCGGATTTCGATATCCTGACGCTGACCTCGGCCTATGGCGAAGGCTTTCCCAATGTGCTGGGCGAAGCGCTGGCCTGCGGCGTGCCGAGCGTGGCTACCGCGGTGGGCGATAGCGCCGTGATCCTGGGCGATTGCGGCCTCACCGTGCCGCCGCGCAATCCGCAGGCCCTGGCCGATGCAGTGACGCGCATCCTGGAGATGCCGGAGGCCGAACGCGCCGCATGGCAGGTGCGGATGCGCCAGCGCGCGGAAAGCCAGTTCAGCCTGCCCAGCGTGATTGCCCGCTATGAGAGCTTCTACCGCACGGTTGCATCGCAGCCCGCGCCCATCGGCATGATGGCTGAAAAAACCGATTGAGCCGCTGTCCGCCAGACGCCGGCGATTGGCAAATTACTGCGGCCCGGCCAGCACTTGACCGAGGGGAAGGCCGGGTGTCGGTTCGTTGACAGCCTTGGGTGCGGGTTATAGTGTGCAGCGCGAAAAACGCCGGCGCGGCAGGAATTCCCGGGCCGCCAGCCGTGTCTTTCACTACCGTATCGCTCGCAGCTGTATCGCAACAACTAAGGTTGGACGTCCATGAAGGTTCTGGTCGCGGTCAAGCGCGTGGTGGACTACAACGTCAAGATCCGCGTCAAGGCGGACAAGACGGGTGTCGATCTCGCCAACGTCAAGATGTCGATGAATCCCTTCGACGAAATCGCCGTCGAGGAAGCCGTGCGCCTCAAGGAAGCCGGCACCGCCACCGAAGTGATCGCCGTTTCGATCGGCCCGGCCCAGGCGCAGGAAACGCTCCGCACCGCGCTGGCCATGGGCGCCGACCGCGGCATCCTGGTGAAGACCGACGCCGAAGTGCAGCCGCTGGCGGTTGCCAAGATTCTCGCCAAGCTGGTCGAGGCCGAACAGCCGCAGCTGGTGATCGTCGGCAAGCAGGCCATCGATGACGACAGCAACCAGACCGGCCAGATGCTGTCGGCGCTGCTGAACTGGTCGCAGGGCACCTTTGCCAACAAGGCGAGCTTCGCCGACGGCAAGGCAACGGTCGTGCGCGAAGTGGACGGCGGCCTTGAAACCGTCGAACTCAAGCTGCCCGCCGTGGTGACCACCGACCTGCGCCTGAACGAGCCGCGTTATGCGTCGCTGCCCAATATCATGAAGGCGAAGAAGAAGCCGATCGACGAGAAGACCCCGGAAGACCTGGGCGTCGATATCGCGCCGCGCCTGAAGACGCTGTCGGTGGACGAGCCGCCGAAGCGCTCGGCCGGCATCAAGGTGCCCGATGTTGCCACCCTGGTGCAGAAGCTGCGCACCGAAGCGGGAGTGATCTGAGATGAGCATCCTCGTCATTGCCGAACACGATAACGCCTCGATCAAGGCGCCGACGCTGAATGCCGTGACCGCCGCCACCAAGATCGGCGGCGATGTGCATGTGCTGGTCGCCGGCAAGGGTGCCGATGCGGCAGCCGCTGCCGCCGCGAAGATCGCCGGCGTCGCCAAGGTGATCCAGGTCGAGGGCGAGCAGTATGCCCATGGCCTGGCCGAGCCGCTCGGCGCGCTGATCGCGCAGCTCGGCAAGAGCTATGCCGCGATCCTGGCGCCGGAAACCACCAGCGGCAAGAATGTGCTGCCGCGCGTGGCCGCCCTGCTCGATGTGATGCAGATTTCCGGCATCGTCGAAGTGAAAAGCGCCGATACTTTCGTGCGCCCGATCTATGCCGGCAACGCCATGGCGACCGTGCAGTCCTCGGATGCCATCAAGGTCATCACCGTGCGCACGACCGGCTTTGCCGCTGCGGCTGCCGAAGGCGGTTCCGCCACGGTCGAGAAGGCCGAAGGCGCTGCCGACACCGGCCTGTCGAAATTCGTCGGCCAGGAGCTGCAGAAGTCGGACCGTCCGGAGCTGACGTCTGCGAAAATTATTGTGTCTGGCGGCCGGGGCATGGGCTCGGGCGAGAATTTCAAGCTGATCGAAGCGGTGGCCGACAAGCTCGGCGCTGCCGTCGGCGCCAGCCGCGCAGCTGTAGACGCCGGCTTCGTGCCGAACGACTACCAGGTCGGTCAGACCGGCAAGATCGTGGCGCCGCAGCTTTATGTGGCGGTCGGCATCTCGGGTGCGATCCAGCATCTGGCCGGCATGAAGGACTCGAAGGTGATCGTCGCCATCAACAAGGACGAAGAGGCGCCGATCTTCCAGGTCGCCGATTACGGCCTGGTCGGCGATCTGTTCAAGATCCTGCCCGAGCTCGCAGACGAGCTGGCCAAGTAAGCGAAAGCCGGGGAACCGCATGATCAAGACCATTGGGGTGATCGGCGCCGGCCAGATGGGCACTGGTATCGCCCATGTCTGCGCGCTGGCCGGCTACGAGGTTGTCCTGCAGGACATCAACGCCGCCCAGCTCGACAAGGCGCTGGAGGTGATCGGCGGCAACATGAACCGCCAGATCGGCCGCGGCAAGATCACCGAGGCCGACAAGGCCAAGGCGCTGACCCTGATCCGCACCTCGAACGACATCCGCGCCTTCGCCACCACCGATTTCGTGGTGGAAGCCGCCACCGAGAACGAGGGCCTGAAGAAGAAGATTTTCGCCGAGCTCTGCCCGGTGCTGAAGCCCGATGCGGTGCTGGCCACCAACACCTCGTCGATCTCGGTGACGCGCCTGGCCTCCAGCACCGACCGGCCGGAAAAGTTCATGGGCATGCATTTCATGAACCCGGTGCCGGTGATGGCGCTGGTCGAGCTGATCCGCGGCATCGCCACCGACGAAAACACCTTCCGCATGGTGCGCGAGCTCACCATCAAGCTGGGCAAGACCCCGGCCAATTCCGAAGATTTCCCCGCCTTCATCGTCAACCGCATCCTGCTGCCGATGATCAACGAGGCGATCTACACGCTCTATGAGGGCGTCGGCTCGGTGGAAGCCATCGACACCGCCATGAAGCTCGGCGCCAACCATCCGATGGGGCCGCTGCAGCTTGCCGATTTCATTGGCCTCGATACCTGCCTGTCGATCATGCAGGTGCTCTACGAGGGCCTGGCCGACAGCAAGTATCGTCCCTGCCCGCTGCTGGTGAAGTATGTCGAGGCCGGCTGGCTTGGCCGCAAGACCAACCGCGGCTTCTACGACTATCGCGGCGAACACCCGACGCCGACACGCTGATACAGGGCGTCTCAGACATACAAAAGGGGCCGTGAGGCCCCTTTTTCTTTCATCGTCATGCCCGCGAAGGCGGGCATCCAGGCGGCGGTTGGACTGGGTTCCCGCTTTCGCGGGAACGACGAAGAAACTCAGTTCTTCTCCGCAATCAGCGCATCAATGAGCGCGAGCGCGTCCGCCTGGTCCCAGTGCGCCTCGCCGATCAGGCGGCCGACCTCGCGGCCCTGGCGGTCGATCAGGATGGTGGTGGGCAGGCCGACGGCGCCCCAGGCGCGGCCGGATTTCATCGAGCTGTCGAGATAGGGCTTGAGCCGGCTGGCGCCGATCTGGGCGAGGAAGGCCTCGACCTTGGCCCGGCCGCCGCGATCCTGGGCGATGGTGACGACGGCGAAATCCTTCGAGCCGCGCAGGCCGGCCAGACGGTCGAGCGCCGGCATCTCGACGCGGCAGGGAATGCACCAGGTGGCCCAGAGATTGACCAGCACCACCTGGCCCCGGAACGCGGCCAGCGTGACGGTCTGGTCGGCCGGGTCCTGGAATTCGGCCATGGCGACTGGCATCCGCTCGGCCGAGAGGCTAAATTTGCGCATCTCACCGGCACGCGGCAATTCGGCTGCCATGGCAGGGTTTGCCAGGGCCGCAAGCAGCGCCGCCATCGCTAGAAACCGTTTCATACCCGTAGTCATCCCGATCATGTCCGCACGCAAGAAATCAGATAAGTCCAAGGCACCCCGCAAGCAAGCCAACAGCATGTGGGGCGGACGCTTTGCCGCAGGCCCGGCGGCGATCATGACCGAGATCAACGCCTCGATCCGCTTCGACCGCAAGCTCTATCGCCAGGATATCCGCGGCTCGATGGCGCATTGCCGCATGCTGGTGCGGCAGGGTCTCATTTCGGCGGCCGAGGGCAAGAAGATCCTGGGCGGCCTGGAGACAATTCTGCGTGAGATCGAGGCCGGCAAGTTCAAGATCGATCTGGCGCTGGAAGACATCCACATGCATGTGGAGGCGCGGCTGGCCGAGCTGATCGGCACGCCGGCCGGACGCCTGCACACCGCGCGTTCGCGCAACGACCAGGTGGCGACCGACTTCCGCCTGTGGGTGCGCGACGCCATCGACCGCATCGATGCCGGACTCAACGACCTGCAACTCACCCTGCTGCGCCGCGCCGATGAATACGCGGCCACGGTGATGCCAGGATTTACCCATTTACAAGCGGCGCAGCCGGTGACCTTCGGCCACCATCTGATGGCCTATGTGGAAATGACCGGCCGCGACCGGTCGCGCCTGAAGGATGCCCGCGCGCGGCTCAACGAAAGCCCGCTCGGCGCCGCAGCGCTGGCCGGTACGTCTTTGCCCATCGACCGCCACAGCACGGCCAAGGATCTGGGCTTTGCCGGGCCGATGAGCAATTCGCTGGATGCAGTGGCCGACCGCGACTATGCGCTGGAGTTTCTGTCGGCCGCATCGATCTGTGCTGTGCATCTGTCGCGCCTTGCCGAAGAGATCGTGCTGTGGACGAGCGCGCAATTCCGCTTTGTCACGCTGTCTGACGCCTTCACCACCGGCTCGTCGATCATGCCGCAGAAGCGCAACCCCGATGCCGCCGAACTGGTGCGCGGCAAGGTCGGCCGCATCGTCGGCAGCCTGAATGCCCTGCTGATCACCATGAAGGGCCTGCCGATGACCTACGGCAAGGACATGCAGGAAGACAAGGAACCGACCTTCGATGCGGTCGAGAGCCTGGAACTCTGCATCGCCGCCACCGCGGGCATGATCACCGACCTCAAGGCCAATGCGCCGCGCATGCAGGATGCCGCCGGCGAGGGCTACACCACGGCGACCGACCTGGCCGACTGGTGCGTGCGCAAGCTCGACATGCCCTTCCGCAATGCCCATCATGTCTCCGGGCGCATCGTGCGCATGGCCGAGAGCCAGGACAAGCCGCTGGAAGCCCTGACGCTGAAAGAGATGCAGAGCGTCGAGCCGCGCATCACCAAGGAGATTTTCGCGGTGCTGGGCGTGCAGAATTCGGTGAAGAGCCGCGTGTCCTATGGCGGCACGGCACCGGCCAATGTGAAGAAGCAGGTGGCGCGCTGGCGCAAGCTGCTGGCGAAGAAAGGGTGAGCATGAGCGAGATCCATCACATCTCCGCCGTCATCCCCGCGAAAGCGGGGATCCAGTCTTTGCGCGGCCCCTGGGCTCCCGCTTTCGCGGGAGCGACGAAGGTGATGATGCTCGCCGTGTTCATCACGCTCACGCTCGCCGCCTGCGGCCGCAAGGACGTGCCCGACTATCCGCCCGATGCGACCGAGCGCCCCGGCACCCTGCCGCCGCGCCGTGAATCGATCCGCTATTACTGATCCCCTTTCCGCTTGAGAGTCCGATGACCGGTTTTCCCTGGTTTGCCTATCGCGACGGCGCGCTGTGCGCCGAGAATGTCCCCCTGGCCAGGATCGCCGCCGAAGTCGGCACGCCGGCCTATGTCTACAGCAGCCAGGCGCTGACCGACCGCTATAACAGCCTGAAAGACGCCTTCGCCGGCCTGCCGCATCTGATCGCCTATGCGATGAAGGCCAATGCCAGTCTGGCGGTGCTGCGGCATTTCCGCGACCTCGGCGCCGGCGCCGATGTGGTCTCGGGCGGCGAACTGCAGATCGCCATGAAGGCCGGCATCGCGCCGCAGAAGATCATCTTCGCCGGCGTCGGCAAGACACGGGATGAAATGGCGCTGGCGCTGAACAGCGGCATCGCGCAGTTCAACGTCGAATCCGAGCCCGAGCTGCATGCGCTGTCCGAAGTGGCGACGGCGCTCGGCCGGACCGCGCCGATCGCCATCCGCATCAATCCCGATGTGGATGCCAAGACGCACAAGAAGATCACCACCGGCAAGGCCGCCAACAAATTCGGCATCGCCTATCAGCGCGCGCTGGAGATTTATGCCGAAGCGGCAAGGCTGCCCGGCATCGAGATCGTCGGCGTGCATGTGCATATCGGCAGCCAGCTCACCGAACTGGCGCCCTATGAAGCCACCTTCGAGCGCCTGGCCGAACTGGTCACGTCTTTGCGTGCCGCCGGCCACAATATCCGCCGCATCGACCTGGGCGGCGGCATCGGCATCACCTATGACGACGAGACGCCGCCCGATCCGCGCGACTATGCCGCCCTGGTGCGCAAGCATATGGGCAAGCTTGACTGTGAATTCGCGCTGGAGCCCGGCCGTTACCTGGTCGGCAATGCCGGCCTGCTGCTCACGCAGGTGACCTATGTGAAACAGGCCGAGCAGAAGACCTTCCTGATCCTCGATTCGGGCATGAACGACCTGATCCGGCCGGCCATGTACGAGGCCTTCCACCGCGTCGTGCCGGTTAAATCCCCGAATCCCGGGGCTAATCTGGCGCCGGTGGATATCGTCGGCCCGGTCTGCGAGACCGGCGACACCTTTGCCGAGGAGCGGCCGATGCCGCCGGCCGATGCCGGAGATTTGTTGGCCATCCTTTCCGCAGGTGCGTATAGTTCGGCTATGGCCTCCACCTACAACGCCCGTCCGCTGGCGCCTGAGGTGCTGGTCAGCGGCGACCGGTTTGCCATTACGCGCCGGCGCGCCACTATTGAAGAGATGACGGCCCTGGAGACCCTCCCGGCATGGTTCAACGAGGCGAAGGCGTAAAGACCAGCGATCATCCGGTTTCCGGTCCCGCAACGGACCGGGACCTGTCGCCGGTGCTGGAACGTCGCCTCGGCTTTGCCCGCGCCGCCCTGTTCTGGGAACAGCTCTGGCCCGCCCTGATGCCGGCCGCCTGCCTGCTGGCCGTCCTGTTCATCCTCGCCGGTTTCGATGTCTGGCGCTTCCTGCCGGTCTGGCTGCACTGGCTGGCGCTCGCCGGCTTTGCCGCCGGCTTCGCCGCCCTGGTTTGGCGCGACCTGCATAGCTTGCGCTGGCCCAACCGCGCCGCCGCCATGCGCCGGCTGGAACGGGTCAACCTGCTGCAGCACCGCCCGCTGGAAGCCGCCGCCGACACGCTCTCGGCCGAACAGCAGGACCCGATCGCCCGCGCCATCTGGGACCTGCATCGCCGCCGCGCGCTGGCCCAGCTGGCCGAGGTGCGCGTCGGCACCCCGGAAGCCGGCTGGTGGCGCCGTGACATCTGGGGCTTCCGCGTCGCCCTTGCCCTGCTGCTGGTGGTGGCCTGGGCCAGCCCCGGCGAAGACCGCGGCCAGCGCCTGGCCGATACGCTCAATCCCGGCACGGCGCTGCCCCCGGGCACCCAGATCGCCGTGGAAGCCTGGATCACGCCGCCGCCCTATACCGGCCGCGCGCCGCTGTTCCTCACCCGTGACGGCAAGGCCGTACCGGTGCCGCCAGGTAACGCAGCGCTTTCGATTCCAACCGGCAGCCTGCTGAAACTGCGGCTGGCCGCGGCGCCCGAGGGCTTCTCCTTGCGGTTCGGCAAGAGCGAGCAGAGCCTGCATGCCATCGACGAGCGCAATGGCGAACTCGATCTCGCCATCGACCTGGCGCAGGGCGAACATCCGGCGCTGACGCTGCTGCGGCGTGACAAGGTGTTTGCCGAATGGCCGCTGCGCGTGGTGCCCGATCTGGCGCCGAAGATCCGGTATGCGGAAGAGCCCAAGGTGGCCAAGCGCATCGAACTCGAGGTCAGCTTCGAGGCCGAGGACGATTACGCCGTGCAGCAGGTCAAGCTGGAACTGACCCGCGATGGCGCCGAGGCGCCGGTGCTGGTCGACTGGCCGGTGCCGCTGGGCGGCGCCAGCAGGATCACCGACAAGCAGAGCTTCGATTTCACGGCGCATCCCTGGGCCGGCCTGCAGGTGTCGATGACCCTGGTGGCCGCCGATGCCATTGGCCAGACCGGCCGCAGCGACAGCGCGACCGTGACGCTGCCGGCGCGCCGCTTCACCCATCCGGTGGCGAAAGCCATCGTCGAGCAGCGCCGCGAGCTGGCGCTGAAGCCGCAGCAGTGGCAGCGCGTGGTCACCGCCCTGCGTGCCCTGTCGCTGGCGCCGGAACGCTATCGCGACGACACCACGGCGCATCTGGGCCTGCGCATGTCGGCGGCCCGCCTGAGCCTGAACCGGAATGCCGCTTCGATCACCGCCGTGCAGGACCTGCTGTGGCAGACCGCCCTGCATATCGAGGATGGCAAATCGAGCCAGGGCGAGCGCGACTTCCAGGCGCTGATGGACAAGCTGCAGGATGCCATCGACCGCAATGCCGATGACAAGGAAATCCAGGACCTGATGCGGGAACTGCAGCAGGCGATGGACCGCATGCTGGAACAGATGCTGCAGGACGCCCTGGAGCGCATGGCGCGGGGCGAAGAGCCCGAGGAACTGGGCGAAGACGAAGAAGCGCTCAGCAGCGACGACCTGCAGGACATGATGGACCAGGCCCAGGACATGGCGCAGATGGGCGACCGCGACCAGGCGAAAGACATGCTGCAGCAGATGCAGCGCATGCTGGAAGCCATGAAGAATGGCCGCATCGCCAAGATGCCGGAAGGCCGCCAGCAGCAGCGCCAGGCCCAGCGCGGACAACGGGGCCAGCGCGGCCAGGGCCAGCAGGGCCAGATGATGCAGGAATTCGGCGACATGATGCGCCAGCAGCAGCAGTTGCTGGACCGCAGCTTCCGTCGCAGCCAGCAGGGCCAGCGCGGCGAGGGCAATGCCCAGCAGCGCGCCGAGAACGAAGCCGATGCGCGGCAGCAGGACGAGCTGCGGCGCAAGCTGGGCGAGATGATGAGCCGGCTGGGCGAACGCAACGGGCAGCTGCCCGACCAGCTGGGCAAGGCCGAACGCTCGATGCGGGATGCGCGCGAAAGTTTACGCCGCGGCGAACCGGGCGAGGCGATGCAGGGCCAGACCGATGCGCTCGATCAAATGCGACAGGGCCTGAACCAGATGCAGCAGGCCCAGCGCGGCAACCCCGATGGCCAGGCAGCGGCGGCTGATTCGCGCCAGAACCAGCGCAACCCGGTGCGCGATCCGCTGGGTCGCAACACCACCGGCTACGAGAATGCCGGCGAGGCCACCAAGGTACCCGACATGGCGCCGACGGAACGCGCCCGCCGCATCCTGGAAGAACTGCAGCGCCGCGCCGGCAACCGCGAGCGCGCCCCGCAGGAACTGGACTATCTCGACCGCCTGCTGCGCCGGTTCTGAACACCCCAAACTTTTTGTCGTCCCCGCGAAAGCGGGGACCCAGACTCGCAGGCTCAGGCCTTTGCCCTGGATTCCCGCTTTCGCGGGAATGACGAAATCATTGACCGTCATGCCAACGCGCAGCGGTGGCATGGCGACTATGTGCTGGAGCACCACCGTGATCGACTCTCTCGACCATCTTGTCCTCACCGTGCGCGACATCGAGGCCACGGTTGCCTTCTACACCCGCGTGCTGGGCATGCGCGAAACCCGCTTCACGCCGCCGAATGGCGGCGGCGAACGCGTGGCGCTCGGCTTCGGCCGGCAAAAGATCAACCTGCATCAGCAGGGCCGCGAATTCGATCCCAAGGCCAGGACACCGACACCGGGCAGCGCCGATCTGTGCTTGCTGGCGCGCTGGTCGTTGCAGGATGTGATCGCGCATCTGCGCAACGAAGATATCGTCATCCTGGAAGGGCCGGTGCAACGCACCGGCGCGACGGGGCCGATCCTGTCGGTCTATATCCGCGATCCCGACGGCAACCTGATCGAGATCAGCACCAGCATGGCATAACGGATAGGTTGGGTGTCGCTGGAACTGAACGCCCTACGCCGTCTCGCGCGTCGCCAGAGCCTTCTCCACCGCGGTGTTGAGATCGACCATGCTGAAGGGTTTCTGCAGCACCGGCTGGGTGCTGACGCCGAGATCGTGGACGCGGGCATGCTGCGCCGTATAACCCGACATCATCAGCACCGGCAGATCGGGCCAGTCGCGCGCCACCCGCAGCCACAGCTCGACGCCGTCCATATTGGGCATGGTGAGATCGGTGAGCAGCAGATCGAAGGACTGGCGCGCGAGCTTCACCAGGGCATCGGCGCCGTCGTTGACCACGACCACGTCATGTCCCTGGGATTCCAGGATGCGCCGCACATATTCGCGAACCGGCGCCTCATCTTCAGCAACCAATATACGCGCCATAGGCCCTCGCCGACGACCGTCGTCCGCCAGGCAGTTTTTTGCCCCTGGACGGCCACCTCTTCTGAAATCAGCTCAGGTGGCGGGCCTGTCATGCCGCGCCAACGCCTTAACCATACTGCAACACAGCATGAAAGAAAACGCGCAATATGGCTGTGCGATCAACCGGCGGATGCAAATGGCCCATAGTGGGCCGTCGGGGGCGTCAGGGCGTGGGCTGGCTGGAGAAGGCCACTTCCAGGTCGACCACCTCGTCCTTCGGCGCCGGCAGGCGGACATCGAAGCCGAGCTTTTCGCCGGTGGCGATGGTCGACTGTTCGAGCTTGATCATCACGGCGCCCAGGTCGCTGCCATTGGCGCCGCGCATGGCGATGCGAATCGGCGGCAGCGGCCGTTCGATCTCGCCGACATTCACCACCTCGCCGGAGACGGCGATCTTGGTCTGGCCGCCGTCCAGGATGGTGGCGGATTTCAGGTTATGCAGCTCCAGCCCCAGCCACTGGGCCGCCTCGACCGGGATGCCCAGATGCTCGTACAGCTTGGCCAGCGGCGGATAGAAGGCGACCAGTTCGACGCGCTTTTCATAGCCGCCGCCGGCAATGCCGCCGAGCACGGCGAGCAGCAGCAGCCAGCCGACCCAGGCCCAGGAGCGCTTTTTCTTCGGCTTTGCCGGCGCGCGCTGCACCCCGGCCTCGGCCAGGCGGGCGCGGCGCTTGTTCAGCACGTCGTCGGGGTCTTCGTCTTCGGGCGCCAGCGGGCTGAACGGCTCGTCCAGCGGCGGATGCAGCGGCGGCGGCCGGTCCATATCGTCCAGCTTCAACTCGAAATCGTCGTCGAAACCGGCGATCCGCGGCACCGGCGGCGCATCCAGATCGGGCGCCGGCGGCGCCATGTCGAGATCGGACAGCGGCGGAGCGGCGATCTTTTCCGGCGGCGGCGGCTTGCCGCCCGGCGGCGGCGGCGGCACCCAGTCATCCTCGGCCGCAGCGGCGGCCTGGGCGGCCGCCTGCACCACGGCGGGCGGTGCCGGCGGCTCGGGTTCGGGCAGCGGTTCCTGGTTCCAGACCTGCCGACAACGCGAGCAGCGGACCTTCCGCGGCGCAGCGCCAAAGGTGGAGGGTTCGACGTGGAACCGGGTTTCGCAGCTTGGGCAGGTAAGAATCATGCCTTAAGTCAGCCTGAAGTCAGCCCTTTTGCGTTTCCGGATGCTTTCCCTTATAGGACGGACAGGGCCTTTTAAGCAAGGCTACAGCCTCGCAAGATATTGGCAGGCAAGGCCTTGGTCGATTCGGAGGAGATCCGGACTTGGTGCGTTTCCAGAACGTCGGCATGCGGTACGGCCCCGGGCCGGAGGTGCTGCGGGATGTGAGCTTCGAGCTGGGCGCCGGGTCCTTCCATTTCCTGGCGGGTCCGAGTGGCGCCGGCAAGACCTCCCTGCTCAAGCTGCTCTACCTGGCCCAGCGCCCGAGCCGGGGCCTGATCAGCATGTTCGGCCAGGATGTTTCCACCGCCAGCCGCGCCGCTTTGCCCATGCTGCGCCGGCGCATCGGCGTGGTTTTCCAGGATTTCCGCCTGCTCGACCACTTAAGCGCGCTGGACAATGTCGCCCTGCCGCTGCGCATCGCCGGCGCCGACGAGAAACGCACCCGCGAGCATGTCAGCGAACTGCTGAGCTGGGTCGGTCTCGGCGACCGGCTGGAGGCGCGGCCGGCGACGCTGTCGGGCGGCGAGAAGCAGCGCGTGGCGATCGCGCGGGCTGTTATTGCAAGACCCAGCCTGCTGTTGGCCGACGAGCCGACCGGCAATGTCGATCCCGATATGGCGCAGCGCCTGATGTATCTGTTTGTCGAGCTGAACAAGCTCGGCACCGCTGTCGTACTCGCCACCCATGACACGCATCTGCTGCAGGAATTCCGCTTTCCGGTGATGCGCCTGCGCGCCGGCCAGCTGCTGATCGAAAGAAACGCCGCATGAGCGCGCGTCGATCCGTCCGCGTCTCGGATCTGCAGCTGGATGTCGATACCGGCGCGCGCTTCCTGCCCTGGGCGCTGGCGGTGATGGTGTTCCTCGCAGCGCTCGCCTTTGCCGGCGCCCTGGCGCTGGATGGCACCATCGACGGCTGGCGCCGCGGCGTGGCGGCGAAACTCACCGTGCAGATCGCCGACCGCCCGGGCCAGCCGATGGCGCCGCGCATCGCGGCCGCGCTGAATGTGCTGCGCGGCGTGCCCGGCGTGGCGAAAGCCGAACCACTGCCGCGCAGTGCGGTCGAGGCGCTGCTGCAGCCCTGGCTCGGCGCCGAAGCCTTGCAGGCCGACCTGCCGCTGCCCGGCCTGATCGACGTGACGCTGGACGACAATGCGGCGCTGTCGGTGCAGGCGCTGGGCGCACGGCTGAGCAATGCCGTCCCGGGCGCGCGCATCGATGATCCCAAGCCCTGGCTCGAACGCCTGGTTCAGCTCGGTCGCCTGTTGCAGAGCCTGGGCGCCAGCATCGTGCTGCTGGTCGGCCTCGCCTCGGCCGCCATGGTGATCTTCGCGACACGGGCGGGATTGGCGGCGCGCCGCGACACCATCGAGCTGCTGCATCTGATCGGCGCCGAGGATGGCTATATCGCGCGCCAGTTCCAGCGCCATGTGGCGACGCAGGCGATCCGCGGCGGCGCCATCGGCGCGGTACTGGCCATCGCCGTGCTGCTCGGCATCCAGCTTCTTGCCGGCGGCGTCGGCACCGGCCTGCTGCCCGGCCTGGCACTGCTATGGTGGCACTGGCTGGCGCTGCTGGTGCTGCCGGTCGGCGCGGCGCTGCTGGCCATCGTCACGGCGCGGCTGACCGTGCTCGGCGCGCTGCGCCGCATGCTGTGAGGCCGCCATGCTGATCCTGCTCGACCGCGACGGTGTGCTGAACCAGGACATCGACGACGATTACGTGAAGTCGCCCGACGAGCTGGTGATGCTGCCCGGTGTCGGCGAAGCGGTGGCGCGACTGAATGCGCGCGGCTGGCCGGTGGCGATCTGCACCAACCAGGCCTGCGTCGGCAAGGGCATCATCGACACGGCGATGCTGGAATGCATCCACGATGCCCTGCGCAGCCATCTGGCGCGCAGCAGCGCCCGCATCGATGCGATCTTCTTCGCCCCCGATCCGCCCTGGGCGGTGACCGACCGGCGCAAGCCCGGGCCGGGCATGCTGCGCGAGGCGATGGCGCAGTTTCGTACTGCACCGCAGAACACCGTGTTTATCGGCGATAACGTCATCGACCTGCAGGCCGGGCGGGCGGCCGGCTGCCAGCGCATGCTGGTGCGCACCGGCAAGGGCCGCCGCATGCTGGCGAAAGGCTTGCCCGAGGACGTTTTGCCGGTCACGGTGGTGGAAAATCTGACCGAAGCCGTCGACCGCCTGCTGGCGGAGACCCCTGAAGCGACCCGAGACTGATCAACGATTTGCCATGGCGCGCGACCGTTCCGACTCCCTTCCCGTCATCAGCTGGCTGAAACGCTGGATCCTGCTGCTGCTCGGCCTCGGCCTGCTCTGGCTCGGCGGCGCCGTGGCCTATGTCGAGCGCGTCGAACAGATGCCGCAGCAGCCCGATGAATCGCGCACCGATGCCATCGTGGTGCTGACCGGCGGCGCAGCGCGCATGAGCACGGCTTTGCGCCTGCTGAACGAGAACAAGGCCGAGCGCCTGCTGGTGTCGGGCGTCAGCCAGAGCGCCACACGGGCGACCCTGATGGAAGCCGTGCAGAAGGCGATGCCCGATGTGGCGCAGTCGGCCAACAACTGGCGGGGCATGGACCTGCAGCTGTTGTTCGAATGCTGCGTCGATCTCGGTTTCGAGGCCGACGACACGGCCGGCAATGCCACCGAAACGGCGAGCTGGGCCCAGGCGCGCGGCTACAAGTCGGTGCGCATCGTGACGGCGAATTACCATATGCCGCGGGCACTGGTGGAATTCGGCTACCGCATGCCCGGCATCAGCATCGTGCCGCATCCGGTGCGTTCCGATGCCATGCGGGTGGAAGACTGGTGGCAGCGCCGTACGGCGACGCTGTTCCTGCTCGGCGAATACAGCAAATACGCCGCCGCCCTGCTGCGCGCCCGCCTCGACCAGCAGCTCACCGCCACGGTCGAGAGCAAATCATGATCTGGATCCGCTCGCTGCTGTTCCAGGGCGTCTTCTATGCCTGGACCACGCTGGTGGCGGTCTACAGCCTGGTGCCGATGGCGCTGAACCGCCGCGCCCATGTCTTCCGCATGAATGCCTTCTGGGGCCGCAGCCTGAATGTGCTGCTGCGGGTGATCTGCAACATCGACGTCCGCATCGAGGGCCGCGAGCATATCCCGCAAGGCCCGGCGCTGGTGGCGGCCAAGCACCAGTCGCTGTGGGATACCGCCATCATCTTCGACCTGTTCGGCACGCCCGCCGTGGTGATGAAGAAGGAGCTGCTGAAGATTCCGATCTACGGCTGGCTGACCCGCATCCAGGACATGATCGCGGTCGACCGCGATGGTGGCGGCGCGGCGCTCAAGCAGATGCTGAAGGACGCGCGCGCCGTGCGCGATGCCGGCCGCAAGATCGTGATCTTCCCGCAGGGGACCCGCACCAAACCCGGCGAGGTGGCGGAATACCAGTCGGGCGTCGTCGCGCTCTACCGCGACCTGAAACTGCCGGTGCTGCCGGTGGCGCTGAATTCCGGCAGCTTCTGGCCCAAGGTCGGCCTGCTGCGGCCGCCGGGCACGCTGGTGTTGCGCTTCCTGCCGGTGATCCCGCCGGGCCTGGAGCGCGAGGACTTCACCGCGCGGCTGGAAGGCAGCATCGAGACGGCGACCAAGGAACTGGAAGCGCGGGCCTTCGCGCCGCGCTGACTCACGCCACCTGCGGACGTGCCGTTTTCAGCACATCGGTCAGGGCAGCCTGCAAGGCTGCCGCGTCATAAGGCTTGCGCAGGATGGTGAAGCCTTCCTCGGCTGCCGCCTTGGCCTGGTCGCTGTAGCCGGTAGCCAGGATGACCGGCAGCGCGTCGCCATTCTGCTGCCGCACCAGACGTGCGAGATCCAGGCCGTTGGCATCGCCCGGCATCACGATATCCGTCAGGATGACATCGATACCGTCGCGGACATTTTGCAGCACCGCGAGGGCAGCCGGCACATCGGCAGCCAAGATGACGGCGCATCCCAGCTCTTCCAGCAGCCCCTGAGTCACTATCGCGACATCGGGATTGTCTTCCACCAGCAGTACCTTCACATTCTGGCGCACCAGAGGCTGCGGTGCGCCGGTCTCGCTGCCGGCATCCACGGCATCCAGCGACCGCGGCAGATAGAGCGTCACTGTGGTGCCGCGGCCCGGCTCGCTCTCAATCGCTGCAGTGCCGCCGGCCTGGGTGGCAAAGCCGTAGACCTGCGACATGCCGAGCCCGGTGCCCTTGCCCACATCCTTGGTGGTGAAGAAGGGTTCAAAGGCGCGGCTCAAGATTTCGGGCGGCATGCCGATACCGGTATCCGACACGGCCACAGCCACGAAATCGCCGTCGAGGCCAAGCGGATTCGGGCCGGCCACGGTAATATTGCCCGCAAGCATACGCAGCGTACCGCCGTCGCTCATCGCATCGCGGGCATTCACCGCCAGATTCAGCAGCGCCAGTTCAAACTCGCCAATATCCACCCTGGTGAGCCAGATATCCTGGGCTATCGAGGCTTCAACGGTGATATCGCCGCGCAGGGATGCCTGCAGCATTGTCTGGATCAACGGCAGGCGCTCACGCAGATCGACCGTCTTCGCCTCATGGGTCTGCTGGCGGGCAAACGACAGCAGCTGCCGCGTCAGATTGCTGCCGCGCTTCACGGCAATCTCGATGGCCTCCAGCGATCGCCGGGTACGTTCATCCACAGCCAGCGTGCGTTTCAAACGCCCGGTGTTGCCGCTCACCACCATCAGCAGGTTGTTGAAGTCATGTGCGATGCCACCGGTGAGCTGGCCGATGGCCTCCAGCCGCTGGGCCTGCTTCAATGCAGCTTCCGCCGCCTCGCGCCGCGCCACCTCCTCGTGGAATCGCTCGGCCCGGCGCAGGGCATAAATTGTCAGCGCAAACATGCCCAGCACGATGGGCAGGCCGATGGCGAGTTGAGTCAGTATGGTGTTGCGGAATTCGGCCGCAAGCGCCGAGGTTTCGATGCCGGCCAGCACATAGAGCGGCGAATCCGGCACCTGGCGATAGCCATTGCGCCGCTCGACGCCATCCGCCGCAGAGGCCGCTGTATAGAAGCCGCCAGACGGATTGTCGCGAATCACCGCGGGAATCCGCGTCATGCTACCCGGCTGGCCCGTCACGTCGGGATAGCGTGCCAGGATCTGCCCGTCGGCCTTCACCAGCCCGAAGGCATCATGGCCGCGCGCCAGCTTGCCGTAGAATTCGCTGAAATGCTGCGGCATCACGGTGACAGCGATGACGCCGTTGAACTGGCCGGCATCGTCGCCCTGGCGCCGCCCGCTGACCACGAAGAAGGACAGCGTGCCGATGCGGGCGCGGACCACCTCGCTGATAAAGGTTTCGGTCGCCATATTCTTCTGCGCGGCGAAATAACTGCGGTCGGAATTATCCAGATCGCGCGGCACCGGATAGATCGTGCTGGAGACCAGCGGGCGACCATGTCGATCAAAAGCCCAGATCGCCTCGATTTGCGGAAGCGCCTGCTGCGTGCGCTTGAGCCGGAGATACAGGTCGGCTTCACGTGCCCGAATCTCCCGGTCCGGAATATTTCCCACCACCTCGTTGATCTCGGAGATCGAGCGTTCGACCGTTTGCAACGCCTTCAGCGCATGTTCCTGCAGCACATCGAGCGAGCGTTCGATACGCTCGTTGGCCTGTGCGTCGATCTCGCGGTAATTCTGCCAGGTGGAATAGGCGAATATGATCGCCGGCCCGATCAGGCTGAAGACAGCGATCAGGCGCAGCGGCCAGAAGAATGTCAGCTTTGTCTGCGGCACCGGCGGATTTAAGCATCCGGTGTGCATTTTTCCAAGCAAACCCGGAAAAGCCGATCCGCCGGAAGCCATGGCTGCCAACGGTTTATTGGCGCTATACTGCGACGGATACGGGGGTAAGAGGCAATGGCGGTTGGGGCGAAAATAGCGCCGCTCGTTCTGGCACTGGCTGTGACAGCCGGCCTGCCCTGCACGGCATCGTCCCAGACCGCCGCCGAACTGATGGTGCCGCTACCGCTGTCGCCCTATGGCCAGCCCGTGCCGGGCCATCCGCACGGACCACCGGCCGCCTCGCCCGACACCCTGACACTGAGCAATGCCGATATCGAGCGGCTGCGCGCCGGACGATTCAAGGCCGCGATTGCCATGCAGGCGCTCGATTCACCATGGAATGCCCTGCAGGTGGAAGCGATCACCACCACGCTGGCACGCTACGGCGTCGAGGTCGTCTCGGTCACCGACGCCGCGCAGAACCCGGCGCGGCAGGCTGGCCACCTGGCCGGCATGATCGCCCGCAAGGTGGATATCATCTTCTCGGTGCCGATCGATCCGTCGACCCAGACCGCTGCCTACAGGCGCGTTGCCGATGCCGGCATCAAGCTGGTGTTCATGGACAACGTGGTCCACAACATGACGCCGGGGCGCGACTATGTCACCGTGGTGGCCTCCGACAACGAGAAGAACGCGGCCTGGGCCACGGAAGAACTGCTCAACGCCATCGGTGGCCGCGGCGAGGTGGGCCTGATCACCTTCGCCTTCGATGCCTATCATTCGGTCACCACGCGCCGCGAAAGCTTTGTGCAGACGCTGTCGAATTATCCCGGCGTGAAGCTGGTGGCGACCGAGCGTTTCACCCAGCCGCGCGAGGTCTATCAGAAAACCATCGCGATGCTGACGGCGCATCCCGGCATCAAGGGTATCTTCGCCGTCTGGGGCGATCCGGCGATGCAGGCCGCCGCCGCCGCCAAGGCCCTCGGGCGCACCGATGTTGTGATCACCACCAACGATCTGGGTCCCGATACCGCGATGTATGTGGCGCGCGGCGAGATTCTGGCCATCGGCGCGCAGCTGCCCTATGACCTGGGCGTCGCCGAGGCCAATGCCGGCGCCCATGCCCTGCTGGGCAAGCCGGTGCCGCCGTATATCTCACTGCCGGCCCTGCGGGTGAAGAAAGCCAACCTGATCCCGGCGCTGGAACTGGTGACCAAGCGGCCGGCGCCCGAGGCCGTGCAGCAGGCCTGCGGCGCGGACTGCCAGTAGGCGGCCTCAATGCCGGTCATTGCCGCCATTTCCCATGGTCTCTCCAGCCGCGCCGGTCCCTCCTGCTGCTCCCGATCCGCTCAGTCTGGCCCTGTGCATAATCTGGGATAACTCGGATTCACCCCCTTGCGGATCGCGGGGATAATCCTGATTTGTCAGGTATTACAAGATATTGATTCCCGCATGGCTGCGGATCAATCTGTAGAAACCTTTCGGGAACATTACACTGGACTCTGCCCCTTCGGGCGATAGAGTCACGCTGACTTTATCCCCGCGGCGCAGAGCTTTCTCGCGCCGCTTTTCGTCTGTTTCAGGATTACCCGCATGTCGCCGATTGCACCGATTTCCCAGCAGATCTGGGACATGAAATACCGCCTGAAGGGCGCCGACGGCACGCCGGTGGACCAGACCATCGACGATACCTGGCGCCGCATCGCCGGTGCCTTGGCCGTGGCTGAGACAGACCCGGCCGCGCATCTGCCGGCCTTCACCGAAGCTTTGCAGGATTTCCGCTTCCTGCCGGCCGGGCGGATCGTGGCCGGCGCCGGCACCGCGCGCAAGGTCACGCTGTTCAACTGCTTTGTCATGGGCACCGTGCCCGACGACATGGGCGGCATCTTCGAGCATCTGAAGGAAGCCGCGCTGACCATGCAGCAGGGCGGCGGCATCGGCTATGACTTCTCGACGCTGCGCCCGCGCGGCGCACCGGTGAAGGGCGTGGGCGCCGATGCCTCGGGCCCGCTCACCTTCATGGATGTGTGGGACGCCATGTGCCGCACCATCATGTCGGCTGGCAGCCGCCGCGGCGCCATGATGGCGACGCTGCGCTGCGACCATCCCGATATCGAGGCCTTCATCGAGGCCAAGCGCGAGGCCAACCGCCTGCGCATGTTCAATCTCTCGGTGCTGGTGACCGACGCCTTCATGAATGCCGTGAAGCAGAACCTGCCCTGGGAGCTGAGCTTCAACGGCACCGCCTATCGCACCGTGCAGGCGCGCGAGCTGTGGGACAAGATCATGCGGGCGACCTATGCCTATGCCGAGCCCGGCGTGATCTTCATCGACCGCATCAACCGCCGCAACAACCTGCATTACTGCGAGACCATCAGCGCCACCAACCCCTGCGGCGAACAGCCGCTGCCGCCCTACGGGGCTTGCCTGCTCGGCTCGATCAACCTGGCGCGCCTGGTCAAGAACCCGTTCGAGGCTGACGCAGCCCTCGATCTGGACGCGCTGGACAACCTGACGCGCAATGCCGTGCGCATGATGGACAACACCATCGATGTCTCGAATTTCCCGCTGCCGCAGCAGGCCGCCGAGGCGCGCGCCAAGCGCCGTATCGGGCTGGGCGTCACCGGCCTGGCCGATGCGCTGATCATGGTCGGCGTGCGCTACGGCTCGGCCCAGTCGGTGAAGCTGATCGAGGCCTGGATGAAGCGCCTGCAGCGCGCCGCCTATCTGGCCTCCACCGATCTCGCTAGGGAGAAAGGCGCGTTTCCGCTGTTCGACCGCGACCAGTATCTGGCCGGCGAGAGCATTGCCGAGCTGGATGCCGATGTGCGTGACGCCATCGCCCAGCATGGCATCCGCAACGCGCTGCTGACCTCGATCGCCCCGACCGGCACCATTTCACTGTTCGCCGACAATGTGTCGTCCGGCCTGGAGCCGGTGTTCAGCTTCACCTACACCCGCACCGTGCTGATGCCCGATGGCAGCCGCCGGCAGGAAGAGGTGAGCGACTACGCCTATCGGCTGTATCGCCAGATCAAGGGCGAGAATGTGCCGCTGACCGAGGCCTTTGTGGATGCGCAGGGGCTGGCGCCGGCCGACCATGTGCGCGTGCAGGCCGCGGTGCAGAAATACATCGACAGCTCGATCTCCAAGACCATCAACGTGCCTGAAGATATCGATTTCGAGAGCTTCAAGGACATCTACCTGATGGCCTATGACCAGGGCTGCAAGGGCTGCACCACCTATCGCCCGAACGAGATCACCGGCTCGGTGCTGACCATCAAGAAGGACGAGAAGAAGCCGGCGCCGGACGCCGTGCAGCAGGCCGAGCTGCCGCTGCTGCCGACCGCCAAGCCGATCCAGACCGTGAAGCCGCGCGATCCGCTGGCCGCCGGCGGCGTCATCTACATGACCAAGCCGCTGGACCGCCCGGAAGCCCTGCCCGGCCGCACCTACAAGATCACCTGGCCGGATTCCGAACACGCGATGTACATCACGCTGAACGACATCCTGCAGGATGGCCGCCTGCGGCCGTTCGAGGTCTTCGTCAATTCGAAGAATACCGAGCATTACGCCTGGACCGTGGCGCTCACCCGCATGATCTCGGCGGTGTTCCGTCGTGGCGGCGATGTCAGCTTCGTGGTGGACGAGCTGAAGGCGGTGTTCGATCCACGTGGCGGCCACTGGATGAACGGCCGCTATGTGCCCTCGCTGCTGGCCGCCATCGGCGAGGTGATCGAGCAGCATCTGATCGCCATCGGCTTCATGGCCGATCCCAATGCCAAGCGCGAGGACAGCGCCGTGCTGGCGCTGGCGGTGAATGCCGAGACGCCGAAGCCTTTATCGGGCCTGCGCCAGTGCCCGAAATGCGGCCAGCCCGGCCTGATCAAGTCCGAGGGTTGCGACACCTGCACCTCCTGCGGCTATAGTAAGTGCGGATAAAGGGCGGGGTCTGAACCTGCCCTAAGGGAAACGTTCCGTACTGAAGAGCCAATGCAGGGCCAGACCGCGTCTGCCATCAAAGCCGTCTTATGGGATTTCGGCGGGGTGATCCTCACCTCGCCGTTTGAGGCCTTCCGCCGCTTCGAGGAGAGCCGCGGCCTGCCGCGCGATTTCCTGCGCCGGGTGAACAGCACCAATCCGCACGGCAATGCCTGGGCCTGCTTCGAGCGCGGCGAGGTGGATGCCGCCCGTTTCGGCGAGATGTTCCTGGCCGAGAGCACGGCGCTGGGCCAGGCCGTGCATGGCCGCGACCTGCTGGCGCTGATTTCGGGCGAGGTGCGGCCACGCATGGTGGCGGCGCTGAAACAGGTGAAGACGCGGTTCAAGGTCGCCTGCCTGACCAACAACATGCCGATCGGCCATGGCTCGGCCATGAGCGTGAGCCCCGAGAAAGCCAAAGCCGTGGCCGAGGTGATGGCGCTGTTCGACGTCATCGTGGAATCGAGCAAGGTCGGCGTGCGCAAGCCCGAGCCGGCTTTCTATATGCGCGCCTGCGAACTGCTGGAGATCAAGCCGGCCGAGGCCGTGTTCCTCGACGATCTCGGCATCAACCTGAAACCCGCCGCCGCCATGGGCATGCGCACCATCAAGGTGGAAGACCCCGACACGGCGCTGCGAGACTTAAGCGCCATCATCGGCATGGAGTTCGCATGAGTGACGCTGATGACGTTCTGAACAGCGCGTTTGCCACGCTGTCCGACCTGGTCCGGGCCCATGCAGCCGAACGGCCGCAGCATCCGGCCGTGATCGACGCAGACGGCACCCTGACCTATGCGCAGCTGGACAGGCGCGCCGACCGCGTGGCCGCCGCCCTGCAGCGCGATGGCGCGAAACACGCCATCAGCATCGTCAGTGCCTCGCGCAACGACTATGTGACGGCCTATCTGGGCGGCCTGCGCGCCGGTCTCGCCGTGGCGCCGCTGGCGCCGTCGTCGCTGCCGGAACAGATCGTTGCCATGGCGCAGGATGCCGATGCCGCGATCCTGTTTCTTGATGGCGAGAATGAAACAGCCCTGAAAGGCGTGCTGGGGCAGCTGCCGCGTCGCATCCGGCTGGATACCGCCGAATTCGAGCAATGGCTGGCACCTGTGGATGCGAAACCGCAGCCGGTCGAGATCACGCCGGAGATGCCCTTCAACATCATCTATTCCTCCGGCACCACCGGCACGCCCAAGGGTATCGTGCAGCCCCATGGCATGCGCTGGGGCCATATGCAGCGCGCCAATTCTTACGGCTATGACCGCGCCGCCGTCACACTGCTGTCCACGCCGCTCTATTCCAATACGACTTTAGTGAGTCTGTTTCCCACCCTGGCAGGCGGCGGCACGGCGGTGCTGATGGCGAAATTCGACGTGGAGAAATACTTACACCTCGCGCAGCAGCATCGCGTCAGCCACACCATGCTGGTGCCGGTGCAGTACCGGCGCGTGATGGCGCATCCGGATTTCGACTCTTACGACCTCTCGGCCTATCGCGCCAAATTCTGCACCAGTGCGCCGTTTGCGGCCGAACTGAAGGCCGACATCCTGAAACGCTGGCCCGGCAAGCTGATCGAATTCTACGGCATGACCGAAGGCGGCGGCACCTGCATCCTGGTCGCCGACGAGTTCCCGGACAAGCTGCATACCGTGGGCAAGCCGGCCGAGGGCCATGACATTCGCCTGCTCGATGAGCAGGGCAATGCGGTCAAGCCCGGTGAGATCGGCGAGGTGGTCGGCCATTCCGGCGCCACCATGACCAACTATCACAAGCAGCCGGGCAAGACGGCCGATGCCGAGTGGTTCGCACCCGACGGCCGCCGCTTCATCCGCACCGGCGATCTCGGGCGCTTCGACGCCGACGGCTTCCTGCAGCTGATGGACCGCCGCAAGGACATGGTCATCTCCGGCGGCTTCAACATCTATCCGAGCGACCTGGAAGCCGTGCTGAAGCAGCACGAAGCCGTGTTCGACGTGGCGGTGGTGGGCGTGCCATCGGAAGCCTGGGGCGAAACCCCGGTGGCTTTCGTGGTGCTGCAGCCGGGTGCGGATGTGGCGGCGGATGTCCTGCTTGCCTGGGTGAATGCGAAACTCGGCAAGATGCAGCGCATCTCCGCCATCCGTTTCACGGACACCCTGCCGCGCAGCGCGATTGGCAAGGTGCTGAAGCGCGAATTGCGCGATTCATATAAGGCGTAAACCTCCCTGTCATACCCAGCCTTGTGCCGGGCATCCACGTCTTTACTGAGAACCCTCGCACGTGGATGGCCGGGTCAAGCCCGGCCATGACATTGTTTGGGTATCAGCTATGCCCCAGCACCGGATGCGGCTGGTAGGGTTCTTCCAGCGCCTTGATCTCGTCGGCCGTTAAAGTCACCCCCAGCGCACCGAGCGCGTCCTCCAGCTGGTACATCTTACTGGCGCCGATGATCGGCGCCGTCACCACCGGCTTTGACAGGATCCAGGCCAGCGCCATCTGCGCCGGCTTGATGCCGCGCGCTTCTGCAAGCGAAGACACCCTTTCAGCGATGGTGAAGTCGCCCGGCTGGTAATACATGCGCTGGGCGATGTCGTCGGTCTTGGCGCGCTCGGTCTCGCCCCAGCCCTGTTTCACACGGCCACCGGCCAGGAAGCCGCGCGCCAGCGGTGACCAAGGGATCACGCCAATGCCGAAGCTGCGACAGAGCGGCAGCATCTCGCGCTCTTCCTCACGATAGACCAGGTTGTAGTGGTTCTGCATGGTAACAAACTTAGCCCAGCCATTCTGCTGCTGCCGATGCAATGCATCGGCGAACTGCCAGGCGAACATCGAGGAGGCGCCGATATAGAGCGCCTTACCGGCC
Organism: Ferrovibrio sp. GW821-FHT12F09; assembly: GCF_058806775.1. Taxonomy (NCBI): domain Bacteria; kingdom Pseudomonadati; phylum Pseudomonadota; class Alphaproteobacteria; order Rhodospirillales; family Rhodospirillaceae; genus Ferrovibrio; species Ferrovibrio sp. GW821-FHT12F09. The sequence goes on from NZ_JBXAPZ010000001.1 coordinate 47,569, forward strand.
TTCACCACATCGTTCAGCGCATCCAGCGTTTCTTCGACCGGCACCTGCGCGTCGTAGCGGTGGATCTGGTAGAGATCGACATAATCGGTGCCGAGCCGCTGCAGGCTGGCATCGATGGCCTGCATGATATGCTTGCGCGACAGGCCGGCCTGGTTCGGGTGCGGCCCCATCGGGTTGTAGACCTTGGTGGCTAGCACGATCTCGTCGCGTTTGGCATACTTTTTCAGCATGCGGCCGGTGATCTCTTCGCTGACGCCGGTGGAATAGACATCGGCCGTATCGAAGAAATTGATGCCGGCCTCCACCGCGCGGTGGAAGAAAGGCTCGGACTCGGCTTCCGGCAGCACCCAGCTGCGCCATGCCGGATCGCCATAGGTCATGCAGCCGAGGCAAAGCTTAGAGACCTTCACGCCGGTCTGGCCGAGGCGGATCATGTCCATGGCGTTTTCCTCTTCAAATATCCGGGCAGCGCTTTTTCACGGCCTTGAGCAGATGATGCAGCGGCCCGTCGCCGATGCCGAGGGCGTCCAGGTGCTGCACGGTATTGGCCAGGTAGGCGGCATTCGGACCGCGCGCGCCGCAGCAGGTGGCGATCACCTTCACCACCTGGCGCTCGCTCAGATGGCCGGCATACTGCTTGTGCTGCGGATCGGCGACAAAGGCCAGCACATTGGCGCGCTCGCCGTTTTCCATGGCGGCCAGATGGAAGCCCGGGCGATAGACGCCGGTGACCATCTCGCGACGGTAGAGATAGTCGATCACGGCGTCCTGATCGGCGCGCCTCACGCGGAAGGCACGACCGATGCAGGAGCCGCCGGGCATCAGGCCGAGCACCAGGCCCGGTGCTTCCGGCGTGCCGCGATAGCGATGCGACCAGACGCAGAAGCCGCGGTGATAGCCCCAGAGCCGCGCCTGCCGCACGGCGGTGTAGGGAAAACCCGGATCCCACATCAGCGAGCCGTAGCCATAGACCCAGAGCGCTTCGCCCTTCGGCGGCTTGATGCGCGGATAAGGCGGCGCTGCCTCGCCGGGCAGCGGCTCTTCATGATCGAAGGGGATCGGCGCGCGCTTCATTTGCGCGCCGGCGTATTGACCAGCGCCACGCCCACCATGGTGACCGCCATGCCGATCAGCGCCAGGAGGCTGAGCTGCTCGCCGAACAGGATATAGGCCACCAGCGCCGTGCAGGGCGGCACCAGGAAGAACAGACTGGAGACCGTGGACGCCGCGCCGCGCTTGATCAGGATGAACAGCAGCGTGATGGCGCCGAGCGACAGCACGATGCAGAGCCAGCCGAGCGCGAAGAGAAATTCGCCGCTCCAGACCACCTGCCGGGTTTCAAACAGCAGCGCAAACGGCACCAGCGCCACGGTGGTGGCGCCGAACTGGATCGCCGTGCCCGAGCGCAGGTCGATCTGCGGGCAGAACTTCTTCTGATAGAGCGTGCCGATGGTGATGCCGAACAGCGCGATCACCGACAGCGCGTAGCCCCAGGCGGTGCCGATGCCGAGATCGAGCTTGGTCCAGACCACCAGCACCACCCCGCCAAGGCCGAGCGCGAGGCCGAGCCACTGACGCCGCGTCACCGTCTCGCCCAGCACCGGGGCGGCCGCCGCCGCGACCAGCAGCGGCTGGATGCCGACGATCAGCGCCGAGATGCCGGCCGGCACGCCATGGAAGATCGAGGCGAAAACACCGCCGAGATAAACCGCCTGCAGCAGCAGTCCGGCAAAGGCGACATGACCGGCTTCCGTCCAGCTTTTCGGCCAGGGCGCCGCCGTCAGCGCGGCAAAGAGGCAAAGCAGCACGGTGACGATGGCGAAGCGCAGGACCAGGAAGGTCATCGGCTCGGCATAAGGCAGGCCGAGCTTGGCGCCGATGAAGCCGGTCGACCACAGCAGCACGAACACGCCGGGCATGGCAGCGAGGGCCCAGCGTTGCGCGGGCGAGGAAATTGCGACGGGAGGCGACATGGCGGACAAGGACGGGAAGCCTGCGGTTTTCAGCACTATTCTATGATTGGCCATCTATGGCAAGCGCAGGGGACTGACAAGCCGGGCCTGTAACAGCCGCCCCTGTAACAGCCGGCTGCGGCCTGCTATATCGATGCCATGCGCTACGTCATTCTCGCCGGCCTGATTCTCGGGGCTTTGCTCGGTTATTACGTCCTGTGGTCGCATCTGGCCGACCGCCTGGCGGCCCAGGCCGATGCCTGGGTCGAAACCCAGCGCAGCCTGGGACGCGACGCCGGCTATGACGGCCGCCGGCTCTGGGGCTTTCCCTATCGCCTGTCGCTGACGCTGACCAAGCCGCGCTGGCACGATCCGCAGAATCCCGCCGGCTGGAAACTGGAAGCCGACGAGATCACCGCGCATCTGCAGCTCTGGGAGCTGCAGCATGTGATCTTCGATCTGGGCGGCAGCCAGCGCATCGGCTGGCGGCTCGACAATGCCGACCGCCAGGTGACGATCCGCAGCGACAAGACCCGCGCCAGCCTGGTGCTGGACGGCGCCGGCAACTGGCTGCGCGTCGCCGCCGACCTGACCAAGACGCAGATCAGCGGCGAGGCGATCCGGGGCGACTGGCGCGCCGACAAGCTGCTGCTGCATGCCCGCCGCAACGGCGATATGCCGCCCAGCACCGATCTCGCATTGCAGGCCGAAGCCGTCACCCTGCCGCCGGCCATGGATGGCCCGCTCGGCCGCGCCATGGCGCAGGTGAAACTGATCGGCACCGCGCGCGGCGCCGCCTTTGGCAAAACGCCGGAAGAGCTGCTCGGCAGCTGGCGCGACGCCGGCGGCGTGGTGGATATCCAGAGTCTTGTCTTGAACTGGGGCGCGCTGAAACTGGATGGCGAAGGCAGCCTGAGCCTGGACAAGCAGTTCCGGCCGCTGGGCGCCATGAGCGGCCAGATCCGCGGTGCCGAGGCCGCCTTCGACGCGCTGGTGACCGCCGGCCGGATGCGGCCGCAGGATGCAGCCCTGGCCAAGACCGGCGCGGCCATGCTGGCCAAGCGCGACGACAAGGGTGGATCGTATATTCCGGCGCAGTTCAGCGCCCAGGACGGCTGGCTGTCGCTCGGGCCGCTGCGGCTGTTCAGTCTTTCGCCGGTTTTGCCGCAGCCGTAGGGCTGCCCGAGCGCCCGAAATCGGGCGCGGCGGTTTCCTGGCCGGCATCGATGATGGCGCGGCGGATCGTGCGGGTGCGGGTGAACAGCTCGAACAGCGCATCGCCCTCGCCCCAGCGGATCGAGCGCTGCAGGGCGATCAGGTCCTCGGTGAAGCGGCCGAGCATTTCCAGCACGGCATCCTTGTTGTTGAGGAAGACGTCGCGCCACATGGTGGGGTCGGAGGCGGCGATACGCGTGAAGTCGCGGAAACCGCCGGCGGAATACTTGATGACTTCCGACTCGGTCACCGCCTCAAGGTCATCGGCGGTGCCGACGATGTTGTAGGCGATCAGATGCGGCACATGGCTGGTGATCGCCAGCACCAGATCGTGATGACGCGGCTCCATCAGCTCGACCTTGCTGCCGATCGCGGTCCAGAAGGCTTTCATCTTCTCCACCGCACCGGCATCGGTGGCGGCTTCCGGCGTCAGGATGCACCAGCGGTTCTGGAACAGGCTGGCGAAACCAGCCTTCGGGCCGGAATGCTCGGTGCCGGCGACCGGATGCCCGGGCACCAGATGCACGCCAGCGGGTAGATGCGGCGCGATGTCGTTGATGACGGCCTGCTTGCACGAACCGACATCGGAGACGATGGCGCCTGTTTTCAGCGCCGGGCCGACATGGCGGGCGACGGCAGCATTGGCGCCCAGCGGCACGCAGAACAGCACCAGATCGGCGTCTTTCGCGGCTTCGGCCGCATCGCCATGGACGGAGTCGGCCAGCTTCAGCGCCGCTGCTTCGGTGCGATGCTTCTCGCTGGCATCGGCGACCGCGATATGCTGCGCCAGACCCTGCTCGCGCACGGCATGGGCGATCGACGAACCGATCAGTCCGATGCCGATAATGGCGAGGCGGTTAAACATCTCAGCCCTTCATCACGGCAGTCAGGGCGGCGATGACCATGTCATCCTCCTCCACTGTGCCGATAGACAGGCGCAGGCAGTCGGGCAGGCCATAGCCACCCATGCCGCGCAGGATCAGGCCGCGCTGGCGCAGGGCCGCATCGGCTGCCTTCACCTGTTCGGCGCCGCCGGGGAAGCGCATCAGCAGGAAGTTGGCCACGCTGGGCACAACCTTGAGGCCGATCTTTTCCAGCGCCGCAGTGACGCGGGCCAGTTCGGCATCGTTATGGGCGCGGGTCTTGTCGAGCCAGGCGGTATCGTCCAGCGCCGCGGCGCCGGCAGCCTGGGCCGCGGCGTTGACGTTGAATGGCCCGCGCACGCGATGCAGCACCGCCACCACATTGGCCGGCGCATAGGCCCAGCCCAGACGCAGGGCGGCGAGGCCGTAAATCTTGGAAAACGTACGCAGCATCATAGTGTCGTCGCGCGAAGCCACCAGTTCCATGCCGTTGGAATAGTCGTTGCGCGACACGTATTCGGCATAGGCCGCATCCACCACCAACAGCACGCCAGCCGGCAGGCCGTCCCGCAGGCGGCGCAGCTCGGACGCGGAAATATACGTGCCGGTCGGATTGTTCGGATTGGTGAGGAACACCACCTTGGTCTTCGGCGTGACGGCGGCAAGCAGCGCATCCACGTCGGAAGTGAAGTTCTTCTCCGGCGCCACGACGGGCTTGGCGCCGCGCGCCATGGTGGCGATCGGATACATCATGAAGCCGTATTGCGAATACACGACCTCATCGCCCGGACCGACATAGGCGGCGCAGATCAGCGAGATCATCTCGTCCGAGCCGTTCGAGCAGACGAGATTGTCGGCCGGCACGCCATAGTGCTTCGCCAGCGCCTGACGCAGCGTCTCGACGCCGCCATCGGGATAGCGGTGCAGTTCGCCGGCCATCTGTTTGAAAACCTCCATCGCCTTGGGGCTCGGGCCCATCGGCGACTCGTTGGAGGAGAGCTTGTGCACCTTGGTCACGCCCGGCACGGCGGCCTCGCCGCCCTTGTAGGGCGCGATATCGAGAATTCCGGGTTGCGGCTTCGGTGCAGTCACGGCACTCACTCCTTCAGATCAAATCGTCTCAGGCTGCCTCGTCGGCCAGCGGCACGGCATAGGCGCCGATCACCACGGCATCGGTGATGCCGGCCTCGGCATTGACCAGCACGGCCAGGCGGTCATCGCCATCGGCGATGAACCCGGCGATATCCAGCAGCACCCGGGCACCGTAATCGCCCTGACGATACTGGGCCAGCACGCGCCCCTCCAGCCCCGCCTTGCCCAGCAGCGTGGAAATCCGCGCCAGGCTGGGGGATGCCTCAGTCATCTGCAGCACCACCAGCGTGCAGTCGTCGCCCGATTCCTCGGGCCCCACATTGGCGATCACATAGGCGCCCAGGTCGCCGGCCATCTGGCCGGTGGGATTGGGCACGAAGGGCAGCCGGGCGATGATGCGCGGCGTCTCGGTCGAACGGCTGGCCAGCAAAGGCCACCAGCTTTCCTTCTCGCCCTCTTCGGGCAGTGCCATGATGCCGAGCGTGCCGGGCTGCCCCGACATGGCGCGCAGCACCGCACTGGCAGTGGTGCAGAGCTGCAGAGGCGTGGTCGAGCCGTAATAGTCGCGCGCCAGGTCCCAGCGCGCCGCCGACTTGTTGGGCGCATGCACGGCCACCTTCACCGGCGCCTGCAGGTGATAGAGCGCAGTAATCATCTCGCGCCAGATGCGGGTCAGCGCCGCCGCCGGCAGGCCGCCGCGATGACGGTCCATCAGGCGGCGCAGGATCTGCGCCTCGCGGCCGGGCCGCAGCACCGTGCCGGGCGCGCCTTCGCGGGCCTTGGCGCCGGCCACGCGGGCCACCGCCTCGGCGCGACGGCGCAGCAGGTCCTGGATCTGGTCATCCAGCACATCGATCTCGTGCCGCAGATCGGCCAGGGTGGGTATGTGATCGCTCATGGATATGGGTCTGGGGGCAAAAAGCCGCATAGTCTTAAGAGCCTGCCGGCCCGGCCGCAAGGCCGGGGGCGGCCGGTAAAGTAACCGTGGCCAAAGAAGCCGTTGACAGGGGGGCCGGGGGTCCGTAAGCACGGGGTCCCGCGCCGGACAGGGTCCCGGCCGGGGACCGTACCGGGGTCCGTCCTGACGGATTCCTCGCTCCAAGCCCTGTAGGATATTAACGGCTGCCTATGAGTGCCGCGCTACCCCCCTTGCATATCCTTGACCCTATCGGGCCCGGCCACCGTGTCACGCTCGGCGAAACCCTGCCGCTCAAGCTGGATTGTGGGCTCGATCTCGGTCCCTTCCAGATCGCCTATACGACCTACGGCCACCTGAATGCCGACCGGTCGAATGCGGTGCTGATCTGCCATGCGCTCACCGGCGACCAGCATGTGGCCAACACCAACCCGATCACCGGCAAGCCCGGCTGGTGGGTCACCATGGTCGGCCCCGGCAAGGTGATCGATACGGATCGCTTTTTCGTGATCTGCACCAATGTGCTGGGCGGCTGCATGGGCTCGTCCGGCCCCAAGGATACCGAGGCCGCCACCGGCAAACCCTACGGCCTGAAATTCCCGGTCATCACCATCCGCGACATGGTGAATGCCCAGGCCATGCTGCTGGACCATCTCGGCATCCAGCAGCTGTTCTGCGCCATCGGCGGCTCGATGGGCGGCATGCAGGTGCTGCAATGGGCCGCCAGCTATCCCGAGCGCGTCTTCGCCGCGATCCCGATTGCCTGCGCCGCCAAGCATTCGGCCCAGAACATCGCCTTCCATGAAGTGGGCCGGCAGGCGATCTATGCCGATCCCGACTGGCAGAAGGGCGATTATTTCGCCCATGACGTGATCCCGCGCGCCGGCCTGGCGGTGGCGCGCATGGCCGCGCATATCACCTATCTGTCGGAAGCCGCATTACACCGCAAGTTCGGCCGCAACCTGCAGAACCGCGAACGCATCACCTATGGTTTCGAGACCGAGTTCCAGGTGGAAAGCTACCTGCTGCACCAGGGCTCGACTTTCGTGGAGCGCTTCGACGCCAACTCCTATCTCTACATCACCCGCGCGATGGACTATTTCGACCTGGCTGCGCAGGCTGGCGGCAACCTGGCCGGCGTGTTCAAGGGCAGCCGGACCAAGTTCTGCGTCGTCTCGTTCACATCGGACTGGCTGTTCCCGACGACCGAGAACAAGGACATCGTGCGTGCCCTGAATGCGGCGGCGGCCAATGTCAGCTTCGTGGAAATCCAGACCGACAAGGGCCATGACGCCTTCCTGCTCGACGAGCCCGAGATGTTCAGCACGCTGAAGGGCTTCATCGACGGCTGCGCCGAGCAGCGCGGCCTGAATCAGACCGGGGGCGCGGCATGAACCAGACCCGCCCGATTGCGACGGCGACCCACAAGGATATCCGCCGCGACCTGCTGCTGATCGCCGAGATGGTGGCGCCGAAGACGCGCCTGCTGGATGTCGGCTGCGGCGACGGCGCCCTGCTGGAATACCTGGCGCGCGAAAAGGACGTGGACGGCCGTGGCATCGAAATCCGCCAGGCTGGCGTGAATGCCTGCGTGGCGCGTGGGCTGTCCGTGATCCAGGGCGATGCCGACAACGACCTGCCGGATTATCCCGATGCGGCTTTCGATTACGTGGTGCTGAGCCTCACCCTGCAGGCCACCCATAATCCGCGTAAAGTGCTGCACGAGATGCTGCGTATCGGCCAGCGCGCCATCGTGTCGTTTCCGAATTTCGCCTATTGGCGCGTGCGACTCCAATTGCTGCTCGGCGGCCGCATGCCGATGACGGCGGCGCTGGACGATCCCTGGTATCAGACCCAGAACATCCATCTCTGCACCATCCAGGATTTCGACGAACTCTGCGCCCGCGACGGCTTCATCGTCGAACAGCGCATTGCCGTCGATGGCCAGAGCAAGCGCCTGCAGAATGCACCCGCCAACTGGTTCGGCGCCCAGGCTGTTTACTTGTTGCGTCGCCGTGGTGCTTGATCCGGGCGGCGCCTGATCAGTCTTCAGAATTGTCCGTGCGATGGGCGCCGCCGAGCTGGGCCGGCTGGGTATTCGGCTTGAGCAGGAATTTCTTGCTCTTCACGGCTTTCGCCGGCACGCCGGCATAGACCTGCTTTTCGGCTTCCACCAGCAGCACGCCGGAGAAGCGGTTCCACAGAATCTCGCCGGTCTTCTCCCAGGCATCCACCGCCTTGATGACAAAGGCGCGGTCGGACGGCGGCAGCCACAGCGCCGTCTGCGACTTGGTCGGCGAGAAGAGTGAGTCGCGCATCAGGCGGGTGAGCTGCGGTGGTGTATAGGGATGGCCCTGGCCAAACGGCGTCGCCTCGATATGAGCCCAGAGGCCACGGCGATTCGGCACCACCGCCAGCAATCGACCCTGCGGCGTCAGCACGCGCCAGACCTCGCGTAAGAGCGCGCGGATGTTTTCCGAATTCTCCACCGCATGCATCAGCAGCAGCCGGTCGACCGATGCATCCGGCAGCGGCAGGTCGTCCTCGTCCACCAGCGTCACCCGGCCGGGCAGGCCGCGCGGCCAGCGCACCACGCCCTGGGGGCCGGGCATGGCGGCGATCACGCGCTCGGCCTCGCCCTCAAAAATCCGCAAATACGGCGTGGCGAAGCCGAGGCCCAGCACCGTCATGCCCTGAACATTGGGCCAGAATTCGCGCAGGCGCAGGCGCAGCAGGTGGCGCACCGCGCGCCCCAAAGGGTTGGCGTAAAATTCGCGCAGATCGATCACATCGGGGCGCAGCATCGCGCTATATTATCCCTGTTCCAGTTCCCGTTGATAGAGATGGTCATGCCCCTCGACATCGTCCAGATCCCCGTCCTGAACGACAATTACATCTACCTGGCCCGCGATCCCGAGACCGGCGCCGTCGGCGTGGTCGACCCGGCCGTGCACGAGCCGGTGCTGGCGGAGCTGAAAAAGCGCGGCTGGACGCTGACCCATATCCTCAACACCCATCACCACCCCGACCATGTGGGCGGCAACATGGCCCTGAAAGAGGCCACCGGCTGCACGATCGTCGGTCCGGAAGCGGATGCGGACCGCATCCCCGGCCTGGATATCGCCGTGGCCGACAACGAGGGCATCAACCTGGGCAATGCCATGGCGCGCGTCTTCGACGTGCCCGGCCATACGCGCGGCCATATCGCCTACTGGTTCGCCGATTCCAGCGCGCTGTTCTGCGGCGACACGCTGTTCGCGCTCGGCTGCGGCCGGCTGTTCGAGGGCACGCCGGCGCAGATGTGGTCCTCCTTGAGCAAGCTGCGTCGCCTGCCCGACGAGACACGGGTCTACTGCGCCCATGAATATACGGAATCGAATGCGCGCTTTGCCGTGACCGTGGAGCCGGGCAACGAGCTGCTGAAGCTGCGTTACGACCGCATCCGCGAGGCCCGCGCCAACGGCCTGCCGACCGTGCCTTCCACCTTGGACGAAGAGAAGGCGACCAATCCCTTCCTGCGCCCGATGAGCGAGAATATCCGCGCCACCCTGGGCATGGCCGATGCCGACGATGTCGCGGTCTTTGCCGAGACCCGCAAACGCAAAGATGCGTTCCGGGGCTAGAACAGGTAATCTGGCGTCAGCTCGGCATACGTGGCGTCGCGCAGTTCGCCCATGATCCGCCACAGGCGCTCGGTGAAATCGCGATGCGCCGCATGGAAACGGCGCGAGACCGGCAGATAGAAGTCCGCCGTCACCACCGGCGGCAGCAGCTTCTCGATCTGGGTGTTGTTCTGCAGCATTAGCAGCCGGTCCGCCACGCCTTCCAGGGTAACCACGGCATCGACCCGACCCAGCATCAGCATGCCGAACATCTGCGCATTGCTGGTCAGCGGCACGATGTCGATGCCGCGCGACCGCAGGGTCTGCGCCATCAGTTCCGACGTGGTGGTGGCCACCGAACCCTGCAGCCCGGTGATCATGCTGCCGTCCCAGGCGACGGCATCGCCCCGCTTGCGATACAGCGCATAGGACAGCCGCAGCGCATGGCGCGCACTGTCCGGCTTGTCGCCGCGCATCGGATAAACCAGGTCGACCGCGCGTTCGGTGTCGTAGCGATACCCCAGAATGCCATCCTTGTGATCGGCGCGGATTTCCTCGATCAGGCGGCGCAGCGGCATGCGCACCAGTTGCACCTTGCCGTCGGTACGCGCCAGTGCCCGCTGCAACAGCTCGATGGTCATGCCGGGGCGTGCCGGAATCGCCGTGCCTTCGCCAACCAGGAAAGGCTGCAGGTCGCGATCGATATACCCCAGACGCAATTCCACGGCCCGCGCATCGACGCAGAGCAGACCGGTCAGAAGCAGCACAAGGCAGGACAGCCGTTTCATGCGGCGCAGTCTAGACCGCTGCCTGCAAGGCAGGCAGTTACCTTTCGATAAGGTTGCGGCCGGACTAGAACAGGTAGTCCGGCGTCAACTCCGCATACGTGGCATCGCGCAGTTCGGCGATTGCCTGCCAGAAACGATCGACAAACTCCCGGTTGGCCGCATAGAAGCTCCGCGAGACCGGAATGTAGAAATCCTCCGCCACCAGCGGCGGGGCGAGCTTTTCGGCACTGTGGCCACCCTGGCGCGCCAGGCGGTCGCCGATGATGTCGAGCGTCACGACGGCATCGACGCGGCGCAAGGTCAGCATGCCGAACATCTGCGCCTCGCCCTCCACCCGCACAACGCCGGCGCCGAGCCGGGTCAGCGCCTCGGCGATCAGTTGCGAGGCGCCGACGGCGACCGGCGTGGCCAGGCCGCCGATGCCACGACCATCCCAGGTGACGGCCTCTCCCGGGCGGCGGTAGATCGAATAGGCCAGCCGCACCACGCTGCGCGCCGGATCGAGCTCACCGCTGCGCATCGGATAGATCAGATCGGCAGCGCGTTCGCTGGAATAGCGATAGCCGATGATGCCGTCCTGTTTTCCCGCGTGGGTCTCGGTGATCTGGCGGCGCGGCGGCAGGCGGGTGAGCTGCAGGTTGGCGCCAAGGCGATTGGCGCAGCGCTGCACCAGGTCGATGGTCATGCCGGGCCGGCCGGGAGTGACGAGGCCTTCACCCATCAGATAGGGCCGCACATCCTGGTCGGTGTAAGCCAGCCGCAGCTCGACCGCTGCCACGGGCCGAGCCAGCAGGGTCAGGACGAGAAAGACGGGTATCACCGGCAGCCTCATACCCGCAGCCTAGCGCGGCCGGGCCGGACGGAACAGTGACCTTTACAGCAGAGGATTAACGCAGGCCCTGGCTAAAGCAGCCGGCGGGCCTTCAGCGCGGCGCCGAGCGTGCCGTCATCGAGATAGTCGAGCTCGCCGCCCACCGGCACGCCATGGGCCAGCCGGCTGATCTGCACATTGAGCGGCCCGAGCCGGTCGGTGATGTAATGGGCCGTGGTCTGGCCTTCCACCGTGGCATTGGTGGCGATGATGACTTCCTTGATGCGGCTGTTCTGCACCCGGGCGATCAGGCCATCGACATTGAGGTCGGAGGGGCCGACGCCATCCAAGGCAGACAACGTGCCGCCAAGAACATGGTAGCGGCCACGGAACACGCTGGCGCGTTCCAGCGCCCAGAGATCGGCCACGCTTTCCACCACGCAGAGCAGGGCCTCGTCGCGGCGCGGATCGGTGCAGATGCCGCAAGGATCGCGGCTGTCGAGATTGCCGCAGGAGGAACAGGCATGCACGCTGTCGCCGACCTCTTTCAGGGTCGCGGCCAGCGGCAGCATCAGCGCGTCTTTTTTCTTCAGCAGATGCAGCACGGCTCTGCGTGCAGACCTTGGGCCCAGGCCCGGCAGTCTGGCCAGCAGCTGGATCAGCCGCTCGATCTCCGGTCCAGCCACGCCTTAAATCCTCAGAAGGGCAGCTTCATGCCCGGCGGCAGCGGCAGGCCGGCCGTCATCTTTTGCATCTGCTCGGCCATCTCGCGGTCGGCGCGGCCCTTGGCATCGGCATGGGCGGCCTTGATGAGATCTTCCAGCACCTCGCGCTCGTCTTCCTTCAGCAGCGCCGGATCGATCTTGATGCTTTTCATCTCGCTCTTGCCGTTCAGCGTCACCGTCACCATGCCGCCGCCGGCGGTGCCCTGCACCTCGCGCAGCTCCAGTTCGGCCTGCATCTCCTGCATCTTGGCCTGCATCTGCTGCGCCTGCTTCAGCATGTTGCCCAGATTCTTCATGGCGGAAACTCCTCAGTCCAGCTCGTCGAGCGGATCGACATCGTCGGTGACATAGGCATCGGCGGCCTCGTCCACCACCGGCTCGTCGGCCACCAGGGGCATCACTTCGCGCACCTCGCCCAGCACCGCACCGGGGAAGGTGAGCAGCACCGCCTGCACCAGCGGATGCGCCTGCACATGGGCGCGGCGGCGGAGATCGTCGGCCTGCTCCTGCTCGGCCAAAGTCGGCTCGCCGGGCGCCTTGCTTAAGCTCACCACCCAGCGCTGGCCGGTCCAGGCTTTCAGCTTTTCGATCAGGCGGCCGGGCAGATCGTGATGGGCGCCACTATCGAGGCGCAGCTCGATGCGGCCCGGCTCGAAGCTGACCAGATGCACATCGTTGACCAACTCGCCGGCCAGCATGCCCTCGCGCATCTCCTTGCAGAGCGCCACGACGGCGGGGAAATTCACCGGCATGGCCGCGAGCGCCACGGTCTCGCCGGGCTGGGGCTGGGCCGAGGCCATCGCACGCGGCTGCGTCGCCACGGCAGCACTGGTTCCGCTGCCGCCTCCAGACGGACCGCGCGCCGGCGGCGCCACACCCGGCCCGCCCTTGTCGCGCCATTCCTTGGCCAGATCGCCCGGCGAGGGCAGATCGGCGGCATAGGCGAAGCGCACCAGCACCATTTCGGCGGCGGCCAGCGGCACTGGCGCCGAACGCACTTCGGCCAGACCCTTCAGCAGCATCTGCCAGCTGCGCGCCAGCACCGGCATGCCGAGCTTGGCCGCCAGTTCCTTGCCGCGGCTGCGCTGGGTCTCGGGCAGCGTCACATCGTCAGGCGTGCCGCCGATCACTTTGACCCGCGTCAGCCAGTGCACCAGGTCGAGCATGTCCTGCAGCACTACGGCCGGATCGGCGCCGACGCGATATTGCGCCTGCAGGTTTTCCAGCGCCTTGGGGAGCTGGCCGTGCAGCAGCTGGTCGAGCAGCGCGAAGATCTGGCCGCGATCGGCGAGGCCCAGCATGTCGCGCACCAGTTCGGCGTTCACCGTGCCGGCGCCATGGGCAATCGCCTGGTCGAGCAGCGACAGGCCGTCGCGCACCGAACCTTCGGCGGCACGGGAAATCAGCGTCAGCGCGTCATCGTCGATCTCGGCTTTCTCTTCGCCGGCGATGCGTTTGAAATGCGCGTTCAGCACGGCGATCTCGACACGCTTGAGATCGAAGCGCTGGCAGCGCGACAGCACCGTCACCGGCACCTTGCGGATCTCGGTGGTGGCGAAGACGAACTTCACATGCGGCGGCGGCTCTTCCAGGGTCTTCAGCAGGCCGTTGAAGGCCGCCGTGGAGAGCATGTGCACTTCGTCGATGATGTAGATCTTGTAGCGCGCCATCGACGGGGCGTAGCGCACCGCTTCGATGATCTCGCGGATATCGCCGATGCCGGTGCGCGAGGCCGCGTCCATCTCGAAGACATCGGGGTGCCGGTCCTCGGCGATGGCTTTACAGTTATCGCAGACGCCGCAGGGCGAAATGGTGGGACCGCCCTTGCCATCCGCGCCGGTGCAGTTCAGCGCACGCGCGATGATGCGGGCGGTGGTGGTTTTGCCCACGCCGCGGACGCCGGTGAGGATGAAGGCCTGAGCGATGCGCCCGGTGGCGATGGCGTTGGTGAGGGTGCGGACCAGCGCATCCTGGCCGATCATCTCGGCGAAATTGCTGGGTCGGTATTTGCGCGCGAGAACGCGATAGGGCGCCGGCTGACTCATGGACCTAACATGCCGTGCGCGGACCGAAAATTAAAGCGTTCGGGGGCAAAGGTGGGAGGCTGACAACGACCCGAACGGGAACTCGTTACGGCTGCTTCCTTCCGGACCTGACCGGGTTGGCGAGACGCTCGTCCACCGCCAACCTCCCGGGGCCTTATATCAAGCATCGGCCCGCACAATTCAAGCCGCCGAACCCCGGATTCGCCGGGCCCGGCAATGGACGGCGCGACGCGATTATGCCAGCGTTTCAGGATGGTTAGCCCCGAGACATCGCCAAACCCCGCCCGGCCGCCGCGCCCTATCGGTTTCACCGGCTCGCATCTGGACCGTGCCGGCAATCCGCGCCGTGACCCGGCCTGGCTGAGCCAGCAGCGCACCCGGACCGACGCCCGCTTCCTGATGCTGCGCGAGCTGAAGGCGCTGATCGATATCACCACCAAGCCGGCTGGCATCGCCTGGCTCGATGCCGGCCAGGCCCGGCCCTTCGAGTCGCTGCCCACGATCTTCCTCGGCGTCGATCCCGCCGGCATCCCGCATTTCGCCATCGACGGCGACACAAGCGACGCCACCACCGGGCTGCACAGCGAGACCGAAAAATACATCGACGTGCGCAGCATCGCCGCCCAACTCCGGCCCGAAGAGGCCGCGATCCTGGCCCAGGCGCGCAGCGTGACCGACTGGCACCAGCGTCACGGCTTCTGCGCCCAATGCGGCGCCAGGACCGAGGCCGGCGATGCCGGCTACATGCGCAAATGCACGTCGGACACCTGTGGCGCGCAGCATTTCCCGCGTACCGATCCGGTGGTCATCATGCTGGCGGTGCGCCGCGATCCCGCCACCGGCGAAGACATGGTGCTGATGGGCCGGCAGGGCCGCATGGCGCCGGGCATGTATTCGGCGCTGGCCGGCTTCATGGAACCGGGCGAAAGCCTGGAAGAAGCCGTACGCCGCGAAATCCTGGAAGAATCCGGCATCAAAACCGGTGCGGTACGTTACCTGATGTCGCAACCCTGGCCCTTCCCGTCCTCGCTGATGATCGGCTGCGTCGCCGAAGCCACCAGCGCCGAGATCACGGTGGACCCGACCGAACTGGAAGACGCCCGCTGGTTCCGGCGCAGCGAACTGCCCGAGATGCTGGAGCGCGGCAAGCAGCGCCTGCCCAACAGTCCGACCAGCCCGGACGATCCACCCTGGATGCCCCCGCCGCTGAGCCTGGCGCATCAGATCGCCAAGGCCTGGCTCAATGGCGCCTGACGGCGCCGGGGCCTGGCTGGCTGGCGCCTGACTGAATGGGGCCAGACCGGACCACGCCGGTACTCCACCTGGACCAAATGGAGCCAAACTGGGCCAAAACCGTCCAAAGCCAGCCAGCATAAGAATGGCAAAAAACCTGATTTTAAGCCGAAATCACCCTTAATTTCGGGGTTTTCAGGCTTTCCGGGCCGATATTCGCCCTGAAAGATCCGGTTTTTACCCGACATAAGGATGATTTCGGCCTGTTTGGGCCTGCTTCGCTCCTGTTCCAGCTGATTTCATCCGGCTCAGGCCGGTTTCAGCCACCGTCGGGCGCAAAAAGCCGCAAATCCGATCCACGATATCAAACAGCGGTATCCACCCGGATACTGTTCGAGCAGAATAAGAACAATAATAGAACATATTCTGTAAAAAAAGCAAGACCACCGGCTTGCTGTGCCTGCGCCAGGCTGCTCAGCTTCCGCCATGACCCAGACCGACAGCCTGCCGCGCGCCATCACGGCCATCGCCAGCTACCACGCCCATGTCTATTTCGATGGCCCGGCCGAGCGCGAGACGGCCGCCTGGCTGCGCGACCGCATCGACGAGCAGTTTGTGCTGCGGATCGGCCGCTGGCATGACCGGCTGGTCGGGCCGCATACCAGGCCGATGTACCAACTCGCCTTCGCCACCGCGCTGTTCCCGGCGCTGGTGCCCTGGCTGATGATCAACCGGCGGGGCTTAAGCGTGCTGGTGCATCCCAATACCGACAACCCCTACGACGACCATCTGGTGCATGCGCTGTGGCTGGGCGAACGGCTCGGCATCAACGGCGGCGTGCTGCCGCACCGGATCGAGCCGGACGAGACGCCGGAAGACACCACGCCGAATACGAAGGTGACGCCGGCAGGCTAGGCCGCCAGCGCCTCTGCCGCCTTCTGCAGGCCCTCGAGCCGACCCTCGATCTGCGGCCGCGTCTCGGGATGGGTGAGGATGTAGAACGCCCCCGCTTCGATGCCGGCCAGCACTTTCTGCGCAAACACATCGCCCGGCATCTTCACCGCCAGCATCGCCTCGAAGGCGGCGCGAATGCGGGCGAGCTGATCCGGCGGCGTGCGGCTGCTCGCCTGCAGATGCGATGGCCGGTTGCGGTCGGACTCGGTGATGCGCGACTCCACCACGCCGGGGCAGACCACCGAGACACTGAGCCCTGATTGCGTGATGGCCAGTTCCTGCGCCAGGCTTTCGCTTAATCCCACCACGGCATATTTCGACGCGCCGTAAGCCGACATGAAGGGCGGCGCGGTGAGGCCGGCTAATGATGCCACATTCACCACATGGCCGCGCCGGTGCCGCAGCATGCGCGGCAGGAAGGCACGGATGCCGTTCACCACGCCCTCCACATTCACATTCAGAACCCAGGTCCAGTCCTGCGGGTTGCTGTCCCACAGCGGCCCGAGCAGGCCGCCGACGCCGGCATTGTTGACCAGCAGATCGACGGTGAGGAAGCGCTGCTCCACCTGCTGCGCCACCGCCTGCATGGCGGCGGCATCGGAGACATCGCAGGCATAAGCCTCGACCGCATAGCCATGGCCGCGCAGCGCGGCGGCGGCCGCAGCGAGCGCGGCCTCCTCGACATCGATCAGCGCCAGCGACAGGCCGCGGGCACCAAGGGCTTTGGCGAGGGCCAAGCCGATCCCGCTGGCGCCGCCGGTGATGACGGCCACCTGTTTCGGTTCGAATTTCATGAGGTCGGTCCTTAAATAATACGCGTCATGGGATTTCGCCCGGCAAAGCCGCCGTGAAGCGGCCAAGCAGACTGCCGAGCGTGGCAATCTCTTTTTCGGTCCAGCGGTCGCGGAACAGATCGGCGGCGGCGCGCCGCAGCGTGTCTTCCGCTTCCGCCACGCGGGTGCGGCCGGCCTTGGTCAGCACGACATAGGCCACGCGGGCATCGCGCGGATCGGACTCGCGCTTCACATAGCCGGATTTCTCCAGCGGCAGCGCCATGCGCGTGATGGTCGACTGGCTGCTGTTCAGCATGGCGGCGAGATCGACGCGGCGCAGACGCTGCAGCGGCGCGCGCGCCAGATGCATCATCAGCATCAGTTCGCTCAAGCCCAGCCCATGCACCGAGGCCAGCCCCGGACCGAGGCGGGCCTCGAGGAAGGACTGGGCGCGGAACAGGCGCAGGATGGCGGCATAGGATTCGGCTTCGGTGTTCATGGCGCCGATTATAGCCGATATACTTCCGAACGCAAGTTGTTTTGAAGGAAATTAAACAGCGAGCTCCAAGGATTTTGGAAGCTATTTAATGTTCGCTAAGCGTTCTTTTCTCAACTATACTTCAACCTATTCCGATTCTACTTGAGACGATTCGCCCTTGCCCGCTCGCGGCAGGGCGTTTTGATTCGCGTAAGGCAGGAGATACCCATGGCCGAGAGCAGCATTGAATGGACTGACGCGACCTGGAACCCGGTCGCCGGCTGTACCGTCATCACGCCCGGCTGCACCAATTGCTATGCCATGCGCATGGCGGCACGCCTCGATGCGATGGGCGTGGAGAAATACAAAGGCCTGACCCGCAAATCCGGCGGACGTTACGTCTGGACCGGCAAAACCCGCCTCGACAAAGCTTCGCTGGAACTGCCGATCAGCTGGCGAAAGCCGCGTCACATCTTTGTCAATTCGATGAGCGATCTGTTCCATGACAGCGTGCCGGCTGATTTCATCAGCCAAGTCTGGGATGTCATGCGGCAGACTCCGCAGCACACCTATCAGATCCTGACCAAACGGCCGGCACGCATGCGCGAAGTCGCCGGCGTGCTAAATCGCAAGCCACTGCCGAATGCATGGCTGGGCACGACGGTCGAACATTCGGAAACCCTGTGGCGACTGGATGAACTGCGCAAGACACCTGCCGCAATCCGCTTTGTCAGCTTTGAGCCTTTGCTTGGGTCCGTCGCTGATGCTGACCTCCGGAAGATTCACTGGGCCATCGTCGGTGGCGAGTCCGGCCCTCGTTCCAGACCAATGGACAAAGAATGGGTCGAAGAGATTCGATCTCTTTGCCGCGACTACGATACAGCCTTTTTCTTCAAACAGTGGGGCGGCGTCAACAAAGCAAAGACTGGCCGCAAGTTACATGGCCGCACTTGGGATGAACGGCCGCCTACCGCAGCATCTTAAGCACAGCCGTTGCAATCCGCTTCCCCACACTCTGCGCGACTGCAGAGCGGTTCGCCATAGCGAAAAAGAGGCTATACATAGGGGCGTTTGTGGGACTCAAAATCCGAGCAGGCGGCAGCACAAGAGGGAATTCAGTTTCCAGCCTCTGCTTAACCCACGCCTCAATGCCATCCGCATTTAAAATCCGTTGAAGCTTTGGGGGCGGGGGAGCAACACCGAATAAATCTGTAATAGAAGATGCAGGCGGTGTGCCATAAAATGCACCTTCCCAATCCTTTGTGCCCAGAATGAAGTTTAGCGTATCTCGTTTGTCTTGCGTTAGTTGAGAGTGATCGTTTGGCGCATTCCGATACACCCCGGATAAGGGAAACAGATACCAAAGATCAAGATTGGTTTTCCCTATCGCCTCTAGAGTCTTCCAGCCAACTGAATTGCCAAACGGATCAAGGAAAATTACACCGCGTGTTTTCCGCCAATCAATTGCGCCAATAATCTTCTTCACCTCTACATTGGCATCACCAGCAATTACGCTGACGCGAGTATCGCGACTACGCAAATCCTCCAAAGCTTTAATATTCGCGGGCTTCTTATCTATGAAGAACAGGCGGGTGAACGGTGGCTCTATTGCAAGAGCGCGCCGAGCTGACCCCTCATGCTCTTTCGCAGCCTCATGTATATCGAGCAAAGGCGCTGAAATTGAATCGTCAAAAGAAAAGGAACCACTGCCTGCAAAAGCATCTATGTAGATGCGCTCAAATGGCCGATACTTGGATGGTTGATGCTGCAGCGCAGTATTAAACTGCTTCATATAGGTAGAGACCGCCTCCACTTTCAGAAGCGACCATATCCCCCCAAATTTTTGCGCCGTCAAATTGACCCACCCCGTATATGCACGCGTTTGCGTGGACACATTGGATTTGGCATGAATTTTCTAGAAGCGCAAAGAATCTCGATTAACGCCGCACTCTGAATACCAGGGCATTCACTTCCCCAGCATGCCGAGCAGCTTGCGCGCTGCCGCTGATGGCGTGATCTTGCCCGCCGCCACCGCCTTCTGCTGCTTGGGCAGTTCGGCGGCAATCGCCGGATCGGTCTTCAGCCAGTCGAGCAGGCCGTCCTGCAACTCGCGCAGCAGCCAGCCTTCGGCCTGGTGGCGGCGCTGGGCCGCGAAGCTGCCGGACTGTTCCAGCGCCGTACGGAATCTGCCAATGGCCGTCCACACCTCGGCGATGCCGTCGTTGAACAGCGCCGAGACCAGCAGCACATCCGGCACCCATTCGGGATGGCGCGGGCGCATCAGCTGCAGCGCCATGCGGTAATCGGCCGCTGCCAGCCGCGCGCTGGGCAGCAGGTCGCCATCGGCCTTGTTGACCACGATCAGGTCGGCCAATTCCATAATGCCACGTTTAATACCTTGAAGGTCGTCGCCGCCGCCGGGCGCCAGCAGCAGCAGGAACATGTCCACCATGCCGGCCACCGTGGTTTCCGACTGGCCGACGCCGACGGTTTCCACCAGCACGACATCGAAGCCGGCGGCCTCGCAGAGCAGCACGGCTTCCCGCGTGCGCCGCGCCACGCCGCCGAGCGAACCGCCCGACGGCGAGGGGCGGATGAAGGCATTAGGATCGCGGCTAAGCTGCTCCATGCGGGTCTTGTCGCCGAGAATCGAACCGCCCGAGAGCGCCGAGGAGGGATCGACCGCCAGCACCGCGACCTTCAGGCCCAGCCCTCCGTCTTCTTTGGGCTTCGTGAGCGAGAGTCCGAAGCTTTCGATGAAGCTGGACTTGCCGACGCCGGGCGTGCCGGAAATACCGAGCCGCACCGCACCGCCGGCCCCCTGTTCGCCAGTATGGGGCAGCACCGCCTGCAGCAGCGTCTCGGCCGCCAGCCGGTCGCCGGCATGGCGCGATTCCACCAGGGTGATGGCGCGGGCCAGCGCGCGGCGGTCGCCGCCCAGCAGGCGCGCGGCCAGCGCGGCGGGATCGTCGGTGCGGCGGGCGGGTTTGAGCGCGGGCGACATGGCCCGACCTTAGCCGAAGCGGCCGCGGATTGGCCACTGGCCGCCGCACGCTCCCGCCCGTGACGGTCACGGCGACGGCGGGTTTTTGCCATTCCACGATTGACAGGGAGTCGTCCGGATTCGTATCCCATAGGCAGTCATGGCGAATCGGTCCGACGAAACGGCCTATCCCAACCCGCTGCAACTGCTGGTGCAGGCGCGGGCCGAACAGGTGCGCACCGGTCAGCTTGAGCTTGCCCAGCCGCGAGCGGAACCGGCACCGGTGGCGCCGGCTGCCGCACTGGCCGCCGCTTACGATCCGGCTACGCCCTACGATCCCGCCGCCATTGCCGCACGGATCGATCTGATGCGCGGGCGCTTCGCCAAGGCGCGCGACGACCTGGTGTCGGCCCTGCTGTTCCTGGGCGACGCCCAGCAGGACTGCAATGCCCTGAGCGAGGCCTGCGCCGCCAACCGCTGGACCATGATGGCCAGCGGCGTGGCGCTCTTAAGCGACTCCTTACGCCGCGCCCTGCCATCGGAATCGCGCCATCTCGATCTCATCGGTCTGCTGATCGATGCGCTCTATGCCCTGCGGCGGGCGGAAACCCGCCCGGATATGGGCCGGGCCGGGGCCGATCTGCTGCGCGGCCTGAAGCTGGCGATCAACCGCGAGTTGCCCGCCACCTACGCCTGAACCGATCCGTCCCGGTCCGGACGGCACATCTGGGCGCCATCACAAAGAATTCGGTTTTTTCGTCTCGGAAAAGCCTGAGTCGAGGCGTAAAATGCCGGCCATGGGCAAGCCTGTGTCATATGCACTGATCGGGGGTCTGCTGCTCGGCCTGGGCATCGACGTGACGTCGCTGCGCGCCGCCGCCGATCCCGAGGAAAGCCTGCGCGACGCCAATATCTCCTTCGGCCTCTACACGCTCGGCACCAAGGGCATGGATATCGGCATGACCATGCGCCGCGATGCCGAAAGCCTGCAGGTGGAAACCGCGATGCGCACCGCCGGCGTGCTGAACTTCGCCACCCGCTTCATCATGACCGGCCAGGCGCTGGCGCGCGTCGCCGACGACCGCTATGTCCCGGTGCGCTATGTCACCGACAGCGACGGCACCTGGTCGAAACGCGCCACCCGCATGAGCTGGGGCGCCGATGGCCTGCCGGTGGCCATCGTCGAGCCGCCCAATGACGAGGATGACCGCGAAGAGGTCTCCGACCTGCTGAAAGCCAACACGCTGGATCCCAACACCGCGATGATCGCCCGGCTGCTTCGGGCCGGCGAGACCAGCGCGACGCCGCCCTGCGACGGCATGGATGCGATCTATGACGGGCGGCGGCGCTACAACATGCATTTCACGGCGCTCGGCCCCGACAGTGTGGCGCCGCATAACCGCACCGCCTATAGCGGCCCGGCGTATAAGTGCCAGGCCAAGGTGGAACCGGTGGCCGGCTACAGCCGCAAATTCCTCGCCGAATGGAGCGAGAAGGACGAGCAGCCGACCATCATCTGGCTGGTGCAGCCGCCGGGCTTCACCGCCTGGGTGCCGGTGCAGCTGGAGGCCAGCACGCGGCTGGGCACCGCGCGCGCCTGGATCAGCGGCGCGACGCTGAACGGGCGCCAGTGGCTAGCGCCGCTGGGACCGATCCGCGCCGAACTGCCCAAAGAAAACTATCAGTAGGCAGGCCAGATTCCATCCATGACCGAGACCCGCAAGATCCTGGTGGCCGATGACGCCACCATCGGCCGCGCCGTGTTCGACAAGCTGCTGCATGCGCTGGGTTACGAGCCGGTATTCGCCCGCGACGGCCGCGATGCCGTCAATCTCTTCGTCGAAATGCCCGATCTGGCCGCCATCCTGATGGATGTGCGCATGCCGGGCCTGAACGGCATCAAGGCAACCCAGGAAATCCGGGTTTCCGGGGTGCGCAACGGCATAACGGTGCCGATCATCGGGATCACGGCGGCCGACGGGCCGGAGGTGCGCCGGGAATGCCTGGCCAGCGGTATGAACGAGGTGCTGGTCAAGCCGATCGACCCGCGGGCCCTGGTCGAGGCGATACGACGGTTTGTGGTTTAAGATATTGAAATAATTATATAAAATAGTTAAAATCGTCGCCCTCGGCCTTGTCCCGAGGGTCCATCCCATGGTTCCGCGGTCCGGAAAGGGTCCATGGACCCTCGGAATAAATCCGAGGGTGACGTCGGGAGGGGTGGTCCGGGGTTGACTTAAAGGCCTCAAAAGGCTTTATTCCGCCCGCTTTCTGAAGCTTTGGAAGCAATCCGGTCCGAGGACCGCCGTCCGTCCGCGAGTGTCGCGCACGGGCGTCGTTTCGTTTTGGATCATTTGATGAGGTTTTCAGGGTCGACATGTTCGAATCTCTGAGCGGCAAACTGGGAGACGTCTTCGAGCGGCTGCGCAAGCGCGGCGCGCTGTCGGAGTCTGACGTCTCGGAAGCGCTGCGCGAGGTGCGCGTCGCCCTGCTGGAAGCCGATGTCGCGCTTCCCGTCGTGAAGACCTTCATCGACGGCGTGAAGGCGAAGGCCGTCGGCCAGGATGTGCTGCGCTCGGTCACCCCGGGCCAGATGGTCATCAAGATCGTCCACGATCATCTCGTCGAGATGCTGGGCGGAGGCGATGCCGAGGATGACGGCGCCGGCATCAGCCTGAATGCCGTGCCGCCGGTGCCGGTGCTGATGGTCGGCCTTCAGGGCTCCGGTAAAACCACCAGCACCGCGAAGATCGCGCTGCGGCTGATGAATAAAGAGCGCAAGAAGGTGCTGATGGCGTCGCTCGACGTCTATCGCCCGGCTGCGCAGGAACAGCTCAAGATTCTCGGCGAGCAGAACAGCATTCCGGTGCTGCCCATCGTCGCCGGCCAGATGCCGGTGGATATCGCCAAGCGCGCGCTGCAGGCCGCCAAGCTCGGCGGCTATGACGTGCTGATGCTGGACACCGCCGGCCGGCTTCACGTTGACGAAGCGCTGATGCTGGAAGTGGCCGCGGTGCGCGACGCCGTGCAGCCGCATGAGACGCTGCTGGTCGCCGACAGCCTCACCGGCCAGGACGCGGTGAATGTTGCGAAAAGCTTCAACGACCGCCTGGGCATCAGCGGCATCGTGCTGACCCGTGTCGATGGCGACGGCCGCGGCGGCGCAGCGCTTTCGATGCGCGCCGTCACCGGCAAGCCGATCAAGCTGATCGGCGTCGGCGAAAAGGTCGATGCCATCGAGCCCTTCCATCCGCAGCGTATCGCGCAGCGCATCCTCGGCATGGGCGATATCGTGTCGCTGGTCGAGAAGGCCGCCGAGACGATCGAGAAGGAAGAAGCCGAACGCCTCGCCGCCCGCGTCCAGAAAGGCCTGTTCGACATGGACGACATGGCCAGCCAGCTCAAGCAGCTGCGCAAGATGGGCGGTATGTCGGGCGTGATGAACCTGCTGCCCGGCGTCGGCAAGGCCAAGGCCGCGATGGCCGCCGCCAATGTGGACGAAAGCGTGCTGAAGCGCCAGGAAGCCATCATCAGCTCGATGACCAGGGGCGAGCGCAAGAATCCCAAGGTGATCCAGGCTGCGCGCAAGAAACGCATCGCCGCCGGGTCGGGCACTTCGGTGCAGGACGTCAACAAGCTGCTGAAGCAGCATCTGCAGATGGCCGACATGATGAAGCGCATGTCGAAGCTGGGGCAGAAAGGTTTCATGCGCAGCATGGGCGGGATGATGGGCGGAATGCCCGGCATGCCCAAACTTCACTAGAAGGCCCGGGTTGCACTGATCAGTTTCGCGTATTCGAGTTTCAACGTTTATCTGAAAGGAAGATCATGTCCGTCAAGATCCGTATGACCCGCGGCGGTGCCAAGAAGCGCCCCTATTACCGTATCGTTGTCGCCGACTCGCGCAGCCCGCGCGATGGCCGTTTCATCGAGCGCATCGGTTCCTATGATCCGATGCTGCCGAAGGACCGCGAGCGCGTGACGCTCGACGTCGAGCGCTGCAAGTACTGGCTGAGCCAGGGCGCGACCCCGTCGGACCGCGTCGCCCGCTTCTTCACCAAGGCCGGCCTGGTCACCACCTGGGCCCATGGCAACAACCCGGAGAAGGGCAAGCCGAAGGCGAAGGCCCAGGAGCGCATCAAGGCTGCCGAGGAAGCTGCCAAGGCCGCTGCCGAAGCCGCTGCCAAGCCCGCCGAAGAAGCTGCTGCTTCGTAAGTTGACGGGATGAGCGGCAGACTTCTGCTGGGCGTCGTGATCGGCGCACAGGGCATCCGCGGCGAGGTGAAGGTGAAAGCCTTCACCGCAGAGCCGGAAGCGCTCGGGGATTACGGTCCCCTGCAGGATGCCGGTGCGACGAAGACGTATCCGCTGAAGGTGCTGCGACTCTCACCGGGCAAGGCGAACGACATTGTGATTGCGCGTATCAAGGGCGTCGAAGACCGCAATGCGGCCGAGGCGCTGAAGGGCACCGAGCTTTATGTCGCTCGCTCTGCCCTGCCCCAGGCCGGCGATGGCGAGTTCTACCATGCCGATCTGGTCGGCCTGACGGCTGCGTTGCCGGACGGCCGGGTGCTGGGGCAGGTGGTGGCCGTGCACAATTACGGCGCCGGCGACATGCTGGAGGTGAAAACCGCCAAGGACGGCTCTGGGGGCCGTTCGGCGATGGTGCCCTTTACCGACGACGCGGTCCCGGTTGTGGATCTCGCCAGCGGCCGGGTGACGGTGGAGCCGGCCTTCTGGCTGGGCGCACCGGAAACCGAGGAGGACCGCAAGGCCGAGGCTGCAGAGCTGGCGGCGGAGCGGGCGGCCGAACAGGCCGGGGGCTGAGATGAGTACGGCGCCGGTGCGGCCGTGGGAGGCGCGGATACTGACCCTGTATCCAGCCATGTTCCCCGGCCCGCTGGGGCAGAGTCTGGCCGGCAAGGCCCTGGCCGAGGGCAAGTGGCGCCTGACGGCGGTGGACATTCGCGATTTCGCACGCGATAAACACCGCTCCGTCGACGACACCCCCTTCGGTGGCGGGCCCGGCATGGTGATGCGGCCCGATGTTCTAGCCACGGCGATCGACGAGACGCTGGCGGCAGCAGAGGGCGATATCAGCGGCCAGCCGCTGATCTATTTTTCGCCGCGCGGCCGGCGCCTGGATCAGGCGCTGGTGCACGAGGCGAAGGCGGCAGGCGGAGCAACCTTGCTCTGCGGCCGCTTCGAGGGGGTGGACGAGCGCCTGTTGCAGGCACGCCCCGTTGTCGAGGTCAGCCTCGGCGACTTCGTCCTGTCGGGTGGCGAGATCGCCGCATATGCACTGCTTGATGCAGTCGTGCGGTTGCTGCCCGGGGTGATGGGTGCCGAAGAGTCCGGCACCGAGGAGAGTTTCGCGGACGGTTTGCTGGAATATCCCCAGTATACCCGGCCGCAGGAGTGGGAAGGCCTGGCAGTGCCCGATGTGCTGCTGTCCGGCCACCACGAGAAGATCGCAGCCTGGCGGCGTGCGATGGCGGAAGAGATCACCGCCCGACGCCGCCCGGACCTGTGGGACGACTACCGTCGGCGCCGCAAGGATGCCGGCAGAACCAGTTGAACGCGTTTTGAACTTTTGGAAGAAGAAAGGCTGAGTGCCATGAACCTGATGCAGCAGATCGAGAAAGAGCAGTCCGATGCCCTGGTGGCGGCGCGCGCCGTGCCGGACTTCGCCCCGGGCGACACGCTCACCGTTAACGTGAAGGTGGTCGAAGGCGGCCGTGAGCGCGTGCAGGCCTATGAAGGCGTGTGCATCGCCCGCTCGAACCGCGGCGTGAACTCCTCCTTCACCGTGCGCAAGATCAGCTACGGCGAAGGCGTCGAGCGTATCTTCCCGCTGTACAGCCCGCGCATCGAGTCGATCGTGGTGGTCCGCCGCGGCGACGTGCGTCGCGCCAAGCTGTACTACCTGCGTGGCCGCACCGGTAAGGCCGCCCGCATCACCGAGAAGCGCGACGCCAGCGGCAAGATCGCCAAGGCCTAAGTGCTGTCAGCCGGCTTCGTGCCGGCTGAGCGAGCTTGAGAGTTTGAAGCCGCCTGCCGGATGCAAAATCCGGCGGGCGGCTTTTCGTTTTTTCCGGTTTGCTACTCTGCGGCTTCGCGCGCCGACGCCAGCTGCGGGCCGTTCTTCGCCGCCCATTTGCCGAGCTCGTCCAGCACCGGCCGCAGGGAGAGGCCCAGATCGGTGAGCCAATATTCAACCTTTGGCGGCACGGCAGCGTGAATGCGGCGGCCGACCAGCCCGGCGGTTTCGAGCGCCCGCAGCTGCTTGGTCAGCTCTTTCTGCGTGATCAGCGGGATGGCGCGCGACAGCTCGCTGAACCGCAGCGGAGCCCCCCTGGCCCGGGCGAGCGTCAGGATGATCGGCACCGCCCATTTGTTGGCAATGAGATCGAGCGTGGCGCAGATCATGCGCGCGCAGAGCGGCTGACCGTCGGCGGTCAGATCGTGGCGGAAATCCAGGTCGCTTTCAGTAGCCATTCGGTAAGTATAGAGGGTTTGGGTGCCTACTTGCAAATTGATAGTGCCATGAGCTATCCCTCGATCCCCCGCCAGGGCTTACAGTCCCGGCCGGGAAACGTAACCGGAGGGAATACCACCATGGCCAATCTCGATTTCTATTTCTCGCCAGGCGCCTGTTCGCTGGCGACGCATATCTGCCTTGAGGAAGCCGGCGCCAAGTTCACGCCGAAGCCGACCTATACCCGCAAGGGCCAGACCCGCACGCCGGAATACCTGGCGCTGAATCCCAAGGGCAAGGTGCCGATGCTGGGTGTGGACGGCAAGATGCTGACCGAGAACACCGCGATTCAGTATTACCTGAACCGCACCTATCCGAATGCCAAGCTGCTGCCGGCCGGCGATGCCCTGAAGGAAGCCGAGGCGTTGGCCTTCATCGCCTGGTGCGCGTCGGGCATCCATCCGGTGATGGGCCGCTTCTTCGGCCCGCAGAACTTCACCGACCTGCCCGACAGCGCCGACAACGTGAAGTCGCTGGCGGCCAAGGCCACGGCCGCCAATTTCGCCATCGTCGAAAAGGCGCTGGGGACCAAGGACTGGGTGTTCGGCGACTGGTCGGCGGCTGACGCCTATATCTTTGTCTTCTTCAACTGGGCGACCAAGCTCGGCCTCGATGTTTCGGCCTTCCCGAACTACGCCAAGCATTTCGAGCGCATGCAGCAGCGCCCCGCCGTGCAGCGTGCGATGGCCCGCGAAGCCGAAGCACTGGCGGCGATGGACAAGGCGGCCTGAGACCAGACTTCTGGCTAACACGAACGTGTTATCAGCATAACCGGGCGTGTTATTGGAAAACCCGGGGTGGCCCGATACAGTCGGGCCACCCCGTTCAACACAACGACAACAACAATAAACACCAAGACAAGAAGGACTGACTCCCATGGCTTTGCTTGAGAAATTCGGCCCGCTGCTCGGCCGCATCCTGATCGCGATCCTGTTCGTGCCGGCCGGCATCAGCAAGATCGGCAACTTCGCCGGCACCGTCGGCTATGTGAAGTCGGCCAACCTGCCGCTGCCGGAAGTGGCCGCCGTCCTGGCAATCGTCATCGAGCTGGGCGTCGGCCTGGCGCTGCTGGTCGGCTTCAAGACCCGCTATGCCGCCCTGCTGCTGGCGCTGTTCACCCTGGTTGCCGCGCTCGGCTTCCACCAGTTCTGGGCCGTGCCGGAAGCGGCGAAGATGATCCAGCAGATCATGTTCACCAAGAACCTGGCGATCATCGGCGGCCTGCTGTTCGTGGCCGTCTACGGCCCGGGCCCGTTCAGCGTCGACAAGCGCTGAACTGCACTACTGATCGGCGCGGATCGCAGATGCGATCTCGCGCAGGCCACGCGACAGCACAGGATCGCTGACGCGCGACAGTAAAAAGAGGGCGGTTGCCGGCAACACCGGCAGCCGCTGTTTTTTTGTCAGCTCCACCATGCCAGGCAGCCGCGCCCGCCGGCCCAGCACCGCCACGCCCAGCCCGGCCGACAACGCCGCGGCAAGCGCACCGACGCCGCCGCCGGTGAAAGCCTCGGTCCAGTCGATGCGCGCCTGATCGAGCGCGCGGATGCCGGCGGCCCGCACCGAACAGGGCGCCGCCAGCGCCACCAGCGGCAACGGTTCGCCGGCCTTCAGCTGGAAATCCGGCGCGGCGAACCAGCCGAGCCGGTCTTTCAGCAGCAGCTCGGCGCCGCGCGGGGGTTTGTTGCCGACCTGATGCAGGATGGCGGCATCAAGCTTGCCCTGCTCATACAGGCTGCCGAGGTCACTCGATAAACCAATGCGCACTTCCAGCTTCAGGCCGGGCAGGCGCGAACGCACGCGGCCCAGCAGGCCGGGCAGCTGTGCGCCGACCGCCTGGTCGCTGACGCCCAGCACCAGCGGGCGCTGAGGTTTGGCGTCCAGCGCCGCCAGCGCCGCATCATGGGCCGCCAGCACATGGCGGGCCTCGGTGACCAGCGTGTCGCCATCGGGGGTGAGCCGCACCAGGCGCGGCGTGCGTTCCAGCAGGCGGCGGCCGAGCCGCGCCTCCAACCGCTTGAGCCGCAGGCTGATCGCCGCCTGGCTGGTGCCGAGCGCCTCGGCCGCGCGGGTGAAGCTGCGGTAATCCGCCACCAGCACCAGGGCGCGCAGGGCATCAATGTCGAGGGCCGTTTCCATCATATCAATACGTTATGACTGATATGATCATAGGTCGACTTCTGTAATGGTCAAGCCGACCCTATCCTGCTTCTCACGGGCCAGCAACGCCCGCAGACAGGAGCCACCCCATGCCGATCATTCAGGTCAAATATTCCACCCCCAGCGACAAGCCCGGCCTCGTGCAGGCCATTGCCAAAGCGGCCAGCCGCATCTCGGCCGAACAGCTGCGCAAGGACCAGACGCTGACCGCCGTCACCGTGGAAGCCGTGCCGGCCGAGCACTGGTTCGCCGGCGGGCCGTCGCTGGCCGAACAGAAGCTGGCCAGCTTCTTCCTCGACATCAAGATCGTGGAAAGCACCAACACCAAGGACGAGAAGGCCGCCTTCATCGCCGCCGTGTTCAAGACCATGGGCGAGCTGCTCGGGCCGCTGCATAACGAAAGCTATGTCTACGTCCATGACGTGCATGGCTATGCCTACGGCTTTGGCGGCCTGACCCAGGAGCGCCGCTATATCGCAGCCAAACTGGGCGTGCCGGCGGCGTAACGCCGCCACACTCGTTCCTTCAGGCCCCTCCTTCCTTCGGGCAATGGACGGCGCAGCGTGCAGACCGCATGCTGCGCCGATGTCCGTCCATCCCGTCATCGTCGCGGCAACACCCGATCCCGATTTCGTCGCCAGCCTGCCGGGCTGCGACTTTTCCGACGCCTTCACCATGACGGTGGCGCGCGGCGGCGTGGATGCGCGCGAGGTGGCGGCGCTGTGCTTCAGCAAGCTGCCAGACTGGGCCGGCTGGCTGCTGCGCCTGCGCAATGCGGTGATGCGGCGCTTCGGCCTGAAGACCGACGAGATGGTGCAGAGCCTACCGGTGCTGCGCGAGGATGCCACCGAAGTGGTGGTCGGCCTCAATGACGACCATCTGGATTTCCGCACCCAGTTCCGCGTCGACACGCTGCGGCTCGGGCCCGAGGGACCCGATCTGGGTCTGGTCACGCTGACCACCATCGTGCGCACCCATAACCGGCTCGGCCGCGTCTACCTGACGATCATCATGCCCTTCCACAAGCTGATCGTACGCAGCCTGATGAAACGGGTGGCAGAGAAACTGACTGAACAGGGCGACTGAGCCGCCTGCGACATCGTGAAGCGGGACGGCATCGCAACACCGGCCCATAGTGAGGGCATGCCTACCGTCACGGTCGTCCCCGCCGATCCGGCCTTTGTCGCCAGCCTGCCCGGCTGCGATTTCGCCGATGCCTTCAGCGTCACCGTGGCGCGCCGCGATCTCGATGCGCGTATTCTCTCGGCCGAATTCTTCAGCACGCCACCGGCCTGGGCCAGCGCGCTGCTGGATATCCGCAATGCCGTGATGGGCCGACTCGGCTACAAGGCGCCGAAGATCCGCAAGGGCTTTCCGGTGCTGAGCGAGTCTGTCGAGGCCGTGGTTTCGGGCCTGGATGACGGCCATCTGGATTTCCGCGCGCTGATGAAGATCGATCCCGCCGCCGCCGGCAGTCGCATCACCCTCACCACTGCCGTGCGCACCCATAACCGTCTGGGCCGCGTCTATCTCGCGATCATCATGCCGTTCCACAAGCTGATCGTGCGCAGCATGGTGCGGCAGATGGCGTTGCGGCTGAGCGCGCCGGCCTAGGCCGGCGCTTTGACTTCTTCGGTGAGCCAATCGCGCATGGCTTTCAGGCGCGGCGCGTCGGCCATGTGTTCGAGGCAGACGAACCAGTAGGCATTGCTGAGCGGCAGGGTGGCGTCGAACAGCTGCACCAGGCGGCCGCCGGCGATCTCCTCGGCCACCATCGCCGGATCCATCACGGCGATGCCCATGCCCTGGACCGCCGCCTGGATCGCGTAAGAGCGCGTCTCGAACATCTGGCCGATCACCGGATCGATATCGGTCTGGCCGGTCGCCTTGAGCCAGACACGCCAGTCCTCGCGGCGGTTCTGCGAATGCAGCAGCTTCTGGTTCTTCAGGTCTTCCGGTTTTTTGATGAGGTCCTTGAATTTCGGATGCGCCACCGGCACCAGCGCCTCGGCGAACAGCCGGGTCGATTTCAGGCCGGGCCAGTCGCCGTCGCCATAGCGGATCGCGCAGTCGATGCCCTCGCGCTCCAGGTCGGCCGGCTTCAGCGAGGTGGTGATGCGCACCTCGATATCGGGATAGGCCTCCTGGAAGCGCGGCAGGCGCGGGATGAACCAGCGCATGGCGAAGGTGGAGAGCATCGAGAGCGTCAGCGTGCCCTCGCCGCGCCGGGCCTCCAGCTTGGACAGCGCACTGACCAGGTAGTCGAAGCCCTGCTGCACGTCGGGCAGGATCAGCTGCCCCTCGGTCGACAGCACGAGGCCTTTTCTGGTCCGGTGGAACAGCGGCACCCCCAGCAGCTCCTCCAACTGGCGGATCTGGTGGGAAATGGCCGACAGCGTCACCGAGAGTTCCTCGGCGGCGGCGGTGAAATTGAGGTGGCGGCCGGCGGCTTCAAAGGCCTTCAGGGCGTTGAGGGGCAGCAGGCGGCGGCTGGGCAGATGGGCCATGGGAATTTCTTTTAAGCCGGAGGGGAATTTAAATCCACCCGGCCGGACACGATCCCCACTGGACGCGGGGGCCGCACTGGGTTTGAATCCCCGCCCCGTAACGCCCCTGCTCGCAATAAAAATACTCTGAAAGAACGGACCAGCTGCCATGACCGCGCCCCGCACCCTGTACGACAAGATCTGGGACAGCCATCTGGTCGATATCGACGCCGATGGGAACGGTCTGATCTATATCGACCTGCACCTGGTCCATGAGGTCACCTCGCCCCAGGCCTTCGCCGGCCTGAAGGCCGCCGGCCGCAAGGTCCGCCGTCCCGACCGCACCGTCGCCGTGCCCGACCATAACGTGCCGACCACCCCGGACCGCCTGCAGTTCATTTTCGAGGACGAGGAAGCCCGCATCCAGGTCGAGACGCTGGACCGCAATGCCAAGGAATACGGCGTCAACTATTACCCGATGAACGACGTCAACCAGGGCATCGTGCATATCGTCGGCCCGGAGCAGGGCTATACCCAGCCCGGCATGACCATCGTCTGTGGCGACAGCCATACCTCGACCCATGGCGCCTTCGGCAGCCTGGCCTTCGGCATCGGCACCTCGGAGGTCGAGCACGTGCTCGCCACCCAGACCCTGCCGCAGCGCAAGGCCAAGAACATGAAGATCAACATCGACGGCGAGCTGGGCCCGGGCGTCACCGCCAAGGACATCATCCTCGCCATCATCGGCAAGATCGGTACCGCCGGCGGCACCGGCTATGTAATGGAATACACCGGCAGCGCCATCCGCGCGCTCTCGATGGAAGGCCGCATGACGGTCTGCAACATGTCGATCGAAGCCGGCGCCCGCGCTGGTCTGATCGCGCCGGACCAGAAGACCTTCGACTATGTGATGGGCAAGCCGCATGCGCCCAAGGGCGCCGCCTTCGAGCAGGCGCTGGCCTGGTGGAAGACCCTGCCCTCTGACGACGGCGCCCATTACGACACGGTTGTGGAGCTGAAAGCCTCCGATATTGCGCCGCATATCACCTGGGGCACCAGCCCGCAGGACGTGGCGCCGATCACCGGCAGCGTGCCGAACCCGGCCGATGTGAAGGACGAGCAGAAGCGCATCGCCCTGGAACGTGCGCTCAACTACATGGGCCTGAAGGCCGGCGAGAAGCTGGACAGCGTGCCGATCCAGCGCGTCTTCATCGGCTCCTGCACCAACGGCCGCATCGAGGACATGCGCGCCGCCGCCGCCGTAGCCAAGGGCCGCAAGGTAGCCGCGGGTGTTCAGGCGATGGTGGTGCCGGGCTCAGGGCTGGTGAAGAACCAGGCCGAAGCGGAAGGCCTGGACAAGATCTTCGTCGAGGCCGGCTTCGAATGGCGCGAGCCCGGCTGCTCAATGTGCCTGGCGATGAACGCCGACAAGCTGAAGCCGGAAGAGCGCTGCGCCAGCACGTCCAACCGCAACTTCGAAGGCCGCCAGGGCGCGCGCGGCCGCACGCATCTGATGAGCCCGGCGATGGCTGTCGCCGCCGCCGTCACCGGCAAGCTCGCCGACGTGCGCAAGTTCATCTGAGCGAGGAGAAAGACATCATGGACAAGTTCACCACGCTCACCGCCGTCGCTGCCCCGCTGCCGATGATCAATGTCGACACCGACATGATCATCCCCAAGCAGTTCCTGAAGACCGTGGAGCGCACCGGCCTGGCCAAGGGCCTGTTCTTCGAGTTGCGCGAAACCCCGGACGGCAAGCCGGTGCCGGATTTCTTCATGAACCAGCCGCAGTACAAGGGCGCGCAGATCCTGGTCGCCGGAGACAATTTCGGCTGCGGCTCAAGCCGCGAGCATGCGCCCTGGGCGCTGCTGGATTACGGCATCCGCTGCGTGATCGCCACCAGCTATGCCGACATCTTCTATAATAACTGCTTCCAGAACGGCATCCTGCCGATCACCCTGCCGCAGGCCGAGGTCGACAAGCTGATGGATGCCGCCAAGCGCGGCCAGAATGCCCGCATCAGCGTCGACCTGGCCAAGCAGGAAGTCACCGGTCCCGATGGCAACGTGATCAAGTTCGAGATCGACGCCCACAAGAAGCATTGCCTGCTCAACGGCCTGGACAATATCGGCCTGACGCTGGAGAAGAAGTCGAAGATCGACAGCTTCGAAGGCAAGCAGCACGGCACCCAGCCTTGGCTTTACGCCCAGGCTGGACGGTAACAAAGAACCCAAACCGTCATGCCCGGGCTTGACCCGGGCATCCCATTTAATGGGACCCGCGGATCAAGTCCGCGGGTGACAATGAGAAAGCACAGAGGAACACAAGAATGGCTTCCAATCGTACCATGCTGATGCTGCCCGGCGACGGGATCGGCCCCGAGGTGATGGGCGAGGTCCGTCGCGTCATCGCCTGGATGGACAAGCGCCGGCATGTCTCCTTCGACGTCAAGGAAGACCTGGTCGGCGGCTCGGCCTTCGACAAGCATGGCACGCCGTTGCATGACAACACCATGCAGGATGCGCTGGATTGCGGCGTGGTTCTGCTCGGCGCCGTCGGCGGCCCGAAATGGGACAACCTGCCGTTTGACCAGAAGCCCGAACGCGGTCTACTGCGCCTGCGCAAGGAAATGGACCTGTTCGCCAACCTGCGCCCGGCCAAATGCTTCGACGCCCTGGTGGATGCCAGCAGCCTGAAGCCCGAGATCGTCAAAGGTCTCGACATCATGATCGTGCGCGAACTGACCGGCGGCGTCTATTTCGGCCAGCCGCGCGGCATCGAAACCCTGCCCAATGGTGAACGTCGCGGTATCAATACGCAGGTCTATACCACCAGCGAAATCCGCCGTGTGGCGGCTGTCGCCTTCGAGCTAGCCAAGAAGCGCGGCAACAAGGTGACCTCGCTGGAAAAGGCCAATGTGATGGAATCCGGCGTGCTGTGGCGCGAGGAAGTCACCAAGCTGCACCAGGAGCAGTTCAAGGACGTGCAGCTGGAGCATATGTATGCCGATAACGGCGCCATGCAGCTGGTGCGCGCGCCCAAGCAGTTCGACGTGATGGTGACCGACAACCTGTTCGGCGACATCCTCTCGGACGCCGCCGCCATGCTGACCGGTTCGCTCGGCATGCTGCCGTCTGCGTCTTTGGGCGCAGCGGACCCTGCCACCGGTCGCCGCATGGCGCTGTTCGAGCCGGTGCATGGCTCGGCCCCGGACATTTCCGGCAAGGGCATCGCCAATCCGCTCGCCACCATCCAGAGCTTCTCGATGGCGCTGCGCTATGCCTACGATCTCAGCGCCGATGCCGACCTGATCGACCAGGCCGCTGAGAATGTACTGAGCAAGGGCATCCGCACCGCCGATCTCGGCGGCGGCGGCACCCGCGTCGGCACCACCGGCATGGGCGACGCCCTGCTGATGGAACTCGACCGCCTGGCTGCCTGATTTCAGCGCAGCATCCAGAATAGTCAAAGGCCGGAGCTGAACCCTCCGGCCTTTTTCTTTGGGCTTGCATGACAGCACTGCTTTGGCGACTGTTGCCCTGTCGTCTGGGAGGGTGACCATGCTGAAGCTGATCGGCCGCAACCTGTCGCCCTATTCCCGCCGCGTCGCCGTGGCGATGACCCTGCTGGATATCCCGCATACGCGCGAATACCTCTCGGTCACCGCCGATCCCGACCGCGGCCTAGAACTCAATCCGGTCGGCCGCGTGCCGGTGCTGGAACTGGAAGGCGGCGAACGGCTGATCGAGTCGGCTGCCATCCTCGATTACCTGATGGAACTGGTCGGCCCGGCGAAAAGCCTGATCCCGCGGCATGGCCGCACGCGGCGCGACTGCATCCAGCTGATGGCGATCGGCAGCGGCGTGATGGACAAGGCGGTGAATGCCATCTACGAGGTGCGCCGGCGGCCGGCCGACAAGGTGCACGAGCCCTGGCGCCAGCATCTGCTGCGCCAGGCCAGCGGCGGCCTCGCCGCCCTGGATGCCCACAAGATGGGGCCATGGATGCTGGGCGAGCAGATGTCGATGGCCGATATCACCGCCGCCGTGACGGTCAGCTTCCTGCGCGTCATGCTGCCCGACGATCTGGTGCCGGCCGGCCTCTATGCCAGCCTCTACGACCTGACCGAACGGGCGGAAAAGCTCGCCTGCTTCCAGGCCCATCCGCTGGAGAAGCCCTAACCGCCGAGGCGGTATTCGCCCGCGACGCGGATGTTGCCATGCTCGATGCGCAGCAGCTGCAGCGCCGCGATGCGGCCAGCAACCGGTTTCTGCAACGCGCCCATCTGCCGCTCCAGTGCCTTGGCCGAAAACACCGCGCCGAAGCGGGTCAGCGTCAGATGCGGCTCATACACATCTTTTCCGCCCAGCATGCGATAGAGCGCCGTCAGTGATCCGGCCGCGGCTGCATCGGCATGCAGCACATTGAGGAAGCGGTATTTCGGCGCGTATGAATCCTCCATGCGGCCGAGCCGGTCGAACACTACATCGAAAGCCGGCGTCACTGCCGCCATCGCGGCCACATGGCCGGCGAACCAGTCGGCATCCGCCGGGGCATGCGGAAAGCTGAGCGTCACATGGGCGACAACGCGATC
This sequence comes from Ferrovibrio sp. GW821-FHT12F09, assembly GCF_058806775.1. Taxonomy (NCBI): domain Bacteria; kingdom Pseudomonadati; phylum Pseudomonadota; class Alphaproteobacteria; order Rhodospirillales; family Rhodospirillaceae; genus Ferrovibrio; species Ferrovibrio sp. GW821-FHT12F09. The sequence goes on from NZ_JBXAPZ010000001.1 coordinate 83,778, forward strand.
GACCTGCGGATCATGGGCGCGGCGGATGGCCTCGATCCAGGCCGCATCGGCGGGCGCAAACTCCGGGATCGCGATCACGGCCAGCATGGCACGGTTATTTCAGGCGGTCGGCGAAAAAGGCCAGCGCCTGCCGCGTCGCATCCTCGGTCGCAGCACGGTTGGCCGGCACGGCCTGGCGCTCGCGGCCGGGATCGTCGAAGCCATGCACGGCACCGGGATAGACCTGCACCGTGAGGTCGGCGCCCTTCGCACGACTGCGGCCAGCCAGCGTGACACAGATCTTCGGCGCCACTTCCTCATCCAGTTCGGCGGCAAATATCCGCACCGGCGCATAGGGCAGCAGTCCGCCCTTGTATTTGTCCTTCAGCGCACAGCCGGGATAAAACGCCAGCCCAGCGCGGAAGCCCTGTGCCGCACCACCGCTCGGCGCCAGGCCCGGCGCATCGGGTGCCAGCGCCGCCAGCACGGCGCTGCCGCCATTCGACCAGCCCATCAGGCCGACGCGGTTCCCGGCGATGTCGCCGCGGCCGCGCAGATAGGCCAGCGCCGCATAGGCATCCTGCGGTCGCACCACGGTCTCGTCGATCTCGGCCGGGCGGCTGTCATAGGTGCCGCGCTCGAAACCGGCTGGATAGCCGCGCGGGCCGAAGCCGTCGACGATCAGCGCCGCATAGCCCTGCCCGGCCCAGCGCTCGGCCCATTGGCGATGGCGCTGCGACAGGGTTGTCGCCGTGTAGACGCCTTTCGCCAGCGAGGAATAGGCGCCGGCGCGGCCATGCATCAGGATCACGGCCGGCACCGGTGCGCTCGCAGCGTCTTTCGGCAGGAACAGATAGCCGACCAGATCGACGGGCTCATGCAGCGCCCGGAACCGCACGGTGTCCTGGGCAAATGCCGGCATGGCCGCCACCATCAGCCCTCCGACAAGAAATCCCAGTATCCACTGTCGCATCTTGCTCTCTCCGCCACCCCCGCTAGGCTAGACGCAACGCCGCTCCGGATCAAAGAGGCCGCCATGCCGCTCTCGCTCTATCTTGCTGCCGCCCTTGCCGGCGCCGCCTATACGCTGACGCCCGGCCCGGCTTTCCTCGCCCTGCTGGGTATCGGCGCCGGACAGGGACGGGTCGCCGGCCTGAAATTCCTCGCCGGGCATTTCGCCGGCGACATTGTCTGGGGCGCGCTGGCGCTGGTGGCGATCATCGGCTCGACCAGCCTCGGCACCCTGGTGTTCGATATCCTCGGCCTGATCTGCGGCGCCTATCTGCTGCTGCTGGGCTGGCGCGCCGTCACCGTGAAGCGCAGCATTGATGGCGCGCTCAACACCGACGTGGCGCAGCCGCTGCGGCGCGGCCTGGCCTTTGGCATCACCAACCCGAAAAGCTATGCCGTGGCGATTGCCATGTTCACAGCTTTACTCGCCGCCCATGCCGGCGAGCTGACCTGGGCCAGCCTGCCGCCGCTGCTGCTGGCCGCCTGCGCCGGCTTCATCATCGGCGACGCGATCCTGGTCTGGGTGATCGGCGCGGCGCCGGTGCGACGGCTCTATCGCCGCCACGAACTCTGGGTGACGCGGATCAGCGGCGTGATCTTCCTGGGCTTTGGCCTGCAGGCGCTGACTCATGCGGGCGCGGGGCTGCTCAGGCGTTCCTAAAGACAGCCTTCGACATCCTGGATGTATTCGGACAAGCCAGCACGAACTCCCACCACCACACCGTCGACAACTTCAAAGAGAATACCCGTCATACCGTCCGGTGACGATGGAACAATCAGGTAGCGACCATCCTTACCGACATAGAAATGCGGTTCGGACAGAATTCCGTCTGATTTGTAGGCTGTCAGAATATCGCCATCCCGATCACCTACACCAAAGCCCTTTGCTGTCTTGACTGGCGGCTCATAGGTATCCACGCGCACCATGCGACCATAAGCCATCATGAAAGCGATCTCATCAGCCACCCCCAACGGAGTTGCGTAGTAGCAGCCGTCGTTTTCAAATGGTGGCGGGGGATCGGTATCGTTCGGATCGAAACGTGTAATCTCGAACGTGAGACCGGAGACGCGCCTCATGTCGTCAAGCGTCATGCCGATGATAAAAGCCCCAATGCCGTCTGCACGTAGGGGATTATCGTGATACCCCTTAGGCCCTCGCGTCTGTGCTCCAGCAAGCAGAGATGCGCATAGTCCGATCAGCCCCAAGCCGGCAGAAAGGCAATGAAAAAGTCGTTTCATGGACCAACTATAGTCGTCTCAGCGCCTCGCGCACCAGCGGCAGGCGGTCGTTGCCGAAGAACATCTGGCCGTTCACAAACAGCGTCGGCGAGCCGAAGCCACCGCGCGCGATCAGCTCGTCGGTATTGGCTTTGAGCTGCTCCTTCACGCCGGGTTCGGTGATCGCTTGCGCCAGCCGGGCCGGATCGAGGCCGGCGCGCCTGGCCGCTTCCGCCACCACATCGTCCTGGCTGATGTCGCGGTTTTCACTCCAGTAGAGTTCGAAGAAGGCCGTCGCCAGTGCTGCCTCCTTGCCTTCGCCCTGCGTCTTGGCCCAGAGCAGGCCGCGCAGCGCCTTCACGGAATTCACCGGAAACACCGCCGGCGGAAAGGTGATCTTGATGCCCGCCAGTTTCGCCCAGGCCTGCAGGTCCTGCTTCACCCAGGCATCGCGCGCCGGCACCGGGTTCTCGCGCATGCGATACATGGTGGGGTTCACCGTGTTGAATACGCCGCCGACCAGGAACGGCCGCCAGACGATCTCCGCGCCCTGTTCTTTGGCCAGTCCCTGCACATTGACGAAGCAGAGATAGGTCCAGGGCGAGGAGACATCGTAGAAGACTTCGATGGTCTTGCCCATGACGTTCACCCCTTATGCGGCACCAGGATGAAGCCGGCGCGCGGGAAATGCACATGCACGATGCCGGTCTCCGGCGTTTCGCGGCGGATCGTCACGCTCTGGGCATCCAGCCCCACCAGCGCCCCGATGGTGGCATCGCGGCCGGTATCGTCGGGCGTCACGCTGACCATGGCGCCCTCGGCAAGGCCGAGCGTGTTGGCGCAGACGCCGCCTTTCAGCGTCGCCGGCTCGGCATTTTTCGCGATCTCGATGGCGGCCTTGGAATCCATGTCGGCCGGACTGCCATGACCGAAGCCCTTCATGCGGTCGGCCCAGACATTCAGCGCCGTGTAATCGGCGAGATCGGTGGCTTTCGCCCGGTCGCGCACGAACCAGACGCAGTGATAGACCGCGAGGTCGGCGAGGCTGGGCGCATCGCCGAACAGGAATTTGCGGCCGTCATGCAGGGCATCCTCGATCCAGCCCAGATGCGCGCGCAGCGGACCATTCATCACCGCGGCCTGCATTTTCATCTTCGTGCGGTCGATGGTGCGGCCGGAAAACTTGGCGCGATCTTCCAGAAAAGCATCCGGCATCTGCTCGCCCATCAGGCCGAAGGCGATAGCGACCGAGGCCGAGAAGAGCTGGTGGTCGGCCCAGTAGGCGACGCCCTCGGCCAGACCCTTGGCCGAGCCCGGATAGAAGGTCGGCGACGGATACCGGCGCTCGATCTCGCGCAGGATGATCTGGGTGTCGCAGTAGATATCGGCGCCAACCTGCATCACCGGGGTCTTGCGATAGGCGCCGGTCAGCGCCGTAAGATCGGGCTTGGGCATCATCGGCGGAATCTTCACCGACTGCCACGGCGCCTGCTTGATGCCGAAGGCGACGCGCACCTTTTCCGAGAAGGGCGAGGTGCCATAGTGGTGCAGGATCATGTCGGCCATTCTCGTTCCCTCCGGTTTTATGCTTTGAGGGAAGATTAAGGTCGCTGCCCCAACGTCAGGCAAGGGCCGACATGACCTGCGTCTGTAATTGTTCGAGCTGGCGGCTGAACACCGCCGGATCGTCCAGCGCCCTGCTGAGCACCAGGGCGCCCTGGATGCCCGCTACCGTGGTTTCGGCCAGCGCCCGGGCATTCCCCGCGCCGCCGCGCTGCAGCGCCGCCTGCAGCGCATCAATCCAGCGGGTGAAATAGTCCTGCACGGCAACCGCGAAACGGTCGCGCGTCGCATCCAGCGCGAAGGCGCCGACCAGGCAGATGCGCCGGCCGCTGCGGAAATACGCATCGGTGGCGGCGAACATCGCAGCAATGGCGGTGCGCGCAGCGGTGCTGTTACGCAGCGGTGCATAGACCTCGGCCTCGAACCAGGCATCGACATGGGCCAGCACCTCGGCCGCCATCTGGTCCTTGCCGCCGGGAAAGTGGTTGTACAGGCTGCCCTTGCCGAGCCCCGAGGCTTCGGTGATGGCGCTTAAACTCGTGCCCTCGAAACCCTGTTCGCGAAAAACCTCGGCGATACGGGCTATGGCGTCGGCGCGGGTGATCAATGCGGCGGGCATTACAGCCCCAGATCGCTCAGCCCCGGATGGTCGTCGGGACGGCGCCCCAGCGGCCAGTGGAACTTGCGGTCGGCTTCCGCGATGCGCACATCGTTGATGCTGGCCTCGCGGCGTTCCATCAGGCCGTTCTCGTCGAACTGCCACTGTTCATTGCCATGGCTGCGATACCAGTTGCCGCTGTCGTCATGCCATTCATAAGCGAAGCGCGCGGCGATGCGGTTGCCGGTGAAGGCCCAGACCTCCTTGATCAGGCGGTAGTCGAGTTCCTTCTGCCATTTGCGGGTCAGCAGCGCCTCGATGGCCGGGCGGCCCTGGATGAACTCGGCGCGGTTCCGCCAGATACTCTGCTCGGTATAGGCCAACGCCACTTTCGCTGGATCGCGGCCATTCCAGGCATCTTCCGCCATGCGGGCCTTCTGGGCGGCGGTTTCAGCGGTAAACGGCGGCAGCGGGGGGCGGGTCATGAGGACGGGCTCCTAAATTTGTACCGAAAGGTACAAAGCTGCCGATCCGGTGTCAACCGCGACAATTTCCCGCTTGATTGCGGGGGTTTGCGGGCCTATTTTCCGCCTCGCCTGCCGGGCGCGGCCTGCCGGGCACCAACATTCGTCTCGTGTTCCCTTGTCCGCCGGGTGTCGATCTGCCGGACGCAGCGAAAGAAGGCCAGATATGACCTATAAGGTCGCCGTTGTCGGCGCCACCGGTGTGGTGGGCCGCGAAATGCTCAACATTCTCCACGAACGCAAGTTTCCGGTTTCGGAAGTGGTTGCTCTCGCCTCGCGCCGCTCGGTTGGCCGCGACGTCATGTTCGGCGACAAGCATATCAAGGTGAAGGCGCTGGAAGACTTCGACTTCCGCGGCACCGACATCGCGATGTTCTCGGCCGGCGGCGCCACCTCGAAGGAATGGGCGCCGCGCGTGGCCGCCCAAGGCGCCATCGTGATCGACAATTCCAGCCAGTGGCGCATGGATCCCGACGTGCCGCTGATCGTGCCGGAAGTGAATGCCGACGCCATCGCCGGCTATACCAAGAAGGGCATCATCGCCAATCCGAACTGCTCGACCGCGCAGCTCGTCGTGGCCCTGAAGCCGCTGCATGACCGCGCCACCATCAAGCGCGTCGTCGTCGCCACCTACCAGTCCGTCTCGGGCGCCGGCAACGAGGGCGTCAACGAGCTGGAGCGTCAGACCAAGCAGATCCTGGTCAACGATCCCGTCGTGCGCGAGAAGTTCACCAAGCAGATCGCCTTCAACGTCATTCCCCATATCGACGTCTTCATGGACGACGGTTACACCAAGGAGGAATGGAAGATGACGGCCGAGACCAAGAAGATTCTCGACCCGAAGATCAAGCTGACCGCCACCTGCGTGCGCGTGCCGGTGTTCATCGGCCATTCGGAAGCGATCAACATCGAGTTCGAGCAGCCGATCAGCGCCGAAGAGGCCAGCGAAATCCTCTCCACCGCGCCGGGCGTGCAGGTTCTGGATCGCCGTGAAGACGGCGGCTACATCACGCCGCTGGAATGCGCCGGCGACTACAACACCTTCGTGTCGCGCATCCGCGAGGACTTCACCGTCGACAACGGCCTGGTCATGTGGGTGGTTTCGGACAACCTGCGCAAGGGCGCGGCGCTGAATGCCGTGCAGATTGCCGAAGTGCTGGCGGCCCGCCACCTGAAGAAGCAGGCCGCGTAACCTTTCGTAGAAGCAGAAGAGTCTTTGCCTTCACGGGCCGCTGGCAACAGCGGCCCGTTTCTTTGCGGTTAACGGCAATCGTCTGCCTGCTGAGCGGCTGCAGGAATAACCATACCATTGACGCATTGCGCAACCGCGAAGGCTTCGCTGTAATGCCATTGCAAATGGCTATCCGCTTCCTTCCCCGCTCCACGCTCACGATGCAGCCGACCACACCTGACGGAACGCATCCGCATGACCGCAGGTTCGCGGCGCCATGACAGCATCCCTTGCACTGCCGGCCGACGCCCATCCGATGATCCGCCAGGCCCATGACTACTGGGCCTCGGTGCGGCCCGCACCCGACCTGCTGCCCGGCCGCCAGCATGTGGAACCGACCGCAATCCCAAAGCTGCTGTCGCATATCTGGATGATCGACGTCCAAGGCAATACCGATGACAGCGGGCCCCTGCGGTTCCGCTATCGCCTGCTGGGTACCGCGATCCGCCGCATCACCGAAGCCGGCGAAACCGTGGTGGGGCGCTGGCTCGACGAAGTCGATCCGGATTTCGTCAGCAGCGGCCGCTTCGAGGCCTTTGCCGGCCCGGTGCGCGACGGCCAGCTGCGCTATCGCCACGGCCAGCCGCAGTTTCCGCTCGGCCTGGATCATCTGACCATTGAGCGGCTGTTCCTACCGCTGGCTGCCGATGGGCGCAGGGTCGACATGCTGTTCTGCATCTCGCTGTTCCTCTCGGCCGGCCGCACGCTGATGGATCCCGGCGAATGAACGCGGATTTCACCCTGCCGCCCGACGCGCATCCGGCGATGCAGCAGGGCCTGGCCTATTGGCGCAGCGCCATACCGGGCCCTGGCCAGCTGCCCGGCCGCCAGCATATCGATCCGCTCGGCATGCCGGCGCTGCTGCCCTATGCCTGGCTACTGGAGGTGCATCCGCCGGAACCGGAGATGAGCATCCCGCGCTTCCGCTTCCGCTTGGTCGGCAGCCATGTCGATATCGGCTTCGGCGGCCCGAAGACCGGCAATTGGCTGCATGAGATGGAACCGGGCTTTGAAGCCGTGACCACGCGCTCGCGCAGTTTCGTCGCCGCCGCCAGCAATGGCGAGATCAGTCACCGGCGCGGCGTGCCGCGTTTTCGCATGAATGCCGATGCCGCCGAGGTCGAACGCCTGATCCTGCCTCTGGCAGCGAACGGGTATCGCGTCGACATGCTGCTGGGCTTCACCATCTTTTACGACGGTTACGGCGCCCTGGTGCGCGACATCCCGTAAGGATCAGCGCACGCGCTGGATGTCGGGCAAGACCTGCGGCGAGACCAGGGCCTCCTGCATCAGTTCCAGACGCATTTCCGGCGCCCGGTTTTCCAGGGCATCGCGCAGCAGCGTGAAAGTGGCGGCCATGGCAAACAGCAAGGCCTTCTTCGCCGGCTTGCCCTTGAGCGTGCGGGCCAGGAACAGCGACGCAAAGAGATCGCCCGCGCCTTTAGGCAGGCCCTCGCCAAGATCGGGCACGGAGGCCAGCCAGGCGCCCTCGGCATTCACCAGCAAGGCTTCCAGCCGGCCCGCGCCGCCATCCTGCCGGTGCAGGGTGGTGGCAATCACGGTCGACGGACCCTTGGTCCGCAGCGCATCGCAGGCCGAAAGCGCCGCGGGCAGCGACGCGATCGGCCCGCCGGTGAGATAGTCCAGCTCGAAACCGTTCGGTGTGATGATGTCGGCCGAGGGAAACAGTTTGTCGCGGATGAAGGCCGGCAGGGTGGGATCGACATAGAGTCCGCTGTCGGTATCGCCCATGACCGGGTCGCAAAGAAAGATCGCGTTCGGGTTGGCCGCCTTCACTGCCAGCGCGGCGCGACCGGCGGCCTCGGCCGTGCGCGGATTGCCGAGCCAGCCGAGCAGCACGGCGTCGATCCGGTTCCATTCCGGCCGGGTCTGCAGCGCGGCGATCCAGGCGTCCATTTCCTCGGGCGCCGTGGGCCGGTGCGCCGGCGGGCCGTAGGACGGGTTGAAGGCCAGCAGGCCGGTGGGCACCGGCCAGACCTCGATGCCTGAACGCTGCAGCGGAAACACGCCGGCATTGTTGCCGACATGGCCATAGATGACCTGACTCTGGATGCTGAGCACGCGCATGGCCGGGGGTCCCAAGGTCGTAATTACACGGACGATTCCTGTCGCGACGGAAACTTGCCACGACCCGGACCCCGATTATAGTGGCGGGGCCTTGTGCAATGCAGCATAGACAGAAACGACGACAACCGAGAGACAGCCGCATGACCGCCACCGCCCGCCCCCGCCGCAGCGTGCTCTACATGCCGGGTTCCAATGCCCGGGCGCTGGAGAAGGCCAGGACTCTGGCGGCCGATGCGCTGATCCTCGACCTTGAGGACGCCGTGGCGCCCGAGCAGAAGGCCCTGGCCCGCGAGCAGGTCTGCACGGCGGTGATCGCCGGCGGCTATGGCGGGCGCGAACTGATTATCCGCACCAACGGTCTCGACACGCCCTGGGGCATCGAGGATGTGATCGCCGCGGCGAAAGCCGGTCCCGATGCCATCCTGCTGCCTAAGGTGGAGACTGCTGCCCAGGTGCAGCAGGCCGAGCAGCTGCTCAACCAGCATGGCGCGCCGGACAAGACCGCGATCTGGTGCATGATGGAAACGCCGAAAGGCATCCTGCATGCCGAGACCATCGCCGGGTCGTCCAAACGTCTGTCCGCTCTCGTCATGGGCACCTCCGATCTGGTCAAAGACCTGAACGCGCAGCACACACCGCTGCGGCTTCCTGTTCTGACCGCGCTGGGCATCTGCATCCTCGCCGCCCGCGCCTATGGGCTGGCGATCCTCGATGGCGTGCATCTCGACCTTGATGATGAGGCCGGCTTCGAAGCCGCCTGCCGCCAGGGCCTGGACTTCGGCTTCGACGGCAAAACGCTGATCCACCCCAAGACCATCGACACCGCCAACCGCGTCTTCGCGCCCAGCGAAGCGCAGGTGGCCTATGCCCACAAGATCATCGCCGCCTTCGAAGCCGCATCGAAAGACGGCAAGGCGGTGGTGCTGGTGGATGGCAAGCTGATCGAGAACCTGCATGTAGAGCAGGCGAAGAAGCTGGCCGCCCTGGCCGACGCCATCGCGAAACTGCAGGCGGCTTAACCATTCCTTCGTCATCGGCGGGTCATGAAGATGACCCGCACAGGCGGATACAGGAAGATGAAGGCATGAGCGACAAGACCAATCCCGGCAATTTCTTCGAAGACTTCCGTCTCGACCAGGAAATCCGCCACGCCACGCCACGCACCATCACCGCCGGCGATGTGGCGCTCTATACCGCGCTCTACGGCACGCGCTTTCCAGCGCAATCGGCCGATACCTTTGCCCGCCGGCTGGGCCTGCGCGGCGCGCCGGTCGACGATCTGCTGGCCTTCCATGTGGTCTTCGGCAAAACCGTGCCGGATATCTCGCTGAATGCCGTCGCCAATCTGGGCTATGCCGAATGCCGCTGGCTCAGCCCGGTCTATGCCGGCGAGACCATCTACACGGTCTCACGCGTCATCGGCCTGAAGGAAAATTCGAACAAGAAAACCGGCATCGTCTATGTGCGCAGCCAGGGCTACAAGGATGGCGACGAGCTGGTGCTGGATTACGTGCGCTGGGTGATGGTGAAAAAGCGCGACGAAAACGCCGTCGTCGCCGATGAGCGCGTGCCGCCGCTGCTGGATCATGTCGCACCGGCGCAGCTGCGCCTGCCGCCCGGGCTGGATCTGGCCCATTACGACTGGACGCTGGCCGGCAGCCGCCATGGCTGGGAAGATTACGAGCCCGGCGAGAAGATCGACCATGTCGATGGCATGACCATCGAGGAAGCCGAGCATATGCTGGCGACGCGGCTGTACCAAAACACCGCGAAGGTGCATTTCGACCAGCATCGCCAGGGTCAGGACAAGCTCGGCCGCCGCCTGATCTATGGCGGCCATGTCATCAGCATGGCGCGTGCGCTCAGCTTCAACGGTCTGGCCAACGCCGCCTTCGTGCTGGCGATCAATGGCGGCCGCCATGTGAACCCCACCGTTGCTGGCAACACCATCTACGCCTGGTCACAGGTGATCGACAAAGCCGAGCTGGATGGCCGCAGCGATGCCGGCGCCCTGCGTCTGCGCACCCTGGCCCTGAAAGACCAGCCGGGCACCGCCTTCCCCGACCGCGACGCGGCCGGGAAATATCCCGACTGTGTGGTGCTGGAGCTGGATTACTGGGTGCTGATGCCGAAGCGGGAAAAACGGCGGCGATAAAGCCTTGGTCGACTGATTAGAACGATCGTTCGTTTTTCATAGATAAGAGCCGTTCGCAAGAGCGGCCTTCGGCGCGGGCTGAAACCGAAAATCCCTTGCAAGCCGGGGGTTTAGACGGTTAAAAACAGATTCGCACGATCATTGACTCAGCAGGGCCCCGGTCTAGTATCCGGCCTGCTTTTCGGGCGTCGAATCGGCTGCATTCCCCTGCTGTCGCCGGCGCACCGCCCCATCCAAGATGCCTGCGGGTCATGCCCTTGGGCGAAGGCGCAAAAATGGCGAACGTCGAACGACCGCTCTCTCCCCACCTGCAGATTTATCGCTGGCCCGTCACCATGGCGACGTCGATCCTGCATCGCGCCACCGGCTGCGGCCTGGCGGCCGGCACGCTGCTGCTGGCCTGGTGGCTGGTGGCGGCCGCGGCCGGTCCGGAATACTACGCGATGGTGCAGGCCTGCCTCGGCTCGTGGCTCGGCCGCCTGATCCTGCTCGGATTCACCTGGGCGCTGTTCTACCACCTGCTGAACGGCATCCGGCATCTCTTCTGGGACGCCGGCCATGGCTACAGCCTTCCGGTCGCCAACAAATCGGGCTGGGCGGTGATCGGCGGTTCGGTCGTGTTGACCGTGCTGGCCTGGATCCTGGCCTACGCCTGGAAGTGAGGAGCGCATCATGAGCAAGTCCATTCCGACCATGCGCACCCATCTGAAGAGCGTGCGCGGCCTGGGCGCCGCCAAGGAAGGCGTGCAGCACTGGTGGCTGCAGCGCATCACCGCCATCGCCATGATCCCGCTGCTGCTGATCATGCTGGTGACGCTGCTGAAGCTGGCCACCGGCGACCATGCCGCCGTCACTGCGGCCTTCAAGCATCCGCTGCTCGCCGTCGTCGCCCTGCTGAGCATCCTGGCCGTCTTCTGGCATATGAAGCTCGGCCTGCAGGTGGTGATCGAAGACTACGTGCATAGCGAAGGCCTGAAGATGGCCAGCCTGCTCGCCATCACCTTCGCTGCCTTCATCGTCGGCGGCATTGCCGCCCTGTCGGTGCTCAAGCTGTTCCTCGGAGTCTGACCCATGCCTGCCAGCTATCAGGTCCATGACCACTTCTACGATGTCGTTGTTGTCGGTGCCGGCGGCGCAGGTCTGCGCGCCACCATGGGCATGGCGGCGGCCGGTCTGAAGACCGCCTGCATCTCGAAGGTCTTCCCCACCCGCAGCCACACGGTGGCGGCACAGGGCGGCATCTCGGCCGCCCTTGGCAATATGGGCGAGGATAACTGGCGCTGGCATATGTATGACACCGTCAAGGGCTCCGACTGGCTCGGCGACCAGGACGCCATCGAATACATGTGCCGCGAGGCCGTGCCGGCGGTGATCGAGCTGGAGCATTTCGGCGTGCCCTTCAGCCGCACGGAAGAAGGCAAGATCTACCAGCGCGCCTTCGGCGGCATGACCAAGAATTTCGGCGAGAGCCCGGCCCAGCGCACCTGCGCCGCCGCCGACCGCACCGGCCATGCGATCCTGCACACGCTGTATCAGCAGTCGCTGAAATTCGACACCGAGTTCTTCATCGAATACTTCGCCCTCGATCTGATCATGGACGAGGAGGGCGCCTGCCGCGGCGTGATGGCCTGGAACCTGGCCGATGGCAGCATGCACCGCTTCCGCGCCCAGATGGTGGTGCTGGCGACCGGCGGCTATGGCCGCGCCTATTTCTCCTGCACCTCGGCCCATACCTGCACCGGTGACGGCGGCGGCATGGTGCTGCGCGCCGGTCTGCCGCTGCAGGACATGGAATTCGTGCAGTTCCATCCCACCGGCATCTACGGGTCGGGCTGCCTGATCACCGAAGGCGCGCGCGGCGAAGGCGGCTATGTCGTCAACTCCGAAGGCGAACGCTTCATGGAACGTTACGCACCCTCCGCCAAGGACCTGGCCTCGCGCGACGTCGTCAGCCGCGCCATGACCATGGAAATCCGCGAAGGCCGTGGCGTCGGCAAGAACAAGGACCACATCTTCCTGCATCTGGATCATCTCGATCCGAAGATCCTGCACGAGCGCCTGCCCGGCATCTCGGAAAGCGCCAAGATCTTCGCCGGCGTCGACCTGACCAAGCAGCCGATCCCGGTGCTGCCGACCGTGCATTACAACATGGGTGGCATCCCGACGAACTATCATGGCGAAGTGCTGACCCTGAAGGACGGCAACCCCGACAGCGTCGTGCCCGGCCTGATGGCTGTGGGCGAAGCCGCCTGCGTATCGGTGCATGGCGCCAACCGCCTGGGTTCGAACTCGCTGATCGATCTGGTCGTCTTCGGACGCGCCGCCGCCATCCGTGCGGCGCAGACGGTCGAGAAGGGCGCCAAGCATCGCGACATCAAGGGCGCCGGCGACGATGCACTGGCCCGCCTGGACAAGTTCCGCAATGCCAAGGGCGGCCATTCGACCGCGCAGATCCGCGACAAGATGCAGCGCACCATGCAGAACAACTGCGCGGTGTACCGCACCGGCGACGTGCTGAAGGAAGGCGTCGGCCTGATCGACGAGGTCAACAAGCTGATGCCCGACGTGTCGGTGCAGGACCGCTCGCTGGTCTGGAATTCCGACCTGGTGGAAACGCTGGAGTTGGACAACCTGATCGGCCAGGCCGTGGTCACCATGCACTCGGCCGAGAACCGCAAGGAAAGCCGCGGCGCCCATGCGCGTGAGGATTACTCCGATCGCGACGACAAGGAATGGATGAAACACACCCTGTCGTGGTTCGGCGACAAGGGCAATGTCACCATCGACTACCGTCCGGTGCATACCTACACGCTGTCGAACGAGATCGCCTATATCGAGCCTAAGAAGCGCGTGTACTGAGCGCTACGCAGAAGAAACAAGGACACCTTCCCCATGGCCGAGTTCGCGCTGCCGAAGAATTCCAAGATCACCGAGGGCAAGACCTTTGCCCTGCCGCCGGCCAAGGCCGGCGAGGATCGCCGCATCAAAAAATTCCGCGTCTACCGCTGGAACCAGGATGACGGCAAGACCCCGCAGGTCGACACCTTCGAAGTCGACATGAACGACTGCGGCCCGATGGTTCTGGACGCCCTGATCAAGATCAAGAACGAGGTCGATCCCTCGCTCACCTTCCGCCGCTCCTGCCGCGAGGGCGTCTGCGGCTCCTGCGCCATGAATATCGATGGCGGCAATACGCTGGCCTGCACCAAGGCCTGCGAGGATATCGACGGCGACGTTAAGATCTATCCGCTGCCGCATATGCCGGTGGTGAAGGACCTGGTGCCCGATCTGAGCAACTTCTACGCCCAGTATGCTTCGATCGAGCCGTGGATGAAGACCCAGAGTCCGGCGCCGACCCGCGAGCGCAAGCAGTCGGCCGAGGAGCGCAAGAAGCTCGATGGCCTCTATGAGTGCATCCTCTGCGCCTGCTGCTCCACCTCCTGCCCCAGTTATTGGTGGAATTCCGACCGTTATCTCGGCCCGGCCGTGCTGCTGCAGGCCTATCGCTGGATCGCCGACAGTCGTGACGAGATGACCGGCGAGCGACTCGACAACCTGGAAGACCCCTTCCGGCTCTATCGCTGCCACACCATCATGAACTGCGCCCAGACTTGCCCAAAGGGGCTAAATCCGGCGCAGGCGATCGGTGAAATTAAGAAGCTGATGGTGGAACGGCGCGGCTGATCTGCTAAATTGCGGCCAAAGTCGAGGGGGAGACGGCTGGATTGGCATAGCCGATTCGCGCTAAATTTGCGGTCGAATCATCTGTTCATGGGTTCCAGGTAAGGCCGCATAGCGTTATGGGCGATTTCACCCGCGGGGCTCCCGCGCATCTGACAAAAGTCAGCGCAGACAAGCTGCGTGATGTATTGCGTGAGCATGAGGCCCATCTTGCCGGCAAACCCGGTGCGCAGCCGGCCATGCTGGCGTTTTCCGATCTTTCCGATGCCGACCTGTCCGGGGCCAATCTGACCCTGGCCGATCTGACCGGCGCGCGCCTGCATCGTGCGCGACTGGATGGCGCCAAACTCTCCATGTCGAAATGCGGCGGTTCGGACTTCCGCAATGCCACGCTGGACGGCGCCGACATGCGCTGGGCCGATCTGCGCGGCGCCTGCCTGCGCGCCGCCGGCCTGAACGATGCCAACATGGCCGAATCGAACGGCGCCGAGGCCCTGGCCCCCACCTATGACTCCGAAGGCCGCATGAGCGACAACGGCCCGGCCAAACGCGCCATCGATCTGTCCGGTGCCTCGGTGCAGCGTGCCGATATGTCCGGCGCCCAGCTGCCCAAGGCCTTCGCCCTGCATGCCGACTTTGCCGACGCGAATCTCGATGACAGCAATCTGCGCGGGGCCGACCTGCGCAAGGCCCAGTTGATGTCGGCCCGCCTGGAAGGCGCCGATCTGCAGCAGTCTGATTTCTCCGGCGCCAACCTCTCCGGCGCCAGCCTCTCCGGCGCCCAGATCGGCGGCGCCAATTTTGCCGGCGCCGATCTGCGCGGTGCCCTCGTCGATGCCGCCACCCGCAGCCTGCCGGAACTGGCCAGCGCCATCTTTGCCGCCGCTTCGCGCCACAGCATCGAGGATCTGAGCGAGGTGCTGCGCCATCATGAACTCTGGGTGCATTCGGAAGGCCGCCAGGGTCTGCGCGCTGACTTGAGCGATTTCGATTTCTCCGGCCGCGACCTGCAGGGCATCAACCTGATGGGCGCCCTGCTGGAACGCGCCTGCTTCAAGGGCGCGACCCTGACCAATGCCAATCTGGCCTTGGCGCGGCTGAACTTCGCCGACATGCGCAATGCCATCCTGACCCGGGCCAACATGCGCGGCGCCAGCCTGGCGCGCGCGACGCTGGACGGCGCCGATCTCTCAGGCGCCAACCTCGCTGCCATCAAGGACGAGGCGCCGAATGCGCGCGCCGCCCGCACCAATCTGGGTGCTGCCAAGCTGAAGAAGGCCCTGCTGATCGCCTGCAATCTGAGCGGCGCCAGCCTGGTCGCCGCCGATCTGCGCGATGCCAATCTCTCGGGCGCCGATCTCTCGGGTGCCGATCTCACTGACAGCCGCTTTGCCGGCGCCAACCTGACCGGCACCACGCTGAACAATGCGCGGCTCGACCGCGCGCGCGATCTGCTGCTGCCGAACTAGGCCGCCCGTTTATTCCGCTATGTGCGGCAGGGCGCGGTAGTCTTCGCTCTGCATCTCGTTCAGTCGCGACACGCAGCGCTGGAATTCAAACGCCCCCTCGCCTTCGGGATAGAGCGTTTCCGGCGGCGCATCGGCCGTCGCCGCCAGCTTGGTCTTCGCCTCATAAAGCGCATCGACCAGGGTGACGAAGCGTTTTGCCTCGTTGCGCCGCGCCGGACTGAGCGTCGGGATGTTGTCGATCATCACCGTGTGAAAGCTTTTGGCGATGGCGAGGAAATCCGCCGGGCCGAGCGGCTGTTCGCACAGATCGCCAAAGGTGAAGCGCGCGACGCCGCGCGCCTGGCAGGGGATCTTCAGTTTGCGCCCGAGCAACTCGATCTCGCTCGCCTCGCCTTCGGCATCGTCGGTCTGCAGGTTCCAGATGCGATCCAGCGCGATGGTGGATTTGGCGCTCATCGGGCTGAACCAGACCGGCGATTTCTGCAGGCGCTGCAGCCGGTAGTCGCGGCTGGCGGCCAGATGCAGCACGTCCAGCTTCTCCTTGAACACGGCGATGAAGGGCAGGAACAGGCCGCGGTTGATGCCATTCTTGTAGAGATCGTCGGGATGGCGGTTCGAGGTAGCCACCACCACCACGCCGCGGTCGAACAGCTTCTCGAACAGCCGGCCGAGGATCATCGCATCGGCCACGTCGCTGACCTGCAGTTCGTCGAAGCAGAGCAGCCAGGTGGCCCTGGCGATCTTCCTGGCCAGCGGGCGGATGGGATCGTCGCCGCCGGCCTTCTTCTCGGCGTCATCCTCGGGCAACTTGCGATACCTGAAGATTTCCGCATGCACCTCCTGCATGAAGGCATGGAAATGCACGCGGCGCTTTTTCTCCACCGGCGCCTGGGCGAAGAACAGATCCATCAGCATGGATTTACCGCGGCCGACATCGCCGTAGATGTAGAGGCCCTGCGGCGCCGGCTCACGCTTGCGCCCGAAGGACAGCTTCTGCAGCCAGGTATCCTCGCCGCCCGGCTGATACTGGACCAGCCGACGGCCTAGCAGCTCCAGTTTTTCGGCCGCCAGCGCCTGGGCCGGGTCTTCCGCCAGTTCGCCGGACTGCAGTTTGGCGCGATAGGTTTCGAGGATCGACATGAGACCTGTTTAAAACAGAACGGGCGGCAGAGTCACCTGCCGCCCGTACCGGTTCGGGGCAGAGCCCGGTTTACTTCATCGTCGGGATGTTGAACTCGGCGCCCGAGCGGATGCCGGTCGGCCAGCGTGCCGTCACCGTCTTGATCTTGGTGTAGAACTTCACGCCTTCCGGGCCATGCTGGTTGGTGTCGCCAAACGCCGACTTCTTCCAGCCGCCAAACGTGTGGAAGGCCAGCGGCACCGGGATCGGCACGTTGATGCCGACCATACCGACCTGGACCTTGGCGGCGAAGTCGCGGGCGGCATCGCCGTCGCGGGTGAAGATCGCCACGCCATTGCCGAATTCATGTTCGGTCGGCAGTTTCGCGGCTTCCTCGAAGGTCTCGGCGCGCACGACGCCCAGCACCGGCCCGAAGATCTCTTCCTTGTAGATGCGCATGTCGGGCGTGACATTGTCGAACAGGCACCCCCCCATGAAGTGGCCCTTCTCGTAGCCCTGCAGCTTCAGGCCGCGGCCATCCACCACCAGCTTGGCGCCTTCCTTGACGCCGGTATCGACATAGCCCTTCACCTTGGCCAGATGCTCTGCCGTCACCAGCGGGCCCATTTCGGAATCCTTGTCGGTGCTGGGGCCGATTTTCAGCGCCCGCACGCGCGGCGCCAGCGCCTCGACCAGCCGGTCGGCGGTGGCTTTACCGACAGGCACCGCGACCGAGACCGCCATGCAGCGCTCGCCGGCCGAACCATAGGCGGCGCCGATCAGCGCATCCACGGCCTGGTCCATATCGGCATCGGGCATGACGATCATATGGTTCTTGGCGCCGCCCATGGCCTGCACGCGCTTACCATGCGCCGCCGCCGTGGCGTAGACATACTGGGCGATCGGCGTCGAACCGACGAAGCTGACGGCTTGAATGCGCGGATCGGTGAGCAGCGTGTCGACCGATTCCTTGTCGCCGATCACGCAGTTCAGCACGCCCGGAGGCGCGCCGGCTTCCAGCATCAGTTCGGCCAGCTTCAGCGGGCAGGACGGGTCCTTTTCGCTGGGCTTGAGGATGAAGGTGTTGCCGGCGGCAATGGCGACGCCGAACATCCACATCGGCACCATGGCCGGGAAGTTGAACGGCGTGATGCCGGCGACGACGCCGAGCGGCTGGCGCATCGAATAGACGTCGATGCCGCGCGCCACGTTATCGGAATACTCGCCTTTCAGCAGATGCGGGATGCCACAGGCGAATTCAACGACTTCCAGGCCGCGCTGCAGCGAGCCCTTGGCGTCCGAGATCACCTTGCCATGCTCGTTGGCGATCAGTTTCGCGATCTCGTCGGCGTTCTTCTCGCACAGCTCCTTGAACTTGAACATGACGCGGGCGCGCGTCAGCGGCGAGGTCATGCTCCATTCGGCAAAGGCCTTCTGGCTGTCGGCAATCGCGCCTTCCACCTCGGCCCTGGTGGCCAGCGGCGCCTTCGACGCCACTTCGCCGGTGGTCGGATTGTAGACATCGAGGAAGCGGTCGGACTGGCCCGCCACCTTCTTGCCGCCGATGAAATGATGCAACTCGCTCGCCATGTTTCACTCCCAGGAACGGGCCTTCCGGGCCCAGTAAGACCCGGCGACTCTAAAGCCCGGACCGGCGATGACAAGAGCCGGACCGGGCTTAATGAATCCCGTTCACCCGAGGTATCAGTCCGGGCGGGTGGCCTGCATGGAAGGCCGCGCGGCCACGACATCATACCAGTCGGCCAGGGCCGGATACTGCTGCCACCAAGGGATATCGCGCAGACGAAACTGCAGATAGCCGAGCGCGCAGGCCAGTCCGATATCGCCCAGGTCGAACCGACCGGGCACCGGCTCGAAACCGGTGGCAATGTGCTGCAGTGCACGCTCGACGGCGGCACGCTGACGCCGTACCCAGTCTTCCCACTGGCCACCCGCCGGACGACGACGCTCGATGGTGGCAATGAAGCTGGCATCGATCAGACCCTGGCACAGGCCGGCACGCGCCAGCACCGGCAGCCGCAGCCGTCCCTCGGCCGGCAGCAACAGCGACGCGCCGCCGCCGATCACATCCAGCACCTGGATGATGGCATCGCTTTCCGTCACCACCGTGCCGTCTTCCAGCGCTAGCGCCGGCACCTTGGATAGCGGCGTCACACGCAGCAGCTCGGGCGGATCGGCCCAGGGGTCGGTCTCGACGAAAGCCACACGATCCTGCAAACCCTTTTCCAGCACGGCGACGCGGGCCTTGCGGGCGTAAGGTGAGGTCTGGTTGTAGAACAATTGCATCATCACAGGATCTCTCGTTTACGCCGCGATCTGGCCTGACAGCCGCGCCAGCACATCTTCCGCCTGCTGCACCATGGTTTCCATCACCGTCTTTGCCGGCAGCACGGCGGCAATGGTATCGGCAGATTCGCCCGCAATGACAGCGGCTGTATCGAAGTCACCAGCCGCACGCGCCGCGCGGTAGCGCGCAGACTCCTCGCGGATATTGCGCATCAGTTCCACCTCGCGGCCGATCCAGCGCCGCGCATGGTCGTTGACGAGGCAGCGACCGTTGAACGGCGCCGGCCAGACATTCTCGCGCGAGATATCGAAAACGATGCTGCGGGCGGTATCGTCGCCCGAGGCCGCACAGATACGCGCCTTGGCGTCGTCGAAGCCGGCCGCCTCAGGGGTGGCGTAGAAGCGCGTGCCGACCAGCACGCCGGCAGCGCCCAGGGTCAGCGCCGCCGCCAGGCCGCGGCCGTCGCCGATGCCACCGGCCGCCACCACCGGGATCCTGGCCGGTACGGCATCCACCACCGCCGGCACCAGACCCAGCGTGCCGCGCGACACGCCGTGGCCGCCGGCCTCGCCGCCCTGCGCCACGATGATATCGGCGCCTTCGGCGGCCGCCTGCTTTGCCATCGCCACCGTCTGTACCTGGCAGATCGCCAGCGCCCCGGCCGCCTTGATCCTGTCGACAAACGGCGACGGATCGCCGAAGGACAGCATCACCGCAGCCGGACGGGCTTCCAGGGCGATCTCCAGCAGGCGGGGCTGCTTGGCCAGGCTCCAGGTGATGAAACCGATACCGAACGAGCGCCGGGCCGGCTGCGCCGCCAGACGGCCCAACTCGCGCCGCAGCCAGACCTCGTCGCCATAACCGCCGCCCAGGATGCCGAACCCGCCGGCGGCGCTGACCGCGTCGCAGAGCGTGGCATCGGCCACCAGGTCCATGGGGGCAAGCAGCACCGGATGACGGATGCCGAGGCGGCGGGTCAGGGTGGTGGAGAGCGGCATGACGGGTTCCTTGTAAAAAAAGCCCTGCCATTCTAGCCACGGCATGATATTCTAAATAATGAAATATAGTGAATTTAACGATCTGTTTTACAGATAGGTGGCCAATGGAGATTTCCGATCTCGCCTTTTTCCAGGCCGTGGCCCGCTGCGGCAGCATCAGCAAGGCGGCCCAGCAGCTCAACACCGTGCAGTCGAATGTGACCATGCGCATCAAGCTGCTGGAGGAGAAGGTCGGCCTGCCGCTGTTCAGCCGCCACAGCCGCGGCATGATCGTCACCGATGCGGGCCAGCGGCTGCTACCCTATGCTCAGCAGGTCGCCGCCCTGATCGCCGAGGCCAAACGGGCCGCCCGCGACGACGGCAGCGTGCGCGGCCCACTGCGGATCGGCGCGATGGAGACCACGGCGGCCGTGCGCCTGCCGCCGGTGCTGGCCGGCTATCACGCGCAATATCCCGATGTGCAGCTGGATGTCACCACCGGCCCGACGGCAGCGCTGCTGGACAAGGTGCTGGATCACAGCCTGGAAGGCGCGTTCGTCGCAGCGCCGGTGGAGCATCCCGATCTGGTCACCACGCCCGTCTTCCGCGAGGAGCTGGTGCTGGCGATGGCCAGGTCCTGGCCCGATATTAACGCCTATCGCGCCGCCAACAGCACCATCACCGTCATCGTCTTCCGTCAGGGCTGCTCCTACCGCCAGCGGCTGGAGCAGTATTTCTCCGGTCAGGGCTGGTTGCCGCTGCGGCGGCTGGATTTCGGCACCGTGGAGGGAATCCTGGGCTGCGTGGCCGCCAATGTTGGCGTCACCCTACTGCCCCGGGCCGCCGTGATGCGCAGCGCCATCGGCGACAGCGTCCGTATCCAGCCGATCGCCCACACCGATGCCATGGTCGATACCCTGTTCGTGCAGCGCCGCGATTCCTATGCCAGCGCGGCCCTGCGCAGCTTCATCACGGCCTGCCACGCAGCCCCGGGCGATGACGCAGCGTTAGCGGCGGGACAGCGGATCCGCGCTGCCTAGAATTTTATTCTAGAAATTAATTCTACTGCCCGCTATAAAGAGGCATGAGCAAACCTGCCCGCCGTCCTGCAGTTCTGCGCCCCCGACCCGCGACCGAAACCGGCAGCAAGCCGCGCGCCCTGATCGCCGCCCTGGCGCTGTTCGATGCCCACGGCGTGGAGGCCACCACCATCGAGCAGGTGCGCGATGCCGCGGCCGTATCGGTCGGCAGCCTGTATCACCATTTCGGCAGCCGCGAGGGCCTGGTCTCCGCGCTATATGAGGATCTGCTGACGCGCTATCGCGCCGCCATAGCAGCCGAACTGGCCCGGCATGACAGCGCGCGCGCCCTGCTGGACGGCTTTGTGAAAACGCATATCGGCTGGTCGCTGCAAAACCCGGCCGCCGCGCGCTTCCTGGCCGAACACCGTCATCACCCGGCACTGGGCGAAGCCGAAACGCGGCTGCAGAGCGGGACCACGGATTTCCTGCGTCCGTTGCTGCTGCTGCTCAAGCCGGCGATCACCGCCGGCATCCTGCGGCCGCTGCCGCCCGAACTGCTGCTCAGCCTGGTGCTGGGCCCGGTGCAGACCTGGCTGCGCATGCAGCGCGGCGGCCATGCCACGCTCAAGGCCGACAGCGCCGCGCGCAAACTCTCCGACCTGATCTGGGACGCCATCGCCGTCCCCACCGCTGCGAGGAAAGCAAAATGACCAACACCCCCACCGTGCTGCGCCAGTGGTCCAGCCTTAGCCGCCTGCCCTTCGGCCGCCGCCTGTTCAGTTGGCTGGTCGGCTATACCGTGCCCTATGCCGCCAGCATCAGCGCCCGCGTCGAGCAACTGTCACCGGGTCTGGCGCGCACGCGAATGGATGATCGCCGCAAGCTGCGCAACCATCTGCGTTCGCTGCATGCGGTGGCGCTGACCAACCTGGCCGAGCTGACCGGCAATCTGGCGATCATGAGCCGCCAGCCGGCGCAGGGCGCGCGCTGGATTATTACCGGCTTCGACAGCGAATATCTGAAAAAGGCCCGCGGTGCGATCACCGCCTCTTGCGAACTGGCGCCGCTCGACTGGACGGCTGCGCAGCATCTGGAAGGCCGCGTCGAACTGCGCGATGCCGCCGGCGACCTGGTGATGCTGGCCCGACCGCGCTGGAAGATCGGCCCGGCGTAATCCCTACTGAACCGTACCGGTCGTCTCACCCGGACGACGCTGGATCTGCAGTTCGGGCAGGGCCGCGTTGCTGTCCATCGGCGCCGTGGTGACCGGCAGGCCGCTGTCCGGTTTCGCCGCCACGGTTTCGCCATCGGCCGATGGCGTAGCGACGGCAGCCGGCGTTTCCGGCGTAAACGGGGCCTGCATCGACTGTACCTGCCCCTGCGTTGGCGTCGTGTCGCTCTGGACGGCCGGCGGCGCCAGGGTCTGCACCGGTGTGGTCTGGGCCAGCTGATGGCGCGACTGGAAAACCGCCGGCGCGCTGCCGGGCAGCAGGCTGACCGGCGCACCCCTCGCCTGGGCCAGGGCCGGCACGTCGATCAATGCCGCCGCCGTCAGAGCTGCAAGTCCTGTCGCAATTGCTGCAATCCTGCGCATCATTGTCGCCTCCGGCGGCTGCCTGCCGATTGACATAACTGCGGCGCAGCGTTGCCGTTCCAGACCCCGGAAAATTTGCAGGATCACACAAGGTCACAGGCTGGTCACTGCGGCCGGCCACCAGGCAGCATGGCCATAAAGACGTCACAAAATGGCCCCGACATCCCGTATGGAAATGCCGCAATCGACCGCCATATTCCGTGGCCCAGTCAGGCTATGCCTGTCGCTGCAACGGAGATTTTCGATGAGCAAGCACATATCGGCCAAATCGTTTTCCATGGCATTGCTCGGCGCAACCGCGCTGATGGCCGGCGCTGCCGCGGTTCTGCCCGCAGAGGCCCAGACGCAGACGACGCCGACCAGCAAGGCCACCCAGCAT
The DNA here is from genome assembly GCF_058806775.1 of Ferrovibrio sp. GW821-FHT12F09. Taxonomy (NCBI): domain Bacteria; kingdom Pseudomonadati; phylum Pseudomonadota; class Alphaproteobacteria; order Rhodospirillales; family Rhodospirillaceae; genus Ferrovibrio; species Ferrovibrio sp. GW821-FHT12F09. The sequence goes on from NZ_JBXAPZ010000001.1 coordinate 106,695, forward strand.
CAGAGCGCTGCCAAGCCGCTGCCGGCCAGCAGCTATGTGTCCTACGCCCAGTCGGTCGACCTGTTCGAGGCGGAGGCCGCGAAACTTGCCGTCCAGCGCGCCCAGAATGCGCAGGTGAAGGAGTTCGCCGCCCGGCAGGTCAGTGACCATGCCACCTGGTCGCCGCGCCTGAGCGCGGCTGCCCGCGAGGCCGGCGTTACGCCGACCACACCGGCGCTGACCGTGAAGCAGACCACCAAGCTCAACGAGCTGCGCGCCGCGTCCGACAGCGCGTTCGACCAGCTGTATATCGCGGCCGTGATCGAGGCGCAGGAACGCGAGTTGCGTCTGCATAACAGCTACGCCCGTACCGGCGAGCAGGCGCCCCTGCGCACCGCTTCGAACCAGTCCATCACCCTGGTGAAGAAGCATATCGCTGACGCCCGCAAGCTTTCGACGCAGATCGCCAGCGACAGCTGATCTGCAATACAGGACTCTGAGGGAGACGCCCCGCCGGAAACGGCGGGGCGTTTTATTGTGCGCTTTATTGTGCGGCGGCGTATAGCGCCTTGAGTTTCGTCAGCACCGCACGGGCGTTGCCAAGCGGCAGGCAGCTCGGCCCGTCGCATTTCGCCTTGTCGGGATCGGGATGGAATTCCAGGAACACGCCATCGGCGCCGGCGGCCACGGCAGCCGCGGCGATCACGGCAACACCCTCGCGCCGGCCGCCCGCGGCAACGCCGCCGCCTTCGACCGCACGCGCGCCGGGCAACTGCACGGCATGGGTGGCATCGATGGTGACCGGCACGCCCAGCTTTTTCATTTCCGGGATCGCCAGCATGTCGACGATCAGGTTGTTGTAGCCAAACGCGCTGCCGCGCTCGCACAGGATGGTCATGCCGGGCTGCGCCGCCTGCTCGATCTTGTGCAGGATGCTCTTGCAGTCGTTCGGTGCCAGGAACTGCGCCTTCTTGACATGGAGAAGCCCGCCGGCCTTTTGCGTGGCGCGCGCCGCCGCCACGATCAGATCGGTCTGCCGCACCAGAAAGGCCGGGATCTGCACCAAATCGGCGACCGCGGCGACCGGCTCGGCCTGACCGGGTTCATGCAGATCGGTGGCGATCGGCACGTTCAGCGTCTTCTTCACCTCGGCCAGGATTTTCAGGCCCTCGACCAGGCCGGGACCGCGGAAGCTGTTGATGGAGGAGCGATTGGCCTTGTCGAAACTCGCCTTGAAGACGAAGGGCAGCTGCAGGTCGGCGGCGATCTGCTTCAGCTCGGTGGCCGTCCGCAATGCCAGGTCCATATCCTCAATCACATTGAGGCCGAGGATGCAGAACAACCCCTTGCCGTCACCGATCGAGAGATTCCATTTCGGCAGGGTGAGTACAGCCATAGATGCAATCCTTCATGATGGTCGCTCTGCAGGGCCCGCCGGCTGCGCGGCAGGCCGCCGCATATCCCGGATTGTGTCGCAAATCAGCCGGCTTTGCGATATCCGGCAGGCCGATATGTTGCAGGAGTATCGTCGAGAAGTCACAGGATTGAACCGGTCCGCCCACTGGTAATGCGGCCGGTATATCCTCATCTCCTGGGCAGCAGGCCGGATGATCTTCGATCATCCCCTGTCTTCACGAGGTACCCCCATGAAACAGCTCCATTCCTTCGCCCTGCTCGGCGCCACCGCGCTGATGGCCGGCGTCTTCATCGCTACCCCCGTCCTGGCCCAGGACCCGCAGCGCAACGTCAAGACCGAACACGCGGTTACAGTCAAACCGATGACCACGACCGGGTATGTCCGCCGTGCGCAGACCGCCGACCTGTTCGAGCTGGAGGCCAGCAAGATCGGCGTGCAGCGCGCCCAGAACGAACAGGTGCGCCTGTTTGCCCAGCAGATGGTCAACGACAACACCGCCGTGGCGGCCAAATTGACCGCTGCCGCCCAGCAGGCCGGCGTAACCGCCACCACCCCCACCCTGACCGTTCGGCAGCACGCCAAGCTGGATGAACTGCGCAAGGCCTCGACCTCGGCCTTCGACAAGGCCTACATCACCGGCCAGCTCCAGATTCACAAGGATGCGGCCACCCTGCATCGCAACTATTCCCGTGACGGCATCCAGCCCGCTCTGAAGACACGCTCGAGCGATATGACGACGATGAGCGAGAAGCACCTGGCCGCAGCCAAGAAGCTCTCTTCCCTGCTGGCCAGCGTCGGTTAAGCCACGCCCTACGGCTGTAGCGATCCGCCGCCCTCACCGAACAATCGGTGGGGGCGGTTTTTATGGTCAATGCCGGGCCAGACTGCGCAGCAGCTGTTCGGTGGCGTCATCGGCCGGCAGGAAGCTTTCGATGCGCAGATCCTGCAGGGTCACATCCTGCGGCGTGCCGAAAGTGGCGATCATGGTGACGAGGTTGAGCGCCAGTCCACCTTTCTCGATGCGGAAGCTGAGCAGCGGCTCGGGCTCGCTGTCCCAGTCGACACCGCGCCACAGGGCATCGACATCGGGATAGCCGCGCACCTCGGCCAGCACAGAGGCGGCAGCCGGACTGTCCATCGCCTCGCGCTGCAAGCGATGCAGCAGTGCCGTGGCGATGTCGCGCCAGTTGGTGATGAATGGCCGCGCGCCCTGAGGATGCAGCGGCAGCTTCATGAAGTTGACGGGCTGCGCCGGATCGAACCGCTCGCCCAGCAGGAAACCCAGCATGCGCAGGGCGGCCTGGTTGGCCAGCTGTATGGTCCAGCCGGCATCGACCACCACGGTGGGAAAGGGTTCATTCTGCTTCAGCAGCAGATCGAGCGCACGCCGCGCCGCCTGCAGCTGCGGCTCATCCAACCGGCTTTCGCGATAGGCGGCGGCAAAGCCGGCGGCATGCAGCAGGCGATTCCGTTCGCGCAGCGGCAGGTCCATCATTTCGCTTAGATGAAGCACCATTTGCCGGCTGGGGCGGGCGCGGCCGGATTCCAGGAAGCTGACATGGCGCTGCGACACGCCGCCGGTTTCGGCCAGCTCCAGCTGGCTCAGACCGCGACGCCGGCGCCATTGCCGCATCAGGGTGCCGAAGCCGGCCGAGGACCGATCCTGGGCGGTGTTGCGGGGAATGGTCTGCAGCGCCGCTTCGCTCATGGCGTTTCTCCTGACCTGTTGACGATACTCTGGGTGAAGACGCCGGCGGGCGTCCAGCCTGACGCCCGCCGGATGATTCACGCGGCCAATGGCAGGCCGGGCCGGCGCAGGGCCTGCAGCTTCCAGATGCCAATCAGGCCGGTGTCGATGGCCACCACCAGCAGGGCGACCGCACCCCAGACGCTGAAGCTGCCGCTGAAACCCGCCAGGAGCGCCAGCGTGCCCAGCACCCAGGCGGCATCGGCGGCAGCCGTCACGGCGAGAACGGCACGCGGCACAGCCCGTCGGGTGGACGCGAAAAACAGCAGCCCGGCATAGACGGCCAGCAGGATGCCCAGCTCAAGCATGACGGTTGATATCGGGAAGCCGAGCAGAACCGGCTGCTGCGGCAAGAGGAAACCAGCCGTCCAGGCCGGGGCGATCAGACCGGGCAAACCGCAAGCAAGGCAGAGTGCCGCATCGACGCGGAGGATGGTGGAAAAGCGCGGGTCATGGGTCATATCAGACTCCTTTTCGACAGGGAAACTGGAGCGATATTTCATGTAGATCAGAGACTTAACAATTACCTGACAGGTAATAGCCCTACTTGGTGGGTATTGCCATAAATACTTATAAATATTGTTAAATATAAAATTCTATCGTATTTTTACGTGATAATAGATTGACTATGAAATCTCACTGTTAAATATAAGCGGCTACACAACGGGTGCGGAGTGGAACCTCGTGCAGACTTTTCCGGGATTTCTGATCCTGCAAGACCGGCCGGTCCTGGTGATCGGCGGTGGGGAGAATGCTGCCCGTAAAATCCGCCTTCTGCGCAAGGCCGGCGCGGCGATCACCGTGATCGCGCCCGAGCTCAATCCCGAACTGGCCGGCCTGGCCTCTGCCGGCGCGATCGCGCACCGCGCCGAGGCCTTCACGGCCGCCCATCTCGATGGCATGCGCCTGGTGATCAGCACCCTGGGCGATGCCGGCGACGATGCCGTGGTGGCCGCCGCCCATGCGCGCAACCTGATGGTCAATGTGGTCGACCGCCCGGAGCTGTCGGATTTCATCGTGCCCGCCATTGTCGAGCGCGGCGACATTACCATCGGCATTTCCTCCAACGGCACGGCGCCGCTGCTGCTCGGGCGCATCCGCGCGCAGATCGAGGCATTGCTGCCGGCGCGGCTGGGCGACCTGGCGACACTCGCCGGCGACTTCCGCAGCACAGTGGCACGCGTGATCCCCGATGCGGCGGCCCGCAAGCGCTTCTGGGAGCGTATCTTCGATGGTGTCGTGGCGGCGAAGCTGCTGGGCGGCGATGCCAGCGGCGCGCGCAGCGCCCTGATGACCGAGCTCAACAGCGCCCAGGATGCCATCGACGGCAGCGTACATCTGGTCGGTGCCGGTCCCGGCGATCCCGACCTGCTGACCCTGGCCGCACAGCGCGTGCTGATGAATGCCGATGTCGTGCTGTATGACGATCTGGTGGCGCCGGCGATCCTGGATCGCGTGCGCCGCGACGCCGAGCGCATTCCTGTCGGCAAGCGCAAGGGTCACCACCGCATCGGCCAGACCGAAATCAACGCGCTGCTCGCCGCTCATGCAGCCCTGGGCAAACGTGTGGTGCGCCTCAAGGCCGGCGACCCCTTCATCTTCGGTCGCGGCGGCGAAGAGATGGATTATCTCACAGCCCGCGGCATTGCGGTTTCCGTCATCCCGGGCATCACGGCCGCGCTGGGTTGCGCTGCCGTCGTCGGTATTCCGCTCACCCATCGCGATCTCAGCCATGGACTCACGCTGGTCAGCGGCCACCTGAAGGGCGAAGGCGACGATGCCATCGCCTGGGCTGAGCGGGCAAAGCGCGATGAAACCATCGTCGTCTATATGGGCGCCAGCCAGGCCGAGGCCATCCGCGACCGCCTGATCAAGGCCGGCGTTTCACCGGCGCTGCCCGTTGCCCTGATCGAGAATGGCACCCGTCCGGACCAGCAGGTCAGCGCCGGTGTGCTGAATACCCTGCCGGCCCTCGCCGCCCAGCATGGCAGGGGCCCGGTTCTGTTGATCATCGGCAAGGTCGCAGCCTATGCGCAGGCCACCGCCGATACCCGTCGCCAGCAGCGGCGGGCCTGAGGAGAGACGTCATGGCCAAAGCCCCCAAACTCGACAGCCAGCCGCAGGTGGTCACCGCCAACGACCTGAAAAGCGGCGATGTGGTCTACCTGACCAAGACGGCAAGCTGGAGCCGCAGGATTGCCGAGGCTTCGGTGGTGCCCAATGCCGAAGCCGGTTCGGTGCTGCTCGCCGTGGCCGAGGCACAGGCCAAGATGAACATCGTTGTCGCGCCGTATCTGATTCCGGTGGATGCCAGCAGCACGCCGCCGAAGCCGATCCAGTATCGCGAGGTCATCCGCGCGGATGGCCCGACTACCGAAGCAAGACCCGCTGCCTAAGCCCCTAAGGACGCGTTATGTACCAGTATGACACAATAGATCAGACCCTTGTGGACGAGCGCGTGGCGCAGTTCCGCGACCAGGTCGCCCGCCGCCTCAGCGGCGATATCAGTGAAGACGAATTCAAGCCGCTGCGCCTGCAGAACGGCCTGTATCTGCAGCTGCATGCCTACATGCTGCGCATCGCCATCCCCTATGGCACGCTGTCCTCGCGCCAGCTGCGCGGCCTGGCGCAGATCGGCTGCAAATACGATCGTGGGTGGGGCCATTTCACCACGCGGCAGAACCTGCAGTACAACTGGATCAAGCTGGAAGACACCGCCGATGCGCTGGCCGATCTGGCCAGGATCCAGATGCATGCCATCCAGACCAGCGGCAACTGCATCCGTAACACCACCACCGACCAGTTCGCCGGCGCCGCCCATGACGAGATCGAGGATCCGCGCGTCTGGTGCGAAATCATCCGCCAGTGGTCGACCTTCCATCCGGAATTCAGCTTCCTGCCGCGCAAGTTCAAGATCGCCGTCACCGGCTCGCCGAACGACCGCGCCGCCGTACGCGTGCACGATATCGGCCTGCGCATGCATAAGAATGCCGCCGGCGAAACCGGTTTCGAGGTGATGGTCGGCGGCGGCCTCGGTCGCACCCCCTTCATCGGCAAGACCGTGCGCGACTTCCTGCCCAAGCAGGATCTGCTGAGCTATCTGGAAGCCATTCTGCGCGTCTACAACCAGTTCGGCCGCCGCGACAACATCTATAAGGCCCGCATCAAGATCCTGGTGCATGAAGTCGGCATCGACACCATCCGCGAGAAGGTCGAAGCCGAATGGCAGGCCATCAAGGACGGCGCACTGAAGCTGCCGCAGGAGGCCATCGACCAGATCGCCGCGCAGTTCGCGCCGCCGGCTTTCGAGAAACTCTCCGCTGGCGTGCATGCCGATTACGCCAATGCCTTCCGCACCGATTTCGAGTTCGGCCTGTGGGCGCGCCGCAACACCTTCAAGCACAAGCAGCCGGGCTACAGCATCGTCACGGTGTCGCTCAAAAAGGAAGGCGAAGCGCCGGGCGATGCCAAGGCCGAGCAGATGAATGCCGTGGCCGATATCGCCGACCGCTATTCCTTCGGTGAAATCCGCGTGACGCATGAGCAGAATCTGGTGCTGCCGCATGTGAAGCAGTCCGACCTGCCGGCCGTGTTCAAGGCCCTGAAGGCTTATGACCTGGCCACGCCGAATGTCGGCCTGGCGTCGGACATCATCGCCTGCCCGGGCCTCGATTACTGCGCGCTGGCCAATGCCCGCTCGATCCCGATTGCGCAACAGATCGCGCTGCGCTTCAAGAACTGGGAACGCGCCCACGATATCGGCGAGCTGAAGATCAAGATTTCGGGCTGCATCAATGCCTGCGGCCACCATCATGTCGGCCACATCGGCATTCTCGGCGTCGACAAGGCCGGCGAAGAATTCTACCAGCTCACGCTGGGCGGCTCGGCCGACGATCAGGCCGCCATCGGCGACCTGATCGGCCCGTCGCTGAATACCAAGGACGCCGTGGACGCCATCGACACGCTGGTCGAAACCTATCTGCGCCTGCGCAGCTCCAGCGACGAACGCTTCCTCGACACCTATCGCCGCGTCGGCCTGGCGCCGTTCAAGGAGGCCGTCTATGCCGTTGCTTAAAAATGGCCAGGTGGTCGGCGAAGATGCCTTCGTGCCGGTGGCGGACGATGCCGCCCTGCCGGCCAGTGGCGCCGTGCTGGTGACCCATGCCCGCTGGCAGGCCGAGAAGGACCAGCTTTCGGGTCGCAACAGCCCGCTGGGCATCGCCCTGCCGAACACGCTCGATGTGCTCGACTTCGGACCGGAAGCCGAGCGTTTCGATCTGATCGTGCTCAGCTTCCCCAAATTCAGCGACGGCCGCGCCTACAGCCAGGCCCGTTTGCTGCGCGAGCGCTTCGGTTTCCGCGGCGAGCTGCGCGCCACCGGCAATGTTTTGCCCGACCAGCTCTGGCATATGCAGCGCAGCGGCTTCGATGCTTTCGAGATACCGCGCGACAACGCCGCTGAGATTTTCGCCAAGGCGATGCAGAGCTTCAGTGCCGTCTACCAGCCGACCGGCGACGGCCGCGTCAGTGCGCTCAAGCAGCGGCTGCTGGCCGCGCAGAAGAAGGAAGCCGCGGAATGAGTGCACTCGCCTTCGCCAGCCTCGACCTCGACGACTATGCCGCGTCGCTGAATGCCAGGCTGCAGGGCGCCAGTGCCGAAACGATTCTGCAGACCGCCATCACCGACATATTCCCCAGCCAGATCGCCCTGGTCTCGTCCTTCGGCGCCGAGGCCGCCGTGCTGCTGCATCTGGCATCGCAGATCGACAAGAATGTCCCAGTGCTGTTCCTGGAAACCGGCAAGCATTTCGAGCAGACGCTGCAGTATCGCAACACGCTGGTCGACCGGCTGGGACTGACTGATGTGCGCAACCTGACGCCGGACCCGAAGGCGCTGGCGGCGCAGGACAGCGCCGGCACCCTGTGGTTCAGGGATGCCGATGCCTGCTGCCGCATCCGCAAGGTCGAGTCGCTGGAGCGCGCCCTCAAGCCCTTCGCGGCCTCGATCAGCGGCCGCAAGCGGTTCCAGGCCAGCACCCGCAGCAAGCTGCAGATGGTGGAAGTCGATGGCGTCCGCCTGAAGTTCAATCCGCTGGCCGACTGGGATGCCACAGCGCTGGAGACCTATGCCCGGCTACACGATCTGCCGCGGCATCCGCTGGTGGCCGAGGGCTACCGCTCCATCGGTTGCGCGCCCTGCACCCAGCCGGTGGCCGAAGGCGAAGACGCCCGCGCGGGCCGATGGCGCGGCAGCGAAAAAACCGAATGCGGGATTCACAGCCGCATCTGACTCCTCCCTTTCCTTCCTGCCGCTACGACGGCGGCCAAGACCAGAAACAATCCCGTTATGACCGACGATCTCGACTCGCTCGAAGCCCAGAGCATCTACATCCTGCGCGAGGCCTACAGCCGCATCAAACCGCTGGCCATGCTGTGGTCCCTGGGCAAGGATTCCAACGTCATGATCTGGCTGGCCAAAAAGGCCTTCCTCGGTCGCGTGCCGTTTCCCGTCGCCCATCTGGATACCGGCCTGGAATTCCCCGAGACCTATGCCTTCCGCGACCGCTATGCCGCCGAATGGGGTCTCGACCTGATCAAGGATGCCTGCCCGCCGATCGAGGCCACCGATCCGACCCTGCCGCATAATTCGCGCATCGCTGCGCGTAAGACGCTTGGCCTGAAGGCGGCGATTGCCAAATACGACTGGAAGGGCGTGATCGCCGGCATCCGCCGCGACGAGCAGGCGACGCGCGCGAAAGAGCGCTATTTCAGCCCGCGCGGCGATGACGGCGCCTGGGATTTCCGCGACCAGCCGCCCGAGCTGTGGGACCATTTCGCCGCCGATCTGCCCGAGGGCGTGCATATGCGCGTCCATCCGCTGCTGCACTGGACCGAGATCGATATCTGGCGCTACATCCAGCGCGAACAGATTCCGGTCGTGCCACTGTATTTCGCTGACCAGAATGCCAAGCGTTTCCGCTCGCTGGGCGAGATCGGTATCACCTTCCCGATCGACAGCCCGGCCGCCACTATCGAACAGATCATCGCCGAGCTGGAAGTGACGCGCGAGCCCGAACGCGCCGGGCGCGCCATGGACCACGATTCCGAGGACGCCTTCGAACGCCTGCGCGTGGCGGGGTATATGTGATGAGCGCTGCCATGTCCGTGATCGATCTGGCCACCCACCCCAAACTCGCCAACCAGCCCGCCAACCTGTCCAGGGGCCGCGCCTTCCCGATCGTCATCGTCGGCCATGTCGACCATGGCAAGTCGACCCTGGTCGGCCGGCTGCTGCATGACACGGATTCGCTGCCCAAGGGCAAGCTGGAGCAGCTGCAGGCGGTCTCGGAAAAACGCGGCCTGGAATTCGAATGGTCGTTCCTGCTCGACGCCCTGCAGGTCGAACGCGACCAGGGCATCACGGTGGACACCACGCAGATCTGGTTCGCCACGCCGCAGCGGCGCTATGTCATCATTGATGCGCCGGGACATAAAGAGTTTCTGAAGAACATGGTGACCGGCGCGGCCCAGGCCGACGCCGCCATCCTGGTGGTGGATGCGGCCCAGGGTCTGGCCGAGCAGACCCGGCGCCATGCCTACCTGCTGCACCTGCTAGGGATCCGCCAGGTCGCCGTGGCCGTCAACAAGATCGACCTGATCGGCCATGACGAAGCCGCCTTCAATGCCGTCGCCGGCGCCGTGCGCGATTATCTGGCCGGCATCGGGATCACGGCGACGGCACTGGTGCCGGTTTCGGCCCGTCACGGCGGCAATGTCGCGAGCCGCGCCGTCCAGACGCCCTGGTATCAGGGGCCGACCCTGATCGAGGCCCTGGACAGTTTCACACCGCGCGCCCCGCTGGTCGACCAGCCGCTGCGGCTGGCCGTGCAGGACCTGTATCGCTTCGATGACAAGCGCGTCGTGGTCGGCCGCATCGAAAGCGGCCGCCTGACCGTGGGCGACCGCATCCGCTTCGCGCCGCTCGGCCGCGAAGCCACGGTCGCCAGCCTGGAAAGCTGGAACGCCGCCGCGCCACGCCGCGAGGCCCTGGCCGGCGAAAGCGTCGCCTTCACGCTGGATGAGGAAGTCTTCGTCGAACGCGGCGTGCTGGCCTCGGCGCCCGACCACCGCCCGCTGGATGCCAGCCGCATCACCGTGCGGCTGTTCTGGCTCGACAAGGTGCCGCTGCGTAAGGGCGACCGCCTGACGCTCAAGATCGGCACCGCCGAGCGCGATGTGGAAGTGGAAGCCATTCACGAATCGCTGGATGTCGAAACCCTGGGCAGCACGGCCGCCACCCAGATCGAACGCAACGGCGTCGCCCGCGTGCTGCTGCGCAGCCGGCGTCCGCTGGCGCTCGATCTCTACGATGCCTCGCCGCGGACCGGTCGCGGTGTACTGATCCGCGGGCCGCAGATCGCCGGCGGCCTGGTGGTCGAAAGCGTGGCGCCGCGCGCCGCCAACGACATTGTTGCGGTCGATTCCAGCGTCACGCTGCAGGAGCGGATCGACGCGAACGGCCATCGCGGCGGCGTACTGTGGATGACCGGCCTGTCCGGCGCTGGCAAATCGACCATCGCCATGGCGGTGCAGCGCCTGCTGTTTTCCCATGGCAGGCATGTTGCCGTTCTGGACGGCGACAATCTGCGCCACGGCCTGAACCGCGATCTCGGATTCAGCGACGAAGACCGCAACGAGAATCTTCGCCGCCTCGCGGAAGTGGCCAGGCTGATGGCCGAGAACGGGCTTCTGGTCCTGGTTTCCGCCATCTCGCCGCTGCAGCGTCAGCGCGACCAGGCGCGGGATATTATCGGCGCCAACTTCCGCGAGATTTATGTCAAAGCCGATCTAGCGACCTGCGAAGCCCGTGACCCCAAGGGCTTGTATAAACGGGCCCGCGCCGGAGAGATTGCCAATTTCACCGGTATTTCCGCACCCTATGAAATCCCGGCAAAAGCCGATCTGTCGCTGGACACCAGTCGCCCCTTGTCACGCGCCGCCGCCGATCTGGTAGACTATGTCGAAACCAGTTTTGGCACGGCGTCCTGGCACCCGGACATCTGATCGTTCGTTATTCCGATCCCAGATTGAGGAGAGACGACATGCGACGCGTCATCGGTCTTCTTGCGGCTGCCACCGTTCTGCTGGCCGCTTCCGCAGCGACAGCCCAAAGCATCACCCTGCTCAACGTGTCCTACGATCCGACGCGCGAGTTGTACCAGGAGGTCAATGCCGCCTTCGCCAAGAAATGGGAAGCCGAGGCCAAGCAGAAGCTAACCATCCGTGTCAGCCATGGCGGCTCGGGCAAGCAGGCGCGCTCGGTGATCGACGGCCTGGAATCCGATGTGGTGACCCTGGCACTGGCCTCCGATATCGACGAGATCGCCGAATTCGGTCTGCTGGCCAAGGACTGGCAGAAGAAGCTGCCCGATAACGCGTCGCCCTACACCTCCACCATCGTCTTCCTGGTGCGCAAGGGCAACCCGAAGGGTATCAAGGACTGGAACGACCTGATCAAGCCGGATGTGAAAGTGATCACGCCGAACCCAAAGACCTCGGGCGGCGCACGCTGGAACTATCTCGCCGCCTGGGGCTACGAAGCGCGCCGGACCGGCAGCGAGGATGCGGCGAAGACATTCGTCCAGGCACTGTTCAAGAACGTGCCGGTTCTGGATACCGGCGCCCGCGGCAGCACCATCACCTTTGTCCAGCGCAATCTGGGCGACGTGCTGCTGGCCTGGGAGAACGAAGCCTTCCTCGCCATCAATGAACTGGGCAAGGACAAGTTCGACATCGTGGTGCCGAGCATTTCCATCCTGGCCGAGCCGCCGGTGGCGGTGGTCGACAAGGTGGTGGACAAGCGCGGCACCCGCAAGGTGGCCGAAGCCTATCTGAACTTCCTCTATACCAGGGAAGGCCAGGAGATTTCGGCCAAGCACTACTACCGGCCGCGCAATGCCGAGGTGACGGCGAAACACGCCAACACCTTCCCGCAGCTCAAACTATTCACTATCGACGAGCAGTTCGGCGGCTGGACCAAGACCCAGAAGGCGCATTTCGGCGACGGCGGCGTCTTCGACCAGATCTACACACCCGGAAAATAATCTGTGTCGCAAGCCCTCTCCCGCATTCCCTTCAAGCCGCAGCCCAGCGTCATCCCCGGCTTCGGGATCACGCTGGGCCTGAGCCTGTTCTGGCTCTGCCTGATCGTCCTGGTGCCGCTGGCTGGCCTGTTCCTGAAATCCGCCACGCTGGGCTGGGATGGCTTCTGGACAACCGTCAGCACGCCACGGGTGCTGGCGGCGCTGCGCCTGAGTTTCGGCGCCGCGCTGATCGCCGCCGCCATCAATGCCGTCTTCGGCCTGCTGGTGGCCTGGGTGCTGGTGCGCTACGACTTTTTCGGCAAGCGCGCCATCGATGCGCTGATCGACATTCCGTTCGCATTGCCCACCGCGATTGCCGGCATCGCGCTGACCACGCTCTGGGCCGAGAATGGCTGGCTTGGCAGCATCGTGGCGGATTACGGCATCAAGGTATCCTTCACGCCGCTGGGCGTGGTCTTCGCCCTGGTTTTCATCGGCCTGCCCTTTGTGGTGCGCACGGTGCAGCCGGTGCTGCAGGATTTCGACCGCGAGGTGGAAGAAGCCGCCGAAAGCCTGGGCGCCACGCCCTGGCAGGTGTTTTCCCGCGTGATCTGGCCCAGCATCCTGCCGGCCACGCTGACCGGCTTCGCGCTCGCCTTCGCCCGGGCCCTGGGCGAGTATGGCTCGGTGATCTTCATCGCCGGCAACCTGCCGATGATTTCCGAGATCGCGCCACTGCTGATCGTCATCAAGCTGGAGGAATTCTCTTATGGCGGTGCTGCGGCCATTGCCGCCGTCATGCTGATGGCCTCGTTTGTACTGCTGCTGGCGATCAATGGCCTGCAGCGCTGGGCCGAACGACGCGAAAAGCGGAGATAGGCCGATGGCGGGGGCAGCAATTGCAGGCACGCGCAACCAGGCGCGGCGCATCGAACGGGCCGGCGCCCTGCCGCTGCGCTGGGCGCTGATAACCATCGCGCTGGCTTTCATCGGACTCTTCATCTTTGTCCCGCTGATCATGGTCTTCGTCGAGGCCTTCCGGCAGGGCTGGCAGGTCTATATCAAAGCCCTGACCGATCCCGATGCGCTGTCGGCGATCTGGCTGACTCTGGGCACGGCCATCATTGTCGTGCCACTCAATGTCGTCTTCGGCCTGGTGGCCTCCTGGGCGATCGCCAAGTTCGAATTCCGCGGCAAGAGCGTCCTGATCACCCTGATCGACCTGCCCTTCTCGGTCTCGCCGGTGATCTCCGGCCTGGTCTTTGTTCTGATGTTCGGCCTCCAGGGCTGGTTCGGGCCCTGGCTGCGCGAGCACGACCTGAAGATCATCTTCGCCATCCCCGGCATCGTGCTGGCCACCACCTTCGTCACCTTCCCCTTCGTGGCGCGCGAACTGATCCCGATCATGCAGGAGCAGGGCACGACGGAAGAGGAAGCCGCGATCTCGCTGGGCGCCAGCGGCTGGCAGACCTTCTGGCGCGTGACCCTGCCCAATGTGAAATGGGCTTTGCTCTATGGCGTTCTGCTGTGCAACGCCCGCGCCATGGGTGAGTTCGGCGCCGTCTCGGTGGTGTCGGGCCATGTGCGCGGCCTGACCAACACCATGCCGTTGCATGTAGAGATTCTCTACAACGAATACAACTTCGTCGCCGCCTTTGCCGTCTCTTCGCTGCTGGCCCTGCTCGCTATCGTGACGCTGGCCGCCAAGACTGCACTGGAATGGAAACTGGCGCACGCCAGACCGGATAAGGACAGTTAAGCATGCGCATCGAGATCGCCGGCGTCAGCCGCCAGTTCGGCAGCTTCCAGGCCCTGCGCAGCGTCGACCTAGACATCAAGAGCGGCGAACTGATGGCGCTGCTTGGTCCTTCGGGTTCAGGAAAGACCACCTTGCTGCGCCTGATCGCCGGCCTGGATCGCCCCGATACGGGCGATATCCGCTTCGATGGCAAGAGCACGGCCCGGCGTCCGGTGGGCGAGCGCCATGTCGGCTTCGTGTTCCAGCATTATGCGCTGTTCCGGCATATGACGGTGTTCGAGAATGTCGCCTTCGGCCTGCGCGTGCGGCCGAAGCAGGAGCGGCCGAGCGACGATGAAATCCGTCGCCGCGTGACCGAGCTGCTGCAGCTGGTGCAGCTCGACTGGCTGGCCGAACGCATGCCCTCGCAGCTCTCGGGCGGTCAGCGCCAGCGTATCGCTCTCGCGAGGGCGCTGGCCATCGAGCCGCAGGTGCTGCTGCTGGACGAACCCTTCGGCGCCCTGGATGCCAAGGTGCGCAAGGAGCTGCGCCGCTGGCTGCGCCGCCTGCATGAGCAGCTCGGCATGACCTCGGTTTTCGTCACTCATGACCAGGAAGAGGCCCTGGAACTGGCCGATCGCGTGGTGGTGATGGACAAGGGGCGCATCGAGCAGGTCGATACGCCGGTCACGCTCTACAGCAATCCGAAGACACCCTTCGTCAGCCATTTCCTCGGCGATGTGAACGAGATCGACTGCAACATCGTGGCCGGCCGGCCGCATGTGGCGGGGCTGGATACCTCCGTGCTGCCGACCGTGCATCTGCCCAACGGTCCGGCGCGGCTCTACGTGCGGCCACATGACATCAATGCCGAGCCGACGACTGACGGCAAGGCAGTGATCCGCTTCGTGTCGCCGGTTGGCGCTCTGGTGCGCAGCGAGGCAGAACTCCCCGACGGCCGCGTCATCGAGATCATGCAGCTGCATGACCGTTTCGCCCTGCGCCCGCTGCAGCCCGGCGACCGCGTCAGCCTCACCGCCAAACGCGGCCAGGTCTACGCAGCCGAATAACCCTCAGGCGCGCACTTCGACGTAATTCACCAGCTTGCGCACACCTTCACCGTCTTTGGCGCGCGCCAGGGCCTTGTCCATCTCGTCCTTGCTGCGGGCACGACCGAGCAGATAGATCGTGCCAAAAGCATCGGAGCAGAGACGGAAATTCACATCGGCAACGCCGCGCGTGCCGATCAGACGTCCCTTGCCCTTGCTTTCCAGCACGGTGACATCGGTCCACTTGATCAGCTCGGTCTTGCGCTTTTCCTGCTCGGCCGGCGAGAGATGGACCGCATGCCAGTAGAGCTTTTTCACATCGGGGATGGCACGCACGCCTTTTTCGAACTTGTCGTAATCGGCCTTGTCATCGAACAGGCCGGTGATGAGCAGGCGCTGCTCGTAGATCTCGGTTGAGGCTTTGACCGACTTCACCTCGGCCATCACCTTGTTGACCTTGAGGACGATCTCGTTGTCCTTGGCGATATCGGCGGCCTTGCGCGCCTCGATGGCGCGATCCACCAGGGTCTTGGGCGCGGTCAGGATATCGAACTGGGCCAGGGCAGATGCCGCCGGCAACAGCACCGCACCGCCGCCGATCATCTGCAAGAGCTGTCGTCGTTGCATGAGCCCCTCCCCCGTTGCGCAGGATTTACATGCGCGTGACAGCGCTGGTCCGCCACTGGTAACGCCCGGCGCGGAAGGCGCCGAAATGCTTGCCGATATCGGGATGGTTCACCGGGCCCGCATCGGAATCCGGCAACAGGTTCTGCTCCGACACATAGGCCACATAAGGCCCCTGCGCATTCTCGGCCAGCAGATGATAAAACGGCTGGTCCTTGCGCGGACGCAGGTCGGGCGGAATCGCCTGCCACCATTCCTCGGTGTTGTTGAACACCGGATCGACGTCGTAAATCACGCCGCGGAACGGGAACAGGCGGTGCTTGACCACATCGCCGATCGCAAATTTGGCCTCACGGCTTTCGAGCATCGTTACTCCAGAATACTCAGTACGTGGCGCGCCCGCCGCTGACGTCGAAAACGGCGCCGGTGGTGAACGAATTCTCCGCCGACAGCAGCCAGGCCACCATGGCGGCGATCTCGTCTACCGCGACAAAGCGGCCACGCGGGATCTTGGACAGCATATAGTCGATATGGGTCTGCGTCATCTGGTCGAAGATCGCGGTTTTTGCCGCGGCCGGGGTGATGCAATTGACGGCAATATCCAGTCCGGCCAGTTCCTTACCCAGCGATTTGGTCAGCGCGATCACGCCCGCCTTGGCGGCGCTGTAGGCGCTGGCATTGGGGTTGCCTTCCTTGCCGGCAATCGAGGCCACATTCACGATGCGGCCGTATTTCTGGGCCTTCATATGCGGCACCACAGCGCGGCAGCAGTGGAACACCCCGGTCAGGTCGATATCGATCACCTGCTGCCAGGCCTCCAGCGGATAGGCGTCGACAGGGGCATTGGGTCCGGCGATGCCGGCATTGTTGACCAGCAGGTCGATGCCACCGAGCGTTTTGGCCGTCTCGGCGGCCACCGCCTCGATACTGGTCCATTGGGTCACATCGGCCTGCAGGGCAACCGCGCGACCCAGAGCCCCCATCTCCTGCGCCGCCTTTTGCGCCAGGGCCAGGTCGACATCCCAGATCGCCACACTGGCGCCTGAGCGCAGCAGCCGTTCGGCGACGGCGCGTCCGATACCCTGCGCACCGCCGGTCACAACGCCGCGCTTACCCTTCAATTCGATCTGGTTCATCTGTTTCTCTCCCGTTTGACGGGCAGGCTAGCAGACCCGTCTGGGCATTTCACGGGTCTGGGCAGCGGGACCGAACCTGCCTAGTCTGGGGGGACAGGGAGGGGCGATGACCACAGCGCCCGAAACACAGAATCAGGCCGACTGGCCGGCGGCGCTGCCGCCGCCACTGGAGGCATTCCTTGCCTACTGGCGCGCACTGGAAACCGCGGCCGGCGGCATACCGTCACGGCGCAGCGTCGATCCGCTGCTGATCCCGCGCGGGTTGCTCCCCAATATCGGCCTCGTTGAGGCGCAGCCCCAGAGCGACATACAGGGGGGCGGCCGCCTGCATCTGCGCTTCCGCCTGCTCGGCACCGGGCATCGCCGCGCCACCGGCCGCGACTACAGCGGGCGCAGCTTCGATGAACTTTATACGCCTTCGCAGGTTCTGGACTTCGAGCAGGAATACCGTCGCGTTCTGGATGGCGGCCAGCCCTGCTTCGCCCGGCGCACCTCGCTGAAGCAGAACCGGGAGTTCATTGTCTTTCAGCGTATCCTGGCGCCGCTGCTTGATGAGACCGGCCTGGCGCGCCATGTCATCGGCTACTGGCATTGGGAGAGTATCGAATCGTGACTGCCGCCACCGCCTCCGACAAACCGCTGACCTCTGACGACGTACTGGATTTCTGGTTCGAGCGCGGCAACGGCAAAGCCCTGGCCTTCCGCCAGGCCTGGTATGAAAAGAATGCCGCGTTCGATGCGCTGATTGCCGAACGCTTTGGCGCGGCCGTGGAATCGGCCTTGGCAGAAGGCCATTCCGACTGGGCCGAGACGCCGGACGGCGCGCTCGCACTGGTGCTCCTGCTCGACCAGTTCACCCGCAATATCTTCCGCGGCCAGGCCAAGGCCTTTGCCGGCGATGCCCGCGCCCGGACCGTGGCGCGCCAGGCCGTGGATCGCGGTTTCGATATCGCATTGCCGCCCGTGATGCGGCTGTTCTTCTACATGCCGTTCGAGCATAGCGAACAGATCGCCGACCAGGAGCTGGCGCATCTGCTGTTCTCGGCGCTGGACAAGGACATGCCCGGC
Organism: Ferrovibrio sp. GW821-FHT12F09; assembly: GCF_058806775.1. Taxonomy (NCBI): domain Bacteria; kingdom Pseudomonadati; phylum Pseudomonadota; class Alphaproteobacteria; order Rhodospirillales; family Rhodospirillaceae; genus Ferrovibrio; species Ferrovibrio sp. GW821-FHT12F09. The sequence goes on from NZ_JBXAPZ010000001.1 coordinate 124,536, forward strand.
CATGACCTGGCGCTATGGGCGGACAAGCATCGCGCGATCGTTGCCCGCTTCGGTCGCTTCCCCCATCGCAACGCCGCGCTGGGACGCGAGAGTTCGCCGGAAGAAATCGAATTCCTTAAGCAGCCCGGCTCTTCGTTCTAGGCTCGCCTGCCGATCCGGCCTCGGACCGGCCCGGTGTCAGCGCCGCCAGCTCGGCACCGCTCGGCACCCGCATCAGCCGCATCTGCGGCGGCTCTTTCAGTTCCAGCGCCGCCACCAGCCGTGCCGCCAGATCCGTATTGGTCGAGAAGACGATATCGCCGGCGATGCGCGCCTGACGCAGGCTGGCGACGCCCACCACTACGCGGGTGATCACGTCAAGATCGGCATCGATCACCAGGTCCGGCTCGAACCCCATATCAGTGTAGCAGAGCTCGATCTCGTCATCGCGCCGGATCAGCCACCATTGCCGCAGCTTGTGGTCGCGCTTGGGCACGTTGCGGAAATCGAACTGCAGCACATAGCGCGCCGGCAGCTCTGTTCGCGGCAGCAGCACCTGGCGCAGGAACCACATCAGGAAGCTGACATTGCGGTCCTTGGCGTCGAGATAGGGGAGACGCCAGACACTGCCCCAGGCGGCGAGCTGGTTGACCACCATGCGCAGGTCGTTGCCGGCCTCGGTCAGGCGATAGAGATGGCCACGGCCGTTCTCGAAGGGGATACGCAGGATCAGCCCGCTCTGCTCCATCTCCTTCAGTCGGCGCGCCAGCAGGCTGCGCGGCATCATCGGGACGCCGTTCTGGATATCGCTGAAGCGGTCGCTACCCTTCATCATCTCGGTGAGAATCAGGGGCGTCCACCGATTGGCAAACACTTCGGCAGCCTTAGCCACCGGACAAAACGTTCCGTAGCCTGTCGTCATGTGCATAGACCAACTTGGAGTGGCAGCGGCGATCCGGGTTCACTTTTCGAACTATCGCCGCCCGGTATCTAACAGGCATGGTCTGCGCCCGACAATGACTCAACAGGGTGATTCCGCCATGTCTCTCCATACTGTTATTTCCCAGAAATCCGCCAATTCAGACCTGGCAGAACGTATCCAGGTGCTGGCGAAATCCTTCGCCGCCGAGGCCGCTACGCACGACGCGGCCGACCGTTTTCCGGTCGACAATTTCGCGCAGCTGAAGGCGAGCAAGCTTCTCTCCGTCGGCATTCCGGCCGAGCTGGGTGGTGGTGGCGCCAGCTATCGCGAGCTGGCCGAGATGCTGGGCGTCTTTGGCCGCCATTGCAGCGGCACGGCGCTGGCCTTTGCCATGCACACCCATCCGGTCGCCATGCTGGTGCGGCGCTGGCGCAACGATCCGGCCGCCGTCGAGACGCCGCTGCGCAAGATCGCGGCCGAAGAGCTGATGCTGCTCTCCACCGGCGGTAACGACTGGCTGGAAGGCTCGGGTACCGCCAAGCAGGTCGAGGGCGGCTATCACTTCTCGGCGCGCAAGCGTTTTGTCAGCGGCTGCGAGGCTGGAAACCTGATGATGACCATGGCGATCTGCGGCAACGAAGTGCTGCATGCCGCCATCCCGATGAGCAGCAAGGGCATCGCCATCGAGAAGACCTGGAAGACGCTGGGCATGCGCGCCAGTGGCTCGCATGACGTGGTGCTGGATAACGTCTTCGTGCCGGATGGCGCGATCTCGGCCCGTCGCCCCGCCGGCGTCTGGCACCCCTTCTTCCATCTGGTGTCGCTGGTCGCCTTCCCGCTGGTATACAGCGTTTATCGCGGCGTAGCCGAACGCTTGCGTGATGAAGTGGTGAAGGCGGCCCATCGCCGTCGCAACGACGGCGACGTCCAGCTGCAGATCGGCGCGATGCAGGCCGCACTCACGGCCGCGACAGCGGCGCATGAGCAGATGCTGGCGCTCGGTGCTTCGGCTGCGCCGGGCCCGGATGTCACGTCGCAGATCATGACCCTGAAGGGCATCGTCTCCGACAGGCTGATCGAGATGTCGAACCTGGCGATGGAGGCGGCCGGCGGCGCCGCCTTCTATCGCGACAACGGCATCGAACGATTGTTCCGCGACCTGCAGGCTGCGCGCTACCACCCGCTGACTACCCTGCCGCAGCAGCGTCTGTCGGGCCGGCTGGCGCTGGGTCTGACGGTGGACGGTCAGGCGGCGTAATTCCCGCCAGAGACTGACGAATGGAAAAGCCGCGCAGCCTTCAGCCGCGCGGCTTTTTCAGTTTCTGCACCTGCTTGTAACGGAAACAGTCGGTGGTGTGATCGTTGATCATGCCCACCGCCTGCATGAAGGCATAGACGATGGTGGGGCCGACGAAGGTGAAGCCGCGCTTGCGCAGATCCTTCGAGATCGTCTGGCTGAGCGGTGTTTCCGCCGGCACATGTTTCTTGTGCGCCCAGTCGTTCTGCAGCGGCTTGCCATCCAGGTAATTCCACAGATAGCCGGAGAAGCCGCCCTTCTCATGCTCCATGATCTCCAGCCAGCCGCGCGCATTGGCCACCGTGCCGTGAATCTTGGCCTTGTTGCGGATGATCCCTTCATCCTGCATCAGGGCATCCAGCTTCTTCGGCGTATAGCGCACGATCTTCTCCGGCGCGAAGCCGTCGAAGGCTTTGCGGAAGTTGTCGCGCTTGCGCAGGATGGTGATCCACGACAGCCCCGCCTGGAAACCGTCGAGGATCAGCTTCTCGAACAGCGCCCGGCTGTCCCATTCAGGCACGCCCCATTCGGTGTCGTGGTAGTTCACATAGAGCGGATCGGTGCCGCACCAGGTGCAGCGGCAGCGGCCATCATCGGTGGCGACGGCAGTGATCGGTTTTTTGGCCATGGAACGGTCTATGTCTTCGCCTCGGGAATCGGTCCCGCATAGTCGGGCCGTTGCGCGGTGAGCGCAATCCCCGCCGCATCCAGCGCCACACCCTGCTGCGCCGTATCCAGCCGCAGCAGCGCCAGGCCGGTATGGCCCATACTGGAGCGGAGCTGGCCCACCTCCTGGCCATTCGCAGTGATCGGCGTGCCGATGGCCGGCAGCGCAACGGCCTTATCCGGATCTTGCGCTGTCACGCGATAGAGCTGCTTTTTCACCAGGCCGCGATACTTGGTGCGCGCCGTCAGCTCCTGGCCGATATAGCAGCCCTTGCGGAAGTCGACACCGTGCAGCGCCTCGAAATGGTTTTCCAGCAGCAGGCCCTTGTCCACCTCGATATCGCGGACGCCATCGGGCACGCCAAGCACGAGACGATGCGCCTCGTAGATGGCAGGATCGGCTGGCGTGAACGGCGGTTCCGTGCCGGCCGGCAGCCATAGCCGCCAGCCCAGGGCGGGCAGGCGCGGATCGGCGAACAGCAGGCCGGCGCCCGATGCAGGCGGTTCGGCGCCAAAGACCGCATAACCGCGCCAGCCGTCCAGCACCGCGATCTCCACCTTGGCCCGCAGGCGATACAGCATCAGCCGGCGCTGCAGATCGGGCAGGCGCTCGGCCGCCACATCGATCAGCAGATCGCCGTTGCCATCGGCGGTGACCAGGAAGTCGTGCAGGAATTTGCCCTGCGGCGACAGCAGGGCAGCATAAACGGCGGTGCCCGGAACGACCGCGCTGACCTCGTTGGAAACCACGGCATTGAGAAAGCCGGGCGCCTCGGCGCCGGCCAGGCGCAGCAGCGCCCGGTTAGGCAGGGCGGCACAGATCAGATCGGCCATAAAACCTCCGGATTCAGCCCTTCTCAGGTATGGGAGTGGCAGCGACTTGGCAAGGCTGGATACCCCCCCTATAACCGGCCAGTCTTTATAGAAACCGGCCATGCGCATCCTGTTCATCACCGCCAACCGCCTGGGCGACGCCGTTTTGTCGACCGGCATCCTCGACCAGCTGCACGCGCAGTTCCCCAAGGCCCGCTTCACCGTGGTCGCCGGTCCGGCTGCCGCCGGCGTGTTCGAAGCCCTGCCGAATCTCGACCGCCTGATTGTGATGCACAAGCAGCCCTGGGGCCGGCACTGGTGGGAGCTGTGGAAGCAGCTGGCCTTCACCCGCTTCTGGCTGATCCTCGATTTGCGCGGCTCGGCCATCGGCCAGTTCCTGCTGGCGCGCCGCCGCCGCACCTTCACCGGGTCGGGGTCGAAGCTGCACAAGATCATCGTGCTCAGCAATTTCATGAAATTCAAACTGCCGGCGGCGCCCCATGTCTGGGTCGGCGACAGCCACAGCAAGGCGGCAGCGGCGCTCTGGCCCGAAGATGGCCACCCGGTGCTGGCGCTGGGCCCCACCGCCAACTGGGGCGGCAAGACCTGGCCGGCGGACCGCTTCGCCGAGCTGGCGCTGCGTCTCACCGACGAGAAGACCGGCATCCTGCCGAAGGCCCGCATCGCCATCTTCGGCGGCCCGGGCGAAGAGGCGCTGGCGCAGCCGCTGCTCGCCGCGCTGCCCGCCGACCGCACCATAGACCTGGTCGGCCGGCTCGACCTGGTCACCATTTCGGCCGCGCTGCGCCGCTGCGCACTCTACATCGGCAACGACAGCGGCCTGATGCATCTGGCGGCCGCCAGCGGCACGCTGACGCTCGGCCTGTTCGGCCCCAGCCGCGAAACCGTCTATGGGCCCTGGGGCGAAAAGAACAATGCGGTCCGCACCGACCTGAGCTACGAAGAGATTCTGGCCCAGCCCGGCTACGATTACACCAGCCAGCAGAGCCATATGCTGAGCCTGAGTGTCGACAAGGCCCAGAAGGCGGCCGAGGATATGTGGCGCCTGGCCCAGGACTGATCGCGATGACGCCGCCCAAACTCTCCGCACTGGTTGTTGCCCATAACGAGGAAGCCCAGCTCGCCGACTGCCTGGAGCGGCTGCGCTTCGCCGACGAGATCGTCGTCGTGCTCGACCGCTGCACGGATCGCTCGAAAGAGATCGCGCAGGGTTTCAATGCCGTGATCGTCGAGGGCGGCTGGCCGCTGGAAGGCCCGCGCCGCAACACCGGCATTGCCACCTGCAGCGGCGACTGGATTCTGGAAGTCGACAGCGACGAACGCGTGCCGGCCGAGATGGCACGCGAAATCCGCGACCTGATCGGCCATGCGAAATTCGGCCATGTGCTGATCCCCTTCGACAACTACGTCGGCCAGCGCCTGGTGCGCTATGGCTGGGGTGGCGCGTTTGGCGTGATGATGGCGCCGCGTCTGTTCATGAAGGGCGCCAAAAGCTGGGGCGAGCAGCGCGTGCATCCGGCACTGGAACTGAAGGGCGAGCGGCGTTTCCTGAAAGCCCGCATGATCCATTATGTCGACCGCGACATCACCGACATGATCGCCCGGCTCAACCGCTATACCAGCGCGAAAGCCGCCGACCTGCGGGCCCAGCACGCCGAGGGCAAGGATATCGGCAGCTTTGGCCATAACGTGCGCCGCATCTTCAGCCGCTTCTACAAATGCTATATCGGCCGCAAGGGCTATCGCGAAGGCCGCTACGGCTTTCTCATCGCCCTGATGGCCGGCCTCTATCCGATCCTGAGCTATCTGAAGGCCGATCTCGAACAGGAGTAACCGCCATGCGCTACGATCTCGTCATCCGCAACGGCCAGGTCGCCACGCCCAACGGCATCGAGGCGACCGATATCGGCGTCCGCAAGGACAAGATCGTCGCCATCGGGTCGCTCGGCCAGGCCGACACTGCCGCCACCTACGATGCCAACGGCCTCACCGTGCTGCCCGGCGTGATCGACACCCAGGTGCATTTCCGCGAGCCCGGCCTGGAGCATAAGGAAGACCTCGCCTCGGGCACCGCCGCCGCCGCCATGGGCGGCGTGACCGCGGTCTTCGAGATGCCGAACACCAAGCCGAGCACCGCCACCACCGAAGAGCTGAACGACAAGCTGAAGCGCGCGTCCGGCCGCGCCCATTGCGATTATGCCTTCTATGTCGGCGCCACGGCGGAAAATGTCGAGCACCTGCCGGAGCTGGAAAAGCTGCCGGGCTGCGCCGGCGTGAAACTGTTCATGGGCGCCTCCACCGGTGACCTGCTGGTGGCCGATGACGCCACGCTGGAACGCGTGCTGCGCCACGGCAAGCGTCGCATGGCCGTGCATTGCGAGGACGAATACCGCATGCGCGACCGCAAGCCCCTGACCGAGGTGGCCGGCGCCACCGCGCATCTGCATCCGGAATGGCGCGATGCCGAAAGCGCGCTGCTGGCGACTAGGCGTCTGGTGACGCTGGCGCGCAAGGTCGGCCGCCGCGTGCATGTGCTGCATGTCACCACGGCGCAGGAGATGGATTACCTGGTCGACCACAAGGACATCGCCACAGTGGAGACCACGCCGCAGCATCTGACGCTGTTCGCGCCCGACTGCTACGACCGGCTCGGCACCTATGCGCAGATGAACCCGCCGATCCGCAGCGACGAACATCGCCAGGGCCTGTGGCGCGCCGTGCGCTCGGGCGTGGTGGACGTGATCGGGTCCGATCACGCGCCGCATACCAAAGAGGAAAAGAGCAAGCCCTATCCGCAGAGCCCGAGCGGCATGCCCGGCGTGCAGACCCTGCTGCCGCTGCTGCTCGACCATATGAACCAGGGCCGCCTGACCCTGCAGCGCCTGATCGACCTGACCTCGGCCGGCGCCCAGCGCGTCTTCGGCCTGAGCGGCAAGGGCCGAATCGCGCTCGGCTACGATGCCGATTTCACCGTCGTCGACCTGAAGGCGAAGAAGGTGATCGAGGAAAGCTGGCTGCAGTCGAAATGCGGCTGGTCGCCGTTCACCGGCGACAGCGTCACCGGCTGGCCGATGGCCACCATCATCCGCGGCCAGTTCGCCATGCGGGATGCCGAACTGCAGACGCCGATCGGCGCGCCGGTGCGCTTCGGCGAGACCACGCAGCCTCAGTAAGGCGTCAGAGAATCAGGCGTTCGGTCTTGAGGTGCGAGTCCTGCCAGCGCGGCCGCGCCATATGGGCGGCCAGCGTGCGGCGGAAGCCGATGTAGTCGGGCTGTTGCGGCAGGGTGCGGGGATCGAAGCCGATCACCTCGGCCATCATGATTTCCCAGTCGAATGGCGCGCCGCTGACGATTTCCTGCAGCTCTTTCTCCGAGGCCGGCTCGGCCTCCACCGGATAGTCCATGAAGCGGCGCATGCCGTCATAGAGGGCGGCGAACAGGGAACGGTCACGCGGCGTCAGGCGATAGCCTTCCGGGTTCGAAGACGGCGCGACGAAATCCTTGATCTGCGGATTGCGGCGCGTCGGCAGCGTCTTCCAGTAACGGCCCATCTGCGTGGTCTGCAGCAGGCTGTCATCAAAACGCAGGCCCAAGAAATCGCTTAAGCGGCGCATGAAATCTTCCGGCGCTTTCTTCAGGTCTTCCAGCCGCACGGTGATGGCGCGATAGTCGAGGAAAGCCGGCCCGTACTGGTAATCCAGCATGCCGCCGCTGACCACATACATCTTGCTCAAGCGGTTCCGCTGGATCGGCGGCCGGTTGATCATGTAGTTCAGATTCGATTCCGCGGTGTCGATAGGGGCACGCGCCAGCAGCACGCCGCGGCGGTTCTCGGGCAGCGCCGCGACAATATTCGGCGACGCCTCGATGGCCATCTTATGCAGCTGCAGGAATACCATCGGCAGCGGCGCGGCGCGGCCGAGCACGCGATCCCAGGCATTGTGCAGGGTCTCGGCGATGCCGAACAGCGAAGTGTCGTTGCGCTGGCGCTGATCGGCCAGGGCGAATTCGAAAAAGCGCTGGATATCCACCGCCGCCTTTTCATCGCCGTTGAGCCCCAGGCGATCCAGGCCGGTTTCGTTGCGGAAGAAATCGTTGTTGAAATAATTGTTGAAGACGGTGGCGATCCATTTCGCCACGGTGACCGGATCGGTGGCGACCGGCGGCTTGCGCAGATATTCGGCCAGCAGGTTATAAGGCCCGATGCCGGGAATGGTGGAGAGGTCGGGATGGTTGTCGAACAGGCTGTGGAAGAAGATGGCGCCGCAGCGGCCCCACAGGTTCATGAAAATATACGGACGGACTGACTCGGCCATGGCTCCCGCCTGTTAGGATTTTGCGGCCGCGGCCAGCAACGCGTCGCATTCTTCGGCAAAAGCCGTTACCGAACCGTCACTGCGCAGCGTCGTCAGGTTATGGTCCATGCCGGGCATGAGCCGCAGGCTGACAGCGGCACAGGGCACCAGCAACCCGGCCAGCGCCTGCGTCGCCGCGGCCGTCACGATCGTATCCGCCTCGCCCTGCAGGATGCGCAATGCCCCGGGCAGCCGCAGTTTGGCCGGATCGAGCCGGGCCTGGCCGGCGGTCTCGACCAGCGCCGGATGGGCGACGATGCCATCGGCCTGCACCACCCATTCGCCGGTCTTGGTCTGGCCGATCTGGCCGGCGGCTTTCTTGGGCGCGAAGTAAATCCGGTCCCAGTCCACGGCTGGTGCCAGCGCCAGCATACTGTGCAGCAGTCCTGGATTTTCCTGCTGCGCCGCCAGCAGGGCCCAGCCGCCGAGACTGGCTCCGATGCCGATCATGCCCGACAGGTTGAACTGCGCCGCCACCGACAGGATGTCGGCGCGCATGTTGGGCAGCGTCAGGTCGGCAAGCTGGCCGGGCGATGCACCCTGGCCGCGGAAATCCAACAGCAGGCAGGCCTGACCGCGACTTTGCGCATACTGGAACAGCGCCGGGCCGAGCGGCTTGGCCATCGGGCTCTGCCGCGCATAACCGCCGACGCCGAAAAAGCCCGGGCCGGCTCCGGCCTGGTGATAGCAGCCGAGCTGCCGGCCATCCGGCAGCGTGAGGAGATGTTTCTGGAGACCTGCGCTCACGCGATCAGGCCACCAGCCGCGCTTCCACCTGTTCGCAGATGTAATGGTAATAGCAGGCGTGGATCTGCTGGATATGCGGCGTATGGCGCGAGGGCGCGGTGATCAGCACATCGCAAGCCGCTTTCAGCTTGCCGCCGGTCTCGCCGGTCAGCGCGATCACCGTCATGCCTTTTTTGTGCGCCGCTTCGGCGGCCTGGATGACATTGGCCGAATTGCCCGAGGTGGAAATGCCCAGCAGCACGCCGCGCTCGCGGCCATAGGCTTCCACCTGGCGTGCGTAGAGACTGGTGAAATCGTAATCGTTGCTCCAGGCGGTGGTCACCGCCGCATCGGTGCCGAGCGCGATGCAGTTGAGGGCGCGGCGTTCTTTCAGGAAGCGCCCGACCAGCTCGCCGGCGATATGCATGGCATCGGAAGCCGAACCGCCATTGCCGCAGACCAGCAGCGGCAGATCATGGCGCAGGGCCGCAACGATCAGGTCGATGGCCTTTTCCACGACTGCGGCCGTTTCCGGCGTCGCCGCCTTGGCGATCAGTGCTGCGGAGTCTTCCAGATACGCAATGACGGACATACGGCTCGGCTCGCGGTGTGATGATACCCCGCGCCGAGCCTAGCACGGCGGCCGGCTGGCCGCAGCCGCTGGCCGCCGGCGAAATCGCCGGAAACCCTGCCGTCCCTGCCGGTTATTCAGTGCAGATGGTAGCTGGCTGCCGCAGCCCGCACCTCGGCCGGGCTGACCAGCCGGGCCGAAACCACCCGCACCGAATGCAGCTTGCCATCCAGATCGCGCTCCCAGAAATCCAGAAACTTCTTCAGTCCTGGATAGCGCGGCGCCAGATCGTAATCCTGCCAGACATAGGTCTGCAGCAGGGTCGGGTGATCGGGCATGTGATAGAGGATTTCCGCCGTGGTCAGGCGGTGGGTCAGCAGCTTCTGCAGCCATGCTGCATGGTCGGTTTTCTTGCTTGGGGAATGAACGGACATCTGCGCCTCCTGCTTTCTGCGGGAGCCGACACCCGACGTCCTGGAAACCGACTCGGGAGCCGGCACGCCAACAGTCAAAGCCTGGGGGCAGCGTGCGCTGCATTGCAATAAGATTATGTAAATGTGACGCCGATTGGCACTCGTCCGATTCCGCTGCCAGCAGAGCCCGCATCAAAAAGCACCTTTGCGCGGGATGACGGTGGGTCTCGGAAACGCCACCCCGCGCGCGGGTTCAGTGAAGCGATGCCGCCCGCCATCAGGCGGCGGCGCGATCACCGGATTGCCCGACCGGCAGACCGGGCTGCGGATAGAAGCCGCGGAAGGCGCTGATGGTCTCGCCATCGGGATCAGCCAGCCCGTCGATGCCCAGGCCGTTGTCGCGCTGGAAGCGGCGGAGCGCGTAGTCATCGCGGTTGCTCCAGTCGCCGCCCCAGCCATTGGCCGGACCGGCCGCATCCAGATAGCCCTCCCGATGCAGCAGGGTCTGCAGCTTGAAGACATCCGAGCGCCGGTTGGCGCGGCCGATGCCGACGCTTTCGGCCAGGTCGAACAGGCGCTGGTCGACCGGAAAGGCGGCTGCCGTATCGGAAAACAGGGGGTCGCTGAAATCGGTCATAGGAAAACTCCTGAATTGAACGATACAGGAACATTATAGCGATGCACTCTTGAAATCAAGATAATTTTCACTAAATGTTCCCACATCATGTTTATATATTTCAATGCCTTAGTTTATATATTCGTTTTAGTTGTATGTCCCGCAACCACAGACAGGTGAGAGTTGAACGAACCGGAACCGAACCGGCCGGAAGCAACGGGAAACATCCGGACGCCAGGGGAAGCACCCGGAAGCACCGGGAAGCATCCGGAAACACCGGGAACCGTCCGGAACAATCCGGAGCGATGCGGAGGCTTCCCGGATCCGGCAGGCCGAGGCCGGGCCCGCGCCTTGACGGAATACCGGTGTCGCCCTCTCCTTACGGGCAATCCGAACAAACTGATTCAAGGGACCAGGGAGAGACATCATGACCGCCTGCATCGTTGGCTGGAGCCACAGCAAGTTCGGCAAACTGGATGGCCGCGATGCCGAGGACTTGATCGTCGAGGTCGCGGTCGGCGCGATCCGCGATGCCGGCATCGAGCCCAAGGATGTGGATGCCATCTATCTGGGCCATTTCAACGGCGGCCTGATCGACCAGGATTTCACGGCATCCCTTGTGCTGCAGGCCAGCCCCGACCTGCGCTTCAAGCCGGCGACCCGCGTGGAGAATGCCTGCTCTACCGGCACCGCGGCGATCTACCAGGGCCTGAATGCGATTGCCGCCAGGAAGGCGCGCTTCGTGCTCTGCGTCGGTGTTGAGAAAATGACCTCTGCCTCGACCGAAATGGTCGGCAATATCCTGGTCAAGGCGAGCTACAAGAAGACGGAAGTTTTCAACGAAGGCGGCTTCGCCGGCGTGTTCGATTCGATCCAGAAGCAGTATTTCCAGCGCTATGGCGACCAGTCGGACGCCACCGCGATGATCGCTGCCAAGAACCACAAGAACGGCAGCAAGAACCCGCTGGCGCATATGCAGAAGGATTTCGGCTACGACTTCTGCAAGACCGTGTCCGACAAGAACCCCATCGTGGTCGGCGGCATGCGCCGCACCGACTGCTCGATGGTGTCGGACGGCGCCGCCGCCCTGGTGATAACCGATGTGCAGACGGCGCTGGGCATGAAGAAGGCGATTGCCTTCCGAGCCTCCAAGCATGTGCAGGACTTCCTGCCGATGGCCAAGCGCGACGTCATTGCCTTCGATGGCCCGGCCAAGGCCTGGGCCGATGCGCTGGCCGAAGCGGGGCTTTCCGTGTGGGATCTTTCCTTCGCCGAGAGCCATGACTGCTTCACCATTGCCGAGCTGATCGAATACGAAGCCATGGGCCTGGTGGAAAAAGGCCAGGGCGCGAAAGCGATCATGGAAGGCTGGACCCAGGCCGACGGTAAGCTGCCGGTCAATCCTTCGGGCGGCCTGAAGTCGAAAGGCCATCCGATCGGCGCCACCGGCGTGTCGATGCATGTGATGGCGGCGATGCAGCTCTCCAACACCGCCGGCGATATCCAGATCAAGAACCCCAAGTTGGGTGGCGTCTTCAACATGGGCGGCGTCGCCGTCGCCAACTACGTCTCGATCCTCGAGCCGTTGCGTTAAGTCAGACAGGAACACCATCAAAATGGCCGAGACATTCCGCGCTGTCGTCATTGAAGACGTCGACGGCAAGCCCAAGGCGGGCTTCAAGGACCTGACCAAAAAAGAGCTGCCGGCCAACGACGTGCTGGTCGAGGTGGGCTATTCCACCCTGAACTACAAGGACGGCCTGGCGCTGACCGGCGGACGCATCGCCCGCAAGCTGCCGATGGTGGCCGGCATCGACCTCGCCGGCACCGTGGTGGTTTCCGGCAACCCGGATTTCAAGCCGGGCGAGAAGGTGATCGTCAACGGCTATGGCCTGTCGGAAAACCAGTGGGGCGGCTACAGCCGCTTCGCCTCGATGAAAAGCGACTGGCTGGTGCGCCTGCCCGATGCGTTTTCCATGCAGCAGGCGATGGCCATCGGTACCGCCGGCTATACCGCCATGCTCTGCGTGCAGGCGCTGGAAGATGCCGGGCTCAATGCGGCCGATGGCGAGGTGCTGGTGACCGGTGCGGCCGGCGGTGTCGGCTCGATTGCCGTGACGCTGCTGGCCAAGCGCGGCTATACGGTGATCGCCGCCACCGGCCGGCCCGAGACCCATGACTATCTGACCGCCCTGGGCGCGAAAGGCTTCGTTACCCGCGAGGAGCTGGCACAGAAGGGCGCGCCCATGGCCAAGGAACGCTGGGCGGCGGCGGTCGATTCCGTCGGCGGCCAGACGCTCGCCACCGTACTGAGCCAGGTGAAATACGGCGGCTTCGTTGCCGCCTGTGGCCTGGCCGGCGGCATGGACCTGCCTGCCAGCGTCTTCCCCTTCATCCTGCGCAATGTCAGCCTGCTTGGTGTCGATTCCGTGATGGCGCCGATGCACAAGCGCAAACGCGCCTGGTGGCAGCTCGCCCAGGATCTGCCCCGCGACAAGCTGGGCACGATCACCGAAGAGCATCCGCTCTCCGCCGTGTTCGACCTGGCGCCGAAAATCCTCGCCGGCCAGATCCGCGGCCGCGTGGTGCTCGATATCGCAAAATAAACTATCTCGTGTCATGCCCGGCCTTGTGCCGGGCATCCACGCCTTTCCCCCCTGCCCCAACCACGTGGATGGCCGGGACAAGCTCGGCCATGACAGCTTTCTTTAGCCCTTGCCCCCTCGTGGCGACGCGTTATGATGCAGCCACATTGTAATGCTGCCTTACAAAATCGCAGCGCCGTTTCCGGGAGGGAACATGATCCAGCAGGGCGAATCCGCGTCCGAGACCAAGCCGCCCTTCCTGCCGCTCGCCCTGGCCACGCCGCGCGTGCGCCGCACCGACCGTGCCGATGGCAGCTTTATCCTGGAAGCCGAGGCCGCGCTGCAGCCGCATCCCGACCATCTCGGCCTGGTGCTGATGCAGCAGGCACAAAGCCAGCCTGATGGCCTGTTCCTCGCCGAGCGCCGCGGCGACGGCTGGCGCGAGATCACCTATGGCCAGGCCTGGCAGGCCGCCCGCAGCATCGCGCAGGCGCTGCTCGACCGCGGCCTGGACCAGACCACGCCCATCGTCATCCTCTCGGGCAACAGCATCGACCATGCCCTGCTGATGCTGGGCGGCTTCGTCGCCGGCGTGCCGGTGACACCGGTGAGCGTCGCCTATTCGCTGATGAGCGGCGATTGCGCCAAGGTGCATCACATCGTCGGCCTGGTGCAGCCGAAGCTCGTTTTCGCCGAAGGGGGCGGGCCGTTCGCGAAGGTGCTGGCCACGCTGCCCGCCGGTATCGAACAGATCACCGACCTGAAACCGCTGCTGGATACCAAGCCTACACCGGCCGTGGATGCGCGCTTCAACAGCATCAGCCCCGACTGGGTGGCGAAGTATCTGTTCACCTCCGGCTCCACCGGCCTGCCCAAGGGCGTGATCAACACCCATCGCATGCTGAGCAGCAACCAGCAGGCCATCGCGCAGATCTGGCCCTTCCTGCAAGAGCAGCGCACCGTGCTGCTCGACTGGCTGCCGTGGAACCACACCTTCGGCGGCAACCACAATTTCAACATGGTGCTGCGCCAGGGCGGCACGCTGTATATCGACAATGGCAAGCCGGCACCGGGCCTGGTCGAAAAGACCGTCGCCAACCTGCGCGAGATCGCGCCGACCGTGTATTTCAATGTACCCGCCGGCTACGCCATGCTGCTGCCGCATCTGGAACAGGATGAGGCGCTGTGCCGCCAGTTCTTCAGCCGCCTTCAAATGATATTTTATGCAGGCGCTGCCTTGCCGCCCGATCTGTGGACGCGGCTGGAGGCCTTGAGCATCCGCACGCTCGGCAAGCGCGTCTGCATGACCTCGAGCTGGGGCTCGACCGAGACCTCGCCGCTGGCGACGGCGGCGCATTTCCCCATCGAGCGTGCCGGCGTGATCGGCGTGCCAGTGCCGGGCGTGCAGTTGAAATTCGTGCCGTCCGGCTCGAAGCTGGAGATCCGCGTGAAAGGCCCGAATGTCACACCGGGCTATATCGGCGACGACGCGCAGACGCGGAAGGCCTTCGACACGGAGGGCTTTTACTGCATCGGCGACGCGGCAAGACTGGCCGACGAGACCGATCCGGCCAGGGGCGTGGTCTTCGACGGCCGCATCGCCGAAGACTTCAAGCTGACCACCGGCACCTGGGTGCATGTGGGCGGCGTGCGCGTGGCGGCGCTGGCGGCCTGTTCGCCGCTGCTGCAGGACGCCGTGGTCACCGGGCAGGATCACGGCTTCGTCGGCCTGCTGGCCTGGCCCTCGGCTGCCGCGAAAGACTTGCCGTCTTCGGAGTTGCACACCCGCATTGCGCAGATGCTTGCATCCCATAATACCGCGCAGGGTGGCAGCTCCATGAAGATCGCCCGTGTGATCCTGCTGTCGGACCCGCCATCCATCGATGCCAACGAGATCACCGACAAGGGCTATATCAACCAGCGGGCGACGCTGGAGCGCCGTCACGCCGATGTGATGCGGCTTTATGCCGAATCACCCGACGCCAGCGTGATCATCGTCACCGAAAAATAAACGCGGCCGCCCTAGGTTGCGCTCGCTGCCGAATCCACAGAGAGATTCGGCCGCCCGTAAATTTAGGGAGAGATGTTGTGATGCGCCGTCTGGTCGCCACGCTTTTGTTCGGCCTGACGCTTGCCGCCGGGGTCGCTGTCGGTTCGATCACCCGCGAGCAGCTGCGCACACCGCAGCCGCAGGCCGCAGCCGATGCGGATATTCCGACCATTCCGCCCACCGCCGCCTTCGTGGTGCCGGCCAATGCCGCCGACCTGACGCTCAGCGAGCGCAACCTGTTCCCCGCCCCGCAGAGCCTGCTGTTGCTGGCCGATGCGCTCGGCCTGGAGCCTGACCAACGCCAGCGCCTGCGGCAGATGCAGCATGACCTTGACTCCGAGGTGACCTCGCTGGCCCGCCGCGTTGTCATCGAGGAACGCCGGCTGGACCGCGCCTTTGTCGAGAATAATGTCGAGCCGACCCGCATCGATGCGCTGACGCAGAAGATCGGCTCGCTGCAGGGCCGCATCCGCGCCACCCGCCTGCGCGGCCATCTGGCCGCCCGCGATACGCTGACGCCGGACCAGCTGCTGCTCTTCGCCTCGCTGCGCGGCTATGAACCGGCCCAGGTCAGCGAACGCGGCGACGACCTCTACCGCTAAGCCTGCAAAGCCGTCATTCTCCCGCCGCATTTTATCCTGTAAGCTGCTCTCGTCTTTTGTCGGGAGCGCTGTCATGGTCCGTCAGTCTGTCGCTCGCCAATCTGTTCCTCGACAGTGCAGCCGTGCCGAGCTGATCGCCGATGCAGTGGTGCATCTGCTGGGCCTCGCCTTCGCCGTCGGCGCGGTCGCCACGCTGGTCGTGCTGCTCTGCCTGAACCCGGACCTGCCGCGCGGCATCAGCCTCGGCCTCTATGGCTTCGGCCTGCTGGCCACCATCAGCTGTTCGGCGCTGTATCACCTGACCAGCCATGCGCAACGCAAAGCCCTGTTCCGCCGTTTCGACCATGCCGCCATTTTCGTGATGATCGCCGGCACCTATACGCCGTTCAGCCTGCTGCTGATCGGCGGCGCCTGGGGGTGGGCCCTGCTCGGCTTCGTCTGGAGCGTGGCGCTGATCGGCGTGGCGCTAAAGCTGATCTATCCCACGCGCTTCGACAGGCTGTCGGTGGCCGTCTACCTCCTGCTCGGCTGGACCGTGTTGGCAGCGTTGCAGCCGCTGGTCAGCAGCGCCTCCCTGGCCGGCCTGATCCTGCTGATCACCGGCGGCGCGCTCTACAGCCTGGGCGTCGTCTTCCATCTGTGGGAGCGCCTGCCATTCCAGAACGCGATCTGGCATGTTTTCGTGCTGGCAGCGGCGGCTTGTCACTATGCCGCCATCCTGGTGGACGTGGCCGTCGTCTAGGGCAATTTGCGCCGCAGACGCCGGGCCAGCCAGCGCGCCAGAAAAACCAGCGCGACGGCCAGCACCAGTCCCGCCAGCAGGATATGCTCGAAGCGTTGCAACCGGCCGAGCAGGGTCTCGATCGCCTCGCCGAACAGATAGCCGAGCCAGCCGAACACCGTGGCCCAGATCGCGGCGGCCAACAGATTCAGCAGCACGAAGCGGCCGGTCGGTACATTGCTGAGGCCGATGGCCACCGGCGCCACATTGCGGATGCCGTAAACGAAACGGAAGCCCAGCACGAACAGCACCGGATAGCGTTCGAGCCAGCGGGTGGCAGGCGCCAGCCGCGCCTGCCAGTCGGGCCGCTGCAGCAGCCAGCGTCGACCGCGCCAGCGCGCCAGCAGGAACCACAGCTGGTCGCCGGCTGCTGAACCGATGAAGGCGGCGAGGATCGTGAGGTCGAGACGGAGATAGCCCTGATGCGCGGCAAAACCGGCCAGCGCCAGGATGGTTTCGCCTTCGAGGAACGTGCCGATCAGGACTGCGAGATAACCGAACTCGTCGAGCAGCGCCCCGATCTGCGCCATCAGAGCGCGCCGCGCGCCAGGAAACCCGGGTTGCGGAATTGCGGCTTGCCATAGGCCAGCGGGCCGCCTTCCCTGTAATTGTCATCCCAGGTCAGCACCGCGCCGCCGGCCGCTTCCAGCACTGCCTGCCCCGCCGCCGTATCCCATTCCGAGATCGAGGCAAAGCGCGGATAGAGATCGGCCGCACCTTCGGCGATGCGGCAGAATTTCAGCGAACTGCCGACCGTACAGGTCAGCGGAGCGAGCTGCTTCTGCAGCCAGGCATCCACCGCGGCCTCGCGATGGTTGCGGCTGACCAGCACCTGGGCGCCCGCGCGTGGCACGGTACGTGCGGCGATCTCGCGCCCGACCGTGTCGCTATGGCCGTTGAAGCGGCGTGCGCCGATACCGGCGATGCCGAGCCAGGTGTCGCCCAGCGCCGGCGCACTGACGATACCGAGCACCGGCCGGCCACGTTCGATCAGGGCGATGTTGACGGTGAATTCGCCGTTGCGCTCGACGAATTCGCGCGTGCCATCCAGTGGATCGACCAGCCAGAAACGCTCGCCATCGATCTGTGGCACATGGCCGGTCGACATCTGCTCTTCCGCCACCACCGGCACATCGGCTGTCAGCCGGTGCAGGCCCTGCAGGATGATGGTCTCGGCCGCCTCGTCGGCATCGGTGACCGGGCTGTGATCGGCCTTGGCGCGGGTGGCGAAGGCGGTGGCGTAGACCGCCATGATGGCGGCACCGGCCTCGCGCGCCAGCGGCAGCAGGGCGGCGCCTAACGGACGCAGATCGGTGCTCATGACGGTTTCACAGTCCCAGCTCAGTCTTCCGGCGGCCGGATGGTCTTCAGCGGCACCTGTTCGGTATTGATCAGGCGCTTGCCGACATGCAGGAAGTTCACGGTGACGCGCGGGCCGACCGCAGACTGCACCTGGCCCGGGCCCCAGTCCCGTTCCAGCGGATTCTCCACCCAGTCGCCCGGAGCATATGGCGCCAGCATGCCCGATACTCGCTGTTGCTTGCCTGAAGCGGACATTCTAAACAGGGCGACGCCCGCCTGCCATATGCCGAACTCGGGAATCCGCATGGGACATCCGCCCGCCACCGCCGAAACGGCCGAACTGATCGCGCTGATCTGCTCGCGGCTCTGCCACGACCTGGCCGGCAGCATCGGCGCGGTGAATAACGGCGTCGAACTGCTGACCGAGGAAACCGATGTCGCGATGCGCGAGGAAGCCATCGGCCTGATCGCGCAATCGGCCGGCGATGCCGCGCGGCGGCTGGGCTTTTTCCGCCTGGCGCTGGGCGCTTCGGGGGGCCTGCAGGACAGCCTGGGCCTGTCGGAACTGGGCCGGGTGGCGCGCGACTATTTCGCCGGCGGCAAACTCGCCCTGCACCTGCCCGAACAGGATGCCGATATCCCCAAGCCGTTGGGCAAGGCGCTGCTGCTGGGCCTGTCGCTGGCCGGCGGCGCCCTGCCGCGCGGCGGCACGCTGACGCTGCAGCGCGAGGGCAATGGCTGGGCGATCCGCGGCGAAGGCGCCATGCTGCGCTGGAACGAGGACATCGCGGCGGCTTTCGGCGATGCCGCCGACTGGCCCCGCGATCCCGGTCCGGCCGTGGCCCGCTATGCCCGGCTGCTGGCCGAAAGCGCCGGCCATCGTGTGAGTAGCAGCACCGAAGGTGAAACGCTGCGCCTGAGCTTTACGGCCTGACGCCTACTGCCCGTCGAAAGGATCGTCGCCGTCATCGGCGGCTGGTGGCGGCGCACCTTTGCCGCCATAGACCCGCCTCACTTCCTTGCGGAATTTGTCGACTGCATTCTCGTGCTTGTCGAGAAACCAGTCTTCATGATTGGCGAGATAGCTTTCGCGTAAGTCCGCCCGCCGCAGGTCGAGCGGCACGCGTTCCATGCGTGGATCGATACTGTCGAATCCGTCAAACGGCTGCGCCAGCCGCTGTTCGATGCCGGCGACATAATCGGGATTAAGCTCGATCCCGATACAGCGCCGGTCCAGTTGCTGGCAGACCCGCGGCACCGTGCCGCTGCCTGCAAAGGGATCGAGCACCAGATCGCCGGGATGGCTCGACGCCTTCACCATGCGCTCGATCAGCCCTTCAGGCTTTTGGGTCGGATGCGGCTGGCGGTTCGGATGCGAATAATGCACATGGGAAAAGCCCCAGACATCGCCCGGATTGGCGCCCCGCATGTTGTTGCGCTCGCGATAGTATTTCTGCGGCACGCGCACGGCATCGAGATTGAAGGTGAAGGCGTCGGATGCCGTGAACATCAGGATATCGTCATGGCGCGGTGAGAAACCACGCGTCTTGCCAAGCCCCTGCGTGTAATGCCAGCAGATCCAGCTGTTGAAACGTAGGCGCTGTTCGCGCTCCAGAATGTCGTAGATATACGAGATGAAGCGCACACCCATGAAGACATAAAGCGTGGCCTGCGGCTTTATCACCCGCCGGCATTCACCCAGCCAGCGGCGCGAGAAATCCAGATATGCGTCGAAATCGCGGGTATCCGAGCCGTTGCCGTAATCCTTGTTCAGGTTATACGGCGGATCGGCGATCACCAGATCGACGGATGCGTCCGGCAGTGTCGACAGAATGTCGAGCGCATCGCCCATCCGGATATCGACATCTGATGATTCGCGCGTCGTCATGGGCATGAGTCTAGCACATGAAAAAGCCGGCCCATGGCCGGCTTTCCCAGATTCCGTTCAGCGCGGCTCAGCGTGCGCCAGCGGCCCGCTTGGCGCCAGCGGCCACCGGCTCGACCTGGTCGCGCAGCACATAGCCGCGGCCCCAGACCGTCTCGATGTAATTGTCGCCGGCCGTGGCCGAGGCGATCTTCTTGCGCAGCTTGCAGATGAAGACGTCGATGATCTTCAGCTCCGGCTCGTCCATGCCGCCGTAGAGATGATTGAGGAACATCTCCTTGGTCAGCGTCGTACCCTTGCGGAGCGAGAGCAGCTCCAGCATGGCATATTCCTTGCCGGTCAGATGCAGGCGGCCGCCCTCGACCTCGACCGACTTGGCGTCGAGATTGACGGTCAGCTTGCCGGTCTGGATCACTGACTGAGAATGACCCTTGGCGCGTCGCACGATGGCGTTGATGCGCGCGATCAGTTCGTCTTTGTTGAAGGGCTTGGTGATGTAGTCGTCGGCGCCGAAGCCGAGGCCCTTCACCTTCTTGTCGGGCTCGCCCATGCCCGAGAGGATCAGGATCGGGGTGTTCACCTTGGCGGCCCGCAGCTTTTTCAGCACGTCATAGCCGTGCATGTCGGGCAGGTTCAGGTCGAGCACGATAATGTCGTAGTCATACAGCTTGCCGAGGTCCAAGCCCTCTTCGCCGTATTCCGTGCGATAGACATTGAAGCCCTCGGCGCCGAGCATCAGTTCGATGCTCTTGGCCATATTGGCATCGTCTTCGATCAACAGCACTCGCATGGCAGCACCCCCACGCGCGGTGGCGTTTGCGGATTGCGGGTTATCAACAGGCCCGTCATCCTAGGTTTGGCGTTTTTCCGCCCGATTCGGGTTAATTTACCATCGTTAACAAACGAAGTTAACGCATTCTTTAACGCTGCATCCTATATGGGCAGGCTGGGCCCGAAAAACCATGGTAAATTGGCCTGGCCGGGCTGCCATAACCAGAGGCTTTACCGCCGGTTAAGGCTTTGACCTGTAGGGTCTTTTTTCAACCCGATGGATGAGGCGCAATGCACAGCCTGCTGATGGACCTGGACCGGATCAAGGATGTCAGCTTCACCGGCCGGGTGACCTCCATCCAGGGCCTGCTGGTCGAAATCGCCGGTGTCGAGCGCCACCTGTCCATCGGTTCCCGCGTCCATCTGCTGGCCCGCGATCACCGCAATGTCGAATGCGAGGTGGTCGGCTTCCGCCAGAACCGCGCCCTGCTGATGCCCTATGCCTCGCTCGACGGTGTCGGCCTGGGCTGCCGCGCCGTGGTCGGCGAGGACCAGCCGGTGGTCTATCCCGATCTGAGCTGGCGCGGCCGCGTCATCGATGGCCTCGGCCGTCCGCTGGATGGCGGACCGCCGCTGCAGAACGGCAACCGGCCCTATCCGCTACGCGCCAATCCGCCGCCGGCCAATTCGCGCAAGCGCGTCGGCGCCAAGATCGATCTCGGCATCCGCTCGATCAACACCTTCATCTCCTGCTGCCGCGGCCAGCGCATGGGCATCTTCGCCGGCTCGGGCGTGGGTAAGTCCGTGCTGCTGTCGATGATGGCGCGCTACACCGAAGCCGACGTCAATGTGGTCGGCCTGATCGGCGAACGCGGCCGCGAGGTGCAGGAATTCATCGAGGACGATCTGGGCGAAGCGGGCCTCGCCCGCACCGTGATCGTGGTCGCCACTTCGGACGAACCGGCGCTGGTGCGCCGCCAGGCCGCCTATATGACGCTGGCGGTGGCGGAGTATTTCCGCGACCAGGGCAACCAGGTGCTCTGCCTGATGGACTCGGTGACGCGTTTCGCCATGGCCCAGCGCGAGATCGGCCTGTCGGGCGGCGAACCGCCGACGGCCAAGGGTTATCCACCCACCACCTTCGCCGAACTGCCGCGCCTGCTGGAACGCGCCGGTCCCGGCACCGAGGAGGGCAGCATCACCGGGCTGTTCACCGTGCTGGTGGATGGCGACGACCATAACGAGCCGATCGCCGATGCGACCCGCGGTATTCTCGATGGCCATATCGTGATGGAACGCGCCATCGCCGAGCGCGGCCGCTATCCCGCCATCAATATCCTGCGCTCGATCTCGCGCACCATGCCGGGCTGCAACACCGAAGATGAAAACCTGCTGGTGACGCGGGCGCGCCAGCTGATGGCCACCTATGACGACATGGCCGAACTGATCCGGCTGGGCGCCTATCGCAACGGCTCCGATCCGAAAGTCGATGAGGCAATCCGTTACCAGCCAATGCTGGAAGCCTTCCTCAAGCAGCAGAAAAGCGAACGCGCCGATCTGGAAGGCTGCTACGTCCAGCTGGCCGATATCTTCCTCCAGGGTGAAGGAATCTCGCGCTGATGTCGGCAAGCGGCAGGGCCTGAATCATGCGTGGCATTGGCGGCCTTATCCGGTTATGGAAATGGAAGCTCGACGAGCGGCGTCGCGTCGTTGTCGATCTGGAAATCCTGCGCACCGGCATCGAGCGCCAGATGATGGCGCTGGACGAGCAGCTGGAACAGGAACGCAAGGTTGCCACCCAGCATTATGAAGCCAGCTTCGGCTTTGCCGCCTATCGCAAGATGAACCGCGAGCGTCGCGCCAATCTGGATGTCTCGCGCGAGGAAGTGATCGACCGCATCGCCGCCGCCCAGGAAGAGGTCAACGACGCTTTCCGCGAGCTGAAGAAATACGAACTGGTGCTCGAGAACTGGGAAAAGCGCGAACGCCAGAAGCAGGAAAAGCGCGAACAGGCGGAGATGGACGAGGCCGGCCTGCAGGGCTTCCGCCGCCGCCAGGAACAGCCAGGCGATCAGCCGGGCTGACGGCGCAGCAGGCGGCCGTCAATCGCGGCCAGACCGAGCGCAATCGCACCGATGCCGACAAAATGGCGCGGCGCCAGGGTTTCCCTCAGCACCAGCACGCCCAGCAGGATGGCGCTGACCGGCACCAGCAGGGTCACCAGATTGACGTTACTGCCGGCGGCGGCCATGACACGGAAGAACAGCACATAGGCCAGCGCTGTTGAAAAGATGGCGAGCGCCAGCAAGGCCGCCAGCGCCTGCCATGACGGCAGCGGCAGCCGCCAGCTCTGGTCGGCGAGCAGCGCGATGGGCAACAGCAGGACGGTGGAGGACAGCAGCTGTCCGCCGGCGACGACCACCGGTTCGACATTCATCTGGCGGAAGCGCCGGCCGTAGACCCCCGAGCAGGCATAGGACAGCGTGGCCAGCAGCACGGCGCCCTGCGCCAGCACATTATGGCCCAGAAGACTGTCCGGGCCGGTGAGCAGATCAGGGCCCAGCATCACCGCGACGCCGGCAAAGCCCAGCAGCACGCCGAGGATGCGGTTCGGCGTCAGCTTCTCGTCCGTCGTGAACACATGCGCGACCAGCGCCGTCGAGATCGGCGTGGTGGCGTTGAGGATCGAGGCCAGCCCGCTGGGAATCTGGCTCTGCGCCCAGAAGATCAGCGAGAAGGGAATCACGTTGTTGAGCAGGCCGATCGTGATGCAGGCGCGCCAGGTGACGGCGTCTGCCGGCAGCCGCCGGCCGGTGGCGTAGAGCACCGGCAGCAGCACCATGGCCGCCAGCCCGACCCTGCAGGTGGCCAGCGTGAGCGGCGGCAGTTCGCGCACGGCGATGGCAACGAAGAAAAACGAGCCACCCCACAGCACCGAAAGCGCCAGCAGCATCAGCCAGACCTGCAATCTCATCCTGCCGCTCTCCCTCAGCGCCGGCGCACTGTAGCGCTGTCGCGTCGTATCGATATCCGTTTCTTGCGTCTGTCGCGAGGGGTGGGGCCTAGGCCTTGATTTCGGTGCTGTGGGCCCGGCCTTCCAGCTCGGGGCTCGGCCAGGGCAGCGGCTTTTCCCGGTCATGGAAGCGGATCGAGCCGACCATGCCGGTGATTTCCAGGGCGCTGGTGAAGATGCCGGTCACATCCAGGCGGAAGGCCGGCCCGAATTCGCTTTCCGAACGCAGCACCAGATCCAGCTGCTTGGGACCGACAAAACCGTCGAACTGGATCGGCCCCGTGCTTTCCAGATCGAAGTCGATGATGAAGCGGGTCTGCGACTGCTTCTTTTCCTTGTTCTTGCGCCGGCGCATGAAAATCTGGATCGGCTCGACCTTGCCGCCGATCAGCATCGGCATCACCACCGCCTGCCAGTCGGTATCGCCCTGGCGGCTGTTGAGCCGGCCAAGCTCGCGGAAATCGTCATCCAGCTTTTTCAGCAGGTCGCCTTTGCCCTGACCCTCCAGCTTGCGCACGGTCTCGGCACCGAGCCAGGCCTGGGCGCTGCCGGCCGCGGCGGCGGCCATGAACTGCAGGGCGGCAGAGGCCAGCCGCGCATTGGCCTGCGGCAGCATATCCTGCAGGCGCTGGGCCAGCACCGGATCGGTGGCGCGCACGGCATCGAGCGTCTGCTGCAGTGTCGGCCATTCGCCCTGCAGCCGTGTCAGCACGCTGCCGAGCGGCGGCGGGCCGAGCGCGGTGGCGGTCGGCGGCGGCGGCCGGGTGATGGCGGCGAGTTCGAGCGAAAGCTGTGTACCGGCCGGCAGCGGCTGGCTCAGACTGAGGGTCAGGATACCCTGCGGTGTGCTGACCAGCATCTGGCCGTTGGCGGTCTGGCCCGAAACCACGCCGGTGATCACCTGCCCGGCCATCGCCGGCTGCGGCAGGGGCTGCTGGTTCGCCAATGCAGAGGGCAGCGCCTGCTGGGCCGCCTGGGCCTGCGGCAGGATCGGCTGCGGAGCGGTGGGCGGCGTGGCCGCGGCCTGTTGCAGCAAGGCGGCGGCGAGCGGTGCTGAAAGCGTGGTCGGAATCGAGGGCGCCGGCACAGTCACAGCCGGCGCCACGGCCGGCGTGGCGGCAGCTGGTGTTGCGGCCGGCGGAATCGCGGCGGGTGTGCCCGCGGCGGCCGGCAGCGGCATCGATGGCGTAGCGCCCGCCGGTGTGGCTGGCGTGGCGGGCAAGGTGGCGCTTTGCACCACCACCTGCAACTGGCTGCCTGCCGGCAATGGCATGGCGGCGGCTGGCGTGCCCGGTGCAGGCGGCGCGACCACCACGGCGCTCAGAGTCTGGCCCGGCTGCGGCAGCACCGGCGTCGGCGATGCCGAAGGCTGCGGCGGCGATACGGCCAGCGCCAGTTGCGCGGCGGTCGGCGGCTGCGCCAGAGCCGGCAGGGGCGGCTGCAGCGTCACGCCATTGGCGCTGAGCACCGTGGCCTGTTGCGGGTTCTGCGGGGTGAGCTGGATTTTCAGCGCGGCGGTAAGCACCGCGATATTGGCCTGTTCGAGCTTGGCCGCGAGATCGCCGGCCAGGCTGATGAGGTTGCCCGCCGCCGTGCGGATCACCAGCGCGGCCTGGTCGCGCGCCACCACCTGGGCCGATATCTGGCCGCCCTGGCTCAGTTCGCTGGCGGCGGCATCGATGGCGGCGGCGCTGCCCTGCAGCAGCGTGCCGGGCGATGGTGGAGTCTGACCGCTGGTCGGCGCGGGAGTCTGCGGTGCCGGCGGCTGGGCAACCGGCGCGGTGGCCGGCGTCGATGAAACCGGAGGGGCCGCAGGCGCAAGCGGGCCGAGATCGCTCATGCGTCTCTGCCTGCTATGCCGTCATGGTCAGGGCTGCACCGCGGGCGCGGTCCGCATCAGGCCATTCATGAGAGCTTCGATATCTTCAGCCGCCTCGCACATCGGATGGCGGGTAAGCAACGGCACCTGGTTGCGGATCGCATCGCGCACCTTGTCGTCGCGCCGCACCACGCCCGCCAGCGGCGGCGAATATTTCAGGAAATTCTCGGCCGCTTTGTTGAGCTTGGCATAGGTGCGCTCGCCCTCGCGGGTGGTCTGCGCGATGTTGATCACCACGCGCACATCGGCATTGCGGTCGGCCATGCGCGCCAGCTTGATATAGGCATAGGCATCGGTGAGCGCTGTCGGTTCGTCATTGGTCACCACCAGGGTGATGGCGGCGGCCGACGAGAAGGTGCGCACCACGGCATCGACGCCGGCGCCCAGATCGATGATGACGCGGTCGTAGCTCTTGGCCAGTTGCATCAGTTCGTCGCGCAGCGCGGTCATGGCCGGCACATCCAGCGTGGCGAGCGAGGCGGAACCGGATTTACCGGCGATGATGTCGAAGCCGGCTTCGGACGGCATCACCGCATCGGCCAGGCTGAAGCGGCCGGCGATGACGCTGCCCAGATCGCGATCCGGCATCAGGCCAAGCTGGATGTCCACATTCGCCAGGCCGATATCGCCGTCGAAGAGCAGCACGCGCTGGCCCTGGCGGGCGAAGCTGTGGGCCAGCGTGACCGAGAGCCAGGTCTTGCCCACACCGCCCTTGCCCGAGGCGATGGCAATCACATTGGACTGTCGCATGGCCGCGGATGGATGGCGGACCGGGCGAGCAGCGGAAGGAGGCGTCGGCGTGGTCGGCGTCATGGTTATCACGGTCATTCAGCGGCCTTCAGGGCAGCGGGTTTCGGGGCAAAATAACGGGCATCGAGATCCGGGTCGACAGTGGCCTGGGCATCCGGATCGGCCAGCAGACGATGGGCCAGCAGCAGGGCATCGAAACGCTCGAAGCCCTTGCCCACGAAAGGACTGGCGCTGGCATCGGCAAAGGCCAGACCGCCCAGATCGGCGGCCGCCACCAATGCGCCCAGACGGCGCGACGCATCGATACGGGTGGCGATATAGCGGCGCGCGCCCAGAGCCACGGCCTGCGCCGCCAGCTCGCCGATCTCCATGGCATCGCCACCGGCAGCAAAGACGGCCACCGGCTCGGCGCCGCTGGCCTGGATCAGGCCGGTCAGCAGCTTGCGGTCGGCACTGTCATGCAAATTCACGCCGGCGGTGTCCACCACCAGCTTGGCCTCCGGCGGCACCGCCGCGATGGCGGCAGCCAGATCGCGGGCATCGCCGGCTTCAGAGAAAGGCGCATTCATCACGCGGCACAGCGCCGCCAGCTGCTCGCCGGCTGCGGCACGGCTGCCATCGCAGGAGATCACATGCACGCGGCGGCGGTCGATGACGCAGCGCGCCGCGATCTTGGCACTGGCAATGGTCTTGCCGCTGCCCGGCGGGCCGATCAGGATCAGCGGCCGGTTGTCACCGCTCAGGCCCGGGAAGCGATAGGTCTCGTCCAGCGCTTCGGCGAGCGCCCCCACCGGATCGTCGAGGCCGACGCGCATGGCGGCCTGGGCCAGACGCTCGGCCACGCGGGCGGGCACACCATGCCATTGCAGCGCGCCCAGGATCAACTCGCCCACCTGTTCGGGCTGGTGGTCGGCAAAATCCTCGCCCGGCACGAACAGCCGGCCATTGCCCTGCCCGTAACGCAGCGCCTGGGCCTCGGGCGTGGAAAAATCGTCGTCGCTGCGCTGCTCGACAGCCGCAGTGATCTCGACCCCCTCGCCATTACGATGGCTGTAGGTCGATACAATGATCGCCTCATCGCCCAAGGCCTGACGCACGAGGTCCATCGCCTCGGTCATCGTCGCTGCCTGGAAGGTCTTGAGCCGCATCGTCTAGGTCATCCTCAGATCTGGGCAACCGTCCGAAGCTTGGCCTTCGGATGGATTTCCTGCTGCGACATCACCACGGTGGCCGGGCGGAAGCGCTCGATGATCGAGCGCACATAGGGCCGGATCGCCGGACTGGTGAGCAGGACCGGCATATGGCCTTCGGAAGCCAGACGCTCGAAGGTCTGGCGCACCTGGGCGATGAAGTCCTGCAGGCGCGAGGGCTGCATGCTGAGCTGGCGATCTTCGCCCTGGCCGACCAGCGCCTCGGCAAAATTCTGCTCCCATTGCGGCGACAGGGTCACCAGCGGGATGTAGCCATCGGGGCTGACATTGGCATTGGAAATCTGCCGTGCCAGGCGGCCGCGCACATGCTCGGTGATCTGAGTGATCGACTGGGTATAGCCGCTGGCTTCGGCGATGGCTTCGAGGATGGAGGCGAAGTCGCGTACCGAAACGCGCTCGGACAACAGGTTCTGCAGCACGCGCTGCACGCCGTTGACATTGATGCGGCCCGGAATCACTTCGCCCACCAGCTTCTCGTTGCTCTTCTTCAGCTCGTCGATCAGCTTCTGGGTCTCGGCGAAGCTGAGCAGGTCCGACATGTTGTCCTTCACCACCTCGGTCAGATGGGTGGTAATGACGGTGCCCGGATCGACCACGGTATAGCCGCGGAACATCGCCTCGTCGCGCATGTTCTCGTCAACCCACATGGCCGGCAGGCCGAAAGTCGGCTCGACGGTCTCGGTGCCGGCCAGCGCGATGCGCTCGCCGCGTGGATCCATGACCAGCAGGGCGTTCGGGCGCACTTCGCCACGCGCGGCTTCCACTTCCTTGACCCGGATCACATAGGTGGTGCCCGGCAGCTGCATGTTGTCGAGGATGCGCACGCTGGGCATGATGAAGCCCATATCGATGGCGATCTGGCGCCGCAGCGCCTTGATCTGGTCGGTCAGGCGATAGCCGCGCGCATCGTTGATCAGCGGCAGCAGGCTGAAGCCCAGCTCCAGGCGCAGATCGTCGATGGCCAGCGCGCTGGTGACCGGCTCGTCCAGCGGACTGAGCGGTGCCAGCGGTTCGGGCGGCGGCACAAAGGCCGCAACCTTGGCCCGTTTCTCCGCCTGATCTGCAGCATAGGCCAGACCGCCGGTGATGGCCGCCAGCAGGATGAAGGGGAAGAAGGGCATACCGGGGATCAGCGCGAAGCCGGCCGACAGGATAGCCGACATGCCGAGCGCCTTGACCGAGGACAGCTGGCGCGACAGCGCCTTGTCGGTCGAACCGGTAACACCGCCCTTGGACACCATGATACCGGCGGCGACCGAGATGATCAGGGCCGGGATCTGCGCCACCAGGCCGTCACCGACGGACAGGATCGAATAGGTGTTGAGCGCCTGGGCGAAGCTGAGGCCGTTCTGGATCACGCCGATCAGCACGCCGCCGATCAGGTTGATGAAGGTGACCAGGATGCCGGCGACCGCGTCGCCACGCACAAACTTGGACGCACCGTCCATCGAACCGAAGAAGCCGGACTCGTCTTCCAGCTCCTTACGGCGGAGGCGGGCGGTGGCTTCATCGATGAGGCCTGCAGACAGATCGGCGTCGATCGCCATCTGCTTGCCGGGCATGGCATCGAGGGTGAAGCGGGCCGACACTTCGGCGATACGGCCGGAACCCTTGGTGATGACGACGAAGTTCACGATCACCAGAATGGCGAAGACGATAACGCCGATCACCAGGTTGCCGCCCATGATGAACTGGCCGAAGGCCTCGATCACATGGCCGGCGGCATCGGTGCCTTCATGGCCATGGCTGAGGATCAGGCGGGTCGACGCCAGATTCAGCGACAGCCGCAGCATCGTGGTGATCAGCAGTACGGTCGGGAAGCTGGAGAATTCGAGCGGGCGCTGGACGAACAGGCAGGTCATCATCACCATGACCGACATGGTGATCGAGATCGCCAGGGCAATGTCGAGCAGCCAGGTCGGCATCGGCAGGATGAGCACCGACAGGATCGCCATGACGCCAATGGCGAGAATGATATCGCCATGCTGGCCGATATTGCGCAGCCGGCCGAACAGATCGCCGCCACCGCCGCCTTGCGCGGCGGCAGGTGCGGCATCAGCCGGCAGATTCTCCGCCATACCCGTCTCTCCTCAACCCCAATGCGTCGCCGCCTCAGGCGGTGACGCGACTACCTTCGTTGGCGGCCGGAACGGCCAGCCCTTCGTCGGTATACTGCTTCAGCTTGTTGCGCAGCGTGCGGATCGAGATTCCCAGAATCGTCGCTGCATGGGTGCGATTGCCGAGGCAATGCTTCAGCGTGTCGATAATCAGGTCTCGCTCCACATCGGCAACCGTGCGGCCGACCAGATTGATCTGGCCGCCACCTTCGGTTTCGAGCATGGCCGAGGCGCCGGCCGGGCGGCCGATGGCTTCCGACAACGCCGTCCCGTCCGGCAGGCGGACATCCTCGATCTCGATCTGCGCACCCAGCGCCAGCAGCACGGCGCGGTGCATGGTGTTTTCCAGCTCGCGCACATTGCCGCGCCAGGGCGCCTGCCGCAGGGCTTCCAGCGTGGCCGGCGCCATCGCCCGCTCCGGCACGCCGTTCGCCTCGGCATATTTTTTGAGGAAATGGGTCGCCAGCAGTTCGACATCGGCCGGGCGCTGACGCAGCGCCGGCAGTTTGATGTTCACCACATTCAGGCGGAACAGAAGATCTTCGCGGAAATTGCCCTTGGCCACTTCATCGGCCAGGTTGCGGTTCGAGGTGGCAATGACGCGGATATCGACCTTGACCGGCTTGCTGCCGCCGATGCGGTCGATCTCGCGTTCCTGGATGGCGCGCAGCAGCTTGGCCTGCAGGCGCACGTCCATCTCGCTGATTTCGTCCAGCAGCAGCGTGCCGCCATTGGCTTCCTCGAACTTGCCCAGGCGCCGCGCCACCGCACCGGTGAAGGCGCCCTTTTCATGGCCGAACAGTTCGGATTCCAGCAGCGTGTCGGGAATGGCGGCGCAATTGACCGAGACGAAGGGCCGCTCGCTGCGCGGCGAACGCGCATGGATGAAGCGCGCCATCACTTCCTTGCCGGTCCCGCTTTCGCCGGTAATCATGATCGAGGCGCCGCTGGGCGCAATCTGTTCGGCCAACTTGACCACCTGACCCATGGCCGGATCGCGGAAGATCATCTGGTGGCTGTCTTCGGCCACCGCTTCCAGCACGGCGGCGATCAGATCGGCCTCCGGCGGCAGCGGCAGATATTCCTTGGCGCCGGCACGGATCGCAGCCACCGCGGCGCGGGCATCGTTGCCGATGCCGCAGGCCACTACCGGCAGGTTGATGCGCTCCGCCTTCAGGCTGTCGACCAGGTGCTTCACATCGAGACTCACATCGATCATGGCCAGGTCCGCGCCCTTGCCGGCGCGCAGCGTGTTGAGCGCCTGCTCGATATCGTCCACCTGCATGACCTTGGCGCCGCGCTGCAGCGCAATGCGCGTTGCCGCACCGATCTGCCCGTTGAGCGTGCCAATGATGATCAGTCGCATAACAATCCGCCCCAGCTTACCGCTTCAGATACAGGCCGCATCAACCGCCGCGACCGCCCTTGATGATTTCCGTCATGGTCACGCCCAGGCGGTCTTCCACCACCACCACTTCGCCACGCGCCACCAGACGGTTGTTCACATAGATATCGATCGCCTCGCCGACCTTGCGGTCGAGCTCGACCACGGCGCCGCGACCGAGCTTCAGCAACTGGCTGACCTGCATATTGGCCTTGCCCAGCACTGCCGAAACATGCACGGGAATATCGAACACGGCCTGGAGATCCGCTGCAGTCCGCGCTGCATTGGGATCTTCCTCTTCCATCATGCCCGGGGTCTGCCCCAGGTCCTTCAACTCGAGATCGTCGCTGTCAGCCATACTCGATCACTCCCTGGTCGCTGCGGCGACCAACCGCCACGCGCCGATCATTGTTCCGGCTCCGCCAGCTGCGCCTGTAGGCCGGCGATATAACGTTCAACCGCCTGCTCGACATCCTGCTCCAGAGTCGCCTGGCGCCGCTCGGCCGAGCCATCCGCCCAGTTGATACGGCAATCGGTGGGCGCCATCGTCTCGTCCGGCACCAGGGCGACCTTGCCGCCGAAACCCGACTGCGCCACCAGCTGGTCGATCTTCTGATCCAGATGCTGGATCACCGGCTCGGCAGCCCGCACCACCAGGCGCGGCTCCTCGCGCATGTCGTCCATGCAGCGCAGCACCAGGGCCTCGATCTGGTCAAATGGCTGGCGCTCGATCAGACGGCCGGCCAGTTTGCGCGCAATCGCCACGGCCAGTTCGGTGGCTTCCGAACGGGCGGCGATCTGTGAGCGCTCCTCGCCACGCGCAATAGCAGCCAGCTGCAGCTGGATCGCCTTGAGCGCCTGCTCCAGGCGCTGCTGATGTTCGCCATAGGCTTCCGCGCGCCCGGCCGCCTCGCCATCGGCATAAGCCGCAGCCTTGGCAACATCGATTTCCTCGGCCGAGAATTTCGGCGGCGGCGCCTTGGGCGCGTAATTGCGTTCGACCCGCGGCTTGGTGCCGTCGAAGGGCATGTCGAACAGGAATTTCGCCTTGCTTGCCATCAGTGGTTACGCCATGCCCTTCTTGATCCGGAAAACCGGCTTGATCCGTAAAACCGGCCTCATCAATAGATGAGTTCGTCTTCGCCCTTGTTGTCGGCCAGCATGATTTCGCCCTTGGCCGCCAGTTCCTTGGCGGTGGTGACCATCAGCAACTGCGCCTCGTCCACATCCTTCAGACGCACCGGGCCCATCGATTCCATTTCCTCACGCAGCAGCTTGGACGCGCGTTCGGACATATTGGAGAAGAACAGGTCGCGGAGCGTCTCGGAGGCGCCCTTGAGCGCCAGACCGAGCTTTTCCTTCGGCACATTCTTCAGCAGGGTCTGCACGCCGGACGGATCCAGCTTGATCAGATCCTCGAAGGTGAACATCAGGGCCTTGATGCGCTCGGCAGCGTCGCGGCTGCGCTCTTCCAGGGCGGCGAGGAAGCGCGCCTCGGTGTTGCGATCCAGGCTGTTGAAGATTTCCGCCATCATTTCGTGGGCGTCGCGGCGGTTGGTGCGCGCCAGGTTCGACATGAATTCGGCGCGCAGCGTCTGCTCGACCTTGTCGAGCACTTCCTTCTGCACGGCTTCCATGCGCAGCATGCGCATGACCACTTCCATCGAGAATTCTTCCGGCAGCGCCGCCAGCACGCGGGCGGCATGCTCGGGACGGATCTTGGAAAGCACGACGGCGACGGTCTGCGGATATTCGTTTTTCAGGTAGCTGGCCAGAACGTTTTCGTTCACGTTGGCGAGCTTGTCCCACATGGTGCGGCCGGCCGGGCCGCGGATTTCTTCCATGATCTGATTGACGCGCTCGGACGGCAGCGCCTTCATCAGCAGTCGTTCGGTGCTGTCGAACGTACCCGTCAGCGACCCGGTGGAGGAGAAGTTGTTGACGAATTCGAGGAACAGCTTTTCCACGACGTCGGAATTCACCGCGCCGAGGTTGGCCATGTTCTGCGAGATTTCCTTGATCTCTTCGTCGTCGAGCAACGGCCAGATCTTGGAGGAATGCTCTTCGCCGAGCGCGAGCATCAGCATGGCGGCCTTGTCAGGCCCCTTGAGCTGCCGGAAGTCTTTTTCTGCCATGAGCCGCTCCTAGACCGCAGCTATTAACTGGTCTGGTAGAGCCAGTTTCGGATAATCGAAACCGCTTCTTCCGGATGCTTGTCGACGATCTCGCCGATCTTCTTCAGACTCGATGCCTTCACCTGGCCTTCGATGCGCGCAATGTCGATCATCGATTCGATACCGGGCGTCGGCGGCGCCATGCCGGCATCGGGCGCGGCCGGCAGTTCGGCCAACGGCGCGCCGCCCACCACCATCGGCAGGGCCGGCATCGCCGGCGTCAGCATGCCCGGCGGAATGTCGTCGCTTTCCTGCGAGGCTTCCAGCACGCGACGGATCAGCGGACGGACCACCAGCAGCATGGCCAGCAGGCCGAGCAGCACATAGCCGGCGATCTCGCCGATGCGGAACAGGTCGGCCTTGGTCAGGCCGAGGAAGACCGGGATGCTCGCCGGATCGACTTCCTCAGGCACGTCGCCGGGCTCGGCGAAGCGCATGGTGACCACTTCGATGGTGTCGCCGCGCTGCTGGTCGAAGCCGATCGCATTGCGCACCAGCGCATTGATCTGCTGCATTTCCTCGGGCGAGCGCGCCTGGTACGAGCGCTGGCCCGAACCATCGACCTGGATGATGTTGTTGACCAGCACGGCAGCCGAAACGCGGCGGATGACGCCGGCTTCGCGCACCTGCGTGCGCACGGTCTTGGAGATTTCGTAATTGACCAGTTCTTCGGTGCGGTTGCCCGAGGATGACTGCTGCGAACCGCCCTGGCCCTGCGCTTCCGGCAGGTTGTTGGCGACCGAAACGTTCTGCTGGCCTTCCGAACTCTGGTTATTCTCGCTGATGGTCTGGGTCGAGCGCACCACCTGCTGATCCGGATTGAACAGCTCCTGATTGGTGGTGACGCGGTCGAAATCCATATCGACCGAAATCTCGGCGCGCACATTGCCGACACCGACCGAGCGCTCCAGCAGCGCCTCGACATTCTTGCGCAGGCGTTCCTCGTTCTGGCGGCGCATGTCGGCCATGCGGTTGGCGCCAGCCGTCGCCGCGTCGGGCTCTTCCTGGGTGCCGGCCAGCAGGTTGCCGCGGTCGTCGATCACGGCGATCCGCGACGGCTTCAGGTCCGGCACGGCCGAGGCGACCAGATTCTGGATGGCGCGCACCTGCGGCTGGTCGAGGCGACCGCCGCGGGTCTTGATCACAATCGAGGCCGAGGGCTCGCGCTGGTCGCGGCTGAACACCTCGCGCTTGGGCAGCACCAGATGGACCCGGGCCGAGGCCACCTGGTCGATCGAGCGGATGGTGCGGGCCAATTCGCCCTCCATCGCACGCAAGTGATTGATATTCTGCATGAAATTGGTGGCCGACAGGGCATTGGCCTTGTCGAAGATCTCGTAGCCGGCGCCGCCGCCCGACGGCAGGCCACCTTCGGCCAGCTGCATGCGGGCGCGCAGGACGCGGTCTTCGGGCACCAGGATCTGCGCGCCGTTGGCGGCGATCTGGTAGGGGATTTTCTGGGCTTCCAGGCGCGCCACGATCTCGCCCGAGGACTGCAGGTCGAGGTTGCCGTAGAGCAGCGCCATCTTCGGCTGCGTGATCTTCAAGCCGAGGAATACGAAAAAGCCGATCAGCACGGCTGCGGTGGCCGCCAGCATCGCCAAGCGCGCCGGACCGATATTCCGCATCATATTCATAATACCATTCACGGCATCACCCCATGCACCCGGCACGCGTTGCGGCAGGCCCTTCCTGCCTGTTTGCAGGGTAGGTAGGCGGGATGAAAAAGAGGTTAACACCCCGGCAAATTTTGCCTACCGGGATGTTGCGCTGAATGGTGAGATTTATTTAGCGATTTACGGCGAAATCCGTGCCGGGCGAAGGCCAGGCTCCGGCAGGCTGCCGGGCCGGTATTCCTGCAGGCGGGTGGTGCGCAGGCCGGGCAGGCCATGCTGCTCGATGGCGCGCTGCCAGGAGAGGAATTCCTCCACCGTCAGGGCGTAGCGCTCGCAGGCTTCGTCGAGCGTCAGCAGCCCGCCGCGCACGGCGGCCACGACCTCGGCTTTGCGGCGGATAACCCAGCGTTTCGTGTTGGCGGCCGGCAGGCTGTCGCGTGTGATCCGCTGCCC
Source organism: Ferrovibrio sp. GW821-FHT12F09 (assembly GCF_058806775.1). Taxonomy (NCBI): domain Bacteria; kingdom Pseudomonadati; phylum Pseudomonadota; class Alphaproteobacteria; order Rhodospirillales; family Rhodospirillaceae; genus Ferrovibrio; species Ferrovibrio sp. GW821-FHT12F09. The sequence continues at coordinate 159,489 of NZ_JBXAPZ010000001.1, forward strand.
TTCCGGGCCGATCACACTGGCTTGGCTCTGCGACGGCAGCATACGCGCTCGGGAATTCAAGGACTGGAGGTTCTGCATGGTATCTATCCGCTTTTAACAAAGCCCTAAACGTGAAGATGAGTGGTTGCTGGCCTGGATCAGTGCACCGCCACGACCCAGCTCGGCGGCACACCCAGGCCGCCGATCGAGAACATCGCCTGCATGTTTTCGAAGGCCACGCTGTCGACCTTGCCCTTGGCCAGCACGTCGACGCCGACCGCCGTGTTGCTCGCAGACTTGGCCTCGACCGTGATCTTGTAGATTTCGCCTTCGGTGGCCGTGGTGCCGTCGGTCTTGACGCCATTCCAGTCGAAGGTGTGGCGGCCCTTGGTGGCATCGCCGGTGGCGCTGTGGACCAGGTTGTTGTTGGAGTCGTAGACCTTGATCGCCACCGTCGCGGCGCCGCTGGCCACGCCGTAGCTCCAGCTGGCATCGCCGCCCTGGAACACGGTGTTGGCACCGTAGAACTCGACTTCCTTGCCGATGTAGTTGACGTAGGAGCCGTTGTCCTGCGGCAGGCCCGGCGCCGGCGTCGCGGCACGCAGCGTCAGAACATCGGAGGCCGCATATTTCTTGCCGCCGACCACCAGGAAATCGGTGCCATCGACGCGTTCGATGCTTTCCACCAGGCCGCGGGTCTTGATCGCCGCCTTCATGTTGGCGCCGGTGGCATCCTTGGCCACCACTTCCAGCTTGTATTCGCCCGGCGTCGCCTTGTTGCCGCTGGCAAGCGTGCCGTCCCAGATGAAGGAATGCTCGCCTTCGGCCTTCTGCAGCGCCGCGGTATGAACGATCTTGCCACTGCTGTCGATCACGCGCAGCTCACCGGCCGCCGCCGTGCTCGGCAGATCGTAATACCAGGTGGCAGGCGCCGAAGCGGTGAGATTGGTTTTGTTCGAATCGACATCGATCTGCTTGCCGATGTAGTTGACCAGGTTCGAGCTCTGCTGCGAGCCGAACAGGGAGATCAGCTTTTCGAGATTCTTGTTCTGATTGATCGACTGTTCGACCTGGCTGAACATCACCAGCTGGTTGGTGAACTCTTTTGAGTCCATCGGCGAGGTCGGATCCTGGTTCTTCAGCTGCGTGGTCAGCAGCGTGAGGAAGGTATCGAAATTCTTCGCCAGCGACACGCCTGCATTTTCAGAGGCGGTCGGCGTGGTGTTGGTGGTGGTCGGGGTGGTGGTGACTGCGGTGACCATGATGGTGCTCCTCGCGGCAATCTTTAAATGCGAATATCAAGCCCGCCGCGCGCGGCAGCGCGCTGGGCACTGGCGGCAGCGGCGGTCTGCACGGGATCCGTGCGGCCGGCATCGGCGTAGTCGTCACGACCGCGGCCACGCTGGTTGCCGCGCCCCTGACCGCCGTCGCGGCCATCCTGATTCTGGTTCGGGTCGCGCAGGGCAAAGCTCAGCGACTGCTGGTCGGTCTTCAGACCGGCATCGCGCAGCGACTGCTCCAGGCTGGCCGAGTCTTTCTGCAGCATCTGCAGGGTTTCGGGCTTTTCCGCCGCGATCACCGCCATCAGGCGGCCGTCATGGCCGACTTCCATCTTGATGTCGACATGGCCAAGATTGCCCGGATCGAGACGGATCGAAATCTTGTCCATGCCTTCGGCGGCGCCGCGCTTGATCTGCACGGCCACCTGTTCGCCGGCCGACACATAGGCATTGAGGTTGCGGGCCAGCGTCTGGTTGCTGGCATGCTGGCTCGCCTGCGCGGCCTGGCTGCCCGACACGGTGGCGACGGAACCGGCCTGCGGCGCCAGATGCGCCGGACTCTGCGCCGTGGCAGAGCTGTTGACCGGGACGGCGACCTCGGCAGCGGCCTGCAGATGCAGGGCGGTGGCGAATTTTCCATCCGGCACGGCATTCGTATGGGCCTGCTGCGCCTGCATCTGCTGCTGCATCAGCTGGGCCGCATCGGCGCTCTCGTCGTCGCCCTGCATCGCCATCAGTGCCGACTGGTCGACCAGGCTCTTGGCCGCAACGGCGCCGACCGTCTGCACATCGACGGTGAGGGTCTTCTCGGTCTTGCCTTCGCTCTTCGACGCGACGATGCCAGTGACGGCCGGCTGCGCGATCTGCACCTGCAGCTCCGGCTCCACGGCCTGGGTCTGCACATCGGCCTGCAGCTGGCTTTCGGCCTGGCGGGTCAGCGCCTGCTGGATCGCAGCGAAATCTTCCTTGGTCATGGTCTGCTGCTGCGACAGCAGCGCGGCGACACTGGTTTCGGTCGCTTCCTTGGCGGCGACAACGGCGGTCGCATCGGCGACAACCGGCGTCAGCACTGGCATGACAGTTTCGGTCGCGATCTCGGTTTCGCCGGCCACCTGGGCGGCCAACGCGGCTTCGACGGTGACCGGGGCAATCAGACCGGTGGCGGCAACCGCCGGGACAGCGGTCTCGCCGCCTGCGGCAACGGTGGCAACCGGCGTGACCACGGGCGCCTGCAACTGCTGCAGCAGGCTGAGAATCAGGGAGGCATCGGGAGCGGCAGCCACCACCGGCTTGGCGGCGTCTTCCAGCGTGTCTTCTTCTGCCGTCTCGCCTTCGGCCGTTGCCGGCTTGGCGGCTTCAGCCTTCGGGGCCTCCTCGGCCTTCGGCGCTGTATCGGTATCGGCCGGGGCGGCATCCTTGGCGGGCTTGTCGTCAGCCTTGTCGGCCTTGGCTGGCTGCTCGGCGGGCTTGTCGGCCGGCTTGGACGGCGCGGATTCGGAAGTCTTGGCGGTCTGGTCGCGGCTGGCGCTCTGCTCAGGCTGGCGCTCGGCGGGACGCTCGACCGGACGATCGGTGACAGGGCGTTCGGCGGTGGTCGGGCGTTCCACCGGCCGGGTTTCGGTGCGCGGGGCCTGATCCTGGGCCGCCTGCTCGCCAGCTTTGGCTACGGCCTGGCTGCCCTGGCCGAAGAAGGCCGTCTGCAGCACGCGCGAGAAATCCTCGGCGCGACGGCTGGTCTCATCGGCCTGGCTGGGGCCGGTGACGGGAGCGACAGAGCTGTTGACCGCGTTCACTTGCATGGGAAACCTCATTCGACGGTCCCTAATAAGCAAGCCGTGGGCCAACTCCGAACCAACACCTAATACATTGATTTGCAATGGATTTATAAAAGCCGGCGGGTGCGACACCCCACCCGCCTTTGCCGGCCGGCAATTTCTGCCGGGACCTCCGGACCCTGCCGCCCGGGCCGAATCGCCGTGCCGAACGCCGCTTCGTTTGCAACGCCGGACGCGGTAGGCTGCCCGCATGAGCATGCCGCCGAAAAAGACTGTCGGGGCCCCGCCCCGCCCCCTGGCCCCCAAACCGGCAGCGGCCGGCGAAGCGACCGAAACGGCCGTCGAGCAGCTCGAAGCCAGCGATCTGGACGACCTGACCCATGCGGAATACCGGCTGCTGTATGACGAAGCCGCCCGCAACATCCTCTTCGCCAAGGGTCAGCAATGGCGTGTGCTGGAATATTTCACCCTGCTGGCGCTGGCGCTGGTCGCCATCGGCGTGGCCATCCCCTTCGCCCAGGACGTGGCGCGGTTCGTCGCCGGCTTCCTGGTGCTGGTCGGCCTGATCAGCATTGGCGTGCTACTGATGCTGCAGGCCTGGCAGCATCACGAACATGCGAAAATGGGCTACCTGGTCCGCGATTTTTCGAATTTCGCCCGCACCGCCCTGCGCCTCAAATCCAGCACCAGCGGCGACATCCACCGCTACATCATCCTGTCCGCGATGATGCTCTATGTGGTGGTGATGGACGTGGTGATCGTGCGGCTGCTCACCGACCTCGGGCGCTGAGCCCCTAGCGGAACAGATAGCTGTCCATCGACAGCGAACCATGGGCGAAGCTGGCATGCAGGCGCTCGGCACTGACGCCCGGCGTCGCCGCACCCAGCGCCACATACAGCGGCAGCAGATGCTCATCGGTCGGATGGTTCATGGCCGCATGGGGCGCCTGGCGGCGGTAATCCAGCAGCGCCGTATCGTCGCGCGCCGCCAGCCGACCGGCCATCCAGTCCGCAAAGGATTGCGCCCAGTCAGCGATCGGGCCGGTATCACGGCGATCCAGCATGCGCAGGTTATGGGTCAGCGAGCCGGTGGCCATAATCAGCACGCCTTCGTCACGCAGCGGCGCCAGGGCGCGGCCTAGCATCAGATGATGCTCGGTGCCGAGGTCTGGCTGCAGGGAGAGCTGCAACACCGGAATATCGGCCTCGGGATAGACCAGCAGCAGCGGCGACCAGGCGCCGTGATCCAGGCCGCGCTCAGGATCCAGGTGGGTCGGGATGCCGGCAGCCTCCAGCAGCGTCTTCACACGCTGGGCCAGCGCCGGCGAACCGGGGGCCGGATAGGCCTGTTGATACAGGGCCGGCGGGAAGCCGTAGAAATCGTGGATTGTGGCGGGCTGCGCCGTGGCGGCCACTTCCGGCGCATCGGTTTCCCAATGGGCGGAAATCGCCAGGATCGCCTTCGGCTTCGGCCAGTTCTGGGCGGCGCCGAGCAGGAAACGGTGCGCCGCACGCTCGGGTTCAAGTGTCAGCATGGGCGAACCATGGCTGATGAACAGGGCCGGCATCGACGCAGGTGACGACATAGGGACAACTCCGCACTGCGCAACGGTTTCGCTGCGCCGCGCTTCACCTAAGTCAGCCGCGCCGGCCCCGCAAGACGTTACTTTGCGGTGACCGCGGGACCGCCGGCCCAGGCATCCGGCCGGCTGCGGAACAGGGTCGCGACCTTGACCGCCAGGGTGCGGAAGAGCGCGCGGCTGGTTTCCGAACGCAGGGTCACGGCCCGGGCGCGGATATAGGCCATCTCGTCGGGGGAAATGTAACGGACCGGCGGGAAGCCATCGGCGAAGGTGAAACGCTTGTCGATGTCGGTCATCAGGTTGGTCATGGGAGGCCGTCCTCTGCTGGGTGGCTGATGGCTCGACTGTATGCTGCACTGCACTTTTCATTAATATGGTATTATGTCAGTATTTAATGACTGAAATTCACAAATAGGCGTTTCATGGACCGCTATGGCGAAATGCAGGCCTTCATGCAGGTGGTGGATCAGGGCGGCTTCACCGAGGCCGCCAAGGTGCTGCATCTCTCGCCTTCGGCTGTCAGCAAGCTGATCTCGCGCCTGGAAGACCGGCTGGGGGCGCGGCTGCTGCAGCGGACCACGCGGCGGGTCAGCCTCACCGCCGAGGGCCGCGTCTATGCCGATCAGGTGCGCGAGATCCTGGCGGATATCGATGCGGTGGAATCCAGCGTCGGCGGCGCCGAAGCCGAGCCGCGCGGGCCTTTGCGCATCAACGTAGCGCATGGCTTCGGCATGACGCAGATCGTGCCGCTGCTCCCCGGTTTCCTGGCGCGCTATCCGAAGGTGGATGTGCAGATCACCTTCGCCGACCAGATCGTCGATCTGGTGGCCGAGGGCGAAGATCTCGGCATCCGCAGCGGCCAGCTTCAGGATGAGACGCTGATCGCACGCAAGCTCGGCGAACACCGCCGCATCATCTGTGCCGCGCCATCATACCTGAAGAAATACGGCACGCCGCAGACGCCGGCCGATCTCATCCGTCACAACTGCCTGCTGTTCGACGGACCCGAAGGCCTGAATGAATGGCCGTTCCGCCGCGCCGATGGCAGCATCATGCGCCTGCCGATCAAGGGCAATTTCCGCAGCAGCAACGGCGATGCGATCTTTCGCATGCTGCTGGCCGGGGTGGGCCTGTGCTACGCCGCCGACTTCGGCATCAAGCAGGCGGTGGAAGATGGCCAGCTGGTGCCGGTGCTGACCGATCACACCGCCGATATCCTGCGGCCGATCCACGTGGTCTATCCGGCGCGCAAGCATCTGGCGGCAAAAGTACGCGCCTTCGCCGACTATCTGGTCGAGCGCTTCGCGCCACATCCACCCTGGCTGATGACCGACTGAAACGTCAGGCCAGGGCCGCGGTGGCCGCCTGCACCAGCGCTGCTGTGTCGGCCTCGGTCTTGTCGAATGAACAGACGAAGCGATAGAGACCGTCGGCCTCGCTCCAGGTGTGGAACAGCGCGCCGCGTGCCCGCATCGCATCGGCAGCAGCAGATGGGAGCGTGATGAAGACTTCGTTCGCCTGCACCGGACCGACGACACGCACGCCGGGCAGTTTGCCCAGGCCTTCGGCCAGTTCGCGCGCCCGCATATTGGCCTGGCGCGCCAGTCGCAGCCACAGGCCATCCTTCAGCATCGCAGTGAGTTGCACCGACAGGAATCGGGCCTTGGAGAAGAGATGGCCGCCGCGCTTGCGGCGATAGAGGAAGCTGTCGGCCAGCTCGGGCTTGAAAAACACCACGGCTTCCGCGGCGAATGCGCCATTCTTGGTGGCGCCGAAGCTGAGCACATCGACGCCGGCACGCCAGGTCAGATCGGCCGGCGCGCAGTTCAGACCGGCAACGGCATTGGCGAAGCGCGCGCCATCCATATGCAGATGCATCTTGTGCGCCTTGCAGCGCTCGGCAAAGGCGGCCACTTCATCGGGCGAATAAACCGTGCCGGCCTCGGTCGCCTGGGTGATGCTGATGGCGGCCGGCTGCGCATTATGCTGCGAGCCCGCCCAGCCCAGACTGAGCACGGCATCCAGGGCCGCAAGATCAATCTTGCCCTCGGCACCCGGCAAGGTCACCAGCTTGGCACCGCCGGTATAGAATTCCGGCGCGTTGCATTCGTCGGTGACGATATGGCTGTCCTGATGGCAGAAGATCGCGCCATGGCCGGGACTGAGACAGGCGAGCGAGAGCACATTGGCGGCCGTGCCGGTGGCGACCGGAAACGCCTTGCACTCATGATCGAACAGTTTCGAGAACGCCCCATCGAGTTCGACGCTCCACGGATCGGCGCCATAGGACGAAACCGCGCCGGCATTGGCTTCGGTGAGGGCTGCCAGAATTTCCGGCGCCGCGCCGGCCACGTTGTCGCTGCGAAAATCCATAAGGCTAGTCCTGTGTTTCGATCGTCAGGGGAAGAAAGGAAAATCCGTTGGCAGCCGGCACCGGCTTGAAGGCCTGCGGCGCACCGGTCCGGCCATCCTGCACCGCGCTGATCAGCCAGACCAGAGCGGGATCGTAAATCATTGCCGCATCCTGCGCCGAGGGCTCGGCTCGGCCGTTCGGATGGCTGTGCCAGTGACCAATCACGCGATTGGTTCCACCAGAGTCGCGCAGGCGACGCAGCACGGCGACATGCACCGCCGGATCGAGTTCGAATTCGCGTTCGGGCATGGCGGCCAGATTACCGGCCGGAACAATCTCGCTGACCTGCAGGTCTTCGTTCCCGACCAGCAGCGCGCAGGCCTCGCGCGGAAAGGCGGCTTCCGCCAGGGCGGCCAGCTGTGCCACCTGGGTCTGCGTCAGGCGCAGTGTCATTTCTCGACTTGGACCGTGATGCTGCCCAGCGGCTTCAGCGTTTCGCCATCCAACGCATAGAGCCGCTCGGTGCCGTCGGCCAGCCGGACCCGCAGCACGATACGGTTGCCGGTGCTGAGCACATCGGCGACCCGGCTGTTCTTCGGCAGGCTGAATACCATGTCCTCGACGGCGACATTACGCGGCGCGGCCGGGGTGGTGGCGGTGCGTTTCGGCCCGCCGGTCATGATCAGTACGATCAGCAGGGTGGCGAGACCGACGAAGATGACGCCCAGACCGATGACGACAGCCTTCAGCCACCGTATCTTCAGGGTCTGTTCCGGCGCCTCGCTCATCCTGCTCCAACTTTCCAGATCAATGTCAAACCTGTCCGCCCCGCAAAGCCTGCCGCCTGTTCCGCCGGAGATCGCCGGCGAACGGCTCGACCGCTATCTCGCCGGCGCCATGGCGCTGCTGCCCGATGCCGACGAGGCCTCGCTGTCGCGCTCGCGGCTCAAGTCGCTGATCCTCGACGGCCATGTGCAGCTTGCCGAAGGCAAAAGCTGGGCGACGATAACCGACCCCTCGCGCAAGATCAAACCGGGCGAGGTCTATGCCGTGGGCCAGCCGGCCGCCGTGGCCGCGATCCCGGAAGCGCAGGATATCGCACTGAATGTCGTCTACGAGGACGACCAATTGATCGTCGTCGACAAGCCGGCCGGCCTGGTGGTGCATCCCGCGCCCGGCAGCCCCGACCGCACACTGGTCAACGCCCTGCTGCATCACTGCGGCGACAGCCTGTCGGGCATTGGCGGCGTCAAGCGGCCGGGCATCGTGCATCGCATCGACAAGGATACGTCAGGTCTTGTCGTTGCCGCCAAGACGGACCGCGCCCATCACGCGCTGGCCGCCCTCTTCGCCGAACACGATATCGAACGCAGTTACGACGCGCTGGTCTGGGGGCATCCCAATCCGCTGCAGGACACCATCGAGGGCGCCATCGGCCGCGACCCCAAGGACCGCAAGCGCATGGCCATCGTCACCCGCGGCGGCAAGGAGGCGATCACGCATTACGCCACCAGCAAGATGATCTTCGACGGCAAGGGCCAGCCGGTCTGCGCACTCGTCCGCTGCACGCTGGAGACCGGCCGCACCCACCAGATCCGCGTGCACATGACCAGCCGCGGCAACGCGCTGATCGGCGACCCCGCCTATGGCCGCGCCCGCAACCTGCAGCGCTACCAGCTCAGCGATGCCGCCCGTGCCACCCTGGGCGGCTTCCGCCGCCAGGCCCTGCATGCCGCAACTCTGGGCTTCCGCCATCCGGTGAGCGGCAAGGCCCTGCGGTTCGAAAGCCCGCTGCCGGCGGATTTCGCCACGCTGCTGAAGCTGCTCTCCACCCAGCGCAATACACCCCGTTAAGTCCGGGCCCCGCTAATTCAGCCCGAACGCCGTCCGCACCGCGCCTTTCAGGGCCTCGAGCGATTTCGCCCTGGCATCCGGATCTGGCCCGCCGGTCACGCCGCGGCTGCGGCAGACGGCCGCCGCCTTCTGGGCGGCGCCCTCGATCGCCCTGCCACCCGGACCGGCCGTGGTGATCCCTGAGGTCTGCTCGACCCAGCTGCGGTCGGCCTGCTCGACATAGACACACCGGCTGTTGTTCTCGCCGTTGGCGATACTGTACGGCCTGCCGGTACTGTCCCAGCTATGCTGCGCATTGGGATAGACGACGGTGTCGATATTGGCGCCCTGCGCCTTCATCTTGGCGGCAAAGTCCAGGCAGGGCTGAGTGCCGGCATAGGTGTCGGCGCCGCCGATCAGCACCAGGATCGGCGCACCGGTGGTTTTCACATTGGCATAATGCGTGTCGCAGCCCGGGTAGAACGGTACATGCAGCGCAAAGCGCGGGCCTGCCGGCGCGAAGCGGTCGGCGACGGCCAGGATCGGCGTACGCAGTGCCACGCTGCCGCCCTTGGAAAATCCGGTGATGCCGATCCGGGCCGGATCGAGGCGGGGATGCCGGACGGCGACCTTCAACAGGGCGAAGGCATCGGCGACCATGTCGATGGCCGGCACCGGCGCCTGATCCACCACCGTGTTCTTCACGCCGCGCGGGGTGAAGGAATCGGGGATGATCGCCGCCACGCCCATCTTTATGAACTCGCGGGCATAGGCATATTCGCGGGCATCGCTCACGCCGCCGCTGCCATGGACGATCACCATGGCCGGCACCCGGCCGGTGCTGCCTTCCGGCAGGAACAGGTCGGCTTTGACCGTCACCATGCCGCCGGCGCGGGAGGGACCCTGGAATTCCAGGATTTCCTTGACCTGCGCCGTTGCCGGTCCCGCCAGGCCGAATACGACTGTCAGCACCACCGCCAGTCCGCCCCGCATGCACCCCTCCCTTAAGGTTGCGTCAACCCTGTGAGCACTATCACAAAGGCGGCGAGCCGGCATCCTGACCGGCTTCCGCTGTCGCACTTTCGCCGTATTTGGCCGCTTTCCTCATTGCAAATGAAAGACAAGGCACCCAAATCTGAACCAGTGCCGGGTGATCGTCCGGCCGGGGGAGTTTCCAAGATGTCGACCACTGCCAGTCTGCCAGCCCTGTCCTCCGTCGAGGGCGGCCTGGCCCGCTATCTCGCCGAAATCCGCCGCTTCCCGATGCTGGAGCCGCAGGAAGAGTACATGCTGGCCAAATCCTGGCGCGACCATGGCGACGTGCAGTCGGCGCATAAGCTGGTGACCAGCCACCTGCGCCTGGTGGCCAAGATCGCCATGGGCTATCGCGGTTACGGCCTGCCGGTCGGCGAACTGATCTCCGAAGGCAATGTCGGCATGATGCAGGCGGTGAAGCGCTTCGATCCCGACAAGGGCTTCCGGCTTTCGACCTATGCCATGTGGTGGATTCGCGCCTCGATCCAGGAATATATCCTGCGTTCGTGGTCGCTGGTGAAGATCGGCACGACGGCGGCCCAGAAGAAGCTGTTCTTCAACCTGCGCCGCCTGCGCGGCCAGATGAAGGCGATCGACGGCGGCCAGCTGACGCCCGACCAGGTGGAGAAGATCGCCACCCAGCTGGATGTCTCGAAGGAAGAAGTCATCACCATGGACCGCCGCCTGGCGGGCTCCGACAGCTCGCTCAACGCGCCGGTGCGCGGCGACGAGGAAGGCAGCAGCGAATGGCAGGACTGGCTGGTCGACGAAACGCCGAACCAGGAAACCCGCCTGGTGGAAGGTGATGAATTCGACAGCCGCAAGGCCATGCTGACCACCGCCATGGCGACCCTGAACGAGCGCGAGCGCGATATCCTGATGCAGCGCCGCCTGACCGAGGAACCGACCACGCTGGAAGACCTGTCGGCACGCTATGGCATCAGCCGCGAGCGCGTGCGCCAGATCGAGGTGCGGGCCTTCGAGAAGCTGCAGAAAGCCGTGCGTGCTTCTGCCGCCGCACAGGGCATCACGGCCCAGGCCTGACGGCGGATTTCGCCTCAAAAGCAAAAAAACAAGGGCCGCGCCACAATTCTTGTGACGCGGCCCTGCATACAGAGTCGTTAGAAAAGTCGACTCAGAAGGCTTCGTCCTCGTCGCTGTCGAACAGCGCATCCATGTCCAGATTGGGCAGCGGCGCCTGCAGGCCCAGTGCATCGAAGGCATGAGTGCCGTCCACCGACTGCAGCCAGATCGACGGCTCGGAGCCGCGGCGCAGCCAGGACAGGTCCTGCTTCACCGAGCCCATCTCCGACAGGCCGGCAACGGAAATTTCATCCAGCATTTCGCGGTCGATATGACGCAGGCCCTGCTCGCGCACGGCGGCGGCCAGAGTCTGCGCCAGGTTGCGCAGGATGGTGATGTCGCGCGGACGCCAGTCATCGCCACCGCTGGAGCGTTCGCAGCGGAAAATCGCGGCCGGCTGGTTCTGGCTGTCGACCAGCAGCAGGTCGATGCGCGCCTTGACGTCGGCAGCGCTGCCCTCGATGGGCGCATCTTCGGTGGTCATGGCGGCCAGGCCCTGGCCGGCGGCGTCGATATAGGCCTGGGTCGCCGAGCGCGGGATCACCGCACCCTGCTGGAAGCGGCCATCGCGGGAATCGAGCAGGCGCTCGCAGATCAGGTCGCCCTTGTCGTCAAAAAACCAGATGCTGACGCGGCTGGCATCCACCACTTCAACGACATCGAGGCAGATCGCTTCGCACAGGCTGGCCATGCCGCCGGTGTCGGTACCGTACAAAACTGCTTCCTGGGTCCTGAGCATGCCGCCCTCCGTACGAACGCGATGGCGGCAGTTTCCACCCGGCTGGCGCAGAGCGGCAGGTTACGGCTCAATAACGCGACATTAAGAGTCGGTAATGTTACCCGCCACTGCTGCGGGTTTAGACGGCGGACCTACCCGCCGTCCCGCCGATATCTCGCACTTATCCGCGGAAAACGGCAATGATGGCTGTCACGCCGATCAGTCCTCGAAGGGGTCTTTCATGAGGATGGTGTCGTCGCGCTCGGGCGAGGTGGAGAGCAGCGCCACAGGGGCGCCAATCAGCTCCTCGATCCGGCGGACATACTTCACCGCGGTGGCCGGCAGATCGACCCAGCTCCGCGCCCCCCGGGTGGTTTCGCTCCAGCCTTCCAGGGTCTCGTAGACCGGCTTGGCGGCGGCCTGGTCGCCCATACCGGCGGGGAAGTAATCCAGCACCTTGCCGTTCACCTCGTAGCCGACGCAGATCTTCAGTTCCTTCAGGCCATCCAGCACATCCAGCTTGGTCAGGGCGATGCCATGGATGCCGTTCAGTTTGACCGTCTGGCGCACCAGCACGGCATCGAACCAGCCACAGCGGCGCTTGCGCCCGGTGACCACGCCGAATTCATGCCCCTTCTCGCCCAGCCACTGGCCGGTCTCGTCGGTCAGTTCGGTGGGGAACGGACCCTCGCCGACGCGGGTGGTATAGGCCTTCACGATGCCGAGGATGAAGCCGAGCGAGCCCGGCCCCAGGCCCGAACCGGCCGAAGCCGAGCCCGCCATGGTGTTGGACGAGGTCACGTAAGGATAGGTGCCGTGATCGACATCGAGCAGCGACCCTTGGGCGCCTTCGAACAGGATGCGTTTGCCGGCGCGGCGAGCATCGTCCAGGTCGCGCCAGACCGGCGCGGCATAGGGCAGGATCTTCGGCGCGATCTCGGCCAGCAGCTTCAGCAGCTCGGCGCGATCCACCGGCTCGACGCCGAAGCCGCGGCGCAGCGCGTTGTGATGCGCCAGCAACCCGTCGACTTTGACCGCCAGCGTGGCCGGATCGGCGAGGTCGCAGATGCGGATGGCGCGGCGGCCGGCCTTGTCCTCATAGGCCGGGCCGATGCCACGGCGCGTGGTGCCGATCTTGACGCCGCCATCGGTGGCATCCTCGCGCAGACCATCCAGCTCGCGATGCAGCGGCAGGATCAGCGAGGCATTGTCGGCGACCTTCAGGTTATGCTCGCCGATCTCGACGCCCTGGGCGCGCAGCTTGTCGATCTCGGCGAACAGCGCCCAGGGATCGACCACCACGCCGTTGCCGATCACAGCCAGCTTGTTCTTGCGCACGATGCCCGAGGGCAGCAGCGACAGCTTGTAAACGTTGTTGCCGATCACCAGCGTATGGCCGGCATTGTGACCGCCCTGGAAGCGCACCACGACATCGGCACGCAAGGAGAGCCAGTCAACAATCTTTCCCTTGCCCTCGTCGCCCCACTGGGCGCCGACCACCACAACGTTGCTCATCGTAAAGTCCTCTAATTCCAGTTTACATTCGTCGTCCCCGCGGAAGCGGGGACCCAGAGGGTTTTCACATGGCCCCTGGATTCCCGTTTTCGCGGGAATAACGACGAGAGATACTCAAAGCGGCTGGACGGCCTTGCCGTCCCACCAGTGACTGCACCCGGCGGCCCTGGCCGCCTTTTTCACATCGGTCTGTTCGTACAACGCTGCCCAGGTGGCATGGCCATCCCGACGCAGTTTCACCGCCGCGCTGCGCGGCGTGCCGAAAGGAAGATAAACCAGCGGCGATGCTGCCTGTGCCGGCAGGGCGCGCATGACGCTGTCGAGATAGAGCGTGAAGCCGGTGGCCGTCTCGCCAGCCGGCGCGGTATAGCGGCCGCCACGACCAAGTTCGCCGCGCACATTGCGGGCGAACAGCGTGAAGGCGATGCCGGTGTGATATTCAAAGCCGCGGAACTCGCCGGGATCAAGCGTGACCAGCAGATCCGGCGCCGCTGCCGTCACTTCGCGCACCAGCGCATCCAGATCGGCCACGATCTTCGCGGCCGCCTCGGGCAGCTTCAGCGCCTTGAGGCCATCCAGCGCAGCACGGGCCGGGCCGGCCAGCGCCAGCAGTTTCAGCAGCGTCGGCGCCGCGGCACCGCCCACCTCTTTCAGTTCAGCGGCATCCTTGCGGTCCAGCGCGCGACGGGCGGCGCGCGCCTGCTTCGGCTCCAGGCCATGGGCCGCCATGATCTCCGGTGCCAGCAAGGGCTGCGTGATATCGAGCGACAGGTTGGTCACGCCCAGCGCGGCCACGGCTTCGGCCGCCAGCACGGCAACCTCGACATCAGCGGCCAGCGCATCCGAGCCGATCAGCTCGACGCCGGCCTGGGCAAACTGGCGCTCCGGGCGCAGCTGCGTGCCGCGCACGCGCAGCACCTGGCCGGCATAGGCCAAGCGCACGGGCCGCGCCGCATCCCGCATGCGGATGGCGGCGATGCGCGCCACCTGCAGCGTGATATCGGTGCGCAGGCCCATCATGCGCTGCGACACCGGATCCATGACGCGAAACATCTGGCCAGCCAGATCCTGACCCGAGCCTTCCAGCAGGGTTTCCTCGAACTCGATCAGCGGCGGCTTCACGCGGGCATAACCCTGCGCCGTGAAGCTGGCGATCAGCTTCTCGCTCGCCTGCGCCTCGGCTTCGGCGCGTGGCGGCAACACGTCGCGCAGACCGGCCGGCAGCAGGCCGGCCGCCGCACTTGTCTCGCCGTCATTCGCAGGATTGCGTCCGCGCGGAGCCATGGTGTCTGTATCCGTTACTTGTTCTTGAAACTGGCTTTGCGCTTTTCGGCAAAGGCGCTCATGCCTTCCTTCTGGTCTTCCGTCCCGAAGGTGGAATGGAAGACGCGGCGCTCGAAGCGAATACCCTCGGCCAGCGTGGTTTCATAGGCGCGATTGACCGATTCTTTCGCAATCATCACGATCGGCTGCGACAGCGAACAGATCTTCTCGGCTGCCTTGAAGGCTTCGCTCAGCAACTCGGCCGCCGGGACCACGCGGCTGACCAGGCCGGCACGCTCAGCCTCGTCGGCATCCATCATGCGGGCTGTCAGGCACATTTCCATCGCCTTGGACTTGCCGACAAAGCGCGTGAGCCGCTGCGTGCCGCCGGCACCCGGGATGGTGCCGAGATTGATTTCCGGCTGGCCGAACTTGGCGGTATCGGCGGCCAGGATGAAATCGCACATCATCGCCAGCTCGCAGCCGCCGCCCAGGGCATAGCCGGCCACGGCCGCGATCACCGGCTTGCGGCACCTGGCCACACGTTCCCAGTCGCGGGTGATGAAGTCTTCCTTGTAGACGTCCATATAGGTCTTGGGCTGCATTTCCTTGATATCGGCGCCGGCAGCAAAGGCTTTTTCCGAACCGGTGACGATCATGCAGCCAATCGCATCGTCGGCCTCGAAAGCATCCACGGCACGCGTCAGCTCCTGCATCAGCTGCGCATTCAGGGCGTTCAACGCCTTTGGGCGGTTCAGCGTGATCAGGCCGACCGGGCCGCGCGTCTCCACCAGGATGTTCTCGTAAGCCATGACGGGTTCCTCTGATTGGACTTTCTTGGACTACTGGGGCAGCAGTTCGAAGCGCACGGTGAGCGCGCCATCACGGCCGGCAAAACCGATCTTCAGCCGTTCGGTCTCGCGGCGGTATTGCTCAGGCCCGGCCGCCTGCCAGCCCAACTGCGGCAGGGTGGCGGCATAGAACTGCCGGACAGCAGCGGTGGTGACATTGCCTTTGGCCTCGGTGCTGCCGATCCGGCCGGTCGGCTTGTCGAACACGGTGGCGGCATCGGCATTCTCGGCCAGGCCCGGCATCAACGGCACGTCCTCGGCAATCGAAAGGAAGCCGGCCGCGGCCCGGGCACCGCCAATCAGGGCTTCGGAGAAACTTGCACGAATCCCCGCCAGCTCCAGACCACCCATGACGCTGCCGCTCAAGAGAGGGCCGCCAAGGACGAAAAGTGCAGCTAGCGCCGGGACCGGGACAAACCTCCAGCCGGGGCGGAACATGGCCGGGAATTTGGCAGATCAGGCCGGCGGTTGGAAGCCCCGGGCGGGTGGAATCAGGCCGCGAATCCGGGCCGAAAAACCCTATTTCTGGCACTTCCCGCAGTAAAACGTGGAGCGGCCGGACTGCACGATGCGCCGGACGCTGGTCTTGCAGGTGACGCAGGCCTGGCCCTCGCGGTCATAGACGCGGAAGCGGGTCTGGAAATAGCCCAGCTCGCCATCCGACTGCACGTAATCGCGCAAGCTGGAGCCACCGGCCTCAAGTGCTTCGGCCAGTACGGCCTTGATTGCCGGCACCAGCTTGTGCAGCTTGTCGGTCTTCACGCTGCCGGCCAGCTTTTCCGGATGGATGCCGGCGCGGAACAGCGCCTCGCAGACATAGATATTGCCCAGACCGGCCACCACGGTCTGGTCGAGCAGGGCCGCCTTCATCGGGGCCTTCTTGCCCTGCAGGGCACTCAGCAAAACCGCAGCCGTGAAGGCCTCGTCGAGCGGCTCCGGCCCGATACTGGCCAGCAGTTTGTGGGCCGCGAGCTTTTTGCCCGGAACCAGATCCATCATACCGAACCGGCGGGCATCGTTGAAGGTGACGGCCCAGCCTTCATCGGTGCCGAAGATGACGTGATCATGCGGCCCGATATCGTTGGGCCAGCCCTGCCGCATCACCATGCGGCCCGACATGCCGAGATGGATGATCCAGACCAGGTCGCCTTCCAGGCGGATCAGGATGTATTTGGCACGCCGCTCCAATGCCTCGACCTGACGGCCCTGGATGGATTTGGCGAAATTCTTCGGCAGGGGGAAACGCAGATCGGGCCGGCGGGCCTCGATGCGGGTGATGCGCCGACCCTCCAGTTTCAGGGCCAGTCCCCGGCGGGTGGTTTCCACTTCGGGTAATTCAGGCATGCCTGTCTCTATACCGTTACCGGCCCAATTCGGCTATGGTCTGCCGCCATGACCCAGACAGGCCAGACGCCCGGAAATGCCCCGGGAAATCCTCCCGGCGACGAGACCCATTTCGGCTTCCACACCGTGCGCGAAACCGAAAAGGCCGGTCTGGTGCGCGGCGTGTTCGACTCGGTCGCCGGCTCCTACGACATCATGAACGACCTGATGTCGGGCGGCGTGCACCGGCTGTGGAAGAACAGCATGATCGACTGGCTCAACCCCCGCGGCGCGATCCGCGTGCTCGACATGGCCGGCGGCACCGGCGACATCGCCTTTCGCATTCTCGACCGCGCGCCACAAGCCGAGGTGCTGGTGGCAGACATCAACGCCGCGATGCTGGAACAGGGCCGCAATCGCGCCATCGACCAGGCCCGGCTGACGCGCCTGAACTGGACCTGCATGGATGCCGAACATCTGTGCCTGCCCGATCGCTCGGTCGACGCCTATACCATCGCCTTCGGCATCCGCAATGTGACCCATATCGATGCGGCGCTGCGCGAGGCCTTCCGCGTGCTGAAACCCGGCGGGCGCTTCCTCTGCCTGGAATTCTCCACGGTGCGCAATCCGGCCCTGGCCGCTATTTACGATATCTACAGCTTCAACCTGTTGCCCAGGATCGGCGGTATCGTTGCCAAGGACGAGGAATCCTATCGCTATCTGGTGGAGAGCATCCGCCGCTTCCCGAACCAGGAGGATTTCGCCGCCATGATCGCCGAGGCCGGCTTCGGCCAGGTTGCGGTGCGCAATCTGACCGGTGGCGTCGCCGCGCTCCATTCGGCCTACCGTATCTGACACATTTGCTGCCGTGCTGACCGATCTGCGCCATCTATTCCGTCTGTTTGCCACCGGTCGCAGCTTCGCGCGGCATGATGCGCTGTTCCTGCTGCAGGAATCATCGCTGACGCCGCGCGGCAGCAAGGTCGTGCTGAAGCTATTCCAGGCCGTCTTCGGTCGCCGTCGCCCCGGTTTGCGGCCAGGCGAACGACTGGCTGCGGCACTTGGCGATCTGGGGCCAAGCTATATCAAGCTGGGCCAGGTCCTGTCGGTGCGACCCGATGTGGTCGGCGGACCGGTAGCCGAGGATCTGGGCCGTCTGCGCGACAAGCTGCCGCCATTTCCCTGGCCTGTTGCAAAGGCGCAGATCGAAGCCGAACTCGGCGTGCCGATCGAACGGCTGTTCAATCATATCGACCCCGAGCCTGTCGCCGCCGCCAGTGTCGCGCAGGTGCATATGGCCGAGACCAGCGAGGGCCTGCCCGTTGCCGTAAAAGTGCTGCGGCCTGGCGTCGAAGCGGCCTTCGCCCGCGACCTGGCACTGTTTGCCTGGATCGCCGAGACGGTCGAGCGGCACGAACCAGGCATGGTGCGCCTGCGGCCTCGTGATGTCGTGAACTCCCTGCGCGAATGGGTTTCCATCGAACTCGATCTGCGCCTGGAAGCCGCCGCAGCATCCGAGCTGCGCGACAATTTCCTCGACGATGCGGATGTCATCGTGCCAGCCATCGACTGGCAGCGCACCGCGCGCCGCGTGCTGACCGTGCAGCGGATCAGCGGCATTGCCATCGAGGATCGCGCCGCCCTGGTGGCCGCCGGCATCGATGTCACAATGGTGGCCGAGCGGGTGATCCGCGTCTTCCTCAAGCAGGCTTTGCGCGACGGTTATTTCCACGCCGACATGCATCACGGCAATCTTTTCGTGGCCGCCGATGGCCGGCTTGAGCTGGTAGATTTTGGCATCATGGGCCGGCTCGATCTCAAGACCCGCCGATTCATGGCGGAAATGCTAGGGGCTTTCTTGACAGGAAACTGGCGTCGCGCCGCGGAAGTACATTTCGAGGCTGGCTATGTGCCGGCCGACCGCAGCGTCGACGCCTTCGCCCAGGCCTGCCGCTCGATCGGCGAACCGATCCTCGACCGCCCAGTGACGGAAATCTCGATCGGCCGTCTGCTTGCGCAGCTGTTCCAAATCACCGAAACCTTCGGCATGCAGACGCAGACCCATCTGCTTCTGTTGCAGAAGACCATGGTGACAGTGGAAGGCGTAGCGCGCAGTCTGGATCCGGCGATCAACTTCTGGGAGGTGGCGCGGCCGGTGATTGAGGATTGGGCCCGCGAGAATATGGGGCCGGAGGCTTATCTGAGTGAAGCGGCCGGTATGGTGGTCGATTTCGCCAAGCGCCTGCCCAAGGTCGCGCGCGATCTGGAAAGCCTGGTCGAGACGGCACAAGCCGAAGGCCTGCATCTGAGTGCTGCCAGCATTCTCGCGCTGGCCGAAAGCCAGGCGGCAGCACAGGCCCGTCGGCGCCGCCCCTTGCTCTGGGCGCTCTGGGCCATTGCCGCCCTGCTGGTGCTGACCCTGTTCCTCTGATCCGTAAAAAGAAAAGGGGCCGGTTACCCGGCCCCTTCGCTTGATCCCGATCCGGTTTGGATCAGAAGTCGAGACGGATACCAGTGACGCCGAAGGTCGCCTTCGAGTTGTTGTCGAGCTGCGCGGTGCCGCCAACCAGCGTGCCGGCTGCGATCGCATCGTCATACTCGTAACGGCCAACACCGGCGAAACCCAGGATGCCCGTGGCGATCTGATAGGTCACACCGAGCGAGTACCAGGTGTACTTGTCTTCGCCACCCACCGCCGTACCAGCGATGTTGCCCTGGTCGGACTTGGTACGGGCGAAGTCAACGCCGATACCGACCGAACCGGACTTGGTGCCATCGGTCAGATACCGCAGACCGGCCGTGTAAACGCGGCGATTATCGTCGCCACCAGCGGTGACGCCGGTGTCTTCATGCTTGTAGGCGCCACCGAGCTGCACGGTCGAACCATCGCCGACATTGTAGGTCAGCGTGGTGCCGAACGCGTAGCCGTTCAGACCGTCATTCTTGAACACCGTGGCCGAACCATTGGCTGCGGAGCCGGCAGAAGTGGCTTCAGTGGAGAAGCGGTTGTAGCCACCGAACAGGGCGACATCGACCGGGCCGAAGGACTCGAGATAGTTCAGGGCCGCCGTGTAAGCCTTGGAAATCTGACCAATGTTAACTGTCGAACCGAAGCCGCCACCGCAACCGCGGCCCGAACCGCCGTTGATACCACTGGTACCGCCAGGCATCGTCGTAGGGGATGTGGTGGCAGCCGGGCTGAAGTCTTCGCAGCCATCCGGGGTGTAGGACACGCCGAGCTGCAGACCCTTACCAGCCTTCGAGCCGAAGTAACGATTCGCCGAGGTGTAGAGGTTGATGCCCTGTGCATCGTCCGGCGCACCGGCAAACTTGGTCAGATTGCCAGTGGTGCGGGCGCCGGTCGGGGCTGTGGTAATCGCAACCGAGCCAGTCGGATCGATCGTACCATAACCCGGAATGGCTGTGGGGGCACCGTAGACCATCTTCGAGGCCGCACGATCAGTCGAGCCGATTTCCATGCGGCCGATGTCGGAACGCTCGACGAAGAGATAGCTCTCATCGATCTGGTCCGCTTCGGTCTGCGCTTCCAGCTCGACACGGCCGCCGATGACAAAGCCGTTATCCAGCACGGCGCGGATGTTGAAGTAGATTTCCGCATCGGGGGCGCCGAAGGAAACGGAATTGGTGTCACGCAGAGTGCGATTGTTGTCCCGGTCCTGGAACTTCAATTCCTGAGTCATGTAACCGCCGACCGTGATGCCGATCGGCTCGGCCTTGACCTGGGCAGAAGCAACATCGGCCACGAAGAGGCCGGCTGTCGCCACCAGTGCGGTCTGAAGAAGTAAGGTCTTTTTCATGTGGGGTCCTTGCGTTGATGTGCTTGTCAGCGTCGAAGCAATGCCCCCCGGCATTCGCCACCGGAATGGGATATTCCTCTGACCCGCTTCAAGTCAACGCAGGCTTAGCCCGAACGCTTTGCATTCCTGTGACAGCTAGCGTTTTCTCGGGCACCTGTTGCCGATAAGGCAACGGATCCTGTGTCGGCCATCACACTGTGCCGGCCAGCGAATAACTCCTCTCAAAACCTGTGGGACCACATATCAAAGAAAAGGGCGGGTTTCCCCGCCCTTTCCCATATCCGGTGAAGGATCGTATTAGAACGTCAGGCCGAGGCCGAGGACGCCGAAGGTCTGCTTGTTGTCGCGAGCGCCGCCCGGATTGTCCAGATCAGACACGCCCACGCCGCCGAAGCCGAGGATGCCCGGCGCGATCTGATAGGTCAGACCGAGCTGGTAATACTTGAGCTCCTGGTCGCCAGTGGCGGCCGCGGTGCCGAACACCGTGCTGGCACCCACAACTGTGTTGGTGTCCTTGCGCTTGTAACCCTCAACGCCGATACCGATCGAGCCGGCATTGGCACCGTTGGTCAGATAGCGCAGGCCGATCGAATAGGCCTTGCGATCGCGTGAAGCAACGCCCGTGGCAGCCTTGGTCAGTTCTTCATCGCTGTAACCACCGCCAAACTGGATGGTCGAGCCGTCGCCCACATTGTAGGTGAGCAAAGTGCCCAGCTGCCAAGCGTCAACCTGCGAAGCCGCAACACCGGCAGCAGTTGCAGTCGTAGCAACGGTAACTTCCGGCGAACCCTGCTGGTATGCACCGTACAGAGCCACATCAACAGGGCCGAAGGTCTCGAGGTAGTTGGCAGCACCCACGATCTGACGCGAGAACTGACCAATATTGGTGGTCGAGCCGAAACCACCGCCGCAACCACGGCCGGAACCGCCGTTGATGCCGCTAGTTGCACTCGGCATGGTGGTCGGATTGACCGTGCCCGACGGTGAGAAGTCTTCACAGCCATCCGGCACGTACGACAGACCGAGCTGGATGCCCTTGCCGGCCTTCGATCCCAGGTAGCGGTTCGAAGCGGTATAGAGGCTGATGCCCTGCGTGTCGTGGTTGGCATTGGCGAACCACATCAGGGGGGTGGCACTGGCCGCCGAGTATTCCGAATGCACCGTGGTGCCGTGACCCGGCAGGACGGTCGGGGCGAAATACAGCATCTTGCCCGAGACCTTGTCGGTCGAGCCGAGTTCGACGCGGCCGATATCCGACTTTTCGACGAACACATAGGCTTCGTCGATCTGGTCCGCATACGTCGCGGCTTCGAGTTCGACGCGACCACCGATCACGGTGCCGTTGTCGAGAACGCTGCGGATGTTGAACCAGATTTCAGCGTCCGACGTGAAGCTCTGGGTGGCCTGATCGAGCTGAGCATTGCCACGATCCTGAGCCTTGTAGAACTGGGTGAAATAGCCGCCGACGGTGACACCGATCGGCTCGGCCTTGACCTGCGCGGAAGCGATGTCAGCCACGAACAGGCCGGCAGCGGCAACGAGCGCAGTTTGCAGAAGCAGAGTCTTCTTCATTTTCCTCTTTCCTCTCCCACCGGGATTAGGGTTGCAGTGCTAGTCACTAGCAATGAACAGACAGCCGACGGGCTGTGTGATCGCCGAGGATCAAGCCATTTCGCGCCGCCAAGTGTCAATAAAAGCAGTGATTTCCGTCACGCTTTTGCCGGCGGTGTTGCAATCCCGCCACACATTCTGTGTTTTTCGCCGATAGTGCCTTTTATATCAAAGAGATATGAAAATTTTGGCCGACTTTCTGCCCTCGCGGAGCGCGAGCTACAAGTCCACTTTGACCAGCCGGTAAGCCCGACCAAGGACGGGGACGCCATCCTCAATCCGCAACGTGTCATCCAGTTGTGCGGCCACGTCGAAACCGGCCCGGGCCGCGCAGTCGCGGATGTAATGGTCCGTCTGCCGGAAACGGCCGGTCGGCATCAGCCGGATCGGCTCTGCCCCCTCGCCAAGCTCGATGGTGAATAGCATCGAACCTTTTTCATTAAGTATTTGATTTGAGTGTATGAAAATATCATCCAGGCGGCCGATGTAAATAAAGACATCCGTTGCCAGAAGGGCGTCATAGCGTATCGGCGGCTGACGCAGAAGGGTATGGATTTCGGCCTTGTACAGGTGATCATAGCCGCGCCGGCTAGCCTGCCTCAGCATATTCGGGGCCAGATCCACACCGTCCAGACGTTGGGCATAAGGCCTGAACAGGGGGGCATTGAGCCCGGTCCCGCACCCCAGATCGAGAATGGCTTTGGTCGGCCCTGGCTTCCAGGCCTGGGCCGCCAGTCGGGCGATCATGTCCGGTCCGCGATAGGCCAAGGCGGAAAGATGCGCGTCAAAATTGCTGGCATGCCCGTCGAAAACCCAGAGCACGTAATCATCCGGCGCCCGATCCGGCGCCGCCCCGCCCGCCAGCATGCTGACCATATGGCGGATCGCACCCGAGTCGGGCAGCAGGTCCGACGCCTTGCGGAAGGCCTGCAAAGCCTCATCCTGGGCCTTGAGATCCAGATAGCACTGGCCCAGCCCCAACCAGGCCGAACCATCATCTTTTGTGGCCAGAATCTGCCGGTAGAGCGCGATGGCCGCTTCGGGCGCACCCGCAACCTGTGCATCCCAGGCCCTGCGAAATAACGCGCTGATAACTGGATCGGCTGTGCTCATCGGACGGCCTTTAAGGGTTTTCCCAAAAACTGGCAATCCCCCCTCGTCAGACGCCATGGGGCGATTGGCGATCCGGCAGGAATTGTGCTATTCCACGCAGCCTTAAAGCGTTCCAGGAGGATTGCCGCAATGGCAACTCTGCATCGACAGATTTCCATCCGTCCAGCCATGCTCCGGCTTGGCCTTGCGGCCTGTATCGGGCTTCTGACCCTGTCCGGCTGCTCCTCGCCCGATGACGGTCAGACCCAGACCTATTATCCCGAGCGCGGCCCGGGCGGCACCTATAACCCGGCCCCCAGCGGCGAGCGCCAGAGCGTGTTCGGACCCGGTGGCATCAACATTCTGGGCAGCGGCAAGAAGGCGGATGAAGGCTCTGGTGGCGGCATCGGCGTCAACAGCTTCCTGTGGCGTGCCACCCTGGACACCGTATCCTTCATGCCGCTGGTTTCCGCCGATCCCTTCGGCGGTGTCATCATCACCGACTGGTATGTCCCGCCCCAGACCCCGAACGAGCGCTTCAAGGTGACCGTCTACATTCTCGATCGCGCCCTCCGGGCCGATGGATTGCGGGTCGGCGTTTTCCGCCAGGTGCGTCAGGGTGAAGGTTGGCTCGATCAGCCCGCCGCGCAGAACACTGCGATCAGCATGGAAAATGCGATCCTTCAGAGGGCCCGCGAATTCCGCATGGAATCCGAAGCGCGTCGCTGATGCCGGCAACGCAGCATCCGTATAAGAGAAGCACCGGATCAGTATATGTCCCGCTATAACGCCAAGGCGGTCGAAACCAAGTGGCAGGCCGTCTGGGATAAACAGCAGTCCTTCCGCGCCGAAGCCGACACCACACGCCCGAAATACTACGTCCTTGAGATGTTTCCCTATCCGTCGGGACGCATCCATATGGGCCATGTGCGCAATTACACGCTGGGCGATGTGGTCGCGCGCTACAAACGGGCCCGGGGCTTCAACGTGCTGCATCCGATGGGCTGGGACGCCTTCGGTTTGCCGGCCGAGAATGCCGCCCAGGAAAAGAAGGTGCATCCCGCCGCCTGGACCTACGACAACATTGCCAACATGCGCAGCGAACTCCAGCGCATGGGCCTGTCGCTGGACTGGAGCCGCGAACTCGCGACCTGTCATCCGGGCTATTACAAATACCAGCAACAGATCTTTCTCGATTTCCTGAAAGCCGGGCTGATCTACCGCAAGGAAAGCTTCGTCAACTGGGATCCGGTGGACCATACCGTGCTCGCCAACGAGCAGGTGATCGATGGTCGCGGCTGGCGCTCCGGCGCCCTTGTCGAACGGCGCAAGCTGTCGCAGTGGTTCCTCAAGATCACGGCCTATGCCGACGATCTGCTGACAACGCTGCAGAGTGGCCTGGAGCGCTGGCCCGAACGCGTCAAGCTGATGCAGCAGAACTGGATCGGCAAATCCGAAGGCGCCCGTTTCTCCTTCGCGCTGAAAAACCGCGCCGATAAAATCGACGTCTATTCGACCCGCCCCGATACGCTGTATGGCGCAAGTTTCGTCGCCATCGCCGCCGATCATCCGATCGCCGCCGAGGTGGCCAAGACTGATGCGAAACTCGCCGCCTTCATCGAGGAATGCCGCCAGACCGGCACGGCGGAAGCCGAGCTGGAGAAGGCCGAGAAAAAGGGCTACCGCATCCCGGTCGAAGCGGTGCATCCCTTCGATCCGGCCTGGACGCTGCCTGTTTACGTCGCCAACTTCGTACTGATGGAATACGGCACCGGCGCCATTTTCGGCTGCCCGGGCCATGACCAGCGCGATCTGGATTTCGCCCGCAAATACGATCTGCCGGTCAAGGCCGTGGTGGCGCCGAAAGGCCAGACTGCACTCGACATCGGCGACGAGGCTTTCACCGAGACCGACAGCACCGTCGCGATCAATTCGGCATTCCTCGACGGCCTTGATGTCACGACCGCCAAACGCACCGCGATCCGCAAGCTGGAAGAGATCAAGGCCGGTGAAGGCACCGTGACCTTCCGCCTGCGCGACTGGGGTGTCTCGCGGCAGCGCTACTGGGGCTGCCCGATTCCGGTGATCCACTGCGAGGATTGCGGCATCGTACCGGTGCCGGCAAAAGATTTGCCCGTCGAGCTGCCCGAGGATGTCACTTTCGACAAGCCGGGAAATCCGCTGGACCTGCACCCGACCTGGAAGCATGTCGCCTGCCCGACCTGCGGCAAGCCGGGCCGGCGCGAGACCGATACCTGCGACACCTTCGTCGACTCGTCATGGTATTTCGCCCGCTTCTGCAGCCCGCGCGCCGATGTGCCGATGCAGAAGGCCGAAGTCGATTACTGGCTGCCGGTCGACCAGTATATCGGCGGCATCGAGCACGCGATTCTTCATCTGCTTTACTCGCGCTTCTTCACGCGGGCCCTGCGAGACACTGGTCACGTTACGCTGCCGAGCGGCGAACCCTTCGACGGCCTGTTCACCCAGGGCATGGTCTGTCACGAGACCTACCGTGACGCCAATGGCGTCTGGCTGCTGCCGACCGAGATCAGGAAGGATGGCGGCAAGGCCGTCAACCTGAAGACCGGAGAACCGGTCACGGTGGGCCGCACCGAGAAGATGTCGAAGTCGAAAAAGAACGTCATCGATCCCGGCCTGATCATCGACACCTACGGCGCCGACACCGCACGCTGGTTCATGCTGTCCGACAGCCCGCCGGAACGCGATCTGGAATGGAGCGAGTCCGGCGTCGAAGGCGCATGGCGCTTCACCCAGCGCCTGTGGCGCCTGATTGCCGAACCGCGCGGCCCGATTGCTGGCAAGGCGGCGTCACAGCCAGCAGAATGGCCGGCATCGGTGCTGGATCTGCGCCGCGCCCTGCACAAGACGATCGCCGCCCTGACCCATGATCTGGAAAATTTCCATTTCAACAAGGCCGTCGCGCGTGTGCATGAGTTTGCCAACCAACTGGAAGCGGCCAGGGGCGATGACGTTGCCACTGCCTGGGCACGCCGCGAAGCCCTGGAGGCGCTGGCCAAGCTGATAGGCCCGATGGTGCCGCATCTGGCCGAGGAAATCTGGCAGGCGCTCGGTCATGATGGCCTGCTGCTCGATCAACCCTGGCCGGTCGCCGATGCTACACTGGCCCGCGATGAAACGGTGACCATTGCCGTGCAGGTTTCCGGCAAGCTGCGCGCCACCATCGAAGTGGATCGCGACATGGAGCAGACGGCACTGGAAAAACTGGCCCTGGCCAATGACAACGTGCTGCGCGCCATGGAAGGCAAGCCGGCACGCAAGGTCATTGTCGTTCCGAACCGGATCGTCAATGTCGTGGTCTAGACGCGGCGCAATCCTGATTGCAGGGCTTGCGCTGGCTGCCCTGGCCGGCTGTGGCTTCAAGCCTCTGTACCGACAGGGCAGCAGCCAGGATCCGATATCGCAGTTCGAGCAGATTTCCATCGCCCAGCCGGAGGATCGTGGCAGCCAGCAACTCCGCAATCTTCTGCTCGATATGCTGACGCCGCGCGGCACCCCGGACCGGCCGCTCTACCTGCTGGAATATCGCTTCAGCGAATCGGTGGGCTCCGTTTTCGTCACCCGTAGCGAGGAAATCACCCGCAACAATCTGCAGGTCACCATCAATGCGGACCTACGGGATTATCAATCCGGCATTATTGTTTTCAATTTCGCGATCAACAGCCAGGCCTCCTACAACCTGACCGTGGCCGACTACGCCAATCTGGTGAGCGAAAAGAATGCCCGCGAACGCGCGATGCGCGATGCCGCCGAGCAGATCCGGCTTCGCCTCGGGAATTTCTTCGACCGCAAGCCTATGCTGGATCAGCAAGCTCGCGAACGGCAGCAGCAACAAACCCGATGAAGCTGGCGGCACGCGACGTCGAGGCCTTCATCAAACGGCCGCGCGCCGATATCCGGGCCGTACTTCTGTTTGGTAGCGATGCCGGCCTGATCCGTGAGCGTGCCAAGCGTATCGCCCAAAGCGCCTGCGAAGACCTGAACGATCCCTTCCGTGTTTCCACGCTGACCGGCGCGCAGCTGCATGAAGATCCGGCACGACTGGCCGACGAAGCCGGCGCCATGGCGCTGACCGGCGGCCGCCGCGTCGTCATGGTCTCGGGTGCCGGCGACCGCAACGGAAAACTCTTTGAATCCTTTCTGGAAGGCTATGCCGGCGACACGCTGATCGTGGTCGAGGCCGGCGAACTCACCGCGCGATCGTCCATCCGCGTCGCCTTCGAGGACGCCGGCCAGGCTGCGGCACTGGGGTGCTACGCCGACGATCAGCGCGCCCTGCAGGGTCTCGCCGAAGAGGTGGCGCGCGAAGCGGGCAAGAAAATCGCGCCCGAAGCCCTCGCCTATCTGGCCGATAATCTGGGCACCGACCGCATGGTCAGCCGCGGCGAACTGGCCAAGCTGATGCTCTACAAAGGCGACGATCCGACGCCAATCAGTCTGAAAGACTGCGAGGCCACCATTGGCGACAGCTCGACCCTGTTCCTGGACGACGCCGCCTTTGCCGCCTTTGGCGGCGACTTCACCACCCTGGCCGATGCGCTGACCCGCTGCGAAAGCGCCGGCGAGTCGCCGGTGGCGATCCTGCGCGTGGCGCAGAAGCATGGCCAGAAGCTGCATCTGGCTGCAGCCCAGCGCGAGGGCGGCGGCCGCGCTGACCCGACGCGCCTTGGCGTGCACTGGACGCGGCGCGACGGCTTCGAGCGCCAGAGCAAGATGTGGTCGAGCGACCGCCTGATGCGGGCCCTGGAAATCCTCACCGATGCCGAGCTGCTGGCGAAAAGCACCGGCATGCCGGCGGCCTCGGCCTGCGGCGACGCGCTGCTGCGCATCGCCAGGGCTGCCAGGGTCAGCCGCTAATTGCCGAAATCGAGAATGCCGGCCGAGCCGTCCTCGCCGCCGGCGATCAGGTAACGGCCGTCCGCACTCCAGGCCAGCGCCGTCACCGGCGCCGAACCGAGCTGTTCCAGATCGATGCTCGATTCATCGCTGACCCGGGCGAGCTTCAGTTTGCCGGTCACATCGCCGGACGCCACCAGGCCGTGGCGCGGATGGAAGGCGACAGCGGTGGCGACATCGCCGCGGCTGAGCTCCACCGGCGCCGAGCCCATTGGGCCTTTGCCCTTGCAGTCCCAGACCACCACGGTTTCCGCGCCCGAGGTGGCGAGCCAGCGGCCGTCCTTCGACCAGCTCATGCCTTTCGGCTTATTCGGATAGCCGCTCATGCGCATGTCGGCGCTGTCAGACAGCCGCCAGCCATGCATCTCGTTTTCCTGCGTCGCCGTCATGATGAACTTGCCGTCCGGCGACCAGGTCACCGCGACATGCGAGCTTTTCCAGGCCAGTCTTTTGGCCGGCTGCGCATCCGCCTTGGCCCACCACAGCGTGACGCCGCCGTAATGCGACACGGCCAGGCGCTTGCCCTTCGGGTTGAAGGCGATGCCGCTGATCGTGCTCGGATGGTCCTCGAACACAGCAACGCTTTCGCCCTTCGTGTTCAGCAGGCCGACGCGCTTGCCGGCGGCATAGGCGATGCCGCCTTCCGATACCGCCACCTGCTCGATCCATTTGCGCGGCACGGCCGCCAGTTCCTGGCCCTCGCCCGCCACCGAGGTCAGCATCAGCCGGCCGTCATCGCCGCCGGAGACGAAGCCTTCGCCATCGGGCGAGGCCGCCATGCAGAGCAAGGCCGCATCGGTATGGGCAATCAGGCGCCGCGTGGTGGGTGCGTCCGGCTCGGCGAACGGCCGCAGCGCGATCGAGCCATCCCCTAAACCGAAGCCGGCATGGCCGGCAGCCTCGGCGGCAGCGACGGCAACGACGCCAGACTTGAACTGCCAGAGAAAGGCGCGGAACCCGATCTGGCCGTCTGACTTAGGCGCGGGTGGCATCGAAACCCTGCTGGAGTGCGGCGGCATCGAGATCGCGGCCGATGAAGACCAGGCGCGAGAAGCGCGGCTCCTCGGCCTTCCACGGACGCTGGAAGTCGCCGTCCTTGATCATATGCACGGCCTGGAAGACGAAGCGCTTGTCGCCGCCCTTGAAGTCGAGAATCCCCTTGGTGCGCAGGATGTCCTGGCCCTTGGTCGCCAGCAGCTCGCCGATCCAGGCGTCGAACTTCTTCGCGTCCACGGCGGAATCGAGCCGCAGCGACACGCTCTTCACCGTGGTGTCATGGATGCTGTTGCCGTGATCGTGATGATCGTGGCCGCAATGTTCGTCATGCACATGGTCGTGGTCGTGGTCGTGATCGTGATGATGGTGGTCGTGGCCGCAATGCTCGTCATGCACATGGCCGGCCTCGCCATGCGGCGGGTTGAGGAAATCCGGCTCCAGGTCGAGGATGCGGCCGAGATCGAAGGCGCCGCGGTCCAGCACCTTGTCCAGCGCGACATCGCATTTGGTGGCACGGTGAATCTGGGCGAAGCGGTTGACGCTGCGGATGCGGCGCTCGACCTCGGCCAGTTCGTCGGCGCTGACCAGGTCGGTCTTGTTCAGCACGATCACATCGGCAAAGGCGATCTGTTCCTCGGCCTCGCGGCTGTCCTTCAGCCGTGCCGGCAGATGTCGTGCATCGACCACGGTGACGATCGAATCGAGCCGCGCACGGCGCGACACGTCTTCATCGACGAAGAAGGTCTGCGCCACCGGGCCGGGGTCCGCAAGACCAGTCGTCTCGACGATGATGGCGTCGAAACGGTCCTTGCGTTTGAACAGGCCCTCGATGATGCGGATCAGGTCGCCGCGCACGGTGCAGCAGATGCAGCCGTTATTCATCTCGAAGACTTCCTCGTCGGCATCCACCACCAGCTCGCCGTCGATGCCGGTCTCGCCGAACTCGTTGATGATGACGGCGTATTTCTTGCCGTGCGGCTCGGTCAGGATGCGGTTCAGCAGCGTGGTCTTGCCGGCGCCGAGATAGCCGGTGAGCACGGTGACGGGGGTCTGCGTGTTTTCCAATGACTGCGACATAAACGGATATCTCCGGACGGCATGGCCATGCTAATCACAGGGCCCTATATGGGGTATATCGGGGCGTAACCATAGTGGCCCGCCCGCCCAAGTCCAGTGCCGGCCAGAGCGCAGAAACCATGGCAAAAACCTATTCCGTCACCATTCCCAGCCCGCTCGGTTCCCTCACCGTGACCGCCACGGCCACGGCCATCGTCAAGCTCGACTGGGGCGGCCGCGGCGCGAAGCCGGCGGATGTGGACATGCCGCCGGAAGCCGAGGCCCTGCTGGCCGAGGCGGCGCGTCAGCTCGAGGCCTATTTCGCCGATGGCAGCTTCCGCTTCGACCTGCCGCTGGAACCGGCAGGCAGCGATTTCCAGCGCGCCGTGTGGGATTTCATGCTGGCCATTCCGGCCGGCCGCACCCGGTCTTACGGCGAGGCCGCCACCACCATCGGCAGCGGCAGCACCGACGCCCGGGCCGTGGGCAATGCCTGCGGCGCCAACCCGATCCCGGTGATCATCCCCTGCCACCGGATTCTCGCGGCCGGCGGCGATGCCGGCGGCTATTCCGGCAAGGGCGGATTGGACACCAAGCGATGGTTATTGCGCCACGAAGGCGCCTATGTGCCGTCCGAGCAGGTCAGCCTGTTCTAGTGGCCCGCCTGCCGGTTGCCGCGTGGCATCGGCATTGGCTAAGGTTCCTCCGTCCATAAAAACCGGAGGAGAGGCGCCATGGCGAAGACCATCACGATCAGCGCGAAAGACGGCGGCTCATTCAGCGCCTACCAGGCCGGCGACACCAATACTGATTCTGGGCGTCCGGGCATCCTGGTCATCCAGGAAATCTTCGGCGTCAACAAGGTCATGCGCGACATCTGCGACGACCTGGCGCAACAGGGCTATGTCGCGCTCTGCCCCGATCTCTTCTGGCGCCAGGAGCCCGGCATCGACATCACCGACAAGAGCGAGGCCGAGTGGAAAAAGGCCTTCGCGTTGTTCGGCGGCTTCAATGTCGATCTCGGTGTCGAAGATCTGAAATCCAGCCTCGCCGTCCTGCGCAAGCTGCCGGGCTGCACGGGGAAAGCCGGCACGGTGGGCTACTGCCTGGGCGGCAAGCTCGCCTTCCTGATGGCGGCGCGCAGCGATGTCGATGCCAGCACCGCCTATTACGGCGTCGGCCTCGCCGAGCTGACCGGCGAAGTGGCAACGATCAGGAAGCCGCTGCTGATGCATGTGGCCACCGAGGACAAGTTCGTGCCCAAGGACCAACAAGCCGCCGTGAAAGCCGCCGTCAGCGCCAACCCGAAGGTCACGCTGCACGAATACCAGGGCAACGACCATGCCTTCGCCCGGGTCGGTGGCGAGCATTACGATCAAAAGGCGGCCGACCTGGCCAACAGCCGCACGGCGGCCTTCTTCAAACAGCATCTCGCTTAAAAGGATTTTACGATCATGGTTCATGCCATCCGCATCCACGCCACCGGCGGCCCCGACGTGATGAAATGGGAAGACGTCGAGGTTGGCGATCCCGGCCCCGGCCAGATCCGCCTCAAGACCTCGGCCGCCGGCCTCAACTATCTCGACACCTATCACCGCACCGGCCTCTACAAGCTGCCGCTGCCGCTCACGCTCGGCACCGAAGGCTCCGGCGTGGTGACGGCGGTGGGCGCGGGCGTCACCGACATCAAGGCCGGCGACCGCGTCGCCTATGCCTCGGCGCCGCTCGGCTCGTATGCGGAAGAACGCCTGATGCAGGCCGACCGCTGCGTGGTGCTGCCCGACGGCATCGACGATAAAATCGCCGCCGCCATCATGCTCAAGGGCATGACCACGGAATACCTGGTCCGCCGCACCTACAAGATCAAGGCCGGCGATACCGTGCTGTTCCATGCCGCCGCCGGCGGCGTCGGCCTGCTGTTCGGCCAGTGGGCCAAGGCGCTCGGCGCCACCGTGATCGGCACGGTCAGCAATGACGAGAAGGCAAAGCTGGCGAAAGCCCATGGCTATGACCACATCATCAATTACCGCACCGACAACTTCGTCGAGAAGGTGAAGGAACTGACCAAGGGCGCGATGCTGCCTGTCGTCTATGACGGCGTCGGCAAGGACACCTGGGCCGGCTCGCTCGACTGCCTGCAGCCCTTCGGCCTGATGGTCAGCTTCGGCAATGCCTCCGGCCCGGTACCGCCGGTGGATATCAGCATCCTCGCCGGCAAGGGCTCGCTCTATGTCACCCGGCCGACCCTGAACACCTACACGGCGAAACGCGCCGATCTGGTGGCCTCGGCGCAGGCGCTGTTCGATGTGGTGAAGGGCGGCAAGGTGAAGGTGGAAATCCCGCAGACCTATGCGCTGAAGGATGCCGTGCAGGCCCATACCGACCTGGAAGCCCGCAAGACCACCGGCTCGACCTTGCTGCTGCCGTAAGGCGAAAACAGGGCCCTCACCCCAACCCTCTCCCATTGCATGGGAGAGGGAGTTCCGCCTTCCTTACCCTCTCCCGCTTGCGGGAGAGGGAGGGACCCGCGAAGCGGGAGGGTGAGGGTCTTCTGTGCACCTCCCCTTCGTCGTCCCCGCGAAAGCGGGGACCCAGTCTTTCCGCCGGCCTGGACCCCCGCCTTCGCGGGGGTGACGATCTGTGTTGAGACAATGCCTCATGCCTGCCCCACCCATGGCTGTTATCGGACGGACGGCCTGAGGCTTTTCCATGCGCCCGGCCCTTTCCCGCCTCACGCCGCTTTGCCATGCTGCGCCGCGATGAGCGAGCTTCTGCATCTGGCAGCCGGGAACCTGCTGTCGCCGATGATCCTGGCCTTCGTGCTGGGCGCGGCGGCCGCCGCCCTGCGTTCCGATCTGGAAATCCCCGAGGGCGCGGCGAAAGGCCTGGCGATCTACCTGATGTTCGCCATCGGCTTCAAGGGCGGCGTCGCCATGCATGCCGCCAGTGGCTGGGCGCTGGTGGGCGCGATCGTCGCGGCGCTGGGGCTCAGTCTCCTGCTGCCGGTGATCGCCTTCGGCCTGCTGCGCACTGTCTGGGGCCAGAGCCGGGTGAATGCCGCCGCCATCGCCGCCCATTACGGCTCGATCAGCATCGTTACGTTTGTGACCGCGGCTGAATTCCTGCGCAGCCGCGACATCCCGTATGAAGGCTACCTCGTCGCCATGACGGCGGTGATGGAAACCCCGGCCATCCTGATCGGCCTGCTGCTGGCCGGCCCGCAGACGCAGCAGGGCATGCAGCCCGGCAGCAGCGAGCGCGGCGCCCTGATCCGCGAGGTGCTGGTCAACGGCTCGGTCATGCTGCTGGTCGGCGGCTTTGTCATCGGCTGGATCACCGGCGATGCCGGCATGGCCAAGATCAAGCCCTTCGTGGCCGACCTGTTCAACGGCGCGCTCTGCCTGTTCCTGCTCGATATGGGCCTGGTGGCGGTGCGCCAGGGCCGCGCGGCGAAAAAATTCCCGAAAGCCCTGATCCTGTTCGGCATCGTCATGCCGCTGATCGGATCGGGCCTGGGCTTTACGGCCGCCGCCCTGCTGGGGCTTTCGGCCGGCGGCGCCATGCTGCTGGCTGTCCTGTCCGCTTCTGCGTCATACATCGCCGTACCGGCCGCCATGCGCCTGGCGCTGCCGGCCGCCAGTCCGTCGCTCTCCGTGACACTGGCGCTGGCCGTCACTTTCCCCTTCAATGTCGCCATCGGCCTGCCGCTCTACCTGATCGTGGCGCAGCGCCTGTTCGGGAACTAGCAGATGTCCCATCCGCGCAAGAAGATCGAGATCATCGTCGAGGCGCCGCTTCAGCGCTCGGTGCTCGACTGGCTCTCCGCCCAGGGCGTGCAGGGCTGGAGCCTGCTCCCCCGGGTGATCGGCGGCGGCCAGCATGGCGAGCGCAGCAGCGACGACATCACCCGCGCCTTCGACAATGTGATGATCGTGGCCGTCACCACCGAAGCGGTGGCGCGCAAAGTGCTCGACGGCTTCCATGGCCGTTTCGCCGATGCGGTGGCCATCGTCTACCTCTCGGATGTCGAAGTCGCGCGCGCAGAGAGATTCCAATGACAGGGCGGTTTCAATGACAGGGCGGGTCCAATGACCGGGTGGTTCCCGTGAACGAGGCCGTGCTGCCCGCCCGCAGTCCGGCCCAGCAGGCCCGCGCCGTTGCCCGCGCCTGCCGCACCGCCAGCCTGGCCAGCATCACCGCGGACGGTGCGCCCTATGCCTCGCTGGTGCTGGTGGCCTTCGACCACGATGCCACGCCGCTGCTGCTGATCTCGCGGCTGGCCGACCATACCAAGAATATCCTGATGGATGACCGCGTCTCGCTGCTCTGCGACGGCACCGCGCATTATGCCGAGCCGCTGACCGGCCCGCGCGTGACCCTGATGGGCCATGCGGCGAAGACCGAAGATGCACGCCACCGCGCCCGCTATCTCGCCCGCCACCCGGCCGCCGGGATGTATGCCGGCTTCGCCGATTTCGCCTTCTACCGCATCGCGGTGGAACGCGCGCATATCGTTGCCGGCTTCGGCAAGATCCACTGGATGGACGATTACAGCTACACGGGTGACTGGCAGGCGCTGGCCGATGCGGAAGCCGGCATCATCGAACACATGAATGCCGACCATGCCGATGCCGTGCAGCTCTATGCGACCAGGCTGCTGGGCAAGAGCGGCGACGGCTGGAGCTTGAGCGGCGTCGATGCCGAGGGCGCCGACCTCATCCGCGACGGCCGCGTGGCGCGCCTGCCGTTTGAGACAACGATCGGCAGCGCCGAGGAAGCGCGCGTGGAACTGGTGCGGCTGGTGAAGAAGGCGCGGAGCCTTTAATACTCCAAAACTCCGCCTTACTCATCTTCGCCCATATGCCTCTCCAGTCTCGCGGCACTACGGACCAATCTTCCATATTCGTAAAGTACTGATTGATTACGCCTATCGATTTTATTCTTGTGAACCAACACGAGCTCTTCATGGAATATCTGCACAGCCCACTTATCTACAGGGCTCGTTCGCGTTGGAATTCCCTCGAAGTTGGCCCGCGCATGCTCCAGTAAAATTGCAAGCATGTCATTCCCAGTGGTTTCATTCATTCGTCCAATTTGATCTTGGAGCCGAACCTTATGTCGCAGGCCGGTGAACTTCACTGCAGAAAGCTCCACCAGACCAGAAAAGTTTTTGTCATTTAGGTGGTGAAGCATTATTAGCGGGAGCAGATAGACGGCCTGAATTTTTACTTGATACGGCCAAACCGTCACAACATTCCGCAATAGATCAAAGCATTGTTCAATCGATCTTAACCGCAGATCAAACCCTCGACTAAGCCTCAAGAAAAGCTTTGACACAGAAATACCAGGTAGAGATGAAATCTTATCCAGATTTATAGAATACCTATTAAACAGGCTTTCAATATACACCCCCCGCTCTGGCTCCTCAAAAATGTAAGTCCTGTCGAAGAAGCGGCTCAGATATTGATCGGCAGAGAACTCCGTGCCGTATACGGCCTTAATAGAATGAGCAAGCTGTGCACTATCGGTAGCAATTATGAAAACGACATTTGGAATACTGAAGAGATGCTTAATCTGCTCCAGCATTGAAATTGAGTATGTCGGACGACACCGATCAAGCTCATCGACAAGAATAAACATGGGCAACTGAGTACCAATATTCTTGCCCTGAATTTTTACAAGCAGTTCTGCCAATCTCTCCTTAAATGTATCAATAGACTCGCTCTTCTCCTTGAAACTGCTAAGAAGCGCCCCGCCAAATTTATCAGCTAGAGTATTTATGGCGTCTTCTGAACCTGCCTTTAGTATTTCTTCATCAACTCCTAACTGCGCCGCTGCGCTGACAAATTCTTTCCCCGCATATCTAAGAGCTGCTTGCTTGACGACCCCTTTAACACCAGAAACAGCAACGTGACCAAAGCTTTGCACCGCGCCCTTCCAAGCGGATTTGACGCTGCCGGCCATGTATTTTTTCAGAGATTCTTCAATCTGAGACATGACTGCAATTAGAGGGGTGTCGGCATGGTCATCTTTCCATGCATCGATATAGGCGACGAGATAGCCTTCTTTGAGCAACTGCCGCTTGAGGCGTGTCAGGAAGAATGTCTTTCCATCCCCCCAACGAGAGTTGAGATTTAGAACATAAGATCTTGATTGGCCTTCTTGTGGGCGCTCAGCAACACGTCTCGTCAAAAAGTCGATCAAGAAGCGTGCGTCATTCTCGCGATCGAGCAAGTCATCATCCCAAATGCCCTGATCTTCGATCGTCTTGGCTACTACCTTCTTTCCCACCATCTCGCCCTGCCCCATGGCACAATGTACCTTTGATTAGGAAGATCATTGCATCACGGCAGGTCGTACTGGAAGCCGCTTTTCTAAATCTAATCCGTTCCGCCCCTCACCCCTTCTCCTCCACAAACGTCGCCAGCCCAAACCCCAGCGACCAGTTCTCCGTCGTCGTCTCCAGCAGGTTGATCAGCACATCCTCCGGCCGGATGCCGGGGTTCTGCCCGAGCTTTTCGGCGATGCGCTTGTAGAGCGCCTTCTTCTTCTCCAGCCCGCGCGTGTTGTTGACGGTGAGCTGGATGATGACGAGATCGTCGCTGCGCGGTCCGCCGCGATAGCTGGGGCTGCACCAGAAATCGGCGGCGTCATGCTCAGCCACCGTCATGAAATAGTCGGTCTCCGGCACATCGAAGGTCTCGACCATCGCCTGGTAAAGCCCGGTGAGGATGGCCTGGCGATAGGCGACGGGTTTGCCCCGGCGCAGCGAGACACGGGTGATCGGCATGATGGGGGTCCTCCTGGTGGGTCGATACACCGGAGGGTAATGCCGGATTGACCATTCGAAAATCATATGAAATCCTATTTCAATGATTTCTATTCGTCATGGAAGGCGACTTTGAAGTCTTTGGACATCGAATGCGTGCAGGCCTTTGTGCTGGTGGCCGACCTCGCCAGCTTCACCCGCGCGGCCGAGGCGATGGAGGCCACCCAGTCCGCCGTCAGCCTGAAGATCAAGCGGCTGGAAGACGGGCTGGGGCGCCGCCTGCTGGAGCGGACGCCGCGCCGGGTCCGCCTCACCGCTGCCGGCCAGCTGTTCCTCGACCGCGCCCGGCTGCTGATCGCCGCCCATGGCGCGGCGCTGGACGCCTTCGAGCCGGCGCGGCGGCGGCTGGTGGTCGGCATCAGCGACCATGCGGTGGGCGCCGAGCTGCCGCGGCTGCTGAGCCGGGTGACGCGCGCCGAGCCGGGCCTGGTGCTGGAGATGCGGGTGGGCAGTTCGCGCGATCTCTTGATGGCATTCGATCACGGTGACCTCGATGCCGCGATCGTGATGGGACAGGATGCCGGCCGGCGCGGCGGCGAGGTCTTGCGCGCCGAACAGTTCGGCTGGATGGCGGCGCGCGATTTCGTGCATCGCGCCGGCGAACCGCTGCCGCTGGCCGCCCATGCCGACAGCTGCGGCATGCGCAGCATGGGGGTGACGGCGCTGGATGCGGCCGGCATCCCCTGGACCGAGGTCTTCGTCGGCGGCGGCGTCGGCACCATTGCCGCCGCCGTCTCGGCCGGCGTCGCCATCGCCGTGCTGGGCCGCCGCGTCGCGCCGCCGGGCACGGTGGATGTCGGGCCCATGCTGGGCCTGCCGCCGCTGCCGCCGCGCGACCTTGTGCTCTATGCGAGCCTGGCCGATCCGGCGGCGCGGCAGTCGCTGAAGGTGTTCGCCGCCGCCATGCGCGCCGACGCGGCCTGACGCCAGATTAAATAATTTTCATGTCGGGACGCGAGGGCTGCGCCGCCCTATATGGCTCTGGTTGCCAGTCCGGGTGCTGTCCGGGACCGGAATACCGGCGAAGCCGGACGAACGCAAACGAAGCGAAACGAAGACGAACGAAGCGAAACGAAGGCAAACGAAGCGCCGGGAAGCAAAACGAAGCCCCGGGAAGTGAAACGAAGCATCGGGAAGTGAAACGAACCGGATTTGCCGCACGGCCATCCGCGCCATCCCTTGACCGATCCGGGCATAAAAAGGCCCGCCGGCCGGATTGATCCGGTCGCGGCGGGCCAGGGAACGTCCGTCTGGGGAGGATCAGCGCGGACGGTAATCTTTCAAAGTCTTACCAGCTGGTGACGACGGCCTTCTGGTACTTCTGCTCGACAAAGGCCTTCACCTCGGCCGACTGATAGGCCTTCACCAGCTTGGCGTATTCCGGCTTGTCCTTGTCCTGGCTGCGCACCGCGATGATGTTCACATAGGGGGCCTTGGCGCCCTCGGTGGCGATGGCATCCTTCACCGGCGACAGGCCGGCCGGGATCGCGTAGTTGGTGTTGATCGCGGCGGCATCGAGTTCGTCCAGCGCACGCGGCAGCTGCGCGGCATCGAGCTCAACGATCTTGATCTTCTTCGCGTTGTCGGTGATGTCCAGCGGCGTGGCCTTCAGGCCGGCATCGGCTTTCAGCTTGATCAGGCCGGCCGATTCCAGCACCAGCAGGGCGCGGCCGCCATTGGTCGGATCGTTCGGGATGCCGACGCGGGCGCCAGCGGGCAGATCGGCGAGCGACTTCACCTTCTTGGAATAAACGCCCATCGGGAAGTTCACGGTGTAGCCGATATTGACGATCTTGTAGCCGCGATCCTTCACCTGGGCTTCCAGATACGGCAGGTGCTGGTAGGAGTTCACGTCCAGGTCGCCGGCATTGAGCGCGGCATTCGGCTGGATGTAGTCGCTGAATTCCACGATCTGGATCTTCAGGCCGTCCTTCTCGGCGACCTTCTTCACCACTTCGAAGATTTCGGCATGGGGCCCGGCGGTGACGCCGACCTTGATCGGCTTGTCCTGGGCGAGAGCGGGCGCGCTGACGAAGGCGGCGAGCGCCAGGGCAGAAAGTGTGCGGCGAGTAAGAGACATGGTTTTTCCTTTTCTGTAGGGGAAGACGAAATCAACGATGACTGAGTTTGCGCACCAGGCGGTCGCCCAGCGACTGCACGCCCTGCACGAAGACGATCAGCACTAGCACCACGGCGGCCATCACCTCGGGCAGGAAGCGCTGGTAGCCGTAGCGGATGCCGATATCGCCGAGCCCACCGCCGCCGACCGCGCCGGCCATGGCGGAATAGCCGATCAGGCTGACCAGCGTGATGGTGAGGCCGGCGACGATGCCCGGCAGCGCCTCGGGCAGCAGAACCTTGGTGACGATCTGCAGCGGCGTCGCCCCCATGGCATCGGCGGCTTCGATCAGGCCCGACGGCACTTCACGCAAAGCGGTTTCCACCAGGCGGGCGATGAAAGGGATGGCGGCGATGGTCAGCGGCACGATGGCGGCGGCCGTTCCAATGGAAGTGCCGACGACCAGGCGCGTGAACGGGATGATCGCCACCATCAGGATGATGAAAGGCGTCGAGCGCGCGGCGTTGATGATCAGGCCAAGCCCGCGATTGACGGACAAATTCTGAAGAATCCCGCCACGGTCGGTGAGGATCAGGATGACGCCGAGCGGAATCCCGAAGGCCGCGCCGACACCGCCGGAGATGCCGACCATCACCAGCGTCTCCCACAGGCCGTCAAACAGCAGCGCGATCAATTGCGATGACATCTTCAAGTTCCTCGACGGTGAGCTGGCGGCTGGCCAGGTAGGATTTGGCGGCGATCAGCTTGGCCTCGTCGCCGCGCGCCTGCACGACCATGACGCCAAACGGGCGGCCCTGGATCTCGTCGATCCGGCCATGCAGGATGTTGAGATCAAGGCCCAGATTGCGCGACAACTCGGCGATCACCGGCTCGTCCGCGTGCGGCCCGGTGAACAGGATGCGCCACAGGCGGGAATTGGCGCCAGGCTTCTCGGCAGCGGCCAAGCGCTTCTGCAGCGCCGGCGGCAGGTCGAAGCCGATCAGGTCGGCCACGAAGCTGCGGGTGGTCGAATGCTGAGGCCGGGTGAAGACCTCAAACGTCGCCCC
Source organism: Ferrovibrio sp. GW821-FHT12F09 (assembly GCF_058806775.1). Classification (NCBI taxonomy): domain Bacteria; kingdom Pseudomonadati; phylum Pseudomonadota; class Alphaproteobacteria; order Rhodospirillales; family Rhodospirillaceae; genus Ferrovibrio; species Ferrovibrio sp. GW821-FHT12F09. The sequence continues at coordinate 199,546 of NZ_JBXAPZ010000001.1, forward strand.
CTGCTCGATCACATGACCCAGTTCCATCACGGCGACGCGGTCGGCGATCTCCTTCACCACCGCCATCTCGTGGGTGATCAGCACCACGGTCAGGTTCAGCCGGTCGCGGATGTCCTTGATCAGGGTCAGAATCTGCTCGGTGGTTTCCGGATCGAGCGCCGAGGTCGCCTCGTCGCAGAGCAGCACCTTCGGGTCGGTGGCGAGCGCGCGCGCAATGCCGACGCGCTGCTTCTGCCCGCCAGAGAGCTGCGCCGGATAGCGGTCGGCTTTGTCGGAAAGACCAACCAGCTCCAGCAGCGGCTCGACCTTGGCCTTGATGGCAGCCTTTGACTCGCCGCGCAGCTCCAGCGGCAGCGCCACGTTGTCGAACACCGTGCGCGAGGACAGCAGGTTGAAATGCTGGAAGATCATGCCGATATCGCGCCGCGCCGTACGCAGCTCGGACGCCGACAGCGCGGTCAGGTCGCGGCCGCCGACGATGACGCGGCCCTCGGTCGGACGCTCCAGCAGGTTGATGCAGCGGATCAGCGTCGACTTGCCGGCGCCGGAGCGACCGATGACGCCGAAGATCTCGCCGGGCGCGACAGTCAGGGAAACATCACGCAGCGCTTCGACCGAGCCGGACTCGGCCGCGAAGCGCTTGGTGATGGATTGCAGTTCGATCATGGACGTCTCAGCGGTCGAAGGGGAGGAAGCTGAGACTAAGCAGATCGCCGGCCGCGTGCCAGTCGGGCGGCAGCGCCAGCGGATCGGCCAGCGAGCTGGCGTAATCCTCGGCGGCCACCGCCTGGTTGTCGTTGTCGGCGGGCTGCAGCCGGCCGCCATCGTATTTCTCAGGCGCCACGAAGGCCCCGAAGGCGGCCTGGATACGGTCGACGAAACCGGGCTTGTGGCTCTGAATGATCTGGATCTGGATCTGGGTCATGGCTGGTTACCTCCAGGCCGGACGGCGGTTGTTGTCATTGGCGGCCGCGCGGGCCAGCGCCCGGGCGGCGCGGGCGGCATCTTCGGTGCGGCGGTAGACGCGCTGCTCCAGGCTGCTGAACTGCGGCCCCGAAGCGAAGAAGCGGAACCCGCTGCGTTCGCGGATCACCACACCGGCGGCCTCGCCGGCCGCCTCGATCAGATAGGCTTCACTCATGGGAAATCTCCGTTGGCCGACGGCTGTCGGCGTTTATCGCTGGTGGAAACGCAGGAACCGAAAGGGTGCGTTCAGCGACAACAACAGAGGCGGATGGTTTTCAGGGTCGCGGTCATGGGTCTCTTCCGTTCAGTGCCGGGCCCACGACCCAGGCAGGATGCCTGGCCGTGGCGCTTTAGCGTTGGTGTCGCGGCGCAAGCTGCCCTTCAAATCCCGCGATCCAGCGTGAGCCGGATAACCCCTATATTCCACACAGGATCAAGCAAGTCAAATCTAATTCACACAATTTGACGCAAATAAAACATAACTCACACGCAAAAAATGCATGGCCCAAACGATGCCTTTGAGCCAAGCATTTGATTTTCCATGATGTGTGGGAAAGTTTCGGTCGGGGTCGGCCCGACAATGCCCCATTGTATCGGACCGACCACGAACCTCATCACGACCAGCAGAGTGATGAGGCCGACCTAAAAACCGCACCGAGGTGCGATGCGCCCGAGTATATGCGAATGATTTGCAGTTACAAGACTTAAATCAGGCCGGTGACGCTTTTTTTATGAGCCGCGCTAAATAGTCCGGTAAACGGGGAAACAGCAGCAACGGGGGATCATCGTGTCCGGCCAGATTCCGGCAACACCGCACACCGTTGGACGACCGAAACTGCAGCGCCTGCTGGGCTACTGGCATGCGCGGCGCGGCGATCGCCCGATGCCGGCGCGCGCCGATATCGATCCGCTCGATATCCCGTGGATTCTTGGCAATGTCTCGCTGTTCGAAGTGAACCGCGAGTCTGGCGGCGGGCCGCGCTATCGCTGCCGCCTCACCGGCACCCGCGTGGTGCAGCGTCTGCGCTACGACCTCACCGGCAAATGGCTCGACGACCTGCCGGAAGACCAGTATCGCGCCCGCCTGTTCGACTGTTACGCGGAAGTGCTGCAGCGGCGCGAACCGCAGGTCGAGCGCATGAACATGGTCATTGACGACCGCAGGCATGCTTATGAAATCCTGCGCCTGCCGCTGAGCGGCGATGGCGAAACCGTCGACATGCTGATGCTGGCGGTGGATTTCCTCGATCCGAATATCTGATCCGTCAGGGATGCAGCTTCAGGCCTTTCACAGCCTTGTCGACGGCCTTGCGGTCGCCGTGAAAGCCCAGGCCGACCCAGCTCTGGGCCGCGATATCGCCGGCCGCGAAAACCTCGCGGTTGGCCGCGTCATGCCCGGTTGAAAACATCGCCTCCACGTAGGGCACGATGACGAGGCCCTGGTCACAGGCACGGCCATGAGCCTTCTGGAGCTCCGTGACGCCACCTGTAAAAACAAGGATCGGCTGTCCGCACATCGCGGTGTATGTCCGCCCTGCCCCGTCGATGTAACGCTCGCCGATACAATCCGGAATGGCGGCGACAATGCCGCTGGACAGGAAGGCGGTGACATTCAGCTTCTGCCAGGTCGCCAGATCCTCGCGCACGACAATGGCAATCTTGGTGGTGAACACGGGCGTCTCCCTGCAGAACGGAAGCCCGAGAGTGCCGTCAGCCGGCGGCCAAGTCTGGAAGATTTGTGCAGGCCCGGCGATAGGCCGCCGGCGTCTGGCCGAAGGCGCGACGGAACCAGCGACCGAGATGGCTCTGATCGGCGAAACCGACGGCCGCCGCCACATCGGCCGGCATCTGTCCCGTGCTCAGCAGACGGCGCGCCTGGTTGAGCCGGCGCTGCACCAGCCAGGCATGGGGCGGCAGGCCATAGGCGGCCTTGAACACCCGGTGCAGGCGGAAGCGATCCGTACCGGCCAGATCGGCCAGCGCCTGCAATCCCAGGTCTTCGGCCTGATGCGCCTCGATGGCGGCGCGGGCGCGGCGGGCCAGATGCGGCGCGGCATCCTGCGTCGGCACCCCGCCACCGGCAAAGCGCTGCATCAGCAAAGCCGCCACATGATCCAGCGCCGCATCGCGCGCCATGCGGCTGTCGGGCATGCCGAGCTGCCGGCTCGCGGCCAGCACGGCATGGGCCAGCGGGGCATCGTCGTTCAGCACAGCCGGGAAACTGAAGATCGCGTCGCCCGGATCGCGGCCGGTGCAGGCTTCGGCGGCCTGCCGCAGCCAGGCCGGATCGAAATACAGCATCGCATAGGTGAAGCCGCCATCGGCGCCGGCCTCGCCATCATGGGTCTCGCCCGGCTCCATCAGGATGACGCGGCCCGGCGTGCTGCGCTGGGTTTCGCGGCGGCAGCGGAACTGCTGGCAGCCCTGCTCGGTGACCCCGACCAGCACCTGGTCATGGAAATGCGGGTCGTAGGCATGGGCATGGAACTGCGCATGCACGGCCTCGGTGCCGCTCGACGGATCGCGGGCGAAATCAAACCAGTCCTGTGGCGAAGGCTGCATCACGACCAGAAAAGCAAGACGGCCGCAGTCTGTCAAACTGCGGCCGCGGTATCGCGTCCCTTACTTCACCACGCCACAGGCGATGCGACCGCCGCCGCCGCCGAGCGGCGCCGGAGTGTCACTGTAATTGTCGCCGCCGGCATGGATCATCAGCGCGCGGCCGGCCAGATCCTTCACTTTCAGATGCGGCACCACCATGGGCAGGGTGGCCGAACCATCGCCGCTGACCACCAGCACCGGCAGATCGCCGACATGGCCTTCCTTGTGGCCGGGGCCGTGATGCATGCCGGTCTTGCGCGGATCGTAATGACCGCCGGCGGCAAAGCCCGCAGCCGGCTGGTTGTTGGCGGCCGGATTGGGTGCCGGACCGCAATCGGGCTTTTCATGCATGTGGAAGCCATGCGGGCCGGCCGGTGCCAGTTTTGTCAGCTGCGGCGTCAGCACCAGGCCCTGCCTGCTGTCTTTCGCGGTGATGGTGCCGATGCTCTCGCCGATGCCGGTGGCGCTGATGGCGTTGATCGGGATGGTCTTCTCGGCCGCCGCCGCCGGCAGGGCGAACAGGACCGTGGCGAGGATGGCAGTCCCCTGTAAGAGACGCTGCATGGGTGTTTCCTCCGTTGGCAGAGACCTGATGACAACAGATATACAGCCGAAAAACTCCGGCAACCGGTGAAAAACAAAAAAACGGGCGGGGTTTCGCCCCGCCCGTCGCCGTGTCCGGATGACTATCCGGCTCAGGTATTCATCGAATCGAAGAAATCGGCGTTGGTCTTGCTGTGCTTGATCTTGTCGAGCAGGAATTCCATCGCGTCCTGGCCGCCCATCGGCATGAGGATGCGGCGCAGCACCCACATCTTGGCCAGCACGCCCTTGTCGACCAGCAGCTCTTCCTTGCGGGTGCCCGACTTGGTGATGTCGATGGCCGGGAAGGTGCGCTTGTCCGACAGCTTGCGGTCGAGGATGATTTCCGAATTGCCGGTGCCCTTGAATTCTTCGAAGATCACTTCGTCCATGCGCGAACCGGTTTCGATCAGCGCGGTGGCGATGATGGTGAGCGAGCCACCCTCTTCGATGTTACGGGCGGCGCCGAAGAAGCGCTTGGGCTTCTGCAGCGCGTTGGCATCCACGCCGCCGGTCAGCACCTTGCCCGACGACGGCACCACGGTGTTGTAGGCGCGCGCCAGACGCGTGATCGAATCCAGCAGGATGACGACGTCGCGCTTGTGCTCGACCAGGCGCTTGGCCTTTTCCAGCACCATTTCGGTGACCTGCACATGGCGGCTCGCCGGCTCGTCGAAGGTGGAGGAGATGACCTCGCCCTTCACCGTGCGCTGCATGTCGGTGACTTCTTCCGGGCGTTCGTCGATCAGCAGGACGATCAGATAGACTTCCGGGTGATTGTGGCTGATGGCATGCGCGATATTCTGCAGCAGCATGGTCTTGCCGGTGCGCGGCGGCGCCACGATCAGGGCGCGCTGGCCCTTGCCCTGCGGCGAGATCAGATCAATGACGCGGGCGGAAACATCGCGCTTGGGACCACCGGAAATGATCTTCTCGCGCTTCTCGCCGCTGCGGCTCTTGATGGTCGGGGTCTTGGGCGCGGCGGCCGGCACGGCCGGCGCCTCTTCTTCCACCTGCGGCAATTCCATCTTCAACCGCTCGGTCGGATAGAGCGGCGTCAGGTTGTCGAAATGCACCTTGTGACGGCTCTGCTCGGGGTCTTCGTAATTGATCGTGTTGACCTTGAGCAGCGCGAAATAGCGTTCGCCGTCTTTCGGGGCGCGGATCGTGCCCTCGATGGTGTCGCCGGTGCGCAGACCGAAACGGCGGATCTGGTTGGGGCTGACATAGATGTCGTCGGGGCCCGGCAGATAGTTGGCCTGGGCGGAGCGCAGGAAGCCGAAACCGTCCTGCAGCTGTTCGAGCACGCCCTCGCCGGTGATCTCGACTTCCTTGTCGGCCAGCTGCTTGAGGATCGCGAACATCATGTCCTGCTTGCGCAGGGTGGAAGCGTTCTCGATCTGCAGCTCTTCGGCAAAGGCGAGCAGGTCGGTGGGCGATTTGGTTTTCAGTTCCTGGAGATTCATGAACGGACTCGCGGACTCGGCAGGAGAATGTTGTTTGGGAGATTTGGGCGCTGCATCCAGGACGGAGCGCAGCAGCCAGTGAAGGGGGGTGTTGACGACCGCCCGCGCAGCTTCCGCATCATGAACTTGAAATCTTATGGGATGCGGGATGTGCCGGAGCGGCCCCGGTCCGAAAGAAGATGGGCCGGTTGCCCAAGCGAGATAGCAATGCCCCGCAGATAAGTCAAGGGCGGGCGCTGCCGGTGCAGCCGCCCGCCCTGTAACAAAATAGCGACCCGATCAGGCCGTGAGGTTCAGCACCAGGAAGACCGCGCCGACCGCGGCGACGCCGGCGCCGGCAATCCGGCTGATCTGAGGCAGCAGAGCGGCGTGATTCAGCACCAGACGGCGCCAGGCGATCACCACGCCGCCGGCAATGCCATACTGGATCGCGGCAAGACCGACGAGGTAGGACAGCAGCGGGGTGGCTTCGGCGCCGACGATGCTTTCGCCGAAGGCATAGCCATGGAACAGGCCGGCCAGGGCCAGAATGGCGGCAAACAGGCCGTCGTCGATCCGGCGCGGCACCACCAGCAGCATACCGAGCAGCAGCACCGAGACGGCGACGGCGATTTCGCCGGCCGGCAGGTCGACGCTGCTGAGATGCAGCACGACGCCGAGGACCGACGCGATCACGAAGGCCAGCGGCAGCAGCAGGCCGCGCGCCCGCGGCGCCGCCAGCAGACCGGCAGCCAGGATAAAGGCCAGATGGTCGAGGCCGATCACCGGATGGGCCAGGCCGGAAAGCAGGCCGGTGACCAGGGTATTCGGGGTTTCCCCATCCATGGCGTGATGGGCGAAGGCCGGAGCCGCTGCGAAGAAGGCCACAAGGCCGGCGACCAGACGCAACATGATGCACCTCCGTACAAATCTGGGGGGCGGCTGCCGGAATCGGGCCGCCGAATGACCCTCAGACCTTAGGTTGCGGTGCGGTCTGCGTCAAATGGCCGCCCTTGCGGAAGGCCGGCCGCAACGGTATGCGTAACCCATGCGCAGCCGCCGTCTTTCCGCCGGTCCCGATCTGCCTCGCCTGGCGGCGATGCTGGCCGCCCTGCCGCGTTTCGCGGCAATGCTTGCCTTGGGTGCGCTGCTGTTCCATGCCCTGCTGCCCCTGACCCAGCAGGCCGTGCGCCAGGTCCAGGCCGCCAATGGCATCGAGCAGATCGTGCTCTGCTCGGCGCTCGGCTTCCGCGTGCTGGCCATGCAGGACGGCATGCCGGTCGATACCGATCCGGCCAAGGCCGAGAAGACCGGCAAGCTCTGCCCGGTCTGCTTTGCCAACGCCAACCTGCAGGCCGGCCTCCTGCCAGTCACCCCGGCGCTGTCCCGGCCGATTCTGGCCGTCACCGTCCTTTACGGCGCCGCCGGCCGCAGCACGCTGGCACAGGCAACGCGCCTGCCACAGCAGGCCCGCGCGCCACCCATCTCCCTGTCCTGAGCTACGCCACCTTTCGTTTCAGGATTACCGGGAGTTTTCCCATGTCGACTATCAAGTTTGCAGGCGCCGCGGCGCTTATCACGCTTCTGTCCACGCCCACCTTGGCCCATATCGTCGCCGATCCGGCGGTGGCCCAGCCGGGCAGCTATTTCCGCACGGCGCTCCGCGTCGGCCATGGCTGCGGCGCCGGCAAGCCGACGACGGCGGTGCGCGTCAGCATCCCCGAAGGCGTGGCCAATGCCAGCGCCCAGCCCAAGCCGGGCTGGGAGATCAAGGTGGAGACCACCAAGCTGGCGCAGCCGATCGATGCCGGCCATGGCCGCAAGACCGATAGCGTGGTCAGCGCCATCACCTGGAGCGGCGGCAGCCTGCCCAACGAACAGTTCGACGAATTCGGCCTGGTGCTGAAGCTGCCCGACGCGCCGGGCAAGGAGCTGTGGCTGCCGGTGGTGCAGACCTGCGCCGGCGGCGAAGCCCGCTGGGACCAGGTGCCGGCGGCCGGGCAGAAGGCTGACCGTCCCGCTGCCCTCATCCGCATCGCCGGCGAGGCGCCGGCGGTTGCCAAGGCCGGTGACATCCAGGTGCTGCAGCCCTTTGCCCGTGCCACCCCGGCCAAGGTCGGCGGCGTGTTCCTGACCCTGAAGAATGCCGGTGGCACGCCTGACCGGCTGCTGAAGGCGGCCTCTCCCGTGGCCGCCAGCGTCGAGCTGCATACCCATGTGAAGGATGGCGATGCCCTGCGCATGCGCCCGGTGGAGACCATCCCCGTGCCGGCCAACGGCCAGACCGCGCTGGAGCCCGGCGGCTATCACATCATGCTGATCGATCTGCGCCAGCCGCTGAAAGACGGCACGCAGTTCCCGCTGACGCTGACCTTCGAGAAGGCCGGCACGGTGACGCTGCAGGTGCCGGTGCAGAAGGCCGGCGCCGGGGCGCCTGCCAGCGGCGGCCACGAGCACAAGCACTAAGCCACACATATTCCGTTCCATCCGGAGCTGCCGCCACGAATCCGTGCTGCGCGCTCCGTTGCCATGCGAGCCTGACATGACCCGTTTCCTGTTCACCCTGCTGGGTGCCGGCGGCATCGCCGCCAGCGCATCCGCGCAAGTCGTCACGCCACCGATCACCGTCACCGCGCCGCCTGAAACACCGGCGCTGACCGTGCCGACCGCCGAAGAGGCCCGGCAGCGGATCGAGAAAACCGCCGGCGGCGTCGATGTCGTCACCAGCGATGAGGTGCGCGACGGTCGCGCCAATGCAGTGAAGGACATCCTGGACTACGTGCCCGGCGTCTTCGCCCAGTCGAAATACGGCCAGGAGGATTCGCGGCTGTCGATCCGCGGCTCGGGGCTCTCGCGCAATGTCCACCTGCGCGGCACCCGCATCCTGCGCGACGGCGTGCCCATCACCGACGCCGATGGCGGCGGCGATACGATGGAAATCGATCCGCTCGCCGTCGATTACACCGAGGTCTACAAGGGCGCCAATGCACTGCAATACGGCGCCTCGCTGCTCGGCGGCGCGGTGAATTTCGTCAGCCCCACCGGCCGTAGCCAGCCCGGCTTCCTGCTGCGCCAGGAGTTCGGCAGCTTCGACAGTATGCGCACGCAGTTCGGCATGGGCGGTTCCGCTGGCAGCACCGATTACTATATCACGCCGACCTACAGCCACAGCAGCGGCTATCGCGACCATACCGACCAGGATTACCGCCGCCTGAACGGCAATATCGGCTATCGCTTCACCGATGGCGGCGAAACGCGGTTCTTCCTGAGCGCCGCCAATATCGACCAGAAGATTCCGGGCAGCCTGACCAAGGCCCAGGCGCTGAACAGCCCGCATTCGACTGTACCCGCCAGCTTCATCGGCAACACCAAGCGCAACATCGATGCGGTGCGCGGCGCCAACAAGACCACTTTCCTGACCGACAGCGGCGAGGTGACGGTGGGCGCCTTCCTCGCCCGCAAGGAGCTGTTCCACCCGCTGTTCGGCGGCTTCAACCGCGTGCTGCAGAATGACGAGGTCAATGGCGGCGGCTTCACGCGCTGGACCGACGAGCAGCAGATCGCGGGCCATCGCAACGAAACCGCGCTGGGCGTGAATTACTTCGGCGGCACCATGCAGGCCCGGCAGTACAACAATGTTGGCGGCAGCAAGGGTGCGCTGCTGTCCGATTCCGAACAGACTTCGCGCACGGTGGAGCTGTACGGCGAGAATGCCTTCTACGTGATCCCCGAGGTGGCGCTGATCGCCGGCCTGCAGGGCACGCTGGCGCGCCGCGACTACGACGACAATTTCCGGGGCGACGGCAACCAGTCGTTCCAGCGCGCCTATAACAGCATCAATCCGAAACTGGGCGCGCGCTGGGATATCGCACCGCAGAGTCAGGTCTTTACCAATTTCAGCTGGTCGACCGAGCCGCCGCCGTTTTCCGAACTCGGTACCACCGGCGTGCAGAACAACCTGCAGGAACAGGAATCGAAGACGCTGGAAATCGGCACCCGCGGCCGCGTGAAGGATTTCTCCTGGGATGCCGCGGTCTATCGCGCCTGGCTGCATAACGAGCTGCAGTTCCTTACCGTCGGCAACGTCACCAACGTGTTCAATGCCGACAACACCATCCACCAGGGCCTCGAGCTGGGCGGCGAATGGGTGGCGCTGCGCGATCTGGCTGCCACCGGCGACAAGACCTCGATCCGCGCCGCCTATACCTTCAGCGACTTCCGCTTCGACAATCACCCGGTTTATCGCAACAACGACATCCCGGGCGCGCCGGCGCATTACCTGCGGGCCGAACTGCGCTACAGCCATGCCAGCGGCTGGTATGGCGGCCCCAATGTGGAATGGGTGCCGCAGGGCTATTTCGTCGATAACGCCAATACGCTGAAGACCGATCCTTACGCCCTGCTCGGCGCCAAGGCCGGCTATGACTTCGGCAACGGGCTGAAGCTGTTTGTCGACGGCCGCAACCTGCTCGACAAGGCCTATATCTCCAATACCAGCGTGGCGGCGACGGCCACTGCGAATTCGGCGCTGTTCAATCCGGGCGATGGCCGCGCCGTCTATCTGGGGGCGGAATTCCGCTGGTAGCGAAATACGGTTGCGCGGCCTCGGCTGCGCAACCGATACTGCCGGCCATGCAGGTGATCCGGCACAGGTCTGACCTCGGCCAGTGGGAGATGGCATTCGCGCCGCCCGCCGCCTTGCTGCGCCCCTTTGTCGATATCTTTGCCGGCTATGACGAGCGCGGCACCCGCTTCACCCGCCGCCACGAACTGCCCACCGTCCAGGCGGTGCTGATCGTCAATCTCGGCACGCCGATCACCGTGATCGATACCGACGGCCACAGCATCCGGGTCGGTTGTGGCGCGGGCTTCGGCGGCGGCCTGAGCGATGCCTATGCCATCTCGGAATCCGACGGCAGCCAGCGCGGCGTCCAGGTCATGTTCACGCCGCAGGGCGCGCGCCGCTTCTTCGGCGTCCCGCTGCATCTGCTGAGCAATCGGGTCTTCGATCTCGCCGACCTGCTGGGTCCGGCCGAGGCGCAGCGCCTGATCGAGGGCCTGCAGGCCGCCAACAGCTGGACCACCGGCTTCCGCCTGCTGGCAGAGGTCATTGCCCGCCGGGTGATGACGGCGCCGGATTTCGATCTCGCCGGTGCGCGCGAAACCGCCTGGGCGTTGCGCCAGCTGCAGCAGAGCCATGGCCGGCTCACCATTGCGGCGCTGGCCACCGAGCTCGGCTGCAGCCGCAAGCATCTGGCCGCGCGGTTCCGCGAGCATGTCGGCCTGACGCCGAAATCCACTGCCCGCATCCTGCGCTTCCGCCAGGTGCTGGAGCTGATCGATGCGGCGCCGGCGAACTGGAGCGCCATCGCGCAAGCCGCCGGCTATTTCGACCAGGCGCATTTCGGCAACGACTTCCGCCGCCTCACCGGCCGCAGCCCTGGCGACTACCTGGCCGAACGCCTGCCCGGACAGAACGGCCTCGCCGTCGGCTGAAACCGGTTACATTTTTCCAATACGACATTCCCGGCCCCGCCTATCCTCCCCGCCAGATCAACGGAGAGGACCATGACCCAGCGCCCCGACATTTATCCCTTCCTGCAGTACAGCGACGCCAAAGCCGCCATCGCCTGGCTGGAACAGGCCTTCGGCTTCCGCAGCGTGATGGCGCATCCCGACGAGACCGGCGGCATCGCCCATGCCGAACTGCAGCTCGGCAACGGCATGGTGATGCTGGGCAGCCTGAAATCCGACGGCCCGTTCGCGATGAAGACGCCCGGGCAGGCCGGCGGCATCACCCAGGGTGTCTATATCGTGGTGGCGGAGATCGACGCGCTGTTGGCCCGCGCAAAGGCGGCCGGTGCCGAGATCGTCTGGGGCATCCGCGACACCGAATACGGCTCGCGCGATTTCTCGGCCCGCGACGCGGAAGGCCATCTGTGGAGCTTCGGCACCTACCGGCCGGATTTCCCGAAGGATTAAACTTTCTTCATCTGGAGGGGCGGCCAAGACTTCGCCGCATTCTCCGGGGTATGGTCGCGGCGCCGGTCGATCCGGCGCTGCTGTTGCCCCGGAGCCTCCCCATGCCGCAATTCACCGCCTTCTGCCGCGCCTTCTGGTCGCTGGCCAAACCCTATTTCAACGATCCGAAAGAACGTGTGGCCGCCTGGGGCCTGCTGGCCGTGATCGTGATCCTGAATCTCGGCAGCGTGGGTCTGAGCGTCTGGTTCAACCAGTGGTACAACGATTTCTACAATGCCCTGCAGGAAAAGGATTACGAGAGCTTCAAGACCCTGCTGCTGTATTTCAGCGGTGTGGCGCTGGCCTTCATCGTCGTTGCCGTCTACCGGCTGTACCTGCAGTCGCTGCTGCAGATCCGCTGGCGCCGCTGGCTGACCGAACACTGGATGGCCGACTGGCTGGCCGACAAGCATTATTACCACATGCAGATGGCCGGCCTGGATACCGACAACCCCGACCAGCGCATTGCCGAAGACCTACGGCTGTTCCCTGCCTATTCGCTGACACTGACACTCGGACTGATGAATGCCGTGGTTACGCTGGTGTCCTTCCTCGGCATCCTGTGGTCGCTGTCAGGCGATTTCAGCTTCACGCTGGGCGGCCACGAGATCAGCATTCCCGGTTACATGGTCTGGGCCGCCATCCTCTATGCCGCCATCGGCACCGGCCTGACCCATCTGATCGGCCGGCCGCTGGTGAAGCTGAATTTCGACAAGCAGCGCGTGGAAGCCGATTTCCGCTTCCATCTGGTGCGCGTGCGCGAACATGCCGAGGGCATCGCCTTCCAGCATGGCGAAACCGTCGAGCAGGCCGGCCTGCTGGGCCGCTTCCGCGCGGTCTATGACAACTTCTACGCCATCATGCTGAAGACCAAGCAGCTGACCTGGTTCACCAGCGGCTATGCCCAACTGGCGCTGATCTTCCCCTTCGTGGTCGGCGCGCCGCGATACTTCAGTGGCGCCATCCAGCTTGGCGGCTTGATGCAGATCGTCTCGGCCTTCGGCCAGGTGCAGGAAGCACTCAGCTACCTGATCAGCTCCTACAGCGAGATCGCCGAATGGCGCGCGGTGATCGATCGCCTCACCGGCTTCCGCGATGGGCTGGAGAAAGCCAGAACGCTCGGCAGCCAGTCGGACGTCAGCGTCACGCGTACGGGCGACCGCCTTGCTGTCGAAACGCTCCGCCTCGACCTGCCGACCGGCAAGCCGCTGATGCAGGTGAGCGGCCTGACCCTCGGCGCCGGCGACAGCCTGCTGGTTGGCGGCAAATCCGGCACCGGCAAGACCACCCTGCTGCGCGCCATCGCCGGCCTCTGGCCCTTCGGCCATGGCAGCCTGAAACGGCCGGCCGATGCCGACAGCCTGTTCCTGCCGCAAAAACCCTATCTGCCGCTAGGCAGTTTACGCGCCGCCCTGGCCTATCCGCGCGACCCGGCCGACTTCAGTGACGCGGATTACCGCGTAGCACTGGAAGCGCTCGATCTCGCCAAGCTGGCGCCGCGGCTGGACGAAGATGCGCACTGGCACCAGCAGCTGTCGGGCGGCGAGCAGCAGCGCGTGCAGTTCGCCCGCGCCCTGCTGCTGAAACCGAAATGGCTCTATCTGGACGAGGCGACCTCGGCGCTGGACGAGGCCACCGAAGCCAAAGCGCTGGCGGCACTGCGTGCGCATCTGCCAGAGACCGCCGTGCTCAGCATCGGCCATCGCCCGGCCCTGCAGCAGTTCCACAAGCAACATGTGATGCTGGAGCCGGCCGCCGATGGCGGTCCGGCGCGGCTGGCAATCAGCTAAAACGGGAACCACCCTCGGGACAAGCCCGAGGGTGACGTCCTGATTATGGTTGGGACTTATCGCCCCCAGGGCCGGCGACGGCGCGCCGTGCCCGAGGTCGGCACCGAACTGCTGCCGCGTACCGGCGCGGAGGCCGCCGGCGCAGCGGCAAAGGCGGTCTGCTCGTACGAACGGCTACCGCCACCACGAACGCTGGCCGCCAGTTCCATCAGAGCGGCAACGCGGTTCTCGGTGCTGGGATGCGTGGAGAACAGGCTGTCCATGCCGCGGCCATGCAGCGGGTTGATGATGAACATATGCGCGGTGGCCGGATTGCCCTCCGCGCGCTCGTTGGGCACGCGTTCCACCGTGCCGCTGATGCGCTGCAGGGCCGAAGCCAGACCATGCGGATTGCCACTGATCTCGGCGCCCATGCGGTCGGCGGCGTATTCGCGGCTGCGGCTGATCGCCATCTGCACCACCATGGCGGCAATCGGGGCCAGGATCATGATGGCGATGCTGCCGATCATGCCTAAGCCGCTGCGGTTGCCTTCAGAGTCCCGGCTGCCGCCGAAGAACATGGCGAAATTCGCCAGCATGCCGATGGCGCCCGCCAGCGTCGCCGTGATCGTCATGATCAGCGTGTCGCGGTTTTTCACATGCGCCAGCTCATGCGCCATCACGCCTTCGATTTCCTCGCGATTCAAGCTATGCAAAAGCCCGGTGGTGGCGGCCACGGCGGCATTCTCCGGATTGCGGCCGGTGGCAAAGGCGTTGGGCTGGTCGTTGTCCATCACATAGACGCGCGGCATCGGCAGACCGGCGCGCTGCGCCAGCGTCTGCACCAGACCGTAGAATTCCGGCGCGGTGGCGGCATCCACTTCGCGCGCGCCATACATGGACAGCACCATCCGGTCGCTGTTCCAGTAGGCAAACAGGTTCATCGCCGCGGCGAGCGCGAGCGCGATCAGCATGCCAGCCTCGCCGCCGATCAGGAAGCCGACCGCACCGAACAGCGCCGTCATGGCGGCCAGCAACAGACCCGTCTTCATGTAATTCATGGTCTTCACCCTCGTTTTCGCGGCCGGCACGCCTGCCATAGCTGTTCAGCCGGCCCGCACCGCTATATTTAAGATCGCAACCCGTCTCTGCAAGAAGCGTTGCCATGGCCGACGATCCAAACCAACCCGCCGATACCGTGCCCTCCCTGGATGGCGTGGCCCAGGATGCCCGCCCGATCGACCCGAAGACCGGCAAGCCGCTGGCGCCGGCCAAACCGGCGATCAAGCTGACCCAGGCGCCCGGCGAGGAAGACGGCCCCAAGGGCCCCGAGCCCACCCGCTACGGCGACTGGGAACGCAAGGGCATCGTTTCCGACTTCTGAGGCCGATTTAGGAGCCGATTGCGCCGGAATTGCGGCGGCAGAGCCGCCCTGCACGGCTTGCATGGCCTATGGCCTTGCCTATACTCCGGCCCGATTTTCCTACCCTTTCCAATCAGGAGTGCGCCCGATGAGCGGCAGCAAGCATGGCAGCGTCAAGAAGGTGGTTCTGGCCTATTCCGGCGGCCTGGATACCTCGGTGATCCTGAAATGGCTGCAGGAGACCTATGGCTGCGAAGTGGTGACCTTCACCGCCGATCTGGGCCAGGGCGAGGAACTGGAGCCGGCGCGCAAGAAGGCCGAGATGTTCGGCGTGAAGCAGATCTTCATCGAGGACGTGCGCGAGGAATTCGTGCGCGACTTCGTCTTCCCGATGTTCCGCGCCAATGCGATGTATGAGGGCCTCTACCTGCTCGGCACCTCGATCGCGCGCCCGCTGATCGCCAAGCGCCAGATCGAGATCGCCCGCGAAGTCGGCGCCGATGCGGTCTGCCATGGCGCCACCGGCAAGGGCAACGACCAGGTGCGCTTCGAACTCGGCTACTATGCGCTCAACCCGTCGATCAAGGTGATCGCGCCCTGGCGTGAATGGGACCTGACCTCGCGCACCACGCTGATCGACTTCGCCGAGAAGCACCAGATTCCGATCGCCAAGGACAAGCGCGGCGAAGCGCCCTTCTCGGTCGATGCCAACCTGCTGCACATCTCGGCCGAAGGCAAAGTACTGGAAGACCCCTGGGTGGAAGCGCCCGACTATGTCTATTCGCGCACTGTCGACCCCGAGAAAGCCCCGGACAAGCCGGAATATATCGAGGTCGAATTCAAGACCGGCGATGCGATTGCCGTGAACGGTGAAAAGCTGTCGCCCGCCGCGCTGCTGACCAAGCTGAACGAGCTCGGCGGCAAGCATGGCATCGGCCGTCTCGACCTGCTGGAAAACCGCTTCGTCGGCATGAAGAGCCGCGGCATCTACGAGACGCCCGGCGGCACCATCCTGCATATGGCTCATCGCGGCATCGAGCAGGTGACGCTGGATCGCGGTGCGGCGCATCTGAAGGACGAGATCATGCCGCGCTATGCCGAGCTGATCTACAACGGCTTCTGGTTCTCGCCCGAGCGCGAGATGCTGCAGGCCCTGATCGACAAGAGCCAGCAGAATGTGGAAGGCACCGTGCGCCTCAAGCTCTACAAGGGCTCGGTCAGCGTGGTCGGCCGCAAGTCGCCCAAGTCGCTCTACTCGCTGGCCCATGTGACCTTCGAGGAAGATTCGGTCTACGACCAGAAGGACGCCGCCGGCTTCATCAAGCTGAATGCGCTGCGCCTGCGCCTGCTCAACCGGCAGAAGAATTAACGGTTAAGCTGCGTTTCAGCGGTTTTTGCTGGAAAGGCGGGCTTTTCAGCCCGCCTTTTTCTTTGGGCATCGCATTCTTGTCACGCAAGGCCACAGTCTGGTCGCAACCCAACCACCTGTTTTGCCTCTAGGTTTTTCATCAGCACGACCCTGAAGAGGGGCCGCAGCTTCCGGATCCTCCGGACTGCTCCCGTAGAAGACAGGAGACTTGCCATGATGACGACCATCCAGCGCGTGACCCCGGCCACCGCCTATCGTCGCACCACCAAAGCCAACGAACGCTATATGGAAGAGCGCCTGTGGCAGCGCGCCCTTAGCCGCCTGGAAGGCCCGGTGCAGGAAACGCGGTCGGCCCCGCAGCCGAAGAAGCGGTCCTTCCGCCAGGTGCTTGGCACCCTGCGCGATGGTCTTGGCCGCTACGTCGATATCTACGCGTAAATCCTACAGGCCGCGCAGGCGCGCCAGTTTGTCGGGGTTGCGCATGATGAAGACGTTGCGCACCACGCTCCCTGACTCGCCGGGCACGATATCCAGCGCCAGCGCCAGATACGGCACATCGCCATCGAACAGCACCCAGCCAGGCTGGCCGTTCACCATCGCGAAGACGCGCCGGATGCCCGCCGGCAGCTTGTGCGAAATCCCCACGAAGAACCGCGTCACCTTGTCGGCGCCATGAATCACGTTCAGCGCCGCGCTGGCCTTGCCGCCGCCATCCGACCACAGCATGGCATCCTCGGCCAGCAGGCCGGCGAACATCGCCGTATCGCCGGCTTTGGTCGCGGCCGAGAATTTTTTCGCCAACTGCTGCGCCGCCGCTGAATCGGCCGAGAAACGCGGGCGCGCCTCCTTGAGATGCTTCTGCGCCCGGCTGACCAGCTGGCGGCAGGAGGCCTCGCTCTTTTTCAGCGCCAGGGCGATCTGCGGGTAGTCGTAATCGAAGGCCTCGCGCAGCAGATAGGCGGCGCGCTCGGCCGGCGTCAGGCGCTCCAGCACCACCAGCATGGCCATCGACAGATCGTCGGCCATCTCGGCCTCGGCCTCGGCGCCCGGCGCGGTGTCGGCGATGCTGACCTCCAGCGCCACCAGAGGCCCAGTGACTATGGGTTCTGGCAGCCAGATGCCGGGATAGGTCGCGCGCTCGGCCTTGGCGGCGCGCAGGCGGTCGATGCAGAGCCGCGTGCAGGCGGTGACCAGCCAGGCCTCCGGCACCTGCACCGCCGTGGTGTCGGTGCGATGCCAGCGGATATAGGTATCCTGCACGGCATCTTCGGCATCGCCCACGCTGCCCAGCATGCGATAGGCCAGGCCGAACAGGCGCTTGCGATGCTGCTCGAAGAGGGCGGCCTTGTCGGTCATCGGGGTCTCCTGCCTCCAGAATACCCCTTAGACGGCCGACCCGCCCACCTTGTGACTTCCCCGAAAAGGCCGGGCTCTCGACACCGGAAACGGCCAGGGCAGTCTTCAGCCGGAATGGGCGATTCCATGAAATAAAATGTTGATTTATTTCAATAAGTTGCGAGATTCTCTGCGCCGGCTGCGTAAAGACGGTGTTGTATGCTCGTCCTCACCTCTGGGGGCGCAGGATTCAGAAGCCTCTTTCGTATAAGAAAACAAACGGCTGATAACCCGCAAACCATGACACGCATCCCCTTCCTGCTCTCCGTCACTGTCATCGCTGCCGCCCTTGCCGGCGGCGGCTGGTGGTACTGGTCGGCCCGCGCCGATACCAAGCCGGCCTTCCGCACCCAGACCGTGGCGCTCGGCAATGTGGAAGACACCGTGTCCGCCGTCGGCACCCTGCAGCCGCTGAACTACGTCGATGTCGGCACCCAGGTCTCGGGCCAGCTGAAGATGATCTACGTGGATTTCGGCCAGCGCGTCGAACAGGGCACGCTGCTGGCGCAGATCGACCCTACCATCTACGAAGCCCGCGTCGCCGCCGACCAGGCCAACCTGCTGGCGCTGCGCGCGCAGAAATCCGACAAGCAGGTGCAGCTCGGCCTCGCCGACCGCCAGTTCGAGCGCCAGAAGAACCTGCTGGCCGGCCGCGCCACCAGCCAGGACGCCTATGACAGCGCCGAGGCCGGCCGCAAGTCGCTGGTCGCGCAGATCGCCGTGCTCGACGCCCAGATCCAGCAGGGCGAGTCGACCCTGCGGTCCGACACCGCCAGCCTGAGCTACACCAAGATTTTCGCGCCGATGACCGGCACCGTGGTGGATATCACCGCGCGCCAGGGCCAGACGCTGAATGCCAACCAGTCGGCGCCGATCGTGCTGCGCATCGCCGACCTCGATACCATGACGGTGAAGACCCAGGTGTCGGAAGCCGATGTGCCCAGGCTGAATGTCGGCATGCCGGCCTATTTCACCACGCTGGGCAAACCCGACAAGCGCCGCGAAGGCCGCCTGCGCCAGATCCTGCCGACCCCGGAAGTCGTCAACAATGTTGTGCTCTACTCCGCGCTGTTCGATGTCGCCAACCCCGAGAACGATCTGCTGACCCAGATGAGCGCGCAGGTCTTCTTCGTCATCTCGAAGGCCGAGAACCTGCCGGTGGTGCCGATGGCGGCGCTGCGCCCGCTGCCCAATGACAGGAACCGCTATGGCCTGCGCGTGCTGGAGAACGGCGCGCCGGTGCGCCGCGTGGTCGATGTGGCCGCCAGCAACCGCGTCAATGCCGCCATCAGCAACGGCGTGAAGGTGGGCGACGAAGTGGTGATCGACGTCGCTGCGGCGAAACCGCCGCCCGGCGCCCCGCCGCGCACGCCGCGGCTCTGACCGCACAGGTCCATAATGAACGTGATGGCTCCAGGCAACGAAACGCGCACGGCGAACCAGCCGGCGCCGATCATCGCCTTGCGCGACATCCGCAAGACCTTCTATCGCGGCAGCCTGGCAGTCGAGGTGCTGCATGGCGTATCGCTGGACATCTATCCCGGCGAATTCGTCGCCATCATGGGCGCGTCCGGCTCGGGCAAGTCGACCCTGATGAACCTGATCGGCCTGCTCGACCGGCCGACCAGCGGCAGCTACCGCTTCGACGGCGCGGAAGTCGCGCCGCTGGAAGCCGATGCGCGCGCGCTGCTACGCCGGGAAGCCTTCGGCTTCATCTTCCAGCAATACAATCTGCTGCCGAGCGAAAGCGCCACCGCCAATGTGGAGATGCCGGCGATCTATGCCGGCTTGTCGCGCGCCAAACGCACCGCCCGCGCCCAGCAGTTGCTGGGCATGCTGGGCCTGGCGGATCGTATGGATCACCGGCCGACCCAGTTGTCGGGCGGCCAGCAGCAGCGCGTCTCGATTGCCCGCGCGCTGATGAATGGCGGTGCCGTGATCCTGGCCGACGAACCGACCGGTGCGCTGGACAGCAAAAGCGGTGCCGAGGTGATGCATCTGCTGCATGACCTCAATGCCCAGGGCCACACCATCCTTCTGATCACCCACGATCATGAAGTTGCCGCCCAGGCCAACCGCATCATCGAACTGAAAGACGGCCATATCATCGCCGATCATGCGGTGGAGCATGACCCGCCGGCTGTAGCGCCCGCCACGCCCAAGCAGCCGTCGCGTCAGCGCAACCGCGCCTTTGCCATGTTCGACGCGCTGGAAGCTGG
Source organism: Ferrovibrio sp. GW821-FHT12F09 (assembly GCF_058806775.1). Taxonomy (NCBI): domain Bacteria; kingdom Pseudomonadati; phylum Pseudomonadota; class Alphaproteobacteria; order Rhodospirillales; family Rhodospirillaceae; genus Ferrovibrio; species Ferrovibrio sp. GW821-FHT12F09. The sequence goes on from NZ_JBXAPZ010000001.1 coordinate 219,276, forward strand.
CCGCATGGCCCTGCAGGCCCTCCACAGCAACCTGCTGCGTACGCTCCTCACCCTGCTGGGCATCATCATCGGTGTTGCCTCGGTGGTGGCCATGCTGGCGATTGGCGACGGCGCCAAGCAGCAGGTTCTGGACCGCATCACTGCCATGGGCACCAACCTGCTGCTGGTGCGGCCCGGCGCGCCCAATATCCGCCCGACCGGCGTCACGGCTACGCTGATCGCGGAAGATGCCGAAGCCATCAGCGCGGAACTTCACAACATCCTCGCCGCCGTGCCGGAATATGCCAGCAATGTCACCGTGCGCGCCAACGGTCGCGACTATGTCACCCAGGTGAACGCCACCACCGCGCCCTTCCCGCAGGCACGTGAATGGCCGGTGGCCGAAGGCATCTTTTTCTCGGACTCGGATGTGAAATCCTACCTGCCGGTGGCGGTGATCGGCCAGACCATCGTCAACAACCTGTTCGAAGGCACCGACCCCATCGGCAAATACGTGCTGCTGAACAATATTCCCTTCCAGGTCATCGGCATCATGACACCCAAGGGCGCCACCCCCTGGGGCGCCGACCAGGACGACGTGATCTACGTGCCGCTCAGCACCGGCATGCTGCGGTTGTTCGGCCAGCGCTATGTGCGCACCATCACAGTCCAGGTGCAGGATGTGACGCGGATCAATGACACCCAGGAAGAAATCCGCCAGCTTCTGATGGCCCGCCACCGGACCGAGGATTTCCAGATCCGGAACATGGCGTCCATCATCGAAACCGCCATGGAAACCCAGAACACCCTCACCATCCTGCTGGGCTCGATTGCCGCCATCTCGCTGCTGGTCGGCGGCATCGGCGTCATGAACATCATGCTGGTCAGCGTCACCGAGCGGACCCGCGAGATCGGCGTGCGCATGGCCACGGGCGCGCGGCGGTTCAACATCATGATGCAGTTCAATGCCGAGGCTCTGGCCATCTGCACGCTGGGCGGCCTGATCGGCGTGGCGCTCGGCCTGGGTACCACCTGGCTGTTCGCCTGGTTCGGCCGGCCGGTGATCTTCTCGCCCGAGCCGGTGCTGCTCGCCTTCTTCTGCGCCTTCGCCACCGGCCTGCTGTTCGGCTACCTGCCGGCGCGCAAGGCCGCCGACCTCGATCCCGTCGTCGCGCTGGCCGCGGAATAACCAACGGAACCACGATCCATGCGTCTTCTCACCTCCACTGCGGCCGTCGCTCTGCTCTCGGTCTCGCTCGGCGCCTGCTCGATGGTGCCGGAGTATTTCCGTCCCAAGGTCGAGGCGCCCGCCGCCTGGGACAGCCGGCAGGATGCCGTCAATGTCTGGCCGGAAGCCGACTGGTGGACCGGCTTCGGCAGCCGCGAGCTCGATGGCCTGATCGCCAGCGCCCGCGAGAACAACACCGACCTGCGCGCCGCCGTCGCCCGCATCCGCCAGGCCGAGGCGCAGGCCAAGATTTCCGGGGCCGCGCTCTATCCCACCGTTGGCCTCGATGCCGATGCCAGCCGCACCCGCACCGGCCGCCAGACCTCGTCGAGCACCAGCAGCAGCACAACCACCAGCTCCGCCAACGCCCGTCGCGATGCGATCATCCGCAACAGCTTCAGCGGCAACCTCACCGTGGGCTACCAGGTCGACCTGTTCGGCGCCAATTCGGCCACCGCCGAAGCGGCCATCGCCCGCCTCGATTCCAGCCGCTTCGACCGCGAGACCGTGGCGATCACGCTCTATGCCGACATCGCCAACACGTATTTCCAGCTGCTGTCGCTGCGCGACCGCATCCGCCTGGCCAATGACACGCTGAATTCCGCCCAGGGCATGCTCGAACTGCTGCAGACCCAGCGCGCCAACGGCATCATCACCGATTACGAAGTGGCGCAGCAGCGTTCCAGCGTTGCCACCCAGCGCGCTACCGTGGCGGCGCTGGAACAGACCGAACGGCAGTCGCTGGATGCGTTGGCCGTGCTACTCGGCCGCAATCCGCAGGGCTTCCGCGTCGAGGGCCGCTCGATGGCCGGCCTGTCGCTGCCGCGCGTCGCCGCCGGTCTCCCCTCCGAGCTGCTGCTGCGCCGGCCCGACCTGCGTAAGGCCGAAACCGACCTGAAGGCGGCCAATTTCGACATCGGCGCCGCCCGCGCCGCACGCTTCCCCAGCCTGGACCTGACCGGCCGCGCCGGCACCAGCTCAGACCAGCTGCGCTACCTGTTCGATCCCGGCACCATGATCTATTCGATTGCCGCCGGCCTGACCGCGCCGATCTTCCAGGGCGGCCGTCTGGAGGGGGGCGAGGAACTGTCGCGCGCCCGTAAGGACGAACTGATCGAATCCTATCGCGGCGCCATCCTGAGCGCCTTCCGCGACACGGAAGACGCCCTGGGTGCCACGGTGAATACCGGCCGCCAGCATGGCTTCGCCTCGGAAGCCTACGAGCAGGCCAACGACGCCTATCGCATCGTGGAGATGCGCTATCGCGCCGGCACGGTGGGCTTCCTCGACCTGCTGGATGCCCAGCGCTCGGTCTTCTCGGCCAATGATTCGATGGTGCAGGCCTCGCTCAGCCGGCTTGGCGCCAGCGTCGATCTCTACAAGGCGCTCGGCGGCGGCTGGGACGGCAGCGTGATCGGTCCGCTCGCGCAAAAGGATTGACAGCCCGGGGCGCAGATTCAAAAATCGACAAAGACCGCGGCGACGCGGTCTTTTCGTTTCTGGGGCATGCCATGCGTATTCTCGTGACCGGATCCTCGGGCTGGCTCGGCCAGACCCTGGTGCCACGCCTGCACCGCGATGGCCATACAGTCATCGGCCTCGATCCGGTCTTCGGACCGACCACACAGATCGCCGGTTCGATCGTCGACCGCGAGTTGGTCTTCCGCACGATGCACGATCACGCCATCGAAGCGGTGATCCATGCCGGCGCCTTGCACAAGCCCAGCATCGCCACACATGACAACACCGCTTTCGTCGCCGTCAACGTACAGGGTACGCTGAATCTTCTAGAAGCGGCGGTGGCACCCGGTTCGACTGTTAGCCGTTTCGTCTTCACCTCCACCACCTCGCTGATGATCTCGCGTGAAATCCGCGCCGGTGTGGATGGCGGCGCGGCAAAGGCGGTGTGGATCGACGAAGACATGGCGCCGCTGCTGCCGCGCAACATCTACGGCGTGACCAAGCTGTCGGCCGAGCATCTCTGCCGCATGATGCACGAACAGCATGGCTTGCCGGTGGTTATCCTGCGCACGGCGCGCTTTTTCCCCGAAGACGACGACATGTCCCATACCATCGCCCAGTCGGAACCCAACACCAAGGCCAACGAGTTCCTGTTCCGCCGCCTGACCGTGGAGGACGCGGCCGAGGCCCACGTCGCCGCATTGGCCAGGGCCCCGGAACTCGGTTTCGACACTTTCATCCTTTGCGCACCGACGCCATTCCGGCCGGAAGACTGTGAAGATCTGGTTCGTGATGCGCCGGCGGTGGTGGCGCGCTATTTCCCGCAGTATCGCGCGCTCTATGACCGGCGTGGCTGGACCATGTTCGCCACCATCGACCGTGTCTACGATTCCGGCCGCGCAGCACGGCGGCTCGGCTTCACCTGCCGCACCGGCTTCGCGGAAATCCTGGCCGGACTTAGGCCGTCGCCGCCGGTCTGAGTCGACGCAGGCCGAGCAGCACGCCGCCGATCACCAGTACAATCGCTGCCGTCTCATGCAGCTGCGGCAGGCGCTGCTCCAGCGCGAAGGCGTAGAGCAGTGCGAAGACCGTCTCCGACACGATCAGCTGGCCGGCCAGGGCGACCGGCAGGTTGCGGCTGGCGATATTCCACAGCCAGGCCGAAACCCAGGCCGAACCGATGCCGGTGGCAATCGCCATCGCCGCCAGCCGGATCCAGGCTCCGGTTTCTGCCAGCGGCGGCAGCGTCTCGGCGCTGAATGGCAGGACCAGCAGCAGCACCGGCATGCCGACCAGGGTCATCACGCCGGTCAGCGAGGCCCAGTCGCGCGCGCCGATCTGCGGATGCCGCGCCAGGTAGCGCGCATTGGCCACCGCATAGTAATTCCACAGCGTCAGCGCGCCGATGGCGCAGAGCAGGCCGAGCGGATCGGGCCAGGACGCCAGGCCAGCCAGCGCCGGCTGCTGGATCAGCGCCAGACCGGCGGCAATCAGGATCAGGGCCGGCGCGATCCGCCGCAGCATCGTGGCGTCGCGCCAGGCGCCGGTCAGCGGCACCGTGATCGGCAGGCAGCCGATGATCAGCGCCGCCAGCGCCGCGCCGATGCGCTGCACGGCAAAGATCAGCAGCAGGAAATACAGCAGGCTGCTGCTCATGCTGAACAGCAAAAGCGCCACGCCATGCTGACGCAGCAGGGCCATCAGCGGCGCCCGCGCCACCAGCAGCAGACCCAGCGAGAGTCCGCCATAGGCGATGTAACGGGCGATGCTGATGCCCACGGCGCCGAAATCCGGCGCCATATGCGGCGCGATGAAGGTGAGGCCCCAGAGCGCGCCGGCGGCAATGCCGGCCGCCACGCCCGCCGCATGGGATGGATGCGTCATCGGGCTGGTATACTCTGGCCTGCCCGTCGCTTCAACCGGTATAATGGTTAGATAAACCCATGGCCTATCTCTACCTGAGCATCGCGATCCTGGCCGAAGTGATCGGCACCAGCCTGCTGAAGGCATCCGAGCAGTTCACCCGGCTGTGGCCCAGCATCGGCGTGGTGATCGTCTACAGCCTGTCGTTCTATTGCCTGTCGCTGGCGCTGCGCAGCATTCCGGTCGGCGTCACCTACGCCATCTGGTCCGGCATCGGCATCGTGCTGATCGCCATCATCGGCTGGGTGATATTCGGACAGGTGCTGGATGCCGCCGCCATCGCCGGCTGCGGCCTGATCCTGGCCGGCGTTCTGGTCATCAACCTGTTTTCGAAGACGGCCGGGCATTGAGGCTGGCAATGCTGCGATCGGGCTGGCCCTGCGCCGCCTGCAGCAGCCAGTCGGCCTGCATGGCCCAGCAGGAGCGCGGCATGTCGCGTTTGAAGAAGCCGAAATGGCCGATGCGTGCCAAGCCCCAGTCGCGCGGCGCCACATGCAGGCGTTCGATCTCGGCATTGGGATAATAGTCGACCAGCTTGTCGACGCCCTTCTTCGGGCCGAAATCCAGATCGTCCTCGAAACTGATCAGGCGCATCGGTGCGCGCACAGCATGATTGTAGGGCCGCAATGGCAAGCCGGCATCGTCGACCAGGTAATGCGGCGAGCAGCACCAGCGCCGCCAGTCGCGTGCCGCCGCACCCGGCAGGGTCTGGCCGCCGAGCCACCAGCCCGGCAACCTGTCGAGCAGACCGACGACCAGAGGGAAAGCCACATACCATGACAGCGCCAGCTTGACCTGCTGCAGCGGCGACCAGTTGCGCCAGTAGCCATGCTGCGCGGCAATGGCCAGCACGGCGGCGATCTCTCCGGCCTGCGGCATCAGGCCGAGCATCTGGCCGCCGAAGGAATGGCAGACCATCGCCCGCCGCGCACCGGGCAGGCGTGTCGTCAGGAAGTCGGCGGCCGCCGGGATATCGCGCCGACCCCAGTCGAGCATGCGCGGCGGCGGCGCGGCCGCACTGCGCGGCGAGTCGGCGATGCCGCGGTAATCGAAGGTCAGCACGGTGAAGCCACGGCCGCCGAGATAGGCAGCAAAGGCTTCGTAATAGCGGCGCGCCACGCCCGTGGCGCCGTTGATCTGTACGGTGACGCCGTTGGACTGCGCCGGCTGTATCAGCGTGCCGGCCAGCTTCTGGCCATCGTGAACGGGAATCGTAACAGCAGTCAGTGTCATCTGCGGTGTGTTCATGGCGCGCAGACTGCTGCGCCGGTTCGCCCGCGGCAATGACCCTGTTGGGTCATTGCCGCAGAGGCCGCGCGATTCGCGCTGGCTTTACAGACCGGCGCTCACGCCGCCTGCATGGCGCGCGTGCCGGCGGCCTGCAGCAGCCAGTCGGCCTGCTCGGCCCAGCGCGCCGGCGGCATGGCGCGTTTGAAGAACCCGAAATGACCGATGCGCGGCAGGCCCCAGTCGGCCGGCGACACATGATGGCGCTCGATGCGGGCGCGCGGATAATAACCGGCGAGCGCATCGACGCCGCGCCGGGGGCCGAACTTGTTATCGTCGGCGAAACTGATCAGACGCATCGGCGCGGTGATGCGGTCGTTGTAAGGCCGCATGGCCTTGCCGGAATCGTCGACCAGATACTGCGGCGACCTGCACCAGCGCGCCCAGTCCAGCGCCACGCCGCGCGGCAGGTCTTCGCTGCCCAGCACCGCGCCCGGCAGCTTGCCGGTGAGCGCCACCAGACCCGGCACCAGCACATACCACCAGAGCGGCAGGTAGAGCTGATGCGACAGTGGCCAGTTGCGCCAGTAGCCCTGCTGCGAGCCGACGGTGATCACGGCGGCGATCTCGCCGGCCTGTGGCATCAGGCCCAGCACCTGGCCGCCGAAGGAATGGCAGACATAGGTGCGTTTCATGCCCGGCGCCTGCTGCGCCAGCGCATCGGCGGCGGCCGGCACATCCTTGATCGCCCAGTCGAGCATGCGCGGCGGCGGTGCGCCGGTCGAGCGGGCGGAGTCGCCGATGCCGCGATAGTCGAAGGTCAGAACGGTGAAACCGCGCGCCGCCTGGAAGGCCACGTAAGACTCGTAATAGCGTCGCGGCACGCCGGTGGCGCCATTGATCTGCAGGCTCAGGCCATTGGCCTGCGCCGGTTCAAACAGCGTGCCGGCCAGGGTCTGGCCGTCAGCGCAGGGGATGGTGATCTCGGTCTTGCTCATGGCGCGACGATAAAAAGCTGCTCCGCCTTCGGCAAACGCAAAGCCCGGGGGCTTCAGGTGAATATGATTCATCTGCCCTTGCGGCGCGCGACGGGATTCGCTTTCGGCCCCTGGCCCTTCATCGAAAGCTCGGCCTGCTGCATCAGTTCGAGCAGCCAGCCCCGCAGGGCCTGCAGGGCCGGCTTGTCGGCCTCGGCCCGGCGGCAGACCAGCCAGTAGCCGAAATCGACCGGCAGCATCGGCGCAAACGGCATCAATAGCCGCCCGGCCTGCAGCTTCGGCCCGATCAGCGGCGCCAGGCCGAGCGCCACGCCGAGCCCATTCTCGGCCGCATCGAGCGCCTGGCTGACGCTGTCGACCCAGACCTCGCGTTTGGGTTTGAGCGAAGCCAGACCGGCCGCCTGCAGCCAGCTGGTCCAGCTGTCGGGGAACTGGGTGAAATGGATCAGCGTCGCCTCGCGCAGGTCGCGCGGCTGTTTCAGCCCGGCCTTCACCAGCTTCGGCGCGCAGACCGGCGCCATGCTCAAGGTCGTGAGCTTGGTGGCGGCCAGGCCGGGCCAGCGGCCATGACCGTAACGCACGGCGGCATCCACGGCGTCGCGCGCGAAATCGGCATTGCGCGTGCTGGATTCCACATAGAGGCGCAGGCCCGGCTGGCGGTTCAGGAAGTCTTCCAGATGCGGGATGATCCAGGTGGTGGCAAAATGCGGCACCGCCGAGAGCCGCAGCTCTTCCACCTGCCGCGGCTGGCCGAGGCGCAGGCTGGCCTGTGCCACCTGGTCGAAGGCGCGCCGCACGGTGCCGAAATAATCCTGCCCGGCCTCGGTCAGGCGGATCTCGCGGTTGAGGCGGCGGAACAGGGACAGCCCCAGATGCTGTTCCAGCTGCTTGACCCGGTGGCTGATCGCCGAGGGCGTGAGATTGAGTTCGGCAGCCGCCGCCTTGAAGCTGGTCGCACGGGCGGCAGCATCGAAGGCTTCGAGGGCAAGCAGCGGCGGCAGACGTTTCCCCATGACGCCAGATTAGGACGATTCAGCCGAATGGGAAGATATGACGTGGCGGAAGCTGCCGTCACGTAACCCCTTCGCCAGCCCCTCTGGGTCCCCGCTTCCGCGGGGACGACGATGAAGAGGTTACAAACTCTTCGGCGCGATGCCGTCGCGGTAGCAGGCGGCCGTCAGCGTATTCTGCAGCAGGCAGGCAATGGTCATCGGCCCGACGCCGCCGGGCACCGGGGTGATCACGCCGGCGCGTTCGACGGCGGAGGCGAAATCCACATCGCCGACCAGCTTGGTCTTGCCATCGTCTTTCAGTACGCGGTTGATGCCGACATCGATGACGGCGGCGCCCGGCTTGATCCAGTCGCCCGGCACCATCTGCGGCCGGCCGACGGCGGCGATCACGATATCGGCCTGGGATACGATCGCCTTCAGATCGCGGCTGCGCGAATGCGCGATGGTCACCGTGGCATCGGCGGCCAGCAGCAGGGCTGCGATCGGCCGGCCGACCAGGATCGAGCGGCCGATCACCACCGCATTGGCGCCGCTGATCGTCACGCCAGCCTTGTCCAGCAGGATCATGCAGCCGAGCGGCGTGCAGGGCACCAGCGCCTCGATACCCTGGTTGAGCTTGCCGGCATTGACCGGATGCAGGCCATCGACGTCTTTCGCCGGATCGATGGCCGCGATAATGGCCTGGGTATCGATCTGCCTGGGCAGCGGCATCTGCACCAGAATGCCGTCCACCGCCGGATCGGCATTCAGCTTCGCCACCACGTCGAGCAGCGCGGCCTGCGTAGTATCGCCCGGCAGCTTGATCTCGTGCGAGACCATGCCGGCTTCACGGGTCTGGATGCCCTTGTTGCGCACATAGACTTCCGAGGCCGGATCCTCGCCAACCAGCACCACGGTCAGTCCCGGCAGGCGCCCGGCCTTGGCTGCGAACCGCTGCACCTTCTGCGCGATCTCGGCCCGCAGGGCGGCGGCAACGGCCTTGCCGTCGATCAGGGTTGCGGTCATGGGATCACTCCTTCATCGCAAGCGCGGCGCACCAGGGCGCCAGCGCGGTCTCGAGCGCGGCCGCATCGCCGCTGATGACAATCTGCTTGTGCCGGTCGGTGGCGCCGGCGACGATGGCGAAACGCGATACCGGCAGCTTCAGGCTTTTCGACAGCAGCGTCAGCAATGCCGCATTGGCCTTGCCGTTCTCCGGCACCGCCGTCACCTTCACCGCGATCTCGACGCCGCACGGGTTGGTCCCGTCCTCGGCCGTGGCCTTCAGCCCGTCGATGCCGTCGCGGCCGGCTTTCGGGGTCAGGCGCACAAACAGGCGCAGACCGCCTGTCTCTGAACCCGTTGGCGGCTGGATGCGATATGGCTTAAGCGCGGTCAGCGGGCGGCGACTCTCACAGGAACAGCGGCGCGATGTCGTTTTGAATCAGCTGGCGCAGGAACAGGATCAGCAGGATCAGGATGACAGGCGAAATGTCGATGCCGCCCAGGTTGGGCAGAATGCGCCGGATCGGGCGGAGCGCCGGCTCGGTGACGCGATAGAGGAAGTCACCCATCACATAGACGAAGCGGTTGCGCGTGTTGATCACGTTGAAGGCGACCAGCCAGCTCAGGATGGCCGAAGCGATCAGGATCCAGGTGTAGAGTCCCAGGATGGTGTCTATCAGCCAGAACAGGGCAAACATCGGCGGCTTCGCGGCTCCTCTGAAGGGCTGTTCCAAGCGGGCGGCGAGCGGCCGCCCCGGGTGATGCTGGGCCTGAGTGATACCGGCAGGTCTGCGGAAACGCAACCCGAAGGCCGCACGGCCGCCGTCACAGATCGGTGGAAACAGGCCGGAAAGAGTGGCGGAAAAGCGGTTTTCCGTCGCTTGGCCGGGTCCGGTTCGGCCGGGGCCGGCGGCGCTGGTCCGGGACGGCGGCATGGCCCGGATTCGCCCCCGGGAGGCGGTATGGGGGCGCTGGACAAAGCCGGGCGTGTTTGCTACTTGCTTGGCCGCCCGGCCGGGACCCTTGCGAGGTCCCCTTTATGCACGGCCGGCGCACCGGCTTGGGGCCGTAGCTCAGATGGGAGAGCGCCTCGTTCGCAATGAGGAGGTCAGGGGTTCGATTCCCCTCGGCTCCACCAATTTTCCCGCCAATACCTGCTTAAGATACCTGTTCGAACGGGCCGTGTTTGACCGGGATGCCGGGTTCGGGCGGCAGCATGCGGATCGGCCCGGCGCGGCTGTCGCTGGCGCTCAGCGTCTCGACGACGATCACGCATTCCACTGCGGTGGCGCCATCGGCCAGCGGCAGCACCAGACGCTCGGCCGTGACCGTGATGGGCGCATCACCCTCGACCAGACCCGGCAGGGTATAGACGCTCTGGCAGTAGACCGGCTTGCGACGCTGGATCAGTTCCGCCAGCAGGTCGCGCATATGGCTGGTATAGGCCGGATCGGTGAGCGCGGCGAAGCTGCCGGCATCCAGGCCTTCGGGTAACTCGCGGAACCAGCGCGCAATCTCATGGCCGCAAAGCCGCAGGCGGCCGAGATCGAAATTGCCGCGCGTGATCTCGGCGATCATCATATGCGGCAGGATGAGGCGCGGAATCTGCGCCGCATCGATCAGCCGGAAATCGGGGATGTTGACCGGATGCGGCAGGTCGCGCCAGTAATCGCGCGCGGCCGCCAGCACCGGATTGGCAGCGATGATCATGTCAGGGAATCTCGATCACCACATTGCCGGCCGCGCCCTGCTCCACCGCTTCATGCGCGGCCACGATGCCGTCCAGCGGAAAGCGCGCGGCGATCCGCGTGGCCAGGCCGCCGAACTGTAGCAGCATGTCGAGATCGGCGAGCGCCGCCGCACGATCGGCGGCCGTCAGCTCGTAGACCACGAAGAAGCGCAGGTTCAGACCGCGGAACAGCAGGTCGCGGAAGGGCAGCGCCACATCGCCCATGGCATTGGAGCCGTAACAGACCAGCGTGCCATGGGGCGCCAGCACGCCTTTGGCCAGCAGCGGCGCGGTGGAGGACAGGTCCATGTCGATGATGGTTTCGACGCCGCGGCCATCGGTGAGCGTGGCGATGCGCGCCGCCACATCCTCGCTCTTGTAGTCGATCACCTCATGAGCGCCGGCCTGGCGCGCCACAGCGCTGCGCGCGGCCGAGGCCGTGCCGATCACCCGCAGGCCGCGCCGCGCCGCGATCTGGGTGACGTAATGGCCGACGGCGGAGGCCGCGCCGGTGACCAGCACCGAGCGGGCGCCGTTCTGCTGCGCCAGCCGCACGGCATGGAGGGCGGTCAGCGCCGGAATGCCAAAACAGGCGGCCGTGCTGAAATCGATACGATCCGGCAGGGCCACGGCCTGAGCCGTCGGCAGCGCGATATACTCGGCCGCCGTGCCCGATGGCCGCTGCCACTGGCCGTTCCAGATCCAGACCCGCTCGCCCACACGCGCATCCGGCACGCCCGCGCCGACCGCCGTGATCACGCCGGCGCCGTCGCTATGCGGAATCACCAGAGGCCCGGCGAGCGGCCGCCCGCGCCGGCTTTTCACATCGGAGGGATTGACGCCCGAGCTGTGCAGTCGCACCAGAACCTCGTCAGGCTTCGGCTGCGGCGTCGGCTGTTCGCCGACGGTAAGCACATCTTTTGCTTCGCCGTTCTTGCTGTACCAGGCGGCTTTCATGTTTTCTCCATTAGAAATGCGCGGGCGTTCGCCCTTCTTTATCGACCCGGAAGGAATATCACTCCTCGATGATATTCAAGATATCGATGCTGCTGATCTGAGAAGTGGCCAACGTTGGCGGGTCGATCAACATCGATCCCAAGTCTGCGAAACTGCGCCGGAGCAATGCGTTCCGACGCCAATACGCGGCCATTTTCATCGAACGATATATAACCACGATCAAACAGGCGGTCGATATGAGGAGTCAGCAAGAAACCATTGTGCCCATCTAATCGCTCCGCATTTGTTGCACATGAGCGCCAAGGCTTAATATGACTTGCAATAAGAAGACGAGAATCTGTAACCCCCGTAACCCTGCACTTATCCTCTAGCAGTTCCAAATCTCGCTTGTATTTCCCCTGACCACGCATGGCCTTTACCACCGCATCTCTTTCGGTCTCATCGATACTCGAATCTTTAATTATGTGGGCTTCAATAGCGTCATCTAGCTGCTTTTCAACCCCAACATCATCTCCAGCCTCACCCCTACGAGACTCAATTTTGACCATCCACGAGTCAATTTTGGCAATCAGAATAGCAGCCATGGCATCCGGCACCCTCGCCAGATAGACGTTCTGCAATCCATCTCCTGTCGCGGGGTTTAAAGGAGAATATTTTTGCGGCAAGGTTGGTGCGATCTGGTCAATCAAATCACGCGGGCGGAATGGGGTTGGCACTTGATGCCACTCGACTGAAACATACCAACCATCATGATTCCAGTAATCACCAGCTAAACCAAATTCGGTTGGCTTAGCCCAAGGAATGGCTGACCTTCGAATGATCCCCACATATTGTATTTTTTGATTGAAGTAAGAAAAAACCAAATCACCCGCATCTACGAGATGCATGTTTTGGTAAAACTGATTGAACGACTTATTGCTGTTACGCTGAGGTGACCACATGTAGCCACCTTCAATTTCCTGCCGCCATGTCTGATTTTGATTTACCCACCAATAGGCAGGTGTACGGGACCCAATTTCTATGCCCGCAAGCAAGCGCCTGGAGTCTTTCCCCCATTGGAGCGGCGCTTCCTCAAATCCCTGCTTCTTATCTTTGGCCATTATGTATTTTCGCGAATCAGCTAAATTTTATTTAATTTGAATATCTCATATGGCCCGCCATATCGCCAAGAGCATCCCATTCTCGCTCTTGCCCATCGTGAATACGTCTTGCTCCGCCCGATTGGCCGCAATCGGACTCGATCGGCTCGGCATGGGACATAACTGGCTCTGAACGGGATCGAACTGGCCCGCAATGGGCCTCAACTGGCTCCACATAGGCTCCAATTGGCGCCCAATCGGCCATGACCAAGCCCGCCTAGGCCAGCAGCATCAGAGACTTAAGCCCTATTCGCTGGCCAGGATGGTGTTTTTCACCAGAGGATAGATCTGGTTGGCCCAGCGTTTGCCGCTGAACACGCCGTAATGGCCCACGCCGGCCTGCAGGTGATGGCGCTTCATATAGGGCTTGAGGCCGGTGCAGAGATCATGCGCCGCCACCGTCTGGCCGATGGCGCAGATATCGTCGCGCTCGCCTTCCACGGTGAGCAGGGCCGTCTTGCGGATCGCCTTCGGGTTCACCGCCCGGCCGCGATGGGTGAGCGTGCCGAGCGGCAGGCGGTGTTCCTGGAACACCCATTGCACCGTCTCGATATAGAATTCGGCATCGAGGTCGAGCACGGCGAAATATTCGTCGTAGAAATCCTTGGTCTTGGTCGCCTGGGCGATATCGCCGCGCCACAGGTTTTCGAACAGTTCGACATGCGCCTTCACATGGCGGTCCATGTTCATGCTCATGAAGGCCGTAAGCTGCATGAAGCCGGGATAGACCTTGCGGCCCGCGCCCGGCAGGCCCGGCGGCACGGTGGAGAGCAGTTTCTCCTTGAACCACTCGATCGGGTGCTCCTTGGCCAGAGTGTTGACCTTGGTGGGATTGAGGCGGGTGTCGATCGGCCCGGCCATCAGGGTCATCGAGCGCGGCTGCGCCTTGTGCTTGTTCTCGGCCATTACGCTGGCCGCCACCAGCGCCTGCACGCAGGGCTGGCACACCGCCACCATATGGGCGCCCGGCCCGATCATCTCGAGGAAATGGATCAGGTGATCGACATAATCCTCGAAGCCGAAGCGGCCGGCACTGAGCGGCACGTCGCGGGCATTGTGCCAGTCGGTGATATAGACATCGTGGTCGGGCAGCATGGTGGCCACGGTGTCGCGCAGCAGGGTGGCGAAATGCCCCGACAGCGGCGCGATCACCAGCACGCGCGGCTGCACCCCCAGATGCGACTGGGTGGCATCCAGGTTCTTCTTGAAATGCAGCAGGGTGCCAAACGGCATCACCAGGGCCGGTTCCTCGACCACCGGCACCTCGCGGTTGCCGACCTTGACGCTCTCGATGTTATAGGGCGGGCGGCCATGGCTGATGCCGGCGCGCGACACCATCTCGGTATAGGCCGCGATGCCGCGCAGGCCCGGATTCATCGATGCCATCTGCTGCAGCCCCGGCAGGGCGCTGGAGGCCAGCTGGCGCAGGGGCGCCATCAGGTCGGCCTGGGTCTGGTAAGCAAGATAAAGCAGCGTCAGGCCCCGCGGGTTTTGGGGCCTACTGCCCCCGACCGGCGGCACTCCCCCACGGCTGCCGTTCCGATCTGCAAAAAAAGCTAATGCAGTTTACGCTGCAATGCGAGATATATGTATCAGACAAAGGCTGGGGGACGGACGGGATGAAGGCCACACTGACCATCAGCAGCAAGAACTACTCGTCGTGGTCGCTGCGCGGCTGGCTGCTCTGCCGCATGGCCGGGCTCGATTTCGAGGAAAAGCTGCTGTCCAGCGACGATCCCTCGACCCGCGCCGAGCTTCTGCTGCTCTCGCCCAGCTTCCTGGTGCCGCGGCTGACCCATGGCGCCATCTCGGTCTGGGACACCCTGGCGATCGCAGCTTACCTAGGGGAAATCTTCCCCGATGCCGGATTATTGCCAACCGACACGGTGCAGCGTTCCCATTGCCGCTCGATCTCGGGCGAGATGCATTCGGGCTTTTCCAATCTGCGCTCGGCCCTGCCGATGAACCTGAAGGCGCATTACCCGGGCTTCAAGGTCTGGGCCGGGGCCCAGGCCGATATCGAGCGCGTGGTGACGATCTGGCGCGACTGCTTCACGGCTTACGGCGGCCCCTGGCTGTTCGGGGCGAAGCCCAGTGTGGCCGATGCGATGTATGCCCCGGTCTGCACCCGCTTCCTCACCTATGACGTGAAGCTGGATCCGGCCTGCGCCGCCTACTGCCAGACCGTGATGGCCTGGCCGATCATGCAGGAATGGATCGGCGCTGCAAAATCGGAACCTGAGGATCTGGACGAGCTCGACGTCGAGTTCTGAGGCCTATACCGGGCCGCCCCTATACTAGGCCGCCATTGCGGCCGACAAAGTTGCGCAGCTGGTTCAGCGGCTTTTTCTCGATGGCATCGCTGCCGTTGAGCATCAGCACCAGTGTCGAGCGGCTGAGCGCCAGCTGGCTGGCCAGCTCGTCCAGCGTGATCTTCGCCACCTTGCAGGCGTCGTTCACCACCGAGGCACCCTCGGCATCGATATAGACATTGTCGCCCTCATGGCGCGTGTTCAGGCGCCGCTTGGGCGGCAGGGCACTGGCCACCGGTGCCGTGGCGGGCGGTGGGGCGACGCGCACGGGCGGCGGTTCCCGGCGCGGCGGTGGCGGTGGCGGAGCGAAACTGTCGAGGCCGGCGGCAAAATCCGGCGCGCTGAAATCGTCCAGCGCGCGGCTGAGACCCAGCTGGGTTTCCAGCAGATCCGTCACCTCGCGCAGCAATCCGGCATCCAGCAGCGGCAGATCGTATTTCTGGCCGATATCGGCATGGAAAGCGGTGATTTCGTCCAGCCGGCCCTGGCGCCGCGCCACAAAGGCCTTGCTGCCGAGCGGCCAGGGCTTGCCACTGGCGATGAAACGTACCAGGAAGCCGCGCGTGGCGGCGACCTCCAGCAGCAGGAGACGCCAGCGGATATCGGTCAGGTTCTTCGCCTGCACCGCCTGTTTCTCGGGTTCGAAATCGCCCAGCCGGTTCTCCACCAGGCCGACAAAGACATGGAACTGGTCCAGCTTGTCGATCAGGGTACGGAAATTGACAAAGCTGTCGGCCACACCATCGCCATTGTTGTAGTAGCGGGCAATGTCCATGGCCTGGCGCTCCACCTGGCTAACCAGGGCCAGCGCCGCCGCACGCAGGTCATTTGCTTTGGGGGCCATTCTGCCGCTCCGCGATTCCGTCAGCCGTTATGCCGACACCCTAGGCTCATCCTGGCCTGTCCGGGATAACTTTCCGTCTACGGTAAGCGAAAGGTTAGACTGGCGGCAGTCCGGTCAGCCAGTTGCGACCGGTATCCAGAGCGGCGAAATACTGAATCCGGCGATTGCCGATGCCATGGCGGATCAGGGCGCTGTCGCGCTCGTAGGCAACGGCATGGTCCTTGCGAACCACGGCGATGCGGCGGGCTTCCAGGCGGCTGCCGTCGCTGAACAGGGCATCGATTCCGGCAATGGTTTCGATCTGCGCCGCCCAGTCGGTGTAGCGCATGTCGAGCAGGAAATCGTAATCGGATGCATCGGCCCTGCTGCCCACCAGGCCGCGATAGAAATCCAGCACATCGGCATCGGTCAGCGCGCCGATATAGACCACGGTGATGATGCGGCTGATCTCATCAACCTCATAGGCGATCTGCTGACTCGGTGCGCGGGAGGCCCGCTCAGACATAACTGCCGCCATGGGTTTTGACGAAGCTGCGGATCTCATCCACCGCGCCGCGCGCCAGCGGATCGCTGCCGTTCAGCAGCAGCACCAGGCTTGGCCGGCTCATGCCCAGCCGGCGGGCGAGATCATCGAGGCTCATCTGCGCCACGCGGCAGGCTTCGCTCACCGCCACGATGCCATCGCGATCGGCATAGAAGCGGCCATCCATCTCGCGTATCCGGAAGGGCGGAGTCGGCGCACGCTGGGGCAGCGGCGGCGGGCTGCGGCGACGGGCGGCGCCACCGCGGTCGAGCTGCACGGTCATCTCTTCCGGCCGTACCAGCACACTGCTGGTGAAGTCGTTCAGTTCGGTGGCCCGCGGAATCTGCGCCTTCAGCAGGTCGCTGACCGCGCGCACCATCGCCTCGCTCAGCGGCTGCAGTTCATAGATCTCGCCGAAGGCATCGAAATAGGCGTCAATCTCGTCCAGGCGCTCGAGCCGGCGCTGCAGGAACTGCCGGCTGCCCAGCGGCCAGGGCAGGCTGGACTCACCGATACGCACCAGGAAAATCTGCGTCGTATCGACTTCGACGATGACGATGCGCCAGCGGATATCGGCCAGATGGCGCTTCAGCGCGGCGCGCTTGTCGTCGTCGAAGCCCGGCAGGCGTTCTTCCACCAGATCGATGAAGACGTAGAAGTGGTCGACCTTTTCAATGAAGCGGCGAAAATCGGTGAAGCGGCCGGACACGTCGCTGCCGTCCTGATAGGCGCGCGCGATATCCAGGCCCTGCTTTTCGACCTGAGCCAGCAGCCGCAGGGTTTCCTGCCGCAGATGTCCCGATTGGCTCGACTGATTCACTCTGCCACCCCTGGCAACGCCTCTTAACCCTGGGGTCAGAGTAACGGGGTTTGGTTGTATATTGGTATATTAAAAACTAGTAATGGTTATGCACGAATAATGCGAACCGGCCCGGAGACCGGCAGCCGGAGCGTGCAGCCCCGCTGCCGGCCCTGATATCACCGGAGCCGGAAGAACCCGACCAGCCCGGCCAGCTCCTGGGCCTGACCGGCGAGCGCCTGGGCCGAAGCCGAGGTTTCCTCGACCAAGGCGCCGTTGCGCTGGGTCATTTCGTCCATGCTGCCGACCGCCGTATTGACCTGATCCAGCCCGGTCGCCTGTTCGCGCGAGGCGGCGGCGATCTCGGCCACGATATCCGACACCTTCTTGATCGAAGCCACGATCTCGGTCAGCGACTGGCCGGTCTGGTTGACCAGCGCCGCACCGGTCTTGACCTGGGTGTTGGATTCCGCGATCAGCGCCTTGATGTCCTTCGAGGCATTGGCGGAACGCTGGGCCAGCGCCCGCACCTCCTGGGCGACCACGGCAAAGCCCTTGCCGGACTCGCCGGCCCGCGCCGCTTCCACAGACGCATTCAAGGCCAGAAGATTGGTCTGGAAGGCGATCTCGTCGATCAGCGACACGATGTCGGAAATCTTCTGGGCACTGTCCTCGATGCGACTGACCGCAGTCACCGCATTTGACACCACGCCGCCACCCTTTTCTGCGGCATCGCGCGCCACCACCGCCAGCTGGCTGGCCGCCTGGGCATTGTCGGCATTCTGGCGCACGGTCGCCGTGATCTCGTGCATCGAGGCGGCCGTCTCTTCAATGCTGGCAGCCTGCGATTCTGTGCGGCTGGCCAGATCCTGGCTGCCGGTCGAGATTTCGGCTGCCGCCGCATTCACCGCTTCGGCATTCTGCGACAGGCCGCGCACGACCTCCGAGATACGCTCAGCCATGCTGTTGGTCGCCTGCTGCAGGCCGGCGAAGACACCGGCGTAGTTGCCCTGCACACGGCCACTGAGATCACCCTCGGCCAGGCGATCGAGCACCGTGCCCAGTTCCTTCAGCGCACCATCGGTGGTGGCGACCAAGGTGTTCACGCCATCGCCCAGGCGCCGCATCACGCCATCCATGCCGTCGACAGCAATACGCTGGCTCAGATCGCCGGCCGCCGCTGCCGCGACGATGCCGCCGATGGAGCGATCCAGTTCGTCTTCCTGGGCCTTGCGCTGATCCTCGTACGCCTGGCGCTGGCTGTCGCGCTCGGCCGCCATGCGACGGTTTTCGAGGGCTTGTTCACGAAACACCTGCACGGCCTTGGCCATGGCGCCGAGTTCATCCACGCGATCCTGCGCCGGAATCTCTCGGTCGAGATCGCCAGCGGCCAGAGTCTGCATCGATTCCGTCATCGCCGTGACCGGACGGCTCAGACCGCGCGACAGCCAGACGGCGACAGCGGCGGTGAGCAGCAGGGTGACCAGCGTGAACAGGCCGATAATCAGCAGCTCATGGCGCTGTTCGGCAGCCTGACGTTCGGTATCGGCGACGATCTCGAGTACGGCGATGGCCTTGCCGGAAAAGTTATTCAGCGGCGCCAGCAGCGTGGTGGTCTGGCGGCCTTTGAACGTGCCGGTTTTCACCGACTGTGCGCCGCCGAGTGCCGCGCGATACTCGGCCTCGCTTGCCGTGGTCTTCTCGGCAAAGGTGCTGGCATAGACATTCAGCTTGTCTTCGGTCAGCAGATGCAGGGTGAGATCGACATTCAGATGGCGCTTCATGCGCTGCAGGAATTCGGCGCTCAGATTGGTGCCGGTATCGACCACGCCAACCAGCTTGCCCTCATGCAGCAGCGGATGCGAGGAGAACAGGCTCAGCGTCTCGCGGCCCGGTTCGATGCCGGTATGGGGTTTGCCGGTATCTATGGCCTGCTTCACCGTCTGGCGGCGGCTCAGCACATTGTCGCTGTGGTTGGTCGGCGAATGGACACGCAACAGGGCAACGCCGGCCGGCGTCTGCACCGTGATCAGGCCGACGCCCTGACGCTGCTGCAGGATCTTCAGGCTCTCGGTCAGCAGCGCGAGGCCGGCCTCGCGATCGCCCCTGGCCACGGCTTCCTGCAGCGGCCTGAGGCCGGTGAGGGTGGCGCTGACCGCCGAAACCGTGCGGCCCTCGAAATCGATGCCTTCCAGCACCGCCTCGTATTTGCCCTGCAGATCGTCGCGCAGGTCTTCCCCGGCCGAGCTCACCTGCTTGATAAACATGTAACTGGCGATGACCGCGGTGACGGCAAAGGTGATGCCCAGCATGGCGGCAATAAGCCGCGCACCGATCGAGCGCTGTAAAATCATGATTTCCCCCCAGAAACTCCACTTATCTCCGGTGGATTTCATACGATTGTCTGCAGGCCGACAATAGCGATGGGGGATTTCAATTGTCTTTTATTCGCGCACAAGTTCCGGGATTCAGCCCCGGCAGGGGATGAACCGGCCGAGATCGCGGCTGACGCAGACCCGCAACTCGCGGATGCCGTCGGGTCCGCCGACAGCCTGCAGATGATGGCGCTCCAGTCCGGCGGCGGCGTTGGCCGCCGTCACCGCGCTTTCGAAAGCGGCGGTGCCCAGACCGCTTTGCGGCTCCGGGAGCGTGAGCCGGGCGCGCAGCCTTTCGATGGCCTCGAAATAGCCGGCCGGGTCGGCGAAGTCGCTACAGCTGCCATGCTTGGCCCATTCGCATTGCATCAGCCGCGGATCCGGCGAGGTGCAGAGATGCCGGCGCAGCACCGGCTCGGGCACGAGATCGGCCCGGCCGCAATATTGCGGCCAGCGCTGGCCGGCGCGCCGGTCTGCGTATTGCGGCCACAGGCCATGCACCACCCAGCCGAAGCGGTTGTCGCGGCATTGCAGCGTCGCTCGCTTGCCCCCCGGCCCGGCGCAGAAGGCCGGCGACCAGCTGAAGCTCAGCACGTAATGGTCGAAATCGCCTTTTACCCCGCGCGCTTCCTCGCGGCCCGCCGCAGGACAGGCCGCGGCCTCGATGCGGGACGGCAGACGGCACTGCTCCTGCGCCACGGCCGCAGACGGCAGGGCAGACAGGAGCAACAGCAGCAGGGCGAGCTTGCTAAAGCCTTTCATGGCAGTCTAAAGATCACTGACCAGCCCGCGTCTGCCAAGCCCCATCACCCGTTCATGAAGCCTGCCCAGATCGAACATTTCTTCGCCACGCTGTCGGCCGCCGATCCGGCGCCGCAGACCGAGCTGAAATACGTCAACCCGTATACGCTTCTGGTCGCCGTGGCGCTGTCGGCCCAGGCCACCGATGTCAGCGTCAACAAGGCGACCGAGAAACTGTTCAAGACGGTGACCACGCCGCAGGCCATGCTGAAGCTGGGCGAAGACGGACTGAAACAACACATCAAGACCATCGGCCTGTTCAACACCAAGGCCAAGAATGTGATCGCGCTGTCGAAGCTGCTGATCGAACGCCATGGCGGCGAGGTGCCACGCGACCGCGACGCTTTGCAGGAATTGCCCGGCGTCGGCCGCAAGACCGCCAATGTGGTGCTGAACGTGATCTGGGGCGAGCCGACGATTGCCGTCGACACCCATATCTTCCGGGTCGGCAACCGCACCGGCCTGGCCAAGGGCAAGACGCCGCTGCATGTGGAACTGGCGCTGGAAAAGGCCGTGCCGAAAAAATATGTCCAGCATGCCCATCACTGGCTGATCCTGCACGGCCGTTATATCTGCAAGGCGCGCAAACCGGACTGCTGGCGCTGCATCGTCGCCGTCGACTGCGCCTTCAAGCCGAAGACGAAAGCGCCGGACGAAACTTAACCTGAGGCAGCATGGCAATCCCTGCCTAGGCAAAACCAGCCCGCTGATCCTGGCGCTTCCACCATGCGGCGAGCGCCCAGCCCGACACAATATGCCATACGCCCCAGCCGGCCGCGATCAGCGCCGCGCCACCGAGCGCATCGAAATGATTGAGGATCAGCGCCAGGCCCAGGCCGGAATTATGCATGCTGACCTCGATGGTCATGGCACGGGTGTCGAAGGCGCTGAGCCGCCAGACTCGCGCCGCTGCCCAGCCCAGCAGGACAGCGACAGTGTTATGCAGCACCACCAGCGGCAGGATCTGGGTGAGGAAGACGCCCAGATGCCGGCCATTCGCCACCACGGTGGCGGCGATGAACACGACCAGGAACAACAGTGACAGAATCTGGAAGGGCCGCCGCAACCGGGCAGCAGCACCGGGCCAGTAGCGTACGGTGAGCATGCCGGCGACCATCGGAATGCCGAGGATCATGACGGTGGAGCCGATGAAGGAGACCGGTTCGATGCTCACCTGCCGCAGCAGCACGGCGGTTGCAGGATTGAGCGAGGCCCAGAAGAGAATGTTCAGCGGCGTGGTCACCACGGCGAGGATGCTGGAGATGCCGGTCATGCTGACCGACAGCGCGGTGTTGCCGCGCGCCATATGAGTCAGCAGATTGGACAGATTGCCGCCCGGGCAGGCCGCCACCACCATCATGCCCAGCGCGATGCTGGGGGCCGGCTGCATCACCATGGTGATGGCCCAGGTGACGGCCGGCAGCACCAGCAGCTGGGCGGCGAGGCCCGAAAACGGCGCCAGCGGCCGGCGCAGGACATCGGCAAAATCGCTGAACCGCAGGTCCAGCGCCACCCCGAACATGATGACGGCCAGAACGCCCCCCAGGACCAGCTGGCCGGTGGCGTTAATCTGGATCAGGACCGCATCAATGGACGAATCCGTCATATTTCCTCTCTGTCCGGTACGGTTGTTCCGCCCGGCTTGCTGCGGCATTCTGGGGTAAACTGGCCGGAGTCGCGATGGCGACCATTGTCGCCGGATGCCGGCCCGGCCCGCAAGCAGCGGCGCAGAGGGAGAAATGAAGGGGACGAACGCCTTGCCCGAGCAGCGGCCATGCAGCCTCACCTCCGGCTGCGCCGGCGGTCTGCTGGATAGCGTGCTGACGCCAGCACAGTGGCGGCGCAGGCCATGACGCTCTGTCTGATGTTCGACACCAATGCCTACGATCAGATCCTGGCGCATGACGATGCCGCACGGATCATCGGCATGCCGCTGAACCTGGTGACCACGCGCGTGCAGGAAGACGAGCTGCATCAGATCGCCGATATCCCGCGGCGCCTGCGGCTGCTGGAGCTGTATCACGAACTGGGCTGCGAGACGGTGTCACTCAATAGCCGCTGGGATGCCGCGCGCGACGCCATGATCGCGGCGGCGGCGAAAACCCACTGCGACCTGTTCGTGACTGACGACCAGGCCCTGACGGACCAGCTGATGCAGACGGCACGCGCGATCCCGGATGTGGAAGGCCTGCGCGTGCTGACCTATGCCGACTTCCGCACCGAGTTCCTGGATCTGGACTAGGAGAGCGGCCGTGCCGCCGGCCCGGCCGGCTGCGGCGTCTTGAGCAGGGCTGCGAGACAGTCGCTGTCGTCCACTGTCTGGCCGCGCACGCGGCTCAGGACCTGGGCATGGCTGACGCGCAGGCGCGCGGCGGCATCATCGGGATAGAGAAACAGCAGCAGCGTGCAGCGCGGCAATTCCGCCTGATACTGCCAGACCTCACCCGGCGGTTCCCGACGCAGCGCCGTCGGCACGCCGAACAGCGCCCGCGCCTCGGCCTCGGACTTGCGCACCACATCGGCGGAGACGGCGCGGCGCGGCGGCTCGTTCGGCTGCTGGTGCACCAGGGAAAGATCGAGTACCTCGCCCGGCATCACACCGGTGGCGGGCGTAGCCGCCGGCCGGCCGCCACAGGCGGCAAGCCCGAGCAGGAACGGCAGGACAAAAAAGAAGCGCGGCGTTTTCACGCCGCGCAGCTTAAACAGATAGGCCTGAGAAAAAAAGTTATTCGGCGGCCGCCGATGACGTGGCCGGACGGGCGCCCGCCGCCACAGTCTGCACCGTGCCGGAAATCTCGCCGCCGCATTCGATCTCGACCTGGCCATAGGCGATCTCGCCCGAAACCTTGCCGCTGCCACGGATGAGCAGGCGGCCACGCACACTGAGGCGACCCTCGAAGCGGCCGCGGATTTCCGCTTCATCCACCTCGGCCGAGCCCTTGAACTGGCCGCTTTCGGTGATCTCGACAAAACGGCTGTCGGTCAGCTGGGCCTCGACTCGGCCTTCCACCACCACCTTGTCGCAGGCGGTGATCTGGCCGGTCAGGCTGATTTCGCGACCGATCAGCAGCACTTTCGGTTCGGTATTGGTGCCCGAAGACGGCGAGGAGACCGAACCGGCGCTGGCCTGCACCACGGCCTTGGGCGCGAGGTCGGCATTCGGACGCTTGGCGATTTCGGGACGGAAGGTCGGGGTCGGGGGGGTCACTTCGGCCATGACGGGAGCTCCTGAGGATACGGGTGCGGATACGGGGGCAGTGGGCAGGACGGGCTTGCCGACCGCGCGCAGATGGCTGGGCATCGGCGGCAGGTCGTCATCGAGCGCCTTCAGCGGAGCCGGCGCGGCAGCGACGGGGCCGATCGCCAGTTCAGGCTGCTTCGGCTCCGGGGCGAGCGGCAACGGCGCGGCGCTCTCAGTACTCGGCTTCTTGCGACCAAACATGCGGCACTCCTCATATCCGTCTGGCAGCCCTGTACTGCCGGCGTTAAAGGCCTGTCCCGCCCGATTGATGCGGGCCTGTCATGTGCAATCGCTTGTAGACATGTACCATGAAAGCGGTCGCTACAATCGGGACAAGAAAATTTACCAGCGGAATGGTTAACAGAAGGACAATGAGCACGCCGCAGAGCCAGACATCGCCACGGCGCCGGCGGCGCAGCAGATCGGCCTCGGCGCGCGGCTGGTAGCGGAAGGCCACCGCCTCGAAATACTCGCGGCCGACCAGCCAGCCGTTCACGGTGACCGACAGCAGCCAGGACAGCGGCGGGAAGAACAGCAGCACGGCATAGAGCGGCAGCAGCGCCAGGTTGATCAGCAGCACGGTGGCGAGAAACCGCAGCGCGTTGCCCAGCGCCGGCCAGAAGGCCACCGGCCGGCCGCGCGGCTGGCCAGGGTAATAGCGTGCCTCCACCGCATCGGCGATATCGTCGATGAACAGGGCGATGGCTGCGGTCATTACCGCCGGAAACAGCAGCATCATGCCGAGGAAGAAGCCGACACCCGAGAGGAAGCCGACCACCCAGTCGATCCAGGTCTGCTGCGTTTCCGGCAGCAGCAGCAAAGCCGACCACAGGCCGACCGCCAGCAGGCCGAACACCACCATGCTGATCAGCAGCGACTTCACCAGCACGCTGCGGAAAGCCGGATCGGGCAGCTGCGCCAGCGCGCGCGAGAAGGACGCGGCGATCATGCCGTGCCTGCAATCGGATCGAGGGGCACGTTCTGGCTCAGCCCCAGATCGGCCTCGAGCACCGCACTGAAGGCCAGCAATTCGGCCTCGGCGCGCGGCCGCGCCACGATCTGGAGTCCGACCGGTAGTCCCTTGCGGGTAAAGCCGCAGGGAATCGAGATCGCCGGCGTGCCGGTGATGGTGATGGCAAAGGTGAGCACCAGCCAGGAAATGTAGGTGTCGAATTTGCGGCCGGCGACTTCTTCCAGATAGCGCTTGCGATGATCGAAGGGCGGCGCCACGCAGGTGGGCAGCACCAGGAAATCGTGCTTCTCGAAGAAACTGGCGACGCGATTGTAGATGAGCCCCTGTGTGCGCAGGGCCTGCGCTTTTTCCTCGCCGGTGAGCTTGAGCCCCTTCTCGGCATTCCAGATCACTTCCGGTTTCACCAGATCGGTCTTGTCCTTGATCTTCGGCCATACGGTGACGGCGAAGTTGGCGGCGCGCAGAACCTGGAAACACTCTTCCGCCCCACTGAAATCGGGAATCTCGTCGCTGACCGCGGCGCCCAGCTTTTCAATCCGCTTCACGGCGGCTTCGCAGAGCTGCAGCACTTCCGCATCGACCGGCGAGAGACCAAGATCCGCCGACCAGCCGATACGGCAGCCACTAGCAAATCGACTCGGCAGACGACCAGTGACCATGGCGTGATCGACAGACGCAACGAAGCTCCGCTCTGGCGCCGGAATACTTAAGGGATCGCGCGGCTCGAAGCCGCTCATCGCATCCAGCATCAGGGCGCAATCGGCCACGTTGCGCGCCATCGGGCCGTAGACCGACAGCGGATCGAAGGGCAGCGCGCGCGGACCGAAGGCAACACGGCCGGGCGACGGACGCAGGCCGACCACGGAGGTGAAGCTGGCGGGAATGCGCAAGGAACCGCCGAGATCGGAGCCATCAGCGAGCCAGACTTCGCCCGCCGCCAGGGCCGCCGCCGCACCGCCCGAGGACCCGGCCGGGGTGGTGGCGGTATTCCACGGATTGGTGGTGGTGCCGAAGACATCGTTGAAGGTCTGCGAGCCGGCGCCGAATTCCGGCGTGTTCGACTTGGCGATAATCAGCGCCCCGTTGCCTTCCAGCCGTTCGACCGACCAGCCGGATTTGGCCGGCACGTAATCGGCGAAAACGCGGCTGCCCTGGGTGGAGCGCACGCCCGCCACATCGACGAGATCCTTGGTGGCCATCGGCAGGCCGTAAAGATAGCCCGGCGGGGCCGGATCGGGCGGCACCAGCCTGGCGGCCAGCGCCCGGGCCCGGTCCAGGCATAGTGTGGGCAGGGCATTGACCTGGGGCTCGACGGCGGCAATCCGGGCTGCGGCGGCATCGATCAGTTCCGCCGGGGTGACCTCGCGGGATTTGAGGGCCGCCACAGCCTGCCGGGCCGTCATCCGGATCAACGCGTCCATATTTGCCTTCCTTCTGCCGATTGGTTACAGAGTAGCGGCGTTCATCCTGACCCGGAAAGCCGTCCATGACCACTGCTCGCAACAACGTTCTCGCCATCGGCAATGCCATCGTCGATGTGCTGGCCAAGGTGGACGACAATTTCATCGACACCCATGGCATGACCAAGGCCAGCATGACGCTGATCGATGGCGGCCGGGCCGAGGCGATCTATGCCGAGATGCGCCACGCCACCGAGACCTCGGGCGGTTCTGCCGCCAATACTGCCGCCGGCGTCGCCGCGCTGGGCGGCTCCGTCCAGTATATCGGCCGCGTGCGCAACGACACGCTGGGCGCCGTGTTCATCCGCGAAATCCGCAACCTGGGTGTCGTGTTCGATAATGCCCCGGCCACCGACGGCCCCTCGACCGCGCGCTGCATGATCCTGATTACGCCCGATGCGCAGCGCACCATGAACACCTATCTGGGCGCCTGCGTCGGCCTGACGCCAGACGATGTGGATCCGGCCGCCGTCGCCAAGGCTGAAATCGTCTATCTGGAAGGCTATCTGTGGGATCAGCCGACCGCCAAGGACGCCATGCGCAAGGCCATGCGGCTGGCCCATGAGAACGGCGCCAAGGTGGCGATGACGCTGTCGGACAGCTTCTGCGTCGATCGCCATCGCGCCGAATTCCTCAACCTCGTCGAAAACCACATCGACATCCTGTTCGCCAACGAGTCCGAGATCACCGCGCTGTACCAGGTGCAGGATTTCGACTCCGCGCTGCAGCATGTGCGCCAGCATGTCGATGTCGCGGCGCTGACGCGTTCGGAAAAGGGTTCGGTGATCGTGGCCGGCGAAGCCGTGCATATCATCGACGCGGTGAAGGGCGTGAAGGTGGTGGACACCACCGGCGCCGGCGACCTCTACGCCTCGGGCTTCCTCTATGGCCTGACCCATGGCTTCAACCTGCATCAGGCCGGCACGCTCGGCTCGCTCTGCGCCGCCGCCGTGATTGCCCAGATCGGCCCGCGCCCGCAGGGTTCGATCAAGGATCTGGCTGAGAAAGCCCTGAAGAGCTAAAGCCCGGCAGCGATCCGAATTCCGGGCGGCTCAGGCTTCGCCGGCGACCAGGACCCGCAGCAGGCGACCGACCGAGAGCCGTATCTGCGCGCCTGCGGCCTGGCGCAGGGCATGGCCCTCGGGCGGAGCATCCGCGGTCGCCGTCGTCACGGTGACATTGAGGCTGAGGTCGCGGCGCGCCATGACATTCAGATCGGTGCAGGGGCCATCGATCAGACGGCAGCGCGTGCGCAGACCGCCGTCGAAACGATGCAGCACGAAGGGCTTGGCCACGGTGAGCGAACGGCCGCCGGGAAACTCCAGCACGAAGCCGTTGCCCTGTAGCAGCATAATCCAGCGCGTGACGCCAGCGAAGACCGAGAAAGGTCCGTCGACCTCGATACGCGCGCTGCTGATGCGCCAGGCGAAGGTGTCAAGACTGGCCTCGGGCGGATCGATGGCGATCTGCGTGGTGGTGCCACCGCCATTCTTCCATGGCTGCGCCGGCAGCGCGGCGAGATCGATCAGCGTGCCAGCCGGCTTGTCGTGCGGGCGGGGTTCAGCGATCCGCATCGGCCGTCAACACATAAGAGGCATCGAGGCGCACGGCGGCACCGGAACTGGAGACCGCAGCATGGCCCTGTGACGGCAGCGGCTGGCGACTGCGCTGCACATTCACGCGCATGGTCACGTCGGCCTGCGCCATCACGTTAATCACCGTGCAGGGTCGCCCGCCCTTGAGCCGGCATTGCGTGACGAGATCACCGGAGAACCAGAAGACGCGATGCTTCACCAGGTCGAGCGAGGTGCCGTCGGAGAAATCGAGATGACAGCCGGCGCCGTCCATCAGCGCGATCCAGCGGGTGATGCCCGGGAAAACCGAAAACGGCCCGTCGCGCTCGATCACCGCGCGGCTGACGCGCCAGCGAAAATTGTCCAACGTCGCGCCGGGTGGCCCCATGGCGATATCGGTGGTGACGCCGCCGCCATTCTTCCAGATATGCGTTGGCAGGCTGGCCAGATTGAGCAGCTGGCTGTCATCGGCCGGATTCGCGCCGGGCAGAGCCTTGCCAGGCTCCACATGCACCGGACCGAACTTGCCTAATTGATTTTTGTAAGGGCCCATTTGAATACCAGTGACTCCGCACCGGCCGAACCGGTCATAACTATCTGCTGGGTGCGGCGCGGTTCGCCGCCCGTACTGGTGTCGCGACTACCGAAATACACGCTGTCTTCCAATCGTACCACGCCACCGGCACCGCGCCAACGCCAGCCCTGCCCGCTGTTGCCCTTCAGGATCACCGTGTCGCCGCTGCCGATCAAAGACGCGTGCACGGACGGGTGCAGATGCAACCTCAGCGTCGCCTGTACCGGCATGCCCGCATTCGCTGAAACGGGCGCCTCGGTGACGATATCCTCACCGCGCAGGTCCTCGCCGCCCGCCGCCACATACAGGCGGCGGCGATGCAGCCGGTTATGACTGGCCTGCCAGCCATCATGCTCGGCCTCGAACCAGATCGCACCGTCCTGTTCGTTGCGCGTGACGCTGACGCGGGCATCCTGCGCCGGTTCGCCAGTCCCAAGACTGACCGTGCTGTGCGCAGCGACGCCGCGCAGGGCCTCGCTCCAGCCGCCACCCGGGCGGCGGGCGGCACCACAGTTGACGATCAGGCGATCCTTGGCATGACTGAATTCAGCCGACAGCAGGCCACGATGCGGCGTGCCAAGATGTGCCGCCGGTGCCCCTGCAGCATCGAGCAGCAACAGCGCGCGTTTGGCAGCCGCGCGTTCAAAGCCGCTGTGGCTGGCCGAGTTGAGCGGCTTGCCGCCGGACTCCGACAGATCGAGAGCCAGGTCTATCTGTGACGGCTGCTCTTCCTCGCCGCCATGAAACAGCGCCAGCCCGCCATCGCCATGGCGGAAAAACCGCAGCATCGGTGCCATGCGGTCGAGATAGACCTGCAGCATCGCGCCGCGTTCGGGATCGACCGCCTTGAGAAACATCCAGAGCGCGATCAGGTCACGCAGAAGGCGGTAAAGTATCGAGGGATTGCGCGAGACATGGCCGCCATCGGCATGAACCTGACTGTCGAGGCAGGCGACCAGGTCGCGCATGGCGGCAGCACCATCGCGTCCGTCGGCACCATCGCCCATCGCTTCGATGCCATAGACCAGACCGAGCAAAGCGCGCAGACGCGGCAGGCCGGCCGGTGCATGCAATGCGGCGCGGCCGAGATGGGCGCGGTGCCGCGCAATCAACAGCAGGAAATCATGGGCGAAGCGCTCGTCGCAGCCATCGAGCAGAAAATGCGCGGCGAGAATCCAATGGGCCAGACGGCTGCCGGCGATATCGGGCCGCCAGGCCAGGCCATGAATGCGGTCGGCATGTTTCGCCATCCAGTCGGCCACCAGGCTGCGCGCCATGCGCCGCGCCATGTCGCCACCCTGGGCAGAAAAATCGCGCAGCCAGGCAAAGCCATGCAGGCCGGCTGCCCAGGCCGCGTGACTGACGGGATCGAGTTTGGTCTCCGCAGCCGTCATGCCCCAGGGCGCGGCATGGGGCGACACCACCTCGGCGCCGGCAAAGACGAAGCGGCCCTGGAACAGGCGATCCGCATTCGAGACCGCGCCCGGGAACGGATCGTCCGGCAGCAGCGGCAGTTCCAGTGGCGCCTTGCGCGGCAGGGCCAGGGCATAGAGTCGCGTGCCGTACCAGATGCCGGCCAGCCGCCGCCGCATTCTGCTCGCCAATGAATCCTGCAGCGGTGCCGCAGTCACGTCAGATCACTTGGATCGGGACGCGCGCACCCGCGCGATGTTGCCGGCATAGGCCGACGGCCCGCCCTGGAAGGTGGCGGTGCCGGCCACCAGCACATCGGCACCGGCATCGACGGCAAGCTGT
Source organism: Ferrovibrio sp. GW821-FHT12F09 (assembly GCF_058806775.1). Taxonomy (NCBI): domain Bacteria; kingdom Pseudomonadati; phylum Pseudomonadota; class Alphaproteobacteria; order Rhodospirillales; family Rhodospirillaceae; genus Ferrovibrio; species Ferrovibrio sp. GW821-FHT12F09. Next base: position 249,145 of record NZ_JBXAPZ010000001.1, read on the forward strand.
GCCGTCTCGGCATTGATGCCACCGTCGACTTCCAGGTCGATAGCGCGGCCGCTCTTGTCGATGGCGGCGCGCAAGACACGAATCTTGTCGAGCTGGGTATGGATGAACTTCTGCCCGCCGAAACCGGGATTGACGCTCATCACCAGCACAAGGTCGACCATGTCCAGCACGGCAAGCGCGGCTTCAACCGGGGTGCCAGGGTTAAGCGACAGGCCGGCCTTCTTGCCCAGAGAGCGGATGAGCTGCAGCGTGCGATGCACATGGGGACCGGCTTCCGGATGCACCGTGATGATGTCGGCGCCGGCCTCGGCGAATTGCGGGATGAAGGCATCGATGGGCGAGATCATCAGATGCACGTCGAAGGTCTTACTCGTGTGTTTGCGCAACGCGCCGACCACGCTCGGCCCGATGGTGAGATTGGGCACGAAATGGCCGTCCATCACATCGATATGGATGTAATCGGCACCGGCCTTGTCGATGGCGACAACCTCGGCGCCCAGTTGGGCAAAATCAGCCGAGAGGATCGAGGGGGCGATTCGGGTGGCTTGCTGCGGCATGGCACAGGCGTAGCAAATTTGACCGCTCCCGCCAAGCAAGGCACCGGGAACAGCCGGGGCACGGGTCGGCGATAACGCTCCGATTCGCCTGCCCGATTCCACCCTTTCGGGCGAGTCGCTCGACTATGCATCCCCCGGAGGCTAGAACACGCCCATGTCCGAAGCCCCAGACCAGACACCCCCCGCCCCGCCCTCAGCCCGCCGCGTTGCCGCCAGCCTGCTGGACGGTGTGCTGGGTCATGGTCGGGCCCTGGATGATGCGCTGCTGGACGGCAAGAACGGCTTCCGCGACCTCTCCGACCGCGACCGCGCCTTCGTGCGCCGGCTGGTCGCCACAGCCTTGCGCCGCCGCGGCCAGATCGACGGCACCCTGCGCAAATTCCTCACATTGTGGCCCAAGGGGCTGCCGCGCGAAGCCATGCGGCTCGGCGCCGCCGAACTGCTGTTTCTCGATGCGCCGGCCCATGCCGCTGTCGGCGAGGCCGTCAACCTCATGCATCCCGAGCAGAAAAAGCCGCGCGGCCTGATCAACGCCGTGCTGCGGAAGGTCGCCACCGAGGGCGCCGCCATTGTGGCGCAGCTGGATGCGGCCAAGGCCAACACACCGGACTGGCTGTGGCAGAGCTGGATCAACGCTTACGGCGAAGACACCGCGCGCGCCATTGCCGCCGCGCATCTGAACGAAGCGCCGCTGGATATCTCGGTAAAAGAGGACGCTGCGGGCTGGGCTGAAAAACTCGAAGCCGAACTGCTGCCGAGCGGCAGCCTCCGCCGCACTGCTGCCGGCGGCGTCGAAAGCCTGCCTGGCTTCAGCGAAGGCGCCTGGTGGGTACAGGATGTCGCCGCGACCCTGCCGGCAAAGATGCTGGGCGATGTGGCCGGCAAGTCGGTGGCCGATCTCTGCGCCGCGCCGGGCGGCAAAACCGCGCAGCTGGCGGCGATGGGCGCTGCCGTCACCGCTGTCGACCGTTCGGCGCAGCGGCTGCGACGGCTGGAACAGAACATGGCGCGGCTTGGCCTGCAGGCCGATGTGGTCGCTGCCGAAATCGCCGAATGGAACACCACGCGGCAATACGATGCCGTGCTGCTGGATGCGCCCTGCTCGGCCACCGGCACGATCCGCCGCCATCCCGATCTGCCTTATCTGAAAGACGAGACCGATGTGATGAAGCTGGCCGAGTTGCAGCGCCGGCTGATCGCCAAGGCCTGGAGCCTACTGAAACCCGGCGGGCGCATGGTCTATTGCGTCTGCTCGCTGCAGCCTGAAGAAGGCGAATACCAGATCGGTTATCTGCAGGCCCTGCAGGGCGCGACGCTGGTGCGGGCCGATGCGGCGAAACTGCGCCTGCCGTCGGAAGCCGTGGCCCATGACGGCGCGCTGCGCACCCTGCCCTCGATGTGGTCGGGCCGCGGCGGCATGGACGGCTTCTTCGCCGTCGCGCTGCAGAAGAACGTCTAGGACCGCGGCGGCTCGACGATCAAACCGACCAGACGCCGCACCAGCGGAAAGACGAACAGCATGGTGGGAAACGCCACGATCCAGGACAGGCCCCAGGCCTGCATCCATTTCTCGACCACGCCGGGCGTGAAGCCCACGCCATTGAAGGTCGAAATTCCCGAGACAATGAAGGTCATCAGGAAAGACAGCGCCAGCGGCATGGCGACCAGATTGTAACGGGCGGGCAGTTTCTTTTGCATCGGATGTCCGGTTCGAGGGGGCAGGCGATGTTTAGCGCATCGCCTGCCCTGCAGCCAGAGCCGGATCAATCGAGCAGCGTCTTCATCACCTTGTAGAGTTCGGCCTTGGCTTCGAAGCCGACACCGGGAATCTGCGGCAAAGACACATAGCTGTCGTTCACCGCGATGCCATCAGCAAAGCCGCCAAACGGCTTGAACACATCGGGATAGCTTTCGTTGCCGCCCAGATGCAGCCCGGCAGCAATGTTCAGCGACATCTGGTGGCCGCCATGAGGCACCACGCGGCGGCTGGACCAGCCATGTTCTTTCAGCACATCCAGGGTGCGCAGGTATTCCACCAGGCCATAGCTGAGCGCGCAGTCGAATTGCAGGAAATCGCGATCCTTGTTCATGCCGCCGAAGCGGATCAGGTTGCGCGCATCCTGATGCGAGAACAGGTTCTCGCCGGTGGCCATCGGTTTGTCGTAATGCCGGCCCAGCTCGGCCTGCAGGGCGTAATCCAGCGGATCGCCGACCTCTTCATACCAGTAGAGATTATAGGGCCGGATGGCGTTGCCGTATTCGATGGCGGTCTTGATGTCGAAGCGGCCATTCACGTCGACGCAGAGATTCTGCCCGTCGCCGACGATCTTCAGTACGGCCTCGATTCTCTTTAAATCGTCGGCCAGCGGCTCGCCGCCGATCTTCATTTTCACGACACGGTAGCCGCGGTCGCGATAGCTTTTCATCTCGTCCTGCAGCGCGCCCAGATTCTTACCGGGATAGTAGTAGCCGCCAGCGGCATAGACCCAGACCTTCTCGTCGGCGACGCCGCCGCGATAGCGGTCGGCCAGCAGGCGCCAGAGCGGCACGCCGGCGATCTTGGCGACGGCATCCCACACCGCCATATCCAGCGTGCCGACGGCGACCGACCGCTCGCCATGGCCTCCGGGCTTCTCGTTGCTCATCAGCGTCTTCCAGATCGCAAACGGATCCAGATTGTTGTTGGCCGTGTCGATCAGCGTGTCCGGCTTGGCGTCCGTCAGGCGCGGCAGAAAGCGTTCCCGCATCAGCGCGCCCTGGCCATAGCGGCCATTGGAGTTGAAGCCGAAGCCGACGACAGGCTTTCCATCGCGCAGCTGGTCGGTGATCACGGCGACCACCGAGCAGGTCATCTTGGAAAAATCGATATAGGCATTGGCAATCGGCGAGGCGATCGAGACGGTTTTTTCGCGGACATCGACAATACGCATGGGAAAGGCGGGCTCCTGTGAGAAGGCCCGCATCTAGACATGGACAGCAGACCACCGCCAATGCCAGATTCAGATACTGTTATTCACCCGGGGCATGAGCCTTATGGAACTGAACTGGCTGGAAGATTTCCTGAGTCTGGCGGAAGCGGGCAATTTCAGCCGCGCCGCCGAGGCCAGGCATATGACCCAGCCGGCCTTCAGCCGCCGCATCCGCGCGCTGGAGGACTGGGTTGGTGTCGGACTCTTCGACCGCTCGGCCCAGCCGGTGAGACTCACGGCCGCCGGCGAGCAGTTCATGCCCACCGTGCGCGACACGCTGCGACGCCTGGCGCAGGGCCGCGAGGAAGCGCGCCAGGCCGAACAGGCGGAAACCGCAACGCTGACCTTTGCCGCCACCCAGGCATTATCGCTGACCTTCTTCCCGGACTGGCTGCGCGGCCTGGATATCGCCGCCAAGCTCGGCGCCATCCGCCTGATGTCGGGCAGCATGCTGGCCGGCGAGGAAGCCCTTCTGCAGGGACAGAGCCAGTTCCTGCTGTGCCACGGCCATGATGCGGTGGCCAACCGCCTGCCGCCGGACCGTTTCCTGTACCGCCGTCTGGCACAGGACCGGCTGTTACCGGTTTGTGCAGCGGATGACAGCGGCAAGCCGCGCCATGCTCTGGATGCCGCGTCGCAGGCCCTGCCCTATCTGGCCTATGCCGAGGATTCCGGCCTGGGCCGCATCGTCACCGCGATGCTGGGCCGCCGCGAAACCAGTCTGCCGCTGCGCGTCAGTTTCATCGCGCCACAGGGCACCGTGCTGCGCGCCATGGCCCGTGATGGCCGCGGCATCGCCTGGCTGCCGCAGAGCCTGATCGAGGAAGATCTGGCCAGCCTCCGCCTGGTGCCGGCTGGCGGCGAGGCCTGGACCATCCCGGTCGAGATCCGGCTTTACCGTCCGCGCGAACGCGGCACCCGCATCGCCGAGGATTTCTGGGCAACCATCCTGCCGTCAGAACTGGACAAGGCCTGACACACCGTCCCACAGCAGCTTGCAGGCGGTGACGATCAGCAGGCCGTAGCAGATGCGATAGAGCTGGCGCTGGTCCAGCCGTTCATGCAGGCGCCAGCCGGCCCAGACGGCGAGCGGAATCACCGGCAGGCAGCAGGCCATCAGAATCCAGATCTCCGGGCCCGGTCGCGCCAGCCACAGCCAGGGTCCGGCCTTGGTCATGTTGGCCACCGTGAAGAACAGGCTGGTGGTGCCGGCCAAAACCATCTTGGGCAGACCCAGCGGCAGCAGATACAGGGCGAGCGGCGGTCCGCCTGCATGCGCCACCATCGTGGTGATGCCGGAACAGAAGCCCGCCAGCATGCCTTTCGCCGGCTGCCGCGGCTGCACCCGCACCTCGCCGCCGCCCCTGAACCACAGGCCGGCGAACAGCAGCGTAATCAGCGCCATGGCAATTTCGATCAGGTGGCGATCCAGCACGCGCATCAGCACGGTGCCCGCCGCAATGCCCAGCAGCAGCATCGGCAACAGCAGCTTCGCATCGGGTTTCGACCAGGTGTTGGGCTTCCAGTAGCGCAGCGCAAACAGGTCGATGACGATGAACAGCGGCGCCAGCAGCGCGCCGGCCATGATCGGATCGAGACCGAGCGAAAGCAGCGGGATGCCGACGATGGCAAAACCGCCGCCGAAGGCGCCGCGCATGAAGGCGATCAGGAACACGCCACAAAGCGCAAGGACGAGGGGAAGAATCTCCGGGAGCATCGTCAGACTGCTTTAGCAGCCGGAATGGCGATGCGCATCCGCTGAATTGTCAGGGGGCAATGCGGCGCGGCTTACGCCTCGCGCAGATCCAGTGCGACGGGGGCGATCTGGTCGGCGAGGTAGCGCGCCAGTTCGGCGCGGCTTTTGGGATTGCGCAGGATTTTCTCGTCCTGCGGATTGGACAGGAAGCCGGTCTCGATCAGCACCGAGGGGAGCGCCGGCGAGCGCAGCACGGCAAAATTCGCTGCGCGCATCGGATTCTCCAGCAGTTCGACGCGGCGGCCGACGCCGGTGACGATGCGGCGCTTGGCGCTGAGCGAGGCATTGTGGCCATGGCGACGCGCCAGATCGATCAGGATGGCCGCCGTCTGCTTGTCAGTGGCGCCGGCATCGAAGCCGTAGATCGCGTCGACCTGGTTCTCGCGGTCGGCCAGCCGGCGGGCGAAGTCGTCCGTGGCCTTTTCGGCGCGGGTATAGGCCGACAGGCCGCGGGCACCGCGATTGGGCGCCGCATCGGCATGGATCGACAGGAACAGGTCGGCGCTTTTCTCATGCGCGAAGGCGACGCGGCTGGGCAGCGGAATATAGCTGTCGCGTTCGCGGGTGATGAAAACCTTCAGGTTCGGATTGCCCGCCAGGGCCTGCCGGATGCTGAGGCAGATCGAGAGCGTGACATCTTTTTCTTCCGTGCCGGTGACGCCGATGGCGCCGGGATCGCGACCGCCATGGCCGGGATCGAGCACGATGACGGCAGGCGGGCGCGGCGGCACCGGCTTCGGCGGCGCGCCATTGCCGGCCGGCTTGCGGCCGGGCAGCGGCGCGGCACGGTCAGCCGCCAGGCCCAGACCGGGCAGCGCACTGCTGCCGAGCAGGCCGAGAAGCGAAGAGATGACGAGGCGCCGTGAATACATGCCGGTTTCCGACCAGACGAAGCGGTCAAAACGAATTCTGTGCCCGCGCGAATCGGCGGGGATGCGGCGGACGATAGAATCCGCCAGACTCCCGTGCAAGGAAAGTCCGCGCGGCCAAAGCTGTCAGGAGATGGTGAAGGCTTCGTTAATGGGTCGGTCGCCCGGATTCAATCGACCGTGTATTTGGCGCGGACGTCGTATTTGTTGCCCTTGACCCAGCCCTCGATCAGCTTTTCCAGCGCCGAATTGGGTTTTTCGGGCAACACCACCTTCAGCTTCACATACTGGTCGCCGCGTTCATCGCCCTTGCCGGGGAAGCCGCGACCTTTCAGCCGCAATGTGGTGCCCGAACTGGCGCTTTTCGGCACCGCGACCGCCACCATGCCATCGATGGTGGGCACCGGAATCTTGGCGCCGAGAATGGCCTCGTCGATGGTGACCGGCAGCTCCACATGGATGTCGTCGCCCTGGCGGGTGAAGAAGGCATGCGGCTCGACCGTCACTTCAATGAGCGCATCGCCGGCCTCGCCGCCATGCCGGCCGCCATCGCCCTGATGGCGCAGGCGGATCTGCTGGCCATCGGCAAGGCCTGCCGGAATGGCGACATCAAGCTGCTTGCCATCGGGCATGGTGAGGCGGCGCTTGGTGCCGCGCGCCGCATCGAGGAAACCGATCTTCAGATTGAAATGGCGATCCGCGCCGCGCAGCGGTCGGCTGCCACGGGCACCGCCGAAGCCTCCCGCACCGGCACCGGCCGCGCCGGCGCCACCGCGACCGCGCCGCATCTGGCTGAAAATCTCGTCAAAAATGTCTTCGGCGCCGGTACCGTCAAAGCCGGAGAAATCGCCGGTGCCACCACCGAACGGGCCACGCGCCCCACCGGGGCCGCGGCCACCGGCATTGGGATTGAAGCCGGGGCGGCGCGGCTGGCCGGCCGCATCGATCTCGCCGCGATCGAATTTGCCGCGCTTGTCGGCATCGCCGATGATGTCATAGGCAGCGGAAATTTCCTTGAACCGCTCGGAGGCCTTTTCATTGCCCTGGTTGCGGTCCGGGTGAAATTCCTTGGCCAGCTTGCGATAGGCCTTGCGAATATCGTCCTGGCTCGCCGCACGGGCAACGCCGATCACCGTATAGGGATCACGCATGGCGATGCATCCTGACGCTGACGCGGCTCATGGTTTGGCCTCGCCGGCCGGCTTCGGCTCGCCATCCTTAGGCTCATCGGCCTTCTGCTCGTCCGTCTTGCTCTCGCCGCCGTCGAAGATATCGGGGATCGACACGCCGCCACCCGACGCCAGCGCATTATAGACGCGCGCGAAAAAGCCCGGCCGTTCCGGCTGGGATGACGCCGGTGTCTCAGCGGGCGGGACGGCGGCAGGCTCTGACGCCGGCGCCGTCACGGCCTGTACCGCTGGCGGTTCGGCGGCAGGCGGTTCGACAGTAACCGGTGCTGCGGCAATCGGCGGCGGCAGACTGGGCACAGCTGCCGGGGCCGGCGCAACAGCCGAGGCCGTGGTGCTTTCGGTCTTGTCGTCGGCTTCGGCGGCCTGCGGTCCGGCGAGGCGGAGGCCGGAAACCAGCGGCGCCGTCTCCTCGGGCTTGCGCACCATCTGCGACAGCCGGTCCAGCGCTTCGGGCTGGCCGTTCTTGGCCGCGAGATTGTACCAGCCGAGCGCACGCGGCTCGCTCTTCTCGATGCCGAGGCCCAGCTCGAACATCAGGCCGAGATTATACTGCGCCACCGCATGGCCCTGGATGGCAGCGGCGGCAAACCACTTATGTGCTTCCTCGTAATTGACCGGCACGCCCTCCTCGCCCTGCAGATAGATCGCGGCGAGATTGGCCTGGGCGCGCGAGAAGCCGAGTTCGGCGGCGCGGCGATACCAGTCCATGGCCTTCTGGATGTCCTTTTCGACACCCTGGCCCCAACGGTAGAGATGGCCGATGTTGCGCATCGCGGCCACATCGTTCTTTTCAGCGACTGGCAGCCACTGGGCATAGGCAGCAGCATAATCGCCGGCCTCGTAGGCGCGCACGCCGGCCGTGAAGTCGGCCCGCGCCGGCCCAGGGACCAGTGCAGTCGCCAGCAGAACCTGCGCGGCCAGCGCGGCCGCCGCAAGGTTGCCGGCCGGACGCAACTGCCGTCGCGACGACGCCACTACGCTATGCATGATCTCAGCCGTTGACGACCTTCCAGCTGCCGTCGGGCTGGCGGCAAGCGGTGCCGAAGGCCTGCTCGGTCTTGCCGCCCACGGTCACCGACTGCTGGAACTCGCGGCAATAGTCGCCATTCGACGCCGTGCCTTCGCGGGTCGGCGTCACCGTTCCGGCATTGCCGCTGTCGGGATTGCGCCAGGAGATCGGCTGGCCGATCGGCGCCGTCGCGGCCTTCTGGCTGGCCTGTTCCATATGCGCCTTGTCGGCCTTGTCGAGCGACGAGCCGACCTGGTTGCCCAGATAGGCGCCTGCCAGCGCGCCGGCGGCCACGCCAACCAGCTGGCCGGTGCCCTTGCCGAACTGCGCACCGAGTACGGCGCCACCGATGCCGCCGAGCACGGTGCCGATATTCTCCTTGTTCATCTCCGGGCCCTGGCCGTTCTGGCAGGCGGCAAGGCTGAGGGCGGCCAGCAGGGCGGGCACGGCCAGGAAACGGGAAAGACGGGTGTTCATAGGATCCTCACAGGCAAACCGGCGGCGCGGCTTCGCGGCCGAGTCCGGTATCTACAGTATATTGGTCGGGTTTGGTGCGCCGCAAGACGGGCGGGCGGCAGACTCGGGCGGGCGAAACCGAAAAAAGGCCGGCAGAAACAGCGTCCTGCCGACCTTTATGGTTAGGGAAGTCTTACCGCTTAGGATTTGCTGAAGAAGTCCAGCGTCGAGAACAGCGGGGCCGGCTCGTCCGCCAGCTTGGCGGCGTCGAAGGTGTCCAGGCTGTTCGACTTCATGATCGAACGGATGGTGCGGATGTAATCCGGGCCACGCACCGAATAGCGATGCAGGGTGCCGGCCAGCTGGTAGCTGTCGAGACTGCCGCGGTCGCGCATGTTGGCGCGCTTGTCGCGGAATTCGCGATAGCTGGCCTTGGAATTCAGGTTGCGCATATAGGCGGCGACCGAATGCTCCAGGCTCTTGAAGCGCTGCACTTCATAGGTCTCGCCATCGGGACGGTTTTCCGGCACCAGGCCGCTGCCCGGATTCCAGGTCCACATGCCGAAGACGGCATTGCCCATCAGTGCGAAGCGCGATGTGCCCCAGCCGGATTCTTCCACCGCCTGCGCCAGCGCCAGACCCGGCGGCACCACGTCGACGCGCGCGATCAGTTCATTGATGTCGGCATCATCGACACCATACTGCTCGGCCATCTGCTCGATCCACTGCTGGTCGCGCGCAGAAACAGCTGTGCCGAATTCATTGCGCTTGCGCAGCTGCTGCAGGCGGTCGCGATCGGCGACGATGCGCTCGTTCTCGCGCAGGATATGCGGCAGCATCACCTTCAGGAAGGCGCGCTTGCGCTTCTCGGTCAGATTGACATCGGCGATATCGACCGGCAGCGAAGCCAGGAAAATGCGCGGCACTTCCACCTGGCCATTGGCATTGCGCAGTTCGGCCAGATCGAAGCCTTCCTGCTCGAAGCGACGCAGCATGGCATCGACGGTGCGATCGGAGTCAGCGCGCAACGCCGTGCGATACGGCGAGAACTGACGCACTTCCGCGATGCGGCGCGAGGCTTCGGCCGCGCTCACGGCAGGCTGTTCTTCGGTAATTTTGGGTGCAACGGGGCGCACGGCATCGGCCACGACGCTGCGCGGCTCGATCAGCGCACGCCAGTCGAGCTGCGCCACCTGGCGCAGGCGATCCCAGGCGTCATGCACGCCTTCGCCCAGCGAGGCCTGCTGCACCTGCATGTCGGGGACGCGCGCGAGCTGGCGGCTGGACAGCAGCCCCACCCCCACGCCGGAAACCAGGCCGACGGCCAATAACAGACCGAAACCGGCAACAATCAGACGTACGTCCGATCCAATGGCAAGCAACCGCCTATCGCGATGTGCCGTCATGGGTCAAACCTCCACAGTTATCAGCGCCAAGCCCACGACACAGCCGACATAACTTCGTCGGACCGCGCCGGACGCTGCCCTATGTGCGATCCCCCACCAGGAAACGCAGTGAACTCACCGAAAACGCGGTGAACTGCCGTTAGTTCCTGCAACCCCAGGAAACCAGCGGCGATGAATACTCAGACAGCCCGAACTTCCGATACCTCGGGCACGTAATGCTTCAGCATATTCTCGATGCCGTAGCGCAAAGTTGCCGTCGAACTGGGGCAACCGGAACAGGAGCCCTGCATCTGCAGGTAAACAATCCCCCGCTCGAATCCGCGGAAGATAATATCGCCGCCATCCTGGGCGACCGCGGGACGCACCCGCGTATCGATGAGTTCCTTGATCTGGACCACGAGCGGCGCATCGGCCGGATCGTAGGTCTCTTCGACGCCGGCACTGCCAGCATCGGCATTCATAACCGGCAGGCCGGCCATGAAATGCTCCATGATGGCGCCCAACAGGGCCGGCTTCAGCTCGGTCCAGTCGCGCGCATCGGGCTTGGTGACGGTAACGAAGTCGGCGCCCAGGAAGACGCCCTCGACCCCGGCCACCGCGAACAGGCGGGTAGCCAGTGGGGAAGCCTTGGCGGCCTCGGCATCGGTGAAATCAACCGAACCGAAATCGCCGCCCAGGACATCGCGTCCGGGCAGGAATTTCAGGGTCGCCGGGTTCGGCGTGGTTTCGGTCTGGATGAACATTCTTGATGTATCCGTGAAAGGTGGACTGGAAATTGGTTGGGGGGTCCGCAAATATCAAGGACGAAGGTCATGGCAAAACTGTGTTCCAGCAATTAAGTTGCGTGCGCTGCACAATAATTGGAAGAATTTAAACCGATGTGGATAAAACTGCGGGTTGTCCCCAGGGCTGTGGAGCGATGAGCATCCCGGCAGAGGGGGTGGCGCGTCTGCCGAGCTGGCCCGATTCGCGGCTTGTTCTCACCCCGGCAGCCCGCTGGCTGGTCGATCATGATGGTCAGGCGATGCCGATCGCCGACCTGATCGAGGGATTCTGTCGCCATCTGCTCGACGAAGGCATACCGCTGCTCCGTCTGATGACCGGCCTGCCCTCGATGCACCCCCAGACCTATACGCGCGGCTTCGTCTGGCAACGGGATGTGGGAGTCACGATGGGCGAACGGCCCCACGGGATCACCAAGACCGCCGAATACCTGAACAGCCCGATCGCCGTGATCCACCAGGGCGCCGCCGCCATCCGCCGGCAGATCGAGCTGCCCGACACGCCGCTGGATTTCGAGATCCTGCACGAGCTGAAACCGATGGGGGTGACCGACTACCTGATGCTGCCCATGCGGTTCACCCAGGGACCGGGCATGGGCCGCGAGGCCGGGCAGAATGTCTCCTTCATGAGCTTCGCCACCGACAAGCCTGGCGGATTCCGGCCCGAGCATCTGAGCTACCTGATGGAGCTGATGCCGCTGATCGCCCTGCGGATGGAGCTGGAAGCCTCCCGCCGCATGACCCGGGACCTGCTGACCACCTATCTGGGCCATGGACCGGCCAAGCGGGTGCTGAACGGCGCCATCCAGCGCGGCCAGGGCTATGAGGTGGAAGCCGCCATCCTGCTGTCGGACCTCCGTGGCTTCACCGCCTTTTCGGACCGCAACACCGCCACCGAGGTGGTGGCGACCCTCGACCGCTATTTCGACGCCGTGGCGGCCCCGATCCAGGCCCATGAGGGCGAGGTGCTGAAATTCATCGGCGATGGCCTGCTGGCCATCTTCCGCGTCGAGGAAGGTAATACGCGCGAAGCCGCCTGCCGCCGCGCGCTGATCGCTGCCGAGTCGGCCTTTGCCGGCCTGCATGAACTGAACCAGGGCCGCGGCATTGCCGGGGCGCCGCCGCTGCGAGTCGGCATCGGCCTGCATGTGGGCAAGGTGGTGTTCGGCAATATCGGCGCCCGCGACCGTCTGGATTTCACCGTGATCGGCCGTGCCGTGAACGAAGTGTCGCGGCTGGAAGCCCAGACCAAGGCGGTGGGGCGCCCCCTGCTGGCCTCGACCGCCTTCGCCGCCGAGATCAACACCCCGGGCAGCAGTCCCGGGCAGCGGCTGGAGCCGCTGGGCTTCCATGTGCTGCGCGGCGTGCGCGAACCGCAGGAGCTGTTCGGTCTGCCTGCGGAGCGTCTGGCGGGCTACGAAGACTAGATTTCCGGTAACGTCGGGGGGCCCGGCGCGTTCTGGGCTTGTCGCGGCCCGCGCGCGACGCCAGAGTCCGCCATGTCATGACCGCCCTGCCGCCCGCCCTCAAGGACGATGCCCGGCTCAGCTATGCGCTGAGTTGCTGGCATCGCTGGCGCGGCACCAACCGCTATCCGGCGCGCGCCGATATCGATCCGCTCGACCTGAAGCGCCTGTTGCCGAACCTGTTCCTGGTCGAGGTGGAACCCGACGATCATCGCTTCCGCTTCGTGCTGTCCGGCGAAACCGTACGTGAGAATCTCGGCTTCGAGCTGAGCAGCCGCTATCTGGAGGACCTGTTCCATGACGACCAGCTCGTCCGCATCGAGGCCAGCTATCACCTGGTGCTGACCGGGAATGCCCAGTATGCCATGCAGCACTGGGAACGGCGTGGCATGCCCGTCATGCGGTTTCAGCGCCTGCTGCTGCCGTTGTCGAGCAACCGCCACAACGTGGACCTGATCTTCGGTATCGCGCTCTACGACCGGCTTGAGGGCCATGACGGCAACCCGATTGATCACATCGGCGACCCGGTCAAAGTGAGCATTCTCACCGAGCACACCATTCCGCTGGATGTGCCGCCGTAAAACGATAGCCTCAGTGCATGGTCACCGCAGCGACCACCTCCTCGATGCGATGGCCATCGGGATCGTCGACGAAAATCAAGTCAGCCGGTCGATCTGCTCGTCGGTGAGGCTGCCCGGGATCACGGTGAGCAGGAAGCTCAGCTGCCCCGCCTTCTGACCGGCCAGTTCGCTGACCAGCGGACCCGGACCCTCGCCGCCGGGTGCCGCAGCCAGCACCAGCATGCGGATATCGGGATCTTCATCCACCAGCTTCAGGATCTCGTCTTTCGCCACACCCTCGCGGATCACCAACTCGGGCAGCAGACCGGAGTCCTGGTTGACCTGTTCGGCCAGCTTCTGCAGCAGGCCTTCAGCCGCATCATGGGCTTCCGAGCGCATGATCTCGGCCACGCCGGCCCATTGCTGGAAATCCACCGGCGACACCACGCGCAGCATCACCACGCCGCTGCGCACATTGCGGGCGCGGCGCGTGGCATAGCGCACGGCAACACGCACTTCCGGCGTATCGTCGACGACGACCAGGAACTTGCTGCGCCGGCGAGCCTCGGCGGCGGACGGGCTTTTGGTTTCACTCATCCCGGCAAGGTGCCATCGCTGACGGCTGGAATGCAAGCGGCCAGGACAGCGCGGTTAACCGGCTAAAGCGGTGGCTGCGCCGCCATGAATGCCTGCGCTTCCTGCTGCAGCCACCGGGCAAAGGTCTGCGCTGCCGCGGAACCGGACTGCGGCAACAAGGCCATGTAATGCCGGCCGGTCGGCGCGAAACCGAACGGTGCGAGCAGGCGGCCGCCCTGCATGTCATCGGCGACGAGATGCCAGAAACCGATGGCAACGCCGAGTCCGGCCATAGCCGCCTCCAGCATGAAATAGACATGCTCGAAACTCTGGGCCTCCAGCGCCGGCGGCGTGGCAAGGCCATGGCCGGCGAACCATTCGGGCCATGCATCCTTGCGCGTGGCGGTGTGCAGCAAGGGCGCCTGCAGCAGCGCGGCCGGCGTATCGAGAGGGCAGCGCTGCAACAGCACCGGTGCCAGCACCGGCCCCGCGAATTCCGCAAAGAGCGGAATCGCCACAACTCCGGCAGGCCAGGGTCCGCTTCCGACGCGGATCGCCAGATCGAAACTGCCCTGCGCCAGCGCGATATCGCTGTCCGATGTCGTCAGCCGGACGATCAGCGCGGGATGGGCGGCCTGAAAGCGATGCAGCCGCGGGATCAGCCAGCGCATGGCAAAACTGCCGAAGCTGGACACCGCGATATCGGTGGAGGCCTCCGCGCGCAAGGCATCGACGCCGCGCGCAATCCGGTCGAAGGCATCTTCCAGCACGGCCATCAGATGCGTGCCGGACGGAGTCAGCACCAGGCGGCCACGATGGTTTTCCAGCAGCGACAGGCCCAGCTCTGCCTCCAGGCCACGCACCTGCCGACTGACGGCACCATGGGTGACGCCGAGGAGATCGGCGGCGCGGGTCATGCTGCCCTGCCGGGCGGCGGCCTCGAAACTGCGCAGGGCATTGAGGGAAGGCAGACGGCGACGCATGACTCTTCCTGTGAGTTTAAATCACAGGAAGACGGAAAAATGATCGTTTTTCAACCTATAAATTGCCAGATATCACTGCCAACGGCGTGATGCTGGATCACGCAGAACCCAAGCAACAAGGCTTTCCGTCATGCCCTTTATCCGCACCCTGGTCCGCCGGGGCACCCTGCCCGCCCGCAAGCGCGCCATTGTCACCGGCATTCACCAGGCCCTGGTCGCCGCCATCGGCATGCCCGCCGACGAGCTGTTCAACGCCGTGCAGGAATACGGCGATGACGATTTCTTCTATGACCGCAGCTTCAACGGCATCGCCCGTTCGGACGACCTGGTGGTGGTGGAAATCACCATGCGGCGCGGTCGCAGCGACGCGATGAAGCGCGATCTCTATGCCGCGATTGCCGCCAATCTGGAGAAGGATGCCGGCGTGTCGCCGCGCGACGTCTTCATCTTCACGCACGAAAACGACTATTCCGACTGGTCGGTCGGCAATGGCAAATTCGCCATGGCAATCGTGCAGCAGCGCGGCAGCGACAGCTAAGGCGCCGGCTTATTTCTGCAGGATATTGATGATCTCGTAGATCTGGGTGCGCGAACGCTCGACGTAGAATCCCATCGAGCCCAGATGATTGGGCAGGATCACCGCGTCAGGCTTCGCATTCCACACCACCAGCGGCTTCAGCCCGGCAGCGGCGGCGAATGACGCCAGCATCTGGTCCCAGGTGCCGACCAGTTCGCGGTCGCGCACCAGATTGGGATAGTCCTGCTTCAGCTCGCGCAGGATCAGGTAATAGGCGTACATCTGCCCTTTGACGCTGTAGAAGACATCGTCGGCTTCCCAGTCGATGACGGTATTGCCGCCCTCCTGGATGCGGCGGTCAATCGCCGCCGAAGCCGAGCCAATATCCAGCGCGATGCGCTCCAGGGTCGCCTGCAGATTGTCGGCGCGGCGCTCGAACACCGCCTGGCCGGCGCCAAGGCGGGTGTTGTAACCGAGCAGGGCCGAACGCGCCTTGCGATACTGGTCTTCCGACTTCGCGGTCGGCAGCAAGGACGTGGAGAAATCGAAAATCCACTTGGTGCCGGAATACTGCAGCAGGCCGGCGGCCTCCTGCAGGTCGCGGTCGGTCTGGCTCGACCCGCGGGTGCGGCCGATCTGGTCGACCAGCTGGAAGGCGAAACGGCCCAGCGCGTGAATCATGCCGAGCTGGTAGTTCGGCATGTTGTCGAGCATCGAGCCTGGCATGAAGAAGGGATCGTTGGCGACCCAGCCGTTGCGATTCACTTCGCGGTCGATGAGAGAGGCCGCCATCGCCACCGTGCGGCTGCCGCCAGCGGGCAGATCGGCGGCCGGAACGGCGTAATCCATGCGGTCGTCAATCTTGTGGGCGATCAGCATGCCGACCGGATAATACAGGCCGAACACCAGCACGACGGAGATGATGCTGACCGGCAGCCAGCGGGCGCGCAGCCAGGCTTTGAGGGAAGAGCCGGTCGTGGTGTCGTCAAGCATGGGGATTCGGCCAGAAAAAGGACGGGAGGCACCACCAATGTGGGCCCGCCGTGGCTGTCATTCAAGATGCCGCGATCAGGGCCGCAGGAACCAGCCCACGCCCTACGGACGTAGGAACCCGACCGTGTCGTAGACTTCGGCGATCACCGGCGCCGACAGGGCGCGAGCCTTCTCGCCGCCTTCGCGCAGGACGCCATCGACATAGCCCGGGTCGGCCGTGAGACGACGCATCTCTGCTGTGATCGGACCGAGTACAGAAACCGAAGTCTCGGTGAGGAGCGTCTTGAAAGCGCCCCAGCCCTTGCCGGCCGTGGCCGTCACCGCCTGCTCCAGCGTCTGGTTCGACAGGGCGGCATAGATGCCCATCAGGTTCTGTGCTTCCGGACGGCCCTCCAGGCCTTCAACCGTGTCGGGCAGCAGATCGGGATCGGTCTTGGCGCGCTTGATCTTGTCGGCGATCTGGTCGGCGGTGTCGGTCAGGTTGATGCGCGCCTGGTCGGAGGCATCCGACTTCGACATCTTCTTGGCGCCGTCGCGTAGGGACATCACGCGCGTGGCCGTGCCGAAAATCTGCGGCTCGGTGAGCGGGAACATCTCCTTGCCGTAGTCGTGGTTGAACTTCTGCGCGATATCGCGGGTCAGTTCCAGATGCTGTTTCTGGTCTTCGCCGACCGGCACATGGGTGGCCTTGTAGGCCAGGATGTCGGCGGCCATCAGCGCGGGATAGGCATAGAGACCGAGCGAGGCATTCTCGCGGTCCTTGCCGGCTTTTTCCTTGAACTGGGTCATGCGATTCATCCAGCCGAGCCGCGCGACGCAGTTGAAGATCCAGGCCAGGGTGGCGTGATCGGGATTCTGCGACTGGTTGAACAGAATGTTCTTCTTCGGGTCGATGCCCGAAGCGATCATCGCCGCCGCCAGTTCGCGGGTGCTGTTGCGCAGGTCGTCGGCATTCAGCAGCGACGCGGTGATCGCATGCATGTCGACCATGCAGAAGATGCACTCGTATTCGTTCTGCAGCGCGACCCAGTTGCGCACCGCGCCGAGATAATTGCCAAGATGGAGATTGCCGGTGGGCTGGATGCCCGAGAAGATGCGCCGTTGGAAGGCCATGACGGTCCCTGTGACGATGGGGCGGTGGAAGACCCCGGTTGCGGGAAAATTTAAAGCGCGCCGGTTATCGCCGGGCGCCGGCATTCCGTCAATAGCTGCCGGTCACCCACGACGCAGGATCGCCCGCCATTCCGACGGACGGCTGGCGCCCAGCAGCAGGATCGATGCCAGGTAGGTGACCATGCCGCCGCCGACCAGCACCGCCAGGGCGGAAACGCGCATCCAGAAACCGCCGGCATACCAGGGCGGCAGCACCACGCGATCCAGCGCCACCAGCACGGCGGCCATCGCCACCGAAGCGATCAGGATGCGCAGGGCGCGTCCGCTGAGGCGCGCGTCGCTGCGCCAGTGACCGCGGCGATGCAGCGTGTAGAGCAGCAGAAGGGTATTGGCGCTGGCGGCCAGCGCCGTGGCCAGCGCCAGGCCGACATGGGCCAGAAACGGCATCAGCGCCAGGCTCAGTGCAATGTTCACCGCGATGGTCACCAGCGCCAGCTTGACCGGGGTGCGCGTATCCTGGCGCGCATGGAAGGCCGGCGTCAGGGTGCGCGACAGCACGAAGCCCGGCAGGCCGATGGCATAAGCCAGCAGCGTCATCGCCGTCTCCTGCGCCGTGACCAGATTGAACTCGCCGCGCTGGAACAGGATCGAAATGATCGGGAACGGCACCACCAGCAATGCTGCCGCCGATGGCAGGGCCAGCAGCAGGCCGAATTCGATGGCGCGGTTCTGCGTGTAGGTGGCCGCCTTGTGATCGTCGCGCGCCAGCTGGCCGGCCAGCGTGGGCAGCAGCGCCGTGGCGATCGCGGCGCCGACCACCCCCACAGTGAGCTGGTTGATGCGGTCGGCATAGAAGAGATACGACACCGCGCCGGCCGGCAGCAGCGAGGCGAGGATCAGCCCGACCATCAGGTTGACCTGGGTGGCCCCGGCGCCCAGGGCGGCCGGCAGCACCAGGCGGAACAGGCGGCGCACCTTGTCATTGATCACCGGACGACGCAGGCGCAGCGACAGGCCGGCGCGGTGGGCATCCCAGGCGAGCCAGAGGAACTGCAGGATGCCACCGACCAGCGTCGACCAGGCCAGCGCATAACCGGCATTGGGCACATAGGGCGTCAACCAGAGCATGCCGGCGATCATCACCAGGTTGAGCAGGATCGGCGTCGCCGCCATGGCGAAAAAGCGGCCCAGGCAGTTCAGCACCGCGCCGTAAAGCGAAGCCAGGCTGATAAACAGCAGATAGGGAAAGGTGATGATGGTCAGCGTGACCGACAGCGGGAAGCGCAGCGGATCATTGGCAAAGCCCGGCGCCAGCACCAGGATCACCAGCGGCATGGCGATCTGCGCCACCAGCGTGAAGCCAAGCGTGACCAGCAGCAGCAGGGCAAGCGCCCGCTCGGCGAAATTCTGCGCGGCAGCGCGGCCTTCCTTGGCCTCCGTGCGGCTGAACAGCGGCAGGAAGCCGGCGGTGAAGGCGCCTTCGGCGAACAGCGAGCGGAAGAAGTTCGGCAGCCGCAACGACACGAAGAAGGCGTCGGCAATCGGACCGGCGCCAAGATAGCGCGCGATCAGCAGGTCGCGCACGAAACCGGCGATGCGGCTCACCATGGTGAGGCCGCCGACAGTGGCTATGGCGCGAAACAGGGACATGGAGGCAGACGGCCGCTCCGTTGCAGGCGCGGCGAGTATAGGCAAGGCCCTGGCAACGCACCACTCTTTCCCAACGCGCCTGCAGGCCGCTGTGACCAGCGACACGTTCCAGGGGCGATCAGGGCAAGCGGTTGCCGCTCACTTCACGGCTTCGACATGCAGCGACAGCGGTGGATGCGTGGCATCGAAGAAATCGGTATCGCGCAGGATGGCCAGCCGCGACTGCCCATAGCCGGATTTCTCAGCAACCGCGAAACCGGCAGCCTTCAGCATGCCGGTCAGCTTGGTGCCGTTCAGCCATGTCTTATGATGCTTCGGCCATTTGCGTACCATTTCGAGCGGTATGCGGGCGCAAAGGTTGTCCAGGGCCGCATAGGGATCGCCGGCGAACAGCGCGCGGACTTCCTCCGATGAAACCTTTTCGATGTCGTTGCCCTTGTGATG
Organism: Ferrovibrio sp. GW821-FHT12F09; assembly: GCF_058806775.1. Classification (NCBI taxonomy): domain Bacteria; kingdom Pseudomonadati; phylum Pseudomonadota; class Alphaproteobacteria; order Rhodospirillales; family Rhodospirillaceae; genus Ferrovibrio; species Ferrovibrio sp. GW821-FHT12F09. Next base: position 268,441 of record NZ_JBXAPZ010000001.1, read on the forward strand.
GGCGCTGATCGGGCCGGCGAAGGTCATCAGCAGCGCCTGCTCAAGTCCGAACGGCAGCGGCTTGGTCGGATGGCCACTGCTGGCATAGCGGAAGAACTGGTCGTCCTTCCGGCGATAGGCATCGAGGTACAGATCGATATCAGGCGTCGTGATCCGGATCACCCCACCTTTCTTCAGGGTTCGGTGGGCTTCCCGAAACATGGCCGCGTTGGTCACGTCATTCAGATGCTCGATCGTATGCGAACTGTAGATGGCCTCCAGGCTGTCATCGGCAATGGGCCAGGGCTCGCCGGAGGTCAGGTCGTGGGCAATATGGGAATGCAGCGACTTGCCATAATCGGCGCGCGGGTTATCCAGGTTGTGCCACATCGGGTGGCTCCAGTTGCCGGCGCCGATATTGAGATAGCGCGGGGTGCTCGGGCGAGTGTCACCACCATAGAGATAGAACTTCGGGTCTTTGCGGTGCCGGGCCAGCTGGTATCCGGTCGTCTTGGCCAAGACCTTGTTCAACACTGCCTTCATAACCCTTAAGCCTTTCCTGATCCGACACGGTCAGGGTTGCCCGCATAACTCAGCACGCCGCCACAGACCGTCTACTCAAGGTCGCAAAATACTGCGCCATCTATGAATTGGCAATTATGGGGACCAAGACTATGGGCGAATTGTGACCGTGGACGGCTCAAAACCCCATGTCGCCCTGGGGCGAGCCTGCGCCGGTCAGGCGGCCTTGGCGGCTGCGGCGGTCTTGGCGGCCGGCTTGTCCTCGGCCGGGCTGATCTTTTTCAGCAGATGTTTTTCGATCTGCAGCAACCGGCGCTTGTCGGTCAGCTTCATGCCGGTGAGATCCTGCACGTAGAAGACGTCGACGGCGCGTTCGCCATAGGTGGCGATATGGGCCGAGCCGATGGTGAGATTGAGATCGTAGAGTCCGCGGGTCACGTCATAGAGGAAGCCCGGCCGGTCGCGGCCGTTCACCTCGATCACGGTGTAGCGGTTCGACGCCGTGTTATCGACCAGCACGCGCGGCGCCACCTTGAAGACGCGGGTGCGGCTGTTCTGGCCCGGCTTTTCGGTGGCAATCGCCGAGCGCAGCTTGAGATCGCCGGACAGCGCGCGTTCGATGGCGGTGGCGAGCTTCTTCAGCCGGTCCGCCTTGTCGAAAGCCGCGCCGTCCATGTCCTGGATATAAAAGCTGTCGAGCGCCATGCCGTCATTGGTGGTGAAGACCTTGGCATCGACGATATTGGCCCCGACCGAGGCCATGGCACCGGCGACGCGCGCGAAAAGCCCCGGGTGATCGGGGGCATAGAGCGTGAATTCGGTGACGGCGCGGAAGCGGTCGGCCCGCGTAGCCGTGGTCAGCGTGCGGCCGGCCGTATCGGCCTCGCGCATCAGCTGGGCATGGCGCAGGATCGCGTCGGCCTCGTTGGAGTACCAGTAATTCTCGTAATGACGCTTGAGCAGGCGATCGATATCGGCCTTCGGCCAGCCGCTCAGGCCCGCGCGCACCTTCTCCTTGGTCTCGGCGATGCGCTGGTCGCGGCCGCGGCCGGCGAAACCGCCCGAGAGATATTCCTCGGCGCGATAATACAGCTCGCGCAGCAGCTGGCCCTTCCAGCCGTTCCAGATCGTCGGGCCGACGGCGCGGATATCGGCGACCGTGAGGCAGAGCAGCAGCCGCAGGCGCTCCGGGCTCTGCACCAGCTGCGAGAAATCCACCACGGTCTTGGCGTCGCCCAGATCGCGCTTGAAGGCGGTGGCCGACATGGCGAGATGCCAGCGCACCAGCCAGGCCACCGTTTCGGTTTCCGCCGGCGACAGGCCGAAGCGGGGCCCGAGCTTCTCGGCCACCTTTTCGCCCAGCATGGAATGATCGCCACCACGGCCCTTGGCGATATCGTGCAGCAGCACCGCGACATAGAGCACGCGCCGCGACAGCACTTCCTTGATGACGTTGACAGAGAGCGGGTGATCTTCCTTCAGCGCGCCGCTTTCGATCTGCGACAGCAGGCCAATGGCGCGGATGGTATGCTCGTCCACCGTGTAGGTGTGGTACATGTCGTGCTGGGTCTGCGCCACCACGCGGCCGAAATCGGGCACGAAACGCCCGAGCACACCAGCCTCGTTCAGGCGGCGCAGCGTGGTTTCCGGATCCTGCTTCGAGCACAGCATGTCCATGAACAGCCGGTTGGCGTCCGGATTGTTACGGACCTTGCCATCCAGCAGCTTCAGATGCCGGCGCACCAGGCGCAGCGCTTCGGGATGAATGTCCAGCCCATGCTGCTGCGCCACATGGAACATTTCCAGCATCTTGATCGGCTGCTTCTCGAACAGATCGGCCTTGCCGGCATTGAGCCGGCCGTTATCGGCCTCGAAGCCATCGAGCTGCTTGGGCCGCCGGATCTTGGCGCGGAACGCCGCCAGTGGCTTCTTTTTCTTGTGGCGCTCTTCCAGCGCGGCGGCGAAGATGCGCGTCAGGTCGCCCACTTCCTTGGCGACCAGATAATACTTCTTCATGAAGCGTTCGACATCGCTGCGGCCCGGCCGGTCGGCATAGCCCATGGCCTTGGCGATCTCGACCTGCATGTCGAAGGTCAGGCGTTCCTCGGCGCGGTTGGCCAGATAGTGCAGATGGATGCGCACGGTCCACAGATATTCCATCGCCTGCACGTAAGAGCGCTGCTCTTCCGGCAGCAGCAGGCCGCGCAGCACCAGTTCGCTGGCGTCGGTGATGCCGTAGACATATTTGTTGATCCACACCAGCGTGTGCAGATCGCGCAAGCCCCCCTTGCCTTCCTTCACATTGGGCTCGACCACATAGCGCGAGTCGCCCATGCGGCGATGGCGCTCGTCGCGTTCGGCCAGCTTCTTCTCGATGAAATCCGAACCGCTCTTGGCGACCACGTCGTTCTGGAAGCGGGTCTTCAACTGCAGCGCCAGCTCCTGGTCGCCCCAGATCCAGCGCTGTTCCAGGATGGCCGTGCGGATGGTGATGTCGCTTAAGCTAAGGCGGATGCATTCATCCACCGAGCGCGTGGCATGGCCGACCTTGAGGCCGAGATCCCACAGCAGGTAGAGCATGTATTCCACCACCTGCTCGCCCCAGGGGGTCTGCTTGTAGGGGAACAGGAACAGCAGATCGACATCGGAGAACGGCGCCATCTCGCCGCGGCCATAGCCGCCGACGCCGACGATCGAGAGCTTTTCCGCCGCCGTCGGATTGGGCAGGCGGTAGACCCGGTTGACCGTGAAGTCATGCGCCAGCCGGATCACCTGGTCGGTGAGGAAGGCCAGCGACTGGCGCGTGGCCAGCGCCGGCGTGCCGCTTTCGAAACGATCGCGCACCACCTTGCGGCCCTGGGTCAGCGCGGCCTTCAGCAGCACCAGCGCCTGGGCACGTTGTTCCTTGCTGCCATGGGTACCCTCGCCGCCCAGCGCATCGAGCTGCAGCGTCAACGCCTTGCGGTCGATGATCTGGCGCGGATCGGGAATCAGGGGCCGGAAGCTCATACCTGCTTATATAAGGCGTTTCGTTACAAAGCCCTATATTCAGACCGACTGGAAATTCACCATGCCACCGCCATCGATCACCATGGTCTGGCCGGTCATGAAACTGCCGGCAGCGGAGCCCAGGAACACGGCGGCCCCGGCGATCTCGTCAGGTTCGCCGATGCGGCGCAGCGCATAGCCTTTCGTGGCTTTCTTCGAGATCTCGGGGTTTTCCCATAGCGCCCGGGCGAAATCGGTGCGGATCAGGCCCGGCGCGATGCAGTTGGCCCGCACATTCTGCGGCCCCCATTCGACGGCCAGGTTGCGCACCAGCTGCATGTCGGCCGCCTTGGAGATGCCATAGGCGCCCAGCGTGTTGGACCCGAACAGGCCGCCCACGGAAGAGATCACGATGATGGCGCCGTCGCCGCGCTCGGCCATGCCCGGCGCCACCATGTTGGCCAGCCAGTGATTCGACTTGATGTTGACGGCCATGATCTTGTCGAAGGCCTCGTCGGGGATGTCCTTCGACGGGCCGAAATAGGGATTGACCGCGGCATTGCAGACCAGGATGTCGACCTTGCCCCATTGCTTCACGGTGGCATCGACCAGCGCCTGCAGCTGCGCCTTGTCCGACACATTGCAGGGCACGACGATGGCTTCGCCGCCGGAAGCCTGGATCTCGTCCGCCACCTTCTGGCAGGCCTCGGCCTTGCGGCTGGTGACGACGACTTTTGCGCCATGCTCGGCCATGCGCAGGGCAATCGCGCGGCCGATGCCGCGGCTGGAGCCCGTGATCACCGCCACCTTGTCCTTGAGATCGAAAAGCGTGCCGCCCATGACGTTTCCCTGTCTTTTTTACGAGATGTTGCGGCAGCTTAAACGTTCGTCCGGGGCTATGGGAACCCACGGCCGCCGCCCCTATATAGATGCCATGACCTTCCGCAACGTCTTCATTGCCTTTGCCCTTCTGGTCCTGGCCGCCTGCAGCAGCGCCGAAACGACCGCGCCGCGCGTGGCCGTCTGGCAGGGCGAGCAGACCGGCCTTTTGTATATGCGGGTGCTGTCCGAACAGCCGTTGCGCGACGCCCGCCTGACCATGCCGGATGGCCGCCATGTGCTGACCCAGCGTCTGAGCCAGCCCGAAGGCACCGGCCGGACCGGCGGTGGCAACGAGAGCTGGAATCGCCCGACCGTCGGGGTCGGCGGCTCGGCCGGATCCAGCGGCGGCTTCGGCACCGGCGTTGGGATCAGCTTTCCCATGGGTGGCGGGGGCGGCAGCCGGCCGGCGGCCCAGGCCACCCAGGCCGAATTCGCCCTCACGCCGGACCAGATGGCGCAATACCGCGCCCGGCCGAAAGACTGGCTGCTGGAGCTGCGTTTCGACAACCGCATCGCCAGCATGGCGGCGCCGGCCCTGGCCCCGTAAGACGGACTCTGTCGGCAGAATCTGCCGCCCGGCAGGCTGCTGCCTCATTATATTTCCTGATAATCCGCCATTTTAACCATGGCACGCGGCTTGCTCCTTTCCTTGTGGAAACAGACCGATCCGCACAGGAGTTGCCGCCATGGGAATTGCATTGCTGTCGCTGCGCCAGGCCGAAAAGGCCGAGCCCCATCTCAAGGCAGCCATGAAATCGGCGAACCAGGCCAGCCCTGCCAGCACCAAATCCATGGCCGATGCCGGGCTTTCCGCCCGCGAGCGCCTGGCGCTGCGGGAAGGCCCGGTCGAAGCCGTCACCGCGGCGCTGAATGCGCGTCAGTATGTGCAGCAGATCATTATCCGTGAGAAAGAGATCACCCAGGCGCAGATGGTCTGGGCGCTCGGCCGCATCGAGCCCAACGAGATCGAGACCATGCTGAAATCGCTGGCCAAAATGCGTGGCCGCTATGCTTCCATGGTGCTGGAATATGCCCAGAGCGAACGGCCGATCAGCAAGATCGCGCTGGACGAGCTGCGCGGTCTGCGCGAGCGCATCGAAGAATTCGAGCGCGGGCTGGAAACCATCAAGGCGGCCATCCTGGACGGCCATGCCGAAGTCTCAGGCGTCAAGGCTGCCCGCCTCTGACACTGCCCAATCCGCGGGCATATGATGACCCTGGCGTGAGGTGGCCGGAAAGTTACCTGCCGGGTGGCGCAGCGCGTCTCTATACCATGTGCCATGCTGGCCACGCCGCTCCGCTCCGCTTTCTTCATCCTGACGATCATGCTGGCCGGCTGGCTGCTGATCGTCCTGCCGGCCCGTGGCAGCGACCTGCCGACCATCCATTATGTCGCCGCGCCCTTCGTCCCCTACACGGTCACCGCCCCTGACGGCAAAGCCGCCGGACCGACAGCGCATCTGATCGAGACGCTGAGCCATCGTCTCGGCCGCCCGGCCACGCTCGACATCCTGCCCTTCGCCCGCGCGCTGGCCACCACGGAAAACGAACCCAACACCCTGATCGCCCTCTTCGCCCGTAGTCCGGAACGCGAGACGCGCTTCCACTGGGTCTGCCCGGTGCTGGATTACGAAGTGCAGATGTTCCGGCGCCGCAACCGCACGGAACTGGCCGCCGCCCGCGTTGCCGATCTGAAAACCTGGCGCATCGCCGGTGTCGCCCAGGATGTGAAGACGCTGTATCTGGAACGCAATGGCGTCAGCGTGATTCCGGCCGCCGATGAAAATGAAGCCCTGCGGCTGTTGCTCTATGGCCGGGTCGACGCCATCGCCTCGCATCCGGCCGCCATTCGCCAGCGCGTGCGCGAGATGGGCGAGCGCGGCGATCCCGTCGAAAATTTCCTCGCCCTGCCGGACCTGAGCATGAAGCTCTACCTGGCCTTCGGACAAAAGACCGCACCCGAGGTGGCCGCCGCGTTCACCACAACCTGCAATGCCATGATCCGCAGCGGTGAGATGGCCGGACTGCTGCAGGCGCCGCAGATCAACTGACGTTCAGCGCCGGTCCAGCGCCAGCCTGAGCGCGAGCGCCGCAAACACGCCGCCAAGCAGGCGGTTCTGCCAGCGCACGAAGCCGGGACGCTGCGACAGCCACTCGCCGAGCCGCCCGGCCACCAGCACGATGCCGCCGTTGAGCAGCCCGCCCACCACATTCAGCACGCTGGCAAGCACCAGCGCCTGCGCCAGCGCCGTCTGCGGATCGGGCTGCATGAACTGCGGGAACAGCGCCAGGAAGAACAGCGCCACTTTCGGATTGAGAATGTTGGTCAGCAGACCCTGGCGGAACAGCGTGCCCAGCGGCAGGGCCGGCGCCGCCGGGTTGGGCGGCAGGAACCCGCCGGCACCGCGGACGGCCTGCACGGCGAGATACAGCAGATAGGCCGCGCCGGCCCAGCGAATGATCTCGAACATCACCGGCGCCATCAGCAGCACGCCGCTCAGACTAAGGCCGGCAATGATCGCATGGAAATAGCAGCCGGCGCAGATGCCGGCCAGCGTCACCAGACCGGCGGTGCGCCCCTGCGCGACGCTGCGCGTCATCACCAGCAGCATGTCGGGACCGGGCGTGGCCGCCAGGGCGAAGGCGGCCAGCGTGAAGGTGAGCAGGGTGGCGAGGTCCATCATGGCGGCACTATATCGCGCCGCCCCGCCGCCGGATCAAGCGCGGCATTGTCACGGGAGCAATTTCGCATCACCCGACCGGCAGCACGAAATCGAAGCGTGCGATCTGGGCATCGGCGTCGCCGGCCACCGTCATCAGCAGACGGCGGTCGAAGATCGGATCGCGCGCATTGCCCGGCTCGCCTGGAAAATAGAGCTGCGTGGTGAGGATGTCGCCGCGCGGCGGCTGCAGCTTCACATGCAGGTGCCGCGTCCGGCCCGGATAGAGTGCCGGCACGATGGTCTCGAACTGCCAACGCCCTTGCGCATCGGTGAACTGGTGGCCGCGCAGGCGATAGCCGGCATTGTCATAAACGCCGTTCGCATCCGCATGCCAGAGATCGACCAGCACATGCGCCAGCGGCCGGCAGTCGCGGCCCGTCACCAGGCCGCCGAGCCGCAGCCGCGTGCCGGCCATGCCGGGTTCGAGCAGGCTGGTCCGCTGCGGCGAGTCCGGCGAGTAGTACGGCCCTTCGGTCTGCTCCGGCGTCGGGCCGGGCTGGCCGGCATGACCGTCGCTGCAGGCCGGCGTGGGTTTCAGCGGCAGCTGCCGCGACTGGGCAAGCGCCGAGAGCGCGGTGACGGCCGGCAGGCCGGAAAACAGGGCCGCCTGCAAAAGAAGGGCGCGTCGGGTGGTCATGATCAGGGAAACTCCGTGGCTCTGAGATCGTGCCCGGCCTTCACGGCATCCGGCTCCGGCCCCTGCGCCCGGGTCCGGGCCCAAACTGCCGGTTTGTGCGCCCCGTCACGTCCGCTCCGCGGTTTGGTTTTGACTTTCAGCACGACCGTTCGTATATTCACCCCATGAGCAAAGGCCAGCAAACCCGTGCAACCATCCTCTCCGAGGCCCTCCGCGCCGCCAGCGTCGACGGTTTCCAGGGGATTTCCATCGGCATGCTGGCCGACCGGCTGAACATGTCGAAATCCGGCCTGTTCGCCCATTTCGGCTCCAAGGAGGAGCTGGAGCGGGCCATGCTGGACGAGGCGGCCCAGCGCTTCATGGCCACGATCTGGCAGCCGGCCATGAAAGCGCCGCGCGGCCGGCCGCGCATCGAGGTGCTGTTCCGGGAATGGCTGGACTGGAGCCTGCACAATGACGACATGCCCGGCGGCTGCCTGTTCGTGACGCTGTCGGCAGAATATGACGACAAGCCGGGTCCGGTGCGCGACCATCTGGCCGAGATGCAGGGCCAGTGGCAGGCGACGCTCGCCCGCAGCGCCCAGATCGCCGTGCAGGAAGGCCATTTCCGCGCCGACCTGGACCCGAAACAGTTTGCCTACGAGCTGCAGGGCATCTTCCTCAGCCTGACCTATTTCCGCCGGCTGCTGCGCGATGCCGCCGCCGTCGAACGCGCCGAAACCGCTTTCCGCAGTCTTCTGGACCGGTCAGCCGCCACGCACTGATTTCAGTACGCCTCCCCCGACGACCTAAAGAAAAGAGCCTCCCCATGACCCAGATCGCACAACAGTCCCCTCAGACCCTCCCGAAAAAGCACGATCGTTCTGGTGCAGCGCAAAATCTGCGGCAGCTGAAGCCGACCGGCGAGCGGCCGGACTGGCTTGGCCCCAAGCTGGTGATCGCGCCGACCAAGGCCGACCTGCGCTGGCTCGACGGCGTGAGCAATCCCGCCGTGTTCGACCAGCTCGATCAGCCCTGGTGGAGCCTGGCCCTGCCGGTGCTGAAGCAGACGCTCGCCACCTGGCAGCAGCGGGTGCAGGCACGCCGGGCGCTGGCCCAGGTCGATGCCGCAACCCTGCGTGACGCGGGCATTTCGCCCGGCATCGCCGCCTTCGAGGCCGCACAGCCCTTCTGGCAGAAGCCGATGCTGCTGCGCGACCACCCGGCCGACGGTCAGACGGCGTAAGTCATTATCGTCTTGTACCGCTCGCCATTCGGTGAGTTGATCCTCCGGTGATCGATGCCTAAGCTGTTGGTCCGACAATCGGACCGACAGCAAGTCGGCCACAGGGAGGGGTCATACAATGCAGCAGGATGCCGGCGCAGAGTCGCGCGCCGAGAAGAGCGGTCACGCCTCTGCCTTGCCGCCGGCGCCGGATGTATCCGCCGCCGAGAAGATGACCGAGGAGCTGGCCTACCGCGATGTCACCGGTGCGCCGCGCCTGGTGCTGATCGTCCTCACCATCCTGTCGCTGCTGCTGGTCCTCTATGTCCAGTTCAACGTGAAGCTCTTCGGCATCACGCTGATCGAGAACCGCTACCTGTTCCTGCTGGCGCTGGTCACCCTGCCGGTGGTTTTCCTCGTCTATCCCTTCGATCCGAAACGCGCCGCGCCCGGCACCCCCTGGTATGACTGGCTGATTGCGGCAGCATCCATGGCCATGATCGCCTGGTTCAGCGTGAAGGCCGACGCGATCCTGTCCGAGGGTTGGGAATTCGCATCGCCGCTGACGGCGAAGATTCTCGGCACCTTCCTCTGCCTCATCATCCTGGAAGCCACCCGCCGCACCGGCGGCCTGACGCTCACGCTGATCATCCTGGCGATGGCGCTCTATCCGATCATCGCCGACGACCTGCCCGGCGTGTTCCGCGGCATCGGCCAGAGCTTCGGCGACACCATGGCCTATCACATCGTCTCGTCGGAAAGCGCGTTTGGCATTCCGATGCGGGCCTTTGGCGAGATCGTCGTCGGCTTCATCGTCTTCGGCGTGGCGCTGAACCATACCGGCGGCGGCAAGTTCTTCAACGATATCGCCTTTGCCATGGTCGGCCGCTGGCGCGGCGGCGCCGCGCAGGTTGGCGTGATCTCATCGGCCCTGCAGGGATCCATTTCCGGCAGCGTGATTTCCAACGTGATCTCATCGGGCGTCGTCACCATTCCGGCGATGAAGCGCACGGGTTTTCGCGCCGACTATGCCGGCGGCGTGGAGGCCGTCGCCTCCACTGGCGCCGTGCTGATGCCGCCGGTGATGGGCTCGACCGCCTTCGTGATGGCCAGCTTTCTCGGCATCCCTTACGCCGAGATCGCGCTGGCGGCCGCCATCCCCGGCCTGCTGTTCTATTTCGCCCTGATGGTGCAGATCGACTCTTACGCCGCCCGTCTCGGCCTCAAGGGCATGCGCAAGGAAGAACTGCCCTCGGTGCGCGCCACCATGAAGGAGGGCTGGCTCTATATCCTGGTCTTCGCCGTGCTGATCTACCTGATGCTGGAAGAACAGCGCGAGGCCAGTGCGCCCTTCTATGCCACGGCTTTGCTGCTGCTCATCAACCAGTGCCTGCCCTCGCACCGGCTCAATCTCAAAGGCTGGCTCGATCTCGGCACCGCCGTCGGCCGCGCGCTGGCCGAACTGGTCGCCATCCTGCTCGGCTCGGGCCTCATCATCGGCGCCTTCTCGGTGACGGGTCTCGCCGGCACGCTGGCCACCGACCTGGTGTATCTGGCTGGCGACAAGCCGATCATCCTGCTCATCATGGGCGCCATCACCAGCTTCATCTTCGGGCTGGGGATGACGGTGACCGCCTGTTACATCTTCCTCGCCATCGTGCTGGCGCCGCCGCTGGTCAAGGCCGGTCTCGATCCGCTCGGCGTGCATCTGTTCATCATGTACTGGGGCATGATCTCCTACATCACGCCGCCGGTGGCGCTGGCCGCCTTCGCCGCGGCCCCCATTGCACGGGTCAGCCAGATGGCGATCGGTATCCAGGCCATGCGGCTCGGCGCCGTGGTCTATATCGTGCCGTTCTTCTTCGCGCTCAATCCGGCCCTGATCCTGAAAGGCGATCCCTGGGAGGTCGCCATCGTCATCGCCACCGCCTTCCCCGGCGTCGCCTTCATCGCCTCGGCGCTGCAGGGCTATCTGGTCGGCGGCGGACGGCTGGACGGATCGCCGCTGCGCATTCTGGCGCGCGTCATGCTGCTGTTCGGCGGCATCGCACTCGCCTCGCCCGGCGGCAGCCTGATCGCCATGAGCAACACAACGCTGGAGATCACCGGCGCGTTACTCGCACTCGGCGCTTTCCTGTTGCTGAAAGCCAGCAACCGCGACAGACTGGCCGCATAAAAATCGCATAAACGTATAACCGGAGGAAACCAGAGATGCGTCACTACACCTATTCTTTGCTCGGCGCTGTTGCTGCGCTGGCCCTGTCCACGGCGGCATCGGCGCAGAAGCTGCCCGACCAGCTGACCTGGACGGCCTACGATGTCGGCTCGGGCGGCTACAACCAGGCCGTCGCCGTCGGCAACGCGCTCAAGAACAAGCAGAACATCACGCTGCGCGTGCTGCCCGGCAAGAATGACGTGTCGCGCACCGTGCCGCTGCGCGAAGGCAAGGTGCCCTTCTCCGCCAACGGCGTGGGCGGCACCTACATGGCGCAGGAAGCGGTCTATGAATTCGGCGCCAAGGACTGGGGTCCGCAGCCGGTACGCTCGCTGCTGCTGAACAATTCCGACGCGCTGCTCACCATCATGACGGCGAAAGACGCCAATATCAAAACCATGGCCGACCTGAAGGGCAAGAAGGTCGCCTGGGTGATCGGCGCGCCGTCGCTGAACCAGAACATCACGGCGCTGCTGGCCTTTGCCAACCTGACCTGGAACGACGTGCAGCGCGTGGAATTCGGCGGCTTCGGCCAGGCCATGCAGGGCATGATCAACGGCCAGGTGGATGCCGCCTTCGGCTCGTCGATCTCGGGCCCGGCCTATCAGCTCGCCTCCAGCCCGCGCGGCATCCAGTATCCGACCGTGCCGCATGGCGACAAGGCCGGCTGGGCGCGGCTGAAGGGCAAGGCGCCGTTCTTCGTGCCCTTCATGGGTGCCGAAGGCCCGGAGCTGAGCGCCACCAAGACCGTGGAAGCCGCGACCTATCCTTATCCGGTGCTGATGACCTACGACAACATCGACGCCGGCATGGTCTATGCGATGACCAAGGCGATGGTCGAACTCTTCCCCGACTACAAGGATGCCGCGCCGGGCAACAGCGGCTGGGACATCAAGCGCCAGGTCTTCGACTGGGTGGTGCCGGTGCATGAGGGCGCGATCAAATACTTCAAGGAGATCGGCGTCTGGAAGCCGGAATACGACAAGAGCAACGCCGCCCTGATCCAGCGCCAGAAGGTGCTGGCCGATGCCTGGGCCGGCCACAACAAGGGCAGCCATGCCGACGAGGCCGCTTTCATGAAAGGCTGGATGAAGGCGCGCGCCGATGCGCTGACCGCAGCGAAGATGGAGCCCGTTCTTACCGAGTGGTAAGCGCCGGACAGCAGGTTGTATGATGACGGCCCGCTTCACGGCGGGCCGTTTTCTTTTGGAGCGCCGTCATGCCTGCCATCGCCATCCTGCCATCGGCCAATCTTGACCGCACGGCAGCCTTCTATCACCGCCTCGGTTTCGGGCGGCAGAACCGCTATCCCGATTATCTGGTGATCGTGCGCGATGACTACGAACTGCATTTCGCCGACTGCAGCGGCGCAGCCCCGATCCTGCTGGAGCCGAAGAACAGCATGTCGGCCTGTTATTTCCGCTGCAGCGATGCCGACAGTCTGCATCGCGCATGGCAGCCGCTCGGCCTGCCGCGGTTCAGCGCCATAGAAGACAAACCCTGGGGGTTGCGCGAATTCCATTTTACCGATCCCGACGGCAACCTGCTGCGCGTGGGTCATGTGCTGCGTTGAATTTCCTGCAATTGCAGCCGGACAATTCTGCGCTTCGGGAATCCCGCCGACCGGATTAGGCTACGCCCATGCCCCAGACCCAGACCCTTCTGCTCGACCATATCCGCCGCTTCGGCCGCTATAACCAGTGGGCCAACCGCCGGCTTTACGATGCCTGCGCCACGCTCTCCGCCGCCGACTACCATGCGGCGCGGCCGAGCTTTTTCGGCAGCATTCACGCCACGCTGAATCATATCCTGGTCGGCGACAGCATCTGGTTCGGCCGCTTTAGCGGCAACCTGCCGGCGCATATCACCAGGCTGGACCAGATCCTGCACGCGGATCTCGCGTCTTTACGGGCCGCGCGCGACGCGAAGGATATCGAGATCATTGCCTTCTGCGATGCCGTGGATGAAACGACGCTGCATGCGAGCTTCACCTACACCAACACGCGCAACGAGACCTTCACCGATCCGCTGCTGCCGCCGCTGATGCATTCCTTCAATCACCAGACCCATCACCGCGGCCAGGTCCATGGCCTGCTCAGCCATGCCGGCGCCAGCCCGCCGGCGCTGGACCTGATTCATTTCATCCGCGAGACGGCATAGTCAGGCCGCCGGCTCGGCCGGCGTGAAAATCTCCGCAATCAGCAGATGCTGCACCGTGCCGCCATCTCCGACCGGCAGCAGCAGGGCTTCGACGCCGTAATCGCGGCCGTCGATCTCGCGCGCCAGCCGGGCATGGACGGGACGGCGGGTTTCGACCGCCATGGTGCAGGCCCGCAGGGCACGGATGGCGAAATAGGATTCCGGATGCTGGTCCATATAGCTGCCGACGGGGTCGAAGCGCAGATGCTGGATTATATGGGAGCCGATGCTGCGATAGCGGAAACGGGGCGTGCCCTCGGTCGCCTCAACATCGACCGCCACCAGGATGGCCGAGAGATAGTCATGGCCCGTCGACGCCATGAAATCCGGCGACGGCAGGCTGCCGACGCCCGCGGCCTGCCGCCAGGCCGCATAGAGCCGGTTCAGCCGCAGAGTCTGTAACTGCTCGTCAGCGGTCAGGATGGTGAAGTCGATATCGCCGCTGGTGAAGGTCATGGCGCGAGAATAAAGGCAGGCGCCGCCGCCCACAATCGCGGGCCGCAGGAATGATGACCTCAGGCCCGACTGAAGAGCTGCGCGACGAAGAGCACGTCGACCGCGCCGCCGGCCCCGGCGAGCGGCAGGATCAGGAATTCCATGGTGAAGCCCTGGCCATCGACGGCGCGGTGCACCCGGGCATGGATCGGCCGGCGCGACTCCACCACCAGGTCGAAGGCCCGCACCGTCTGTTCGGCGAAATAGGGCTCGGCATGCTCGTCAACATAAAGCCCGGTCATGTCGCGCGGGCTGTAGACCAGGATCTGCGGATCGATATGGCGATAGCGGTAACGCCGGCCTTCGCCGCTGGACTCGACATCGAAGATCAGCCGCGCGCCGGTCAGATAGTCGTAGACCTGGGCATCGATAAAAGCCGGTGGCGGCAGCGCGCCATCCACGATCGCCTTGCGCCAGTCGCGATAGAAGCGATCCAGCCGCATGGTTTCCAGCCGTTCCTCGGCAACCAGGATGGTGAAATCGGCGTCGCTGCTGCTGGTGATCGGCATTGCCGCAAGCATAGGGGGCGGAGGCCGCCGGAATCAATCCTGCCGCCCGCTTCAGTCCGACGCGGGCGTGTAGAGCTGGGCGATCAGCAGGCTGCCGACGGCATCATCGGGTCCCGCCACCGGCAGCAGCAGGAACTCGATGCGGAAACTGCGGCCATCGATGTCGCGCTGGGCCCGGGCATGGATCGGCCGGCGTGTCTGCACCACCAGGTCGCAAGCGCGGATGGCACGCTCGGCAAAGTACGATTCGGGATGTTGGTCCATATAGGTGCCGGCCGGATCGACGCCGAGATGCTCGATGAAATGGCTGCCGACGCTGCGATAGCGGTAGCGCTGGCGATCGTCCTCGCAGACCACATCCACCACCAGCAGCATGGCGGCGATATAGTCGTGCTGTTGCGGATCGAGAAACGCCGCGCCGGGCAGCGCGCCGCCGGAGGCGGCCTTGCGCCAGCTCCCGTACAGCCGGTTCAGCCGCAGGGTTTCCAGCTGCTCGTCGGCGACCAGAATGGTGAAATCGGCGTCTCGGCTGGTGAAAGCCATGGCGCCGAGGATGATCCTATAATTTGGCGTAATCAATCGCGCCGTGGCGATCGAGCGGCTGGCCGCCATCAGGCATCGGGTATTTCAGGCCCGCCGCGCAATTCCACAGCACCACGCGGTCGTTTTTCTTCACCCGACCGGCAGACAACGCCTGCTTGTACGCAGCATAGGTGGCCGCACCTTCCGGGCACATCAGGAAGCCCTCTTCTTTCGCCACTTCATCGAGGGCCGCGGTGATCGCATCGTCCTCCACCGCCATGGCAAAACCGCTGGAATTGCGCACCGCATCCAGGATGAGGAAATCGCCAATCGCCGCCGGCACGCGGATGCCGGCAGCCACCGTATGGGCATTCTCCCAGAGTTTCGCATGGCGCTCGTTGCCCTCGAAAGCGCGCACGATGGGGGCGCAGCCGGCCGCCTGCACGGCGATCATCTTCGGGCGTTTGCTGCCGATGAAGCCGATGGCCTCCAGTTCCTCGAAGGCCTTCCACATGCCGATCAGGCCGGTGCCGCCGCCGGTGGGATAGAAGATCGCGTCCGGCAGTTCCCAGCCGAGCTGTTCGGCCAGCTCCAGGCCCATCGTCTTCTTGCCCTCGATGCGATAGGGCTCTTTCAGCGTCGAGGTATCGAACCAGCCCGCAAGCTCCTTGCCGGCGCCGACCAGCTTGCCGCAATCGTTGATCAGGCCGTTGACCTTGTAGAGCCGCGCGCCCTGCAGCACGATCTCGTTCATGTTGACCTGCGGCGTATCGTCGGGGCAGAACACCACCGTCTCGATGCCGGCGCGACTGGCATAGGCGGCCAGTGCCGCACCGGCATTGCCGTTGGTCGGCATCGCCATTTTCTTCACGCCGAGTTCTTTCGCCATGCAGACGGCAAGCGCCAGCCCGCGCGCCTTGAACGAGCCGGTGGGCAGGCGGCCTTCGTCTTTCACAATGATTTCGCCGGCACCGCTCAGGCCAAGATTTTTCGCCAGCCTGGGCAGATTCAGAATCGGCGTCATCACCTCGCCCAGCGACACGACATTTTCGGTTTTGCGCACCGGCAGCAATTCACGATAGCGCCACCAGTTGGGTGCGCGCGACGCGATCTTCGCCTTGGTCAGCGCCGCCTTCACGCCCGCGAGGTCGTAGCGCACCAGGATCGGATAGCCCTTGGGCGACAGGTTATGCAGGGTATCGGCCGGCAGCCGCTCGCCCGTCATGCCGCATTCCAGATGGGTGACGAAGCTGGTGGTATCGGGGATCAGGCTGCGGTCGATGCTCATGACATTCTCTGAAGTGATAGCCGTGCAATCAGGGCCGGCAGCTTAAAGTGCGCGAGGGCGGGGTGTAAGCGTTGAACCCATTGGATTATTCCCTGCAAACCCTGACAAGACGAGCCAAGGTGAGCCAAATTTTGCCAAACCGGGCCACCGCCAAACCATCTGGAACCATCCCGGACCTTCCTGAGCCATCGCGAACCATCTCTGACCCGGGTCGATTTTTGTATGCAGCCCCTTCATTCACCCGGGCAAAGTGTAAGAAAGAACATATAGGGTACGATTGGCGGGCGACAAGAGGCCCGGCCCGCGGTTGCGGCCGGCCGCACCCCGGCACCATCATGGCCACCATGAGCAGCAGCCCCGAAAGCTGGAACCTGACACAGGCCTGGGCCTGGATCCGCTGGCGCGATCTGGCAAAGGTCGCCGCCTTTGCCGCCGAGACCCATCTGGGCCTTGCCGAATCGGTGCTCAACCGCGATGGCGCCGCGGTGATCGCGGAGGATCATCGCCGCGCCCTGCTCGACGCCCTGATGGATGGCCGGCTGGTGACGCGCGGCCTGCCGGCGGCGGAAGCCGGCGCCGCCGCCATCGCCGTGCCGGCCGCCGACTGGCCGGGGCTGGTGCCGGTGGCGCCCTCGGAAGCCCGCCATCTGCAGGGCCGCAAGGTGGCTTGGCGCGGATTGTCATTTGCTGCCGCCGACCTGCAGCGCCTGTGGCCGGGGCCACGCGCGGCGGCCGCGCTGTCGATATCGGCATAAGCCGTCGCGATCTGGCCGCGCCATGCCGGCGATGCTAGATACTGGCTTGTCCTGCGACCCGAAGACACTTTGAGGATTCATGAGCGAGCAGAAGAATACCTATAACGGCGGCTGCCATTGCGGCGCGGTGCGCTACAGCGTCGTCACCGGGCACAATCCGCCGGTGATTTCCTGCAACTGCTCGATCTGTTCCAAGAAGGGTTCGCTGCTGAGCTTCGTGCCGGCCGACGATTTCAAGCTGATGGCCGGCAAGGATGCGGTGAGCGACTACCAGTTCAACACGATGAACATCCATCACCTGTTCTGCAAAACCTGTGGCGTGGAATCCTTTGCCACCGGCACGGCGCCGAATGGCATGAAGATGGTGGCGATCAATGTGCGTTGCCTGGAAGGCTTCGATCTGGAAAGCCTGGAACCGATGCAATACGACGGCAAAAGCGCGTAGCTGCAACGATGACGACGCCTTACAGCTTCCGCCGCATGACGGAAGCCGACCTGCCGCTGATGCGATGCTGGCTGGAAACGCCGGATGCGCGTGCCTGGTGGGGCGATGTGGATGCCGAGATGGTCTCGGTGGCCGGCGACCTGCATGAGCCCGGCATGCGGCTGTGGATTGTCAGCCTGGAGGCGCAGCCGTTCGCTTTCATGCAGGATTACGATCCGCAGGCCTGGCCGGATCACCCCTTCCGCGACCTGCCGGTGGGCACACGCGGCATCGACCAGACGATTGGCATTCCCGCCCTGATCGGCCGCGGCCATGGCAGCGCTTTTGTGCGCCAGCATGTGCAGCGCCTGTTCAGCGAAGGTGCGCCCTGCGTGGTGACCGATCCCGATCCGGAGAACGCCCGCGCCATTCGCGCCTATGAAAAAGCCGGCTTCCGGCGCCATGAGGCGACGCCGCGCGAAACGCAGTGGGGTCGTTGTGTGGTGATGGTGGCCCGGCCCTAAAGCCCGTGATGCGCGCGGGCGATCAGGCATTCCTCGTCGCCGGGCTGGCAGTCGCGGCAGACGATGGGGCGAACGTCGTAAACGCCGCAGGCGACCCGTTCGCCGAGTTTGCCCTGCAAGGCAGAGCAGCGCTCGCCCTCGCAGCGCATCCGGCCCGCCGCGTCATCGACAAAGCGGGCCGGGATGCGCGCGAGCGCAGCGTCGTCTTCGAGCGAGAAGCGGGGCCAGTCACGCGAATACGCGCAGCAGGCCCCGCAACTCTGGCAATCGAAGGCTGCCGCGCCCTGGTCTTCAGTCGTCTGTTCGATCAAGCGGTGGGCTCGACCAGACAGGCGTCAGATCAAGCGGCCTGGATGGCGCGCACGGCCGTCTTGCCCGAGCGGCTGTCCTGTTCGGTGTCGAAGGAGACCTTCTGGCCTTCGTTCAGGCCGTTCATGCCAGCACGCTCGAGCGCGGAGGCGTGGACGAAGACGTCCTTGGTGCCGTCTTCCGGCTGAATGAAACCGAAGCCCTTGGTGGCGTTGTAGAATTTAACGATGCCGGTCTGCATGGGAATACCCTTTGTTCGATGGATGAATGGGGACAGGCCACAGCGAAGCTGCAACCGGCACCCGGTTTTCGATTTTTTTGGAGAGAGAGTCAGAAAATACGCCCGGCAAAGCCGAGACGGACAGCCAGAAGGTCCGGCCAAAAATGTCGATGGGCGGACCCTAGGTCCTAAATGCGGCGAACACAAGGCCGATGATCGGCAACGATTCCCGTGACATGGCTGTCCGCCGAGGCCGATCCGGCTATTCGTAACGCTGCAGAATGCGGGTGATGCGGCCTTCCTGGGCGATCCGGCGGAGCGCCGCCGCCATCGCGGGCGCCTGCGCCACCAGCGGCGATTGCCGCGCCAGCACGATATGGGAGTCGCGGCCCGCCACGCGGTAGGGCGAAGTGACCAGATCGAAGCCGGTCAGGCGCAGCAGCCACAGCGCCTGCAATTCCGGCATCGCCGCGGCATCCACACGGCCGACCACCACCAGGCGAAGCGCTGCCGTATAATCGTCGAAGGGCTGTTTGACCAGCTGGGCATCGGCATCGAAGCGGTCGAAATAGGTGGCGCCGCGCAGCACCGCGATGCGCTTGCCGGCGAGGTCGTCATAGCTGCGGATCGGCGGCGCCTTGCGCGACTGCACGAAGACCTTGGGTTCGCGCGGCAGCGGCGGATCGAGATAGAGCAGATAGGCCTCGCGTTCGGGCGAGCGGTTCGGCCCCAGCATGATATCGGCGCCGCCCTCCTGCATGACACGGAAAGCGCGGGCGAACGGCAGCTCGACGAAATCCAGGGTCAGGCCGGTCTGTTCGGCGACCAGGCGCAGAATGTCGATATAGATGCCGGTGTAAGTCGGCCCGCCATTGGCCGAGCCGACGATGCGGTAGGGCGGCGCGTCGTTGATCAGCACCCGCGCAATATCGGCGCGCGCCGGCAGGGCCGCGCAAAGCAGCAGAAGGACAACGGCAAGGCGGCGCCAGACGATCATCGCGGCAGGATACAACCGCACCGACGGCAATGAAATGGAGTCGCCGCCGGGCGAACCAACACGCTGCCGTGACGGCGGCTGCAAATTCCGCATCCCGCCGTGGCGGTCCTTGCGCTAGGATCGCACCCATAAGGGGGACATCATGCGCCTGTATCACCTGATCCCGTATCACCTGATTCTGATCGCGGCCTGCGGACTGCTCTCCGCTGCGGCATCCGCGCAGCCGCTGACCGCCGGCAGCACCGGCCCCGTCGTCTTCGACGCCCCGACCTACGAGAATTACGGCACCTTCCGCAACGGCCAGAGCAGCCCCGGCAAGGCCTCGGTCACCATCTGGCTGCCGGCCACGACGACCCTGGAGCGCAACGGCCGCCTGCCGGCGGTGATGATCGGCCATTCCATCGGCGGCTGGAAAGACAGCGCCGAGGGCGTCTATGTGAAGCCGCTGCTGGATGCGGGCTTCGCCGTGCTGGGCCTGGATCATTTCGGCCCGCGCGGCATCAAACGCGCCGCCGATGTGCCGGGCGCCATCAGCCCGATCACGCCGGTTTCGGATGCCCTGCTGGCCCTGAAACTGGCCGCCACGCATCCGCGCCTCGATCCGGCGCGCATCGGCATCATGGGACTATCCATGGGCGGCATCACCGCCGAGCAGTCATCCTATGAATTCGTGCGCCGCAAGGTGCTGGGCGACAGCACGCTCAGCTTCGCCGCCCATATGCCCTTCTACGCACCCTGCGGCAATTTCTTTTCCAACGACGGCGGGCCGCTGACCGATGGCAAGCCGATGCTGCGGCTCTATGGCGGCAAGGACGAGACCACGGTGAAGGCGAAATGCGACCGCGTCGATGCACTGGTACGTGCGGCCGAACCGACCGCCAGCCGCGAGGCGATCTGGTATGAGACCGCCTATCACGCCTGGGAAAGCCCGGCGATGGTGCCGCGCTTCTATCCGCATCATGTGAACACGCGGAACTGCCCGGTGATGGATTTCGGCAGCCGGGTGCGCTTCATCGATCTCGATGGCAGCGTGCGGCCGCTCACCGGCGCGGAAATCCAGAGCTGCATCAAGGACAGCGCCGGCTATTCGATGGGCTACAGCGAAACGGCGGCGAAAGACGCACCGAAACAGATGCTGGCATTCTTCGGCAAGCATCTGGGCGGCAACTAATGCTTTCCGTCGTCGTACCCGCGAAGGCGGGTACCCAGTCCTACCGTCGCCTGGATTCCCGCATGCGCGGGAATGACGAGGTCATACCTATTTCAGCAGCGCCTTGAGCTGATACAGCAGGTCGAGCGCCTGTTTCGGCGACAGCGCATCGATATCGGCCTTGCGCAATGCGCCCTCGACCTCTGACGGCGCCTGCACGAGCGTCGCTTTCGGCGGCTGCGCCATGCTGAACAGGGGCAGATCGTCGACCAGCTTGGCCGAGGCGCCGGTCTGGCCGGATTTTTCCAGCGTGTGCAACACCTCAAAAGCGCGGGTGAGCACCGCATCGGGCAGGCCGGCGAGCTTGGCCACCTGCACGCCGTAGCTGCGATCCGCCGAGCCGGCGCCGACCTCATGCAGGAAGACGAGGTCGCCCTCCCACTCCTTCACCTTCAAAGTGTGGTTGCTGAGCTGCGGCAGCTTTTCGGCCAGCGCGGTCAGTTCGTGATAATGGGTCGCGAACAGCCCGCGGCAGCGGTTCTTCTCGTGCAGGTACTCCACCACCGCCCAGGCAATCGAGAGGCCGTCGAAGGTGGCGGTGCCGCGGCCGATCTCGTCGAGGATTACCAGGGCGCGGCTGCCCGACTGATGCAGGATCGCCGCCGTCTCCACCATCTCGACCATAAACGTGCTGCGCCCGCGCGCCAGATCATCGGCGGCGCCGACGCGGCTGAACAGGCGATCCACCATGCCGAGCTTTGCCGCCGTCGCCGGCACGAAGCTGCCCATCTGCGCCAGGATGGCGATCAGCGCATTCTGGCGCAGGAAGGTGGATTTACCGGCCATGTTCGGGCCGGTGAGCAACCACAGGCGCTGGCCATCGGAAAGGTCGCAGTCGTTGGCGACAAAGCGCTCGCCCTGGCCGTTGCGCTCCAGCGCCGCCTCGACCACCGGATGGCGGCCGCCGGTGATGCAAAAATCCAGGCTAAGATCGATCTGCGGCCGCACCCACTGGCGCTGGATGCCAAGCTGCGCCAGCGCCGCCGCCACATCCAGCGCGGCCAGAGCCTGGGCGGCCAACGTCACGGCTTTCGCCTCGGCCAGCACCGCCGAGCACAGGCGGTCGAAAATCTGCAGTTCAATGGCGAGCGCGCGATCGCCGGCCTGGCTGATCTTGGCTTCCAGCTCGCCCAGCTCCGGCGTGGCATAGCGCACGGCATTGGCCATGGTCTGGCGATGGATATACTGCGTGCCCATCTTCGCCATATGCGTGGGCGTGATCTCGATGTAATAGCCGAGCACGTTGTTGTGGCGGATTTTCAAGCCGCTGATGCCGGTATCCTGTGCGTATTTATCCTGAAGCTGTGCGATATGGCGGCGGCTTTCGTCGCGCAGGACCCGCAGCTCGTCCAGCGCCGCGTCGTAGCCGGGCCGCACAAACCCGCCGTCGCGCTGCAACAGCGGCAATTCCTCGGCCAGCGCATTCGACAGCGCCTGCACCAGCACGGCGTGATCGCCGAGTGCGTCGCGCAGGCTGGCCAGTTCCGGCGGCAGCACAGTCTCGGCCGCCAGACGCTGGCGCAGGTCGCCGGCCTGACTGAGGCCATCGCGCATGGCACTGAGATCGCGCGGACCGCCGCGACCGAGCGAAATACGCGACAGCGCGCGCGCCAGATCCGGCACCTTGCCGAGCGCAGACCGGATGTCGTCGCGCAGGCGGTTGCCGGCGGTGAGCGCGGCCACGCTGTCATGGCGCGCGGCAATCGCAGTCACATCGGTGAGCGGCACCTGCAGCCGCTGCGCCAGCAGCCGCGCGCCGGCGCCGGTGAGCGTGGCATCGATGGTGCTGAGCAGCGCGCCATCTCTATTTCCAGAGGTGGTTTCCACCAGTTCGAGATTGCGGCGCGTGGCCGGATCGATGGCCATGACGCTGAGCGGCGTCTGCTTCACCGGCGGGTCGAGGCGCGGAATCTTGCCGCACTGGGTGATCTCGACATAATCGAGCAGCGCGCCGGCGGCACAGAATTCCGCCCGGCTGAAATCGCCGAAAGCATCGAGCGCCGCCACATTGAGCGCCGCCTTGAGCCGGCGTTCGCCGGCCTGGCTGTCGAACCGCGCCGAGGGCAGCGGCGAGAGGGCGGTATCGAGCTGTTCGAGTATCGCACGCAGCTCCGGGCGGCCGAGCAGCCCCTCGGGCAGCACCAGTTCGCGCGGACTGACGCGGGCCAGATCGGCGGCCAATGTTCCGTTCCCTGGGCCCGCCTGCGTTGTTTCGGTCAGGCCGAATTCACCGGTGGAGAGATCGAGCCAGGCCAGGGCCAGCGCGCCATCTGAACCGCCGGACTGAGCAAGTGCAGCAAGATAATTGTTGCGTCGCGCGTCGAGCAGGCTGTCTTCGGTGATGGTGCCGGGCGTCACCACGCGCACGACGTCGCGTTTCACCACCGATTTCGAGCCACGCTTCTTCGCTTCTGCGGGATCTTCGACCTGTTCGCAGACCGCGACCTTGAAGCCCTGGCGGATCAGACGGGAGAGATAGGCCTCGGCGGCATGCACCGGCACGCCGCACATCGGGATCGGCTGGCCGTCATGTTCGCCGCGCTTGGTCAGCGCGATATCGAGCGCACGGGCCGCCTGCACCGAATCGTCGAAGAACAGTTCGTAAAAATCCCCCATCCGATAGAACAGAAGACAGTCGGGATAGGCCGCCTTGATGGTCAAATATTGGGCCATCAGCGGGGAGGTGCCGGGAGGGAGGTTCGGTGCTGCGGTGTTCATGGCGGAAAATTATCGGGTCGACGCAGACATACCACAGGCCACGGGGCTTTTAACCCCTTAGGGCTTGGCCTTATGATGCCGGACGGGAGCGAAAACCCGCGCCAAGACGCCTGTATGTAAATCCGGAAACCGCAGAGAAAAATGAGCGACTCGAAAAGCCCGTCTCTTTACGACGACGCCCTCGAATTTCACAAGATGGGCCAGCCCGGCAAGCTGGAGGTCGTGCCGACCAAGCCGATGGCCACGACTCGCGACCTGAGCCTGGCCTACAGCCCCGGCGTCGCCGCCCCCTGCCTGGCCATCGCCAAGGACCCGGACACCGCCTACGACTACACCTCGCGCGGCAACATGGTCGCCGTGATCTCGAACGGCACGGCGGTTCTGGGCCTGGGCAATCTCGGCGCGCTCGCCGGCAAGCCGGTGATGGAAGGCAAGGCGGTGCTGTTCAAGCGCTTTGCCGATGTCGATTCCATCGACCTGGAAGTCGACACCGAAGAGGTGGAAGAATTCATCAACGCGGTGCGCTATCTGGGGCCGTCGTTCGGCGGCATCAACCTGGAAGACATCAAGGCGCCGGAATGCTTCGTGATCGAGCAGCGCCTGCGCGAACTGATGGACATTCCGATCTTCCATGACGACCAGCATGGCACGGCGATCATCGCCGCCGCCGGCATGATCAACGCACTGCATCTGACCGGCCGCGACTTCAAGAACGCCAAGATGGTGGTCAACGGCGCCGGCGCCGCCGGCATCGCCTGCACCGAGCTGGTCAAGGCGATGGGGATGAAGAACGAAAATGTCATCCTCTGCGACACCAAGGGCGTGGTCTACCAGGGCCGCACCGAAGGCATGAACCAGTGGAAATCCGCCCATGCGGTGAAGACCGATGCGCGCACGCTGGAAGAAGCGCTGAAGGGCGCCGACATCTTCTTCGGCCTCAGCGTCAAGGGCGCGCTGACGCCTGACATGCTGCGCGCCATGGGTCCCAATCCCATCGTCTTCGCCATGGCCAACCCCGATCCGGAAATCACCCCGGAAGAGGCGCTGGCCACGCGCGGCGATGTCATCATGGCGACCGGCCGTTCGGACTATCCGAACCAGGTCAACAACGTGCTGGGCTTCCCCTATATCTTCCGCGGTGCGCTCGACGTGCGCGCCAGCACCATCAACGACGAGATGAAGATCGCCGCCGCCGAGGCCATCGCCATGCTGGCGCGCGAGGATGTGCCCGATGAAGTCGCCGCCGCCTACAAGGGCGAACGGCCGAAATACGGGCCGGGCTATATCATCCCCTCGCCCTTCGATCCGCGCCTGATCGTCGAGATTCCGCTGGCCGTCGCCAAGGCCGCCGTGAAATCGGGCGTGGCGCGCAAGCCGATCACCGACTGGGCCGCCTATGCCTCCAAGCTGCGCGCCCGCCTCAATCCCACGGTCGGCTCACTGCAGATTTTCTTCGACCAGGTGGTGGCCAACCCGAAGAAGGTGGTCTTCGCCGAGGGCGAGGAAGAGACGGTGATCCGCGCCGCCCTGGAATTCCGCGCTGCCGGCTACGGCACGCCGATCCTGATCGGCCGCAGCGAACGCATCGAAGCCACCATGAAGGCCATCGGCCTGAAGAACCTGGAAGGCTGCGAAATCCACAATGCCCGCATCAGCGAGCATAACGCCGAATATGCCGACTTCCTCTACAAGCGGCATCAGCGCCGCGGCCTGCTGCATCGCGACGCCCAGCGTTTCGTCAATCTCGACCGCAATGTCTTCGGCGCCTGCATGGTGGCCAATGGTCATGCCGATGCGATGATCACCGGCGTCACCCGCACCTATTCGGTCAGCTATGACGGTATCCGCATGGCGGTGGACGCCCAGCGCGGCCAGCGCGTCATGGGCCTCAGCATCATCGTGGCCAAGGGCCGCACGGTGTTTGTCGCCGACACCACGGTGACGGAAACGCCCTCGGCCAGCGATCTCTGCCAGATCGCCATCCAGGCCGCCGCCGCCGCACGCCAGCTCGGCCAGGAGCCGCGCGTGGCGCTGCTGTCGCATTCCAACTTCGGCAATGCGCCCGGCGGCGTGGTGGAAGTGGTGCGCAAGGCGGTGATGGAACTGGACTCGCTGGATGCCGGCGGCCACAAGGTCGATTTCGAATATGACGGCGAGCTGAATGCCCGCGTCGCGCTCAACCCCGACCTGATGAAGCTCTACCCCTTCTGCCGCCTGTCCGGTCCGGCCAATGTGCTGATCATGCCGGGTCTGCATTCGGCGCTGCTCTCCACGCAGCTGATGCAGGATCTGGGCGGCGGCACCGTGATCGGGCCGCTGCTGATCGGCCTGGAAAAGCCGGTGCAGATCGCGCAGATGGGCGCGAGCGTCAGCGACATCGTCAACCTCGCCGCCTTGGCTGCTTACAACGCTCGCTAACGCGGGCTGATCCAGCCTTATGATCGCAGAACAGGCCCGGAGGCGACTCCGGGCCTGTTTCTTTTTGCGTCAGATATCCGCAAACACTTCCAGCAGGTTGCCGTCGGGATCGCGGAAGAACAGCGTGCGGTGGCCGAAGGCCTGATCGGTCGGCGGGCGGACCAGGGCGATGCCCTGTCGCGTAAGTTCATCGGCGCAGCGATCGACATCGGCAACCGATACCTTGAAGGCAAGCTGCAGCGCCGCAGTGCCGGCCGGCACCGGCGCATCCGCCGCCGTCAGGCCCGGGATGGCCAGCGCCAGTGTATTGCCGCCGACCTGGTATTCGAACCAGCGCGGCGACAGTTCGCGCGTCAGGGCAAAGCCCAGCACCCCTTCATAGAAGCGGCGCATGGCCGCGAGATCGCGAACGAAAATGACCGTATAGTCGATGGCCCGGATGGCCTGAAATGCCACACCGGCTTGCCTGCCTTCATTCATCGATGGGTCCCTGACAGTTCCAGTCGCAGCCCGCATTCTACAAGACTTTTATCCGCTTTTGGCCCCAGTCTCGACATCACAAAAACGGGGCAGACCATGGCACTCATCCGGCGCATCCTGACAGCAGCCTTGCTCTGCCTGCTGGCGCCGGCTGTCCATGCGCAGGACTGCGCACCGCCGCCGGACCTGAAGGACGGCTGGACGGTGGCAGCGCCCGCGAGCCAGGGCCTCGATGCGGCCCTGCTCTGCGCCATCGGCCCGCGCTTCGAGGCCTGGAAAGAAGCCAATGCCCATGCGGTGCTGGTGCTGCGCCACGGCAGGCTGGTCTACGAAAAGTATTTCTCCGGGGAGGACCAGCACTGGGGAAATCCGCTGGGCATCGTGCAACACAATGCCGGCCGGCAGCATGATGTGCGCTCGATCAGCAAGAGTGTGGTGTCGCTGCTGACCGGTATCGCCGTCGACCGTGGCTGGCTGTCGGTCGATCAATCGGTCTTCGCGTTCTTCCCCGAGTATGCCGACCTGCGCAGCGCACAGAAGGACCGCATCACCATCCGCCACCTGCTGACCATGTCGGCCGGGCTGGCCTGGGACGAAAGCCTGCCCTATGCCGACCGGCGCAACAGCGAGACGGCGATGAACCTGGCGCCCGATGCGGCACGCTATGTGCTGGAACAGCCGATGTGGAGCGAGCCGGGTGCCGGCTATCTCTACAGCGGCGGATCGGCAGCGGTGCTGGCGGCGATCCTGCAAAAGGTATCGGGCGGCATGGATATCGACGCGCTGACAAAGACATTGCTGTTCGCGCCACTCGGCATCACCGAATTCGAATGGGCAACTTGGAATGGCCGGGCGGTCGTCGCCTCGGGACTGCGCCTGCGCGCGCGCGACCTCGCCAGGATCGGCCAAATGGTGCTCGACAAGGGCCGCTGGCAGGGCAAGCAGATCGTTTCGGAACGCTGGATCGCGGACAGCACCGCCCCGCAGATCAATGGCCAGAGCCCGTTCTTCTACGGCTACCAATGGTGGCTCGGACGCTCGCTGCTGGACGGCAGGCAGGTCGACTGGATCGCCGGCTTCGGCGAGGGCGGCCAGCGTGTCTATGTCATCCCCGAGATGGATATCGTGATGGTGCTGAATTTCGGCCTGTACGCGAGAAACCTGCAGGGCCCGGTCGGTCCAGCCATTCTCAACCAGCATGTTCTACCGGCCGTGGTGAAACGCTGACTCTCTTCGCGCGAAACCGTCAGCACACATTCGTTTTATTTGGGCCGCCGTGACTTGTAACGCGGCGGCTTTTTCATAGGCTCCGCGCTGTCTCATCTGCGGAGTTCTGTCATGCGTATTCTCGCCGTTCTTGCTGTGCTTTTTCTCGCGACCGCGGCGCGCGCCGAAACCCTGCGCATCGCCTTCATCGATCCGCTGTCGGGCCCGGCCGCCGCCGTCACCGAGAATGCCCTGAACCATCTGCGCTTCATGGCCGAGCGCCTGTCGGACAAACAGACGAGCTATGAGATCACCGGCTACGACAACAAGCTGAACGCGCAGGAAAGCATCATCCAGGCGCAGAAGGCCATCGATGCCGGCATCCGCATCATCGTGGCCGGCAACAGTTCGGCTGCCGCCGGCGCGCTGAACGAATTCATCATGAAGCATAACGAGCGCAATCCGGAAAAGGCGGCGCTGTTCCTCAACATCTCGGCCATCGATCCGGCACTGACCAACGACAAATGCTCGCCGGCCCATTTCCGTTTCGATGCCCATGCCGACATGAAGATGATGGCGCTGGTGAAATTCATCGCCACCCAGCCGCAGATCCGGAAAATCTATCTCATCAACCAGGATTACTCCTTCGGCCAGGCGGTGCGCGCCGCTGCGCTGGCCATGCTGGCGCGCGTGCGGCCCGATGTGGAAATCGTCGGCGACGAACTGCATCCGCTGGCCAAGATCACCGACTTCGCGCCCTATGTGGCCAAGATCAGGGCGAGCGGCGCCGACAGCGTCATCACCGGCAACTGGGGCAACGACCTGGCGCTGCTGCTGAAGTCGGCGGCCGATGCCACCCTGCAGGCCGGCTGGTATACCTATTACGCCAGCGGCATCGGCAGCCCGACGGCCATCCGCCAGACCGGCCTCAGCCATCGCGTCTATGGCGTGATCGAGGGCCATTCCAACATGCCCCAGTTCAATACGACAGGTGGGAGTGATAACCTCGATGCGGATTACCGCGCCCGCTTTGGCGGCAGCTTCAACGTGCCGCGCGCGCGCCTGCTGATGGAAATGCTGCACGATGCCGTGCTGAAGGCGAAGAGCGCCGAACCGAAAGCCATCGCCGCCGCCCTGACCAGCGCCACGCGCAGCACCATGTATGGCGGCACGGCGACCATGCGCGGCGCCGATCACCAGGTGCTACAGGACCTCTATGTCGCCTCCTTCGGACCGCTGGAAGGCGACATGAAATATGACGAAGAGAAAACCGGCTGGGGCTGGAAGACGGCCGGCAAGGTGAATGCCGCCGATACCGCGCTGCCGACGACGTGCAAGATGGCGGCGTTCTGAGGCAACACCTTCTCGTCGTCATGCCAACGCGCAGCGGTGGCATCCACGACTTTCGTACGGCAGCAAAGACGTGGATGCCACGCAAGCGTGGCATGACGGATTTCGGTAGCGGAAAGCCTAGCCCGCCGAAGTGACCAGATCGACCGGCTGGTCGAGATCCATGCCGGCCTTCTCGAAGCCCTTGCGCCAGTCGTTGAGATGGCGACGCACCCACAGCCGCGCCAGGTCCTTGTCGCGCAGCTTCAGAGACTGCACCAGCATCCTGTGCGCCTCGATCAGGCGCCGCGCGCCATACTCGGTGCCCTGCACCGCCACATGGGTGGTGGGATAGATCAGCATGTTGGACGGCTCGCGGGCCAGTTCCAGCACGCGGTTGCGCCCGGTCTTTTCCAGCAGCAGATGAAATTCCAGATCCAGCGCCGCCACGGCGGCGGCATCATGCTGGTCGCGCTCGGTGGCGGCGATATTCTCTTCCAGCGTGGCGATCTCGTCCGCCGTTGCACGCTCGACCGCCAGCTCGATGGAGGCGAGGCTGAGCGCCATGGTCGCTTCCCACAATTCGCGGAAGGTGACCTGATGCAGCATCAAGGCACGGCTGGCGCGGGTGGCGAGCCGGTCGTAATGCGGCAGGCCGACCGCCAGGCGCCGGCTGGAATCGCGATGGACCAGGCCGCCATGCTCGAGCAGGCGGATGCCTTCGCGCACGGTGGAGCGGTTCACACCGAATTGGCGCACGAGGTCGGCTTCCGTGCCGATGGGATCGCCCGGGCGCAAACGCCCGGACAGGATTTCGCGTTCGATCGCCTCGGCCACCATCTGATAGGCCGGCACCGGCGTCAGCCGCGTAAATTTCTCTGCCGCTTCGGACATTTACCCCTCGATACGGTGCCGGACGAATCATGGTGCCGTTTCAACCGCAACTTGGATGATCGGCATTTCCATCGCCCGGGTCCAGCCACGGCGACAGAACTGCGTGTTTGACTCTGGTCGGATTGTCCGACAATCATGGTGGCCAAGCAAAAGAAAAATAAACTGGCCCGGGAGGCCCCGATGAAAGCGTACCGATCCAGGCTGGCTCTGCTAGCCGGTTTTACCGTCCTTGCGCTCTACACACCGCTCAGCCTGGCAGCAGAGTTGCTGCCGCGCGGCGAGCCCGCAGCGCTGGGCTTCGCGCCCGACCGCCTGGCCCGCATCAGCGCCCGGCTGAAGGCCGACAGCGAGGCCCAGGCCATTCCCGGCGCCGTGCTGCTGATCGCCCGCCAGGGCAAGGTGGCCTATTTCGAGGCCTTCGGCACACGCGATCCGCAGACCAAGGCGCCGATGACGCGCGACAGCATCTTCCGCATCTATTCGATGACCAAGCCGATCGTGACGGTGGCGGCGATGATGCAGGTGGAGGAAGGCCGCTATCACGTCAGCGATCCGGTGGCGAAATTCATCCCGTCTTACGCCAAGGTGCAGGTGGGCGTGGAAAAACCCGCTGCCGAGGCCGGCGGCAAGCCGACGCTTGAACTGGTACCGCCGCGCCGCGCCATGTCGGTGCAGGACCTGATGCGCCACACATCCGGCATCACCTACGGCTTCTTCGGCGTGGGCGCGGTGAAGGCCCTGTATGGCGACATCTTCGCCGGCGATTTCGACAATGCCGAATTCGCCGAGCGCATCGCCAAGCTGCCGCTGGCCTATCAGCCCGGCAGCACCTGGGATTACAGCCATTCCACCGACATTCTCGGCCGCGTGGTCGAGGTGGTGGACAAGAAACCCCTGAGCGCCGCACTGAAAGATCGCCTGCTCGGCCCGCTCGGCATGACCGATACATCATTCTTCGTCACCGATGCGGCCAAGCAGTCGCGCGTGGCCGAACCCTTCCCCGACGACCGCAGCCTGGGCGGCGGCGTGGAGTTCTTCGATCCGCGCAAGGCCGGCAAGTATGAATCCGGCGGCGGCGGCCTGAATGGCACGGCGATGGATTACGCGAAATTCCTGCAGATGCTGCTGGATGGCGGCGCGCAGAACGGCAAACGCTACCTGAGCCCGAAAATCCTCGCCTATATGACCTCGGACCACATGGGCAGCGCGGTGCCCGGCCCCTATTACCTGCCGGGTCCGGGTTACGGCTTTGGCCTCGGCTTCGGTGTGCGCACCGCCGCCGGCGTATCGCCCGATCCGGGTTCGGCCGGCGACTATTACTGGGGCGGCGCCGGTGGCACCTATTTCTGGGTCGATCCCAAAGAGAAACTGTTCGTGGTCTTCATGATGCAGTCGCCGAAGCAGCGCCTGACCTATCGCGCGCTGATGCGCGACATGGTCTATGCCGCGCTGGTGAAGTGACCGCCCGCATGAGTCCAACTCTGTGTGCAGACTGTGTGCGTTACGACGGGAGAGCGATCACACGCTTGTTGTCTTGACTCTCTGCCGTCGTATCGGCACGGTTTTGTGCGATAAAAGAATTCGCCGCTAAAAGGCGGATCAGCGGACCGGAAGCCGCTGCGACATAACTGGATGGAGGAAACGATGCCGACTCGTTACGGGACAGGTATGGCCACGGCTGCACTCGCGGTCGGCCTTTGCATGACGGCGCCCGTCATGGCGCAGGTGAAGATTGCATTCATCGATCCGCTGTCGGGCGCCATGGCCCCGATCGGCGAGCATGGCGTGAAGCATTTCCAGTACATGATCGACCGCATCAACGCCAAGGGCGGCGTGAATGGCCAGAAAATGGAACTGGTCACCTACGACAACAAGCTCAGCCCGCAGGAAACCGTGATCGCGGCGCAGAAGGCCATCGATGCCGGTGCGCGCATCCTCACGCTGGGCAACGGCTCGGGCGCCGCGGCGGCGATGATCGATTTCGTCAACAAGCACAACGAGCGCAACCCCGGCAAGGAAGTGGTGTATCTCAACTACGCCGCGGTCGATCCGGCCTTCACCAACGACAAATGCAGCTACTGGCATTTCCGCTGGGATGCCCATAGCGACATCAAGATGCAGGCGCTCACCAGCTACATGAAGGGCAAGCCGAACATCAAGAAGGTCTACCTGATCAATCAGGACTATTCCTTCGGCCATGCGGTGCGCAAATCGGCCAACGAGATGCTGAAGGCCAAGCGGCCCGACATCCAGATCGTCGGCGACGAACTGCATCCGCTGGCCAAGATCACCGACTTCGCGCCCTATATCGCGAAAATCAAGGCGAGCGGCGCCGACAGCGTCATCACCGGAAACTGGGGCAGCGACATCGCCCTGCTGCTGAAGGCTTCGGCCGATGCCGGCCTGCAGGTGGATTACTACACCTACTATGCCGGCGGCGCCGGCGGCCCGACGGCGGTGAAGCAGACCGGCCTGAAAGACAAGGTCTTCCAGATCACCGAAGGCTTCGCCAACATCAATACCAAGGAGAACTACGCCTGGGAGGATGAATTCCGCAAGAAGTCGGCGGGCCAGGGCTGGTGGTATCCGCGCGTGCGCAACGAAATGGAAATGCTGGCCATGGCCATGAACGAGGCCAAGTCGAACGATCCGAAGGTGTTCGCCGAGAAGCTGCGCGGCATGAAGTTCAAGGACATCTACGGCAAGGACACCTACATGCGGGCGGAAGACCACCAGTTCTTCCAGAACATCTACATCTCCGCGCTCACCCCGCTGTCGGGCGACATGAAGTTCGACGAGGAGAATACCGGCTGGGGCTGGAAACTGGCCGCGAGCGTGCCGATGGGCGAGACCGACGTGGCCACCACCTGCAAGATGGCCAAGCCGAGCTGACGGCCTTGCAATGACAACGGCCCCGGGTCATACCGGGGCCGTTTCGTCTCTGCTTTGCGCTGCGTAACAGGATAGACGGGGGCGTCATTGCTCGAACTGGTGATTTTCTCGACGCTGAACGGCGTCCTTTACGGCATGTTGCTGTTCCTGCTGGCCAGCGGCCTGACCTTGATCTTCTCGATGATGGGCGTACTGAATTTCGCCCATGCCAGCTTCTACATGCTGGGCGCCTATTTCGGATTCCAGATCAGCCAGTGGGCCGGCTTCTGGACCGCGCTGGTGGTGGCACCGGTTCTGGTCGGGCTGATCGGCGCCGGCGTCGAACGCTGGGGCCTGCGCACCGTCCATAAATGGGGCCATGTGGCCGAGCTGCTGTTCACCTTCGGCCTCGCCTTCGTGATCGAAGAACTGGTGCAGATGATCTGGGGCAAGCTGCCGGTGGATTACCGCGTGCCGCCGCTGCTGGACTTCCCCGCCTTCGAACTCTTCGGCACCACCTATCCCGCCTTCCGCATGTTCATGCTGCTGATCTCGGTGGCGATCTTCCTGGTGCTGCTGCTGGTGCTGACGCGCTCGCGCACCGGCCTAATCATCCAGGCGGCGCTCACCCATCCGAACATGGTGGCGATGCTGGGCCATAATGTGCCGAAGGTGTTCATGATGGTCTTCGGTTTCGGCTGCGGCCTGGCGGCGCTCGCCGGCGTGATCGCTGGCCCCGCCCTGGTGACCCAGCCGAGCATGGCCCATGTGCTGGGCCCCATTCTTTTCGTGGTGGTCGTGTTCGGCGGCCTGGGCTCGCTGCCCGGCGCCTTCATTGCCTCCTTGCTGATCGGCCTGATCCAGACCTTCGCCATCGCCATCAACTATTCCTTCGGCGATGCGCTGACCGCCATCGGCGTCGCCCGTCCGATGCAGGGGCTGTTGAGCGACCTGTGGCAGGTGACGGTGGCGCAGGTCGGCCCGGTGGTGCCGTATCTGATGCTGGTGCTGATCCTGATCTTCCGGCCCACGGGCCTCATGGGCACGCGGGAGACCTGAGCGATGACCACCACCGCGCTCCATCCCGCCCGCCCGCTCACGGCGCTCGATCTTGTCCGCCGCTACGGCATCTGGCTGGTGGCCGCCGCCATCATGCTGGTGCTGCCGAAGATCTTCACCTCGGGTGCCGCGCTCACCACCATGTGCCTGATGGGCATCATGATCGTGTTCTCGCTCAGCTATAACATGCTGCTGGGCCAGACCGGCATGCTCAGCTTCGGCCATGCGGTCTATTACGGGCTGGGCGGCTTCCTCGCCGTCCATGCGATGAACACGATTGCCGCTGGCAAACTGCCGATTCCGTTGCCGGTGCTGCCGCTGTTCGGCGGCCTGATGGGGCTTTTGTTCGGTTTTATTTTCGGCGCCGTCTCGACGCGGCGCGCCGGCACCGCCTTCGCCATGATCTCGCTGGGGCTGGGCGAACTGATCGCCTCGCTGTCGCTGATCCTGCGCGGCTTTTTCGGCGGCGAGGAAGGCATCACCGCCAACCGCACCAAGATGCTGACGCTGTGGGGCGTGCGCTTCGGCCCGCAGATCGAGGTCTATTACCTGATCGCCACCTGGTGCTTTGCCTGCATGATCCTGATGTATGCCTTTACCCGCACGCCGCTCGGCCGCCTGTGCAACGCGGTGCGCGAGAACCCGGAGCGCGCCGAGTTCATCGGTTATTCGACCCAGACCGTGCGGTTCATCACCTTCTGCATTTCCGGCTTCTTCGCCGGCATCGCCGGCGGCCTGGCAGCGATTAATTTCGAACTGATGAACGCGGTGAACATCTCGGGCGGACAGTCGGGCGTGGTGCTGCTGATGACCTTCATCGGCGGTGTCGGCAGCTTCGTCGGTCCGATCCTGGGCGCCATCCTGGTCGTGCTGCTGCAGGTGTTCCTGAGCGACATCACCGGCGCCTGGATGCTGTATTTCGGCCTGCTGTTCGTCGGCATGGTGGTGTTCGCGCCGGGCGGCATGGCCGGGCTGATCGCCCTGCATATTCCGCTGGTCCGCCGCGGCACATTGCTCAGCATCCTGCCCTGGTACAGCCTGATGGCGGTGCCGGCGGCGATGGGGATCGCCGGGCTGGTGCTGCTGATCGAGACCGCGCATCACCAGATGGTGAAAACCGCATCCGACGGGCCGGCGATGAAGCTGTTCGGCATCGCCTACAATTCCAACGGCCTGCTGCCCTGGATCCTGGCGCTGGCGCTGATCGCCGCCGCCCTGCTGCTCGGCCGGCGTTGGGGGCCACAGTTTGCCGAGGCCTTCGGCAATGCGGCTCATGCCCCCACTGCGACACAGCGGGAGGTGCGCAAATGACCGCGCTTGCGCTCCACGACCTGCACAAGAGCTTTGGAATCACGCCGATCATCCGCGGCGTGTCGCTGCAGGTGGGCAAAGGCGAACGCCATGCCATCATCGGCCCGAACGGCGCTGGCAAGTCGACGCTGTTCCACCTGATCTCCGGTCGCTTCGGCCTCAGCGAGGGCCGCATCGAACTGAACGGCGAGGACATCACCGGGCTGAAGCCCTATGAGATCAACCGCCGCGGCCTGTCGCGCAGCTTCCAGGTCACAAACATCTTCCCAAAACTAAGCGTCTTCGAGAATGTGCGCTGCGCCGTGCTGTGGCATCTGGGCTACCGCTATTCCTTCTGGCACAACGCCCGCAAGCTCACCGATGCCAACGAGCGCGCCGATGCCATCCTGCAGCAGATCGGCCTGATCGACCGCCGCGACTTCCCTGCCGGCATGCTTACTTACGCCGAGCAGCGCGCGCTGGAGATCGGCATCACCATCGCTGGCGGCGCCGGCGTGGTGATGCTGGACGAGCCGACCGCGGGCATGAGCCGGTCCGAGACCGCGCATTTCGTGGCGCTGATCCGCAAGGTGACCGAGGGGCGCACGCTGATCATGGTGGAACATGACATGGGCGTGGTCTTCGACCTGGCCGACCGCATCTCCGTGCTGGTCTATGGCCAGATCATCGCCAGCGACACACCGGCCAATATCCGCAGCAACAAGGCCGTGCAGGAGGCCTATCTGGGCCAGGCCCTGGAGGCGGAACACTGATGAGCGACGTGATGCTGCAAGTGCGCGACCTGCATGCCTACTATGGCAAGAGCCATATCCTGCATGGCGTGAGTTTCGACGTGAAGGCCGGCGAGATCGTCTCGCTGCTGGGCCGCAACGGCGTCGGCCGTTCCACCACCATCAAGGCGATCATGGGCGATGTGCCGCCGCAGGGCTCGATCGTCTTCAAGGGCGAAGAGATCGCCGGATTCAAGCCGCACGAGATCGCGCGCCGCGGCCTGGGCTATGTCCCTGAGAACCGCGACATCTTTCCGGCACTGACGGTGCGCGAGAATCTCTATCTCGGCCAGAAGAGCGCCAAGACCGCCGGTCGCTGGAGCATGGACGACATGTTCGAGATTTTCCCGCGCCTGGCCGAACGCGCCGATACCCCGGCCGGCGTGCTGTCGGGCGGCGAGCAACAGATGCTGACCATGTGCCGCACCCTGATGGGCGACCCCGACCTGGTGATGGTGGACGAACCCACCGAAGGCCTGTCGCCCATGATGGTGGAAAAGGTGGGCACGCTGCTGGAGCGCATCGCCGCGCGCGGCGTCTCCATCCTGCTGGTCGAGCAGAAGCTGACCATCGCCCTGAAAATCTGCCAGCGGCTCTATGTCATGGGCCATGGCCATATGGTGTTCGAGGGCACGGCCAAACAGCTGATGGACAATGCAGCCATCCGCAAGGAATGGCTGGAAGTGTAATCCAAAAGTCGCAGAACGCGCTTGCGTCACTGCCTCCGCGTGCATAAGACTGGGCGCCGGGGATTTTGCAGCGAAGGCAGGCATTCATGGACATTTCACCCGCGACGGTCGTGCTGATCGTCCTCGCCATCCTGGTGGTGGTCACCATCCTGGCCGGCGTGAAAACCGTATCGCAGGGCCAGCAGTGGACGGTGGAGCGCTTCGGCCGCTACACCCGCACGCTCAGCCCCGGCATCAACCTGATCCTGCCCTATATCGAACAGATCGGGCATCGCATCTCGGTGATGGAAATCGTGCTCGAAATCCCCGAGCAGGAGGTCATCACCAAGGACAACGCCACCGTCAAGGCCGACGGCATCGTGTTCTACCAGATCCTCGATGTGGT
The DNA here is from genome assembly GCF_058806775.1 of Ferrovibrio sp. GW821-FHT12F09. Lineage (NCBI taxonomy): Bacteria > Pseudomonadati > Pseudomonadota > Alphaproteobacteria > Rhodospirillales > Rhodospirillaceae > Ferrovibrio > Ferrovibrio sp. GW821-FHT12F09. The sequence continues at coordinate 305,173 of NZ_JBXAPZ010000001.1, forward strand.
GAAGGCCGCCTATGAAGTGCAGAACCTGACCATCGCGCTCAGCACCCTGGCGATGACCAATGTGCGCGCCGTGATCGGCGCCATGGACCTGGACGAGGCGCTGTCGCAGCGCGACCAGATCAACCGCCGCCTGCTGTCGGTGATCGATCAGGCCACCTCGCCCTGGGGCGTCAAGGTCACGCGCATCGAACTGCGCAACATCCAGCCGCCGCAGAACCTGCTGGACGCCATGGGCAAGCAGATGACGGCGGAACGCAGCAAGCGCGCCGAAATCCTGGCCGCCGAGGGCGAGAAGCAGGCGGCGATCCTGCGCGCCGAAGGCCAGAAGCAGGCCGCGGTGCTGGAAGCCGAAGGCCGCCGCGACGCTGCCCAGCGCGATGCCGAGGCGCGCGAACGCCTGGCGGAAGCCGAGGCCAAAGCCACCAAGTCGGTGAGCGACGCGATTTCCGGCGGCAACATCGCCGCGATCAATTACTTCGTGGCGCAGAAATACATCGAGGCCTTTGCCAAGCTGGCCGAAAGCCCGAACCAGAAGATGATCATGATGCCGATGGAAGCCACCGGCATCGTCGCCAGCCTGGCCGGCATTGCCGAACTGGCCAAGGAAGCCGCCCAGGTCCGCGCCACCACTCCTGCCTCGCCCAAGCCCTGGGGCGAGCCCAAGGCCTGAGGGACCCGATCATGCCGTTCGCGCTGCTCGCCTGGCACTGGCTGGTCATCGGACTGGTGCTGGTGGTGCTGGAAGTGCTGGTCTCGGGCAATGTGCTGGTCTGGCTCGGCCTGCCGGCGCTGGTGCTCGGCGCGATCCTGCTGGCGCTGCCCGATCTGTCGCTCGCGGCCCAGCTCGGCCTCTATGGCGTGCTGGCGATCCTGGCGCTGGGCGGCGGCCTGCTGCTGCGCCGGCGCAAGGACACGGCCGTGCCCGGCGTGAATATCGGCGCCGCGCGCTTCATCGGCCGCACGGCGGTGCTGACCACGGCGCTGCATGCCGGACGGGGCGAGATCGCGCTGGGCGACAGCGTCTGGCCGGTCAGCGGTCCCGATCTGCCCGCCGGCACGGAAGTGACGATCACCGGCAGCGACGGCGTGGTGCTGACGGTGCAGCGGAAAGCCTGATGCGCGGCCGTCTTGTCGCCCTCGCCCTGCTTCTGCTGATGCTCGGCAGCGGCACCGCCGTGCGCGCCGATGACGAGGGCTTCCGCGCCCTGCAGACCGCCCAGGCCGCCGAGAAAATCGGCGATCTGCGACTCGCCATGATCAGTTACTCGACCGCTCTGCAGCGCGGCATTCCCGACGAGCTGGTGCCCAGCGTGATCGCCAGATTCTGCATCCTCTCGCTGACCATCAGCGTCGACAAATCCGCGCTCGATACCTGCAACCTCGCCCTGCGCCAGGGCCAGGGCAGCGCGCACGCCACTGTGCTCGGCAACATGCTGGCCAGCATGGCGCTGATCCTGGTGGACGAGGGCTTCGAAGAGGAGAGCCGCAAGGCGCTGGCGGAATTCGACCGCCGCTATGCCGGGCTGCAGGAACCGGACATGTCCTTCGAGCGGCAGCGCAGCAACATCGCGCGCGCCGAACTGCTGCGGTCCGATGGCAAGCCCGACGAGGCGCTCGCCCTGATCGCGCGGATGACGACCGGCAAGGAGATGGTCTTCCCGATCACCGCCGAGCTTTCCGAAGTCGAGATGATCAGCCTCGACATCCTGCGCATCCGCCTGGCGGTCGCCTACGACCTCAAGGATGCCGCGCTGCTGCGCGACACCATCATCTGGCAGACCAAGATGATGGAGAACATGAAGACCGCAGAAGCGATGGACTACGCGGGCGCTGCCGGACTCTGCCAGGCCTATTATGTCGCGCTGCAGCCGCAGAACGACCGCGAGACCTGGGAACAGGTGCATGTGCGCACCGATGCCCTGCTGCTGTTCCTGGAACGCGCGCGGCAGGCGGAGCCCGAACGTCCGCTGCTGGGACCCAGCGCCATGCGGCTGGTGCGGCAATGCATCCCGGTCTACTACGCCTTCATGCCGCTGCCGACTTATCGCGCCGTGGAGCAGAAAGGCCTGGGCCTGCCCAATCTGCTGGCGGCGCTGGAAGCCTTCGACATCGGACGGTTCGACCAGGCGCGGACACGGTTCGACACCATGATCGCCGGCCTGCAGGTGGTGGAGCATGTCAGCGCCGTGTATATGGCGCGCCGGCTGGAGCTGCTGCGCGACGTACTGCTGACCGATCCGGGGCCGCGCGCGCGCCGCTGAGCGCTGTCAGGTGGTGCTGACCAGCTTGAGCCCGACGATGCCGGCAACGATCAGCCCAATGCAGACCAGCCGCAGCACCGCGGCGCTTTCACCGAACAGCACGATGCCGAGAACCGCCGTGCCGATGGTGCCGATGCCGGTCCAGACCGCATAGGCCGTACCGATCGGCAGGTCCTTCAGCGCGAGGCCGAGCAGCAGCAGGCTGACCACCATGCAGGCCACGGTGCCGACGGTGGGCCAGAGCCGGGTAAAACCTTCCGTATATTTGAGGCCAATGGCCCAGCCGATTTCGGTGAGGCCGGCGAGAAACAGAATGATCCATGCCATGGCGAATTGCTCCTTCGCTCTGCAAGCGCGGCCGGCATTCCGCCATGCGGGCGCTCTGCTGGCAGGGTCGTCCCCGCCTCCATCCAACGGACAAAGAAAAAGCCGGGTCGTCCCGGCTTTTTCTCATATGGCAAACGGCAGTCCGAAAGGCAAGAGGCTCAGAATTCCTGCCAGTCGTCATCATCCGCGGGCTTTGCCGCGGGAGCGGGTTTCGGCGCGGATACGGCTTTCGGGGCCGGTGCGGGCGCGGGCTTTGCGGCAACCGGCTTTGCCGCGACCGGACGGGCCACTGCTGCCACCGGCTTCGGCGCCGGTGCAGACGCCGGCCTGACAACAGCGGCCGGCGGCGCTGCAGCCGCGGGCCGCGGTGCGCCGGTATTCGCACTGCCGCCGCCGGTCTTGAAGAAGCCGACCAGTTCGGCGATCTCGCGGCCCTGGTTGGCCAGTGCCTGGGCCGAGGCCGAAGTCTGTTCGACCAGGGCGCCGTTGCGCTGGGTCATCTCGTCCATGCTGCCAACAGCCGTGTTGATCTGGTCGAGACCGGTGGCCTGCTCGCGCGAGGCGGCGGCGATCTCGGCCACGATATCCGACACCTTCTTGATGGCACCGACGATCTCGGTCAGCGAAGCCCCGGTCTGGTTCACCAGCGTGGCGCCGGTTTTCACCTGGGCATTCGATTCCGTGATCAGCGCCTTGATGTCCTTGCTGGCATTGGCGGACCGCTGCGCCAGCGCGCGTACTTCCTGCGCCACCACGGCAAAGCCCTTGCCGGCTTCACCCGCACGCGCGGCTTCGACCGAGGCATTGAGCGCCAGCAGATTGGTCTGGAAGGCGATCTCGTCAATCAGGCCGACGATGTCGCTGATCTTCTGGGCGCTGCCCTCGATCTGCGTCACGGCGGTGACCGCATTGGCCACCACGCTGCCGCCCTTTTCCGCCGTGTCGCGCGCCACGGTCGCCAGCTGGCTGGCGGCCTGGGCGTTATCGGCATTCTGGCGCACCGTGGCGGTGATCTCGTGCATCGAAGCGGCGGTTTCCTCGATCGAAGCGGCCTGGCTTTCCGTGCGGCTGGCCAGATCCTGGCTGCCGGTGGAAATCTCGCTGGAGGCATCGCGCACCGTGCTGGCGCTTTCGGCCAGACGGGCGGCGAAGTCGCGCAGGCGGGTGACGGTTTCGCGGGCAGCATCGGCCAGGCTGCCGAACGCGCCCTGATACTGGCCCGATGTGCTGATGGTGAGATCGCCCTGGCTCAGGCCACGCAGCACGCGGCCGAGATCGTCCAGCACGCCCTGCATGGTGTCGGCCAGGCCGTTCATCTGCTGCGACAGGTCGCGGAAGACGCCGTCCTTGTTGCCCAGGTCGATGCGGCGCGAGAAATCGCCAGCGCCGACCGCCGAGCAGAACTGCGCGATCTCGCGGCTGACCGCTTCTTCCACACTGCGCTGCTCGGCCATGCGGGTGCGTTCGGCCTCGGCGCGGCCGCGCTCCTCGGCTTCCATGCGGGTCTTCTCTTCGGCATTGCGCTGAAAGACGGCCAGCGCACGCGCCATGTCGCCGACTTCGTCCTTGCGCTCGGCATGGCCGATCTCGGCGCTCTGGCCTTCGGCGATGCGGGTCATGGTCAGGGTCATGCCGCCCAGCGGCGACACCACCCGGCGCAGGAAGAACACGGTGCCGGCGATCAGCAGCAGCGCACTGACGCCGGTCACGATCGCCTCGATCAGCAGGATGCGCGTGCGCTCGGCGATCAGGCGATCGGCCACCGCCAGGCCATCGGCGATGGCGGCATCGCGCAGATAACCCGCGGTATAGAGCAGCGGATTCTGCTTGGCGCGGAAATCGGCCATGGCGAAGGGATAGGCCTCCCCCTTCTCGCTGGCGGTGCGGATGGAGGTGTACATCGCAGCCAGGTCGACATAGAAGGCCTTGCGGGTCTCTTCCACCTTGGCCAGCAGGTTCTGCGACGGATCGATGGTGCCCATGGTCATGCCGATACGGGCCCAGATGGCGTCGACCTTGCCGCCCTGTTCCGACAGCATGATCTGGGTGGCCGGCGGGATCGGCTTGCCCGAGGCGATCACGTTCACGGTCGCGGTGCCGCGCACGCTGGCCTCGGCCCGCATGTCGGCGGCGAGGCGCGCCAGCTCCATCGGACCGGAGACATCGTCATCGGCGCGGCTGATTGCGGCATTGATCGAATTCAGCATCGGCGTGATGCCGTTGACCAGCTCGGTCATCGCCGGCACATAGCCGTTCATCACATCGGCGGGGCGCTCGGCCATCGGCCGGGCCACGGCAGCATCGGCCTTCTTGCGCCAGTCGGCCAAGGCGGTCTTCATCGCTTCGATGCGGCGCAGGTCGATGGCCGGATGGCCGGAGGCGCGGCCATTGGCGATGGCGGCGGCAACGGTATCGTCGGTGACCTGGCGCGGCTTGGCCAGGAACTCATCGTTGGCATTCATCGTCTTGGCATCGCGCAGGGCGGCGTTATAGGCGCCGCGCTCGATGCCGAGCAGTTCGACGATGCGCAACAGCTCGCCCTGGGTGGCGGCGAGACCGCGGGCGTCGACCGCATTGCGGCGATCGCTGTAGACGTCGCTGAGCACCTGCCAGGCAAGGCCGAGAACGATGATGCCGATGATGCCGACAAACAGCAGGAAACTGGCGCGGATACGCATGGGTCACTCCCCCCTGATCAGGCCCGCCGGGAGCGGACCCTGTATTAAGGGGGGAATTTAGCGGAAGTCCTGCGGCCGGCCTACCTGCGTTTTCAGACAGTTACGAGAAATTAATACTCCCGGCAGGACCCGCCGGCGTCTTCTGCCCGCAGACAGCGAACCGCTAATGCGTCAGGCGGAAGAAGCCGACCAGGTCCGACAGCTGCCGTCCCTGCTCGGCCAGCGCCTGGGCCGAAGCCGAAGTCTGTTCGACCAGGGCGCCGTTGCGCTGGGTCATCTCGTCCATGCTGCCCACGGCCGTGTTGATCTGGTCGAGGCCGGTGGCCTGTTCCTTCGAGGCGGCGGCGATCTCGGCCACGATATCCGACACCTTCTTGATGGCGGCGACGATCTCGTTGAGCGAGCTGCCGGTCTGGTTCACCAGGGTGGCGCCGGTTTTCACCTGCGCATTCGATTCCGTGATCAGGCCCTTGATGTCCTTGGAGGCGGCGGCCGAGCGCTGCGCCAGCGCGCGTACTTCCTGCGCCACCACGGCAAAACCCTTGCCGGCATCGCCGGCACGCGCGGCTTCCACCGAGGCATTGAGCGCCAGCAGGTTGGTCTGGAAGGCGATCTCGTCGATCAGGCCGATGATGTCGGAAATCCTGCGGGCGCTGGTTTCGATCTGACTGACGGCCGTCACCGCGCTGGCAACCACCGCACCGCCCTTCTCGGCCGTATCGCGCGCCACCACTGCCAGCTGGCTGGCGGCCTGGGCGTTATCGGCATTCTGGCGCACCGTGGCGGTGATCTCATGCATGGACGCCGCCGTCTCTTCGATGCTGGCGGCCTGGCTTTCCGTGCGACTGGCCAGATCCTGGCTGCCGGTGGAGATTTCGGCCGAGGCGGTGCGCACGGTCTCGGCGCTGTCGGCCAGGCGGGTGGCAACATCGCGCAGCCGCGCGACCGTGTCGCGGGCGCCATCGGCCAGGGTGGCAAAGGCGCCGCTGTAGCGGCCGGCGGTGTCGCGGGTCAGGTCGCCGCTGCTCAGGCCCTGCAACACGCGGCCCAGATCCTGCAGCACATTCTGCATGGTGTCGGCCAGGCCGTTCATCTGCTGCGACAGTTCAGCAAAGACGCCGTCCTTGCCGGCCAGGTCGATGCGGCGGGAGAAATCGCCCGCACCGACGGCGGCGCAGAACTGCGCGATCTCGCGGCTGATCGCCGCCTCTGTCTCGCGCTGCTCGGCCAGGCGGGTGCTTTCCGCCTCGGCGCGGCTGCGCTCTTCCGCTTCCATGCGGGTCTTTTCCTCGGCATTGCGCTGAAACACACCGAGGGCACGCGCCATGTCGCCCACCTCGTCACCGCGGTCGGCATATCCGATGGCGGCACTGTGGCCCTCGGCGATGCGGGTCATCGTCCCGGTCATGGCGCCCAGCGGGCTGACCACGCGGCGCAAGAAGAAGATGGCACCAAACACCAGCAGCAGCACGGCCACGGCAACACTGCTGCCCCAGACGGTCAGCTCCTGCACGCGCTCGGCCAGCACGGTGTCGGCGGCGCCCAGGGCCTCGGCGACCGCGGCATCGCGCACATCGCCCATGGTGAACAGCAGCGGACTGTGGCGGTCACGGAACTGCGCCACCGTGAAAGGATAGGGCTCGTTCTTCTCGCTGGCGTTGCGGATATCGTCATAGAGCTTGAGCAGGTCGGTGTAATAGGCCTGCTTCGCCCTGGCGACAACGCTGGCGAAGGCCGGCGAGATATCGCGGTTGCCGACAATGGTGACGATGCCGGCCCAGAGACGGTCGACATGACCGGTCAGTTCGTAATAGCGCAGCAGCGAGGCCTGGGTGATCGGCTTGCCCGAGACCACCACATTGACCATGGTGGTGCCGCGCGTGCTGGCCTCGTTACGCATGTCGGCGGCAAAACGGGCTGCGGACATCGGCTGCGACACGCGGTCATCGGCCAGGTCGAGCACGCTGTCGATGCGGTTGAGCTGCGGCGTCAGGCCGGCGCCCAGCGCCACCAGCGCCGGGAAGAAGCCTTCGACCAGATCCTTCGGCCGTTCCGCCAGCGGGCGCGGCAGGGCCGCATTGGCGCGCTGGCGCCAGTCCTGCAGCGAACTGCGCAGCGCATCCAGCTTGACCAGGTCGACGGCCGGATGCCGGGCGGTCTGGCCGTTGCGAATGGCCGAGGCGAGCGCATCGTCGGTGGCCTTGCGCGGCTTGGCGATAAAGTCGCCGTTCGGATCGCCGGCCTTGTCGTCGCGCAGCGCGGCATTATAGGCGCTGCGCTCGATGGCGATCAGTTCGACCAGACGCAACAGGTCGCCCTGGGTGAGCACCAGCGCGCGCGCGGCGACGGCATTGCTGTGATCCATCCAGGCTGTACGGATCAGCGAACCGGCCAGGCCCAGCACGATGACGCCGATGACGGCGACGAAAAGCAGGAAGCTGCTGCGAATACGCATGACCGATCCCTTTGCTGCTCCGGCGCCAGGGCCGGAACGGAAAACAATGCCGACGCGCAGAGACAGGTTCCGCGCGCTTAAGCCGCCCTGGGGGCGGACTGGTTCTTTCAGTGATTGTTTGCGGCCGCATGACACGCGGCGCCGGCGGACGTATTGCAGTCCGGCCGGCAGGGCACAAGCGGTTTTTCCGACTCTGTGCGCGCCGTCACGCGACTGTTTGTCGCGTTTGCACTCTATGCATGGAAGCCATGTGCAGCATGCACAACGTCAGCAGAATCTGACGAATTGTCATCGTTCCATGACATAAAAACGGGCGCCACCTTGCGATGGCGCCCGTGGATATCCGTCGGGCGGAGGGGCGGGAGCCCGGCGGAATTACGTAGGAGTACTTACTCAGCCGCCGCCGCAAGGCCGCCGCCGAGGGCCGCTTCGCCATCCAGCGTGGCGGCCACCGCATGCACCACGGCGGCGATGCGGATCGCCTGCTGCACCTGTTCGGCCGAGAGACCGCCCTTGCGCAGTTCGTGTTCATGGGCGGTGAGGCACATGCCGCAGCCATTCACGGCCGAGACGGCCAGCGACCACAATTCGAAATCGACCTTGTCGACGCCGGGCTTGCCGATGACGTTCATGCGCAGTTTCGCCGGCAGCGTCTTGTACTGGTTGTCGGCATTGCCCTCGCCCATCAGATGGACGAAGCGGTAATAGATATTGTTCATGCCCATGATGGCGGCAGCGGCCTTGGCGGCTTCCAGCGCTTCGGGCGAAAGTTTCGGCGCGAATTCGGCGACAATCGCCTGGATCACGCTGGCATCGCGGGAGGCCAGTGCCGAGGCGATGAAGGTGCCGGCGCGCTGCTGCTCGGTGAGGCCCGGCTCGGTGGCGAGCGAGCCCAGGTTGAGCTTCAGGTCGCGGGCGTAATCGGGAAGGCGGGACTTCAGGCTTTCGAGGCTCATCGGGGGACTCCTTTTTTTATTCGGTGGCGAGCCGTCCGCCGTGCCCTTGCGGGGCACGGCGGAGACTGTCTGGCTTAGGCAGCCGGCTTCAGGACCTCTTCGCCCTTCTGCCAGTTGCAGGGGCAGAGTTCATCGGTCTGCAGGGCGTCGAGAACGCGCAGCACTTCAGCCGGGTTGCGGCCGACGCTGAGGTCGTTCACCGACACGAAGCGGATGATGCCTTCCGGATCGACGATGAAGGTGGCGCGCAGGCAGACGCCCTCGTTCTTGTCGAGGATGCCGAGTTCCTGGCTCAGCTCGCGCTTGATGTCGGCGAGCATGGCGAACGGCAGATCCTTCAGATCCGCATGGTTGTTACGCCAGGCCAGATGGACGAACTCGGAGTCGGTCGACACGCCGTAGACGACGGTGTCACGGTCGTTGAAGTCACCGTTGATCTTGCCGAAGGCGGCGATCTCGGTCGGGCAGACGAAGGTGAAATCCTTCGGCCAGAAGAACACGACTTTCCACTTGCCCTTGTCGGACGCGTTGGAGATGTCGGCAAAGCCCTTCTTCGGGTCGTTCGAGACAACGGCCTTCAGGTTGAAGGCGGGGAACTTGTCACCAATGGTCAGCATGAAATCTTCCTCTCTTACACATGTGTTTTCGGGTCTGGGGCCGCGGGCTGGTCTCGTCCGACAATACCGGCCGGTACTGTCCGTTCCCGCTGGAAGTGATAATTAGATACATTCTAGTAATTGTTCAAACAGATAATTCCGTTGAAAATAATCGTTTCAGTCGATTATATGGACCGATGCTCAATCTCCCCACCTTGCGGCAGTGGCGATACCTGGTGACTTTGGCGGAAACCCGCCATTTCGGCCGGGCTGCCGATGCCTGTTCCGTCACCCAGTCGACGCTTTCGGCCGGGATTCAGGAGCTGGAAACCCAGCTTGGCGCCGCTCTGGTCGACCGCACCAAGCGCAAGGTGGTGCTGACGCCCTTGGGCGAGGATCTGGCCGGCCGGGCGCGCGAATTGCTGAGCACGGCTGAGGATATGGTGCTGGTGGCGCGTGCCGCAGCGGCGCCCTTGAGCGGCCCCTTAAGGCTGGGCGTCATCCCCACCATCTCGCCCTTCCTGCTGCCGCGCGTGCTGCCGAGCTTGCGCAAACGCTTCCCCGATCTGCGGCTGTTCCTGCGCGAGGACCTGACCGCGCGGCTGGTGGATCAGCTGCAGGCCGGCAAGCTGGACCTGCTGCTGCTGGCGCTGCCCTATGAAGGCGGCGCGCTGGATACCATGACGCTGTTCGACGATCACTTCCTGGTCGCCAGCCGCAGCGACCATCCGCTGGCCAAACGCAGCAGCGTGAAGCTGGACGACCTGGCCGATGCGCCGCTGCTGCTGCTGGAAGACGGCCACTGCCTGCGCGACCATGCGCTGGCGGCTTGTAGACTCCCTCCCTCTCCTCGTAGAGACGGCTTTGCCGCCACCTCTTTGCACACGCTGGTGCAGATGGTCGACAGCGGGCTTGGCGTCACGCTGCTGCCGCAGCTGGCGCTCGATGCCGGCATCCTGCGCGGCACCGATGTGGTGGCGCGTCCCCTCAATGGCGAGTCGACGGCGCGCCATATCGGCCTCGCCTGGCGGCGCGGCACCCAGCGCGCACCGGAATTCACCCTGTTCGGCGAAGCCCTGATCGCCGCCCTGCGCCAGCCGGATGCGCCGGCCGGCAAACCCTCCCCCACGAAGAAAGCCTGAGAGCGATGTCGAAGACCCTGATCCGTCCGGCCACCGCCGACGATGCCGATACGATCGTCGCCCTGGTGCAGGCTCTGGCGATTTACGAGAAAGAGCCGCTGAGCAGCGTGAAGATCACCGCCGACGACGTGCGTCGCGACGGCTTCGGCGCCACGCCGCGCTTCGAGGCGCTGATCGCCGCGCTGGATGGCGAACCGGTCGGCTTCGCGCTGTACTTCCACAACTACTCCACCTGGGAAGGTCGCGCCGGACTGTTCGTGGAAGACCTGTTCGTACTGGAGCGCGCCCGTGGCCATGGCCTGGGCCGCCAGCTGATTACGGCGCTAGCCGCCATCGCCCATGCGCGCGGCTGCCAGCGCCTCGACCTCAATGTGCTGGACTGGAATCCGACGCGCGACTTCTACCATCGTCTGGGGATTCACCATAAGACCGAGTGGCTGCCCTACCGCATGACGCAGCCGGCTCTCGCCCGCCTGGGCGAAGAGGCCACCGCCTCATGGTTCCCCGCCAATCCGATGAACGCGCCGCGCGGATAAAAACTTTTGTGGCACAGCGCCCGATTGTGAGAGACTTGGCGCCGGAGGTATGACCCGGCAATGACGGACGGCAAGCATGCGAACACCCTGAGTCCCGGCCGGCGCATGCGCGCCCTGCCCCGCGGATTCATTGCCCTGGGCATCGCCGTGCTGCTGCTGCTGAGCGTGACCGCCGGCCTGTCCTGGCTGCTGCTGCTCAACCTGCGCAACAGCGAATACGAACGCCTGAACCTGCAGGCCGTGGGCCTGAGCCGCACATTGGCCGATGCGGCACAGCGCCAGATCGACGTGGCCGACCTGCTGCTGCAGATCGTGGTGGCCGAGATCATCGTCGACGACGCGGCCAATGCCAGCCGCAACGGCCGCCTGATTGATGCGCTGGCGCGGCCGGTCGACGCGCTGGAGCAGCTCAGCGGCCTCAATGTCTACGATGCCAACGGCGTGTTCCGCTTTGCCATCGGCGACACCGCCATGCCGCGCGACCTCAGCTGGCATCCGGGCTTCGAGCGCCACCGCGCCGGCCAGGACATGCAGATCACCGCGGGCTGGACCGACAGCATGAGCAGCCTGTGGCTCAGCCGGCGCCTGACCGATCGTAGCGGCGCCTTTGCCGGCGTGGTGGTGGCCGCGCTCGATATCGTGGCCGACGACCTGCTGGATCCGAATTATCTCGGCGTGCCGATTTCGACCGCCGCACTGGTGCATGAACAGGGCCGCCTGATTATCGGCTGGCCGAAGGACACCGCTGCGGAACTGGCCGGCCTGACCGGCTTCATCGAGGGCGAGCGCGGCTATGTCGTGATCGATGGCAGCATCCTGTACTGGTCGCGGCTCAGCGGCTTTCCGATCAACGTGCTGCTGCGCGTGGAGCAGGCGGCTGTCGATGCCGGCTGGCAGCGCACCGGCATTGCCTATGGCCTGCTGCTCGGCCTGCTGATGCTGGGCGCGATCGCCGCCCTGTGGGGGACCTGGCGACAGCTGCGCCGGCGCGCCGCCACTGAAGCGCTGCTGCGCGGCATGATGGACAACCCGCCGCTGATCATGGCGCTGCAGGACCCGCAGGGCCGCTACCTGATGATCAATCGCCATTATGCCGAACAGATCCGGCGCGATCCGGTCAAACTGATCGGCCGGTCGGCCGACGAGTTCTTTCCGCCGGAAATCGCAGAGCAGCTGCAGCAGCAGATCCGCGAAACCGTGCAGGCGGGCAAGGCGCTGGTCTTCGATACCCAGAGTATGACACGCGACAACGTGCTGCACGACTATATCCTGGTGCGTTTCCCCATCTATGACGAGAACAACAAATTGCTGGCGGTGGGCAGCATTGCCACCGACATCACCGACCGCAAGCAGCTGGAAGCCGCCCTGCGCGAGGAGTCGGATGCCCGCGCCAAGCTGGCCGAGAATTACGCACGGCAACGCGAGGTGGCGGAGACCGCCAATCGCGCCAAGAGCGAATTCCTTGCGCATATGAGCCACGAGCTGCGCACGCCGCTGAATGCCATCATCGGCTTTGCCGATATGATCGCCGGCCGGCTTCTGGGACCGCAGTCGGACAAGTATTTCGAATATGCCGCGGATATCAGCGGCAGCGCGCATCATCTGCTGGGCGTCATCAACGACATCCTCGACGTATCCAAGATCGAGAGCGGGCGCTTCGTGCTGGAACGCGGCCATCACGATCCGCAGGACTTGGTGGAAGACAGCCTGCGCCTGATGCGGGGCCGCGCCCGCGAGGCCGGCCTGCAGCTGGCCAACCGCCTGCCCGCCGACCTGCCGCCGCTGCATGTGGATGCGCGCGCGGTGAAGCAGATGCTGATCAACCTGCTGGGCAACGCCGTGAAGTTCACGCCGGCCGGCGGCACCGTTGCGGTGGAAGGCGAGCTGGAACCCGATGGCAGTTTTGCGCTGACGGTGGCCGATACCGGCATCGGCATCGCCGAAGAAAACCTGGAACGTGTCTTCGAACCCTTCTGGCAGGCCGATGCCGGCGTCCGCCGCAGCGAAGGCAGCGGCCTGGGCTTAAGCATCTGCCGCAAGCTGATCGAACTGCATCTGGGCTATGTCACCGTATCGTCGGTGCTGCAGCAGGGCACGCGCGTCACCCTGCATTTCCCGCCGGCCAGCATCATCGCTGACGCGGCGAAATAATCCCTGCCACGCCACAAACGAAAACGGCGCGTCTTGCGACGCGCCGTTCCGGTATTCGGAGAAAGCGGCCCGGCTTACTGGGCCGGCTTGGTCTCGATCTCGCTGCCGGCATCGGCGGCGCGGGTGAGCGAGGTGGGCGACACGTTGGGCTGCTTCGACGCGCGGTTGGCGATCTCGTCGAGGCGGCGCTGGCGATAGACCGTGCGCAGGGTGACGTAATAGTCGAGCGAGCTCTTTTCCAGATTGTCGAGCGTCTCGAGCAGCTGGGCGCGGGCGTCGATGCCGGTGGCGGCAGCGCGCGCGATGATCCACTCGTCGCGATCGGTGTTGCGCAGATACCAGTTCAGCGGATCGGCAACCGAGTCGACCACGAAGCCGGTCAGGTCGCGCGGATTCGACGGGCCGAGAACCGGCACGAAGAGATACGGGCCTTCGCCGGTGCCCCAGACGGCCAGTGTCTGGCCGAAGTCTTCGGTATGCGGCGGGATGCCGAACCACTTGTCGGCAGCGTCGTACACACCCAGCACGCCGATGGTGGAATTGATGGCGAAGCGCGACACGGTGTCGCCGGCGCGGCCGGTCTCACCCTGCAGCAGGTCGTTGGCCAGGATGATCGGGGATTTCAGATTGACCAGCGCGCTGCGCAGACCGGTCTGGATCGGCGGCGGCACCAGCATCGAGTAGGCGAAGGCCACCGGCTTGAGCACCAGGTTGTCGATCGCCTGGTGGAATTCGAACATCGCGCGGTTGATCGGCTCAAGCGGATCGTTCACGGCGTCGAAATCGGCACGGCCTTGCGGATCGGCGGGCGGGGTTGCGCAACCGGCGAGGATGCCGGTGGACAACAGAGCGACGGCTGCGAGGGTCTTCCACTGAGACGTGCGCTGGCCAAAGGAGCGCGGGGCAACAGGCATGATGCTGGGACCTCGTTATAATTCTTAGGCTTACCTTATCAGGTATCCGGCTGGCGGAGGCAAGTCGAATCCCGGTCCCTGTGACCGCCGTCGCCGCAACCGGGCCGGGCGGCGATATTTTCCGGCGGCAGTGATGCAGTTCTGCAACACTGGCCCGGGCGCCCGCCCAGACGCCATCCCGGCGGGCGGCCCGAGTCGGCTAATGCAGGCCCCCGCCACCCTGGCCATCCTCGTCGTCATCCGGGTCGTCGGTCTCGACCGCCGGAATCGCATAGGCGCCCTTCAGCCAGCGGTTGAGGTCGACATCGGCGCAGCGCGGCGAGCAGAAGGGGGCGGTCTTTTCCACGGCCGGCTTGCCGCAGATCGGGCAGGGTTTGGCCGCCATGGCGGGTCAGCCCATGCGTCCGACTGAGAACGATTCGCGGCGGCGGCCCGATTCGGGCTTCACATGCACCACCGCCCCGATCTGGCGCTCCAGCTTGGTGCGCAGTTCGGGATCGAACAGGGCGGCCACGTCAGGCGCGCAGGCGATTTCCAGCTTGCCGCCCGGATTGCTGGCGGCCTCGCGCCAGGTCCGGCGCAGCAACTCGGCCAGCACGGCGGGCAGCGAGGGCAGCCGGCCGTCGCCGTCGCAGGTGGCGCAGTTCTCGAACAGGCGGGCGGCCAGCGGCTCGCCCACCCGCTTGCGGGTCATTTCCACCAGGCCCAGCGCCGACATGCCCAGCACCTTGGTGGGGGCCGGATCGCGCCGCAGCGCCTCGCGCAGCGCATTCACCGTACGGGCACGGTAAGCGGCATTTTCCATATGCAGGAAATCGATCACCACGATGCCGCCGATGCCACGCAGGCGCAGCTGGCGCGCGATCTCGGCGGCGGCCTCGACATTGATCTTGAGCGCCTGTTCCTCGAAGGCATGGCCGCGCGACGAGGCCCGGCCGGAATCGACATCGATGGCGGTGAGCGCTTCGGTCTCGCCGAACACGATGGCGCCGCCCGACGGCAGATCGACATGCCGGCTGAGCGCGGCGGCGATGTCATGTTCGATATCGAACAGTTCGAACAGCGCGGTGGGATCGTTGAAGCGTTCGAGCCGGGCGACGTAGTTCGGCGCATGCTCGAACAGCCAGGCGCGCGCTTCCGCAAATCCTGCTGCGGCATTGACGCGGATCGCATCGAGCCGGGCGCCGACATAATCGCGGAGCGCGCGGCCGACCGGGCCCATCTCGCGCCACAGTTCGGCCGGTACGCTGGACGCCTCGGCCGCCTTGGCGCCGCGTTCCTCGATGGCGATCCAGCGCGCGCGCAGGCGTTCCAGATCGGCCAGCAGTTCTTCCTTCGACACGCCATCGGCATTGGCATTGAGGATGCAGCCCATGGCCTTGCGACGGTCGCCCTCGCGGCGGTCTTCGGCCACGGATTTCGCGGTGCTGCGGCGGTCGCCGGCGCGGCGCAGGCGGGCGGTGACTTCCAGCGGCGTCTGATCGGCCAGCGCCATCAGGCTCTGCATCACGGCGGCGAGCCGCATGCGTTCGGCATCCTGGCCGATGCGCTTGGTCACACGCACGGCGGCATCAAAGGGCGTCAGCGACAGGAAGCGGCCGGGCAGCGCGACCAGGCAGGTGAGCTTCACGCCCTTCTCGCCGACCGGATCGCGGATCACCTGCACCAGGATGGTCTCGCCTTCATGCACGCATTGTTCGATCGGCTTGTCGCCGGGATCTTTCAGATCGTCGCGGCCCAGGAATCCATCGCGGCTGAGGCCGATATCGACATAGGCGGCCTGCAGGCCCTTTTCGATGCGGCGGATGCGGCCGAGAAAAATCGCGCCCAGCGCGGAGTCGCGCTCGGGCCGTTCCAGATCCAGGTGAACCAAGCGGTCGTCCTCAACCAGCGCGACGCGCGTCTCGGTCAGTCCGACATCGATCAGAAGCTCGTTGGCCATCGAATCGACTATACTAAGTTTCGGGCCAAAGCGGATAGCCGAAGCCGTGCAGCAGCTTGGCGGTTTCCGCCAGCGGGAGGCCCACGACATTCGAATAGGGCCCGCCCAGCCAGGTGACAAAGGCTTCGGCGCGGCCCTGGATGGCATAGCCGCCGGCCTTGCCCTGTCCCTCGCCGGTGGCGACATAGGCAGCGATCTCGGCATCGGTCAGGCGGCGGAACCGCACGATGGTTTCCACTAGCCGCACGGCGCGACGGCCATCGGGGTGGATCAGGCAGAGCCCGGTGGTGACCCGGTGGCGCCGGCCCGACAGCAGGGCCAGGCAGTCGCGCACCTCGTCGGGGGTTTCGGCCTTGGGCAGGATGCGGCGGCCCAGACCGACCACCGTATCGGCAGCCAGCACCAGGGCCTCGGGCCGCTGTTTTGCGACCAGGGCGGCCTTGGCCGCACTGAGGCGGCCGGCCAGCGCCCGGGGCAATTCGGCTTTTTGCGGGGTTTCGTCGAGATCGGCGGCCAGGATGGCCGCCGGTTCGATGCCGATCTGCCGCAGCAGATCGCGGCGACGCGGCGAAGCCGAGGCCAGGACGAGCGGGGCCATCGGCGGTGACTGCTTACTTGAAGCGGAAGGTGACGCGGCCCTTGGTCAGGTCGTAGGGGGTCATTTCGACCATGACCTTGTCTCCCGCCAGAACGCGGATGCGGTTCTTGCGCATCTTGCCCGAGGTATGTGCCAGCACTTCGTGGCCGTTATCCAGCTTGACCCGGAAATTCGCGTTGGGGAGCAACTCCTCAACCACGCCGGGGAATTCGAGCAATTCTTCCTTCGCCATTCCGCCTCTGTTTTACGGTCTTCCGCGCCGCAGCGGCGCGAGTCATGGCGCCGTCCGTGCGGCGCGGCGAGAACATGCGCGCCCGCCCATGGAAAATCAAGCAGGGGGATACCCGGGCCCGGGCAACCGCCGCCCGGGACCGGCAATCCGCCTTCATTTTGCTTCGTTCAGCTTCGTTTCTAGTTAAACGGGTTTAGTGAAAATACTTATACACTTAAAAGGTTATTCGACCTCGATGCGGATCGCCGACCAGACCCATTTGGCGTCGTCATGGCTTTTGAGCGCCGGATGCTTGTCGTTACGCGGATAGACCACCCAGGTGGGGCCGCGACCGCCCAGCCCCAGATATTTGCCATCGGCCCTGAGCGCCAGCAGCACATCGAAGGCCTGGGTCTCGGCGACCGGGATCTCGGCGCCGTAGCCGTCGATGGCATAGACGGTGATGCGGCTGCCGGTGGCGCCGACGGCCTTGAGCACATCGCGCAGCAGCGGACCCTGGAAGGCATAGGCCTTCGGCCAGGTGTCGTATTTCACCGTCAGCTTCTTCTGGCCGAGCTTTTCCAGCATGGCGATATCGAACTGCGCCGCCCGGTCGAAGCCGACATTGCCGAATTTGAAAAAGGCATCGTCGAACTCGTTGAGCGCGCCGCGGTTGGTATTGGCGATCTTGCCATGCACGGTGAGCACCACCGGCCCGGCCGGTTTCGCCAGTTCGGCGGCCTGGACAGAGAGCGCGAGGCAGAGGCCGCAGAGCGCGGCCAGCAGGGAACGCAGCATCGTTTTCCTCCCGAAGCAAAACGCTCCGTTCTGGTTACGCGCCGGCCTGTCGATCTGTCCAGGGATTTTAGGGTCGCGCCGGCGCGTGCATACGCCGTCAGGCGCGGATCAGTCCCGGCGCACCGGGAAGATCATGGTGGCCATGGTGCCCTCGCCCAGCGCGCTGGCGATGCTGATGCGGCCGCCATGCAGCGCCATCAGGCGGTGGCTGATGGTGAGGCCAAGGCCGGTGCCCTGCTGGCGCTGGTTCTTCGGGCCAGCCTGGTAGAAGGCCTCGCCCAGGCGCTGCAGATCGGCCGGCCCGATGCCGGGCCCGTCATCGCGCACGCTGATGCGGATGCTGTCGGCATCGGCGGCGCCGGTAACCACGATGCGGCCCTCGGCCGGCGTGAACTTGATGGCATTCGAGATCAGGTTGAGCAGCACCTGGCGGAAGGCGCTGCGATCGGCCTGCAACACCGGCAGACCATGCAGCGAGGCGTCCATCACCAGCGCCTGGTCCTTCTGGCGCGCCTGGCCGATCAGCAGCGAGATGATCGCATCGGCCTCATCCACCACGGTCAGCGCATCCAGCGTCAGCGTCATCTTGCCGGCTTCGATGCGGCTGAGATCGAGAATGCTGGTGATGACTTCCAGCAGATGCGAACCCGCCTGGCGGATCAGGCCGGCGTAATCCTTGTAATGGCTGTCGCCGAGCGGGCCGAAGGCTTCGGATTCCATCATCTCGGCAAAGCCGATCACCGCATTGAGCGGCGTGCGCAGCTCGTGGCTCATGAAGGCCAGGAACTCGCCCTTGGCGCGGGAGGCGAGCTGGGCTTCCTCATGGGCGGCGGCGGTCTGCGTCAGCGCGCGATGCAGCTCGAGCGCATCGATGACCAGGGCGGCGAAATCCTGCAGCTGGTGCTGCTGTGCGGCATCGAAATGACGCGGCGAGGAATCGAACACCGCCAGCGTGCCGATGCGATGGCCGTCGCGACTGACCAGCGGCGCAGCGGCATAGAAGCGCAGGCCGCCCTCGCCGGTGACGAAAGGATTGTCGGCGAAGCGCGGATCCTGCAACGCATCCTCGATGACGCAGACCTCGTCATCCAGGATCGCCCAGGCGCAGAGGCCATGCTCGCGCGGCACTTCGCGCACGCCGATGCCGATATGCGCCTTGAACCACAGCCGATCGGAATCCAGCAGCGTGACCATGGCGCCGCCGGTGGAAAAGACGCGCGCGGTCATCTGCACCAGACGATCGAAGCGCGGATCGTAGGGCGTATCCAGAATGGCAAAGCTGCGCAGGTCGGCCAGGCGCTCGGCTTCGTCGGGGGGCAGAGGTGCAGTCAGCACGCGGGAGGTCTCGTGAAACACGCCCTGTATTAAGGGCGATTGCGCCCTCGGAGCAAGCCCCGTTTCGTCACTGTGACGGCATGCAAGTGACCATGAATTATGCTTAATTTGCCATCAGCGCGATTGCTGCGGCGATTTGCCGCCCGACTTCTGCAACCCATGCTGACAAACCCTGCAACCGGAATGACCGGTGGCCGCCGCCAGAGTCTGGACCCGTCCGCCGGTTGGCCCTTATGACAGGACGGCACGACAGACGCTCAAGGGATGAAAGCCGCATGCTGCAGCTCGACCACATCACCGTCATCGCGCCCTCGCTGGCCGAGGGCGTGGCGCATGTGCGGGCCTGCCTCGATCTCGATGTGCCCTTCGGCCGGCGCCATGAGGATATGGATACCCACAATCACCTGCTGCGCCTGAATCGCGATAAACCGGGCGAGGCCGTCTATCTGGAGATCATCGCCGTCAATCCCGAAGCCCCGCGCCCGGCCCGGCCGCGCTGGTTCGGCCTCGACGACCAGAGGGCGGTGCGCGCGGCCTGGGACAGCGGCCTGCGTCTGCGCGGCTGGGTGACGCGCACCGATGACATCGATGGCGTGCTGTCGCAGCATGAAGCCATGCTGGGCAAGAAGGTGCGGATGATGTCCGGCGACATCGCCTTCCATTTCGCCATCCCCGAGGATGGCGCATTGCCATCGGGCGGCGTCGCACCATCGGTGATCGACCGCGGCAACCGCCCCCCTCCGGTGGCCCGGATGGCCGATCTTGGCGCCCGCCTGCAGTCTTTCATCATCGAGCATCCCGATCCCGCACAGGTCAGGGCGCTGTATGGAACGCTGGGCATCGATGCGCCGCCCGAAGTGAAACAGGGCGAGCGCCTGCGCTATCGCGCGCTGATCCGGACGCCGGGCGGCCTGAAGGAACTGACTTAGCCCAAAAAGCTCAACGGCGCCGGAGAATGGCCTCGCCATCGACGCTGACGCTGAGCGTCTGCTCGCCGGCGGCCGCCACCGGCGGCGCGGCATCCTGGCGCGTGGCCATGCCCATGGCTTTCATCATCACCGGGCGCTGCACCGTGCCGCCGTTGAGACCGACGCGGGCCCAGCCCTCGAAGCGCATGCCGAGCGCGGCGGCGGCCTTCTCGGCGCGGGCGGTGAGGCGCTGCAGCGCCTCGGCAAAGAGTTCGTCCTGCAGGGCGCGTTCCTGCGCCCGCGACACGGTGTAGCCGAGTTCCTGCAGCAGCAGGCCCTCATTCTGCAAGGCGCCGACGGCTTCGAGGAGCTTGGCATCGTCCTTCGCGGTCAGGATCAGGCTCTGCTGCGCGCGCCACAGCGGCGCCGGCGGCTTGGCGCCGGGCGGCAGGCTGGCCGGGCGCGGCTGCGCTTCCTGAAAGGTGTTGTAGCCGCCGGTCTCGGCATCGAGGCCGAGCGACCTGGCGCGCGCCAGCGCCTTGGCCATCGCCGCATTGACGCTGGCCTGGGCGGTGGCCGCCGATTCAGAACTGGCCTGCGCCATCAGCCGCGACCGCATGGTATCGGGCGTCACTTCGCGCTCGGCGCTTTCATTCAGGTTCACCACGGTGGCGTCGTCGGGCAGCGTACGCTGCACGGTCTGTGCCTTGGCATTGTCGCAGGCGGCAAGGCCGATCAGCAGGGCGGTGACGGCAAGTGCGGAAGCGAGGCGGCGGATCATGGCGGCGGACTCCGGTGGTTTCTGGTTGCGGCCAGCCTTAAGGCCCAACCGTGGCAGATTTGCGGCAAGGCCACATCAACGCGCGACGAACCGTTCGCGGATGCGCTTCTGCAGGGTGTCGCGCACCTCGCGATAGGCGGCCAGCCGCTGTTCGCGCGTGCCCTCGACGATGGTGGGATCGAAGGTGTTCCAGAACTCCACCTCGCAGGCCATGGTGCGGGTCATGTCGACGGCGGTGTGCTGGGCCTCAGGCGACAGCGAGATAATCAGGTCGAACGAGCTGTCTTCCAGGTCGTCGAAGCTTTTCGAGCGATGCTTGCTGATATCCAGGCCGATCTCGTCCATCACCTCGACGGCGAGTGGATCGACCTTGTCCTTGCGCACGCCGGCCGAGTCGACGAAGACCTGTTTGGGATACAGCGCCTTGAGGATGCCCTCGGCCATCGGGGATCGCACGCTGTTCATGGTGCAACAGAACAGCACGCTGCCGGGGAGCCGCTCGTTCATGCGGCCTACCGGATATGCAGGACGCAGATGAGGGTGAAAAGCCGGCGGGCGGTGTCGAAATCGCAGTCGATCTTGCCCTTGAGGCGTTCGCGCAGCAGTTCCGAGCCCTCGTTGTGGATGCCGCGCCGGGCCATGTCGATGGTTTCGATCTGCGCCGGCGAGGAGCGTTTGATCGCCTGGAAATAGCTGTCGCAGATTTCGAAATAGTCTTTGACGATGCGTCGGAACGGCGACAGCGCCAAGATGATCTTGCCGAACGGCGCCACGCCCTCGTCGCGGATATCGAAGACCAGGCGGTTATCTTCGATGGCCAGCACCAGATGGAACGGGCCCTGGTCGTTATGGCAGCCGACCGGGGAAAAGACGTTCTGTTCCAGCAGATCGAAAATGGCGACGCGCTGCTCATGCTCGATATCGGCGTTGCGGCGCACCACGCTGCGCTCGTCGAGATCGATCCCGATGAGTCGGTGATTGGCCGGCGGCGCCTTCTCGGTCATGCCCCGGCTAGCTCCTGTTCAACCGGATAGACACGGATAAAGCATGGCCCTGCAGGCCTTCGGCCTCAGCCAGCGTGACGGCGGCCGGGCCGATCCTGGCCAGCGAGGCCGCGTCGCATTGCACCAGCGTGGTGCGCTTCATGAAATCGAGGAGATTCAGCCCCGAGGCAAAACGCGCAGCACCCGCCGTGGGCAGCACATGGTTGGGGCCGGCGACATAATCGCCAACGGCTTCCGGCGTGTGGCGGCCGAGGAAGATCGCGCCGGCATGGCGGACCTTGGCGGCCAGGGCTTGCGGATCGTCGATGGCGAGTTCCAGATGCTCGGGCGCGATGGCATCGATGAGCGGCACGGCGTCGTTGAGATCCGCCACGGTAATCAGGGCGCCGAATTTCTCCCAGCTGGGCGTGGCGATCGCGCTGCGCGGCATGGTGGAGAGCTGCTGGCGCACGGCGGCATTGACCTGTTCGGCAAAGCCGGCATCGTCGGTGATCAGCACCGACTGCGCCACCTCGTCATGCTCAGCCTGGCTGAGCAGATCGGCGGCGATCCAGGCCGGATCGTTCCTGTTATCCGCGACGACGAGGATTTCCGAAGGACCGGCCGGATTGTCGATCCCGACCTGGCCGAAGACCATGCGTTTCGCCGTGACCACGAAGCTGTTGCCCGGGCCGGTGATCTTGTCGACCGCTGCGATGCTTTCGGTGCCATAGGCCAGAGCCGCCACCGCCTGGGCGCCGCCGGTGCGATAGGCCTCGGTGACGCCGGCAAGCTTCAGCGCCGCCATCACCAGCGGGTTCAGTTCGCCGCCCGGTGTCGGCACAACGACGACGACGCGGCGCACGCCGGCCACCACGGCCGGGATGGCGTTCATCAGAACCGAAGAGGGATAGGCCGCCTTGCCGCCCGGCACATACAGGCCGACCGCGTCCAGCGCGGTCCAGCGATGGCCGAGCTTCACGCCCTGGGCGTCAGTATAGAAATCGTCGGACGGCTTCTGGCGCGCATGGAACAGGCGGATGCGCTCGGCGGCGGTTTCGAGCGCCGCCATCGTCGCCTTGTCCACCTGGGCGGCTGCGGTATCGATCTCGGCCTGGGAAATACGCAGGCCGAGTTTCGCGGAATCGACCTTATCGAATTTCAGGTTCAGTTCATGCAGCACCGCATCGCCGCGCTTGCGCACATCGGCGATGATCTGCGCCACCTGCGCCGAGACATCGCCTTCGGCATCGCGTTTGGCCTTCACCATCGCCTGGAAGCGGGCGGTGAAATCCTTGTCGGATGCATTGAGCGAAACGGGCATCAGACGGCGACTTTCTTGGTCTTCTGTGCGGCGGCATTCACGGCGGCGGTGAATTTCTCCAGCCAGCCGCCGACCTGGATCGGCCGCGTCTTCAGCGCCGCGCGGTTGACCACCAGCCGCGAGGTGACCTGGGCGATCACTTCGACCTCGACGAGCCCGTTGGCCTTCAAGGTCGCGCCGGTGGACACCAGGTCAACGATGCGGCGGCACAGGCCCAACGTCGGCGCCAGTTCCATGGCGCCGTTCAGCTTGATGCATTCGGCCTGCACGCCGCGGGCGGCGAAATACTTCTGCGTCACATGCGGGTATTTGGTGGCGACGCGGACATGGCTCCAGCGCTTGGGATCATCGGACGCCGACAGCTCGACCGGCTCGGCCACCGAGAGACGGCAATGGCCGATATCGAGATCGAGCGGCGCGTAGATTTCCGGGAAATCGAATTCCATCAGCACGTCATTGCCGGCGACGCCGAGCTGGGCCGCGCCGAAGGCCACGAAGGTGGCGACATCGAAACTGCGCACGCGGATCAGTTCGATATCGGGCTGGCTGGTGGCAAAGCGCAGCTTGCGGCTGTTCTCGTCGGAGAATTCCGGCTCGGGCTCGATGCCGGCCGCTTTCAGCAGCGGCAGCACTTCCTTGAGGATGCGGCCCTTGGGCAGCGCCATCACCAGTTTCGCGTTATCAATAGCGGGACTCATGACAGATCCTTGTGTTGCGGGGCGCGCCGCACCGGCCAGGGCTGGCCGATATCCTGCATCTGCGCGTCCACGCATTCGACATCCAGCCGCACCGCGCCGCCGCCGGCAAAAACCAGCGTCAGCGTCGCCGTGCCCTCCGCACCGCCATCGGCCAGAATGGAGAGCAGTTCCAGCGCCGCCTTGGCGTCGCTGCGGTCGATGCCGGTCGACTGCACATTCAACACGCCGTCGAAATGCAGGCCGGCCTGCACGCGCGCATGGGGCGTGGCGCGGATCAGCGGACGCCGCGCATCGGCGAGCCGCTCATCTTCCCAGCGGAAACGGTTCAGCACCAGCACGAACCGCCGCTGCCTGGGCTGCCAGACCATGTCGCCGATCCGCAGCGTCGCATCCTGCAGGCAGGCCGCCAGCACCGTGATGTCCTCGACATCCTCGGCGCGCAGACGCAACGGCTGGAAGCGGCGGTCGGCCATGCTTCAGTCCTTCAGCCTTTCGATCACGGCGCCGCAGGCGGCGAGCTTTTCTTCCAGCCGTTCGTAGCCGCGGTCCAGATGATAGACGCGGTTGACGATGGTTTCGCCTTCGGCCGCCAGACCGGCCAGCACCAGCGACACGGATGCACGCAGATCGGTGGCCATCACCGGCGCGCCGGTCAGCTTGGGCACGCCGCGCACCAGCGCCGACGAGCCATGCACGGTGATATTGGCGCCCATGCGCGCCAGTTCCGGCACATGCATGAAGCGGTTCTCGAAGATCGTCTCGGTAATCATGGCGGCGCCTTCAGCGACCGACATGATCGACATCACCTGGGCCTGCATGTCGGTCGGGAAACCGGGATAGGGCTGGGTCTGGAAATCCACACCCTTCAGACGCGAACCGTTGCGCGCGATCGACAGGCCGCGCGTGGTTTCCTCGATGACGCAGCCGGCCTCGCGCAGCTTCTCGGCCACCGCATCGATCAGGTCCATGCGCGCGCCGGTCAGCTCGACCTTGCCGCCGCAGATCGCCACTGCGGCGAGATACGTGCCAATTTCAATACGGTCGGGCACGATCTTGTGGGTGCCGCCATGCAGCGCGGTCTTGCCATGGATGGTGAGATGCTCGGTGCCGATGCCATCGATCATCGCGCCCATCGCCACCAGACAATAGGCGAGATCGCTGATCTCGGGCTCGCGCGCGGCATTCTCAAGCACGGTGGTGCCCTCGGCCAGCGTCGCCGCCATCAGCAGATTCTCGGTGGCGCCGACGCTCACCTGCGGGAAGCGCACGGTGCCGCCCTTCAGGCCCTTCTTGGCCGTCGCCTTGATATAGCCGTTCTCGACATTGATCTCGGCGCCCAGCGCCTTCAGACCCATGATGTGCAGATCGACCGGGCGCGTGCCGATGGCGCAGCCGCCGGGCAGCGACACTTCGGCTTCACCGAAACGCGCGAGCAAAGGCCCGAGCACGAGGACGCTGGCGCGCATCTTGCGCACCAGATCGTAGGGCGCGAGCGTGGACGTGATCTTGCCGGCATTCAGATGAATGGTGCGGCCCTCGGGCGTGCCGTTGCCGCCATCCATCGAGACATCGACGCCATGCTGCTGCAGCAGATGCGCCATGGTGGCGATATCGGCCAGATGCGGCACATTGGCCAGCGACAGCGTATCCGCGGTCAGCAGGCTGGCCGCCATCAGCGGCAGGGCCGCATTCTTGGCACCGCCGATCGCGATGCTGCCGTCCAGCGGCTTGCCGCCGCGCAATCGAATTCGATCCATAACGCATTGATTCCAAAAGACTACCGGGAAAAATGGCCGGCAGGCATGAGATAGGGTCCCGATTGTCTAACGCAATGTGCAGTAAATCGCCAGTGTGGCGGATTTAAGGGGCGTCAGGCGGGCGGATCGCGACCCGATGGCGATCACAGTCCGGGCGGATGGCGCTTGCGGCCGGCCTGGGCGTCGGGACACTGCGACAGGCAGGGCAGCGGCGGGGACTTTCGATCATGACGGACCGGATGGCGATGGGAATTCTGAGCGGGACGCCGCTCTGGGTCTGGGGCCTGCTGGCCCTGCTGGTCTGGCTCGGCAGCCAGGGGCTGAAAAACCGGCTGGTCGGGCTGAACCGCATGGCGGTGATACCCTTGGTCTTCCTGGTCTGGGGCCTGAGCGGCCTGCTGGGAAAGCCCTTCCCGGCCACCAGCCTTGCGGTCCTGTGGCTGGGCGGCTTCGCGGCCGGACTGCTGCTCGGGCTGGCGACGGGGCCGCGCGTCACGGCAGCCGATCACGCCACCGGCCGGCTGCAGTTGCCGGGCAGCATCTGGCCGCTGGCGCGCAACCTCATCGTCTTCTTTTCGCATTATGCGCTGCAGGTGGCCGCCGCCATCCTGGGCGCATGGGCCGCCGCATTGCTGCAGGCCGACATTGCCGTGTCCGGCGCCAGCGCGGGCTATTTCATCGGATGGTGGATCGCCCTGCGCCGCCGCTATATCGCGGCGCCGGCCTTGAGCGCGGTTACAGTTTCGGCAGCGTGACGCCGCGCTGGCCCATGTATTTGCCGGCGCGATCCGCATAGCTCACCTCGCAGGGCTGGTCGCCCTGCAGGAAGAGGAACTGGCAGGCGCCCTCGTTCGCATAAATCTTGGCGGGCAGCGGCGTGGTGTTGGAAAATTCCAGCGTCACATGGCCTTCCCATTCGGGTTCCAGCGGCGTGACATTCACGATGATGCCGCAGCGGGCATAGGTGCTTTTCCCCAAGCAGATCACCAGCACGTCGCGCGGGATGCGGAAATATTCCACCGTGCGCGCCAGCGCGAAGGAATTCGGCGGGATGATGCAGACATCGGTGTCGCGGTCGACGAAGGACTCCGGCGAGAACTGCTTGGGATCGACGACGGCGCTGTTCACGTTGGTGAAGATCTTGAACTCGCGCGCCACGCGGGCGTCGTAGCCATAGGAGGACAGGCCGTAGGAAATCGTGCCTTCGCGCTTCTGCGCCTCGACGAAGGGCTCGATCATGCCTTTGGCCTTCGCCTGTTCGCGAATCCAGATATCGGACATGACGCTCATTGGATGGCCCCTTCGGAAATGCCTGCTGTCGGGCTTAACTAGACGGGTCTTCGCGGTCAAGACCCGGTGCCGGCTCGGACGCCGCCTCGTCGCGGCCGCGGCCCTGCTGCTTGCGACGACCCAGATTGGCACGCAGCTCGCGCTCCAGCCGGATCTTGCGCAGGGCACGTTCGGCGCGGCGGCCGGCCGAACGATCCCGCAGCGGCGACGGCACCGGCAGCACGGTGGTTTTTGCCGCAGGCCCGGTGTCCGGTGCCGTCTGCAGCAGGCGGCGCGCCATGGCATCCAGCTCGGCCGGCAGACTCTGGCTCTCACCGCCCGGCACCGTCGCCAGCGCGGCATTGCGATAGCGCGGATCGGCCGTCACCTCCTCGCCCAGCCATGGCGGCAAGTCGAGCGGATGATCGGCACCTGGCAGCTCAATCTCGGCGAGCCACAGGCCTTCATGACGGCCCTCAAAACGGTCGATCTCCCAGGCCAGGCCGGGTTCGCCTTCCACCGCGAGACGATAGCGCGTCTTGCCGATGCGCTGGTCCGGCGGCAAAGCCGCCAGCAGGCGGGCGGCGAGATCGACCGGAACCGGGCTTTCGATCTCCCAGCGCGTGGCGGCGGCATCCCGGCTTTTCAGGGTCAGCCAGGCCTTGCCCGGCGCGAGGCGCAGGCGCACCGACCAGCCGTCGATATCGCGGAAATAGCCCTGCAGGAGCGGCGTGCCGGTCAGTCCGGCGACCAGGGCAGGCCCGCGGTCGGGCTGGCGCAGCAGGAATTTGCGCTCGATCTCGGTTCCCATCGTGGGGGCATCTGCGCCGATCATGGGTGACTCCGGGCCTGGGGGCCCCAGCGATAGCCAACCGGCCCTGCCGCCGTCAAGCGCGGCCGCATAAGCCCGTTGGGGGGAATGGAAAAACCCGCGATTTCCGGCCTTTGCAAAAGCCCGCATGTCCGGCTTGCGCCCGCCCGCAGGCTGTGGCAGTTTCCGCGCCCGACGCCGGCCGGGTCCGCAAGGGCCCAAGCGCCGGCTTGTTGTTTTCGGCCCGCCGGATTCCGGGCTGCTGTAGCTCAGTGGTAGAGCACCTCATTGGTAATGAGGAGGTCGACAGTTCAATCCTGTCCAGCAGCACCATCCCCAGCCGCCATGACGGCCCGGGACAGCGCCTGACACCCATCCCCGGCTGCATGTTGTCCTGCCATTTTCGCGTCATTCTGTCCTAAACTGACGCCATGGCTGTCGCTCCGCCGCTTTTCGCCGACGATCCGCTGCTGGATGAAGTAGCGTCCTACTGGACCCGGCAGCGCCGCGGCCGGCTGATGCCCGACCGGGCTGATATCGATCCGCTGCATCTCTCGCCCGCCGTCTGGCCCAACCTGCTGCTGTCGGAGCCGGTGTCTGACAGCACGGCCTGGCGCTATCGCCTCGTCGGTTCGGCCCATGTCGAGCGCTACACCTTCGACTTCACCGGCAAGACCACGGCCGAAGTGATGCAGGGCAGCTATCGCGACTACATGGAGCGGATTTACAACACGACGCTGCGCGATGCGGCGCCGGTTTATTCCGAGAGCGTGTTCCGCTGGGATGCGCAGGGCTTTGCCATGACGCGCCGGCTGATGCTGCCGCTCAGCCTCGGCACCGAAGATGCGGCGGCGATGGTGTTCAGCGTGCAGGTCTGGCCCAGCGCCATGCCGATCCAGCCGCGCTCAATCACGGAACTCAGCCGCAGTGGCGGATTCAAGGACGGATTTTTCCT
Source organism: Ferrovibrio sp. GW821-FHT12F09 (assembly GCF_058806775.1). Classification (NCBI taxonomy): domain Bacteria; kingdom Pseudomonadati; phylum Pseudomonadota; class Alphaproteobacteria; order Rhodospirillales; family Rhodospirillaceae; genus Ferrovibrio; species Ferrovibrio sp. GW821-FHT12F09. The sequence goes on from NZ_JBXAPZ010000001.1 coordinate 333,559, forward strand.
GGCGCTGCAGCGTGACAGCTTCACGCCGCTGCGCGACGCCGAGTAACAGGCCGCCCCGTTACGCCGCGATCAAGGGCTCGGCGTCGGATTGCTGAGCTGGTAGCGACTCAGCAGGCGCAACGGCACCGTGCCACTGTTCGTCACGGTCACATAACTGGGACCGCGCGTGTTGCGGCCGTAGCGATCGTACAGCTCGACCTGGCCATTGGCCGGTACCGCAACGGCGGTGCCGGCAATCTCAAGCCGGCCGGCATTGCCGTCGCGGTTGCTGACGACAATCGAGGTGTAGCTGTCGCGGCTGCCAACATCGATCTGGGCGGTGACGCCAGGCGCAACGTCGATGCTGCCGGCGAAGGCGGAAGATGCGGCGATCATCAAGGCGGACGCGACGATCATGGTGCGGATAGAGGACTGCATGGGGAGGCTCCTTGCCGCCGGACATTTTTCTGCACTGCAACGCGATTGGCGGCGCCTGGTCGAAAATGGTGCTGTTCCGCCGTATGCCAAGCTGGCGTCTTCGGGAATACGCCACTTTGCAGCGATCATCACACCGCTCAATACAAGCGCCCTTAGTAATTATCCTTTGATCATAATCCGTTAGGCATTCTTTCTAATATATCTTAACCTTAATGCATCGCTGATGGTGCATATCGGCGGCGGGGGAGAAGACAAATGGGCCAGCGATATCCGTTCGTGAATTACCAGATCGACGGCAAGGTTGTGACCCTGATCATGGTGTCGGAAGCGGGCGTCTCGACCCCGGAAGTCGCGCAGAAATCCATGTCGGCTTTCAAGGCGCGGCTGAAAAAAGACGACATCGTGCTGGTCGCCAAGGGCGTGAGCCTCGCCCCCACCTATATCGGCGCCAAGCCCTATATCGAGAAGCTGAAAGACATCCCGCTGCACAGCATTCCCTGGGGCCAGGTGGAGATGTGACGCCCGGGCTCCGGCCCGTGCATCATCGCTACTGCAAGGGGCCGTCGGGCGACAGCTCATAGGCGTCGAGCTCATAACTTTCGACATCGGTGACCGTGATTTCGTGCTCTTCGACGGCACTGGCGTGGCGCAGCTTCAGCGCATCATCCACCTTGATACAACCCAGCAAATGATCGATCCGCTCGCCGTTGCCCGACAGCGGCAGCAGCAGCCGGGCGTAGCGGATATAGGGCCGTCCGGTCAGATGCAGGGTGTTCTTGCGATACTGCACCTTGCGCCCGAAGGTGGCGGCGCAGAAGGCTTCATCGAAAAATTCGCGCAGCGGCGAGCGTAGCGCCTCGTCGAGCCAGCGGCCATGCAGCTTGGCCTGCACCAGCTGCTCGACATCGGCGCCAGCCAGGCGATAGCGGAAACGCTCTTCGTCATGATCGACCTCGATGACGAAAATCATCGGTAGCAGGCTGCGGATCTCGGCGGGGTCGATGGCCTGGCGCGGCGGCGGAAAACGCCCCGTTTTCTTGGCCAGCCAGTAGAAATACAGCCGACGCAGATCCTCATCCTCGATTTTGTCGGCAAAACGCATGGGGTCTCCAACCACAACGGATACAGCACCTTAATCTCTCACCCGGGGGCTGCAAGGCCAGTTACCGTCATTTTAATCGTCTCAATCGATCATAGTATCAAAAACAATCAATTTCCCCGATTTTATGCGATTGGCTACCCTTCTGTCACGGCCATTACGACCGGTATGAGGAGCCAGCCATGACCAAGTCCACCCCGACCCCGACGACTGCTGCCACCCTGACGACCAGCGCGGGCGCGCCAGTCGCCGACAACCAGAATTCGCTGAGCGCCGGCGCGCGCGGACCGCTGTTGCTGCAGGACGTGCACCTGATCGAGAAGCTGGCCGCCTTCAACCGCGAGCGCATCCCCGAGCGCGTGGTGCATGCGAAAGGCTCGGGCGCCTATGGCACGCTCACCGTGACCAGGGACATCACCCGATACACGAAAGCGGCGCTGTTCAAGCCGGGCAGCAAGACCGATCTGCTGCTGCGCTTTTCCACCGTGGCCGGCGAACGCGGTGCGGCCGATGCCGAACGCGACGTGCGCGGTTTTGCCTTGAAGTTCTATACCTCGGAAGGGAACTTCGACCTGGTCGGCAACAACACACCGGTCTTCTTCGTGCGCGACCCGCTGAAATTCCCCGACTTCATCCATACGCAGAAGCGCGATCCGCGCACCAACCTGCGCAACCCCACCGCCATGTGGGACTTCTGGTCCTTGAGCCCCGAAAGCCTGCACCAGGTGACCTATCTGTTCGGCGATCGCGGCCTGCCGCTGAGCTATCGCCATGTGAACGGCTATGGCAGCCATACGCTGAGCTTCATCAACGATGCCAATGAGCGCTTCTGGGTGAAGTTCCACTTCCACAGCCATCAGGGCGTGAAAAGCATCAGCGGCGCGGAAGCCGAGAAGATTATCGGCGTCGACCGCGAGAGCGCCCAGGCCGATCTCTACGATGCGATCGAGCGTGGAGAGCACCCGAAATGGACCATGTCGGTGCAGATCATGCCGGAGCTGGATGCGGACAAGACGCCGTATAACCCCTTCGACCTGACCAAGGTGTGGCCGCATAGCGACTATCCGCTGATCGAAGTGGGCGTGGTGGAGCTGAACCGGAATCCGGACAACTACTTCGCCGAAATCGAGCAGGCGGCGTTTGCGCCGGGCAACCTGGTGCCGGGCATCGGCGCCTCGCCCGACAAGATGCTGCAGGCGCGGCTGTTCGCCTATGCCGATGCGCAACGCTATCGCCTGGGCGCCAACCACGGCCAGATTCCGGTGAACCAGCCGAAATGCCCGTATCACAACTATCAGCGCGACGGGCAGATGCGGGTAGATGGCAATGGCGGTTCGCGTCCGAATTATGAACCGAACAGCTTCAGCGGGCCGGTGCAGTCTTCCTACGCCGCCGAACCGCCGCTGAAGATCAGCGGCGATGCGGATCGCTACAGCCATCGTGATGGCAATGACGATTACGGCCAGGCGGGCCAGCTGTTCCGCCTGATGGATACGGCCGCGCAGGCCCGCCTGATGGATGCCATCGCCGGCGCGATGAAGCCGGTGCCGGAGTTCATCCAGCGCCGTCAGATCGCGCATTTCGCCAAGGCCGACCCGGGCTATGGCGCCGGCGTGGCCCAGCGTCTGGGCCTGCAGGACGACAAGGCCGCCGCGGAGTAAAGCCCCTCGGCTTCGCAGCGACAGAAAAGCCGGCGCAGGAGACTGCGCCGGCTTTTTAATAACGGGTGATGCAAGGCGTCTTCAGGCCGCGCCGCTCAGGCCGATGCAGTGACGCAGGTCGGCGCCGGTGAAATTGGCGCGTCCGAGCTTGGACCGGCTGAGATCCACATGATCCAGCACCGCGCCGCGCAGATCGGCGCCGGTCAGATCGGCATCGATCAGGATGGGATAGAGCGTGCGGCCGGTGGCCTGCTGGCTGGCGCTGAACAGCGGCGCGCCGACCAGCTTGGCGCCGCGGAAGGTCGCTTCGGCCAGTTGCGCGCTGGTGAAATTGACCCCGCCGAGATCGGCCTGATCGAAATTCGCCTTGTTGAGTTCGGCTCCGAGGAAGCTGGCGAACAGCAGCTGCGCAGAACTGAAATCGGCGCCCTTGAGATCGCAGCCATGCATCTCGGCGCCGCGCAGATCGCAGCTGGAGAAATCGGAGCCCGCCAGTTTCTTGCCGTTGAAAATCGCCCGTGCGCCCTCGGCGCCGCCGGTGGCGATCCAGCGGCTATGCGCATGCAGGATCACCTCGATCTCGGTGGGCAGGCTGGCCGTCTTGCGATAGACCGAATTGGAAAGGTCGACGCCTTTGAGATTGACCTTGCTGAGATCGACATTGCGCAGGTTGGCGCCGCGCAGATCGGCCCCCTGCAGCAGGGCGCCTTCCATTTTCGCGCCGATCAGGTTGACATCGCGCAGGCGCGCGGAGGTGAGATTGGCACCGGACAGATCGGCGCCGGCCAGATTGACGGCGAACATGCTGGCATTGGCGAAATTGGCGCCGGTGGCCGACGAGACCGAGAGATTGGCTTCATCAAGCTGGGCCGAACGCAGGTCGGCGCCATCCAGCTTGGCTTCCGAAAGATTGGCCTTCTGGGTTTTCGACTCGCCGCCATCCAGCACGATCTGGCCCGGCCGCAGATCGGCCTGGTTCAGCGATGCGCCGCGCAGCACCGTCTTCATCATGTTGGCGCCGCGCAGGTCGCTGCGGTCGAGGATGGCACCCGAGAGATCGGCGCGCATGAAATCGGCAGCGAACAGATCGGCGCGCCGCAATTCGGACTTCACCATCGAGCCGCCGGTGAACATGCAGCGCGACAGCACCGCATCGTTCAGCTTGGCATTGTCGAGCCGCAGAAAGGAAAAATCCTCGCCCCGGCGCTGCAGGCGTTCACCTTCACTGCGCCCGCCGGCCCAGGCGGCATGACGGGACAGGGCGTTGGTAATTTGCTGCGGGGGAAATCTGAGCTCGGCCATGTTACAGGGTCTCGTGCGGCAGGCGCCTGTTAGGTCAGTAGATTAACGCAGGCCTTGTTTCGCCCTGCAAGCGTATTCACTGGCACCGCCTGCTGCGGCCCAGGGCAGCATGGTCGCAATCGGCCCGATCAGCGGCGGCTGTTGATGCCGACACACTGGCGAAGATCAGTACCCTGCATATTGGCGCCGGTCATCGAAGCGCCGGTGAAGTCGATGCCCTCGAAAGTGGCGCCGCGCAGATCGGCATTGGACAGATCGGCCTGCTCGAAGCGCGGATAGACGACCTTGCCGGTGCGCTGGTTGCGGGCATTGAAAATATCGACGCCGACAACGCGGGCGCCGCGCCAGCGGCTGCCGCCCAAGGTGGCGCGCAGGAAGTTGGTGCCGCTCAGATCGGCCATGTCGAAGGTGGCCTTGGCCAGGTTGGCATCGGCGAAGCTGGCGAACATCATCTGGGCGTTCGAGAAATCGGCGCCTTCGAGCGAGGCATTGTGCAGCTCTGCGCCGCGCAGGTCGCAGCCCGAGAAATTGCAGCCATCCATGTTGCGGCCGCTGAGCACGGCGCGTTCGCCCTCGGCGCCGTTGGTGGCGATCCACAGGCTGTGCGCCTTCAGCGCCGCTTCGATATCATCGGGCAGCTGGTCGCCCTTGCGATAGATCGCACCCTGCAGCGACACGCCATCGAGATTGACGCTGCTAAGATCGATGTTGCGCAGGTTGGCGCCGCGCAGATCCACACCCTTCAGCTTGGCGCCGGCCAGATTGGCGCCGATCAGATTGGCGTCCTTCAGCTTGGATCCAGCCAGATTGGCGCCGGTCAGATCGGCACCGGCCAGATTGACCGCAAACAGGCTGGCATTGGCGAAATTGGCGCCGGCCGCCGAGGCCACGGCCATGCTGGCCTGGTCGAGCTGCGAATTCTTGAAATCGGCACCGTCGAGCTTGGCGCCGTCCAGATTGGCATTGACCTGTTTGCTCTCGTTGGTCTCGGCCACCATGATCTGGCCCGGCCGCAGATCGACCTGGCTGAGCGAAGCATTGCGCAGGATGGCGCGGCCCATATTGGCGCCGCGCAGATCGGCGCGATCCAGCACGCCGCGGGTCAGATCGGCATTCTGGAAATCAGCGCAGAAAAGATCGGCACGGCGGAATTCGGCGCCGGCCAGCGAGGAATTCCCAAAGCCGGCGCGCGACAGGATCGCATCGTCGAGCTTGGCACCATCCAGCCGCAGGTTTTCGTAATGGGCACCGCTCTGCTGCAGGCGCGTGCCACCCTGCCGGCCGGCCAGGAAGGCGGCATGGCGGGACAGGACGACCTGCACGTCGTGCGATGGAATAATGCGTTCGGTCATAATCTCAGCATCTATGGCTATCCCCGAACGGGATAGTTACTAAACGCTAACGTGCAGAGATTTGAGCCGCAACCACTAACTGTAATTGTGACGAATTCTTACTATTCGTCTTTACAGTTTTTAGCGGTTTTCCAAGACTTATCGATAAAGTTTATGCCCGTTTCCCGGGTCGCATACCCGTGCACTGACGCAGATCAGTCCCTGAAATATTAACCTTTTCAAAAACGGTGCTGGCAAAGTCCACGCCCTCGACCACCGCGCCACGCAGGTCGGCGCCGGTGAGATCGGCATTGTCGAAGCGCGGGAAGATGGTCTTGCCGGTGCGCTGGTTCAGCGCGTTGAAAATCTCCACGCCGACCAGCTGCGCCCCGCGGAAGGTGGCGCCCATCACCAGCGCGCCCGAGAGATTGGCGCCGCCGAGACTGGCCTGGTCGAAATTGGCCTTGCGCAGATCGGCGCCGACAAAGCTGGTGAACAGCAGCTGGCTGCGCGAGAAATGCGCGCCGGCCAGGTTGGTATCGTGAAACACCGCCGCGCGCAGATCGCAGCTGGAAAAATCAATGCCGGGCAATTTCATCCCGGTGAACACCGCGCGCTCCCCCGACTCGCCATTGGAGGCGATCCATTTGCCATGGCTGGCCAGCCTCGCCTCGATCTCGACCGGCAACTGGGCGCCGCGATAGATCGCACCCTGCATCATGGCGCCGCTGAGATCGGCGCTGCTGAGATCGACGCTGCGCAGATTGGCGCCGCGCAGATCGCAGTTGGCCAGTTTGGCGCCTTCCAGATTGGCCCCGACGAAGGTGGTGTCCTTCAGCTTGGCGCCGGAGAAATCCGCACCCGACAGATCGGCGCCGGTGAGATTGACCGCAAACAGCGAAGCGCCGGTGAAGGCGGCATGAGCCGCCTTGGCATTGGTCATGTTGGCATGATCCATATGCGCGTGGCCCAGATTGGCCTCTTCCAGATTCGCGCCGGTGAGATTCACCGGCACATCCTGCTTTTTCTCTTTCTCGCCGCCTTGATCGTCCGTCACATGCTGCACGATCTGGCCCGGCCGCAGATCGGCCTGGCGGAACGACGTCTTTTTCAGGATCGCCATGACGAAATTGGCACCGCGCAGATCGGCGCGATCGAACAGCGTCTTGGTCAGGTCGCTGCGGGTGAAATCGGCCCCGAACAGATCGGCGCGCAGAAACTGAGCGGAAATCAGGGAAGACCCGGCAAAGCTGCAGCCCGGCAGAATGGCATCGTCCAGCGTCACGCCATCCAGGCGCAAATCGGCAAAGTCGTCTCCACGCCGCTGCAGACGGGTCCCGCCCGGGCGGCTGTTCAGATAGGCATTATGACGCGACAAGGCCCAGAGGACGGGCTCCGGCGGTATCCGCGCGGACATGGCGATGCTTTGTGATTCGGGCGTGGCGTGAAGTAACAGACCTGACGCATTGTAAGGAAAAGCCTCCGCTATCGCCACGCTTTTGTCATTGGATCAAGACCTTATTCACCCTTCCCAGAATCCGGCCGGATCGCTAGTGTTGCTGTATTCAGCAGGGGAAAAGCAGCAATGGCGTCGAAGAAGCGTAAATCGGTCAAAGCGGCCAAGCCGAAAGTCGCCGTGAAGCCAAAAGCCCCTGCCAAGTCCAAACCCGCCGCCAAGCCCAAGGCCGCCGTGAAAACCAAGGCGAAGCCGGCCGCGAAATCGAAGCCTGCAGCCAAGCCGAAAGCCGTCGCCAAAGCGAAGCCGGCTGTAAAAGCCAAAAAGGCCAAAGCCAAGGCTGAAGCCAATCGCCGCCAGTTCGACCGTCGCGATACCAAAATCACCGCCGAGCTGGATCATGGCGGCACCGCCGTCAAGGGCACCGTGACCAACCTGTCGCTCGCCGGCTGCCTGTTCGCGCCGAAGGTGAATGTCGCCGTCGGCGCCCGCGTCAAGCTGAAGCTGGCCGGCGAAACGCCGGTGGCCGCCACGGTAAAGGGCGTCAGCGACCGCGGCGTGCACTGCCTGCTGCATGCCGGCGGCGTCACCCTCGGCCGCCTGTCGGCCGATCTGGACGATATGGCGCTGCTGATGCTGAATGCGGGGCGCCCGCATGACATCGCCGCACCGGCCGCCAAGCCGCGCAAGAGCGCGAAGTAACTCTCCGGTCCAAATAATCCGGCCCCAATAAACGGGGCGGGTGTCACCACCCGCCCCGTTTCCGTATCCACACCCCCTGTCCGCAGTGCTGCGGGATCAGCGACGCTCCTGCAGGCCCTGCGGACTGGCGCGATAGCCGGTGAGCGTCTTGTCGGCATGGGCCAGCCGCCAGTTCAGCATCTTCTGCGCGTATTCCATGATCTTCGGCGCATAGGCCAGATCATGGGCGACATTGTTCAGCTGGCCGGGGTCTTTCTTCAGATCGAAGAACAACGGCGGCAGGGCGGCGAAATGCACATACTTGTATTTGTCGTCCTGCACGACGGCGAGCGAGCTCTGGTCCATCGCCGTCCCCAGCACACCTTCGGGCTTTGAATAGAAGATGTCGCGAAAATCGAACTCGTAATGCACTTCGGTGCGCCAGTCGGCCGGCGCGTCGCCGTAGGTGAAATCGAGAAGCGAGCGGCCGTCGCACTGGCGTGGCACCGGCGCGCCGATCCAGTCCAGGATGGTGGGCATGGTGTCGACGGTCTCGGTGAAGTCTTCCACGATCCTGCCGCGCGTGGCATCGGCGGCGCGGTCCGGATTGTAGATCACCATCGGGATGCGGAAGCTGCCGTCGAAATAGGCCAGCTTGCCCAGCAGATAGTGGTCGCCCAACTGTTCGCCATGATCGCAGGTGAAGACGATCAGCGTATCGTCCCACTGGCCGCTGTCTTTCAGGAACTGGAAAACGCGGCCGAGATGATCGTCGATCTCGGTCATCAGGCCGAAATAGGTGGCGCGCATCTGGCGCACCTCGTCATCGCTCATCGCCGAGCCGAGCGCATCGGCGCCCTGGAAGAAGCCGCGCTGGTTCACGTGGTCGATGTAGTATTTGTGCAGCGGATGCGAGGTCGAGGCTTCTTCTACCGTGGCATGGCGCACCGGCGGCGCCATGTCGGCCGGATCGTACATGCTGTTATAGGGCTCGGGCGCGATATAGGGCGGATGCGGCCGGTAATAACCCAGATGCAGGAACCAGTTGCGGTTGCTGGCGCCGTTCATGTAAGTGAGCGCCCGCTCGGTGAACCAGGCGGTGTCCGACAGCTCAGTGGGGATCGGGCTGGCCGAGCGGGTGGCGCCGGGCTTGCCTTCCTTCGGACGCCAGATGTCTTCCGGATTGTCGGGCAGCTTGTAGCCCTTGGATGCCATCCAGGCGAAATAGGCTTCCTTGTAGGGTTCGAAGACGCCGACCGGACGGAAGCCATCCATGATATCGCCCAGCACGAAGAAGCGCGGATCGTTCGGCCCGGTGGTGCGCGGATCGGGCGTGGTGGTCGTATAGCCGATCAGCGCCGGATCGTAGCCGGACTTGCGCAGTTCATGACCCAGATTGGTGAAGCGGGAATCGAGCGGGATGGTGTTCTGCACCGCGCGATGGGTCATCTGGTAAAGGCCGGTGAGCAGCGAGGCGCGCGCCGGGCCGCAGGGCACGGCGGTGGTGAAATGGTTGCGGAAGGTGACGCCCTGGCTGCAGAGGAAATCCAGGTTGGGCGTCTTCAACCCCGGGGTGCCCAGATAAGGCATGATGTCGCCGCGCCACTGGTCGACGACGATGAGCAGGATGTTCTTGCGGGCTTTGTCGGTCATGTGCGGTCTTCTTCGTTTAGCGGAGTGTGGGATCGAGGCGATCGCGCAGCCAGTCGCCCAGCATGCTGATCGAGAGAGTCGTGAGGACGATGACGGCGCTGGGCGCCAGCATGATCCAGGGCGCGCGGGTGATGTATTCGCGGCCGTAGCCGACCATGTTGCCCAGCGAGGTGAGCGGCGGCTGCACGCCGAGCCCGAGGAAGGACAGCCCGCTTTCGAGCAGGATGATTTCCGGGAAGGTCAGCGTCATCGACACGATCAGCGTGGAGGCAATGTTCGGCAGCACATGGCGGCCGTAGATACGGAAGCTGCCGGCGCCGAGCTGGCGCACGGCGGCGGCATAGCCCTGCTCGTTGGCTGCGAGCGCCAGGCCGCGCGAGATGCGGGCGTAACGCTCCCAGCTGTGGAAGCCCATCAGCACCACGAACAGGGTGAGCGAATTGCCGAAGAAGGCCAGCACCGAGAGCGCGATGATCATGAAGGGCATGCTGGCCTGGAAGTCGATCAGCACCAGGATCAACGATTCGACGCGACCGCGAAAATGCGCCGCCGCCAGCCCCAGCGTGGTGCCCAGCGTGGCCGCGATCAGCGTGCCGAAGAAAGCGATCAGCAGGCTGAGGCGGATCGACATGATGAGACGCGACAGCACATCGCGGCCGAGCTCGTCGGTCCCAAGGGCATGGTTCCATGGCCCGCCCATGCCGATCGGCGGCTGCAGGCGTGCCTTGAGATCGAAAGCCGTGAAGCTGTAGGGCACAATCTGGTCTGCAGCGAACGCCACCAGCAGCATCAGCAGGATCCAGCCCAGCGCCAGAAGCACACCGGGCGGGAATGCCGTGAAGAACCGCTTCAGCGCGGGGCGATCCGGACGGGACACATTGGCGGGCGATGGTGAGGCGATGTCGGTCATGGTGCTTCCTCAGGCCTGCGCCCGGCCGCGCCGCAGGCGGGGATCGAGCCAGCCATAGGCGAGGTCGACGCAGAGATTGGCCACGACCATCGACAGCGCGATGGCGAGCAGGATGGCCTGCACCACGGCGAGGTCGCGATTGGCCACCGCCGAGACCAGCAGGCGGCCGACGCCCGGCCAGGCAAAGACGCTTTCCACCACCACGGCGCCGGCGATCAGGCTGCCGACCATGAAGCCGACGATGGTGACGGTGGGGATCGCCGCATTGGGCAGGGCGTGATCGACGATCACCCGGCGCCACGGCACGCCCTTGGCCGAGGCCGTGCGGATATAGGGCTGGCCCAGCACTTCCAGCATGGCCGAACGGGTGAAGCGCGCCAGGATGGCGGCGCCGGAAATGCCCAGCGTGAAGACCGGCAGGATGCCCGAGCGCCAGCCGTCATTGCCGCTGGAGGGCAGCCAGCCGAGCTGCACCGAAAAGACCAGCACCAAGAGCAGCGCCAGCACGAAGCTGGGCACCGTGAAACCGGCCACCGAGGCTGTCATGGTCAGGCGGTCGAGCAGCGAGTTGCGATGCAGGGCGGCAAAAATGCCGGCGGGTATGCCGAGGCCCAGTTTGATGATGAAGGCGGGGATGGTGATGGCCAGCGTCATCGGCACGCGCTCCATCACCAGCTGGATCGCCGGACGGCCATCGCGCATCGAATTGCCGAAATCGCCGCTCAGGGCATTGGCGGCATAGGCCAGATACTGCTCCCAGATCGGCTGATCAAGGCCCCAGGACTTGCGGAAGGCAGCAATGGCCTCGGGCGGCGCATCCACCGACATGATCAGCAGCGCCGGATCGCCCGACAGTCGCAGCACCACGAAGGCGAAGGTGACGACAAAGGCGATGGTCAGCGCGGCGCGCGCCAGACGCGAGGCGACAAAAGCCAGCATCACAGGACTCCGGACAAATCAGGCCGCGACACGGTCGGTCTCCGGCGTAACGAAATGACAGGCAACATCGCGCCCATCGGCAAGGCGGCGCAGGGATGGCGCGATCTCGGCGCACAGCCCGGTGGCCTGCGGACAGCGGGTGCGGAAGGCGCAGCCGGTGGGCGGGTTGGCCGGATCGGGCGGATCGCCCTGGATCGGCGTCGGCCTGACGCCGCCCTGGCGGGCGATGGTGGGGATCGCCGCCAGCAGCGCGCGGGTATAGGGATGCTGCGGATCGCGGAACAGGCTTTCGGCTTCACCGTATTCGACGATGCGGCCGAGATACATCACGGCGACATCATGGCTGATCTGGCGCACGACCTTAAGGTCATGGCTGATGAAGACATAGGCCAGGCCGCGCTGTTCCTGCAGATCGAGCAGCAGATTGACCACCTGGGCCTGGATCGAGACATCCAGCGCCGAGATCGGTTCGTCGCAGACCAGCAGTTGCGGATTCAGGATCAGGGCGCGGGCCAGAACCACGCGCTGGCGCTGGCCGCCCGACAGTTCATGCGGATAGCGCTCGGCATGATGTGGCTGCAGGCCGACGGCATTCATCTGTTCGGCAACGCGCGCCTGCCGTTCGGCCTCCGGCATTTTCGGGTGGTGAATGTCAAGCGGTTCGGCAACCTGGCGGCCGACCGTGAGCCGGCGGTCCAGCGCGCCGAGCGGATCCTGGTAGACCATCTGCATGGCCTGGCGCTGCGAGCGCCAGCCGGCGGTGCGGGGCTGTTCCAGCGGCACGCCGCCGAACTGCACGCTGCCGGCCGTCGGCGCCATCAAGCCGAGCAGCAGGCGGCCGGTGGTGGACTTGCCGCAACCGGATTCGCCGACCAGGCCGAGCGTACGGCCGGGCTGCACGCTGAGCGAGATGCCATCGACCGCGCGCAGCAGCGCCTTGCGGCCGAACAGGCCATCGAGGCCCGGCCCCTTCTGGCGGATGGTGAAATGACGCGTCAGGTTGCGCGCTTCAAGCAAAGCGCTCATCGTGCGATCACAGCAACGGCATGGCCGGATATCGCAACATGCGGTACGGATGCCGGCACGGGCGCATCCTTATGCACCGGTTCGGCATGATAGCGGCCGTGGAAACACAACACGCGCTCGCTGGCACTGATCGCCAGCTGCGGCGGTGCGGTGCGGTGGCAGCTTTCTTCCGCCTCGCCGCAGCGCGGCGCGAAGGCACAACCCTGCGGCAGGTTCCAGGGTTCGGGCACCGTACCGGGAATGGCGGCGAGACGGCGGCGCGGGCCCTCCAGCGCCGGCAGGGCGGCCAGCAGGCCGCGCGTATAGGGATGGCGCGGGCGGTCGAACATGGTGTCGGCCGGCGCTTCCTCGACCAGGCGGCCGGCATACATGACGCAGACGCGGTCGACATTCTCGGCCACCACGCCGAGATCGTGGCTGATCAGCACCATACCCATGCCGCTGTCACGGCGAATGTCCTGGAGCAGGGTCAGAATCTGGGCCTGAACCGTCGCATCCAGCGCCGTGGTCGGCTCGTCGGCGATCAGCAGCTCAGGCTCGCCGGCCAGCGCCATGGCGATCATGGCGCGCTGGTTCATGCCACCCGACAGTTCATGCGGATAATCGCGCAGGCGCTGCGCCGCATTGGCGATGCCGACACGATCCAGCAGACGTTTTGCTTCCGCCTCGGCAGCCGCACCGGAAAGACCGCGATGCAGGCCCAGCGCCTCGCCGATCTGGCGGCCGATCTTCAGCACCGGATTGAGGCTGGAGGACGGATCCTGGAAAATCATGGCAATGCGGCGACCGCGAATGCCATCCAGCACCCGGCGCGGGGCATCGACCAGCTGCTGCGATTCCAGCATGACGCTGCCCCTGACCAAGGCCTTGCCCGGCAGCAGGCCGAGCGCCGCGAGCCAGGTCACGCTTTTGCCCGAGCCGGATTCGCCGACCAGACCGACCGCCTCACCAGCCCCGACGGTCAGGTCGATGCCACGCAGGGCGCGGATCAGACGATTGCCTTGCGGGAAGTCGACAGTCAGGCCACGCATTTCTATCAGTGACGTCATGCCAGTCTCCTTATGGGGCAAAGGAAAACGGCGGCGGTTCATCACCGCCGCCGTCAGGCACTTGCTCAGATCTTGAAGTTGCTGCTGCGGAATTCCATCGCGAAGGAAGGCGAAGCCTTCCACTGGATGTCCTTGCGCTTGGCCGTGAAGGTGGCGTTCTGGTGCAGCACCGTATAGGCCGGGTCTTCGCGTTCGCAGATTTCCAGCATGCGGGCGAACATCGCCTTGCGCTTCGGGATGTCGATCTCGGTCGCCATCTGGTCGGACAGGCTGTTCATCTCGGCATTGGTCCATTCCTGGACCTGCTGCTGCTGACCCTGCGGACCATGCTGGTTGACGATGGAGGAGATCGGATCGGTGAAGGGCGCGCTGTTCGACCAGTCGCGCACAGCGCGCTGGCCGTTATTCTCGAAGATTTGCTGCCAGTTTTCCTTCATCTCGATCTGCACGTTCAGACCGGCCTGGCGCCACATCTCGACCAGGATCTGCGCGGTGGCATTCTGGTTGGTGTAGTAGTTGTTGATCAGGCGATAGGGGATCGGATCGCCCTTGTAGCCGGCCGCCTTGAGCAGCTCGCGCGCCTTGGCCGGATTGTATTCCGGCACCTTCCAGCCCTCGACGAACATCGGGCCGTAGAATTCCCACTGCAGGCCGGCGGGCACGCGCGTACGACCGGCCCAGAGGCTGTCGACGATGGCCTGGCGGTCGATGGCATGGGTGAAGGCCTGGCGCACGCGCGGGTCTTTCAGTTGCGCATGATGCTTGTCGAAGACGGTGAGGCGGTGGTTGTCGATCAGGCCGCCCTTCACTTCGAACTTGGCATTCTTCTCGATGCCGGCAATCTGGTCCGGCGGCATGTCGCAGACGAAATCGAACTGGCCGGACAGCAGTCCGTTGATGCGGGAAGCCACTTCCGGCACCACCATGATGCGGACGGTCTTCAGCGGCGGACGGCCGCCCCAGTATTCGTCATGGGCTTCGAGCACCAGCTCCTGGTCGGGCTTGTATTCGCGCACCTTGTAGGGGCCGGTGGTGATCGGCTTGACCGACCAGTCGAGCCAGCTCTTGGACTCTTCGAAGCCGCGGCGCGAGATGATTTCGCTGCCCGAACGGGCGATGCGGCCTTCCAGCGTCACGTCGGGCGTGCGGTTGACGAAGCGCACGGTGTATTTGTCGATAATCTCGATCTTTTCCAGCGCCGGCCAGTTGCGCTTGGCGACGGCTGGCACTTCGGCCGGCAGTTCCTTGCCGCGCACGGTGTCGCGCACCATCACATTGGCGAACAACGTCTTGTTGCTGCTGATGTCGTAATCCGGGCCGAACATGCGTTCACGGCTGTAGGTGAAAGCCACGTCCTCGGCGGTCATTTCGTCGCCGTTATGGAATTTCACACCCTTGCGCAGATTAAGCTCGACGGTGCGGGAATCGATGCGCTTCCAGCTTTCCGCCAGCGCCGGCATGGCTTCCAGCTCGCTCATCAGGTTGCGCCCGATCAGGCCCTCATAAAGGAAGGAGAAGGTGCGCGTGCCGACATTGGACTGTTCGCGCAGCGGCTCCAGCGAGGCGGAGTTGGAAATCTGCTGCACGGCGATGGTGATGCTCGGCCGGTTATCAGACTGGCCGATGGCAAAGCGCGGCAGCGCCAGGCTGCCGGCCGCAAGACCGGTGCCCACGAGAAAATGACGACGATGAACCAGCATGGCTTCCCCTCCGTTTCTGGAACTGAGGCGGAAACGCTAGGCAGGCTGCATGACCGCGGCGTGACGCTGCGATGACCCATGCGTGAAGGCGCCGAGTCGCCGGCATAACGGCTCGACCTTTGACGCCAGAGGTTGGTTCAGGGAAGTTGCGGAACTCTCGCCGTCAGTCGCGCGGCGCGAGCCAGCTGCCTGGATTCTGGTCAAGACCGATCAGCGCAAGGCCCGAAGCGATGGACTGCAACTGGTCGCCGGTGGCGAGTCGAGCGGCGGAAAACCGCGCTTCGAACAGATGCCGCAGGGCCGGCACGAAGGATGAACCGCCGGTCATAAACACCTGATCGACATCCGCCGCCGTCAAACCGGACTCGGCAAATACGCGATCGAGTGCTGCATCAATCTGCGCCAGTTCCGGCGCGATCCAGCTTTCAAACGCCTTGCGCGTGACGGTTTCGCGGATATCGATGCCCTCGGCCTGGAACACCAGATCAGCGCTGTCGGCGCCAGACAGCGCCGTCTTGGTGGCCGAAACCGCGCGATAGAGGCCGAAACCGAGGTCGTTCTCGATCACGGTGATGAAATCCAGCAGCGGGCCGGACTCCACCGCTTCCTTGGCCAGCGCCTTCAGGTCGGCCATGGTGCGTGGCGACTTCAGCATGGCGAGCTGATGCCACTGGGCGAAATTGGCATAATGCTGGCCCGGCACCGGCAGGATCTTGCCATCGCTGCGATAGCTGCCGCCCTTGCCCAGCCGCGGCGAGACGACATTGTCGATGATGCGGAAATCGAAAGCGTCGCCGGCCACGCCGACACCGGCATGACCCAGCGGCGTGGCGGTCAGGCCCTGGGCGCCTTTTTGGAACCGCATCAGCGAGAAGTCGCTGGTGCCGCCGCCGAAATCGGCCACCAGCACGGTGGCCTCCGTCTTCAGGCGACGGGCGAAGAAGTAGGCGGCGCCCACCGGTTCATAGGCATAGCGCACCGGCGGAAAACCGGCACGCGCGTAAGACGCATCCATACGCTGCAGCGCCAGGGACGGATCGGGATTGGCGCCGACGAATTCCACCGGACGCCCGGCAATCACCGGCGCATCCATCTGCGCCAACGACGGGCCGGCATGACGACGCATCAGGCCGAGGAAGTTGCTCAGGATGTCTTCGTAGCCAAAGCGCTTGCCAAAGATCACCGTCGACTGGAACAGGCGGCTGGCGGCAAAGGATTTGAACGACTGGATGAAGCGGTGTTCATAGGGGCTGTCGAGGAACTGCTCGATGGCCCAGGGACCGGCTTCCACCTCAATACGGCGCGCGCGACCTTCGGTTTCGTCCCAGAAGCAGAGTGCCGAGCGGAAGATGTCATGCAGCAGTCCGGCATGATCGAAGGTCACCGGCGTGACGCTGCCATCGGCGCGCGCAATCGCCACCACCGTATTGGTGGTGCCAAAATCAACGCCGATTGCGTGGGTCTGCTGTGCCATGGTCCCGGCCCTGAGAGGGGCGGGCTTTATAGGGTGCGGAAGCCACTCCGGCAATGGTCAGACGATCAGGCCGTGGCAGACGCCCCGATCACCTGCAAGGCATGGGCGACGGCTGCTGCTTTCTCGCCTACGGGAGCAACCTGCTGCAAAACCGCCGCCGCCGTGGCGGCATCGGTCAGGCGCATGATGGTCCAGGCCGCGAGATAGGATGACGCCAGACAGCCGCCGGCAGTGGCGACATTACCATCGGCATGAAAGGGCTGATCCAGAACCTGCAGTCCCCTCGCCTGCAGTGCCGGCCCGGTCAGCAGATCGGTACAGGTCACATCCTTGAGGAGCCCCTTGGCCTGCAGCAGCATGGCACCGGAGCATTGCGCCCCGATCACCTGCCGTTGTGGATCGAGCGGCAGCTGTGCAAGAAACTCCGGATCGTCGGCATAACGGTCGGTATAGCGGCCGCTGCCGATCAGAACGGCATCGGCGTCTTGCACAGCCTCCAGTCCGGCCTGGGCCGCAATGGTCACGCCGCCGCCGGAGGTGATGGTCGGCGTCGGCGCCACCAATTGCACTTGCCAGTCCGGCTGCGTCACGCGCCGCAGCATGGTGAAGGCCACGAAACTGTCGAGTTCGTTGGCCCCCTCCAGGATGAGGAGCGCGACGCGCATGCCGGCCTACTCGCCCTTGTTGATGCTGGCCGGCAGGGTCATGGCCTTGAGGTCATACTTGGCCAGCAGCGCATCATATTCACCCTTCTTCTGCAGGCTGGCCAGCGCCTCCAGCAGGGCATCGCGCAGCTTGGGCTCGGTCTTCAGCACCGGGATGCCGGCCAGCGTGACGGTGAAGGCGTCGCCGAGAATCACATAAGTATTCGGCTCCTGGGTCTGCAGATAGGGCAGCGTCTCGTTGCCCTGGGCACCGGCATCGATACGCTGGGTCTTGAGCTGGGTGCGGGCATCGATCGAGCCTTCGGTGCCGACCACGGTGATCGCCGGCTTGCCCTTGGCCACGCAGTTGACCTCGCTCCAGGCCTCGATCTGCTTCGGCCAGTTGGTCGAACGGCTGGCGCCGACCTTCTTGCCGCAGAGATCGGCCTGCGACTTGATCTCCTTCGACATCGCGGTGGAGGTATAGAACTGCGCGCCGGTCTTCAGGTAGTTGACGAAATCCTGCTGGTCGCGACGGGTCGGCAGATCGGTCATGCCGGCCATCACCATGTCGACGCGGCCGGTCTGCAGGGACGGCAGCATCTGGGCGAAGGCGATCTCCTGCCATTCGACCGCGACGCCCATCTCCTTGGCCAGCGCGGCCCCAAGCTCGATGTCGAAGCCCTTGAGCGTATTGGTCGCTGGGTCCTTGAAGGTGATCGGCGGATAGTTCGGCATGGTGGCGATCACCACTTTGCCGGCGGCCTTGATGCGGTCAGGCAGGTCGGCGGCTGCGGCCGGCAGCGCAATCGCGGCGGCCAGCAGGCCGAGAGTGAAATGCTTGATAAGCGACATGGGTGGATCTCCTTCAGGGGCTGTCAGTTCAGAACGGCGGCAATGAAATCGCGGGTGCGGGTTTGCTGCGGATTGCCCAGGATGTCCTGGGGCGTACCGGTTTCGACAATGGCGCCGCGATCCATGAAGACGACGCGATGGGCGACCTCGCGGGCGAAGCCCAGCTCATGGGTCACCACGATCATGGTCATGCCGCTGCCGGCCAGGCCGCGCATCACCTGCAGCACCTCGCCCACCAATTCGGGATCGAGCGCCGAGGTCGGCTCGTCGAACAGCATCAGCTTCGGCTTCATCGCCAGCGCGCGGGCAATCGCCACGCGCTGCTGCTGGCCGCCCGACAGCTGGGCCGGATAGGCATCGCGCTTGTCGGCCAGGCCGACGCGCTCGAGCAGGGTCATCGCCTCTTCGATCACCTCGGCCCTGCGGCGCTTCTGCACGGTGACCGGACCTTCGATGATATTCTGCAGCGCCGTCATATGCTGGAACAGGTTGAAGCGCTGGAACACCATGCCGGTGGCGAGCCGCTGCCGCGCCACATCCTTGTCGGGCAGCGGATAAAGCTTGTCGCCGGTGCGACGGTAGCCGATCAGTTCGCCGTCGATCCAGATGCCGCCGCCATCCAGCCGCTCCAATTGATTGAGGCAGCGCAGGAAGGTGCTCTTGCCCGAGCCCGATGGCCCGATGATGCAGAGCACCTCGCCATGATGGATATCCAGCGATACGCCCTGCAGGGCCGTAAAGCTGCCAAAGGTCTTGCGCACGTCGCGCGCGACCAGCATCGGTTCGCTCAGTACGGGCTCGCTCATGCCGGCACTCCCGCCGCTTCGGCAGCCTTGCGCGCCGCCTCCGGCCGGCGATGGCCCTTGGCGAAATAGCGTTCGAGGAAATGCTGGCCGATGCTGAGCACGGTGACCACGGCCAGATACCAGATGGCAGCGACGAACAGCATCTCGATGACGAAGTTGTTGGCGTAATAAATCGTCTGCGCGTTGCGCAGGATTTCGGAATACTGGATCACGCTGGCGATCGAGGTGAGCTTGACCATGCTGATCACCTCGTTGCCCACCGGCGGGATAATCACGCGCATGGATTGCGGCATGACGATACGGCGCAGCACAGTCAGCCGGGTCATGCCGATGGCCTGGGCCGCTTCGGTCTGGCCGGCATCGACCGAGAGAATCCCTGAGCGCACGACTTCAGCCGTATAGGCACCCTGGTTGATGCCCATGCCCAGCAGGGTGGCGACGAAGGGCGTGATCACATCCACCGTGCGCACCGAAAACACATCGGGGATGCCGAGACGTGGGAAGACCAGCGCCAGGTTGAACCACAGCAATAACTGTAGGATCAGCGGCGTGCCGCGGAAGAACCAGATGTAGAAAACGGCGACGCTCTTCAGCACCGGATTGGGCGACATCACCATGATGGCGAACAGCACGCCCAGTGTGATACCGAGCAGCATGGCGCAGGCGGTCATGATGATGGTGTTGACCAGACCGCTCAGGATCGCCGGCGCGGTGAAAAACTGGCCGACGATGCGCCAGGCGATCTGGCCATCGGCGAATGCCTTCACGATGAACAGCAGGATGGCGATAATTGCAGCAGCGGCCAGCCAGCGGCCGTAATGGCGCGGCGCCACGATGGGCAGACGCGCGATATCGTAACGGTCGCGCGGCATATCCTTCGATTGCTCTGCATTCATGACTGGTCCCCCGACTCTGTCGTCACTTTTGTATGCAAGAACGATGCAAACGACTTACGGCATCGGCCCCTTGTAGGTGTCGCACCACTGTGCCTGCGCGGTGCAGATGGCCTGCAACCGTACCAGCTGTTCCCGCACCCGGTCCGGCGCCGTACCGCCATAGCCCTGCCGCGCCGCGACCGCCGCTTCCGGCGTCAGCGCCGCCTTGATCGAGATATCCAGCCGCGGATCGACCAGCGCCAGATCGGCGGCGGTTACATCTTCCAGGCCGATGCCGCGCTCTTCGCAGAGCCGCACCACGGCGCCGGTAATCTCATGGGCCTGGGCAAAGGGCACGCCGCGACGCGACAGCCAGTCGGCCACTTCGGTGGCCAGCGTGAAGCCCTCGGTCGACTGCCGATGCATCTCCTCGACCCGGACGGTCATGGTGCGGACCAGACCGGCCAGCGCCGGCTGCACCAGCATCAAGCCATCTATGGCATCGAAGGCGGCCGCCTTGTCCTCGATCAGGTCGCGGTTATAGGCGAGCGGCAGGCCTTTCAGGGCGATCATGATGGTGTTGAGATCGCCGATCAGGCGGGCCGACCGACCGCGGGTGATCTCGGCGATATCGGCATTCTTTTTCTGCGGCATGATCGACGAGCCGGTGGCGAAGGCATCGTCCAGCTCGATCCAGCGAAACTGGCGCGAGCACCACAGCACGATTTCCTCGGACAGGCGCGACAGATGCACGCCATGCATGGCGAGTGCGAACAGGAATTCCGCCACATGGTCGCGGTTGCCCACGGCGTCGATGGAATTCTCGGTCGCCGCCTCGTAGCCCAGTTCGACGGCAGCCAGTTCCGGATGCATGGCAATCGCCGATCCGGCCATGGCGGCCGCGCCCAGCGGTGAGCGGGCAAAGCGTTTGTCCCAGTCCTGCAGCCGCGCGATGTCACGGGCGATGGCCTGGGCATGGGCCAGCAGCTGATGGGCGAACAGCACCGGCTGCGCCGGCTGCAGATGGGTGAAGCCCGGCACGATGGCGGTGATATTCGCTTCGGCCTGCGTCATCAGGGCCTGCTGCAGGCCGAGCATGCCGCGCGCCAGGCGGCGGGCGTAATCACGCAGGTAAAGCCGCAGATCGTTGGCGGCCTGGTCGTTGCGCGAACGACCGGCGCGCAGCTTGCCGCCCAGCGGCCCGAGCCGCTCGGTCATCACGCGCTCGACGAAGGTGTGGATATCCTCGTCCTTTTCGCTCGGCGCGATGCGGCCGGCCTGCTGGTCGGCCAGGATGCCCTGCAGGGATGCGGTGATCTCGGCGCATTCCGCATCGGTCAACAGTCCGGCGCGCTGCAATTCGCGCGCATGGGCCATCGAGGATGTGATGTCATAGGGGATCAGACGATGATGGCTCTGCGGCGAGCGCGACAGCGCCATCAGCGCAGGATCGGGCGGCGAGCGGAAGCGGGCACCCCAGAGCCGCGTGGTGTCTTCGGTATTCTTGCTCATGGCGTCACCAGCGGGCCGGTCTTTTTGATCGACACCAGGCAGAGCATGGTGAACAGCATCTGTGCCGCGGTCTGCGCCGTCACGGTATTGGCGTCATACTGCGGCGCCACCTCCACCACATCGCCGCCGACGATATCGAGGCCAGAGAGGCCGCGCAGGATCGCCAGCGCCTCGCGCGGCGTGAGACCACCTACCTCGGGCGTGCCGGTACCCGGCGCATAGGCCGGATCGAGGCCATCGACATCGAAGGTGACATAGAGCGGCCCGTCGCCGATCACCGCGCGCGCCTTCGCGATCACGGCGGGGATGCCGATAGCATCCACCTCTTCGGCATGGATCACGGTCATGCCGCTCTCGACCGAGAATTCCCACAGATATTCGGCGGCGCCGCGGATGCCGATCTGGATGCAGCGGTCCGGATCCAGCACGCCATCCAGCACCGCCTGGCGGAACGGGCCGCCGTGATGGAACTTGGCGCCTTCGTATTCGCCGCTGGTGTCGCAATGGGCATCGATATGCACCATGCCGAGCGGCCTGTCTTTGCCGAGCGCGCGCATGATCGGCAGCGTGATCGAATGATCGCCGCCGACCGAAAGCGGAATCACGCCAGCCGCCTGGATGCGGCGGTAGAAGCCTTCGATATCGGCATGGCAGCGATCGAGGCTGAAGCGGCTCTGCATCGGCACGTCGCCGATATCGGCAGCCTTGATCTCACCCAGCGGCGCACGCTTCAGCACATGCTCATACGGCCCGATACGCTCGATATTGCGCACCGCGCGCGGGCCCAGGCGGGCACCGGCGCGGTTGGTGACGCCCAGATCCATCGGCACGCCGACGATGCAGCAGTCCAGCCCGGCAAAATCGGCATCGGACTGGATCGGCCGGTAGGGCGCACTGACGAAGGTGGCGACATCGGCGAACGGCCATTTGCGCCGTTCCGGATCGAGGAAGATCTGGGTGGCGACGGCAGCGAAATGCGGGTCGAAAATGTCGCCGCCCTTGGCGTCGCCGTATTTTGCGCGCAAGGCCTGCAGCTTAACGGTGTCCATCGGCCCCTCGCCTCCTGACGGATATCCCATTTACGGGAGGAATTCTCTCAAACGGCCCTGTTTTCCGTTTTCATGACAACTTTGCGCTGGACGGCCACAGTTGGACAAGCGAGTTTATCGGCATGGTCCAGCGTGAGAAAAACTCTCGGAACAGTCCCGCTTCCCGCCTGCCGCCCCTGAACGCGCTCCGCGCCTTCGAAACCGCCGCCCGGCATCTCTCCATGACCCGGGCGGCCGAAGAACTGAATGTCACCCATGGCGCGGTGAGCCAGCATGTGCGGCAGCTGGAGGCCATCACCGGCGCGGCCCTGTTCGAGCGCAGCGGCAACCGCCTGCGCCTGACCCCGGCTGGCATCGCCCTGCTGCAGCCGCTGCGGCAGGCCTTCGACCTGCTGTCAGAGGCGACCCGGCAGATCACCACCGGCGAAACCGGCGGCGAGGTGGTGATCAGCGCCCCGCCGGCCCTGACCACCCTGTGGCTGGTGCGGCAGGCCGGTACGCTGCTGGCCCAGTATCCGGCCCTGCAGTTGCGCCTGGTCTCCGGCAGCGACACACGGCCGGCCCGCGCCGCACCGATCGATCTGGCGATCCGCTATGGCGACGGCCGCTGGCCGGCGCAGATCGTCGAGCACTTAAGCGATGTGCATCTGATGCCGGTCTGCAGTCCCGACCTGCTGGCCGGGCGCGGCCTGCGCCAGGATGACTTCGCGCTGCTGGACAATGCCCCGCTGCTCTGCGCCGACAATGGCGACGAATGGGACAAATGGCTGGCCAGCAGCGGCCGCGCCCGGCTGGCCTCGGGGCCGCGGCATTATCTGGGCAATGCGCTGACCGCCATCGAGATGAGCGCCGCCGGTTTCGGCATTGCCATCGGCGACAATGTCACCACGTCCCGCTACCTGACTGACGGCCGCCTGGTCTGTCCGATCCAGCACAGCACACGCGCCGCCAACAGCTTCTACCTGGCGGTGCGGCCGGAATCGCAGAGCCGGCCGGCAGTGATCCTGCTGCGACAGTGGATCCGCGACAGCTTCGCGGCGATGACTCTTGCCGGTCGCTAAAGCGACCGGTGGGGATGACGTTAGCCGGCCGCTAGTTTCACCTTCTGGCGGAAGGCATGCAGCAGCGGCTCGGTATAGCCGTTGGGCTGCGCCACGCCCTCGAAGACCAGGGCCCGCGCTGCCTGATAGGCCAGGCTGGCATCGGGGTCCGTCGCCATCGGCCGATAGAGCGGATCGCCGGCATTCTGCGCATCCACCTTGGCGGCCATGCGCTTGAGTGCCGCTTCGGCCTGTTCCCTGGTGCAGATGCCGTGCAGCAGCCAGTTGGCCATATGCTGCGAGGAAATACGCAAGGTCGCGCGATCTTCCATCAGGCCGATATCGTGGATATCGGGCACCTTGGAGCAGCCGACACCCTGGTCGACCCAGCGCACGACATAGCCGAGAATCCCCTGCGCGTTGTTGTCGAGCTCGTCCTTCACATCCTGCTCGGAGAAATTCTGCCCTGCGCTGAGCGGAATCGTCAGCAAGTCGCCCAGCGGCGGTACAGCCTGCTTCGCCACCTCGGCCTGGCGGGCGAAGACATCCACGGTGTGATAATGCGTGGCATGCAGGGTGGCCGCCGTCGGGCTCGGCACCCAGGCGGTGTTGGCGCCGGTTTTCGGGTGGCCGATCTTCTGCTCCAGCATGTCAGCCATGCGGTCGGGCGCCGCCCACATGCCCTTGCCGATCTGCGCCTTGCCCGAAAGACCGCAGGCAATGCCGATGGCGACGTTGCGCTCCTCGTAAGCCTTGATCCAGGCGCTAGAACGCATCTGCGCCTTGCGCACCATCGGACCGGCCTGCATGGCGGTATGCATCTCGTCGCCAGTGCGGTCGAGGAAACCGGTATTGATGAAGACGATGCGGTCCTTCACGGCATGGATGCAGGCAGCGAGATTCGCCGAGGTGCGGCGCTCCTCATCCATCACGCCGACCTTGACGGTGAAGCGCGGCAGGCCGAGCAGATCCTCGATGGCATCGAACAGGCGGTTTGTGAAAGCCGCCTCTTCCGGCCCATGCATCTTGGGCTTGACGATATAGACCGAGCCGGCGCGACTGTTGGTGAAGCGGCCCTTCTTCTGCAGGTCATGCATGGCGATCAGGCTGGTGACGATGCCATCGAGAATGCCCTCGAAGGCTTCCGAGCCGTCGGGCAGATGGATCGCCGGATTGGTCATCAGATGGCCGACATTGCGCACGAACAGCAGGCTGCGGCCGGCCAGCGTGAGCTTACCGCCCTTCGCGGCGGTATAGTCGCGATCGGCCTCCAGCGCGCGGGTCATGGTTTTGCCGCCCTTGTCGAAGCTGGCTTCCAGATCGCCCTTCATCAGGCCGAGCCAGTTGGCATAGGCCGCCGCCTTGTCTTCGGCGTCCACAGCGGCGACCGAATCCTCCAGATCGACGATGGTGGTGAGCGCGGCTTCCAGAATCACATCGGCCAGGCCAGCGGGATCGGTCTTGCCGATGGGATGGGCGCGGTCGATCACCAGTTCGATATGCAGGCCGTTATGCTGCAGCAACACTGCCGAAGGGTTCGCCGCATCGCCGCGATAGCCGACAAAGGCGGCCGGATCCTTGAGCGCCGGCGTGAGCACGCCGTCCCTGATCGACCAGCCCTTCACATCCGCATGGCTGCCTGCGGCCAATGGCACGGCTGAATCGAGGAAGGCTTTCGCCTTGGCGATCACCTTGGCGCCGCGTGCCGGATCGTAGCCCTTCTTCTCATTCGGCTCATGCGGGATCGCATCGGTGCCGTAATAGGCATCGTAGAGGCTGCCCCAGCGCGCATTCGCCGCATTCAGCAGGAAGCGGGCATTCAGCACCGGCACGACCAGCTGCGGGCCGGCCATACGCGCGATCTCGGCATCGACATTCCCGCTGGCGATTTTGAACGGCGCCGGCTGGGGCACCAGATAGCCGATCTCTTTCAGAAAAGCCTGGTAGGCCCCGGCATCGAAGGCCTGGCCTTTGCGCTGCTGGTGCCAGACGTCGATCTTCGCCTGCAGATCATCGCGCTTCTTGAGCAGCGCGCGGTTCTCCGGTGTGAAACGGGCATAGAGATCGGCGACGCCGGCCCAGAAGGCCGTCGCATCCAGACCGGTGCCGGGCAGCGCCTGACGGTCGATAAACTCGGCAAGCGTGGCGGCAACCTTGAGGCCGGCCTTGTCTACGGTCTTGGTCATGGCATTTCCCAAATGATTCCAAATGGTTAAATCTGATTGCAGGTAAGGATACCAGAGCCGCCATTCATTCTGTAGATGAAAAGAATTGAACGTAGTCGTTCTTTATGGGAATGAATGACAATGGATCGCGAATACGAGCTTTTCGCCCGGGTGATCGAGACCGGCAGCCTGGCCGCCGCCGGCCGCACGCTCAACCTGTCGCCGGCCATGGTGTCGAAACGCATTGCCCGGCTGGAGGAACGGCTGGGAGCACGGCTGCTGCACCGGACCACCCGCAAGCTGGCCACCACCGAAGCCGGACAACGCTTCTATGAGCGCGTGATCGAGATTCTCTCGGCCTCGCGGGAGGCCGAAGCCCAGGTGGCGGGCGTCGCCGGCGCACCATCGGGACGTTTGCGGCTGTCGGCGCCGACCTCCTTCGGCCGCCTGCATGTGGCGCCGCATGTGAAGAGCTTCCTCGACCGCTGGCCGCGCCTGCAGATCGAACTCGACTTGACGGATTCTTACGTCGACCTGCTGGCCGAGCGGATCGACCTGGCCATCCGTATCGCGCCAGCCATCGAGCCGGGACTTGTAGGCCATCGCCTGGCGCCCAATCGCCGCGTGCTCTGCGCCAGCCCCACTTATCTGGCGCAGCATGGCGTGCCGAAAAACCTGACTGACCTGGCGCAGCACACACTGCTGGCGGCCGCGGCGCAACTGCCCTGGCGGGTGCAGGACAGCGCTGGCAAGGTGGTGACGGTGCCGGGCGAAAGCGCGGTGCGGACCAATTCCAGCGAGGTGGTGCGCGAACTGGCGGTGGCCGGACTGGGCATCGCGCTGCGCTCGACCTGGGATATCGGTGCCGAGCTGCGATCGGGTGCACTCCGCATCATCCTGCCCGGGCATCCCGGCGCCACCGATGTCAGCGTCTTCGCCGTCCATCCGGCCGGCAATTTCGTGCCGGCCAGCGTCGGCGCTTTCATCGCCCATCTGCGTACAGCCTTCGGGCCGGAGCCGGACTGGGACCGTCAGCCGGCCTGACCCCGGAACTCGACTGCCGATCGGCCGTTTCTGATGCCTACCGTCGGAGACGAGGCGACATGCTGAAATTTATCGGATGGAGCGTGCTGATCATCTTCCTGATCGGCCTGCTGGTCGTGGTCGGCTTCTTCAAGCTGATCTTCTGAAGTTCTGCCCTCAGGCCGCCGCCACGGGGTCGGACCCCGGCTCCACGACTTTCAGATGCGGCCGCTGCTCGCCGCTCAGCAGCGGAAAGCGCAGACGGATGGTGGTGCCGCCATTGACGACGCTCTCCATCTCCATGCGGGCGTGAATCTGTTCGGCCAGCGCCTGCGACAGTTTCATGCCTGAATTGCGGTTGCGGATGCTGGGCGTGCCGACGCCGTCATCAGACACCACCACCTCGGCCTCATTGTCATACTGACGCAGGGTGATGGTCACCATGCCCAGGCGCTCGTCCGGGAACGCGTGCTTGAGCGCGTTGGTCAGGCATTCCAGCACGATCAGCGCCACCGGCACGGCCTGTTGAATCTCGACATCAACGCGGTCGGTATCGCAGCGCACCGAGATGCCCTGTTCCGGCGGCACGATACCCGGGCTGTTGGCCATGGTACGGATGAAAGCGCCGAGATCGAGATGCGAATATTCGGCGCTGTTGTAGAGCAGATTATGCACTTCCGAGATCGCCCAGACACGCTTGCCGATCTCCTTGAGCACCGTGCCGGGATCCCCCGGCGACCGGCTGCGCATATGGATCAGTGATTGGATCATCTGCAGGTTATTGTGAATGCGGTGATTCATCTCCTTCAGCAGCGCCTCCTTGAGCGCGGCCGTCTGCTGCGCCTCATCCAGAAGCTTGCGGTCGAACTCGGCGGCGCCACGGGCACGCTCGGCCTCCATCTGCTTCATGGCACTGCTCAGCGCGATATAACCCAGCACGGAGCAGGCCAGCAGAAACAGGCTGATCGGCAGCATTTCGATCGCCACATCGGAGACCAGGCCCGCATAGGCAAAGCCATGCATGGCAAACAGCGGCAGATCGCCGATCTTCTGATAGGCATAAATGCGGCGCGTGCCATCCATGCGGCCCGGCGCATCGAAGACGCCGGACGGGGCGGTGGAAATCGCCTTCATGGCCGCGCCGTCAGCCACCATCTGCACGGGCGGCGCCGCGGGATCGGGACGCACCAGCAGTTTGCCATCCTCGCGCATCAGGAAGGCTGCGGAATCCTGCGCCGTACTGATATGGGACAGGAAAGCCGTGAACTGCGTGATATCGGTGGATGTGGTCGCCAGACCCTGGAATCCTTCGCCCGGCAGCCGGGTGGCCACCGTCAGCGAGTCACGGCCGGCCGGTTGCAGCACGATGCGGTCGATGAACAGCGGGAGATCGCGGTCGCGCAGCTGGATGAAATAGTCGCGCTGACTGAAGTCCATAAAAAGCGGAAAGGTGCGGCTGCCGGCAATCAGATGGCCGCTGGCATTGATGACGCCGAGGCTGGTGGTGAAGTTCATGCCGGTATCCAGCGCGCGCAGCCGTTCATGCAATGTGAGCGGGTCGATCGCCGGATTCTCGGCCATGATACGGCCGGTCTGGTTGAGCAGCAGTTTCTGGGTCTGCACGATCCGCTGCACATATTCGCTGACGAGAGCGGCATTCTGGCGTGAATTCTCGATTGCTGCCGCTTCTTTCTGCGTCCAGGTCTGCCAGGCCCAGATGGCGCCGACCAGCAGGGGCAGCAGACCCATGCCGATCCGGAGCCACCACAGGGGCGGCGCATATGTGCCGTTACGCCACACCATCGACTTCCTTTACGGACTATGCTTTCGACTGCTTCTGCGCCGAGAGAAACATGCCGATGCGGCGCTCCACTTCTTCGAGCTCGTAGGGTTTGGGCAACAACGGCCGGTCTTCGGACAGCTCGGCCGCAACATCAGCCGCTTTCCACACGCCCGAGGTCAGAAGCACCTGCACCGCCGGCCGGTTCGCACGCAACCAGCGCGCCAGACCGAAGCCGTCCAGGTCGCCCGGCATCTGCACATCGGAAAACACGACATCGACATGGACAGAGGCTTCAAACAATGAAATCGCATCGCGTGCGTTTCCGGCCTCGATGACCGTATAGCCGCAATCGCGCAGGTGATCCGCAA
Source organism: Ferrovibrio sp. GW821-FHT12F09 (assembly GCF_058806775.1). NCBI lineage: Bacteria > Pseudomonadati > Pseudomonadota > Alphaproteobacteria > Rhodospirillales > Rhodospirillaceae > Ferrovibrio > Ferrovibrio sp. GW821-FHT12F09. Next base: position 362,377 of record NZ_JBXAPZ010000001.1, read on the forward strand.
TCACCATGCGCACCAGCACCTCGTCTTCCGCGATCAGGATGACGGGTTTGCTCTCGGCGTCCTCGCCGGGGGGATTTTCTTGAGCCGGTGACATCATCGGACAGAACTCGCGGAAGCGGGGCGTCGGAGGATGGCAGAAGCGGCCCAAAACACCGGCAGCGCCGTCCGTTTACCCCCTCCTGGAATCAGGAGAATCGGTTTTTCGCACGGGCCGGCACAGCCGGGTTAGGATATTTTTGTGACCTTGACCGTGACGGGTTACTCGGCCGCGACCGGCATGGCCATGCCCAGCGCCCGGGCCACTCCCGCCCCGTAGGCAGGATCGGCCTTGGCGCAGTTGGCGATATGGCGCGCCTTGATCTCGGGTGCCGCATCGCCCATGCCCCGGGCGGTATTCTCGAACAGCACCTGCTGTTGCGCCGGGGTCATCAGGCGGAACAGGTCGCCCGGCTGAGAATAATAATCCTCGTCCAGGCGGTGGTCCCAATGGGCCGCATCGCCGCGGACTGCCAGCGGCGGCTCGGCAAAAGCCTGATCGTCCTGCCACTCGCCCCGGCCGTTCGGCACATAGGTGAGCGTCGCGCCCTTGTTGCCGTCCGTGCGCATGGCGCCGTCGCGGTGGTAACTGTGGAAGGGGCATTTCGGTGCATTGACCGGGATATGGTTGAAGTTGACACCCAGGCGATAGCGCTGGGCATCGCCATAGGAGAACAGCCGCGCCTGCAGCATCTTGTCGGGCGAGAAGCTGATGCCGGGCACCACATTGGCCGGCGAGAAGGCGGCCTGTTCGACTTCGGCGAAGACATTGTCGGGATTGCGGTTCAGCTCCATCACGCCAACCTCGATCAGCGGATAGTCCTTGCGCGGCCAGACCTTGGTCAGGTCGAAGGGGTTGAGGCGATAGGTCAGCGCATCCTTTTCCGGCATGACCTGCACGAACAGGGTCCAGCGCGGGAAATCGCCGGACTCGATGCTGCCGAACAGATCGCGCTGGTGCGACTCGCGGTCGGCGCCGATGACGGCGCCCGCCTCGGCATCGGTCAGGTTCTCGATACCCTGCTGGGTCTTCAGGGTGAATTTCACCCAGAACCGTTCGTTATCGGCATTGATGAAGCTGAAGGTATGGCTGCCGAAGCCATGCATATGGCGATAGGTGCGCGGAATGCCGCGGTCGCTCATCACAATGGTGACCTGGTGCAGCGCTTCCGGCAGCAGGGTCCAGAAATCCCAGTTGTTGTTGGCGCTGCGCATGCCGGTGCGCGGATCGCGCTTCACGGCATGGTTGAGGTCGGGGAAGCGCAGCGGGTCGCGGAAGAAGAACACCGGGGTGTTGTTGCCCACCAGGTCCCAGTTGCCTTCCTCGGTGTAGAACTTGATGGCGAAACCGCGGATGTCGCGCTCGGCATCGGCGGCACCGCGCTCGCCGGCCACCGTCGAGAATCGTACGAACAGGTCGGTCTGCTTGCCGATCTGGGAGAAGATCTTCGCCTTCGTATAGCGCGAGATGTCATGGGTGACAGTGAAGCGGCCATAGGCCCCCGAGCCCTTGGCATGCATGCGGCGCTCCGGGATCACCTCGCGGTCGAAATGTGCCAGCTTTTCAAGCAGCCAGACATCCTGCAGCAGGGCAGGGCCGCGCGGGCCGGCGGTGAGGATATTCTGGTTGTCGGCCACCGGTGCACCGGTGGCATTGGTGAGGGTTTTGCTGCGTGGGGTATCGGTCATCGTCGCGGTCCTTGGCGTCATGCCCGTCGCTGGCTGGATGGGGAGACCGCCCTCCGGAGAGGGGCGTGCCGGAGGGCGGCCTTGCGGGATGGCTGGGGAGCATCACCCCGGGGGGATGGAATCAGGCGAGTGTTTTGTGGAAAAACGCAAACGTACGGTCATTGGCCTTCTGGGCATTGGCGGCGTCGTAATGGATGCCGTTGTTGCGGGCAAAGGCATGGCTCATGCCGGGATAGCTGTGGACATCCACCTGGGGCCGCGGCGACAGCGCATCGCGCACCACCTTCTGGGCGTCCTTGGATACGAATTCGTCTTCCTCGGCGATATGCACCAGCAGCGGATGCGCAATCCGGTCCGCCTCTGCGACCAGCTTGTCGATGCCGACGCCATAATAGGCGACGCTAGCATTGGCATCGGTGCGGGTGGCGGTCAGGTAGGCCAGCATGCCGCCGAGACAGTAACCCATGGCGCCGACCTTGCCCGAAGCACCTTTGAGGCCACGGACATACTGCAGGGTGGCATCGATATCTTTCACACCGGCATCGACATCGAAAGCCGTGTAGAGCGCCAGCGCCTTTTTCCAGTCGGCTTCCGTCTTGTCGAACAGCTCGACATTCGGCTCCTGCCGCCAGTAGAGATCAGGGCAGATGGCGATATAGCCTCGGGCGGCAAGGTCGTCGCAGGTTGTACGCATGTCGGCATTCACGCCGAAGATTTCCTGGATCACGACAATAGCGGGGGCCGGCGTAACGGCGGGTTGCGCCAGATAGGCCGAAAAGCTGCCGTCCGGTGTGGTGATGGTGATCGTCTCGCTCATGGCATGGCCTGCTGTAGGGGGGGAGGGTGCGGAAGGAGCCCGGCGCCGCCATCGCTGACGGCGCCGGCAGACCGGATCAGGCCTTGAAGAAGGCGAGCAGGTCGGCGTTGATCACATCGGCATGGGTCGTCGCCATGCCATGCGGGAGGCCCGGATAGACCTTCAGCGTGCCGTTCTTCACCAGCTTGATGGCCAGATGGGCGGAATCGGCGATCGGCACAATCTGGTCATCATCGCCATGCATGATCAGCACAGGCACATCGATCTTCTTCAGATCATCGGTGAAATCGGTTTCCGAGAAGGCCTTGATGCAGTCGTAATGCGCCTTGGCGCCGCCCATCATGCCCTGACGCCACCAGTTGTCGATGACGCCCTGGGAAACCTTCGCGCCCGGGCGGTTGAAGCCATAGAAGGGCCCGGTCGGAATATCCAGGAAGAACTGGGCGCGATTGGCCACCAAAGCCGCACGGAAACCGTCGAACACCTCAAGCGGCAGACCGCCGGGATTCTTGTCGGACTTGACCATGACCGGCGGCACGGCGCCAATCAGAACAGCCTTGGCGACGCGGCCCTTTTCAGCGCGGGCGACATAATGCGCCACTTCGCCGCCGCCGGTGGAATGGCCGACATGGATGGCGTTCTTCAGATCCAGTGCCTTGGCCAGTTCGATCAGATCGGCGGCATAGGTGTCCATCTCGTTGCCAGTGGCGGTCTGGGTCGAACGGCCATGACCGCGACGGTCATGGGCGAGCACGCGATAGCCCTTGTCGAGGAAGAACATCATCTGGGCATCCCAGTCGTCGGCGCTCAGCGGCCAGCCGTGATGGAACATGACCGGCTGCGCCGTCTTCGGGCCCCAGTCCTTGTAGAAGATCTCGGTGCCGTCCTTCATCGTCACGTAGCTGCTCATGGTCGTCATTCCTTTATTGGCCGTGGGAGAATTGGTGGCTGCCGCCGCATCGGTGGCGAAGGGCAGCGCCGGCAGGCCGGCAACAAGGGCCGCGCTGGCGCTCCCGATCAGGATGTCCCGGCGCGAGGCGGTCGTACAGGGCTTGCTGTTCTGGCTGGTCATCGCCACGCGTCCTTTCCCGGCAGTTCCGTTTGCATCCCGCCGATCTGTGCGGGTGATCACAGTTTGCCGATGCCGCTGCACCGAAGCCATCAGACCTAGGGTGCGGGGAATTATATTTAGGTATGAGCCATCATACGGATCGGCCCTCACATGAAAGCCGTTTCTGACAGCCCCGTGTGACGGGTCTATGACCGAATTATAATCCGGGCCCAGCCACCGGCAGGCTGCAGCAGAACCGTGCGCCAGCGCCGGCCTCCGAAACATCGGCCCAGATATGGCCGCCATGGCCCTCGATGATCGAGCGGCAGATCGGCAGGCCCATGCCCATGCCGCTATCCTTGGTCGTGAAAAAGCTTTCGAACAGCTTGTCGCGATGCGCAGCCGTTATCCCCGGTCCGCTGTCTTCGACACTGACGAGAACCGTATCCGGACGCGAGAGCCGGCTCGTAACCGTAATCGTGCGATGCGGACTCTGCGCCTGTATCATCGCCTGCACCGCATTCAGCACCAGATTGACCACGACCTGCTGTAACTGGGTGCGATCACCCGGCACCGGCGGCAGATCGCGCGCCAGATCGAGCGTCAGGGCCACGCCCTGGGCCTGCATTTCATGGCGAAGGAACACCATCGCCTCCTCGATCACGTCATTGATGGCGATCGGGGCCGTTTCCGGTGCCCGACGGGTCGCCATGGTGCGGATGCGGGCAATGATATCGGCAGCGCGGCGTGCATCGGCGACCATGCGGCGCGTCAGCGTCAGCACTTCTGCCACATCGGGTTCCGAACGCGACAGCCAGCGCAGGCCGGCCTCGCCATTGGTGGCAATCGCCGCCAGCGGCTGGTTCACCTCATGGGCCAGCGAAGCGGTCAGCTCCCCCAGCATCGACACGCGGGTGGCATGGGCGAAATCGGCCTGCAGCCGGTGCAGGGCCTCCTCGGCACGCACCCGCGCGCTGATATCCAGCATGCTGCACAGCACGATGCCCGCATCGCGCATTGCCGGTGGCGCCGCCATGGTGAACAGCACATCGATGATGCGACCATCAACCGTGCGCTGGCGGGCTTCCGCCTCGAAGCCGGATTTGCGGTTGAAACCGGCCACTATGCTGCCGCGGAACGCAGCGTGATCGTCCGGCGGCCAGTAGCGCGTAACAGGCCCCAGCAGGTCATCGCGGTTTTTTGCGCCCAACAGCTGCATGGCGCGATCGTTGACCTCGGTGACGATGGAAGCCTGCATGGCGGTGGCGATGAAGCCGGGATTTTGCTCGATATAGGTGTCGAGATCGGTCACGCCAGCCTGGCGCAACTCGCTGAACAAGGCATTCAGGCCGCGCGAATCCATCTGGAAGCACGAGACGCCCATCGAATTGAACAGGTTGCGGTAGCGCAGCTCGCTGCGCTCCAGATCGGCAAAGGCGTGCTTGCGTTCGGAGATGTCGATCACGCCGACCAGCAGGGTGCCCTTGCCCATGGTTTCGGGCGGGAAGCAGGCGGTGAACAAGGCGTCAAATTCGCTGCCGTCGATCCGTCGCAGCCGCGTCTCCGCCACATAATATGGCTTGCGCTCCAGCGTCGCCACCACGGCGGCGGCATAGACGGGGCTGCTGGCCTCGGGCCAGAACGGCTCGACGCTCTGCAGCAGCTCAGCCTTGTTGCCGCGGCCATACAGGGCCACCGTCTGGTCGTTGACATCGATGACACGGGTGGCGCGCATCATGTCGCGGACGACAGCCGGACTGTCGCGGAAATGGCGGGCAAAGTCGGTGACGCCCGCGGCATGCATGGCCTGCAGCATCTGGCCGACCTGGGAAAAATCCAGCTCCCAGAACGAAGCGGCCATCGCCTGGAACAGGTTGCGGTAGCGGTATTCGCTCTTGCGCAGGGCTTCTTCCGTACGCTTGCGCTCGGTGATGTCGCGGCCGGTTTCCACCACGGTCCGCGGCCGGCCAGCAACGGCCGGCAGCAGCGACCAGCGGGCCTCGATCTGCACCTGCTCGCCTGCCGCGGTGGTGCGGGTGATTTCACCCTCCCAGATGCCGGTGGCGTTCAGGCGGGCTTCGATGGTTTCCAGTGCGTCGTCATGCCGCGACTTCAGCAATGCCTGCGCCGGACGGCCGAGCGCGTCATCGCGCTGCCAGCCGTAAAGCGCTTCGCAGGCGCGGTTCCAGAACAGGATGCGGCCATCCAGGTCGCGCACGAAAATACCTTCATGGACAAGGTCCAGAAGCTTCGACTGGTCCTGTGCAATGACGTCGTTCATTCCGTTGCGGCCCCGGCTCGATTCACGCGGCAGTCTACCCCGAACCGCGGCGCGGCCCGTGCGAAAATCCCGGACCGGCTAAGCCGCCAGGGCCCGTTCGATGCAACCCGCCAGATCGTCGGCCTTGAAGGGTTTTTTCAACAGGCAGATGGCGCCGGCGGCCATGGCCCGGTCGCGCAGGTCGGATTCGGCCCGGGCGGTGATCATGATGACCGGCAGGCGGTAGTTGCGCTCGACCAGCAGATGCTTGAGCTCGATCCCGCTCAGACCTGGCATCTGGATGTCGGTAATCAGGCAATCGGACGCGCCGATCTCGCCCGAGCCGAGGAATTCCTCGGCCGAACCGAAGCCTCTGGCCCGGTAACCCAGCGAACGCACCAGGCCGACCAGGGCCTGGCGGAGCGACTCGTCGTCGTCGATGATGGAAATAAGCGCCTGATCCGACACCGGCATCCCTGACCTGAACTGCCTGCGATCTGCCCGGCATCTGTGAATGTCAGGGTGTTATATAAGCGGCCCGGCCGCGCCCGGAATTATACTCAGGTATGACCGGTTTCCGGACTAATTGGCGCGCAGATTCAGGGCCTGCGCCATGCGGACAAGATCGGCCAGGCTCTGAGCTCCCATCTTGCGCATCGCCGAGCCGCGGTGGATTTTCACCGTGATCTCGCTGAGGTGCAGATCGCCGGCGACCTGCTTGTTCATCTTGCCGGCCGTGACCAGCGCCATGACCTGCTGCTCGCGCGGGCTGAGTGCCTGAAACCGCTCCTTGATAATCAGGGTGCTGTGCTGGGCGGATCGTCGACCGCGATCCTTCTCGATAGCCGCCATCACCGCATCCAGCATGTCCTGATCTCGGAACGGCTTGGTCAGAAAATCGATGGCCCCGGCCTTCATGGCCCGCACCGTCATCGGGATATCGCCATGCCCGGTCATCATGATGGCCGGCAGATGGATATTGTGCTCGGCCAGCTGGGCCTGGAAATCGAGACCGCTCATGCCCGGCAGCCGGACATCCAGCACCAGACAGCCGGGCATATCGTCCCGTTTGGCATTGAGAAAATCCTGCACCGCGCCATAGATGCGGGTCTGCAGCCCGACCGAACGAAACAGGCTGTCCAGCGCCTCGCGCAGCGATGCGTCGTCTTCAACGATATGGACTACCGCAGGTTCGGTCATGGCCAGACGCTAGCTCCCGATGAAAAAGACGGCAAGTGGCTTGCGGCCGCACCCGCCACCTCCGTTAGTCGAAATGGCCCCCGGTCGAATCAGGCCGGCGACGGGAATGGCGCTTGACGTCGTGCCGATAAACTATACCATTAGTACACTATTTATATCCGGGCGCAATATCAGCCGCGCGCCCCCAGCGGATCGGACAGACATGCCATGAGCGAGGCCGCCGCCCCCAGCTTTACCGCCCAGGAGCGGCCGATCACGCCGCTGCAGCTGCGCGATCTGTGCGTCAAGACCAATGGTCCGGCTGTCATCCGCATCCTGGTGCAATATGCGACCATTATCGCCGGCGGCGTCGCCATCCATTACACCGCGCGTCATGCCGGCATCGTCTGGGCCGCGCCGCTGGTGCTGCTGCAGGCCTATCTGATCGCCTTCCAGTTCATGACGGTGCATGAGACCGCCCATAAGACGGCGTTCCGGACGCGCAGCCTGAACGGCATGGTTGGGCATGTTTCAGGCGTGCTGATCGCCCTGCCCTATGAATATTACACCCTGTTCCACTGGGATCATCATCGCTACACCCAGGATGCTGAGCGCGATCCGGAACTGATCTTCAAGACGGTGCCGACATCGCGGCTCAAGCTGCTGTTCACTTTCACCGGCGTGTCACAGCTGCTCAAGCGCCTGCTGCTGACCCTGCGCCATGCAGTGACCGGCCGGGCTGTCATGCCCTGGATTCCCGAAGGCAAGCGCGGCCTGGTGGTGACCGAGGCCCGGCTGCATATTCTGTTCTACCTAGCGCTTCTGGCCGGCTCCATCTGGCTGCAGACCGCGGTGCTGCTCTGGACCTGGCTGCTGCCGCTCTGCATCGGCCAGCTGATGCTGCGGCCGTATCTGCTATCGGAACATACCGGCTGCGCCACCACGCCGAGTGCGCTGGAAAACACCCGCACCACCTATACCAACGCACTCATGCACTGGTTCGCCTGGAACATGCCCTATCACGCCGAGCACCATGCCTATCCTTCGGTGCCGTTCCACGCCCTGCCCAGGCTGAACGCGCTGATCGACCACCGCATCGTACATAAAGGCCACGGTTATCGCGCGGTCATCGGCGAAGTTTGGCGCGTCCTGCGGGCTCGCGCCCTCGCGTCGTAGCAGACGTCAGTCGGCAATCAGGACGGCGGCGACCAGGTTGCGAGCATGCGCCGGGGTGACACGGCGCAAACCGAACAGGAACTGGTAGTAGATCGTACCATAAATGCGGTCGTAGAGTTCGCCGGCCGCTTCGGCCTGGCGGAACTGCCCCAGCGCCTGGCCGCGGCGGATCACCTGCACGCCGATGCTTTTTCGCGTCTTCAGGTAGCGATCGAAAAACAGCGCGCCGGAGCCGGTCTTCGCCACGCATTCGGCAATCACGGCCAGCTGCACCTTGCCGAAATCACCATTCAGCGCCCTGGCATAGGCAGCGGCATGGCTTTGCAGGATGACCAGCGGATCGCCCGCATCGGCCAATGGCAGCATCAGCGAGGCCTGGCGCAGGAAGGCGTCGATCAACAGAGCTTCACGCGATGGCCACCATTTGTAGATAGTCATCTTCGAGACCTGCGATTCACGCGCCACCGCATCCATGGTGGTGGCGCTCAGGCCTTCGTTTGCGGCGAGCTTGTATGTGGCTTCCAGGATAGCGGTTTCGAGTTCCAGCGAGCGCGGGCGACCGCGACGGGGCGGCGACGTCGAACGATCTGTCATAGCCCATCGAAGCAACCGCACCGCAGGATGTCAATTGCCCGAGGCCGATCCTGTAGCTTCAACCGGCCGAACCGGATGCGACAATTCTGCCCAGCCGCCGTGATCGACGACGAGCGGCCGATCTGACAAGCTGAGGCATGGCCAACCTTCACATCCTCGGTGCTGCACGAACAATGGCTGGGCCGCTGCCGGCCCGACTCGCCGAACCCTGTAACGCCTGCACGGCACGCAGCCTGACGATCTGTGCCGTCCTCAGTCCCAAAGAACAGGCAATGCTGAGCGTGCTGGCGACCACGGTGAAACTCGATCCGCATCAGGTTCTGTTCAGCGAACATGACAGTGCCGATCATGTCTACAACATCACCTGCGGCAGCATGGCGCTCTCGAAATTCATGCCCGATGGCCGCCGCCAGATCACAGGTTTTCTCGGGGCTGGCGATTTTCTCGGCCTGAACACCAGAAGCGCCTATACAGTAAGCGCCGAAGCCCTGGTCACCACCCGGGTCTGCCGTTTCCCGCGCCAGGGATTTCGGCGACTGATGAGGCAGCTGCCCATGCTAGAGCATCGCCTGCTGGCTGACGCGGAAACCGAAATCGTTGCCGCGCAGGAACAGATTCTGCTGCTGGGGCGCAAGACCGCGATGGAACGCATCGCCTCCTTCCTGCTGCTACAATCCCGTCGCCTGAAAGCCCGTGGCATGGCCGATAATCCGGTGATCCTGCCGATGACCAGGGCTGAAATGGCCGATTATCTGGGTCTGACCATTGAAACCGTCAGCCGCTGCTTCACCAAGCTGAAGACGCTGGATCTCATCGGCCTGCCGGCGCCGGATCGCGTCCAGATCAAACAGGCCGAACGCCTGCGGCTGCTCGCCGAGCCGGTTTGATCCGGCCCGCCATCCGGCTGGACAGCCGCTTGTTCGACCGTCCATAAGAGGGCATGAACACCGCCCCTGAACAGCTCCGCGTCGCCATCATCGGTGGCGGTCCGGCCGGACTGATGGCCGCCGAGGTCATTGCCCGTGGCAACGCCGGTGGCAGCCGCATCGCGGTCAGCGTGTTCGAACGCATGCCAAGCATGGGGCGCAAATTCCTGATGGCCGGACGCGGCGGCCTCAACATCACGCATTCCGAACCGGCTGAACGCTTCCGCACACGATACGGCACGGCTTCGGACTGGATGAGCCGCTATCTGGAGACCTTTCCGCCTTCTGCTCTCATGGCCTGGTGCGAGACGCTGGGCCAGTCAACCTTCATCGGCAGCAGCGGTCGCGTTTTCCCGCAGGCCATGAAGGCCAGCCCGCTGCTGCGCGCCTGGCTTGCGCGGCTGAACGAGATGGGCGTTCGCCTGGTGCCACGGGCCCACTGGACCGGCTGGAACGCCGCGGGCGCGCTCAGTTTCATGGATGGCACGAGCTATGCCGCCGATGCGGTGGTGCTGGCGCTGGGCGGCGCCTCCTGGCCGCGGCTGGGCGCCGATGGCAGCTGGACTGCGCTGCTGCCCGATATCGCGATGGCGCCGCTGCAACCCGCCAATTGCGGCTTCACTGTCGAGTGGTCGGAGCCTTTTCGCAATCGCCATGCCGGGGCACCGCTGAAGCGTATCGCCCTGTCGCTGGGCGACCAGAGCCTGCGCGGCGAGGCCATGATCACCGCAGAAGGTATCGAGGGCGGGGCCGTCTATGCGCTGGCAACGCCGGCCCGTGACGCGATCGCAAGCCATGGATATGCCCTGCTGCATGTCGACCTGCGCCCGGACCTGACCATCGCGGCATTGACCGGGCTGCTGAATCAGCCGCGTCGCGGTGCTTCGCTGTCGAATTTCCTGCGCAAGCGGATCGGCCTGCCGCCTGTCGCCATCGGTCTGGTGCAGGAGGCCCTGCATGCCGGATATACCGCCACGGAAGCTGCGGCCCTGGCGGCGCTGGTGAAAGCCCTGCCGGTGCGGCTGACGGCGCCGTTCAGTCTGGCGCGGGCGATCTCCACGGCCGGCGGCATCGCGCTGACGGAACTGGACGAGCGTCTGATGCTGCGCCGCCGGCCGGGCGTGTTTGCCGCAGGCGAGATGCTGGATTGGGAAGCGCCGACCGGCGGCTATCTGCTGCAGGGCTGCCTGGCAACCGGCGTCGCCGCCGGACAGGGTGTGCTCGACTGGCTGGCCGAACAATCCCGCCGCGATGGCGGCTAGTGTGATTCAGCCGGCAGCCGCCGATGCCGCCAACTGCGGCTCCGGAAGGCCCATCAGATGGCAGGCATTCAGGCCGATCATCTTGCGGATTTCAGTTTCGTTATAGCCGAGCCCCAGGCAGAGCCGGATGACGGCACGGAAGCCTGCGACCGGATGCGGGTTCTTGGCCTGACCAAGATCTGAACCAAGGATGGTGCGGTCCACGCCGGCCGCCTCGATCAATTGCTTGAGCTGCTCTCCGGTGAATTTCTTGTTGTAGGTTTCGTTGATGAACATGCAGAAGGAATGTTCGATATAGGCGCCCATATCGACCAGCTCCTTAATGTCGCGCAGCGTCGCATCGATCACGAAGGTTGGATGATTGACCAGCAGCCGTTTCACGCCCCGCTTCTTGGCCTCGTCGAACAGCGGCCAGATCTCGCTGATATGCAAATGGCCGGCCGACAAAACCGTGTCGGTCTCGGCGATGATATCGAGGATCGGCTTGACCTCGTCCTTGAGGTCGCCCTTGTCATCCACCACCGACAGGCCGGTCGGCTTCAGCATCTGTTCCTTGGTCGGCAGGATGACATGGCGATGGCCATGGCGCAGATGGTTGGCGGCGCTGAAAGTGGGCATCCACACGATATGCCCGCCAAGCTTGAGCATATGATCGACGGCGTAAACATTGAGACCGCCGACCGTGTTGTTGAGCGCCACGCCACTCAGCAGGTTGATGCGCAGGTCGGGCATCGTCTCCTCGATGTACTTCGCCACCGGCGTCACCGAGTAGTAGTGGTCCTTGAACAGCACCGCATGCATGCCGGCATCCTGGGCTTCCAGGATCGCCTGCAGGTGGTTCAGCGAGCGCGGCATCACCGAGGGGCCGCTGTGGCAATGCAGGTCGACGGCGCCGCGCAGGATATCCGCGATCACCGACTCGGGCGCGTCGGAATATTCCTCGACGGTCTTGGAAAACATAAGGATTGGATCAGTCATCGCCGTGCCTCCTGGTGATGTGCCAAATGCGCCTAGCCCGCCTGGGCGGCGCTTTTCTGTTGTGGAGCCGCCTGCTCCGCCTGTTCGCTCTGGGGCGTCATGCCGATGATTTCGCCCAGCGTGGCGTAATTCGGACCGCCCAGCCGGGCGATGGGCCGCAGCTGTCCGGAATCGACCTTGTTGCCCACCGCAAGACCCTCGCGGATGTGGAACAGGTCGATCTCGCCGACGAAGAACTGGTTGTTGCCGAAATCGACCACCTTGTGCAGGCGGCATTCCATGGCGACCGGCGCCCGCGCCACTCGCAGCGGCGCCACCATTTTGCTCGGCAGCAACTCGAGTCCGAGCAGATCGGCCTCGCTGACCTCGGGCGGAAACTCCGCGCCGGAACGATGCAGCGGATCGAGCAGCGTCTCATCGCCGATGTGGACTACGAATTCCCGCGTCTCGTGGATGTTGCGCGCCGTGTCTTTAAAACCATTCGGTCGCCGGCCGATGCTGACGCCCAGCATCGGCGGACGATGCGACACGAAGGTGAAACAGCTGAACGGAGCGAGATTCGACTGCCCCGAGGCCGAGAGCGTGCTGACCCAGGCGATCGGCCGCGGCACGACAATGCCGCAGAGCAGCTTGTAGGCCGCATCGCCCGTGAGATCGGCGGGGCGGATTTCCTGCATGCGACTCACGCCAGCGTCTCGCGCATCTCGGCAAGGCCCCTCATCGCCGCCTGGCGCAGGAAGCCCTGGTCGGAATTGCAGATGAAGGTGGTCGCACCCTGGTCGCGGAGCCATTCGGCGTCAGGTTTGCCGCCGACATAAACACTGACCGGCTTGTTCGCCTTGCGCGCCGCCGCCGCAATCTTCTCTACCGCCGCACGGACGGCGGGCGGATTGGGCGTCTCATCACCGAAAGCCGCCGTCAGGTCGCCGCGCCCGATGAACAGCGAGTCGATCCCCTCGACCGCGGCGATCTCCTCGATCTGGTCGAGGGCCTCGGGATCTTCGATCTGCGCGATGACGGCCATGCCGTCGTCCGATGCACGGATATGCTTCCACATCGGCACAGCCGTATAACCGCCGGCGCGGGTGCTGGTGGCAAAACCGCGACGACCGCCGCGATAGCGGCACAGCGCCGCCACTTCGCGTGCATAGGCCGCACTCGTCACATGCGGCATCAGAATGCCGGTCGCCCCGCAATCGAACACAGACAGGACCGCATCCGGACCCGACACCCGCACGAGCGCCGGAATATTGCTGCCGCGCGCCGCCATCAATGCGATGTCGGTGGTGGTGCGGTCGAACGGCGCATGTTCCTGGTCGATGACCACGAAATCGAAGCCAAGACCTGCAATGATTTCGGTGCCGTGACTGGTCGGTGTCTTGAGGAATGTGCCGACCAGCTTGTCACCGGCAAGCATCCGCTGCCGGAAAGTACGCGTCTCTGTCATATTCAGAACCCAGCCATGCTCTATTCCGGCATCGGATAATCGTCGGCATTCAACACCCAGCCGGGCTTCAGCGAGAAATCCATGCGCGGCGGGCAGAACAGGTCGACCAGCTGGTTCAGGCCCTTGCCGATGGCTTCGGTCGTATGCACCGAGGGCGGCGGGATGACGGCGATAGAGGGGCTGCCCAGAAATTCGTGCTGGTCGTCGCGCCAGATATGCTTGTTGGGTGTCCAGGGCCAGCGTATGTGGTGAACGAAATCACCTTCCAGCGCGAGAGAACCCTGCTCGAAATCATCGTGATGATGCGGTGAGAGCGTGGTCGGATCGCGCGGGCCCTGACGGGGATCGATGTAATTGATCATCAGGGTCGTGCAACGCCAGATGCGCCCGAAACGACCCTTCTCCGGCGGCACATCGAGCGAATAGACACGAAGCTTGAGGCCATCCTTCGGCATCGGCCACGGCTTGGCCGCTGCGACAGCCGGCTTCGGCTCCTTATAGGAGGCCGCGTTGATGCACTCGGCCAAGAGATCGGTCGATTGCGTGGTGAACATACGCACGATGCGGCCGGGCTTCAGCACCTTGACGCTGGATTTACCGGGCGGAATGAAGGCCAGCGAATTGCCCTTCACCACCTGCGTGCCGTCCCTGGTGGTGATCTCCACCTCGAGCTTCGGGTCGTCCAGGATGATCGCGTATTCATCCGGCTGCGCTTCACGCGCCAGCACGGCTCCCACGGCCGGCTCGGTGATGGCGATCAGAAAATTCTGGCCGCGCGCATACCAGGTCTTACCCTCGGGTCCGCTATCCTGCGGCGGCTCCTGATAGAAGCGGACATATTCGCAGGCGCCGTAAGCCGTGACAGGCGTGGCCGATGCGCCGGCCGGCCTGGCGGCCAGACCCGCGCGCGGGTCGCTGGGGTTATACACGGCACTCCTCCCTGATCATTTGCCGGTCGATTGGGCCGGATCATAAGGAAGGCGTGCCGCCGCGGGATGAAATATCCGCGCGCGTTTCGTAATGCGGAATGGCGACTACCGGATGTCGCCGCCCAGACGGCTGATGCTGCGCGCAATATTCTCGGCTGCAGACCGCAGATGCGGCACCAGAAGTTCGACCGCCTGGGCGCGCTTCATGGCCGAGGTGAAATACGTCAGCCCCAGCGTCGCCAGCACACGGTCGCCATCCATCACCGGGACGCCCAGCGTGGCGGATGATTTCGGCTCGACATGCGGATCGCGCTCGGCAAAACCCTGGCTGCGGATGGACTGCAGGCTGCGCAACAGCGCGGCCGGCCGGCGTGCCGAGGCATCTTCGGGATCTTTCGACGACGACAGCATCTGCAGCAGAATGTTGCGCTCGGCAGCGGGACAAAACGCGAGATAGGCCCGGCCCAGGCTGCGCGACAGCAGGCTCAGGCGCATGCCAACGGTACCGTGAAACGGCGAAATCGGGCTTTCGGGAATGGTGCTGAAACGCACCGTCATCGCATCTTCATCCAGCACCGCGATCGCTGCCGGCCACTTGAATCGTCGGGTCAGATCGATCGCCCAGGCCCGCCCGGCCTCGACCACGAGCGGATCGCCATGGAAGCCGCAGCTGAGCGCGCGCACTTGCGAGGTCACGGAATAGCCGCCCTGCCGGTGATCGTTGACGACATAGCCCCGTGCCGTCAGCGTCTTGAGCAGACGCACAATGGTCGGCTTGGGCAAGCCCGTCGTGTCATGCAATTGCTTGATCGAAGCGACCTTCTGGCGGTTCAGAGCCTGCAGAAGATCCAGCGCGCGCGTGACCGATTGGACGTGGGCGGCATCCGGCATGGCGTTTCCTCGATACGCTGTTTATTCCGTATTGTGAAATGCAGCCCGCCAAAACGCAAGCCGACGACTGTCATGCCGTCACTTCATTTCGGATCGTGAAATGGACAGAACTTCCTGTGCCGGTCGGTAAACCGCACCTGTAGCGTCTCCCGCACAAGAAAAGCCGAAGGGAGGCGCATCATGACGTATATGGAAAACCGTTTTAAAGTCTGGGGGCCGTTGAAGCTGCTGGCCGGCGCAGTGTTGTTGGCCGGACTCAGCCACACGGCCTTCGCGCAGGGCACATCAAAGCCGCCGATTATCCTGGATTCGACAGGCGCGTATGAGGTGGGCGGCAAGATGATCGCCAATCCCGCCAACCCCAACGAAACCCTCTCCTGCGATCACGGCTACGTTGAATACTTCATCCCGCAAAAGCGCCGTCAGACCGGCCTGATCATGTGGCACAGTTCCAGCACCAAGGTGTGGGAAACCCGCTGGGATGGCGGGGAAGGCTACAAAAGCATGTTCCTGCGCAAAGGCTATCCCGTGTATCTGTGGGACGGCCCGCGCGTCGGCCGCGCGAACTGGAGCTGCGAACCGATCACCTACACCCCGGAGTATTTCGACCAGCGCAATTTCGCCGCCTGGCGGTTCGGTGTCACCTACCCCAACTGGCATCCCGGCCTGCAATTCCCGACTGCCGACAAGGAAGCCTGGAACCAGGCAACCCGCGCCCGTTACGACGAGTACGACACCCTCGAAAATGCCTTGCTGCAGGCCGAAGCCGGTGGCCAGGCCATCGACAGGATCGGACCTGTCGTCGCTCTCACCAATTCCGCCGGCGGCTGGCGCGCCCTGCTGTCGGCGCTCAAGGCGAATAGCAGCAGCATGAAAGGCATTGTGGCCTATGAAACCCCGGGCTTCGTCTTCCCGATCGGCGAAGGCCCGGAACCCCAGCCCAAGGCGCCCTATGGTCCGCATTCCGTACCGATGGCGGAGTTCATGAAGCTGACAAAGTTCCCGATCCAGCTGGTGTTCGGCGACTACACCGACACACGCGCCATCTGGAAAAACTCGGCCGAAATGGCAAAGACCTTCTGCGGCATCGTCAACAAGCATGGTGGCGACTGCGAGGTCCTGCTGCTTCCGGATACCGGCCTGCGCGGCAATTCGCATATCCCCTTTGCCGACCTCAACAACGAAGCCGTGGGTGACGAGCTTTCCAAATGGCTGGGCCGCAAGGGCTTGGACAAGTTCGCCAACTGACAAAAAAAGACGCCGGCGCTTCATCGAGGCGCCGGCGTTTTCAGTGGGAGGTTCTAACGGTTATGTCCGCCGCTAGCCAAGAATGGCGCTAGCTGAGAATGGCGCTAGCCGAGAACAGCTTTCACTTCGAGATATTCCTCAAAGCCGAAGACGCCGAATTCGCGCCCGTTGCCCGACTGCTTGTAGCCACCGAACGGCAGGCTGCGATCGAACGGCGCGCCGTTGAGATAGACGCGCCCGGCGCGGATGCGGTTGGCCACCCGGCGGGCATGGTCGCGATCCTTCGACTGCACGAAGCCCGCCAGGCCGAATGGTGTGTCGTTGGCGATCTCGACCGCCTCGTCCTCGCTGTCATAACTCAGGATCGACAGCACGGGGCCGAAGATCTCCTCGCGCGCGATTTTCATCTGTGGCGTCACATCGCCGAAAACGGTCGGACGCACGTAATAGCCGCGATTGAGGTCTGCCGGTCGCCCTGTGCCGCCGGCCACTAGGGTGGCCCCCTCATCGAGGCCGGACTGAATCAGGGCCTGGATTTTTTCATACTGCGATTGGCTCACCATCGGCCCCATGGTGGTGGCCGGATCGAGAGGATCGCCGA
Organism: Ferrovibrio sp. GW821-FHT12F09; assembly: GCF_058806775.1. NCBI lineage: Bacteria > Pseudomonadati > Pseudomonadota > Alphaproteobacteria > Rhodospirillales > Rhodospirillaceae > Ferrovibrio > Ferrovibrio sp. GW821-FHT12F09. The sequence continues at coordinate 379,461 of NZ_JBXAPZ010000001.1, forward strand.
GACGGATGCCATCGACAGCCTGGCGCGCCGCTGCAAAAGCGGCCTCGCGTTGTTCGCGCGGGATCAGCATGCGCGTCGGGGACTGGCAGTTCTGGCCACCATTCGTATAGCAGGCATGAACGCCCTGGATCACGGCCGCCTTCAGGTCGGCATCCGGCAGGATGATGTTCGCGGACTTACCGCCCAGCTCCTGGGCGACGCGCTTGACCGTATCCGCCGCGAGCTTTGCCACGCGGATGCCGGCAGCCGTCGAGCCGGTGAAGGACACCATGTCGATCCCCGGATGCGCGGCAATGGCCTCGCCCACCGTGGGGCCGTCGCCGTTCACCAGATTGAAGACACCGGCGGGAAGTCCGGCGTCATGGACAATCTCGGCGAACAGCATGGCAGACAGTGGCGCGACCTCGCTGGGCTTGAGCACGACGGTACAGCCGGTGGCGAGCGCCGGTGCGACCTTGGAGGCGACCTGGTTCAGCGGCCAGTTCCACGGCGTGATCAGACCGCAGACGCCGATCGGCTCACGGCGGATCATGCCCGGCGCCATCGGTTCCTCGAACTGGTATGACGCCAGAACGCGGGCGGCTTCTTCGAAATGGAACAGCGCGACGGTGGCCTGGCGCTCGGTCGCAAAGGTGATCGGTGCGCCCATTTCCAACGTCATGGTCCGCGCCAGCTCAGGCAGACGTGCCTTGAAGCCCGCAATGATCTTGTGGAGATACGAGAGACGCTCTTCGACGCTCGTTTCGGAATAGGTCGTGAAGGCGCGGCGTGCGGCCTTCACGGCGCGGTCGATATCCTGGGCCGAACCCAGGCTGATCCGCGCGAAAATCTCTTCGGTGGCCGGATTCTGCACGCCGAGTGTCGAGGGCGCGGCCGGGTCCACCCAGGTGCCGTCGATGTAGAATTTCAGCTTGTCCGTCATGCCTGTCGATCCTTCACAGATGCCGGCCTTCGTCCACCGGCACCACGATGCCCGTCGAACTGGTCAGGTTGACGATACAGGCAATCACGGCTCTTGCGACATCATCCGGTGTGGTGACATGAGCCAGCGGCAATCTTTCGGCAACTTTCAGCAGTTGCTCACGGGTACGGCCGGGAACAAAATCCGTGTCCACGCCCGCTGGCGAGACAGAGAACACGCGAATGCGCGGCGCGAGCACCTTGGCAAGCGCAATGGTCAGAGCATCGACACCCGCCTTGGCAGACAGATAGGCCAGGCTGCTGCCCAGACCCGTACGAGCCGCGATGGACGAAATATTCACGATGGCCGCCTGACTGCCGCGCTCCAGCAAGGGGCGGAAGGCACGGATCATGGCGAAGGGCCCACGCAGATTGATCGTCACGGTCCGGTCGAAGATATCATCCGTCAGGCTGTCCAGATCATTGGCGGGCACGGGTGTGGTCGCGCCGCCGCAATTGACCAGGGCATCGAGCCGCCCGTAGCGCTCCTCCACGACCTTCACGGCTGCCGCGATGGACGCGGAGTCGTCGATCGCAATGCGCAGTGCCATATGCCCGCTGCCCTGCAGCCCGCTCACCACGTCTTCCGCCATTTCGCGGCGACTGTTGTAGCCGACCACGACCATGGATCCCATGGCAGCAAGGCGCGCCGCGGTGGCCTTGCCGATCCCGCTGCTGGCGCCCGTGACAAGCGCGACCTTTGCAATCGGCAGCACGGGAATTTCAATACCGGTCATCGCGTACACTCTTGTGAAATCTGGGGCGGTTCGGGCGAGGCCGCCTGATGGCGGCCTCGATCCATTACATCTCGATCTTTGCCGCCTCGATCACCGGCTTCCACTTGGCAAGCTCGCTGGCGATAAAGGCCTTGAGGTCTTCCGGAGACCCGCCGACGGGCTCCAGGGTATTCTGCTCCAGAAGGGTTCTGCCCTTGTCGCTTTTCACGAAGTCGTTCACCACCTTGTTCAGCTTGTTGATGATGTCGCGCGGCGTGCCGGTTGGCGCGACCATCGCGTACCACGCAGAGGCCTCGAAGCCCTTGAAGCCTGCTTCCTGTACGGTCGGCACATCAGGCAGCTGCTTGCTGCGCTGGCTGGTGGTTACCGCCAGGGCCTGAATCTTGCGTTCGGTCACCTGCGGCACATAGGTCGGCATAAAATCCATGGCAACATCCACCTGGCCGCCCAGAAGATCGGTCATCAGAGGCACGGTGCCGCGATAAGGCACGTTCGTCATCGTCACACCGGTAAACTGCTGGATCAGTTCCGCGGTGATATGCCCGAGCGTGCCATTGCCGGGATTGCCGACGTTGACCTTGCCAGGGTTTTTCTTGGCATAAGCGATCAGCTCCTCGAAGGTCTTGGCCGGAAAGCCGAGCCGCGTCGTGATGATCAGCGGCGACTTGGCCACGAGAACGACCGGTGTAAAATCCTTATCCGAATCATAAGACAGGCCCTTGTACATCAGCTTGTTGATCGCAATCGGCGACGGCGTCCCGAACAGCAGCATGTAGCCATCGGCCGGCGCCTTGGCCACCGCGGCGCCGCCGATATTGCCGCCCGCTCCCGTGCGGTTTTCGACGATGAACGGCTTGCCCAGCTTGTCGGCCAGTTCGCTGCCGGTGGCTCGGGCGAGGAAATCGATCGCGGAGCCTGCCGGGAATGGCACGATCAGGGTGACCGGACGATCCGGCCATCCCTGCGCAACGGCGCCATGACAGGGAGCAAGGGCAAGCCCGAGGCCGAAGAGGGCAAGAGAGAACAGACGCATGGTTTCCTCCGATTTTCTGCGCAGGTTTTCCTGCACGTGTTGTTTGAGTCCGTCAGGCCATTGTTTTTTCGTATATCGGCAGAGCCAGCATTTCGCGCGCCTGCCGCGCGGTTGCGATTTCTCCGCCCAGAAACTCGACGATGTCGCGTGCCTTCTCCACCATGGCGGCATTGGATTCGGCCAGCACGCCCTTTTCGAGATAGACCGCATCCTCCAGCCCGACGCGAACATGGCCACCGGCCAGATAGGATTGCGCCACCATCGGAAAGGACGAGCGGCCAGTGCCGAACGCGGTCCACTGGGTGCCGGGCGGAAGCTGGCTGCGCGCATACAGCACCGTTTCCGGCGACGGCTGGAAACCGTATTTCACGCCCATGACCACCGAGCACAGGACCGGACCCTTCAGGGTGCCGTCGCTGACCAGGTCGCGGCAGAGCGCGATGTCACCAGAGTCGAAGAGTTCAATCTCCGGCTTCACGCCCGCACTGTTAATCACCGCAGCCATGCGGCGGACGTTGTCTGGCGTATTGATGACGACCTGCTTGCCCGAATTCATGGTGTTGAGATCGAGGGTGGCGATATCCGGCTTGAGGCGCGCAATATGCTCCACCCGGTCTTCGGGTCGCATCAGCGTGGTACCGGGCGCGGCGACCTTGGGGTCATCTGCGTCCGGCACGAAACGGCCGCCCGGTCCGGTGGTGAGATTGATAATGAGCTGTTTGTCCCTGGCGCGGATGCGATTCATCACGTCGCGATAATAGTCGAGCGCCATGGAGGGGCGACCGGTCTGCGGGTCGCGCACATGGATATGCACACTGGCGGCGCCGGCCTCGGCCGCACCCAGGCAGGCTTCGGCAATCTGTTCAGGCGTGATCGGCAGATGCGGTGTCATCTCCGGCGTGGTCTGGTTGCCGGTCACGGCACACGTGATGATGACGCGCGATTGCATCGGCTGGCCTCACTCCCCCCTGGGCGTATCCTGTTGCCCTCTTTCGACGGCATCCCTTGCTCCGGGTTCTACAATGGAAGCGGCGGCAGTGGCTGGGCAATGTGCTGCCATTCCGCAATACGGAATGCCTGTGACCCGGGCCAGATTCCTGTCGAGCCACAGAGGTGATCGGAAACATGGGCAACGCGCCCGTCCGGCGATGCCAGGCATTCCCGCGCCACGCCGGCAGGAGCCTTCGCTGCTTCGGTCTTCCGCCGCTTTGGCCGAGGCGGGGCGGCAATGCCTTATGTCTGTCGGGGTCTTGCACCCAAAACAGCGGCGCCGATCCCACCGCATGACCGCCCCCCGGAGCAGGCATCCGCGGCCACTGGCCGATGACAGCCCAGTTCCGAACAGATTTCCGCATTACGTGTCATTTCTCAATGACACCTCGCCAGCCTCTCTTGTGCACATTGTGCAGGTGAGGGCCCAAATCTGTCTGAGATGTTTTTAGCTCTGCACAAATTTGCAAAGTAAGTCGTTGAAATTGCTCAAAGCATTATAAAGCCTGAAATCGCAAAAAATGACAGTTCATCTGCCCAAAATCTCGGGAGATGATTCTAACTCTATCCAGAATTTGTATCCTCCATTCGGTGGTAGATTTCGAGCTTGAGAATTTCGGCTTTGCCTAGTGCGTTCCTGATGGCCAAGCATGTTGAGAAGTTCATTTACCGATGACCGTTGGATATTCTCTCTCATAGCATCGTGTTCTGCGGCTACAAGATCGGGCTGTGCTCATTGGCGATATTGCTCGTCTGAGACCTTTTCCAGCCATTCAACGGCGGTACCGTTCAGAGACTCCGCAATGGCAAAATGGGCCATCGCATGGGTCGCGGAGGCGCCATGCCAATGCTTGGTTCCTGGCGGAATCCAGACGACATCGCCCGGGCGGATTTCCTGGATTGGGCCACCCCAGTGCTGCACCAGACCGACGCCGGATGTGACGATCAGGGTCTGCCCGAGTGGATGAGTATGCCAGGCCGTGCGGGCGCCAGGCTCGAAGGTGACCAGTCCGCCACCAACGCGTGCAGGGTCCTTTGCCTGAAAGCGAGAATCGACACGAACCGATCCGGTGAAGTTTGCCTCGGGGCCTTTGGCGGAGGGTGTGCTGCCATTTCGGGTGACTGTGACCGGCTGAATATCATCGGCCACAGCAGATTCGGCCGCCGTGAGCGTCGCAAGCATTCCGAACGACATGATGGCGGCTGCAAGTCTGTTCATTTTTCAGAATCCTGAACGGCTGCTAGGGGGCTATAGCTTCCCCGTAAATTTAGAGAAGCGCCGCGCCAGGATTAGATGGTATAATTCGTATGCACCCATAAAGAGGCCTTATGAATGCCACGCGGCAACGTGAACGACCTGTTTGCATTCCTGGCAGTGGCCCGGGAGCAGAGCTTCACCAAGGCGGCAGGAAAGCTGGGCGTGTCGCAAGCGGCCCTCAGTTACACAGTGCGTGCATTGGAAGAACGTCTCGGGGTCCGTCTGTTGACGCGCACCACACGAAGCGTTGCGCTGACGGACGCTGGCGAGCGCCTATTCAACACCGCCGCACCCCGGTTGGACGAAATCGAGGCCGAACTGAATTCACTGCGTGACCTGCGCGAGAAGCCCGCAGGCACCATTCGCATCACCACGGGCGAACATCCTGCCGATGTGCTGATCAGGCCGAAGCTCGAGAGGTTTCTTCCCAAGTATCCCGATATTAAAGTCGAGCTCATGATTGATCATGGCCTCACCAATATCGTCAGCGAGCGCTACGACGCGGGTGTCCGGCTCGGTGAGCAGGTCGCCAAGGACATGATTGCGGTCCGCATCGGTCCCGATGTCCGCTTCGCTGTCGTCGCATCCAAGGCGTATTTCGAGAAGAACCCGACTCCAAAGACGCCGCAGGATCTCGTCGGCCACAACTGCATCAACATCCTGCTGCCCACGCTGGGCGGCGTCTGGCCATGGGAGTTCGAGAAGAATGGCCGCGAGTTGAAAGTCCGCGTCGAAGGCCAGGCCACCTTCAACGGCATCTTCCAGTGTGTCAAAGCCGCCGCAGGTGGCTTGGGCGTGGCTTATGCGCCGGAGAACCTGGTCGAGCAGTATATCGCCAAGGGGCAGCTCAAGCGCGTGTTGGAGGACTGGTGCCCGGTCTGGCCGGGTTTCCACCTCTACTACCCAAGCCGTCGCCAGTCCTCGCCCGCCTTCGCGCTTCTCGTTGAGGCGTTGCGGTATCGGGAACGGAAATAGCCCCGCACAGACGTCGCCGGGCAGTGACTTCAGTCCAGCCCTTTGTCTTGCAGGAACTTCGACATCAGGTCGGCAATCTGGATATTATTCGTGTCGGAGAAGGGGAAATGCGTATTTCCGCGAATGCCGATCTCCGGCAAATGTATGAGCGTGACGTCTCCGCCGCGCTTGTTCACGGCGTCCCGCCAAAGCCTCGCCATCGCCAGCCTGACGCGCCAATTGTCCTGACCCATATTCAGCGACGGCTGGCCCGGGATGTTGTCGCCATAGTAGATGACGATGGGAATTCTGGTCAGCTTCATGAAATCCTGAAGCGGGATTCCGACACCATCCAGTGGCCCGGCAGCACTCGGCATCGATGCCGGGACTTCACCTTCGGGGAAAACGAAATTGCTGCCTGGCTCATATGCCACGACCGCACGGATATTCTGGTTTTTGATCACCGTCGTCCAGCCCGGGCCGCCGCTTTGGGAGTGCGTGACGAGCACGCCTGGACCAATCTTGTTGAATAGAGCTGAAACAGCATCTGTGATGACACCAACATCGAATGGCCCGGTGTTCGGCGTCATTGACCGGAAATACTGATTCAGGGTCTCCGGTTGCCGGTCGAACTGCACGTTATCGAAATAAGCGGGCCAGATGCCAATGCGGAAAATGTTGAACCAGGTCTGCTCATCGGGCGCGGGGTTTATGGTCGCTGCGACCGTGCTTCGCCCGGCGTTGCCGCGACGGGGCTGGTCAAGCAGATAGACGCTGAAACGCCGACGCAGGAAGATGGTCTGGAATCCCTCGCGGCCATCTGCCGTGGTCTCCCAGGTCTTTGAGAACTGTCCGGCGCCGTGCCACATGACCAGCGGCAACCGGCGCGCGCCGACGGGCTTTTGATAGAACACATAGGCGTGGTCGCCATGATAGGTCTGGCCCGCTGGCGTCGGAGTGCGGGAATCGAAAGTACCCGGCGCGGTAATGACCGTTCCGCCGACGGCAAAACTGCCTTGTTCCACAATAGTGAGCGGCTGGGCGCCCGCGCCGAAAGACGCGGCCAAGCCCGCAAGTAGCATCAGACGACCCAGCATTTACTTCGGCCGCTTTGCAAAGATGTCGCGGACCACCGGCAGGACGGACACCGCATTCGGCCAGCCAGCGTAGAATGCAAGATGGGTAATAACCTCTTTGGCCTGCTCTTCCGTCAGGCCGCTGTCCATCGCCCTGTTCAAGTGCGAGACGAGTTGAATGGAGTTTCCGTTCGCGATCAGGGCGCTGACCGTCACAAGACTGCGGTCGCGCGGCTCAAGGTCCGGACGGCGCCAGACATCATTGAAAAGGACACCATTGGTGTAGTCGGCCAGCCCCGGGAAATCGCTGCCCATCACGCGGACGACCTGTGCTGCGCGATCCGCCTCTATCTTCTGGTCAAGATCGATGTATTTGACCTGCGCCGGTGGGATCTGGCTGGCCGGAATCTTCCGCTCTTTGAAGACGGCAGTGGCGATCGCCGATGCGCCAGCTGCATTCCCCCATCCTGAATAGAAAGCGAGATGCGTGATAAGTCCGGAAATTTCACCGGGCTTCACGCCATTGTCGAGTGCACCCTTGATATAGTGAGCCAGTTCCGCCGTCTGATTGCGCGCGACAAGGGCAGCAACAGTGACGATGCTGCGGTCACGCAGACTGAGACCCGGGCGCTTCCACAGGTCGTTGACCAAGGTGCGTTGGGCATAGTCTCCGATGGCCGGGGTGGCGGTTCGGGTCTCGGCATGGCTCACAGGCGCGGCAAACAGCACGGCGGCGATGAGTGTCGCGACAAGAGTCTTCATGTCCAATTCCTCTAAAAGCAGCGGACGCAGGTTTTACGTCCAGGCACTGATTTTACGAGGAAGTTATATCCAAAAATATTGGTGGTAATCTTATAGGACTTATAGGTATTGCTTATAAATTAAGTGCCCCGCAGGCAGGCTGGTGCAATCTGTCGGACAGCAATAAACGGGCATCTCATTCGCGCCCCAAAAAAAGCCATATCCGACTCTTAAGGTCCCCCACTTCGCTTTTGCACTTATCGTGTCAAAGCGTTGCAGGAAATGGGTGCCTTGTTACGGGATATGGGTGTCCCGACACTCAGTTCAGAAGATCTGCACACCCGGGATTAACCGCTTGGCCCTAGTGTCATCTAGGTGTAATTAAACTGTAACAATCCGATTTGGCTCTTAAGGTATCAGTAAAAATGGCGATTTTCCGCGATCCGGACCCCGATCCCGATTCTCCCGCGCTGGACGCTGGCGCGCCCTCCGTCTCCCCGTCGCGCCATATCCGGGGGGCCGCGCAATGAACCCTGCCACCACTCCAGGCGCGACCGAACTCCTCCTCAATCTGGCCGCCGGCGTGGCGCTGCTGCTCTGGGGCGTGCGCATGGTGCGCACCGGCATGACGCGCGCCTTCGGCGCCTCGCTCCGCCGCTACCTGAGCGGCGCCATGCGCAACCGCGTCCATGCCTTCCTCGCCGGCATCGGCGTCACGGCATTGCTGCAGTCGAGCACCGCCACCGCGATGATCGTTTCCTCCTTTGCCGGCCGCGGCCTGATCGTCGGCGGGGCGGCGATTGCCGTGCTGCTCGGCGCCGGCATCGGCACCTCGATCACCGCGCAGTATCTCTCGCTCGACCTGCACTGGCTCGGGCCGCTCTGCATCGTCTTCGGCGTCATCGGTTTCCTGTCGTCGGAAGGCGGCATGCTGCGCCATGGCGGCCGCCTGCTGATCGGCCTCGGCCTGATGCTGCTGTCGCTGGAGATGATCATCGGCGCTTCCGCGCCGCTGCGCGATTCACCCGGCCTCAGCATCGTGATGTCGCCGCTGGAGCGCGAACCGATCCTCGCCATCATCCTGTTCGCGATCCTGACCTGGATCAGCCATGCCAGCCTCGCCACCGTGTTGCTGGCCGCCGCCATGGCTAAAGCCGGCACCGTCGATGGCAGTCTGGCGATCGCCCTGATCGTCGGCGCCAATCTCGGCACGGCGATCTCGCCGCTGCTGGCCTCCAGTGGCGAACCGCCCGCCGCCCGCCGCGCCCAGCTTGCCAATCTGATCACCCGAGTGCTCGCCACCGTGGCCGTGCTGCCCTTCATCGCCCAGCTGCCGCAATGGCTGAGCGTCTTCGGAGCCGATCCGGCGCGCATGGCGGTGAACGCCCATACCGCCTTCAATATCGCCATCGCCCTGGTCTTCCTGCCGCTGACCACACCGCTGGACCGGCTGGCCAGGCGCATCATGCCCGACCTGCCCACCGTCGATGACGGCAGCAAGCCGCGTTACCTGGATCATTCCGCACTCGATACGCCGACTGCGGCCCTGGCCGGCGCGGCGCGCGAGACGCTGCGTTTAAGCGATGCTGTGGCGCGCATGCTGGACGACACCATGACGGTGTTCACCAAGGACGATGCCAAGCTGAAAAAGGCCGTGGAGCAGGCCGACGACGCGGTGGATGGCCTCTATGAGGCGATCAAGCTGTATCTTACCGAGCTGAGCAAGCATGGCCTGGATGAGGCCGAGAGCCGGCGTTACGTGGAGGTGCTGACCTTCACGACGAATCTGGAGCATATCGGCGACATCATCGACAAGAACCTGATGGATCTGGCGCAGAAAAAGATCAAGAACAAGCTGACCTTCTCGAAGGAAGGCCTGGCCGAACTGACCGACTTCCATCATCGCGTCGCTGCCAACCTGCAGATGGCCTGCAACCTGTTCATGTCGGGCGACGTGAAACTGGCGCGCCAGCTGCTGAAGGAAAAGGCCGACCTGCGCGAGGCCGAGCAGATCGCCGCCGAGCATCACTACCAGCGCATCCGCGACGGCCGCTCGGAAAGCATCGAGACCAGCGCCATCCATCTCGACCTGATCCGCGATCTCAAGCGCATCAACAGCCACCTGACCGCGGTGGCCTATCCGATCCTGGAACAGTCGGGCGAGCTGTCGGCAACGCGGCTGCGCGCCGAAGAGCGGCTGGATCGCAGCTCGACCGAAACGGCGAAATCGGCCGGCCGCGCCAGCCTGGCCTGACCGGACGGTTTATGCGGCGGCGGCCATGGATGTTGGCCGCTGCCGCGTCAGCCGCCACAGCAGCCAGGCGGCAAGCAGCACATTCACCAGGTTCCAGCCGATCCCGTTGACCAGGGCTGCCTGGTACGAGCCGGTGAAGTCGTAGATCTTGCCCGACATCCAGCCGCCCAGCGCCATGCCGGCGAGCGTCGAGGAAATCGCCAGGCTGACGCGCAGGCCGGCCTGGCCAGCGGGAAACAGCTCGCGCACGATGAAGGCATAGCTCGGCACGATGCCACCTTGCACCAGGCCGAACACCGCCGAAATCACATAGAGCGACATCAGCCCGTCGAACGGCAGGTAGAGCGACAGCGCGATCATCTGCAGGGTCGAACCGAGCAGCAGGGTTGCCAGCCCGCCGATCTTGTCGCAAATCCAGCCGGACGCCAGACGGCTGACGATGCCGAAGCCCAGCATCAGCGACAGCATCTCGGCGCCGCGCGCCGGGCCGTAACCCAAATCGACGCAATAGGCGACGATATGCACCTGCGGCATCGACATGGCGACGCAGCAGCCCAGCCCCATGAGAATGATCAGGCCCTGCAGCATGTTGGGCCGCAGGCCGAGCGGCCGCACGAAGCCGGCCGTGGCGGCAGCCGTCGCCACCTTCAGCGCCGGCGGCCGGCGGCGCAGCAGCAGCGCCAGCGGCAGCAGCGTGACCAGGCAGAACAGGCCGACATAGAAATGCGTGTCGCGCCAGCCGATGGTGGAAATGAAATGCTCCAGCACCGGCGGCCAGATCGTGCCGGCGACATAGTTGCCGCTGGCGCAGAGCGCGATCGCCAGACCTCTCCGCCTGTCGAACCACAGCGAGGTGTCGGCCAGCAGCGGTGCGAAGAAGGCCGCGCTGCCCATCAGGCCCATCAGGCCGCAGATCACGGCGAAGACCAGGAAGCTCGGCGCCTGCGCAGCGGCAACATATCCCGCCGACATGGTCAAGGTCGCCAGCACCACCGGCCAGATGATGCCGCGCTTGTCGGCCAGCCGTCCGGCCAGGATGCTGCCGAAGACAAAGCCGATCATGGTCAGCGTGTAAGGCAGCGCGGCCTCGGCGCGGGTGATGCCGAAATCCGCCTGTACGGCCGGCACAACGACGACGGGCGACCACATGCCGACGCCGCCGATGGTGCCGATCACCATGGCGACGACGAGACGCATCCAGGCATAGGAGGATTCGATATCGTCGGCGGTCGCCGTCTGTACGGTCATTGTTTTTACGTTTCCTGCCCTGGACTGAAAAGTGACGCGGACTAGTCGACGATGAACAGCTTTGCTCCCGTGGCGGTGCGCGAGCGGTGCGGCTCGGCATTGTCAGCCACCTGGTAGGACTGCCCGGCCGTCATGGTGAAAACACGGCCGTCTTCAAGCTCGGTCTCCAGCTCGCCTTCCAGCACGAAGAGGATATGACCCTTCACGCACCAGTGGTCGGCCAGGTAGCCCGGCGTGTAATCGACGCGGCGCACCCGGATGCCGCCGAAGGTCTGCGTGCGCCAGGTGGCGCTGCCGGTTTCGCCCTTGTGATGGGTGGGCTCGATCTTCGACCAGTCGGTGGTGCCGAAGGGAATCTGGGACATCTGCATGGGGACGCTCCGTGGCGGGATCAATCCGCTTCTAGTCCTGCATTCCACGGAAATCCAGCGCAGAATTGTCGGGCGACAATCACCAGCCCAGTTGCCGGCTCGCCAGGTCCTTCATGATTTCCTCGGTGCCGCCGCCGATGGCGTTCACTTTGACTTCTCTATAGATGCGCTCGGACTTGGCGCCGCGCATGAAGCCGGCGCCGCCGAGGATCTGCACGGCTTCCGAGGCGCAGAAGGCCATGGTCTGGGTCGCCTGGTTCTTCAGCATGCACAATTCGGCAATCGGGCTTTCGCCCTGGTCGAGCGCCCAGGCCACGCGCTCGAGGAACGCCTGGCTTGCCTCGATCCGCTGCGCCATGTCGACCAGCTTGTGCCGCAGCACCTGATGGCCGATCAGGCGTTTGCCGAAGGCCTCGCGCTGGCGCGCATAGTCCAGCGCCTCGTCGTAAGCCGTGCGAGCGAAGCCGATGGCGCTGGCCGAAAGTCCCAGCCGCTCGTCGTTGAAATTCAGCATGATTCCGCGGAAGCCTTGGTTCTCCGCGCCGATAAGGTTCTCGACCGACACGCGGCAGTCGTCAAAATGCAGCGTCGCGGTATCCGAGGCCCACCAGCCCATCTTTTTCAGCGGCGTGCGGCTGAATCCCGGTGTGTCGCGCTCGATCAGCAGCAGCGAGATGCCGCCCATGCCGGCCTCGCCGGTACGCACCGCCACGGTGTAGAAATCGGCACGCATGCCGGAGGTGATGAAGGTTTTCTCGCCGCGCACCACGTAATGGTCGCCGTCTTTCTTTGCCGTGGTCTTCAGGTTGGCGACATCAGAGCCCCCCGAAGGCTCGGTGATCGCCAGCGCCGAAATCTTCTCGCCGGCCAGCACCGCCGGCAGCACCCGGCGCTTGAGATGCTCCGACCCGAGTTTGGCAATCGGCGGGGCGCCGATGGTATGGCTCATCAGCGACGCCGCCACGCCGCCCGAGCCGGCGCGCGCCAGCTCCTGGCCGAGGATCACCGCGTAAAAACGGTCAGCGGTGATGCCGCCATACTCTTCGGGGAAATTAAGCTGCAGCATGCCGACGCCGGCGGCTTTTTTATAGAGCGCGCGCGGAAATTCCCCGGCCTCGTCCCACTGATCGACGAAAGGCGCGATCTCCTTCGTCACGAAACGGCGGAGCTGGTCGCGGAAGGCCTCATGATCGGCCGTGTAATAGGGCGAGGCCATCAGCATGGTCAGCGCCCGCCGCCATTATCCGCAGGAGAGGCCGAGGGCGGCCGCAGACGCGCCATGAGCACGATATCGTCGTAATGGCCGTCCAGCTTGCGGGCCCGGGTCTTCACGCCTTCGGTGGTGAAGCCGAACTTGCGATACAGCCCGATGGCGCCGGTGTTGGAGGCATAGACCTGCAGCTCGATCCGTTCGAGGCCGACGCGGCCCGACCAGTCGAAACAGGCCTGCATCATCTGGGTACCCAGGCCCTTGCCGCGATACTGCTCGACCAGGCCCATGCCGAGGATGCCGACATGGCCGAAACCAGGCCGGTTCGGATTGTCAGGCGCCACATGGATGTTGCACCAGCCGACCACGGTATCGATGGGATCGACCGCCACCACGAAGGGCAGCTGCCGCTGCAACATGGCCTTGATGTAGAAACGCGCCTCGTGTTCCGACGGCGCCTCTGTGAAGGCGATGAACAGGCGTTCGCGCGCCACCTGATCGAGGCAGGCGCGATAAGACGGGGCATCATCCTCGCAGAGAGGGCGCACCCGTGCCGGCAGGACATCCATCTTGCTCATCGAGCTAATCCGCGGCCGTCAGCGCGGCCAGCAACTGCCGTGTCGCCACCTGGTCGCCCACCTTGACCGGCAGGCGCTCTACCAGGCCGTCGATGCGGGCCACCATTTCATGCTGCATTTTCATGGCTTCCATGATCACCAGACGCTGGCCGCGCGCAACCCTCTCGCCCTCGACCGCCAGCACGGCCACGATCTTGCCGTTCATCGGCGCCCGCAGCTCACGTTCGGCTGCCGCCTCGTTTCCGGCCGGCGGCACCCAGGTCAGGTCACGGCAGGCCAGCGATGCCGCATCGCAACACAGGTGCAGATCATCGCCGGCAAAAGCGAAGGCAATACTGCGCTCTATGCCTTCGGCGCCAATACGGATCGTCCCCGACTCTCGTTGCGTAATCGTGCAGGCGACGCCGTCCACACGATACCGCTCCGGCCCCGCCACACCGACGCTGAGCCTGCGCCTGCTCTCGCCCCAGCCAAGCAGCACCGGCCAGTCAAAGGCGCCGGTGGAGGACCAGGCCTTTGCCGGATCATGACCGTTGGCAGCGGCCGAGCGCTCGAACCACAGCAGGGCGGCTGCACGCAACAGCGTTTCATCGGGCTGTGGCGCGGCGATGGTTGCAAAATGTTGCGGAATGAACCGCGTGGTCGCTGCGCCGGCAGCAAAGACCGGATGCGCCAGCAGGTCGATCAGGAAGGCCCGGTTGGTCTCCAGTCCCAGCACCACCGTATGGTCCAGCGCCGCGATCAGACGGCGACGGGCCTCCTCGCGGCTGTCGCCATGGGCGATCACCTTGGCGATCATCGGATCGTAAAACGGCGTGATCGCCTGGCCATCGCCATGCAGGCCATGGTCGGTGCGCAGGCCCTCGCCTTCCGGTGGCTGCCAGCGCAGCAACTGCCCAGCCTGCGGCAGGAAGCCGGCATGGGGCGCCTCGGCATAAAGCCTCACCTCGATGGCATGGCCGTTGAATGTCACGTCTGCCTGTGTCAGCGGCAGCGGCCGGCCGGCCGCGACCTGAATCTGCAAGGCGACAAGATCGAGTCCCGTCACCATCTCGGTGACCGGATGCTCGACCTGCAGCCGCGTGTTCATTTCCAGGAAGTAGAAGCTCTGGCCGTCGGCATCGAGCAGGAATTCCACCGTGCCGGCGCCGACATAGCCAATCGCCTTCGCTGCCGCCACCGCAGCGGCGCCCATCTTTTCCCTCAGGGCCGCATCCACGGCCGGCGAGGGCGCTTCCTCGATAACTTTCTGATGCCTGCGCTGCACGCTGCAATCGCGCTCGCCCAGATGGATCGTGTTTCCTTTAGTATCGGCAAAGACCTGGATTTCGACATGGCGGCCGTCGACCACGGCTTTTTCCAGGATCAGCTCGCCGGAACCGAAAGCGTTTTCCGCTTCGGCACGCGCGGTGGCAATCGCATGGGGCAGGTCGGCCTTGTCCGTTACCAGACGCATGCCGCGTCCGCCACCGCCGGCCGCTGCTTTCACCATCACCGGCAGGCCGATCTTTGCCGCTTCCGCGACCAGCGCGGCATCGCTTTGATCCGCGCCCTGATAGCCCGGCACGCAGGGGACATTGGCCGCGATCATGCGCTGCTTCGCCGCCGCCTTGTTGCCCATGGCGGCAATGGCTGCGGCTGGCGGCCCGATGAAGACCAGCCCGGCATCGGCGCAGGTTTTGGCGAACTCCGCATTCTCCGACAGGAAGCCATAGCCCGGATGCACGGCCTGCGCACCACTCTGCTTTGCCGCGGCCAGGATCGCATCGATATTGAGATAGCTCTGCTTCGCATCAGAGGAGCCGATGCAGACTGCCGCATCGGCCATCTGCGTGTGCAGCGCACCGGCATCGGCCTCGGAATAGACCGCCACCGTGCGATACCCGAGCGCACGGGCCGAACGGATCACCCGGCAGGCGATCTCGCCGCGATTGGCGATCAGGATGGTGGTGAAAGACGCCACTTACGACTTCTTCTTGCCCGGCAGAATGCCCATGTATTTCGAGATGATCCCCAGCATCACCTCGTCGGCGCCGCCGCCGATGGAGGCCAGCCGGCTGTCGCGATAGGCGCGGCTGATCGGCGTTTCGTTCATGAAGCCCATGCCGCCGAAATACTGCAGGCAGGCATCAGTGATCTCGCGCGCCAGCCGGCCGGCCTTCAGCTTGGCCATCGAGGCCAGCATGGTGACGTCCTCACCCTTGAGCATGAGATCGGCGGCGCGATAGCTGATCGAACGCAGCAGCTCAACCTCGGTGCGCAGCTCGGCCAGGCGGAAATGCACCACTTGGTTGTCGAGGATGGACTGGCCGAAGGCCTTGCGCTGGCGGGTATACTCAATCGTCTCGTCGATATGGCGGTCGAAGGCCAACAGCGAGGAGAAGGCGCACCACAGCCGCTCCTCCTGGAACTGCTGCATCTGGTAGACGAAGCCATGGCCTTCCTGGCCGATCAGATAGCGCTGCGGGATGCGCACGTCATCAAGATAGACCTGCGCGGTATCCGAGCTGCGCATGCCCATCTTGTCGAGCTTGCGGGCGATCGACACGCCCTTGGTCTTCATCGGCAGGCAGAGCAGCGACTTGTTCTGATGGATCGGGCCCTCGCCGGTATTGGCGAGCAGGCACATCCAGTCGGCCTGGGTGCCATTGGTGGTCCACATCTTGCCGCCGTTGATGACGTAATCGCCGCCGTCTTTTCTGGCCGTGGTCTTGATGCCGGCCACATCGGAACCGGCGCCGACTTCCGACACGCCGAGGCAGACCACCTGGTCACCGGCAATCGCCGGCGCGAGAAACTCTTTCCGCAATTCATCCGAGCCGAAGCGGCTGAGCGCCGGCGTACCCATATCGGTCTGCACGCCGATGCCCATCGGCACACCGCCGCAATTCATATGGCCGAGCGCTTCGATCATCACCAGCTGGTAGGAGTAATCGAGGCCGAGGCCGCCATATTCCACCGGCTTGTTGATACCGAGGAATCCGAGATTGCCCATCTTCTTGAACAGCTCATGGGCCGGAAAGGCGCCATCACGCTCCCATTCCTCGACATGGGGATTGACCTCCGCGTCGATGAACTTGATCAGGTTGCGGCGCAGACCTTCATGTTCCTGGGTGAATTCCATGGCTAGATCCTCCTCACATGCGGGCGATGCCGAAGGTATTCGGCTTGGTGACGCGGGCATCCGCGTCACGACAGATATCGAGGCACAGCGCGAGCACGCGACGGCTGTCGCGCGGATCGATCAGGCCGTCGTCCCACAGCCGCGCGGTGGCGAAATAAGCGGTCGATTCCGCTTCCATCTTGGCCACCACCTTGGCTTTCATTTTCTCCAGCGCCGCCATATCGGGCTCGGCCCCGGCGCGGCGGAATTTTTCTTCCGCCACAATGCCCAGCACGCCGGCGGCCTGTTCCGGCCCCATCACGGCGATGCGATTGTTGGGCCAGGCGAAGATGAAGCGCGGATCGTAGGCCCGGCCGCACATGCCGTAATTGCCCGCCCCGAAACTGGCGCCGATATGCAGCGTCAGCTTTGGCACGCGCGCATTGGTCACCGCCTGGATCATCTTTGAGCCGTGCTTGACGATGCCGCCGCGCTCGGCCTCCTTGCCCACCATGTAGCCGGTGGTGTTCTGCAGGAACACGATCGGCATATCGGCCTGGTCGCAGAGCTGGATGAACTGCGCCGCCTTCACGGCGCCTTCGGTATCGATGGGGCCGTTATTGCCGATCAGGCCGATGGCCTCGCCCTCGATGCTGGCTTGGCCGCAGACGGTATGAACGCCGTAGGACGCCTTGAAATCGGTGAAGTCGCTGGCATCGACCAGGCGCGCGATCACCTCACGCACATCATAGGGCTTGCGGTAATCCACCGGCACCACGCCGCAGAGTTCGTCACTGTCGTAGGCCGGCGCCGTCCACGCCTTCTTCCGGAGCTGCGGCCCGCGCTCGTTCCACGGCAGCCTGGCCAAAATCTCGCGCGCGATGCGCAACCCGTCGGCATCGTCCTCGGCCATGAATTCGGCCACGCCGGACACCGTCGTATGCATCTCGGCGCCGCCGAGTTCTTCATCGGTGGCGATCTCGCCGGTGGCGGATTTGAGCAGCGGCGGTCCGGCGAGGAAGATTTTCGCCCGGCCTTTCACCACCACCACATAATCGCTCAGGCCCGGGATATAGGCGCCGCCCGCCGTGCTGGAGCCATGCACCACGGTCACCTGCGGAATGCCGGCCGCCGACAGGCGGGCCTGGTTGGCAAAGCCGCGCCCGCCATCGACGAAAATCTCGGCCTGGTAATTGAGATTGGCGCCGCCGGATTCGACGAGGTTCACCACCGGCAGCTTGTTGCGATAGGCGATCTCCTGGGCGCGCAGGCTTTTGCGCAGGCCCATCGGCGCAATCGTGCCGCCCTTGATGCCGCTGTCAGACGCCGTGATCAGACAGCGGATTCCGGCAATGCTGCCGATGCCGGCAATGAAGCCGCCGCCCATGATATTCTCGGCGCCGTCGTCATCGTGCATCTGGTAGCCGCAGAGCGTCGAGATTTCCAGGAATGGCGCACCGCGATCCAGCAGATGGGCGATGCGGTCGCGCGGCGTGATCTGGCCGCGCTTCTCGAACACCGGCCGGCGCGCGTTGGAGGTGTCGCGCACGCGCTGCTCCAGCGCGCGGAATCCCTCGACCAGCGCCAACATGTCGGCGCGATTCTGTCGGTAGCCTTCCGACGCCGTCTCGATCTGCGACCGGATCAGCGCCATCTCAGCCCTCTTTCAGCACGTCCGGCATCACCGAACGGTGAAAACCGTCGAAGGCCTGCGACTTGCCATGCTTGGGCAACGGATAATGCCGGCGCGCATTGGGCACCGCGCCATCCACGCGGAGCGTCGTGCCGCTGATGAAGCTCGCCGCCGGCGACAGCAGGTAGACGATGGCGGCCGAGACCTCGGCCTCGGTACCTAAGCGCTGCAGCGGCACATGATTGCGCATATCGCGGATCAGCGGCTTCATCCAGTCTGGATAGGTGTCCATGCCACTGGAGGCGATCCAGCCCGGCGCCACCGCATTGACACGTACGCCGCTGACACCCCATTCGCAGGCCGCCGTTTCGGTGAAGTTGACCATGCCGGCGCGCGCCGCGCCGGAATGTCCCATATTGGGCATGCCCATCCACATATCGGCGACGATGTTGACGATGCTGCCGCCATGATCGGCCATCCATTGCGTGTAGCATTCCCGCGCCATCAGGAAGCCGCCGGTGAGGTTGTTGCGCACCACGGCATCCCAGCCCTTCTGCGAGGTCTGGGCCAAGGGGGCGGGAAACTGTCCGCCGGCATTGTTGACCAGGCCATCGATGCGGCCGAACTGCACCAGCGTCGCCTTCACGGTTTCGGCCACGGCTGCTTCCTCGCGGATGTCGCAGCTGAAGCAGGCGACTTCCGCCCCGGGATTGTCGCTGCGCAGCTCGTTGGCCACCGTCTGCAGCTTGTCGATCTTGCGGCCGATCAGCGCCAGCCTGGCGCCAAGCCGGCTGAGCTCATGCGCGGTGCAACGCCCGATGCCCGAGCCGCCACCGGTGACAATGATCACCTGGCCGGCGAACAACGCATCGCGGAAAACCGACTGATACGGCATCGGATGTTTCGCTCCCTGTACGCAGCACTCTGCACATGCTGTCGCGTGTTGTTTTCTTTATGGGAGGAACGCTACTTGACGCTTACGTCAACGTCAATATAGGGTGCGAAAAACCCGCATGGCGCTTGACCTTACGTCAATTCCATTGCGCAGTAGCATCACAGGGAAAACGGGGAGCTTTCACCATGTCGCTCGAACAGATCACCCAGCAGATGGCCCAGCGCGTGAAGCCGGGTGCGCTCGACGCCACCGTGAAATTCGATTTCGGTGATGACGGCATGATCTTCATCGACGGCAATGCCGGCACGGTGAGCAACGAAGATGCCGAAGCCGACTGCACCATCACCATGTCGCTCGACAATTTCGTCGCCCTGGCCGGCGGCGACCTCGATCCCACCACGGCCTTCATGATGGGCAAGCTCAAGGTGAAAGGCAGCATGGGCGTCGCCATGAAGCTGCAGTCGATCCTGGGCTGAACCATACCCCTGCCGTCATGCCACGCTTGCGTGGCATCCATGTCTCTTCATCAATCGAAGTCGTGGATACCACCGCTGCGCGATGGCATGACAGCGGCGTTCGGCCGCCTTACGCCGTCTTGTCCGGGCCGCCCAGCTTGCCCTGGGACGGGCGAGCGAACCAGAACAGCGCCGCGAAGCCGAGAATCAGCAACAGCTGAAGCCCCAGCGCCTGCAGACTGGGATTGACGCCAACCCGCACCATCCAGTCGGGCAGCGCCACCGGGTCGGCGGGCAGCCAGCCGACAATCTGGAATTCATCGATGGCGACGCCGACAAAGCGCAGGCCGAGCACGAAGAGAAACAGCGACGTGATGGCGAATAACGGCCGCAGCGGCAGGCGCAGCGCCAGCCGCGTCATCGCCCAGTAGCAGACAACCAGCGCCAGCAGCGCCGCAACGCTGCCAAAGATCACGGCCGGCAGCGCGCCGATCTCGTCATCGGTGGCGGCATAGAGGAACAGGATCGTCTCGGCGCCCTCGCGGAACACGGCCAGGAAGGCGATCAGGCCCAGCATGAAAGAACTGTCGGCTTCCAGGGCACCGCCCACCTTCTGCTCCAGATGGCGCTGCCAGGCCTGCAGGTTGCGGAACCGCCAGAGCCAGGCGCTGACATGGAACAGCAGCAGGGCAACGCAGAGCATGATGACGGCTTCGGTCAGGTCGTCGATATTGGCGAAAACTTCCTCGAACACCCAGGCGGCCACCAGGCTGGCCAGCAGGGCCAGGCCGCCGCCCCAGACCAGCGCCTTCAGGCGGTGGCTTTCGCCCGCCCGCATCAGGAAGGCGGCCAGCGCGGCGATCACCAGCAGCGCCTCCAGACCCTCGCGGAGCACAATGACAAAGGTCAGGGAGGCGACATGGAGCATGAACGGGCCGGCCGGGTCAGATTTCCCTGTCAGTATAATCGTTAAACGGGCAAAACCCATCCTTTCCGCCCCGGACCCCGCCACGCTGCTGCCGGGCCCCGGAAAATTCTGCCAAGTCATTGTTCGGAAAAGGGTTATCCGCCTTGGCTGGGGCACCCCTTTGGGATACTCTCCCGGCCCAGAATGCGTGCCCGGTTGTCTTTTTGTTGCAGGCAGCCCCGGCCGTCCGACCCGATTAAAGCTGATTTCCGAGGGGATTCATGTCCAATCCGCAACCGCTCATGCAGGGCAAGCGTGGCCTGATCATGGGCGTCGCCAATGATCGTTCGCTGGCCTGGGGCATTGCCAAGGCTTTGCACGAGCATGGCGCCGAACTGGCCTTCACCTATCAGGGCGAGGCGCTGGAAAAACGCGTGAAGCCCCTGGCCGCCACCATCGGCGCCGAACATGTGCTGGAATGCGACGTCACCAATCCCGCCTCGATCGATTCCACCTTCGCCGCGCTGGAGAAGGCCTGGGGCAAGATGGACTTCCTGGTCCATGCCATCGGCTTCTCCGATAAGAACGAGCTGAAGGGTCGCTATATCGACACCAGCTTCGACAATTTCGCGCTGACCATGAATGTCAGCTGCTATAGCTTCACCGCTGTGATGCAGCGCGCCGAAAAGCTGATGACCGATGGCGGCGCGGCGATCACCCTGACCTATTACGGCGCCGAGCGCGTCATGCCGCATTACAATGTGATGGGCGTGGCGAAAGCAGCCCTTGAAGCCAGCGTGCGCTATCTCGCCGCCGATCTCGGCCGCAAGAATATCCGCGTCAACGCCATCTCGGCCGGCCCGATCAAGACCCTGGCCGCCAGCGGCATCGGCGATTTCCGCGCCATCCTGCGGTGGAACGAACTGAACGCGCCGTTGCGCCGCAATGTCACCATCGAGCAGGTCGGTGGCGCCGGCCTGTATCTGCTGAGCGATCTCGGTGCCGGCGTGACGGGCGAGACCCATCATGTCGACAGCGGCTATCACAGCGTCGGCATGGTGGCGGTGGATCAGGCGCCGCAGGTCGCCGAACTGCTGCTGTCGCTCAAGAAGGGCGAGTAAGCAGGCGCCCATGTGGGATAGCAGTCATGTCCGATAACAGTTTCGGCCGGCTGTTCCGCGTCACCACCTGGGGCGAAAGCCATGGCCCGGCCCTGGGCTGCGTCATCGACGGTGCGCCGCCGCGCATCAGCCTGACCGAAGCCGATATCCAGGACTGGATGGACAAGCGCAAACCCGGCACATCGCGGTTTGTGACCCAGCGCCGCGAACCGGATGCTGTGAAGATTCTGTCTGGCACCTTTGAAGGCCAGACCACCGGCACGCCGATCATGCTGTTCATCGACAATGTCGATCAGCGCAGCAAAGACTACGGCGAGATCATGGACAAATTCCGTCCCGGTCATGCCGACTATACCTACTGGAGCAAATACGGCATCCGCGACTATCGCGGCGGCGGGCGCAGCTCGGCGCGTGAGACCGCGGCCCGCGTCGCCGCCGGCGCCGTGGCGCGCCAGGTGCTGAAGACTCTCATCGGCCCGCAGATGCAGATCCGCGGCGCGCTGGTGCAGATCGGCGAGAAGAAGATCGACGGCTCCACCTGGAGCTGGGACAGCGTGACGCAGAATCCCTTCTGGTGCCCCGACCCGAAAATGGCGCTGGAATGGGAAGATTATCTGGATGAGATCCGCAAGGCGGGCTCGTCGGTTGGCGCCGTGGTCGAACTGCGCGCCAGCGGCATTCCGGCAGGATTGGGCGAGCCGATCTACGGCAAGCTGGATGCCGATCTGGCGGCTGGGATGATGAGCATCAACGCCGTGAAGGGCGTGGAGATCGGCGCGGGGTTTGCCGCCGCCGCGCTTTCGGGCGAGGCCAATGCCGACGAGATGCGGCTCAAGGATGGCAAGGCCGAGTTCCAGTCGAACCAGGCGGGCGGCATCCTCGGCGGCATTTCCACCGGCCAGGAGATTGTCGTGCGCTTCGCCGTGAAGCCGACCTCATCGATCCTCTCGCCCCGCGCCACCGTCGACCGTTTCGGCACTGAAACCGAAATCACCACCAAGGGCCGCCATGATCCTTGCGTCGGCATCCGTGCCGTGCCGGTGGGCGAAGCCATGCTGGCGCTGGTGCTGGCCGACCATCTGCTGCGCCATCGCGGTCAGGTCGGGGGCTTTAAAGACGGCTTCGATAAGCGCTAAGCTTTCCTCCCGTCCAGGAGGAAGACATGGCCAAAGCCAAACCCGCGAAGAAGCCCGCCCCGAAAGCTGTCAGGGCAACCAGGCCGCATGCGCTGAAGATTCCGGTGCCGGCGCGCAACACGCTCGATCCGGCGACCCAGGCCTATTTCGCCAAATGCGATGAGAAGATCGGCTTCGTGCCGAACGTGCTGCTGAGCTACAGCTTCGACGCCAAGAAGCTGCGCGGCTTCACCGAGATGTACAACGAGCTGATGCTCGGCGAGTCGGGGCTCAGCAAACTTGAGCGCGAGATGATCGCCGTGGTGGTCAGCAGCATCAATCACTGCTTCTACTGCCTCACTGCCCATGGCGCCGCCGTGCGCCAGATTTCCGGCGATCCGAAACTGGGCGAACTGATGGTGATGAATTATCGCGCCGCCGATCTGAAGCCGAAGATTCGCGCCGCACTGGACTTCGCCGCCAAGCTGACCGAGACCCCGGCCAAGATCGTGGAAGCCGACCGCGAGGCCCTGCGTAAAGCGGGCTGGAGCGACAAGGACATCTGGGACATCGCGGCGACAGTGAGCTTCTTCAACATGAGCAACCGCATGGCCGCCGCCATCGAGATGGCACCGAATGACGAATATCACGGCGCGTTTCGGTAAGGCGGCCTGTCAATCGTATGAACCGTCACCCTCGGATTTATTCCGAGGGTCTATCTGCACGTCCAGCGCTGCCAATGGATGGGATGGATCCTCGGGACAAGCCCGAGGATGACGCGTTAGTGTAACGCCATGCTTCGCTTCATCCGCTTCCTCGCCGACCTGATCCGCCGCACCGAACTGCCGCTGCTGCTCGGCTTCGGCTTTGTCACGGCCATGGTCTGGGGCTTCGTTGCCCTGGCCGACGAGATGATCGAAGGCGACACCAGCGACCTCGACCGCAGGCTGCTGCTCGCCTTGCGCAATCCGTCCGACCTCTCCGATCCGCTTGGGCCACCCTGGTTCGAGGAGATGGTGCGCGACATCACCGCCTTTGGCAGCACCGGGCCGCTGGCCTTCATCGCACTGGCAGCCCTGGGCTGGCTGCTGCTGCTGCGCAAATACCGCACAGTGCTGCTGGTGCTGCTGGCGCTGGGTGGCGGCCAGCTGCTGTCACGACTGCTGAAATTCGGCTTCGACCGGCCGCGACCCGACCTGGTGCCCCATGGCATGAGCGTCTACACCGAGAGCTTCCCCTCGGGCCATGCCATGATGGCGGCGGTCACCTACCTGACGCTTGCCGCCCTGCTGGCCCGCAGCGCGCAGAACCACCGGCTCAAGCTGTTCCTGCTGATCCTGGCCATCCTGCTCACCATGCTGGTGGGAGCGAGCCGCGTCTATCTCGGCGTGCACTGGCCGAGCGACGTGCTGGGCGGCTGGATCGCCGGCAGCGCCTGGGCGGCGCTGTGCTGGTTGCTGGCGCTTGCCCTGCAGCGGCGCGGCAATATCGAGCCGCCCTCGGCGGCGGCACCCGATGGCGCCGGCGACAAGCCGGCTTGACCTGACCCGGGCGGAAAGCCGACAGTAGCGGCAACCCCGCCGAGGCCCGCTTGTCCGCCCCGACCGAACCGCCGGATTCAAAAGCCCCCGATTTCAGCCGCCTGCGCGTGCTGGTGGTCGATGACGTCAAGCTGATGCGCGACATGGCGTCGGCCATGCTGCGCGCCAGCGGCGTCGAAATGATCCGCACCGGCGACGATGGCGCCGGCGCGCTGGCCGCACTGGACGACATGCTGCAGGCCGGCCATCACTGCGACCTGATGCTGCTCGATCTCAACATGCCGGTGATGGATGGCATCGAGGTGCTGCGCCATCTGGCCGACCGCAATTTCGCCGGCCAGATCGCGCTGTTCAGCGGCGAGGCCCGCAGCGTGCTGCGCACGGCGGAAGCCCTGGCGCGCGCCCATCGGCTCAATATTCTCGGCGTGCTGGAAAAACCGCTGACGCGTGCCGCCGTCGCCGCCCTGCTGGGCCGCATGCGCGAAGGCGATGCGCGCATTCCCGGCCGCATCGATGCGCCGGTCAGCGAGGCCGAGCTGCTCGACGCCATCCGCATGGGCCAGATCGAGATCGCCGTGCAGCCCAAGGTGCAGATGACGACGCGCCAGCCGATCGGCGTGGAGGCGCTGGCGCGCTGGCGTCACCCCCAGCGCGGCATGATCGGGCCGGGCCAGTTCATTCCGCTGGCCGAGAACGGCGCCGCCGCCGAACCGCTGTTCGACACTATCCTCGCCCAGGCGCTGCAGGCCGCGGCGCGCTGGCGTGCCGGCGGTCTGCAGCTGCAGATGGCTGTCAATCTGTCGACCGCCAACCTCACGCGCCTCGACCTGCCGCAGCGCATTGCGGCCGCCGTGAACGAGCATGGCCTGAAGGCCGCCGACATCATGCTGGAAGTCACCGAAAGCCGCCTGATCGAGGATCAGACGGCGGCGCTTGAAGTGCTCACCCGCCTGCGGCTGAAAGGCTTCAACCTGGCGATCGACGATTTCGGCACCGGCTATTCCTCGATGGAACAGCTGCAGCGCTTTCCCTTCGAGGAAATGAAGATCGACCGCCAGTTCATCGGCCTCGCGGCCGAGGATGCGGCGGCGCGCGCCATCGTCTCCTCCAGTGTCCGCCTCGCCAAAAGGCTGGGCATGGTCACCGTGGCCGAGGGCATCGAAAGCCAGGCCGACTGGGACTGCGCCGCCCAGGAGGACTGCGATATCGCGCAAGGATATTTCATTTCCCTGCCGATGCTGCCCGAAGCCCTGCCGAAATGGATCGCCGGCTGGCTCAGCCGCTAGGCGACACGATCCCGGCCGAACCGCCCGCTTCTGCCCGATTCGGCAGCTGTGTATTTTTGCTCAAAAAGACGGCTGCCTGTGTTCCGGGCGCAACAGTCTGAATTTATTCGCGTCTGCACAAAAGTATGCGTGCTAATAATCTGTCGCATGCGGACGGTTTTTGACTCACAAAATTGCACAAGTCATTGAAATTAAAGGTGCGACATTCTGTGCTGTATTTTCCTCTTGCAGTGCACCTGCTTCCGCGATACATATTGCAACGCAACAAGCTTCCGGTTTGTTGCATGCCCTTCTCGGGCGTTTCCTCCCTAGACTTGGGCCGCATTTCGATGCGGCCCCTTTTTTTGCCCAAACCGGTTCACGGTTTTACGGGACGGTTATCGCGGCCGCCGCGACGCACAGGCTTTGCGCAGCCGGCTTTTGCGGCATATCCATCCGTCAACGGATGGTAACGCGTCCTGACAATTATTGTTCCGCAGAGCCGCTTGCTTAGAACGACTTAAGAGTCGTGCGCGGCCGGCGGCGGCGGCACCGCCAGCACCTTGTCGATGCGGCGGCCGTCCATGTCCATCACCTCGAAGCGCCAGCCCTGCCAGTCGACGATGTCGCCGGCCTCGGGCAGGCGGCCGAAGCGCGCCAGCAGGAAGCCCGCCACCGTGTGATGGTCGTCTTCCTCGGGCAGATGCAGGTTCAGCCGCTCCGCCATCTCCTCGCGCGGCAGCAGGCCATCAAGCAGCCAGGAGCCATCGGCGCGCTGCATCACGCCCGGCGCCACCTCGCCATCGCCGAGCGCGAAATTGCCGGCGATGTTTTCCAGAATGTCGTTGGCGGTGACCACGCCTTCGAGGCTGCCGAATTCATCGACCACGAAAGCCATGCCGCTCGGCGACTTCTGCAACAGCGACAGCGCATCGAGCAAATCGGCGCTTTCATGCAGTGCCTGCACCGGGCGCACCAGCGAATTGATGCTGCGCTTCAGCAGGCCATCGCGGCCTTCATCGAGCAGGATGTTCAGCACATCCTTGACACTGACGCTGCCGAGCGGTTCGTCGATCGAGCCGCGCGCCGCCGGCAGCAAAAGATGCGTGGTTTCACGCAGACGCAGCAGCAGTTCCTCATGCGGCGCCGAAAGATCGAGCCAGTCGAGATCGTGGCGCGGCGTCATCACGCTGCGCACCGTGCGGTCGCCCAGCTTCATCACGGCGGCAATCATCAGGCGTTCGGCCGGCTCCACCGTGCCGGCGGATTCGGCTTCGGCGACCAGATGCTTGATCTCTTCTTCGGTTACCGCATCGGTATCGCTGCGGCCGCCGCCGATCAGGCGCAGCAGCAGTTGCGAGGAGACATCGAGCAGCGACACCACCGGCCGGAAGATCGCAGCGATCACGCTAAGCAGCGGCGCCACGGCGGCGGCGATGATTTCAGGATTCTTCAGCGCCAGCTGTTTCGGCACCAGTTCGCCGATGATCAGCGACAGATAGGTGACAGCGCCGACCACCAAACCGAAGGAGACCGGCTCGGTGATGGCGCGTTCGAGCGCGAAATTCTCGCTCAGCCACAGGGTCAGGCGCTCGGCCAGCGTGGCACCCGAATAGGCGCCGGCGAAGATGCCGACCAGCGTGATGCCGATCTGCACGGCGGAAAGGAAGCGGCCAGGCTCGGCCGCCAGCTTCAGGGCGATGCGGGCGCCGGCGCTGCCGCGCTTCTTCTTGCGCGCCATGGCCTCCAGCCGCGCCCGCCGCGCCGAGACCACGGCCAGCTCCGACATGGCGAGCAGGCCGTTCACCAGGATCAAGACGGCGATCAGCAGCAGTTCAAGCGCAAGCGACATGACTGCCCTGCGCTCGGGTATATGGGAATGTTATGGAAGCGGCGACGGCAGGAAACGGGCTGCGGCCGGCTTGGGGCGTGACGCCCACGCTAGGTCGGTCTGGCATAGCGGCCGCAATATAGGGGAAGCCGACCGGCGGGGCTAGGCCCCGGCCGGGCCGAAGCCGGCGGCCTGGTGCGGCCCGCCGGCTCTCCGTTTGTCAGTGTTTGGTGACAGCGCGGGGTTTGGTGACGGCGCGGGGTTTGCGCACGCGCTTGGGCGCCGGCGGTTTCGGCGGCTTGCCGATCGCCAGCAGGGCGGCGCGTTGCTTTTCCGCATCCGCCTCGGCCTCGCGCCGGGCCTCCGTGGGTTCGCCGTCCAGGTCCTGGGCGGCCTCGCGGGCCAGACGCATGGCGCGCAGCCGCTCGACCTTCTCGGCCGTGGCCTTGGCAAGCTTCTCCTGCTCGCGGCGCACCACTTCGGCCTCGCGCTCGCGCTCGCTGGTTTTCTGGAAACGCTGTTCGGCGCGCAGACGCGCCGCTTCGGATGACGTGCTCATGGAAACTCCATGCATGATCCGCCTGCGTCAGAATTGCATCGGTATGCATCTGCGACAGAGGCGGCGATGGGAAGGATCGGCCGGAAAACGGGCGCGGAAAAACCTAACGGTCCGGGACCGGCGAAGTTCCGCACTGCGCTTATGCACTGGGCTGCGGAACGGTGCTGGTGTTTATATGGGGCGTGGCGCCCCGCTATTCAAGGCAGCGTTTCGCCACCCTTTAGGCCCTGCCACATCTGTCGCAGCGCGGCGCCGGAATAGGCTGGTCGCTCGGAAAAGCGGTCCGGCGCGCCCAGCACGCGGTTCTGCGCGTCGACGCGAAAGCGCAGGCCCCAGAAGCCGAGCGCGCTGTCGCCCGGCATGCCATAGCGATAGTCGCGCGCCTCCACGATCAGGCCGCCGATATTATCGGCGGCGGCATCGGGCTTCTGCATCCAGTGCAGACGGTCATCGGCGAACCAGCGGAACACTGCGCCGTCATGCGTCGCCTGAACCGCGGCGATGGCATCGCTACGATCCGCGCGCGGCACGCGCCGCCAGACGATGGGCGCCTCGGCAAAGGGCGAAGCGAAACCGATCAGGATCTCGTCGGGCGTATCGGCCACGATGCGCCGCCACCAGGGCTGGAAGATCACCGGATAGGCGTTGATGCGCGCCGACACGGCCGCTGTATTGCCCGTCGCCTGCAGCTCGCCGCGGGCGCGGCTTTCCATATGCAGGCCGATGCCCCAGGCCATCGTCGTGTAGAGGAAGATGTAGACCAGCGCGACCTGCGCGGCGCGCTGGGCCACGGCATCGAAGCGCCGGCTGACGAGGGCGACGAAAAAAACGGCGAGCAGTGGCAGCGTATAGACCGGATCGATGATCGGCATCGCATCGATGGCGAAGCGCACACGACTGAACGGCGCCAGAAGCTGCGTGCCGTAAGACGTGAACAGGTCGATCAGCGGATGGGTCACGGCACAGAGCGCGCCCAGCCACATCCAGTCGCTGCGGCGCCTGCGATCCCCGGGAGCATCCACCGGCTTGCGGCGCAGGCGTTCGGCCTTCCAGATCAGCCAGCCGGCGGCGGCGCCATAGACCAGCGTGGCCGGAAAAGAATGCGTGACGGCGCGATGATCGAGCCAGACATCGGTGACATGCGCATCGCCGAACAGGCTGCTGAGCACATCGAGATCGGGCAGCGTGCCGATCAGGCCGCCGGCGGCGACCGCACGGCGACCGAGACTTTTGCGGAAACCGGCTGCCGCCACGACGCCGCCGAACAGCAGTTGGGTGACACTATCCATGGCGCGGCAGCATGACGGGACGGCCGGTGCACTGGCAAGAGCCGGCCGTCAGCCTGGAACCTCTCAGAGGTCGGCGACCTCATCGGCCTGCACAGCCGCCTTGGTCTTGGCCTTGTGCGAGCGCTTGGGGGCCGGCGGATTGGCGGCGCGTTCCGCCAGACGTACGGCGGCCGCCGCGGTCTCCTGGGCCTCGCGCGCCAGCCGCATCTCGCGCAGACGCGAAATCTTCACATCGGTGGCGTTGCGCAGGTCCTGCTGCATTTTTTCGGTTTCCGCCACCAGCTGCTCGCGCTGACGCGTTTTCTCCTGCCGCGCCGCCGCTCGCAGGCGCGCCTCGTCCGACGAAAGCCGTGTTGTCACTGGAAACTCCTGTCCGGTCGGCGGCAAGGTGCCGCGCGGTGCCGCTTTATCTGCAGCATACAGCAATTCCCCAGCAAAAGGGGCTTTATTTGCCGCTGCCGCGGTTCGAATCCATCGTTTTGCCGGGCATTTCTTGCGCAGTCTTGCGCCGGATGGTCAGGGTCCGCGGAACAGGGCCACCAGATTGTTGGCCGGCATGTCGATCGCGCGCTCCAGCCGCAGCCCATGCCGGGCCGCCAGCGGCTGAACCTCGCTGTCCAGACAGCGCACGCCCCAGCGCGGATCGCGCGCTTTCAGGTCATCGTCGAAGGCGGCATTCGACGGCGCGGTATGCTCGCCGTTGCGACGGAACGGGCCGTACAGCATCAGCGGCGCCCGGGCCGTCAGAATGCGCGCCGCGCCATCGAACAGTGCTTCGGCCGCCGTCCAGGGCGCGATATGGATCATGTTGCAGCACAGGATCGCATCGCAGGCCGGCAACGGCCAGGGCATCGCCGTCACATCCAGATGCAGCGCCGGGCGAATATTGGCCGCCTTGCTGTCGGCGGCATGGGCATCGATGCCGGCCAGCGCCGCGGCATCGAAATCGCTCGGCTGCCAGAGCAGCGGCGCCAGTTGCGGCGCCATGAAGGCGGCATGTTCGCCAGTGCCGCTGGCGATCTCGAGCAGCAGGCCGCGCTCTGGCGCGACCGTCTTCAGCACCGCGAGAATGGCCTCGCGGTTGCGCAGGGTGGCGGGCGCATGGCGGCGCGGATCGGTCATGGCGGGCAATCTATGGCCCAGGGGGCAGAAAGAAAACGCGTAGCCGTCGTCACAGGCGATGCAGCGTCATCATCGCCGCAGTTGACGACCCTGCCCGGCTGCGCTTTAATCAGCGTCATGATCACCAGCACCCACCAGTATTATTGGTTTACGACCTCCCATAAGGGCGGCGCGCTGGTTATTGTCTGAACCACTGCAGCCGCCAGGTCGGCGGCTTGCGTGTTTCATCAGGGTCTCCGGCCTTTCGGCCATATCAACGGAGACCGTCATGTCGATCCACACTCTCATCGATCACCACACTGCCCTCGATCTGTCCGTCAAGACCGTGACCGGCGCGCTTGCGCCGGCCGATCTCGTCGAAACCGATCTGCCGAAAGCGCTGCGCCTGCAGAAATCCCATCTGGCCGAAGGCGTCTCGCTGTCGGAACTGCTGGTGCTCGGCGGCCTGGCCGCCAACCGCGACGATGCCCGTCGCCTGATCGCGCGCGAGGAAGTGCGCATCGAGGGCCGCGTCATCGACAATGCGATGGAACGCGTGCGGCTCAGCGAGGGCGCCCTGCGGCTGAGCGCCGGCGCTAAGGACAATCAGCGCCAGGTGCTGCTGCAGGCGGTGTGAGTTACACGGGCTCGACGATGCCGGCTTCGGCCGGCTTGGCCTTGCGCGCCCGCTTGGGCTTGGCGGCTTTTTCCGCCTTGCGCAGGGCTTTGGCAGCCTTCTCTTCGGCTTCGTGGGCCAGGCGCAGGGCGCGCAGGCGCGCCATTTTGGCGGCGCTGGCGTTACGAACGTCCTGCTGGAATTTTTCTGAATCTGCGGCGGCCTTCTGCAGCTGCCGGGTGCGTTCCTGATGGGCGCTGGAGCGCTGCAGCGTTTCGGCTGCGGTAAGGATTGATGTCACTCGGATGCCCTCTGCGGTGCGCCCAAGAAGACACCTTGGGAAAAGGCGCAGCGGGCCGCGGGGACACCCTATGTCATTCCGGCCCGAAAAGGGGATTTATTCCGGCCCGGCGCCAAAGCCGCAGCAATGCCGCTCCGCCCGCGCGGTTTGAACCGCGACAGGCAGAGCCACAACACCGTATCAGTGACGACTGGTGGCCTTACGAGGCGCTCAGATACTGGGCGCAGGCATTGGCCACGCCGGGCTCGGCCGCATCGCGACCAGGCATGATGGCGTATTTCTCGGCCAGATCGCGGCGCGGGGCCCAGCCCATACCGGCGGTATCGGGGGTGACGGCCTTGGCGTTGAAAGCGCAGATCCGGGCCTGCGGCTCAACGGCGCTGGCCATGCTCTGGCGATCGGCAGCGCCGCGCGTCACCTGCCAGCCCATGTAATTGGAAAAAAGCGGCCCGGCGATCAGGCCAACCACCAGCATCGCGGCCGGCAGCTTGTAATGCTCCCACTGGCTCGACATGCGGTCCTGCCAGCTCGGTTTGCGATCAATAGCGATTGTCATGGGATATCCTTTGCCGCCATGCCGGTGCGGCTTGCAGATCAAGGGCGGCGCAGCCGGCAGAGCGGCGTCGGAAATCAATGCGGGAAAGAAAAGCGGCGCAGCACACCATGGCGCGCCGGGACGCGGGACTCAGCCCGGTTGAAATCCGGGCCGTGATGTTCTGGCGCACCGCAATCCGGCGGCACGCAGGCGCAGGCAGACTTTCTTCGGCCAGCCGAGGGCCGGCCGAAGAAACCGGGGTGTGCGACCGGCGGTACTCACGCCAACCGCAGAGACCCTGGTGGGATTACTGCTTGTTGGCGGTGCTGTCGCCCTGCTGGGCCGGCGTCGGCGTGCCGGCACCCGGCTGCACTTCCTTCTTGCCGTCAATCTTGTGGTCGTTGCCCGGGGTCATGCCCTGGTTCTGCTGGGCTGCCTTCTTGTCATCGGCAATCTTCTGGTCGATGGCGGACAGATTGTTCGGCTTGTTCGGGGTCTGGGTCTGCGTCATGAAAATCACGCTTTCTATTGGCAGGAATATGCCAGACCGTACATATGGGTATTATTTGGTTTTATTCCAGTTTCGAATGAAATAACGCTATGATTTATTTATGATATTTGAAAAATTACTT
Source organism: Ferrovibrio sp. GW821-FHT12F09 (assembly GCF_058806775.1). Taxonomy (NCBI): domain Bacteria; kingdom Pseudomonadati; phylum Pseudomonadota; class Alphaproteobacteria; order Rhodospirillales; family Rhodospirillaceae; genus Ferrovibrio; species Ferrovibrio sp. GW821-FHT12F09. Next base: position 411,770 of record NZ_JBXAPZ010000001.1, read on the forward strand.
CATTTTATTGATAGATTTACTTGCTAAGGCCATAGGATCCCAAAGCAATATTATACGATTACTTTATCATCTCGCTAGGTAATCGCCATGTATCGACCTTGTCTGGCGCCAAAAATGTACCATTTATGTTCTTATTGCGCCGAGCCGGTCCCACTGGATTCTGCCGACAGCTAAGATCGGAATAAGTGGGTCCTAAGGACGTAATAAGCTCGAATAAGCCTCCAATAAGCCGGGATAAGACAAAAATAAGAGTCAAATAAGAAGGAATAAGGATCGGATAAGCCTGAAACGCAGCAGTGATGGCAGTGATATCACCGGCGATCCGGCTGCGGCGCTTGTTTTGCCGGGCCGTGGCTTTGTATCGTGCCCGGCCGGCATGACTTCGTATGCCGGCCAATGAAACGATCCCGGGAAGGAAACCAAGGCGTGTCGTCTGCCGCCGCAGCATCCGTGTCTTCTTATGTACCGTCCTCCGAACCGGGGACGCCGGCCGTCGCCCTGCGCGATCTGGGTATCACCTTCCAGCTCAAGACCGGCGAGCAGCATACAGCGGTTGCCGGGATCGACCTGACCATCGGGCGTAACGAATTCGTCGCCATCGTCGGCCCCACCGGCTGCGGCAAGTCCACCCTGCTGAATGCCGCCGCCGGCCTGCTGAAACCCTCGGCCGGCAGCGTCACCATCCAGGGCACGCCGCTTGCCGGCCTGAATGCGAAAGCCGGCTACCTGTTCCAGGCTGATGCGCTGATGCCGTGGAAGACCGCGATCGACAATGTCGCCGTGGCGCTGGAGCCGCAGGGCGTGCCGCGCGCCGAAGCGATGAGCAAAGCCCAGGCCTGGCTCGGCCGCGTCGGCCTGAAGACATTCGCCCAGCGCTATCCGCATATGCTGTCGGGCGGCCAGAAGAAGCGCGTGGCCCTGGCGCAGATGCTGATCCGCGATCCGCAGATCCTGCTCATGGACGAGCCCTTCGGCCCGCTGGATGCGCAGACGCGACAGATCATGGGAAATCTTTTGCTTGATTTGTGGGCTGCAGATCGAAAGGCCGTGCTGTTCGTCACCCACGACCTGGAAGAAGCGATTGCGCTCGCCGACCGCGTGGTGGTGATGTCGGCCGGTCCCGCCGCCAGTATCGTGGGCGATTTCAGGATCACGCTCCCGCGGCCACGCGACATCGCCGAGATTCGCGTCGAGCCGGCCTTCCATGAGATCCACAAGGCAATCTGGTCGACTCTGCGCGTCGAAGTGCAAAAGACCTATGCCCAGGGCGGAGAAGCGGAACAATGAACCGCGCCACACTTCTTGCGCTGCAGATTCTGGTCGGCGTCGCCTTCCTGGTGGTCTGGCATCTGCTGACCACGGTGCCGATGGCCAACGGCAAGCCGCTGTTTGCGCCCTTCTTCTTCTCCACGCCGCTGGATGTGCTGGCGCGCACCTGGAAAGACATAACCGGCGGCGCGATGTGGCGCCATATCGGCATCACGCTGCTGGAAACCGTGCTGGCCTTCGGCATCGGCGCGGGTGCGGGCATCGTGGTGGGCTTTGCCTTCGCGCGTCGCGAACTGCTGGCCGCCGTGTTCGATCCCTATGTGAAGGCCGCCAATGCCCTGCCGCGCGTGGTGCTGGCGCCGATCTTCGCCCTGTGGTTCGGCTTAGGCATCTGGTCGAAGGTGGCGCTGGGCTTCACGCTGGTCTTCTTCATCGTCTTCTTCAATGTCTACCAGGGCGTCAAGGAAGTCAGCCCGACGGTGCTCGCCAATGCCCGTATGCTGGGCATGAATGAACGCCAGCTGCTGCGCCATGTCTACTGGCCGGCGGCGCTCACCTGGATGTTCTCGTCGCTGCACACATCGGTCGGCTTCGCGCTGATCGGCGCGGTGGTGGGCGAATATCTCGGTTCCTCGGCCGGGCTCGGCTACAAGATTCACGAAGCCGAAAGCGTCTTCGATGTCACCGGCGTATTTTCCGGCATGCTGATCCTGACCATCTTCGTGATCATTCTCGATGCCGTCGTCACCCGGATTGAAAACCGGCTGCTGGTCTGGCGCCCGGACACCGCTGCAAAAACCACGTAAAAAACCATCACCAGGAGGAAACACAGATGTCCATGAAGATCGCATTCGCCGCGCTGGCGGCACTCGGCCTGATGGCCGGCGCCGCCCACGCCCAGGTCGAGAAGCCGAAGCTGGAACTCGGCGTCGGCGGCAAGCCGCTGCTGTACTATCTGCCGCTGACGATTGCCGAGACCAAGGGTTACTTCAAGGCCGAGGGCCTGGATGTCACCATCAACGACTTTGGCGGCGGCGCGAAATCGCTGCAGTCGCTGATGGGCGGCAGCGTCGATGTCGTCACCGGTGCCTACGAACACACCATCCGCATGCAGGCCAAGAACCAGCCGCTGCAGGCCGTGATCGAACTCGGCCGTTTCCCCGGCATCGTGCTGATGGTGAAGAACGAGCTGAAAGACAAGGTGAAGACCCCGGCCGACCTGAAAGGCCTGAAGATCGGCGTCACCGCGCCGGGTTCGTCGACCAACTTCTTCGTCAACTACCTGATCGCCAAGGCCGGCGGCAATCCCAAGGACACTGCCTATATCGGCGTCGGCGGTGGCGCCGGCGCGGTGGCGGCGATGATGAAGGGCGAGATCGACGGCATGTCGAATCTCGATCCGGTGATCTCGAAGCTGGAAGCTGACAAGCTGGGCTTCGTGCTGGCCGACAGCCGCACCGAAGCCGGCACCAAGGCGATCTTCGGCGGCTCCAATCCGGCGGCCGTGCTGTATCTGAAGCCCGAGTTCATCGAGAAGAACCCGAAGACCACCCAGGCGCTGGTCAATGCCTTCGCCAAGGCGCTCGACTTCATCGCCACCGCCAGCCCGGAGGCCATCGCGGGCGCCGTGCCGGAGGCCTATTTCCTGGGCGACAAGCCGCTGTACCTGCAGGCGGTGAAGGCTTCGATGGAAACCTATTCGCGCACCGGCATCATCTCGCCGGACGGCATGAAGAGCGCCCATGACATGCTGAAGCAGTTCGATCCCGAAATTGCCGACGCCAAGATCGACCTGGCCGCCACCTTCACCGACCGGTTCGTGAAAGCGGCGAAGAAGTAACCCAGGGATACCCGCAAGAGTCGCGCGGCCGGGGCGAAATGCTCCGGCCCGCTTCCCTGGGAGTCGCGCGGCTTTGCCTGGCCGCCGTATAATGATCCGACCATGGACGATCGGACCGCCTTCATCGACACCCTGCCGCCGGCTCTGCATCCGCAAAGCCTGTATTATCTCGGCCTGTGGCACCGCTGGCGGGCCGGCCGCCGGGTGCCCCAGCGGGGTGATATCGACTGGTCGGCGCTGGGCAATCTGCGCGACCACGGCATGCTGGTGGAAGCGCGCGGCCGCGACAGCATCCACATCCTCTATGCCGGCGAGCGGCTGGCGCAGTATTGCGGCTTCGATCCCACCGGCTACAACTATCTGGACTTTACCATGGCGGCGAACCGCAGCTGGCGCGCGCATCTGACGCTCGCCCAGCTCGCCCAGCCCTGCGGTTACGTGATGTACATGTTCCCGCGCTTTGGCGACGGCCGCATTTTACCCTTGGAATGGATCGGTGCGCCGCTGGCCAGGGATGGCCATGACGAGCCCAGCCTGATCTTTTCCTGCGCCGTGCCGATGGCCAAGGTCAATCCGGTCGGTCCCGCCGATCCCGACAGCTACCAGATCGGCGAAGGCATGGCCTTCATCGATCTGGGCTTCGGCACGCCCAAGATGGTGCCGGCCGCAATCCAGGATGGCGCGCCGCTGCAATAGGGCGTTATAGTCGCCGCATCATGGTCGAAGACAGCTTCCTCACCACGTTGCCCACGCCACTTTCGCCGCGTGCGAAACAGTTCTTCCGCGTCTGGCAAAGCTGGCGCGGCAGCCAGCGCCTGCCCGAACGGCGCAACATGGATCTCGACGACCTGGGCGAGCTGGCCACCACCTGCCTGCTGCTGGATATTCGCGGACCCGACCGCATCCTGATGGACAATGTTGGCGTGCAGATCACCGCCAAACTCGGCTTCGATCTGAACGGCATGAATTATCTCGACCTCACCAGCAAGGCCAACCGCGCCTGGCGCGCGCATCTCACCATCGCCCAGGCCGCCCAGCCCTGCGGCGTGGTGATCTATTACTGGCTGCGCTTCCCCGGCGACAATGTGCTGCCGGTGGAGTTCTGCGGCGCGCCGCTGGTGGAGAATGGCGCGCGCGACGCCAACCTGATCCTGTGCTGCGCCACCGGCCTGATTGATCCGATGGCCCATCGCGGCGAGCCGCTCGACCCGGACTCCTATGAAGAGGGCGAGGGCATGCGCTTCATCGACATCGGCTTCGGCGTGCCGCCGCTGGTGCCCGCCGAACGTCAGGCGGCACGACCGGTTCAGTAAGAAACCGCAGGACTTCCGCCCTACCCGCGTGAAAGACTGGCGGTGGGGGAAACGGCGGCATGGCGGAGATCATCCACAAGCATCGGACGCGCATCGCGCTGGCGGCGATTCTACTGCTGGGCGCGGCCTTGCGTCTGTGGCATCTGGGCGAGCACGGTTTCGGCACCGAGTATTACGCCGCCGGCGTGCGCAGCATGGGGCTGAGCTGGCATAATTTTTTCTACAACAGCTTCGATCCCGCCGGCTTCGTCTCGCTCGACAAGCCGCCGCTGGCCTTCTGGCTGCAGGTGATCAGCACCAAAATCCTTGGCTTCAACGGTTTCGCCCTGCTGCTGCCGCAGGTGCTGGAAGGCCTCGCCGCCATCGGCCTGGTTTATCATCTGGTGACGCGGCGCTTCGGCGCAGCAGCCGGGCTGGTCGCGGCGCTCTGCCTGGCGCTCATGCCGGTGAGCGTCGCCGTCGACCGTTCGGGCAATACAGACTCCGCGCTGGTCCTGCTACTGCTGCTGAGCGCTTATGCGCTGCTGCGCGCCATCGAAACCATGCAGCTGCGCTGGCTGCTGCTGACGGCCGTGTTCTTCGGGCTGGGATTCAACACCAAGATGCTGGCGGCCTTCGTGCCGCTGCCGGCCTTCGGCCTGCTCTACCTCTTGCTCACGCCGTCATCCTGGGCGCGCCGCTTCCGCCATGGGTTCGCCGCTGGCCTGGTGCTGGTCGCCGTCAGCCTCGCCTGGGCCGCCGCCTTCGACCTGACACCGGCACCGTTCCGGCCCTATGCCGGCAGCAGCGCACACAACTCCATGCTGGAACTGGTGGTGCAGCATAACGGACTGGAGCGGTTCCAGCCGCGCGCGCAACCGCAGATGCCGGATCCATCCGTCACGCCGCCAAGCTTCCACGACGCCGTGCCGGTGGGGCCGCTGCGCCTGGCCGACCGGCATCTGGCGGCCCAGGTGCTGTGGCTGTTGCCCGTCGCACTGGCCGGACTGCTGCTGGCCTGGCGCCGGCGTGAACCGCAGGCCGATCTTCTGCTCTGGGCCGGTTGGCTGTTCAGCTCTCTGCTGGTGTTCAGTTTCGCCGGCGGCATTTTCCATGCCTATTACCTGGTGCTGCTGGCACCGCCGCTGACCGCTCTCGTCGGCATCGGCGCGGTGATGCTCTGGCAGGCGGAGCGGCGCTGGCTGCTGATCGTGCTGCTGCTCACCGCCGCGTGGCAGGCCTATATCGCCTTCGGCATCGTGGATAGGTTCGATCCCGAAACGCTGCCACCCTGGTTGATGCTGCTGCCGATCCTGGCGCTGCCGCTGGCTCTGCTGCGCTCTCGGGCCGCGACCGGCGCGGCACTCCTGCTGATGTTGATCAATCCGATGCTCTGGAGCGGCGCCAGTGCAATGTCGCACGGCTATGCCATGCTGCCCGCCGCCGATCTGGGCCTGCTGACGCGCAGCGCAGACTCCGAGCCGCAGCGGCGCTGGCGCCGGCTGGCCGCCGCCCATGTGCTGCCGAGCGCCGACCCGCGCCTGCATGATTTCCTGCGCACCAACCGCAACGGCGAACGCTTTGCCCTGGCGACAACGGCGACACGGCTGGCGGCGCCGCCGATCCTGCTGGCCGACCTGCCGGTGATGGCCTTTGGCGGCTTCAGCGGCCGCGATCCGATCCTGACCCTGGATGAGCTGGCACAGCGCGTGAAGGACGGCGAGCTGCGCTTCGTGCTGCTGACGCGCGGCATGCCGACCGGCGTGACGATGCCACCGCTGCCCGCAGACGATCCGCGCCGGCAGTTCGCGCTCTGGGTTCGCGATCATGGAAAACCGGTGCCGCCATCGCTCTGGCGCAGCACCGGCAGCGAAGAACGCGCCGGCCTGTTCGACCTGCGGCCGGAAATCCCCTGGCGTTAGCCGCCGATTTCCTCGCGCAGCATTTCCAGCTCCAGCCACTGGTCTTCGGCGGCAGCCAAATCAGTACCGGCCTTTTCCAGCGCATCGCTGGCGGCGCGGAATTTCGACGGATTGCGGCTGAACAGCTGCGGGTCATCGAGGATGCGCTGCTGCTTGGCGATTTCCGACTGCAGATTGGCGATGGTCTTCGGCAGGGTCTCCAGCGCGTGCTTCTCCTTGAAGCTCAGCTTGCGCTTCGAGGCTGCGCGCGGCGCGGCCTCGCCCTTGTCGGCAGCATCGGCTTTGGCGGCGACCTTTGCCGCCGCTTTCGCCTGCACGCCGGCGCCGCGCTGGGCCACCATGTCGGTATAGCCTCCGGCATAGACCTGCCACAGCCCCTTGCCCTCGGAGACGAGAACGGACGTGCAGACGCGGTCGATGAAATCACGGTCATGGCTCACGAGAAGAACCGTACCGGGATAATCGGCCAGCATCTCCTGCAGCAGATCCAGGGTTTCTAGATCGAGGTCGTTGGTCGGTTCGTCGAGCACCAGCACATTGGAGGGCTTGGCCAGCGCCCGCGCCAGCATCAGCCGTCCGCGCTCGCCGCCCGACAGCACGCGCAGCGGTGAGCGCGCCTGTTCGGCGGTGAACAGGAAGTCCTTCATATAGCTCATCACATGGCGCGGCTGGCCGTTGAGCGTTACCTTGTCGCTGCCGCCGGCGAGCGCGTATTGCAGCGTCATTTCCGGATCGAGCGTCTCGCGCTTCTGGTCCAGCGTGACCAGCGCGATATTCTCGCCCAGCCGCACGCTGCCGGAATCGGCTTCCAGCTTGCCGGTGAGAATGTTGAGCAGCGTGGTCTTGCCGGCGCCGTTCGGTCCGATGATGCCGAGCCGGTCGCCGCGCTGGATCTTCACCGAGACATCCTGCAGCACGACCAGATCGCCATAGGCTTTCGAGATGCCCTTGGCTTCGGCGATCAGCTTCGACGACGTCTCGGCTTCCGAGACCGTGATGTTGACATTGCCAGCGACCTTGCGCTGGTCGCGGCGCTCGGTCTTCAGATCCTGCAGCGCGCGCATGCGACCCATGTTGCGCTTGCGCCGGCCCGACACGCCATGGCGCACCCAGTCGAGTTCGGCGACAATCTTGCGATCCAGCTTGTGACGCTCGGTCTCTTCCTGCTCCAGCAGCGCATCGCGCCAGTCTTCGAAGGCGGCGAAGCTCTGCTCCATGCGGCGCGTGGCACCGCGATCCAGCCAGACCGTGGCGCGCGTGAGGTTGCTCAGGAACCTGCGATCATGGCTGATCAGCACCAGCGCCGAACGGATGGTCTTCAACTCGCCTTCCAGCCATTCGATGGCCGGCAGGTCGAGATGGTTGGTCGGCTCGTCGAGCAGCAGGATATCGGGCTCCGGCGCCAGCATGCGCGCCAGCGCCGCGCGCCGCGCCTCGCCGCCCGACAGCCGCGCCGGATCTTCGGTGCCATCAAGGCCGAGCGCGCCGAGCAAGGAGAGCGCGCGGTAATGATCGTCGCCCGGATTGAGGCCGGCCTCCACATAGGAGAGCACGTCCTTGAAGCCGGAGAGATCGGGTTCCTGCGGCAGGTAGCGCATGGTGACGCCGTTCTGGATGACGCGGTCGCCGGTATCGGCCTGCATCATGCCGGCCACCACCTTCAGGAGCGTCGACTTGCCCGAGCCGTTGCGGCCGACCAGGCAGAGCCGGTCGCCGGCATTGACCGACAGGTCGGCGCCGTCCAGCAGCGGGGTGCCGCCGAAGGTGAGGTGGATATCGCGTAAAATCAGAAGGGGGGGAGCCATGGAAATCCTGTTCTGGGCGCAGGGTGTAGCAACCCCGCCCCGCGGACGGAAGGGTCCCATGCGGGGACTTGGGACATGACCTTGGCCGCACAGGGATATTTCATTATTGACTGATCGTTCCGGAATTGCCAGACTGCCGCCATGGCCCGTCCGAAAGCCTTTGACACTGCCGATGCGCTGACCCGCGCCATGGAGCTGTTCTGGGAGCAGGGCTATGCCGCCACCTCGATGGAGCAGCTCACCGGCGTGATGGGGATTTCGCGCCAGAGCCTCTACGACACCTTCGGCGACAAGCACCGGCTGTTCCTGGCCGCCATGGATGCCTATTGCGCCATGCTGGAGGCGGCGATGCTGAAACCGCTGACTGCGCACAATGCCGGGCTGCAGGCCCTGCATGATACGGCAATGGGCGTGATCGATTTCCTGATCCAGTTCCCCAAGCGCCGCGCCTGCCTGATGGCCAACACCACCCTGGAACTGGCGCCGCATAATGAAGCGGTAGCGGAGAAAGTGCGCGCCCATATGGCCAATATGGAAGCTGCCTTCCGCCATGTGCTGGGCAATGCCAAGGCACGCGGAGAACTCTTTGCCGATGCCGATCTGGATGCGCTGGCGCGCTATCTGGTCGGCATGGTGCATGGCCTGATGGTGATGGCCAAAAGCGGCGCCAGCCGCGAGATGCTGACCGGCATCGCGAATACGGCGGCCAGCGTGCTGCGCCCCCTGCCCCAATCCGCGTAATCATAACATCCAAAGGGAGACCCCGAGATGACCACTGACCTGATGATGCTGACCGCCAGTGCCGTGCTGACTGTGCTGTTGGCCCTGCCCTATTCCACCGGCTTCATGCTGACGCGCGGCCTCTATGTGATGGCCGGCAACCGCGAGGATTTCCCGCCGGGTGCCGGCTGGATCGGCCGCGCCCATCGCGCCCATCTGAACATGGTGGAAAACATCGTGCCCTTTGCGGTGCTGGTGCTGGCCGCCGCCGTGGCCGGCAAGGCCGATGCCTGGACCGCCCTGGGCAGCCAGGTGTTCTTCTACAGCCGCGTGCTGCATGCCGTGGTGTATATCGCCGGGGTGCCGTGGGTGCGCACCTTCGCCTGGGTCGGCGGCGTGGTGGGCATGGCCATGGTGCTCTATGGCATCGTGACGCCATAAGACCGCTGCCGTGTCTATCCTCGACACCATCGGTCAGACGCGGCTGGTGCCGCTCCGGCATATCGTGCCGGAGCGGAGCGCCCGCGTGCTGCTCAAGCTGGAATACGAGAATCCGACCGGCAGCATGAAGGACCGCATGGCCCTGGCCATGGTGGCGGCGGCCGAGAAAGACGGCCGGCTGCAGCCGGGCGGCAGCGTGGTGGAATATACCGGCGGCAGCACCGGCGTTTCGCTGGCCTTTGTCTGCGCCGCCAAACGCATCCCGCTGGCGCTTGTCACCTCCGCAGTCTTCTCAAAGGAAAAGCGCGACCACATGGCAGCCCTGGGCGCGCAGCTGACCTTGGTGCACAGTCCCACCGGCGGCACCACGAAAGCACTGACACTGGCGATGATCGAGACGGCGCGGCAGATCGCGGCCAGCAAAGCCGGCAGTTTCTGGACCGACCAGTTCAACAACGCCGATGTCCTGCCCGGCTATGCAAAGATGGCCGACGAAATCTGGACGCAAAGCGCCGGCCACATCGACGGCTTTGTCCAGATGGTCGGCACCGCCGGCTCGTTTCGTGGCCTGGCCACGCGGCTGCGCGCGTTGAATCCGGCGGTACAGACGATCGCAGTGGAGCCGGCGGAATCGCCCGTGCTGTCCGGCGGGCCGGGCGGCAGCCACAAGATCGAAGGCACCGGGCCGGGCTTCGTGCCGCCGCAATGGCGACCGGAACTGGCCAGCGCGATCCGTCCGGTGACGACGGCCGACGCCATGGCGATGGCGCGGCGGCTGGCGCAAGAGGAAGGACTTTTTGCCGGGACGTCGACCGGCGGGAATGTGGTGGCGGCGCTGGACCTGGCGGCGCAGCTTGGTCCCGACAAGACCGTGGTCACGCTGGCCGTCGACTCCGGCATGAAATACCTGAGCACGCCGCTGTATGCGGCCGCCTAACCCTAGTCGAGCTTCACGCGGCAGGTGGTGCCGAAGGTGATGGTGCTGTTCTTGGCCGGGACCGACTGCAAGCAGCGCGAGCGGCCGGTATTGGTTTCCAGGATTTCCACCAGGATGCCTTCGGGTTTGCGCGGCGTGTGGCAGTCGCGGTCGCCCGGCATCAGGCGCGGCTTGACATACGTGGGCGGATTGCCGCCGGCCTTGATGTCGATCGGCACGCTGCCGTCATTCACCACGCAGAAGGCCTGGGCGGGTGCGGCGAGGAGGAAGGCGCCGAAGAACAGAACCGCAAAGAGCGCCTTGAGCATGACTCACTCCCTCCCACATATCGTCATGCCACGGCCGGGCCGTGGCATCCACGTCTTCCTAACACACAAACCCTAATAACTCGTGGATGCCACGCAAGCGTGGCATGACGGAGAGAGTAAAGCGCGGAAAACTGCTGACGCAAAAACGCCGCCGAGATTGCTCTCGACGGCGTTTCCGCTTCCCTGGGCTCCGGCCGGTTTGGGCAGGCCGGAAACCAGAAGTCTCAGGCACGCTTGGCGCCGGCTTCCACAGCCGCGACCGGGCCGAGCGGGTGTTCCAGGCGGGCCACCATCTCCTTCGGGCAGATCTGCCAGAACTTGGTCTTGGCGACATCCCAGTCGCTGAACAGGTTGCTGGCGAAGACCGACTGGGTCTCGCGGATATGCTCGTCGATCAGGCCGCGCAGCACGCCTTCCCAGTAGCTGGAGGCAATGCGCTGGTAGACCACGCTCTCGTCGTTGATGGCGATCGGCAGCTGGTCCTCGGCATCGTAGACGAAGGCCATGCCGCCGGTCATGCCGGCGCCGAAGTTGTCGCCCACCTTGCCCAGCACCACGACACGGCCGCCGGTCATGTATTCGCAGCCGTTCGAACCGCAGCCCTCGATCACCGTGGTGGCGCCGGAGTTGCGCACGCAGAAGCGTTCGCCCGCCTGGCCGGCGGCAAACAGCTTGCCGCTGGTGGCGCCATAGAGAACGGTGTTGCCGATGATGGTATTCTCGTTGGTCTTCGGCATCAGCGGCGAGGCCGGCGACGGACGCACCACGATGGTGCCGCCCGACAGGCCCTTGCCGACATAGTCGTTGGCATCGCCGAAGACTTCCAGCTTGAGGCCCTGCACGGCGAAGGCGCCGAGCGACTGGCCGGCCGACCCGGTGAGGCGCGCGGTGATATGGCCGGGCTTGAGCCCGGTCATGCCGAACTTCCGCACCAGATGCGAGGACAACCGCGTGCCGATAGCGCGATGGGTGTTCCGGATGTTGTAGGCGAGCTGCATCTTCTCGCCATGGCTGAACACCGGCGCCGCATCGCCCAGCATCTGGGCGTCCAGCGTATCGGGCACTTCGTTGCGGCCTTCCAGCGTGCAGTAGCGCGCATGGTCGCCGCTGTCGGCCTGGGCCAGGATCGGGTTGAGATCCAGATCGTCGAGATGCGCGCCGCCGCGGCTGACCTGCATCAGCAGGTCGGTGCGGCCGATGATCTCGGTGATCGACTTCACGCCCAAGCTGGCCAGGATCTCGCGCACCTCTTCGGCGATGAAGCTGAACAGGTTGATCACCTTCTCCGGCGTGCCGGTGAACTTCTGGCGCAGCGCGTCATTCTGCGTGCAGACGCCGACCGGGCAGGTGTTGGAATGGCACTGGCGCACCATGATGCAGCCCATCGCCACCAGCGCCGCCGTGCCAATGCCATACTCTTCGGCGCCCAGCATGGCGGCGATGACGATGTCGCGGCCCGACTTCAGCCCGCCATCGGTGCGCAGCTTCACGCGATGGCGCAGCTTGTTCAGTGTCAGCACCTGGTTGACTTCCGACAGGCCCATTTCCCAGGGCGTGCCGGCATATTTCACCGAGGTCTGCGGCGAGGCGCCGGTCCCGCCGACATGGCCGGACACCAGGATGACGTCGGCCTTCGCCTTGGCCACGCCAGCCGCAATCGTGCCGATGCCGGCTTCCGACACCAGCTTGACCGCCACCTGCGCTTCCGGGTTGATCTGCTTCAGGTCGTAGATCAGCTGCGCCAGATCCTCGATCGAATAGATGTCGTGATGCGGCGGCGGCGAGATCAGCATCACGCCGGGCGTCGACATGCGGCGCTTGGCGATCAGCTCGGTGACCTTGAAGCCGGGCAGCTGGCCGCCCTCGCCGGGCTTGGCGCCCTGGGCGACCTTGATTTCCAGTTCGCGGCAGTTGTTGAGATATTCCGCCGTCACGCCGAAGCGGCCTGACGCCACCTGCTTGATGGCCGAGTTGGCGTTGTCGCCGTTGGGACGCGGCTTGAAATTCTCAGGTGCCTCGCCGCCCTCGCCGGAATCCGACTTGGCGCCGATGCGGTTCATCGCAATCGTCAGCGTCTCATGGGCTTCCGGGCCGAGCGCGCCAAGCGACATGCCGGGCGTGATGAAGCGCTTGCGGATTTCGGTGACGCTTTCCACCTGCTCGATCGGGATGGCACCGCCGGCCGGCTTGATTTCCAGCAGGTCGCGCACCGAGATCGGCGGCAATTCGCGCAGACCGGCCGTGTATTTCTTGAACAGCGTGTAATTCTCGCCGCCCACCGCTTCCTGCATCATATGGATCAGGCTGGCTTCCCAGGCATGGGCCTCGCCGCCGCGCCGGTAGCGATAGATGCCGCCCACGGGGAGCGCCGTCACATCCTGGCGATAGGCCTTGGCATGAAGGCCGAGCACCATCTTCTGAATGCCGAGCAGGCCGATGCCGGAAATGCGCGAGGGCATGCCGGGGAAGAGATCGGCCACCAGCGAACGGGACAGGCCGAGCGCCTCGAAGTTGTAGCCGCCGCGATAGGAGCTGATCACCGAGATGCCCATCTTCGACATCACCTTGAGCAGGCCGCCATCGACCGCATCCTTGAAGCGGTTCACGGCTTCTTCCGCCGTCAGCTTGCCGAGCAGGCCGCGATTGACGCGGTCGACCAGGCAGGCCTCGGCCAGATAGGCATTGACGCTGGTGGCGCCGACGCCGATCAGCACGGCGAAGTAATGCACGTCCAGGCATTCGCCCGAGCGCACGGTCAAAGACGTGAAGGTGCGCAGGCCCTGGCGCACCAGATGGCTGTGCACGGCGCCGGTGGCCAGGATCATCGGGATCGCGGCGCGGGCAGCATTCATGCCCTCGTCGGTCAGCACGATATGGGCGGCGCCGCCGCGCACGGCATTCTCGGCCTCGGCGCGGATGCGCTTCAGGCCGTCGCGCAGCCCGCCCTCGCCGGCATCGACCGGGAAGGTGCAGTCGATCTTCGCCGTGGTCTTCTCGGCGTATTTCAGCACGCGCGCCAGATCGGCATTCGACAGGCAGGGGCTTTCCAGGAGCAGGATGGCGACCTGCTTGGCATCCTCGTCCAGCACGTTGGTGAGGTTGCCCATGCGGGTGCGCAGGCTCATCACGCGCTTTTCGCGAAGCGAGTCGATCGGCGGATTGGTGACCTGACTGAACTGCTGGCGGAAGAAGTGATGCAGGCCGCGATAATGTTCCGACAGCACGGCGATCGGCGTGTCGTCGCCCATCGAGCCGATGGCTTCCTTGGCGTCCTCGCCCATCGGATGCAGGATCAGCTCCATGTCTTCCAGCGTCAGGCCGAAGGCCAGCTGGGAGCGGCGCAGCTCATCCTTGCTGAAGGTCTTGGTCAGCGGTGCGGCATCCTTGATCTTGTCCAGCGTCAGGATGTTCTTGACCCACTCGCCGTAGGGGTGCTCGCCGGCCAGCTTGTCCTTGATCTCGCGGTCGAGATAGAAGCGGCCCTTTTTCAGGTCGATGGCGATCATGTCGCCGGGACCGACGCGGCCCTTCTTCACCACCTTCTGCTCGGGCACCGGCACCATGCCGGTTTCCGAACCGACAATGAGAAGGTTGTCGGTGGTCACGGTGTAGCGGATCGGACGCAGACCATTGCGGTCGAGCCCTGCCACCGCCCAGCGGCCGTCGGTGGCGCAGATCGCCGCCGGGCCGTCCCAGGGCTCCATGATCGAGTTGCAATAGGCATAGAGGTCGCGATGCGACTGCGGCATCAGCGGCTTGTTCGATGTCGGCTCCGGAATCAGGATGGTCTTCACCATCGGCGCGGTGCGGCCGGCGCGCACCAGCACCTCGAACACGCTGTCAAGCGCGGCGGAGTCAGACGAGCCCGACTGCACGATCGGCTTGATGTCGTCGGAGAGATCGCCAAAGGCCTCGGAGGCCATCTTGATCTCGTGGCTCTTCATCCAGTTGACGTTGCCGCGCAGCGTGTTGATCTCGCCGTTATGGGCGAGCATGCGGAAGGGCTGGGCCAGGCGCCAGGTCGGGAAGGTGTTGGTCGAATAGCGCTGGTGATAGATGGCAAAGGTCGAGACGAAACGCTCGTCCTGCAGATCGGGATAGAAATAGTCGATCTGCTCGGCCAGGAACATGCCCTTGTAGATCACCGAGCGGCAGGAGAGCGAGCAGATATAGAAGTCGCTGATATGCGCATTGAGCACCTGCTTCTCGATGCGGCGGCGGATCAGGAAGAGGTCGCGCTCAAACGCGTTGTCATCCTTGCCATGGCGGTTCTCGATCAGAACCTGCTCGATTTCCGGCCGGGTGGCATTGGCCTTCTCGCCGATGATGGTGGCGTCGACCGGCACCTGGCGCCAGCCGTAGATGCCATAGCCGAAATCCAGGATCGCGGTCTCAACGATGGTGCGGCAGGTTTCCTGCGCCGACAGATCGGTCTTGGGCAGGAAGACCTGGCCCAGCCCGAGCTTGCCCTCGCCCGGCTCGAAGCCCGAGCGGCGCACATGCTCGCGGAAGAAGTCCTGCGGGATCTGCACATGGATGCCGGCGCCGTCGCCGGTCTTGCCATCGGCGTCAACCGCACCGCGATGCCACAAAGCCTTCAGCGCCATGATGCCGGCGGCAACGACGCTGCGATGCGGCTGGCCGTCCAGCGAGGCGATCAGGCCGACGCCGCAGGCGTCATGCTCCTCCTCGGGCCGGTACATGCCGGTCTCGGTCAGGTGCTTGACGTTGTCGTTCCACTGCTCGACGTAATTTTGTTCGATGTCGCTCATGGTCTGACTCCTCACTCCGCCGCTGCAGCCGCCGGCTGCAGCTTGGCCTGGATATAGCTGTGGATGGCGTCGGCACAGTCGCGGCCGTCGCGGATCGCCCAGACAACGAGGCTGGCACCGCGCACGATGTCGCCGGCCGCGAACACGCCCGGCATGTTGGTCATCTTGCTGCGCGCCGAAATCTTCACCGTGCCCCAGCGGGTGACTTCCAGGTTCGGCGCCTTGAACTGCTGCGGCAGCTCTTCCGGATCGAAGCCCAGTGCCTTGATGACGAGATCGGCCGGCTGGTCGAAATCAGCATTTTCAATTTCCACCGGCATCTGGCGGCCGCCGGCATCGGCCGGACCGAGCTTCATGCGGCCGGCATGAACAGCCGTGACATCGCCCTCGCCGCGGAAGCTTTTCGGCAAGCTGAGCCAGACGAACTCGACGCCCTCTTCCTCAGCATTCTTCACTTCGCGCATCGAGCCCGGCATGTTGGCCTTGTCGCGGCGATACAGGCAGTGCACGGCGGTGGCGCCCTGACGGATGGCGGTGCGCACGCAGTCCATCGCGGTGTCTCCGCCGCCGATGACCACCACCTTCTTGCCGGCAGCGTTCAGCTTGCCGCTTTCATACTCGGCGACCGTGTCGCCCAGGCCATGCTTGTTGCTGGCGGTGAGATAGGTCATCGCCGGCACGATATTGTCGAGACCCGAACCCGGGGCCTGGATGTCGCGCGCCTTGTAGACGCCGGTGGCGATCAGCACGGCATCGTGCTTCTTGCGCAGCTCGTCCAGCGTGGCGTCGCGGCCGACTTCGAAATTGAGATGGAATGTCACACCGGCCTCGGCGAACAGCTTGGAGCGGCGCTCGACCACGCTCTTCTCCAGCTTGAAGTTCGGGATGCCATAGATCATCAGGCCGCCGGGACGGTCGTAGCGGTCGTAGACATGCACCTGATAGCCCAGCCGGCGCAGCTTGTCGGCGGCGGCAAGGCCGGCCGGACCGGCGCCAATGATGCCGATGCTCTGCGCCCGCTCGCCGTTCACCGGATGCGGGGCCTGCACCCAGCCTTCCTCGAAGGCCTTCTCGGTGATGTATTTCTCGATCGAGCCGATGGTGACGGTGCCATGGCCCGACTGCTCGATCACGCAGTTGCCTTCGCAGAGCCGGTCCTGCGGGCAGATGCGGCCACAGACTTCCGGGAAGGTGTTGGTCGCCTGGCTGATCTCATAGGCCTCTTCCAGGCGGCCCTCGGCGGTCATGCGCAGCCAGTCGGGGATATTGTTGTGCAGCGGGCAATGCACCTGACAGAAGGGCACGCCGCATTGCGAGCAGCGCGAGGCCTGCTCATCGGCCTTGGTGGCGGCGAATTCGCGGTAAATCTCGTCGAAGTCGTGAGCGCGTTCGGTGGCCGCGCGCTTGTCAGGCATGGCCTGGGCGGTCTGCACGAACTTCAGCATCTTCTCGGCCATCGCGAACTCCGGAACCCTGGGGCAGGGATAGTAAGAACTCAGGGACACCCCGGGCGCAGGTCTGTGTCATCGAAAGACGCGAAAGGCCGGTACGCTGGGGCGGAATGCACCTTTTATTGCCCCAGAGCTTGGCAATCAAGCAAAAAATGTTCGATAGGTCATCTTTGTTGACCTTTTCGATTGTTGCGTCTTCTGTTTATGGGGCCTGAACAGGGCTCGCCCCTGTGGATGACTCATAAATAGGACCGATATGATACTATATGACGCACAAGCTATTGAAAATATTGATTGGTCCGGTGATGCCTAATTGGGCACATCAGAATCCTTGTGGTTGCAAATTATTGCTGGTGCAGATTGAGGTTGCAGTATAAGAACATATAGTGTACATTAAAAAGAAACGCCGGAGCCCGCCATGTCTCTCTCCTCACCCGACCGTCACCCCCGCTCTTATCCGCGCCCTGTGGGGCCAGAGGTTTCTGAAGCGGACGTCTTCAAGCTGCGCGGTCCGGTTGGGGTCGAAGCCGCCAACGACCGCGACGATGTCATCCGGGCACAGATCCTGCTCGCCCATACCGGCGATTACGACATGGCCCGCCTGGGCGGGCCGACCGGCTGGGCCGGCAGTGAGCTGTTCCGCGCCATGCGCCGCTACCAGAGCCGCAAGGGTCGCACCGTCGACGGGGTGATGCTGCCCGACGGTGAAACCATGGCATCGCTGCATGATGATCTCGGCGAGCTTCTGTCCGGCCAGCTGCCGCCGACTGCCGACGATGTCGATCGGCATCATGAGGTCATCGCCGCCCATCGCGCTGCTGGCCACGACACGCCGAGGCCGCGCACCGCCCTGGTCATGCCGGGCGAAAACGAACCGGCCTGGTTACGGCGGGGGACCGATGTCGTCAGTGATGTCGAGCCGCCTCAGCCGCCAGCCTTCCAGGCCGGGGCACAAATCGCGCAGGCAACGACGGCGATCCAGCAGGGGATGCTGACGGCGCCCGGTGCTGCCGCCCGCAACACGCCCGCCAATGCGAAAATCGCGCGGGAAATCGAAAAGCGGGTCGAGGACACAATCAATCTGCTCACCCTGCCTGTCCAGGTGCAGCGGTACATGATGGACGACACACCACCGGCCCTGCCATCCATCCTGCTCGACCCGGCTATCGCAGCTGCGACGAAGACACCACCGCGCATGCCCAGCGCCCCGGAAGAACCACCACCGGAAGGCAGCAAGCCCGAAGAGCGCGAGCCGAGCCTGGAAGAACTGATCCCGCCGGAGCTGAAGCCATGGGCCGAAGGACTGGAACCCTTCGATCAGCAGCTCGCCCGTGAATTGCTGCTGATCTACAACCGGCGCGGCGGCCCGAGCACCATCAAAGGCAACGCCATCGGCGTGAAGGAAGCGATCGATGCCTTCAAAAAATATAAGGCGCTGGCGAGCAACATAAAACATGTCGGTGGTTCGCATTTACCGGACAACGGTGAACCGGGCCACGAGAACAAGAATAACTATCGGGAAGAGCGCTACTACCAAAACAAGCAGACCGAGGGGCGTAAGGGCGCGAGCTGGGCGGATATTACCTTTGAAATTAAATCGCCGTTATCAAAAGAGCTCGGTTTCGAATATCTGCATCTCAGCAGCGCCAGGCTGCTGAAGGATGGCAAAACCGCCATCAGCGATGAGCGCGAAAAGAAAGCCAGGCTGGAGCGGAACCACCCGGAATCCCGCGTGGTATTTATGGAGAAGCCAGCCACGGTCAAAGACATTCCTTATGACTGGAAAAGCTATCAGGCACGGATCAAGGATTTTGCCGAAAGACTGGCTGAAGAACTTGACGCCATGCGCGAGGAGAACAGGTGATGACAGAGAAATTTTCCGTCAAGACCCGCTATGTCTGGTTCACCTATGCCGACTGGCAGGTTTTTTCCGATGCGCTGGCCGAGGCCTATCCGCAGGCACGCTATGATATGCGTCCCTTGCACACGGTTGGACCTGCTCGTCCGGAGCCCCTCTGGGAAAACCGTTTTATGGATATGCCCCTGACTCAATGGGGTCCCGAAAACTGGGCCGGCCAGCACGCGATGGTTTTCGATCCGCACTGGCTGCCCCGATACAAGACTTACCGCCTCAATGACGATCCTCCCGATACAATACGCTGGGGCGGAGACAACAGTACTCCGTTGCCCTTCGTGAAATTCGGCCCATGCACAGCGCCCACTGCGGACGAACTGGCCACCATCACGACATTCGAACACAGCGAGATCAACTATTTCTGTGCGGGTGACGACAAACCTGCCGCGGCGCATATGCGCCGGTTCTTCCGCCTGCTGGACAAACTCTGCACCAACCGGAACCAGGCCCATTACCGTTTGCCATCCTTCGAGCTCTCCAGTATCGAAGCGAGAGGATCATGGTTCTGGTTCGGCCATGACGCGATCCGCTGGGTGCGTGAAGATCCTCGACGTACCTTCAGATACATGGTCAAGGACTCGGGCATACGGCCGGTGACAGAGGAGGAGATGGTGCAACTCAAGGCACAGTTAACGCCTCCGCAATCCGAATAGTGGTCTGAGCCGGTTGATGCGCCGCACGATTTCGTAGCCGGTGAAACACGCCGTCGCGGTCGCTGCAATCAGGATCACACCTTCCTGCCACGCCGGCAGGCCGAGCGGGGTGAGGTTATGACCCAGCACCACGATCACCGTCTGGTGGATGATGTAGAAGGGAAAGATCGCATCGGTGAGGTAGCGCCGTGCGGGACCATCATGGTTGAGCAGCCGGCGCGCGAAGCCGAGCAATGCCAGGATCCAGACCCACTGGTCGCTGGCCAGCAGCACCGGCCGCATCCAGCCCGGCACCGCGCCGCCCAGCATGACCCAGACGATGGTGGCATAACAGGCGAGCCCCAGCAGCAGCGCCGCCCAGCGCAGGCGGTCGATCGCCATCCACACCGCATCGGATTTCGCGATGCCATAGCCGAACAGGAACAGCGCAAGATAGACCGGATGCAGATACCAGTCGTCGAACAGCGCATGGGTTTCGCCGAACAGCGGCCGCAAGGTAAGACGCAGCAAGATCAGCAGCAGCGCCGGCGCCAGCAGCAGCACCAGCGGACGGCCGAGCATGGTTTCCAGCCATGCCACCAGGCCACGCATCGCATCGCCATGCAGCCAGGGCCGCAGCCCGATCACGATCATGCTGTAGACCCAGAGATAGGCAACGAACCACAGGTGATTCCAGGTCGGCACGATCAGCGGCGCGCCCTTGATCCGCCAGCCGTCATAAAACGAGATGTATTTCACATAGAAGGCCACCCAGCCCTCGGCATAGCCCAGCTTCTCGACGATCTCGGCATAGGTCTGCGGCGGCACGATCACCAGCATGCCGAAGACCAGCGGCAGCAGGAGCCGGGCGCTGCGACTTTTCGCCATGGTACCGCGCGATGTCTTGTCGGCCATGAACCGCGTGGCGCAGCCGGCGATCAGAAACAGCAGCGCCAGCCGCCAGGGATTGGTCAGCACCATCAGCGGCTGCAGACCAAGTGGATCTCCCGGGCCGGCATGGGCGCTTTTCACATGCCAGTCCCAGGAGACGAAAAACATGCCGATATGGTATAGGATCAGCAGTCCGAAGGCGGCGATGCGCAGCCAGTCGAGATCGTAACGGCGGTCAGACATACCAGACATGGAACCCTTTTCCGTGACAGCAGATGCAAGACGTCCTGGCCGGGTTAGCCGACCGTGAACGCCAATGCCAATATCGCCGGGACGAGCGGCGGGGCTGCTGTGACGAGCGGCAATATTGCGGATTTTATCGGTTTTTCGCCACGGCTGTGGCTCGGCTATGCGGCGGCCCTGCTGATCGCCGCCGGGCTGGGCGCCTCCTCCTTCTGGATCGAGGATACCCGCAACGGCATCGCCCTGCCGGGCTGGTGCTATGCCGTCACCGAACTGACCAGCGTGGCGGTGCTGTTCGCGCTCACCCCCTGGCTGCTGCGGCTCACCGCCCGGCTCGATCCCGCCCGGCTGGGCTGGCCGCGTGTCATCGCCGGGCATCTGTTCGGCTTCGCCATCGGCAGCACTCTGCATATCGCCGGCATGGCGGCGCTGCGCATCCTGCTGTTCCCGCTGTTCGGCCAGACCTACCGCTTCGGCCGTGAGGACCAGCTCGGCCTGCAGCTGCTCTATGAGGTGCGCAAGGATGCGGCGATCTATCTGGGCCTGGTGGCGCTGGCCTGGCTGTTCGCCGCCGCCCGCCGCCGCGCCGCCGTCACCGTGGTGACCGTGCCGGCTACGGCAACCACGCCGCGCCGCCTGGAAATCCGCGATGGCGCGAAACGCACCTGGCTGGATCCGGCCGAGATTCTATGGGCTGAAGCCGCCGGCAATTACGTCGAGCTGCATCTGGCCCACCGCAGCCTCTTGCAAAGGCAGACTCTAGCCTCGCTCGAAGAGGATCTGGCCGACCAGGATTTCGTGCGCATCCACCGCTCGCGCCTGGTCAACCGCCGCCATGTGCGCAGCCTGGCCGGCAACGACAGCGGCGATTTCACGCTGACACTGAATGACGGCCGCCAGATCGCCGGCAGCCGGCGCTGGCGCGACAGTTCAGGACTTTAGATTTACGAGAAGCGCGGTTCGAATTTGCCGCCGCCGCGACGGTAGCGGTAGAGATAGGTCTCGATCAGGCCTTCCACCGGAGTCGGCGCCTCGATGCCAAGATCCTTCAGGTTCTTCGCGCCTTCGCTCACCACATTGTCGGCTTTCAGCAGCGCGATCTGGTCGCGGGTGATCGGCGGCGCGAAGATCGGCTGCAGCTCCAGCGCAAAGGCCAGCGGCTTGAGCGCGAAGCCCGGCACCGGCACCAGCAGGCGCTTCTTGTGGATGGCGGCCAGCGTGAGCTGCATGATCTCTTTCATGCTGTAGGTCTTGGGCCCGCCGAGTTCGTAGGTCTGGCCCACAGCGCTGTCATCGGTCAGCGACCGCACGATGGCCTCGGCCACATCGCCAACATAGACCGGCTGAAGTTTCGTATGACCGCCATCGACCAGCGGCAGCACCGGGGTCATCGCCGCCATCGAGGCGAAGCGGTTGAAGAAATCGTCTTCCGGGCCGAATACCACGCTGGGGCGGATGATGGTGGCGCCGGCAAAGCGGCGCTGCACACCGGCCTCGCCGGCCGCCTTGCTCTTCGCATAATCCGAACCGCTGTCGGCATTGGCACCGATGGCGGAAACATGAACCAGCTTCTTCGCACCGGCCTCCGTGGCCGCCGCAGCGATCAGTTCCGCGCCCCGCGCCTGAACAGCGCCGAATTTCTGCGCGCCGCGCTCGAACAGGATGCCGACGCAGTTGATCACCGCATCCGAACCCTGCACGGCCGCCTGCACCGAGGGGGCGACGCGGATATTGGCCTGCACGATCTCGATCTGGCCGACCGCACCCATCGGCTTGAGGAACAGGCCTTCCTCGGGACGGCGGATCGCCACCTTCACCCGCGCGCCCTGCTGGGCCAGCTTCTGGACGACATAGCGGCCGATGAAACCGGACCCGCCGAACACGGTGACAAGCTGGTTGCGCAGCGACATGGCGCCATTCCCCTGCAATGAAGCGAAATCTAGGCCGGACTATAGCGATTTTGCCGCCGCCGCCAATGCTTTGCAGTGTCACAGGAGCCGCGTATCCTGCCCGCATGGGTGCCGGATTCCCCACCGTTGTCATTGGCCTGCTGCTGGGCGCCGTCTATTTCCTGCCCAGCCTGCTGGCCTGGCGGCGCAATCACCGCTGGCGCCAGAAGATCATGGTCGCCAACCTGCTGGTCGGCTGGACCGTGATCGGCTGGGCGGTCTGCCTGGGACTGGCGCTCAGCCGGCCGAAGGCAGCACCGCTTTAACCGCCAAGCCGCCGGACATTGCCCGCCGCCACCCGCTGCACCGGCGCCAGCGCCGCGCTGCCGGACCGGGTCAGCGCCGTACCCAGCTGCATCGACTGATCCTGCCAGCGCGACAGCCAGGCCTGCATGAAATCGAACTGCGCCGCGAAAGCCGCCGCCGGCGTCCGCGCGCGCGCCACCATCTGCGCCACGCTGGCCATGCGGAATACCTCGGCCATGGCGAAACTGCTCATTCGCGTGGTCATCCGCATCGTGTGCTGCATCACCACCAGGCCCGACAGTGCTGCGGCGCCAAGCTTTTCCGGCACCATGCGAGCGGCTTCCGCATGATCGCCCCGGGCTGCGAGCGTCAGCCGCCGGGCAATCACCTGGCCGGAGGCAACGCCCAGCGCCGCCGTCTTGATCGCCGTCATGCGGAGCGCGGCCGCACCGCGCCGGGCGGTTTTCTGCTGTTTCATCGGGAGTCCTTCAGGTGCAAGGAGAAATCGGTCCTGACAAGAACTCACCAGCCGTCGCTTAGTGCCGTGACAGACCCTAGAGCAGCCAGATCAGCGTCACCAGCCCGAACGGCAGCAGCAGGATCGGGAAAGACCACAGCATGTAGCCGAAGAAGCCGGGCATGCGGATGCCGGCCTGTTCGGCGATCGCTTTCACCATGAAGTTCGGCGCGTTGCCGATATAGGTGAGCGCGCCCATATAGACCGCCCCCATCGAGATCGCCAGCAAGGTCGAGGCCAGCGGCCCCATCAGCGCCCGCGCATCGCCGCCAGCCACGTGGAAGAACACCAGATAGGTCGGCGCATTATCCAGGAAGGCGGACAGCAGGCCGGTGAGCCAGAAATACATCTCGTCGCGCGGCGCGCCGTCGGCATCGCTGCTGAGCGCGATCAGGCCGGCCAGCGCCCCGTCGCTGCCGGCGCGCAGGATGGCGATCACCGGGAAGATGGTGATGAAGATGCCGGCAAACAGTTTTGCGACCTCGGCAATCGGCTCCCAGGTGAAGCCGTTGGCGATGCGGCTGTCGCGTTTCGTCACCAGCAGCGACAGGCCAGCCAGCAAAAGCAGAAGGATGTCGCGCGCCAGATTCTGCGGCGCCACCGCGATGCCGAAAACATTCAGCTGCAGCGCCGGCTTCCACGCGCCTGACAGCAGCACGGCTCCAATCACGCCGCCGAGCAGCAGCAGATTGATCCCGCCCTCGACGCCCAGACCATTGAAGAATGGGCCGCGCGTATCGGGCGTCGGATCGCGGACGATGCCGTCCTTCAGATAGTAATGCCGGTCTATGACATAGAAGACGCCCAGCAGGATGATGCCGAGCAACAGCGTCGGCGTCAGCATCGCCCGCAGTGTCCAGAAGAAATCGATGCCGTTGAGGAATCCGAGGAACAGCGGCGGATCGCCCAGCGGCGTCAGCGCACCGCCGACATTGGCGACCAGAAAAATGAAGAACACCACCACATGTACGTTATGCGGCCGGTTGTCGTTGGCGCGCAGCAGCGGCCGGATCAGCAGCATGGCCGCGCCGGTGGTGCCCATGAGACTGGCGAGCAGGGTGCCGAGCGCCAGCAGGCCGGTGTTGAGGCGCGGGCTGCCATGCAGGTTGCCGGTGATGCGCACGCCGCCGGCGATGGTGAACAGCGCCAGCAGCAGAATGGTGAAGGGCAGGTATTCCAGCAGCGCCACATCGGCCATCACATGGGCCGCTGCGCTGATGCCGTCGCGCAGGCCGTAGGGGACCAGGAAGGCCAGGGCCCAGAAGCCGGCGATCTTGCCGTAATGGTGATGCCAGAAGGCTGGCGCGATCAGCGGCAGGAGTGCAATCGACAGTAAAATGCCGGCAAAGGGCAGGCCCCAGGACAGGCTCAGGCCCGCGCCGTCGAGCCCGGCGGCATGCGCCGGTGCGGCAATCAGGATGAGAAGAAGAAGGCTGCAGGCAGGGATCAGAATCTGTCGCATACCCTCACCCTGCCACTTTTTCGCACTGCACAACAACCTGAGGGATCTCTATCGTCTATTTTCATTTAGTGAGTAGCAAAATCATCATTCGCGTGTCATTTTACCGAAATAAACGGCTGCCAATCATCATTCGCACATGAGCAGCCGAATGGGACAGGAAACGACCATGGCAGCCGAGCTTTCGGCCGACGACCGCGCGCGCGCCATCATCGCCGTGGTGGAGGCGCAGGGCTATCAGACCATCAAGGCGCTGGCGGGCCAGCTCGGCAAGACCGAACAGACCATCCGGCGCGACGTCACCCTGCTCTGCGACCGCGGCCTGCTGCGGCGTCGCCATGGCGGCGTCGAGCTGCCGCCCGAGGGCGAGAACCTCGCCTATCCCGCGCGCCAGGTGCTGAACTACCAGGCCAAGCGCCGCATCGGCGAACTGGTCGCCGGCGAAATTCCCGAAAACGCCTCGCTGTTCTTCGGCATCGGCACCACGCCCGAGCAATGCGCGCTGGCCCTGCTCGATCACGCCAGCCTGCGGGTGATGACCAACAACGTGAATGTGGCGATGGCGCTGGCACGCAATCCGTCCTGCGAGATCACGCTGGCCGGCGGTCGCATGCGCAATCTCGACCGCGACGTGATCGCCGGCGAGGCCCATGGCTTCTTCAGCCGCTTCAATGCCGATATCGGCATCTTCGGCGTCGCCGGCGTGGCCGAGGACGGCACGCTGCTCGACTTCAGTCCCGACGAGGTGCATATGCGCCAGAGCCTGGCGCAGCACTGCCGCCAGCGCTTCCTGGTGCTCGACCATTCGAAATTCGGCCGCAACGCCACGGTGCGCGGCGGCCATATCACCGAGGCGACCGCTGTCTTCACCGACAGGCCGGTGCCTCCCGCCATTGCCGGCCAGTTGAAAGAAGCCGGCATCCGTCTCGTCGTCTGGTCCGACGACGCCGCTCATACTGCACCTACCAACGGGAGAGGCTGAATCATGTTCAAACGTATTCTTCTGGCGACTGTACTCGGCATCGCTACGCTCGGCAGCATCGCCGACGCATCGGCGCAGCAGCGCGCCATCTGCTACAACTGCCCGCCGGAATGGGCCGACTGGGGCTCGCAGCTTAAAGTCATCCAGTCCAAGCTCGGCATCACCGTGCCGCCGGATAACAAGAATTCCGGCCAGGCCATCGCCGCCCTGATCGCCGAGAAGGCCAATCCGGTCGCCGATGTCACCTATCTGGGCGGCATTGCTGCCGATCCGGCCAAGGATGCCGGCGTGCTGTCGCCCTACAAGCCGGTGAACTGGGACAAGATCCCCGCCGACCTGAAGGATCCGGACGGCAACTGGTTCACCATCCACTCAGGCACGCTCGGCCTGTTCGTCAACAAGCAGGCGCTGGGCAACAAGCCGGTGCCGCAGAGCTGGGCCGACCTGCTGAAGCCCGAATACAAGGGCCTGGTCGGCTATCTCGATCCCACCTCGGCGGCTGTCGGCCAGCTCGGCGTGATGGCGGTGAACCTCGCGCTCGGCGGCAGCTACGACAACCTCGATGCCGGCATCAAATACTTCAAGGACCTGCAGAAGAACCAGCCGATCGTGCCGAAGCAGACGTCGTATGCCCGCGTGATCTCGGGCGAAATCCCGATCCTGCTGGATTACGACTTCAACGCCTATCGCGGCAAATACACCGACAAGTCGCCGGTGGAATTCGTGATCCCGAAGGAAGGCAGCGTGGTCTTCCCCTATGTGATGGGCCTGACCAACAAGGGCCCGAACCCGGACAACGGCAAGAAGGTGCTGGACTTCGTGCTCTCGGATGAAAGCCAGGCCATGTGGGGCAATGCCTATCTGCGCCCGGTCTTCGCCCAGCATCTGTCGGCCGACGCCAAGGCGAAGTTCCTGCCCGACGCCGACTATGCGCGTGCCAAGCCGATCGACCTGAAGAAGCTGGCCGTCGCCCAGAAGGTGATCGTCGACCGCTACAACAAGGAAGTGAACTGAAGTTACGTGAAGGCGGACATTAAACAGTTATCTCGTCATTCCCGCGAAAGCGGGAATCCAGACCAACCGCCGGCCTGGACCCCCGCTTTCGCGGGGGTGACGATGTGACTGGCAAGGAAACGACGTAAAAAATGCAACGCGAAACGCGACGCCTGATTCTGCTTCTGCTGCCGGCCGGCATATTCTTCGCGGCCTTTTTCCTGATTCCGATGGCCGAGCTGTTCCTGATCGGCGGCACCGGCAAGGATGGCTGGGCCGCCTATGCCGCCATCCTCACCAACGCGAATTATTTCAACAGCCTGATCGCCACGCTGATCGTCGCCACGCTGACCACCGTGGTGACGCTGGCGATCAGCGGCATCAGCGGCGTGTTCCTGCAGCGCCACAAATTTCCCGGCAACGGCGCGCTGGTCGCCATGCTGACCTTCCCGCTGGCCTTCCCCGGCGTGGTCATCGGCTTCATGGTCATCATGCTGGCCGGCCGCCAGGGCCTGATCGGCACGGTGGCCCAGGCACTGACCGGCGACAAGATCGTCTTCGCCTATTCGCTGGCCGGCCTGTTCATGGGCTATGTCTATTTCTCCATCCCGCGCACCATCCTCACCGTGATGGCCGCAGCGGAGAAGCTTGACCCCAAGCTGGAAGAAGCCGCGCGCTCGCTCGGCGCCTCGCCCTTCCGCGTCGTGGTCGATGTCATCATCCCGGGGCTCAAGCCCGCCTTCATCTCGGCCGGCGCGATCTGCTTCGCCACCGCCGTCGGCGCCTTCGGCACGGCCTTTACGCTGGCGGCGCGCATCAACGTGCTGCCGATGGTGATCTATACCGAGTTTACGCTGTCGGCCAATATCGCCATGGCAGCGGCGCTCAGTTTCGTTTTGGGCGCGGTCACCTGGATCGTGCTGGCGCTGGCGCGCACGGCGGCCGGCGGCACTGTTGCGGCGGCGGGTTGACCATGCATAAGAAATGGCTCTTCGCCCTGCAGCTCGGTTTCACGCTGATCGTTTGCGCCTTCCTGATCGTGCCGGTGGTGCTCTCCATCATGGCGGGCCTGACGGTGAACTACCTGGTCGGCATCGAAAGCGGACTGACTTTGCGCTGGGTCTTCGAGGTGTGGAACGGCTATCGCGACACCATCTTCCTCTCGGTCGGCATCTCGCTCGCCTGCCTGGCGGTCACGCTGGTCCTCGGCATCCCGACGGCCTATGTGCTGGCGCGGCGCCAGAGCGCCATGAGCCGCGCCATCGAGGAACTGCTGGTGATGCCAGTGGCTGTCCCTGGATTGGCGACCGCGCTGGCGTTGATCGTCACCTATGGCAGCCTGTCGGGCTTTCGCACCAGCTGGGGCTTCATCCTGGTCGGCCATGTGCTGTTCACCCTGCCCTTCATGGTGCGCAGCGTGCTGGCCGTGCTGATGGCCATCGATCTGAAGACCCTTGAAGAAGGCGCGTCCTCGCTCGGCGCCGGATTCATCGCCCGTTTCCGCGACATCGTGCTGCCCAACTGCCGTACCGGCATCCTTGCCGGCTCGCTGATGGTAGTGACCCTGTCGATGGGCGAGTTCAACATGACCTGGCTGCTGCACACACCCTTCACCAAGACGCTGCCGGTCGGTCTGGCCGACGCCTACGCGTCGCTCCGGCTGGAGATCGGCAGCGCCTACACGCTGGTCTTCTTCCTGATGATCATGCCGCTGCTGCTGGCCCTGCAGGCCTTTGCGCAGCCGCGAATGAAAAAGTTTGTCGCCGAGGACGATACCCATGCGTGAGCAATTCAATCCGATGTCGATCGCGCTGACCAACTGCGCCAAGACCTTCACCGATGGCACCCGCGCGCTGGAGCCGCTCGATCTCTCCATCAACGCGGGCGAGACCGTGGTCTTCCTCGGCCCCAGCGGCTGCGGCAAGACCACAACATTGCGCATCATCGCCGGCCTGGAAGAACCCGACGCCGGCGGCAAAGTATTGTTCGATGGCAGGGATGTGACGCAGACGCCGATCGAGCAGAGAAACGTCGGCATGGTGTTCCAGTCCTATGCCCTGTTCCCCAACATGTCGGTGGCCGAAAACATCGGCTACGGCCTGAAGATCCGCAAAATGCCGGCCGACCAGATCAAGACCCGCGTCGGCGAGATGCTGGGCATGATGCAGATCGAGAAGCTGGCCAACCGCAAGATCGACCAGCTGTCGGGCGGTCAGCGCCAGCGCGTCGCGCTCGCCCGTGCGCTCGCCGTGCGGCCGCGCGCGCTGCTTCTCGACGAACCGCTCACGGCCCTCGATGCCAAGCTGCGCGATACCCTGCGGCTGGAGATCGACACGCTGCTGCGCAGCCTGAAGATCACCGCGATCTACGTGACCCATGACCAGGCCGAGGCCATGGCGCTGGGCGACCGCATCGTGGTGATGGAGCATGGCCGCGTCGCCCAGATCGGCGCGCCGCGCGACATCTACCAGAAACCGGCCACGCGTTTCGTCGCCGATTTCATCGGCACCATGAATCGCCTGAACGGCGCCGCGCGCAACGGCATCTTCACCTGCCGCGCCGGCGACCTTGCCTGGGCCGAGGCGCCGGCGCATGTCACCGAAATCCTGTTCCGGCCTGAGGATATCCGGGTCGCCGAAGCCGGCGAGCAGACCGGTCTGCACGGCACCGTCGCGGCCGCCTTCTTCCTCGGCGACCGCACGCGGCTGTTTGTCGATGTCGGCGAGAAACAGCCGCTGGTGATCGAAAGCACGGCGCGCCGCGATTTCAGCCATGGCGAGCAGGTTGGCCTGACCATCGACCCGCGCGGTATACTGGTTCTGTAAGGACGAGCGTAAGGAGCAGCGCCCATGCTGATCGCCCAGATCACCGACACCCATATCAAACTGCCGGGCAAGCTGGCCTATCGCAAGGTCGATACCGCCGCGATGCTGGAGCGCTGCGTCGCCCATCTGGCCACGCTGAAGCAGCAGCCCGACCTGATCCTGCTCACCGGCGACCTGGTCGATCTCGGCCGGCCGGAGGAATACGACCATCTGAAAGCCATTCTGGCACCGATCCGCCAGCGCATCATCGCCATCCCCGGCAATCATGACGAACGCGATGCGATGCGCGACGCCTTCGCCGGCGGCGGTTACCTGCCGCGCGAACGCGGCAGCTTCCTGCAGTTCGTGATCGAGGGCGACTATCCGCTGCGCATCATCGGCCTCGACACCCTGATCCCCGGCCAGGGCGGTGGCGAGCTGTGCGATGCGCGGCTGACCTGGCTGGATGAAGCCCTGCGGCAGAAGCCGGATGCACCGACCCTGGTGATGATGCATCATCCGCCGTTCCAGACCGGCATCGGCCATATGGACAAGATCGGCCTGAAAGGTGCCGCCGGCTTCGAGGCCATCGTCGCGCAGCACAGCCAGATCCGCCTGATCCTCTGCGGCCATCTGCATCGCACGATACGCGCCGATGTCGGCGGCCGCAGCGCGCTGACCTGCCCGAGCCCGGCGCATCAGGTGGCGCTGGATATCGATGACGCGGCGCCGAGCCGCTTCACCATGGAGCCACCGGGCTACATGCTGCACTGGTGGAATGATGGCAGGCTGGTCAGTCATACGGTGGCGATCGGCGACTATGACGGCCCGCATCCCTTCCACGGTCCGGACGGCAGGCTGATCGACTGAGAGAAGACGTGGATGCCCGGAACAAGTCCGGCTATCCGCGTCTTAATCTTCCAGCGCGTCCTTCCAGAACGGCTTGATCCTGTCGAAGGCGTTCCAGGCATCGCCAAGATGGGCGAGCTGCAGCTGCTGGCGGCCCGCAAACCAGGCGGCGATCGCCGCCGCTGCCGGGTCGCGGTCCGGCGTCGCGAGGATATTCTCGATCAGGCGGCTGCCCACCGCGGCGTCATTCAGAGCGCCCAGGCAATCCTGCAGCTCGGCCAGCGCAACGCTGAAGCGGCGGCTTTCCTTGCGGCTGAAGGCGCTGCGGAAGAATTCCGCCGCATAGCGCAGCTTCTTGGCGCGGATGCGCAGATCGTGCAGCGCCTCGGTTTCCAGGCTGGCATGGTCGCGGCCGAGCTTGCGCAGCTTCTTGCGACGCCGCTGCAGCAGCGCGGCGGCGAAGTGCGAGACGGGCTTTGCCGCAATATCAGCCGCGGTGACGGCCGAGCCGTCGAGCACCGCATCGAGAAAACACTCCAGGCCGAGACGGAAGCTGGCGGTGCGCGGCGCCAGCAGGGCGGCCTGCAGGGCCTGCTGCGCGGCGGTGCGGCGATCCTCCAGCACCACGGCCAGATGCTGCAATCCGCGTGCCGGATCGGGCAGGCGCTGCAGCGGCACCAGGGTTTCGGCGAGGAAGACATCAATGTCGCGCTTGCGGCCAAGAGGCCCGTTGAGCCAGCGCAGATCGTCGAGCAGCGGCGACAGCCGGTCGGCATCCAGCAGATCGGCGAACAGCGCAATCGCCGAGCGCAGCCGGCGCAGCGCCACCCGCATCTGATGCACGCCTTCCGCATCGCGGTCGCGCAGCACCGGCAGCAGATTGGCATCGAACTGCGCCAGGCACTGCCGGGCGATGGCGACGAAGGCAGCGGCGGTATCGGAGTCTTCGCTCAGGCCGGTCTCGAAAGCCGCGGCACGCAGCGGCAGCGGTTCAACCAGATCGAGGTCGGCGGCGGCCTGCACCAGCGGCGCGGCCCCGCTCCAGCGCAGATCGCAATCGAGCCCCAGTTCGGCGGCGATGGCATGCAGCGCCGGGGCGGCGGAATCGGCAGCGCCCTGCAGCACCAGCGCCTCGTAAGCCACCTGCTGCTTGCCGCGGCCAAGCGTGACGCCATGCACCTGCAGCTCCAGGCTCTGGCCGTCGCGTTCCAGCGCCCAGGCCTGGCCCTTGAGCGTGCCGGTGGCGAGGATCTGCAGTTCACCGGCCACCGCCGGTGCATCGCCCGTCGCATGACCCGCGACTGGCAGCATGGCATGACGCAGCCCGGCTCTATCCTCGAGGCCGAGACAGAGCCAGCCATCGGCCGCAAATCGGCGATCGGAGGTATCGAGCAGGCGGAGATCGGACTGCACGCGGCGGCCGCGAAGGCCGCTCAGCAGGGGATGTTTGCGTATACGGGTCAGCGAGCCCGGGGCCAGGCCAAGACGCAGCAGCGCGGGCAGTTCGCTCATGGCGGCGGACTCTATCGGAGCGTCGGCGAAAAAGTCAAACAACTCAGGCGTTTACGATTGTTACAGTTCTGCGAAACCGCAGCCTCGCAGACCCATGCCTCAATTCCGCCCCTTTTATCGGCTTAAGTGTGGTTCAGGCAGCTTTCGCAGCCTGCCGGGCCGTCCGGCACAGGTCTTCCCCCCAAGACCGTCGGACGGCCCTTTATTTTCAGCCCCCGCATATATCCATATATCCCGTCGCCGGATTTTACGCCGCTGCGACACCGTGACCGGAATTTGCCCGGGGAATTTGCCTAGGGCCTGGGGCGTTTCTTTCCGTCCCTCCCCAAGCGAGTCCGTCATGACCAAACCTTCCGTCAAAGCCAAGACCAAACCCCTGCAGCAGGCCGCGCCGCGCAAACGCAGCGCCCCGGCGAAAAGCAGCGCATCGGCCAAAGGCAGCGCATCGGTCAAAGGCAGCACGGGGGCGAAAACCGGGCCCGTGGAAAAGCCGCGCCTGGTGCTGCGCAATGCCACGCCCCATGACATCCCCGGCATCCGCGCCCTCACCGGCAAGGTCTATGCCGCGATGGGATCGGACGGCGCCTATACCACGGCGCAGCTACGCGGCCATCAGCATCATTTCCCCGAAGGCCAGTTCGTCGCCGTCTATGACGAGGTGGTGGTGGGTTACTGCGCCACCTTCCGCATCGCTGAAAAGCTGGTGCTGAAACCCCATGACTGGGAAGGCATCACCGGACGCGGCTATGCGGCACGTCACGACGCCCAGGGCGACTGGCTCTATGGCCTGGAGGTCTGCGTCGATCCCGACTATCGCGGCCTGCGCCTGGGTCAGCGCCTCTACAATGCACGCCGCCAGCTCTGCCAGCATCTGCATCTGAAAGGCATTGTCTTCGGCGGCCGCATGCCCGGCCTGCATCGCCGCTGGATGCAGCTGCGGTCGGCGGAGAAATACCTGGAGCTGGTGCAGAGCGGCCGCCTGCGCGATCCGGTGATCAATTTCCAGCTGCGCAACAATTTCGAGCCGCTGGGCGTGCTGCGCGGCTACATGGACACTGACCATGAATCGCGCGGCCATGCCACGCATATGATCTGGCGCAATCCGGAATTCGGCGATACGGCCCATGACGCGCCGGCCAAGCCAGCCCTGCGGGCGCGCACCGCACGCGTCGCCGCCGTGCAGTATCAGCAGCGCCAGGTCGCTTCCTTCGAGGAATTCGCCAAGCAGGTGGAGTATTTCGTCGATGTGGTGGCGGATTACAAAGCCGACTTCGTGCTGTTCCCCGAACTCTTCACCCTGCAACTGCTGTCCATCGAGAACCGCAACGCGCCGGCCGCCGAGGCGGTCGCCGCACTGACCCGCTACACCGAGCGGCTGAAGGCGCTGTTTACCGAACTGGCGGTCAGCTACAACATCAATATCATCGGCGGCTCGCATCCGACCCGCGATCCGGCCGATGGCCATGTCTACAACATCTGCTATGTCTGCCTGCGCGATGGCGCCGTGCACGAACAGCGCAAGATCCATCCGACGCCGAACGAGCGCTACTGGTGGAACATCACCGGTGGCGACACCTCCAACGTGATCGAGACCGATTTCGGCCCGATCGGCGTGATGATCTGCTACGACGCCGAATTCCCCGAACTGTCGCGCCATCTGGTCGACCAGGGTGCGCAGATCCTGTTCGTGCCCTTCTGCACCGACGAGCGCCAGAGCTATCAGCGCGTGCGCTTCTGCGCCCAGGCGCGCGCCATCGAGAACCAGTGCTACGTGGTGATGGCGGGCAATGTGGGCAACCTGCCCAATGTGGAGAATATGGACATCCAATATGCCCAGAGCTGCGTGCTAACGCCGTGTGACTTCGCCTTCGCCCGTGACGGCATCGCCGCCGACACCACGCCGAATGTGGAAATGGTGGCCATCGCCGATGTCCAGCTCGACAGTCTGGCTGCTGCCCGGCAGAGCGGCACGGTGCAGAATCTGAAGGACCGCCGCTTCGACCTCTATAACGTCACCTGGAAGGAAACCGGTGCCGCCGCGCGGCGCGACGCCGCCGAGTGATCGGTCAGTCTTCCGGTTTTTTACCCAGCAGGGCTTCGACAGCCTCGGCCAGTTCGGCCTTCCGGACCGGCTTGGACAGGATGCGGGTGACGCCCTCGAAGGGCGTCCCGCGCAGCCGGGGCGTATCGACCGATCCGGACATGAAGAGGATCGGCAGGCCCGGCTTGTCGGCCACCACCTGCTGCGCCAGCGTCAGGCCGTCCATACCGCCCGGCATCTGCATGTCGGTCAGCACCAGATCGATCGGCAGGCCGCGGCGCAGCTCGATCAGGGCCTCATGGCCGCTGGCGGCCGGCAGGACGGAAAAGCCCAGGCTGCCGAGCAAGGCGGTGATCGTCGCGCGCACATCCTGGTTGTCATCGACGCACAGGATCAGCCGGCGGTTCGGCTCGTTCTCGGGCCGGCGCGCTGACAACCGCTCGCCCTCCAGCGCCGGCAGGTAGATACGAAATTCGGTGCCCTTGCCCGGCTGACTGTCGACCTCCAGATAGCCGCCGGACTGGACGACGAAGCCGTAGACCATGCTGAGCCCCAGGCCACTGCCCTTGCCGATATCCTTGGTGGTGAAGAAGGGTTCGAAGACGCGGGCCATCACATCGGGCGGCATGCCCTTGCCGGTATCGCGCAGCGCGATCATCACATAGGTGCCGACCGGCGCCACCTTCGTGGGCATCACCCGGGGTTCGTCCAGGTAGGTGACGGCCGTGCGGATATGCAGGGAGCCGGCACCGCCCATGGCGTCGCGCGCATTCAGCGCCATGTTGAGCAGCGCATTCTCCAGCTGGCCCGGATCGACCTCGACCATATACACATCCAGCGCCAGCGCCGCCTGCACGGCAACGCTGTCGCCGAGCGTCCGGCGCAGAATCTCCAGCGTGCCGTCGATCAGTTCGTTGACGTCGAGCCGCACCGGTTTGAGCTTCTGCTGGCGGCCGAAGGCCAGCAGGCGCTTGGTCAGTTCGGCGCCGCTGATGGCATTGCGCAGCGCCTGGTCGATCAGGCGCTTGCTCTCGCCGTCGCGCACCCGGTCGCCCAGCAGTTCCAAGTTGCCGACGATCACGGCCAGCAGATTGTTGAAATCATGCGCCACGCCGCCGGTGAGCTGGCCCAGCGCCTCCATCTTCTGGGCCTGGCGCAACTGGTCGCGCAGCTCTTCGGCCTGTCGGCGCTCGCTCATGTCGCGGGTGATATTCACATAACCGGTCAGCTTGCCACGTTCGTTGCGGATGGCGCTGACCACCACATGGACCCAGAAGCGGTGCCCATCCTTGCGCACCCGCCATTCCTCGTTGATATAGCGGCCCTTCTCGCGCGCGATGTGAAGCGCCTCCTCCGGCGCACCGGCGGCCCGTTCGGCCTCGGTGTAGAACATGTCACGGGTGTGGCCGATCACCTCCTCGGGCGTGTGGCCGGTGAGGTTCTGCGCACCGAGATTCCAGGTCAGGATGCGGCCGTCGGGATCCAGCATGAAGATGGCATAGTCGGTGATGGCATCGACCAGCAGACGGAAGCGCGCCTCGCTTTCCCGAATCTTCGCCTGGCTGCGGCGGTAGCGCGAAACGTCGTGGATGACGCCGACGAACTGCGGTTCGCCGTCGAAGATGAAGCTGCCGACGGCCAGTTCGAACGGAAAGACTGTGCCGTCCTTGCGCCGACCCATGACCTCGCGGCCAATGCCGATGATCCTCTTTTCGCCGGTCTGCAGGTGATGCCGCAGATAGCCGTCATGGGCGGAGTGATCCGGCTCGGGCATCAGCATCGATACATTCTGCCCGAGCACCTCATGGGGCTCATACCCGAACAGGCGCTCACAGGCGGGGTTGTACATTTTAACCGCGCCATTTTTGTCGATCATCATCAGCCCGTCGATGGCGGTTTCAACCACCTTCTTGAGGCGCGCCTCACTACGCTTGTATTCACTGATGTCGTGGATCACGCCAACATAGCTGGCACCGCCATCGCGCTGGTATTCGCCGACCGCCAGTTCGAAGGGAAACACGCTGCCATCCTTGCGGCGGCCCATCACCTCGCGGCCGATGCCGATGATCCGGCGCTCGCCGGTGGCGTGATAATGCGCGAGATAGCCATCATGCGCCGAGTGGTCCGGCTCGGGCATCAGCATCGAGACGTTGCGGCCCACGACCTCGGCGGCGGCATAGCCGAACAGGCGCTCGCAGGCCGGATTGAACAGACTGACCTGCCCATTCGCCTCGATCACAATCAGGCCATCGATGGCGGTTTCGACAACGGCCTGCAGCAGATCGCCGTTCATGGCTTGTTACCCGCAGTGGCTTTGCTATACTCAGTTCTACTATCTTTGATATGTCCCCGGCAAAATAAATTCGCCGCAAAAATGATCGGGGCAACTGCTCTTTGCAATGAGGAATTTACCGCCTCACCGGCAGAGAGACGAGGGAGTGGCCATGGCCCGCATTCTCGTTATCGATGACAACCCGGAATTCCGGGACATCCTGCGCACCCATCTGGTGGCCCATAATCATGAGATCGTACTGGCCGGCGATGGCGATCAGGGCCTGACCCTGCTGGAAGCCGGGAATATCGACATCGTGCTGACCGATATCCTGATGCCCCACCGCGACGGGGTGGAGGTGCTGCGCATGGTCAAGAAGCGCTGGCCGACGCTGCCGGTGATCGCGATTTCAGGCGGCGGCTGGATCGGGGCGACCGAACTGCTGGGCATGGCTGAGCGCCTGGGCGCCGATCAGGTGCTGACCAAGCCGGTGCGCCGCGACGACCTGCTGCGCGCGGTCGATGACGCGCTGGCCGAAATCCTGCGCAAGCGGGGCTGATTACGTGTAGCGCTGCAGCACCACCAGCAGCAGCCAGACCGATATCACCAGCATCGGCACGAAGGTGAGGCCGATGCCCAGCGTGCGGCCCGGCGAGCGGCCGGGGCCGCCCGACACGCCCCAGGCATGGACGATACGGCCAAGGAAGATGGCGGCGCCAAGCAGATGCAGCGCCCAGACCGGCGCCTGGCGCGACAGTTCGAGCAGGAATAGCAGCAGCAGAAGCAGCGGGACATATTCAATGAAGTTGCCCTGGGCGCGGATGGCACCCTGCAGCTCCGTATGGCCGCCATCGCCGAAACTGACCTTGTATCGTCCGCGCAGCATGATGACGCGCAGCGACAGGGCCAGCAGCAGCAGGCCGCAGAGCGCAGCATAAAGCGGGGTAACGGCAAAAGGCGGCAGCATCGTTAATCTCCGGGATACAACCCGCCTGTGGCGAGGTTCCTGATAATGACTCGACCCTACATACCGGAATTGTGCTTTCCGGGCCACAAGCCGGGCTTTTCCTGAAAAGCTGTGATCGGAAGCGGGCCCCGGCACGTAGAGTGTCCGATTGATAACTCGCCCGGCTCCGTTTCGTCACCGATAATTCTCCCATGTCCGCTCTCACCCGTTCCCGGCATGGCCGCATGGCCGGCCCGTGCATCATCATCATCGCCCTGCTGCCGCTGCTGGCCCTGCTGCTGCCCACCGCGGCGCCGGCCGGCATGCCACAGCGCCTGATCGTGCTGTTGCCCGCCGATGGCGATCTGGCGCAGGCGGCCCGCTATCTGGATGCCGCCGATGCCCGCGCGCTCGGCCAGGGCAACTGGTCGGGCCTGTGGCTGGTCTCGACCAGCGAAACCGATGCGCCGCAACGCCTCTATGCCGCCGGCGCCCGTCTGGTGCTGAATGGCAGCAGCCTGCTCGCCGGCTGTCTCGGCATCCGTCCCGTCTCCTAGTTTGAAACGAGTTCCACCATGAACGCCTCCCTGTTCCAGCTCTCCTCGCTCGACGACCTGCGCCGCCGCGCCAGCACCGTTTTCGTGATCTGGCTCTGGGTGCATCTGCCGCTGGTGGCCGCCGTCGCCTGGCTCAACAACGGCAAGCATCTGATCACCGGCAGCGTCATCGCTGCGGTGATCGCCGGCATCGCCACCTGGTTCTGCCGCACTGATCCTTCGGGCACGGCAACCCGACAGGTGGTGGCCGCCGCCTTTGTCGGCATGGCCTCGCTGCTGGTGTTTGCCGCCGAGGGGCCGTGGCAGATCGACCTGCATATGTATTACTTCGCGATCTTCGCCGTGCTCGCCGCCTATTGCGACTGGCGCGCCATCCTGACGGCGGCGACGCTGACCGCGCTGCATCACCTGACGCTGAATTTCGTGCTGCCGCTCGCCATCTTCCCCAATGGCGGCGATTTCGGCCGCGTCGTGCTGCATGCCATCATCGTGGTGGCGGAATGCGGTGTGCTGATCTGGCTCTCCCTGGTACTGGAAAACCTGTTCGACCGCTCGGCCGTCAGCCTGAAAGACATGCAGGCCAGCATGGCCGAACGCGAAAAGCTAGAACAGGCCGCAGCGCTTGAGCGCGAACGATTTTCTGCCGAACGCGCCGCCCAGGAAGCGCGCTTCGAACAGGCCATCGGCAGCGTGGTGGCCGCCGCCGCCGACGGCGACCTGGCCCAGCGCGTTGCATTAAGCGGCACCGACGGCGTGATGCTGCGGGTCGGCCAGTCGCTCAACACCCTGCTGGCACGCAGCGAGACCGTGTTCACGGCCGTGCAGGGCGTGACGGCGGCGATGGCGACCGGCGATCTGCGCCGCCGCATCACCGACGATTTCCACGGCCGCTTCGGCGACCTGGCCGCCGACATCAATGCCATGGGCGACAAGCTGCGCGGCTTTGCCGGTCGCCTGGCCGAAAGCGCCACCGCCGTGCGCGAGGCCTCGGCCGAGATTTCCGGCGGCAGCCAGGACCTGGCGCAGCGCACGGAATCGCAGGCCGCCAGCATCGAGGAAACGGCTGCGTCGATGCACGAGATCACGACCACCGTGAAGCAGAATGCCGACAATGCCCAGGCGGCCAACCAGCTGGCCGCCAACGCCCGCGACACCGCCGAGCGCGGCGGCACTGTGGTGGCCGATGCAGTGGCCGCGGTCAGCCGCATCGAGGACAGCGCCAAAAAGATCAGCGACATCATTTCGCTGATCGACGAGATCGCCTTCCAGACCAACCTGCTGGCGCTGAATGCCAGCGTCGAGGCCGCCCGCGCCGGCGAGGCCGGCAAGGGCTTCGCCGTGGTGGCGCAGGAAGTCCGCGCGCTGGCGCAGCGCTCGGCCAATGCCAGCAAGGACATCAAGGCGCTGATCGCCGAGTCGAACACGCAGGTGAAGACCGGCGCCACGCTGGTGAACCAGACCGGCGCCTCGCTGACCGAGATCGTGGCCGCGATCAAGAAGGCCTCCGATATCGTCGCCGAGATCGCCGCCGCGAGCCGCGAGCAGGCCACCGGTCTGGATCAGGTCAACACCGCGGTCGGCGCCATGGACGAACTCACCCAGCGCAACGGCGCGCTGGTGGAAGAGACCAATGCCGCCGCCCAGACGCTGGAAGGCCAGGCGCGGCAGCTGGCCGAACTGGTCGGCTTCTTCCGGACCGCCTAGAGGTCGTAGCGCCCGGTGCGCTCGGGCTGGTAAGCCACACGATGCAGCGTGATGCGGCGCACCGCGCCTGAGGCCATGGTCCAGGCGATGCTCTGGCCTTCCGCCAGGCCAATCAGTGCGGCGCCGACCGGCGTCGCCACCGACACCCGCGCCATATCGAGATCGGCTTCCGCCGGATAGACGAGCGTGAGCCAGTGGCTGCGCGCGCTGTGCTCGTAACCGAACACCACATGACTGCGCATGGTCACCGTGTCGCCCGGCATATCGGCCGGATCGACGACACGGGCGCGCGCCATTTCACTGTCGAGCATGTCGGCAACCGCCGGCTGGCGCGGACGCTGCTGCTCGGCAAGCGCAAGCAGGCGGTTGCAATCGGGCGCGGTGAGAGTGATGGCGGGACGCGGATCGAGGAAGGACACGACAGGACTCCGGGCCGCGGCCGGAGTCTCCGGCGCGGGTGCTTCAAGGATGAGGATTTTTTCTGGAAACGGATGCCCCGGCGGGCGAGGCGCAAAAGCGCGCGCGGCCGGGGCCTAGCGGCCTGCGTGCAGGCGGCTGGCGCGATTGAACAGGGAAAGATTGCGCGCGCGGATCATGATGAGGGCAATATGGGACGCGGCGCGGCCGCTTTCAACCGCTACTCGGCGGCTTTCGAATGCTGCTGGCGGATCAGCTTGACGATTTCGGCAGCAGCATTGGGGATGTTGGTGCCGGGGCCGTAGATGCCGGCGACGCCCGCTGATCGCAGGAAGTCGTAATCCTGCGGCGGGATGACGCCGCCGGTGATGACGAGGATGTCGCCGGCGCCTTGCTTCCGCAAGGCATCAATCAACTGAGGAACCAGCGTCTTGTGGCCGGCGGCCTGCGAGGAAATGCCGACCACATGCACGTCGTTGTCGATGGCGTCTTTCGCGGCTTCCTCGGGCGTCTGGAACAGCGGGCCGACATCGACGTCGAAGCCGAGATCGGCGAAAGCGGTGGCGATCACCTTGGCGCCGCGGTCATGGCCGTCCTGGCCGAGCTTGACCACCAGCATGCGCGGGCGGCGGCCTTCCTCGGCGGCGAAGGCCTCGATCTCCTTCTGGATCATGCGGAAACCCTCGTCATTGGCATAGGCCGCGCCATAGACGCCGCTGATCGAGCGCACGGTCGCCTTGTGCCGCGTAAACACGCGCTCCATCGCATCAGACATCTCGCCGACGGTGACGCGCGCCCGCGCCGCATTCACGCAGAGTTCGAGCAGGTTGGCGGTGCCGGCGGCACCGTCTTCAAGCGCCTTGATCGCCGCTTCGGCCTTCGCCTTGTCGCGGGTGTTGCGGATAGTCTTCAGACGCGCCACCTGGCTGTCGCGCACCTTGGTGTTGTCGACTTCCAGCGTTTCGGGCTTGTCGTCCTGGCCCGGGCGATACTTGTTGACGCCGACGATCACGTCTTCGGCGCGATCGACGCGGGCCTGGCGGCGGGCGGCGGCCTCCTCGATCTTCAGCTTGGGCATGCCGGATTCCACCGCCTTGGTCATGCCGCCCAGGCTTTCCACTTCCTGGATCAGGGCCCAGGCATGGGTGACCAGCGCATGGGTCAGCGCCTCGACGTAATACGAGCCCGCCAGTGGATCGACCACCTTGGTGACGTAGCTTTCCTCGGCGATGATGAGCTGGGTGTTGCGGGCGATGCGGGCGGAGAATTCGGTCGGCAGCGCGATGGCCTCGTCCAGGGCATTGGTATGCAGCGACTGGGTGCCGCCGAGCACGGCGGCCATGGCCTCGATCGCCGTGCGCACCACGTTGTTATAGGGGTCCTGTTCGGTGAGCGAGACGCCAGACGTTTGACAATGCGTGCGCAGCATCAGCGACCCGGTTTTCTTCGGGTTGAACTCCTTCATGATGCGCGTCCACAGGAAGCGCGCGGCGCGCAG
Organism: Ferrovibrio sp. GW821-FHT12F09; assembly: GCF_058806775.1. Classification (NCBI taxonomy): domain Bacteria; kingdom Pseudomonadati; phylum Pseudomonadota; class Alphaproteobacteria; order Rhodospirillales; family Rhodospirillaceae; genus Ferrovibrio; species Ferrovibrio sp. GW821-FHT12F09. The sequence continues at coordinate 452,954 of NZ_JBXAPZ010000001.1, forward strand.
CTTGGCGATCTCCATGAAGAAATTCATGCCGATGGCGAAGAAGAAGGACAGCCGCCCGGCGAAAGCATCGACATCAAGGCCGCTGGCAATCGCGGTGCGCACATATTCCTTGCCGTCGGCCAGCGTGAAGGCCAGCTCCTGCACGGCGGTCGCGCCGGCCTCCTGCATATGGTAGCCGGAGATCGAGATCGAATTGAACTTCGGCATCTTCTGCGCCGTGAAGCCGATGATGTCGGATATGATCCGCATGCTGGGCGCGGGCGGATAGATATAGGTGTTGCGCACCATGAACTCTTTCAGAATGTCATTCTGAATGGTGCCGCTGAGCTGCTCGGGCTTCACGCCCTGTTCCTCGCCGGCGACGATGTAGCAGGCGAGCACCGGCAGCACCGCGCCGTTCATGGTCATCGACACGCTCATCTTGTCGAGCGGGATGCCATCGAACAGGATCTTCATATCCTCGACGGAGTCGATGGCGACGCCGGCCTTGCCGACATCGCCGACCACGCGCGGATGATCGCTGTCATAGCCGCGATGGGTGGCGAGATCGAAGGCGACGGACACGCCCTGCTGGCCGGCGGCGAGATTCTTGCGATAGAAGGCGTTGGATTCTTCTGCTGTCGAGAAGCCGGCATACTGGCGGATGGTCCAGGGCCGGTTGGTGTACATGGTGCCGCGCACGCCGCGGGTGAAGGGCTCGAAACCGGGCTGACTGTCGAGCGTCTCCAGGCCTTCGAGATCGGCGGCGGTGTAGAGCGGCTTGACCGCGATGCCCTCGGGCGACTGCCAGACCAGATCGGCGAGCGGCTTGTCGCCCAGCTCCTTCTGCGCCAGCTTCGCCCAGGCTTCGGGGAAAGACATCTCGCTCTTGTCGCTGCTCATCTTCTCTTACATCCCACCCGTCCACAGACTGCATATGCTGCGGTGCAGCAGCAGTATGAAGCGGGCCTCGCGATGCTGTCAAAGTGCCTTAACGCCAATCCTATCATAGCCGGCGGCGGGCCGCTGTGAGCCCGGCGCGCGCCAAAGCCGTCCTAACTGGGCCTGCCCGGCGCCAAACCGAGCCAAACTTGGCCAAACTCGTCCAAAGATGACCTGCGAAAATCCGGCTAAGCTATTGGGACTGTGTGGTAAGTGGTTGGAATCTGGTGGAGGCTCGGATTGCCAACACGCACGTCTGCCAGAAAGCTCAGAAATCGCAATTAGATTTGGAACATTATGGCAACAAAATCTTGTCCTGTCCAGAATTATGATACAGCCTCAATGAGAACCGAGGGGGCGAACATGAATGACGAAGCATCAAAAAATGATTCGGCAGTTGCGCCGACAGATGACAATAGCGGCCTGCCTTCACTCTCGGAATTTCTGAGCGGTATACCGGCTATCTTCCAAAAGCCACTGGCCAAAGCATTCGGGCGTTTGCTCTTAGGCCTTGTTGATGTTCCTGGCGCCAAGCTGGAGGCCATGGCGAAGGACATTAAACACAATCAAGTAATGAAGCAGAAAGTACGAGCCGCAATGGCAGAGCGCGCAATTTCAATTTTGCCTGATAAGCCTGAAATCGTAGATCGGGCACTAGAGCACTTCGTGAATGAAGCACTTGGAAAACAGAAAAATCGCGAAGCGGTGTTCCAGCATACTGTCGAAGAACTGCGTTCAGAACACTTACAACTAACAACAGATAATGCGGGCGATAAAGATGCCAACAAAAATCAATTCAAAGAAATGGATGAGGACTGGCTTAACATTTTTTCTGGCTACGCAGAAAAAGCTTCATCAGAAAGATTGCAAGCGTTATTTGGCCGAGTGTTAGCAGGTGAAATAAAAAGACCCGGACACTGTTCATTATTCACATTAGATTTTCTTTCTAAACTCGGCCAAAAAGAGGCTGCTGATATCATTTCGATCGCTCCATATATGATCGGAGATTCATTTATTCTTACCGAATCAACTAAGAAAATTTTGACGTTTAGCTTGGCGTCGAAGCTCTCGGCTTACGGGATCGTTACATCAACATCAGTTGGTGTGGGGCACGCGAAGATGACGTACAAAACTACTCAAGGAAACATTTTCCACGGAAGGAAGCACGCACTCACTATCGCTAATAATCACATATTATTCTTTGTAACCGATGAAGAGAAAACTATAGATATCGAGTGCGCGATCCTTACACCTCTTGGGTTTGAAGTCCTTCAACTTCACACCGTAGACATCGATAAACAGATGCTGACTGAATTAGCGGCTCATCTTAAAAAGCAAGGAGCGGACTTATATATAGGCAATATTACTGAGCAGACAGAGGGCTCAACCTCGTACGATAACCTTCAAAAAGTAGAGTAAATATCTGAAACCAGATTTACGCCTTTTATTGCATTGCCATTCACATTGCTGTCCGCGTTTATCAAAAAAATAGATGCGAAATATAACGCGCGACTTGCCACAGAATGCCTTCACTAGGCTGTATTCTCACCCCAGCAGCAGCTCCATCCCCGGATCGCCCTTCTGCATGGCGCGCTGATGGGCCGGGCGCGCGGCCACGCGCTGCAGCCAGGCGAGGATATTGGGATAGCCTGAGAGATCGACCGGCTGGTAATGCCGCATGGTGGTGAGCGAGAAGACCGGCATGATATCGGCCGCCGTAAACTCTGCACCGGCCAGCCAGGCATGGTCTTTCAGCCGCGCATCCATCATGGCGAGCATCATGCCGAGCCGCGTGACGCCGGTTTTCGCCGCCGGGTGATCCGCCGGCGCGCCCAGCCGGCCGCTGACCAGCACGCGCATCATCGCGGGCTGCAGGCTGCCATTGGCGAAATGGAACCAGTAGAGATAATCGGCAAAGGCGGTGTCATTGGCGCCGGGTCGCAGCCTGCCCATGCCGTATCGCCCGAGGATGTAATCGACCACCGCGCCGGACTCGGCCAGCACCAGGTCGCCATCGGTAATCACCGGCGCCAGGCCCATCGGATGCAGGGCGCGATACTCGGCCGGCGCCTGGAAATTCGGCTGGCGCGCATAGACCTTCAGCTCGTAACTGATGCCCAGCTCCTCGCAGAGCCAGACGATGCGTTCGGACTGCGACTTGCCAAGATGATGGACGGTGAGCATGCGGACTCCCAGATGTTGAGCGGTGTGCGGTATCCGGACAGACGATCACGGATATTCTATGGCAGGACCGGCCTTTTAGTCACAGGCATCGGGCGGTGTTTCTGGCACACTGCCATCAATAAAAGCCATGCGTAAAAACCGTCCATGGGAGGACATCATGACACGTCGTGCGCTCTTCGCTGTCGCCGTCACGGCCGCTGCCGGCTTTTTTGCCGCCGCCCCGGTCCCTGTCTCTGCCGCCGATTATCCCGCGGCAAAGGATGGCCTGTTCGTGGCCAGGGATTTCAAGTTCCATACCGGGCAGGTGCTGCCGGAGGTGAAACTCGCCTACAAGACCATCGGCGAACCGACCGGTCAGCCGGTGCTGATCCTGCATGGCACGGCGGGATCGGCGCAGAGCATGCTGACGCCGGGCTTTGCCGGCGAACTGTTCGGCGCCGGCCAGCCGCTGGATGCGACGAAATACTACATCATCATCCCCGATGCGCTGGGCGCGGGCCGCTCGTCGAAACCGTCCGACGGCATGAAGGCGGCCTTCCCGCAGTATAACTACGACGACATGGTGGATGCGCAGCATCGCCTGGTGACCGAGGGCCTGAATGTGAAGCGCCTGCGGGCGGTGCTGGGCAATTCGATGGGCGGCATGCATAGCTGGATCTGGGGCAGCCGTTACCCCGAGATGATGGATGCGCTGGTGCCGATGGCGGCGCAGCCGACCGAAATGGCCAGCCGCAACTGGATGATGCGGCGGCTGCTGATCGAGAGCATCAAGGCCGATCCGGATTACAACGCCGGCAACTACACGGTTCAGCCCAAGAGCATGAAACTGGCGAATACCTTTTTCGCCATCGGCACCAGCGGCGGCAATCTGGCCTATCAGATGCTGGCGCCGACGCGCGCGGCGGCCGACAAATTCGTCGACGAGCGCCTGGCGGCGGCTTTCACGGCGGACGCCAACGACTTCATCTGGCAATGGGCCTCGTCGGGCGACTATAACGCCGCGCCGGGTCTGGCGAAGATCAAGGCGCCGCTGCTGGCGATCAACGCCGCCGATGACGAGCGCAATCCGCCCGAGACCGGCCTGATGGAAGCGGCGATGAAGCAGGTGAAGGGCGGCAAGCTGTATGTGATCCCGGCCAGCGCCGATACGCGCGGCCATGGCACGACGGGCAATGCGAAATTCTGGAGCGCACAGCTCAAGACATTCCTCGACGGCCTGCCGCCGAAAAGCTGATCGGCAGCGCAGAGACGCAAAAGGCGGGCGACCTGCGCCGCCCGCCTTTCCCTGACCCTGCCAACATACTTACTGCGACATCGCGGTCGGCGCGCCGCCGCTCAGGCCGGCATTGGCCGCCACGGCGGAGGCATTCTCCACCGCGACAGCCTGGTTGGTGGCGCTGACGCCGGTGCCGCTGTTAACACCCGCGCCCGCCGCCGCCGCGCCATGGTTGCCGGTGGCCGCGAGGCCTGCCGAACCCGCAGTGCCGCTGGTGACGCCCAGGCCGCCACGGCCCGCGCTGGCACCGGTGGCATTACCGGCACTCGCACCGATGGCGGCGCCACGACCGCTGCCATTGCCGGCCGCGGCATTGCCCGCACCGCTCACGCCGATGCCGGCCGTGGTGTTGCCACCGGTATTCGCCGCCGCCGCGCTGACACCGGTATTGGTGCCCGCGCCGACGCTGCCGCCATTCGGACCGGTGACACCCGCATTGCCGGTCACGCCGCCATTGACGCCGACACCCGAGGGACCGGCCGCGACGCCGGCGCTCACACCGGTCGTCCCGGTACCGCTGGTGCCGTTACTGGCATTGGCGGCACCGTTGGCACCGACCGCTGCATTGGCCCCGACACCGGACGGCCCGACACCAATGCCGGTGCTGCCACCGACGCCGACACCGCCACTGCCCGATCCGCTGCCCGCAGACCCGCCGCCGCTGGCGCTGGCGCCGCCACTGGCACCACCGCCGCCAGCCGCACCGGCGGCGCCGGCCGCGGCACCCGCGGCAGCACCGGCTGCGGCACCCGCCGCCCCGGCCGCATCACCGGCTGCACTGGCCGCTGCACCCGCAGCCGCACCGGCAGCACCCGCGGCACCGCCGCCGGCCGCCAGCGCCATCGACGACACCGAGAGCATCAGCGCACCCGCCATCACGGCATATGAAATCTGTCTCATCTGTTTTCTCCTGTCTGAGGGATAGACATATCGACACGAGACGCCGCCGTTGCGGCGACGCCTGCCGAGTCAGATGAGAAGACCGATGTGGGATTGCCGTGACATTGATCAAATTGCGGGCGTTTGACACCGGCGGGTCACAGCCGGCGGCGCGCGGGCGCAGTGCAGCATCGGCCAGGCTTCGTTATCGGCCGCGTTATGCGTCCGGCGGCGTCCCTGCGCCGTCTCCCAGGCTGCGCTGCATCAGCACGGTGTCGCGCCAGCCGCCATGCTTGTAGCCGACATTCTCGAACGTGCCGACCAGGCGGAAACCGCAAGCGCTGTGCAGGCCGATGGAGCCGGCATTGGCGCTGTTGCCGATGATAGCGATCATCTGGCGGAAGCCGGCGGCCGTGCATCTTTCGATGACGCATTGCAGAAGCAGCCGGCCGATGCCACGTCGCTGCGTGCCCTCGGCCAAGTAGACCGAGTCTTCCACCGTGAAGCGATAGGCGCGGCGCGGGCGATAGAGCGTGGCATAGGCATAGCCGAGCACGCGGCCGTCAGCGCTGTCGATTGCGGCGATATACGGCAGGCCATGGCCCAGCACGCTGTCGCGGCGGTTCAACATCTCGTCCAGAGCGGGCGGCTCTTCCTCGAAGCTCGCCAGGCCATGCCGCACATGATGGGCATAGATGCGCTGGATCGGCATCATGTCCTCGGACGTGGCATCGCGCAACAGGACGGTATCGGCAGGCGTGAAGGCGTTCATGGGATCCAGGGCGTGGTGTTGTAACCCGGGCCGGCATGCGGCCGGGTGAGGTCGAGGTCGCGCAGCTGCCAGTCCTCCAGATCGGCGGGCAGACCGCTGCCATGCCCGGCCAGCGCCCGCAGCAGCGCCGGCCAGTCGAAAAGCCGGGCGTCGAAAAGCCGGGCGTCGAGGAGGCGGGCGTCGAGACGGCGGGCGGGCAGGGGCTGGAACAGGGTGAGCAGCGTCATGACCGCAGCATGCCGCAAACCGTCGCATAAATTAAATTTTGCCTTCTTATACAATTCATGAGAAATACTATGGATATGCGCGGTTTCAATCTCGACCACCTGCAGACCTTTGCCGATGTTGTCCGGCTCGGCAGCTTTTCGGCCGCTGCCGCGCGGCTGAACCTGACGCAGCCGGCGATCAGCCTGCAGGTGCGCCAGCTGGAGCAGAAGCTGGGCGTGCGGTTGATCGAGCGGGTGGGGCGCAAGGCCACGGCAACGGCGGCCGGCCGCGAACTGCTCGGCCATGCCGGCCATATCGATGCCGCCGTGAATGCCGCGCTGGAAGACCTGACCCAGCATGCGAAGACCGTGGCCGGCCGCGTGCGCATCGGCATCGGCGCCACCGCCTGTATCCACTTTCTGCCGCCGGTGCTGGGCGAGCTGCGCCGGCGCTTCCCCGCACTCGAACTGGTGGTCAATACCGGCAATGCGCCCGATGTGCTGCGCGCCATCGAGGACAACACCCTGGATCTGGGCCTGATCACCCTGCCGCCGGCGCAGGCCGGTGGCCGCGTGCGCAACCTCGGCCGCAGCCTGGAGATCACCACGCTTTTACAGGATGACTTCGTCGCCATCTTCCAGAAGGACAGGGCGCAGAAGGGCACGGCGCTGCCGGCCATGGTGAGCCCGGCGAGTCTCGCCGCGCTGCCGCTGGTGATCCCCGAGCCCGGCGGCCATACGCGCAGCCTGATCGAGGACTGGCTCGGCCAGGCCGGGCTGGCCTGGAAGCCGGTGATGGAACTCGACAGCGTGGAGGCGATCAAGCAGCTGGTCGCTGCTGGCCTGGGCTGCTCGGTGCTGCCCGGCATGGCGCTCTCCACGCCCGATGCCCGGCGCGGATTGATCGTGCGGCCGCTGAAGCCGAAACTGACGCGGGTGCTGGCGCTGGCGCTGCGCCGCGACAAGCCCTTGAGCCGGGGCCTGCGCGAAACCGTGGCGGCGCTGCAGCGGGCCGGAAAGGCGCATAAGACATGACGAAAGCCAAAGCCGTTGCCGCCACCCGGCTGAGAATCGTGCTGGCGCCCGGCGTGTTCCTCGGGCCGGGCAAGGCCGACCTGCTGGAAAACATCGCCGCGACCGGCTCGATCTCGGCCGCCGGCCGGCGCATGGGCATGAGCTACAAACGCGCCTGGCAACTGGTAGAAACGCTCAACGGCTATTTCAAGACGCCGCTGGTGACGGCGGCCACCGGCGGCAAGGCCGGCGGCGGCGCCAGCCTGACCAAGCGCGGCGCCGATGTGCTGGCGCGCTATCGCGCCATGGAAGCCGCTACGGCCAAAGCCTGCGCGGCGGATATCCGGTCGCTGCAGAAACAACGCGGCTGACGGCCGCTGCTTCGCTATTGCCGCAGGGCTATAACGGCCGCTATAGTCTTCTGGACATAACGGAGACCGCCATGCGCATCCTGCCGCTGATCCTTGCTGCCGCCCTCGTCACCGCGCCGCTTGCGGCCAAAGCCCAGGAGCTGCTGGTCTTCGCTGCGGCAAGCCTGAAAACGGCGCTGGACGAGATCAACACCGGCCGGCCGATCAAGGTCTCCTATGCCGCGTCTTCCGCGCTGGCGAAGCAGATCGAGGCCGGCGCACCGGCCGATGTGTTTCTCTCCGCCGATCTCGACTGGATGGATTACCTGGAGCAGAAAAAGCTGCTGAAGGCCGACACGCGCAGCAGCCTGCTCGGCAACCGCATCGTGCTGGTGGCACCGAGTGATTCCAAGACAAGCGTGCAGATTGCGCCGGGCTTCGATCTCGCGGCGCTTCTGGGCCGGGACGGCAAGCTGGCGATGGCCGATGTCAATGCCGTGCCGGCCGGCAAATACGGCAAGGCAGCGCTGGAAGCGCTGAATGTCTGGCCCTCCGTCCAGGGCCGCGTGGCCCAGGCCGAGAATGTGCGCGCGGCGCTGGCGCTGGTGGCGCGCGGCGAAGCGCCGGCAGGCGTTGTCTATGCCACCGATGCGGCGGCCGAAAAAGGCGTGAGGGTGCTGGATGCTTTCCCGGCCAACAGCCATCCGCCGATCGTCTATCCGGCCGCCGTGCTGGCGGACTCGAAGCATGCGCAGGCCGCCGCCTATCTGGCCGCTCTGCGCACGGCCGCAGCAAAGGCCGTGTTCGAGAAGAACGGCTTCACCCTGCTGGCGCCGGATGCGAAAACCAATTGATCCATCCCGCCGACGTCATGCCACGCTTGGTGGCATCTACGTCTGTATTCCGTTGAAAGTCGTGGATGCCACGGCCTTGCCGTGGCATGACGGTTGGTATGTTCGCCCTCACCCCTGAAGAACTCACCGCCATTGCGCTCAGCCTGAAGGTGGCGCTGGTCGCCACTGCCGGCAGTTTGCCGTTCGGTGTGCTGATTGCATGGCTATTGGCGCGCAAGAGCTTTCCCGGCAAGGCGCTGCTGGATGCCGCCGTGCATCTGCCCCTGATCCTGCCGCCGGTGGTGACCGGCTATCTGCTGCTGCTGGTCTTCGGCCGGCGCGGCCTGCTGGGCGGATTCCTGGCCGAGCATCTGGGCATCGTGCTGGCGTTTCGCTGGACCGGCGCGGCGCTGGCCTGCGCGGTGATGGGCTTTCCGCTGCTGGTGCGCGCCATCCGGCTGTCGATGGAAGCCGTCGATCCCAGACTGGAACAGGCCGCCCATACGCTGGGCGCCCATCCGGCACTGGTTTTCCTCACCATCACTCTGCCGCTCAGCCTGCCCGGTATCCTGGCCGGCATCGTGCTGAGCTTTGCCCGCGCGTTCGGCGAATTCGGCGCCACCATTACGTTTGTTTCCAATATCCCCGGCGAGACGCAGACCCTGCCGACCGCCATCTATGTCTTCACCCAGGTGCCGGGCGGCGATGCCCAGGCGCTGCGGCTGACCGTGATCGCGATTGCCATTGCCGCCGTGGCGCTGATCGCCTCCGAGCTGCTGGCCCGCCGCATGGCGAAGCGAATCCTGCAATGAGCCTGCAGGTCGATATCACCCATGCCCAGGGCGATTTCACGCTCAACGCGCAATTCGCCTGCGACCACGGCCTGACCGCTTTGTTCGGCCGCTCGGGCGCCGGCAAGACCACGCTGGTCAACCTGATTGCCGGGCTGCTGCAGCCCCGGCACGGCCGCATCAGCATCAACGGCCGCGTCCTGGTCGATACCGCAGCCGGCATTTTCGTGCCGCCGCACCGGCGCCGCATCGGTTACGTGTTCCAGGAAGGCCGGCTGTTTCCGCATCTGACCGTGCGGCAGAACCTGCTCTATGGCCGCTGGTTCAACGGTCGCAGCGACGCCATCACGCTGGAGCAGATCGTCGATCTGCTGGGCATAACAGCCCTGCTGCAACGTCGCCCGGCCACGCTGTCGGGCGGCGAGAAACAGCGCGTCGCCATCGGCCGCGCGCTGCTCAGCCGGCCCGAACTGCTGCTGATGGACGAGCCGCTGGCAGCCCTGGATGCCGCGCGCAAGGACGAAATCCTGCCCTATCTGGAACGTCTGCGCGACGAACTGAATCTGCCCATCGTCTATGTCAGCCATGCGATCCCGGAAGTGACGCGGCTGGCCGATACCGTGGTGCTGCTGTCAGACGGCCGCGTGCAGGCGGTGGGCACGATGGCGGATTTAAGCAGCCGGCTCGATCTCTTCCCGCTCACCGGCCGCTACGAGGCCGGCGCGGTGCTGACCGCTACGGTTGCGGGCCATGACGAGACCTATGGCCTGACAGAACTGCACAGCAGCGCTGGCCGTCTGTATATCGCGCGCAGCGACCGTGGCGTCGGCGAGACCGTGCGTTTGCGCATCCGCGCCCGCGATGTGACGCTGGCGCTAAGCCCGCCATCCGACACCAGCGCGCTCAACATCCTGCCTGGCATCGTCACCGAGCTGAAACACGATGGCGGGCCGCAGGTGGAAGTGCAGATCGACTGCAACGGCGCGCTGCTGCTGGCGCGGGTGACGCGGCTCTCGGCCGAACGTCTCGGCCTGGCCCCCGGTGTTGCGGTGCACGCGATGATCAAGACGGTGGCCCTGGACGGCGGACGGCGGCGCTAGCGGGTCTCACGGCGGCCGGGCGGCGTTGCACCCCTGCGCAGGCCGACAGTATACTGACGGCCACAACCGGAGCCTCCGTCCATGTTCGCCCGCCCCGGGCCCGTTTTCGACCCTAGCCTTGCCGGCTGGGTCAGGCCCTTTGCCGAAAACCTGATCGGCCAGACCGCCTTCCACCGCTGGGCCGGACTGGACCTGCTGAGCCTTGCGCCCGGGCGGACCGAAGTGGGCTTCACTGCCCAGGGCGATATGCTGGTTTTCGGCAAATATGTGCATGGCGGCGTGCTGAACGGCCTGCTGGAACCGCCGGCGCTGCTCGCCATGCTGGGTCATATGCGCGAAGATGAAACCGCGATGACCGTGGATATTCATGTGCAGCATATCCGTTCCGTACAGGCCGGCGAGCGCGTGATCATGACCGGCACCATGCTCAAACGTGGTCGCAGCGTGGCCTTCTGCGAGGTCGCGGCAACCGTGGACGAGCAGCTGTGCACGACAGCCCGCATCACCAAAACCATTCAGAATAAGGCGAGTTGAAGCCGTGACCGATCTCAAGACCGCCGAAAAGGGCCGCATCCTCTGCGTGCTGGGGCCGACCAATACCGGCAAGACGCATCTGGCCGTGGAGCGGCTGCTCAGCCATCGCAGCGGCATCATCGGTTTGCCACTGCGGCTGCTGGCGCGAGAGATTTATGACCGGGCCGTCAAGATCAAGGGCGACCGTCATGTGGCGCTGGTCACCGGCGAGGAGAAGATCATCCCGCGCGGCGCCACCTGGTTCGTCTGCACCGTGGAAGCCATGCCGCTGGACCGGACATACGACTTCCTGGCCGTCGACGAAGTGCAGCTGGCGCAGGATGCCGAGCGCGGCCATGTCTTCACCGACCGCCTGCTGCATGCGCGCGGCACCGAAGAGACGATGTTCTTAGGCTCCGATACCATGCGGGGCCTGATCCGCCGCCTGGTGCCGAAGGCCGAATTCGTGGCGCGGCCGCGGCTTTCCCAATTGACCTATGCCGGCGCCAAGAAGCTGTCGCGGCTGCCCAAGCGCTCCGCCATCGTCGCTTTCTCGGCCGCCGACGTCTATGCCATCGCCGAACAGGTGAAGCGCCAGCGCGGCGGTGCCGCCGTCGTTCTCGGCGCGCTGTCGCCCCGCGCCCGCAACGCCCAGGTCGAGCTGTTCCAGAACCGCGATGTCGATGTGATGGTGGCCACCGATGCCATCGGCATGGGCCTCAATCTCGATATCGAACATATGGCCTTCGCTGAGTTGACGAAATTCGATGGCATAGGGATGCGCCCGCTGACGCCGGCCGAGATCGGCCAGATCGCCGGCCGCGCCGGTCGTCATCTGCGCAACGGCACGTTTGGCACCACGGCCAACTGCGCCCCGCTGGAACCCGACCTGATCGAGCGGATCGAGAATCACCGTTTCGAGCCGGTGGTGGCGGCGCGCTGGCGCAACAGCGATCTAGATTTCCGGTCTGTTGACAGCCTGATCAGAACATTGGATCTGCCGCCGCCGCGCGAGGGCCTGACGCGCGGCCGCGATGCCGACGACCTGCTGAGCCTGCAGGCCCTGAAGGCAGACGCCGCGATCATTGAGCGTGCGACCTCGAAGGAGCGCGTGGAACTGCTGTGGCAGGTCTGCGCCATTCCCGATTTCACCAAGGACCTGTCGGACAGCCATGCCCGCCTGCTGAGCCAGCTCTATGTGCATCTGGTGGACAACCACGGCAAGCTGCCAAGCGACTGGGTGGCCGGTCAGCTGCGCAACATCGACCGCACCGACGGCGATATCGACACGCTGTCGCAGCGGCTGGCGCATATCCGCACCTGGACGACCGTGACCCACAGAGGAGGTCATTCGGGCGGCGGCTGGATGGAAGATGCGCAGAGCTGGCAGGCGAAGACGCGCGCCATCGAGGACAACCTGTCTGATGCGCTGCACGAGCGGCTGACCGAACGCTTCGTCGACCGTCGCACCAGCGTGCTGACGCGCGGTCTGGCCGAAGATATCTCTCTCCTGGACGTCAAGCTGGGCGAAGACGACGCGCTGACCGTGGATGGCGAGATCATCGGCCATCTGCGCGGTCTGCGCTTCCGCCCGGTGGGCCATGACAGCGTGGAACAGCGGCGCATCCTGCGTTCAGCGGCGCTGCGGGTGCTGGGTCCGGCGCTGAACGAGCGCGCCCAGGCCATGCTGGCGCTGGAAGATGGCAGCTTCGCGCTGTCGCCCGAAGGCGGCATCATGCTGACCACGCCGGAGAAGGAGAGCGTGACACTCGCCATCCTGGCCAAGGGCGCCGAGATGCTGGAGCCGAAGCTGACCCTGCTGGCCGACGAGCAGCTGCCGGCGGACACCCGCAAGGCGGTGGACGAGAAACTGCAGAGCTGGCTGAAGCGGCATCTGCACCAGCATCTGGGCGATCTCCATCGCCTGCGCGACGCCGAGCTGAAGGGCACGGCGCGCGGCGTCGCCTTCCAGCTGGCGATGGATCTGGGCACCGTGAAACGCGACGATGTGGCCGACCTGGTGCGCCATATGGGCCAGGCCGAACGGCATCCGCTGCGCAAGATGGGGGTGAGCTTCGGCGAGACCCATATCCTGGTGCCCAAGCTGCTCAAGCCCAAGCCGACCCAGCTGAAGACGCTGCTCTGGGCCGTCTATAATGGCAAGGAGCCGGAAGCACCGCCGACGCCGGGCCTGACCTCGCTCCCCGTTCTGGAATGGCGCGACGACCGCTGGTGGCTCGCCGCCGGTTTCCTGCGCGCCGGCCGCCAGGCCTTCCGCCTGGATGTCGTGCAGCGCATCGGCGAAGGCGCACGCCAGGCCGAACATGCGGCCCGCCAGGCGCTGAAGCAGGACAAGGCGGCAAAACGCGAGACGCCGAAGCCGGATGCCGCGCCCGCGGCGGCAGCAGAGACAGAGGCTGCGGAAAACGAACTGGCGGCAACGGAACTGGCCGCCGTGGAAGCGGCGCTGGCGGAAGCCGTGGCTGATGACGCGATCGAGGTCGCCGCCGGCCCGGAACCGATCGGCGAGCGGATCGGGCAGCCGATGGAAGCCATGGCCGAAGCCCCGGCGCCGGTGCTGCATGCGGATGCCGCGCCCAAGGATGTACCGAGAGATGCGCCGAAGCGGAAAAAACCGCTGGGTCCGCCGGGCAGCTTCCAGGTCGATACCGCCTGGATGAACCTGGCCGGCTGTGGCCCCGAGGAACTGGACCGCCTGCTGTTCGCGCTGGGCTACAAGACCATCAGGGCGCGCGATCCGGAAACCAAAACCGATGTGACGCTGTATCTGCGCTCGCACAAGGCCATCGTGGAAAAGCGCAAGCGCGAGGACGAGAAGCGGCGCGAGGACGAGGCCAAGATGGCGGACTCCCCCTTTGCCGCACTGCTCAAGCTGAAGCAGCAGCAGGGCCGGCGCTGACGATTTTCAGAGTTTGAGCTGGGCGCGCTTTTCGCACTGGCCGAGCGCGCGCAGCAGGCGGTTGACCGCCGCCTCCAGCTCGCTCATCGCCACGGCGTCGATCACCCAGTCACGCTGCTGCTCGACCAGATCGGCCTGCACGGCCTGCAGTTCGAGCAGGATCAGCGCGGTGAATTCCAGACGCTCGGAGACCGGCATATGGTCGAGCGGGCAGCGATGGCCCATCGAGAAGGGCCCGAGCACGTCGCGAATATGCATACCGATGCCGCGCGCCTCGCTGATGCGCTGAGCATCGGTGGGCAGCATCGGGGCGATGGCATGCAGGTTGGCCTGGGCGGCGATCAGGCAGAGCAGGCCGTGATAGGCATTCTCGATGGCGGCGATCCAGTCTTCCAGCATGCCGGCGCCGCTGCCCATGGCGGGCGTCAGCGTCGCGGCGGAGAGGAAATTCACGCCATCGCGCAGATTCTGGCGGGAGAGTTCGGTGAAGGACGACGACATCACGGCGGCTCCTGGCTGCCGGCGATCCGAAGGCTGGGGAGGCCTGCTGGGAGGAACCGGCAAACCCACCCTGCCACCGGGCAGCCCGTCGCACGCAGTTACTTTTCAGATATGGCCGGCGGCCTGTGATACTTGTCACAACTGCCGAAACCGCAGGCGGACCATCCGAAAGCCGTTGAATTCCCGCAGGATGATGCCATCCGTATGCGGCGGCGGGTTGCGGCAGGCCGGCGGGGCGACTATTTTCGCCGCCGTGCGTCTCCGTAGCTCAGCTGGATAGAGCGGCTGCGTCCTAAGCAGCGGGTCGGGAGTTCGAATCTCTCCGGGGACGCCAACTTCAGTTCAGGCGCGGAAGGCTGCCGTCGCAGCCCGCGCGCCGGCTTCCAAAAACCGTGCATCCGATCCGACCGTCAGCAGCGCGAAGCCTTTTGCCGCCATGCGCGCGGCATAGGCCGGCGCGCCGCAATGCAGGCCGCAGGGCAATCCGGCAGCGGTGCAGCGCGCCAGAATATGATCGAGCAGCGCCAGCATCTCCGGTTCCTCGCGGTCGAAGCCCGGCGTGTAGCCGTGGCTAAGCGCCAGATCGGCCGGACCGATATAAAGCCCGCCCAGACCGGGCACGGCGAGGATCGCATCGAGATTGTCGACAGCGGCGCGCGTCTCGATCATCGCAAGCGGCACGATCTCCGCATTGGCGCGCGTGGTATCGGCGTAAGCCTCGGCCAGCGCCAGACGCGCGCGGATCGGCCCGAAGCTGCGCGCGCCCAGCGGCGGATACAGGCAGGCTGCCACCAGCCGGCGCGCATCGGCAGCCGTTTCGATCATCGGGGCGATGATGCCGCGCGCGCCGGCATCGAGCGCGCGCATGATGGCGGCCTCATCCAGCCAGGGCACGCGCACAAGTGCGGCCGCGCCGGCCTTTTCGATGATCGGCAGCAACGCTAGCAGATCGCCGTAATCCGCCGTGCCATGCTGCATGTCGATGGTGACGCTGTCCCAGCCGCCCTGCATCAGGGCTTCCGCCGCCAATGGCGAGGGCAGCGCGATCCAGCCGTTCAGGACGGCTGCGCCGGCACGGGCCTGGCGTAGCCGATGAGCGAAGGTCATGCTCAGGTCCCCGTTTTCAGGCCCCTGTCCTCAGGCCCAGGTCATGTTGGTGAGCTTGATGTTCTGGTAATCCTGGATCGCCTGACGCCCGCCCTCGCGGCCCATACCGGAATGATCGACGCCGCCGAACGGCGTTTCGGCATGCGCGATCAGGAAGGAATTGATCCCGACCATGCCGGCGCGCAAGCCGGCCGAGAGCTTTTCGGCCTTGGCCGAACTGCCGGTAAAGGCATAGGCCGCCAGGCCATAGGGCGTGCTGTTGGCGCGCGTGATCGCATCGTCGAGGGACGTGAACGTCGCGACCGGCGCCACCGGGCCGAAGGGTTCCTCGATCATGATGCGGGCATCGTCGGGTACATCGGACAGCACCGTCGGCTCGAGGAAGAAGCCCTTGTTGCGGCCTTCCGGCCGGCGGCCGCCGCTGCGGATTTTCGCGCCGCGCTGGACCGCATCGGCGATCAGACCCTCGACCTTGTTGCGGCCCGAGGCCAGCGTGAGCGGCCCCATGGTGGTGGCCGGATCGCGGCTGTCGCCCACCTTCAGGGCTTTGGCTTCCGTCACCATCCTGTCGAGGAAGCGGTCGATGACCGACTCTTCGACATAGAAGCGGTTCGGCGCGATGCAGACCTGGCCGGCATTCCTGAACTTGAAGGTGGCGCATTGCACCGCGGCAGATTCCACATCCGCATCGGCGCAGACCACCACCGCCGAATGGCCGCCGAGCTCCATCGAGCAGCGCTTGACGGTTTCGGCCGCCTGGGCCAGCAGCATCTTGCCGACCGGGGTCGATCCGGTCAGCGAAATCTTGCGGACCTCTTCGGCCTGCATCAGGCTCGGTACGATATCGTTGGCGCGGCCAGTCAGCACTTGCACGACGCCGGCGGGCACGCCGGCCGCCACGCAGGCCTCGGCGACCAGCGTGGTGGTCATCGGCACCTGTTCGGACGGCCGCACGATGACGGGACAACCGGCGGCCAGCGCCGGAGCGATCTTGCGCGCCGGCAGGTTGACCGGGAAATTCCAGGCCGAGAAGGCCGCCACGATGCCGACCGGCTCATGCGTCACGATCAGGCGGCCGCCCTGGCGCGAGCGGATCGTCTCGCCGAACAGGCGCTCGGCTTCGCCGGCGAACCAGTCGAACTGCTCGATGGCCGCGTTGACCTCGCCCTCGGACTGCGCAATCGGCCGGCCGATCTCCATCGACAGCGCACGCGCGATGGCGCCCTTGCGTGCTTCCATCTCGCGCGCAATGCGCCGCAAAATCTTGCCGCGCTCCCAGCCATGCACCGCCGACCAGACCGGCAGGGCCGCCCGGGCATGGCCCAGCGCCTCGGCCACTTCGGCCGGGCCGCAGGCCGGCTGCAGCCACAGCACCTCTTCGGTGCAGGGATCGATCACCGGCAGCGATTCAGTCTGGGTCTTGCTGCGGAATGCGCCACCAATCAGCGCACAGGGCTGGTCCACGGTCATGCTGTAGGTCCTTTTGGAGTCTGTGTGGTTTTCACTGCGACGCGGTCACGCCGCCATCGATGTAGACGACCTGGCCGGTCATGTAGCTGCCGGCCGCGGCGGCGAAGGTGATGACCTGGCCGACGACCTCGATGGGTTCGCCGATGCGGCCGAGCGGATTGCGTTCCAGGATGAAATTCTTGAAGGCCGGCCGATCGAGATGCGGCCGGATGCGGTCCGACTGGATGAAGGTGGGCGCAACGCCGTTGACCGTGATGTTATGCGGTGCCAGTTCCATCGCATGCTGCTTCACCAGCATGACCAGCGCGCCCTTGGTGGCGCAGTAGGCGGAATAGCCGCGCCCGCGCAGGGCCAGCTGCGAGCGGACGGACAGGAGATGGATCTGGCGTCCGCCCCGGCCGCGCGCAATCTGGTCGCGCGCCACCGCCTGGCCCAGGAACATCGCCGAGCGCAGATTGGTCGCATAGACCTCGTCGAAGGTCTCCGGCGTGACGTCGAGGATGGCCTGTTCGCGCTGGATGCCGACGCAGTTGACCAGGACGTCCACACCACCCATCCGCTCTATCGCCTCCGCGGTGGCGGCGAAGATGGACTGCTCCCTGCGGGCATCCAGGGCGATGCCATGAGCCTTGCCGCCGGTGGAGACAACCCGTTCCGCCAGCGCCTCGGCCTTGTCCAGGCTGGGCCCGGCGACGCAGATCTCGGCGCCCAGCCGGGCCATGGCAACCGCGATGGCTTCACCGATGGCGCCATATCCACCGGGAATGAAGGTGCGCAGACCGCGAATGCTGAAGAGGCTGTCGACCTGCCCCAGATCGATCACCGGGGTGAGGCTTTCGGTTTGAACATTCATGGGTCGATCTCCACGCCGGCGGCACGGTAAACACTTTCCATCAGATCCAGCGTCTTCAGGTTGCCGAGCCGGTCGGTTTCGAACGGCGTTCCATCGCTGAGGCCCGTCATGAAGGACCGGATGGCCGTATCGAAGCATTCCTGGTAGCGGCCGAGCAGGTCGACCTCCTCGAGGGTTTCCGCTTCACGGCCGACGATGAAGATGCGGTTCAGCTCCATCACGATGGTGCCTGTGGTGCCGACAACCTCGAGCCGGTCGCCATGCAACGGCGGATAGCCGGGCGCGCAGAGACTGCCATCGGCGGTGGCGATCAGGCCGTCCTCGCCTTCCATCAGGATGGCGGCCGTATCCTCGCCGGGCAGGCCGCTGGCCAGACGCCCCAGCCGCGCGGCGACCACCTGCAGCGGCCCGACCAGGCATAGCAGTACATCGAGATGATGGATCATGGTCTCGAAGACGAGATTGCGCGCGAACCCTTTCAGATATGGCTGCCGCTCGATCAGGAACGGCACCGTGCCCTCGCGTTCGCACAGCCCGGAGCCGCGACAGGAGATGGCCACGTGACGGATTTTTCCGATGCGGCCGCCGTCGATCCAGCGCCGCACGGTCATGTAATGCGGCCGGAACCGGTAATTCTCATGCACCATGAAGCGCACGCGGTCGCCGACATCCGCGACCAGGTCCCGGGCCTCGGCCACCGTCGCGCACATCGGCTTCTGCACCATGATATGGATGCCGAAATTGGCGGCCAGCCGCGCCATCGGAGCATGCGCGCCAACCGATGCCGCAATATCCACGATATCGAAGCCGCCATGGGCGAACATGTCGATGGCATTGCTGTAGACCCGCGACACGCCGAACTCCAGCGCGCGCGCTTCCGCCTTCGAGCGGTCGGTGTCGCAGACCGCCACGATCTCGACACCGGCGGCTGCCCAGGCGCGCAGGTGATACAGGCTGATCAGGCCGCAGCCGATCAGCGCAACGCGCAATTTACGCTCGGTCATGACGGGATCAGCCATGAGGGGGTCCGAAGGTTCCATATCCGTAATGCCAGACACTGCCTGAATCGTTTGTGGTGCGCAGCGTATGGCGCATGCCGGCCGGAATCCGCACCAGGTCGCCGGCCTTGCACAGACTGCGCTCGCTGCCCACTTCGATCTCGACGCGCCCTGCGGCGACAACCACGAATTCATCGCTTTGGTGCACGAAATCCGCCCAGACCTGCCCGGGCGGATCGACATAGGTATCGAAGGTGAAGCCCGGGAAATCCGCACGGATGGCGTCTGGGGAAACCGGGACGTCATAAGCCTCTGACTGGAACCTACTCACGCGGCGCGATCCGTCAGCAGGCCGCCCAGATAGGCGCGCGCCGGCTCGAAGGCCAGCAGCGCGTCGTAGTCCGGAACGCAGGTCGCCGCGCCCTTCTGCACGAAAATGAACTGCTCGCAGATTTCCTGCAGGATCTCGAGATGGAATTTCTCGTTCGGATGGACGCAGAGAAACACCAGCCGGCCTTCCGCGCGCAGGCGCCGGAAGAAATCGAGCATGAAACCGATATAGCCATCCTGCGTGTTGAACTGCGGCTCGTCGAACAGATGTACCATCGGGTAGTCGGACCCGGCGGGTTCGAGCAGCGCATTCGGCGTCCAGGACCGGAAATGACGGACCTGATAGGACTGGTGATAATGGATGGCGAGGCGGTCGCGCTGGTCGGTGCGGACGCGATGGATGTTGCGGCCCATCACCTGCACCTCGCCCGCCGTCGGCGCATTCGATCCGGTCACCAGCTCGAACAGCGTGGTCTTGCCCGAGCCGTTCGGCCCCATCATGCCGACGATGGACGGGCGTTCGATGGTGAAATCGGCCGTCAGCCGGAAGGTCGGCGTGCGGTCGAACCGGCCGCGGCGATAGACTTTCTCCAGCGCTTTGACATCCAGCATCGCGGTCATGCTCACACTCCGATCAGGCGCTGGCGCAGGACCGGATTGTCCAGCAGATCCTGGGCCCGGCCCTCATATTCGATGCGGCCGCGATCCATCACATAGGTGCGGTCCGAGACCTCCAGGGCCGCCAGCGCATTCTGTTCGACCACCAGCACGGCGATGCCCTCATCCCGCAGCCGCCGGATGGTGCGCATCACGCCCTGCACGATGTTGGGCGCCAGGCCCTGGCTGGGCTCGTCGAACAGCACCAGGCCGGGCGAGGCCAGCAGCGCTCGCGAGATCGCCACCATCTGCAGCTCGCCGCCCGACATGTTTTCGCATTCGCGGCGCATCAAGTGCTCCAGCGCCGAGAAGATTCCGAACATCTCGTCCTGACACCACGACCGGAAGCGGGTGCGCCGCGTGCCCAGACGCAGGTTGCGCGCGCCGGTCAGGGTCGGGAAGACGCGACGGTCATCCGGCACCCATGAAATCCCCAGGCGCGAGATGCGGTGGGTTGGCATATGGGTGATGTCGCGATCGTCGAAGCGGATCTGTCCGCGCCGCGGCGGCGACAGGCCGAGGATGGAGCGGATCGTCGTGGTCTTGCCCGCGCCATTCGGACCGAGCAGGGCGACAACCTCGCCCGGGCCGATATCGAGCGACACGCCGAACAGCGCCTGCGTCTCGCCATAGAAGGTTTCAATTCCGGATACGCTGAGCATCAGGCCACCGCCCCCAGCGCCGACCGCGCCACCCATTTGTTGGCCTTGAGCGCGGCCGGCGTGCCCTCGGCAATCACCTGGCCCCAATGGATGACCGAAATGCGGTCGGCCAGTTCGAACAGGAAGCGCATGTCATGCTCGATCAGGCAGATGGTGTACTGCCGGCGGAGCTGGCGGATCAGCTGCGCCAAGGCCTGCGTGCCCTTGGCGCCGAGACCGGCCGTCGGCTCGTCGAGAAACAGGATGCGCGGTTCGGCAGCGAGCGCGACGGCGATTTCCAGGGCGCGCCGCTCGCCGTAGCTCAGATCCTTCGACTTGTTCCAGGCGCGATCCGCGAGGCCGACCTGATCCAGCACGGCCAGCGCCGCCTTGGTCAGTTTGCTGTCGTTAAACGTGGCGCGGAACGGACTGCTGCCGATGGCGCGGAAGGCCGGCAGCGCCAGCATCACATTCTCGATCACCACCGCGTCGTCGAACAGGTTCATCAGCTGGAAGGACCGCGAGATGCCCAGACGCGCAATCATATGCGGCTTGAGCCCGGTGATGTCCTTGCCGTCAAAGATAATGCGGCCGGCATCGGGCGCATGATGCCCGGTGAGGACATGGAAGCAGGTGGTCTTGCCGGCGCCATTGGGGCCCATGATGCCATGCACAGTGCCGGCTTCGATCGACAGCGCGATATTCTCCAGCACCACGCGGGCGCCGAAACGCTTCTGGATGCCCTGAGCCTGAAACAGCGCCATCACACTGCCTCCGGCCTGACGGCAGGCGCAGCAGACGGTGACGGCGGCGGCGACCGCTGTGCCATGCCGTGGATCAGTCCGGCCAGACCTTCCGGCCGCACCATGACCATGACGACGAATATCAGGCCGTACCAGAGCAACCAGGCCTCGGTCAGGCCACCCAGCACATCGCGGGCGATGAAATAGAGGATGACCCCCAGCACCGGACCCCAGAAGCTGACCAGGCCGCCGCCGACCAGCACCATCATCACGATGATGCCGGACTGATGCAGGCTCATCACATCGGGATAGGCGCTCTGCTGCGCCATGGCGAACAGCCCGCCGGCCAGACCGGCAAACGCCGCCGACACAGTGAAGGCCAGCCATTTCCAGCGCCAGACGTCATAACCGACGAACCGGGCGCGGGTTTCATTCTGACGGATCGCCTGCAGGATGCGGCCGACCGGCGCGTTGACGACCCGCCACATCAGCAGCACCGCCACTGCCATGATGGCGGCCACGAACCAGTAGAAGGCCGCATTGTCGTTCAGGTTGACGCGCCACGGACCGATGACGAGATCGGGCCGCGGAATATTCAGCAGGCCGTCCTCGCCGCCGGTGAGCCAGTGCAGCTTCATGGCGGTGAACCAGAAGACCTGGCCGAAACCAATGGTGAGCAGCGCATAATAGATGCCGCGGCGATGCGACAGGAAGGCGCCGACGACGGCGCCGGCAACGGTGGCCGCGAGGATGGCCGCCAGCAGGCCGCCCCACAGGCTGATCGCCACGCCATGCTGGAACAGGCCGAAGCCATAGGCGCCGATGCCGAGATAGGCGCCATGGCCGAAGGAATGCAGGCCGGTATAGCCGAACAGCAGGTTGAAACCCATGGCGAAGAGGATCCAGATCGCGATCTCGACGCCGAGATACTGGTAGAGGCCAACCAACTGCAGCCAGAGCGGCGCCGTCGCCAGGATCGCGAGGAAGAGTCCCATCGGCAGCGTGAAGGGCGTGCCGCCGCGGGCCGGGATATCGGAAAGCGTGATCATCGATTCAGTTCTCCAGCGCGCTCTGGCGTCCCAGCAGGCCGCGGGCGCGGAAGCCGACAATCGCGATCAGCAGGATATACATCGACATCAGCGACCAGGCGGGCGCATAGGCGCCGGTGATGCCGGTGGCCATGCCCACAAGGATGGCGGCGGCGACGGCGCCCCAGAAGCTGCCGACACCGCCGATCACGATGATGAGGAAGGCCGGAATGACGACATCGATGCCCAGATGCGGGCGCAGGCCCCAGATCGGCGCCATCACCATGCCGGCGATGCCGGCCAGCGCCGAACCGAAACCGAACACGATCAGACGCAGGCGGGCAAGATCGTAGCCAAGCGCGCGCACCATCTCGCTGTCATGCGCGCCCGCCTTGATGATCGCGCCATAGGGCGTGCGCTCAAGGAAGAGCCAGACCAGCAGGATGGCAACAATGGCAAAGCCGGCGGCATAGAACTTGTAGGTCGAGAAAATCAGCCCGCCCATCAGGAAGGCGCCGCTGATCATCTGCGGGACTGGCATGCTCTGCTCGCCGGTGCCCCAGACCAGCCGGATCGCCTCTTCGACGACAATGGCGGCGCCAAAGGTGAGCAGCAGGCCATAGAGCGGCGCCTTGCCATAGGTCGGACGCAGACAGAGTTCGAGCAGCATGCCTGCGACGCCGGCCAGCACCGGCCCCGATGCGAGGCCGATGAAATAACGGCTGGCCATCGGCAGTTCGAGCCACCAGATGCCGAATGGCGTGCCGGCAAACCAGCCGGCGCCAATGGTTGAAAGCGCCAGGTAGGCGCCGAGGGTGAAGAGCGAGCCATGGGCGAGGTTGATCACCTCCATCACGCCAACAATCAACGTGAAACCCAGGGCAATCAGGGCGAACAGCAGGCCAAGCGTGAGCCCGTTGACGAGATGCGGAACAAGACTGGTCATGTGAATCAGCGTTTCGACAGGGACAGGAAAAGAGCGGGCGGCCGCATGACAGCCGCCCGCAGTTTCAGGGTTACGCGTCGAAGTTCGGCGTGGACTCGTAGGATTCCAGCTTGCAGGCACCGCTCGCATCCGCATCCATCGCTTCCTGCGGCGAGGTGTTGCCGAGAATCTTGAACATGTCGTCCGAATCCTTGGTGCCAACATTGGCCGTGGCCAGATAGATGGACTGCTGCACCTGGTGCGTCACCGGATCGATCCAGGCATCGTGGTGCTGCATGCGGTCACGCGCCGACATCTTGTGACCTTCTAGCGCCTTGATGACCTTGATGTTGTTGGTGGAGCCGGCGCGTTCAATGGCGCCGAGCAGTTCGCGCACCGACCAGTAGCCGTTGTAGAACACGTTGCCGGGCACCTTGATCGCGGTATCCGGGAACATGGTCTTGTAGCGCTGCACGAACTCGGCCACGCCGGGCAGATCGAGATTGTAGTACCAGGTGGTGCCGAACACGCCGAACAGGTTGTCGAGCGGCAGGCCGTAGACGTCCGGCCAGTCCTGCTGGTTATTGATCCAGGCGGTCTTGTCGCCCATGCCGAGCTGCGCGATCTGCTGGCGCATCGCCTTCTGGTCGTCGCCGCCGATCGCCGCGGCAACCGCGCCCGGCTTGAGCTGCTGGATCTTCAGCAGTTGCGAGGAGAAATCGCGGGTGCCCTGCGGCACCAGGATTTCCTCGACCATTTCGCCGCCGAACTGCTTGAGCAGCGCCTTGGTGGCGGCGGATGTGGAATGGCCCCAGACGTAGTCGTTGGTTAGCAGCACCCACCTCTTGCCGAACTTCTCGACGGAGGCCTGCACCGCCGCCTTGGCGAAGTTGGTGCCGTTGGCGTCGAAGACGAATTTGACGCGGTGACAGTTCTGCCCGGCTTCCGACGGCGCGCTGGAGTTGGTGTTGATGTAGATGACGCCGTATTTCTGCGCCACCTGGCTGATTGCGTTGGCGACGCCGGAATGGATGGCGCCGATCAGGAAGCCGCAATTCTCACGGGTGATCATGCGCTCGGCGACGCGGCTGCCGGTGGCCGGTGTGGTCTCGGTATCGAGATGGAAGGTTTCGATCTTGCGGCCGAGCACGCCGCCCCTGGCGTTGGCTTCGGCGATGGCCATCATCATGCCGCGGCGGTCTTCGGCGCCGGAATTGGCATACTGGCCGCTGGCATCCGATGTGATGCCGATGCGGATCGGCTTGGCCGCACCCTGCGCATAGACGCGGTTATGCGTCCACGGGCCCATGAAGGCCGCGCCGCCGGCGGCGCCCGCGGCCGAAGTCAGCAGACGACGACGGCTAATCTTGAATTGAGACATGGTGGTTCCTTCCCTGGATGGCACTCTTTTCGGGCCTGACGGCGGTCGCTGTTCGATGATCGAACGCCGGTTCAGAGAAACTGAATAAAAATTCAATTCACGTCAATGAATATTTTTTCTATAGAATTGAATATTCCGTTCAATGATGGAATTCCCGGCTAAAATGCTCTAAAGGCTAGGACATGAGCGATCAGTCGGCTTCTAAAACGCCCCCGATTTCCATCGACGACCTGGCAGCGTCGGCCAGCGTCGAGACCTTTGACGGCCTGCGCCAGCGCATTCGCGACCGCTTCGCCACCCTCAGCCCACATCTGCAGCGGATCGCCCGGGCGTCTTTGGAAGAGCCGAACGGCTTCGCGCTCAACACCACCGCGACCATCGCCGCTGATCTGGAAATCCAGCCCTCGACCCTGATCCGCTTCGCCAAGGAATTCGGCTATTCCGGATTCTCTGATCTGCAGCGCGTGTTCCGGCAGCGCCTGATCGAGGGCGAACCGACGGTGCGCGAACGCGTCTATTCCGAGGAGACCGCGCGCCCCGGACCGCTGAATGTGCATGACCTGCTGCAGACCTGCGTCTTTGCGCACGTGGCGGCGCTGAACGATCTGCTGACCCATTGCGATATCGAGAGCCTCAGCAAAGCGGTCGAGATGCTGCGCCAGGCCCGGCATGTCTATATCGCCGGCCTGCGCCGCTCGCGGCCGATCGCCGCCTATCTCGCTTACGCACTCACGCGCTCCGAACGCGCCAGCAGCCTGCTCGATTTCGCCGGCGGCATGGCCGGGCCACAGATCGCCACCATCGGCGCCGATGATGTTCTGGTCGCCATCGCCTTCCCGCCCTATTCACGGCCGGTGGTCGATATCGTGCTTGATGCCTATGTCAGCGGCCGCAAAGTGCTGGTCGTCACCGACGGCCCCGCCAGCCCGCTGGCCAGCAATTCGCATCTGCAGCTCTATGTCGATGCCGGCGCGGCCTCGGCCTTCCAGCCGATCTCCGGCGCCATCGGTCTGGTGCAGACGCTGATCACCGCCCTGAACTGGACACCCAAGGCCGATTAAACGAAATCAGCCGGCAGGCAGAAAACGCCGCCGTTCCTCGCGGAATCGCTTGGCCAAAAAATCGCGGCAGGTGGCGATGCGGCGCACGGATGTGGCCTCGGGATGGCTCAGCAGATAATAGCTCCGCCGGTATGTGACCGTTGGCAGGATGCGCATCAGGCCGCTGTCTTTAGGTACCGCGAAATCATGCAGGATGCCGATGCCGGTTCCGGCCTTCACCGCTTCCAGCTGCCCGACCACGCTGGCGCAGCGGAATTTCCGCCCGGGCGTGCGTTCCAGCAGCGCGCCGTAATCCAGCGCCGATGAATAAGCCATGTCCTCCACGCCGGTGACCAGCACATGCCCGGCCAGGGCTTCGGCATTTTTCGGCGTGCCTTCCCGCTTCAGATAGGCGCGCGCGGCATAGAGGCTGAGCGAATAATCCGTGAGGCGGGAGACCACGAGACGGCCGGCCGCCGGCTGGTCGAGAACGATGGCCAGATCCGCCTCGCGCCGCGTCAGCGAAAAGATGCGCGGCATCGGCACCAGCTCAATGGTCAGGCCCGGATGCAGGGCAACCAGGGCGCCGAGTTCTTCCGCCAAGAAACAGTTGCCCAGACCGTCGGGCGCACCGATGCGCACGGTGCCGGTGACTTCGGCCTCCACGGCGCGCAGCTCTTCCGCGATGCCCAGCACCTCGGTTTCCAGACGCTCGGCGACATCCATCAGCCGCTCGCCCGCCGTCGTCAGGGTCGAGCCGGCGGGCCGCCGGATGAACAGCTGCGAGCCCAGCGATTCCTCCAGTGCATCCAGCCGCCGCGAGACGGTGGCGTGATTCAGGCCGAGTTTCCGGGCCGCCGCCAGCAACTGGCCCTCGCGGGCGATGGCCAGAAAGACCCTGAGATGATCCCAATCCATGCCTTGGGTCCTGACTTCAATTTACGCACACTGGTTGATGACTATTTCAGATTGCTGTGCGCTGATTGATGTTGGATCAATTCAGGCCATCGGTCAAATCCTTCGCAGAGTCCTTTCAGGAGCGCGGCAATGCCCACACAGATCTCACATTTCATCGGCGGCCGCCTGGTGCCCGGCCAGGGCCGCAGCGCCGCCGTGTTCAATCCGGCCACCGGCACCCAGTCGGGTGAAGTGGCGCTGGCCTCGGCCGCCGAGGTCCGCGCGGCCGTCAAGGTCGCGACCGAAGCCGCGCCCGGCTGGGCCGCCACCACGCCGCTGAAGCGCGCCCGCATCCTCAACAGCTTCCTGCGCATCCTGGAAGAGCGTACGGACGAACTCGCCGCCGTCATCACTGCCGAACATGGCAAGGTGCTGTCGGATGCCCGGGGCGAGATCCAGCGCGGCATGGAGGTGGTGGAATTCGCCACTGCGGCCCCACAGTTGCTGAAGGGCGAAGTGACCGAGAATGTCGGCACCAAGGTCGACAGCTATTCGCTGCGCCAGCCGCTCGGCGTGGTCGCCGGCATCACGCCGTTCAACTTCCCCGCCATGGTGCCGATGTGGATGTTCCCGGTCGCACTGGCTTGCGGCAACTGCTTCATCCTCAAGCCGTCGGAACGCGACCCCTCGGCCTCTTTGCTGCTGGCCCAGTGGCTGAAGGAGGCCGGGCTGCCCGATGGCGTGTTCACCGTGATGCAGGGCGACAAGGAGGCGGTCGACGCGCTGCTGCATGATCCCGATATCCAGGCGATCAGCTTCGTCGGCTCGACTCCGATTGCCCGCTACATCTACGAAACCGCCGCGCGCACCGGCAAGCGCTGCCAGGCACTGGGCGGCGCCAAGAACCATATGATCGTCATGCCCGATGCCGATATGGACCAGGCCGTTGATGCGCTGATGGGCGCGGCCTATGGCTCGGCCGGCGAACGCTGCATGGCCATCTCGGTCGCCGTGCCGGTCGGCGAGGCCACCGCCAATGCGCTGATGGCCAAGCTGGAACCGAAGGTGCGCGCCTTGCGCGTCGGCCCCGGCACCGATGCGGAAGCCGAAATGGGGCCTCTCGTCACGCGCCAGCATCTCGACAAGGTGCTCGGCTATATCGATGCCGGCGAAGCCGAAGGTGCAAAGCTGGTGGTCGATGGTCGCGGCCTGAAGCTGCAGGGTTATGAGCAGGGCAATTTCATCGGCGGCACGCTGTTCGATCACGTGACGCCCGAGATGACGATCTACAAGGAAGAGATTTTCGGCCCCGTTCTGGCCGTGGCGCGCGCCGACAGCTACGAGACCGCGGCGAAGTGGATCAACGAACACGAATACGGCAACGGCACGGCCATCTTCACCCGCGACGGCGACGCCGCCCGTGAATTCGCGCACCAGATCAAGGTCGGCATGGTCGGCATCAACGTGCCGATCCCGGTGCCGATGGCCTTCCATTCCTTCGGCGGCTGGAAATCGTCGCTGTTCGGCGACCTGCATATGCATGGCCCGGAGGGCGTGCGGTTCTATTCGCGCCTGAAGACCATCACCAGCCGCTGGCCGACCGGCATCCGGGCCGGCGCCGAGTTCGTCATGCCGACCATGGGGTGATCGCGCTCGGAATCCAGCTTGCCGCCACGCCAGGATCGCACTACAAAAAACCATCGGCGGTCTGCCGTTCCGTGATGTTCAAGCCCTTGGTGAAGGGACGTCCGCTCTCAGCGGACGCCGCTTCCTCGCAACACCCGTCAGGACCATGCAGCGACGATCTTTCCTGACCGGTGTTGCCGCCGCCCTGCTGCCGGCACTGCCAGTGCAACCGGCGCGCGCCGCCGATATCTGGGGCGGCGACCTGGGCTATCCCACCGGCTGGGGGCCGCCGGGCGAGACGCCGCACTGGGAAAAACACAAGGCCTATCGCGTCGGCAATTATTCCGGCGGCTATGAAGGCCTGTTCCCGCTGCACAAGGTGGCAGCCGCCGGCGGCACACCGGCGCCGCTCGCGCTTTCGCTGCGCGACGACCTGACCTACGGCTCGGGCCGCAAGCTGGCCGACTATCTGCGCAGCTGGCCAGTCACCGGGCTGCTGATCGCGCGCGACGGCGTCATCCGCTCGGAATATTACGGCTTCGCGCGCCAGCCGCAGATGCGCTTCACCAGCTGGTCGATGGCGAAATCGGTCACGTCTTTGCTGCTCGGCATCTGCATCGACCGCGGCCTGATCGCCTCGCTGGACGATACCGCCGACCGCTATGTCGACAGCCTGGCCGGCACCGTGCATGGCCAGACCAGCCTGCGCGATCTGGCCAATATGTCGAGCGGCGCGCAGATCCTGCATGCGAAAGACAATGCCACGCTCTATCCGCAGGCCTTCCTCGGCAAGGGCGCCGATCTGGAAACCGCCGTGCGTGGCTGGAACTGGCGCGCCGAGAAGGCCGGCAGCCGCTTCAATTACAACGAGCTCTGCCCGCTTACTATCGGCATGGTGATCCGCCGTGTCACCGGCAAGAACCTGGCGCAGTTCTGCGCCGAGCAGATCTGGCAACCGCTGCGCGCCGAGGCCGATGCCACCTGGATGACGGATTCCAGGGGCAAGGAGTTCAACTGCATCGGCTTTGCCGCACGCCTGCGCGACTGGGCACGGCTGGCGCAGATGATCGCGCAGAATGGCGAGATCGGCGGGCGCCAGATCGTCAGCGCCGCCTGGCTGACCGAATGTTCGAGCTGGTCGGACAAGGACCGCCAGGTGCGACATGGCAGCGCCGATCGCGGCATCGGCTACAAATGCTTTTTCTGGCATCCGCGCGCCGACGGTTCATGGATGATGATGCTGGGCCACCATGGGCAGGTGGTGCTGATCGACCGCCGCAGCCGCACCGTGCTGGTGCATACCGCCGTCGATCATGACGGGCCGTGGCGGCGCGAGCTGTTCGAGCTGTTCGACGCGGCGACCAAGCAGAGCTGACGCCTGCGTCCTACTGCGCCCGCGCCAACCTAATCTTGCGGTTCAGCCGGCCCTCGGATGTGAACAGTTCGACCTGCACGCCGCGACCGCCCGGATGCACGCGCATCGACCCCTGGGTAAGCTTCTGACAGTTGCCGCTGCCGGTGCCGCGCAAATTGTAATTGCTGAGCTGGCCGGTGGCGCCGGCATATTGCAGCTCGAAGCCGCAGGCCCAGTGCGCCATGCGGATACGGCCGGCGGGATCGCCAACAAACCGCACCGGCTGCAGGATCAGGAGCACGGACACCGTCTGCTCGCGATAGGTGAATTTGCCGCGATAGTGCCCGGCTTCGATATTGGCGCGCGCCGCCGGCGCCAGCAGCAGAAGAGCCGCGCAGATTCCGAACAGCCGATAGAACATAAGCCTTCGCGCTTCCGGCCATGCGGTCATGCTGCGCCCTGATCCGCCACATCGAAGGGGGCCGGCGGCTGGCCCGCCAGATGGCGCTCCCACATCTGCGCATAGGCGGCTTCGAGATTGCGGGTGAAGCGCGCGATGTCGAACAGCGGTGACGTCTCGCGACCATCGGCCAGGCGCTGGCGGATCGCGGCGAGAAGGGCCGGATCGCGCGCCAAATCCAGTGCCAGCGCCTCGTAAGCCGGCAGATCGGCGGCGATCAGCTCGAACAGCCCGCTGGTGGTCAGCAGGCTGCCGGCGACACGGCTGATGAAGGTGCGGCCGGCGCAGGTCACCAGCGGCAGGCCGCTCCACAATGCATCGGAAGCGGTGGTATGGGCATTGACCGGGAAGGTATCGAGGAACAGGTCGGCCAGACCCTGACGGGCCAGATGCGCCGGCAGCGCCAGGGCCGGCGCGAAGACCAGCCGGGCAGGATCGATGCCGCGCGCCTGTGCTTCGCGGCGCAGGTTGTCAGAGGCCAGCGGCGTGCTGTGCAGCAGCCACAGCACGCTGCCCGGCACCTGGCCGAGCAGCCGCATCCAGATATCGAAGACCTGCGGCGTGAACTTGTAGGGATTGTTGAAGCTGCAGAAAACGAAGCCCTCCTCGGGCAGGCCGCAGGCGGCGCGCGTCGGCACGGCCGCCGTTCCGCGCTTGGTGTCGTTGGGCTGGTAGCTGTGCGGCAGCGTCACCACTTTTTCGTCGAACTGCCCGTGATGCGCCGGCGGAATAATAAAGCGGTCGGCAATCACATAGTCGATGAAGGGCGCGCCCATGGTGCCGGGATAGCCGAGATAGTTGACCTGCACCGGCGCCGGACGGCAGGCCAGGATTTCGGCGCGAGCATTCTGGGTATAGCCCTTGAGATCGACCAGAATGTCGATGCCGTCGTCATGGATACGCTGCGCCGCCGCACCATGGGCCAGCGGCCGTAGATCGACAAAACGGTCGAAGCCGGCGACCAGGCGGCGACGGATATCGGTGTCCGAATCCGCGCCAAGCGAATAGCCGGCAATCTCGAAGCGGCTGCGGTCATGGCGCTCGAACAGTTCGGCCATCAGATAAGCGGTGGCATGGGGATGGTAGTCGGCCGAGAGATACCCGATGCGGATTTTATCGCGGCGCTGGGCCGACTGCTGCGGCAGGCGTACGGCGGCAGCCGTAATCGGCGCGGCGAAATGGCGCGCACTGAGCAGCTGTTCCTCCGCTGTCGTGTCCAGCGTAATCAGCGAGAAGCAGGTGATGTCGGTGGGACCGGCGCGCACGAAGTCGCGCACCCTGGCTTCGATGGCAGCGAAATCCTGCCAGTCGCAGATATAGCGCCGCTCGAACGACAGCTTGCCCCAGGCCGCGGCCTGCTCGGGCGCCTCGGATGCCACCTGCTCGAAGCAGGCGATGGCTTCCTGGTGCCGGGCGGACTCGCCCAGCAGGGTACCGAGGTTGAGGCGGGCGCTGATGAAATCGGGCTTGAGCCGCAGCGCCTCGCGATAGGCGGCTTCGGCGCCGGCGATGTCGCCCATGCGCTTCAGGGTGTTGCCGAGATTGCTCCAGGCTTCGAAAAATGCCGGCGCGATCTCCAGCGCCTGGCGATAGCGGATGACCGCTTCGGGCAGGCGGCCGAGATCGGTCAGGCTGATGCCGAGATGCGCCTGCGCTTGCGCGAAGCGCGGATTGTAGATCAGCGCTTTTTCCTGCCAGGCGACGGCCTCGTCGAGCCGGCCGGCGATGCGGCAGGTGATGCCGAGATGATAGTAGGACTGGAAATACTCGGGCCGGATGCGGATGGCCTGTTCGTAGCAGTCGACGGCGCCGGCCAGATCGCCCTTCGCCCGCAGCGCATTGCCGAGATTGTTATAGGCGGATTCATTGGGCTGCAGGCGAATGGCCTGGCGGAAGGCGGTGATCGCCTCGTCGAGCTGGCCCTGGCTGCGCAGGATGGTGCCGAGGTTGTTATAGGCCTCGGGGCGTTTCGCATCGACGGTGAGGGAACGGCGGATCAGCTTGGCCGCCTGGTCGAGCTCGCCACGGCCATAGAGCAGCAGACCCAGATTCTGCAGGGCGGTCGCCTCGCGGGGGCGCAGCGCCAGCGTCTTCTGATAGAGCTTTTCCGCTTCCTCGAGCCGGCCGGCCTGATGGGCCTCGACTGCCTGAATCAGAATCTTATTCGCCGACATGACCCATCCTGCATTCCCCTGCGCGGCAGCATACCGGCGACCCTGCCGGATCACAATCGCGCCTCGGCCGCAGACAGGCAGGCCATAATTCTGCCGCGGTTGCGCGCTGATCTGCGCTATCCTGCAGACCCGAACGAAGTACCGCCATGACGGATACCGCCACGCCTTTCGCCACACGCCCGTCTTCGCGCACCGCCTGCGTGATTGCCGGTGGCGGCCCGGCCGGCATGATGCTGGGCCTGCTGCTGGCCCGCGCCGGCGTCAAGGTCACCGTGCTGGAGAAGCACAAGGACTTCTTCCGCGACTTCCGCGGCGACACCATACATACCTCGACGCTGGACGTGATGCGCGAGCTGGGCCTGCTGGAGGCCTTCCTGCAGCTGCCGCACCAGAAGGCGCAGACGCTGCGCGGCAGCTTCGGCGAAGACGAAATCACGCTCGGCGATTTCCGCACGCTGCCGACAGCCTGCAAATACATCGCCTTCATGCCGCAATGGGACTTCCTCGATTTCATCGCCCGGCAGGCACAGCGTTATCCTGAATTCACCCTGCGCATGGAGGCCAAGGCCAACGGACTGCTGCGGGAACATGGACGCGTGAGCGGCGTGCGCGTGAAGACTCCGCAAGGCTATGAGGAGATTCATGCCGACCTGGTCGTTGCCTGCGATGGCCGCGATTCCGAATTGCGGCACCAGAGCGGCCTGCCGGTGATCGACCTGGGCTCGCCCATCGACGCGCTGTGGTTCCGGCTGCCGCGCGGCGACGGCGATCCGCATGAGCTGGTCGGCCGGCTGGATCGCGGCCAGCTGATCGCCATGATCGACCGCGGCGACTACTGGCAATGCGCCTATGTGATTCCGAAGGGCGGACTGGCCGCCCTGCAGGCGCTGGGCCTGCCGGCGCTGCATGCCGATCTCGCCCGCCTGGTGCCCTTTGCCGCGGCGCGGTTCGCGACGGCGATCACCGGCTGGGACGACCTGAAACTGCTGTCGGTGCAGGTCAATCGCCTGCATCGCTGGCATGCGCCGGGCTTGCTGTGCATCGGCGATGCGGCCCATGCGATGTCGCCGGTGGGCGGCGTCGGCATCAATCTCGCCATCCAGGATGCGGTGGCCGCCGCCAATATCCTGCATGCGGCCCTGAAAGACGCCGCCGGCCCGCTGCCCGACCGCCTGCTGGAGCAGGTGCAGGCGCGGCGCGAATGGCCGACGAAAATGATCCAGGGCTTCCAACTGCGCGCCCAGGACATCCTGTTCAACCGGGTGCTGCGCGGGCCGGGATCAGAGCAGGGGCCGCTGCGAGCGCCCTGGCTGCTCCGGCTGGTCACCCGCCTGCCGCTCATCCGCGGCCTGCTGCCGCGCTTTATCGCCCTGGGCCCGCGGCGGGAACGTGTGCAGAGTCCCGACGTTCATTAGTCATGCGTTTATGGCTGAAAATCGGGCTCGCCGTTCTGGCGTTCGGGCTGCTGCTGACCCTGGCCGGTCTCGGCGCCGTGGCGCTATGGCCGCGCGCGGCAGCGGAAGCCATTGCCAGCCATCTGCTGCAACGGCGCGTCACCCTCGCCGAACTCAGCATCCACTGGGGCGATCCGCTGCGCATCCGCCTGCACGACCTGACCCTGGCCAATCCTGACGGTTTGCAATCGACGCATATGATCACCATCGCGGCGCTGGAGGCCGAGGTGGATCGCCAGGCGCTGTTCGACGGCCGCGTGGTCTATCGCCAGCTGCGTGTCGACAAGCCGATCGTGGTGCTGGAGCGCGATGCCAAGGGCCATGGCAACTGGGCCTTCGGCAGCAGCAGTTCCAATGGCGCCCCCGCCAAGGGCGGCCTGGCGCTGGTGCCGAAGAACCGCGCGCAGTTTCCCAGCCTGCTCGACATGAAGCTGACCGGCGGCATGGTGCGCTACCGCGCCTCCTCGGGCCAGTGGCTGTCGATCCCGCTGGACGATCTGACCATCCAGGCGCAGAACGAGGATGCGCCGGTGACGCTGACGCTGGATGGCGGCTACAACGACACGGATGCGCAGCTGAGCGCCATGACCGCCTCCTTCAACACGCTGCGCGATGCCGGGAAACCCTTCGATGTCGGTTTCGGCATCGTGACGTCGAGTGCGCGCCTGGACTTCAAGGGCGTGATCAACGAGCCGCTGGATTTCGAGGACGTGCAGGGACGGTTGTCGCTGGAAGCGCCGAAGCTGGATGCCCTGCTGGGCATCTTCAAATCCGCCATCGGCCTGGGCGATGTGCCGCTGCGCTTTGCCGGCGGCTTCACCCATACCGGCGAGCAATGGCAGCTGGACGGCCTGAGCGGCGATCTCGGCGGCAATGCCTTCGAGGGCAACATGACGCTGCATGAAGGCGCGCGCGGCAAGAGCGACCGCATCCGCGCCGTGCTGGATTTTGCGCGCCTCGATCTGGCGCCTTTGCTGCCGGCGCCGCAGGCCAAGGCGGCCGGCCCGGCCTGGCGCAGCGTGAAACTGCCGCCGCCGACCGCGCCCGATACGGCGCAGGTGGATTTGCAGGTCAGCGCCCAGCGTTTCGTCTATGGGCCCTGGCAGGCGGAAAGCCTGACCTTCGCCGCCACGATGGAGCCGGGCCGCATCGATGTCGAGCGGCTGGCCGCGCAGCTGGCCGGCGGTGAGGCCGTGCTGCAGGCGACCATGACGGCCCAGTCCAACAGCGGACCGCCCGGCGGACAGGACGGCAAGCTGGTGCTGGCGGCGCGCATTGCTCATGCCAGTGCCGACCGGCTGCTGCCGATGCTGGGCCTGCCGAGCGGACAGCTCGCCGGGCCTGTGAATCTGCAGACCAGCTTCAGCGCGCAGGGACCGACCCTGGGCCAGGCGATGAAGACGGCGCAGGGCCAAACCGTGCTGGCGCTGCAGGACGGCCGCATCGCACGCGCGCTGATCGAACTGGTCTCTGCCGATCTGCGCACGCTCTTCCGCCAGAAGGATGAGTCGACCGGCCTGCGCTGCCTGCTGGCGGTGATCGACCTGAAGAACGGCGAGGGCCGCATAGCGCCGCTGACCCTGCGCAGCGATGGCGGGACCATACGCGGCGCCGGCAGACTCAATCTGGTCGAACCGAAGATCGATCTGCTGATCCGGTCCGATCCAAAGACCACCGGCAGCCTGGCGCTCGACATTCCGATCCGGCTGTCCGGGCCGCTGGACGGCAGCGGTCTCAAGGCCGCGCCCGAGCGCAACGTCACCCTGCCGGACCTGCCGCTGCCGGCCCTGAAAGGCGAGATGGCCGCGCTGGCGCAGAAAAATCCCTGCTGGCGCTGAGGCCGGCGCGCCACGCCCGCATACAAAAGTTAAGTCCGCTGAAGATCACTCAGACTCTTGCGAGCGCCGCGCGACCTGCGCTACCAAAACAGTCGGCGGTTACTTTCAGGGGAATGGTGGGGATGCGTCGGTTCGGCAGTCTTGTGCTTATGTTGCTGGTCTTGGCCGCCTGTACCCATAACCCGATCCCGGACGGCTATACCGGTCTGCGCGCCACTATTTCCGACTCCGCCCTCGTGAAGGGCAGCAGCAGCGCCGACATGTTCTTCGTGTCGAAGGTCGACGGCAAGATGATCGACGACAGCGCGGCCGCCTCCCGCAACGCCAATCAGGGCCGCGGCTTCTTCATGACGCCAGCCGTACTCAAACGCGACATCCCGGCTCAGCCGCTGCTGCTGACTCTTGTCGGTCGCACCCAGTACGGCGCACCGATCCAGGAACTGATCAATCCGATCTTCCATGTCAGCGGGGATGTGACCTTCACGCCCGAACCCGACGGCCTTTACATGGTCAAGGGCATGCTGAGTGAAACCCGATCCGCCGTCTGGATCGAAGACACCAGAACCGGCCAGATCGTCGGTGACAAAATCGAAGTACAGGGTCGCGCCACGCTCGGCGTCCTGCAGAAGTAAAACCACGGGAATCCTCAGATGCGTTTTGCCGCCATACTTGTGTCCTGCCTGCTGCTGATCGGTTGCGCCACCCAGCCGGTCGCACCGGACAAGGCACTCGCCTACAAGCGTATCGGCGTGTTGTCGGCCATGGGCGACAGCTTCGCCCTCAATGCAGTCGGGGTGACTGTTTTCGGCAACGAGGCCAAGACCGAGGAACTCAAATTCGGCGCCGATGACATGCTGAGCGAAAAGGCCATCCAGGCGCTCTCGGCAAAATACGAGGTGGTCGATCTGACCAAATACCGCGAGGCCTTCCTGGCGCAACCGAAATACTGGCCGGGCCAGAAGGGCATGTTCGCCCCCGATGCGCCGACGGCGCAGGAGGTGGTGCGCAGCCTGATGGGCGCCGAACAGCTGGACGCCTATCTGGTTATCACGCCGGCCAGCTTCGCCGTCCGCGGCACCAATCAGGGTGGCGGTGGCATCGGCATCATGAAGCTGCAGAAGGTGATCAGCAGCAACGACCACCGCCTGCATGTCGCCTATATCGTGACCGTGATCGACGGCAAGGATTATTCCTACGCCGCCGACATGCGGGCCATTCCGGTGGATGAGTCGAGCGCCATGTCCTTCATGGCCGGCAGCTCGCCCCTCAGCGGCCCGAACTGGCCCATGCTGCAAAAGCACTGGGAAGCCGCGGCGGCGAATAAGGAAGAAATCCGCCAGATGTTCGACCTGCTGGTGAGCCAGAGCATTCCGCATACCCTGCGCCGGGCCCAATTGCTGAACTGATCGGGCGGGTGCTCAAAAAAATCCCTGCCGGCGCCGAGGCTTAACGAAGCCTCCGGAACCGCGGCTTGGGCATGGCGTTTGAGTTGGCCATGGCCGAGAAACCCGCGCGCACCCCAACCCCCAGCACCGCCGGCCCGAGCCGCTGGTTCACCCGCTTTGCCGGCAAGGCCGCCCATGTCGCCGGCACGCCATGGGTTTTCGCCTTCGCGCTGCTGAGTATCGTGGCTTGGGCCGCGCTTGGTCCGATGCTGGACTATTCCGAAGTCTGGCAGCTCACCGTCAACACCGGCACGACGATCGTCACCTTCCTGATGGTCTTCCTGATCCAGAACACCCAGAACCGCGATTCCGTCGCCATGCAGATCAAGCTGGACGAACTGATCCGGGCCAACGCAAAAGCGCATAACTCCCTGCTCGATCTGGAAGAGCTGACCGAGGAGGAGCTGGAGAAATTCCGTGCCACCTACGAGAAGCTGGCCGCTGGCGCGCGCAAGACCAAACCCGCCAGCAAAGCGAAGGCCTGAGCCATGCTGCTGCCGCTCACTCCCCAGGATGCCGCCGCCGAAGCCGGCCTGCGCTATGTGAGCGACGCTGCGCCCGGCATCCTGCGCCGCCGCCATGGCAAGGGCTTTGCCTACAGCACCCGCGACGGCGCGCGCCTGGACTGCCGCGAAACCCTGCAGCGCATCCGCAGCCTGGCGATCCCGCCGGCCTGGCAGAATGTATGGATCTGCGCTCAGCAGAACGGCCATATCCAGGCCACGGGGCGCGATGCGCGCGGCCGCAAGCAGTATGTCTACCATCCGGATTTCCGCTCTTTGCGCGAAAGCGGCAAATACGAGGCGCTGCCGGCTTTCGCCCGCCTGCTGCCGGCCATCCGCGCCCGCGTCAGCGCCGACATGGCCCTGAAAGGCCTGCCGCGCGACAAGGTGCTGGGCACCATCGTGCATCTGCTGGAAACCACGCTGATCCGCATCGGCAATGCCGATTATGCGACGCAGAACGGCAGCCACGGCCTAACCACCCTGCATCGCCGCCATGTGAAGATCGAGCGCGGCGTGCTGCGTTTCCGCTTCATGGGCAAGAGCGGCAAGAGCTGGGACCTGCAGCTGCATGACCGCCGGGTGCTGAACGTGATCCGCGCCTGCCAGGACCTGCCGGGACAGGAAGTGTTCCGCTACCGCGACGACGACGGCATCGTGCAGAGCGTCAGCTCGGCCGATGTGAACGCTTACCTGCGCGAGATCAGCGGCGCCGATATCACGGCGAAGGATTTTCGCACCTGGGCCGGCACGGTGCTGGCCGCGCTGACGCTGCAGGCCTTTGCCGCGCCGCCGAGCCAGCGCGTCGCCAAGCGCAACCTGCGCGCCGCCCTGACCCAGGTGAGCGCCAGGCTGGGCAACACAGTGGCGATCTGTCGCAAATGCTACATCCACCCGGTTGTGATCGAAGGCTACATGACGGGCCGTCATCGCCTGGCGATTCCGGCGGAATCCCCTGCCGAAGCCGGCGGTCTGCGTCCGGAGGAATGGGCGGTGCTGCGGTTCATCGCGGCGAAACCGCGCAAAACTGTGACGAAAAAACAGCCGCATCGCAGCGGAACTCAACGGCTGTCACAGCGTTCCATGGATGGCCGATCTTATTCTCCAGCACCCCGGCCCGAGGCCTGAGCGTCACATCAGGCCGCACGGACAAAAAGGAGTGCCTCCCATGCAGACCCAGATTCAGATTCTCGACTGGACTGTCGATGCCGCCGCCAAGATCGTCGAGAACGACGACTATGTGGTGTCGATGTATGACAATGCCGAAGGCGATTACGACATCGCCTATATCCGGGCCAAGCGCCTGCATTCCGATGCCATGGAACGCGCGGTGCGTCCGCTGGCCATGCGCGAGGCGCGCGTCGCCTTCACGCTGGCGATGCGCCAGGGCCGGAGTGCCGTGGGCCGCAGCTAGGCAGCGGCGGCTTTTCCCGAGAGATTGAATTCGCGCGCCAGCAGCTCGTAACTGTGGCGCTTAGCATCCTGGCTATGCGTCCAGGTCAGCACCACAATCTCGTCGAGCTGCATCTGCGCCGCATAGCGACGCAGCTTTTGCGCCACCTGCTTGGCCGAACCGGCAAAACTACGCGCCCACAAAGCTTCCACCTCTGCCGCTTCCGCCGGTGTGAACGGCGGCACGTCGTCGGGCGCCAGCAGCGGACCCAGCTTCCCCTGATTGCGGTCCAGCTTCCAGCGCGCCCGCGTGCGGAACAGATGCCGGGCTTCCTCTTCGCTATCGGCAGCCAGCGCCCAGATGCACAGATTGGCCCGCGGCGTGTCGCCGAAGGCCGTGGCCTTGAAGTTGCGGCGATACAGCTCCAGCGCCTGGTCGGCGCCGCGGCCATCGGTGATGAAATGGGCGAATGAATACGGCAGGCCGAACACGGCGGCGAGCTGGGCGCCGTAATCCGACGAGCCAAGCATCCACAGATCGGGTGCACTGGCCGGAGTCATCGGATGGGCGCCGATCGCGCGGAAGCGATGGCCATCGGGCAGCTCCAGCCCGTGCAGCCAGTGCAGCAGGTCGCGCACCTGCGCCGGGAAACCTTCGCCACCGTCACCGTTCGGATTGAGCGCTACCGCCGTGCGGCCGTCGGAGCCCGGCGCGCGGCCGATGCCGAGATCGATCCGGCCCGGCGCCAGCGCATCGAGGATGCGGAACTGCTCGGCCACATGCAGGGCGGAATAATGCGGCAGCATCACGCCGGCGGAACCGAGCCGGATACGCTGCGTCCGCATCGCCAGCGCGGCCAGCAGAACTTCGGGTGCGGTGCCGACGATACTGGCATGGTTATGGTGTTCGGAGACCCAGAAGCGGTCGTAACCCAGCGCCTCGGCATGCTGCGCCAGCGCAACGGTATCGCGAATGGCGGTGTCCTCGGTCCTGCCGACGGCAACGGTGGACTGGTCGAGGACGGAGAGGCGCAGATCGGGCTGGGTCATTCCTCGCATCTAGCGCAGCCGGACCAGACCGGCAAGGCGGCATCTTGCCAGACCCTGGAACACCAAGCGGTCCGAAGGGTTGTTATTGGGTATCCCGGACAGAAAACAAGGAGGCCATGCAATGGCAGAATTGCGTTCCATCGAATCCCGCACCGAAAACCGCGGCGGCACCTCGCCGCTCACACCTGCCGACAAGCGCGTCGTCGAACTGCTGACGCTGCTCGGCCAGCGCTGCCATGACTCGCAGGCCGGCTATGCCAAGGCCGCCGATCAGGCGCAGGACGAGGACCTGGTCGAGGAATTCGCCGCGATGGCGGAGGAGCGTCGCGCCATGGCCGTGGATATCGACAATGCCCTGCGCGGCCTCGGCGCCGAACCCGGCACGGGCGGCTCGTCGCTGGGCGCGCTGCATCGCCTGTTCATCGGGGCGAAATCCATGTTGTCGCGCAACGACCGCCGCGCCATCCTGGAAGAAGTGGCGCGCGGCGAAAGCGCATTCGAGGAAACCTATGACGAGGTGCTGGTGCTCGACCTGCCCTACGAGTTGCGTCGTCTGCTGCAGGCGCAGCATCGCGCGGCGCGGCGGGCCCGCGACTACTATGCCGCCATGGCCGAGCGCACCCCGCAGGAGATGCGCCATGGCCTCGCCGCCACCACCAACAGCGTGATCGCAGCAGCCAAGCAGCGGCCGATGCTGGTGACGGGCCTGGCCGTGGTGGCCGGAGCCCTGTTCGCGGCCGCCCTGGCCGGTCGCCGGTACAAGCGGTGGTGAGTCTGCAGCAGGTGCCGGTCGATCCGCCGGCCGAGCCGGGGATTCCGCCGCCCCTGAAGGAACCGCCGCCCGTGCGCGAACCGGAAGAGCCGCCCGAGCATCTGCCGCCGCTCAACCCGCCCATTCCAGAAAAGGTCTGGCCTGAAAAGGTCTGAAGCCGCAAACGGCGCCCGTCATTTCACGGGCGCCGTTGTCAGGTCAGGCAAAAAAATAGCGGACGTCTTGCGACATCCGCCGAGTTGGGGGGAAGGACCTACAGAGGAAAAACACTCAGACTCGGCAGGAATTCTGCCGGCTCCGGACGGGGGGACGAACCGGAGCCGGCCGTGGCCGGAGGCGTAACAGCCCTAGGCCAGCGGGGGTCGGCGACCGGTGATCAGATGCGCGATCAGGCTGACCACGAAGACCACCAGGAAGATGAAGAACAGGATCTGGGCGATGCTGGCCGAGGCGGCGGCGATGCCGCCGAAACCGAACAGGCCGGCAACCAGCGCCAGGATGAAGAAAATCAGGGCCCAATACAGCATGGGTGGGTACTCCTCTTTTGCGCCCGCCAGGCCGTCCTCAATCAGGGCAGGCATCGCGGCGGGCAGTTGCAAAAGAAACGGGGAGCCGGGGTTTTGGTTGCACAGCCCGTCGGGAGAAAACCGGGAGAAAGCTGTGACAGGCGGGTCACAACGGCGCGGCAGCCGGCGGCCACAGGCAGCCGGATTTACAATATTTACAAATACTTAGACTGAAATCAGGCTTTCAGGACGGTTTCGACCACCCGCTGCACCTCGGCCGCCTCGCGCAGGGTCGCCAGATCCTGCACCCCGCCGCCGGTCAGCGCCGCCACCTTGTCGAGCTGGCGCTTCAGCACCAAGGGCCGCATCTTTTCGTTCGGCAGGGCATCGGCCGCCTCGCGCCACTGGCCATCGGCTTCGAGCTTCTCGGCAATCGACCAGTCGCGCAGACGGATGCGGCCCTTCGGCCCGATGATGGTGAAAAGGTTGTGGTCGGGCTTGTCGGTCTGGCCGACTACGCCATCCACGGTGACCGGCAGCGTCCCCGCCAGCAGCACGGCGCCGATGCTGCGCTCGGATTTGCCGGCTTCCGGATAGGCGACACTGTGAGACTTCAACTGAAGAGGCCCGAACAGGCGGCGCGCCAGGAACAGGAAATGCGAGCCGACCTCGCGGGCGAACCCACCCTGGGCGCGGGCATCCAGCCAGTTCACCGCATCGACCTGCCAGGGCCGCGGCCAGGCGGCGAAGCCGATCTCGATCTCGATCCGCTCCACCGGGCCGGTGGCGCCGTCTTTCATCCAAGCGCGCAGCTGATCAACCGCGAAGGACGAGGCGAAGGGGAAATTGATACCGGCGCGGGCCCCGGTTTTCTCGGCTTCGGCGACAAAGGCTTCGGCCTCGGCCACATTGATGGCCAGCGGCTTTTCACAGAACACGGCTTTGCCAGCGGCAAAGGCGTCGCGCGCATAGCCCAGATGCGAGGCCGGCGGCGAGGCGATGTAGAGGCAGTCGCAGGCCGCAATCGTGGCGGCAGCAGAATCGAGCCGCGCAACCTGCGGCAGCTCGGCGGCCAGGCGCTGCATGGCACCGGCGGCAGGGTCCCAGACTCCGGCAACGATGAGCACGGCCGGATCATGATTGATGGCGGCGCGCAGCAGGCGCTCGCCCATGATGCCGTAGCCGATGATGCCGAGACGAACTGCCATGACGCTTTGCTTTCGGGAATAATGGTCCGGGAGGGCGGCATTATAGGCACGACGCCCGGTTTGACCACTACCTGTAGTCCTGCAATCCCGGTTGTCTTCGCATGTCAAACCGCGATGCAGCCAATGCATACCCGGATGCTGATAATTGCATTGGGCATTACCGGATTTTAACGCCACAACTGCCACGTGTCATCGTATCACCGGTGGCACAGCTTTCCGCGGGAAGGAAAGCCATCCCAAACGACCCATGTCGTGGCCGCATGATACCGGCGCCACGGACAGCATGAGTCTTCCAGTCAAACTGATTTGACCCTCGATCCGTCTGCAAGCGGATCGACAGAGGAGACTGTTGCCATGCGTCTAGTGCCCCGGCTGAACATCGGCCCCCGTATTTATCTCGTCATCGCCATCATGGCGCTCCTCACCACCGGCATCGGCTGGATGGGCATCTTCACGATGGATCGCTACGAGGATCAGAGCAACCAGATGGCTGCCCTGGCCGAGCGCGCGCTGATCAGCGAACGCGTGCTGGGCCGCATCAACAACACCCGCGCCATCACCCAGGAAATCTATGTTGCCGAGGATGCCGACCGGCTGAAGGCGTTGACCGCGGCGATGAATGCCGAGATCGACGCCGTCGAGAAGATCATGGCGCATTGGGAAAGCCTGCTGCCGCCGGAAACCAAGAAGACTTTCGGCGAGAGCGTGAAGGCGCCGCTGCAGGCCTATTTCACCAACCGTCGCGCCATCATCGCTGCCGTGCAGAAAGACGGCACCGAAGCCGCCCGCGAGATCGGCCGCTCGCCGGCCGTGCTGAAGCAGCGCGCCGAAGTGATCGAGACCTTGCGTAACGCCGCCGAGCGCAATGCAAAGACGGTCGACACCATGAACGACCAGTTGACCGAGTTCTATAACGTGCAGCGCCCGACCATGATCTGGACCACCGCGACCGGTCTGCTGGCCGCCGTCATGCTGGCCGCCCTGATCGTCATCATCAGCATCACCCGCCCGATCACCCGCATCACCGGTACCATGCGCAAGCTGGCCGATGGCGAGTTGCAGGTTGCCGTGGATGGCGCCGCCCGCCACGACGAGATCGGCGCCATGGCCAAGACCGTGCAGGTCTTCAAGGACAACATGGTGGCCCGCGCCGAGGCCGAAGCCCAGATCGAGGCCGACCGCCAGAAACAGACCGCCGAACGCGAGGCCCGCGAGGCCCGCGAACGTGCGGCGATTGCCGAGATTTCCGATCTCTGCGACAAGATCGCCGCCGGCGACCTGCAGACCCGCCTGAACGAAGGCGACAAGGACGGCTTCCTGCTGACCATGAGCCAGAAGCTGAACGGCCTGGCCGGCATGCTGCAGTCGATGACCGGCGAGCTGGACACCATCACCGCGGCGCTGGCCGATGGCGATGTGACCCGCAATGTCGAAGGCAACTACAACGGCGTGTTCGGCGCCCTGAAGGACAGCGTCAACCGCATGGCCTCGACGCTGAAGGATTTCGCCGGCCGTCTGCGCGGCGCGTCTTCTGCGGTGCGCGACGCCTCGGGCGAAATCTCTGCGGGCAGCCAGGATCTGGCCCAGCGCACGGAAAGCCAGGCCGCCTCGATCGAAGAGACCGCTGCGTCGATGCATGAGATCACGGCCACCGTGAAGCAGAACGCCGACAACGCCCAGGCCGCCAACCAGCTGGCCTCGGTGGCGCGCGGCACCGCCGAAAAGGGCGGCAGCGTGGTGCGTGATGCCGTCACCGCGATGAACGGCATCGAAGCCAGCGCGCAGAAGATCAGCGACATCGTGGGCCTGATCGACGAGATCGCCTTCCAGACCAACCTGCTG
This sequence comes from Ferrovibrio sp. GW821-FHT12F09, assembly GCF_058806775.1. NCBI lineage: Bacteria > Pseudomonadati > Pseudomonadota > Alphaproteobacteria > Rhodospirillales > Rhodospirillaceae > Ferrovibrio > Ferrovibrio sp. GW821-FHT12F09. The sequence goes on from NZ_JBXAPZ010000001.1 coordinate 496,908, forward strand.
GCGCTGAATGCCAGCGTGGAAGCCGCACGTGCGGGCGAGGCCGGCAAGGGCTTCGCGGTCGTCGCCCAGGAAGTTCGCTCGCTCGCCCAGCGGTCGGCCTCGGCGTCGAAGGACATCAAGGGCCTGATCCAGGAGTCGAACGCGCAGGTGCGCAGCGGCGCCGCCCTGGTGCAGCAGACCGGCAGCTCGCTCGACGAGATCGTCGGTGCGGTGAAGAAGGTGGCCGATATCGTCGCCGAGATCGCCGCCGCTTCGCGTGAGCAGGCCACCGGCCTCGACCAGATCAACACTGCGGTTGCCAGCATGGACGAGACCACCCAGCGCAACGGCGCGCTGGTGGAAGAAACCTCAGCCGCGGCCCAGGCGCTGTCTGGTCAGGCGCAGGAACTGGCGCAGCTGGTCGGCTTCTTCCGCACGGGAAATGACAATGCCGTACCGGCCGCCACCAATGTGGTGAAGGTGACTGCCGCCAAGCCAGCCGCCGCCACGGCTTTCACGGCGACCAAGGCGAAGGCGCCGGCCGTTGCCGCACCGAAGGCCAAGCGGCCACCGGTGGCGGGCAACACCGCCCTGAAGGCGGAAGACGACACCTGGGAGGAATTCTGAAATGACTGAACGACACGAGTACCTGACCTTCGCCATCTCGGGCCAGGATTACGGCATCGACATTCTGAGCGTACGCGAGATCCGCGGCTGGACGCGGGAGACCCCGCTACCCAACGCGCCTGCCAGTGTGCGCGGCATCATCAATCTGCGCGGTCAGGTGATTCCGATTTTCGACCTGCGTATCCGCCTGAATGCGGAAGCCACCGAGCCTACTGCGATCCATGTGGTGATCGTGGTGGAGGCGAAGGCCGGCTTCTACGGCCTGCTCGTCGATGCGGTGTCAGATATCGTCTCGCTGGAGGATGGCGAACTGCAGCCGGTGCCGGCGACGGCGATGGATGTGGAGCGCGGCTTCCTTACCGCGCTGGCCGCGCGCGAGGAGCGTATGGTGTCGCTGATCGACCTCGACCGCCTGGTCGAGGGCAAGACCGTGGCCGCGATCGATGCCGTCGACACGCCCTTGCTGGAAGCCGCTGCGTAAAGCTTTAAGCGTTCCCCAGACGCTGATGGAAAAGGCGGGCCTCAGAGCCCGCCTTTTTATGATCCGGCGTTACTTCACCCGGAAGGGCAGGTTGGCCGTGGCCGCCGCGCCCTTGCCGTCGCGCACGGTAACGAACAGGCGGTAGTTGCCGGGCTGCAGGCCGCTGATCGCCGCGCCCTTGGGGCCGGGCTCGCGCACCGCCTGCGGGAAGACCGGCGGTACCTGTTCGGCATCGCCCGAGGTGCGCAGATCGGTGCTTTCGGCCATCACCTGCCAGACCACGCCGAAGGGATCGCCATCGGGATCGTCGACCGCGATCTCGGCGCGCGCCACCTGGTCCTTGTTCCATTCCTCGCCATTGGGGAAGCGAAACAGCGCGATGCGCGGCGCGCGGTTGCCGGCGGGCGTGTTGCCGCCCCAGGCCGCCGCCATCGCTTCGGCGGTTCTGGTATATTCGCCGCCCTGCAGCAACAGGCTATGCCAGGTCGGCGTCACTTCCTGCTTCTGGCCCCAGTAGAACACGATCTGGCCCTGCACCTCGGGCTGCAGCGCGGTGAACCAGCGCGACAGCATCGCCGCCTTCTCGTCGCTGCTCGGCTCGATCGCCGCATTCCATGGCGTGCGTTTGGCCTGCCACTGGCCCATCGCACCCATCTCGGTGACGATCAGCGGGCCGCGCCAGCCCTGCGCCCGCACGCGGCCGGGCAGCGAAGGCAGGGAGTCGCCATAGGAATTCACGCCGAGCACCTGGATGCTGGGGGCATGCTTGCGCAGCTTGACGATCTTGTCGGTGCCGGTTTCGGCCAGGATCGCCATGGTGGGGTGATGCGGATCGAGGCGGCGCACCACGCGCGCCGCTTCCTCGAGCGCCGGCCAGACATCGGTGTCGTCCTTCAACTCGGACTCGACCTCGTTGCCGATACCCCACATCAGCAGGGCGGGATGGTTTTTGTAGCGGTTGACGAAGTCGGTGAGCTTCTGCAGCTGCGGCCCGACCTGGGCCAGGTCGCGGTAATTGAAGCCGCGGCGCGGATGCTCCATCCAGAAGCCGGCAATCACCATCAGGCCGTTTTTCTGCGCCTCGTCCAGCACGTAGCCGGTCTCGTCGCCGTAGGTGCGGATGGTGGTGGCGCCCAGCTGTTTGAGCAGGCCGAAACGGCTCTGGCCGGCGGCACCGACGGCGACGAAGGGCTTGCCATCGACCAGGATGGCGTCGCGTTCGACGACCACATTGGCGGCAGACACGGGGGGCACAGTCGCCAGCACAAGCGCGGCGGCACAGGACAGGACGGATAAGAAGCGCGGCATGGCGTGACTCATGCCCAGATGCGTCGCCGCATGCAAGCGCTTTGCGCAAGGCCTGTGCAAAACCCGGAGACTTCCGGGCCATCCGCCGCGCAGGGTCAGTCTGCGGGGGCGCCGACGCTGGCGGCGGGGTCCTGCGCGGCAGCCGGCACCGGACCGGAGCGCAGCGGTGTCTCGCGCAACCGGACGATGGCGATCAGGGCGAGCGCTGCAATCGCCGCGGCAATCAGGAAGGTGGCCTGGAAGGCGCCGGTGATGGCCGCCTGCACGCCCGGCCGCAGGGTTGCCGGGGTGGAGGCCAGCGCCGTGGTGCCGGCCCGCAGCAGCTGTACCGCCGGCGCCGGGCCGAGCGCTTCATGGCCGGGCAGCAGCCGCAGCAGATAATCGAGCCGGCCGAGCAGCACGGCGCTGAACAGCGCCACGCCGAAGGAGCCACCCATCGAGCGGAAGAAGGAAACCGACGCGGTGCCGACCCCGAGGTCGCGGTATTCCACGGTATTCTGCACCGAGATCAGCATCACCGGCATGAACAGGCCGATGCCGAAACCCGCCATCGCCATATACAGACCGGCCAGCCAGAGCGGCGTGGTGGCCGAGAGCGTGGCCAGCAGCAGCATCGCCGCCAGCACGAAGCCCAGGCCCAGCAGCGGGAAGCGTTTATAGCGGCCGGTGCGGCTGACGAGCTGGCCGGCGGTGATGGCGCCGACCACCGAGGTAACGGTGAGCGGGATCAGCATCAGCCCGGCATCGCCCGGCGACATCTGGTAGACCATCTGCAGCAGCAGCGGCATGAATACCAGCCCGCCGATCATCACCATGGCCAGCAGCGTGCTGGAGGTCATGGCGGTGACATAGTTGGCATTGCGGAACAGCCGCGGCGGCAGGATCGGTTCGGGCGCCCGGCGTTCCTGCCAGATGCTGAGCGCAAACAGCAGCAGAGTGGCGGCGGCCAGGCCGAAGATCACCGGCGAATCCCAGGCCACCTCGTTGCCGCCCATGGTGGTGACCAGCAGCAGGCAGCATACGGCCGAGACGATCAGCACCGCGCCGGCATAGTCGATCCGGTGGCGTAGCCGTTTCACCGGCAGGCGCTGCAGCGTCTTCTGCGCCACGATCAGCGCGGCAAGGCCGAAGGGCAGGTTGATCCAGAAGATCCAGGCCCAGCCCAGATGTTCGGTGAACAGGCCGCCCAGCACCGGGCCGGCCACGCTGGCCACGGCGAAGACGCTGGCGATATAGCCCTGGTAGCGGCCGCGTTCGCGCGGGCTGACCACATCGGCGATCGTGGCATGGGCCATGGCCAGCAGGCCGCCGCCGCCCAGGCCCTGCAGCGCGCGATACAGGATCAGTTCCTTCATCGTGGTGGCGAGGCCGCAGAGCAGCGAGGTGACCAGGAAGATGGCAATGGCCACCTGCAGCATATGCTTGCGGCCATAGAGATCGGAGAGCTTGCCGTAGATCGGCGTCGCCGCCGTCGAGGTGAGCAGATAGGCCGAAACCACCCAGCTCAGATGTTCGGCGTCGCGCAGGTCGGCGGCGATGCCGGGCAGCGCCGTGGCGATGATGGTCTGCTCCAGCGCCGCCAGGAACATGCCCAGCATCAGGCCGAACAGGATGACGATCTTTTCTTGGTGACTGAAAGCGACGGGACCCGGAACCGGGTCGGCGGGCGGCGGCTGGCTGGTCATGGGCAGGCCAAGGATAAAGAAGAGCGACGGGATAGCGGCGCCGGAAAAGCTGCGTCGCCGGGGGAAAACGTCGTATACGTTCTACTAGACCTGCCCGGCCACCCTGACAAGGCGGCATTTCGCCACGGCCCGGGTGTCATCGTTTTCCAACCGTTACGGCCTAGTTTGACCGGGCCGCTTCGGTTAGCGTGCCGACGGTTTTCCGGGGAGTCCCATGCGCAAGATCGAGCATCTGTTTGAAAGCATTCTGTTTGCCTCGCGCTGGGTCATGGCGCCCTTCTATATGGGCCTGGCCATCGCCCTGATCCTGCTGCTGATCAAGTTCCTGCAGGAGCTGTTCCATACCATCCCCGTGGTCTTCTCGATGTCGGAATCCCAGCTGGTGCTGTCGATCCTGTCGCTGATCGACCTGTCGCTGGCCGGCAACCTGCTGCTGCTGGTGATCTTTTCCGGCTACGAGAATTTCGTCTCCAAGATCGATACCGGCGACCACAAGGACCGGCCGAGCTGGATGGGCAAGATCGATTATTCCGGCATGAAGCTGAAACTGGTGGCCAGCATCGTCGCCATCTCGGCGATCCAGCTGCTGCGCGCCTTCATGAATATCGAGGAACGCGACAATATCGAACTGGCCTGGCTGGTCGGCATCCACCTGACCTTCGTGATCTCGGGCGTGCTGCTGGCCTGGATGGACCGCCTGACCGAGCATGCGGAAGGCCACGGCAAGGATCCGCATATCCCCGATGACGAGACGGTGGCCGATGGCACCATCGACAGCCGCGCGAAACCGAAGCCCAAAACCAAGAGCGCCCATTGAGTCGACGGCCATGGCGCGGCGACTGATTCCCCGCGCCCTGGTCCTGTCCGTCGTCCTGCTGCTGGCGGCCTGCGCCAGCGATCCGTATCGCGATTACGATCCGCTGCCCGGAGCCGTGCAACGCGGCCATGCCGGCGCCATGCCGCATACCGACCGCAGCGGTGCCGTGCTGACCGCCTTCGATCCGGCGCGTTCGTTTTTCCCGCTGGCCCTGGGTGGCGCGCTGGTCGATTTCGACCAGAGCGCCGGACGCGGTTTCCATTCTGCCTTCACCGCCAATTTCAACGCCGTCGCCGCCGACCCGGAACAGCCGCTGGACTCCATGCTGAATGCTGCCGAGGGCTCGCGCCTGCAATTGCTGCGGCCGCAACGCGACCTGCTGCATGCCACCCTGCTGGACGCGTCAGCGGCCGTGGTGGTCGCCATGCCGCGCGATCCGGCCGAAGCCGATGCCTTTGCCGCCACGGCGCGTGCCCATCGCGACAAGCCGGTGTGGGCTTTGCTGCCGGCCTATGCCCGGGGGACGGAACGCCTGCTGGATCCGCAGGAAGCCCGTGTGCTGGCCTGGAGCGCGCTGGTGGCCGGCGCCAGCGGCCTGATCTGGCAGGGTGAGGATAACTATGCCGCCCGCAATGCCGGATCGCTGGGCATCAGCGCGCAGCCGCGGCTCGATTACGGCATCCGCACCGGCACAACCGCGCCGCTGGTGGTGACGCCTGAGGCGGCCGCCACATCGCGCCGTCTGTGGGATGCGGTGGCGCAGATGAACCGCCGCATCGGCCGCCTTGCCCCGGCCCTGCTGCAAGCCGACGCCGACACGGGCTACAGCCTGGCGGTGCGGCTGCCGCGGCGGGGCGATGCGCCATCGCGACTGCGCAGCCTGCTGAAAGCCTATGAGAGCGGCCTGCTGCTGATCGTGGTGAACCCGACACCGGAGGCAGACCATTTCCGCGTCGCGCTGCGCTTTGCCAAAGTCGCGCGCATGGATGACGACCGGCCGGTGGAACAGGATGCCGCACGCGGCCTGTTCCGCGACCGCATCGATCCTTACGGCGTACAGATCTATCGTATTGCGGTGTCTAGTTCGGCGTCCTGAGGATGGCGGCGCAGAGCGCCGGTACGGCCGCCTTGTCCTTAGCCGTGACGACATGGTTTTCGGTGCTGCGCGACAGGCCGGCAATCGTCACCGCGACACCCCGCTTGGGACAGATGCCGAGACAGCGCACGCGCGCGACACGCACCTCGCGCTTGTGAGCACCGGTCTGTTCGAGGCGGTCCCTGATCTCATCCTTCAGATGCTGCGTCAGTTCGGTGCCGCGACCGCCATCGCATTCCGAGCACACCAGCACCAGTGCCATCGACCACGGCGCGGCGACGGGTTCGAGAACTGGTTTTTCAGGATGGCTCATGGCTCGGTTTCGGCTAAGACTGCACCCACCGAGATAAGGCAGACGGCGCTGCATGGCAAGCCGGCGCGAAGCCCAAGAGGAATGAAACGACGGTACGCCCGGCCGGTTCCCGACTGTTGCACAACTACAACGCCCTCGCCGTGTTTCAGCTTAAAGACGGCACCTGCGCTTGTGCGCGCCGTTGATCCTTCCCACGTCAGCAGAACCGCCGGATCAACATGGCGGACAGACGTCCCCTCGCCACTTGGTAAAGGATTGCACCATGTCCCGTTTGACTCTCGCCGCCTTTGCGGCCGCCCTGCTGTCTGCAACTGCCCTGGCGCCCGCCATGGCGCAGGAGCAGCAGAAGATGAACACCGGCACCTATGGCGGTATCGCTGGCGGCTACCTGATCCCGCAGGACACCGACGGTCCCGGCGGCTCGGTGCTGGAGCAGGATAATGGCTATGCCATTTATGGCCAGTACGGTTACCGCTTCCCCAACCAGCTGCGTCTGGAAGGCGAGCTCGGTTACGGCAATAGCGAGTATGACCGCTTCCGCGCCAACGGCGGCAGCAGCCGCCTGGGCGACGATGTCGATCGCTACTCGGCCACCGGTGCGGCCTATTACGATTTCAACACCGGCTCGCCGCTCAGCCCCTATATCGGCGCCGGCGCCGGCGTGATGCACCAGCGCTTCGACCGCCGCACCGTCAGCAGCAACGGCACAACGCTGGGCGGCAATGATGGCAACAGCACCGACCTCACCGCCTTTGGCGAGGCCGGCCTGAACTATCGCCTGAGCAGCAGCCTGGAACTGGTGCCGAGCTATCGCTACCAGTGGATCGGCGATGGCGAGCAGGGCCTGGACGATACCACCATGCATGTGGTGCGCGTCGGCCTGCGCAGCTGGTTCTGATCTCCTGACGATCCGACGGCGGAGCCCACAAGGCTCCGCCGTTTTTTATGTGTGGCAGGCCGGTCCCTCTGCGGGAATGTCGAGGCCGCCCAGATCATCGAGAATGGGGCAGTCGGGCCGCGCATCGCCATGACAGGCTTCGGCCAGATGCTGCAGGCTGCGTTTCATCGCCTGCAGTTCGACGATCTTGCGCGTCAGGTCGTCGATATGCTTGACCGCGATCTCTTTCACCGCCGCAGACGGCCGCTCGCCATCCTGCCAGAGGCCAAGCAGCAGCCGGATATCCTCCAGCGCAAACCCCAGATCGCGGGCACGGCGGATGAAGCGCAACAGATGCACGTCGCGCTGGGCGTAAAGGCGATAGCCGCTGCCGCTGCGCCCGGCTGCCGGCATCAGGCCGATGCTTTCGTAATAGCGGATCATCTTGGCGGTGACGCCAGACGCCGCGCTGGCTTCGCCGATATTCATGGCAGCACCTCCGGTTTCCAGCGTTTCAGCAGCAGCGCGTTGGTCAGCACGCTGACGCTGGACAGCGCCATCGCAGCGCCGGCCAACATGGGATTGAGCAGGCCGAAAGCTGCCAGCGGCAGGCCGATGACGTTATAGACAAAGGCCCAGCCGAGATTCTGCCGCACCTTGGCATCGGTGGCACGGGCGATGGCGATGGCATCGACCACCAGCGCCGGATCGCCGCGCATCAGCGTGATGCCGGCGGTCTGCATCGCCACATCGGTGCCTCCATATCCAGATTCACCTGGGCCCATGGCGATGCCGAGATCAGCCGTGCTGAGCGCCGGCGCATCGTTGATGCCATCGCCCACCATCGCCACCACCGCGCCGGCCTTCTGCAGCGCCTGGATGCGCGCGGACTTATCCTGCGGCAGCAGCTGCGCCGCGACATCGTCAATCCCGAGCTGGGCGGCCACCGCATTGGCCGCGCCGGCATTGTCGCCCGAGAGCAGCAGGGTGCGGATGCCCATCGCCTGCAGACGCAGGATGGCGGTCTTTGCCGTCGGCCGAACCGTATCGCCGAATGCGATCAGGCCCAGCACGCGACGTCCGGGCAGCGCTGCCAGCCAGGACACCGTGCGGCCCCGGGCCGCCAGCGCCGCGGCCTGCGCCTGCAACGGCGACAGATCGATGCCATGCTCGCGCAGCAGGCTGTCGCGCCCCAGCAGCAGCGGACGGCCATCGAGCAGTCCACTGAGACCGCGGCCGGGCAGATCGACGAAGTCGGTGAGGCGATGCTGCGGCAGGCCGGCAGCACGCTGGCGCAGCGCCTGGGCCAGCGGATGCTGCGATCCGGCCTGCAGGCTGGCCGCGAGCTGCAGCAGTTCGGTTTCATTGCTGTCTGCGCTGGCGATGATATCGGTGACCACCGGCCGGCCTTCGGTCAGCGTGCCGGTCTTGTCGAAGGCCACGGTATCGACGCGGCGCGCCACGTCCAGCGCATCGGCATCGCGGATCAGGATGCCATAGCGCGCGGCGAGACCGGTGCCGACCATCAGCGCCGCCGGCGTGGCCAGGCCAAGCGCACAAGGACAGGCGATCACCAGAACCGCGATGGCATGCAGCAGGGCGCGTTCGCTGTCGCCGCCGCTCAGGCTGAGCGTCAGCGTGAAGGTGACCAGCGCGACGAACAGCACGACGGGCACGAAGATGGCGCTGATATGATCGACCAGCTTCTGCACCGGCGCCTTGCTAGCCTGGGCGCTTTCCACCAGCCGCACCACGCGGGCCAACATGGTTTCCTGCCCGGTCGCCGCCACGCGCACCAGCAGCAGGCCATCGCGATTGATGGTGCCGGCATGCACGGCATCGCCGACGCTTTTGTCGACCGGCAGGCTTTCGCCGGTCAGCATCGACTCATCCACGCTGCCGCGACCTTCGATGATATCGCCATCGGCGGCAAAGGCCTCGCCGGCACGCACCACGATCAGATCGCCGCGCTGCAGCTGCGCCGTGTCGACGGTTTCCTCGCGGCCATCGGGATGGCGGCGGCATGCAATGGGTGGCCGCAGGCGCAGCAACGCGCGCAGGGCTGTCACGGTCTGACGCTTGGCACGCAGCTCGAGCCACTTGCCCAGGCGCACGAAGGCGACGATCGCCACCGAGGCTTCATAATACAAATGCGGCATCACCCCATGCGCCATATGCGGCGCGGCGACATACCAGTTCCAGGTGCTGAGACCCCAGGCCGCCGTGGTGCCGAGCGCCACCAGCATGTCCATGTTGCCGGTGCGCGCGCGCAAAGCCGAGAAAGCCCCGCGATAGAAGCGCCAGCCGAGCAGGAACTGCACCGGCGTGGCGATGGCGAACTGCGCCCAGGCCGGCAGCATACGATCGTGAATGCCGGCAACCTCGGCCACCATGCCGCCAAGCAGCGGCAGGCTGAGCAGGATGGCGAGCAGCGCCAGACGGCCCTCGCGCTGCAAGGCCTGGGTCGGTTCGGGCAGCAGCGCTTCCGGGGCGAGCGGCTGGGCCTCATAGCCCGCCTTGCGCACCGCCGCGATCAGCGCCGCCGGATCGGCCGCGCCAAAGACACGGGCGGTTTCGCCGGCCAGATTGACGCTGGCGCTGGCCACGCCGGGCACGGCGGCCAGCGCCTTTTCGACCCGGCCGGCGCAGGAGGCGCAGGTCATGCCGGTGACCGACAGCGAAAGCGCGGGGGATTGGGGGGATGGCAGGGCGGACATGGGACACTCGCGGACAGCTATATGGGCTGTCCTGAGACATAGGGCTTCCCATGATAGGAAGGTCAAGCTCTTCTGCATCGATGCTCCGCACCGGGTCTGCTACCTCCGGAGGAAGTAATTCTGACCAATTCTGATTTTCCCCAAGTTTTCATAGGATTATCGAATCATAACGACGCCAGCGCCGCTCAGCTTTGATAGGGTCGGGCCATGGACTTCGTGGCCAGCCTTCCCAGCCCGTTGACCGAGCCGAGCCGCCGCTTCTTCGCCGAGTGGCATCGCTGGCGCGGCGGCGGCCTGATTCCGCAGCGCAGCGCCCTGGATACTGGCCGGCTGCGCGACCTGCTGCTGCGCTGCATTCTGCTGGAAGTCCGCGGTCCGGAAACTATGCCGATCCATTTCGCCGGCAGCGATATCGCCGATCTGCTGGGCGCCAATCTGGCCGGCCGCAACTATCTCGATCTGACCGAACCGGAAAACCGCCGGCGCCGCGCCGACCTGCTGCTGACCGAAGTGGCGCAGCCCTGCGCCGCCGTCATTTATTACTGGCTGCGCCGGGACGCGCAGATGGTGCCGGTGGAACTGGTTTCGGCGCCGCTCTGCGAGGCCGGCGAGACGCGGCCCAGCCTGGTGCTGGCCTGCGCCACCCTGCTGCTGAAGACCTCGGATACCGGCGGCGCGATCGAGCCGGATTCTTACGCCGAAGGCGAAGGCCTGCATTTCATCGATATCGGCGCCGGTCTGCCCCCGGTGGGCCCCGACCTGCATGTCAGCGGGCAACTGGAACAATGACCCGCGCCCATCCTTACAAGACTGACAACCTGCGCGCCCTGTTGCAGACGCCGGCGTTGCAGGTGCCCGTCACCGCTCTGCCGGCGGCGCGTCACAGCGGCGACGACAATGCCCTGACCGCCGACAGCCGGCAGTTCCTGACTGCCTGGAAAGCCTGGCGCGGCGACCGCCTGCTGCCCCGACGGCGCGACATGGATCTGGTCTCGGTGGCGCGCCTGATGCCGCAGATGGTGCTGCTGGAGGTGTTCAGCGCCGAACGCACCGCCTTCCGCCTGGCCGGCAACGATATCGAACAGCTGCTGGGCACCCGCCTGATGGGCCGCGATTACCTCGACATGATATCGCCCGACCTGCGCGCCTGCCGCGGCAGGCTGCTGTGGCAGGTGGTCAACCAGCCGGTGGCGCTGGTCACATTCTACGGCTTGCAGCAACCCGACGGGCGGCGGCGCGAAGTGCAGGTCTGCAGCGTGCCGCTGTTGCCCGACGAACCCGATACGCCCCTGCAGCTCCTGGCGGTGGTGAGCAACCTGCCGCATCTGTATCGCGGCGAGAGCATCGCCCTGACGGTCAGCGGGTTCCGCGTGCACATGATCGATGTCGGCGCCGGCTTGCCTGTCATACAGGCGTAAACCCCGGACAACCGCTAAAATCACCGGCAATACCCGCAATTGGCGCTTGCAAGAGATCGCCATGCGTTACCGCTGGGCGAAAACATTATTTTTCGATACCCTATCTCCTGAGTGTATGACCGGACTGAATAAATCAGCCGGCTGACAAATGGGAGGCGGCCCTGGGTTCCGTGCAGAAGCTAGAACGGCACAGCATCCTGTTGATCGAAGATTCGACGCCGGTCCGCGCCGCCCTGCGCGCCGCCCTGGAAGCGGCCGGCTATGAGGTGCTGGAAGCCCCCAATGGCGAAGACGGACTGACCAAAACTGCCGATGCCGACCTGCTGCTGCTTGATCTCGGCCTGCCCGGGATTAGCGGATTCGAGGTGCTGGAGCGTCTGCGCAAGACCTCGGCCATGCCGGTGGTCATCCTCTCCGGCCAGGAAGAGGTGGATGCGAAAATCCGCGCCCTCGACCTCGGCGCCGACGACTATGTCACCAAACCCTTCGATGCCGGCGAACTGCTGGCCCGCGTGCGCGCCGCCCTGCGCCGCAGCCAGGACGCAGCCGGCAGCGCCACCAGTACAATCGTCACCGTCGGGCCGTTCGTGATCGATCCGCTGACCGGCGATACACGGCGCGACGACCGCCCGGTGCGCCTGTCGCCGATGGAAGCCCGCTTCGTGAAGATGCTGGCGCAGAAAAGCGGCCAGCCGGTCGGCACCAAGCAGCTCACCGTCACGCTCTGGGGCAATGACAATGCCGAGATGCGCCAGGCGCTGCGGGTGCTGGCGCGCAAGGTGCGCTGCAAGCTGGAAAAGGATCCGGACGAGCCGCGCTTCCTGCTGACCGAGCCGCGGCTCGGCTATCGGCTGACCGATCCGGAAACCGTGACCGCCGCGCATTGATCGCCTCTGCAATCTGAGACCGGCTGCCATGCAATGCCTGCATGGCGAAAAACGAAAATCCATTGAATCTCAGGCGATTGCAAATCGCCAACGGTGAACGCGCCCTGCATCCGGGGCATGATCACGCCGATCTGATGCGACAAAATGGCCGGGGCCCTTGGAAAATTTGCAGACACCACCCATATCGGTGTCATGGCGATGGCGCACTGCCGTTGCCGGTGTCGAAGATCCCCCCCTTCGATGCCACTCTGGCGCAGTAGTATATATGCGCGAAACGCCCGGCTCGCCCCCCCGACCGGGCGTTTTCTTTTGTCCGGCTTTTGAGACTAATCCGTCCTCTGATAGTATGCGGCCAATCCGAGGATATGCCCGATGACCCAGCATCCGACCATCGACCGCACCACAATCGACAATGGCGTCATGCAGCAGCGCAAGGCCTTCTACGACAAGATCGGCGCGCGCAAGCTGACGCCGCTGTGGGAGGTGCTGCATGCGCTGGTGATTCCGCAGCCGAAAAGCGCCTGCCAGCCGGCGCTGTGGCGCTATGCCGATATCCGCGACGACATCATGGAAGCCGGCCGCCTGATCACGGCGAAGGAAGCCGAGCGGCGGGTTTTGATTCTTGAAAATCCCGGCATGCCCGGCCAGTCGCGCATCACCACCTCGCTCTATGCCGGACTGCAGCTGATCCTGCCGGGCGAAGTGGCGCCGTCGCATCGCCATACGCAGTCGGCCTTGCGCTTCATCGTCGAAGGCGACGGCGCCTATACCGCGGTCGATGGCGAGAAAACCATCATGCGCGAAGGCGACTTCGTCATCACGCCGAGCTGGACCTGGCACGACCACGGCAATGACTCAGACCGTCCGATGGTATGGATGGACGGCCTCGACATCCCGCTGGTGCAGGCGCTCGACTGCTCCTTCATGGAACGCTATCCCGAGGACAGCCAGCCGCTGTCGCGTCCCACCGGCGACAGTCTGGCGCGCTACGGTTCCGGACTCCTGCCGGTCGATCACGAAGTGCGCGTGCCGACTTCGCCGGTGTTCAACTATCCCTACAGCCGCACGCGCGAGGCGCTGGAGACCATGCGCCGCACGGATGAATGGGATTCCTGTCACGGCCTGAAACTGCAGTATGTGAATCCCGCCACCGGGGAAGCGGCGATGCCGACCATCGGCACCTATATGCAGCTGCTGCCGAAGGGTTTTGCCGGCGAGCGCTATCGCAGTTCGGACGCGACGGTGTTCAGCATCGTCGAGGGCGAGGGCTATACGCTGGTCGGCGAGGGTGCGGATGCGCAGCGCTTCGACTGGGACAGGCGCGACACCTTCGTGATCCCGAGCTGGGTGCCGCATCGCCATCATGCGCCGAACGGCGATGCCGTGCTGTTCAGCTTCTCGGATCGTCCGGTGCAGAAGAAACTCGGTCTGTGGCGCGAAAGCCGCGGCAACCGCTGAGAGCCAGATATGACCAAGATTCACAAGATCATCGAAGTTGCCAATGACGACGAGGAAGACGACGACGACTTCATCGAACTGGGCGCGCAGGATTTCCGCACCGGCGACGATCTCGACGGCCTGCGTGCGGTAGCGCGGCTGGCGCGGCTGGCCGGCAGTCTCACCTGGTTCAGCGCCGTCGGCCGACCGCTGAACGCGGCCGAGCGCGACATTGCCGAGCGCTATGCGGCCGGCATCGGATTCTCGGAAGTGCATATCGCCGGCGTGGAAAACTGGCTGGCGGCCTCCGACACCGCGCAGGCGACGGATTTCGAGGAAGACTGGTGGCAGGCCGAGGAACAGATGCGCCGCGCGCTGTTCGAGGATGCCCTGCAGTTCAACAGCGAACACGATCTGGAAGTGGCGCTGGCCCATGTCTCGACACGGGCCGGCGAAGTGGCGCATGAGCGCGCCATGAAGGCGGCCGCGCGCCATGGCGTGAGCGATCCCGACCTACTGAAGGTGGCGGCCGGTGCGGCGGCGCAGGCAGCCTACCAGGCCGCCCTGGTGCTGGCGGCCGAAGCCGATGCCGAGCATCCCTTCGCGCTGAAGTTCAGGCTGTTCGAGATGGGCCGCCTGCCGCTCGGGCTGGTCGGCAATACCTTCAATCTGTTTTAAGCCGCGCGTTGCTGCGTTCTTCGCCGCGGATTTCGCGCTGGCGGCCGTAAAGGAAAATCCCCACCACCAGACCGCCCAGCACCAGGCTGAGCGTCACGCCCCAGAACAGCGGCCAGGCTGCGGCGGGATCGAACTCGGCCGTGCTGCCGTGCCAGAAGCGCAGCGCCATGACAATGGCGGCGCCGAAGGCAACGATTAGCGCCAGCGTGATGCTGATGGCGAAAATCTTGTCGCTGCGCGAATGCAGCGACGGGATGGGAAGCGGGGCGAGGGGATCGGGCATGGCTGCCTCTCTTTTCTGTATGCCGTTACGGAACACCAGATTGCGCCGCAACGACAAGAAACAAGAGATGTGACGAATGGACGCGCCGCCCGGCCGCGCCCTGCTGCCGGACCGGCGTCCTTCTGCCATACTGCCGGCAGAAGGATACGTCGGGGAGAAACGCAGACATGCCGAGCCGGGCAACCGTTGAAGCCTTTGTGGCGATGGTGGAATCCAACCAGCACGATACCGCCATCGAACAGTTCTATACCGAAGACGCCAGCATGCAGGAAAACCTGGGCGAGCCGCGTCAGGGCCGCGACCTGCTGGTGGCGCGCGAGCGGCAGGTCCTGGCGCGGGCCGATGCAGTGCGGACATGGTGCATCCGCCCGGTGCTGATCGAGGGCGACACGGTGGTGATCCACTGGGTGTTCGAATTCGACTTCAAGGACGGCAGCAAACGCCGCATTGAGGAACTGGCACACCAGACCTGGAAAGGCGACAGGGTCTGGCGCGAGCGCTTCTATTACGACCCGGCGCAGATGAAGACGGAACGCGCCTGAGGATCGGGCGCCGCGGCGAGGGAGCCGGGCAATATTCCGCGCTTCCTTTTTTATGCGGGAAAACTTATATTCACGGTTGCAGGCTGAAAAGCGGCACAGGTGGAGATGTGCTGGTTTTCCAATGTTTTTCATCGTTGTTTTCCCGAGTAAGCTGAAGTCGCGTGAGTCCTGGCAGGGGATGCTTACGGCAAGGCCATGGAAGAACCGGAGCAGAGTCCCGTCGCGCAGCCGCTGTTGCGCGAGAGCGCCTGGGCAGGGGTCAAGAAAGCGGTGCCCGCCGTTGTCCTGGCCGTGACCTTCGGGCTCCTGGCCTTCGGGATCGCCAATCGCGTCGGTGCCAATTTCGGCCTGCCCATGCTGCTGGCCAGCGACCCGCCCGATGCAATGTCGCGCGATGAGAAGGATGCCCTGGCCCGGCGGTTTTCCGGCAACGGTCCGGTGGTGCTGCAGGCCGTCCGGCTGCGCCAGACCAACGACGCCATCGCCCTGATGGGCTTCTCGCTCGAGCAGGAAAAAGCCTTCCGCACCGATCTGGCGGCCCAGGTACTGCGCGAGCAGCCGACGCCGGCCGGCCGCGAGATCGCCCGCTATATCGAAACCCTGCCGCCGCCGGCCGACCCGCCGGTGGCAGCCGCACCGCCGGCGCCCACACCGGTATCCGTCACCGCGATGTCGCCCAATGGCGGCACGGCTTCGGCGGCGCGGTCGGCGCCCGCACCCGCAGTGACCGCAGCGCCGCGCCCCAAACCGGCCCCGGTGCCCCTGCCGGCCACCCTGGATCCGGAAACCACGCTGCCGCTGGCCTGGATTTCGCTGTGGGATCACAAGGACCCGGATGGCGATGTCGTGCGCGTCGTCAGTGCCGGCTACAGCCGCACGGTCGCCCTGCTGAACGAGCCGGTGACCCTGGTGCTGCCGGTGCCGCCCAGCGGCATCGTCAATGTCATGGGCGTGACCGATGGCCAGGGCGGCATCACCGTGGGCATCGGTTCGGCAGCCATGGGCGTGGCCCTGCCGGTGCTGAGCGAGGGACAGATCGTCGGCGTTCCCGTCATGGTGAAGTGACGCAAGCGATGCAGGCATTGGTCAACTGGCTGAACCGCTATTCGATTCTGATCGCCGCCCTGATTCTGGTGGTGATGCTGGTCCAGCTGTGGATGCATCTGAACCTGGATGCGACGCGCATCGCCGGATGGCTGGGCGAGGCCGGCATCTGGCTCTCGGCCCAGGCCTGGTGGGTTCTGAGCGTCGCAGTGTTTTTCTGGCTGGTCGTGTTCGTCGGCCTCTGGCACGAAACGCGATCCGCATCTTCCTCCGGCGCAAAGCGCAAAAGGGGCGTTGTCATGGATATCCTCGATCGTCTGACCAACCGCAAAGTCATCGAAGACCGGCTGTCCGAACCGCCGGAGCCGATCCTGATCGATGCCGAGCTGCTGAAAGGCCGGCTGAAGGCGCGGGTGATCGGCCAGGACGGCGTCTGCGACGATGTCGCGGCGCAAATCCGCCGGCGCGCCGCCCTCAGCAAACGCGTGAAGCCGATTGCCGTCTTCCTGTTCGCCGGCCCGCCCGGCACCGGCAAGACCTATCTGGCGAAATGCCTGGCCGAAGCGCTGGATCGCAAGCTGGTGCATCTGGACATGGCGCAGTATGCCCGCGGCGCGGTGGCCGGCACCACGCTGTTCGGCTCGACCAAGGGCTATGTCGGCTCGGACTCTTACGGCACGCTGACGGCAGCACTGCGCGATGTGCCGGATGCGGTGATCCTGCTGGATGAATTCGAGAAGGCCCATACCGACATCCACAAGAATTTCCTCACCGCCTGGAATGACGGCTTCATCACCGAATCCTCCGACGGCAAACAGATCGCCACTTCGAAGGCGATCTTCGTCCTCACCACCAATGCCGCGACCGCCAAGCTGGCCGAACTGGCGAAGCAGTATGCCGAAGATCCGGAGATGCTGCGGCGCGCGTCGCTGCAGGCCCTGCAAGAAGCGCGTTTTGCGCCCGAGGTGCTGAGCCGTATCGACCGCATCTTCGTGTTCAGGCCGCTGCAGGGGCTCGACATCGCCCGCGTCGCCGCGCTGGAGATCGAGCAGATGATCAAGGGCTACGATCTTGAAGTGGTGGCCGGCGGCATCGATCCCGAGATTCTGCTGGGCCTGGTGGAGAAGCTGGGCAAGCTGGAAGACCTGGGCTCGTCGCGCGATCTGGTGCGCGCCATCGAAGAGAGCATTGCCGATACCCTGATCGAGGCACGGCGGCGCAAGGCGCGCTTCATCCGCCTGGATGTGAACGGTGACGATGTGGTCGCCGTCTTCGAACAGAGCGCCGGACGCTAGCCGCCGCATGTCTGCCACCCTGCGTCTCTGGCGTCAGGCCCCGCTATGGCGGGTCTCGCTGTATCTGGGCGTGCTGGCCGGCACCAGCTTCCTGGTGTTTCCGCCGGCCGCACCGCCGCGCGCGCCCGCGCCACGCGCCGCCGGCAAGGTGGATGTGAATCCGGCCGTCGCCTTCCAGCCCAGCGCGACCAGCATCGACAGGCCGCTGAGCGATGCCGACCGGGCCGCCATCGAGAAAGCCGCCGTCGACAAGGTCCTGGCCGAACGCGCCGCGGCCGAGAAAGCCCTGCTGGACCGCGCAGCTGCGGATAAAGCTAATGCCGTGGCTGCCGCGGTGGCCGCCGAACGGATCGCGGTGGCCAAGGCCGCCCAGGCTGCTGCAGCACCGCCACCGGCTGCCACACCGGCACCGCGCACCGGCAGCGCCGCGCCGGTGCCGCAACCGGGCGGATCGCAGGCCGGCGCCGGCCTGGTCCAGCCCGACACATCCCTGGCGCCGCAGACGCCAGCCGGCCGCACCGGCGGCTATGGCAGCAAGCATCGCGTCTCCTACACCATAGAGAGCCGCGAAATCCCGCTGCCGCATGGCGAGTTCCGGGTGGTGGGCATTGCACGCCAGACTTTCGGCGCCGCCGAAGGCAGCTATGCGGCTCTGGTCAATATCGAAGCTGGCCTGCTGAAGGCGATCGTCGTCGTGATCGCCACGCCGCCAGCCGCCAAGATGGCGGCCGGTCTGCGCGGCTATAGCGAGTGCAACCGCACCGACCTGCTCCACCTGGTCAAACAGAGCAACCAGGACTTCGGCAATCAGGACTGCTACTACGTCAACCATGTGATGCCGGATGCTTGGCGCAATTCCGCGTCCAATCCGCAGTCGAAATGGATCATCACCGATCTCGACCTGCAGAAGCTGCCCGTGCCGCCGTCTCTGATCGTGAACACCTATCATTTCGCGACACAGGACGCCTTCCTGCGCGTATCGTATTACTTCAATCCGGAAGCCCGCGGCATCGCCTCGCGCCGCGCCGCCCTGTGGAATGACAGCGACTGGTCGCGAAACTATCTGGCACAGGACAGCAAGAAGCTGGATTACATCGAGACGACCAAGGACTGGGCCGCCGCGATGTATCCGTTCCTGCGCGGAACCTTCGAAGGCAAGACCGGCAATACACCGAGCGCCAAGCTGCTGACGACCCTGCCCTGAGCCTGCGCTATTTCGCCCAGACCTTGTACTTCCTGTGCCAGGCCGCGAGCGAGAGCTTCGGGTATAGCTCATACTGCTCGTCGTTGCGGCCGATCTGCGGTTTCACCCAGGCTGGCTTGTAGCGCAGCATGAGATGTACCTTCGCCTTCGGCTGCGGCAGCGCCGTATCGATGGCCGAGGCAAAGGGATGGATCAGATCGGGCCAGGTGGGGTCGTAAAGCCACAGCGCCGTCGCGCATTTTTTACAGAAGTTGCGCTCGCCCGTGCTAGTCCTGCAGGTCCCGCCATCCTCGTCGGCGATCGCGGCGCGAAACACCCCGATGCTGCGTTTGCCCTTGGTGATCTGCAGGCTTGCCGAGAGGCCGCCCAGGTTGATGGCGTAGCCACCGCCGCCGGCGGTCTTGCGGCAGATCGAACAGTAACAGAGCTGATAGGGCACCGGCGTGTGGCTGTCGAGCGCGAAGCGGACGGCGCCGCAGCGGCAGGAGCCTTCGAGAGGCATCGGCATGGCAGTCTCCCATGAACAGATGAAAACTAACGGTTCTGACCCGGCCTGCGATCCGTTAAACATGGCCCATGCTGGCGCATATTCATATCACCGGTCCCGCAGGCGCCGGCATCAGCACGCTGGGCGTGGCGCTCGCCCGGGCCCATGGCCTGCGCCACCTGGATACCGACGACTTTCTCTGGCTGCCGACCGATCCGCCCTATCAGGAACTGGTGCCGGCACCGACGCGGCTGCAGATGCTGCGCATCGCCTTCGAGGATGCGGCCCGGCAGGGCTGGGTGCTGTCGGGTTCGCTGTCGGGCTGGGGCGATCCGCTGATCCCGCAATTCGACGCCGTGCTCTATGTCTATGCGCCGGCGACCGTGCGGCTGGAACGGCTGCGCCGGCGCGAGGCCGAAAAGCTGGGTGCGCGGATTCAGCCCGGCGGCGTCATGCATGCCGAGCATCTGGACTTCCTCGCCTGGGCCGCCGCCTATGACGACCCCGCCATGACCGGACGCTCGCGGCACGAACACGAAGCCTGGCTGGCGCGCCTGACCTGTCCGGTGCTGCGGCTGGATGGCGAGATGCCGACCGCAGACCAATTGCGGCAGACCGGGGTTTTTCTGGCAGGACTGTGACAAGGATTGCACCCTGACAAAACGCCGGTGGCCAAGCGGCCATCATGGCGTTATATCGGCCGCGCGCTCCGGGCCGATACAAGCTCCCAGCAGAACAGAGATTTTCCATATGACCCAGATCCCCAAGCCGCGCGCCGGCGGCGCCGGCATCCTGCGCAACGCCGTGGTGCTGGGCCTGCTCACCGCCATCGGCCCGTTTGCCATCGACATGTATCTGCCGGCGCTGCCCTCCATCGGTGCCAGCCTGAATGCCGGTGCCGATGCCGTGCTGATGAGCCTGACGGCGTTTTTCATCACCTTCGCCCTTGGCCAGCTGATCTTCGGGCCGATTTCCGACCTGCTGGGCCGGCGGCCGCCGCTGTATTTCGGCGTCATCCTGTTCATCGTCGCCAGCATCGGCTGCGCGCTGGCCGACACGGTCGAGACGCTGATCGCCTTTCGCCTGCTTCAGGGTCTGGGCGGTGCGGCCGGCATCGTCATTCCGCGCGCCGTGGTGCGCGACATGCACAGCGGCGTCGAGGAAGCGAAACTGCTCGGCCTGCTGATGCTGGTGTTCAGCGTGTCGCCGCTGCTGGCGCCGCTGTTCGGCAGCGTCATCATCGAGGCGCTGGGCTGGCGCAATGTCTTCTGGTTCGTCACCGGCATCGCCGTGCTGGCGGGCCTGCTGGGCTTTTTCCTGGTGCCCGAGACGCGTTCGTCCGAACAGCGCCGGCAGAGCAATCTCGCCAGCATGCTGGCCAGCTGCCGCCAGCTGCTGACTGACCGCACCTTCATGGGCCTGTCGCTGGCCACCAGCTTCGCCATTTCGGCCTTTTTCGTCTTCCTGGCCAATGCCCCCTTCGTGATGATGGGCGAATACGGCCTGTCGCCCAGCGGCTTCAGCCTGACCTTCTCGGCGAATGCCGCGGCCTTCTTCTTCGCCGCGCAGTTCTGCGGCTGGCTCGGTGCGCGCTATGGCCTGCCGCGGCTGATCATGCCCTCGATCTTCGGCTTCACCCTGGCGATGCTGGCCGTCTTCGCGCTGCAGGCGGCGGGAATCCATAGCCTGGCGCTGATGATGGCAGTGCTGCTGCTCGGCTATGCCTGTCTCGGCATCCTGCTGCCCACGGCCTCGGTGCTGGCGCTGGAAGCCTATGGCGAGGCGGCCGGCATGGCCTCGTCGCTGATGGCGACCACGCAGCTGGCGATCGGCGCCGTGGTGATCGGCGTCAGCGGCAAGCTGATCGGCGGCACCGCGCTGGCGATGACCGCCGGCATTGCCGGCTGCGCCCTGGCCACGCTGGTCGTGGCCCTGCTGACCCTGCGCGGCGCGCCAGAACGGGCGCCGGCCGAGTAGCCGGCGGCCGCGGATTGGGCTAAAAATTCCCCATGAGCAAGAAGCCCACGAAGACCGCCGCCGGCCCGATCAAACTCGCCACCTGGAATATCAACTCGGTGCGCGCCCGCCTCGACCTGATGGGCGCCTTCCTGTCGCAGCATGACCCCGACATCCTGTGCCTACAGGAAACCAAGGTGCGCGACGACGAGTTTCCCCATGAGCTGTTCGTGCAGCGCGGCTATATCCATCGCCTGATCCACGGCCAGCCCGGCTATAACGGCGTGGCGATCTTCGCCAAGGCGGCAATCACGCTGAAGGAAAAACTGAACCTGGCCGGCCGCGACGACCGCCGCCATATCGCCGCCGAACTCAGCGACGGCACCATCCTGCATAACTATTACGTGCCTGCGGGCGGCGATATTCCGGACCCGGTCGCCAACGACAAGTTCGCCCACAAGCTGGCGGTGCTGGAAGGCATGACCAAATGGTCGGCCGCGCTGAAGAAAAAGGGCGGCAAGGAAATCCTGGTCGGCGACCTGAATATCGCGCCGCTGGAAACCGATGTGTGGTCGCACAAGCAGCTGCTGAAAATCGTCAGCCATACGCCCATCGAAACCGAGGGCATGCTGAAGATGCAGGCGGCGCGCGGCTGGATCGACGCGGTGCGCCATTTCGTGCCGCCGAGCGAAAAGCTGTATTCCTGGTGGAGCTACCGCTCGGCCAATTGGGAGGCCGCCGACAAAGGCCGCCGGCTGGACCATGTCTGGGTCAGCCCGCAGTTGCAGGACCGTTTGAGGGGCGCTGCAGTCGTAAAGGCGATGCGCGGCATGGAGAAGGCCTCCGACCACGCGCCGATCATCATTACCCTTGACCTCGGCAAATAAAGCGCGGTTTTCTGGAAACGGTCGCAGGGCTGTGACCGTTTCCGCAGGCGCTCCACCCTGCGGAACTCACGGCAAGCGCAGCAGTTGTGATTTGGCCTGCCGGCGCCGCATCGCGCGGGCCGAGGGGCATCACGCCGCGCCATAACCATGCCACCCATGCAGCCGGAGCGCTGTTCCGGCCGCAGCAGGATTATGGACGCTATTTTTGCGATTCCAGTTCCGGGGCCTTGCCGATGTCCAACGCCAAGACCACAGCCGCCAGCAAAAACGATTCGCGCTTCCGCACGGCGTTCCTGCGGGAAATTCCACTGCTGCAGCGGCGTGCCCGCGTCCTCAGCCGCAACCGCAGCCTGGCGGAAGACCTGACCCAGGAGGCGCTGACCAAGGCCTGGGCGCGGCGCGACAGTTTCACGCCGGGCACCAATCTGCGGGCCTGGCTGCATGTCATCCTGCGCAACGTCTATTTCAATCACCTGCGCAGCCGCAAACGCGAGGTGGCGGATTCCGAAGGCGTCTTCGCCGAGCAGGTGCCTGTGCCGCCCGCCCAGCAGAGCAAACTGGAGCTGAAGGAAGTGACCGGGCTGATGCGCAACCTGGCGCCGCGCCACCGCGAAGCGCTGATCCTGGTGGTGGGCGAGGGCAAATCCTACAAGCAGGTGGCCCGGCGCTGGCGCTGCAATATCGGCACGGTGAAAAGCCGGCTCGCCCGTGCCCGGCAGTCGATGACCGCCATGCTGGAGCGCGGCTGATCGGCCGAACCAACCCGAACGTGACTTGTGGGGCAGCCCCGGGGCTTGCTAGGCTCACCTCCATAAAAGCGGGGGACCCATGCGCATTTCACTGAAAATTCTCGGTCTGGCTCTGACGCTGGGCCTGGCGGCCTGCGCCGGCGGCCAGCAACAGGGGCCGGTTGCCCCGCCCAAGCCGGTGATGCCGCAGCCCGCCGCCACCGATCTCAATCCCGGCCTGAAGCCGCTGTATTTCATCGGCGAGCTTGAGCATGTGAACAACATGCCGCGCAACGAGGCCGAGCTGGCCCGCGGCCGGGCAGGCCCACCGATCCTGACGCTCAATATCCTGCAGGGCACCGGTGTGATGTGGGATTCGCAGCGCGCGGAGAATTACTCGATCCATATGACCGGCCTGATCCAGATGGAAGCCGGCATCTACCGTTTCGCCGCGCTGTCCAATGACGGCGTTCGGGTCACCATCGACAAGACCCGCGTGGTGGATGACCCCTATGTGCATGCCACCCAGATGAGCCCGACCACCGAAGTGCATATCAGCCAGCAGGGCTGGTATCCGATCACCGTGCAGTATTTCCAGAAACGCGGCACCACCGCGCTGCGCCTGATGTGGCAGCCGCCGGGTGCCGGCGGCCTGATGGAAGTGCCGGCGGCGGCCTACGCCCACATTCCCGGCAAGTGACGACAAAAAGCCCGGCTTGCCGGGCTTTTTAATTGCGCCGGCGCTGTCGTTTTTTCGGAACAGTCCCGCTTTCCCTGTGTTGATCCATGACGGTGCCGTCACGCGCCGCTGTGTCATGCGTCAGTACAAGGAGATGCGGAATGTCGGACTTCAATCCGGAGAAGGACTACAAGGCACCCTCTGAAGCCAAGCCGAAGGCCCTGCGCGGTTTCGCCGCCATGGATGCCGAGCGCCAGCGCGCCATCGCCTCTAAGGGCGGCCAGAGCGTGCCGGATTCCAAACGCAGCTTCTCGCAGAACCGCACCTTGGCGGCCCAGGCCGGACGCAAAGGCGGACAGGAAAGCGGCGGCAACTTCAAGAACGATCCGGCCCGCGCCGCAGCGGCCGGCCGCAAAGGCGGTTCCGAAAGCGGCGGCAATTTCGCCAATGACCGGGCGCGCGCGGCGGAAGCCGGCCGCAAGGGCGGCCTCAATTAGGGGCCGACAGACCAGTCGGGGTCGGGGATGGTTAGAAAGACCTTGCGCAGGCCTTCGCCCCACAGGCCGCGGATGCTGGCGAAATAGGGTTCCTGCTCGGTGATGCGTTTGCGCAGGGCGAATTTCAGGGCGTCCTTCGGCAGGATGGCGAGATCGAGCGGCAGACCCACCGAGATGTTGGAACGCAGCGTGGAATCCATTGAGACGAGCGCGCATTTCGCCGCCTGCACCAGCGGCGTTTCCGGCGTGATCACGCGATCGAGGATCGGCTTGCCGTATTTGATCTCGCCGATCTGCAGGAAGGGCGTATCGGCCGTGGCGCGGATGAAATTGCCGGCATAGTAGAGCATGTACAGCTCATGCGGCTTCGATCCGATCTGGCCGCCGAGCAACATGGAGAGGTTGGGCTCGACACCCTGTTCCTTGAGACTTTCGCCATCGCGGCGGGCGACTTCGCGGATCGCGGTGCCGACCATGCCGGCGGCCTCGAACATGCTGGTGGCCTGCAGCAGGTCGCAGGGCTTGCCGTCTTCATCGGCGAAGCCTTCCTTTAGCAGGGCGACGACGGACTGGCTGAGCGACAGGTTGCCCGCCGTCATCAGTACCAGGGCGCGGTCGCCCGGCTGTTCCCAGGTGTGCATCTTGCCGAAGGTGGAGATGGAATCGACGCCGGCATTGGTGCGGCTGTCGGACAGCATCACGATGCCGTCCCGCAGCTGGAGGCCGACGCAATAAGTCATTGTTTCCTACCCATCCCCAGACGATAACCGGCCCGCATCAAAGCAAGCTGGCCCAGCCTCGGTCAAGGGAAGGGGTGGGTCAAGCTATACAGGCGGTAATACCGAATCTTACCAGAGACCGAACCAGACGCCCCAGCCATGGATCACCCCGATGGGAAAGAACAGCGCCCCGGCGATCAGGAAGCCCCATTCCTGCTGCGTGAAGCAGGTGTAGAGGTGCTGCAGCCAGCCGGCAAAGCTGAGCCCGGCCACAATCACTGTGGCGATAAGGAACCGCTTGAAAAATGCGAGCATGAATGCCCTCCGATCCCAGTCCTAACGACGGGCGGGGCGATCAGTTCGGCTGCATGAAATCGCGGGCAATCGCCGCGCCCAGCTCGATATTGGTATCGATCAGGTTGGTCAGGTATTCGTGCAGGCCACGGGTGAAAATGCTGTCGATATCGTCGTAGCGCAGCTTCAGCAGCATGCTTTCGGCCAAGCGCACCGACGGGTAGTCGCGGCGGTAGCTTTCGCGCAGATACTGCAGGATCGAAACGATCTCGGAGAAGCAGGCATGCAGTGAGCGTGGGAAATCCTCGCGCAGCACCAGCAGCTCGGCCACCTTCAGCGGCCGGATCGAGTCACGATAGATCTGGCGATAGATGCGGAAGGCCGAGACCGAGCGCAGCAGCGCGCCCCACTGGTAATAATCGACCGCGCCGCCGATATCGCCGGGCGAGGGCAGCAGCACGTGATACTTCACGTCCAGAATACGTGCGGTGGAATCGGCGCGCTCCAGCAGCGTGCCGAGCCGCATGAAACGATAGGCATCGTCGCGCTGCATGGTGCCTTCGGCGACGCCACGGAACAGCTGGCTGCGCTCGCGCACCCAGTCGAAGAACGGCGAAAAGCCGTCGGCCTCCACCTTGTTCATGCTGAGCGTGCGCATCTCCAGCCAGGCGGCGTTGATGCTTTCCCAGGCCTCGCTGGTGATCTGCGCGCGCATGGCGCGGGAATTTTCTCGGCCCGCCTTGAGGCAGGCATGGATCGAGGACGGGTTGTCCGGCGCGAAGGCCAGGAAATCGATCACCGCGCGCCGCGTCGGCGGGCCGCCATGCAGGGCGAAGGACTTGTCGCAGCCGGCGATGATAAGTGCCGCTTCCCATTCGTCGTTGCGGGTGCCGCCATGAGTCGACTGCATGCTCATGCGATGGGCCACGCCGAGAATGCGCGCCATCGCCTCGGCGCGTTCGATATAGCGAGTCATCCAGTAGAGATTATCGGCGGCGCGGCTGAGCATCGGTCAGTCCTCGCCCTCGGTGATATCGGGCGCGTCTTCCAGCACCCAGGTATCCTTGGTGCCGCCGCCTTGGCTGGAATTCACCACCAGCGAGCCTTCGCGCAGGGCCACGCGGGTCAGACCGCCGGGCACCACCCGCATGGTTTCGCCTGACAGCACGAAGGGCCGCAGATCGACATGGCGCGGCGCGATTCCGCTTTCCACAAAGGTCGGACAGGTGCTGAGCGCCAGCGTTGGCTGGGCGATATAGACTTCTGGCTTGGCGATGATCTTGGCGCGAAACGCCTCAATCTCGGCGGCGCTGGATTTCGGACCGACCAGCATGCCGTAGCCGCCGGAGCCATGCACTTCCTTGACCACCAGTTCGGCCAGATGCTCGAGCGTGTATTTCAGGTCGTCGGGCCGGCGCAGCACATAGGTCGGCACATTGGCCAGCAGCGGCTCTTCGCCGAGGTAGAAGCGCACCATATCCGGCACGTAAGGATAGATCGACTTGTCGTCGGCGACGCCGGTGCCCACCGCATTGGACAATGTCACGTTCCCGGCTTTATAGGCCGAGAAGATGCCGGGCACGCCGATCATCGAATCCTTGCGGAAGACTTTCGGATCGAGGAAGTCGTCATCCAGGCGGCGATAGATCACATCGACGCGCTTCAGGCCGCCGACGGTGCGCATGTAAACGATCTCGTCCTTCACCACGAGATCGCCGCCCTCGACCAGTTCGATGCCCATCTGCTCGGCCAGGAAGACATGCTCGAAATAAGCCGAGTTGAACACGCCCGGCGTCAGCAGGGCGACGGTGGGCTCGTCCTCGCAGTTCGGCGGCGCGCTCTCGCGCAGGGTCTGCAGCAATGCATCGGGATAATGGCCGACCGGCGCCACCCGCACGGCGGCGAACAGGTCGGGGAAGAGGCGCATCATCGCCTCGCGGTTCTCCAGCATGTAGGAGACGCCCGATGGCGTGCGACAGTTGTCTTCCAGCACATAGAACTGGTCTTCGGCCGTGCGCACCACATCGATGCCGGCGATATGGGTATAGGTCTGGCGCGCGATCTTCACGTCGCGCATGTGATTCACGTAAGCCGCGTTCTTGAGGATCAGATCTTCCGGGATGGTGCCGGCACGCAGGATTTCGCGCTTGTGATAGATGTCATCCAGAAACGCGTTGAGGGCGCGCACGCGCTGCTTCAGGCCGCGGCGCAGACGGCGCCATTCCTTGGCGGCGATGATGCGCGGCACGATATCGAAGGGGATCAGGCGTTCGGTGTCGCCGCCCTCGCCATAGACCGCGAAGGTGATGCCGAGGCGGCGGAACAGCAGATCGGCTTCCTGGCGGCGCCGCGCCAGCATGTCGCCGGGGGCTGCATCGAGCCAGCGCTTGTAATCCTGGTAGGGCGCACGGACACCGGCGGATTGCCCCTGCGACTGGCCGGACGAGGATTGCGCCTGCGTCTGGCCTCCGGGGCCGGTATCCATCTCGTCGAAAGCGGTCAAGGGATCAGATCTCCGCGACGAGAACGAACGGAAAGAACTTCCGTTCGATTAAATCGGAAAACGGGCGGAGAGAAAAGCGGCTTGCGCGGTCGGGACCCAGAAAGCGGCGACTGATGACCACGCGGCCGCAACCCCACCAACAACAGAGAAGAAGCAACCCGGGCCGGCGGGTGGGAAGGCCGGCCCGGGTCTCTTCGCGTTGCCTGTTACTGCACCGTCTCGCCGTGCAGGTTCAGGTCGAGACCATCGCGCTCGGTGGCCTCGTCGACGCGCAGACCGATGGTCCAGTCGATGATCTTCAGGATGATCAGGGTCACAACCGCCGTGAAGACGATGGTGATCAGAACACCGTAGATCTGGGTCAGGACCTGACCGCCGTTGCCGTCGAGCAGGCCGAGCGGGGCATCCTTGCCGGCGATCGCCGCCTTGGCGAACACACCGGTCAGGACCGCACCGACGATGCCGCCGATGCCATGGACGCCGAAGGCATCCAGGCTGTCGTCATAGCCGAGCGCGTTCTTCACCGTGGTGGCGGCGATGAAGCAGATGATACCGGCAACGATGCCGATGATCAGCGCGCCCATCGGATCGACGAAACCGGCAGCCGGGGTAATGGCAACCAGGCCGGCGACCGCACCGGAGACAATGCCGAGCACGCTCGGCTTGCCGCGGGCGAGCCATTCCGAGAACATCCAGGCCAGCGCGGCAGCCGCCGTGGCGATCTGGGTGACAGCCATGGCCATGCCGGCATTGACGTTAGCGCCAGCGGCCGAGCCGGCGTTGAAGCCGAACCAGCCGACCCAGAGCAGACCGGCGCCGATGATCGACAGCGTCAGGTTATGCGGTGCATGGCTGACCTTGCCGTAACCCTGGCGCTTGCCAAGGACCAGCGCGGCGACAAGACCGGCCACACCGGCGTTGATATGCACCACGGTGCCGCCGGCGAAGTCGAGCACGCCCATCTCGCCCATCAGACCGCCGCCCCAGACCATGTGGGCAACCGGCGCATAGACGAAGATCAGCCACAGGCCGATGAACCACAGCATCGCCGAGAACTTCATGCGATCGGCAAAGGCGCCGGTGATCAGGGCCGGGGTGATGATGGCGAAGGTCAGCTGGAAGGTCATGAAGACCGATTCCGGAATGGTCTTGGCCAAGGCGTTCACGCTGTCGATGGCGAGGCCCGACAGGAACAGGTTGGAGAAGCCGCCGATGATGGCGTTGCCTTCCGAGAAGGCCAGGCTGTAGCCGACGATCATCCACAGGATGGTGACCAGGCAGGTGATGGCGAAGCTCTGCATCATGATGCTGAGCACATTCTGCTTGCGCACCATGCCGCCGTAGAAGAGGGCGAGGCCCGGGATGGTCATCATCAGGACCAGCGCGGTCGAGGTGAGCATCCAGGCGGTGTCGCCGGTATCCAGCTTCGGCGCTTCAGCCGCGGCATCCTGGGCGAAGCTGGCGCCGGGAAGCAGGGCGAAGAGCATGGCCAGAACCAGGCCGAAAAGCATGTAAACGGACCAGCTGAGCTGCCGCTGGTCGGCTGCCGAAACAGTCGGCATCGAGACGGTGGGGAGTTGCATGACGGTTTAATCCTCCTGTCAGTGAAGGCCGCGCCAGTTTCCAGTCCGGTTCCGGGAGAGACCCCGATGCCCGGCAGACCTTATCCGGTTCCCCCCAATGAGAATCCCGGCGGCCCACACCCCTGGCGCATACCTCAGGCAGAAGGATTACAAGAAGCGTGCCAGTGGGTTGCACTGCGGCAAACAGGGTGGAAAGCCGGATTCCGTCACGGAAGTCCGGGCATTCTACAGCCTGGGCGCGTCTGGCGTGATGAAAAAATAAGCCGTTGCCGCTTTTTTGGTGTTTTTTTGAGCGCTAAAACAGCCTGATTATGCGGCGATCCGGGGGTCCGCCAGCCCCGCCGGGGCGGAAAACCGGCCCGAGCTGAAGACCGGGCCGGCCTCGATCAGGCCTTGTCGGTAGGATCGAAGCTGAGTGCCACGCCGTTGATGCAGTAGCGCAGGCCGGTCGGCTGCGGCCCGTCCTCGAAGACATGGCCGAGATGGCCCTGGCAGCTGGCGCAATGCACCTCGATGCGCCGCATGCCATGGCTGGTGTCGACGCTGGCCTTCACATTCTCGGCCACCGGGGCGTAGAAGCTGGGCCAGCCGCTGCCGCTGTCGTATTTGGTCTCGGACTTGAACACCTCGGTGCCGCAGCCGGCGCAGAAGTATTTGCCCGGGCGCTTTTCGCGATTGAGCGGGCTGGTGCCGGCACGCTCGGTGCCGTGATTGCGCAGCACATGCTCGGCTTCGGGTGAGAGCGGCTTGGTGGGGACGGTCTTGGTGTCGGTCATGGCATTCTCCGTAGCCCAAGATTTAGCGCACTGTGCCGAGGCTTCAACCGTCATGCCATTGCCAATCTTGTGAAGTAAGCTGGGCCAATCTTGTGAAGTAGGCTGGCTGCATCATGGAGGCGCAATGCTGATCGTTCTCGGCGGCCTGCCGGGCAGCGGCAAAACCACGCTGGCCCGGGCGCTGGCGCAGCATCTGCGCGCCGTGCATCTGCGTATCGACAGTATCGAGCAGGCGCTGCGCGCGGCCGGCCATGGTGAGATCGGCACAGAGGGTTATGGCATCGCCCAGCGTCTGGCCGCCGACAACCTGCGGCTCGGCCTGATCGTGATCGCGGACTGCGTCAATCCGGTTGCGGCCAGCCGCGCCGGCTGGCGCGCGACCGCCGCCGAGGCCGCGGCGCGGATCGTCGAAATCGAGGTGATCTGTTCCGATGCAGCCGAGCATCGCCGCCGCATCGAAAGCCGCGCCGCCGATATTCCCAGCCATGTCCTGCCGGACTGGCAGCGGGTCATGACGCTGGATTACGAACCGTGGCGCAATGCCATCGTGATCGACACGGCGGACAAATCGACGGCGGAGATTGTGGCTAGCGTGCTGACGCGGCTTTAGCGCCGGCTCAGCTTCTTCGCCAGGTCGTCGAGCTGTTCGAGCGTCTGGTAATGTAGCACCAGCCGGCCGGCTTCCGCGTTGCCCGGTTCGCCCTCGATCTCGACACGCAATCCTAAAGCAGATGTCAGGCCGCGCTCGAAGGCCAGCGTGTCGGCATCCTTCTTCGCGGCAGCCTCTGCGGGCGGCTTCTTCGCGGCCGGCGGACGGCCGCCCTTCTTGGCGGCGGCCGGCGTGCCGACCTCGCGGCCGACGGCCACAAGCTTTTCCACCTGGCGCACGGTGAGCTGACCCTCGACGATGCGCTGGGCCAGCTCGGCCGCCAGCGCATGGCCGATCAGCGGCCGGGCTTGGCCGGCCGAGAGCCGGCCGTCGATAATCATCTGCACGACCGCCTTGGGCAGCTGGCGCAGGCGCACGATATTGGCGACATGGCTGCGGCTCTTGCCGATCACCTGGGCGATCTGGTCCTGGCTGTAGCCGAACTCGTCGGCCAGCTGCAGGAAGGCGCCCGCCTCTTCCATGGCGTTCAGGTCTTCGCGCTGCAGGTTTTCGATCAGGCCGATCTCGACCGCGTCGCGGTCGGAGATGTCCTTGATCACCACCGGCACGGCATGCAGCTTGGCGATCTGCGAGGCGCGCCAGCGGCGCTCGCCGGCGATGATCTCGTAGCCCTGCCCGTCCTTGGCGCGGCGCACCAGCAGCGGCTGCAGGATGCCCTTGGCCTTGATCGACTGCGCCAGTTCCTCCAGCGCCTCCTTGGGGAAGGACTTGCGCGGCTGATACGGATTGGGCTTGAGCTGTTCGATCGGCACTTCTCTGACGCCGCCGGCCGCGCTGCGCGCAGCCGCGGCTTCGGAGCCCGGCGCCGGTTCGCCCATCAGGGCGGCAAGACCGCGGCCCAGGCCACGTCGTTTCGGATCGTCGATCATCGTTACGCTTTCACTCTTCTAATCACTCGGCCGCATCGCGCAAAGCCTGCTCGCGTTTGATCACCTCGCGCGCCAGCGCCATATAAGCGGTGCTGCCCGGTGCGCGGTGATCGTAGATCAGCGCCGGCACGCCATGACTGGGCGCTTCCGAGATGCGCACATTGCGCGGGATCACGGTGTCGTAGACCTTGTCGCCGAGGAAGCCGCGCACGTCCGCCGCCACCTGGTCCGAGAGATTGTTGCGCTTGTCGAACATGGTCAGCACCACGCCCTGCACATCGAGAGTCGGATTGAGCGTGTTGCGCACGCGCTCGACCGTGCGCAGCAGCTGGCTCAGGCCTTCCAGCGCGAAGAACTCGCATTGCAGCGGCACCAGCACCGCATCGGCGCCGACCATCGCATTGACGGTCAGCAGGGTCAGCGAGGGCGGGCAGTCGATCAGCACATGATCGAAGCCGGCGAGCCGGCCCTCGATGGCATGCTTGAGCCGATGGGTGCGATGTTCGAGATCCATCATCTCCAGTTCGGCGCCGGCCAGCTCCACATTCGCCGGCACGATGGAGAGATTGGGCACCTTGGTGGGGCGGATGGTCTCTTCCAGCTGGGCCGCGCCCATCAGCAATTCGTAGGTGCCGAAGTCGCGCTCGTCATGGGTGAGGCCGAGGCCGGTGGAGGCGTTGCCCTGCGGATCAGAGTCGATCAGCAGCACGCGTTCGCCCACGGCGGCCAGAGCGGTCGCCAAGTTGATCGCCGTTGTGGTCTTGCCCACACCGCCCTTCTGGTTGGCGATGGCCAGCACGCGGGCCTGACGGCCAACGGCGGCAGAGGACTGTGCCTCGTCCCCGCCCAGTTCGGCGTTCAGCGTATCGTCGTCGCCCCAGCCCGGGGTTTCCGACTCATGTTCCTGTTTCGTACTGGTCACGCCGGGTCCGGGGTTGTAAAGCGGATGATCCGCGCCTCAGCCTCGGTGCGGCTGGGCAGCAGATCGGAAGCGCCGAGTGTCCAATATCGCCGGGCCTCGGTCAATTCATCCCCGGCCTGCCGGCCCTTCAGGAACAGGTAGGTGGTGTCGGCGCCGGCCAGCGGACGGGCCAAGTCGATCAGGTCCTTCAGCGGCGCCAGGGCGCGGGCCGAGATCACCTCTGGTGCGCCGCCCATGGCGGCGTGCAGGACTGCGGGATCGACCGCTTCGATGCGTTTCACGTGAACGGTGGCGGCCACGCCCATGGCATGGGCGGTCTCGCGCAGGAAAGCCGATTTGCGCTGGTCGCTTTCCACCAGATGCACGGATGCCACGCCGAAGGCGGCGATCACCAGGCCGGGAAAGCCGCCGCCCGAACCGATATCGAGCCAGCGCGTGGCGCCGGCCGGGGCAAGGTCGAAAAGCTGGGCGGAATCGAGGAAATGCCGCTGCCACAGGTCAGGCAGCGTCTTTGGCGCCACCAGGTTGATGGCTTTCTGCCACTTCTCCAGCCGCTCGGCATAGATGCGCAGGCGCGCCAGCACGGCGTCGCTGCAACGGGTGGCTTGCTGGAAGTCTTCAGGGCCCATGGGGCCGCGTTATGACCGATGCCGCGCGGCTTGTCAGCTTTCCCGTGAAACCCGTCTACTTCCACGGATCGTAGGTGCCAAACGACCAGATATGGCCTTCGGGATCGCGGCAGGTATAGCCACGCCCACCGTAACTCTCGTCCTTGATGTCGATCAGGATCACGGCGCCGGCCGCCGTGGCGCGGGCGTGATGCAGGTCGGCATCGGGGACGACCACGTAGATCGTGGTGGTTTCCCGTCCCCCGATCTCATCGGGCTGCACCATATGTTTGGAGAATGGCGTATCGATCACCGAGCTGAGCATGATCATCTCGTCGCCATAACAAAGCTGGGCATGGCCGACCCGACCCTGATCGTCGGTATGGACGGAATGCTTTTCAAAGCCGAAGGCGGTTTCCAGCCAATCGATCATCGCCGGGGCGTCGCGATAACGCAGAACCGGCACGATCTGGCCGGTATGTTCGGCGGGGCGACCGCTCACAGGGAGTCCCGACATGCAGCTTCCTCCGCGCAGTATTCCTGGGGCCGCAAGTCTAGCCTGCGCCAAAAGACAACGCATGAAAAAGGGGGATGTTTCACGTGAAACATCCCCCTTGGCCGTTAAATCATTGAAAAATCACTACTCGGCAGCTTCAATCCCGGTCCGCCGGGCCTTTTTCACATGGCCGAGCAGCGCCGACAGTGCCGCCGGCGTCACCCCGGAGATCCGCGCCGCCCGGCCCAGCGTGGCCGGGCGGTGCTGCTTCAGCTTGGCGCGGACCTCATTCGACAGCCCGCCGACGGCGTCATAGTCGAGGCTGTCGGGCAGGATCAGGCTCTCGTCTTTGCGGAAGGCAAGGATATCGGCCTCCTGGCGCTCCATATAGCCGGCATAGCGCCCGTCAATCTCGAGCTGCTCGACGATCTCCGGCTCCAGGCCGGCCAACTCGGGCCAGACGGCGGTCAGGCGCTCGACGGTCATGTCCGGATAGCCCAGCAGCGTGGCGGCCGAGCGCGACTGGCCATCCTGGTTGATGCTCAAGCCCCGTTTGGCCAGTTCCGGCGGCGTCATTTTCAAGCTCTGGACCAGTTCGCGCGCCGAAAAAAGCCTGTTTTCCTTGGCTTTCCAGACTGTTTCACGGGAAACATCGACGCAGCCCAGCGCAATCCCAAGCGGCGTCAGACGCTGATCCGCATTGTCGGCGCGCAGGCTCAGGCGATATTCGGCGCGGCTGGTGAACATGCGATAGGGCTCGGCGGTACCCAGATTCACCAGGTCGTCGATCATCACGCCGATATAGGCGTCGGCCCGGTTTAACGTGAAACCGCCCTCGTCGCCTTTTGGGCCCCCGCCAGCAGAAATGGCGGCATTCAGCCCGGCCATGAGGCCCTGGGCGGCGGCTTCCTCGTATCCGGTGGTGCCGTTGATCTGGCCGGCCAGATACAGACCCTTCTGGCGCTTGGTCTCCAGCGTGGGCTTCAGCTCGCGCGGATCGACGTAATCGTATTCGATGGCGTAGCCGGGCCGCAGCATGACGGCGTTTTCCAGCCCCTGGATGCTTTTCAGCAGGCCCAGTTGCACGTCTTTCGGCAGCGAGGTGGAAATACCGTTCGGATAGACGGTGTCGTCATCCAGGCCTTCCGGCTCCAGGAAGATCTGGTGGCGGTCGCGCTGGCCGAAACGCACCACCTTGTCCTCGATGGATGGGCAGTAGCGCGGCCCGGTGCCTTCGATCTGGCCGGAATACATCGGCGCGCGATGCAGGTTGGCGCGGATCAGGTCGTGGCCGGCCTGCGATGTGTAGGTCACGCCGCATTCGATCTGCGGCGTGGTGATCTCACGCGTCATAAAGCTGAAGGGCACCGGCGGATCGTCGCCCTTCTGCATCTCCAGCGCTGACCAGTCGATGGTCTTGCCATCAAGGCGCGGCGGCGTGCCGGTCTTCAGGCGACCGAGCGAAAACCCGCATGCTTCAAGGGTTTTCGAGAGGCCGAGGGATGGCGCCTCGCCGACACGGCCGGCCGGAATCTTCTCTTCGCCGATATGAATGAGACCGCGCAAAAACGTGCCGGTGGTGAGCACGACCTTTGGCGCCGCGATGAAAGTGCCATCGCCGCAGATCACGCCGCACACTTCACCGGCTTCAATGCGGATGTCTTCGGCCGCAGCCGCGCGGATGGTGAGATTGGGCTGCGCGAAAAGCAGCGCCTGCATAGCCTGGCGATAGAGCTTGCGATCGGCCTGCGTCCGCGGGCCGCGCACGGCCGGACCCTTCGAACGGTTGAGCAGGCGGAACTGGATGCCGGCGGCATCGGCAACGCGGCCCATCACGCCGTCCAGCGCATCGATCTCGCGCACCAGATGGCCTTTCGCAAGTCCACCGATCGCTGGATTGCAGGACATCTCGCCAATGGTCTCAAGCTTGTGGGTGAGCAGCAGCGTGCGCGCGCCCAGCCGCGCCGAAGCGCTGGCGGCTTCGCAGCCGGCATGGCCGCCGCCGATCACGATGACATCGTACCTGTCCTGCATGGGCGCGGGTTTTACGCACAGGCAGAGGGGCCGTCAAAGGGAATCGATGTTTCACGGGAAACCCAACCATGGCTCTGCCTATGAGGCAGCCCGTTTCACGTGAAACCCCCCGCCAAAGTCATATGTTTATGATTTGTTCGATAGATATTGGGGCAGACAGCCTATCCCGACGCCTTAAAGAACGAAGATGGACAAAACCGTCGCGACTGCGGCGAGCTGCGTCATGTTGATGACCACGCTGAGGCGATGCAGGGTCTTGAACTGCCCGGCGGCTTTTTCATTGCCTGCGTCTTTCGCGACCCGCAGGGCATCGAGCCGCGGAATAACCAGCTGCCGCGTCAGCACGGCGCCGGCCGCCACCAGCGCCATGATGGCGGCAGGGATCGGGCGTCCGGAGACCGCCAGCGTCAGCGCCGCCACACCGCCGCTGACCATGATGATCAGGTAGTAGAGCGGAAACAGCGCGCGCACGAAGGCCGATGCCACGGCGGCTTCGAGCTTGATGAAAATCATCGGCGTCAGCGCGAAGGAGAAGAAGGCCATGGTCCCGAGCAGGAGCGCGGTGGCGTAGAGCGCGATTGCGTGCAGCAGCATGGCCCGGTCCGTCCTTGTGGCATCACATTGCGTTTCAGTCTGTTGCAGTCTTGCAGGATGACAATCGTGGTGGCAATTCCGCCGTTGACGGGATTCGCGGCCTTGGCCATAGAAGGCGCATGACTCAGGATCAGACTGCTTCCCTTCTCTCCATCGTCCGCTTTCCCGTCAAAGGCCTGACGCCGCAGAAGCTCGATGCGGCCCAGCTCACGCCCGACCAGCCGATTGCCGGCGACCGGCGTTTCGCACTGGCCCATGGCAGCTCGGCCTTCGACGCCGCCGCGCCTGCGTTTCAGAAGAAAGCGCATTTCCTCACCTGGATCCGCAACCCGCCACTGGCAGCACTCGACTGCAGCTTCGATCCGACCGGCAGCAAGATCAGCATCGCCAAGGATGGCAAGGTACTGGTCCGCGATGCCGACCTCACCTCGCCGCTGAGCCGCCAGGATGTCGAGCGCGTGGTGCTGGCGCATATCGGCAACGACGCCACACGCGGCAGCGTGCGCGTCGCCGAAGCGCCGGGCGCCTGGTTCGCCGATGTGCCCGATCCCTATATCTCGATCCAGAATACCGCCACCCTGCTCGATCTCGGCCGCAAGCTCGGTCAGCCCGGCGGCAGCACTGGGCCGCTCGACTATCGCCGCCTGCGCGGCAACCTGCTGGTCGACGGTTTCCCGGCCTGGGCCGAGATGAAGTGGGTGGGATCGAAAATCCAGATCGGCGAGACGGTGCTGGCGGTCGAGGCCGTCATCGGCCGCTGCGCCGCCACCCATGTGAACCCCGATACCGGCGTGTCGGATACCGATCTGGTCGGCCTGCTGAACCGCGATTACGGTCATAACAAATGCGGCGTCTATGCCCGCGTGGTCGAGGGCGGCACCATCCGCCCGGGCGACCGCGTCGGCCGGATCTTCTAAAGGCGGCGGGAGCGCGGCGATGCAGTTCATGGTGATCGAGCGGTTCCGCAACCAGGATGCCAGAGCCGTCTATCGCCGCTTCCGCGACCAGGGCCGCCTGATGCCGGATGGCGTCAGCTTCGTGTCGAGCTGGGTCAGCGCCGATCTCGACCGCTGTTTCCAGATCATGGAGACCGATGACATCACGCTCTTGCAGCGCTGGTGCGCCGCCTGGTCCGACCTCGTCGAGTTCGAGATCGTGCCGGTGACGCCGGGCAAGGATACGGCGGCGGCGCTCGCGGACCAGCTTTGATGGGCCGGCGCGGTTTCCTCACGCGCGCCGGCGTGACGCTCTCCTATGTCGACTTCGGCGGACCGGCTGCGCAGACGCTGGTCTGCCTGCATGGCCGCAGCGGCTGCGCCCGCAATTTCGCGACCGTCGCCCAAAGCCTGCGCCCCGACTGGCGCGTGGTGGCGCAGGACCTGCGCGGCCATGGCTGGAGCGACCATGCGGATGACCGCAGCCGCGCCGCCTTCATCGACGACGCCATCGCGCTGATCGAAACCCTCGCCTGCGGGCTGGTCATGCTGCTCGGCCATTCCTTTGGCGGCGTCACCGCCTATCAGATGGCCGCACAGCGCCCCGACCTGGTGCGCGGGCTGATCGTCGAGGATATCGGCTGCCGCTTCGGCCCGCCGGTGGATGGCGAATCCTGGCCGCTGCGCTGGGAGACGCTCGACCAGTTCCTCGCCTTCATGCAGACCACGCCCATCGGCATCGACCGCTTCCTGCTCGACAGCCTGGTCGAATACGAGGACGGCTGGGGCTTCCGCTTTTCCGATGCCTGGTTCGTGGCAGCCCGCGCGGCGCTCACCGGCGACTGGAGCGCTGACTTCGCCGCCGTGCGCTGTCCCGTGCTGCTGATGCATGGCACCAAGAGCTGGGCGGTGACGCGCGAAGAGATCGAGCGCATGGCCGCACTCAATCCGCGCTGCGAGATCGCGCTGTTCGAGGGCGCCGGCCATGTGCCGCATGACGAACGCGCCGCTGAATTTACGCAGATTTTACGCGGCTTTCTGACACGTCATGCGACGTAATGCCACTTGCTTGCGACGCGTGACAGGCGCAGGCTCCGCGCAGGTTTCGCAACGAGGCTGTCGCCATGATCACCCGCCGCCAGATGCTGTTTGCCTCCGCCGGTCTCGCCGCTGCCGGCGCCGGCGCCACGGTCCTCGCGCCCCAGGCCGCGCTCGCCTGCGAGGCGGTCCATGCCGCCGCCGCCACGAAATACAGTCGGCTGTCGCGCGGCGTCGCACTGGCCGGTGAAAACGTGCTGAGCAGCCTGCGCGACATGGCCTGCCCCTGCTGCGGCGAGCCGCTGGTGCTGTTCGGCGGCAAAATCGCCCTTTAAGAGCCGCCCGCCGGCCGCAGCGGCCATGCTGCGGCTGCGAGAACGCCGAATCCGTCGAATCGCCTCCGGGTTGCCCGACTGACGCCACATTCCGGGTATGGGTTGGGGTCAACTAGAGACCCCAAATGGGGCGACAGCTTGGGATTGACCCGGAGTGCTCGCCATGAACAACCTCGCCACCCTGCTCCTGCTCGGAGCCTTGGGAACCACCGCCGTCCCCGCCCATGCCATCGAGCCGGTGGCCCAGCCGCCCGGCAGCAGCAGCGGACCCGTCTATACGCAGAGCCAGAACATCACCAGCCCGGCGCCGGCAACGCGCAGCCAGAGCAATGTCACGGCCGATCCGGCCGCCCAGGTGGAACCGCCGGGCGGCCCGCCGGCCGGCGCACTGTCGCTCTCGCAGATCATCGCCCAGATCGAGAGCCGGCCCGACTGCGCCTATATCAAGGATATCGATTGGGAGGATGGCCGTTACGAGGTGGTCTATCGCACCCGCGACGGCCGCGACCGCGACCTCAAGATCGATCCGCGCACCGGCCGTCCACTGGAAGGCAGCCTGCCGGTGCCGCAATGGCCCAAGGGCTGAACGCCTTGCTCTAGGCCAGCGCGGTTCCTGAGGGTTCGCCCGTACCGCGCGGCCACTCGCTGCGCAGCAATGCGAACAGGTCGCTGTCGCGCCAGCGTCCGCGCACCAGGAAATTCTGCTGCAGCCGGCCTTCCTGGCGGAAGCCCAGTTTACGCAGCACCGCATGGCTGCGGTCATTCTCCACATCGGCCAGCGCCGTGATGCGATGCAGGCCCAGTTCGGCAAAGCCGAAGCGCAAAGCCGCCTGCATGGCTTCCGAGGCATAGCCCTTGCCGCGCATGCTGCCGTCAAACGAAAAGCCGATATTGCCCTGGCGGTGTTCGCCGGCAGCGATGCTCAGCCGCACCATGCCGATGGCGCGCTGCATCTGCTTCTCTTCCACCGCGAACAGCCAGTCGCGACCCGACGGCGCAGCCGCCTCTTCGACGCGGGCGGCGACAAAGCGCGTCACCAGCTCGGGCGTCAGCGCCGGGCCGGGCAGGAATGTCCAGAACTCCTCCTTCACGGCGAAGACCTGGAAGGCGGTCTCATCCTCGGGCCGGAAGGCGCGCAGGGTCAGGCGCTGGGTTTTCAGGGTGGGATAGGCGTCGGGCATGGCATTACGCTACTCATTTCCGACATACAGGGCTAGGTGGGACGCCAAATCCGACGCCCCCTCCCGATAAAAATCCCTGAGACAGAGCGGAATATCGCCAATAAGATCAGCCATGGGGGATTCACAGCTGCTTTCTTACTACAATGTCTAAAAGCAATTGGCGTAAGCACCTTACGCTTGGGGGGTCAGCCGCAACCGCTTTCGCGGTTTTTATCGTTGCGCCTTTGCTATTACTGGAACGACCCAAGGGCGGTTCGGAAAAACAGAAACAAAATAACGAATGGTATGGTGACAAGGACGCCGCCAATGATTCTCTGCGCTGGCTCCGTACCGTCAATAAGTTTGGACAGCCCGAAACAGCCGCCCAAAAGAGCGAAGACGGGAAGCAAAATAGCGAGCAATACACCACTGCTTTCGATTTGAGAGCCCAGTGGGTAACTGCGCTCGCTGCCCGCGATATGGTTTTCCTTACCCTTTTCCAAATCCTTATCGGCACTTCGGGTTTGATTGGCCTGGGACTGACGGTTCGATATGCCAGAAAAGCCGCCGTAGCTGCCGAGGAATCTGCAGTGCATGCTAGAGTGCAGGCCGACATAATCCATAAAGAGTTTATCGCCACCCACCGCCCGAAACTGATCGTGCGACAAGCTTTGGCCCCAATCACTGACCCACTGGAAAACACGATTGTTGTTCAATACACGATTACTAATATTGGCGATTCCGAAGCGTGGATAACCAATAGCCATATCGGCATACAGTTTGTGAATAAGGTAGGCTATCCGAATTTTCGTCTGACTCCTGAAAGGGAATTCCCGGACGCACCCGCGCATATAGGGCGGATATTGCCCGGCGAAACTGTCAACTGCGTTTACAAAGACGCCACCCATCGTTGGGACAAAGATCACCGTCTTCAGTGGGCTCATGATTTTGGCGTTTTCTTTGTCGGTCATATTGCCTATCTCGATGCACCCGGCAGCAGCATTAAAAGGCAAATGGCGTTCCGCCGAAAATACGATATTCATTCCCAGCGATTCGTGAGAATTGCAGACGCCCCACCCGAAGACGAGTATCAGGATTAACCACCTCACAGCTTTAGCCCGGAGGTGCGCTTGCTACATAATGCCGCCTACTTCCCGATACAAAAATCGCGGAAGATCACATCCAGCAAATCTTCCACATCGATCCGGCCGGTGATGCGGCCGAGCGCACGCGCCGCCAGCCGCACGTCTTCCGCCGCCAGTTCAGCGCTGGAATTGTTGCGCGCATTGCCGATCAGAAACCGGTCCAGCGCGGCCAGGCAATCCATCAGCGCCTCGCGGTGACGGGCGCGGGTCAGCGTCGCATTGCCGGT
Source organism: Ferrovibrio sp. GW821-FHT12F09 (assembly GCF_058806775.1). Lineage (NCBI taxonomy): Bacteria > Pseudomonadati > Pseudomonadota > Alphaproteobacteria > Rhodospirillales > Rhodospirillaceae > Ferrovibrio > Ferrovibrio sp. GW821-FHT12F09. Next base: position 537,738 of record NZ_JBXAPZ010000001.1, read on the forward strand.
GAGGCCGATGCGCGCGGTGACTTCGCTTTCCAGGATCGCCAGCAGGGCTTCCATGCCCAGATTGCCGCGCACCGAAACCGGCAGCACCGGCCGGCCATTGATTTCCCAACCCGCAGCGACACTGGCCGCATCGGCCTTGTTGGCGATCACGATGGCATCTGAATCGATCAGCGCCGCGGTCTCCTTCGGCACAGATGTGTCGGTGGCGTCCAGCACCACGAGTTTGAGATCGGCGGCCTCGGCGCGTTTCAGGGCGCGGGTGACGCCTTCGCTTTCGATCGCATCGGCGGTCTCGCGCAGGCCGGCGGTATCGGCCAGCACCACGGGATAACCGCCCAGATCCAGATGCACCTCGATCACGTCGCGCGTGGTGCCGGGAATATCCGAGACGATGGCGGCCTCGCGTTTGGCCAGTGCATTCAGCAGCGACGACTTGCCCACATTGGGCGCGCCCAGGATCGCCACCATCAGACCATCGCGCAGGCGCTCGCCGCGTTGGCGGTCATCCAGATGGGCGGCGATCTCGGCGCGCAGGCGCGCCAGCTGCGGCTTCACCTCCGCCGCCACGCCTTCGGGCAGGTCTTCGTCGGGGAAATCGATATCGGCTTCCAGATGCGCCAGTGCGCGCACCAGCTGGTTGCGCCAGCCTTCATACAGATCGCCAAGCGCGCCCTGCATCTGCCGCAACGCCTGCCGGCGCTGGGCTTCGGTCTCCGCATTGATCAGGTCGCCGAGGCCTTCGGCGGATGTCAGGTCGAGCTTGCCATGCTCAAACGCCCGGCGGCTGAACTCGCCCGGCTCGGCCAGGCGCAGGCCGGGCAGCGCCGCCAGCGCGGCAAAGATGGCGCCGAGCACGGCGCGGCCGCCATGCACCTGCAGCTCGGCCACATCCTCGCCGGTGAAGCTGTGCGGCGCCGGAAACCACAGCACCATGCCCTCGTCCAGCAGCGTGCCGTCGGCGTCTTTCAGTTTGCGTAAACTGGCCGCGCGCGGGCGCGGCAACTGCCCGCCAGTAAAGGCCAGCAGCGTATCGGCGGCCTGCGGTCCGCTCAGGCGGATCACCGCCACACCGGCGCGGCCGGGCGCAGACGACAGCGCGTAGATGGTCTCGGGAGGCATGATCGTCACCCACCCAAACCGGCAATCGAGGCCGGATCGATCCGATACGACAGCCCCCGCCGCCGGAAATAGCCGTCAAGATTGGTCTGAATAGCCGCCAGCTCGGCGGGCGTTATCTGCTGCATCTCATCCGGCGGAAGCCACCGGTTCAGATACACACACTGATCAATGCCGTCTGCCCCCGGATAGACCTCTATCTCCATGCGCCGCCCATCCGACCGCGCGTATTCCATGGATTCCTTGGTCGTCGGCCGAAGGTGAGAGCCATCCGGGAATTGTTCCCGGCTTGACCGGAGAAGTCCGATCAAGGCCTTCAGCATGTCCCTCACTTCTTCTTCGCGGAATGATCCGGGCCGTCTTCCGGTTTCAGCAGCAGGCGCTGCACCCGGCCGCCCTGTTTCACATGCACGTCCAGAATCTCGTCGATATCGGCAAAGGTCTCGGCCCGGTACCAGACCCCGTCGGGATAGATCACCAGCGTCGGCCCCAGTTCGCAGCGCTCCAGGCAGCCGGCATTGTTGACGCGCACACCCTGTTCCAGGCCGAGCCCCATCTCCTTGGCGCGGGTCTTCATGTAGTTGCGCAGCTTCTCGCCGCCCTTGCGGGCGCAGGACCCGCGCGGATGGTTTTCCGGCCGCTCGTTGGTGCAGACGAAGATATGGGCCTGGTAGAAATCGGCCGGATCGCCGGGCAGACGGGTCATGGCGGCGACCTACTTCTTCTTGTCCGCGCTGGTGCCGCCCCCGCCCAGCGGGTTCTGGAACTGGCTGAAAAAGAATTTCTGCATCTGCTCGAAATTCTGCACCCCCATCGGGCCCCAGGTCTTGAGCAGCACCTCGGGATCCATGGATTTCAGGGAATTCAGCATGCGCTCCTGCATCTGGGCCATCACGGCCTCCTGGATGGGCTGCACATCGGGCAGGCCGAGAAAGGCACGGGCCTCTTCCGGCGTGCAATCAACATTGACAGTGACCTTCATCGCTGCACCATACTGCTGGATGGAAATGCCTAAATTGAGAAGCAGGACAAATACCTAGCATGGCCACCGACCCGTTGTCAGGGATCAAGAGCGATATGGCGCGCAACAATCTGGACAAGGCCGCCTCGCCCTATCTGCAGCAGCATCGCGACAACCCCGTGCACTGGCAGATCTGGGGCCCCGAGGCGCTGGCCGCCGCCCAGGCCGCCGACAAGCCGATCCTGCTCAGCATCGGCTATGCCGCCTGCCACTGGTGCCATGTCATGGCCCATGAAAGCTTTGAAAACCCCGAGATCGCCGGGGTGATGAACCGGCTGTTCGTCAACATCAAGGTCGACCGCGAGGAACGGCCCGATATCGACACGCTCTACATGAATGCCCTGCAGGTGCTGGGCGAGCAGGGCGGCTGGCCGCTGACCATGTTCCTGACGCCCAAGGGCGAGCCCTTCTGGGGCGGCACATACTTCCCGCCCGAGCCGCGCTTCGGTCGTCCCGGCTTTGTCGAGGTGCTGAACAAGATCTCCGAGGCCTATCACGAAAAACGCGACGCCATCGCCCAGAACACCAAGATGCTGGTCGGCGCGCTGCGCAACATGGCCAAGCCGCAAAGCCGCGACCGCCTGCCCTTGAGTAACGAGGTACTCGACCAGGTGGTGGGACAGGTGCTCGGCCATGTCGACCCCGAACAGGGCGGCATCGGCTCAGCGCCGAAATTCCCGCAGACCGGCCTGTTCGATCTCTTGTGGCGCGGCTACCTGCGCACCGGCATCGCCGATTATTCCGTTGCCGTGGTCAACACCATCACCCGCATGGCCCAGGGCGGCATCTACGATCATCTCGGCGGCGGCTTCGCGCGCTACTCCACCGATGCTGAATGGTTGGCACCGCATTTCGAGAAGATGCTCTACGACAACGCGCAGCTTCTGTCTCACATGGCCATGGTGGAAGCCGAGACTAACGATCCGATGCTGCGCCAGCGCATCGAGGAAACCGTCGGCTGGCTCTTACGGGAAATGATTGCCGAGGGCGGCGCCTTTGCCGCCACCCAGGATGCGGATTCGGAAGGCGAGGAAGGCAAGTTCTACGTCTGGCATATGGGCGAGATCGAGACGGTGCTCGGCCCCTATGCCGGCGAGTTCTGTGCCGCCTATGACGTGACCGAGGACGGCAACTGGGAACATAAGACCATCCTGCGCCGCTCGCTGGAGCCCGACCTGAAGGACGAGGCAAGCGAGAAAAAACTGAAGACCGCCCGTGAAAAGCTCTTTGCCGCGCGCGAGACGCGCATCAAGCCGGGCTGGGACGACAAGGTGCTGGCCGACTGGAACGGCCTGATGATCGCAAGCCTGGCCACGCTGTCACGCCAGTATGCCAGGCCCGAATGGCTGGCGGCGGCCGAACGTGCTTACGGCTTCATCGCCTCCACCATGGCCTTCGGCGAGCATCGTCTTGGCCACAGCTGGCGCACCGACATCCTGGTCGCGCCGGGCCTGCTGGACGATTACGCCAACATGATGAGCGCAGCGCTCAGCCTGTTCGAGGCGACCGGCAATCCGGATTACCTGGCGCAGGCCAGGCGCTGGGCCGAGGTGGTCGAGAGCGACTATAGCGACAGCGTCAACGGCGGCTATTTCCTCACCTCGAAGGATGCCGAAGACCTGATCGCGCGCACGCGCCATGCGGCCGACAATGCCACGCCGGCCGGCAACGGCACGCTGCTCGGCGTGTTTGCGCGGCTGTGGTACCTGACCGGTGAACTGGTCTGGCGCGAGCGGGCGCAGATGCTGATGGATGCCTTCTCGCCCGATGTGGGCCGCAACTTCTTCCCGATGGGCAGCTTCCTCAACAACGCCGACTTCTTCGGCAATGCCGTGCAGGTGGCGATCATCGGCAAACGCGGCGATGCGGCGACGGAAGCGCTGGTCGATGCGGCCTATCGCGTCTCGGTGCCCAACCGCGTGGTGATGGTGACGGCGCCCGATGCGACGCTGCCCGAAACCCATCCGGCCACCGGCAAGACGCAGATCGATGGCAAGCCGACGGCCTATGTCTGTCTCGGCCCGACCTGCGGCCTGCCGGTCACGACGCCGGCGGAACTGGCCGCCTCGCTGAAGGCGACCAGGGCAGTGTAAGCCTCATATCGTCGCTCCCACCGCACTGGATCCCCGCTTTCGCGGGGATGACGAAAGAGATGGTGCGTTATGCTGCCGCCAGCACCATCTCTTTTTTCTTGCCACGGATCAGCAGCGAGACCACGGCAGCCACCACGCCGGTCATGCCGGCAATGATAAAGGCCTGCAGGTAGTCGCCCTGCTGCACGCGCATGTAGCCGGCGAAGAAGGCCGCACTCGCCGCGCCCAGCTGATGCCCGGCTGCGATCCAGCCGAACACCACCGGACCGTCACGCTCGCCGAAGGCCTCCACCGCCAGCTTCACGGTCGGCGGCACGGTGGCGATCCAGTCGAGGCCATAGAAGACGGCGAAGATCGACAGGCTGACCATCGAGAAATCGGTATAGGGCAGGTAGATCAGCGACAGGCCGCGCAGGCCGTAATACATGAACAGCAGCTTGCGCGGATCGTAGCGGTCGGTGAGCCAGCCCGACGCCGTCGTGCCGAACAGGTCGAAAAAGCCCATCAGCGCCAGGACGCCGGCCGCACTCGTCGCCGCGATGCCCATGTCGCCGCAGAAGGACAACATATGGGTGCCGACCAGGCCGTTGGTGGTGAAGCCGCAGATCCAGAAGGTCAGAAACAGGAACCAGAAGTCGCGCTTCTTCGAAGCGCGGCCGAGTGCCGAGACGGCGAAGACCAGCGGGTTCTGCGCCGGGCCGGCTGCGGCTGGCGCCTCGGTGGCGCCATAGGGCAGCAGGCCGATATCGGCCGGCCGCTCGGGCAGCAGCCACCAGGCCAGCGGGATCAGGGCGGCGCAGGCAATCGCCACCGTCCACACCACGGCGGACCAGCCGCCGGCATCGGCAATCGCGGTCAGCACCGGAATGAAGATCAGTGTGCCGGTGGCGGTGCTGGCGGTCAGCAGACCCATGACGAGGCCACGGTTGGTGACAAACCAGCGGTTGGTGATCGTCGCGCCCATCACCAGGGCGACGGCGCCGGAGCCGAGGCCGGTCAGCACGCCCCAGCTGGCGATCAGATGCCAGCGTTCGGTCATCAGGGTGGACAGCGCGGTCGAGGCCGCCATCAGCGCCAGGGCGGTGATCAGGGTGCGGCGAATGCCGAAGCTCTGCATCAGGGCGGCGGCAAAGGGCCCGACCAGCCCGTAGAGGAAAATGCCGATAGCGGCGGCCAGGGAAGTGGTGTCACGGCTCCAGCCGAAGGATTGCTCCCACGGCACCAGCAGCACGCTGGGGGTGGAGCGCAGGCCGGCGGCGACCAGCAGACAGACGAAAATGATGGCCACCACGACAAACGCATATTTCTGGCCAAGAAGGGCGGGGCGTGCTAGGCTCATGTGACTAACCGGTACGTGTTGCGATGCATCTATATACGTACCGATCGGTTACATCGTCAAGTCCCGATAAGGAACCTGCTGCCGTGACCCGGAAAGCCCAGGTCGATCCCACCCCCGATACCGCCGGCCAGGCTGAGGCGCCGGCGCGCCCGCGCGCGGCCGATAAGATCCGCCGCACGGCGCGCGAGCTATTCTACCGCGCCGGCATCCGCGCCATCGGCGTGGACGAGATCGTCACCAAGGCCGGCGTCACCAAGCCGAGCCTGTATCGCGCCTTTCCCTCCAAGGACGCACTGGCGGCGGCTTACCTGCGCGATTACGACGCCGAATTCTGGCAGCGGTTTGCTGCCCACCTGACCAAGGCTGGCGCCGATAATCCGCGCGAAGGCCTGTTCAACTACCTGCGCGGCCTGGGCGAACGCGCCGGCGGCCCAGATTATCGCGGCTGCGGCCTGTCGAACACGGCGGTGGAATACCCCGACAGCAATCATCCCGCCCGCCTGGTTTCAGAGGGCCACAAGCAGCAGCTGCGGCTGAAACTTGCCGAGCTTGCCGCCGATATGGGCGCCGATGATCCCAAGCTGCTGGGCGACAGCCTGATGCTGCTGATCGAGGGCGCCTATGTCAGCGGCCAGATTTTCCGCCAGGGCGGCGGCCCGGCCCGGGCGCTCGCCGATGCAGCCGACCGGCTGATCGACAGCCATCTGCGCGGCTGAGACCGTGCCTTGCCCGCTGGCGGTAAGGTGACGGAAATCACAGCGCGACCGGAAACGCGGCCCCGCATCCCGAAAGACCGGGAAAATCAAGCCGCGCCATCGGCCGCAAACACGCAATCCTGACATCAGCTGTCATGGTTTGGGCCTACACTCGCCCTATCTGATAGAGGCCGGCGTGCCGGCCCAGACGGTCCGACAAACGTTAACGCAACGCGGAACCTCGGTGCCGACAGGCCGTTTCCCTGTCCGCCAGCGAGGGCCACCGCGTCAAGGCAGGCCGAGGCCGGGGAGTATCGCAGAGATGAGTGAGACTTTTGCCCTGGACAAGGGCGATACCGCCGGTGTGCCGCCGTCGGATATCTCCGATATCTATGAAACCGAAACTACTGTCGCGGCAACGGAGATGCGCAGCCTCGATGCGCGCGACGGCCTGCTGCGGGGCTATGGCGCGGTGCGCGACCTGACCGAAAAGCTGGCCGAGCCGCTGTCGCCGGAAGACCAGTCGATCCAGTCGATGGCCGATGCCAGCCCGACCAAATGGCATCGCGCCCATGTCACCTGGTTTTTCGAAACCTTCCTGCTGCAGCCCTATCAGCCCGGCTACTGCGTTTTCGACGAACACTTCAATTACATGTTCAATTCCTATTACGAGCAGGTCGGCGAGCGCCATCCGCGGCCCGAGCGCGGCATCCTGAGCCGGCCGCCGGCCGAAGCCATCACGCAGTATCGCCGCTATGTGGATGCCGCGATGGTCGAACTGATCGGCCGCGCCGACGACGACACGCTGGCCCGCATCGCGCCGCTGGTGGCGCTCGGCCTCGCCCATGAACAGCAGCATCAAGAACTGCTGCTCACCGACATCAAGCATGCCTTCTCACGGCATCCGTTCGCGCCGGCCTATGTGCCACCGCACAGCCAGACACGCGAGCCAGCGGCGCCAATGGGCTTCACCGCCTTTGCCGGCGGCATTGTCGAGATCGGCCATGACGGTCATGGCTTCGCCTTCGACAATGAAGCGCCGCGCCATCGCGCGCTGCTGCAGCCCTATCGCATCGCCAACCGCCCTGTCACCTGCGGCGAGTATCTCGATTTCATCGCCGATGGCGGCTATGCGCGGCCGGAGCTCTGGCTGTCGGATGGCTGGGCCACCGTGCAGGCCGCGGGCTGGCAGGCGCCGGCCTACTGGCTGCAGGATGCGCGCAAGGAGACCTGGCAGATTTTCACCCTGCAGGGCCGCCGCGCGCTCGATCCGGCCGAGCCGGTCTGCCATGTCTCGTTCTACGAGGCCGCCGCCTTTGCCGAATGGGCCGGCAAACGCCTGCCCACCGAGGCCGAATGGGAACATGCGGCCGCGTCTGGCAAGCGCAGCACCAGCGGCGGATTCCTCGACCGCGCCCATCCGCATCCGCGGCCCTGCCATGGATTGTCAGGCGAGCTGCAGATGCTGGGCGAGGTCTGGGAATGGACGCGCTCGGCCTACGAGCCCTATCCGGGCTTCCGTCCGGCTGCCGGCGCCGTGGGCGAATACAACGGCAAATTCATGATTGGCCAGCAAGTGCTGCGCGGCGGTTCCTGCGTCACGCCGCCCGGCCATATCCGCACCAGTTATCGCAACTTCTTCCCGCCGGCCGCGCGCTGGCAGTTTTCCGGCATCCGTCTCGCGGAGGATCTATGAGTAACATTGCCGTCCTCAATTTCGAACGGCCGCGCAACCGCGGCTTCAAACCCCAGGTCGTCCGCAGCCCGGACCAGGAGTCCGACTTCGCGCGCGACATGCACAAGGGCCTGGCCGGCTGGCCCAAGGCGGTGCCGGCGAAATACTTCTACGACCGCCGCGGCTCGGAACTGTTCGAGCAGATCTGCACGCTGCCGGAATATTATCCGACCCGCACCGAGATGCAGATGCTGCGCGACAATGCCAGCGAGATCGCCGCCATCATCGGCCCCGATGCAGAACTCGTGGAGTTCGGCGCAGGAGCGTTGGACAAAGTGCGCCTGGTGCTCGATGCGCTGAAGACGCCGCGCGCCTATCTGCCCATCGATATTTCGGGCGAGCATCTGAGCAGCGCTGCGGCATCCCTGGCCAAGGATTACCCCGGTCTGGCCGTGCGACCGGTGGTGGGCGATTTCATGCAGACGCTGCCGCTGCCCAGGCGCGAGAAATTCGCCCAGAGCCGGGTCGGCTTTTTCCCCGGCTCGACCATCGGCAATTTCACGCCGGAAGAGGCGCTGCGCTTTCTGCGCAACGCCGCCAGCATGCTGGGCAACGCCCGGGGTGAGTCGGAACAGGCCGGGCCCTCGGGCGCCAGCCTGCTGATCGGCGTCGATCTGGTGAAGGATCCGGCGCTGCTGCATGCGGCCTATAATGACAGCCAGGGCATCACGGCGGCTTTCAACCTGAATCTGCTGCGCCGGGCCAATACCGAACTGGGCGCCGATTTCGACCTCGACGCGTTCCACCATTACGCCTTCTACCAGCCGCATCTGCATCGCATCGAAATGCATCTGGTCAGCGCGCGGGCGCAGAGCGTGCAGATCGGCGGCCAGCGCTACAGCTTTGCGGCCGGCGAGTCCATTCACACGGAAAACTCCTACAAATACACGGTGGCCGGTTTCCGTCAGCTGGCAGAAAAAGCCGGTTTCCTGCCCGGTGCGGCCTGGACCGACGAGAACGAGCTGTTCAGCCTGCACTGGCTGATGCTGCCGTGACAAATGATCCGGCCCGCATAACGTAATCGGAAAGTAACGCTACGGCGGGTGCGAAGCTGTCTAGGGTGCGGCCATGATTTTGCCGCCCCCCGCACATTTCACATCGCCGCCGGCCCTCCTCGGAGATGGCTGGCATGTGGTGCGCGCGGCCGATCGTGGCCAGGGCTGGCATTTGCAGGTGCGCGAGCTGCTGTGCCACTGGCTGCGGCTCTGCACCGCTGACGGCCATGTGCCGTCCCGCAATGTCATCGACCGCAGCCTGCTCGGTGAGTTGCTGCCCTATTGCTGGATGCTGGATGTGCAGCGCAGTCCGTCCTGGCGCTTCCGTTATCGCATGGCGGGCTGCGCCTTTGTCGAAGCCATCGGACAGGATCTCACCAACCGCTGGTATGACGAAGCCCGGCCGCTGGCCTGGGCCGCCAACCGCCTGCGCCTGATCACCACGGCGCGCGATGGCGTGCCGACCTGGCGCCGCGGCCCGATCCCGGTGGAAGACGATGCTCTCGATTTCAATGGCTGGCGCGAAAGCGAGAACCTGATGCTGCCGCTGGCTTTCGACGGCATCAACACCGATACGCTGCTGGGCATCAGTATGCCCTATCGACCGGTCGAGCTGTGGGACATGCCCGAGGCAGCCGACTAAAGCGGACAGACCGTGGGGGGCGCTGTGGCGGCGCTGCGGTGTGCGAGCGATTGCACACGCGGCGCCCCCGGCTGCCGCGGCTACCCTATACGGGTGCCGCAGCACCACGATTGCGATCCTTCAAACCGCCAATGAAAGCGCGGATCGCGGGACGCAGCTCGGCGAACAGCGGGTCGTCACGGCGCTTCAGCATCACTTCGGCAAACAGCTTCAGACCGATGCCGAGCGAGGCCGCCTCGTCCTCGGCGTAATGCCCGCTGGCGCGGATGCGTTCGACGATGCCGATGATCTCATCGTGATTGACGGTCTCGAAGATCAGGGCCGGCTGGCGTTCCGTGCCTTCGCGCGGCGTGCCGACATGCTCGATGGTAACGCGGTAACGATGACCCTTCATGACATGCCCTTTCCAGGCGATATCGCTGGTTCTGATGCTGCCCATCCATACCCCCGCTTGTTGTGATTACTGGCCACGGATTTCTTTTGCCGTGCGGACCAAGATGTCGATGATGCGGCGCTGTTCCTCGGGCGAGGCGTCGTCCTTCTCATGCAGCGCGGCGCGCAGGTTGTGCCGGGCCGCCTTCATCGACGAGGTCGGATCGCCGCCGCCATGACGCCCGCGGCGGCCATAGCCGGCGTCATCGTCGTCCGGCGTTTCACTGCCGCCGCGGAAGAAACTCTTGGCCCGCGCAATGCGCTCGCCGATCTTGGCCAGCTGCGCCATCATGGTGTCGGCATTGACGCGGTTCTCGGCCAGATAGTCGCGGCCGGCCTGGGTCAGGCTGTACAGCTTCTTGGCGCCATCCGCCGCCACGCTGGTATGCCCGATTTCTTCCAGATAGGTCAGCGCCGGATAGATCACGCCCGGGCTCGGGGCATAGAAACCCGAAGTGTGTTCCTCCAGCGCCTTGATGATCTCGTAGCCGTGGCGCGGGTGCTCTTCCAGCAGCACCAGGATCAGCAGCTGAAGATCGGCCGCGTTGACCACCCGGCTGGCGCGGAAGCCATGACCGCCCAGGCTGTCATCGCCGGAGCTGAACAGCGCGGCGGCCAGTTTGCCACGGAAATGGCTGCGGCGACCGCCCCGGTGCATGGCACGATGTTCGCGTAACGCATTGATAATGTGGGGATGCATGATATATTCACTCATTCGTTAGGTCTTTCGTTGTGTCCTTAGACGTATCGTAAGATATAGTTTGCGATATCCAAGGTCAAGGGGAATTGTCCACAGGCCGTTGTGCCGGCGATCACGTTTGCGCGCCCGGGCCGCCTCTGCGCCGCTTTCAAGCCAATGTGTGTTGCGGCAGCGCCGGGTCCGCGCAGACTGATGACAGCCCTCCCTCCCCATCGGCCCAGGCCAGAGATTCCCCATGAAAACCCTGCTCACCCTTCTGGCGGCCGCACTGTTTGCCGTTGCCGCATCCGCCCAGGAAGCCCCGCGCCGCCTGCGCGCCAGCATCGACAGTGTCGATGGCCAGACGCTCGGTCTCACCACACGCGAGGGCGAGAAAGTCAGGCTCACGCTCAGCCCAACTGCCACGGTCACCGCGCTGGTGCCGGCCTCGCTCGATGCGATCAAGCCGAACAGCTATATCGGCACCGCAGCCATGCCGCAGCCCGACGGCCGCCTGGTGGCGCTGGAGGTGCATATCTTCACAGAGGCGCAACGCGGCAGCGGTGAAGGCCATCGCCCGTGGGATGGCGGCGGCCCCAGTGGCAATGCGGGCGGCAACACCATGACCAATGCCACCGTCAGCACCGTGGTGGCGGCCAAAGCCGATGCGCGCGGCCGCATGCTGACGCTCACCTATCCCGGCGGCGACAAGCAGGTGCTGGTGCCCGACAGCGTGCCGGTGGTAGCCTTTGCACCCGGCGACCGCAGCCTGGTCAAACCCGGCAATCATGTGCTGGTGCAGGCAGTGAAGACCGCCGATGGCGGCTACAGCGCCGAACGCATCACCGTGGGTCGCGACGGCCTGGTGCCGCCGATGTGAGTGAGGTGGTGCCCGCTGCCGGACTCGAACCGGCACGGCCTTGCGGCCTCGGGATTTTAAGTCCCGTGCGTCTACCAATTCCGCCAAGCGGGCAGGCGTCTTCTCTCTACGCGGCGGCAGCCCCGCGGGTCAATTGTCCCGCTGCAATCCCGGGCTGGACAGGGCGGGCGGTGCATAAACACAATGCCCCATGGCCGATCCTGAACCCATTATCGCGCATTTCCACGAGCAGGCCGGCTATTGCCGCGCGCTCGGTTCGCCCTTTACCGGCACGGTGCTGGATGGCATCGGCACACTGCTGACCGCCGCGCCCGGCTGGGCCGCAGACATCCTGTCCTGGCCGGGCCAGCCCAGGGCCGATGCCCTGGCCCTGCGCGTGGCCGGCGCGCTGCATCGCGCGGTGCTGCAGGGCGATCCGGATTTGGGGGCTGCGTACGCCGCGCGCAGCATCGATGGCGCCTCGCTGAGCGCCGCCCTGACCCGCCACCACGCGCTGCTGGCGCAGTATCTGCAAAGTCCGCCACAGACCAACGACCCGCAGCGCGCGGCCGTGCTGCTCGGCGGCTTCCGCCAGATCGCCGCAAGCTATCCGCATCTCGCCCTGCAATGCCGCGAGATCGGCGCCAGCACCGGACTGAACCTGAGCTGGGATGCCTATGCCTATGATTTTGCCGACTGGCAGCATGGCGACCCGTCCACGGCGCCGTTGCGGCTGCGCGCCGACTGGCAGGGCGTCGCGCCGCCCACCGCGATGCCGAAGGTGCTGGACCGCGCCGGCTGCGACATCGCGCCGCTGACGGCTGCGAATCCCGAGCACTGCCAGCGCCTGCTGTCCTATATCTGGGCCGACCAGCCGCAGCGGCTGGAGCGGGTGCGCGCCGCGCTCGACCATGCACGGCGACAGAGTGTCGCAGTCGAACGGATCGCGGCCGCCGATTTCGTCGCCCGTGAACTGCGGCAGCGGCGGCCGGGCGCCGTCTTCGTGCTCTACCATTCCATCGTCTGGCAATATATCGGCGCAGCGGAGCAGCAGCGCATCACGGCCCTGATGCAAACCGCCGGCGCGACGGCCACGGCCGATGCCCCGCTGGCCTGGCTGCGCCTCGAACCCGGCCTGGCCCGCGATGGCGCCGACCTGACCCTGACGCTGTGGCCCGGCAACAAACCGGGCGGCAAGACCCATCGCCTGGCCGAGGGGGATTATCACGGCCGCTGGATCCGCTGGCTGGCCGAGCCATAGGGGTGATTGCTGTTGCAATCACCAGCCTCCGGGCAACTGCCGGCTGCAGGAAAAAAACCCAGACACGACAGTCGTTTTTCGGCAATCCCCGCCCTATCTTGCGGCCATGGATCCGCTCGTTTTTACCCACCTTGCCCGCTCGATCGCCGATGCTTCGCTGAACGGCCTGGACGAGGGCGAAATCCTCGGCCAGTTCTGCGCCGGCCTGAACGATGCCGGCATTCCCATCAAGCGCGCCCTGCTCGGCGCCGATACCCTGCATCCGGTGCTGGCCGGCCGCATCTTCTCCTGGCACCAGGAGCAGGAGCAGGTGGCGCTGCATGAGTTCGGCCGCTCGATCTCCGCCGAGGGCGAGCAGAAATGGCGCGCCAGCCCGTTCTACCATCTGGAGGAAAGCGGCGAGCCGCATCTGCGGGTGCGCATGATCGGCCTCAACGGCGAGCATCGCTTCCCGATCATCACCGAACTGGCTGGCGAGGGTTACACCGATTACCTGGTGACCATGACGCGCTTTGGCCAGAAGGCGATCATCGGCCAGCTCGACAGCATCTATGCCTCCTGGACCACCGCCCATGGCGAAGGCTTCAGCGACCGGCAGATCGAGACGCTGAATGCGCTGATTCCTTTCGCGGCCGCCGCCGTGCGTTCGGCCAGCGTGCGCCGCATCGCCGAGACGCTGGCGGAAACCTATCTCGGCCGCGATGCAGCGCGCCGCGTGCTGTCCGGCACCATCGGCCGCGGCGATGCCGAACGCATTTCGGCGGCGCTGTGGTTCAGCGACCTGCGCGGCTTCACGCGCCTGGTCGACACCGTCACGCCCGAACTGATCATGCCGCTGCTGAACGACTATGCCGGCGCCGCGGTCGCCGCCGTCCATGCCCATGGCGGCGAGGTGCTGAAATTCGTCGGCGACGGCGTGCTGGCCATCTTCCGCGACGACGGCAACCTGCAGAATGCCTGCCAGCAGGCGCTTGCCGCGCTGAAGCATTGCATGAAGGACCTGCGCCATGTCCGCAACCGCCGCGCCAATGCCGGGCTCCCCGTCACCGATATGTCGGTGGCGCTGCATGTGGGCGAAGTGCTGTACGGCAATTTCGGCGGCGAGGACCGCCTCGACTTCACCGTCGTCGGCCCCGCTGTCAACGAGCTGTCGCGCATCTCAGGGCTAAGCCGCTCGGTCGACCAGCGCGCCATTCTCTCGGCCGCCTTCCGCAGCGTGGCCGGCGGCCTGAAGGACGAAGCGGTCTCGCTCGGCCGCTATGCGCTGCGCGGCGTCGAAAGCCCGTCCGAACTCTTCACGCTCGATCCGGCCCTCCTACGATAAAGACCGGCTGCGCCAGGCTGCTTACGCTGCCATGACATGGCGCTCATGCAGGGCACGCAGCATCAGCTTCGCGGTCTGCTCGCTGGAGGCCGGATTCTGCCCGGTGATCAGGTTGCCGTCGCGCAGCGCATGGGGCTGGAAATCATCGGCCGCCACGAAATCACCGCCGCGCTCGACCAGACGGTCCTGCAGCAGGAAGGGTACGGCTTTCGCCAGACCCACCTTCTTCTCTTCTTCATTGGTGAACCCCGTGACCCTGCGGCCGGCAACCAGCCAGCTGCCATCGCGGCGTTTCACATTCACCAGCCCGGCTGGTCCATGGCACACGGCGGCAATCGGCTTGCCGCGCGCATCCAGATCGGTGATGCGCTGCGCCAGCGCCTGACTCTGCGGCAGGTCCCACATGGTGCCGTGGCCGCCGGGCAGGAAGATCGCGTCATAGAGCAGGCTGTCGAGGCCGGCAATCGACGGGGTGGCCTGCAGCGCATCCATCACCGGCTTGTCGGCCAGCAGGCGCTGCACGCTGTCGGGCTGCGGTTCGCTGCCGCTGATGCTGCGCGGATCGAACGGCACCGGCCCGCCCTTGATCGAGGCGACCGTCACTTTCGCGCCGGCATCGCGGAACAGGTAATAGGGCGTTGCCAGTTCCTCGGCCCAGACGCCGGTGATGTCGCCGCTGTCCATCAGGCTGTGCGAGGTGGTGACGATCAGGATGTGCGTGCTGGCCTGGGTCGGCGCGAGGCGGCTGGGAATCTGGCTCATCGGTCTCTCCCCTTGATCGGTTTGTCCGGACCGGGCTGACATAAGCAGCCCGTGACCGGTTTCAACGGCGCGGCAGCGCCTGCCATAAAACGATAATGGCCGGGGATTGCTCCCCGGCCATTGCCGCAAAAAATCTTGTTTCTCGGCGTCGGATTATTCGCCCGGCTGTACCGCTGGCGGGTGTGCCGGAGGAACATCCTTGGTTTTCCGCCGTCCGATGATCAGGCCGCGCAACACCACGTAGAACACCGGCGTGAGGAACAGACCCACCAGGGTGACGCCGATCATGCCGGAGAACACCGCCGTGCCAAGCGCACGACGCATTTCCGCACCGGCGCCAACCGCGGTAACCAGCGGCAGCACACCCAGGATGAAGGCAAACGCCGTCATCAGAATGGGGCGCAGACGCAGGCGGCAGGCCTCGATCACCGCTTCCGACGGCGACTTGCCCTCGGCTTCCAGCTGGCGGGCGAATTCCACGATCAGGATCGCGTTCTTCGCCGCCAGGCCGATCAGCACCACAAGGCCGATCTGCACCAGCACATTGTTGTCGATGCCGACGACCCAGACGCCGAGCAGGGCGAACAGCACACTCATCGGCACGATCAGCATGATGGCCAGCGGCAACACCCAGCTTTCATACTGGGCCGCCAGGGCCAGGAAGACGAACACCACCGCCAGGATGAAGATGTAGGTGGCGGTGTTGCCGGTCGAACGCTCCTGCAGGGCCAGTTCGGTCCATTCAAAGCTCTGGCCCGGCTCCAGCACCTGGTTGGCGAGGCCCTCCATGATCTGCAACGACTGGCCGGTCGACACGCCCGGCGGCGTGTTGCCCTGCAGCGGCACCGATACAAAGGTGTTGTAGCGCTGCAGCAGGTCGGGGCCGGCGGTCTCCCTGATTTCAACCAGCGTGCCCAGCGGCACCAGGTCACCGGTGGCCGAGCGAACCTTCAGACGCGAGATGTCCTCCTTGTTGAGGCGGAACTGCGCATCCGCCTGGGCGCGCACCTGGAAGATACGGCCAAAGGCGTTGAAGTCGTTCACATAGGCCGAGCCGAGATTGACCTGCAGCGTTTCGAACACATTCGACAGCGGCACGTTCAGCATCTGCGCCTTGGTGCGGTCGATGTTCAGGAAGATCTGCGGCGAGGTGGCCGAGAAGGTGGTGAACACCCCGGTCACGCCCGGCGTCTGCATGGCCATGCCCATGATCTGGTAGGCCTTGGCCAGCAGCGGCCGCACGTCATCGCTGGTGCGGCTCTGCAGCTGCATCTTGAAGCCGCCGCCCGAACCGATGCCGGGCACCGCCGGCGGCGGCACCGCGATCACGAAGGCTTCCTCGATACCCTGCAGCTTGCCGATCATCTGGCCGATGATGGCCGTCGATGTCAGGCCCTGCGGCAGACGCTCATGGAAGGGCGTGAAGGTGGTGAACATCACCGAGGCATTGGTGGCGTTGGTGAAGGTCGCACCGTTGAAGCCCGGAATGGCCACCACATGCGCCACGCCCGGCGTGCCCTCGATCATCTTGGTCGCCTTCTGCGTCACCGCGTCGGTGCGGCCGAGCGCGGCGCCGTCGGGCAGCTGGATGACGACGATGGCATAGCCGCGATCGAGCGGCGGGATGAAGCCCGGCGGCACGGTGCGGAACATGAAGAAGGTCGCCGCCACCAGCAGGGCATAGACGCCCAGCATCATCACGCGACGCGTGATGATGCCGCCAACGCCCTTGGCATAGGCGTTGCTGGTCTTGTCGAAGCCGGTGTTGAACTTGTGCGCCGCCAGCTGCACCCAGCGCATGGGCGCGAACTTCGACTCATGGCCGGCTTCGTGCTTGCGCAGCAGGATGGCGCCCAGCGCCGGCGAGAGCGTCAGCGAGTTGAAGGCTGACAGGATCGTCGCGGTGGCGATGGTGAGCGCGAACTGCTTGTAGAACTGCCCGGTGATGCCGGGGATGAAGGCGGTGGGAATGAACACCGCCGACAGCACCACGGCAATCGCGATCACCGCGGTGCCCACCTCGTCCATGGTTTCATGCGCCGCATCGCGCGGGCTCATGCCCAGCGCGATGTTACGCTCGATGTTTTCCACCACCACGATGGCGTCGTCGACCACGATGCCGATGGCCAGCACCAGGCCGAACAGGCTGAGCACGTTCAGCGTGAAGCCGAAGGCCAGCATGACGGCGAAGGTGCCGATCAGCGAGACCGGGATGGCGAGGATCGGGATCAGCGAGGCGCGCCAGTTCTGCAGGAAGACCAGCACCACCAGCGCGACCAGGATGATCGCCTCGATCAGCGTCTTGTAGACCTCGCGCACCGATTCCGCGATGAACTCGGTCGGATTGTAGATGATGGTGTATTCCAGGCCCGGCGGGAAATCCTTCTGCAGCTCGTTCATCTTCTTGATGACCGATTCAGAGGTCTCCAGCGCGTTGGTGCCCGGACGCTGGAACACGCCGAGCGCAATCGCGGTCTGGCCGTCGAGATAGCTGCGGCTGTTGTAGTCCTTGGCGCCGAGCTCGACGCGGGCGACGTCTTCCAGCTTGACCAGGCGGCCATCGGCCGAGGCCTTGATGATCACGTTGCGGAACTGGCGCACATCCTCGAAGCGGCCCTGCGTCGTCACAATGGCCTGCAAGGCATTGTAGTCCGGCGCCGGCTGCTGGCCGAGGCCACCACCGGAAACCTGCACATTCTGCGCCTGCAGCGAGGCGACGACATCGGCGCCCGACAAGCCATAGGCCGAGAGACGGTTGGGGTCGAGCCAGATGCGGATGGCGTATTCGCTGCCGCCGAAGATCTGGATGTTGCCCACGCCGTCCAGCCGCAGCAGCTGGTCGCGGATGCGCAGCTGCATGTAGTTGGCGATATAGAGCTGGTCGTAGGTCTTATCGGGCGACAGCAGATGCACGACCATGAGGAAGTCACCGGCCTGCTTGCGGGTGGTGATGCCCTGGCGGCGCACTTCTTCGGGCAGGCGCGGCTCGGCGATGGTGACGCGGTTCTGCACCTGCACCTGCGCGGTATCCAGATCGGTGCCGGGCTTGAAGGTGACGGTGAGCTGCATCAGGCCGTCGGCGGTGGAATACGACGACATGTAGAGCAGGTTTTCGATGCCGGTGATTTCCTGCTCGATCGGCGTCGCCACCGTGCGGGCCAGCGTCTCGGCATCGGCGCCAGGATAGCTGGCTGACACATTGATCTGCGGCGGCGCGATTTCGGGATATTCCGAAACCGGCAGGTTGAGGAAGGCGATCACGCCGATGATCACCGTCACGATGGAGACCACCGCGGCAAAGATCGGCCGATCAACGAAGAAATGTCCGAATTTCATAACTGCCTCGCGGCGAAAAAGAAATTTATAAGGTGGCTTACTTCGGCGCCTGCTGGCCCTGAGGCGCGGCCAGCGCCATCAAGCCCTGCCACACCAGCGGCAGGGTGATCGGCTGCGGCGTCACCTTGCCGCCGCCCAGACGCACGCGCTGCAGGCCATTGATTACCACCGTGTCATCGGCCTTCAGGCCTTCGCGCACAATGCGATAATTGTCGGTGCGCGAGCCCACCTTGACCGGGCGCTGCTGTACGGCGCCGCCTTCGCCCACCACATAGACATAGCGGCGGTCAAGATCGGTCAGGATGGCTTCGTCGGGAATCAGCACGCCGGTATATTCCGGGCTGCCGGGCACGGCGACGCGGCCGAACAGGCCCGGCGTCAGGAACAGGTCCTTGTTCTCGAAGATCGCACGCAGGCGCATGGTGCCGGTGGCGGTATCGATGCGGTTGTCGGTGAAGTCGAGCACGCCCTTGTGCACGAAGGTCTTCTCGTCGGTCAGCTGTACCGCGACCGGCAGACCCTTGCCGTTGCCGGTATTGCCGTTCTGCTTGGCGATACGGGCATAGCTCAGATACGAACGCTCATCGATGTCGAAGTAGAAATACACCGGATCGAGCTGCACGATGGTGGTCAGCAGCGTCTCGTTCTCGCGCACCAGGTTGCCTTCGGTGACCAGCTTGCGCGAGATGCGGCCGGCAATCGGCGCACGCACTTCGGTGAAGCTGTAATTCAGCCGCGAGGTTTCCACGGCGGCGCGGGCACCGGCGATGTTGGCCTGGGCGGCCAGGAAGGTCTGGCGGCGCTGGTCCAGTGTGGCGGCCGCAGCGGCGCCGGTCTGGGTCAGCTTCTGGTACCGCTCGTATTCCACCCGCGCCAAGTCGAGTTCAGTCTGGCGGCTGTTCAGCGTGGCCTGCGCCTGGTTCAGTGCGGCCTGATAGGTGCGGCGGTCGATGGTGAACAGCAGGTCGCCCTGGTTGACCGTGGCACCGTCCTGGAAATGCACGCTCTCCAGATAGCCGTTCACCCGGGCGCGGACTTCCACGGCCCCGATGGCATCGAAGCGGCCGGTATATTCATCCATCTCGATGATCGGCTTGGCCAGGGGCTTGGCCACCGTCACCGGCGGCGGACCGCCCTGGGCCAGCGCGTCTGCGCCCAGAAGACCGAAACCGACCAGAGCAGCCATCATCAGGCTGCTTTTACGAACCAAACCAAACGACATTGGGAGACCCCCGCTTTTTTGCATACGCGAAGTTGAGAAAATTGAGGTGCAAAGCTGTAAGGCGCTGGTGACGATACGGGAAGCGGACTGAAACACTCCTGTGATCGTCGGCACCAAAAGCTCGCGAGCCGATACCTTACCGCAACCGGATCGGCACTCGCAGTGCAACATTGCACCCCGTCATCCTGTGATTACGTCACAGGTCAAGAGTGTGCGGAAATAGCACACAGGTATATGAAACACAACATGAACATTATTTTCTTACAATACGTTGCGGGCTGGAGCCGCACAAAAAATCAGTTGCAAACACCACCTTCCGTATTCGATGTAACCCCCAACCGACAACTTTAAGCGTATAACGCCTTCTCAAAATTAACTAATGAAATCATAATGTTATTGGATGTTTAGTTCTTGGCACTTCCTCTATGCTGTATCCAGCCGGTTACAAAAAATGCTGCGCCCGCAGCCCTAACCACACCGGCCCATCGGGGGATTTATTATGCTGAAAACCTTCCGTTTGCGTACGATTTTGTACCTGTCCTTCGGTTTGCTTGCTGCTTTGGCAATCGTTCCGCTAGCGCGCGGCGGCTGGGAAGCGGCAAAGAGTTATCGCGAAGCCAGGGCGGTCGAGAGCTTCGCCGCAGCCGAGGGCGCCTTCATCAGCGGTGCCTACAACATCTTGATGGAGCGCCTGTACATCAACAACGCCTACGCCGCTGCTGTGCCGGTGCCGGGCAATGTCCGCGGCGAGATCGATGCCTATCGCAAGAGCGCCGTCTCCGGACTGGACCACGGTATCGGCGTGATCCGCGCCCTCAGCTTCAACAACCGGGACAAGCTGGTCGGCGACTATGATACCGCCGCTCAGGCGGTGGTGCGCATGCGGCCACAGATCGACGCTCAGCTGGCCAAGCCAGGCCCTGAGCGCGATGCCCAGCTCATCAAAGATTTCTTCCCAGCAATGACCAAGCTGTCGCTAACCGCCGAATTGCTGTGGACGGCAGCGGTCAACGATCAGACTCTCGACCAGGGTATCCAGCAGCGTTACGTACTGCTAAAGCAGCTTGGCTGGATGATGCGCAACACGGCAGGCTTCGAGCGCTCCGATATTTCTGGTGCGATTGGCCGCGCCCAGCCGATCACCCCTGAGGTCCAGGCCCGGATCAAGGGCATTCGCGCCAAGGTCGATGGCTACTGGGGCATGGCAACCGAGGCCGCCATCGATCCGCGCATCGATCCGATCGTACGCACCGCGCTCGGTATCGCCAACCAGAAATACATGACCGAGTTCCGCAAGCTCAACGACGACATGATCAAGCTGAGCGACGAGGGCAAGCCTTATCCGACGACACTGACCGATTACGTGCCGCTGACCACCGCACTGATGGGCACGCTGCTTGATGTGATGTACAAGGCCGGCGAAGCCAGCGTGAAGGATGCCGGCAAGATTGCCGGTCAGGCCACGGCAGCACTCGTCATTGATCTGACGCTGCTGCTGGTTGCCATCGTCGTCGCCATCGTTGCGCTGCTTCTGGTGGCCCGCCGCGTCATCCGTCCGATCGATGCCACACGACAGACAGTCGCAGAGCTCGCCAAAGGCAATAATGCCGTCACGGTATCCTATACCGACAGCCAAGACGAGATCGGCGAGATGGCTCGTGCCGTCGCCGTGTTCAAGCGCAATGCCGAAGAGAAGATCGAGCTGGAACAGCGCCGGGCCGCCGAAAGCGCACAGTTCGAGACCGAGCGCAAGGCGCAGGAACAGCGTTTTGAAAGCGTGATCGGCGAGGTGGTGATGGCCGCCGCCCATGGTGACCTGTCGCGTCGCGTGGAAACCCGTGGCCTTGATGGTGTGCTGCTACGCGTCGGCGAAGAGGTCAACACCTTCGTCGCCAAAACCGATGAGGTAATCCGCGACGTAAGCAATATCGCCGACCGCATGGCCCATGGCGATCTGCGCAGCCGCGTGTCAAGCGACTTCCAGGGCCGCTTCGGTGCGCTGGGCAACTCCATCAACGCGATGGGCGATCGCCTGCGCGATATCGCCGGCCAGCTCAACACCAGTACCGATGCCATTGCGGCTGCCTCGGCCGAGATTTCCACTGGCAGCCAGGATCTCGCGCAACGCACGGAAAGCCAAGCGGCATCGATCGAAGAAACCGCGGCGTCTATGCACGAGATCACGACCACCGTGAAGCAGAATGCGGACAATGCCCAGGCCGCTAACCAGCTGGCCGTTGCTGCGCGCGACACTGCAGAAAAGGGCGGCGGCATTGTTGCCGACGCAGTGGTTGCGGTGACCAGGATTGAAGGAAGTGCTCAGAAGATTTCTGACATCATCGGCCTGATCGACGAGATCGCCTTCCAGACCAACCTACTCGCATTGAATGCCAGCGTGGAAGCAGCGCGTGCTGGCGAGGCCGGTAAGGGCTTTGCGGTGGTGGCGCAGGAAGTCCGCGCCCTGGCCCAGCGCTCCGCCAACGCCTCCAAAGACATAAAGGCGCTGATCGCCGAGTCCAATGCGCAGGTGAAGACCGGCGCCGCACTGGTCAACCAGACCGGCTCGTCGCTGACCGAGATAGTCAGCGCCATCAAGAAGGTGTCCGATATCGTTGCCGAGATTGCTGCTGCCAGCCGCGAGCAGGCCACCGGGCTCGAGCAGGTGAACACCGCCGTCGGACAGATGGATGAGATGACCCAGCGCAACGGCGCCCTGGTGGAAGAGACATCCGCCTCGGCTCAGGCGTTGGCCGATCAAGGCCGCCAGCTTGCCGAACTGGTCGGTTTCTTCAAGCTGGGCGCAGCCCCATCGCTGCGCGTGGTGCGCGCCGCGGAATAAGCTGCGGCCTACTCAGAAAGGCTTGAGGATCACCAGCAGGACGATCCCGATCATCAGCACCGTCGGGATTTCGTTCACCAGGCGATAGAAGCTCTGGCTGCGGGTGTTGCGATCCTGCTCGAAGGCGCGCTGCCAGCCCACCATGTTGCCGTGGATCGCCTGCATGCCCATGACCAGGGCGAACTTGGCCCAGAACCACGGCTGGTCCCAGTGATGGCCGAGCCAGACCATGGTACCGCCAAAAATCCAGGCTGCGCCCATGGCCGGATTGATGATCGCCTTGAGCAGACGGCGCTCCATCAGCTTGAAGGTCTCGGATTCCTTCGAGCCGGGTTCGGCGGCGGCGTGATAGACGAACAGCCGCGGCAGATACAGCATACCCGCCATCCAGGCGATGATCGAAATGATGTGCAGGGCTTTCAGCCACTCATAGAGCATCGCGGTTTCTCTCAGGACTTGCAGATGCAGCGCCGCCAGGCCGTGCCGCAGGGTCGTTCGCCGCTGCCGCAGCGGGGCTGCGCATCATACTGCGCGCGTCGCACCAAACCGGCCAGACCGGCGATGAAATCAGGGTGTACGCCCACGGTCGGCACGCGGATATACGCCTTCGCACCGTTATGCTGCGCAAGTTCGGCATATTCGATATCGAGTTCCACCAGGGTTTCGGAATGCTCCGATACGAAAGCCACCGGCACAACGACAATGGCGCGACCGTCTTTCGCTGCTCGGGTGATTTCCGCATCGGTCGATGGGCCGATCCATTCCAGCGGACCGACACGGCTCTGGTAGCAGATCTGCGTTTCCAGATCGGGGCGATTGAGTTGCCGCAGGATAGCCGCAACGCCGCGCTCGACCTGCATCTGATAGGGATCGCCGTCGCTCACCACCTTCTTCGGCAGGCCATGGGCCGAAAAAAGAATCCGCACCGGGCCCTGCGCTTCGGCTTTCGACAGATGATCGCGCAGCAAGGTTGTCTGCGCTGCGATAAAACCAGGCTCGTCAGGATAGCAGCCGATCGCCGCCGTCGGCACCGTCAGTCCGGCCTTTGCCGCCGCGCGATGCCAGTCCCGCAGCGACGAGGCCGTGGTGGTGGTGGAGAATTGCGGATAGAGCGGCAGCAGCACGACGCGCTCTGCACCCCAGTCCTTCGCGGCTTTTGCCGCCTCATGGCCGAACGGATGCCAGTAACGCATGGCAATGAAAACGCGATAGTCGTCGCTGCCCAGCGAGACCTTCAATGCCGCGGCCTGCGCTTCGGTCTGCGGCAGGATCGGCGAACGACCGCCCATATGCGCATAGATTTCCGCAGCCTTCGGCGCGCGTCGCGACGAGATCAGTTTCGCCAACAGCCAGCGGAACGGCTGCGGCAGGCGGATGATCGCCGCATCGTTGAACAGGTTGAACAGGAAAGGCTCGACAGCGCTCTGGCTGTCAGGTCCTCCGAGGTTGAACAGGATGACGGCGGTCTTCTGGGGCATGATGGCGAAGACCTAGCACGAAGGGGCGATGCGGCCAGCCTGAGAAAGACTCATGCCGCCGCCTCGGTGCCCTTCACCAGACACACCAACTCCTCCACATGCCGCACCGGCGTTTCCGGCACGATGCCATGGCCAAGATTGAAGATATGGTTGCGACCCTGGAAGGTACGCAAAAGACGCTGCACGCCTTCGGCCAGTGCCGGTCCGCCGACCACCAGCAGGCGCGGATCGAGATTGCCCTGCACCACATGCCGGTTCCACAGGTGATCCTTCGACCAGCCGAGCGGCATGGTGTAATCCAGTCCCAACGCATCGGCACCGGTGGCCGCGGCATAGCCGTCATACAGCGCGCCGGCGCCGCGCGGGAAGGCGATGACCGGAACGGTCGGATGCTTCGCCTTCAGCGCCGCAATGATCTTACGCACCGGCTCGATGCAGAACCGGCGGAATTCGTTCTCCGGCAGCACACCGGCCCAGGTGTCGAACAGCTGTACCACTTCGGCGCCGGCCTGAATCTGGCGGTCCAGGTAACTCACCGTTGCCTCGGTCAGGATGTCCATCAGGACCTGCAGACCCAGCGGGTTGCCGAAGGCCCAGGTCTTGGCAGCGGCAAAATCCTTCGAACCGCGGCCTTCGAGCATATAGGTCGCAACCGTCCAGGGAGCCCCGGCAAAGCCGATCAGGGTGCAGCTGGGGGGGAGGGCCGCCTTGATACGCCCGACCGCCTCGTAGACCGGTCCCAGCGTCTTGTGGATGCCAGCAGGGTTCAGCCGGACCAACTCACCGTCGGTCCGGATAGCATCCAGCACCGGTCCCTCGTTTTCCTTGAAGGCCAGATGCTGGCCCAGGGCCTGCGGGATCAGCAGGATATCGGCGAACAGGATGGCGGCATCGAAGCCGAAACGCCGGATCGGCTGCAGCGTCACCTCGGCAGCCAGTTCAGGGTTGTAGCAAAGATCAAGGAAACTGCCGGCCTGGGCGCGGACCTCGCGGTATTCCGGCAGGTAGCGGCCTGCTTGGCGCATCAGCCACAGGGGCGGACGTGCACTCGGCAAGCCGGCCAAGGTGCGAAGGAGGGGTTTGCTCGGCTGCTGTGCTGATTGCCCCGGGGCCGGGGTCTGAGGAACAAGGGTCATCACTTATTCCTTTCCTATTTTATATATAATTTAAAGAGGTAGTGGTTGCAGTAGTGCGGTGAGTCCTGGGGATACTCCGGGACTCAGGCTCTGCCCCGGATTCCATCCCGCGGATGGCCTGCTGCCGGGAAAACCTGCCCTGGCGGGGATAAACCCGTTAAAACCGGTGCGACTCCGACGCTGTTCGGTGCTGGGGATCATGGGGATAACGGGGACGATGACCGGATGATGGCGGCATTGTGTCTCATCCCCGCTTTCCACAGGCCGGTCGGAAATTTGATCCTCCGGTGACAGGCTGGTTGCATGAAAAAGGCGTTCCGGGCATGAAAAGACGAGCGATGGGGATAACCCCTGCCTTATCCCGCTTATCCCCATAATCCCCCTGCCGGATTCCCGATGCAGAAAACTACCCGGCCGCATATCCACCTGGTCTCCGACGCCACCGGCGAAACGCTGAAGTCGGTGGCCAAGGCAGCACTCGTGCAGTTCCAGAAGTCGCAGGAAGAGGTGGAAACCCACACCTGGGCGCTGGTGCGCAAGCCGTTGCAGATGGAACGCGTGGTGGAGGCCATCGCCGCCATGGGCGGCCTGGTGCTGTTCACCATCGTCGACCAGGAATTGCGCGAAATCCTGATCAAGGGTTGCGCCAAGGCCAAGCTGCCGATCGTGCCGGTGCTGGATCCGGTGATCATGGCCTTTGGCAAATATCTGGGCGAGAAGGCGGTGAACCTGCCCGGCCGCCAGCACGAGCTGGATGCGGAATATTTCCATCGCATCGACGCCATGCATTTCACCATCGCCCATGATGATGGCCAGCATCTGGAAGATCTGGAGAAGGCCGACATCGTTCTGGTCGGTGTGTCGCGCACCTCCAAGACGCCGACCTCGATCTATTTGGCAAACAGAGGCTTCAAGACCGCCAATGTGCCGATCGTGCCGGGCCTTGTCATTCCGGACGAGGTCGAGACTCTGAAACAGCCGCTGGTCGTCGGTCTTACCACGTCGCCCGACCGTCTGGTCTCGATCCGCAAAAACCGTCTGATCTCGATGAACCAGAATACCGAGACGGCCTATGTGGACGACGAGCGCGTGAAAGAAGAACTCGTCATCGCCCGCAAACTCTGCAGCAAGCATAACTGGCCGATGATCGACGTGACCCGGCGCTCGATCGAGGAAACCGCCGCCGCGATCCTGAATCTGCATGCGCGGCGCGAAGAGCAGCGCAAGCAGCAGGATCTGGGCCTTGAAGGACCGAAGGCGTGAGCCTGATTCTTGCCTCGGCCAGCACCACGCGCGCCACCATGCTGCGCGCGGCCGGCCTCGATTTCCGCGTGCTGCCGGCCCGTGTGGATGAAGAGGAAATCAAGCTCGGCCTGAAAGCCGAAGGCGCCGGTATCCGCGATGCCGCGCAGGCGCTGGCCGAACTGAAGGCCCATCGCATCAGCCATGCCGAACCGGGCGATTTCGTCATCGCGGCGGATTCCATGCTGGCCTGCGAGCAGCGCTGGTACGACAAACCGCAGAACCGTGACGAGGCCCGCGACCATCTGCTGTCCCTGCGCGGCAAGACCCATGAGCTGGTCAGCGCCGTTGTGCTGGCGCGCGGCGGCAGCGTGATCTGGCGTCATATCGACGCGGCGAAGCTGACCATGCGCAATTTTTCCGACGGTTTCCTGGACGCCTATCTGGTCCAGGCCGGCGATGCGGTGCTGTCATCGGTCGGCTGTTACCAGCTTGAAGGCCTGGGTGCGCAGCTGTTCAGCAAAATCCAGGGCGACCACTTCACCATCCTCGGTCTGCCGTTGCTGCCGCTGCTGGATATCCTGCGCGAGAATAAAGTTCTGAGAGCATGAGTTCCGATACAGACGACGACATCCTGCCACGCGCCGGCGTGATCGGCTGGCCGGTCGACCATTCCCGGTCGCCGAAGCTGCATGGCTTCTGGCTGCAGCAGTATGGCATCCGCGGCCGCTACGACCGGCTGCCGGTGCCACCGGAGGAGGTCGGCGCCTTCCTGGCGGCGCTGCCGAAGGAACCCGGTTTTCGCGGCGTGAATGTCACCATTCCCCACAAGGTCGCCGTGCTGCCCTATCTGGCTGAGATCGATCCGGTGGCCAGGCGGATCGGTGCGGTGAACACTATCGCGGTGCAGCCCGATGGCAGCCTGCATGGCAGCAACACGGATGCCTTCGGTTTTCTCGCCTCGCTGCGCGCCGATGCGCCGAAGATGTGGCGCGCGGCCAATGGACCCGCCGTGGTGCTGGGGGCGGGGGGGGCCGCGCGGGCGGTGATGGTGTCTCTGCTGGATGCCGGCGCGCCGGAACTGCGTCTGACCAATCGCAGCCGCGACAAGGCCGAGGCCCTGGCCGCCGAATTCGGCGGCCGCGTGCTGGTCGTCGACTGGGAGGAGCGCGCCGCTGGCCTGGCCGGGGCGAACCTGCTGGTCAACACCACCAGCCTAGGCATGGGCGGCCAGCCGGCGCTGGACATCGCGCTGGACGATCTGCCGGCCACGGCGCTGGTCAACGACATCGTCTACACCCCCCTGGAAACCGACCTGCTGGCCCGGGCCCAGGCGCGCGGCAATCCGGTGGTGGACGGGTTGGGCATGCTGCTGCACCAGGGCCGCCCGGGCTTCGCAGCTTGGTTCGGCACCACCCCCGACGTCACCCCAGCCCTGCGCGCCGCCGTGCTGGCTTGACTTGGATTAGCTAAGTTAGCTAAGCTAACTTTCGCGGATTAGCTAAGCTAAGTGTAAGTCTATGACGATCCAAGTGAATATCCACGAGGCGAAGACCAGTCTGTCCAAGCTGATCGAGGCCGTGAAGCGTGGTGAGGATGTGGTGATCGCCCGCGCCGGCAAGCCGGAGGTGCGTCTGGTAATGGCCGAGACCGCCGTGCCCAAGGCGAAACGCCAGTTCGGCTTCCTCAAAGGGCAGATGCAGCTTGCCCCTGATTTCGAAACCGTTCGCCTGTTTCAGGATGAGCCGTGATGAGGCTGCTGCTCGACACCAACATCTTCGTCTGGGCGCTGAACGATCTGCAGGCGCTCGCCCCCTCGGCCCAGAGCATGCTGCAGGATGGTGATAACGAGCTGTTCGTCAGCATGGCCAGCCTCTGGGAGGTCGCCGCCAAGATGAGCGCCGGAAAGCTGCAAGCCGAGACCGACTGGGAGGCCTACCTGCCTCGGATGGGCGCCAGCCTGCTGCCCATTGAGGTCGCCCATGTCAGCGAAGTCGCCCGCCTGCCCAACCTGCCTGCCGATCCCTTCGACCGCATGCTCATTGCCCAGGCGCGCTGCGAAGACCTGATCCTGATGACCCGCGACAAGCATTTCGCCGATTACGATGTCACGGTGATGCCGGCATGATGAAGGTCGCGCTCACCGGTTCGATCGGCATGGGCAAGTCCACCGTGGGCAAGATGTTTGCCGCACTCGGCGTGCCGCTGTTCGACGCCGATGCCGCCGTGCATGCCCTTTATGCGCCGGGCGGGGCCGCGGTCGCGCCGATCCGGGCCGCCTTCCCCGAAGCCGTGGTCGACAATGCGGTGGATCGCGGCATCCTGTCGCGCCTGGTGCTGAACGATGCCGCCAGGATCAAGGCGCTGGAAGCGATTGTGCATCCGCTGGTGGGCCAGCTGCGCCAACAGTTCCTGGATGCCGCGGAGCAGCGCGGCGAACCCTTCGTGCTGCTGGATATCCCGCTGCTATTCGAAGGCCAGGGCCACAAGACCGCCGACGCCATCATCGTGGTCAGCGCGCCGGCCGGACATCAGCGCGACCGCGTGTTGGCGCGGCCGGGCATGACGGAAGACAAATTCGCCGCAATTCTGGCGCGCCAGGTGCCCGATGCCGAAAAGCGCCGCCTGGCCCATCATGTGATCGATACCGGCACCAGCCTGGATGAAACCGAGGCGCAGGTGAAAACCCTGGTTGCCGAATTGCGCCGCAAGGCAGGGGAAGCGTAATGCGCGAGATCGTGCTCGATACCGAAACCACCGGTTTCAAAGCCAACGAGGGCGACCGCCTGGTCGAGATCGGCTGCATCGAGCTGATCAATCACATCCCGACCGGCAATCACTTCCACAGATATCTCAATCCTGAACGTTCCATGCCGGAAGACGCTTTCAAGGTGCATGGCCTGTCGGACGAGTTTCTGAAGGACAAGCCGCTATTCGCCGCCGTGGCGCAGGAGTTCTGCGACTTCATCGGCGAGGATCCGCTGGTGATCCATAACGCCAGTTTCGATCTCAGCTTCCTGAATGCCGAACTGGCGCGGCTGTCGGGCATGCCGCATATCGCCATGGAACGCGCCATCGATACCGTGCGGCTGGCGCGCGCCAAATTCCCGGGCGCCCAGGTCAATCTCGATGCGCTGTGCCGTCGCTTCAGCATCGACAATTCGGCCCGCACCAAGCATGGCGCGCTGCTCGACGCGGAACTGCTGGCCGAGGTGTATCTCGAACTGATCGGCGGCCGGCAGCAGGGTCTTGGCCTGGCCGGGATCGAAGCGGGCGGACAGCAGCTGTCCACGGCGCCGATCCAGCGCGGCCCGGCCCGGCCGCCGCGACCCCATGCTCCCAGCGATGCAGAACTCGCGGCCCATGGCGCCTTTGTCGCAAAACTAAAAGACGCGCTCTGGCTCAAGGACGCATAAAGATTATTTTCCGATTACCTTATTGGAAACTCATTCTTTTTCCCCGGTAAACGCCGGTTAATCTGCAATCCACCCCCTCGTGGATATCACCCGCCCGGTTTCACCCCATGCGTCGCCTGCTGCATTTCAGCGCTGCCCTGTTCGGCGCCATCGTCCTGCTGCTCGCAGGTCTCAACCTCTATGTCTATACCGACCTGCGGCAGGCGGCGATCCGTGAGGAAACCGGCGATCTGGAGCGGCAGGCCGAACTGCGCGGCCAGGAAATCGAAAACTCGCTGCAGAGCATCCGGTTTGCGCTGGAAAAAATCGAACTGCTGTGGACGCTCAATGGCAATGAGGCCGAATGGCTGCATCACCAGCTCAAGGGCCTGGAACAGCAGCTGACCTATGTGCGCGCGCTGACCATCATCAGCGCCACCGGCGACGGGCTGCACACGTCCCGCACTTATCCGGTGCCGGCGCTGAATGTCGCGCCATTTCCGGTGATCGCCTATCACATCAATGGCGGAGCCGACAAATTCAATCTCGGCATGCCGACCAAGAGCACCATCGACGGCGACTGGCAGCTGCCGCTCAGCATGGCCGTGCGCGGCAGCGACGGAACGCTGCGCGCCATCGTCGTCGCCATTATCGATCCGCGCGCCTATGCCAAGGCGTTTGAAAGCGCCGTGGCCGAAGGCGATTACGTCACGCTGCTGACCCGCGACCTGCATCTCATCTCCCGCTCGCCCTGGCTGGAGAGCGAAATCGGCCAGTCCCTGGCGCGCACGAGTGCCTATCAGGCCCTGGACGCCAGCGGCCAGAATGCGATCAGCGGCATTTATGCCAACCCCTTCACGGGCGTACAGCGCATCGCCGCGGTGCGGCGTCTGTTCGATGGTAAGCTGGTGATCTCCAGCTCGCGGCCGCTGATTGCCGGCATCGCCGGGTGGCGCTCGCAGGCCATCATCATCAGTGTGATTTCCGGCGTGATTCTTCTGCTCGGCGGACTGGGTGTGTATGTCGCGCTGCGCATGCTGGTGGACCGCGACCGCAAGGCACAGGCGCTGGCGCGGCTGAATCACGAGCTGCAGGAACAGACGGCGCGCGCCGAGCGGCTGGTCACGGTGAAAAGTGAATTCCTCGCCACCATGAGTCACGAAATCCGCACGCCGATGAATGGCGTTCTGGGCATGGCGCAGGCGCTGGAAAATCTGCCGCTGGATGCCACCGCGCGCGACTATGTTGGCGTTATCCGTGAGTCGGCCGAAGGGCTGCTGGGCATCATCAACGACATCCTGGATTTCTCGCGGCTGGAAGCTGGCCGCCTGAAGGTTGCGCCCAGTGCCGTACGTCTGCCGGTCCTGATGGAATCGATGAGCGCGCTGTTTGCGCCGGCCTGCGCGCAAAAGCATCTTGCCTTCCGCACGGAACTCGATCCCGCAGCCCCTTTGAGTATCGAGACGGATCCGGTGCGGCTGCGCCAGATCCTGATCAACCTGCTGGGCAACGCCGTGAAGTTTACCGGCAAGGGCCAGGTCGTGTTGCGCGCCAGGAACCAGCCTATGCGCAATGGAGAGGCCGGCATCCGCTTCGAAGTTGCGGATACCGGTATCGGCATCGCCGCCTCGGCTCTGGGCAGTATTTTCGAACGCTTTGCCCAGGAAGATGCCTCCACGGCGCGTCAGTATGGCGGTACCGGGCTCGGGCTTGCGATCTGCCGCCGCCTTGCGACCCTGCTGGGCGGTGAAATCGGTTGCGAGAGCGAGAAGAGTGTCGGCTCCGTTTTCTGGCTGCATCTGCCGGCCGATATGGCCGATGACACGGATGATGCGGAGTTTGCGGCGCCACGGCCGCGCCGTCAGGATCACACGCCGCCCGACCTCCTGTGCGTGGATGACAATCACGTCAACCGCCGCATCATCGAAACCCTGATCAAGCCGTTCTGCCGCAGCCTGACCATGGCCTCCAGCGGGGCCGAGGCGATTGCCGCGGTTTCAAAGCGGCGTTTTGACGCCGTTCTGCTCGATATCCACATGCCGGACATGGATGGCGTCGAAACCCTGCATCACCTGCGGCGGCAGCCCAATGGCCGCGGTCTCTATGTGGTGGCGCTCACTGCGGATGTGGTGCCGGAAGCGCTGGCGCGTTACGACATGGCCGGCTTTGATGCCGTGGTGCCCAAGCCGGTCGAACTCGACCGCCTGCTCAGGGTGCTGGGCCTGTTGCCGCAGGACTGATTTCAGCGGCCGTCCAGATCGCTGAAGCAGAAGACCATGTCGACCGTCGACCCGTCGGTCGACAGCGGCATCAGCACCGAGCTGCTTGCCCGCAACGGCGACTGCCGCAATGAGCTGCCGTCTGGCAGGGCGCCGACGACCGGGTTATAGGTGTAAACCGGGATGCGCTTTTCGATGACGATGCGGTAATTCAGCATCACATCGTCACCGGGCACGCCGAGATGGGCGCCCATGTAATTTCCCTGCACCGGCTGGCCGGTCGGGTCGCGGCCGCGCAGGGCCACCTGGGCGGTGCCGACCAGGCGATAGCGCAGCCACGGCGGTTCCGCCAGAACTTCGGTGAGCAGGATGCCGGGCAGGAGGTCGGCGGGGATGTCCAGCGGATCTATGTCCTGGCGGCCCGGCATCTGCCGGTCGCCACGACGGATGTTCCAGTAATCCCAGATGCGCCGGATCGGCAGCGAGCACCGCTCAAGCAGTGCAGCGCCGAGCAGGCGTGGATATTTCGAGTTGCGGATATCGTCGTCGAGCGACCCGCTCACAGTTCCCCCTTATGACCCGTTGCCCTGCCGGGAACGGTCAGATTGCCGTCACCGACCGGCGGCGGCAAGGGGAAGTTGTGTTCTGCGGCTCAGGCCGTGCCCACGGGCTGGTCGGCCTGGGCTTCCTTGCTGCGCTGGTACTGCTGCACGAAGTCGATCGGGTCCAGCATCAGCGGCGGCATGCCGCCGTCGCGCGTCGCGTCGGCCACGATACGGCGGGCGAAGGGGAACAGCAGGCGCGGGGCTTCCACCAGCAGCAGGGGTTCGACATGGTCGGGCGGGATATTCGCCAGGGTGAACAGGCCGGCATAATGCAGGTCGACCACGAAGGCGACTTCGTCGCCATGCTTGGCTTCGCACAGGATGCGCAGGGTCACTTCGAACAGGCTGTCGTTGACGCGTTCGGCCTGGGTGCCGACATTGACCGAAATCTGCGGTGCCGACTGGACGCTGAACGTACGCGGCGCCATCGGATGCTCGAAGGAGAGATCCTTGGTGTATTGCGCGTTCAGGCCGAAGCGCGGCGCGTCGTCAGGGTTGAAACCGGGCGGCGGATTGGCGGTGTCGGTCATGACCGGCTGTCTCTCTGTCTTATCCAGTTCGCTGGGCCGGCTGTCCCTAGCATGATTTGCCGCAACCGAACAAGGCGGCAACCCTTGCCGCCGGCTGCGGCCGGCCTTGCAATACGGTGATTTCTCCTTATTTGCAGGAAATGCCGGTCTTCGGTCGGGGGCATGCGCTGCTGGACCGGCGCAGGCGGCAGGAGTAAATTCGCCCGAACAGGGCAAGACAGGCTTTTTCATGATGGGCGACGGTTTCCAGTTCCTCGATATTCTTCTGCTGGGTGCAATCGCCGGCTTTATCGCGCTGCGTCTGCGCGCGGTGCTGGGTCAGCGCACCGGCCATGAACAGAAACGCCGCCGGCCGCCCTTTGCCGATGCCGACGAGGCGGCCGACAAGCTGGACGATTCCGACGGCACCGTGGTCAACCTGCCCCGTCGCGACGATCCCGCC
This sequence comes from Ferrovibrio sp. GW821-FHT12F09, assembly GCF_058806775.1. NCBI lineage: Bacteria > Pseudomonadati > Pseudomonadota > Alphaproteobacteria > Rhodospirillales > Rhodospirillaceae > Ferrovibrio > Ferrovibrio sp. GW821-FHT12F09. Next base: position 571,136 of record NZ_JBXAPZ010000001.1, read on the forward strand.
AAGCTGTCGGGCGATCCCGCCGCCGATGAACGCATTGCCCGCATCCGTGCCGTCGACCCCAGCTTCAACGGCGCCGAATTCCTCGAGGGCGCCAAATCCGCCTATGAAATGGTGGTCACCGCGTTTGCCGCCGGCGACAAGGAGGCCCTGCGGCCTCTGCTGTCGCGCGAGGTGTTCGACGATTTCGCCAGCGCCATCGACGACCGTGCCAAGCGCGGCGAGACCATGCAGACCACCTTTGTGGGCCTGCGCGGCAGCGCCATTGTCGATACCCAGGTGAACAACCGGATCGCCGAAGTGACCATCAAATTCGAGTCCGAGCTGATCACCGTGACCAAGGATGCCCAGGGCCACACCGTCGGCGGCCATGGCAATGCGGTGGAACAGGTCACCGATATCTGGACCTTTGCCCGCGATACGCGATCGCGCGACCCCAACTGGACGCTGATCGCCACCTCGGCGCCCACCGAAGCCGCGCCGACCTGACGCAGTGCTCGGGCGGCTCGCGCTTCTCCTGTTTGTTGGTCTGGCCGGCTGCGGCCCGAAAGCGCCGCCGCCGCCGCCGCTGGCCTTCCGGCCGGCCACCTTTGCCGATCTGCCCGGCTATGCATCCGACCGCGTCGCCGAAGCGCTGCCGGCGCTGAGCCGCAGCTGTGCGCGGATGCTGCCGCGCAACGATCGCCCCTTGGACAATTACGACCGTTACGGCACCGGCAACGACTGGCGCGCCTTCTGTACGGCGCTGGTGCAGATCGGTGCGGGTGACGATGCCGCCCTGCGCCGCCTGGTGGAGGCCGAACTTCAGCCGGTGGCCGTGATCGGCGACGGCAAAGCCGAGGGCCTGTTCACCGGCTATTACGAACCCTTGGTGCGTGGCAGCAGGACGAAGCAGGGCATCTATACTGTGCCCCTGTACCGCCAGCCGCCCGACCTGGTGCAGGTCGACCTCGGCGAATTCCGCGACAGCCTGAAAGGCGAGCGCATTGCCGGCCGTGTCCGCGATGGCCGCCTGCGGCCCTATGAGGATCGCGGCCAGATCGATGCCGGCGCGCTCGCCAACAAGACTCTCGAACTGGTCTGGCTCGATGATGCCGCCGATGCCTTTTTCCTGCAGGTGCAGGGCTCGGGTCTGGTGCAGCTCGATACCGGCGCGAAAACCCGCGTCGGCTTTGCCGCCCAGAACGGCCATCCTTATGTGGCCATCGGCCGGGTGATGATCGAGCGCGGCACCCTGCCGCGCGAAGACGTGTCGATGCAGGCGATCCGCGGCTGGCTGCGCGCCAACCCCGAGGCCGCGCCGGAACTGCTGCGGCAGAATCCGTCTTACGTGTTTTTCCGCGAATTGCCGCCGCCGAAGGATGATCTCGATGGACCGCCGGGCGCGCAGGGCGTGGCGCTGGTGCCGGGCCGCAGCCTGGCGGTGGATCGCAGCCATCATGCGCTGGGCCTGCCACTGTGGCTTGATGCGAAGCAGCCGGCGGCTGCTGGCGCAGGCGAGGCATCGCTGCAGCGCCTGATGGTCGCGCAGGATACCGGCGGGGCTATCCGCGGCGCGGTGCGCGGCGATGTGTTCTGGGGGGCCGGGCCGCAGGCCGAAAGCGTGGCTGGCCGCATGAAGCATCCGGGCCGCTTCTGGCTGCTGCTGCCAAAATCCGTGGCGGCGAAGCTGATCACCGTCTCTTAAGACGGCGCGCCGGTCCAGTGATCGAAGGCGCCGGCGCCGAAGATGGTGTCGATAACCACGCCATCGCTGGCCAGCGGCGCATGCAGGCCTTCGTAATGCATCCATTCGCGATTGCGCAGCCAGGTGACCTGGCCGCGGTTGATGACGGGGCTGCGCCGCCGCACCACCGCGGTGTAAAGCCGGTTGAATTCGGTGGCGGCGGCGGGCGGAAAGATATCGTCGATCACGCGGCCGATCAGGCCCGGGCCGTAGATGGCGATATGCTCCTCGCCCAGCAGGCGGATGCGGAAGCGCGTCTCAGACAGCACGTCGATCAGGCAGACATAGGGAAGCAGGCCGCGCAGTTCGAGAGGGTCGAGATCGCTGCGCGACGGCAGGCGGTCGCCCGGCCCGCATTTCGACTGCCAGTAAGCGAGCAGACTTTGCAGGATCGGCGATTTCGGCGTCAGGCTGTCGGCAGGGCCGGCGCCGCGGAATTTGAGCGCGGCGCTGGCCTCCGAGGATTTGCCATCATCGGTCATGGTTCGGACTCTGGTGCCGGGTCATGGGTCGAACAAGCGTAAATCCGGTAACCCCCTGTCGCCCGGCGGATTCCGTTACCGCCGGCACCATGTCATACTAGCCCGACGATCCTTTACGACCTCTTGCCAGACCCGCCATGCCCGCCCATTCTCCCCTTGTCATCCGGACCTCGGAAGACCGCGACCTCGCCGCGATTGCCGCCATCTACGGCCACCATGTGCGCCACGGGTTCGGCAGTTTCGAGGAAGTGCCGCCGGATGCCGCCGAAATGGCGCGTCGGCGCAGCGACATCCTGGCAAAGGATTTTCCCTATCTGGTGGCCGAACTGGACGGCCGGGTAATGGGCTATGCCTATGCCAGCGCCTACCGCCCGCGCATCGCCTATCGTTTTTCCGTCGAGGATTCGATCTATGTGTCGCCGGATGCGCCGCGCCGGGGCATCGGGCGGGCGCTGCTGGAAAACCTGATCGCGCGCTGCAGCGGTCTGGGCTATCGCCAGATGGTGGCGGTGATCGGCGATACGCAGAATCTCGGTTCCATCGGCCTGCATGCAGCCCTTGGCTTTCGCGTCGTCGGCACGCTGCCCTCCATCGGCTTCAAACACGGCCGCTGGGTCGACAGCGTGTTCATGCAGCGCGCGCTCGGGCCCGGCGACAGCCTGCTGCCGAACGCCCAAGTCAGCCCGGACTGAACAGCCTACATGCCGCTGGCAAGGAAGGCGCCATCCACCGGGATGGTTACGCCGGTGACATAGGACGCTGCTGGCGACGCCAGGTAGACGGCGGCGCCGGCCAGCTCGTGCGTCTGACCGAAGCGATGCATCGGCGTGCGCGCCATGGCCAGCGCCTTGCGGTCATCCTTCATGGTGTCCTTGTTCAGGTCGGTCATGAAGAAGCCCGGCGCGATGGCGTTCACGCGCACGCCGCGCGCCGCCCATTCGGCCGCCAGCGTCTCGGTCATCGCCACCACGCCATGCTTGCTGATGCAGTAGATGGCGTTGCGCGGGAAGCCGCGGAAGGACGCCAGCGAGGCGATGCTGATGATGCTGCCGCGGCCGTGGCCCAGCATCAGCTTGCCGAATTCCAGCGACGCGAAATACACGCTTTTCACATTGGTGGTGATGATGCGGTCGAAATCCTCCGGCGTGAATTCCTCCGCTGGCTTCAGCGTCATGATGCCCTGCGCATTCACCAGGATATCGACCGGCGCGATCTTTTCGCAGCGTGCGGCGAAGGCCTTGAGCTGGCTCATGTCGGCGGCATCCACCGCATCGACGCCGGCAGCGATGCCGTTTTTGCTGAATTCGACAGCCGCCTGCTCCAGCACGTCGCGGCGCCGGCCGGCCAGCGTCAGCCGCGCGCCGGCCTTGCCCAGGCCTTCCGCGATTGCCTTACCGATGCCGCTGCCGCCGCCGATCACCACGGCATGACGACCGCTCAGGTCGAATGACATCTCTTCGGGCTGGGCAATCGGTCTGACGGAATTCACGAGGCTTTCTCCCGGGTCTCGTTCAGGAAGTCCCGACGTTCCAGCACGTCGAGATAGGATTGCTTGGTCTGGTTGATATGACTGCGCATCAACGTCTGCAGCGCGGCCACGTCGCGGGCCTTGATCAATTTGAGCATCTCGCGATGGTCCTTGATCGACAGCTTGTTCAGCGAGGCTTCATGCGAGAGCCGCGAGCGCAGCGCCTGGATGCGGAAACCGATCAGGCTGTAGGCCGAGCTGATATAGGGATTGCCGCAGAGATCGATGATGGTCTCGTGGTATTCACCGTCTAGCGTGCGATAGGCGATGTTGTCGTTCGCGTCATAAGCCGCGCGCATGCCGTCGAAGATGCGGGTCATGCGGGTGACCAGCGCGTCGTGATGGCGCTCGATGGCGGCCGCCACGGCTGCCACCTCCAGCACCTCGCGCAGTTCCGAGATCGCCGTCACCTGGTCGGGCGCCAGGCGGAAGACATAGGTGCCGCGCTGCGGCTGCACTTCGACCAGGCCTTCCAGTTTCAGTTGCAGCAGCGCCTCGCGCACCGGCGTCTTGGAAATCCCCAGTTCGGCGGCCAGCGTGTTTTCCGACAGGCCCGCGCCCAGGCTGAGCCGGCCGTCGATGATGCGGGTGCGCATCTCCTCGACCACCAGTTCCTTCAGCGATTTCGGCCTGATCAGTTTCATGACGCCTGCCTGCCAGTGCCTGTCAGCCGGTGGGACCGCGTAAACGGCGCATAAGATTCCGGCTTGTGCCTAGTGTGTGGTGTCTGATATATCAGTTGAGAGGGCGTCACACAAGAGCGCCCCGCGAAGACGTGTTTGAGGAAACGCAAAACCGCTGGCGGTCGCTCCTGTCCGGGAGCCGGCGCCGCCATCCGTCCGGGAGAGGCCCATGACCATCGCAACCAAGATCCTGAAATCCAGTCTGGCGCTTTGCGCCGGCATTGCCCTGTTCGCTGCCTTGCCGGTGCAGGCACAGCAGAAATTCACGCTGAAGTTCAATCACGTGCTGGGCCCGAAAGAGCCCTTCCATGACGGCTTCACCGCCTGGTCCAAGGCAGTCGATGCGCGCACCAATGGCGGCCTGAAGATCGAGGTCTTCCATTCCGCCCAGTTGGGCAAGGAAGAAGACATCATCGAGCAGATCCGCCAGGGCGCCAATCTCGGCCAGAACACCGACTCAGCGCGCATGGGCAACTATGTGCCCGGCATCGCGGTGATGAACGGGCCGTATTTTGTCGAGACGCTGGAAGACGTGGCCAAGCTGCGCAAGGCGCCGACCGTGATCAAGTGGCAGGACGAGCTGGCGACCAAGCACGGTCTGAAGGTCGTGTCCTTTAGCTGGGTGCAGGGCTATCGCCACTTCTTCACCAACAAGCCGGTGAAGACGCCGGAAGACCTGAAGGGGCTGCGCATCCGCACGCCACCTGCGCCGATCTGGCAGGAATCCATCCGCGCGCTCGGTGCGACTCCCGTCGCCATGGCCTTTGGCGAGATGTATCCGGGCCTGCAGCAGCGCGCCATCGACGGCGTCGAACTGGTCTACAACAACATTCCCGGCGGGCGCTTCTATGAGGTGCTGAAATTCGCCAATGAGACCAAACATATCATGCTGATCAACTTCGAAGTGGTCAGCGCCAAGTGGTTTGACGGCTTGCCGAAAGACTACCAGACGGCGCTGGTCGAGGAAGCCGACAAGGCCGGTGAGGCGACATCGAAGGAAATCTTCCGGCTCGAAGCGGAAGTCGAGCAGCAGCTCAAGGGCCGCGGCATGACCATCGTCAAGGATGTCGATCTGGCCGCCTTCCGCAAGGCCGGCGACAAGGCCTACGAGACGCTGAAGATTCTCGATGCCAAGAATGCCGTGCACAAGGAAATCGGCAAGTAATCTCGTCCGGAGTTGTCATGCTGAAGGTATTGTATGACCGGGTTTGCGCGGCGGAGGCTTTTGTCGCCGCCGCGCTTCTGGTCCTGATGGTCATCCTGATTTTCCTTGGCGGCGTGATGCGCATGGTCGGCTATCCGATCAACTGGTCGGGCGATGCCGCCACCTGCTTCTTCGCCTGGGCCTGCTTCCTCTGCGCCGATATCGCCTGGCGCAAGAACAGCCTGATGTCGATCGAGGTGCTGACCGCCAAGCTGTCGCCGGGCCTGCAGGCGGCCTGCCGCTGGATCAACTATGCCCTGATCACGGCGTTTCTGGTCTATCTCGTCATCATGGGCTGTTACCTGTCGTGGATCAGCCGCATCCGCAGTTTCCAGGGCATCCCGGAGATCAGCTATTCCTGGGTCACCATGAGCCTGCCCGTCGGCGGCCTGCTGCTGCTGATCTCCACCTTCCTCAAGATGCGCGACGAACTGCATGGCAAGATCGCCCATAGCAACGCCGCCGATATCCTGTAACCGCCATGCTGCTGGTCCTGATCGCCTTCGCTGTCCTGATGCTGATCGGCATGCCGGTCGCCTTTGCCATCGGCATTTCCGGCATGCTGTTCTTCCTGCAGCATCCGGAACTGCCGATCACCATCCCGATCCAGATCACGGTGACCGAGACGCAGAATTTCGCGCTCCTCGCCGTGCCGCTGTTCATCCTGGCCGGCAACTTCCTCAACAATTCCGGCATCACCCACAACCTGCTGAAGCTGGCGAGCGTGCTCACCGGCCGCATGTATGGTGGCCTGGCGCAGACCTCGATTGCGCTGTCCACGCTGATGAGCGGCGTCACCGGATCCTGCATCGCCGATGCGGCGATGAATGCGCGCGTGCTGGGCGTGCAGATGCTGAAGCGCGGCTTCTCGAAAGGCTATGCCGCCGGCGTGCTGTCCTACGGCTCGCTGATGGCGCCGATCATTCCGCCCGGCATCGGCTTCATCCTCTATGGCACGGTGGGGCAGGTCTCTATTGGCCGGCTGTTTGCCGCCGGCATCCTGCCGGGCTTCATGCTCTGGGCCTCGCTGGCGATTGCCATCTCGATCACCGCGCGCAAACGCGGCTACGGTCCCGAGCGCGACACGGCGCCGACGGCGAAGGAAATCGCGCTGGCCTCCTGGGGCGGCATCTGGGCGCTGCTGTTCCCGGTGATCCTCCTGCTCGGCCTGCGCATGGGCGTTTTCACGCCCTCCGAGATCGGCGCGTTTGCGGTGATCTATGCCATCGTCATCGGCATGTTCGCCTATCGCATGCTGACCTTCGCCAATTTCCGCGAGGCGCTGGAAGGCAGCCTGGTCGATGTCGGTGCGGTGATGTTCCTGCTCGCGCTCTCGGCCATCTTCGGCTACGGCATCGTCTTCGAACGCGTGCCGGAAGTGATCGCCGACTGGATGATCGGCTTCACCGACAATGCCCATCTGGCGATGGTGCTGATCGTGCTGTTCGTGCTGGTGGCCGGCACCTTCATGGAAGGCTCGGTGCTGATCATCATGCTGACGCCGCTGTTCATGCCGCTGATCCGGCAATACGGCATCGATCCCGTCCATTTCGGCCTGGTCTTCATCATCGCCGCCACCATCGGCAACTTCACGCCCCCGGTCGGCGGCGCGATGTTCGTGGTCTGCCAGGTGCTGCGCTGCCGGATCGGCGATTACACGCGGGAATCCATGCCCTTCCTAATCGCCGTCTCGGCCGTGACCCTGCTGCTGGTCTTCGTCCCCGAGGTGGTGCTGGTGATCCCGGACTGGATTTTCGGGCCCAGTTGAGACTGGTTTTCACATTGATCTAATTAGATAATCCGATTAACTTGTCAGGCAGCCAATGACTGCCCTGCCTGACATACGGCCCCCGATCTCGCGCGTCGAGATGCTGGCCGAAACCCTGCTCCAGCCGATCCTGGCCGGCGACTGGCGGCCGCATGACCGCCTGCCCTCCGAACACAGCCTGGCCGAGACCCATGGGGTCAGCCGCGCCGTGGTGCGCGAGGCCATCGCCCGGCTGAAATCCGACGGCTATGTCGAGACCCGCCAGGGCAAGGGCGCTTTTGTCGCCGCCGCACCAGGCGGGAATGCCTTTCGCCTGACTGCCGACGGCGACGATCACCTGCTGGAGCTGCGCGCGCTGATCGAGGCCGATTGCGCCGCATTAGCCGCCGAACGCCATACGCTGGCCGATCTGCAGGCACTGCGTGCTGCGCAAGCCGCCATGCGCGACGCGGTGGCCGCCGGTGGGCTCGGCCTGGCCGAGGATATCCGCTTCCATGACGTGCTGGCGACGGCGGCGCATAACCCGGCGCTGCGGCGTTTCGCCGCCTTCATCGGCCGCCATGCGCGCGAGGCCATGCAGTTCGCCCGCCTCAGCCGCCTTAAGGACGAAAACCGCCTGGCCGAGATCGAGGCCGAACACAGCGCCATTATCGCCGCCGTTGAAAACTGCGATGCGGCGGCTGCCCGCGCCGTCCTGCTCAGACATATCGAAAGCGGCCTGCGCCGCCACGGATTATAACAGCCCCATCGTTGCGTACCGGAGACCAGCCCGCATGTCCGCCACCATTGATGCCAAGCCTCGCGTTGCCCTCTTCGTCACCTGCCTGGTCGATCTGTTCCGGCCCTCGGTCGGCTTCGCCACCATCAAGCTGCTGGAAGATGCCGGTTGCAGCGTCGATGTGCCCGAAGCCCAGGTCTGCTGCGGCCAGCCGGCTTACAACTCCGGCGACCGTAAGGATACGGTGACGATCGCGCGCCAGGTGATCGAGGCCTTTGAAGACTACGATTACGTGGTGGCGCCCAGCGGCTCCTGCGGCGGCATGATCAAGGATCACTATCCGGCGCTGTTCGCTGCCGAACCCGACTGGCAGCGCCGCGCCGAAGACCTGTCGGCGCGCATGTTCGAACTGACCAGCTTCCTCGTCGATGTGCTGAAAACCGATCCGGTCTCGGCCAGCCTGTCAGCGAAGGTCACCTATCACGATTCCTGCTCAGGGCTCCGCGAACTCGGCGTGAAGGCGCAGCCGCGTGCGCTGCTTGGCAGCGTCGCGGGTGTAGACCTGGTGGAAATGCAGACGCCGGAAACCTGCTGCGGTTTCGGTGGCACCTTCTGCGTCAAATACGGCGAAGTCTCCACCGACATCGTCGAACGCAAGACGACCGATATCAAGGCCACCGGTGCCGATCTGCTGCTGGCCGGCGACATGGGCTGCCTGCTCAACATGGCGGGCAAACTGAAGCGCGAGGGCAGCCCTATACAGGTGCGCCATGTGGCCGAGGTGCTGGCCGGTATGATCGATACGCCCGCCATTGGCGAAGCAAAGTGAGGACCATGGCATGAGCATGGAAATCACCGCCCAGGCCTTCGAGGCCAATGCCGCCAAGGCGCTGCGCGATCCCAACCTGCGCAAGGCCATGGGCATCATCAGCGGGCCGATGGCCAGCCGCCGCGTCGAGACCGCGCGCGAACTGCCGGAATTCGAGGCTTTGCGCGACGAGGGTGTGAAGATCAAGAACCACGTCCTGCAGCATATCGACTTGTATCTGGAGCGCTTCGAGCAGCAGCTCACCGCGCGCGGCGGCAAGCTGCACTGGTGCCGCACGCCGCGCGAGGCACGCGAAACCATCCTCGCACTGTGCCGCTCGCGCGATGCGAAAATCGTCACCAAGGGCAAGTCGATGGTGACCGAGGAGATCGGTCTCAACGATTTCCTGGTCGAGCATGGCATCACGCCGGTGGAAACCGATCTGGGCGAATACATCATCCAGCTGGCCCATGAACCGCCCAGCCACATCATCGGCCCGGCCCTGCACAAGACGCGCGAGCAGATCGCCGAGCTGTTCGAGGACCATCATCCCGATTACGAACTGAACGGCAAAAAGGCTGGCACGCGATCTACAGAGCCTCAGGTTCTTGTGACAGAGGCGCGCAGCGTGCTGCGTGACACCTACTTCAAGGCCGATGTGGGCATCACCGGTGCCAATTTCCTGATCGCCGAGACCGGCGCCACTGTGATCGTCACCAACGAGGGCAATGGCGACCTGACGCAGTCACTGCCCAGGATGCATATTGCGGTCAGCAGCATCGAGAAGGTCATCCCCAATCTGGAAGACCTCTCCACCATCCTGCGGATTCTGGCGCGCTCGGCCACCGGCCAGGAGATGAGCTGTTACACGACGCTCAGTTGCGGCCCGAAGCGGCCGGAAGACATCGACGGGCCGGAAGAATTCCATGTCGTGCTGGTCGATAACGGCCGCAGCGAAATGCTGGGCACGGCGCTCCAACCTCTTTTGCGCTGCATCCGTTGCGGCGCCTGCATGAACAACTGCCCGGTCTATCATTCGGTCGGCGGCCATGCCTATGGCTGGGTCTATCCCGGTCCCATTGGTGCTGCGCTCGACCCGCATATGATCGGCCTGGAGACGGCGCGGCATCTGCCCAATGCCTCCACTTTCTGCGGAAAATGCGAGGAGGTCTGTCCGATGCGCATCCCGCTGCCCGATATCATGCGCCACTGGCGTGAACAGGCACATGAAAAGCAGATCACGCCGCCGCTGCAGCGCTGGGGCGTCGAGCTCTGGGCCTTCGCCGCCCGCACGCCCTGGCTCTATCGCCTGGGCACGCGGATCGCGATTGCCGCCCTCAACATGCTGGGCAAGGACAAGGGGCGCTTCGCGTCCATGCCGCTGGCCTCGGGCTGGACCGACGGACGCGACCTGCCGGCGCCGCAATCGGCCGACACCTTCATGGCGCAGTACCGCAAGCAGAAGCGGAGCGTCTGAGATGAGCAATTCGCGCGACCGTATTTTCGCCACCCTGCGCGCCGGCCTCAAAGACACGGTGAACGATCCCGGTCGCCGCGCCGCGGTGATCGAGCGCATCAAGGGCCATCCGCGTAATCTCGTGCCGCAGCGCGCGCAGATTCCCCATGTCGAACAGGTGGCTTTGTTCATCGCCAAGGTGGAGGCGCTGACCGTCACGGTCGACCGCGTGGCCGGTGAAGCCGATGTGCCGGGCAAGATCGCCGATTATCTGGCGCAGCATAACCTGCCCAGCCGTCTGCGCGTTTCGCCCGACCCGCTGCTGCAGGCCCTGCCCTGGGGCGACCGCCCGCTGCTGCAGGTCGACTGCGGTCCCGGCCGCAGCCAGGATCTGGTCAGCGTCACGCCGGCCTTTGCCGCCATCGCCGAAACCGGCACGCTGATGCTGCACTCGTCCAGCACCACGCCGACGACGCTGCATTTCGTGCCCGACCATCATGTGGTGGTGCTGAAGCAAAGCCAGGTCACCGGCGGCCTGGAAGACGCCTTCCAGCGTTTGCGCGACAAACTCGGGGACGTGGACAACTGGCCACGCACGGTGAATTTCGTCACCGGGCCGTCGCGCACCGCCGATATCGAAGGCGTGCCGGTGCTCGGGGCCCATGGACCGCGCCGCCTGCATATCGTACTCATCGCGGATGGTTCGTAAGGCTTCCATAAAACCGGCGCCGCTGGTGCCCGCCAGTCTTAAAGCTGAAGACGGCGATGCCTGGCATCAGGTGGCGAAATCGGCGCGTCCGCTGAAAAAGAATGTGGTGCCCGAGCCGCTGGCGCCGCTGCCGAAAATCTATCGGCCCGAGGGCGCCGGCCAGGCCGCCTATGCCAGGGCCGATGCCAAGCAGAAGGCGCCGCTGCCGGCGCACGGCCCCATCGGGCGCGGTGGCGCGAAGCCTTTGCCGCAGATGGACAAACGACTGAAGCAGCGCTTCGAACGCGGCGAGCTGCCGATCGAGGCGCGGCTCGACCTGCATGGCCTGACGCTGGCCAATGCCGAACGCGCGCTGAGCAAGCTGATCCGCGACGGCATCGCGCAGCAGAAACGCTGCCTGCTGGTGATCACCGGCAAGGGCCTGCAGCGCGACGGCGAGACAGGATTGCATCAGGGGCGCGGCGTGCTGCGGGCCTGGCTGCCGGAATACCTGCGCCGCGGTCCCTGGCGCGACCAGATCTTAGGTGTCGCGCCGGCGCGGCAGGAGATGGGCGGCGCCGGCGCCTTCTATGTGCTGCTGCGCCGACAGCGCGAAGAGGGCACGCCTCAGCCGCGCACGCGGTAATAGCCTTTCGGCGCCAGCGTCGCGCCGAATTTCTGTTCGCGCTGCAGGTCCGGTTCCAGCAGATTCGGATAGCTGGCGATAAAGGCATCGATGGCCTCCATCGGCCCGGGCCCGTGTTCGGGGCGCACCGGATGGCCATTGACCACCGTATCCTCCACGATGATGGAATCGCCGGGCAGGAACAGGGCGCGGAAGACCTCCAACTCGGCGCGGACATGCCGTTCGGTATGGTCGGAATCGAAAATGAAAAACGTCTCGCCGGGTTTGCGGTCTGCCGGCAGCAGACGGGCGATAGCCGTCACGGCCTCGGGCGCCGCCGAATTGCCGATCAGGAACTTGATGCGCGGATGGCTGCCCAGCTGGTTGGCACTCTTGTCGATGTCGCAGGAAATCACCAGCCCGTCGCGGGCCTCGACATGGTCGGCGAAGAACAGGGCCGAACCGCCATGGCGCGTGCCGGTCTCAACCACGAAACGGATTTTCCGCTCGTGGATGATCTCCTGGTAATTCCACATGTCGCTGGGCAACTTGAGCGTGCGCACGCCCTTGTAATGCATGCCCTTCCAGACATTGGTCTCGTGGAACCATTTCAGATAGGCAATCGAAATCGGATCGTGCACGGCATTCTCCCGCAGCCCGCAGCATGCGAACCTATCCTCCTACTGCGGGCGGGTTACCAAATCCTTATGGACCGCCTGCGGCAATAATCCGGCATCGGACTTGTCACTGGACAGGGCCAGGCAGAGAATGCCGCGTCTTTTTCATTGTCAGCAAAGCCCGCCCCATGAGCATTCACCAGCATTTCTCGCCCGACTATGCCACCGCCCGCCAGGCCGTCCTCGCCGCGGCCAAAGCGGCAAAGGCCGAAATCGAAAGCTTTGCCCATCCGCTGAAAGGCATCGCCGGCGAAGACCTGTTCACCGATATCGCCTGGATCGGTCCGCGTGATGCGAAAGCCGTTCTGGTCACTGTTTCGGGCACCCATGGCATCGAAGGCTATTACGGTTCAGGCTGCCAGGTCGGCTGGCTCAATGACGGCCATGCGGCGCAGCTGCCGGCCGGCACGGCAATGCTGACCATTCATGGCAGCAACCCTTACGGTTTTTCCTGGGGCCGCCGCGTCAATGAAGACAATATGGATATCAACCGCAACTTCATCGATTTCGCGACGAAGGCGCCGCCGGCCAATCCGGCTTATGCCGAAGTGCATGGCTGGCTGGTGCCGCAACAATGGGACGATGCCGTGGCCAGCGGCATCCAGCAGAAGATCGCCGCCTATTATGCGCGCGTCGGTGCGAAGGCGGCGACCGCAGCCATCGTCGGCGGCCAGCACAGCCATGCCGACGGCATCTTCTATGGCGGCGTGCAGGCCTGCTGGTCGCACAGGACCATCAAAAGCATTGCAGAGAAATATCTGTCCAGGGCGCAGCGCATCTGCGTGCTGGATTATCACACCGGGCTTGGCCCGTTCGGTTATTCGGAAATGATCTGCCGCCACGCGCCTGAATCTGAATCCCTGACGCTGGCGCGGCGGTGGTTCGGCGATGCCGTCACCTCGCCGGCCATGGGTCAGTCAGATTCACCGGTCATCGAAGGCAATCTGCGCATGGGTATCGCGCGCTTCTGCGCCCAGGCCACGATGGTGGCCAGCGCTATCGAGGTCGGCACGCTCAGCTCGGAGGAAGTGCGGTTGTCGGTGATCGCCGATAACTGGCTGCATCTGCGCGGCGATGTGTTCTCGGCCCAAGGCAAGCAGATCAAGGCACAGATCCGCGCCGCCTTCTATCCCGACAACGATGAATGGCGCGGCCTGTGCTATCCACGCGCCGTGGAAATCCAGCAGCAGGCCCTGGCTGGTCTCGCGGCCGTGTAATCTCTAGCCTGGCGCCCGGCCGGCGCGGCCGTTCTGCGCCTGCACCGGCCCGTCCCAGCGCGTGACGATAGTGTCGTAGTCGCCACTGCGCTTCAGGGCGGTGAGCCCGCGGTTGAACGCGGTGCAATGCTCGGCCTTCTGGAAGGCGACGCTGTAGCTGGTCGGCTGGAACAGGGCATGCTCGGTCACGGGAGCGCTGGTGTCGATGCCGGCTTCACTGCTGCGCGACAAGGAATAGAAAATCCGCCGCTCCAGGATGGCCACATCGGTGCGGCCGGAGAACAGGGCCCGCACCTGCAGCATCTGGTTGGCGACCTCGCGGTACCGCGGATTGCCCTGCCGCACCGCCGTCATTTCCGGGCCCAGCAGGACCTGGGCATTCTGGAAAGCCGTCACGTCATGGTTGGCCAGATCGCCGATGCCGCTCAGGATCAGGCCACGCTGGGCCAGGGTGAAGGCCGTGTTGCGGTAGACCAGCAGGGTATCGCTGAAACAGCCGGGCAGATTCATCGCCGGATTGGCCGGTACGATGGCGTCGAAAACACCCCGGCGGAAATCTTCGGACAGCCGGCCCAGCGGCATCAGCTCCGGCTTCAGCGCCAAACCGCCGATATGCGCAGCGGCCATCACCAACTCGTATTCCAGTCCGGTCAGGCTGCCATCGGATTTCTGCAGCACATAGGGCGCAGTCGGACGGAAGCCGGTGACAATCGTCTGCTGCGCCGATAACGGGACTGCCGCGCCGCCCGCCAGCAGCAGGATCAGGGCGCAGAGAATCGGGATCTTGCGATCCGGGAACATCTGGCGCAACGACACCGCGGAATACTAGGATGCTGCCGATGCATCGGCAATCTGCGATCAAACAATCCCCCGTGAGGGTCAAACGGTGAATACGCCGCCATGACGCCCTTCGGCGCTCGCATTCGTGCCCTGCGGCAGGCGCGCGGCATCGCGCTCAAGCAGATGGCGGCCGATCTCGGCGTTTCTTCGGCCTATCTCTCGGCGCTGGAGCATGGTCATCGCGGCCGTCCGTCCTGGTTGCTGCTGCAACGCATCTGCGGTTATCTGAATATCATCTGGGACGAGGCCGAGGATCTGGCCGAACTGGCCAAGCTGTCGCATCCGCGCGTCACCATCGACACTGCCGGCCTGACGCCCAAGGCCACCCTGCTGGCCAATGAGCTTGGCCGCCGTATCGGCAGTCTGGACGAAGCCCGCCTGGAACAGATGCTGAAGCTGCTGCGCGGCTGAAAGCGCCGAACGCCGCCACAAAGCCGCCGTATTCCCGCCCCGCCTCGCCGGGCACTTAATCGGCGCTGCGGCGTTACTCCGGAGACGAATGGCTTCAGGAGGTTACGGTGCAGGCCGCGCGGATTCTACGCAAAGACCAGGACAGCGCTGCGCCGCCGGACGGGCTGCTGCAGACAGGCCGCAATGCCTGGTGCGTGGTCGAGGCTCCGCGCGCCAGCATGCTGGTCGATGCGGCCGATTATTTCATCGCATTGCGCCGTACCCTGCGCAATGCGCGCCATTCCGTGCTGATCACCGGCTGGGATATCGACAGCCGCACGCCACTGGTCGGTCCCGATGGTGAAACCGGCGACGATCTGCCGGTGGCCTTCGGCGCTTTCCTCACCGAACTGGTGCGCCGTCGGCCCCAGCTCAGCATCAAGCTGCTGCTGTGGGATTACTATGCTGCCGTCTATTCGCTGGAACGCGAGCTGATGCCGGCGCTGGCGCTGCAGTGGAACACGCCGCGACAGATCGAGCTCTGCCTCGACGATGTGCTGCCGATCGGCGCCTCGCATCACCAGAAGATCGTGGTGGTCGACGATGCCGTGGCGTTTTCCGGCGGGCTGGATATCACCATCCGCCGCTGGGACACCAGTGTGCACGAGCTGCACAACCCGCTGCGCGCCGATCCTGCCGGCAAGACCTATCCGCCCTTCCATGACGTCCAGATGATGGTGGATGGCGATGCCGCCGCCGCCCTTGGCCGGCTGGTACGCAACCGCTGGTATCGCGTCACCCATGAACTGCTGCCCCCCTGCCATGGCGGCTGCGATCCCTGGCCGGATGATCTGGAGCCGGACTTCCGCGATGTCAGCATCGGCATCGCCCGCACCGAACCGCATTACGGCCCCGAGCCCGCGGTACAGGAGGTGGAGGCGCTGTTCCACGACATGATCGATGCGGCCGAGCGCCATCTCTATATCGAGAACCAGTTCCTCACCTGCACGGCGCTGGCGAAAACCCTGGCGCAGCGCCTGCGCACGCGACCAGACCTGGAAGCCGTGATCGTCGCGCCCAAAACCCACCACACCTGGCTGGAACAGCAGAGCATGCTGGCCGGCCGCATCCGGTTCATGCGGCTGATCGAGAGCGAGGGCCTGCAGGATCGTGTGCGCTTCGTCTATCCCTGCCTGCGCAACGACGGCAGCGTCGAAGACCGCAAGACGGAAGTGATGGTGCATTCCAAGGTGATGATCGTCGACGACCGCTATCTGCGCATCGGCTCGGCCAATCTGTGCAACCGCTCGCTTGCCGTCGATACCGAATGCGATCTGGTGATTGCGGCCGCAACGCCGGCGCAGCGGCGTTCCGTCACGGCGGCGCGCGACCGCCTGATCGCCGAACATTGCGGCGCCGAACCTGCTGCAGTCTCGGCGCTGATGCAGCGCACCGGCTCGCTGTTCGCCACGCTGGACGCGCTGCAGGACCGCGAACACCGGCTGTGCCCGATCCAGGATGAATTGCCCGGTCTCGATCTGACGGCGCAGATAGAGGCGATTGCCGATCCGGTGCGTCCCCTGAGCGCCGATTTCAACCTGCCGGACCCGAGCAACGAGCCGCCGAGCCAGCGCCGCTTTTCGGCCATGCTGGCGATCGCCTGCACCGCAGTGGCGATCATCGCTCTGGTGCTGGCCTGGCGCTACACGCCGCTGTCGGACTGGGCGTCGCCCTCCAAACTGGCGGCGGCCTTCCGCAGTATTGCCGCCAGCCCCTTGTCCTTCCCTATCGTGGTGGGAATTTTCATCGCCGGCGGTTTCATCGCTTTCCCGGTCACGCTGCTGATTGCCGCCACCGCGATGACCTTTGGCACCTGGGAAGGCCTGAGCGTGGCGCTCACTGGCTCGATGAGCAGCGCGCTCGCCACCTATGCGGCTGGCCGCTGGCTTGGCGCCGATATCCTGCGGCGCGTCATGGGGCCGCGGATCAACCGGGTGGCGCGCAAGGTGAAAAGCAACGGCATCCTCGCCGTCACCACCATGCGGGTGATGCCGACGGCGCCCTTCATGCTGGTCAATCTGGTGGCCGGCGCCACCAAGATCCGTCTGATGGACTACACCATCGGCACCTTCCTTGGCCTGGCGCCGGGCATCGTCATTATGTCAGTGCTGGGCGGCCGGCTGCTGGAGATGATGACGCGCCCCTCGCTGGTGGATGTGCTGCTGATCGTCGGCTTCCTGGTGGTCTGGGCCGGTCTGTCCTACATGCTGCAGCTGGTGGTGGCGCGCCTGCGGGACAAGCTCGTTGAGAGTTGACGGTTCGCCGCCACCCGGTCCGCAGACCGTCCGCGTGCTGACCTGGAATGTCCATGCCGGCATCGGTCCCGATGGCCGTTACGATCTGCCCCGCATTGTCGCCCTGGTGCGCCGGCACCAGCCCGATATCGTGGCCCTGCAGGAACTGGATTCGCGTGGCCGGGGCGATGTCTCGCCCTTCGAGTATCTGGCCCAGGCGCTGGGCAGCCATGCGGCGGAAGCCAAGACCATTGCCGCGCCGGACGGCTATTACGGCCATGTCCTGATCAGCCGCTGGCCGCTGACCGAAACCGCCATTCATGATCTCTCGGTCAGCAGGCGCGAACCGCGCCGGGCCATCGAGACCACGGTGATGACGCCCCATGGCCCGCTGCACCTGGCGTCGGTGCATCTGGGGCTGAGCTTCCGCGAGCGGCGCCAGCAGGCGGCGATGCTTTCCGCTATTGCAGGTACGTCCCGCGGCACAACCGTGATGCTGGGCGACTTCAACGACTGGCTCATCTATGGCGGCGTGCGGCGCGCATTGAAGACGTTGCTGCCCGGCCGCAGCAAGCTGCGCAGTTTTCCCGCCTGCTATCCGCTCTTCATGCTTGATCGTATCTATTGCCGGCCACGGGCGGCGCTGCTGCGCTGCTGGACCGACCCGCTGGGCCGGCGCGTGTCGGATCACCTGCCGGTGATAGCCGATATCCGGCTGGAGCAGGCCGCCCCCGGGCCTCAGCCGCTCAGCCTGCCCGAGATGCGGGCCGAGGAAGCGGCTGCCGAAGCGCCATCGCCGGAGGCCCTGCTGCGCTAGGGCTCAGGCCTTGTGCGCCAGCCGCGGCTGCGCCAGCCGCATGCCGCTGTCGATCAGCAGAGTCTCGCCAGTGATGTTGAGCGCCGCGGTCAGGAAGAACAGGATGGTGCCGGCAATGTCGTCCGGTTTGTTGGTGGTGCCGAGTGGCGCGAACCGCTGCCAGGTTTCCTGTGCCGCCTTGTAGGCAGCCTCGCCCATGCCCAGCTGCAGCCATTCGCCCTCGACGAAGCCGGGGCAGACGGCATTGATGCGCACTTCCGGACCCAGCACGCGGGCAAGGCTGAGCGTCAAACCGTTCAGCGCGGCTTTCGAGGCGACATAGGCCAGCGACGAACCGGTGCCGTAAACACCGGCGATGGAGGAGACATTCACCACCGCGCCATGCGCCGACCGCAGATGCGCTTCGGCGGCGCGCACCATCTGGAACGGACCGATGGTGTTGACGGCGAAGATGTCCTGGAAGTCCTGGGCCGACAGGCCGGCAAGATCGCGATGGGCGACGAATTTTGTCGTGCCGGCATTGTTGACCAGATAATCCAGCCGGCCGAAACGCGCGATGGTCTCGGCCACGACGCGCTGGCAGTCGGCATCCTCGGCCACATTGCCCTGCACCAGCAGGGGCGGGATGCCGCCGGCAGCTTCCACCGCAGCCGCCACGCGCTCGGCCGCCACGCGATTGCGCGAGAAGTTGATCGCCACCTGGCATTTGCGGGTTGCCAGCTGCTGCACGGTGGCGGCGCCGATGCCGCTGGAGCCGCCGGTCACCAGGGCCACCCGGCCCGTCAGAGTGTTCATCATTATTCCTCCCGGTATTCAGGCAGAAAGGAAACGCCGCCTGAAGCGGCCACGCAATGCTTATAAAAGCGCCAGAATCTGAGAAATTTCACATAAACATGCGTCTCATTCGCATTGACTTGATCTGCATACGGGTGTTACCGAACAGTATTCGTTGGGGGTGATAGCCAGATCGCAGCGCCGGACTGCCCGGTGCTGCGCAGCAAGACCCGTTCTTCGCGGAGCTTTCTGCATGCGCCTTCGTACGCCCGCCTCAACCCTCGCTGTGCTGGCCGGACTCACCACTGTCCCCGCCGTTGCCCAGACCACCACGGAACCGCCGGCCCAGCTGCCGGCCATCCAGGTCGAGGCGCCTGCGATGCCCGAGCGCGCCGATGGCCCGGTGGAGGGCTACCGCGCCACCCGCAGCGCCACCGGCACCAAGACCGATACCGCCTTGAAGGACGTGCCGCAGACCGTCAACGTGGTGCCGCGCCAGGTGATCGAGGATCGCCAGTCCACGCGCCTGGCGGATGTGCTCTACATGGTGCCGAACGTGCAGCCGAACGGCACCAATGGCGGGCGCGGCCAGAATTTCACGCTCCGCGGTTTCCAGACCCAGACCTTCGCCATCGATGGCGTGATGCAGAGTCCGGCACTGAACTTCCCGCTGGTCTCACGCGACCTGTCGTCCATCGAGCGCGTCGAGGTTCTGAAGGGGCCGTCGTCAGTGCTCTACGGCCGCACCGAACCGGGCGGCCTGATCAACCTGGTGACGAAGAAGCCGTCGAATGTCTTCGGCGGCAGCGCCACGCTGCAGGCCGGGTCTTATGATTTCTATCGCGGCGAAGGTACGGTCACCGGTCCGATCGATCCGGCCGGCACGCTGACCGCACGCATGACCGTGGGGATGCAGACCGAAGGCAGCTTCCGCTATAACAACGACGACACACGCGAATATTTTGCGCCGGTGCTGAACTGGGCGCCGCGCGACGACACGCGCTTTTCCTTCAACTACGAACATACCGAACAGCAGAGCCAGTTTGATCGCGGCCTGCCGGCGCAGTTTAACCGTGTGGTGCTGCCGCGCGAGCGCTATTACGGCGAGGACTGGGCGCGCTACGAAGCGACAGTGGACAACACGGTCTATCGCGCCGAGCATGATGTGCGTGACTGGCTCACGCTCCGCCAGATGTTCAGCTACACCTGGGGCGAAACCTTCCGCATGGTGCCGAACGGCACGACGCTGAACGCGGCGCAGACCGTCATGAACCGTCAGGCGCTCCGCCAGATGGAGAAGATGGATGCTTTTGACGCGCAGACCGAAGCGGTCTTCAAGTTCGATACCGGCAGCGTCGGCCATACCTTCGTCACCGGCTATGAATATATCAATGCCGACCGCTTCATCCTGCAGCAGAACGCCACCCTGGCGGCCGTCAACCTGACCAGCCCCGGCTTCGGATCGCTGCCCGGCACCTTCAACTTCCAGAACATGCCGCTCACCCGCATGAACATCAATTCGGTGTTCATGCAGGACCAGATCAAGCTGAGCGACCAGTGGGAGGTCCTGCTCGGCCTGCGCTATGACTCGCTGGACCAGACCAGCATCACCCAGCGCATTGCGACGATGGTAGACCGCGACAATGTCGGCCCGCGTGCCGGCGTGGTCTACAAACCGGTGCCGCCGCTGTCGCTCTATGCCAGCTACGCGACGTCCTTCAGCCCGCAGACCACGGCCATCCTCGGCGGCGGCGTGCCGGAGCCGGAAAAAGGCATCCAGTATGAGACCGGTGCCAAATACGACGTCATCCCCGACAAGCTGACGGCCGGCCTGGCGCTGTTTGAAGTCACCAAGGAAAATGTTGCCACCGCCTCCGGCACACCGAATTTCTCGGTGCTGACGGGCGAGCAGCGCTCGCGCGGCATCGAGCTGGACCTGGTCGGCCAGATCCTGCCGGGCTGGAGCGTGATGAGCGGCCTCACCTATATGGAGGCGGAAGTGATCGCCGACCGCACGCTCGTCAAGGGCGCGCGCCTGCCCAATGCCCCCAAGCTGAGCGGCAGCCTGTGGAACACCTACCAGTTCCAGACCGGCGATCTGAAAGGCCTCGGCCTTGGCGCGGGCGTCACCTATGTCGGCAACCGCCAGGGCGATCTGGCCAACAGCTACCGGGTCGACAGCTACTACCGCCTCGATGCCACGGTCTTCTACGACCTCAATGATCGTATCCGCCTGTCGTTGACCGGCCGCAACCTCACCGATGCCGAGTATATCGAGCAGACCGTGACGCGCCTGGAAAACCTGCCCGGCGCGCCGATGACGGTCATCGCCGGCATCACGGCGAAGTTCTGAGCCTGTCGATGCCGTGCCGTCGCCTTGCTCTGCTGGTTGGCCTGCTGCTGCTTGCGGCTGCACCGGTCTGGGCGCAGGCCGGCGGCAAGCGCATCCTGTTCGTGCACAAGGCTGACAGCGCCAGCCGCAAGACCGACGACGCCATCAAGGCGCATCTGGAAAAGCAGGGCTATCTCGTCACCTATCACGACCAGTATCTGCCGGCGGCCGAAGCCTGCCGCCACGATCTGGTGACGTTGTCGGCCAGCGTACGCTCGCGCGACCTGATGGATGCCTATCGCGATGTGCCGGTGCCGCTGCTGACCTGGGAGAATGACGAACTGGACGATCTGCGCATGACCGGCCGTCGCAAGGACGCCGATTATGGCGCCGTCGAACGCGAGCATGAATTGTGGATGGTCAACGCGCCGCATCCGCTGGGTGCCGGCCTCGCGGCCGGGCCGCGCAATGTTTACACCGGCAATGCGCCGATGGGCTGGGGCAGGCCGGGCCTCGGCGCCAGCATCATCGCCACCTTGCCGGGCCAGCCCGAGAAGGCGGCGATCTTCGCCTACGAACGCGGCGCTACCATGGATTACGATTTCCTGGCACCGGCCCGGCGCAGCTTTTTCCTGCTGGATA
The DNA here is from genome assembly GCF_058806775.1 of Ferrovibrio sp. GW821-FHT12F09. NCBI lineage: Bacteria > Pseudomonadati > Pseudomonadota > Alphaproteobacteria > Rhodospirillales > Rhodospirillaceae > Ferrovibrio > Ferrovibrio sp. GW821-FHT12F09. Next base: position 592,802 of record NZ_JBXAPZ010000001.1, read on the forward strand.
ACGACACCTTCGGCAACCTGAATGCCGATGGGCTGGCGCTGTTCAACGCCGCCGTGGCCTGGACACTCGCCGATCCCAAGGCCGGCAAGCCGGCATGCCCCTGACGGTCAGACTGCGGCAGATCGTCGGTCCGCGCGGCATGCGCTGGCTCCATGGCATGCTCGGCTTCTGGCTCTGTCTGGTGCTCGGTTTCCTCTGCCTCTTCGGCACGCTGACCAGTGTCGGTCATTATATCGACTGGCTGGCCGATCCGGCGCTTCGCGTCGAACGGCCGCTCAATGCCGCACCGGCCAGCTGGGGCCAGATGGAAGCGGCGATCCGCAGCCGGCATCCCGACTGGACGATCCAGCGCATGATGGCACCGCAGGGCAGCCGGTTCGCTGCCGAGGTGCGCGTCGTCACGGCGCCCGGTCCGGATGGGCAGGGCCAGCCACGCCTGCTCTATGTCGATCCCTATCGCGCGGTCGTCACCGGCGAAGGCCCGCGCGAAACCGTGCAGGCGACGCTGCGGCAGATTCACCGCCAGTTCTACCTGCCCAATGTCAACGGCATCAATATCGGTGTCTATCTCGCCACGCCGTTCGGCCTGGTGCTCTTCCTCATGCTTGTCAGCGGCCTGGTGATCTATCCGCGCTTCTGGCGCGGACTGTTTCGGTTGCGCGTGACCCAGGGCAGCAGTGTGTTGCTTAACGACCTGCATCGGCTGGTGGCCGGCTGGTTGGTCTGGTTCCTCGCCGTGATGTCGCTGACCGCCATGTGGTATTTCGCCGAGCGGCTGATGCTGGATACCGGCGGTCGGCTGGAACCGCCGGCGCCGAAAGCCGCCGCGTCATCGGCACCGCCGCTGCCGCTCGACGATCTGGTCGCCATCGCGCAACGCGCTTTCCCGGAACAGCAGATCGGCGCGGTGTATTTTCCGCGCCGCAATGGCGACGCGCTGCGCTTCGACGGTCAGGCTGGTGACTTTATGGTGCGCGATCGCGCCAACAAGGTCTATCTCGACCCGAAAACCGGTGCAGTGCTGCGGGTGGAGAAGATCGACGGCGCCGGTTTCTGGCGCAACTGGAACGAAATGACCAATCCGCTGCATTTCGGCGATTTCGCCGGGCTGTATTCCCGATTGATCTGGTTCTGCTTTGGTCTCGGCCTGACCGTGCTGGTGTTCAGCGGTGCCTGGATGTACTGGGCCCGGCTGCGCAAGGAGCGCGACCTGATCCGGCGGCGCGCGGCACGCGCCGAGACAGCGCGCGCCGTTTAACGCAGCCTTACAGGATGTATTTGCTCAGGTCGGCATTCTTGGCCAGATCGCCGATGCGCTGTGTCACATAGGCCGCATCCACCGTGACGGTCTGGCCGGCATGGTCGGTGGCGCTGTAGCTCACTTCTTCCAGCACGCGCTCCAGGATCGTGTGCAGGCGGCGGGCGCCGATATTCTCCACGCCCTCATTCACCTCGGCGGCGATCTTGGCCAGGGCATCGATGGCATCGTCGGTGAAGGCGAGCGTCACCTGCTCGGTGCCCAGCAGGGCCGTATACTGCTTCAGCAGGCTGGCCTCCGGTTCGGTCAGGATGCGCTTGAAGTCGTCGCGCGTCAGGCCCTTCAGCTCGACGCGGATCGGCAGGCGGCCCTGCAGCTCAGGCAGCAGATCGCTCGGCTTGGCCACCGAGAAGGCGCCCGAAGCGATGAACAGGATATGGTCCGTTTTCACCGTGCCGTGTTTCGTGTTGACGGTCGTACCCTCGATCAGCGGCAGCAGGTCGCGCTGCACGCCTTCGCGGCTGACATCGCCGCCGCCACGGTATTCGCTGCGCGCGCAGATCTTATCGATCTCGTCGATGAAGACGATGCCGTTCTGCTCCACCGCCGTGATGGCATCCTTCACCAGGCTGTCCTGGTCGACCAGCTTGTCGCTTTCTTCCTGGGTCAGTGCCGTCATGGCGTCCGCCACCTGCACCTTGCGCGGCTTGCCGCGCATGCCGCCAAAGGCCTTGCCCAGCATGTCCTGGATATTGGCCATGCCCATCTGTGCACCCGGCATGCCGGGAATCTCGAACATCGGCATGCCGCCGCCGGCACCATCCTTCAGTTCGATGTCCACCTCGCGTTTGTCCAGCTCGCCTTCGCGCAGCATCTTGCGGAATTTCTGCCGCGTCTCGACGCTGGCCTTCTCGCCGACCAGGGCATCGAGCAGACGCTCCTCGGCCGCCAGTTCGGCGCGGGCGGAGACGTCCTTGCGCTTGCGCTCACGGATCATGGTCAGCGCGCCTTCCAGCAGATCGCGTACGATCTGCTCGACATCGCGGCCGACATAGCCCACCTCGGTGAACTTGGTGGCCTCGACTTTAAGGAAGGGTGCATTGGCCAGCTTGGCCAGACGGCGCGAGATTTCGGTCTTGCCCACGCCGGTCGGGCCGATCATCAGAATGTTCTTCGGCAGCACTTCATCGCGCAGGGCCTCGGGCAACTGCTGGCGGCGCCAGCGGTTGCGCAGCGCCACAGCGACCGCCTTCTTGGCGTCGTGCTGGCCGACGATATAGCGGTCGAGTTCGGAAACGATTTCGCGGGGCGAGAACGAGGTCATGGCAGCTTTTCAACAATGACGTTGCGATTGGTATAGACGCAGATATCGGCAGCGATGTTCAGGCTCTTGCGCGCGATCGCCTCGGCATCCATGTCGTCGCGGTCGATCAGCGCGCGGGCGGCGGCCAGCGCATAGTTGCCGCCCGAGCCGATGGCGATCAGGCCGTCTTCCGGCTCCAGCACGTCGCCGGTGCCGGTCAGCACCAGCGATACTGATTTATCTGCCACCGCCATCATGGCTTCCAGGCGGCGCAGGTAGCGGTCGGTGCGCCAGTCCTTGGCCAGTTCGACGCAGGCGCGCATCAGCTGGCCGGGATGACGCTCCAGCTTGCTTTCCAGCCGCTCGAACAGCGTGAAAGCATCGGCGGTGGCGCCGGCGAAGCCGGCCAGGATCGAGCCGTCGCCGATGCGGCGGACCTTGCGCGCGTTCGACTTGATGACGGTCTGGCCCAGGCTGACCTGGCCGTCGCCGGCCAGCACAACCTGGCTGCCCTTGCGCACGGCAAGGATTGTGGTGCCGTGCCAGGTCGGCACGCGGTCTTCACTGCTCATGTCGGAAACCTCAACCTCGGAATGCCGTTTCATGTAGGAAGGCGGCGTCGCGCACGCAAGGTGCCGAAAATCCGACATCCGTCACAGTTTGAAGGGTGCTGCCGCCACGGCAGGGGCCCATGTCGTCGCGCGATGCTGCAGATCCTACAACCACTAGTCTACGCAACTTTCGCGACCGCGCGAAGTGGCGTGCAGGCGGTCCCCTCGACTCTTCCTCCGGGCTGCCCTAAAATTCCCCCACACCGGCACAGGCAGGCTGGTGGGGGTGTCAGAATGAACTACCTGATCGATCCGAAGGGCCAATGGTGGCGTTGGCCGTCCGCGACGCTGGCGGAACAGCTTGGTTATAGCGATCCCGATTTTGATCTCGCGTCCTACGCCACGCGCAATCTCGGTTTTGTCTCCCTGCTGGTCGATGAAGCGGCAACCTTCCTGCAGTTTCGCGCGGGCATGGTCAGCCGCGACGCGCTCGAAACCCTCAAGCCCTATCTGATGCGCGCGGTCGCCAAGAAGCCGGTGGCGCTGGTTTTCTATGCCAGCGGCTGGCTGGAAGAGGCCTATGTGGCGGCAGAGCCCTTGCTGGCCCGCATGGAAGAAGTGGCGCCGATGCGCGAGGCGCGCATGCGCGACCAGTTCATCCGTCAGGCCCATGCGCCGCGCGACTGGCTCTATCATGCCCATGCCGAACTCAGCGGCCTGTTCGAACTGTGGCGCTTTGTCGATGGCGTCTATTCCGAACCGGTGCACCGCTACCTGCAGAGCACCGGGCTGCAGGATCGCACCGTGCGCATCCAGCCCGGCAACGATGGCGAGCTGTATGTCGACAACAGCGGCACCGGCTTCACCGTCTACGACAATTTCTCCTTCCATGAAATGCGGCGGCGGCGGATCGACGACCAGCCTGATCGCGCCTATGGCCAGTGGGTGGCAAAGGCCTACAAGCAGGCGCTCGACAAGGGCGATCCGCAGATTGATGATATCGACGCTATCATCGAGCAGCCCGGCCATGATCCGCGCCGGCGCCGCTACCAGCGTGTGATTCTGCGCTGGAAGCTGCCGACAGAAGGGATTCTTCTCACCGGCAGCTCCCTGCTCAACCAGAACATTTCCATTCCGCTCGACGTCACCGACGCCAAGCGCTGATCTGTTCCGTCAGTGCACCGCCACCTGCAGCGGCGCTGCGGGTTGCGTCGGCATGCGTGGGGCGCTGTCGCGCTCCAGCAGGCGGTCGAACTGCTGCTGGTCGGCCAGCAGCTCGGCACGATCCATCCACACCAGGGTGCCGTCCAGGCGGACATCGCCGGGTGCGTTCATCCAGCGGATGCCCGGTTCGATATTGCGATAGCCATAGGCCTTCGCCACGCCCTTCTGTACCAGCGCATGGCTGACCATGCTGAAAGTGTATTGCGTGTCCCACAGCGTCAGCGCCAGTGCACGGCTGATGCGCGGCAGGATCATCGGCATCTGCCGCTTGCGATAGTCCGGATGAATCCAGGTGCCGCCGGAATAGACCATGGCCCCGCGGATCAGCGCGGCGCCGGGACTGTCGGCATCGCAGCTTTCCTCGGGCAGCTTCTGCTCGTCCGGGCGGGGATAGAACAGCTTCAGGCTTTGCAGGTAATCGCGCAGCGTTTCCGTGCCGGTATCGAAGAAGCGCGCGGCCTGGGTGCTGACGATGACGTCATCCTCATCGCGACCGATCAGCCAGAAGCCGCAGCTTTTGTCGATGCCGCCATAGGCGCAGTCGAAGCTGGGCGCGAGGCCGTGCCAGCTGCCCTGGTTGCGGGCATTCACCTCGCGCAGCAATTCGAAGTCTGTGCTCAGGGTGAGATAGACGCCGCGGTCGCGGGCGGCTTTGTCGGCGGCCAAAAAAAACGCGCCCAGTTCGGGGCGCGGTCCATGCGTCAGCGTAATTTGGTCAGGCAGGCGGGGATGCACCGGGCTGCGGGCGTGAATCGCCGGCGGCGCGGGGAAGCGCGAGAAAATGGTCATCATGACCTCCGTCAGTTGTGGTTAGCACGACGGAGTATACACCATTATGGTTAATGTTCCCAGTTTGTTGACAACGGAGGTTGTAGCCCGAAGGCCGCCGGGCACAAAAAAACCGGGCCATGAGCCGGCCCGGTTTTTAGTAACGGATGGTGTGAAGATCAGGCCTCGACGGCCGGGGTCTCTTCGCTTTCGCCCTCTTCCTTGCCGCTATAGGAGGTGGCGGCGGCCTTGATCAGCTGGAAGATGCGGTCCCGCACCATCGGGTCGGTGATCTTGCCGAAGTTGCGCACCAGCTCCAGCGCCTGGCGGCGCGATACCGGGCTTTTATCCTGCTCGATCTCGGAGACGACGGAATGTTCGGGCCGCACGCTGGGCTGATGTTCGATGCCCGGCATGTCTTCAAAGAAGTAGGACGGCGGCACGTTCAGAATCTGCGAAAACTGCTGCAGGCGGCTGGCGCCGATGCGGTTCAGGCCTTTTTCGTATTTCTGAATCTGCTGGAAGCTCAGGCCCACGGACGTACCCAGGCGCTCCTGGCTGAAACCGGCAAGAGTGCGGCAAGCGCGCAGCCGTGCCCCGACATGGGCGTCGTATGGGTTCGGTTTACGCATAAGCTTCTCCATCACGGGTGAGTCTCTGCTGTTGTTTGATGTAGTGTTTTTACCACCACTCGCCAGGGGCTTCTACCCGGTTGCATTTTGCGGCCCGGAGCAAAGTCGGGCGATTTCCATAACTTATACATTCTCCAAGAAGTCAAATCCGCTTGCAGCGAGAATGGCTTAAGTCAGAAACAACCATGGCGTCATTGCGCCGTGCCAGACGGTCGTCACTTTGTAAAATTTTGATAACCTGCGCTTCAGGATCGTGCTTGACCCTGCTCGCGTGTACCGCGAGGCTGGCGCGGTTCCTTGGGGGGAACGCCGGAACGGGCAAGACCCAAACCGCACCGTGAGATGACGCACGGCTGCCGTCCCGTACCGAGGAGTAGGAGCTTTGATGCGTTTTTCGTTCTGCGTCGCCGATCCCTGTCGCGCCCGCATCGGCCGCCCTCACCCCATCGCCTGATCCCACCCGCAACATTAGGCGCGCCATGGCTGTCGCGCCTTGCTTCGCCCATGGAGAATCCTATGGCTGTTTCCGAGCTGTCCCTTGCTCTTCCCGTTGAAGATGCAGCACCGCCGGCCCGCGATCCGCGCCGCGTGCCGCCGCTGGTCGCCTGGTTCGGCCGGCTTGGCATCCGGCTGCGCATCGCCATCGGTTTTGCGGCGGCGCTGCTGCTGCTGACGATCGTGGCTGCGGCCGCCGTCTACGGCATCCAGCGCGGCGTCGTCGCCTTCAGCACCTATGACCGCATCGCCGGCAACAACCAGCGGCTCTATGGTTTCGAACGCGATCTGGTCGATCTGCGCCGCAATCTGCTGCTGTTCATCGAGCGCGACGATCCGCGCGGCCTGCTCGGCGTGCGCCGGCTGGAGCCGCGCATGACCGAAGCCCTGGATGGTCTGGTGGCCGGCGTGCGCGATCCGCAGCGCAAGGCCATGCTGGCCGAAACGGTGCCGCTGCTGAAAAGCACGTTTTCCAAGCTGGCGCTGGCGCTGGATGCGCGCAACCAGCTCAAGGCGATCAGCAGCAGCCAGCTCGACGTTTATGGCCCGCGTGCCCGCGAGAGCCTGATGCAGCTGATCAAGGCTGCGAACAAGAAACAGAATTTCATGACCGCAACGGAATCCGGCCTGGTGCTGGATGCGTTTTCGGAAATCCGCATCGCCGCCACGCGGTTCATCGGCCAGGGCGACATGGCGATGGCGGCCGAGGCGCGCGGCAAGGTCGGCACTTTCGTCGACATGATCGAAGACCTGAAGATCATGCTGGAAGACGAGGCGGAGCTGAAGGCGCTGGCGACCGAGGCCGAAACCTTCGCCAAACAGTATGAGGCCGGCATCCTTAACGCGGCGGGTGCCGCCGCCGACATCAACCGTCTCGTCTATCAGGAGATGGAGCAGGATATCGCGCAGATCGCCGAGCGTATCGAGCAGGTGCGCAGCAGCCAGGATGCGACGCTGCAGACCGAGCGCAGCGGCGCGACCGCTGCGTTCGACGCCACCTTCGCCACCGTTCTGGTCATGTCGCTGGCCGCGCTCGCCGTCGGCATCGTCTTTGCCTGGCTGATCGGCCGCAACATCGCCAATCCGATTACGGCATTGACCGATGCGATGGCAAGGCTGGCGCAGGGCGATTACGGCGCCGCGGTGCCGGGCCTGCAGCGCGGCGACGAGATCGGCCGCATGGCTTCGGCGGTTTCCGTGTTCAAGGAGAATGGCGCCGAGAATGAGCGCCTGCGTGGCGAGGTGGAGACGGAACGCCGATCGGCCGAACAGACCCGCGCCGAACAGGAAGCGCTGCTCGACCGTGCGGTGGGCGAGATCGTGTCGGCGGCGGCGGCCGGCGAACTGGACCGCCGCATCGACACGGCGCCCTTGAGCGGAGTGGCTGTGCGGCTCGGCAGCGGCATCAACCAGCTGCTCGATGCCATCGGCGGCGCCATCGGTGCGGTGGGCGGCGTGCTGGCCGGTCTGGCCGCCGGCGATCTCACGCGCCGGGTGGACGGAGAGTATAACGGCGTCTTTGCCAAGCTGCAGGGCGACGTCAACATGGCCGGCAGCACGCTGGCCGATGCGATGACGCAGATCGCGCAGAGCGCCGCCGCGGTGCGCGACGCGTCTGCGGAGATCTCGACGGGCAGCCAGGATCTGGCGAGCCGGACGGAGAGCCAGGCGGCGGCGCTGGAACAGACGGCCGCCTCGATGCATCAGGTGACGGCGACGGTGAAGCAGAATGCCGACAATGCCCAGGCGGCGAATCAGCTGGCCGGGGTGGCGCGCGACACGGCGGAGAAGGGCGGCGGGGTGGTGACCCAGGCGGTTGCGGCGATGGGCGAGATCGAGGGCAGCGCCCAGAAGATCAGCGATATCGTCGGCCTGATCGACGAGATCGCCTTCCAGACCAACCTGCTGGCGCTGAACGCATCGGTCGAAGCGGCAAGAGCCGGCGAGGCCGGCAAGGGCTTTGCCGTGGTGGCGCAGGAGGTGCGCACCCTGGCGCAGCGCTCGGCCGATGCCAGCAAGCAGATCAAGGGCCTGATCTCGGCCTCCAACGCGCAGGTGAAGTCCGGCGCGGTCCTGGTGAACCAGGCCGGCAGCTCGCTGACCGAGATCGTGACGGCGGTAAAGAAGGTGTCGGACATCGTGGCCGAGATCGCGGCGGCCAGTGCCGAGCAGTCGCGCGGTCTGGAAGAGGTCAACGGCGCGGTGGTCAACATGGACGAGATGACCCAGCGCAACGGCGCGCTGGTCGAGGAGACCAATGCCTCCGCCCAGGCCATGGCCCAGCAGGCCACCGAACTGAGCGCGCTGGTGCAGCGCTTCCGGGTCGCCTGACCCGTCAGCGCAGGCCGTCGATGCCTTTGATCTCGGTGGCTGCGAGGCCGCCGAGCCGGGCATTCGGCCGGCCGCCCGTGGCCATGCCGAGCGCATAGACAATTTCATCGGCGCGCGGCGCATCGTCGATGCTGACGCCCACCGTATGGAAATGCGAGCGCACATAGGCGGCGTTCACATGGCCCAGCGGCATCATCAGGCGCACGCCGACCGGGCCCACCATCTTGCCGGCGGGCACGATCGCCTTGGTATCGCCCAGCACCGCGCGCATACCCCAGCCGCCCGAGGGATGCCACATGGCGCCATGCTCCAGTTCGCCGCCGGCGCCGACGATCGCGCCCTTGCCATAGGCCTCGATCTCCGCCGGCTTGGCATCCAGCGCCTTGAGCAGGCGGCGCGCCACTTCGCGGCCCAGTTCGTTCAGCGCCTCCATGCCCGGCATCAGGTCTTCGACATACCGGCCGGCATAGGGATTCTGGACAACGACAGCCGCCGTGCCGATCCGCAGCGGTTTCGCAAGGTCAGGGCCGTGATCGTGCAGCACGTCCTCGACATTGGTGACGAATTTGCGGACCTTCCACATGGCCGAACCTCAGGCTTCGTTGACGACCGGGTTGCGCAGAACGCCGATCTTCTCGATCTCCACTTCCACCGTATCGCCATGTTTCATGAAATGCGGCGGCTTGCGGCTCCAGCCCACGCCGGCCGGCGTGCCGGTGACGATCACGTCGCCGGGCACCAGGTCGAAGATGGTCGAGCAATAGCTGATGATGCGCGGAATCTTGAAGATCAGGTTGCTGGTGTTGGAGGATTGCTCGGTCTTGCCGTTCAGACGCAGCTCCAGTTTCAGATTCTCGGGTTCCGGAACCTCATCGGCGGTCACCATCCAGGGACCGAAGGCGCCGGTGCCCTGGAAATTCTTGCCCGCCGCGATCTGCTTGGCATGGAACTGCCATTCGCGGATGCTGGCGTCGTTGTAACAGGCATAGCCGGCAATGTGCTTGTAGGCATCGGCCTCGGCGATATGACGGCCGCCCGTGCCGATAATCAGCGCCATCTCGCCTTCCCAGTCGAGCTGCTCCGATACCTTCGGGCGGATGATCGGCTGGCCATGGGCCACCTGCGAACGCCAGACGCGCAGGAAGATAGGCGGAAACTCCGACAGCTCGCGATGCATGCCGGCGGCCAGCACCTCCTGGTGATGATCCATGTAGTTGCGCACCAGGCAGACGATCTTTTCCGGGCGCGGGATCACCGGTAGCAGGGTCACGTCCTGCAGCGCCAGTTCGGCCTTGAGGCCGGCCACGATGGCATCGCGCCCGGCATAATCCTTGCCGCTAAGGAAATCAGCCAGCGTGGGATAGCTGTCGCCGAAATGCCGGCCCAGATCGACGATCCTGTCGCCCTGCACGGCGCCCCAGGATTCACGGCCTTGATGGGCGAAGGATGCGAGTTTCATAGATGGTGTCTCCCTGATGATACGCGCGGCCACACTGTCATTGCAGGGCCGCGCGGCAATGACTGGATGAGTGGTGTTACGAGGTCACGGTTTCGCCGGTTTGCCGGGCCTGCATGGCATTGGCGACATTAGCGGCGGTTTTCATCACATGCTCGCGCAGATGCGCAGCCGCCTTTACCGGGTCGCGCGACAGCACGGCGTCCATCAGCTTGCGGTGTTCGTCGCTCTTGTTGCGCTTGGCCGTGCGATAAATGGCGGACAGCCGGCGATAGCGTTCGGCCTGGTCGAACAGGCTGATGCACATGTTGATCAGGCGCTGCGACTTGCCGCCCGACAGCAGCGCCATGTGGAAGTCGCGATGGCGCTGGCTCCATTCCTCGTTCAGCGGCAGCGTTTCATCGAACAGGCGCTTTTCCTCGCGCTCGAGGCGATAGAAGGCGGCGACGATGCGCGCCTCCCAGTCGTCGCCGCCATCGGCGATGGAGGCTTCAACAGCTTCGCGCTCCAGCACCACGCGCAGGGCGGCGATGTCCTGCAGGTCTGCCAGCGACACCGGCGCCACGCGGAACCCGCGATTGCCTTCCGCCACCACCAGGCCTTCCGCGGTCAGGCGGTTCAGCGCCTCGCGCAGCGGGCTGCTGGAAAACTCGTATTCCCGCTGCAGCACATCGATCTTCAGCTTGTCGCCGGGCAGCAGTTCGCCGCGCACGATGGTCTGGCGCAGCAGGGAATAGGCCTTCTCGACCAGGGTGGGTTCGGCTTCGGGGCGGGCGATCATGGCTCAGCCTATACAGGACCGGCGGTTTCAGTGTTGTGCATTCTTGTAGACATTATGCATAAAACGATGCTTAATGCAAACATTAAGTACGGCTGCCGGTGCAGAAAGTTTCATTTTCTGGCCGGTAAACCGCAAAAAACCTTAGGGAGAACACCGATGAGCAAATTTGCAGGCTTTGCCGGCACCCTGCTGGCGACCGTCTTTATGGCCGGCGCGGTCCAGGCCGCCGACTACCCCACCCGCCCGATCAGTCTGGTGCATGGTTTCGCCGCCGGCGGCACGGCAGACGCGATCTCGCGCATCCTGGCCCAGCCGATGTCGGAAATCCTGAAACAGCCGATCATCGTCGAGCAGCGTCCGGGTGCCGGCGGCAATAATGCCTCGCGCACCGTCGCCAATGCCGCGCCCGATGGCTACACCATCGGCCTGCCCACCGGCGGCCATGCGGTCTCGGCCGGCCTGTATAAAAGCCTGCCGTTCCATCCGGTCGACAGCTTCGAGATGATCTCGACTGTCGTCTATTACGCCTTCGCCATTGCCGCAAAGCCGGATTTCCCCGCCAACAGCATCGGCGAACTGCTGGCCTATGCGAAGGCCAATCCGGGCAAGCTGGATTACGGCTCTGCCGGCGTCGGCTCGACCCATCACCTGACCGGCGAACTGCTCGCCTCGGTCGCCGGCATCCAGTGGAATCATGTGCCCTATCGCGGCGAGGCTGCAGCCTTCACCGGCCTGCTCAGCGGCGAGCTACCGATCATCATTGCCACCACAGTGACCGTGCAGCCGCAGCTCAATGCCGGCAAGCTGAAGGCGCTGGCGGTGTCGTCGCCGGCGCGGTTCCGAGGCATGCCCACCGTGCCCACCGTGGCGGAAAGCGGCGTGCCGAATTTCGATGTGCGCACCTGGGCCGGCCTGTTCGCGCCCAAGGGCACGCCGGCGCCGATCATCGCGCAGCTCAATGCCGCCGTGCAGCAGTCGCTGGCGCGGCCTGATGTGAAGGCGCGGCTTGAGGAAGTGGTCGGCGGCGATGTACAGGGCAGCACGCCGCAGGCGATGAAAACGATGGTTGCCGCCGAAGCCGCGCGCTGGACCGATGTGATCAAGAAGGCGAATATTCCGCAACAGGAATGAGAACGTGAAAACAGTCATCATCCGCAACACCGGCGGGCCGGAGGTTCTGCAGGTCGAAGACGTGCCGACGCCCCGGCCGGGACCCGGCGAAGTCGTGGTGCGGGCCGAGGCCATCGGCGTCGGCTGGCCCGATGTCCTGATCCGCACCGGCGTCTACAAGTGGATGCCGCCGCTGCCGACCAGCCCGGGCAGCGATATGAGCGGTCATGTCACCGCGATCGGCGATGGTGTGACGGCGCTCAGCGTCGGTCAGAAGGTTCTGGTGACGGCGCGCGAGCTGGCGCAGCGTGGCGGCTGCTATACAGAGTCTCTGGCCGTGCCGGCCGAGGCCCCGTTTGCGCTGCCGGCCCATGTCGATCTCGATGCTGCGGCCTGCCTGCCGAATTACCAGGTCGCCTGGTCGATGCTGCGCCTGGCCCTGCGGGGCGGCGACCGCAAGCCGTGCAGCGTCTTCATCGCCGGCGCGGCCGGCGGCGTCGGCAGCGCCGCGGTGCAACTGGCGAAGCATCATGGCCTCATCGTGATCGGTAGCGTCAGCTCGGCTGAAAAGGCAGACTTCGCACGGCGCCAGGGCGCCGATCATATTATCGATTACAAGGCCGAAGCAGTGCTGCCGCGCGTGCTGGATCTCACCGGCGGTGCCGGTGTCGATCTGGTGCTGGACCATGTCGGTGGTGCAGCGCTGACCGACGGCCTGAAGATGCTGGCGCCCTGGGGTACGCTGATCTCCTTCAACGCCATCGCCGGCCTGCCTGAACAGGACGCGTTCGCTACCATGCGCGCCCTGCTGTCGAAAAGCCTGACCCTGCGCTGCTTTTCCATGCATACGCTGGATGGCGATCCGGCGCTGCGGCGGCAGATCATGACCGAGGTCATCGTCCTGCTGTCATCCGGGGCGATCCGGCCGGCGATCGGCAGGCGCCTGCCGCTGTCGCAGGCCGCCGAAGCCCATCGCCTGATCGAGCGCGGCGACTCGCTCGGTAAAATCCTGCTGTCGCCGTGACGCGGCAGACCGTGCAGTTCGTGAGGTAACCATGGCCGAACCGATTATCCGCATCAAAGACATCGCCTGGATCAGGCTGCGGTCTCCCGACCTGGATCAGCAGGAAGACTATCTGACCACTTTCGGCATGACGCGCGTCGAACGCACGGCTTCGGCGCTCTATATGCGCGGCACCGATCCGTCGCATCACATCCACATCACCGAGAAGGGCGATCCGGCCGTCTTGCGCATCGGTTTCTGGGCGCGGTCGCTCGATGATCTGCACAAGCTGTCGAAAGAAGCCGCCGGCGCCTCGGCGGTTGAATCGATCGACGAACCCGGTGGCGGCAAGCGCGTGCGGCTGTCCGAACATAACGGCATGGGGCTGGAAGTGGTCTGGGGCGTGGCGGCGGCACCGGCCCTGCCGGTACAGACCAATGCTTTCAACTTTGGCCATGACAAGCAGCAGCGCGCCGGTCACCTGCTGCGTGTCGACAACCGGCCTTCGCAGGTCAAGCGCATCGGTCACGCCGTGATCAGCACGCCCGAGGTCGAGAAGTCGGTTGCCTGGGCCCAGCATCATCTCGGCATTGTCGCCTCCGACGAGGTGCATGCCGAGGACGATCCCGGCCTGATGCTCGCCAGTTTCAACCGCGTCGATGCCGGCGAGACCTATGTGGATCATCATGTGATGATGTTCGGCCGCCACCAGAATGCGGGTCTCAACCACATCTCCTTCGAGGTGCAGGATTTCGACGATCTCGCCGTCGGCCATGAAGCGCTGCTGGCGAAATATCCCGATCTACATCTCTGGGGTCTCGGCCGCCACACGCTGGGCAGCCAGATCTTCGACTACTGGCGCGATCCCTGGGGCCGGGTCCATGAGCACTGGACCGATACCGATATGCTGAACAGCAGCCACGAATACCGGCGGCACCCCAAGAGCAAGGGGCTGCGCTCGCAATGGGGCAGCCAGGCGCCCCAGGCTTTCCGCGACGCCGCCAGCCGCTGACCGCAGGCCGGCCTGGGCCGGCTGAGGGAAATCGTGATCGTGACTACAAAAGTATGCTTCACCTATCTGTAGGGAGGTACTAATGTTCCTTTCTGCTCGCCAAACACGAGATCGGCGGCTAATCTGGTATTCAGAAGCCGCTGTAGCCGTGCTGGCCGCAGGAAAAACGCATCCTCCCGCGCCTTATGATCCGTCTGCCAATCGATTTACCCGTGATGCCTGCTTCCATGCCCTTCCCGGCCAAGGCCTGACGCCGCCATGCGCGACCGTCTCGGCAAGGCCCTGGTACTGCTGCAGGCCACCCCCCTGCCGGCCGATCTGATCGACAACCCGGCGCGCACCGGCCAGTGGCTCACCACGCTGGGCAATCTGCAGCAGGCGGTGGCGACCCTGCGCGGCGAGGCCCGCAATGCCCGCGGCGAAATCGCCGAAACCCGCGGCGAACGGGTGATGCGCAACTTCAACCGCATGGTTGCCGATCTGCCGCTGGCCTGCCTCAACGGGGTGTCGCCGGTGATCAAGCTGGGCCTGATCCGGCCGCTGCTGGTCGATCTCGAAGCGGTCGAGCGCCGCATCATCGGGATGCCGCTGCCGGACCTGAGCGCCTTCACCGCCAAACTGACCCAATATCGCACCGCCACCGCCGGCATGGCGGCCCGCCATGCGGCACCCGATCCGCCGGCCCAGTTCCGCCCCCCGGCCGAGGTCGTGCGCCCGCCAACCCGGCACTGACTCGGGACCGGTTCCGGGGCGTCAAACCCGGTAGCGACCCGTTCCGGTTCCTGCTATACCGCGCCCGTTCCCGCCCATCCCCTGGCGGGGCAGTGGCAAGGAGAGCGTCCCATGGCCCGTACGGCCAGCATTGCCCGGAAAACCAATGAAACCGAGATCGCGGTCACGCTCGATCTCGATGGCAGCGGCGTCTACAAGGTCTCGACCGGCGTCGGCTTCCTCGACCACATGCTGGAGCAGCTGTCGCGCCACAGCCTGATGGACCTCGAGGTCCAGGCGAAGGGCGACATCCATATCGATTTCCACCACCTGACCGAAGATACCGGCATCGCCATCGGCGAAGCCGTGGCCAAAGCGCTGGGCGACCGCAAGGGCATCATGCGCTATGGCGATGCGCTGATCCCGATGGACGAGACGCTCACCCGTGTCGCCATGGACATCTCGAACCGGCCGTATCTGATCTGGAAGGTGAATTTCACCAAGCCCAAGCTCGGCGACATGGATACCGAACTCTTCAAGGAGTGGTTCCAGGCCTTCGCACAGAATGCCGGCATCACGCTCCATGTCGAGAATCTCTATGGTGAGAACAATCACCATATCGTCGAGAGCTGCTACAAGGGCCTGGCGCGCGCCTTGCGCACGGCCTTCACCGTCGATCCGCGCAGCCCGCACGCGCTGCCGACGACCAAAGGCAAGCTCTAAGGGGCACTCATGCGATTTTTCACCCTGCATGAGCGTCCCGGCAAAGCCGGCGGCGATACCGACCTGCTGGCCGTGAAAACCGGCTTCAGCTGGTGGGCCGCCGTGCTGCCGCCGCTCTGGCTGCTGCGCCACCGCCTCTGGCTCGGCCTGCTCGCCTATATGATCTTCAGCACCGCCTTCGGCATCGCGCTCGAACTCGGCGATATCGCCGATCCGGCCGCCAGCGCCATCGGCATCGCATTCAGCCTGCTGATCGGCGCCATGGCCCATGACTACCGGCGCTGGACGCTGCGTCGCCACGGCTGGCGCATGGTCGGCGTGCTGCGCGCGGCGGATGCCGAGGAAGCCGAGCTGCGTCACCTGCACGACGGGCGCCATGCGATCGTTCCGGCGGCGGCCCCGGCCTATATGGCGGAGGCGTATCCGATGCGCGGCAGCACCGACGCCTTCCCCCGTTTATTGTCATGATGCGGTTATTGTCATGAAGCTGGCCCTGATCGATTACGGCTCCGGCAACCTGCGCTCGGCGGCGAAAGCCATCCAGCGCGCGGCCGACGAGAATGCGATTGCGCTCGACCTGCGCGTCACCGCAAAGACCGAGGATGTGGTCGCCGCCGATGCCATCGTGCTGCCCGGCGTGGGCGCCTTTGCCGACTGCTATCGCGGCCTCAATGCGCTTGATGGCATGATCGAGGCGCTAAACGAACAGGTGATCCGCAAGGCGAAACCCTTCTTCGGTATCTGCGTTGGCATGCAGCTGATGGCGACCGTCGGCCGCGAGCATGGCGAGCATAAAGGCCTCGGCTGGATCGACGGTGCGGTCGAGCTGCTGAAGCCGGCGGATGCAAGCCTGAAGGTGCCGCATATGGGCTGGAACCAGCTCAACCTGCGTCAGCCCCATCCGGTGCTGGCCGGGCTGGAAACCGGCACCCACGCCTATTTCGTCCACAGCTATCACATGATTCCCGCCGACCGCGCCGTGGTGCTGGCCGATGCCGCCTATGGCGGGCCGGTGCTGGCGATGCTCGGACGCGACAATATGGTCGGCACCCAGTTCCATCCGGAAAAGAGCCAGGCGACGGGTTTGCGCCTGCTGGCGAACTTCCTGCGCTGGCGTCCGTAATGGATCAGGAACCGAAGCCATGAATGCCGGACTGAAAGACATCAAGCCCAATGCCCTGGTCGAAAAGGTCATCAGCCTGAGCGATGACGAGATCGACGAGCTGTCTGATGCCGCCGAGAAGGCGATCATCGACGGCAACGGCTTCGGCTGGCTCAAGGTGCCGGCGCGCCGCATCCTGGAAAGCTACTGGCGCGGCGTGCTGCTGATGCCGCAGCGCGACCTGTTCGTGGCCCGGCTGGATGGCGCCATCGTCGGCTCGACCCAGCTGCTGCGACCCTCGATCAACAACGAGGCCCAGGGCCACAGCGTGCAGGTCACCACCTTTTTCATCGCGCCCTGGGCGCGCGGCCATGGCCTGGCGCGCGGCCTGATGGCCTTTGCCGAAGAAGCGGCGCGCGAATCCGGCTACCGCCAGATCGATCTCGACATGCGCGCCACCCAGGCGGCGGCGATCCAGCTGGCCGAAGGTGCGGGCTATCGTCGCTGGGGCGTCAAGCCGCATTACGCCTTCGTCGACGGCCACTATGTGGAAGGCTACTTCTACAGCAAGCCGCTGCTGGGGCTTTGATATGAGCGCGCTGAATCTCTATCCCGCCATCGACCTGAAGAACGGCGAATGCGTGCGCCTGCAGCAGGGCGACATGGATCGCGTCACCGTCTTCAACAAAGATCCCGCCGCCCAGGCCGCGGCCTGGGAAGCCGCCGGTTTCAAATACCTGCATCTGGTCGATCTTGATGGCGCCTTTGCCGGCAAGCCGGCCAATGCGGCGGCCGTCACCGCGATCCGCAAGGCGATCACGCTGCCGATCCAGCTCGGTGGCGGCATCCGCGATGAAGCCACCATCGAAGGCTGGCTCGATGCCGGCATCAGCCGTGTCATCCTCGGCACCATTGCCGTGCGCGATCCGGAACTGGTGAAGCGCGCCGCACGGCGCTGGCCCGGCCGCGTCGTGGTCGGCATCGATGCGCGCTCGGGTCGTGTGGCGGTGGAAGGCTGGGCCGAGGCGAGCGATCTCGATGCCATCGACCTTGCGAAAAAATTCGTCGATGCCGGCGTTGCCGCCATCGTCTACACCGATATCGACCGCGACGGCCTGCTGAAGGGCGTCAATGTCGCCGCCACTGCCGCCATGGCGCGTGCGGTATCGATCCCGGTGATCGCGTCCGGCGGCCTGGCCGGCATCGAGGATGTCATCGCGCTCAAGCATGAGGCGGCCAACGGCGCCGGCATCGACGGCGCCATCCTCGGCCGCGCGCTCTATGACGGCCGTATCGATCCAGCCGCAGCACTGAAGGCGGCGGCATGAGTCTGAAAGTCCGCATCATTCCCTGCCTTGACGTGAAGGACGGCCGCGTCGTCAAGGGCGTCAATTTCGTCAACCTGCGCGATGCCGGCGATCCGGTCGAACAGGCCGCGGTCTATGACGCCGCCGGCGCCGACGAGCTGACCTTCCTCGATATCACGGCATCGTCGGACGCCCGCGACACCCTGTTCGACGTGGTGGCGCGCACGGCTGAACGCTGCTTCATGCCGCTCACCGTCGGCGGTGGCGTGCGCGTGGTGGAAGACGTGCGCAAACTGCTGTTGGCCGGCGCCGACAAGACCTCAATCAACACCGCTGCCGTCAACCGCCCGGATTTCGTGCGCGAGGCGGCCGAGAAGTTCGGCAGCCAGTGTGTGGTGGTAGCCATCGATGCCAAGCAGGTCTCTCCCGGGAAATGGGAGGTCTTCACCCATGGCGGCCGCACCGGGACCGGGCTGGATGCTGTTGAATGGGCGCAGCGTATGGCCGCGCTCGGCGCCGGCGAGATCCTGCTCACCTCGATGGACCGCGACGGCTCCGAGAAGGGCTTCGACCTGGAGCTGACCCGCCGGGTGGCGGACAGCATCTCGATCCCCGTGGTGGCGTCTGGCGGCGTCGGCAATCTGGATGACTTCGTCGATGGTGTAACCAAAGGCCATGCCTCGGCCGTGCTTGCGGCCTCGATTTTCCACTTCGGCCGGCATAGCATCGGCGAAGCGAAACAGCATATGGCCGCCGCCGGTATCCCGGTGCGGCTGTAAGGCACAAAGGGAGCGCGACGCGATGGGCGAGAACCGCGATACGCTGGAACGGCTGTATGAGGTCATCAAAAGCCGCAAGGGCGGCGACCCGGCCGTGTCGCATACCGCCAAGCTGTTCGCCAAGGGCCGTGCCAAGATCGCGCAGAAGATGGGCGAGGAAGCCGTCGAGCTGGCGATCGCCGCCGTGGCCGAAACCCGCGACGACGTGATTTCGGAAAGCGCCGACCTGGTCTTTCACCTGCTGGTGCTGTGGGCCGATTGCGGCGTCACCATCGATGAGGTGCGCGCCGAACTCACCCGCCGCGAAGGCATGTCGGGCATCGAAGAGAAAAAAGCGCGTCAGCTCACCTGATCGGGACGGATTGCATGGCCAAGGCTTACGACAGCACCAACATCTTCGCCCGCATCCTGCGTGGCGAGATTCCCTGCAAGAAGGTCCATGAGACGGCGCATAGCCTGGCCTTCCACGACATCAATCCGCTGGCGCCGGTGCATGTGCTGGTGATCCCTAAGGGCGCCTATGTCGATTTCGACGATTTCTCCGCCCGCGCCTCGGCCGAGGAAATGGCCGACTACACCAAGGCCATCGGCGACACCGCGCGCCTGACCGGCGCCGCCGCGGGCGGCTATCGCCTGCTCAGCAACTGCGGCGAAAACGCCAACCAGGAAGTGCCGCATCTGCATGTGCATGTCTTCGGCGGTCGCGTCCTCGGCCGCATGCTGAAGAAGGACGGCGAGTAGTCCGTCACCAATCTCGTCATTCCCGCGCAAGCCGGAATCAGCGCTCATCCATAAATCCTGGGGAACGGGGATTTTCTGACCCTTGCGGATCAATTTGTTACTTTATAACGTTATAGAGTAACAATTCTGCTTCCCGGGGGTTCCCATGTCGTTTTCCGTCCCGCGCCTGCTGAGTGGCGTCAGTCTTGCCGTCCTGCTGCCCGCTGCGGCTCTGGCCCAGGAAACCCCGACCCAGCTCTCTCCTGTCGTCGTCACCGCGCCGCTGCGCCAGAGCCAGGACGAGATGGCCGAAGCCACCACGGTGCTGGAGGGTGCGGCGCTGGATCGCCGCCGCGCCGCCACCCTGGGCGAAGTGCTGGATGGCACGCCCGGCGTCACCTCCACGCAGTTCGGCGCCGGCGCCGGCCGGCCGATCATCCGCGGCCAGAGCGGCCCGCGCGTGCGCGTGCTCGACAACGGCGTCGATACCTTCGATGCCTCCACCGTCAGCCCCGATCATGCGGTGATCGCGCCGATGGGCGGTGCGAAACGCATCGAGGTGCTGCGCGGTCCGGCCACGCTGCTCTATGGCAGCTCGGCCATCGGCGGCGTGGTCAATGTGATCGACGGCCGCATTCCCGATGCCATGCCGAAAAACGGCACGGCGGGCGAGGCGCGGATCGACTATGGCACCGGCGCGAAGGAGAAAAGCGGTTTCGCCGCCATCGACCAGGCCGTCACCGACCGCTTCGTCGTGCATGGCGAAGCCGGTGCGCTGACGGCCGATGATTACGGCATCGACGGCTATGCCAGCCCGGCGGCCCGCGCCCGCGGCACCAGGGGCCGCGTCGACAATACATCGATGCATAACAGCAATGGCGCTGTTGGTGCGTCATACCTCGGTGAGGCCGGCTATGCGGGCGCCAGCGTTTCGCAGTTCGACAGCTATTACGGCGTGCCGGGCAACGATCCGGTGCATATCGACATGAGCCAGACGCGGCTCGATACGAAATTCGGCTTCTACGAGCCGCTGCGCTTCCTGGACGAGGTGAAACTGAAATTCGGCTATGCCGATTACCTGCATGACGAGATCGAGGCCAACGGCCGTCCGGCCACGCGTTTCGATTCCGAAAGCTGGGAAGGCCGGCTCGAAGCCGTGCACAAGCCGTTGTTCGGCGGCAACGAAGGCGTCATCGGCCTGCAGGGCGGCCGTCGCGATCTGACCGCCACCGGCGTCGAGGCTTTCATCTCGCCCACCGTCACCGACAGCCAGGCGCTGTTCCTGCTCGAGCGTTATGAGACCGGTCCCTGGGGCTTTTCGCTCGGCGGCCGTGCCGAGCGCGTAAGCGTCGAGGCCAGCACGCTCGGCCAGGAGCGCGCTTTCACGCCGCTGGGGTTATCCGCGGGCACGACCTACAAACTGAATGACAGCTATACGGCGGGCCTGTCGCTGTCGCGCACCGAACGGGCGCCCTCGGCCGAAGAGCTGTTTTCCAACGGTGCGCATCTGGCGACGCAGAGTTTCGAGATCGGTCGCGCCACGCTCGACAAGGAAACCGCCTGGCATGGCGAGATCAGTTTGCGCAAAACCGCCGGCGACGTGACCGGTGCGGCCACGCTGTTTGCCACGCGGTTTCAGGATTACATCTTCGGCGCCTTCACCGGCAATCAGCAGGACGGGCTGAACGAGCTGCAATACAGCCAGACCGATGCGGATTTCCGCGGCGGCGAACTGGAAGCCGCCTGGACCGTCTTCCGCGGCACCGGTTACACGCTCGGCCTGGATGGCAGCGCCGATTATGTGCGCGGTGAGGCGCGCGGCAGCGGAACCGCGCTGCCGCGCATTCCGCCGGTCGGCTACCGCAGCGGCTTCACCGTCAGCACCGCGCCGCTCGACTGGCGCATCGAGGTCGCCGGCCGGCTCGACCAGGATCGCACCGGCGTCAACGAGACGCGCACCGATGGCTATACCGTGCTGAACACGGCCTTCACCTGGCGGCCGTTCGAACAGAACCGTGATCTCGCGTTCAGCCTGCAGGGCCGCAACCTCACCGACGAGGAAGGCCGCAATCACACATCCCTGCTGAAAGACGTGGCGCCGATCCGCGGCCGCGAGTTGCGGCTGGGCATGGCGGCAAAGTTCTGATCTGGGATGTCGGGATGCCTTACGCGGCGGTCTTATCGACGCTCTCGGCGATGATGCGGGCGAGGTCTTCCTGGAAGAACGGCTTGCCGAGCCGCGGCAGGGCCGTGCCGTCGGGCAGTTCGGCATAACCGGTGGCCAGGATCACCGGCAGCTTCGGCCAGGCCGCGCCGATCGCATCGGCCAGCTGGGTGCCGGTCATCTGCGGCATCGCCTGGTCGGTGATAACCAGATCGATCTGGTGCTGGCCGCTGCGCAGGACATCCAGGGCCTGCTGGCCCGAGATGGCTTCGATCGCGGTGTGACCCAGGTCTTCCAGCATTGCCACGGTGCTGAACAGCACCAGGCGGTCGTCATCCACGGCCAGGATGGTCAGCTTGCGCATCCCGGGGTCCTCCTGTGATGTGAGTGTCATGGTCGTATCGGCGTCCGGCAGGCCGGCCATCCCTGCCACCGGCAACCAGAGTTCGGCCACCGTGCCTTCCTGTCTGCGGCTTTTCAGCACCAGCTGCCCGCCCGACTGTTCGGCCAGGCCATGCACCATCGACAGGCCGAGCCCGGTGCCCTTGCCCACCCCCTTGGTGGTGAAGAAGGGCTCCATGGCGCGCGACAGCGTCGTCTCGTCCATGCCCTCGCCGTTGTCGGCAACCGACAGGCAGACATAGCGGCCGGGCAGCAGGGTGCCGCGGGTCTGGGGCAACTCTTCCGAATAGGCGGTGACCACGATGACGCCGCCGTCGGGCATGGCATCGCGCGCATTCATCGTCAGGTTCAGCAACGCCAGTTCGAGCTGGTTGCCATCCACCATCACGATATCCAGCTGTGCGGGGAAGCGCACCTCGATGCGGACCTGCGGGCCCAGCGAACGCTGCAGCAGGTCGGTCATGCCATAGACCAGCTGGCCCAGATCGGTCGGTTCCGGCTTGAGCGCCTGGCGGCGGGCGAAGGCCAGCATGCGCTGGGTCAGCGCCGCGCCGCGCTGCGCACCCTGCATGGCATTGTCGAGCAGCCGCAGCAGCTTCACATCCTCGGGCAGGCGCTTGCGCATCAGCTTCAGGCTGCCGAGGATCACCATCAGCAGGTTATTGAAGTCATGGGCGATGCCGCCGGTCAGGCGGCCGATGGTGTCCATCTTCTGCGACTGGAACAGGGCCTGCTGTGCTTCTTCCAGGGCGCGCTGCGTGTTGTGCCGCTCGGTGATGTCGCGCGTGACCTTGGCATAGCCGATCAGCGTGCCGTCGTCGCCGCGGATCGCATCGATCACCACATTGGCCCAGAACCGCGTGCCGTCCTTGCGGATGCGCCAGCCTTCCTTCTCGAAGCGACCTTCGCGCGCGGCGATGTCGAGGCCGCGCGCCGGTTCGCCGGCGGCGCGGTCCTCCGCGCTGTAGAACTGCGAGAAATGCTGGCCGATGATTTCGGCCGGGGTATAGCCCTTGATCTTCTGGGCGCCGGCATTCCAGTTGGTCACGCGGCCCTGGGGATCCAGCATGTAGATGGCATAGTCGGTGACGCTCTGCACCAGCAGGCGAAAGCGTTCCTCGCTGTGGCTGAGGGCCGAGGCCGCGCCTTCGCGCTCGCTCAGGTCACGGGTGATCTTGGCATAGCCGATCACCCGGCCGGAGTTCTCACCCGGTTCATGAATGGGATCGATGACCACATGGGCCCAGAAGCGGGTGCCGTCCTTGCGCACCCGCCAGCCTTCGCTCTCGAAGCGGCCCTCGCGCGCGGCCGTGGCCAGCGCCTGCTGCGGCCGGCCGGCGGCGCGATCTTCCTCCGGCCAGAAGCGGGCGAAATTCTGACCGATGATTTCTTCGGCGGTATAGCCTTTGAAGCGCTGGGCGCCCGGATTCCAGCTCACCACGGTGCCGTCGGGATCCAGCATGTAGATGGCATAGTCGGTAACCGCCTCGACCAGCAGCCGATACTGGCCATCCGGCGTCAGCCCGCCGGCAAAATACGGCAGCTGGGATCGCGTATTGCGTTCCATGGACGGGACGTCCCCCTTCAGGCGGGCCTGGGGCCCTGGCCGGCTTTCATGCGCCATCGTGCATAATGACTGGCGGAAGGTAAAGTTCCGCCTCTGTTACCCGGACGGCGGGTTTTGCCGTCAGGCCGGCTCGGTCGCCCCGATCCGGGTCGCCACCAGCACGCTCAGGGTCTCGGATTTGCCACGCAGGGCGACGGTCTCGCGCTGCCAGACCATGCCCTGCAGGGCGGCGGCGCCAGCGCGCTCGGCCACCTCGGCCGACACCACCAGCTCGGCGCCGAAATCCTTGGTGGCGCTTTCCAGCCGGCTGGCGGTGTTGACCGCATCGCCCACCGCGGTCAGATGCATGGCGCTGCCATGGCCCATTTCGCCGACGATGGCGGGCCCGCAATGGATGCCGATGCCGATGCGCAGCGTCTGGTCGAGATCCATCTTCAGCGCCTCGTTCAGCCGCACCAGGGCCTGCGACATGCGGCGCGCCGCATCCAGCGCGCGGCGGCAGCCCTCGTCGGGCCCCTCGTCGATACCGAACAGCGCCATCACGCCATCGCCGATGAACTTGTCCAGCCGGCCGCCGGCGCCATCGACGGCTTCGCCCATCGCCTTGAAATACTGGTTCAGCACGAACACCACGTCATAGGGCAGCTTGCCCTCCGACAGTTTGGTGAAGCCGCGCAGGTCGGCGAACAGGATGGCGATGCGGCGTTCGGCGCCCTGGGCATGGCTGGCGACGCCATAGACCGCGCGGGCCGGCACCCCGGCCGGCAGCAGCGGCACGACCGCCATATCTTCGGTCGGGCGAATCTGGCAGGCCAGCCGCACGCCGGGTGTGGCGCGGATGCGGTCGAGCACTTTCTGCTCGGCGGCATCGGCTGGAGAAAGCGTTTCGGCGCCGGGTCCGGTGACGCGCACGCGGCAGGTCGAACAGCGGCCCTGGCCACCGCAGACGGAGGCATGGGCATAGCCGATGGCGCGGCTCGCCTCCAGCACGGTGATGGCGCCGGCCTGGCCGCGGAAGCGGCGGCCATCGGGATAACTGATGGTGATGCTGCCGCGCCGGCGCTGCAGCAGGGCGATCATGCCGCGACCGAGCAGGCCGGCGGCCAGCAGCGCGATCATGGTCAGGTATGCGACCTCGACGGCATTGCGGCCAAAGTCGTTGGCGATCTGGCCCGGCCAGTTCAGCGTGCCGCGGAACTGCTCCAGCCAGTCGGGTTCCTGCATCGCCAGCAGCACGGCGCGGCCGCCCGAGAGATAGCCCATGGTGGCCAGCATCGGCAGCACCAGCGCCACCGCATAGAGCAGCGGCGACAGTTTCTCGAAGAAGGGCTTCAGCCGCAGCCAGTAATAGACACCGATGCAGCCATGGCCCCAGGCGATCAGGATCAGGATATTCTGCCGCAGGCCGATCAGCGGTTCCTGTACGAACTGCACGATCAGCACATAGGCGTAACTGTCGTTCATGCCGAAGGCGGAATTCAGCGCGCGCGTGCCGACGATGTGGTCGACCACCAGCGGCGGCACCAGGATGCCGAGGCTGATCTGCATCCAGCCCTGCCAGGCGATGCCGCGGTAATGGCCGCGCCGCAGCCAGTTATACAGTGCCAGCAGCGGATGCAGGATCGCGGCGGCATAGAGCACCACGGTGCCCGGCCAGCTGCGCCAGATGAATTTGAACAGCACCGAGCCGCCATCCATCGCGCCCAGCGATACGATGCCCAGCATGTGATTGATCAGATGCGTGGTGAGGAAGACAAAGAGGATCAGGCCGGTCGTCAGCTTGGTCCGGCTGTAGATGTCCTCGAAACGCGGGCTTCCCCCTGCCATGGCGGCAGACTAGGCGGGCAGCGCCACCGCGTCCAGCGGGTCGGATTTCACAGACGCGGGATCGGGCAGCTGGGGTGCGAACAGCAGTTCGAGATAGTTGCGGTAATGCCGCCACTGCGCCGCGATGACGGTGGAATCGCGCTGCACCTTCGACAGGATGAAGGCGCCTTCCGGCAGCACCAGGCTCATCTCGGCCAGCGTCTTCGCCTGCACGGGCAGGCGCGGCGGATACAGCGCCATCACCGCTTCCAGCTTGCCGCCGATCCGCGTCGTCCAGTTGCGGAAGACCTGCCGCAGCACGTCCAGCGTGGCCGCGTCGAACATCTGCGCCTCGTAGATGAAGGAGGCGTAGAGGCAGCCGGGGAAGGGTGCGGTCAGCTGCGCCATCTCCTCCTCATAGAGTCCGATGCAGATCAGCAGCTGCTGCAGCGGGTCGCGGCTTAAGGCTTCGGCGCGGTCGAGATTGCGTTCCAGATGCGCGGCATCCAGCGCTGCATCGCGTTGCACCAGCGCCAGCGCCAGATCGCTTTTGGTCTTGAAATGGTAGAAGAAGGCGCCCTTGGTCAGGCCGGCCCGGGCGATCACCGCATCCACCGCCGTGGCGGCATAGCCGGTCTCCAGGATCAGCGCCTGGGCGGCATCCATGATGGCCGTACGGGTGGCGGTGCCGTCGCGGGGCATATTCAATCTCCTGACCTGAAATCTAAGGTAACAGACCGCCTGGTCGGTTCACAAGCCTGTGAGGTTTCTCGGCAGTAACTGAAATATATGAAACAAATCAAAGAAAAGGACCCTCATTTAGAGTTGCTCCAGCCAGGCTGCGTATACCTTGACGCGATCTCCCCTTCGTAACTATACCGACCAGTCTGTTTTGAAGTCGGAGACCAATCATGCTGAAGGATCAATACGGCCAGCCCCTGAGCGGCGCCAATGCCGCCGCGCTCGGCCCTTACGAACAGGCCGTGGCCCAGTTCAACGGCTATATCGGCAACCCGCTGGAAACCGCAGAGGCCGCGATTGCGGCGGCGCCGGATTTCGCCATGGCGCATCTGCTGCGCGCCCATCTTTTCCTCTCCGGCATGGAGGCCGCCGGTCTCGCCCCGGCCCGCAGCGGCCTGGAAACCGCGCGCGGTCTGGCGCAGACCGCGCGCGAGCTTGGCCATCTGGCGGCTGCCGAGGCCTGGGTGCTGGGGCGGTTCGAGGCGGCGTCGGAACTCTTCGACCGCATCATGCTCGATCATCCGCGCGATCTCGTGGCGCTGCAGATGGGCCATCTGCTCGATTACTACCGCGGCGATGCGCGCAACCTGCGCGACCGCGTGCTGCGCGTGCTGCCGGCCTGGACCGCGGCGATGCCGGGCCATCATGCGGTGCTCGGCATGCTCGCCTTCGGCCTGGAGGAAACCGGCGACTACAGCCGCGCCGAGGAGACCGGCCGCCAGGCCTGCGCTCTCAATCCGCGCGATGGCTGGGCCCATCATGCGGTGGCGCATGTGATGGAGATGCAGGCGCGCGTCGATGACGGCATCCGCTGGGCGCGCGAGCGCCAGGCCGACTGGGCGAACGACAACATGCTCGCCATCCATAACTGGTGGCATATGACGCTGATGCATCTCGAACGCGACGAGCATGCCGACGTGCTGGCGCTTTACGACACCGTGATCCGCGGCAGCAATTCAGCCGTCGTGCTCGACATGATCGATGCCTCGGCCATGCTGTGGCGCCTGCATCTGCGCGGCGTCGATGTCGGTGCGCAGCGCTGGACCGAGATCGCCGAGGCCTGGGCACCGCTGTCGAAGGACGGTTTCTATGCCTTCAACGACATGCATGGCCTGCTCGCCTTCATCGGCGCCGGCCGCCGCGATCTGGTCGAGCGGCAGCTCGACACCATCCGCTATGCCGCCTTCGATGCCAGCGGCATCAGTAACGCGGCGATGAGTGCGCAGGTCGGCCTGCCGGTGGCGGAAGCGCTGGTGGCTTTTGGCGAAGGTCGCTATCGCGACTGCATCGCCCTGCTGCGTCCGGTGCGCACCATCGCCAGCCGCTTCGGCGGCAGCCATGCCCAGCGCGACCTGCTTGATCTCACCCTGATTGAGGCGGCGCGGCGCGCCAACGACCGCACGCTGCTGCGCGCGCTCAGCGCCGAACGCCTGCATGCCCGGCCGCAGAGTCCGCTGGCCCTGCGCTACTTCGCCCAGTCGGTCGACCGCGCCGCGGCCTGAGGTTCAGAGCGAAAACGCTGCCTAGACCGAGAAGGCCGGGCGAACCTGCTCGGCCAGGGCACGCATGACCGCCTTCCAATGCTGCTCGGCTTCCGGTCCGGCGGCGGCGAAAGCCTTGGCGAAGGCCTGGTATTGCAGGTCGGTCAGCTTGTTTTCCAGGGTCGTGCCCTTGGTGGTCAGCGTCAGCAGCGCCAGCCGGCGATTGGTCGGCGCCGCCTTCTGCGTGACATAGCCCTGCATGACCAGGTCGCGCAGCGGCCGGTGCAGCGCCTGGCGCGACACCGCCAGCATTTCGATCAGGTTGGCGATCGCGATGCCGGGCTGGCGTGCCACGACGTAGAGAATCCGGTGATGCGGCCGGCCGAAGCCCAGCTTGTCCAGCACCCGGCCCGGCCCGGCCACCCCGGCGCGGTAGCCGAGATAGAACAGCGCGATCGTCTCATCGATGGACCCGCCTGCCGGATTCAGCAGGGTCTTGGGATTCAGCAGGGTCTTGCGCGGGCTCGCGGTTTTTTTACTGGCCGTCATGGGGCGGGGTCCGGAAGCGAAGCGGGAGAACCGCAGCATACACCAAGGATTTCAAAGGGCTAGCAGTTCAGGGTGCGGCGGCGGACCGGGGCGGCACTAACCCATCAACATTATTGATATTATCAATAGCATTGATATATGTGCCGGCGTTATCCCGCCTTGCTCTCAGGAGTCTGCACATGTTTGGTCTGCTATTCGCCGGTTTCGCCTATCTCTGCTTCGGCGCGGTTGTCATTGCACTCGCGGCATTTCTCGTTGGCGCGGCACTGCCGCTGCCGTTGCCCATCCATATCGACGCCACGGTCTGGCCGCCGCTCTCATCCTGGCAGGCCGTCGCCGGCGATATCGGCCTGATCGCCCTGTTCGGTTTGCAGCACAGCGTGATGGCGCGTCCGGCCTTCAAGCGGTGGCTGACCGCTACGGTGCCCCAGCCATTGGAGCGTGCGTTCTATGTCCTGATGTCGTCCGTGATGCTGGTGCCGCTGATCCTGCTATGGCAGCCGCTGCCGGCCATCGTCTGGCAGGCCAGCGATCCGCTCGTCGTCACGCTGCTCTGGGCACTCTATGGTTTCGGTTGGCTGCTGCTGGTCGCCAGCACCTTCATGATCGACCATTTCGAACTCTTCGGCCTGGCGCAGGCCTGGCGTCGCTGGCGCGGCTTGCCGTCGCCCAGCGACGAATTCCGCACGTCCTGGCTTTATCGCTACATGCGGCATCCGATCTATACCGGCTGGCTGCTGATCTTCTGGGCCACGCCGCTGATGTCGGTCGGTCACCTGCTCTTCGCCATCGGCATGAGCGTCTATATCCTGATCGGCATCGCCTATGAGGAACGCGACCTGATCGCGGCCTTCGGCGACCGGTACCGCGATTATCGCACCCGCGTGCCCGCCCTGATTCCCGGCTTCAAATTCCGGGGCTGACGCCATGCCGATGCTCGAAACCGCTACCGGCCGTCTGCATTATATCGACAGCGCGCCCGCGGCCAGCGACGCACCCAACCTGCTGCTGTTGCATTCCAGTGGCGCGTCGCACCGGCAATGGCGGCTGCTGATGGCGCAACTGGGCGAGCGCTGGCGCATCCTTGCGCCAGACCTGTTCGGCTATGGCGGGACGCCGTTGCCGCCATCTCCATCTCAACCTGCTTCGATCCTGCAGGCCGAGATGGAGATGCTCGGTGCATTGCTGCAGCAGGTTGATGGCCCGCTGCATGTCATCGGCCATTCCTATGGCGGCGCCGTGGCGCTGGAACTGGCGTTGCTGCATCCCGCGCGCATTGCTGCGCTGGCGCTCTATGAGCCGGTGATGTTCGCGCTGCTGCGCGACAGCACGGAACAGACGGCCTGGCGCGAGATCGCGGGTATCGGGCAAGGTATAGTCGATCTGGTCGGCGCCGGCGATCTGCGCACCGCGGCCTCGGTCTTCCTGGCCTACTGGATCGCGCCGGGCGCTTTTGAATCTTTGCCCGATGCACAGCAGGCTACACTCGCTGCCGGCATGCTCAAGGTGGCGGCCGAATTCGGCGCACTGCTGCAACGCCATGACGCGCGGCCGGATTTCAGCGCGCTGACCATGCCACTGCTGCTGCTGTGCGGCAGCGACACCACCTGTGCCGCGCGCGGCGTCAGTACCGAGCTGCGCCGCCTGCTGCCCCGCCCTGATTTCCGCGAAGTCGCCGGCGGGCGTCATATGGCGCCCATGCAGCAGCCCGATCTGGTCAATCCGCTGCTGCTGGATTTCCTGCAGACGGCGGCGCTGCGCCCGCCGGCGGGGGGAAAACTGCTCCCCGCCTAAGGAACCCGGACGGTCATCGCACGTTCCTTTTCCCGAGTATTCCCGGGAAAACCGGGCAAACATTTCACCTGCCCGCGCGGTTCGTCCGGGCGGGGGGAAGCCGGAGCGATGACCGACCAGACCACACCTGCGGCGGCGCAGGAGGCGGCTGCCCTGCCGTTGCCGCCCGTGCCGCAACCGAACTGGGCGCTGTTCCTCGATATCGACGGCACCTTGCTGGATATCGCTGACTCGCCCGAGAACGTATCCGTTTCGGATCAGCTGCGCGCCGATCTGCAGGTCGCGGCGCGCCTGCTCGATGGTGCGCTCGCGCTGATCTCGGGCCGCACCATCGATAACATCGACAGGCTGTTCGATCCGCTGCGCCTTGCCGCTTCGGGCCAGCATGGCAGCGAATGGCGGCCGACCCCCAGCGCCAATGCCCAGCCCGTGGTCGAGCAGCCGCTGCCCGCCGGCCTGCATGAGGCGGCGGCCCATCTCGGCAGCCTGCATCCCGGCATCGTGGTCGAGCGCAAGAGCCATGCACTGGCCGTGCATTATCGTCATGCGCCGGCGCTTGGCCCCGAGATCGGCGCGCGGCTGGCTCAGGCGATGGCGGGTCTGGAAGGCCTGATGCTGATGCCGGGCAAGTTCGTCTGGGAGATCAAGGACGCCACCCAGTCCAAGGGCACGGCGGTCGAGCGCTTCCTGCAGCAGCCGGCCTTTGCCGACCGCATTCCGGTTTTCGTCGGCGACGACCGCACGGATGAAGACGGCTTCCGCGCCGTCGAGCAGCATGGCGGCTTTTCGCTCGCCGTCGGTCCGCTGGCGCTGCGCCGCGCCGAGCGCCCGGGCTTCATCGCGCCCGCCGCCGTGCGCGGCTGGCTGTCGGATTTCGTCAAGGCGCAGCCCGCGCCACAGAGGTCGGCATGACGGAAAACCGGCGCAACCTCAATCTTGGCGTCATCGGCAACTCGGTGATCGCCGCGCTGATCGACCGCGAGGCCCGCATTGTCTGGCATTGCGCGCCACGGCTGGATGGCGATCCCGTCTTCTGCGACCTGCTGCAGCCCAAGCTGGAAGACGACGGCGTCTTCAGCATCGCCTTGCGCGACATGGTCTCGACCGACCAGCGCTATATCGAAAATACCGCCGTGCTGGTCACCACGCTGACCGACAAGAATGGCGCTTCGATCCGCATCACCGATTTCTGCCCGCGCTTCAAACAGTATGACCGCACCTACCGTCCGGCCATGCTGTTCCGCCGCGTCGAACCGGTCAGCGGCACGCCCGTCCTGCGCATCCGCTGCCGCCCGCTGTTCGATTACGGCGTGACACAGCCGAGCCGCACGCTCGGCTCCAACCATATCCGCTTCACCGCGCCCGGCGCGGCGCTGCGGCTCACCACCGATGCGCCGATCGCCTTCATCGAGGCGGAAAGCGAATTCGTGCTTACCAATCCGGTCACCCTGCTGCTCGGTCCCGACGAAAGCTTCACGGCTTCGCTCACCCATATGGCCCGCGAGTTCCAGGAGCGCACGGTGGAATACTGGGTCGAATGGGTGCGCTATCTCTCGGTGCCGTTCGAGTGGCAGGAAGCAGTGATCCGCGCCGCCATCACGCTTAAATTATGCGCCTATGAGGAAACCGGCGCGATCCTGGCGGCGCTCACCACCTCGATCCCGGAAGCCGCCGATACGCCGCGCAACTGGGACTACCGCTATTGCTGGCTGCGCGATTCCTACTTCGTCGTGCAGGCGCTCAATCGTCTGGGCGCCACCAAGACGATGGAGGATTTCCTCCGCTATATCACGACGACCGTGGCGCTCAATCCCGGCGCCGAACTGCAGCCGGTCTATGGGCTCAATCCGGCCACTTCGCTGGAAGAGCGCACCATGCCCGGCCTGACGGGCTATCGCGGCATGGGCCCGGTGCGGCACGGCAATGCCGCGTTTTCGCAGCGCCAGAACGATACCTATGGCTCCATTGTGCTGGCGGTGGCGCAGATGTTCTTCGACCGCCGCCTGCCCCGCCAGGGCGATGTCGCGCTGTTCCGTCAGCTCGAAGGCCTGGGCGAAATGGCGGCCGGCCTGGCGCTCACGCCCGATGCCGGCCTGTGGGAATTTCGCGGCCGGGCGCGCGTGCATACCCATTCGGCGGCCATGTGCTGGGCGGCCTGCCGCCGGCTCGCCCGGATCGCCGGCGTGCTGGAGCTACCCGACCGCGCCGCCTACTGGCGCGACCATGCCGACCGCATCCGCAAGGCGATCATCGAGCAGGCCTGGAATCCGGAACTGAACAGCTTCGTCGAGAGTTTCAACGGCAGTGACCTCGATGCCTCTTTGCTGCTGCTGCAGGAAATCGGCTTCGTGGCCGCCGACGATCCGCGGTTTCTCGGCACCGTCGATGCCATCGGCAGGCATCTGAAACGCGGCAGCCATCTGATGCGCTATGTGGCGCCCGACGATTTCGGCCTGCCGCACAATGCCTTCTCGATCTGCACCTTCTGGTATGTCGATGCGCTGGCCGCCGTCGGCCGCCGTGACGAGGCGCGCGAGATTTTCGAGGGCCTGCTGGCCTCCCGCAACCACCTGGGCCTTCTCTCGGAAGACCTGGATACGCAGACAGGTGAGCTATGGGGCAATTTCCCGCAGACCTACTCGATGGTTGGATTGATCGTTTGCGCCATGCGACTGTCCAAAAGCTGGGAGGAGGCGTTTTGGCGCGGCTCGTAATCGTTTCGAACCGCGTTGCCATGCCGCGTGAACGCCTGGGCCGCGCCGGTGGCCTGGCGGTGGCATTGAAAGAGTCGCTGCAGCAGCATGGCGGCCTGTGGTTCGGCTGGAGTGGCGAGGTGGCGGATGCGCCGTCCGAGACGCCGCGCCGCGCCAGCCAGGGCCGGGTGAACTATGCCGTGCTCGATCTCTCGCCGGCCGAGCACAAGGGTTTCTATCTCGAATTCGCCAATGCCACGCTGTGGCCGCTGTGCCATTACCGTCTCGGCCTGATCGATTTCCACCGCTCGTCCTGGGACGCCTATCTGGCGGTGAATGCGCGCTTCGCCGAACAGCTGGTGCCGCTGCTCAAGCCCGATGACGTGATCTGGATTCACGATTACCACTTCATCCCGCTGGCGGCCGAACTGCGCCGGCGCGGCGTCACCAATCGCATCGGCTTCTTCCTGCATATTCCCTTCCCGGCGCCCGAGGTGCTGGCGGCGTTGCCGGGCCATGAGCGGCTGGTGCGCGATCTCTGTGCCTACGATCTGGTTGGTTTCCAGACCCAGAGCGACGTGCGGGCGCTGACCGAATACATCCTGCATGAAGCCAATGGCACGGTCGGCGACGATGGCCGCGTGGCCGCTTACGGCCGCGAGCTGCGGGTCGGCGCCTTTCCCATCGGCATCGACACCGAAGACTTCGCCACCATCGCGGCCAAGGAAGCCAGCAGCGAAGAGACCCGTCGCCTGGTCGACAGTCTGGCTGGCCGCCGGATGGTGATCGGTGTCGACCGCCTGGATTACTCCAAGGGCATCCCGCAGCGTTTCGAGGCCTTCCACCATCTGCTGGCCAACCGCGCCGAGCATCGCGGCAAGGTGACCTTCATGCAGATCGCGCCGATCTCGCGCGGCGAGGTGGCGCAGTATCGCAAGCTGCGCAGCGAACTGGATGGCCTGACCGGTCGCATCAACGGCAAATTCGCCGAGTTCGACTGGGTGCCGGTGCGGTATCTCAATAAGTCGTTTTCCCGCAATTCCCTGGCCGGCTTCTACCGCCATGCCAAGGTCGGCCTGATCACGCCGCTGCGCGACGGCATGAACCTGGTGGCCAAGGAATATGTCGCCGCTCAGGATCCCGACGATCCCGGCGTGCTGGTGCTGTCGCGCTTCGCCGGCGCGGCGCGCGAGCTGAAGGGCGCGCTGATCGTCAATCCCTACGACACCGAGCATATCGCCGATGCCCTGCACCGGGCGCTCAGCATGCCGCTGGACGAACGGCGCCAGCGCTGGGAGGCGATGATGGCCGTGCTGCGGTCCAATACCGTCACGCATTGGCGCGAAAATTACCTCGCCGCCCTGCAGGGCCTTGATCAATAGTTGACTAAGTCAAGTATTGCCGGCACAGTGGCGCCGCCCGGCAGGGAGCGGGCGCCTCATGTCGAAATCCTCCGCCGCTGCGCAAAGCCCGGGCGCCGCACAGAAATCCGCATCCCGGCGTCATCAGCCAGCCAACGATCCCGGCCACGAGGTCGAGGCGATGCGTCGCTTCAACCGCTTCTACACCCAGAAGATCGGCCTGCTGGAAGGCAGCAAACTCTACGATCCCTTTTCGCTGGCCGAGACGCGCGTGCTCTACGAGCTGGCGCATCGCGACCGCGTCACCGCCAGCGATCTGGGACGCGATCTCGGCCTGGATGCCGGCTACCTGAGCCGCATGCTGCGCGGTTTCGAAAAGCAGGGCTTTGTCATCCGCAAGCCGGCGCCCGAAGATGCGCGCCAGAGCCTGCTCAGACTCACCGCCGCCGGCCGCCGGGCCTTCGCGCCGCAGGAGGATGTCTCGCGCCGGGTGCTGAGTCCGCTGCTCGAACCCCTGCCGCCGGCGGCGCGCCGCCAGCTGGTCGATGCCATGGGCACGATCACGCGGCTGCTCGGCGACGATGCGCCTGAAAAGACCAAACCTGAAACCCCGGTCGTGACCCTGCGCCGGCACCGCCCCGGCGACATGGGCTGGATCGTCGCCGCCCATGGCCGGCTCTATGCGGAAGAATACGGCTGGGACAGCAGCTTTGAGGCCCTGGTGGCCGAAATCGCCGTGCAGTTCCTGAAAGACTACGACCCCGAGAACGAAGTCTGTTTCATCGCCGAGATGAATGGCGAACCGGTCGGCTCGGCGGTGGTGGTGCGCAAATCCGCCACGGTGGCCAAACTGCGTCTGGTCATCATCGACCCGAAGGCGCGCGGCATCGGCCTGGGCCATCGTCTGGTCGGCGCCTGCATCGCCTTTGCGCGCGCGCAGGGCTACAAGAAAATGACGTTGTGGACCAACAGCGTGCTGACGGCCGCCCGCGCCATCTATGTGAAGGCCGGTTTCAGGCTGACCCATAGCGAACCGCATCCCAGCTTCGGCCAGCAGCTCATCGGCGAAACCTGGGATCTCAAACTGTGAAAGTCTCGCCGTCATGAAAAGCTGGCAGCCGATCGCTGTCGCCGCCGCGGTCGGTGTGCAGATCGGCGCGGCGCTGGTTGCCACCCGCTATGTGGTTGGCGAAAGCGGTCCGGCGACCCTGGCGATGTTCCGCTACAGCATCGGCGCGCTCTGCCTGCTGCCGGCGCTGTATCTGCAGCGGATTCCGATGCGCTTCGCCTGGCGCGATGTGACACCGATTGCCGCGCTGGGCATCGTGCAGTTCGGCATCCTGATCGCGCTGATCAATTACAGCCTGTCGTATATCACCGCGGCGCGCGCCGCCCTGCTGTTCTCCAGCTTCCCGCTCATCACCATGATCCTCGCGGCCCTGCTCGGCCGCGAACGCCTGACGCTGGCCAAGAGCGCCGGCGTGCTGCTCACCATCTGCGGCGTCGGCCTGGCGCTGGGCGAGAAGGTCTTCGATGCCTCCAGCGCCGAACACTGGATCGGCGAGGCCGCCGTACTGCTGGCCGCATTCTGCGGCGCCTTCTGCAGTGTCCTGTTCAAGCCCTATCTGCAGCGCTATCCCACCCTCAGCGTCGGCGCCTTTTCGATGCTGGCCAGCGTCGCCTTCCTCGGCATTCTGGCGATCGGCGAAGGCGCCTTCACCGGCTGGTCGGGCTACAGCCCGAAAGGCTGGCTGGCGGTGCTGTTCATCGGGTTGAGCAGCGGCATCGGTTATTTCGGCTGGCTCTGGGCCCTGCGCCATACCTCGCCGACGCGGGCCACGGCCTTCCTCGGCCTGAGCCCGATCACCGCCGCCCTGCTCGGCGCCCTGCTGCTGGCCGAGCCGCTGACCCTGCCGCTGCTGGCTGGCCTTGTCGTGCTGGTCGCCGGCCTGTGGCTGGCGCTGCGGCCGGACAAGGCGTGAGCATCTCAAGCCTTGCCATGTGGTAAGGTGCAGGGTCTCTGAAGCAGGGCTAAAGTCCGCTCCGCAACAGGAGTCCGCCATGCTGTCACGCCGCGCTTTTCTCACTGCGTCTTATGCCGCTGTCGCCTTTGTCGCGCTGCCGAAAGCGGCATCCGCCGCCACGCTGGATCTTCGCCTGACGCCGGCGGCGACGGCACTGCCGGTGATGCCGGGCCAGCGCCCCACTGGTGTGTGGGCCTACAACAACAGCCTGCCCGGTCCGGTGCTGCGCCTGAAGCAGAACGACCGCCTGCGCGTGACGCTGGAGAACAGACTGACGCAGGACACGACGATCCACTGGCACGGCATCCGCCTGCCCAATGCGATGGACGGCGTGCCGGGCCTGACGCAGAAACCGGTGAAGCCCGGCGCGACCTTCAACTACGACTTCATCTGCCAGGATGCCGGCACCTTCTGGTATCACCCCCATGCCGGCAACCCGGAGCAGGTCGGTCGCGGCCTCTACGGCCTGCTCATTGTCGATGAACCGAATCCGCCGGCGGTCGACCGCGATGTCGCCTGGGTCTTAAGTGATTTCCGTCTGGATAAAGACGCGCAGATCACCGACGACTTCCGCCATCCGATGGATCTCACCCATGCCGGGCGGCTCGGCAATGTCGCGCTGAACAATGGCCGTCTCGTGCAGCCCTTCGCCGTTACGTCTGGCGAGCGCCTTCGCCTGCGTCTGGTCAACACCGCGAATGCGCGCATCTTCGATCTGCGCTTTGCCGATCATGCGCCCTGGCTGATCGCGCTCGACGGCCATCCGCTCGATGTGCCGCGTCCGCTGGGCAAGGACGACCGCGTCATCCTCGGGCCCGGCATGCGCGCCGATCTCATCATCGATGCCGATGGCGAAGCCGGGAAACGCTACACCGTGTTCGACCGCGACCTGCAGGGCCGCGAACACCGTCTCACCGATCTGGCCTATGGCGATGCGAGCGGGCAGAAGAACGAGCGTCCCGCTGTCGCGGCGCTCGCGCCCAATCCGGTGCGCGAACCCGACCTGAAGAATGCCGAGCGCCTGCCGCTGGTGCTGGGCGGCGGCATGGGCGTGCCGTCGCAGATGCAGGTGGATGGGGGAAAACGCATCGACATGCGCGATGCCTTCCAGAAACACCAGATCGCCTGGAGCCTGAACGGCCAGGCCATGGCGGATCATTCCGACCATCTGGGCCACAACCCGCTTTTCGACCTAAAGCACGGAAAGACTTACGTTTTCGAGGTCAGCAACGACACATCCTGGCCGCATCCGATCCACCTGCACGGCCATGTCTTCCGGGTCCTGACGCAGGCCGGCCGGCCCTGGCATGACACCGTGCTGCTGCAGCCGCAGGAAAAGGCGCAGCTCGCCCTGGTGGCCGACAACAAGGGCCACTGGATGCTGCATTGTCATATCCTGGAGCATCAGGTCGCCGGCATGATGGCGACCCTGCGTGTCAGGTAAAATGTATTGAAATCAGCCGTTTAGGCCGAAAGCTGCTTCTTGGCCTCGTCCAGCAGTTCGGCCAGCTTGGCGGTCAGGCGATGGTCGGAGACCTCAACGCCCTTGGCCTTCAGGTCGGCCTGCACCTTGCGGATCACGTCGGCGTCGCCGGCTTCCTCGAAATCGGCTGCCACCACATCCTTGGCATAGGCGTCGGCTTCGGCGCCGCTCAGGCCGATCTGACCGGCAACCCACAGGCCCAGCAGCTTGTTGCGGCGGGCCACGGCCTTGAACGCCAGCTCCTCGTCATGGGCATGCTTCTTCTCGAAGGCGTCTTTGCGGTCGTCGAAGGTGGTCATGGTAATCCTCGGTCACGGACGGTAAGCAACGCCATTATATTGTGGAGCCGGAGGGCCGGCTGCAAGCCCCGGACCCGATTACCCTTTTAATTTCAGAAAACCGCCATTTCACACCCGCAACCTTGGCGATTTTCCTGGCTGAAAACCGCCCCCGGCGGATTGCGATACGATCCCCCTTGCGGTATCTAGGGGCCGAGCTTTCCCTATAGCCGGACAGGTGTGCCATGACGCGCCGCAGACAGGTTTACGAGGGCAAGGCGAAGGTCCTCTTCGAGGGTCCCGAGCCGGGCACTCTGGTACAGTATTTCAAAGACGACGCGACCGCGTTCAATAACAAGAAGAAGGGCACCATCACCGGCAAGGGTGTCCTGAATAACCGCATTTCCGAGTATCTGATGACGCGTCTGGGCGAGGTCGGCATCCCGACCCATTTCGTCCGCCGCCTCAACATGCGCGAGCAGCTGATCAAGGAAGTGGAAATTGTTCCGCTGGAAGTCGTCGTGCGCAATGTCGCCGCCGGCTCGCTGGCCACGCGTCTGGGTGTTGCTGAAGGCACCATGCTGCCGCGCAGCATCGTCGAGTTCTATTACAAGAACGACGAGCTGGGCGATCCGCTGGTTTCGGAAGAGCACATCACCTGCTTCGGCTGGGCCACGCCCCAGGAAGTGGACGAGCTGATGCACCTCGCGCTGCGCATCAACGATTTCCTCTCTGGCCTGTTCCTCGGCATCGGCATCCGCCTGGTCGACTTCAAGCTCGAATTCGGCCGCTGGTGGCAGAATGACGAGATGCGCATCATCCTGGCCGACGAGATCAGCCCGGACTCTGCCCGTCTCTGGGATCTGAAGACCAACGAGAAGATGGACAAGGACCGCTTCCGCCGCGATCTCGGCAATGTGGCCGAGGCCTACCAGGAAGTCGCGCGGCGCCTGGGGATTCTCCCCGAAGGCGGTCCGCGAGACATCAAGGGTCCCGATACGATGCAGTAAAGTGGCGCACCAGAAAAAGCGCCGTGAGAATACCGCGGCGGCCCTGCTAAAGGCCGCCGCTGCTTTTTGAGACCAAGGGAAAGATGATCCGATGAAAGCCCGCGTCCATGTCAGCCTGAAGAACGGCGTGCTCGATCCCCAGGGCCGCGCCATCGGCCAGGCTTTGCATTCGCTCGGTTTTGCCGATGTCGGCGAAGTGCGCCAGGGCAAGCTGATCGAACTCGAGCTGAACGGCGCGCTGGCGTCGAAGCCGAAGCCCGAGATCGAGGCCGCGGTGAAGGAGATGGCGCAGAAGCTGCTGGCCAACACCGTGATCGAGAATTACACGGTCGAGCTGGTGGGCTGAACCGCATGGGGGCTGCAGCGCATCACGCAGGACCGGGCGCAGCGGCAGTAATGCTGCTGCTGGCCGGCTGCGCCGCTGTGCCGCAACCCACCAGCCTGACCGCATTGCCGGCCGACAAGGCCCGCATCGTGGTCTACACCGCCCCCACCTATCGTCCGGTCATCGCGCATAGCGTGCGGGTGAATGGCGCGGATGTCGGCCGGCTCAACGGGCCGAACCAGATCAGCCTGGTGGATGTCGCGCCGGGCCGCCATGAGGCCGATGCGATCCGGGCCGGCCTGCTGGCCGACAAGACACCGCGCGCCAACCAGCAGCGCGAATTGCAGGCCGGCGAGACCTGGTATCTGCGGGTGAACGAATACGGCGTCAATTGCCAGGCGCTGCATCCGGCCCAGGTGGTGATCGAAAGCGGCCTGATCGGCCTGCTGGTCGTCAAGGCGATGACACCGGCCGGCGAGCAGATGCGGCGCTGCGAATATTTCAATCCGGAACTGCAGACCGCCGGCGAGGATCTCGGCCGCACCGCCGTCAACGAGATTGTCTATGGCACGGCCCGCCCGGCGCCGCAGGTTGCGACGGCGCCCGATGCGGCGGGTGAAACCAGCAGCGTCATGCTGCTGGAACAGGTGCAGGCGGAATGGCCGCAGATTCTGCCGGCGCTGAAGCAGCATGCCGCCCGCGACTTCGCGTTCTACGACAGCCTGATGTTCGCCTCGCCGGGCAGCACCAGGATCAACGACTGGACCCTGCTGGCCGTCCGCGCCGACGATCCCGGTTATCTCGACCTGATCGTGCGGGTGTCGGCGCAGACG
The DNA here is from genome assembly GCF_058806775.1 of Ferrovibrio sp. GW821-FHT12F09. Taxonomy (NCBI): domain Bacteria; kingdom Pseudomonadati; phylum Pseudomonadota; class Alphaproteobacteria; order Rhodospirillales; family Rhodospirillaceae; genus Ferrovibrio; species Ferrovibrio sp. GW821-FHT12F09. The sequence continues at coordinate 632,579 of NZ_JBXAPZ010000001.1, forward strand.
CTGGATACCAACCGGCGGGTGGCCGCGCCGAACCGCATCATGCGCTATCGCCTGACCTCGAATGCGACCGCCTACAGCGTCAGCGAAGTCTCGGAGCACCGCACCTATACCGCTTCGCTGGACAGCGACGTGACATCGGCGGCGGGTCCGCCGCCATCTTTGCAGGCGGTGAAGGCCGACTGGCCCGCCATCGAGAAGGTGCTGCGCGGACATTTCGACCGCAACACCATCAGCTATGAAATGCAGTTCCGCGCCGACAAGGGCAGCCTGAAACCCTACAAGTATGAGCCGCTCGATACCTGGCCGGGCGCCCGCGCCGGCGAATACGGCATCGTGGTGCGCATCAGCGCCGGCTACAGCGATGAAAGCCGCCGGACGCCGATTTCCGGCACCCGCGACATGCTTTACCAGATGCGACGCACCGAAGACGGCGTCATCGTGCAATCCGTGACCCAGCCAAAGGCCCGGCAGTGATCCCCGCACGGCCGGCCCAGGAGTGAGAATGAAAGCAGCGCTGATCACCTTCCCCGGATCGAACCGCGAGCGCGACATGCGCATGGCGCTGACCAAGGTCAACGGCGGCAGGCCGCCGATTGATGTCTGGCATGGCGACAGCGAATTGCCGAAAGACATCGACCTGATCGTGCTGCCGGGCGGCTTTTCCTATGGCGACTATCTGCGCTGCGGCGCCATGGCGGCGAATTCGCCGATCATGCGCGAGGTGAAGAAGCGCGCAGACAGCGGCACCCGCGTGCTGGCCGTGTGCAACGGCTTTCAGATTGCCTGTGAAGCGGGCCTTCTCCCAGGCGCGCTGATGACCAATGCCGGCCTGCAGTTCATCTGCCGCCAGGTCGACCTGCGGGTCGAGACCACGGCGAGCGAGTTCACGAAGAAATACCGCCAGGGCCAGACCATCCGCGTCGCCGTCGCCCATCATGACGGCAACTACACGCTGGATGCCGATACGGTGAAAAAGCTGGAGGATGCCGACCGCATCGCCTTCCGCTATGCCGACAGCCTCGGCACGGTCGCGCCGGAGACCAACCTCAACGGTTCGGTCGCCAATATCGCCGGCATCTACAATGCCAAAAAGAATGTGCTCGGCCTGATGCCGCATCCGGAAAATGCCACCGACCCGGTCTGCGGCGGCACCGACGGCCTTGGCCTGTTTGAATCGATTGCGGAGTCGCTGTCGTGAGTGAAGCGAAGAAGGCCGTGCAGTATCCGAACGACCTGATGGGCCTGAGCAAGGCCGAATACGATCTGGTGCTGGAGATCATGGGCCGTGTGCCCAACCAGGTCGAACTCGGCATCTTCTCGGTGATGTGGTCGGAGCACTGCTCCTACAAGTCATCGAAGAAGTGGCTCAAGACCCTGCCCACGAAAGCCCCCTGGGTGATCTGCGGCCCCGGCGAGAATGCCGGCGTCATCGATATCGGCGACGGCGATGCCGCCATCTTCAAGATGGAAAGCCACAACCATCCCTCCTTCATCGAGCCCTACCAGGGCGCGGCGACCGGCGTCGGCGGCATCCTGCGCGATGTCTTCACCATGGGCGCACGGCCCGTTGCCAACCTGAACGCGCTGCGCTTCGGCTCGCCCGATCATGCGAAAACCCGCCATCTGGTGTCGGGCGTGGTGCATGGCATCGGCGGCTATGGCAACTGCGTCGGCGTGCCCACCGTGGCCGGCGAGGTGAATTTCCACCCGAGCTACAACGGCAACATCCTGGTCAATGCGATGACCGTGGGTCTGGCCAGGGCCGACAAGATTTTCTATTCGGCCGCCGCCGGCCTCGGCAATCCGGTCGTCTATGTCGGCTCCAAGACCGGCCGCGACGGCATCCATGGCGCCACCATGGCCTCGGCCGAGTTCACCGATGACTCGGAAGAAAAGCGTCCCACCGTGCAGGTCGGCGACCCCTTCACCGAGAAGCTGCTGATCGAAGCCTGCCTCGAGCTGATGGACACCGACACCATCGTCGCCATCCAGGATATGGGCGCCGCCGGCCTCACCTCGTCATCCTTCGAGATGGCGTCGAAGGGCGGCATGGGCATCAATATCGATCTCGACAAGGTGCCGGCCCGCGAAACCGGCATGACGCCGTTTGAATTCATGCTCTCCGAAAGCCAGGAGCGCATGCTCATTATCCTCAAGCCGGGCAGCGAGCCGCAGGCCGAGGCGATCTTCAAAAAGTGGGAACTCGATTTCGCCGTGATCGGTCATCTCACTGATACTGGCCGCATGGTGCTGCGCTTCAATGGCGAGCAGGTCGGCGATCTGCCGATCGACCCGCTGGCGGCGGCGTCGCCGGAATATGACCGTCCCTGGGTGAAGACCCCGCCGCAGAAGCCGCTCGGCCGCGTCAATCATCCGCTGCCGTTTGTCGAGGCGCTGGGCAAGCTGATTGCGGCGCCCGATATGGCCTCGCGCCGCTGGATCTGGGAGCAGTATGATCATCTGGTGCGCGGCGACACCGCGCAGATCCCCGGCGGCGATGCCGCTGTCGTGCGCGTCGAGGGCCATGCCACCAAGGCGCTGGCCATGACCACCGACTGCACGCCGCGCTATGTGTTTGCCGATCCGGTCGAGGGCGGCAAGCAGGCGGTGGCCGAAACCTGGCGCAACATCACCGCCGTTGGTGGCCGTCCGCTGGCGATCACCGACAACATGAATTTCGGCAACCCGGAGCGGCCCGAGATCATGGGGCAGTTCGTTGGCGCCGTCGAAGGCATCCGCGAGGCCTGCCTGGCGCTGGATTATCCGGTCGTCTCGGGCAACGTGTCGCTCTACAACGAGACCAACGGCAAGGGCATCCTGCCGACCCCCGCCATCGGCGGCGTCGGCGTGCTGGACGACGTGGCGACGATGGCGACGCTCGCCTTCAAGCTGCCGGGCGAAGCCATCCTGCTGGTCGGCAAGACCAACGGCCATCTCGGCCAGTCGGTCTACCTGCGCGACATCTGCGGCCAGGAAGCCGGGCCGCCGCCGGCGGTGGACCTGAAGGCCGAGCGCACCAATGGCGATGCAGTGCGCCTGCTGATCGGCAAGGGCATGGTCTCGGCCGTGCATGACTGTTCCGACGGCGGCCTGGCCGTGGCGCTGGCCGAAATGGCCATGGCGTCCGGCATCGGCGCCGAGGTCAAACTGCCCAGCGGCGACGCCTTCGAGATCGGTTTTGGCGAGGATCAGGCCCGCTATGTGCTGACCTGCCCGGCCGCCCAGGCGGAAGCCGTGATCGCGGCGGCTGAAGCTGCCGGCGCCCCGGTGGCCAAGCTCGGCCTCACCGGCGGGGACGCGTTGACCTTTGCCGGCCAGGGCACCATATCGGTCGCGGCGCTGAAGTCGGCTCATGAGGGCTGGCTGCCGGGCTATATGGCCGGTAAGAAGTAAGAAATCGGCCAAAAAGGAATACCGCGATGGCGATGGATGCCACCGAAATCGAGAAGATGATCAAGGATGCCCTGCCGGATGCGCAGGTGGAAATCCAGGACCTGCGCGGCGACGGCGACCATTACGCCGCCACCGTGGTGTCGACCGCCTTTGCCGGCAAGACCCGGGTGCAGCAGCACCAGATGGTCTACGCCGCGCTGAAGGGCCGTATGGGCGGCCAGCTTCATGCGCTGGCGCTCACCACCCAGACCCCGTAACATTCCGAACGATATTTCTGGACGAAGGACCAGCGTCATGAGCGAGAAAGAACAGACATTCGAGCGTATCCGCGAGGAAGTGGGCAGCAACGATGTCGTGCTGTTCATGAAGGGCACCCCGGTGTTCCCGCAATGCGGCTTCTCGGCAACCGTCGTGCAGGTGCTGTCGCGCCTCGGCCTGAAGTTCAAGGGCGTGGACATTCTCGCCGATCCGGCGATCCGCACCCACCTGAAGGAATATTCCGAGTGGCCGACCTTCCCGCAGCTCTATGTAAAGGGCGAGTTCGTCGGCGGCTGCGACATCGTGCGCGAGATGTACCAGAACGGCGAGCTGCAGCAGTATCTCACCGAGAAGGGCATCGCCGTCCAGGCGGCCTGATCACCAGGGCGACGTAGAAAATCCGGGCGCGGCCAGCTAAACTGGCCGCGCCTTTTTCGTATTCGGACCCATCATGACCAATTCCGCCGCCAATGCCCTGATTCAGCGCTATTACGACGCCTTCAACGTGCGCGATGTCGAAGGCTTCCTCGCGCTGCTGACCGACGATGTGGCGCATGACATCAACCAGGGCAGCCGCGAGACCGGCAAGGCCGCCTTCCGAAAATTCCTCGATCGCATGAACCGCTGCTACGAGGAAAAGATCGTCGATCTCTTCGTCATGACCAACCAGGATGGCAGCCGCGCGGCCGCCGAATTCACCGTGCTGGGCGTCTATCTGGAATCCGACGAGGGCCTGCCGGAAGCCGAAGGCCAGCGCTACACCCTGCCGGCCGGCGCCTTTTTCGAGATCGTCGACGGCAAGATCGCGCGCATCTCCAACACCTACAACATGACCGACTGGGTGAAGCAGGTCGCGGGTTAAGGCTGGCATGACGGAATCGTCCTCGCCCGTCTGCTACGCCAACCTGAACGTTCACCGTTTCGAAGGCGACGAGCTGCGGGTGCGGCTGGACGATCTCGCCCGCCTGCGCATCGAGGTCTTCCGCGCCTGGCCCTATCTCTACGCCGGTGACATGGCCTACGAGCGCGACTACCTGCAGCGCTATGCCAGGGCGAAAACCGGCACCATTATCGTGGCGACGGATGGCGACAATATCGTCGGCGCCAGCACCGCGCTGGCGCTGGATGAAGAGGCCGCGTATGTGCGCGCGCCGTTTGTTGCTGCCGGCCTCAACACGGCGGAGATTTTCTATTTCGGCGAATCCGTGCTGCTTAGCCAATATCGCGGCCATGGCATCGGCGTGCAGTTCTTCGCGCAGCGCGAGGCCGCCGCCCGCCGTCACGGCTACAGTATCTGCTGCTTCTGCGCGGTGCAGCGGCCCGACGACCATCCGCTGCGGCCCAAGGATTACGTGCCGCTCGATGGCTTCTGGGCCAAACGCGGCTACGCCAAGCAGCCGGCGCTGGTCTCCGGATTCAAATGGCTCGATATCGGCGATACGGCGCAGACCGAAAAGCCGATGGTCTACTGGATGAAGCGGCTGTCATGATCCGCCTCGCCTGCGCGCAGTATCCGATCACCGCCTTCACGCGCTTCGCCGACTGGCAGGCCCATGCGGCAGCCTGGGTCGACCGCGCCGTGCAGCAGGATGCGCGCCTGCTGCTGTTTCCCGAATATGGCGCGATGGAGCTGACATCGCTGCTGTCGCCGGTGCTGCAGCAGGATCTCACCGGGCAGATTGCCGCCCTGCAGGACTATCACGAGGCCTTCGTCGCCACCTGGGTGGCGCTGGCGAAAACCCATGACGTGCATATCGTCGCGCCCAGCATGCCGGTGCGGGTTGATAGCGTGTTCAGGAACCGCGCCTATGTGCTGTCGCCAGCGGGCACCGTGGCCTTCCAGGAGAAGCGGCAGATGACGCGCTTTGAGCGCGAATCCTGGATCATCGATGGCGGCGCGGCGCTGAATGTTTTCGATGCCAGCGTCAATGGCGAACGCCTGCGCTTCGGCGTCGCCGTCTGCTACGACATCGAATTCCCGCTGATCGGCCAGGCGATGGCGGCCGCCGGCGCCGACCTGATCCTGGCGCCGAGCTGCACCGATACGCTGGCTGGCGCCAACCGCGTCGTCATCGGTGCCAGGGCCCGCGCCCTGGAGAACCAGGTCTACACGGCGGTGGCGCCGACCGTGGGCAATGCCGATTGGTCGCCCTCGGTGGATGTGAATGTCGGCTGGGCCGGCGTCTATGCCGCGCCGGATCGCGGCCTGCCCGATGACGGCGTGGTCGCGCAGGGTACGCTCAACGAACCGGGCTGGGTCTGTGCCGATCTCGATTTCGCCGCCCTGCGCAGCGCACGCGACAAGGCCCAGGTCTTCACCCGCCGCGACTGGCCGGGCCAGAGCCTGCCGTCGCTGGATGTGGAAGCCGTCAGTCTGAAATCATAAGAAAGATCGTCACCCTCGGATTCATTCCGAGGGTCCATCTGCATGTTCCGATGCTCGGAAGGATGGGATGGACCCCGGATCAAGTCCGGGGTGACGATCTGTGTGATGGAGGGACCGCGCGTAGTTACGCGTCCACCAGCTCGCGCTTGGCGGCGCCGGCATACTGCTTGGTCACGGTGGCGACGCGTTCGCCGAGGCGACGCGCGGTTTCCAGGTCGCTGGCGATCGGGCCCTTGTCCGGGCCTTCATCGGCATTCGACTGCGCCATGGCGCCGAGGAAGCTGCCCAGGCGATTGAGGTCTTCCACGCTGCCCTTGGAATTGTTGTTGCCCGGCAGGATGTCGAGGCCGACCCAGATCATGCCGTGTTGTGCAGCGAAGGTTGTCAATTGAACAAGCGTGTTGAACTTGTCGCCCGACTGCGAGGCCGAGTTGGTGAAGCCGGCGGCGATCTTGTTGGCCCAGCCGCGGCCGTACCAGACCTGCGAGGTGAAATCCATGAAGGTTTTGAACGGGCCGGAGACGCTGCCCATATAGGTGGGCGAGCCGAAGATGATGGCATCGGCGGCGGTGATCTCGGCGATGCGCGCCTCACCCTCGGCCACCGGGACCAGCACGGCCTTGGCGCCGCTGACCCGGGCAACGCCCTCGGCCACGGCTTCCGCCTGTTTCTGGGTATGGCCGTAGCCGCTGTGATAGACGATGGCAACCTGGGTCATTGGAGTAAGTCCTTGCAGGAATAGGGAATTTCTAAGTCACCTGAAGCATGTTGGTTACTTCAGGTGACCATTAATATGACCCCTTGATTTCCTGAGTAAAGTAGGTACTTAAAAGTGACTAAAGGCGTTTGACCATACCGCCGTCACAGTTTCAGGAGTTTGCGCCATGAGCACCAGCCTGCCGATCAAGACGGTCAAACCTGCCGGCGAGCAGCATATGGGCTGTCCGATCGATGCGGTGCTGCGGCTGCTGATGGGACCATGGACCACCTACATCCTGTATATCCTGCGCACCCAGGGGCCGCGCCGCTTCGGCGAGCTGAAGCGCGAGGTCGGCGGCATCTCGGCGAAAGTGCTGACCGAGCGCCTGCGCATGCTGGAAGAGGCACGCCTGGTGCATCGCGACTACCAGGCGACGATTCCGCCGCAGGTGACCTACAGCCTGGCGGCGCGCGGCGCCGAACTCAATCCGATGCTGGACAGCATCAGCGAGATCGCGGTGCGCTGGCAGCAGGAAGACGCGCGTCCGTCGACTGCCGCCACCGCAAAACAGGCCGCCGAGTAGGCCGCTTTAAATCAATCCATGGAATTTCAGCAGCGCGTCGATGCGCTGCTTGAGCAGCGCCAGCGCCACCGGCTTGACCAGATAGCCGTCCACCTTCAGCTGCTTGGCTGACACCACGGTCTCCTGCTGCTTGTCGGCGGTGAGGAAGATCACCGGCGTGTGCGCCAGACCCTCGTTGGCAAAGCCGCGCAGCTTGGTGAGATAGCCCAGGCCATCCACCGGTTCCATATGCACGTCGCACAGCACCACCTGCGGCCGGACGCGCACGGTCTCGCGGAAACCCTGTCCGCCTTCGGAGGCCTCGTGGATATTCTGGAAACCGATCTGCCGCAGCAGGCCGACGATCATCATGCGGGTATAGGATTCATCCTCGATCACCAGGATGCGGATCTTGTCGTAGCGGGCTTTGTCGTCGCTCATGGGGTCGGACTCGTTTTCAGCTTTTGAGTATCTGGGGCAGCAGGTCGCGCAGTTCGTCCAGCGTCGGCGCCATCAGCTCGGCCATCAGCGCGACGGTCTCGGCATCGTTGTCGTCGCAGGCATCCTGCAGGTTGGAGGCCAGCGCGCCGAGCCGGCCGATGCCGATGGTCAGCGCGCCGCCCTTCATCGCATGGGCCAGATGCCGCACCTCGGCCATGTCGGGGATCGTGACGGCATGGTTGATCGCGTCGATGCGGATCTGCGCATCGGCGACGAAATCCTGCAGCAGCTGCCGCGCCATGGCGTTGAAGCTGCCGAAACTCTCGGCCAGCTTGGCCGGATCGAAGATATCGCTGTCCCAGCCAAGCGCCGGCGCGGCGGCCTGAGCCGGCGCGGCGTCCGGTTTCTCGGTCGGTGCCGGCTGGCGCAGCGGCAGGGCCTGCGGCAGCCATTGCCCCAGCAGGCGCCCCAGGGCGCGGCTGTCGATCGGCTTGGTCAGATAGCCGTCCATGCCGGCATCGAAGCATTTCTGCTCGGTGCCGGTCAGCGCATCGGCGGTCAGTGCGATGATCGGCAGACGCGCCCGGCCCTCTGCGGCTTCCGCGGCGCGGATCGCGGCGGTGAGCGCGAAGCCGTCCATTTCCGGCATGTGGAAGTCGGTCAGCAGCAGGCCATAGCTGCCGCGCTCCAGCTCATACTGCTTCAGCGCCGCGGCACCGTCTTTCGCGATGTCGCAGGCAAAGCCCATGCGCGACAGCATCTGGCGGATCACCATCTGGTTGGTCGGGTTGTCTTCCGCCACCAGGATCATCGCACCCCGCGCCGCCGCCACCTCGAAATCCGGCGGCGCAAAGGCCATGTCCTCGCGTTCGGTGGCGGCCGGCAGGTCGGGCACCGCCAGCCCGCGCGCCATCGCCACCGCGCGCCACAGGGTGGCCCGGTGCAGCGGATAGGTCAGGCTGGCGCTGAACTGCGCGGCGTCCGCCGCATCCAGCGTCGAGACCAGGTAGCGCGAGGCCGCCAGGATGCAGGCGGTGCCGGCGCCCAGCAGATGCGGCGCCTCCAGCCTCGGCGGGTCCTCGCAGCGCGCATCGACCAGCACCAGATCGTAGCTGTCGCGCGGCAGTTTTGCTGCCGCCTGCAGATCGTCGACCATGGCACTGATGCTCAGGCCGGCGGCCTGCAGATAGCTGGTGGCCGCATCGGCCAGCGGCTGCGGCAGACCCGCCAGCAGCACGCGGCCGCCGGCAATGTCGACCGCCGGCGCCGGCGCCGTGCTGCCGGCTTCCGCCGGCAACGGCAGCTCGAACCAGAAGACCGAGCCCGCGCCCGGCATGCTGTCGACGCCGATACGGCCGCCCATCATGTCGCAGAGGCGATGACAGATCGAAAGTCCCAGCCCGGTGCCGCCGAACTTGCGCGCGGTTGAGCTGTCGGCCTGGCTGAAGGGCTTGAACAGCCTGGCGCATTGTTCCGGCGTCAGGCCGATGCCGGTATCGCGGATCTCGAACCGCAGTCGGTCGTCCGTGTCGGCGCGCACATGGATGCTCACCGTGCCGCGTTCGGTGAACTTGATCGCATTGCCGCCCAGGTTGAGCAGAACCTGGCGCAGGCGCGTCGGATCGCCCAGCCGGCGGTCGGCAAGCTGCGGATCGATGGCGATCGCCAGATCCAGGCCCTTGTCATCGGCCCGCGTGATCAGCAGTTCGCCGATGCCATCCACCACATCGCCGAGCGAGAAGGGAATGGTCTCGATATCCAGCTTGCCGGCCTCGATCTTGGAAAAATCGAGGATATCGTTGATCACCGTCAGCAGCGCGCCGGCGGATTCGCGGATCACCTTCGCCATGCGCTGCTGGTCCACATCCAGCCGCGTCAGCTCCAGCATCTCGGCCATCGACATCACGCCGTTCATCGGCGTGCGGATCTCGTGGCTCATGGTGGCCAGGAAATCCGATTTCGCTTTCGTCGCGGCCTCGGCCTGTTCCTGCGCCAGGCGCAGGGCACGGCCGGCATCGCGGAACACCTTGAGCGCGCGCGCCAGCTGGCCGATCTCGTCGCGCTTGCCGGTGCCGGGGATATGATGCTGCAGGTCGCCATCGGCCACCGCCGTCATCGCATCGGTCATGCGCGCCAGCGGGCGCGACACCTTGTTGCGGGTCACCCAGACGGCAAAGGCGGCGCTCAGTCCCACCAGGGTCAGCACGATCACCAGGCCTTCCTGGAAACGGCTGAGCGTCGCGCCGGCCTGGCGCAGGGTGCGGTTGGAGGCAACGATCTTGTATTCGATCAGCGATCCCAGCCGCGTGGTGATCGGGTCGACGGTGGGATACATCACCTCGTCGACAAAGCGTCCGACGGCCGGCACATCGCGCGCCTGCACGGCGCTGCGCAGCCGGGTGATCGCGGCGCCGGAATCCTGGATGCGGATATCCAGGTCCTCGGTGCGGCGGCTCTCGTCGGCATCCTCCACGTCGGTCTTGTAATTCTCCCAGGCGATCTCGATGCGGCCGCGCGCCTCGTCGATGGTGTTGGCGGCCTGCTCCCAGCCGATCAGGTCGTTGCGGATCTTCACCGCCGTATCGACGATGTCGGCCTGATAGGCATCCTTCACCTGGCCCAGCAGCACGATGGGGCGGATGGCGCGGTTGCGCACGGTCTCCAGCTGCGCATCGGCGGTGCGCAGCAGCAGCACGCTGAAGCCGCTGCCCAGCACCACCGCGCCAGCCAGCAGGGCGATGGCGAAATACAGACGCGCGCGGATACTCATCGGGTCCCCGGTAAAATCCGCACAACTCTACCATGCATTTGTCGTGAGAAATCCAACAAAAAAGGCCGCTCGTGAGAGCGGCCTTTGATGTCTTCGGATCGAAGATCGAAGGATCAGCGCGAGTAGAACTCGACGACCACGGCCGGGTCCATCTTGACCGGGTACGGGACATCAGCGAGCAGCGGCACACGCTTGAACGTGGCCTTCAGCTTGCCTTCATCCATCTCGATATAGTCGGGGATGTCGCGCTCGCTCGACTTCAGCGCTTCCAGCACGAAGGTGTATTCCTTCGCGGCGCCGCGCACTTCGATCACGTCACCGACGCGGATCTGGTAGCTGGCGATGGTGACGCGCTTGCCGTTCACGGCGATATGGCCGTGATTGATGAACTGGCGGGCGGCGAACACGGTGGCGACCACCTTCATGCGGTAGACCACGGCGTCGAGACGACGCTCGAGCAGGCCGATGAGGTTCTCCGAGGTATCGCCGCGACGACGGTTCGCTTCCGCGAAGGCGCGACGGAACTGCTTCTCGGTGATGTTGCCGTAGTAGCCCTTGAGGCGCTGCTTGGCCATCAACTGGGTGCCGTAGTCAGTCGGCTTCTTGCGCTTCTGACCATGCTGACCCGGCGGATATTCGCGCTTGTTCAGCGGGCTCTTGGCGCGACCCCAGAGGTTTTCGCCCAGGCGGCGATTAATCTTGTACTTGGATTCCTGACGCTTGCTCATTCTGTGTGTAGTCCTGATTCGGCGCATGGTCGGACGGCAGCCACGACGACCCGGTCCATGCAAGGAATGCCGATCCCCCCGCTGAGGAGGCGGGGAGGGCGGGCGCATCATAGGGATAAGGGGGGGGCCGTCAAGCGAGGAGTCCGGTTTCCGGGCGTCGGCCGGCTCATGCCCGGCGGCGGACTTGAACGGACAAAAGTTCACACTATGTTCTTATATTCCGAGCCGGGTCAGGCGGCTTCGCGCAGAGGTGGTGAAATCGGTTAACGCGAAGCCGAGGGAAGCGAAACGAAGCCAGACGAAGCGGAATGAGGCTCAAACGAAGCAAAAGGACCGCAAAGGAAGCGGATCGAAGCGAAACGAACGCCAGCGAAGCCGAAGGAAGCGCAACGGGCCTGCCCTCCGGCACCGGTGGCCGTGATTGCCCCGGCCCGGCGCTGGACTTCCCGCCACGCTGCCCTTTTTATTCAAGGTCTTAACATGGGGAGACTGGCGGGCATGCAGCTGCATCTGAGTACCTGGGCCGAGGTGGAAACCTATCTGAAGCGTTCCACCGGGATCATCATCCCGATCGGCTCCACCGAGCAGCATGGCCCCAACGGCCTGGTCGGCACCGATGCGATCTGCGCCGAGGTCTTTGCCGCCGAAGTCGGCAAGGCCGCCGATGCCCTGGTGGCGCCCACCATCAATGTCGGCATGGCCCAGCATCATCTGGGCTTCCCCGGTTCGATGACCTTGCGGCCCTCCACCCTGATCGCGGTGATCCGCGACACGGTCGCCAGTCTCAGCCGCCACGGCTTCGACCGCTTCTTTTTCCTCAACGGCCATGGCGGCAATGTCGCCACCGTGACGGCGGCGTTCTCCGAAATCTATGCCGAGGCCTCGCTCGCGCAGCCGGGGACGAATACGCCGGCGCTGCGCTGCGCCATCAAGAACTGGTGGGAAGCGCCGAGCGCGCGCCGCCTGTCCAACAGCCTGTTTCCGGGCGAGGAAGGCAGCCATGCCACGCCCAGCGAAGTCTCGGTCACCTTCCATGCCTATCCCGACGCGGTGAAGACCGTGGAGATGACGCCGCGCATCGCACCCCATGGCGGCTTCACCGATGCGATGGACTATCGCCGCCGCTTCCCCGATGGCCGCATCGGTTCCAACCCGGCGCTGGCCACCAAGGAACACGGCAAGACGATTGTCGAAGCGGTGGTGCCCGAGCTGGCCGAAAGCTACAAGGCGTTTCTGGCGGCGTGACATGAGCAAAGCGGTTCTCGACAGCTATTACGCGGCGTTGCGCACCGGCGATTTCGGCACGCTGGAAGGTTTGCTGACACCGGGGATCACCGTGCGCTATTTCGGCCCGCCGGGCCTGCTGCCCTGGGTCGGCGTGCACGAAGGTTACGAGGCCTACAAGCGCTTCCTCGACAAGGTGCGCGATGCGCTCGAGATCATCGAGGTGGCGCAGGAGGCGGTGATATCCGAGGGCGACTGGGTGGTGGTGCTGGGCCGCGGCCACTGGCGCGCCAAACGTTCGGGCAAAGACCTGCGCGTCAGCATGACCAATGCCTTCCGTTTCGAGCCAGATGAGTCAGGCAGAAGCAAGATCGCCGAATACCGCATCTATACCGATACGGCGGCCTTTGCCGCCGCACTCGGTCCGCAATAAACGGGAAGCGCGCCGACGGCCGGCGTCGCTAGGATGGCGGCATGACCGATCTTGCCTCCCGCATTAACAAGCTCGACTGGCCGGCGCTGCTTAAAAGTCTGGATGCCGATGGCTTTGCCACAACAGGCGCGCCGTTGTTATCTGCTGACGACTGCGCCGCGCTGATCGAATCCTATGAACAGCAGGCGCTGTTCCGCAGCCGCGTGGTGATGGCGCGCCACGGCTTCGGCCAGGGCGAATACCAGTATTTCAAATATCCGCTGCCCGCTGCGATCGCCACATTGCGCACCGGCCTCTATCCGCATCTGGTGCCGCTGGCCAACCGCTGGGCCGAAAGCATGTCAGTCGCCACGCGCTTCCCGGCAGTGCATGCCGACTATATCAAGCTGTGCCATGACGCCGGGCAGTCGCGCCCGACGCCGCTGCTGCTCAAATACGGCCCCGGCGACTACAACCGCCTGCACCAGGATCTCTATGGCGATCTGGTGTTTCCGCTGCAGCTCACCATCCTGCTCAACGACGGCTTCGACGGCGGCGAGTTCGTGCTGGTCGAGAACAAGCCGCGCAGCCAGAGCCGCGCCGAGGTCGTGCCGCTGAAAAAAGGCGAGGCGGTGATCTTTGCCGTCAACACCCGGCCGGTAGATGGCGCGCGCGGCTCATACCGGGTGGCCATGCGCCATGGCGTCAGCCGCATCCGCAGCGGCGCGCGCTACACGCTCGGCATCATCTTCCACGACGCGGGCTGATCAGCTCCGGGGTGGCCAGACCTGCACCGAGACGGTCTGTTCGCGGCCATCCAGGCGGCGGTCGCCGGCGGATTCGAAGCGCGGCAGCGTCTGGTCATGCAGCGCGGCTTCCGTCAGCGCCGCGTCGGAGACCGCGATCTTGCAGTCGAGCAGCCGGGTCAGGGCTTCCAGGCGGCTGGCGATATTGACGGCGTCGCCCACCACGGTGAATTCCATGCGCTGGTCGCTGCCGAAATTGCCGACGACGACCGGGCCGTAATGCACGCCGACCGACAGCCGCACCTGCGGCACGCCGCGGGCCTGCCGCTTGGTGTTCCAGCGCTCGATCTCGGCCTGCAGGTCGATGGCGCAGCGGATGGCGCGGGCAGCCGAATCCGCCTGTTCATGCAGGGTGCCGAAGGTGGCGAGGAAGCCGTCGCCCAGATATTTGTCCAGCGTGCCGCCATGGCGGAACACCACGCCGCTGCCGCGTTCGTGGAAACTCTTGAGGAAGCGCACCACGCGGTCCGGTGCCATGCGTTCGGACTGGCCGGTGAAGCCGACGATATCGGCGAACAGAAGGGCGACGCGGCGGTTGGTCGGCGTGCCGAAATTCTGCTCGCTCGACAGGATGCCCTCGGCCACATCGGGCGAGACATAGCGGGCCAGGGCGGCGCGCGCGATCTCGCCGCGGGTCTGGCGCAGCAGCAGGGCGCGGGCACGCCACACGGCGGCGGCCAGTAATGCGGTGGCGATGACGGTCAGCACCACCTGGTTCAGCAGCTGGAAATAGCCGACATAATACGGGTTGGTGATGAACTGCAGCAGCGCCTGCGGCGAGGCTTCGACGCCCGGCGTATAGGGCAGCGTGTCGGACCGCATCGCCACCAGCACCACGCCCATCGACCACACCGCGACGACGCACAGCCCGGTCCAGATCACCTGCAGCGGTGAATAGGACAGCGCCGCGCCGACGATCAGCAGCACCAGGTAGAGGAATTCCGGGCCGCGCACCCGCATCTGGATCGGAAAGCCGAAATCGATCATGCCGGGCGGCGGCAGGATCACCACCGCGGTGATCAGGATGACGTCGAGCAGGATGAAGCCGAAGCGGATCGGCACGGCATAGCGGTGCCGGTGCAGCAGATGCGGGACCAGGCCGAGCAGCAGGAAGCCGCTGGTGACCGAGAGATAATACAGCTGGCGCTGCGGCTCGATCGCCAGCACCAGCCAGAGCATCACGGTCAGCACGGCAACGATGCGGGCGCGGAAGGCGAAGCGGCGGCCGCGGGTTTCTTCCTCGGCGATGGAGCGGCTGAGCCGCTCACCCAGCGGCGTGCGCGGCGGTCGTTTCGCCAGGAACCCGATCACGCTGTCTGCCTGCCCGTCATGTCCGCAATCTCCCGGCTCGGTCTGCGCCATTCTGCCCGTTGCGCACTGCAGCGGTCTGTGACGGCTGCAGCATATTGCATCTGACAACATCACATCGCTGCGATGTTGCAGTGCACGCGCCTGCATTTGTAATCAGGCGCACACAAACACCGGATCACACAAAAACCTTATTCTCGTCACACCACCAGCATGCTTGTCCAATTAAAGTCCCGCCATAGATCACAGAGCAAGCCAGCACGTTTTACAGAACCGAAGGAGGGGCCCATGCAAGACGCACGCACGACTGCGATTCACCTGATCCGCAGCAGTACGGTCTGCTGGAACACCAACGAGCCCGGTCTCAACGAGATGCTGGCCGATCCGATGACCCAGTTGCTGATGCGCCGCGACGGTGTCCAGGAATCGGAAATCCGCCGTCTGGCCGCCCGCCTGCGCCAGCGCAGCGCCGAGCCGGCCTGACCCATTCAAATCTGACCCGCCCGCTCAGGGTGGGCTTGCGCAAACCCGCGGCCGGCAACGGCTGCGGGTTTTTGCTGTCCGGAGCCCAAAGAAGCCGGGCTTAACTGGTCCGGGCATACAATTTCATGGGCTTGGTAGAATTTGCGACTTATTCTCACTTGCATTCAGCGTCATTGCGACCTATAGTCATTTGCACGGGCCGGGGCTGGCCCGACAGGAATTGACCTTGATGCAGGAAAGCCAGAGCAAGTGTCCGCGGACGCGGCAGGCCGAGACCGCGACGGTCACCGAGCTGCGCGCCACCAATCTCGGCAAGGGCGGCAACGCCCGGTATGACAGCCGCTGCATCTTCCGCGGCGGCCGGGAAGTGGAGCTGGTGCATAACGGCGCGGAATACCGTCTGCGCATAACGGCCGCCGGCAAGCTGATCCTGACGAAGTGACGATCTGGCGGCCTTTGCCGTCGCAAGGATGTGTTGTGATGAGGAAGGAGACATCGATGTCCCGCCGCAAGCCATCGCACCGCCCAGTGTTGTCTGGACTTGGGTTATCTCTGCTGGGCGATGCCCTGCTCAGCGTCTGCGACGCCTGTCGCGACATCCGGGTGATTGCCCGCGCCGGCTAGGCGTCAGGAATCATCGGGCGAAAAATTCGCAAGTCGGCTGCCGCAGCTCCTCCCACCCTGCCTGCGGTCGCTGAAAGCGGCTGGAGCGGCGTCCCTCGCGCAACTCCAGCCGCAAATCTTTTAAGCGACCACCACCCAGCCGTCCGTATCGAGCTTTACCGGAAACGCCGGGATCGCCTTGTTCTTGCACGGGCCGATATAGCAGAGCCCGTCATGGATGGTGAACAGGGCGCCATGGGTGCCGCATTGCAGCGCCGTCTTTTTCATGTTGAAGAATTTGTCGGGTTGCCAGTCCAGCGAGGTGCGCACATGCGGGCATTCGTTGACATAGCCGAAGACGGCATCCTGCCAGCGCACCACGAAACACTGGAAGCGGTCCTTGCCCTCGCCCCAGGTGAAGCCCTTGGCGTCGGTTGCCTCCAGTTCATCGAAGCGCAGCAGCCTGGTGCCGGGGGCGGGCTGGTTCGGGCGGGCAGTGGTCATGATCCCAACCCAATTTCGTCATGCCCGCGAAAGCGGGCATCCAGGGCCAGAGACAAAACTGGGCTCCCGCTTCCGCGAGAGCGACGATAATCGATAACCATTACGCGCTGACGCCGCCCATTTTACAGATCAGCTTCCAGCTTGCTGCATCCACAGGCGAGACCGACAGCCGCGACTGCCGCAGCAGCGCCAGTTCTTTCAGCTTCGGCTCGGCCTTGATCTGGGCGAGCGTGACAGGCGTTTTTAACGGAAGCAGGGCTTTCACGCTCACCATGCCGAACTTGCCGGTCTCGTCGGTCGGGTCCGGGTGATACAGCTTGCAGACCTCGACGATGCCGACGATCTGCTTCTCGTCCACCGAATGATAGAAAAAGGCGCGGTCGCCCAGCTTCATCGCCTTCATGTTGTTGGCGGCCT
This sequence comes from Ferrovibrio sp. GW821-FHT12F09, assembly GCF_058806775.1. Taxonomy (NCBI): domain Bacteria; kingdom Pseudomonadati; phylum Pseudomonadota; class Alphaproteobacteria; order Rhodospirillales; family Rhodospirillaceae; genus Ferrovibrio; species Ferrovibrio sp. GW821-FHT12F09. The sequence continues at coordinate 649,574 of NZ_JBXAPZ010000001.1, forward strand.
GGTAGTTGCGCACGCCGTTCCAGCTCTCGACCTTCTTCTTGACCTGGCTGTCCCAGGACCAGGCGGAGGGTTCGGATTTCATCAGCCAGTAGTTCATGTCTCAAGCCTCAGCCTTGAAGGGACGCGCCAGCAGCGCAAACAGCATTTCCTCGATTCCGGCGCCGTGATGCAGCACGGCATCGACGGCGGCGCAGATCGGCAGTTCCACATCCAGCTTGCGCGCCAGCACCTGCAGGGCCTGCGCCGTATGCACGCCTTCGGCCACGGTGCGACGGCCGGCCATGATCTCGCGCAAAGTCCGGCCTTCGCCCAGCGCCACGCCGACCGAAAGATTGCGCGACTGCGGTCCCGAGCAGGTCAGAACCAGATCGCCGAGGCCTGAAAGCCCCATCAGCGTTTCGCGTCTGGCGCCCATGGCCAGGCCAAGGCGTGTCATTTCAGCGAGGCCGCGCGTAATCAGCGCGGCGCGCGCATTGTCGCCCAGCACCTTGCCGATGACGATGCCGCAGGCAATCGCCAGCACATTCTTCACGGCGCCGCCGATCTGCGCGCCGATCACGTCGTCGGACAGATACGGCCGGAAGGTCGGGCGGCCGAGCCGCTGCATCAGCCGCTCGCCCAGCGCCGCATCGGTGCAGGCCAGCGTGGCGGCAGCCGGCAGGCGGCGCGCCACTTCGCCGGCAAAATTGGGCCCGGTGAGAATGGCAATCGGCCGGCTTGGCAGTGCCGATGCAATGACTTCCGAAGGCAGCAGCCCGCTGCCGATCTCGATGCCCTTGGCGGCGATCACCAGCGGCGCATGGCCGGGCAGCGCGCTGCCGATCTGTTTGGCGAATTCACGCAGGCTCTGCGCCGGCACGGCCAGCACCAGGGCGCTGCAATCGCGCAGAGCGGACAGATCGCCGGTGGCTTTCAGGGCAGGAGGCAGCGTCACATCGGGCAGATAGGCGGCATTGGCGTGGTCACGATTGATCATCGCCACCACGTCGGCGTTGCGCGCCCACAGGATCGTCTCGCCCTGTTCGGCCGAGAGCGCAGCGAGCGCGGTGCCCCAGGCACCGCCGCCGATGACGCCAATCTTCATCATGCCTTTATTCCTGCAAACGGCTTCGCCGCCGCCATGGCATCCAGCGGCCAGCGTGCCCGCGCCGGCGCCTCCAGATCGTCGATCATCCCGAGGCGGAAGCGCTCCAGCCCGGCCCAGGCGATCATGGCGCCGTTATCGGTGCACAGCGCCATCGGTGGCGCGATGAACTGCAGGCCATGTTGCGCCGAGAGATCGACCAGACCAGCGCGCAGGGCGGCATTGGCGGCGACGCCGCCGGCGACGACGAAATGCCGGCCGGCAGCCCTATGGGCAGAGTCGAACAGCTGAATGGCATTGCGGCTGCGGTCCAGCACCACATCCATCACGGTCTGCTGGAAGCTGGCGGCCAGATCGGCCTTGTCTGTTGCAGTCGGGGCGTCGCCACAGCTTTCCAGCGCCAGCCGCACGGCGGTCTTGAGGCCGGAGAAGCTGAAGTCGCAGCCGGGCCGGCCCTTCAGCGGTTTGGGCAGGACAAAGCGTGTCGCATCGCCGCTTTTCGCGAGCCGCTCGATGGCGGGTCCGCCGGGATAGCCCAGACCCAGCAGCTTGGCGGTCTTGTCGAACGCCTCGCCCGCGGCGTCATCAATCGTCGTGCCGAGGCGTTTATACTGTCCGACGCCCTCGACGATCAGGAACTGGCAATGGCCGCCGGAGACCAGCAGCAGCAGATAGGGAAACGGCACGTCGTCCGACAGCCGGACCGACAGCGCATGGCCTTCCAGATGGTTCACGGCGATGAGCGGTTTGTTGGCGGCATAGGCCAGCGTCTTGGCCGTCATCAGCCCGACCATGACGCCGCCGATCAGGCCCGGCCCGGCGGTGGCGGCGATGGCGTCCAGGTCGGCCAGGCGCAGGCCAGCGGTCTTCAGGCTCTCGGCCACCAGGCCGTCCAGATGTTCGATATGGGCGCGGCTGGCGATTTCCGGCACCACGCCGCCATAGGGCGCGTGTTCCCTCATTTGCGAGAACAGGCTATGACTGACAACGCGGCCGGCACGGTCATCCCTGCCCCGCGGGCCATGGTCCTGAACGATGGCGCAGGCGGTCTCGTCGCAGCTGGTTTCGATGCCGAGCACAAGCATCGCCGGGTCCGTCCCAAGTGGTGGTTGCTACAGTATATACAGAGCGAGTAGGCCTAGCATTATGACGCCAAGCCAGCAAGTGAACCCCGGTCTTCCCGTGCTGACCATTGGAACGCGCGGCTCGCCGCTGGCGCTGGCCCAGGCCCAGGAAACCCGCGACCGCCTGCTCAGGGCCCATCCGGCCTTACGCGAGGCCGAGATCGCCATCCGCATCATCAAGACCACCGGCGACAGGATCCAGGACCGGCCGCTATCCGAGGCCGGCGGCAAGGGGCTGTTCACCAAGGAAATCGAAGAGGCGCTGCTGGCCGACGAGATCGACCTGGCCGTGCATTCGATGAAGGACATGCCGACGCAGCTGCCCGACGGTCTGATGATGGCTGTCTACCTGCCGCGCGAAGATGTGCGCGACGTGCTGCTCAGCATGGCGCCGATGGCGCTGGCCGATCTGCCGCAGGGCGCCACCGTCGGCACCTCGTCGCTGCGACGGAAAGCGTTTTTGCTGGCGCGCCGGCCCGATCTCAGCGTGGTGAATTTCCGCGGCAATGTGCAGACGCGGCTGCGTCGCCTCGAAGAGGGCATGGTGGCTGCCACCTTCCTGGCGATGGCCGGGCTGAACCGGCTGAAAATCGCACCGCCGGGCATGCGCGTGCTGCAGACCGACGAGATGCTGCCCGCCGTGGCCCAGGGCGCCATCGGCATCGAATGCCGGGCCGGCGATACCCGGGTGCTCGACTTCCTGAAACCTTTAGACGATGCGCCGACGCGCATGCGGGTGGAAGCCGAGCGGGCCCTGCTCGCCGTGCTCGATGGCTCCTGCCGCACGCCGATCGCAGCATTAGCCGAACTCGACGGCGTCGGCATGCGGCTGCGCGGCGCCATCGCCCGGCCCGATGGCACGGAGCTGATCGAACTGGACGGGCGCGGCAATGCGCGCGACGGCGTGGCGCTCGGCCAGGATATCGGCGGCCAGCTCAAGGCCCGCATCGGACCCGGCTTTTTCGATGTCTGACCGGCGGATATAATCGCGTGCATCTGCTGCTGACCCGGCCCGAAGCGGAATCGCAGGCGCTGCGCCAGCGGCTGCTGGCGGCCGGCCACAGCGTCGATGCCGCGCCGCTGCTGGCGATCCGGCGCAAGCATGACGTGTCATTGCCGCTGGATGGCGTCACCGCGCTGCTGTTCACATCTGCGAATGGCCTGCGGGCCTTCTGCGACGCCACGTCGCGGCGCGATTTCACCGTCTATGCGGTCGGCCCGGCCAGCGCGCTGGCGGCGAAGGCCGCGGGTTTTGCGCAGGTGGAGGCGGCCGGCGGCAATGTCGATCTGCTGGCGCAACTCGTGCGCGCCCGGCACTCGGCTGCGTCTGGCGCGTTACTGCATGCGGCCGGCTCGGCGCGGGCCGGCGATCTGCAGGCCATGCTGCAGGCTGATGGCTATGACGTGCGGCGCTGCGTGCTTTATGACGCCGAAACCGCCATCGCCCTGCCAGAGGCGGTGCGGGCCAGATTCGGCGCGAAAGGCTATGACGGCGTGCTGTTTTTCTCTCCCCGCACGGCGGCGACATTTGTTACCCTGACGCAGGCGGCCGGCATTGCCGCCGGCGCCGATGCTTGCGCGGCGCTCTGCCTCAGCGCCAATGTGGCGGAGGCCGTACGGGACCTGCCCTGGCGCCGCGTCACGGTGGCGGCGACGCCGTCGGAAGATGACCTGCTGACCCTGCTGTAAGAACGGGATCTTTAGAATGAGCGACAAGCCCGGACAGGAAAAGATCATCGACGCCGATGTCGAGCCGCTGGAGAAGCCGCGCTCGCGCACCGTCCGCGTGGTGCTGTATATCCTCGGTGCCGTGGTGCTGAGTGTCGCCGTCGCCATCGGCTACCAGCTCACTGTGACCGGCCGGCTCGACGACCTGATCGCCGGGCGCAGCCTCGCACCGCCGCCGGCTGCGCGTCCCGCATCCAGCATCCCCGTTGCCGCTCCGGCACCGGTTGCAGTCCCGGCACCGATGGCGGTGGCCGATCCGCGCGTCGACGCCTTCGAGCAGCGGCTGACCGCGCTGACCGCCAGCCTCGAACGGCTGCAGCAGCTGCCGGCCGCCAATGCCGGCGATCCGCAGAAGCTGCGCGACCTGGAACAGCAGCTGGCGGCCCTGCGCCAGGCCAGCGAAGCGACGGCGAGCCAGCGCGCAGCATTACAGGGCCAGGTCAGTGACCTGCAGGCCAAGCTCAACGACCTCGCCGAGGCGCGCAACACCGCCCTGCGCGATCTGGTGCGCGAACCGGTGCTGCAGCTGATCGCCTGGAGCGAGTTGCGCGAGCATGCCCGGCGCGGCGAGAAATTCGTCAACGAGGCGACGCAGCTCGGCCAGTATGCGGAAAGCCAGGGCGGCAGCCTGAAGACCGCCTTCGCCACGCTGCAGCCCTTTGCCGAACAGAGCGTGCCGTCATCGGTCGCATTGGTTGCGCGCTATGCCGCGCTGGCCGAGCAGCAGCGTGCAACGCCGGTGGCTGCGGCTGCGAGCGAAGACAAAAGCTGGTGGCAGCGCAGCCTCGACAAGCTGAGCAACCTGGTCAGCGTCCGCCGCGTCGGCACGCTGGACAGTGCCACGGTGGATGGTCGTCTTGATATCGCGCAGGCCGCGCTGCTGCAGGGCGATCTGGCGGCGGCGGTGGCGGCGCTGGATGGCGTGACGCTGGTCGCGCCGCTGCAAGACTGGCGCGGGCAGGCCGAGGCGCGGCTGAAACTGGATGCCGCGCTGGATGCCTATGGCGCAGCGCTGCGCGGACATCTGGCGGTCCGCTGACCATGCTGCGTCTGATCCGCGGCGGTATCGTTCTTGGCGCGCTGATGGCGGTGGCCGGCTTTGCCGCCTGGCTCGCCGACCAGCCCGGCCGCATCCGCCTCACCTGGTTCGATCATGTGATCGAGGCGCCGGCGCCGCTGCTGGCGCTGGCCTTCGGCCTGATCCTGCTGGTTGGATTCCTGATCACCTGGGCGCTCGCCTGGGCCGCCGCTTTGCCGCAGCGGCGCCGCCTGAAAAAGCAGGCGCGCGGCTATGCCAATTTCGCCGCCGGCATGGTGGCGGTGGCGGCCGGCGAACCCGACCGCGCCATGGCGCTGGCGGCGAAAGCCGAGAAGCAGCTCGACGATCCGGCGCTGACACGGCTGCTGATCGCCCATGCGGCGCAGCTGAAGGGCGACGAGGCGCTGGCATTGAAAGCCTATCAACTGCTCAGCCGCGATCCCGGCACGGCCTTCCTCGGCACCCGCGGGCTTCTGGCCGATGCGCGCCGCCGCAATGATCGCGAGGCCGCACTCGAGCAGGCGCAGCGGGCGTCTCGCTTAAGGCCGTCCTCGCCCTTTGCCGCCGAGGCCGAACTGCGCCTGCTGGTGGAAGCCGGCGACTGGGACGGCGCGCGGCAGCGCCTGGACCTGGCGCGCAGGAAGAAGGCCGTCACCAAAGAGATGCAAGCGGCGCTGAATGCGCGGCTCGACATGGCCGAGGCGCAGACGGCGCTCCGTCGCGACGACAAACGCATGGCGCGGCACTGGGCCGAGCGCGCGGCCAAGGCGCTGCCCGAACATCCGGCGCCGCCGCTGCTGATGGCGCGCGCCGCCGATCACCATGCCGCCCGCGAAGCTGCCGGCTTCCATCTGCACCGCGCCTTTGCCCGCCGTCCGGCAGAAGCCTTTGCGGACAGCTGGCTGGCGCTGCAGCAGGAGACGGCGCCGGCCCAGCGCATGAGCGCGGCAGAAGCCTTTGTCGCCGAGCGCCGGCGCGAAACCGCGAGCCAGCTTCTGCTCGCGGCCACCGCGCTGCAGAACCGCGACTTCACGGCGGCGCGCGGTTTTCTCAATCAGGCCGGTTCGGCCGGCGGCTCCTGGGCGGCACGCCTGCTCGCGCGTCTCGCCGAAGAGGGCGATGGTGATCCGTCTGCGGCGGATCACTGGCGGGCGCAGGCCGGCGCATCGGCGCTGTGGCAATGCGGCCATTGCGGCAGCGGCGCCGCCGACTGGGCGCCGCTCTGTGCAGTCTGCGGCAGTTTCGACACGCTCGATCCCACGGAGCTTGGCAGTGTCGCGCCGCTGGCGGCGCCGGCGCGGCCGCTGCTGGGCAGCCGGGCGATATAATATCCGGACAAAAATCCGCGAAGAATCCGGTGTCGCAGATATAGGTGTATTCACGTTATCGGAAAGTTAGCTGCAATCGCCGCGCCCGCGCGTGACCTTGGCACAGCGGACCATCCTGCAATCCCTGCAGCTCCGCCATGACCAACCGGGCGGAGCGAACCATGGGCATTCTGGCGGGCAAAACGGGCCTCGTGCAGGCCATCGACAAATCGATGGCGCGGATCGAATTCGATCCCACCGGCATCATCCTCGACGCCAACGAGAATTTCCTCGCCGCCATGGGGTACAGCCTGGCCGAGATCAAGGGCCAGCATCACCGCATGTTCGTCGAACCGGCCTATGCGCAGAGCGCCGAATACAGGGCCTTCTGGGCCAAGCTCGGGCGCGGCGAGTATGACGCCGCCCAATACAAGCGGCTGGGCAAGGGCGGCCGCGAAATCTGGATCCAGGCCAGCTACAATCCGATCCTCAACGCTTTCGGCAAGGTCAGCCGGGTGGTGAAATTCGCCACCGACATCTCCGCGCAGAAGCTGGAGCAGGCGAATTTCCAGGGCCAGATCGACGCGATCTCGAAGGTCATGGCGGTGATCGAGTTCGATCTCAAGGGCAATATCCTCAACGCCAACGAGAATTTCTGCGACGCTGTCGGCTATACGCTGGACGAGATCAGGGGCCAGCATCACCGCATCTTTGTCGATCCGGCCGAGGCCGCATCGCCGGCCTATGCGCAGTTCTGGGACAAGCTTGGTCGCGGCGAATACGATGCGGCCGAATATCGCCGGATCGCCAAGGGTGGCCGTGCGATCTGGATCCAGGCCAGTTACAATCCGATCCGCGACATGAACGGCCGGCCGTTCAAGGTGGTGAAATACGCCACCGACATCACCGCGCGCAAACAGGCGAATGCGAATTTCGAAGGCCAGATATCCGCCATCTCGAAAGCCATGGCGGTGATCGAATTCGATCTCGACGGCAAGATCCTCACCGCCAATCCGAATTTCCTCGCCACGCTGGGCTACAGCCTGGCCGAGGTGCAGGGCAAGCATCACCGCATGTTCCTCGATCCGGCCGAGGCCGCGGCGCCGGCCTATCGCCAGTTCTGGGACAAGCTCGGGCGCGGCGACTACGATGCCGGCCAGTACAAGCGCCTGGGCAAGGGCGGCCGCGAAATCTGGATTCAGGCCAGCTACAATCCGATCCTCGATCTGATGGGAAAGCCCTACAAGGTGGTGAAGTTCGCCACCGATATCACGACGCAGGCGCTGGCGATCCGTTCGATCATGGCGGCTTCGGGCACGATTTCCTCGGCATCGGCCGAGATCATCTCGGCCAGCCAGGATCTGGCCAGCCGCACCGAAAGCCAGGCGGCGACCGTGGAAGAAACTGCGGCCACCATGCATGAGGTGACGCAGACGGTGCGCCAGAACGCCGAAAGCGCCGGCACAGCCAGCCAGCGCGCCCATGAGGCCACCGACGCCGCCAACGAGGGCGGCCGCATCATGGCCCGGGTGACCGACGCGATGACCGCCATGCAGGGCTCGGCCGAGCAGATCGGCACCATCATGTCGCTGATCGACGAGATCGCCTTCCAGACCAATCTGCTGGCGCTGAATGCCAGCGTGGAAGCGGCCCGCGCCGGCGAGGCCGGCAAGGGCTTTGCCGTCGTCGCGCAGGAAGTGCGGGCCCTCGCAGGGCGTTCGGCCAATGCCTCGAAGGAGATCAAGACGCTGATCCAGAAGTCCAATGGCGAGGTGCGTCAGGGGGCTGAGCTGGTCAGCCAGGCGGCCGGGGCGCTCGGCCGGATCGTCGAGTCGATTTCCGGTGTTGGCGGCATCGTCGGCGATATCGCCGGCGCCAGCCGCGAGCAGGCTCTGGCGCTGGAGCAGATCAATGCCGCCGTCACCAATATCGACCAGATGACCCAGCGCAACGCTGCCATGGTGGAGGAAAGCCGTGCCGGCGCGCTGCAGCTGCAGGAGCAGGCGGTCGAGCTGGAGCGCGTGGTGGAAAGCCTGCGCGGCGACGTGCAGAACAACACGCCGGCGTCCGAATACCAGTATCAGCAGGCGGCGGAATAAGCCGGACGGCTAGGCCGCGTCCTTGTCGGTGCGCGGCAGCAGTTCGTAGGGCGGCTTGAAACCCGGCAGCGCGGCGATGCGGTCGGCCCAGGCCTTCACATGGGGCCAGGCAGAGACATCGAACTTACCCTCTTCCATATAGGCGACGATGCAGTAGACGCCGATATCGGCAATCGTCGGCCGCTCGGCGACCAGGAAGCTTTTGCCATCCAGCAGGTCGTTCAGCACGGTCAGGCCCGCATCGGCATGTTTGCGGGTATATTCCATCACCGCCGGATCGGCCTTGGCGAAACGCTCGAAGAAGCGCGTGCGGTTGATGCCTGGCTCCAGCCTGTCGGTTTCCCAGACCAGCCATTCGCGGATGCGCTGACGCTCTTCCGGCGTGGCGCCGCCGAACTGGCTGCTCTGCTCGGCGATGTATTCCAGGATGGTGTTGGCCTGGCACATGGTCTGGCCGTCATGGCGGATCGCCGGCACCTGGCCGTAGCGGTTGATCGCCAGGAATTCGGGGCTTTTATGCTGCCCCTTGGCCAGGTCGATATGGCGGTAATCGAAGGGCAGGCCGCACAGGCTGAGCATCAGCCCGACCTTGTAGGTGGGCGAGGACAGGAAACTGCCGTAAAGCGTGTAGGCCGCGGCCATAATGCGATAACCCCCCGGATATCCGCCAAGTGCCAGATATTCAGGATAAATATCTGGCTGTCCGTCGTCGTTTTGACCGGTTTTGCGGCTTGCCAACCGGCCGGTCGGGCCGTATTTTCCGCGCGCTGCCCACCGGGGTCAACCCGGCCGGGCCCGCCGTGCCGGCGTAGCTCAGGGGTAGAGCAAGACTTTCGTAAAGTCGAGGTCGGGGGTTCAATTCCCTCCGCCGGCACCATTTTCCCCCCGCGCCATCCTTTCTCCGCTCCCCCTGCGCGCTGTCCGTTCGCCCGCCGGCTGTTCTGCGCTGTCTTGTCCGGCCAGACGGTGGTGACTCGCTAAATCAGCGAGGCGATGGCATTTCGACAGATCGTCGCATGTGACCGCGTGTCTCTCACCGGTCCTGCCGCTGCGCGGCATACTTGCCGCGCCTCGATAAAAAACGAAAGCCTCTCCCATGCCGCATCCCGTTCCCACCAAAACCGAACGCCAGTTCGGCGATGAGGAGATCATCGTCTCCAAGACCGATCTCAAGGGCCGCATCCTCTATGCCAACGATGTGTTTTGCCGCATCGGCCTGTATGCCGAGCATGACCTGATCGGCCAGCCGCACAGCATCCTGCGGCATCCCGACATGCCGCGCTGCGTGTTCCAGCTGCTGTGGCAGACCATTGCCGATGGCCGCGAAATTTTCGCCTATGTGAAAAACATGGCCAGGAATGGCGATTACTACTGGGTGTTCGCCCATGTCACGCCGAGCTTCGACGCGAAGGGAACCATCGACGGCTATCACTCCAACCGCCGTCGTCCCGACCGCGCCGTGCTGGACAGGGTGATTCCGCTGTATGCGCAGCTGCTGGCAGAAGAAGCGAAGCATGTCGACCGCAAGCAGGGCCAGGCCGCCGGCTTCGCGCTGTTGCAGCAGATGCTGTCAGCCCGGGGCATGCCTTACGAAGAATTCGTTTTCTCTCTCGCCGCCTGACGCCTGGAGTTTGTCATGACCTTCTTTCTTGGCGGCCGCCATCGCGCCGCCCTCGATATCATTGCCGATGTCTGCGACCGTGCCGCCGCCGGCGATCTGGACGCCCGCATTGCCGATACCGAAAGTCATGGCGACCTGGCGCCGGCGCTGCAGTCGCTCAACCGCCTGCTCGACCGCACCGATGCCTTCATCCGCGAGGCCGGCGCCTCGTTGATGCATGCGGCCGAGGGCAAGTATTTCCGACCCTTCCTGCTGCGCGGCATGCCGGGTGATTTCCGCCGCGGCGCGCAGATCATCAACACGGCGCGCGATGCCATGCGCCAGAAGGCCGAAACCGCCGTCGCCCTGGAACGCCAGATCGCCGAAGAACGCGCCGCCGCCGAAGCGCGCGCCCGCGACGAGCGCACCAGGCTGGCTGACCAGTTCGAGGCCGAGGTGATGGACATCGTGATGGCGGTGCAGGATGCGGCCCGCGGCCTGCAGGGCAATGCCGCCACCATGGCTGGCGAGATCCAGGCCGTGCATGCCAATGCGGAATCGGTGGCCGGCGCGGCGCATCAGTCTTCAGCCAATGCCCAGGCGGTTGCCGCGGCGGCCGAGCAGCTCAACGCCTCGATTGCCGAAATCCGTCATCAGGCCAGGGCGTCGCGCGAGGCCAGCAGCCAGGTGGCGGCGGAAGCGCAGCGCGCCAGCATCACGGTCGGCGAACTGGCCCAGGCCAACCGCAAGATCGACGACGTGATCGACTTCATCCGCTCGGTTGCCTTCCAGACCAATCTGCTCTCGCTCAATGCCAGCGTCGAGGCGGCGCGCGCCGGCGAGGCCGGCAAAGGTTTTGCCGTGGTGGCGCAGGAGGTGCGCAGCCTGGCGCAGAAGACGGCGGAGGCGGCGAAAAGCATCGCCGACCAGATCGGCGCCATCCAGCAGGCGTCGGAAAAGACCGCGACGGCGATCACGGCGATTGGCGCCCAGGCGGAAACCCTGAACCAGCAGGTCGGCAGCATCGCCGAGGCCGTGGCCGAGCAGGCCGGTGCCACCGCCGATATCAGCACCAACGTCAACGATGCGGCCATCGGCATTGAAAGCGTGTCGGACGGGATCGGCGATATCAGCACGGCCGCCGGCACCGCCGGCACGGCCGCCGGGGATGTCAGCCATGCGGCGGCGGCCCTGAACGGCCAGGCCGATCAACTCGATGCGCAGGTGCGCCGGTTCCTCGGCCAGATCCGCGCGATGTGAGCTTACTCGGGGCGGAAATACAGCGCGGCCAGCAGCAGCACCGGCTTTTCGCCGACCCCGAAGGGCAGCAGCAGCCGGTCATAGGCGGTGTGCTGGGCGCCGTCATTGAAATTGGCCGGCACGGTATCGGTCATCGGGCGGGCCAGCGTCAGGCAGCGGCGATAGCCGCTGGTGCTGGTCGAGGCGCGCAGGTCGAGGATCACTTCCGACAGGCGGCGGCCGGTCATGTCATGGCCCAGGCGGGCGGCGCTGATCGGGGAGAAGCGATGGAAATAGAAGTCGCCGTCTTCCAGCTGCTCGATCACATGGATGCGGTCGCTTAACGGGGCCAGGCTGTCGGACGGAAATTCGGCCCAGGCCGGAAACCGCCGGCCGCCGGCCAGACGGCGCCATATCACCAGCAGGGCCTGCAGGTCGTCTGGCAAAGAGGTGTCCGGAGGGGGCTGCATACGATCCGTCTGATTATCAGACTCAGTCCTAGCACGGTCATTCCCTCATGGGCAGAGACCGATTTATCTATTTTAGGTTGCAGTTTTGATGATTTGACAGTGTCGCACTGATTGAAACGACCTAAAAATGGGCAATAACGCTATCGCACACATTTTCAAACTATAACTTTCAGTAGAATTTGGAATCGTGACAGTATGCCGATAATTCTTTACTGGCCTGGCGCCGTCGGGAGACCGCGTCAGGATCAGCCACCCGTGGGGATTGTAGGTATGGTGGGATCGGGCAGCGCGATGACGCTTACGAAAAAGACCAAACGGACCCGGAAGAACATTTCGCCCCTGCTGGAGAAGATTCTCTCCGACCGGTCGAATGTCGTCTTCAACGTGCCCAAGAAGGCGCGGCGCGCGAACAACAATTTTTTCGACAATGCGCGTCTGAACAAGGCGATCATTTTCAAGTATCCGAATTTCGAAATGGACATCGCCGATTTCGTCGCCGGGGAGAGCCTGAACAAGCAGGATCGTCCGGTCGAGACCTGTCTGTATTTCCCCTATGATTCGGTCATGCCGCAGGATGGCGGCCATGGCGTCTATCTGCGCGAAGCCGACTTCGCGGCCAAGCTGCGGTATTTCATCGGCATCGATCTGGAGACGGTGACGCCGGAAACCGCGCGCGATCTCGAACTGCTCAGCCTGATCGACGATATCCCATCGCTCGATCCCTTCCTGATGCGGGTGAAATTCGAGGAAGCCGACCTGGAAGTGGATGGCGATTTCCTCGGCCTCGACAAGGTCGAGGAGCTGAGCATCAAGAGCATCATAACCCGCGATGTCTTCCCGATCATCACCAAGGCCTTCCCCGAACAGGTGATCAAGCGCAAGTCGCGCTCGCTGGCCGATTTCATCAACGGCCTGTGGAACAGTCAGAGCCCGGAAGCGGCGATGTTCATCGAGGCCTTCGGCCTCGACAAGTCGCAGAGCCACCGCATCCTTACCGCCTGGAAGGGCGTCGCCTATTACGAATACAAATACGCGGAAAACATCCGCAAGAGCACCGAGATGATCCGGTGGCTGCAGTCGAAGGATTCAGAGCCTTACGATCTGGCCATGTTCGGTCATCTGAAAGACCTCTATCAGATGAACCGCAAGGCGACGATCGAGCAGATGAAGGCTCTGACCGCCAGCACGGCCAGCATTTTCAAGAATTACCGCGACTGTCATTCGCAATTCCTGGAGAACAAGCCCGAGGCCTTCCGCAAATTCCTGCAGAATGCCAATGACCATTTCTGGGCGCTGGGTTTCTGCGTCAATGCGCTCGATCACTGCAACTACCTGTTTGAATCGGAAGTCGCCGACAAGCCGGGCATGAAGCTGCGCTACGACCAGTTCGAGATTTTCCTCGGCAAGATCAAGATCACCGTCGATCGCAACATCAATCCGGAAAACCACCTCAACTGAACCCGCTGGCTGCGCCGTCATCTGGCGCGCAGTCTCCTCGCGCTCAGTGCGTGGCGACCTTCTCGGTCGCATAGCCGAGATTGATCAGCAGCTGCCGCTCCAGGTCGCCGCCCTGGCCGGTGATGCGCTGGGCCAGCAGCAGGTAGATCGCATCGATATGGATGGCGACGATCCGGAACTCGGCGCCGGTCGGCATGTCGATCTGGTTGAGGAAGTCGTGCAGGCCCTTGGCCAGGTCGGTCAGCAGCTGGTAGCCGAAGGTGCCGGCCATGCCCTTGATGTCGAAGGCCAGCTCGCGCAGCTGCGGCAGCAGGAAGATCAGGGCGAAATCATCCTTTTCCACCCCGGCCAGCAGGTAGCGCAGTTCCGCCAGCCGGCCGAGGATTTCGGCTTCAAATCCGGGTACGGCGGCGGCGATCACGCCCTCCAGCCGCCGCTTCATATCTGGCGGCAGGGTGAATTCCAGGCCCTTCTGGCGGTTCACCGCGCGGCGGCGCAGCTCCTGCGATGCCTTGATGAGCCGCGGCCGCTCGGCCTTTGCGGCCAGAGCGGCGCGGGACGTCGTCGCGGAGGGCAGGGCGGATTCATCCAGGGCCATGGCCGGCATAATCTACAGTAGAATGATGAATGTCGCGCAGGCTTTTCTCTTTCTGCGGGTGTAAATTTGATAACCCATCTGGCGGGCCGGGGCTGGCTGCACCGGCGCGCGGGGGCAATTTCGGTGCAATTCTGCTGTTGCGGCGGGGCCGCCCGCCCCGTAGATGCTCGGGTGACCCGCCCGCCAGCCCGGATGCCCCCATGTATGTGCCTGCCCATTTCGCCCAGCGCGACACCGCCCCGGTCTTCGACCTGATCGAGCAGAATGCCTTCGGCCTGCTGCTCTCCACCAAGGAGGGCCTGATCGGCAGCCATGTGCCGTTTCTGCTGAATCGGCCCGGCGAGCATGGCGCCGGCGAGCATGGCACCCTGATCTGCCATCTGGCTGCCGCCAACCCGCAGGCCGCCCTGCTCGACGGCCAGGAGGTGCTGTGCATCTTCCAGGGCGTGCATGGCTATGTCTCGCCGAACTGGTATGCCAAGAAGCCGGCGGTGCCGACCTGGAACTACCGCGTGGCGCATGCCTATGGCACCGCGACGGTGACGCGCGATCCGGCGGTACTGCGCGGCATTGTCGATCGCCTGTCGAAAATCTACGAAGGTCCCGATGGCTGGAAGCTGGATGACGAGCCGGCGAGTTATTTCGAAGGCATGGCGCGCGGCATTGTCGGGATCGAGATTCCGATCGCGCGGCTCGAAGGCAAGGACAAGCTGAGCCAGAACCGTCCGCTCGCCGATATCGATGGCGTGATCGCCAATCTGCGGCGTCTGGGCGGCGCGGGCAATCAGGCGCTGGCCGATGCGATGGCGCCCATCGCCGAGAAGAAGCGCAGCGCATAAAAAAGCCCGGTATCGCTACCGGGCTTTGATTTCTTTTTGTCATTCCCGCTTTTTTGCGGGAATGACGACGGAATGATTTAGTCCGCCGCGTCTTTCATCTCTTCCGGTGCGTCGCTGTCGTTGGCGGCGCTGTTGCCGTCGACGCGGAAATGCCCGACCAGTTCAGCCAGCTGCCGCGCCTGGTTCGCCATGGCCTGGGCGGAGGCATTGGTCTCCTCGACCAGCGCGCCGTTGCGCTGGGTCATCTCGTCCATGTTGACCACCGCGCCGTTGACCTCTTCCAGACCGCGCGACTGCTCGGCACTGGCCGCCGCGATCTCGGCCACGATGTCCGACACCTTCTTTACCGCCGTCACGATCTCGGTCAGCGAGCTGCCGGCCTGGTTCACCAGGGCCGCGCCGGACTTCACCTGCGCGTTGGAGGCCGAGATCAGGCCCTTGATCTGCTTGCTGGCATCGGCCGAGCGCTGCGCCAGGGTGCGCACCTCCTGCGCCACCACGGCAAAGCCCTTGCCGGCCTCGCCGGCTCTTGCCGCTTCGACCGATGCGTTCAGCGCCAGCAGGTTGGTCTGGAAGGCGATCTCGTCGATCAGGCCGACGATATCGCTGATCTTCTGGGCGCTGCCCTCGATCTCGCCCATCGCCGCAACCGCCTGGGTCACCACCCCGCCGCCCTTCTCCGCCGTGTCGCGCGCCACCCCGGCCAGCTGATTCGCCGCCTGGGCATTGTCGGCATTCTGCTTCACCGTCGCCGTCACCTGATGCATCGAGGCGGCCGTCTGTTCCAGCGCCGCCGCCTGGCTCTCCGTCCGGCTCGCCAGATCCTGGCTGCCCGTCGAGATCTCCGCAGACGCGTCGCGCACCGCGGCGGCCGCGGTGTTCAGTTGCACCATCGTGCTGGCCAGCCGCTCGCTCACCTGATTGGCATCGCCGGTCAACTGGGCGAACAGGCCTTCATACTGGTTGCGGATGCGGTGGGTCAGATCGCCATCGGCCAGCTTGTGCAGCATGGTGCCGAGATCGCCGAGCGCGCGCTCCACCGTGCCGAGCAGCTGGTTGACGCCGCCGCCCAGCTCCTGCATCACGCCAGCGATGCGGCTGGTGTCGATGCGTTCGCTGAGCCGGCCGGCATTGGCGGCATTGACGATATCGCCCACCGCGCTTTTCAGCAGCGCTTCCTGGGCCTGGCGTTCGGCCTCGAAGCGGCTGCGGTCAGCTTCGATCTGCGTCTGCAGCGCCTGGGCTTCCTGGCCCTGGTCCTTGAATACCTGTACGGCGCGCGCCATGTCGCCGATCTCGTCGCTGCGCTCGGTGCCGACCACATCGGCGCTCCAGTCGCGTTTGGCCAGCCGGTCCATGGTGCCGGTGGTGGCCACGATCGGATCGATGACGCGGCGGCCGACATAGAGCCAGCCGATCGCCGCGGCCGCAATCAGGCAGATGACCGCGATGATCGCCATCACCGTCTGTGCAATGTCGATCGCCGAGAGCGAGGCCTTTGACGACCGCGCCGCATCGGCGCGGGCCGAGGCGACCAACTGGTCGACCGCATCGGCCAGCGCCAGCGTCGCCGAACGGCCTTCGCTGAGCGCCGACAGGCCCTGGCGCTGGGCCGCCAGTTCCGCCAGGCGCACGCTGAACAAACCATTCTCGCCTTCGCTCACCTTGGCGATGCCGCTGACCATTTCGGCGATTTCCTTGTTGGGGAAGATCGCTTCGACGGTGTCGAGCGTGCGCAGCATCTCGGCCTTGGTGTTGATGTTGTCGACCTGGATAAGCTCCACCGCTTCCAGGCTGTCGGCCTGGGCGGCCACCGCCAGCATGCCGACGCTCAGATTGGTCTTGGCCACCAGGTCCTGCAGGGCGCGGCTGCCGGCGACCTGCTTGTCGAGGATGCTCTGGATCATTTCCGAGGCGCCGCTGCCGGTGGCGCGCGACACCAGCTCGAATTCCATCGTCATGTCCATCACCGCCTGGTCCACCGCCGGCTGGGCCAGGAACAGGAAGTTGGCGTGATTGTCGGTCATGGTCTTGGTCAGCGCCTGGCGCTTGCCGTTCAGCACCAGCCGTTCCTTCACGGCGGTGTCGATGCTGGCCATGGCGTCCGACAGGCGGGCGAAAGCCTGCTCGACTTCCTCGCGGGTTTCCGCCGGCGCGTCGCTGGCCTTCACCTGCGCCAGCGTGCGGCCGATCTGGGTCAGCTTGCCCTGCAGCACGGCGCCGGCGGTGCTGCGTTCGGAATCATTGGTGGCATAGGCGAGCGCCGGGGCCGAGGCGGCCAGATCGGCGCTCTGGGCGGCCAGCGTCAGCGCGCTGCTCACCGCCGGCAGGCTGCGCTCGGTCAGCATGCTCAGGGCGCCGCGCACCTGGCCGAAGAAGGCGAATGAAACCAGACTGGAGACGACCGCCATGGCGGCGATGACGCCAACAGCGAGCAATAACTTCTGACGGATGCCGAAACGCATTCTTGCGCTCCCCCTGAATACCCCACTGATGACTAGAGTGCGCCGCCACAAAGAGGCGTGCAACCCTTGATCCGCAGGCAGAGTGCCGCAGGCTGTCTAAAACATGGTTAAGGCATACCTAGGGGTTATGCGATGCAGGGTTGCATGCACAAGGGAGCAGCGTTTGCACAACGCTACGGCGTTTTTACGCCTCGTGAATGCGACGGATGCCGTCCAGCAGGTCGATCAGGTTGCCGCTCGGCAGTTTCCGCATCGGAAACCGCTCGGTCGAGCGCTCCCAGATATTGTGGGAATGACTGAGCCGCGACAGGCCGTCACCCAGGGCCCAGAAGGTATCCTTGGATTTCTTCAAGAAATCGATGAAGGCGCCGCCGTTTTCCTTGTTCACGAACAGGGCGTCGAAACTCTGGTGATACTGCTGCAGCAGGCCGCTCACCTGCATCCAGGTCTTCGACCGCGCATGCTGGGCTTCGTCGCGCAGGCGGGCGATCTCGGCCTGCTGGCTGCCGTAGCCGGAATCGCGCGGTTCGGCGCCGCCGCTCAGCCAGGCCCCGACCCGCTTCCACTTCGCCTCGTTGCGATGGAAGTCGTAATCGAAATAGATCGTGCCCTTCCATGCATAGACGATGCCGGGTGCGTCGGCCGGATCGATGCGAAAGGCCTCGATCACCGGACGCAGCGCCTCGGCATCCTTGGCCTCCCACAATTTCTGGGTGAGGCGGTCGACGGCCAGTGTCGAATCCTTCTGGTCGCCCTGGCCCTGCATGGCGAAGCCGGCCACCGCCGTCATCTTCTCGCGCACGAAGCTCTTGATCGCCGCCAGTTCGGCCGCCGGGATTTCCAGATAGGCCTCGTTGACCGGGATCGCCTCGATTTCCAGGCGGTCGCGGATCAGGAAGGGATCGAGCGAGGGCAGGCCGTCGATCAGCTCCAGCAGGTTGCGGTCGTGATAGAAATGGTCGGCATTCAGCTCCGGCGAAGTGGCCAGATGTTCGGCCATCACCGGATCCAGCTGCGGATCGGAGAGCAGCACGGTCTTGCCACCCTCGTAAATGTTGCGTTCGTTGAAGGCGAGATACAGCTTGGTCTGCACCGGCCGGCCATCGCTGAGCTGGTCGCGCTCCTGCATGGAGGGACTGTATTTGATCAGAACCAGATTGTTGGCCTTGCGGCTCTTGAAGAACAGCGGCTCGTCATGGGCCGCGCCATTGCCCTGCGTGCCGGCCCTGGCGGCATTCTGGCGCAGCCGCAGCGTCTGATCGAGCAGGTTGAGCACGCGCGACGAGCCGGAATCCAGCATCGGGCGCAGATATTTCTCTCCGGAAGACATGGCCGGGAAGCTAGTGGCGGACGCGGCGCGGCGAAACTGTAAAAACGGTAATGTGCCGCGCCATTTGTCTGGAGTTCAGGCGGGAACCGCGCTCAGAACTCCTGCCAGTCATCATCATCGGCCGCTTTCGACGCCGGCTTGGGCGCGGGGGCTGCGGCTGGTTTCGGCGGCGGGGCCGCCGGTGCCGGCTTGGCGGCCGCGACGGGTTTTGCCGCAGCCGGCTTCACCACTGCCGGCTTTGCGGCTGCCGGGGGCGCCGCGACGGCCGGTGCGGGTTTCGCGGCCGCCGACGGAGCTGCTGACGGGGTGGCTGGCATGGTGCCGCCCAGTCTGAAGAAGCCGACCAGTTCGGCCAGCTGGCGGCCCTGGTTGGCGAGCGCCTGGGCGGAAGCGGAGGTTTCCTCGACCAGGGCGCCGTTGCGCTGGGTCATCTCGTCCATCTGGCCCACGGCGGTATTCACCTGCTCCAGGCCGCTGGCCTGCTCGCGGCTGGCGGCAGCGATCTCGGCGACGATATCCGACACCTTCTTGATCGCGCCGACGATCTCGGTCAGCGAGGCTCCGGTCTGGTTGACCAGGGCCGCGCCGGTTTTCACCTGGGCATTCGAGGTCGAGATCAGCGCCTTGATGTCCTTCGACGCATTGGCCGAACGCTGGGCCAGTGCGCGCACTTCCTGGGCGACGACGGCGAAGCCTTTGCCGGCCTCGCCGGCGCGCGCCGCTTCGACCGAGGCATTCAGCGCCAGCAGATTGGTCTGGAAGGCGATCTCGTCGATCAGGCCAACGATGTCGCTGATCTTCTGGGCGCTTTCCTCGATCTGCGTCACCGCCGTCACCGCATTGGCCACCACGCTGCCGCCCTTTTCGGCGGTATCGCGCGCCGCTGTCGCCAGCTGGTTGGCGGCCTGGGCGTTGTCGGCATTCTGCTTCACGGTCGTCGTGATCTCATGCATCGACGCTGCGGTTTCCTCGATCGAGGCCGCCTGGCTTTCCGTGCGGCTCGCCAGATCCTGGCTGCCGCTGGAGATTTCGCCCGAGGCATCGCGCACGGTGCGCGCCGTATCGTTCAGCTGTCCGGCGAAATCGCGCAGCTTTTCCGACAGCGCAGTGGCGCCGGTTTTCAGCTGGCCGAAGATGCCCGGATAGTCGCGCGACAGCTTGTGGGTCAGGTCGCCGCCGGCCATGGCGCTGATCGCGGTGGCGATCTCGCCGGTCATCGCCTGACATTTGTCGGACATGGTGTTGATCGCTTCACCCAGCGCCTTGATGAAGCCGCTCTTGGTGCTGACATCGACGCGCTCGGCAAAGCCCTTGTCGGTGGCGCCTTCGATCAGCTCCACAACCTCGTTGCCAAGCCGGATCTCTTCGGTGCGGTCGGCCCATTCCACCACGGTGCCGACGCGTTCGCCGCGCTTGTTGACGGCGGGATTGGCGATCAGGTCGAAGCTGCGGCCGCCAACCGTGATGCGGGTGCGGTAGGTGTCCTTCAGCCTGGACAGCATGGCGGTCTGATGCGCCGGGTTCTTGTGGAAGATATCGATCTTCTTGCCGATCAGGTCTTCCGCATTGAAATGCGGCAGGTCGCGCTTGATGTCGGATTCTGCCGTCTTCAGCGTGGCGATCACTGCGCGGTTGCAATAGACGATGACATTGTCCTCGTCGGCGATCATCACATTGGCGGTGACATTCTCCAGGCCGCTTTCGGCGCGCGCCGCACCGACCGAGGTCTGCTTCAGCGCGTTGACGGCGCGAGCCAGCTTGCCGACCTCGTCGCCGCGATCCAGATAGCCGATCTCGATGCGCAGGTTGTTGTCAGCCAGTTCGCCGGTCCAGCCGGCGATCTTCGGCAGCGGCCGCAGCAGCATCCGGGTCAGCAGCACGGCGATCACGCCGCCAATCACGATGGCGATGAGGCCGGCGACGAGCAGGTTCATGGCGATATGATCGCCGAACGCGTCGATGCGCTCTTTCAGCACGCCGGCATAGAGAATGCCGCTGACCTTGCCGGCGGAGTCATAAATCGGGTGATAGACGGTGTAATAGGGTTTGCCCAGAATCACCGCCTCGCCCAGATAGGTGCGGCCCTGGGTCACCGGGCCATAGGCAGCACTGCCCTTGCCCAGCGGCGTGCCGACCGCGCGCTTGCCTTCGGCATTGATGATATTGGTGGTCTTGCGGAAGAAGTCCTGCTCGGCATCCTGCCAGCGGAAAACGGTGGCGGTTTCGCCAGTCACCCTGCCGATCTCGTCGATCATGTCGTGATTGTCGAAATCCGGGATCGTCGTCATGGTCACGCGGCCGACGCGGCCCTGGGCATCGATATCGAATTTGGTATCGGGGAAGCTCTTGCGCACCAGCACGGCCAGGGTGCGCAGGCTGTTGTTCTGGCGCTGGATCACCTGTTCGGCCAGTTCGCCGCGGATGCGCCAGATGGCGGCGCCGCCAACTGCGGCGGCCGTGAGAACAATCAGGGTGGCCACGACAAGCGTGATCTTGGTGACGAGCGGCAGGCGGCCGATCAGCATGAGGTCCCTCGGGGCAAAATTATTGACGCTGGTCAAGACGATACGGAGCATGCCCGCAGGGCGAGCGCTGTCATAAAATCAGTAAATCAAATCTGCGGGTAATGATTTTTTGATAAGGCGATAGGAAACATCTATGGGCGCCGGCCTGTGCGTGTGGTCCGCGCACGGATCATCCTGCGGTGCGGCGAAGGCGCTGCATTAACCCATTATGGTTACCGCGTCGTCTCAGATGCGGAAGAATCGCACCAGCTCGGCCAGCCGTGCGGCCTGATCTGCCATCGACTGGGTTACGGCTGTATTTTCTTCTACCAGTGCTGCATTGCGTTGCGTCATTTCATCCATCTGGCCGACGGCGGTGTTGATCTGGTCCAGCCCGGTCGCCTGCTCGCGCGAGGCCGCGGCAATCTCGGCCACGATATCGGTCACCTTCTTCACGGCGGCGACGATCTCGGTCAGCGACGATCCGGCCTGGTTCACCAGCGTTGCACCGGTCTTCACCTGCGCATTGGATGTCGCGATGAGGCCCTTGATGTCTTTCGACGCATTGGCCGAGCGCTGTGCCAGCGCCCGCACTTCCTGCGCCACCACGGCAAAGCCCTTGCCAGCCTCGCCCGCACGCGCCGCTTCCACCGAAGCATTCAAGGCGAGCAAGTTGGTCTGGAAGGCGATCTCGTCGATCAGGCCGATGATATCGGAAATCTTTCTGGCGCTGTCCTCGATCTGCGTCACGGCGGTGACCGCATTGGCGACCACGCTGCCGCCCTTTTCCGCCGTGTCGCGCGCCATGGTGGCGAGCTGGCTTGCGGCCTGGGCGTTGTCAGCATTCTGTTTCACGGTTGCCGTGATCTCGTGCATGGAGGCGGCGGTTTCCTCGATCGAGGCGGCCTGGCTTTCCGTGCGGCTGGCCAGATCCTGGTTGCCGGCCATCAGTTCGGACGAGGCGTTATGCACGGCGTTGGTGCTGTCGCCCAGCTGGGCGGCGATCTCGCGCAGGCGCTGGGCCATGCGGTTGGCGGCATCTTTCAGGCGGCCGAAGGCGCCGTCATAGGCACCGCTGACCTGGCGGTTCACCTCGCCTTCCGCCATGCCACCCATCACCGCGGTGAATTCGCCCACCACATTGTCCAGTGTAGCGGCCAGACCATTCATCTGCCGCGACAGGTCGAGGAACACGCCGCTCTTGCCCGTCTCGTCGATACGGCTGTCGATCTTGCCGGCGGCAATCGCCGTGCAGAAGGCGGCGATCTCACGACTGATCGCCTCGTTGCGGGTCATCTCTTCGTCCTGGGCGCGCTGCTGCGCGGTGACGCGATCGCGCTCTTCCGCTTCCAGGCGCTGGGCCTGGCCCGCACTTTCGCGCAGGCCTTCCAGTGCGGTGGTGATGCGGCCGAGTTCATCCGGGTTCTGCGCCGGCGGCACCGGCGTGTGGTAATCGCGCTGGCGCAGCGCGTCGACCGAAACCAGCAGGCGATGCACCGGGCCGGCAAAGCGGCGGCGCAGCACCACAATGCCCACCAGCGCCAGCAGCAGCGCCACGGCGACGGCGGCGCCGGCAGTCATCAGGCGACGCTCGGCAGCATCCTGTTCGCGGTCGGCATAGGCGATCGCTTCATCCAGCGCGATATAGGCCAGCCCGACGATCTGCTCGAACGGCCCTTGGCAGAGCGCGTTCCAGTCGTTCGGGCTCATCACCGGGTTGCCGCTGCCATCCAGCTTGGCGACCACCGCATCGATGCCGGCCTGCGCCTTGTCATGAGCGGCCTTGGCATCGCGCACGGCTTTCAGGATCGACGGCATCACGCCGTTGCGGCTGATCTGGTCCTCCAGGCCTTCCCAGCCGGCCTGCACGATGCCGCGATTGCGCAGCAGCGTGGTGCGCTGGGTGTCGTCGAGCGGCTTGTTGGTGTTGATGTTCTGGCGCTGGATCGAGCACTGGATGCCATAGCGGTCGCGGATCTGCCAGGCGAGGCGGCGCACCTGCACCAGC
This sequence comes from Ferrovibrio sp. GW821-FHT12F09, assembly GCF_058806775.1. Classification (NCBI taxonomy): domain Bacteria; kingdom Pseudomonadati; phylum Pseudomonadota; class Alphaproteobacteria; order Rhodospirillales; family Rhodospirillaceae; genus Ferrovibrio; species Ferrovibrio sp. GW821-FHT12F09. Next base: position 672,466 of record NZ_JBXAPZ010000001.1, read on the forward strand.
TCGGCGATCAGCGGATCGAGAATGCGGATTTCGTTGCTCACCACGGCGGAGGTGGCGTTCACCGCATTGATCAGCCCGGTGGTGGAATTGTACCAGTCGTTGGTGTTGGCGATGGCGCGGCTGGCCTTGGGCTTGTCGCCTTCTGCCAGCAGGCTGGGGAATTTGCCGTCCACAATGCTCCATTGCTCGGCGATGGCGGCCTTCAGCTTCGCCTGGTCGGGGACGTCGAGGCCGACAAAGGCCTGCTGCACGCTGGCATAGCGCCTGGCGTAATCCGCCTTGATGGTTTCCATCGCGGCGCGGCCATTATCCAGCGAGAGGATGTCGGCCTGAGCCTGGCCGCGCTGCACGCGGAAATTGGCGACGCCATCGAACAGCAGCCGGTCGGCGCGGGCCAGGGCGAGGATCTTGCCCTTTTCGGCGGCGGCCAGCTGGGCATCGCGCATCTGCACCAGGGTGACCACGAGGCCGACGGTGCCCAGCAACAGGATGATGGCCAGCAGCAGGCGGTTGAGCGAATGACGGAACATGATCGGCCCCCGGCGGGCCGCTCAGACGACCCGTTAGATGAGAATTGGGCCGTATGCTATTCCCTGTTTCGTTTCCTAAAACCTAAAATCTTGATTATGCGTGTGAATTTTCGACTTCCCGGGTGTATTTGCCGCTCTGGACCAGGGCCTGCAGGGTAATCAGGCGCTCTTCGCCGCCGGACTCCAGTTTTCGGATGGCGGCATGCTCGGGCAGGTTCGGCAGGGCGACGATGCGTTCGACACGCCAGCGCGCCCGCGCGGGTCCGGGCAAAAAGCGCGAATGTTCAATGAATACGCTGCCCACCGGAACGGCTGCCGCTTCACTCGCCATGCTGTGACCTTCCCCGCAATGGCTCGGCCTTTGACCCTTGGCCTGCCTGCCCACTGTCGGATCAGTATGCTTAATTTTTTCTGAATGAAAAAGCCCAGTTTTCCGGGTTTTTTGGCGAATAGGAGGCGATCCAATTCCCGTAATGGTCGCCGGCTGCCATCTGTGATAGCACTGCGCGGCAAAGGGGGGACCGCCGATGCGCCCGTTGCTCTACGCCCTGGTTGTAATCCCGCTGCTGGCTGTCCTGACGGCCTCGGCCAGCGCGCAGACCATCGCCATCGGACCCCAGGCCGCCCCGGACGGCCCCGCCCGTATGCAGCTGCACTGGATCTGGTCCTTCGTCGAAGGCCAGCAGAAACAGCAGGTGCTGCAGCTGCGCAGCTGCCGCCCGCCAGGCGATGCGCCGGCGCCGGTGGCGGTGATCAACCATGGTTCCCCGGCCAAGGCCTCCCTGCGTCCGACCATGAAGCCATCCAGCTGCGAGTCGGAAGTGGCGCAGTGGTTCCTGCAGCGCGGCTATGTGGTCGCCTTTCCGCTGCGCCGCGGCTATGGCGAGACCGGCGGCGACTGGGTCGAGAATTACGGCAGCTGCTCGCGGCCGAATTTCCATCATGCCGGCCTGGCCAGTGCCGACGATATCGATGCCGCCGTGCGTTACGTGACGACGCTTGCTTACGTGCAACCGGGCCGCACGCTGGTGGTCGGCCAGTCGGCCGGCGGCTGGGCCACCATCGCCTATGCCAGCCGCAATCCGCAGGGCATCGCCGGGCTGATCAATTTCGCCGGCGGCCGCGGCGGCTGGGCCGAAGAAAAGCCCAACACCAACTGCACGCCCGACGCGCTGGTGGAGGCGGCCGGCCGCTATGGCGCCACGGCGCGGCAACCGATGCTCTGGGTCTATACCGAAAACGACACCTTCTTCGCGCCGGCCTTATCGAAAGCCATGTACGACAAGTTCACCGCCGCCGGCGGCAAGGCGCAGTTCACCGCGCTCGGTCCCTGGGGCAAGGACGGCCACGGCCTGTTTTTTGGGACCAACGGCGCGAAGACCTGGGGTCCGGTGGTGGAAAAATATCTCGCCACGCTGCCGAAGCCGTAAGACTGCAGCTTAGCGGAAGCAGCGCGCCGCGATCTGGTCGCGGATGATGGCGGAATAGGCCTGGGCGCCGGGGCCATTGGTATGGGCGCCATCGCGGTAATACTGGTGATTATCGAAGACATCCGCCAGGCGCGGATCGTCGGGCGCGGTGAGGTCGCAGAGTTTCTTCACACCGGCCAGACTCTGCCGCATGGCATCGTTGACCGGCTGCATTTCCGTCAGCCGCGTGCGGTCGTAGCGATACATCGGCGTCATCACCACCACCAGTTCGGCATCGTGACGGCGTACGGCAGTGGCGATGGCCTCCAGCATGGCGAGGCCCGAGGGCGAGGGCTGCGCGACCGGTCCGCCGGTGATCGGATCCGACACCGGCCGCGCCATGGCGCCCTGCAGCGGCTGGAAACCGGTGTCAGAAGCTTGCATCGGCTGGCGCAGGCCGCGCAACGCGGTCGCGCCGATGCCGCGATAGCGATAGAAGCCCGAGCGCAGCTTGAGCCGCGCCAGTAGCTTGCCGCCGGTCACCCAGGCCTCGAACTGCGGGTCCAGCGTGGCAAAGGGCGCGAAGCGCGCCAGGTGACTGACATTCGGCCCGTTGAGGCCGCTGATCACATCGGCTGGGTCGAAGCCGTAGATCACGCGGCGCACGCTGCCAGCCGGCAGCACGTTCAGCAGCGTGGCGACGTAATAACCGCTCTGGCCGTCTTCGGCGGCATTGTAGGTCTTGCCGCCGATCACCACGGGGTCGAGGGCGTAATGCGCGCCGGACGCGCCGAGGATCACGGTCTCGGCACCCGACCTCTGCACGCGCGCCGCCGGATTGAAGGACGAGGCGGCGAACAGCCGGTCGAAGACGAGGCCATAAAGCTGGTCGCAGATCGCCAGCGCCAGCGCCACCGTGACGATGGCGATGCCGACCTGGCGCCGCGTTGCCGGGCCCTTGAGTGTCGGACGCATCGGCTCAGAACCGGAAGTAGATGAAATTCCGGGCATCGTCATTTCCCAACAGGACCGTGGCCACCACAAAGCCGAAGATCAGTGCCGCGCGCAGTGTAACAGACGTGAAGCGGAAGCCGGGGCGGAAATGAATCACGGCTTCCACCGCCAGCATCAGCACGGCGCCGATCAGCGCGGTGCGCGAGATGTCGATCTTGGCGGTGGCCGGCGCCAGCGTCACCAGCGCGCCGAGCAGCTCGCCATACTGGCCGAGCGAGGCGGCGCGGATGATGCCGAAGCTGATCACCACCACCATCATGGTGGCGGCGATGTTGAGGCTGCGGCGCCAGGCGGCATCGCGTGCGCCCGGCAGGGCCGGCAGCGCCTTGTGTGTCAGCATCAGCGTGGCCTGCAGCGCGCCGAACAGCAGATAGGTGCCTTCGGCGCCATGCCACAGGCCCATGGTGATCCAGGTGACATAGGAGGCGACGGCCTCCTTCCACCAGCGCGTCCATTTGGTGTGCTTGACCAGCAGCAGCGCGGTGGGGCGATAGACATAGTCGCCGATCCAGCGCGTCAGCGAGATATGCCAGCGCTGCCAGAAATCGGTCAGCGTCTGGGCGAAGAAGGGCTGGCGGAAATTTACCGTCAGCGCCACGCCGAACAGGTTGCCGGCGCCGACCGCGATCATCGAATAGCCGCCGAAATCGGCCAGCAGCTGCAGCACGAAACCGGCAAAGGCGACCAGCGCATTGCTCCAGCCGCCGGCAGCGCCGGTATTGTAGGCGCTGTCCACCACGCCGCCGAGACGGTCGCCCACCACCTCTTTCAGGAAGACGCCATAGGCGATCAGCAGCAGGCCGTTCAGCACCATCTCCGGCGTCGGCCGCAGGAACTCCCACAGCGGCTTGGCCAGCTGCGGATAGCGTTCGATCGGACCCGACAGCAGCGTCGGATAGAAGGAGGCGAACAACGCCAGCCGCACGAGGTTGCGGTCGGCCGGATAATTGCGGCGATGCACGTCGATCAGATAGCCGCAGCAGGCAAAGCTGTAGAAGCTGAGGCCGACCGGCACCAGCACGGCGCCATAGCCGCCGAAATTCAGCCCCGAGACCGGCAGCAGCTGGTCGAGGCCGTCGAGCCAGACCGGCAGGTATTTGTAGACGGCGAGCGGCGACAGCACCGCGGCGACAGCCAGCAGAATGCCGCCCATGCCGCGCGGCTTGGCGCCGAGCCACAGACCGAGCAGCCAGGTGGCGAGAATGATCGCCGCCAGCAGCGGCGGGAAGCGCCAGTCGATGGCGCCATAGAGCAGCGCGGCGGCCAGCAGCAGCAGCAGGCGGCGCGGCCAGGCTGGCAGCACGGCGGCCAGCGCCGCCGTGATCAGGATGCCGCCGGTGTGCAGCAGCAGATCCATCAGGCCTGTTCCAGGACGCGCTGCATCAGGATGCGGTCGCGCCAGCCGTCATCCATGCGCACGCCTTCTTTGACGCGGCCGACATGGCGGAAGCCGGCTTTCTCCAGGCAGCGCACGGACGCCGTGTTGCCCTCGACGATCCAGGCTGTCACCACATGAAGCTGTGCCGGATTGTGCATGCAGAAGGCTTCGATGGCGGCTGGCGTCAGGCCGCGCCCGCGCGCCGTCACATCGCCGAGCACGAACCACAGATTGGCGATGCGGTCATGGCTGTCGATGCTGTCCAGCGCGATCAGGCCTTGCGGCGCCGTGTCCGCGTCGGCCGAGAAGACCGTCCACTGCTGGTCGCGCCGGCGCAGGCCGAGCGTCAGCGCCTGCGCGGTGATGCCACCCTGGCGCAGGTTGGAGGACAGCAGGGCGTTGGTGGCGGGATCGTTGAGCCAGCCGGCAATCGCTACGCAGTCCTCGGCCGTGGCGGGACGCAGATGCGGCAGGGTCATGCGGCGTTACTGCTGCAGCGCGTCGGCGGCGCGCCAGGCGGCATGATCGCGGCGCAGGCCTTCGGGCCACTTGGCCGGATCGAGGCCATGCTGCATGACGATGGCGATCGCCAGGCGTTCGAGGCCGAAGCCGAGACAGCCGGTATTGGCGCGCATGCCGTCGACGCGGATATCGAAGGCCTTGCCGAAGGTGGCGGAATGCAGGTTCGACGACAGCACCGCCAGGGTCTTGCCGGTGCCCGGCAGCACGGCGCGGTATTCGTATTTCATCGCCAGGCGATGCTGGTGCACGGCCTTGGCTTCGTAATCGTCGGTGAAGAAGGGATCGTTGGCCGGCAGCAGCTCGCCATAGAGCGACCAGGCGGTGGCCCAGTCCTGGATCATGCGCATCGACGTCTCGCGCGTCTCGCGCACGTAATCGGCCGAGCCGAGGAAGACGATCTCGCGCAGCGTGAATTCCATCAGGCGGCCGGGATCGCTGTGATTGGCCGATTCATACCGGTGGCAGCGCGTCACCGCCGTCACCGCCTCGTTGCCGGCCAGCTGGGTGCCGGTGCGCGCGGCATAGCAGTGGTAGCAGGTGGAGGGATTATGCACGAGCGCCACCGGCGCCAGTTCGCCGGCCGCCGGCTGCGTGTTCTGCACCGAGGCGCGTGCCCGCGCGGCAAAGGCATCCAGCACCTGCAGGTCCTCGGTCAGATGCGAGATGAAATGCAGATGCTCGGGGAAGGCGCGCAGATGCTGGGTCAGCGCCAGCTGCTCGATCGGGATGACGTTCGGATAGATCTCGTCGCGCGCGCTGAAGGCGCGGGCGAAACGCCACATCAGCGTCCAGTCGAGGAAGCGCATCAGGTCGCTGTAGGGCGGCCGCAGGATGAACAGGCCCGGCGCGGTCGGCTGGAACAGGGCCGGATCGATCTCGGACACGGCTTTGGTCAGCGTGTCCGGGGCCGGCAGGGTGAAGCTGGGGATCAGCGGCGGCAGTTCGACATTGCCAAAGCGCTTGCACAGGATGGCGAAGCCGTCATCGACCTGCTGCTGGCCCAGGTCTTCGGCGCTTTCCAGCCACCAGGCCTCATTCTCGATCCAGACCCGGCGCACGGACGGGTGGATATAGGCGGCGGCATAGCGCACCAGGTCGCGGCCATGCGCCGGGATGGCGACGGTGGATTTGACCCGGAACAGCGCGGCAGCCATGGTCTCAGCCGGCCTTGGACTGGATGGCGGCGGCGATGCCCGAGACCTTGCGCATCTGGCCATCGTAGAAATCGGCGCTGGAGAGATCGACATTCCAGGTCGACAGCACAAAGGCGATCAGCTCCACCATGCCGAAGCTGTCGATATAGCCACCGTCGATCAGGTCGACCTCGGGCGTCAGCAGCGGATCGCTGGCGTTGCTCGGGTCCATCTGGCGCAGAAACGCAATCAAGGCAGCGGCAACATCCTGCGCCATATCGGAAAATCCCCTGTTCACCGCCGGCTCGAAACAGCCCGGTCAGGCCTGTGGCCCGCGTTTATAGAAAGCGGTGCGAGGACTAGCAAGGGGTGAGTGCCAGGGCCGGGGCCGGCGCGTGGTGGGCGGTACAAGGATCGAACTTGTGACCCCTACCATGTCAAGGTAGTGCTCTACCGCTGAGCTAACCGCCCATTACGCGCAACCGCCGGTCTTCAGGGAAAACCGTCGGGTCCAGGGGTCGACCGGACGGCTGGCTTTTAATGGCTGCGACGCCGGTTGGCAAGTCCCGCCCGGATGCCCCATATTCTCCTGCCAGTTGCCCCAGTATCCGGCCGGCCCGGGATTTCCCCGTCCGGCAGCTTTCCAGGTCCGAATGACAAGCAGCGCCACGCTCAAAACCCGCCGGTTCCAGCCCGATCCGGAATTCCCCAACGATCCGCCGATCCGGGTGACTTTGCCGGTGGCCGGACGCAGCGCCCTGGTGCTGTCCTCGCCCCATTCGGGCGATATCTACCCGGCCAGCTTCAAGGCCTTCAGCCAGCTCGACGCGCTGTCGCTGCGCCGCTCCGAGGATGCCTTCATCCACGATCTCTACAAGGCGGGGCCGTCGCTCGGCGCGCCGCTGCTGGAAGCGCTGTTCCCGCGGGCCTATTGCGATCCCAACCGCGCCGCCTACGAACTCGATCCCGGCATGTTCGATACGCCGCTGCCGCCGCATGTGGTCACCGACAGCAGCAAGATCGGCGCCGGGCTCGGCACCATCGCCCGCGTCGTCGCCGGCGGCATGGAAATCTACAAGGGCAAGATTCCGTTTTCCGAAGCCGAACGCCGGGTCGAGACCTGCTGGCGGCCCTATCACGATGCGCTTGAGGCCCTGCTGACCGAGGCCAAGGCGCATCACGGCGTGGCCCTGCTGCTCGACTGCCATTCGATGCCCAGCGTCGGCGGCAACAACATGCCCGACGCCGGCATGCGCCGCGCCGATATGGTGCTGGGCGATTTCCATGGCGTCTCCTGCGCCGGCCGGCTGGTCGATCGCGTCGAGGATTACCTGAAATCCTGCGGTTTCGGCGTGGCGCGCAACAAGCCCTATGCCGGCGGCTATATCACCCAGCATTACGCGCGCCGCGATGCCGGCATCCATACGCTGCAGCTTGAGATCAACCGCGATCTCTATATGGACGAGGCCAAGATCGTGAAGTCGGTCGGCTTCGACCGCGTGCAGAAAGCCATGACCGGCCTGACCGAACTGCTGATTTCGTCGGCGACGCCGGCGTTTCTGAACAAGTAGAATTTCAAAGATCGAGTGTCATGGCCGGGCTTGTCCCGGCCATCCAGCGCTGCAGACCTATCCACTCGTCATGCCACGCCTTGGGCGTGGCATCCACGATTCTTCTTTTTGAAAGCAAGACGTGGATGCCCCCGCTGCGCGTTGGCATGACGGTTATGGTGTGAGCGGCAGCGCCGTCGTCCGCTTGATGGTGTGCAGCACGATGGAGCTGCGCACGGCGCGCACGCCCGGCACGCGCAGCAGATGCTGCGATAGAAAATCGGCGAAGCTTTTTAAATCCTTCGCCACGATGCGCAGCACGAAATCGGCCTCGCCGGTCACCGAATAGCATTCCTGGATTTCGGGAAACCGCGTCACGGCTGATTCAAACGCATCCATCTGCTCGGCCTGGCGTTCCAGCGAGATATTGGAAAAGGCCATCACCGTGAGGCCGACCGCTTCCGGATTCAGCAGCGCCGCATAGGCGGCGATCACCCCGTCCTCCTCCAGGCGCGACAGCCGCCGGCTCACCTGGCTGGCCGAGAGCCCCACCGCCTCGGCCAGGGCTGCATTGGGCTGCCGGCCGTCGCCCTGCAGGGCCGAGAGCAGTTTCAGGTCGAAAACATCCAGATCCGGGGTCATGCGTGATTCCTGCAATTTCAGGAATAATATGCCAGAAGATTGCGCATATGACGAAAATAAACCGAATATCGCGCGGATATTGCGTGAAAACGGCGATATCCTCGGAAGACATTCATCCTTCCGGGAGGCCGCCATGGCTGTCCGCGACATCGACCCAAATAGCGATGGAGACCTGGAGATCGCTGCCGATTTCACCCATCCGCAGCCCCTGCATCGCTATACGGCCGAGGATCACGCGGTCTGGCGCGACCTGTTCAAACGCCAGGCGGCCCTGCTGCCCGGTCGCGCCTGCCAGCAGTTCCTCGACGGTCTGACCGGGTTGGGCATGGCCGCGGATGGCATTCCGGATTTCGAACGGCTTTCGGATGTGCTGGAGAAGGCGACCGGCTGGCGCATCGTCTGCGTGCCGGGGCTGGTGCCCGACGATGTGTTCTTCAGCCATCTGGCGGCGCGGCGCTTCCCGGTCACCTGGTGGATCCGCAAGCGTGCGCAGCTCGATTACATCCAGGAGCCGGATTGCTTCCATGACATCTACGGCCATGTGCCGCTGCTGATGAATCCGGTCTTCGCCGATTACATGGAAGCCTATGGCAAGGGTGGTTTGAAGGCGAATGGTCTGAACGCGTTGCATCACCTGGCGCGGCTATACTGGTACACGGTGGAATTCGGCCTGATCGAACAGGCCGACGGCTCCTTGCGCATCTACGGCAGCGGCATTCTCTCCTCCAAGACCGAAAGCGTCTTCTGCCTCGACGCGGACGCACCGAACCGTGTGCGCTTCGATCTCATGCGGGTGATGCGCACGCGCTACCGCATCGACACATTTCAGAAGACCTATTTCGTCATCAAAAGCTTTGAAGAGCTGTTCGAAGCGACGCGGCCCGATTTCACGCCGCTCTATGCCGCACTGAAGGACAAGGCCGATTACGCCGCCGCCGATGTGATGCCGCAGGATGCCGTGATCACGCGCGGGACGCTGAACGCAAAAGATGGCGGCTGGGAAAACGATACCGCCGACGCGTGATCGGGCGCCGGCGGCGGTTGGTATTCGTCTTTGACGGTTACTGGCGCAGGAAGGCGCTGACCATCGCGGTGGTCGCCTTCGGATTCTCTTCCATGATCCAGTGGCCGCTGTCGGGCACCACGCCTTCCGTGACGTTATCGGCCGTCGCCCGCATCACCACGGCCATGGTGCCGCCAAACGACTTCTCGCCGCCCAGCGCCAGCACCGGCATCTTCAGCCTGCCGTTCTTTTCCAGCATCGCCTTGTTGTCGATGGCGTCCTGGTCGAAGGCGGCGAACTGCGCAAAGCCGGCATGCATGGCGCCCGGCATCGCATAGAGCCTGGCGTAATGCTGGCGCGCGGTTTCGGTGAAGCGCTTCGGGTTGGCCGAGAACTCGTTCCAGAAACGATCCAGGTAGATGCGCTCGCGGCCCTTCACCAGGCGCTCCATATCCGGCCCGCCGAAGCGGAAATGCCACAGCAGCGGATGTTTCAGGATTTCGTCCCACGGGCCGATGCCCGGCACCGGCGCATCGATCAGCACGAATTTCTTCACGCGTTGCGGATATTGGGCAGCGAAGGCATAGCCCACCATGTTGCCGATATCGTGGGTGACGAGGTCGGCGTCGGATACCTTCAGCGCATCCAGCACGCCGGCCACATCATGGGCCTGGGTCTTCTTGTCGAAGCCGGTCTTCGGCTTCGCAGACAGACCGAGGCCACGCAGGTCGGGCACGATCACCGTGTGGTCGCGCGAAAGTTCGACGGCCAGCGGCACCCACATGTCGCCGGTCTCGCCATAGCCGTGCAGCAGCACTGCGGCCGGCCCCTTGCCGCCGACGCGCAGATGGATGGTGGTGCCGTTGGTGGCGATGGTCTGCGCCTTGAAACTCCTGGGCCAGGCGATGCCCTGGTCGGCGGACAGCGCCGGCATGGCGATGGTGCTGGCGGCGGCAAGCGCAAGGGCGCCGGTGAACAGGCTGCGGCGCGGCATGGAAAGGCGCATGGGATATTCCTTTTTTTGATCTGTGGGGAAGGTTCAGAGATTGCTCATGCCGCCGTCGATGACGAGTTCGCTGCCGACCGTGAAGGCGGACTCGTCCGAGGCAAGGAAGACCACGGCCTTGGCGATCTCGGAGGCGGCGCCGAAGCGCCTGGCGGGGATTTGCTGCAGGATGCCGTCGGCCATGCCTTTCAGATCGGCCTCGGAAAGGCCGAGCTTACCATAGAGCGGCGTCGAGATGGGGCCGGGGCTGACGGCATTCACGCGGATGCCGCGGCCGATCAATTCGCCCGACAGCGTACGCGCCATCGCGATCAGGCCCGCCTTGCTGGCGGCATAGACGCTGGAATTCGGCATGCCGATGCGGGCGTTGATCGAGGTGTTGAGCACGATGGAGGCTGTTGCGGCAAAGACCGGCAGCAGCGCCTGCACCAGGAAGAATGGTCCTTTGAGATTGATCGCGACCGAGCGGTCGAAACCGGCTTCGTCCCATTGTTCGACCGGGCGGAAGTCGGCAACGCCGGCATTGACGAACAGGATGTCGAGCTTGCCGAAGGCCAGCTGCACCTGACGGGCGATGTCCTGCTGGCCGGCCACATCGCCGGCATCGGCGCGCAGGATCAGCACGCCGGGGCCCAAAGCGGCGCGGGCCGCTTCGATGGTGGCGGGATTGGTGCCGGTGACGGCGACGCGGGCGCCCTCGGCCACGAACTGCAGGGCGGTCTCCAGGCCGATGCCGCTGGTGCCGCCGGTGATGAGGGCTGTCTTGTTGGTCAGGCGGGTCATGATGCAGGTCCTTTCCGGGTGCGTGTTGTCCTTGGCCCGAGAATGCGCCCGCCATTGATGTTTGGAAATTATTGATATTGCACGATGCCCATGCATAAATGCATGGAATGACTCCCGGCCTGGACTGGAGCGACCTGCGGATTTTTCTGGCGATTGCCCGCGCGGGCACGCTGGGTGCGGCGGCGCGTAAAATCGGCCAGACCCAGCCCACCATGGGGCGCCGCCTGCGCGCGCTGGAGGCGGCGCTCGGCCATGTGCTGTTCCAGCGCACCGCCGATGGCTTCGTGCTGACCGACGAGGGGGGCACGCTGCTGAAATATGCCGAACGCATTGAGGCCGAGACGCTGGCGGCGCAACGCCAGCTCGCCGCCGGCGACCATGACATCGACGGCCAGCTGCGTCTTTCCACGCTGGACTGGTTCGCCATCTACATGCTGGCGCCGGTGCTGTCGGAATTCGGCCTGCGCTATCCGAAGACCAAGGTCGAACTGCTGACCGATGCGCGGCTTTACAGTCTGCCGCGCCGCGAGGCCGATCTGGTGATACGCATGCGGCCATTCGACGAGCCCGAAGTGATCGGGCGTCGCCTGGTCATGGTGCCCTATGCACTCTACGCGCCCGTCGGCAGTGCGGTGCCGGCCTTTGGCGATGGCGCCGGCCTGCGTGTCGTCACCATGCATGAAGCCTATGCCGGACGGCCCGATGTGCTGTGGCTGCAGCGCGCGCTACCTCATGCGATGGCCGGATTCAGCAGCAACAACCTGGCGGTGCAGGCGCAGATGTGCGCCTGGGGCGCGGGCTATACCGTGCTGCCGCGGCCGGTGGGCGATGCGACGCCGGGCATCGTGGCGCTCGATCTCGGCGAACCGCTGCCCGACCGGCCCCATTACATCGGCTATCACCGCGACCTGCGGCGCCTGCCGCGTCTGCGCGCCCTGATGGACCTGATCATCGAGCGGTTGGCGAACTGAAATAAATACCGTCGCGCCTCGCGGAACCTTCGCGCGGCGCCCGGGTTGTCATCAGGTCATTCACCGCTTGCGGGGTGGCCTGCCATGAAAACCGGTCTTGTACTGCTCAGAGGCGTTGCGCTCTCTGGCCTGCTTCTGCTGCCTGCGCTTGCTGCGCCGGCCGGTGAACCACCCGCGCCCGCTGCCCCCGCTGCCCCCGCTACCGTCGTACAGCCCGCCGTGCAAATGCCGGTGGAAACCAGAGCGAAACCGCAGAAACCGCAGGCGCAGTCCCAGCCTCTGCCGATGGCGGCGCTGGTCACCTTCGCGTTGATGGCGTCGCAGGGCACCAGCCTGCCGCAGAATAACGGCATCGGTCCCAACCGCTGATCGACCACCGACAACGCAGCTTGACCTTGCGCCGGTGCGCGTCATCTGGCCTTGGGACGCGCGTGGGATAACGTCCCATCCAGATGTCGTCGCGGGCGTCCCTCCCGGTCTGCAGCCACTGCGCCGGGAGGCTCGCGCCTATCCGTAGATCTTGCCCAGATCCCGCACCAGCCCGATCACGGCGGCGCGCAACTCCGCCGGTTCCAGCACTTCCGCCTCCGCCTCCAGCCGCAGCATCTGGCCGGCGGCGAATTTGGTGTCCTCGATCGGGATGCTGACGCGGTGCCAGCCTTCCGCATCGGCCGGCTGCAGCGTGCGCAGGGCCGCCTCATGCATCGGCGGCGCGATGCTGCGCAGCCAGCGCAGGCCGCGCGGGCTGATGCGCAGCTCCGCCGTGCCGCGGAACACCTCGGCCTCGAAGCGTTTCGCCGACTCCGTCCACCAGGCCGCCAGATCGAAATCCCTGGGCAGCGCCAGGCTGGCATCCGTGCCGAGCACAGTCAGCGCCTGGATGCCGCCGACGCGGAAAGAGCGCATGGCGCCGGCACTCTCTTTGCTGCCTTTCTTCTCGATAGTCTGGCCGGCCAGATACCACTGGCCCGATTTCAGGATCAGGCCGCGCGGCAGCAATTCGCGCTCGCTCAGTTTCTGCCAGCTCTTATAGGTCATGCGGATGCGCTTGCTGTTCCACACCGCATCGGCCAGCGCGCGCAAATGCGTCGTCGCCTCCGCGTCGCTGTCGCGGAACCAGCCGAGCGGATCGAGATGGAAGCGCGCTGCCACGCGCTCGGCCTGCTGCTGCAGCGCCGGCGGCAGGGCCGCGAGCAGCTTCAACTGAGCGGTGGCCATGATCTCGGCCAGGCCCAGTTCGGCGGCGGGGCCGGGTAATCCGGCCAGGAACAGCGTCTCGGCCTCGGCCGGCGTCATACCGGTCAGCTTGGTGCGATAGCCATCCAGCAGCGCGAAGCCGCCGCTCGGACCACGATCGGCATAGATCGGCACGCCGGCAGCGCTCAGGTGATCCACATCGCGGTAGATGGTGCGCACCGAGACCTCGAATTCCCCCGCCAGCGCCTCGGCCGTCATCCGGCCGCGGGTCTGCAGCAGCATCAGGATCGAGATCAGCCGGCTCGCACGCATTTTTCGAGTATAGCCGAAATACCTGACACTGGCTGTCAGGAATAGGAGACTAGGCTGCGGCCCATAAAGAAAAGGGAGCCTCCGCCATGAACGACATGACCCCCGCCGCCCCCCAGTCTTCACCCGCCCCCCAGTCTTCTCGGACTCTGGGCGTCTTCACCGCCGCCGTTCTGGCCTCCCCCGACCCTGTCTCGCAGCAGACGGCGGCGGTGATCGACCGTTTCAACCGCGCCTTCCACGAGCGCGATCCCGCCGCCATCGCCCCCCTGGTGGCCGAGGCCTGCGTCATTGAAGCCATAACCCCGGCCCCGGACGGCGCGCTGCTCTATGGTCGCGATGCGGCGCTGGCCAACTGGCAGGGCCTGGCGGCCGAGACGCACAGCCATTTCGAGCAGGAGGAGGTGTTCGTCGCCGGCGAACGCGCGGTGATCCGCTGGCGCTATGTCTTCGGGCCGGCCGCCACCGAGGCCCTGCGCGGCGTCAACATCATGCGCGTGCGCGATGGCCTGATCGTCGAGGCGATGGGCTATGCCAAGCGCGCGGGCTGAATTCACGGGGCTGAAGCCATGACTCATCTGATGAAAGCACAGGCCATGTCCTATCCGCATCTCGCCATCGCCGGCCGTATCGCCAATGGCAACGACGCGCCCGTGGTTGGCGGCACGGTCGTCAGCAGCGGCCGCGCCGATTTCGATTTTCTCTACGGCCGCTGGACCCTGGTGAACCGCCGCCTGAAGCAGCGCTTCGCCGGCCTCGACCAGGATGATCCGCAAAGCTGGGAGGTCTTCGAGGGCCGCAGCCAGTGCGGCGGATATCTGGATGGCATTTCCAATATCGAGGAGATTCATTTCCCGTCGCGCGGCTTTTCCGGCCTCACCATGCGGCTCTACGACATCAACGCCGCCGCCTGGCGCATCTGGTGGGTCAGCAGTTCCAACGGCCTGCTGCAGCCGCCGGTGGCCGGACGCTTCGAGACCGGCGCCGACGGCATCCGCCGCGGTGTGTTCCTCGGCGACGACACCGATGAAGGCTTTGCCGTGAAGGTGCGCTATCGCTGGACGGTGAACGAGATCGCGCCGGTCTGGGCGCAGGATTACTCGCGCGACAACGGTATCAGCTGGGAATGCAACTGGGTGATGGATTTTACGCGGGTGAGATGACCATGAGCGATATCACGCTGTATTCCGGGCCTTTGAGCATGTTCGGCGCGAAAGTGCAGATCGCGCTGCATGAAAAGGCCACCGCCTTCGATCTGGTGATGGTGCCCTTCGAGATGAAGGCCCTCTACGAGCCCAAGCATCCGGCGGTGCTGCGCATCAATCCAAAACGCCAGGTGCCGGTGCTGGTTCATGGCGATCTCGAACTCTACGACAGCACCCAGATTTTCGAGTATCTGGAAGACCTGAAGCCGCAGGCGGCGCTCTGGCCGCGCGCCATCGCGGCGCGCGCACGGGCGCGGCGGCTGGAGCATGAATCGGATGAGGTGTATTTCCCAGCCGTCATCCGCCTGATGGGCCTGCAGCAGATCCCCGACGATCCCGCGGCCGTTGCGGCGCGTGCTGCCTGCGCCGCGTATTACGCGCAGATGGAGGGTCTGCTGTCCGATGGCCGGCCCTGGCTTGCGGGCGCGGATTACACCTATGCCGATATCGCGTTTTTCATGGCGCAGATTTTCGGTCATCGCATGGGGGCGCCGATCGATGACAACTTCGCCCCGCGGCTGGCTGACTGGCGCCATCGCATGGGCGTGCGGCCGGCCGTGCGACAGGTGGCCGGCGCGATGGGACGCTGGCTGCTGAGTCAGGCGCGGCCCTTGCCGCCCTTCATGATGGCGCTGGCGGAAGCGGCAGCCTGACCGCCGCTGCCGGTGCAGGGCTTCAGCTGCGCTTTTCGATGCCTTTCTTCTGGCCCTTGTCCATGCCCTTCTTCTGACCCTGCTCCATGCCCTTGGCCGGTGTCTTTTCGGCTTTCTGCTTGGCGGCCTTGTCGGTCTTCTCTGCTTTTTTGGCCGTGCCCTTGTCGGCCTTGGCTGGCGGGGTGGCGGGGGTCGCCGTCTGGGCGATGGCGGGCAGGGCCAGGCTGAGACTGAGCAGCGCAGCAGCGGCGAGCGTGGCGACGGTTTTATATGTCATGGGGTTCCTCCCTTGGAGACCACCGACGAGCATAGGCCGCGGCAGGACGAGGTCAACGCCGCAGGTCGGGCCTGCGGCCGCGGACGGTCGCTACTGCATCTCATGAAAAGGAAGGCTGATCTCCCGCGCGGGAGATCAGCGGGTCGGCATCAGCGCTGGCGCGCCTTGCGGGCGGCATAGCGCGCGTCGCGCGCCGCCTTCAGTTCGGCTTCGCTGCGCACCACCGGCTTTTTCGCTTCGGCGGCGGCGGCATCGGCCACGGCCTTGGCTTCGGCAGCCAGGCGGCGCTTTTCGGCATCGGCGACCGCCTTGGCGGCGGCTTCGGCCTGCTTCTTGGCGCGGCGCTCGGCAGTGGCTTTTTCGCGCTCGGCATTGGCGGCGGCGCGGGCGGCCTGGCGGGCGGCAAATCCGGGATCGCGGGTCGGGTCGTTGGCTTGGGCTTTTTCGAGCAGGGCCTGGCGGGCTTTTGCCGCGGCATCCATGCGGTCGAGCAGGCTGGTTTCTTTAAAGGCCATGTGGCAGTGAGTCTCGGTTATTGCGGATAGCCTGTCAGAGCAGAGAAACCGCAAAAAGTACAGAGGCAGCCCAGCAAAGACGGCGAAATTGGCGGTTTTGACGACGCGGACGGCGGTCCATCCCCAGAGCGGAACCATTCCGTCATACAGGGGTTCCCTTCGGCTTACGGTTGCCATGCCCGCGAGAGGATTGCCCATGACCCCGGCCCCCGACAAACGCCCGCCGGCGGAGTCCCCTGCTGCCGTCGTACTCGTGGTTGAAGACGAGGTTCTGGTGCGCATGGCGATCGCCCAGTATCTGCGGGACTGCGAATACACCGTGATCGAGGCCGGCAATGCCCGCGAGGCGATCCAGCTGTTTGAAAACGGCGCGCAGATCGACGTGGTCTTC
The DNA here is from genome assembly GCF_058806775.1 of Ferrovibrio sp. GW821-FHT12F09. Taxonomy (NCBI): domain Bacteria; kingdom Pseudomonadati; phylum Pseudomonadota; class Alphaproteobacteria; order Rhodospirillales; family Rhodospirillaceae; genus Ferrovibrio; species Ferrovibrio sp. GW821-FHT12F09. The sequence continues at coordinate 688,954 of NZ_JBXAPZ010000001.1, forward strand.
ACCGATGTGCGGATGCCGGGCGAGATGGACGGTTTCGGCCTGGCGCGCTGGGTGCGGGCCAACCGGCCGGGCATCGAGGTGATCATCACTTCGGGCGGCGAGAAGAAGGCGGAAGCCGCGGGCGAACTCTGCGAGGAGGGGCCGTCGCTGGGCAAGCCCTACGAGCCCGTCGAGGTGCATCGCCGCATCCAGTCGCTGCTGGCAGCACGCGATCGCGCGCAGAAGCACGGCAAGGACTAGGCCTCCTGCCGCTCTTGTTCCCATAGCCCTGGAGACTGGCCGGCGCGGTCCTCCGCGCGCTAAGCTCGCCCCAAGCAAGAAACGAGAGCGGGGAGAGCGGCGTGACAGGTCCATCGCAGACGACAGCAGGCGCATCCCGCGTCGCGCTCATCACCGGCGCGGCGCGCGGTCTTGGCCTGGCGGCGGCAAAACGCTTTCTCGCCGATGGCTGGCGCGTGGCGCTGCTCGATATCCTGGACGATACGCTGCAGGCCGCCGTGAAGGATCTCGGCGCGCCCGATGCCACCCTGGCACTCATCGCCGATGTGTCCGATCCAAAGGCGGTGCAGGGCGCCGTGCAGGCCGCGCACAAACATTTCGGCCGCATCGATGCGCTGGTCAACAATGCCGGCATCGCCGTGTTCAAGCCGATCCTCGAGGTGACGCTGGAGGACTGGAGCCGTGTCATGGCGGTCAATCTCACCGGGCCGTTTCTGATGACCCAGGCCGTGGCGCCGATCATGCGCGATGCGGGCGGCGGCGCCATTGTGAATATCACCTCGATCTCGGGCCTGCGGGCGTCCACGCTGCGCGTCGCCTATGGCACCAGCAAGGCCGGGCTGGCGCATCTGACCAAGCAGCAGGCGGCCGAACTCGGGCAATACGGCATCCGCGTCAATGCGGTGGCGCCGGGCCCGGTGGATACGGCGATGGCGAAAGGCGTGCACACGCCGGAAATCCGCGCCGACTATCACGACCATATTCCGCTCAACCGCTATGGCCTGGAGAGCGAACTGGCGAACGCGATCTGCTTCCTCTGCGGCGACCAGGCCGGTTACATCACCGGACAAGTTTTGGCGGTGGATGGCGGCTTCGATTCAACGGGAATTGGTTTGCCGACGCTGCGCGCGCAGAAGCGGAATACGTGACGGACCAAAGATAAAACGTCTCATGCCCTGCCACAGCACTGCTTGAACTTCCTGCCTGAGCCGCAGGGGCAGGGATCGTTGCGGCCGGTCTTTTTCGCTGGCTGCGTCTCGACATCGCCGTCGACATAGACCCAGCGCCTGGCTTCGCTGGCCTCGCGGCGAAAGCGCGAGCGTTCCTGCAGCACGCGGACCTGGCCCTGTGCCCTGAAGCGCGCGGCGAAGGCCACGATGCCTTCCGCATCGTTCGTGCCGCCAGCCACCGTGTCGAGAATCTCCAGGCCGAGCCATTCGGTCTGCGCGGCGCTGGCCTGCATCTCCGCCGGATCGAAACCGCCGCGATGCTCCGGCGTCAGCGTGCGTGCCAGATATGCGAAATCGCCGCGGGCGTAAGCGGTATAGCGCGAGCGCATCAGCGCCAGCGCCGTGGGCGCCGGCGCGCCGGCCAGAAACGGCGCGCAGCAGGCGGTGAAGGCCAGGTTGGAGTCGCAGGGGCAGGCAGCGATCATGAGGGCTGCTTATCCGGTTTTGCGCTTCGCTGCAGCCGTCTTCAGCATATGCCGCATCATCGGCCGCGATGGCGATGGCCGCGCCACTTCGGTGAAGCCGGCGCGCAGGAAGCTGCTGGCATAGCCGGTATAGGACGTGCTGCGGCTTTGCTCCGCATCCACCGGATAGGCTTCCAGGGCCGGGGCCTTCGCCTGGCGCGCGGCCGTCACGGCGGCGGCGATCAGCGCCGATGTCACGCCTGTGCGGCGATGGCCCTTGCGGATGAAAAAGCACGAGATCGCCCAGACCGGCGCGTCGTCCACGCGCTTCATGCGCGAGGATGCGTCGAACCAGGTCAGCGCTGCGCGCGGCGTCAGCTGGCACCAGCCCACGGCGAGATCGCCGTCAAAGGCCAGCAGGCCGGGCGGCGGACCGGTTTTCACGATCCTGCACAGGTCGGCCTTGTTCCTGTCGCGCGGCCGCTTGCGGTAGTCCGCGCCGATACGCGGATACATGCACCAGCAGCCGTTGCAGGCGCCGTTCGGGCCGAACAGGTCTTCCAGCGCCGGCCACAGCTCGGGGGTCAGGGGGCGGATGGCAAGCGGCATGGCAGCTCCCGGGCATCGAAGACAGGCGCGCGGGCTTGAAAAACCCGGCAGTATGTTCTATTATTGTTCTTTTCTGTGCTGCTGTCCATCGTGAATCGGAATGCCGGGATTTCCCCGCCAGACATGGTGAAGGGCTGTTTACGCTGGCGTGCGCTTTTGGCAAAAACCGGGTGTTTGATGCAGAAAAGCGGGTCAAAATCCCGGAACTCGCACAAATCCGGGCTTTTGGGGCGAAAATCCGGGTCAGAACTGGCCTTAACTGGCCTCCAATTGGCTAGAACTGGCTCTCAATGGGCCGGAACTGGTCTTCAACCGGCCCGAACTGGCCTCCAATTGGCCCTGAACCGGACCGACTTGGCCGGAACCAGGCCTGCCCGTCAGGTCAGCGGGATCATGATATGCCGCTGGTAGCCCGGCTCGGCTTTCAGCCGCTCGTGCCAGGCCAGCAGATGCGGCAGATGCGGCCGGGTGAGCGGGAAACCGGTCCAGCGCTGCAACTGGCAGCCGGCCGGGATGTCGCCCAGGGTCAGGCGGTCGCCGGCGACATAGGGCCGGGTCGCCAGATGGGCATCCAGCCGGGTCCAGTAATCGGTAAGCAGGGCTTCCGCCTTGCTCAACTCGTTCAGGTCGGCCTTGGCCGGCTCGCGGATCAGGCCCAGCAGCAGCACGACCATCGGCTTGTCCAGCAGGGTCAGCGTCCAGTCCATCCAGCGGTCGGCCTGGCTGCGCAGCGCCGGATCGGCCGGCCACAGCGCGGTTTCGCTGCCGTACCGCGCGCCGAGATAGCGCAGGATGCTGTTGCTTTCCCAATGCACGCTGCCGTCGGTGTCGCGCAGCACCGGGATCAGGCCGTTGGGGTTCATCGCACGGAACTCTGGCGCATCGGTGCCGCCGAAGGCGCCGCCCCAGTCGATGCGGTCATACGCCAGGCCCAGGGCGTCGGCGGCCCACAGCACCTTCTGCACATTCAGCGAGGTGATGCGGCCCCAGATGGTGATTTTGCTGCTTTGCTGCTCTGGCATTTGGCGTTTTTTCCCAATTCTTTATGGCCGGAATCTTTTTCGCTTGGGCGAATACGACTAAACTCCGCGCCCATGCGCAAGCTGTACCATCTCTGGCTGTCGCCCCAGTCCCGCAAAGTCCGTGTTCTGCTCAAGGAAAAGGGCCTGGAATTCGATCTCGAGGTCGAGAAGGTCTGGGAGCGGCGCGACGAATTCCTCGCCATGGACCCGAGCGGCGAAGGCCCGGTGCTGATCGAGCATGACGGCCGCGTGCTGGCCGACAGCCAGGCGATCTGCGAATACCTCGACGAGGTCTACCCGAACAAGATGCTGCTCGGCTTCGATCCGCCCGGCCGCGCCGAGACCCGCCGCCTGGTCGCCTGGTGGGACCACAAATTCGGCCCCGAGGTCAGCCAGCCGCTGGTCTTCGAGAAGGTGATGAAGCGCTTCCTCGGCGGCGGCCATCCGGAATCCGCCGTGATCCGCATCGCGCACCAGAATATGAAGATCCATCTGGATTACATCGCCTGGCTCACCGAGCGGCGCAACTGGCTGGCCGGCGACGATTTCAGCCTCGCCGATATCGCCGCCGCCGCGCATTTGAGCTGCGTCGATTATCTCGGCGACGTGCCCTGGGCTGATTATCCCGGCGCCCATGACTGGTATGCGCGGGTGAAGTCGCGGCCCTCGTTCCGGCCGCTGCTGGCCGATCACATTCCCGGCCTGCCGCCGCCCAAGCATTACGCCGATCTGGATTTCTGAACCCTTTAGGAGACTATCGAATATGAGCATCCGTCGCATCGAAGTCGGTCCCCGCATGAGCCAGGCCGTGGTGCATGGCAAGACCGTGTATCTCGCCGGCCAGGTGGCTGCCGACAACAAGGCCGACACCAAGGGCCAGACCGAGCAGATCCTCGGCCAGATCGACAAGCTGCTGAAGGAAGCCGGCACCGACAAGACCCGCATCCTCTCGGCCACCATCTGGCTCAGCAACATGGGCACGTTTGCCGAGATGAACAGCGCCTGGGATGCCTGGGTGTCGCCGGGCAACACGCCGGCCCGTGCCACCACCGAGGCCAAGCTGGCCGGCCCGGACTACCGCGTCGAGATCGCGATCATTGCCGCGCTCGCCGACTGAGACGGATATCAAGGCGCGCATCCGTGAGCGCGCCCTGGCCGAAGGATTCGATGCGGTCGGCTTCACCAGCGCCGACCGCATCGGACCCGAGCTGGCCCAGCGGCTGGATGAATTCATGGCGCTCAAGCGCCATGGCGAAATGCTCTGGCTGGAAGACAAGGCCGAGCGCCGCCGCCATCCCAATGCGCTCTGGCCCGAGGCGCGCGGCATCATTGCCCTGGGCCTGAATTACGGACCGGACCGCAATCCGCTCGAGGTTCTGGCGCGCAGGGACCGCGCTGCGATCTCGGTTTATGCGCAGGGCCGCGACTACCATCTGGTGGTCAAGAAGAAGCTGAAGAGTCTGGCCGGCTGGCTGCATCGCGAGGCCGGCCGCGACGTGAAGGTCTTCGTCGATACCGCGCCGCTGATGGAAAAGCCGCTGTCGGCCGCCGCCGGCATCGGCTGGCAGGGCAAGCATACGAATTTAGTGTCGCGCGACTTCGGCTCCTGGCTGTTTCTGGGATTGATTCTGACGACATTGGACATCGCGCCCGACGCGGCCGAAGCCGATCACTGCGGCACCTGCTCCAACTGCCTCGACATCTGCCCGACCAAAGCCTTTCCGGCGCCCTACCAGCTCGATGCGCGGCGCTGCATTTCCTATCTCACCATCGAATACGATGGCGTGATCACGCCTGAATTCGCCGATGTGATGGGCAACCGCATCTATGGCTGCGACGACTGCCTCGCCGTCTGCCCGTGGAACAAGTTCGCCAGCACCGCGCAGGAGATCAGCCTGCAGCCGCGCAGCGAACTGGACGCACCGACGCTGCTCGATCTGGCCGGGCTGGATGATGAAAGTTTCCGCGCCCGCTTCAGCACCACGGCGGTCAAGCGCATCGGACGCGACCGGTTCGTACGCAATGTCTGCGTTGCGCTGGGCAACAGCGGCGATGCGGCGGTGCTGCCGGTGCTGCAGCGCCTGTCGCAGGATTCAGCCGCCGTCGTGCGCGAACAGGCGGCGCAGGCCTTGCGGCGCCTTACTGCCTGACGTCGATCTTCTCGATATACTGTCCGGCCGTAACCGCGGCGGCGGTATCGGGCGCGAGCAGGCGGACCTGCAGCAGATCGGCCCGCGCGCCACGCTTGTCGCCGGCATCGGCGCGCAGAATGCCGCGCTCCAGCAAAGCCTCCGGCATGCGCGGTTCGATGGCTAATGCGGCTTCGGCATCCTGCAGCGCGCCGGCCGGATCGCCGGTCTGGCGGCGGGCGGCGGCGCGCAGCGCCATGGCATCCTCGCGCAGCGGCGCCACGACCAGCGCGCGATCGAGATCGGTGCGCGCCGCGGTATAGTCCTGCAGCGCCGCATGGGCCATGGCGCGATCGATCAGCAGGTCGGGCGTGTCGGGCACCACTTTGAGTGCGATATCCAGCAGCTTCTTTGCGCGGTCCGGCTGGTCGGCCAGCAGCCAGGCATTGGCGGCCTGGTCGAGCAGCGCCACCGAAAGATGCGGCGCCTGCTTCTCGGCCTGCGGCAGCAGCTGTTCCAGCCGGTCGGCGGCATCGCCGTAATGCTTCATCTCCACCAGCGCCAGGGCGGCGCAATGGGCCGCCGGCAGGCCGCCACCGGTCGCCTGCCAGGTCTGCGCCTGGGCGAAACCTTCTTCCGGATTACGCCGCATCAGGCTGAGGCAGTCCTGGTAATTCTGGTCTTCCAGCACGCGCGAGGGCGAGGGCTGCGCCTGCAGCGCGCCTGTCATGGCCATGACACTGGCGAATGCCGTCAGAAGCCCTATCTTGCGGAATGCGATCATGGCGCGGCAGAGTGGCGCTCGGCCGTGGCAAAATCAAGGCATGGGATTCCTGGGATGGCGACGCTGTTCTGTTTCGGTCTGGGCTTCAGCGCCCGTGTGCTGGCGGCCGAGTTGCGCCGCGAGGGCTGGGGCGTCATCGGTACCAGCCGCAGCCTGGAGAAGGCCGCCAATCTCGCCGCCGCCGGTTACGATGCCCATGTCTTCGACGGCGTGACGCCGCTGAGCGACGCCTCGGTGCTGACGCCCGCCACGCATATGCTGATTTCCGTACCTGCAGAAGAGGAAGCCGACGCGGTACTGCGCTGGCATGCCGCCGCTATCGCCAAACTGCCGCATCTGAAATGGCTCGGCTATCTCTCCACCACCGGCGTCTATGGCGATACGCAGGGCGGCTGGGTGGATGAAGCCTCGCCGGTCAACCCGACGCAGGCGCGCAGCAAACGTCGCGCCGAAGCCGAGGCCGCCTGGCTCGACCTGCACCGGACCCGCGGCGTGCCGGTGCATGTGTTCCGGCTCGCCGGCATCTACGGGCCGAAGCGCAACCAGCTCGAAGGCCTGCGCAACGGCACGGCGCACCGGGTCATCAAGCCCGGCCATGTCTTTTGCCGTATCCATGTGGAGGATATTGCCCAAACCCTGCGCGCCTCCATGCGCCATCCCGATCCCGGCGCGATCTATAATCTGGCCGACGATGAGCCGGCGCCGCCGCAGGAGGTGATCGCCTATGCCGCCGGGCTGCTGGGGATCGAGCCGCCACCGGAAGTGCCGTTCGCCGAGGCGAAACTGTCGCCGATGGCGGCCAGCTTCTATGCCGACTGCCGTCGGGTGCGGAATGACAAGATCAAGCGCGATCTCGGCGTCACGCTGAAATACCCAACCTACCGCGAAGGGCTGAAGGCGCTGGCGGATATTGAAATTCGGTAACCTCCCCGTACCGATCCAAGAGTGCCATAGCCAGTCGGCCCGGTTTTCTGTTCTTTAGACATATAAGTGTCGCGAAGTGAAACTAGTTTCGCGTGCAAACAATCTGTTTGGGGTGGGACATGACAATCCGTTTGCGGCTGATTCTCAGCATCCTGGCCATGTTGCTGGTGATTGTGGTCATCGCGGTGGCCGGCTATCTGGCGCTGCGCCGCACCGAAGCGGCCATGGCGAGTATCTATGCCGACCGCGTCGTTCCGCTTAGTGACCTCAAGGACATTTCCGACGCCTATGCGGTACAAATCGTCGATCTCTCGCACAAGATGCGTGCCGGCACGGTGCCGCCGCAAACCGGCCTGGCCGAAATCGCCAAGGCGCGCGTCCTTATCAAGCAGAAATGGCAGGTCTATACCGCAACCCAGCTGACTGCCGACGAGGCTCGTCTGGTGGAGAAGGCGCGCGGGCTGTTTACGCCCGCCGACCGCGCCGTCGACAAACTGCAGGCCATCGTTAGCGCCAATGACAAGGCGGCGCTGGTCACCTTCGTCGAACAGGAAATGTACCCGGCCATCGATGCGGTGACCGGGGCGATCGGCGACCTGATCTCGGTGCAGCTGGTGGCGGCGAAAGCGGAATATGCCGCCGCTGAGATCGCCTATGAGGGTTTCCTGGTGATCATGCAGATGCTGCTTGCCGTCGCCGCCGCGGTGGTGGCAATGACGGTCTGGATCATCATCACCAAAGTTTCATCGCCGCTTGGTCGCATGACCGGCGCGATGACCCAACTGTCCGGCGGCGACCTGACCGCCGCCGTGCCGCAGGCGACGGGCCGTGACGAAATCGCCGCCATGGCGACCGCGCTGCAGGTGTTCAAGGACAACATGATCGCCCGTGAGCAGGCCGAGGCTGACATCGCCCGCCAGCGCGAGGAAAACGAACGCCGCCGTGCCGAGCGCGAAGCGCGTGAACGGGCGGCGGGCATCGAGATCGCCGATCTGGTCGGCAAGGTGTCAGAGGGTGATCTCAGCGGCCGCATTTCTGAATCTGGCAAGGACGGTTTCTTCCTCACTACCAGCAAGGACCTCAACCGTCTGGCCGCCACCTTGCAGACCATGACCGGCGAACTGGCCGATGTGATGGGCGCGATGGCGGGCGGCGACCTGACCCGCAACGTACAAGGCAACTACAGCGGCGTGTTCGGGGCGCTGAAGTCCAGCGTCAACGGCACGGCGGGCCGTCTGCGCGAATTTGCCGGCGAACTGACGCAGACGGCCGGTGCCGTGCATGCGGCTTCTTCGGAAATCTCCACAGGCAGCCAGGATCTGGCACAGCGCACCGAGTCGCAGGCTGCCTCCATCGAAGAAACCGCCGCATCGATGCATGAGATCACCACCACGGTGAAGCAGAATGCTGACAATGCCTCGGCCGCCAACCAGCTGGCGACAGCGGCCCGCGATACCGCGGAGAAGGGCGGCAATGTGGTGGCCAATGCGGTGACGGCGGTGACGCAGATCGAGGAAAGCGCCCGCAAGATCGCCGACATCGTCGGCCTGATCGACGAGATTGCCTTCCAGACCAACTTGCTCGCCTTGAATGCTTCGGTGGAAGCGGCGCGTGCGGGCGAGGCCGGCAAGGGCTTCGCCGTGGTGGCGCAGGAAGTGCGTGCCCTGGCCCAGCGTTCGGCCAATGCCTCGAAAGACATCAAGGCGCTGATCACCACATCGAATGCCCAGGTGAAGACTGGTGCGGCTCTGGTTAACCAGGCCGGCGGCAGTCTCACCGAAATCGTTGGTGCCGTGAAGAAAGTGACGGACATTGTGGCAGAGATCGCCGCAGCCTCGCGCGAGCAGGCCACCGGCCTCGATCAGATCAACACCGCTGTGGGCCAGATGGACGAAATGACCCAGCGCAATGCCGCGCTGGTGGAGGAGACCACGGCGGCAGCGCAATCGCTGGCGCAGCAGGCCCAGCGATTGGCTCAGATGGTCAGCTTCTTCAAGACGCGCTAGACGCGGAAGGCGCTGCAGTCCAGCCTGTAGAAGGCGACCAGTTCGGGATCGGGGCGGATCGGCGTCTGGTCCATGCGTTCTTCGGTGAAGCGCATGCCCAGGCGCTCCAGCGCCCGGCGCGACGCCAGATTGTCGACCTGCGCGCCGGCATCGAGATGCTTCAGTTGCAGGGCAGAGATCGCCGCCGCCACAAACGGTGCCAGCGATTCCGACAGGTAGCCCTGGCCATGAAAGGCCTCGCCCAGCCAGTAGCCCATGCTGCCGATGCGCTCGGCTGCATCGATCACGGCGATGCCGTACCAGCCCATCATGGCATGATCTGATTTGCGCTCGGGTACGCGGCTGAAGGCGGTGCCCTCTGTGTTGCCGGCGATGGCGCGGGTGAGGCGTTGGGTTGCGGCCTCGATGCTGTAGGGGCTGGGCCAGGTGGCGACCCAGCGGCTGACATTCGGTGTCATCAGCGTCGAGACGGCGACGGCATCTTCAAGCTGCAGCGGACGCAGCCGCAGCCGCACGGTCTCGATGACCACATCGCTCACAGCAGGCTCCACACCGTGTCGATCAGCAAGGCCAGGTCCTGCGGGCGCGACAGCCGGTGATCGCCATCGCGGATCAGGGTCAGCCGCGTATCGGCGCCCTGGAAGGCGGCCACGGTTTTCACCGCATGCTGGTAGGGCACATCCGGGTCGGCCATGCCCTGCAGGATGCGCACCGGCTTGTCGAAGCTGATGCCGGCCTTCAGGATCATGTGGTCGCGGCCTTCGGTGATCAGCTTCAGCGTATATTCGTAAGGCTGGTCGGAATACTGCGAAGGTTCGCGCAGCACACCATCGCGCAGGATCGCGGCGCGCTGCGCCTCGCTCATGCCGGCCCACATCAGGTCTTCGGTGAAGTCCAGCGCCGGCGCAATCAGCACCAGCCCCGCGACCTTGTCGGGCAGTGCCAGCGCCGCCAGCGTGGCGAGCCAGCCGCCCATGCTGGAGCCGACGATCATCTGCGGCCCGCTGCACAGGGTCTTGAGCACCGCCAGGGTGTCTTCTTTCCAGCGACCGATACTGCCGTCGAGGAAGGCGCCATCGGACTGGCCATGGCCGAAATAGTCGAAGCGCACGAAGCCGGCGCCACGCGCCTTTGCGGCGGCTTCCAGTGCCAGCGCCTTGCTGCCGGTCATGTCGGAGCGGAAGCCGCCGCAGAACAGGATTCCGGGGCCGCCGGCGTCACGGGCCGGCGTGGCGGCATAGGCGAGCCGGGTACCGTCAGGGCGGGTCAGGAACTGGGTTTCGGTCATGCCGTCTTATCTAGCGGCTTATGGCGTCGGTTTCCATGCCGCCACGCGCCGGGCGGCCTCCTGTCGCTGCTCCGGCGGCAGGCTTTGCGTCAGCAACCGGCGACCGCGTTCGGCCATGGCGTTGTTGCCGCGGGCGGCCAGCGTGAACCACATTAGCGCCGCGGTGTGGTCCACCGGCACACCGACGCCATTGACCAGCATCAGGGCGAAATTGCTCTGCGAAACCGTATGGCCAGCCTCGGCATTGCGCCGGTACAGGGCCGCGCTGCGGGCTTCATCCTTGGGCACATAACGGCCGCTGGCCAAGGCAAAAGCCAGATCGAAGCGCGACACCACATCCCGGGTCGTCGCGGCGCGGTCGATCAGGGCCGTCATGCGGGCGGGATTCTTCGGCATGCCATAACCCTGCCAGGCCGCTTCGGCGAGATACATCATCGCGCGCACGTTGCCGCCGCCCGCGGCCTGCTCCAGATCGGCGATCACATCGCGCAGCACCGGGGCGGAATCGGTCTTTGGCGGCGCCGCCGGATTGAGGGCACGGCGGTTGGCTTCGATCAGGCCGTCGACCGTCACCAGGGCCGCCAGCCGCGACATGGCCGGGGTTATGCGCGCATCATACAGGCTGCGCAGCAGCACCAGATCGGCCTCGGTGAGATCGGCAACCTGGTCGCCGGTCTGATAGCTCATAACCGAATGCAGGCGATGCGGATGGTTCAGCAGGCCGAAACTGTGCAGAACCTCGTGCCGCACGCAGCGTTCCAGGCTGGGCGCCGCCAGATTGATCTGCAGCGCGGCCCACTGCATATGGCCGATGGTATCGAAATTATAAGTCGCGTAGCAGATCGCCTTGCGGTCACCGATATTGAATGCGGCGACATTGCGGAAGGTGATGGTGTAGTTGGCTTCACTGGGTGCGGCGGCCGGGCGGACTTCGACGCCGGCCAACGCGGCCTGCTGTCTCAGTGTGGCGATGGCGAGGGTAATGGCATCCGGCCGCGAGCGCAGGCCTTCGATCCGGTAGACGATCGGCTTCTGCCATTTGACGATCATGCCGACCGGATCGTAACTGCCGCCATAGGCGGTATCCTCCCGGCTGGCCGACAGCGCGCTGGCATCGAAGCCACGCAGGATATCCTCATGGGACGGCGTCGGGGATGGCGCAGGGGTGCGCGCCGCGACAATGCCGACGGCGCCGATCCACAGGCCGCCTGCCAATATGACGAACCGGGCCAGAACCCTGATATGCCGCATCACTGCAGTCTTTGCCCCATGGCGTATCCGCTCATGCCGTCTTATCTAGCGGCTTATGGTCCGGGTTTCCATGCTGCCGCGCGCCGGGTCGCGGCAGCATGATCCTCTTCGGAAATCTGCGGCAGCAATCTCTGGCGGTTGCGTTCGGCCAGGCTGTAATCCTTGCCGGCGGCGATGGTGAACCACATCAGGGCCTCCTGCAGATCCTGTGTCACGCCCTTGCCGTCCCGCAGCAGCACCGCGAGATTGTTCTGCGACACGATATGGCCGGTCTCGGCATTGCGGCGATACAGTGCCGCCGCACGGCTTTCGTCCTGAGGCACAAACTGGCCGGCGGCCAGGGCATAGGCGACGTCGAAGCGCTGGGCGATCTCGGGCAGGGCGGCCGCACGGTCGATGCTCTGCTGCATCTTCGCCCCGTCCTGCGGCACGACGAGACCGAAGCGATAGGCTTCGGCCAGATAGAGGTGCGCGCGCACATTGCCGGTGGCGGCCGTCTTTTCCAGATCGGCGAAGGCGGCCTGGAAAATCGCCGTGGAGTCCGTCTTGGGCGGCGCGGCAGGATTCAGGGCGCGGCGTTTTTCCTCGATGATCCCGTCCGCCAGGATCAGGCCAGCCAGCCGCGAACTCGTTGCTTTCATGCGTGGATCGTACAGAGTCTGCAGCATCACGATATCCGCTTCGGTCAGGTCATGGACGAAGCTGGTGGTGTAGTAACTCAGCACCGAGTGAAGCTTGTGCGGATGGTTCAGCAGGCCGAAGCCGTGCAGCGTCTCATGAATGATGCAATGTTCCAGTCCTTTGAAGGACAGGTTGACCTGCAGCACCGCCTTGGCCATCTGGCCGCTCAACGCATTGTAGCTCGGCGTCTTGTAACAGCCGGCGCGCCGACCGTTCGGCATCGTGAATACAGCGACGTCGCGGAAGACGAAGGTGAAGTTGGCTTCGGCTTCGGTCTTGGCCTCCTGCACATTGATGCCGGCAATCCCGCCCATGCGGGTCAGGGCGTCGACCGCCACCTTGATCGCGTCGGCATTGTACTGCAGGCCCTCGACCCGGTAGCGGATCGGCCGTTGCCACTTGATCACCATGCCAGTGGGATTGTAGGTGCCGCCGTAATCGACATCCTCGCGGCTGGCCCAGAAGGCGGCGGCATCGAAACCGCGCAGGATGTCGGCATGGGAGGGATTCTTGCCGGTCGTCTGCGCCGCGGCCGTCGCCACCGCGAGGCTCGAAACCAGGACACATAGTGCAAATCTGCCAAATGCAGGCATGCCCGCCCCCCGCTCACTTGCCACAGGCCCGGCTTTGCGCTACCCGGCAGGCGGCCTATAGTGGCCTGCCTCGAGTCTTTCAGCCGCAATGCCAGACACCCCCCTTTCTACCCTGAATACCCATAACCCGGGAAGACCGCCCGCCGTGATGCAGGTGCTGCCGGCGCTGGTCACCGGCGGCGTCGAACGCGGTACCGTGGATACTGCCAAGGCGCTGGCCAGGGCCGGCTGGGTCTCCTATGTGGTTTCGGCTGGCGGGCCGATGGTGCGCGAGCTGGAGCGCGCCGGGGCCAAACACATCACCCTGCCGGTCGCCAGCAAGAATCCCTTCACCATCCGCAAGAATGCCGCGAAGCTGGAAGCGCTGATCCGCAGCCTGCCGGTCGATCTGGTGCATGTGCGTTCGCGCGCGCCGGCCTGGTCGGCGCGGCTGGCGGCGCAGCGCTGCGGCGTGCCGCTGGTGACCACCTTCCACAATGCCTACAAGTCGCATAGCTGGTTCCGCAAGTTCTGGGCCGGGCCGATGGCCAAGGGCGACATGGTGGTGGCGATTTCCGATTTCGTCGCCGACTACGCCAACAAGGCCTTCGGCGTGCCGCGCGCCCGTCTGGTCACCATTCCGCGCGGTATCGATCTGGCGAAATTCGATCCCGGCCGCATCTATCCCGAACGCCTGTCCAACCTGCAGCAGCAGTGGCGCCTGGTTGACGGCCGCCCGGTGATCCTGCTGCCCGGCCGGCTGACGCGCTGGAAGGGCCATACTGTGCTGTTGCGCGCGCTGGCCAAGCTGGCTGAGCGCCATGAGGGCAAACAGGATTTCACCGCGGTGTTGCTCGGCGATACCCAGGGGCGCGAAGGCTATCGTGCCGACCTTGAGGGTCTGATCGTGCAGCTCGGCCTCGATCGCTGCGTGCGCATGCCGGGTGACGGCAAGGACATGCCGGCTGCCTATATGCTGGCCGATGTGGTGGTTTCGGCCTCCACCTTCCCCGAAGGTTTCGGCCGCGTCGCCGTCGAGGCGCAGGCGATGGGCAAGCCGGTGGTGGCCACCGATCACGGCGGCTCGCGCGAAACTGTGCTGCCGGGCGAGACCGGCTGGCTGGTGCCGCCATCCGATCCCGATGCGCTGGCCGATGCGCTGGACGAGGCGCTCAAGCTGACACCGACGCGCCGCGTCGCCATCGCCGAACGGGCGCGCCGTCATGTGTCGGAGCGCTTCACCATCGACGCGATGTGCGACGCCTATATCCGCGTCTATACGAGGCTGCTGTTCCCCGATCACGGTTGAGAGGTTCGCCATGCCTGACAGATCCGTGAATGACAGGCGCAAGCTGACGCTGTTCCATGCGACCAACAGCCGTTCGGCCGGCGTGCTGCTGCTGCTGGAAGAGCTGGGTGCCACCTACGATCTGCAGGTGGTGAACCTCAAGGCCGGCGAGAACCGCCAGCCCGCCTATCTCGGCGTCAATCCGATGGGCAAGGTGCCGGCGATCCGCCATGGCGATGCGCTGATCACCGAACAGGTGGCGATCTTCATCTATCTGGCCGACCTGTTCGCCGAGGCCGGTCTGGCACCGGCCTTCGACGATCCCGACCGCGGGCCTTACCTGCGCTGGATGGCCTATTATGGCTCGTGTTTCGAGCCGGCGCTGGTCGACCGCGCGCTGAAGCGCGAACCGGCGCCGCCGGGCATGAGCCCCTATGGCGATTACGACCTGGTGATGAAGACGCTGAACGAGCAGCTCTCGCAGGGGCCCTATATGCTGGGCAAGCGCTTCACCGCGCTGGATATCCTGTGGGGCATGGCGCTGACCTGGACCACCGGCTTTGGCATTGTGCCGGTGACACCGCTGATCAAGACCTATATCGAGCGCTTCGCCCAGCGCCCGGCGCTGGCGCGGATACGGGCGAAGGATGCCGAACTGGCCGCCGCGCAGGAGAAAAAGGCCTGACGCGACGGCACAGCGACGCGGATCTTACCGCAGCGGGATGGCGTACATCAGGCCGCCCTTGGTCCACAGGTCGTTGAGGCCGCGTTCCAGCTTGACCGGGCTGCCCTTGCCCAGGTTGCGCTCGAAGCTCTCGCCGTAATTGCCGATCTGCTTGACGATCCAGTAAGCCCATTTCTCATCGAGGCCAAGCGCCTTGCCATAGCCCGGCGTGACGCCGAGGAAGCGCTTGATCACCGGATCCTCGCTTTTCAGCATCTCGTCGACATTCTGCTGGGTGATGCCGAGTTCCTCGGCTTCCTTCAGCGCCAGCAGCGCCCATTTCACCACCTGGTACCACTGGTCGTCGCCCTGGCGCACCATGGGGCCGAGCGGCTCCTTGGAAATACGCTCGGGCAGGATGATGTAATCATCCGGCGGGCTCAGTGCGGTGACGCGCACGGCGGCGAGCTGCGAGGCATCGGTGGTGTAAACGTCGCAACGGCCGGAGCTGAAGGCGGCGATATTCTCGTCCACCTTTTCGATCACCACCGCCTTGAAGGTCATGTTGGACTTGCGGAAGTAATCCGAGAGGTTCAGCTCGGTGGTGGTGCCGGGCTGCACGCAGATGGTCGAGCCGTTCAGTTCCTTCGCCGACTTCACGCCCAGCTTCTTGTTCACGATGAAGCCCTGGCCATCATAGAAATTCACTCCGGCTTCGCGCAGGCCGAGCGAGGCGTCGCGTAGCAGGGTCTGCGTCACGTTGCGGGTCAGCACGTCGATCTCGCCCGACTGCAGGGCGACAAAGCGCTGCTGCGCCGTTAGCGCGGTGTATTTGATCTTGCTGGAATCGCCGAAGACGGCGGCGGCCACGGCGCGGCACATATCGACATCGATGCCGGTCCACAGGCCCTGGCTGTTCGGCGCCGAGAAGCCGGCGACACTGCCGTTCACGCCGCATTGCACGAAGCCCTTGGCCTTGACGGCATCGAAGGTGGCGCCGGCGAAAGCCGCCGGTGCGCCAAGGCTGACGGCGGCCAGGCCGGTGACGGCCAGCGTGGCAGCCAGAATGGATCGGATACGCATGATTAAGCCCCCTGTTATGACGGTTTCCCCGTCCGGTTATGCGAAGGCTATGCCAGCATGGTTCGGCCGGCCGGCCCAGCGAATTCCGCCGCGGGGATTCCGCAGGCCGGGCCACCCTGCCGCCGAAAGCGGCAATGCCCGGTTTGCCTGCCCGGAATCGGCCCGGAATCGACCGGGGCGCTGGCTTGACAGGGGGAGTGGGGCGGCTAGGCTGCGCCCCCTTGGAGGTCCGCTAAATCATGTCCAGCTCTGCCCTTTCTGCTGCCGAAGTCCGCGTCACCCTGCCCGATGGCAGCGTGCGAACTTACACGGCCGGCAGCACCGGCGCGGATGTGGCGGCCAGCATCGGCGCCGGCCTGGCCAAGGCGGCGCTGGCCATCCGCCTGGATGGCGTGCTCAAGGACCTGAAGACGCCGATCACGCGCGACGTGAAGCTCGAGATCGTGACGCTGAAGGACAAGAACGAGGCCGAGCTGCTCGAGCTGATCCGCCATGACGGCGCCCATGTGATGGCGCAGGCGGTGCAGGAGCTGTTCCCCGGCACCCAGATCACCTTCGGGCCGTCGACCGACGACGGCTTCTATTACGACTTCGTGCGCGACGAGCCCTTCACGCCGGAAGACTTCGGCAAGATCGAGCAGCGCATGGCCGAGATCGTCAAGCGCGACCTGCCGATCAGCCGCGAGGAATGGGAACCGCAGAAGGCCGTCGATTATTTCACGTCCATCGGCGAGACCTACAAGGCCGAATGGGTGGCGGAAATTGCCAAGCGCGGCGAAGCCATTTCGGTCTATCGCCAGGGCGACAGCTGGCTCGACCTCTGCATGGGGCCGCATCTGCCCTCCACCGGCAAGCTGCCGCCGGTGTTCAAGGTGATGAAGGTCTCGGGCGCCTACTGGCGCGGCGATGCCAACAATCGCCAGCTGCAGCGCGTCTATGCCACCGCCTGGCGCGACCAGAAGGAACTCGACGCCTATCTGAAGCGGCTGGAAGAGGCCGAGAAGCGCGACCATCGCCGTCTTGGCAAGGAAATGGGTCTCTTCCATCAGCAGGAAGAAGCCGCCGGCATGGTGTTCTGGCATCCCAAGGGCTGGACGCTGTATCGGACTCTGGAACGCTACATGCGCCAGCGCCTGGAAAAGGCGAAGTATCTGGAAGTGAAGACGCCGCAGCTGGTCGACCGCAAGCTGTGGGAGGCCTCGGGTCACTGGGAGAAGTTCCGCGAAAGCATGTATATCGCGGAGAATGAAGAGGGCCTGCGCGAGTATGCGGCCGATCCGGACGCGCGCATCTTCGCGCTGAAGCCGATGAACTGCCCCTGCCATGTGCAGATTTTCAACCAGGGCCTCAAGAGCTACCGCGACCTGCCGCTGCGTATGGCCGAGTTCGGCTCCTGCCACCGCTTCGAGCCGGGCGGCGCGCTGCATGGCATCATGCGCGTGCGCAACTTCACCCAGGACGACGCGCATATCTTCTGCACCGAGGACCAGATCATCTCGGAGAGCAAGATCTTCTGCGACCTGTTGCAATCGATCTACAAGGACATGGGCTTCACCGAGATCAAGGTGAAGTTCTCCGACCGCCCGGCCAAGCGCGCCGGCTCGGACGAGACCTGGGACAAGGCCGAGAATGCGCTGAAGGATGCCTGCGTCGCATCGGGCCTCGACTACACGCTGAATCCCGGCGAGGGCGCCTTCTATGGCCCGAAGCTGGAATTTGTGCTGCGCGACACCATCGGCCGCGACTGGCAGTGCGGCACCCTGCAGGTCGATTTCGTGCTGCCCGAGCGCCTGGATGCGGATTACGTTGGCGCTGATGGCGCCCGCCATCGTCCGGTGATGCTGCATCGCGCGATCCTGGGCAGCTTCGAGCGCTTCATCGGCATCCTGCTGGAACAGTATGCCGGCCGTCTCCCGCTTTGGATGGCTCCCTTACAGGCCGTGGTCGCGCCGATCGTCTCGGATTGCGATGCTTACGCCCAGCAGGTGGCCGACCAGCTCGATGCCGCCGGCCTGCGGGTCGATACCGACCTGCGTAACGAGAAGATCAACTACAAGATCCGCGAGCTCAGCCTGGCCAAGGTGCCGGTGATCCTGGTGGTCGGCAAAAAGGAAGCCGAACAGGGCACCGTGACGCTGCGGCGTCTGGGCACGGAGCAGCAGGAAACCATTGCGTTGGCCGAGGCGATTGCTAGATTGTCGGCCGAGGCACGGATGCCCCAGGGCTGACCCTAGCTGCATTCGCCTTAACCTACTGATTTTGTTGTAACTACTTTAGGAGCGCGTCATAGCCCGTCCCCCAATGAATACCCAGCAGGCCCCGAAATCCGACGGCCCGCGTATTAATCACGAGATCGACGTCCCCCAGGTGCGCCTGATCGACGCCGAAGGCGAGAACCGCGGTGTGGTCCAGATCCGCGAAGCGCTGCGTCTGGCTGAAGAAGCCGGCCTCGATCTCTGCGAGATTTCGCCCACCGCCGATCCGCCCGTCTGCAAGATCCTCGACTTTGGCAAGTACAAGTACGAGGAGCAGAAGAAGGCCGCCGAGGCGCGCAAGAAGCAGAAGATCATCGAACTCAAAGAGATCAAGCTGCGCCCGATGATCGACACGCATGACTATGACGTGAAGATGCGGGCGATGGTGCGCTTCCTCGAGGAAGGCGACAAGGTCAAGGTGACGCTGCGCTTCCGCGGCCGTGAAATGGCCCACCAGGAACTCGGCATGAAACTGCTTGATCGCGTGCGCGACGATCTTGGCGAAAAGGCCAAGATGGAGCAGACGCCCAAGATGGAAGGCCGGCAGATGACCATGGTCATGTCGCCGAAGTAAGACCACAGCGATTGCAAATGGCGCCGGTTCACATCGGCGCCATTTCTGTATCTGCAGCATAAGAATAATAAAGCCAGGGAGCGTTCAGCAATGTCGGCAATCACTGTGAAGGCGATGGTGTGCAAGGCCTGGGGCGGCCCGGAGAGCCTGGTGCTCGACGATCTGACGCTGCCGGCGCTCGGCCCGAAAGAGGTGCGCATCAAGGTGCATGCCGCCGGCCTGAATTTCCCCGACACGCTGATGATCGCCGGCAAATACCAGTTCAAGCCGAGCTTCCCCTTTGCGCCCGGCATGGAATGCGCCGGCGAGGTTGTGGCTGTGGGCGAGAAGGTCAGCGACCTGAAAGCCGGCGACCGCGTCATGGCCACCACCGGCAGCGGCGCTTTCGGCGAGCAGGTGCAGTGTCCGGCCGGGAATGTGTTCAAGATTCCGGCCAGCATGCCGTATGAGACAGCCGCCGGTTTTCCCATCACCTACGGCACGACCTATCATGCACTGGTCGATCGCGGCCGCATGAAAAAGGGCGAGGTGCTGCTGGTGCATGGTGCTGCCGGCGGCGTCGGCCTGAATGCCGTGGAACTCGGCCGCGAACTCGGCGCCACCGTGATCGGCACGGTCGGCTCCGACGAGAAGGCCGCCATCGTGAAAGAGTATGGCGCCGCCCATGTCATCAACTACAGCACCGAAAGCATCAAGGACCGCGTGAAGGAACTCACCGGTGGCAACGGCGCCGATGTGATCTATGACGCGGTCGGCGGTGATGCCTTCGACCAGTCGTTGCGCTGCATCAACTGGGATGGTCGTCTGCTGGTGATCGGTTTTGCCTCGGGCCGCATCCCGGAAGCGCCGGCCAATCTGGCGCTCATCAAGGGCTGCAGCATCGTCGGCGTTTTCTGGGGTGCGTTTGCCGCGCGCGAGCCGGAGAAGAATCGCGCCAACTTTGCCGCCTTGCTGGCGCTCTACGAACAGGGCCGCCTGAAGCCCCATGTCTCGGGTACATTTGCGCTCGACCAGGTGCCGCAGGCGATGCAGGCGCTGCTGTCGCGCAAGACCACCGGCAAGGTGGTCATCAAGGTCTCGTAAGGGTTACTTCACCTCAAGCTCCGCCAGCCATTGCGGCAGCGTGCCATTGAGGTCGTAGGTGATGAGCTTGCCGTATTCCACTGCGGTCATCGAGACCGGCTTGTCTTCCATGATGTCGACCTTGGGGAAGCGCTTGGCGATACTCGCCTTGTCCGGGGCTTTCACGATGGCCCAGAGGCCGGCAGAGCCGTAGTCGTAAGACACGAGATAGCTGTTCATGGCCGTTCTCCCTATTGTCTATTCTTCGCCCGCAGCGCCGTCGCACTCAAGGGGTTGAGCTTGGATTTCAGCAGCAGGAAGGCCGGCGCCGGCATGGCGGCCAGGGCGACGGCCTGGTGGCGCGGGACGCGGAAGCGGGACAGCCACTGTCCGGCCGGGTTCTGCGGCGCGGTCAGGTTGTAACCCGGCCGGTCGAGGACTGCGATCGGCATCTGCCCGGCAATATCCTGCCAGTCGCGCCAGTGGTGGAACTGCGCCAGGTTGTCGGCGCCCATCAGCCAGACGAACTGCGCCATCGGATAATGCAGCCGCAGGCGTCGCAGGGTGTCGGCGGTATAGCGCGTACCCAGAGTATCCTCGATGGCGGTGACCCGGATGGCGGGATGGGCGGCGGTGGCCCGAGCCTGGGCCAGGCGCTTGCCCAGGGGCGCCATGCCGCTGCGGCTTTTCAGGGGATTCTGCGGACTGACCAGCCACCAGATCTGATCCAGCTTCAGCCGGTGCAGTGCCGTCAGGCTGATCTCGCGATGGGCGGCATGGGCGGGATTGAACGAGCCGCCGAGCAGGCCGATGCGCAGGCGCTGGCGCGAACCAAGAGGAGGGATCATGCGCCGCGCCCGCCGGATTGCTCGATCAACCGGGCCGGATCTGGCCGGTGCCATGCACCAGATATTTGAAGGTGGTGAGCTGCTCCACGCCGACCGGGCCGCGCGCATGCATCTTGCCAGTGGCGATGCCGATCTCGGCGCCCATGCCGAACTCGCCGCCATCGGCGAACTGCGTCGAGGCATTATGCAGCAGGATGGCGCTGTCGAGCCGGCTCATGAACTGCGCGGCGTTTTGCGCGTCCTGTGTCAGGATGGCGTCGGTATGATGCGAGCCATAGGTGCTGATATGGGCAATGGCGTCGTCAATGCCCTCCACCACCTTCACGGCGATAATGGCATCCAGATATTCCGTTGCCCAGTCGGCCTCGGTGGCCGGTTTCACGCGCGGATCGGCGAGTTGCACATCGGCATCGCCGCGCACTTCGCAGCCGGCATCCAGCAGAGCCTGCACCAGGCGGTTAAGATGCGTAGCGACGGCAGCACGCTCAATCAGCAGCGTCTCGGCAGCGCCGCAGACATAGGTGCGGCGCAGCTTGGCGTTCAGCACGATCTGTTCGGCCATCACCAGTTCGATGCTGTGCTCGACATAGATATGCACATTGCCATCGAGATGGGCGAAGACCGGCACGCGGCTCTCGGATTGCACGCGTGCCACCAGCGACTTGCCGCCGCGCGGCACGATCACATCGAGATACTCCGGCGCAGCCAGCATGGCGCCGACGAAGGCGCGGTCGGTGGTGGGCGCCAGCTGAATCGCCGCCTCGGGCAAGCCAGCCTGCCGCAGGCCTTCGACCAGGCAGGCATGGATCGCCTTGCTGGATTTGTAGCTTTCCGAGCCGCCGCGCAGCACGCAGGCATTACCGGCTTTCAGGCACAGGCCACCGGCATCGGCGGTCACATTGGGCCGGCTTTCATAGATCACGCCGATCACGCCCAGCGGCGTGCGCACGCGTTCGATCTTGAGGCCGTTGGGCCGGGTCCAGCAGGCGATCACATCGCCCACGGGATCGGCCAGCGCCGCGATTTCTTCCAGGCCCTGCGCGATGCCGGCAATGCTCTTGGCGCTCAGGGTCAGGCGATCGAGCAGGGCCGGCGTCAGGCCCTTGGCTTTGCCAGCCGCCACATCTTCCGCATTCGCGGCCAGGATGGCGGCCTCGCTGGCGCGCAGTGCCTTGGCGGCATGCAGCAGTGCGCCATTCTTCTGCGCCGTGTTGGCGGTGCTCAGGATCGCGGCGGCCGCTTTCGCCGCACGACCGATCTCGGCCATCAGGGCCGTGCTGTCAGATGAGATAGAACTCTGGACGTTCATCGCAGTACCAACTCGTCACGATGGATCATTTCGTCGCGGCCACGGTAGCCGAGAATCTCTTCAATGTCGCCGGATTTGTGGCCTTTGATGCGACGGGCATCTTCATCGGCATAAGCCGAAAGTCCAACAGCGATCTCGGTGCCGTCGCGGGTGCAGACGCGGACCAGATCGCCGCGCTGGAAACGGCCGTCGACAGCGGTGACGCCGGCGGGGAGCAGCGAGCGGCCGGACCGCAGCGCTTTCACCGCGCCGTCATCCAGCGTCAGCGTGCCCTGCGGATTGAGATGGCCGGCGATCCACTGCTTGCGCGCGGCAGCCGGCGTCGAATGGGCATGGAACCAGGTGCAGCGTCCGCCGTCGCGTATGCTCTGCACCGGATGCAGGTGTTTGCCGTTGGCGATCACCATGGCACAGCCGGCGCCGACTGCGATCTTGGCGGCGACGATCTTGGTGATCATGCCGCCGCGGCCGAGGCCGGAACGCGACACGCCGGCCATGGCTTCGATCTCCGGTGTGATCGCCTCGATCTCGGTGAGGAATTTCGCATTCGCGTCGAGGCCGGGATCGGCGGTGTAGAGTCCGTCGATGTCCGACAGCAGCACCAGGCAATCGGCCGAAATCATCTGGGCCACGCGGGCGGCCAGGCGATCGTTGTCGCCGAAGCGGATTTCGGCAGTGGCCACGGTGTCGTTCTCGTTCACCACCGGCACGACGCCGAGTTTCAGCAGCGTGTTCACGGTCTCGCGGGCATTCAGGTAATGCCGGCGCGATTCCGTGTCGCCCAGCGTCAGCAGCAGCTGCGCCGTCTTCAGATTGTGTTTTGCCAGCGCGTCCTGCCAGGCGGATGACAGCCGGATCTGGCCGGCTGCGGCTGCAGCCTGGCTTTCCTCCAGTCGCATGGCTTTCGCCTCGAGGCCGAGAATGCGCCGGCCGAGCGCAATGGCGCCCGACGAGACGACCAGCACTTCTTTTCCATCGGCGCGCAGTTTCGCGATGTCCTCGACCAGGGCGGTCAGCCATGCATCGCGCAGCGTGTTCTTCTCGGCATCGACCAGCAGCGACGAGCCGACCTTGATGACTATGCGCCGGCTCTCCTCAAGAAGATTGGCCTTGCCGAGGCCGTTACTCATCCTCGCCGGCCTCGAGCTCGATCCGCGCTTTCTCGGCCGCGCGCGCTTCGGCGATGATGGCATAGAGTGCGTCGCTCACCACCTGCACGCCTTCGCCGGTGACGCCCGAAAGCGCCAGCACCGGGCGTTTCGCGGCGCGTTTCAGCTTGGCGATCTTGTCTTTCAGTTCATCAGCCGGGATCGCATCGATCTTGTTCAGACCGATGATCTCCAGCTTCTTGTCGAGGTCTGCGCCATAGACCTTCAGCTCCTTGCGGATCAGCTTCCAGTCCTTCACCGGATCTTCAGCGGTGCCGTCCAGCATGTGCAGGATCACCGCGCAGCGTTCGACATGGCCGAGGAAGCGATGGCCGAGGCCGGCACCGTCGGCGGCGCCTTCGATCAGGCCGGGCAGATCCGCCAGCACGAATTCGCGGTCGTTCGATTTCACCACGCCGAGCTGCGGCTTCAGTGTGGTGAAGGGATAATCGGCAACCTTGGGCTTGGCGCGGCTGACACGGCTCAGGAAGGTCGATTTGCCGGCATTGGGCAGGCCGACCAGGCCGGCATCGGCGATCAGTTTCAGACGCAGCCAGACCCACTTTTCCTCACCGGGCCAGCCGGGATCGGCGCGGCGCGGCGCGCGGTTGGTGGCCGATTTGAAATGTTCGTTGCCGAAACCGCCATCGCCGCCCTTGCACAGCAATACTCTCTGGCCGATCTCGGTCAGATCGGCGATCAGGGTCTCGTTATCCTCGGCCAGAACCTGCGTGCCCTTCGGCACCTTCAGGATCACGTCATCGGAATTGGCACCCGAGCGCTGGCGGCCGGAACCATGGCCACCGCGCGCGGCGCGGAAATGCTGCTGGTAGCGATAGTCGATCAGCGTGTTGAGGCCATCGACGCATTCGACCCAGACATCGCCGCCCTTGCCGCCATTGCCGCCGTCAGGTCCACCATATTCGATGAACTTCTCGCGGCGGAAGCTGACGGAGCCGGGGCCGCCCTGTCCGCTTTCGATATAGACCTTGGCCTGGTCGAGGAACTTCATCTGGATATCGGTCTGTCAGTAAGGGCAAAGAAAAAGGGGAATGGCCTGCGCCATTCCCCTTGATCGATTGTGATGCTTGCGGGAAAGGCGCGTCTACTTACGCCTCCGGCGGGAGCACCGAAACATACGAGCGGCTGCCCTTGCCCTCGTGGAACTTGACCTTGCCATCGGCGGTGGCGAACAGGGTGTGATCCTTGCCGATGCCAACATTCTTGCCCGGATGCACCTTGGTGCCGCGCTGGCGGACGATGATGTTGCCGGCGACAACGGCTTCGCTGCCGTACTTCTTGACGCCGAGGCGCTTGGACTCTGAGTCGCGACCGTTGCGGGAAGAGCCGCCAGCTTTCTTATGTGCCATGGAACTGTCTCCTTAAACTGTTCAGCGCGCGCTTAGGCGGCGATCTCGAGGATCTTCACCGCAGTGTAATGCTGGCGATGACCGTTCTTGCGACGCGAATTTTGACGGCGGCGCTTCTTGAAGATGACCAGCTTCGGGCCACGGGTCGGACCGACCACTTCGGCGATGACCTTGGCGCCGCTCAGCGTCTTGCCGAGCTTGACGTCGGCGCCGTTGCCGATGGCGAGAACCTGGTTGAATTCGATCTTGGCACCGGCTTCGCCAGCCACCAGTTCGACCTCGAGCACGTCGCCCGCTGCCACCTTGTACTGCTTACCGCCGGTCTTGATCACTGCGAACATCTTGATATTCCATAAGAAAGCGGCAGCGCCGGCCGTCCGGCACCGCCTGAATTCGAGGGGCGCACTATAGCCGGGGCCAAGGGGCTGTCAACCCCGGATTCGGGCCGGTTTTTGCCGTCTGTCGCGCCGCCAGTCCCAGGCCGGCTGGGCGGTGGCCGTGGGGGCCCAGATGCCATTCCTTAATATCTGGGCCTCCAGCTCGGCATCGGCGTAATCCGGGGCGTAAGCCGTATAGGCCCAGGCCAGACCGGCCCGCACCATGGCCCGGTTGAGGTCGTCCCCGCCGGCATAGCAGATGGCCACCACCCGGCCATAGCGGTCGCGGTCCTTCTCTGCGCAGGTGACGGCCCGGCCGCGGATCAGGCCGCGCAGATAGGCCGCCGCCTCCTGGCCGCACAGCCAGTCATGGCCATCCCTTTGGCAGATTTGGGCTTTTTCGGGAGCGTCGATGCCATGCAGGCGGTAGTTCACCCCGGCGATCTTGATGGTGTCGCCGTCCAGCACGGCTGGCAGGAGCGCCGGTTCGGCGGCCCGGGCCGGTGTCGCCAGTATAAGGAGGAGCAGCGGCAGGAGCCGAATCGCATACCATGTCATGCATCCGGCTTAGCATATTCTGGTATGCGCTGCTGACCGGGCCACGGCCCCGACTGTCACAAAACCATGGCTGACGCCCGGGCGGAAAATCTGCTATCCGGGCCGCCATGTCCGGCTCCTCCGTCCCTGCGTCCTATCGTCGCCGTCTGCTGGTGATCTACAACCCGACGGCCGGGCGGCGGAAACGCCATCGCCTGGAGGCCTATCTCGACCTGCTGGAAGATGCCGGCTGTGCGGTCGAATTCCGGCCCACCGGCAAACGTGGCGATGCCGAACTCTTTGCCGCCGATGGCCATGCCGAGAAATACGATGCGGTGGTGGCGGCCGGCGGCGACGGCACGATTGGCGAAGTGGCCAATGGTCTGCCGGAGCGCAGCGCGCCGCTCGGGATTTTTCCGCTGGGCACTGCCAATGTGCTGGCGATGGAAATCGGCCTGCCGCTCGATCCGCCCAGCGTGATGCAGGCGGTGCTGCATGGACCGCAGACCATGATCTGGCCGGGCTTTGTGAATGACAGGCTCTTCACCATCATGGCCGGCGTCGGCTTCGACGCCCATGTGGTGGCCAAGCTGCCGCCGAAGCTGAAGCGCTGGCTCGGCAAGGCCTCCTATGTGATCGAATCCTTACGCCAGCTCGTGCAGTACGAGGTTCCGGGATATCGCCTGACGATCGATGGCAAGGATTACGACTGCGCCTCGGCGGTGATCGCCAAGGGCCATTTCTACGGCGGGAAATTTATCTGCTCGCCCAATGCGCGGCTGGACGATCCGGCCTTCGAGGTCTGCCTGTTCCGCATGGGCGGCCGCATCGGCGCGCTGCGCGCGACAACGGCGATGACCCTTGGCCTGCTGCAGAAGCTGCCGGAAATCGAGCTGGTGCGTGGACGCGAGATTGTCATCCATGGCAAGGCCGGCGAACCGGTGCAGGCCGATGGCGATATTGCCGCTGTGCTGCCAGCCGCGACCCGGATCAGCGCGAAAGCCATTCCGCTGATCGTGCCGCAGGGCAGCGCGCTGGCGACGGCAGCGCTACAGACCGCCGCCGAATAGTCTCCGGAATTTTTAGTGCGGCAGGCGCTTGTAGCGCACGCCGGCGCCGCGCTCGATGGCAGCGGCATGCAGGCGCTCGACGCCGAGTTCGTGACGCAGCATTTCCAGCCAGCGCAGTTCTTCCTGACGGCCATGACCGTCGACCGCGACGATATCGCAGGCCAGCGCATAGGCGGTTTCCACCCAGTCGGCCGGCAGGGCCTCCTTGACCAGGCCGAGCACCGCATCGACGCCGTCTTCCTGATCCAGCAGCGCCACGCAGTCGCCCACGGCCACCTGCATGGCGTCGAGACCGTAGCCGCGGAAGATCGGCAGATGCCGCACCGCCACGTCGATGGCGTTGATTTCGGAGTCTTTCAGCTTCCCGTCGGCCACGGCGGCAATGACCATGGCATAGATCAGGGCATTCTGGGGCGTGATGGTCGACATGCGGAACAAGCCTTCGGAACGGGGAGCGCTTCGACTAGCGGCCGAATGCGGCGAAAGGATGGCTGCCAGTTTAGGCGAGATTTTGCGCTTCGCCAGTGCCGGCGCGCATCGATGTGAGGAAGCTCGCCGTTTCCGCCACGGCGTCCCTGATTCCGACGCGGCGTACATCGACGCTGGCCGGAAAAGCAGAGAGGAGACGGGAGGGCAGCTGCGCGTCCAGCACAACAAAGACGCCGTAATCGTCAGCACGCCGCAAAAGTCGCCCATAGGCCTGCTTCAGCTTCAGGCGGGTCAACAGATCGTCATAGGCCTGGCCGCCGAAAGCCGCCTTGCGCGCCTTGTGCAGCAGGTCGGGCCGCGGCCAGGGCACGCGGTCGAAGACGACCAGGCGCAAGGACGCGCCCGGCACATCGACACCATCGCGCATCGCGTCCGTGCCCAGCAGGCAGGCGTTTTCCTCGGCGCGGAAGATGTCGACCAGCGTGGCGTTATCCAGCGGATCGACATGCTGTGCGTATAACGGAAGGCCGGCTTCGGCCAGCGGCCGCAGGACGCGCTTCTGCACGGCGCGCAGGCGGAAGATCGCGGTGAACAACCCCAGGCCGCCGCCGCCGGAGGCCAAGAAGAGTTCGCGATAGGCGGCGGCCACCTGGTCCATGGCATCGCGCCGCACGTCGGTCACTACCAGCACGCGGGTGCGGCCGGCATAGTCGAAGGGCGAGGGGAAGGCGGCACGGCGGGCCGGTTGCGGCAGATGGCGCGCGCCGCTGCGGATCTCGGCACTGGCCCAGGCGGCTTCCGGCGCCGCATCGGTTTTCATCGGCGCGATATCGCGCAAGGTCGCCGATGTGATGGCGACGCCATGGGCCGGTTTCAGCACAGCGGCAGCGAAAGGCTGCATCGGGTCGAGGTAATGGCGATAGAGGCCGAGATCGAGATCGCGGCCGTCGATGCGCTCCAGGCCGAACCAGTCGACGAAGGTCGATGGCGTTTCGGTCTGCAGGTCGAGCAGCATGCTGCGCCAGGCATCCAGCGTCAGCTTGCGTCGCAGCAGGCCGCGCACGGCGCCTTCCATGCGGCTGCGCGTCGCCGTGTCCAGTTCGGCGGTTTCATCGGCCAGCATGTCGCTTAAGGATTTGCTCAGGCCGTTCAGCGGCTCAAGCAGACGTTCGATGCCATGGGCAAAGGTCAGCGCGGCATCTATCAGGCCCTCGACCGGCTCGCGCGTCGGGCATTCCAGGCCATAGGGGCTGTCCGGCTGGGCGCTACGCGCCAGTATCTGCTGGCGTGTTTTGGCCAGAAACTTTTCGCCACTGCCATTGGCATTACCCTCGGCCAGACGCGCCAGCCAGCCCTCGCCGGGCAGGCAGCGCGCGGCCTCGACGATGGCATCCAGCATGGCCTTGCCGCGGTCGTCCTGCGCCACCAGGTCGCCGATGCGGTTGGCCAGGCCGCGGGCGCGGCTGCGGCGTCCGCCTTCCGGCCCACGCAGCCAACGCCGCAGGTCGACGCCTTCCATACCGGTCAGATGGGCGGCGAAAGCGCCGTCGGCGGCTTCGAACAGGTGGTGGCCTTCGTCGAAGACATAGCGCAGCGGCTTCTGCGACTCATCCTCGCCCATCGCGGCCTGGATCATCACCAGGGCGTGGTTGGCGATCACCATCTCGGCCTTGCGCGATTTGCGTACGCTGCGCTCGATGAAGCATTTGCGGTAATGCGGACAGCCGGCATGAATGCATTCGCCACGCTGATCGGTCAGTCCCAGCGTGCGGTTGCGGCCATGCAGGTCGACGGCCCAGGCGGGAAAATCGCCGCCAGCCAGGTCGCCGTCGCGGGTGGCGCCGGCCCAGCGCGCGATCAGGCTGAGCGGCACGATATCCTGGGGCCGCGCGACGCCGCCCTGGCTCGCATCCTCCAGATTCAGCAGGCAGAGATAATTCTCGCGGCCCTTGCGCACCACCACTTTGGCGGCCTTCTCGGCCGGATCGGAAAACAGACGGTCGAGTTCGCGATCCAGTTGGCGCTGCAGGTTCTTGGTATAGGTGGAGAGCCAGACGGTGCCGCCATTCTTCTCGGCCCAGACACTGGCGGGTGCGATATAGCCCAGCGTCTTGCCGATGCCGGTGCCGGCTTCGGCCAGCACGGTTTCCGGCATGCCGATCATTTCGCGCGGCGCGAAAGCCTGCGCGGTGGTGGCGGCATAATCGGCCTGGGTCTCGCGCAGCTCCGATGTCGTACCCAGCAGGCGGGCCAGACGCTCGCGCGCCTCCATCGGCGACACCGTCTGCGTATCCGGTGGCGGCGGCGGCGCGTAATCCACCCATTCGGGCAGTTCCTGCCAGATGTCGAGGCCGCCGAAACCGCCGGCCGGCACGCTGGAAGCTTCGGGCCCCAGCGCGGTGAGCAGATAGATGGCCCAGGGCCAGCCGGCTTTTTGCAGTGTCTGCGCGAGACGTGCGCTGCGCTTCAGCGCACGCGGCTGCTGCTTCGGCAATTCTTCCAGCAGGGTCTGCGCGGCATGGTGCAGATACTGGGCGGCTTCCTCATCGTCGGCGGCGTCAAGCTCGAGGCGCGCCAGCAGGCCATGGGGTGTCGGCAGGCAGAATCGCGCCGGCCGTACGAAGGCGAAGAGATCAAGCAGGTCATAGGCCGGGAAGGGTTCGACACCTAGCCGCGTGGCAGTCGCCCTGCCATGCACCAGCAGCGGCGGCGTGGCACGGACGCGGCGGGCAGCGGCATCGGCGGAGATTTTTTCCAGCCGGCCGTTCTCGAACCACCAGGCGAAACCGCCGCCGGCGACCAGCGCCGGCAGCCGGCCGAGTGCGGCTGCCAGAGAATCCGACATGGATTACTGCGCGGCCCAGATGATGCGGGCGATCCAGGCGATGTCCTGCACGTCGAAGGCGCGCTCGGGGAATTCGGGATTGAAGGAGGCGAGTTCGATGCGGGTCAGCGTGCGGCGCGCCAGCATCTTGCACATGACTTCGCCCTGCACGGTCTTGGCGATCACGCGATCGCCGCGACGCACGCTGGCGGCCGGCGAGACAATCACGATGTCGCCGTCGCGATAAACCGGCAGCATGCTGTCGCCGCTGATCTCCAGGGCATAGGCCTGGCTGTCGCCCAGTTCGGGGAAGGGCACCTTTTCCCAGCCCTCACCGATCGGGAAGCCGGCATCGTCGAAGAAACCGTCCTTGCCGGCCTGGGCCAGGCCGATCAGCGGCACGCGCTGCGTGCTGCGGGCCACACCGCCGGTCTCGATCAGCAGGTCCATGAATTCCGGCACGCTGGCGCCGGTGGCCTCGATCACCTTGGCGATCGATTCAGTGGACGGCCAGCGCTGCTTGCCATCGCGAGAGGTGCGTTTCGAGCGGTTGAAGGTGGTCGGATCCAGCCCGGCCTTGCGGGCGAGTCCGGACGCAGTCAGGCCGTAACGTTCGGCCAAGCCGTCAATAGCGGCCCATATTGCCCGGTGAGTCAGCATGGGACGATAGTCTTGTAAATTCAGGGTTTTGGCTACAGGAATATTCTCACTAAACCTATTTGACATGAGAACAATATAGGAATATAAGGGTCTAAAGAAACGAGAATTTTTGTTCTGTTCCTATCGTAGCAGGGTTGGATATGAAACAAATTGCGGAAAATCGGGCGAAAATGGCCCGTCCGGCACTCGTGTCGTCTGCGACAGGGCCAACCGCAGGCCACCGTGCCGTGGTGGTTTTCCTCGAGGAGACCCGGCTGCCCAAGCTGCGCCGGCTCAAGCCCGGCTTCCGTCACTGCCTCGCCTATCTGGCCCTGGATGATGGCTGGATCGGAATCGATCCGCTCTCTCATCGCCTTGAAATCCGAAGCTTTTCCGGCTGGTCGCCGCAGGCCGACCTGGCCGCGCATCTGCGGGCGCGCGGCCAGTGCGCGCTGACCGTGCCGGTGCTGGATCCGCCGCGCCGGCTGGCACCGCCGCTGCCGTTCTCCTGTGTCGAGACGGTCAAGCGCCTGATTGGGCTGCACTGCTGGTCCATCAGAACACCGTGGGAACTTTTTCTTGAGTTGCGGAAAATATCCCTTGATTATGGATTTGTTTCGTTCTATTTTGACTCCAGAAAGAACATTTAAGCAACTTGGCGCCGATATGGACCGGTGCCAGCCAGCGAAAGGCCTGCAACATGGGTGGGATTTTCTCTTCGCCGTCACCGCCGCCGCCGCCGCCCATCCCGGCCCCGCCGCCGCCGAGTGAAAGCGAGGCCGAGATCGCCGAACGCGCCGCGCGCGAGCGCCGTCGCCGGTCCCAGGGCGAAACCATCGCCACCTCCTGGCGCGGCCTGGACGACAACGTCGCCGGCGGCGCCCCCGCCGCCGCGAAACGCCTGCTGGGCGAGTGAGCCGCATGTCGATCACTCCTGTCTCCACAGCCGGCGCCACCGTCGATCCCTTGCAGACCCTGCTCGATCCGCAGGCGCTGCGCCGCCGTCACAGTCGCGCGCGCAGCCAGCGCAGCAGCTGGGATGCCCTGTGGCAGGATTGCTACGACTATGCGCTGCCGCTGCGTCGTCCCGGCACGGCGGCCGGTTTCAATACCGGTGGCGGCCGCGTGAACGAGCGGCTGTTCGATGCCACGGCCGCCGATGCCGCCGAGCAGCTTGCCGCAGCCCTGTTATCCCAACTGACGCCGCCATGGTCGCGCTGGTTTGCCTTCCAGCCGGGCCGCGATGTGCCGGAAGCCGAGCATGGCGCCATGGCTGCGGAACTCGATAAAGCTGCCGCCCTGCTGCAGGCGCAATTCGACAAATCAAATCTCAGTGTCGAGCTTCATCAGGCGTTTCTTGATCTGGTGGTGGCCGGCACCGCCTGTCTGGCCTGCGAGGAAGCAGCGCTCGGTGAGGTCAGCGCCTTCCGCTTCTCCGCGGTGCCGCTGAACGATCTAGTGCTGGAAGAAGGCATCGGCGGTCGGCTCGATACGGTCTTCCGGCGCCAAGACTACAGCCTGGACCATCTGGCCCTGCGTTATCCGGCGCTGGAACGGCAGGCCTGGTTCGCGGCGCGGCGCCAGCGCGACCCCGAAGCGCGGCTGGCGGTGCTGGACTGTCTGCTGCCCGCGCCGACGCCGATGCATGGCTATGTCTTTGCCGCTCTGCTCGAAGACATCGCGCTCGACGATCAGGCCAGCCTGCTCACGCGCGGCCGTTTCGATTATGCGCCCTTCATCGCCTTCCGCTGGCTGAAGGCGCCGGGCGAAACCTATGGCCGCTCGCCGGTGATGAAAGCGCTGCCCGATATCAAGACCGCGAATAAAGTCGTGGAGCTTGTCTTGAAAAACGCGTCGATCGCCGTGACCGGCATCTGGCAGGCCGACGATGACGGCGTGCTCAATCCGGCCAATGTGAAGCTGGTGCCGGGCGCGATCATCCCCAAGGCGGTCGGGTCTTCGGGCCTGACGCCGCTGGCCGCGCCCGGTCGCTTCGATATCTCGCAACTGGTGCTCGACGATCTGCGCAGCCGCATTCGCCATGCTTTGCTGGCCGACAGTCTCGGCCAGATCGACGGGCCGCGCATGACCGCCACCGAAGTGCTGGAACGCTCGGCGGCGATGGCGCGCCAGCTTGGCGCCACCTTTGGCCGGCTTCAGGCGGAACTACTGTTCCCGCTTGTCCAGCGCAGCCTGGCGATCCTGCAGCGTCGCGGGGAGATCCCGCCTTTTGCACTCGATGGCCGCGAGGTGACGCTGGTGCAGCAGTCGCCGCTGGCGCGCCTGCAGGCCCAGGGCGATGTGCAAGGCGTGCTGAGCTGGCTGCAGCAGCTGCAGATGCTCGGGCCGGCGGCGCAGCAGGCCGTCGACGCGTTAAGCGTGGTGCGCTGGCTCGGCCGCACGCTTGGTGTGCCCGGTGAATTCCTGATCGAAGCCGGCGAGGCGGGGCCTGTTGCCGCGCTGCCGACACAACTGGCGCAACTGCTGCCGCAGCTGGCCAGCGCAAACGGAGCCGAGACATGAGCGACAGCATCAACGAACCGATGAACGGCGATCTGACGGCGGCCTTTGCGCGCTGCTTCCGTGGCCTGGATGGCGAGCGGGTGCTTGGTCATCTGCGCCGCATCACCATCGACCGGCGGCCGGCGCCCGATATCGGCGATGCCGAACTGCGACATCTGGAAGGCCAGCGTCATCTCGCCGCCTACATCGCGCAACTGGTGGCGCGCGGCCAGCTTGGCGCCTGACCGGTGCCGCTTCGGAACATTTCGGGATCAACGGAAAGGACTGGATATGACGACAAGTCTGCTGAATGGCGAAGCCGGCAACGATGATGGCGCCGCGAACGACTCCTGGGCCATCCCGGAGAAATTCCGCGATCCGCAAAGCGGCGAATTGCGCGTCGACCTGCTGCTGAAATCCTATCGTGCGCTGGAGCAGAAGCTGGCAGGCCTCGTCGCCGTGCCCGGCGACGATGACGACGATGAAGCCCATCTGCGTTTCCGCCGCGCGCTCGGCGTACCGGAAACGCCGGACGCCTACCAGATCGCGCTGAAGGATCCTGCCGTCTGGCCCGACGCAGATGTCAACCGCCGCCTGCATGAAGCTGGCTTCACCCCGGCCCAGGCCCAGCTGGTCTACGACCTGGCCTGCGATCATGTGGCGCCGCAGCTGCACCGGCTGGCCGGCGAATTCCGCGGCCGTGCCGAACGCGACAAGCTGGTGCAGCGCTATGGCAGTCCGGAGCGCTATGCCGAAACCGCCCGTGTGCTGGAGGCCTGGGGCAGCCGCAACCTGCCGGCGCCGGTCTTCCAGGCGCTCGCGTCGTCCTACGAAGGCGTCCTCGCCCTGGAGGCGATGATGCAGAACGGCGATCCGAAACTGAACCAGGCCGAGCGCGGCGGCGATGCCGCACTCAGCGAAGATCAGCTGGTCGGGCTGATGCGCGACCCGCGTTACTGGAAGAATCGCGACCCCGAAATCCTCAGCAAGGTCACTGAAGGCTTCAGGAGGCTTTATCCGGGTTGATCGCGGGCCGCTGGCGCTCGCGACAGCGTGCAGCGCTGCACGCATCGCAGATGCCGGCCCAGCCATTCCCGTCTCCGACAACCGCTCAGGCGTAATCCTGGCGGCCGGATGACGCGGCGGCGACGGCGCCCGGTCCGATGGCCGGAGAACGCTGCAGGCCGCACGAACCGCCGCTTCACCGCGGCATGTGAAACCGTGACGAAAGGAGCGTCATATGACGCCCACGATTGAACAGTCCTTCGTGCGTCAGTTCGAGCACGAATTGAACAAGATCGAGGCGACGCATCGTTCGGTTTTCGTCGCCGGCTGGCGGCCTGCGGTCGGCTGGATCTGTGCGGCTGCCGTGGGCTGGGCCTATATCGGCCATCCGCTGTTCCTCTGGGCGGCGGCGCTGTGGTCGCCGGGCCTGCAGCCGCCGGCGATCCAGACCGACAGCCTGTTCGAACTGGTGCTGGCCATGCTCGGCATGGCGGGTCTGCGCAGCTTCGAGAAAACCGCGAGGCGGACGAAGTGAACACTTTCCCTGTCATGCCCGGGCTTGACCCGGGCATCCCATTCAAAAATGGGACCCGCGGGTCAAGCCCGCGGGTGACGGGCATAAATGCTTCTGCTATCCCATGCCGATGACCACGATCTATCGCATCATCACCGAATCCGACTGGGCGGCGGCACAGGCGGCCGGCGCTTTTACCGGCACGGCCCATGATATCCGCGACGGCTTCATACATTTCTCCACGGCGCAGCAGGCGGCCGACACGGCCGCGAAGCATTATGCTGGCCTGGCCGGCCTGCTGCTGCTCGCCGTCGATACCGCGGTGCTGACGGCGCCGCTGAAATGGGAAAAATCGCGCAACGACGATCTCTTCCCCCATCTCTATGGGCCGCTTCCCGTTGCAGCGGTCCATCGCGTCGAAAAACTGCCGCTCGATCCGGCCACCGGCCGTCATGTCTTCCCGGAGCTGGCGTGATGAACGGCTTCGTCGCCGATCCGCTGTGGAACCGGCCGGCGATCTCCTACACGCTGTTCGCCCTCGCCGATGCGGCGACACAGGCCGCCATCGCGCCGGTTACCGCTGCGCTGGCCGCCGCCGCCGGCGGTGCCGCGCCGCTGCATCTGCCGCCGCCGGATACGCTGCATCTGTCGCTCTACAGCATGGCGCCGGTGCGCAGTAATTTCGACAAGGATGCCTTCTGGACAACCGTCGCGGCGGTTTCGCGGGCCACGCTGGAACAGTGGTGCGCCGATCATGCCCCCTTCACCCTGCGCTTCACCGCGCTGCGGGCCATGCCGACGGCCGTGATCGCCATGGCCGAACCGGCCGAACCGGTCTGGGATCTGCGCCGGCGCATGGCGGCCGGCGTGCCGCCGCCACCCGGTGGCGTCAACACATATGATCTGATTCACATCACCGTCGCCCGCTATGCGCAGCCGGACCGGCTGCCGGCAGATTTTGCGGCCCGGGTCGCCGCCATTCCGCTCGATCTGCCCTTCGCGGTGCGCGCCATATCCCTGATGCGCGAGACCGTCTATCCCGCGCTCGCCTTTGAAACGCTGGACAGCGTGCCGCTGCGCGCCATGGAGCCCGTATCATGAGCCTGTACAAAACCCTGATCTGGCCGCTGGTGCGTCATGTCGATGCCGAGACCGCCCATCGCGCCACGCTCAAACTGTTGTCCTGCGCGCCGCTGCCGCCGGCGCCCAAGGACGACCCGGTGCTGGCCACCACCTTGTTCGGCCGCAGCCTGACCAATCCGGTCGGCCTCGCCGCCGGTTTTGACAAGAATGCCGAAGTGCCCGATGCCATGCTGCGGCTCGGCTTCGGCTTCGTCGAAGTGGGCGGCATCACGCCGCAGCCGCAGTCGGGCAATCCGCGCCCGCGCGTCTTCCGCCTGGAGGAAGACCGCGCTGTGATCAACCGCATGGGCTTCAACAACGACGGCCTCGCTGTCGCCGCCGCGCGGCTGGAAGCGCGGCGCGCCAATCTCAAAGGGGGCCAGCCTGGGCTGCTCGGCGTCAATCTCGGCGCGAATAAAGACTCCGCCGACCGTCCCGGCGATTATGCGATCAGTTACGCGCGACTCGCGGCGCTCAGTGGTTTCGCGGTGGTCAATGTCTCCTCGCCCAACACGCCGGGCCTGCGCAATCTCCAGGGCCGCGAGGAGCTGACGGCCTTGCTGGCGCGGCTGCAGCCGCTGCACGAGCAGTATAAAACGCCGCTGCTGGTCAAGATCGCGCCCGACCTCGCCGATGAAGACATTCAGGCGGTGGCGCAGTTGGCTGTGAATTTCCGGCTGGATGGTATCGTCGCCACCAACACCACGATTGCGCGACCGGCCACGCTGGAAAGCCGCAACTACAAGGAGACCGGCGGACTGTCGGGACAGCCGCTGTTCGAGCCTTCGACCGCCGTGCTGCGGCAGCTTTACTCTTACGTCGGCGGCAAGGTGCCGCTGATCGGCGTCGGTGGTATTGCCTCGGGTGAACAGGCCTATGCCAAGATCCGCGCCGGCGCCTCGGCCGTGCAGCTCTACTCGGCGCTGGTCTATGAAGGTCCGGGCCTGGTGACGCGCATCAAGGCCGAGCTGGCGGCGCTGCTCAAGCGCGATGGCTTCAAGAGCGTCGCGGAAGCGGTGGGGAAAGGGTAACTCACCTACGCCTCTCGTCATGCCACGCTTGCGTGGCATCTACGTCTTTCGTGGATCAAGTCGTGGATGCCACCGCTGACGCGTT
This sequence comes from Ferrovibrio sp. GW821-FHT12F09, assembly GCF_058806775.1. Taxonomy (NCBI): domain Bacteria; kingdom Pseudomonadati; phylum Pseudomonadota; class Alphaproteobacteria; order Rhodospirillales; family Rhodospirillaceae; genus Ferrovibrio; species Ferrovibrio sp. GW821-FHT12F09. Next base: position 725,589 of record NZ_JBXAPZ010000001.1, read on the forward strand.
GGCATGACGGTTTGGGGGCAGAAACGAAACGGGGCGCCTGAAGCGCCCCGTTGGTACTCAGAGTAAAGTGGACCGTTTACGCGTTTTTCACCGGATTGCGCAGCAGGCCGACCTTCTCGATCTCGATCTCGATGATGTCGCCATCCTTCATGTAGACCGGCGGGTTGCGCTTGGTGCCGACGCCGCCGGGCGTGCCGGTGGCGATCACGTCGCCAGGTTCCAGCGGCGTGAAGGTGGTCACATACTTGATGATCTTGCGGATGTTAAAGGTCATCAGTTCGGTATTGGACTTCTGCATCACCTGGCCGTTCAGGCGGCTCTGGATTTCCAGGGCCTGGGCATCGGGGATCTCGTCCGCGGTCACCATCCAGGGGCCGAAGCCGCCGGTGGCGTTGAAGTTCTTGCCCGGGGTGAACTGGCCGGTATGGGTCTGCCAGTCGCGCACCGAGCCGTCGTTGTAGCAGCTGTAGCCGGCGACGATGCTGAAGGCGTCGTCTTCGGAGACCTTGTAGCCGCGCTTGCCGATAATGACGGCCAGCTCGGCCTCGTAATCCAGCTTGTCGGATTCGGCAGGCTTCAGCAGGGGCTGGTCATGGGCAACCTGGCTTTCCGGGAAGCGCACGAAGATGGTGGGATGGCCCGGCGGCTCGCGGCCCATCTCGCGGCGGTGTTCGTCGTAATTGACGCCGACGCAGACGATCTTGCCCGGATTGGGCACCACCGGCAGCAGCACCGTGCCCTTGTAGGGCAGGTCGGCGGCGGCCCCCTTGGCCGCGGCTTCCACTTCGGCCAGTGCGCCGGCCTTCAGCACCGCGACCAGGTCGGGGTATTTCGTCCCCAGCTTGGCGCCCACATCGACGATCCCGTCCCCCGAGACCACGCCATACGAGCCCTTGCCATTTCGGACGAAGCTCACCACTTTCATCGCACTGCTCCCTTGAAGCCTAACAGGAAAATAACGTGGATTATTCGGGGGCAGACGATAGGCTCCGCCCGCCTTGCCGATCAAGTCCCCGGACCAATTTCGCCCTTGAACCAATCCGGGGCAAACCGGTTCGCGCCAGCCCAACCTAATCAATCGCCCCAGCCCTGCCCATCATGACCGACTTGAAAAAATCGCTACCAGCCTTGCTGATTCCGCGACTCTGGCCCGCGGGCCGCCCCGACCTGCGCCGCCGGGTGGTGATCGCCTTCGTCTTCCTGGTGGCGGCCAAGCTGATCAATGTTGCAGTGCCATATCTGTTCAAGCAGGTGGTCGACCTGCTGGACCATGGCTTTTCCGCCGGCCAGATCGCCGTCACCGCGGTGATCGGCCTGGTGGTCGCCTATGGTCTCGCCCGCATGGGTGCCCAGGCCTTCGGCGAGCTGCGCGACGCGGTTTTCGCCAAGGTGGCCCAGGCCGCCATCCGCGACCTAGCGCTGGAGACCTTCAACCACCTGCATGCGCTGAGCCTACGGTTCCATCTGGAGCGCCAGACCGGCGGCCTCTCCCGCGTGATCGAGCGCGGCACCAAGGGCATCCAGTTCGTTTTGCAGTTCATGACCTTCAACATCGTGCCGACCATTGTGGAGATCGCGCTGGTCGGCGGCGTGCTGTGGTGGCTCTACGGCTGGGTCTTTGCCGTCATCACGGTCAGCACCATCGGCGGCTATATCTGGTACACGCTGGCGATCACCGAATGGCGCACCAAATACCGCCGCCAGATGAATGACGAGGACCAGCGTGCCAATACCCGCGCGGTCGACAGCCTGCTGAATTATGAGACGGTGAAGTATTTCACCAACGAGGCCCATGAGGCGCATCGCTTCGACGAGGCGCTGCAGCGCTATGAAACCGCCGCAGTCAAAAGCCAGACCACGCTGGCCCTGCTCAATCTCGGCCAGGGCGCCATCATCTCGGTCGGCCTGATCGCGGTGATGAGCCTGTCGGTGCTCGGCATGCGCGACGGCACCATGACGCTCGGCGACCTGGTGATGGTCAATGCCTACCTGATCCAGCTTTATCTGCCGCTGAATTTCCTCGGCTTTGCCTATCGCGAGATCAAGCAAGGCCTGATCGACATGGAGGCGATGTTCACGCTGCTGGTGGTGCCCACGGAAGTGCAGGATGCGCCCGATGCACCGGCGCTGCAGGTGCCGCGCGGCGAGGTGGCGTTCAGCGATGTACGTTTCGCCTACGATCCGCGTCGCGAAATCCTGCAAGGGGTCAGCTTCCGCATCGCGCCCGGCAAGAAGATCGCGGTCGTTGGCTCTTCGGGCGCCGGCAAGTCGACGCTGTCGCGTCTGCTCTACCGCTTCTACGATATCCAGTCGGGCAGCATCACCATCGACGGCCAGGATATCCGTGGCGTCACGCAGCTCAGTCTGCGCCAGGCCATCGGCATCGTGCCGCAGGATACCGTGCTGTTCAACGACACCATCCTTTACAACATCCGCTATGGCCGTGTCGGCGCCTCCGATGCGGATGTGGCGCAGGCGGCCCGCGATGCCCAGCTCGATCACCTGATCTCCCGCCTGCCCGATGGCATGCAGACCATGGTGGGCGAACGCGGCCTCAAATTGTCCGGCGGCGAGAAGCAGCGCGTGGCGATTGCGCGTGCGCTGCTGAAGAACCCGAAGATCATGGTGTTCGACGAGGCGACCTCGGCGCTCGACACCCATACCGAACGCGAGATCCAGGCAGCCCTCAGCCGCGCCGCCGAAGGCTGCACCACGCTGGTGATCGCGCACCGGCTGTCCACTGTCGTGGATGCCGACGAGATCATCGTGCTGGAGCAGGGCCAGATCGCCGAACGCGGCCGCCATCATGCGCTGCTGGCCCAGGGCGGGCTCTATGCCGCGCTCTGGCACAAGCAGCAGGAAGCCCGCGACCGCGAGGCCAAGGCCGGCACCGAAAGCGCCGCCATCCTCTCGGCGGCGGGCGACTGAGCAGCCGGCGGGGCCAAAATCGCCCAAAGTCCTGCCCCGGCAGGTCTTTAAGACGGGGCCGGCAATCGCTACATTGCACCCGCGTCATACGTCCCGTTCCGACTGAAGGAAGACTGCGTCCATGGACACGATCCGTTCCGTTCTGGTGCCGATCCACCGCGAAGGCTGGAAGTTCATCGCCATCTTCGCGATCGTCACCCTGATCCTGTTCTGGATCGCCACCCCGCTGGGCTGGCTCGGCGTCATCCTCACCTGCTGGTGCGCCTACTTTTTCCGTGACCCGCCGCGCGTAACGCCCGATCGCGCCGGCCTCCTCATTTCGCCGGCCGATGGCGTGGTGCAGATGATCGAGCGCGCCGCGCCGCCCGAAGAGCTCGGCATGGGGTCCGACCCGCTGATGCGCATCTCCGTCTTCATGAATGTCTTCGACGTGCATGTGAACCGCGCCCCGGCCGAGGGTGTGGTGACGGCGCTCGCCTATCGTCCGGGCAAGTTCCTCAATGCCGCGCTCGACAAGGCCAGCATCGACAACGAGCGCCAGTCCATGCGGCTCAAGCTCACCTCGGGCAAGGAGATCGCCGTCGTCCAGATCGCCGGCCTGGTCGCCCGCCGTATTCTTTGTGAAGCCCGCGAGGGCGAAACCTACAAGGCTGGCGAACGGTTCGGCCTGATCCGCTTCGGCAGCCGCGTCGATGTCTATCTCGATGACGGCATGGTGCCGTTGGCCATCGTCGGCCAGCGCTGCATTGCCGGCGAGACAGTGATCGCCGAGGATGGCGCCACCGAGCAGCCGCGGACGGGTACGGTCCGTTAATACGACTGTAAGATCGCCGGACTAGTCTGGCGGCGACAGGAGAGCCACGATGCCGATGAAGCCGATCAAGCTGCGCAACCTGCCGCTCAATACGCTGGCGCCGAATATCCTCACCATCATCGCGCTCTGTTCAGGGCTGACGGCGATCCGCTTTGCCATCATGGGGCAGTTCAAGTTCGCGGTGATGGCGATTGCCACCGCCGCCCTGTTCGACATGCTGGACGGCCGCGTCGCCCGCCTGCTGAAAGGCGCGTCGAAATTCGGCGCCGAGCTGGATTCGCTGTCGGACTTCCTCTGCTTCGGCGTGGCGCCAGCGATGGTGCTGTATTTCTGGACGTTGAACACGCTCGGCGGCGGCAATACCGGCTGGGTGGTGGTGCTGGCCTTCGCGGTCTGCGCGGCGCTCCGTCTGGCGCGCTTCAATACCGCGCTCGATGACGACCAGAAGCCGGTCTGGACCGGCAGCTTCTTCACCGGCATTCCGGCGCCGGCGGGTGCAGGCCTCAGCCTGCTGTTCCTGATTATCAGCCTGGAGCTGGACAGCGAGTTCTTCCGTTCGGCCGGCCTCAATGCGATCTGGATGCTGGTCATCGGCGGCATGATGGTCAGCCGCGTGCCGACCTATTCCTTCAAGCGCGTGCGCGTGCCGCGCGAATATATCGGCCTGGTGCTGCTCGGTGTCGGCCTGCTGGTCGCCGGCCTGCTGAACCAGCCCTGGTATACGCTGGCGGCGATGGAGATCGCCTATATCGCCTCGATCCCCTTCTCGGTGAAGGCCCATGACCGGCTGAAGCGTGGCGATGGCAGCGTACCTGCCGGGCCCGACCAGCCTGCACCGGTTACGACGGTCGAGCCGGCAGCCGTCGAATCCGGCGAACCGCCGCGCAGCAGTCTGCACTAGCGTTTTTCATCCGATCCCGCCATTTTCGCGCCATGGATCGCCTGCGTGACATGGAAATCTTCGCCGCTGTTGCCATTACCGGCAGCCTGTCGGCCGCGGCGCGGCGCCTCAATCTTTCCATTCCGGTGGTGAGCAAGCAGCTGGCGCAGCTCGAACGCCGGCTCGGGGCGCGGCTGATCAACCGCACGACGCGGAAATTAGCGCTGACCGAGGACGGCCTCGCCTTCTTCGAACGCTGCAAGACCATCCTCGCCGATGTCGCCGATGCCGAGCAGGCGATTGCCGGCGCCGACGGGCGACTGACCGGCACCATCCGCATCACCGCGCCGGTGGCCTTCGGCCGCGCCTGGATCACGCCGCTGATCGCCGCCTTCGCCGCCAAGCATCCGCAACTCAGCTTCCATTTGCAGCTCACCGATACGGTGGTCGATCTGCTGGAGGAGAATATCGACCTGGCGCTGCGCATGGGCGATCTGGCGGATTCTTCGCTGCGCACGCGCCGGCTGGTGTCGAACCAGCGGCTGATCTGCGGCGCGCCGGCCTATCTGAAAAAACGCGGCACGCCGCAGACGCTCGCCGACCTGGCCGCGCATGACTGCATCGCCATCTGCGGCACCGGTCCGGGCCAGGTCTGGCGCTTCACCGGCGACACGGAAGAAAGCGCCCTGCGCATCAACGGGCGTCTGGCCGCCAACAATGGCGAGGTCGCCTATGCCTGGACCCTGGCCGGCCTGGGCCTGGCGCAGAAATCGATCTGGGATGTGGCCGACGATCTGAACAGCGGCCGGCTGGTGGCGGTGCTCGCCGCCTATCGCCGCGACGAGGATGTCCATGCGGTGTTTCCGCCGGGCCGCCAGGTGCCGCATCGCGTTACCTGTTTTGTCGATTTCCTGACAAAGGAGCTGCAGGCGGCGGAACGCAAGCTGCTTGGTCCCGCCGCCGTGCGGGCGAAAAAGGAACGCGCCAGCCGGAGCTGACGCGTTTTCGTTGTTTACGCCGAGGCTTGCGCCGGCTTCAGCACCGCGCGGTCGCCGAGATAGCCGAGCGCGGTCGCGGCCAGACCGATCAGCGCCAGCCCGGCGCCGCCCAGCGCCGTCGCGGCAATGCCGAATCCCTGCGTGATCATCAGGCCGCCGACCCAGGCGCCGATGGCGTTGCCGAGATTGAAGGCGCCGATGTTGAGCGTGGCCGCCAGGGCTGCCGCATCGGCGGCCTTGTCCAGCACACGGGTCTGCAGGCCCGGCACGGTGGCGAAACCGAAGACGCCGACCAGCGTGACGAGGATCAGCACCGGCACCAGCTGCGCAGCGAACAGATACTGCGCGACCAGCACCAGGATCAGCAGGGCGAGAATGCCCATCAGGCCGGGCATCAGGCTACGGTCGGCGACCTTGCCACCCAGCGTATTGCCGATGGTGACGCCAACACCGAACAGCACCAGCGCCACGGTCACCATGGTCTGGGTCGTGCCGGTGACGTCGAGCAGCAGCGGCGCCACATAGGTGAAGGCGGCGAACACGCCGGCGAAACCGAACACGGTGGTCAGCAGGGCCAGCAGCACGGCGGGCTTCATGGCCACGCGCAGCTCACGCAGGAAGTTGGAATCCTCGACCCTGGCGATGCGTGGCACCAGCAGGGCAACCGCCGCCATGGCGATCACGCCCAGGCCCGAGATCGCCCAGAAGGTGGAGCGCCAGCCATAGGCATCGCCCAGCAGCTTGCCGAACGGTACGCCGAGGATATTGGCAATGGTCAGGCCGGTGAACATCAGCGCCACCGCACCGGCGCGCCTGTCCGGCGCCACCAGGCCGGCGGCGACCACTGAGCCGACACCGAAGAAGCTGCCATGGGTGAAGCTGGTGACCACGCGGGCCGCCATCATCAGGCCATAACCCGGCGCGATGGCGCAGAGGATGTTGCCGATGGTGAACAGCGCCATCAGCGCCAGCAGCAGGGCTTTACGCGGAATACGGCCGGTCAGCGCGGCGAGCAGGGGCGCGCCGATGGCGACGCCGAGCGCGTAGCCGGTGACCAGCAGGCCGGCATCGGGCACCGAGACGGCGAAGTCCTGGCTGAGCTGCGGCAGCAGACCCATGATGACGAATTCGGTGGTGCCGATCGCAAAGGCGCTGACCGACAGCGCCGCAATGGCAATCGTGGATGATCGTTGGGTGGACGACATGGGAGGCTCCTGAGGGAAGGCTGATTTTTTTGTTTTACGGAATGATATTGCGGCGGCGCAGGTCGTCGAACAGGGTGATGAACATCTGCCGGGTCTCGACATGCTCATGGAAGCCGAAGCGCCGCGCCTTGCTGCCATCGGCGAACATGTCGTAATCCCAGGAAAAGACGAAATCGGCAAAGCCCCAGGCCGAGACATCGGCATAGGGATGCGGCGCCAGACCATGCTTTGCCTGCATGTTCTGCCACAGGGCTGCCTTGTCGGCCATCACGGTGCCGAGCTGCATGGGCAGCGGCGGTGCGACTTCGAGGTCGAAATAGTCGGCGATAAGCGGCCACATCTCGCGCCAGCGGAACAGGTCGCCGTTATTGATGTTGAAGGCCTGGTTGGCAGCTTTCGGCTCGGTCGCGGCCCAGACGGTGGCGCGCGCCAGCAGGCCGGCATCGGTCATTTCCAGCAGCGCATCGTAGGCGCCGGGCTTGCCCGGAAAGCGCAACGGAATGCCCAGCTCCTTCGACATCGCCGCATAGATGGCAATGGCGACAACAAGATTCATCGGATTGCCGAGCGCGAAGCCGCCGACCACCGAAGGGCGAATGGCCGACCAGCTCCAGGTCTTGCCCTGCTGGTGCTGCGTCAGGAAGACCTGCTGGTCGACATTGAATTCCGGCGGCATGTGACGGCCGGCCTCGTCCTCGCGCGCCGGTGTCTTGAAGGGTCCGAGATGCGCGCCATAGACCTTGTAGCCCTGCATCAGGCTGATGTGCTGCAGGCCGCGCGCCACCGGTTCGATGGCCTCCACCGTATTCACCAGCATGGCCAGATTCGGCGGCACCAGTTCGGCCCAGGTCGGGCGATCCTGATAGGCCGCGTAGAAGACATGCGTCACGTCGCCAAGACCGGCGAGCTTCAGTTTTGTATCGGCGGCATCCAGCAGGTCGACGGCGATATAGCGCAGCGCTGCGGTCGACTCACCGCCCCGGCGCGACAGGCCGATGACCCGCCAGTCGTCCAGCGTCGCAAGATGGTCGATGAGGTTGCGGCCGATCACGCCCTGGGCGCCGACCACCAGAGCGGTTCTGGTTTTCTGAGTCATGCCGGCAAGGTAGGCGCCGGGGCTGCCAGAACTAGCAGCCGGTGGGGAGAAGCAGTTTTTCCAAAATGGAAAGAATAGCCGCCGGCTGCCTCAGTGGCTCTTGCGGCGGCGCTCCTCGATCTTCTCTTTCAGCTTGGCGGCGAAATCGCCGCCGTCCTGCTTCTGGGCCAGGAACAGCTCGATGGCCATGGTGGCGCGTTCCTGGTCGGTCACCGGCGGTCCCTTGCGGGCGATCTTTTCGCCCAGCTTGAGCAGCTGGGGGCTCAGTTTGGCGCGCAGGCTGCGGATCTGCTCGGCCAGCTGGGCGCGCAGCCGACGGCCTTCGGCCGCGTCCTTGGCCGGGCCGTTGAACTGCTGTTTGGGCTTGGGCGCCGGCGCGGCGGTGCCGAACAGCCGGCTCAAAAGCCCCGGTTTTGCCGGGGGTTTACTCGCCTTGGGCTTGGACAGGGCAGGCTCCTTTCCCCGTTGTAGTTATTAATAATTGTGGGCCCCAGTTGCCCTAAAACTTTAAGTTCTTGTCAACCACGTTTTGTCATCATACATCTGGACCATGACGATGATCATCCCTCCGGTGTCATCCCTGCCGCAAGCCCAGCCGTCCACCCCGGCGCAAGGCTTGAACCAGTCGCAGGCTCCGAACGCGGCCCTGGCCGCCGCGGCGGTCACGGCTTTGCCGGTCGGCAACCAGACCCGGCAGGCGGCCATCGCCACCGGCAATACCGGCGGATCGGCCCAGTCCAAGGGCGAAAAAGGCAAAAAGACCGATACCGGCGCCAATGCCACCGAAGCCAAGACCGATACCACCGGCGCCCGTCCGCGCGGCATGGGCCGTCGGGCCGATCTGAGCGTCTGACCACCCTCCCGCTTTTCCCCCGGCCTCTCTTCCGGTCATAAAAAGGTTCCAGCCCGCCCGGGAAACCCGGCGCGCCACATGACGTTTGGCTTCCGATGATCCCCTTCCGGGCAGCAGGAGCCGCGCCATGAACCCGATGCAGTATCCCCGTTTCGCCCGCCCGGCCGGTTTCGGCACCGGCATTGGCGGCCATACCGGCCTGAACACCATCGAGCGCGGGGCCAAGCTCTATTTCGCCGAGGATGTGCAGCCGCTGGTGCTGCAGGCCTGCCGCGCCCATGGCATCGGCTTCGATCTCTTCGCCACCCGGTTTTCCATGCCGCGCGGTGCCCTGGTGCTGATGCTGAAAGGCCATGATCCGGTGCCGCGTCCGGTGCAGCGCGCCATCGAGGCCTTCGTGCTCAAGGGCCTGAGCCTCACCGCCGGCATGACCGCCTGGCAGTCGGCGGCCGCCACCGCCCAGGACCGCCTGTAAGTGGCGCCCACGATGACCCTGCACAGCCCGATCACCGAGGACGACGATTTCCTGTTCGAGGATGGCCTGCCCTGCCTGCGCAAGGAGGGCAAGCTCTACTATCTCGGCGACGTGCAGCCGCGCGTGCTGGAAGCCTGCCGTCAGTACGGTATCAGCTTCGAGCAGCTCGCCGACAAGCTCGGCATGATGCGGCCGGCGCTGGTGCTGATCCTGAAAGGCTACGACCCGGTGCCGCTGCCGCTGAAAAGCATGCTCGACCGCCTGGTCACCCAGGCCGAGACGATGCCCGCCGGTGCGGAGACTTCGGCAACCGAATCGGCAGCCGCTCCGCCCGATTCGCCGGCGAAACCGTCGGTTACCATCCTCTCCGTGCCGGTGCCTGGTGCGCCCGCAGATGCAGATGTGGCGGCCGAAACACAGGACAGAATAATGGAGGCGCCGCCGATCACCGTACCGGTGGAAGAGGTGATAATACCCGATGTAGTGGCGCTTGATCGTCCTGCGGCACCGCATGTCGTGGTGCCGACGATCCCGGATTTTGAATCCGATCGCCCGGCTTTCACGCCGGGCCTGCGTCGCATCGCCCGTCGCGGCAGCCGCAAACAGCAGGTCAGTTTTTATTAACCTAAACTGCCCACTCTCCGTCGCGTGAAACATGATTCAACACGCGATTCGCCTGAGGGGGATAAAGACATGCCGGCCCGTATTCGGCACCTGCGCACAATTCTCGCTTCGATCAATGAACAGCTGCAGCAGGATGGTCTGCGTCCCGACGCCCGCGCCTATCTGGAGCGGACCGCCGATGCCTGTCGCACGGCGATCCGCGATCTCGCGATAAAGCTCTAGGCGGTTTTCGCTGCCGGCAGCAGCCGCTTCAGCAGGCCGGCATTCACCATCAGACCGAACAGGATCAGCGCTGCGCCGCCGAGCTTGACGGCGGATGGCGTCTCGTCCAGCACGAGGCCTGCGCTGATCAGGCCGAAGACCGGCACCAGCAGGGTGAACGGCGCCACGATGCTGGCCTTGTACTGCCGCAGCAGGAAGCTCCAGGCGGCGAAACAGGCGGTGGTCGACAGCAGCCCGATATAGAGCACGGCCATGATGCCGCGCCCATCGAGCGAGGCGATGGCCGTCGTGATAGCGGCCTCGCCCTCGAAGACCCATGACAGGCCGAGCATCGGCAGCGGCGGCACGGCGCTGACCCAGACCATGAAAGCCAGCGGCTGTGGTGCCGCGGCCCGGCGTGTCAGGATATTGGCCAGGCCCCAGCAGGCGGCGGCGGCGATAATCATGCCGAAGGCGATCAGCGACGCCCCCACGCCCATATCAAGACCGATCACGGCAAGACCTGCCGCGGCAATCATCATGCCGCTCCATTGCATGATGCCAGGCCGTTCCTGCAGAAGCAGCGCGGCAAACACCACGCTGAACAGCGCCTGCGCCTGCATCACCACCGAAGCGAGGCCGGCCGGCATGCCATGGGCCATGGCGACGAACAGCAGGCTGAATTTCATGACGCCCAGCACCAGGCCGGTGCCCAGCACCCAGCGCCACGGCACGCCGGGGCTGCGGAACAGCAGCAGGAAGGGCAGGCTGGCGACGGCGAAGCGCAGGCCGTTGAACAGCAGTGGCGGGAAGGCGTCGAGGCCGAGCCGGATGACGACGAAGTTGAAGCCCCAGATCGCGGCGATCAGGACGGCGAGCGCAATATGCGGAACGGACATGGTTATGCCACCGGGGGAAGCGGACCTTGTTTTGCCGGCACTCTGCCGCCGGCGGTACAGCCGCGCCAGCGGAATATTGTCGGGGTGCATTCGCGGCCGCGAGAATTGTCAGCGACTTAGGCCAGGGGTGTATTGTCGGGCGGCAATTTGTCGCTCGACAGGCAAGCCCCGGGCTGGCTAGTCAGGCTTACGACTTCAATGGATGGATGCCATGACCGACCAGTCTCCGACCCAGGCCCTGCTGCCGAGCCAGCGCGCGCTGTTCGATATTCCCGCTGATGTCGCCTATCTCAACAGTGCCTATATGGGCCCGCTGCCGAAAAGCGTGGCGGCGGCCGGTGAGGCCGGCATGCGTGCCAAGCTGAATCCCTGGACCATCAGCCCGGTGGATTTCTTCACCGAATCCGAAGCGGTGCGCGGCCTGTTCGCGCAACTGGTCAACGCCAATGCCAGTGACATCGCGATCGTGCCGTCGGTGTCCTATGGCATGGCGGTGGCGGCCAATATCCTGCCGCTGAAAGCCGGGCAGACCATCGTGACGCTGGCCGAGCAGTTCCCCTCCAACATCTATCCCTGGATGGAACTGGCCAAGAAGACCGGCGCGCAGTTCGTCAATATCCCGCGTCCTTCGGATGACGACTGGACGGCGCTGGTGCTGGAACAGATCGACAGTCGCACCGGCATCGTCGCCCTGCCGCATTGTCACTGGACCGATGGCGGCCTGCTTGATCTGGTTTCCATCGGCGCCGCCTGCCGCAAAGTGGGCGCCGCGCTGTGCATCGATGCCACGCAGTCGATGGGGGTGATGCCTTTCGACGTGGCCACGATCCAGCCCGATATCCTGGTTGCCGGCGGCTATAAATGGATGCTGGGGCCGTATTCGTTCGGCTATCTCTATGTGGCACCGCGCTGGCAGTCGGGCCCACCGATTGAGCATAACTGGATCGCACGCAAGGATTCGGAAAACTTCGCCGGCCTGGTCGATTACAAGGCCGAGTTCCAGCCGGGTGCACGACGCTTCGATGTCGGCGAACGCAGCAACTTCGCCCTGACTCCGGCGGCGAAAGCCTCGCTCGAACTGCTGCTCGGCTGGGGCACGGCGCGCATCTACGCGACGCTGAAATCACGCAACGACAGGGTGGCCGAACGGGCGCGCGCCGAGCTGGGTCTCGACACCGTGCGCGCCGACCGCCGTGCCGGGCATTATCTCGGTCTGCGTTTCGGTGATGCCGTGCCGGCGAATCTGCCGGCGAAACTGGCGGCGGAAAAGGTGTTTGTCAGCGTGCGCGGCAAGGCCATGCGCGTCACGCCCCACGTCTACAACACCGAAGACGATATCGAGCGTTTGTTCCGCGTGCTGAAGGCGGCGCTGTAGGTCCTCATCCCATCCGTCATGCCACGCTTGCGTGGCATCCACGATTTATCCTGTTGCCAAGTCGTGGATGCCACCGCTGGGCGTTGGCATGACAGTTGTCTGTAAGGCTACGTGCCGCGGCCCCAGAGGCCGCAATAGCGCCGTGCCACGAAGGGCAGGTTGTTGGCATAGCCCGGCCAGCTTTCGTATTTCGGCAGCTTGAATTCCTTCTCCGCCGTGTCCCAGCATTTGCCGTCCTGGGCGAGGATTTTCATTTCGGCCGAGGCATCCTGCAGGAACTGCAGCTGCGCGCGCACATCGTCCTTGGTGCCGAGGCGGTCATTGGGGCCGGGATGGCCGGGGATCATGCGATCCCAGTCCATCGCCAGCACTTTCTTCATGAAGCCTTCGGTTTCCAGCGGATAGAAATCGATGATGCCGCGTCCCGGGACCGAACCGACCGGGATGGTGTCGACGATGAAGATGATCTTTTCCTTCGGCAGGCGCATCACCAGAGACGAGTCGGAATGGTTGAGACCGTGATAGGTCAGCTCCAGCTTGGTGCCGCCCAGCGTGATGGTGCGGCCCTTGTTGCCCACCACTTCATCGGGGATCACGGTATGCGGGTCCTTCAGCGGCACCAGGCGTTCCTTGGCGCGCTTGTGGGCGATGAAGATGGCACCGGCATCCTTCAGGGCCTTGCCGCCGGCAATATGGTCGTAATGGTGATGGCTGTAGATCACGTATTTGATCGGCTTGTCGGTGACCTTGCGGATCTCGTCCACATAGGCCTGGCCGCCGGTGGGCTTGCCATAGGCGACCGGATCGGTGGCGATCACGCCATCCCGGGTGACGATGAACATGGCCTGATGGCCGCCATTACGGAAGACATAGACATTATCGGTGCCCTCCACCTTGGTGGTGGCGATCGGCGGGCGCGCGGCCTGTTGGGCCGCAGCCGGCGCGACCGTGCAGACGGCGCCAGCCATTGCGGCCATGCCGATGGCGGCAGACAGAATCCGGTTCATGATTGTTTCCCCCATTTGAGATTCCCCGAGCAGACCCGTCAGGCCTGCCGTACCCCAGCATAGGCCAGAATGCCCGAGCCGGCCGGGCAACTTTCGGTGATCGGGCGGGGGTGACTAGGCCGCCGCCGTTTCGGCCGCGATGGCGCGCTGCACCGCCGGGCGCTGCAGCATGCGCTGGCGATGCGCGATGATCCGCGGCAGCTGCGCCACATCGACGCGATCGCCTTCCAGCCACTGGGCGAGCGTGAAGAGATAGGCATCGCAGATCGTATAGTCCACGCCCATAACCCAGGGGCCGGCCAGCATGCCGGTCTCGATCAGATGGAAGGCCTCGAACACGCTTTGCGGCACCTTGCGCTGCATCGCCGCGATCGACGCCGCGTCATCGGCCTCGACCCAGCGATAGCCGCGCATGCGATGGGCATGGGCCACATGCACGGTGGAGCACAGATAGCTGTTGAAGGCCTGCACCTGGCCGAAGGCGTAAGCGTCGTCGAGCGGCGCCAGCTTCGCGGCGGGATAAAGCTGCGCGATATAGGCCAGCATCGCCGGCGTTTCGGTCAGCACGCCGCGCTCGGTCACCAGTGCCGGGACGCGGCCCTTCGGGTTGATCGCCAGGTATTCCGGCTTGCGCTGGTCGGCGCTGGCAAAGCTCATCCGCGTCGTCGTGTAGGGGGCGCCGGCGTCTTCCAGCGCGATATGCGAGGCGAGCGCGCAGGTGTTGGCGACATAATAGAGATTGAGCATCGGGTCGTCCTCGCAGTTCAGACCGGGTAGTTCAGATCGGGCAGTTCAGACCGGGCAGTTCAGACCGGGTACCAGCGTTCTACATCGATACTGGATGTCAGCGGGCCATCGCCGTCGCCATCCCGGGTTTCCAGACTGGTGATGCCGAACAGATGCCGCAGCCGGCCGGCATCGTCGGCCAGCGGCAGGCCGAGCCGCTCCATGGCAATCGGCAGACTCCAGTTCTTGGTCAGGCTGCTGCCCTTCTGGTAGCAGATGGCGGGTGCCGTGATGACCTGCCGCAGGGTGCGGTTGATCAGGGGCAGCACCGTATCGGGGTAAATGTCTTCCATGGACAGTCCCTTCGGGCTGCTGCCATACCACTCGACCAGGCTCTGGCCGGCCAGATGGAAGCGGAAGCGGCCATCGTCACCGGCATCGACGATCCAGATGTCGCGCAGGGCCGCGGGAAACCGGATCGGATCGAGGTCGCGCAGCAGCGGCACGCGGCTGCCGGCGGCGGCATAGAGATCAAGCCAGTGTGCGGCCACCAGCCGGTGGCTCGGCAACATGATGTCTTCGATGAGGGCGGTCAGCGGCCGATTCACGCCGACAGTATATCGGCGACGTCAAAAGCCTGTACAGCGCTCAGCCGGCCGAGCGCATCGTGTCGTCGGCCTGGCCGCTGCGGCCGTCCTGCGGGATGCGGTAGCGGTGCTGGAAATCGGCCGAGACCAGGGCATAGCTCTGGCTGCGGTCGTAGCGGAACACGGTGGCGCTGATGATATGGCGCAGTGCGCCGTCGCGGTCGGCCAGCGGCAGGCTGATGCGCTGCAGCGCCACCGAGTAGTTCCACTGCGGCAGCATGCTGCTCAGACCATGCAGCACGGCCGCCGGCATCTCCACGATGGCATGCGCCATGTCGAGCAGGCGCTCGCGCGTCGGCGATTCAAGCAGCTCCGTCATGTCGCGGCCTTTGACATCCAGGCCGTAGAATTCATTCACGTTGCCGCCCGCCAGCCGGTAGCGGAAGACGTCGCCGCCGTCATGGTCGAGGATGCAGATATCGGGCAGGTAGCGGCCCAGCCGCAGCGGGTCGATGGCCTGCACGGCGGGAATCCGGCCGCCGGCGGCGTCATAAAGCTCCAGCCAGTGCTGCACCAGGGCGCGGTGCATCGGCAGGGTCATGTCAGTCAGCAGCGTATTGAAGTCGTGCGACATGGAACGCCCCTCGGGGTGGCATCCATTCTGCGGCGCGGCGGGCAGGGCTGACAACCGCTAATCGCGGCTATTCACCGGCTCGTGTCGAGCGGATACCAGTAATCTGCTTCCGGCGGTAGCGGACCGTCGCGTTCGCGGTTGAAGATCGAGTTGCCCAGGATGTGCCGCATACGGCCGGTGGCGGTGTCGCGCAAGGGGAAGGTCAGGCGTTCGAACGAGCGCGGCAGATGCCGGTCCGGCGTCTGGGTATGCACGCGCTGGAAGCCGGCGCAGGGCCGTTGCAGCACCTGCTGCGACTGGGGGATCAGCACCGCCACGGTGGCGGCAGGGAACAGGTCTTCGTAATACAGGCCTTTCGGGCTGCGGCCATACCACTGCACCAGGGTCTCGCCCATCAGGCGGAAACAGAAGCGGCCGTCATCGGTGGCATCGACGATCCAGGCATCGGCCAGCGCCCGGGGAAAATGCAGCGGGTCGATTTCGGCCAGGGTGGGGATGTCGCCCTTGCTGCGGTAAAGCGCGAGCCAGTGTTCGGCCACGGCACGATGGCCGGGCAGTTCCAGGTCGGTCAGGAGACTGTCGAGCGGGCGATCCATATGGGCTGCAAATGCAACGGTCCGGACAGCATAGCTGCCCGGACCGGATGTGTAACGCAGTATACGGCGGTAGCCGCGCTTCAGCTGTCCTGGCCGTTGCCGGCGAGGTCGGCGGGGTTGGGCATGCCGAGCGCATGGAAGCCGCTGTCGACATGGACGATCTCGCCGCTGACGCCCGAGCCGAGATCGCTGAGCAGGAAGAGCGCGGCGCCGCCCACTTCGTCCAGGCTGGCATTGCGGCGCAGCGGGCTGTGCTGGGCGGTGAACTTGAAGGTGGCGCGGGCCGAGCCGATGGCCGAGCCGGCGAGCGTACGCATCGGCCCGGGCGACACGGCGTTGACGCGGATATTCTGCGGGCCGAGATCGACGGCGAGATAGCGCACGCTGGCTTCCAGCGCCGCCTTGGCGACGCCCATCACGTTGTAATTCGGCATCACGCGGGTGCTGCCTTCATAGGTGAGGGTGATCAGTGAGCCGCCCTGGCTCATATAGGGCTGCGCCAGACGTGCCACTTCGGTGAAGGAATAGCACGAGATCAGCAGCGAGCGGCTGAAGTTGCCGCGCGTGGTGTTGAGGTAGCGGCCCTTCAGCTCTTCCTTGTCGGAATAGGCGATGGCATGCACCACGAAATCGATCTGGTTGCCGAAGGCGGTGCCGACCTTCTCGAAGGCCTGGCGCATCGAGGTCTCGTCCTCGACATCGCAGGGCACGATGGCTTTGGCATTGACGCTCTGGGCCAGCGGGCGCACGCGGCGCTCGAAGGCTTCGCCCTGGTAGGTGAAGGCAAGCTCCGCGCCATGCTTGTGCAGCATGTCGGCGATGCCCCAGGCGATGGAATGGTCGTTGGCGACCCCCATGATGAGGCCGCGTTTGCCGCTCATCAGTGCAGGCATGTCAGTCATGTTCGTTCCGGACTTTTTTGATTGGGGAAAGCTGGCAGGTCAGGCGGCGTAGCGCTGGAAGATCAGCGAGGCGTTGGTGCCGCCGAAGCCGAAGGAATTCGACATCACGCGGTTCAGCGTCACGTTGTCACGGCGCTCGCGCACGATGGGGAAGCCTTCGGCGCCAGGGTCGAGGTTTTCGATATTGGCCGAGGCGGCAATGAAGTTGTCGCGCATCATCAGGATCGAGTAGATCGACTCCTGCACGCCGGCGGCACCCAGCGAATGGCCGGTGAGCGACTTGGTCGAGCTGATCGGCGGCACCTTGTCGCCGAACACTTCGCGGATCGCGTTCAGCTCGGTGATGTCGCCGGCCGGTGTGGACGTGCCGTGGGTGTTGATGTAGTCGATCGGCGCGTTATGGCCATGGCCGCCGGCCTCGCTGAGCGCCTGCTGCATGCAGCGCACCGCGCCTTCGCCCGACGGCGCGACCATGTCGGCGCCATCCGAGGTGGCGCCATAGCCGACCAGTTCGGCATAGATCTTGGCGCCGCGCGCCTTGGCATGTTCCAGCTCCTCGACCACGAGGATGCCGCCGCCGCCGGCGATGACGAAACCGTCGCGGTCCTTGTCATAGGCGCGCGAGGCCTTTTCCGGCGTGGCGTTGAAGGAGGACGACATGGCCGGCATGGCGTCGAACAGGCAGCTCAGGGTCCAGTCCAGTTCCTCGCCGCCGCCGGCAAACACGATATCCTGCTTGCCGAGCTGAATCAGTTCAGCGGCATTGCCGATGCAATGGGCCGAGGTCGAGCAGGCCGAGCTGATCGAGTAGTTGACGCCCTTGATCTTGAAGGCGGTGGAGAGCACGGCCGAGCAGGTGCTCGACATCGCGCGCGGCACCATGAAGGGGCCGATCTTTTTCGGGCCGCCTTTTTCGCGGGTGATATCGGCCGAGGCCACCAGGTTCCTGGTCGAGGCGCCGCCAGAGCCGACGATCAGGCCGGTGCGCGGGTTGATGATGTCATTGGCTTCCAGCCCGCTGTCGGCGATCGCCTGCTCCATCGCCAGATAGGCATAGGCGGCGCCGTCGCCCATGAAGCGCTTCTGGCGGCGGTCGATGGCGGCCTCCAGATCGATCTTCACGGTGCCATGCACGCGGCTGCGGAAATTCAGGCGGTCATAGTCTTCGGCAAACACGATGCCGGAGCGGCCGGCCTTCAGGCTGTCTGCGACTTCCTCGACATTATTGCCGATGGAAGAGGTGATGCCGAGACCGGTAACGACGACGCGACGCATGGCGTAAGGCTCCTGTTATGCGGCCGGGTTAGCGAATGCTGGCCGCAACGACAATGCTTTCACAAATATAGGGCCGTCGTGTGACGGCGCAGCCGGGTCAGACAGCGCGCATCAGGCAGCAGCCGGCGCCATGCCATCCGGAAACACGCCAACGCGCATGTCCTTGCATTCATAGGCCGGCTTGCCGTCGATGAACATCGTGCCGTCGGCGATGGCGATGCCGAACTTGCGCATCAGCACCCGCTTGATATCGATCTTGAAGGTGATCTTCTGGGCCGCCGGCGTGACCATGTCGGAGAATTTCACTTCGCCGACGCTGAGCGCGCGGCCGCGGCCCGGCGCCTTCATCCAGCCGAGGAAAAAGCCGACCAGCTGCCACATGGCATCGAGGCCGAGGCAGCCCGGCATGATCGGATCATTCTCGAAATGACAGGGGAAGAACCAGAGGTTCGGCTTGATGTCCAGCTCGGCTTCGATCTCGCCCTTGCCGTACTTGCCGCCATCGCTGACGATCTTGACGATCCGGTCGAGCATCAGCATGGGTGGCAGCGGCAGGCGGGCATTGCCCTCGCCGAACAGCTTGCCATGCGCGCAAGCCAGCAGATCCTCGTAGCTGTAACTGTTCTTCCGTTCCACGTTCTTTAGTTCCACTGGCGCGAAATCCTCAACCCGTCTGCTGCCAGGATGGCGCAGTCCCTCTGTGGCAAATGACCCTTAAGTGTCGGGTCTGCCATCGCCTTCCGGGCACAATGTAGTGATCCCCCGGCCAGCCGCAACAGTTTCGTTGCAACTTGTTACAATGACGCGATCCGGTCGCATCGACGGCCCGGGCGAAGTGGTTAACGCCGGCCGCCGCCGCAACAGACCCTGCCCGATCAACAGCTTGCGAGGGGAATGCAACAATACCGACAAATCGGTGGCCTCAGGGCCACTCCTGTTATATATGCAGACTTATGACCAAGGTGATCGATCCCCGCTTCAAGGCGGCCGCGGCGCGGCTGCAGGGTGCCGGACTGCGGACCACGCGGCAGCGCCTGGTGCTGGCCGAGATTCTGTTCGAGCGCGGCCATTGCCATGTCACCGCCGAAGGCCTGTTCACCGAGGCTGCCGAGCGTGGCGCCCGCCTGTCGCTGGCGACCGTTTACAACTGCCTGCACCAGTTCACTGCCGCCGGCCTGCTCCGCATGGTGACGGTGGATGCCGGCCGGGCCTATTTCGACACCAACCTGTCGCCGCACCATCACTTCTATTATGAGCGCTCGGGCGAGCTGCGTGACATCCCGGAAACCGAGATCGCCGTGGCCCGCCTGCCCGAGGCCCCCGAGGGCGCGAAAATCGCCCGCGTCGACGTGATCGTCCGCCTCGAAAGCTGAGGCCCGCGAAACGCTCCGTCTGCGAGCCATTCGCAACTTTTAGAATAATTCTAAAACGCCTTGACGGCCTGCGGTTGCGGTTCATAATCCGCTGATTCCGAATCTGCCGCGCTGTCCCCCATGGCAGCCGCATCAGATCGGGACGACCGCTGTGGGGCCCGTTCGGGGAACCCGCGGCTCAGGGGAATGCAAGGAGGACCAGCAATGCCCGCACTCAAAGGCTCCAAGACTCACGGCAATCTGAAAGACGCGTTCGCCGGCGAAAGCCAGGCCAACCGCCGCTATCTCTATTTCGCCCAGAAGGCCGACGTTGAAGGCTACAACGACGTTGCCGCCGTCTTCCGCTCGACCGCCGAAGGCGAGACCGGCCATGCCCATGGCCATCTCGAATTCATGGCCGAAGTCGGCGATCCGGCCACTGATCTGCCGATCGGCGAGACCTCGAACAACCTGAAGGCCGCCGTTGCCGGCGAGACCCACGAATACACCGACATGTATCCCGGCATGGCGAAGACCGCCCGCGAGGAAGGCTTCGACGAGATCGCCGAATGGTTCGAGACGCTGGCCAAGGCTGAAAAGAGCCATGCCGGCCGCTTCCAGAAGGCGCTCGACACGCTGGGCTGATTTCCCGGCCCTGGTGACGTAACGATCTGCGGAGCGCATCGCCCCAAGCTGGCGCTCCGCAGATGACCAGCACGTTAGACGCACCCATCCGGGGGACTACCATGCGCGAAGGCAGCCTTGAGGCGCCGGTCCGGCATCCGCTCGACTGGAACAATCCCGATTTCTACGACCTGGAAAAACTCGACGCCGAAATGCGGCGCGTGCTCGACATCTGTCATGGCTGTCGCCGCTGCTTCAATCTCTGCGACAGTTTTCCGCGCCTGTTCGATCTGGTCGATGCCTCGCCGACCGGCGAACTCGATGAAGTGAAGTCGGCGGACTTCAAGCCGATCGTGGATGCCTGCACGCTCTGCGACCTGTGCTACATGACCAAGTGCCCCTATGTGCCGCCGCATGAATTCCAACTCGATTTCCCGCATCTGATGCTGCGGTATCGCGCCGCCGAACGGCATCATGGGCACAAGGATGCGATTGGCGACCAGCTCTCGCAGACCGATCGCAACGGCAAGCTCGCCGGCCTGGTGGCGCCGATTGCCAACTGGGCCTCCGAACGCGGCAACGGGCTGACCCGTCCGGTGATGGAAGCCGTCACCGACATCCATCGTGATGCCGAGCTGCCGAAATTCCACTCGAAAACCCTGGTGGCGCGCGCCAAATCCGAGCCGGCGGCGGTGAACCGCGAGGCTCCCGCCTTTGGAAAACGCAAGGCGGCGATCTACGCCACCTGCTTCGGCAACTACAACAATCCCGATATCGGTGTCGCCGCGCAGAAGATTCTCGCCCATAACGGCGTCGACCTGCGGGTCGAATATCCCGGCTGCTGCGGCATGCCGCGGCTGGAGCAGGGCGACATTGCGGATGTGGCCAAGAAGGCCCGCGTGGTGGCGGAGGCGTTTTCGCCGCTGATCGACGAAGGCTACGACATCGTGGCGCTGGTGCCATCCTGCGCGCTGATGCTGAAATTCGAATGGCCGCTGATTCTGCCCGACGACGCGCTGGTGAAAAAACTGGCCCAGGCTACCTTCGACATTTCGGAATGCATCGTCGACATCGCCAAGAAGCATGGCCTGGCGCCGGGCCTGAAGCCGCTGGAAGGCGGCGTCACCCTGCATCTGGCCTGCCATGCCCGTGCCCAGAATATGGGTAACAAGGCGACCGAGATGATGAAGTTGATCCCGGAGATGAAGCAGGGCCAGGACCTGGCCGTGATCGAGCGCTGTGCCGGCCATGGCGGCTCATGGGGCGTGCGGAAAGAGTTCTTCGAGGTCGGCATGAAGGTGGGCAAGCCGGTCATGCGCACCGCGGTGAAAGAGAACAAGGCGCATATCGCGTCGGAATGCCCGCTCGCCGCCATCCATATCCGCCAGGGCATGGAGCGCGAGGGCAAGGATAAAGAAGGCTTCACCCTGCCGGCCAAGGCCGATCATCCGGTGGAGCTGTTTGCAAAGGCATATGGGTTGATCTGATGAACACCAAAACGACGATCACACGCGACGACATCCTGGCGATGCCGGACTTCGAGAAAGTCCGCAAGGACAAGCGTGCCGAGATCGTCGCCATCAAGAAGAACCGCCGGGTCGGCGTCGGCCCGTTTTGCACTTTCTATTTCGAGAATTACGCCACCATGTGGTGGCAGATTCACGAAATGCTGTTCATCGAGAAGGGCGGCGAGGAGCAGATCGCCGACGAGCTGCATGCCTATGCGCCGTTGATCCCCAAGGGTGCTGAACTGGTCTGCACCTTCATGATCGAGGTGGACGATCCGGTGCGCCGCCCGGTGCTGCTGGGCCAGCTCACCAATATCGACCAGATGGTGGTGCTGGAATTCGGCGGCCACAAGGTGAAGGCGGTCCCCGAGGACGATGCCGAGCGCAACCGCGAGGACGGCAAGACCTCGTCGGTGCATTTCCTGCGTTTCCCCTTCACCGCCGAACAGGTGGCGGGGTTCAAGGCGGCCGACCGCGTGCTGCTGGCCATCGAACATCCCGCTTACGGCCATATCGCCGTGATCCCGGAGCCGGTGCGCGCCAGCCTGGCGCAGGATTTCGCCTGAGCGGCTTCGACCATTGGGGGGTATTATACCGGTACGGCTGGTATAATATGGCCCGGTCGTCCACGGTCGCGCGAGATGGGTTATGACGCCCGAATCCTACGTTCTGCTCACCACCATCCTGCTGCTGTTCCCGCTGGGATACCTGTTCCTCGCCTGTCCGGCCTTCCTGCTGGTGCGCTTCACCATTCCCTCGGTGCCGCGGCTACTGCGCGCCATGTTCCGGGGCTATTTCTGGATGCTGCTGGTCACCAGCCCGCTGGCGCTACTGGCCTATGCGGTGGCGGGCAAGGCCTGGCCGGCGCTTGGCATGCTCCTGCTGGCCAGCTGCACGTTCTTTGCCCATCGCTGGTTCATGCGCCATTTCGACACGGCGCTGCAGGCCCGGGATGAAGGCGATGTGGCCGCGGTGACCCGGCTGCGCCGGCTGCATGTCGCGGGCATGCTGGTCAACGGCGTGGTGCTCAGCAGCGTGATCGCCGGGATTCCCTACATCACGGCAACCTGATCTTTGCCGTTTCGTCCGGAGCAAAAGGCCGTGTCGCGGGTTATCTGCGGCAGGGCATTCCGCTCCGGAGGAAACACATGCAGTTCCATCGTGGCCGACTGATCGATCACATCCAGCTGGTGGTCCGCGACCTGGCGGCAGCGCGCAAATTCTACGAGGCGGCCTTCGGCGCCCTGGGCCTGAAGATCGGGGGCGAGGGCCCAGGCTTCTTTTTCGTCGACGAGCTGTATGTCAGTACCGTCGAAGCCCATGCGGATTTCCATCTCACCGGCCGGGCGCATATCGCTTTCCAGGCCGCCGACGAGGCCATGGTCAAGCGCTTCCATGCCGCCGTGCTGGCTGCCGGCGGCCGCGACAATGGCGCGCCCGGTCCGCGCGACAAATACCATCCCGACTATTATGCCGCCTTCGCGCTTGATCCCGATGGCAACAATATCGAGGCGGTGTTCCACGGCCCGGCCACCCGTTCGGCCCCCAGCGTGGTGATCGCGGCGGATCTGCCGTCCTGATCGTTACGGGATACAGCGCGCCAGGCTGCGCGACCACAGATCGCGCAGGCCGGGCAGTCCATCCAGGATGCTGTTGCCGTTGCGCTGGCGCTGTTCCAGGGTGGCGGCCTCATGCGACACGGCTTCCAGTCCCACGGCACCGGCCATGCCGGCGAGCCGGTGCAGCAGTTCGGCACGCTGCATCGGTTGCGCCTCTGCGATTTCCTGCAGCAGATTTTCGCTGGCGTCGCGGAAGCGCCGCAGCGCCACGACCCAGCTGGCCCGCCCAATCTCGCCTGCGACGCGGAGTTGCAGCGCATAGTTGACCCTGCGCGGCGCGGTCTCGATGGCCTGCTGCAGGATGGCGTTCAGACTGTCCAGACCCAGCGGCTTTTGCAGGATATCGAAGACACCGACAGCAGTCAGACGCTGCCGCACGGTTTCGTCAACATGGGCGCTGAGCGCAATGATGGGCAGGTTGGCCTTGCGCTCGTCGCCCAGGTGACGGATGCGGCGCGCCAGTTCGAAGCCGTCGATTTCCGGCATTTGCAGGTCCAGCAGCACCAGGTCGAGGGCATCCTGCTCGACATGCCGGATCGCCTCGCCGCTGCCGCAGCTGCGCAGGATATGGCCTTCGCTGCGCAATAGGGCTGCGCCGGTTTCCCGGTTGAGCGCCAGATCGTCGACCAGCAGGATAAACTGGCTGGCCACCAGGCGATCGGCGGGCGCGGCGGAGACCAGCGGCAGGGTCAGGGTGAAGCAGCTGCCTTCACCTGGCGCGCTATCCACGATCAGGTCGCCGTCCATGGCCCGCGCCAGGTCGCGCGCGATGGATAACCCGAGGCCGCGGCTGCTGCCGCCCGCAGCCGCCGTCTGGCCAGCACCCTCGATGGCCGTCCCGCGCCGGTATGGGGCAAAGATGATGCCTTGTTCGGCGGCCGGAATGCCTGGTCCGCTGTCGTGCACGGCGATGGCCAGACGCGGCGCGGCCGGCGAGGGCAGCGCGCTGGCGGTGACCGTCACCTCGCCGCGCGGCGTGAATTTCACGGCATTCTCGACCAGGTTGAACAGGATCTGCTTCAGCCGCAGCTCATCGCCGATCACCGAATGCGGCAGGGCCGGGTCGATGTTGATGCGCAGCCGTAGCCGCTTCTCCTCGGCGCGCTCGCGTACCAGGTCGACGGCTTCCTGCACGCAGTCCTGCAATGCCACCGGCCGTTTCAGGATGGTCAGGTTGCCGCTGCTCAAGGAGGCGCGGTCGAGCAGGTCGGAGATCAGCGCCAGCAGGATCTTGCCGGCACGGCGGATGGCGGCGAGCCGCAGGCGCGCGGCTTCAGTCAGGCTGCGGTCATCAGGCATGGCAGCCGCACCGAGGATGGCATTCAGCGGCGTGCGCAGGTCGTGGCTGATCGCGGCGAGGAAATCCTGCTGCGCACGGCGCTGCGCCTGCGCTTCGATCTTTTCGGCCTGCAGCAGGCGGATGCGGGTGGCCAGTGCCTGGGCCGAGAACAGCACCTCCCAGCTTGCCGTGATGAAACCCACGAACAGAATCATCCCGGTGAAGGGCACGAAGCCGAAATAAGCGGCCAGTGTGTAGAAGGTGCCGGCGATATAGGTCAGCCAGCCGACCAGAAACCAGCGGGCGCCGGCGACGCGATGCCACATCGCCAGAAAGCCGGCCGGGAAGATCAGGCAATAGCTGACGACCGCGACGAGATACTGCCAGTCGGGTCCGCGTAGCCAGGCGCGCTGCAGGTCGGGCCAGGGATGCAGCACGATGATCGGCAGGATCAGGGCGAATCCGGCGATACCGCAGACCAGCAGCGCCGTGCTCAGGCGCGGCGCGAAATCCTGCACATCCAGCAACGCGCGCGTCAGCAGGGGTGCGATCGCCACCAGCGCCATCGACGATGCCTTGTAGAGCAGCCGCGTATGGTCGGTGAAACCGAACAGGTCGGCGAAGACGCCATAGAGATTGAGCCAGAAGACCAGCACCGTGGCGCAATGCAGGCCGTACCAGAGATAGGCCATGCGGCCGATGCCGGTGCCGATCACCATGGTGTAGATGCCGGTGGCGGCGATCAGGGCGACCGCCAGAGCGAGAACCGCCTGGTGCCGGATCGCCCAGACGGTCCAGGCGTCGCGGCTGAGGATATCGGCCACCAGCGATCCGAAACCCAGGGCGTTGACGCGCAGCAACACGATCCGGGCCTGACCCGGTGGAACCGTGACCTGGAAGCGTTGGCCGACGCCGATCTCGGCGCCGGTTTCGGGCAGGGCCGCGCGGGCGTCCAGCCGTCGCGCCACCGACAGCAGGGTGCCGGTATCATCGAGCACGACAAGTTGCGGCAGGTAGAGCGGATCGGTATCCATCCGCAGCATCCAGTCCGTCAATGTGCTCTGATTCACCAGCCGGACGGCCAGCCAGAGCGCCCTGTAATCCGGCCATGGCGCCGGCGCCGGCGCGGCCTGCGCGAAGGCGCGGCGCAGCAGTGCCGGATAGGCCGGATCGCTCTCGCCGGCGGGGTCACCGTCATAACGCGCCGCCTGCACCATCAGGTCGATCAGCGTGCCATCGCGCAGCGTCAGCGTGGGAATCTCCTGCGCCCGTGCCGGCGTCGCCGCCAGCAGCAGGAGCAGCGGCAGCGCGGCGAGGAGGTCAGTAAGTCGGCGCGGCAAACACATAGCCCTGGCCATGCACCGTCACGATCAGCCGGGGCGGTCGCGTATCGTCGCCCAGTTTTCGGCGCAGGCGCGAGATCAGCACGTCGATGCTTTCGGCCGACATGCTGCGCGCGCCGTCGCTGACCATAGCGATCAGATGGCTGCGCGGCGTGAGGCGTTTGGGCCGCTGCACCAGGCAGGCCAGAAGCTGGAATTCGCCGCCGGTCAGGCGCACCTCTTCGCCCTGCGGCGAGAGCAAGCGGCGGGTGGCGAGGTCGAACTGCCAGCCCTGGAAGCGGATCACGTCGCTGTCGTCGGGCCGTGTCCACAGCGCCATGCGTCGCAGCAGGCTTTTCACCCGCGCATGCACCTCGCGCAGGTTGAACGGCTTGGTGATGTAGTCGTCGGCACCGATCTCCAGACCGATCACGCGATCGGTGTCGTCGGCAAGCTGGCTGATCAGGATGATGCCGATGCTGCTCTGGACGCGTAAGGAGCGGGTGATATCCAGGCCGTTACGGCCGGGCATGCGGATATCCAGCAGGACGATATCGCAGGGCGCAGCGGCGATCTGCGCCTCGACATCGGCGCCACTGTCGGATTCCGCCACGTGATAGCCGGCCTGGCGGAAATAGCTGCAGAGCAGATGCCGCGTAACCGGATCGTCATCGACGATCAGCAGCCGGCCTTCGGTTTCGGGCGCGGCGCTAACGGTCTCTTCCGCCGCTGTGCCGCTGACTGTTTTGACTGGGTCCATCTTCCCGGGTCTGTGCTCTCTCAGAGCCTGTGCTCTCCGTGCCGCAAGCCTGACAGACTTCCCCGCGGTTGCAAGGTCTCTGGCAGCAGGCCGTCAGATGCAGCCGACGCCGGCGCTGTAGGTCTGGCCCGGCGGGCATGGACCGCTCGGCACCAGAGGGCCGCCGCCGAAGGTGCCACTGCCCGGAATGAAATCAGGGTTCGAGCCGAACTGCGCCATGAGAGTGAAAATCTCAGACGGATTGCCCGACTGCATTGCTGTGGTCATGAACTCTATCATCTTCTGGGTGAGGCTATTCATGGTCTGCATAAACGCGCTGAACCTCGCGGAATCGCCTGCGAAGGCCTGCAGGAACTCCAAGCTTGCCGGATCCAGCCCCGTACCATCCGGTGTCGTCCTTAGATTGTCCAGGGCGGACAATATGAAGACCATCTCTGTCTGGGTGGGCGGTGGAAAGTTTTCTAATCCCTGAGTATCGGCCGGCCTGCCGAAATAGGCGGTGTACAACTGCTGTAACTGCTCCATGCTGGTGGTGTTGTTCTGTGCATGGGCAGGCAGGGACAGGAGCGGCAGTGCCAGCGTGGCGAGCATGCATATCCGCTTGATCATCTTTATCATCGTTCAGCTCCGCTCAGAATCGTGCCGAAAGGCCGATCGACACGACGTGAGAGCTGTAGCTCTGGCGGTCGATGTTCGAATCGGTGTCCACATGGGTGTAACGGGCGAAAGCCGTCAGGTTCCGCACGACATCCTGCGACAATTGCCGGTAATAGCCGATCGAGCCGCCCCAGATGCGGTCCTCGCGCGTGATAGCGGTCTGCACCAGGTCGGGACCGGCGAAGTCGTAGTTGCCATAGCGCAGCGCGCCCTGAATGGAGTCGCGCTCGCTCAGTTTCCAGGTCAGGCTGGGCGAGGCCTCGACGAACCTGAAGGTCTGCGCAGCGATCTCGGCGTTGTTGCGGCCGAATGACAGGCTGAAGGCGGCATCCAGCGGCAGATTCTTGAAGCGGTAGCGCGGGGTGGCCGACAGGCTGAACATGTCGCTGTCCAGGCGCTCGGCCCTGTCGAAGGTGTAATGGGCCAGATCGACGCCGGTGGTCAGCGAAATCTGGGCGTTGAAGAGTCGTGTATAGCCAAAGCTCACATGCGGTCGCCAGTAATAGCCGTCATAATCGCCGGTGGCGAGCGCACGGGTGATGCCCGTGTTGAAGGACAATGAATTGTAGGAATCGATGCTGTGCACCATGCCGGCGTTCAGTGTGTTGGTCAGGAAGTTGAATTCGTCATGGTCGAGATAGTTGAGGGACTGCAGGTTGTACCCGAAATCGAGCATGCTTTTGGGACTGACCGAATATATCGCCTTGGCGCCCGCCGCAGTGACGGCGCGCTGGTCGGATACGCGGCGCGGTTTGAAGGTCGTGCTGTCGAGCACTGTGTTCGAGGCCAAGCCCGTCACATGCTCCAGCGTTTCCGAGGCATGGGGCAGCACGATCAGGTTGCCGACCATCATTGGGAAGTTCTTGGGCAGCGGCGGCAGCTTCGGGCTTTCCTGCGCCATGGCCAGGCCGGCAGGCAGCAGGATCAGCGCCGCAAGGCTGGCGCCGGTGAAGCCTGCACTCCAGGCAAAACGTGTTGTCACGGCATGTCCCCCACTGTCGGTCCGGGCGCCGCAGGCGGCGCTCAGACTGCAGTAGGGGCAGCCGGGAAAGGCCGCAATTTCAAATCGTTGCTTGTCCTGAACGGCATCTTTCCGGTATCTGAACGACTTCTGAACGTCGCCGGCATCCGCAGCCCTGGGCCGAGGATTGATCCGGCGGCATTGCACCGGCACGATGCCGGCTGGAGGTTCCCCATGTCCGTCCTTGAATCCGAAGCCGCCCTGCGCGACTGCTATGCCGAACCGAGCGACACCGTTCAGCGGAAAATCATTCCGCGCCTCGACAAGCATGCCAAAGCCTTCATTGCGCTGTCGCCCTTCCTGGCGTTGTCCACCAGCGGGCCGGACGGCGCCGACTGCTCGCCGCGCGGCGATGCCCCGGGCTTCGTGCATGTGGAGAATGACAGCACCCTGCTGCTGCCTGACCGGCGCGGCAACAACCTGATCGATTCCTTGCGCAACGTCGTGCAGCACCCCCATGTCGGCCTGCTGTTCCTGGTGCCGGGCATCAACGAGACGCTGCGCGTCAACGGCACGGCGAAAGTCATCACCGATCCGGCCCGGCTGGCGCCGATGACGGCGCAGGGCAAGGCGCCCTCCTCGGCGCTGGAGATCATGGTGCGCGAAGTCTTCTTCCATTGCGCCAAGGCGATGATGCGCTCCGATCTGTGGAACCCGGACAAGCATGTGCCGCGCAGCAGCTTCCCCAGTCTGGGCAAGGTGATCGCCGATCAGGTGGCGGGCGTCGATCTGGCCGTGGTCGAGGCCAGCATCGCCGATGGCTACAAGAACCGCCTCTATTGAGGGCGCGCGGGATGCCGGCCTATCGGCTGCACTATTTCCCGGAATCGGGCAACAGCTACAAGCTGGCCCTGATGCTGACGCTCTGCGGCCAGCGCTTCGAGCCGGTCTGGACCGATTTCGGCGGCGGTGTCACGCGCACGCCGGCCTGGCGCGAAGCCGTCAACCCGATGGGCGAAATCCCGGTGCTGGAGGCAGACGGCGTGCGCCTGACTCAGACGGCGCCGATCCTGCTCAAGCTGGCGGAGCAGTACGGAAAATTCGGCGGCACGACGGAGGCGGAAAAATTCGAAGTGCTGCGCTGGCTGTTCTGGGATAACCACAAGCTCACCGGCTACATGGCGACCTACCGGTTTCACCGCACCTTCACACCCAATCCCGATCCGCAGGTGCTGAAGTATTTCCGCCGGCGCCTCGACGATTTCCTCAGTATTCTTGAGCAGCATCTGCAGGGCACGGCCTTTGCCGCGGGCGCAGAGCCGACGGTGGCGGATTTTTCGATGATGGCCTATCTGCATTATCCGGCGGATGAAACCGGCTACGATTTCGCCGTCAGTCATCCGGCCATTCATGCCTGGCTGCAGCGGATCGCGGCTCTGCCCGGCTGGCAATCGGCTTACGATCTGCTGCCAGGCCAGCGCCTCACGCATTATGTCTAGGCCGGTTTGACCGGCTCGCTTTTCACCGGTTCACTTTTTACCGGTCCGAGCCAGTCGGGTTCCTGGCCGCGATGGAAGCGGATGCCCATCACAAAGGACTGGGCGATCTTTTCGGCGCGATTGACGAACAGCGCCGCGGCTTCGGGCGGACAGAGGCCGGAGACCGTGGCGCGGAACAGGTCGAGCCAGTGATTGAAATGCGGCTCGTCCAGCCGGGGCATGCCCTGCTCGCCGCGTTTGTAATCCAGCATCAGATGCGCCGCCATCGGCCGGCCCTCGTAGCGGCCGGTCATCAGCAGCACCGATGACCAGAAATCCACCATCTTGGCCAGATGATGATCCCAGCGATCCTGGATCGCACCGTTGAAAATCGGTCCGAGCAGGTCGTCGCTGCGGATGCGGTCGTAGAAGCCATGCACCACCGCCCGCACCATCGCCTCATCCACGCCGGCATGGGCACCGGGCGAAATGGCGGCGCGGCGCGCCTGGCGCTGGGCAAGAGTGGTATCGTCGTCGTGGCTCATGGCATTCAGGATAGGGCGGCAGGGCAGCCCCGATGCCGCGACGCGGTGTCGCAGGCCATCGCCAGGGTCAGTCGAAGGTTTCCTGAGGATAGAGACCCCAGAGGTGCTGGCGCGGAATCCAGCCACGCGTGCCGGCGATCTCCACTTGGCACCAGTTCAGGTCCGGGCATTTGCGCACGCGGGCCTGCACGCCGGGTTCGGCCGTCAGCAGCACGTCGGTGGCCGTGTCGGCCTTCTTGAACAACGAGCGCACGGTGCCGTCGACCACGGCGAAGCGCTTGCCCGAGGTCAGGTTCTTGTGCACCCAGGTCTCGGTGCCGTCATGGTCGCGGATGCGACGCCAGTATTCGTATTCCGCCACCACTTCCACCGGCAGGCCGCGGCGCTGGTACTGCCAGGCGATCGGGTAGCGTGCGCCAGGGCCGGTGCGGGCATTCACCTTGTCCGACGACAGGCTGACGAAGCGCGGCAGCGGCAGGCCGGAATCGAGGCCCTTGTCGGGCACGGGGGACGCGCTGGCCGCATTGGGCGCCGTCAGGGTCGCGGCCTCGGCGGCCAGGGCGGTGGATGCCGGGCCGGCCAGAATCAGACAGAGGGCAAGGGCGAATCGCGACAGCATGAAAGCGGTGACTAACGCAGAACCGGCAAAGGAAGGGTTAAAGCCCGGACCAAATTGGCGAATCGGGCCAGCACTGCGGATCGTAGCAGCGCCCGAGTCCCGCGCAATACTGTTTCGGTGACGGTCCGCAGGCCGCCAGATTCAGGCCGGCGGGGCCGCCGTGACGATGAAACCGTCGGGGTCGCGGTAAACCACCAGGCCGCTGGGCAGCGCCGGATGCGGCAGTGTCGTCTCCCCTGCACCGGAGGCCAGCATGGCAACCGGCGACCAGGACAGGCCCAGCGCAGCGGCGGCGGCATCGCCCTCCGACGGCCAGGCCGGGCAGAGCGCGGCGAAGGCATCGTTGAAGAAGGTCAGGCGGCCTTCCACATCTAGCAGGGCGACCGGGCCCGGCACCGCTAGCAGGGCGCTCTGGTGCCGCTCGACCGCCTGTCGGGCCTGGTCGACCTCGCCGCGCAGGGCGCGCAGCGTGATGGCGCCGAGTGCCATCTTGGCCAGGTTGGCCAGCCGCGCGCATTCGACCAGGCCGAAATCATGGCGCGGTCGCGGATCGAAGATGCAGACCGTGCCGATGGTATAGCCGCTGGGCAGCAGGATCGGCGCGCCGGCATAGAAGCGCACGAAGGGCGATCCGGTGACGGCGGGATTGTCGTGGAACCGCTCGTCCTCGCGGGCATCGGGAATGACGAAGACGTCAGACTGCAGAATGGCATGGCCGCAGAAGGAGGTAGCGCGGGGGCCTTCGGCCGTATCGAAGCCAATGCAGGCCTTGAACCATTGGCGGTTTGTATCCACCAGGGTGATCAGGCAGCTTTCGGTGCGGAACAGCGACTGCCCCAGATTGACGATGGCGTCGAAATCCGGCTCCGGCGGCGTATCGAGCAGCGGCAGCGCATGCAGTGCAGCCAGGCGATAGGTGTCGTTCTCGGGGATCGGAGCCTCGATCATGCGGCGGCCTTCTTCCAGTCGATGCCGGTCAGGTCATAGACGGCATGAACAATGCGCACATGCAGCCGCGTGTCGCTGAAGGGCAGCAGCAGCAGTTCGTAGTCGTAGGCGCGCGCCGCCGACACCAGGCGGCTGCGGCGCACTTCGGGTTGTCGGCTGGTGACAATGCGATGGAACGGCTGGCTGACCGCCGTGCGCATCACAGGCGAACGCAGGTCGCTGAAGCTGATGCCGGAGCGGAAATCGGACATAATGGCCGTCAGGTCGCTGCCGACATGCTTGCAGAGGGGCGGACCCACCTGCGGGAACATCACCACGACTGTCTGGCTGTCGGCATGTTCCACGCTGTCGATGCGGGCGAAGTCATTGTAAGTCGTCACCACCGGCATCAAATGACTGCCGCGATAGTGAATCCAGTCCTGGTGCAGCTGCCGCAGTTTCGGTGAAAGAATATCGATCCAGTTGATCATGCAATGCCAGAGAGAACGACCGGATCACAATTCTAGTCCACTCATCTATTCCGGCAAGTCGTTCATTCCCGGTCGATCAAATGCAGGTAGCTGCCGCAGACGCTGCCCTGCCGGCAGCCGGCGGGGCCGAGATCGGCGCCGACCGCATCCTGCAGGCTGAACAGCGCCTGTGCCGGATCGATGTCGTCGACCTGCACCGAATAGTGGAATTCATGGCCGCGGAAACGGCTGCCTTTCGGGCCGAGCGCGGTCTCGGCCAGGGTGACGATGCGGCGATAGCCCAGGCTGCGCCGGCGCTCGGCGAAGCTGGTCGCCACCGGCAGCAGCCCGGCCATGGCATGGCTGTGGCCGGTCGCATCGGTCAGGCTGCGGCCCAGCAGCATGAAGCCGCCGCATTCGCCATAGATCGCCACGCCGCGGCCCGCCGCATCGTGCAGGCCGCGCATCAGGGTCTGGTTCGCCGCCAGGGCACCGGCATGCAGTTCGGGATAGCCGCCGGGCAGGATGACGGCATCGGCTTGCGGCGACGGCGCCTGATCCTGCAGCGGCGCGAAGAAACTCAAATCCGCACCCTGGTCGCGCCAGCCCTGCAGCAGATGCGGATAGGCGAAGGCAAAGGCCTCGTCCTGCGCCACCGCCATATGCTGGCCGAGTGGTTGCAGCGGCCGCAGCTTCGCCGTGCCGTCAATGGCCAGCGGCTGCAGCAGGGTATCCAATGCCGCGCGGTCGAGATGCCGGTGCAGCCAGTCGGCGGCGCGGTCGAGAAAAAGATCCAGACCTTCATGCTCGCCGGCCTGCACCAGGCCCAGGTGGCGGCTCGGCAGGGCGAGTTCGGTTTCCGCTGGCAGGGCGGCCAGCACCGGGATGCCGCTTTGCTGCAGCGCCTCGCGCAGCAGGGCTTCATGACGGGGTGAGGCGACGCGGTTGAGAATGACGCCGGCGACTGCGACATCGCTGCGGAAACTGCGGAAGCCATGCACCAATGCTGCGGCCGACTGGCTCTGGCGCGCCGCATCCACCACCAGCATCACCGGCAGGCCGAGCCGCACGGCCAGATCGGCGGTCGAGCCTTCACCGCTGGCGGCGCCGTCGAACAGGCCCATCACGCCTTCGATCACCGCCACCTCGGCCTCTTCGGCGCCGGCGCGCAGCACGGCGGCAACGGTTTCCGCACGCATGGCATAAGGATCGAGATTGTAGCAGGGGCGGCTGGCGGCGGCGGCGCGATGGAAGGCGCCGTCGATGTAATCCGGTCCGGTCTTGAAGGCGGTGACGCTGCGGCCTTCGCGGCTCAGCAGGCGCAGCAGCGCCAGGGTCACGGTGGTTTTGCCGCTGCCCGACGCGGGCGCGGCGATTACGAGGCCGCTTGGCATGACGCGACGGGGGTTGGCATCGCCTGCAGGTCGCTGCTGCCGAAGACCTGATGCAGGTTGACCACCTCGCCGACCACGAGCAGTGCCGGCGGTTCGATCTGCGCGGTCTGTGCCTCGGCCACCACGCGGTCCAGCGTGGAGGTCAGCACGCGCATCTGCGGCAGGGTGGCATGGCTCACCAGGGCCGCCGGGCGGTCGGCGCTCAGACCCGCATGACGCAGCTTGGCCACCAGGATATCCAGATGCTTGATCGCCATGTAGATCACCAGCACCGGCGAGGCGCGCACCATGGCGGCCCAGTCGACGCTATCGGGCACTTCGCCGCTGGCGTTATGGCCGGTCAGGAAGGTGACGCAGGAGTTGGTGTCGCGATGCGTCAGCGGAATGCCGGCATAGGCCAGGCCGCCGATACCCGCCGAAATGCCGGGGATGACGCGGAAGCCGATGCCGGCCTCGCGCAACGCCAGGGCTTCCTCGGCGCCGCGGCCGAAAACGAAGGGATCGCCGCCTTTCAGCCGCAGCACGCGTTTGCCCTGGCGCGCCAGCTCGACCAGGCGGATGGAAATATCGCGCTGCTTCGGCGAGGGCTTGCCGCCGCGCTTGCCGGCGTATTCCAGCACCGCGGCCGGCCGGGCACAGCGCAGGATCGCTTCGCCGACCAGCGCGTCATAGACGACGACATCGGCCTGGTTCAGCGCATTCACCGCATGCAGCGTCAAAAGCCCCGGATCGCCGGGACCGGCGCCGGCAAGCCAGACCTGGCCGGGCGGAAAAACGGGCATGTCGAGAGCGGGCAAATGCATGGCGTGAGGGTACACCGCACGGTCGCCGGTGTATACTTCGCCTCCCATGACGGACCTCTCGCCGGATAAACCTCTGCGCCGCGGCTGGACCACAGGCGCCTGCGCCACCGCGGCGACGGCGGCTGCCTATCAGGCATTGTTGACCGGCGTATTCCCCGATCCGGTGACCATCACACTGCCGAAGGGTGAAACGCCCAGCTTTGCGCTGGCGACCGAACAGCAGGGCGACGGCTGGGCCCGGGCCGGCATCGTGAAGGATGCCGGCGACGATCCCGATGTGACGCATCAGGCGCTGATCGTTGCCAGGGTCTCGCGCGGGTCGCCGGGCAGCGGCGTGCAGTTCCGGGCCGGCGAAGGCGTGGGCATGGTGACGCTGGCCGGCCTGCCGCTGCCGCCGGGCGAACCGGCGATCAACCCGGTGCCGCGCCGCATGATGGCCGAGGTAGTGCAGCAGGTTGCCGCCGCGCATGGCGATGCCGGCGATGTGGAAATCGAGATCGCGGTGCCTGGCGGTGCGGACCTGGCGAAACGGACCTGGAATCCGCGGCTCGGCATTGTCGGCGGCCTGAGCATCCTCGGCACCACCGGGATCGTCGTGCCGTTTTCCTGCTCGGCCTGGATTCATTCTATCCATCGCGGCGTCGATGTGGCGGTGGCCGCCGGTCTGGATCATGTCGCCGGCTGCACCGGCTCGACCTCCGAGGCGGCGGTGCAGACGCTCTATGGATTATCCGATCAGGCGCTGCTCGATATGGGCGACTTCGCCGGCGCGCTGCTGAAATACCTGCGGCAGCATCCGGTGCCGCGGCTGACCATCGGCGGCGGTTTCGCCAAACTGGTGAAACTGGCGCAGGGCCAGATGGACCTGCATTCCGGCCGCAGCCAGGTCGATGCCGAAAGCCTGGCCCGGTGGCTGGGTGAGCTGGGCGCCTCCGCCGATCAGGTGGCGCAGGCGCAGGCGGCCAATACGGCCCTGCAGGTTCTGCAGATGGCGCAGGCCGCCGGTCTGCCGCTCGGCGATCTGGTGGCGCGCCGGGCCTGCGCCGTGGCCCAGGGCATCGTCAGTCCGGCGGCCATCGTCATCGATGTCATCGCCGTGGATCGTGCCGGCAGCATCGTCGGGAGAGCGCATGGCACGCCAGCGTAATCTCCTGCTGCTCGGCGGCACGGCCGAGGGGCTGCGGCTGGCGCGCGAACTGGCGGGCCATGCGAAAGTGCGCTGCATTTCCTCGCTGGCCGGCCGTACCGAGAATCCGCAGGTGCCGCCGGGCGAGGTGCGCATTGGCGGCTTCGGCGGCATCGAAGGCCTGAGCAGCTATCTGGTCGCCGAGAAGATCGACCTGGTGCTGGATGCCACGCATCCCTTCGCGGCCCAGATGGCGCGCCATGCCCACGAGGCCTGCACCGCGCTGGGCATTCCGCGCGCCAAGCTGGTGCGGCCGCCCTGGGTGGCCGCGCCGGGCGATCGCTGGACCATGATGCCAAGCGTGGCGGCGGCGGCGGTGTTCCTGCGCTTCCATCCGGCGCACCGGATTTTCCTTACCGTCGGCCGGCAGGAACTGGGACCCTTCGTGCCGCTGGGCGGCGGCCTTGCATCGCATGGCAATGCCCGCTGGTTTCTCACCCGCATGATCGATCCGCCAGCCGCGGGGCTGGCGCTGCCGGCCGGCGAACTGGTTCTGGGCCGCGGCCCCTTCTCGCCCGATGACGAGAAGGCGCTGATGCAGCAGCACCGCATCGATCTGCTGGTGACCAAGAATTCCGGCGGCTCAGCGGCCAAGGTGGCGGCTGCGGCCGAACTTCATCTTCCCGTCCTGATGATCGAACGCCCGCCGCTGCCACCGGGCGAAGCGCTCGATTCAGTCGGCGCCGCGCTGGGCTGGATTAACATCGCGGCATTATAACAGCATCTGTCATGCCACCGCGAAAGCGGTGGCATGACAGATGTTATTTTTTCGTCTTCCCCGGCCGCAGCACATGCACATGCTTCGGGTCATACAGCGCGCTGTCGCTGAAGGCAGTATCCTCGCCCAGCACGCGGCCGACCAGGATCAGTGCCGTGCGGGTGATCTTGGCCGCCCGCACCTTCGGTGCAATATCCGAAAGCCGGCCGCGGATGATTTCCTGGTCCGGCCAGGTGGCACGGACGACAACGGCGACCGGACAATCGGTCCCGTAATGCGGCGTCAGTTCCTCGATCACATGCTTCATGTTTCGGATCGACAGATGAATGGCCAGCGTGGCCTTGGTCCTGCCGAAATTGGCCAGCGTCTCGCCAGCCGGCATGTCCGATGACTTCATCGCCGTGCGGGTCAGGATCACGCTCTGCGCCACGTCGGGCAGGGTCAGTTCGGTCTGCAGGA
This sequence comes from Ferrovibrio sp. GW821-FHT12F09, assembly GCF_058806775.1. Taxonomy (NCBI): domain Bacteria; kingdom Pseudomonadati; phylum Pseudomonadota; class Alphaproteobacteria; order Rhodospirillales; family Rhodospirillaceae; genus Ferrovibrio; species Ferrovibrio sp. GW821-FHT12F09. The sequence goes on from NZ_JBXAPZ010000001.1 coordinate 762,345, forward strand.
TCGCGGCGGCGGCAGCGAAGGCAGGAACCCCGGGCGTGATGGTATAGGGAATGTCGAGTTTTTTCAGCCGGCGAATCTGTTCGGCGATGGCGCCGTACAAAGACGGATCGCCCGAATGCACGCGCGCGACATCCAGTCCCTTGTCATGAGCCATGACGATCTCGGCCATGATCTCGTCCAGGTTCAGCGGTGCGGTGTCGATGACGCGTGCCTTCTTCGGCGCCAGCGCGACGATCTCCTTCGGCACCAGAGAGCCGGCATAAAGACAAACCTTGCACGCTTTGATGAGCGTCGCACCGCGCAGCGTGATGAGGTCCGGGGCGCCGGGGCCGGCACCGATGAAGTGGACAGTCATTCCGTGAACTTCTTTTCGTAGCCGCGTGGCGTATAGGCAAAGCGGCGGCCATCAGGCATGGCTATCGCCCTGCTGGCCGACGAGCCGATCAGCACCACCGTCAGCATATCGATGGCGTCGATGTCGAGCGCAGCCAGGGTCGTCAGGGTGATGCGTTCGCCCTCGCGGCCCAGATTGCGGGCCAGCACGACGGGCGTGTCCTGCGGGCGATGCTGCAGCAGGATGTCTTTCGCCAGTTCCAGCTGGTGGCGGCGGCGCTGCGATACCGGATTGTAGAAGGCGATGACGAAGTCGGCTTCGGCTGCGGCCTTGATGCGCTGGAGAATGGCTTCCAGCGGCGTCAGCAGGTCGGACAGCGAAATCGTGCAGAAGTCATGACCCAGCAGCGCGCCGGATTTCGCCGCTGCGGCCTGCAAAGCAGAGATGCCGGGCGCGACCTGTACGGCGAGCCGCTGCCAGTCTTTCCGTTCCGGTTCTTTCTCCAGCAGGGCGAAAACCAGCGTTGCCATGGCATAGATACCGGGATCGCCCGAGCAGACCAGCGCCACGCGCCGGCCTTCGGCGGCCAAGTCGAGGGCGGCGCGCACGCGCAGCTCTTCCTCGCCCAGCTCGTAGCGATGGAGCGTCTTGCCAATGCCGAGTTCGGGATAGAGGTCGAGATAGAGTCCATAGCCGACCCAGTCGGTGGCCTCGCTCAAGGCGATCCGTGCTTCCGGTGTCAGCCATTGCGCATCGCCCGGGCCGGTGCCCACCACATGCAGCTCGCCGCGCATTTTTCCACGCGTTGTCCCGTCGAAGGGCAGCGGCGCCAGCGCAAAGGCACAGGTGGCGCGCTCGGATTTCTGCTTGGGCACCAGGAGGATGCCGTCCGGTCCGGCGGCAGCCAGCGCCGCGCCTTCCGACACGCCATGCACGCCGACCTCGGCGAAGACGGCATCCGAGGGATTGGCCAGCCGCGGTGCCTCGGCTTCCAGCGTGGCGGCATCGAAAACACGGAAGGGCACGTCGAACCATTTCGCCAGTTCCTGCATCGCCGGTTCGTCGGCTTTCAGGTCGAGCGAATAGATGCCGGCAATGCTGTCGCGGGCAATCTCTTCGCGATCCAGAACGCCCTGCACCAGGCGGATCAGTTCGACGGGTTTGCAGTTGCGCTCGCAGCCGACGCCGATGGCGACACTGCGCGGGTGATAGACCAGGTGATTAGCGTTGCCTTCGACGGCTCTGTGCGTCACCTCGATCAGCATGGTGCCGTCATCGCGGATCGGCAGGCCGCTGTCGCGCAGCCAGGGCGCTTCCCCTGCAATGCGGATACCGGTGCCGCGCAGGAGATTGGCCATCAGGCCCTTGGCGTCGTCGGGATTGGCCAGCCTGTAGCCTTCGGGCGGTTCGTCCAGTCCCAGACCGAAGGCCAGGTCGCCAGCGGTGGTGACGGCGGCGATGCCCTGCAGCACGCTGGCGATGCGGCGGCTCAGCAGGTTGGCGCCGTGATGGCCGCCCAGTAGCGGCACCACGCTGGAGCCATCGGCCGCCACCGCGATCAGCGGCGGCTCGCTGCGTTTGTCGGCCAGGGTACCGGCCACCGCGCGGATCAGAATCCCGGCGGCGCAGATGCCGATCACCGGGCGTCCGGCCGCGAAGAGCTGCGCCATGGTCTCCGTGGGCTTGCCGATGGGGAGCGCATGGACGAGCGCCGCATCGTCGGGCGCGTAAACGTCCCAGGCCGGAAACGCCGTCATCAGTGCCTGTGCCGTTCCCCGCGCATTGGGGGTTAGCAGCACCAGCGCCGGTTTACCTATGCTCAAGACTGGAACTCCATGAAATGGCTCTCGCCCTTCTTGTGGATCAGGATCATGGCGAAATACGGGATGCTCTGCGGGTCGACATCGCCGAGCGGCAGGATGCGCTGCTCGGCCATGGTGGCGCGTTCGATATAATGCGCGCGGCTGCTCAGGCCAAGCTGCCGCAGCAGGGCGACGATGCGTGGCCCGTGACGACCGAGCTTCAGGATCGCGGCCGCATCGGTGTGCAGCAGCTTCTGCGCAATGGTCTCGTCATCCAGCGGCGCCGGGATCACCGTCAGCACGTCGTTGCGGGAGACCAGGGGATGCTTCAGCGCTGCAGAGCAGGCATTCAGCGACGACACGCCGGGCACCACCTCGACCGGGAAACGCTCGGCCAGTCGGCCGAACAGATACATGAATGAGCCGTAGAGGAAGGGATCGCCCTCGCACAGCACGGCAATGTTGCGGCCGGCATCGAGATGCGCGGCGAGGTCCTTGGCGGCCTGGTCGTAGACGGCCTGGGCCGGGAAACGCGCCACCGTCAATGGCATGCGGATCGCCACTTCGGTCTGGCCGCCTTTCAGATGCGGCGCAACGATTTTACGCGCCAGGCTGTCGCCGGTTTCGGGGGCGGGATAAGCCACGACATCTGCGCTTTGAAGAAGCCGCAGCGCCTTCAGCGTAATCAGCTCGGGGTCGCCCGGGCCGATGCCGAGGCCATATACGGTGCCGGTCATGCCTTGCCAATCTTCAATCTTTTACAGCGCACCACTGCGTCACCGGGAACATCGCGTGCCAGCCATGGAAGCGGCCGACCGGCTCGGCGCGCTGCACCGAAAAGCGCGCGAGATCGCCACCATGCGTGCTGCGCGCCTGCGTCAGGATACTTTCGCCTTCCAGCGTCACCACATTGGCAACGATCCGTCCGCCGGGCTTCAGTGCGTCCCAGCAGCGTTCGATCACGCCTTCCGCCGTCACGCCGCCGCCGATGAAGACGGCGTCGGGTGGCGGCAGGCCATCCAGTGCAGCAGGCACGATGCCATCGCGGATATCGAGATCGGGCACGCCAAGCTGGGCGGCATTCTGGGCGATCATGCTGCGGCGCGAATCCTTGCTCTCGATGGCAATGGCGCGGTTCCGGTGATGGCTGCGCATCCACTCGATCGAGATCGAGCCCGAACCGGCGCCGACATCCCACAGCAGCTCGCCCGGAAATGGCGCCAGCCGCGCCAGCGTCACGGCGCGGATCTCGCGTTTGGTGATATTGCCGTCATGGAGATAGAGATCGTCCTCAAGGCCGGCGAGCCGGGTCAGGCCCGGGCCGTCGTTGAGCTGCAGCGCGATGGTGTTGAGATCGGCGCAGGCGCAATGGGGCCAGCCCTTCGCCCTGCCGGTCAGCACGCGCTCCTGCGCGCCGCCCAGATGCTCCAGCACCGTGATTTCGGCCGAGCCGAAACCGCGCTTGTCGAGATACTTCGCCACCTGCGCCGGCATGGCGCCATTCTCGCTGAGGATCAGCAGCCGCGCCTGCGGATAAAGCTGTGCCGCCAGCAGGTCGAGCGGACGGCCGTGTAGCGTGAGACAGGCGACGGCATCCAGCGGCCAGGCCAGTTTCGCCGCCGCCAGCGCAAAGGCGCCGGGATGGCTGACGATCACCAGCTCTTCGGGTGGCACACGTCTGGCCAGCGTCGCGCCGATGCCGAACCACATCGGATCGCCGCTGGCCAACACGCAGGTGCGTCGGCCCTTGTGGTCCAGGATGCGGTCGGCCTGCGCCAGCAGCGGCGAGGCCCAGGCGATACGTTGCTGGCCATCACGAACCGGCACCATGGCGAGATGGCGCTCGCCGCCGATCAGCAGATCGGCGGTCTCGATCAGTGTGCGTGCGGCGGATTTCAGGCCGTCGAGGCCGTCTTCGCCAATCCCGATCACGGACAGCCATGGTGTCGTCATGCAGGGTCCCAGGTCGCAAGGGCGTTGATGGCCGCCGCCGCCATAGCGCTGCCGCCGCGCCGTCCCTTCAGTGTCGCATAAGCCACGCCCTTGGGCGACGCCTCGATCAGCGCCTGTTTGGATTCCGCGGCGCCGACGAAGCCGACCGGGAAGCCCAGAATGGCCGCCGGCCGGGGTGTGCCGGGGTCCTGCAGCAGTTCCAGCAGCCGGAACAGCGCGGTCGGGGCATTGCCGATCACCACCACGGCGCCGTCGAGATGGGGAAGCCAAAGCTCGACGGCAGCGGCTGAGCGGGTGATCTGCCCGGTCTGGCCGATCTGGCGTGCTTCCGGTGTGTTGAGGAAGCTCAGCACACGGTTATCGGCTGGCAGGCGCGAGCGGATCACGCCATAAGCCACCATGTCGACATCGCTTAAGATCGGCTTGCCGGCGCGCAGCGCGTCATGCACGGCCTGCGGCAGATCGTCCGTCCACACCAGGTCGGGCAGGATATCCGGCATGGCGCAGGCATGGATCAGTCGCAACGCCAGCTCGTCGATGCCCGGCGGCAGATGCGCCAGATCGACTTCCTTGCGGATCAGCTCGAAGCTCAGGCGATAGATCGCATCCGGATCGCGCAGATAGTCGTAGCCGGTCATTTCACAAGCGTCTTCGGACCATGCGGATGGTCGCCATGGGGATAGGGATGATGACCATGATCGTGAGGCGCATGATCGTGATGGGCGTGGTCGTGGCTATGATCGTGCCCGTGCCCGTGCCCGTGATCGTGACCATGGCTGTGCCCGGTGCCGATGCCTTCCACATGATGGTGGTGGCTTTCCTGCGCCAGGCCAACCTCGTCCTCGAAGCCGAGCACCTGAGCGCGGTATTTGCACATCTGGCAGTTCATGTTGTTGGTGCCGGCCAGAATCTCCGACACCCGGTCCTCGAACACCTCCAGCACCAGCGGGTGGTCGTTGAGATAGCCCGCCTTGACGAATTCGATCTCCGGATGCGCGGCTGCCGCGTCGTCGACCGCGCCGTAGATGCGGTCGACCAGGATGCCGGTGAACAGGAAATAGGGAAAGACGATGACGCGTTTGTAGCCGAGTTTGGCCACATGCTGCAGCGAGGGCTGTACCAGCGGGAAGGTGACGCCGGAATAGGCGGTCTCGCCCCAGCCGAAGCCGAAGCCTTCCCACAGCATGCGCATCACTTTGGCCACATTGGAATTGGCGTCGGGATCGGAGGTGCCGCGGCCGACCACCACCAGCGCGGTTTCATGGCGCCCGATGCCGTCGCCTGCTGTATCGAGTGCGGTCTGCACCCGGTCGCCGGCGGCGCGCAGCATCTTCAGGTCGATGCCGAGGTCGCGGCCATAGGTGATGGTGATATCGTCATGCTCGGCCTGATACCGGTTGAGCACGCTGGGGATGTCGTTCTTGGCATGGCCGGCGGCGAACAGCATGCCGGGCAGGGCGAGAATCCGCGTATTGCCCTTGGCGCGCAGCGCGTCCAGGCCATCACGGATGATCGGCGTGGCGAATTCCAGGAAGCCGTAATCGACATCGTATTGCGGCAGGCGCCGTTTCATATGATCGGCCAGCGCCTTGAACTGGGCCACCGCCGCCTCGTCGCGGCTGCCATGGCCACAGAGCATCACGGCGGTTTTCTCGAAGGCGGATTTTTCCAGCGAAAACATGGGGCGTGGTGTGCTTTCTGCTCAGGCCATGGCGATGGCTTCGATCTCCAGCAGCCATTCCGGCAGCAGGGTCGAAGTCACGATGGCGCTGGAGGCGAATTTGCGATCGCCAAGAATTTCGTTGCGCACCTGCCGGTTGGCCTGCAGGTATTTGTGGTCAGTCAGGAAGATGGTGGCCTTGACGATGTTGTCAAAACTCATGCCGGCCTCTTTCAGGATGGCCTCGATATTGCGCCAGCAGTAGCGCGCCTGGCTTTCGAAATCCTTCGGGATGCTGCCGTCGCTTGCCGCCGGAATCTGCCCGCTGATGAACAGCATGCGCTGGCCGCCGGCGACCAGCACGCCATGGGCGTAATTGCCCACCGGCGGTGCGATGCTGGCGGGATTGAGCAGGGTCTTTTCCATCAGAACTCGATTCCTTTCTGCGCCTTCACGCCGGCCTGGAAGGGATGCTTGATCTCGGTCATTTCGGTCACCAGGTCGGCGGCGTCGATCAATTCTGGCTTGGCGTTGCGGCCGGTCACCACGATATGGAGCTGCGGCGCGCGCTGGCGAAGGGTTTCCACCACTTCGGCCAGATCGAGATAGTCGTAGCGCAGCACGATGTTCAGCTCGTCGAACACCAGCATGTCGTATAATGGCCGGTCTCCGGTGCAGGCGGCGATCATGCGCTTCGCCTCAGCCCAGGCCTCGGTGGCGGCGCGGATGTCGCGGGCGCGGTCCTGGGTGTCCCAGGTGAAACCCTCGCCCATCGCCTTGATCGTCACCTGTTCGGGGAATTTCTCCAGTACCGGCCGCTCGCCGGTCTGCCACTTGCCCTTGACGAACTGCACGATGCCGACGCGGAAGCCATTGCCGATGGCGCGCATCACCAGGCCGAAGGCGGCGGTCGACTTGCCCTTGCCCTTGCCGGTATGGACGATCAGCAGGCCCTTCTCGGTGATCGTCTTGGTCGCCAGCATGCGGTCGCGTACTTCCTTGCGCTTCTTTGCCTTTTCGTTGGCGCGCGCATTGATCTCGTCGTCGCTCAGGCCGGGTTCCTTGATTTTCATGTACCAATCGCTTTCATGCGGCCGACATTCTTTCCAGCAGATCGGCGGCGGAATTGGCTTGCGGCCGCCACAGGCCGCGCCGGATCGCCTCGCGGAAGCGCTCGGCGATCTCGCGGGCGGCGGCCGGATTGTTGATCTCGATGAAATGCCGCGTATCCGGATCGGCCAGGTAGGATTCATAGAGCAGGTCGAACTGATGATCGCGCACCAGGCCGGTGGTGGCGGCAAAGGCGAACAGGTAATCCACCGTGGCGGCGATCTCGAAGGCGCCCTTGTAGCCATGGCGCTTGACGCCGTCGATCCATTTCGGATTGCCGGCGCGGCCGCGCACCACGCGGGCGATCTCTTCTTCCAAGCGGCGGATGCGCGGCGCTTCCGGGCGGGAATGGTCGTTGTGATAAGCGGTCGGTGCGGCGCCTGAGACGAATTGAACCGCCGCCACCGCGCCGCCCTCAAACTGGTAGTAGTCGTCGGAATCCAGCAGGTCGTGTTCGCGGTTGTCCTGGTTCTGCACCACGGTGTCGATCACGCCCAGGCGGCGGGTGAAGCCGTCCTTGGCTTCGACGCCTTCTGCTTCGGCACCATAGGCATAGGCGCCCCAGGCGATATAGGCGCGCGCCAGATCGGCGGTCTCGGCCCAGCCGCCTTCGTCGATCAGGGCCTGCAGGCCGGCGCCATAGGCGCCAGGCTTGGCGCCGAAGATGCGATAGCCGGCGCGGCGACGCGCATCCTCCGGGCTGACGCCATGGGCGATCATCGCGTCGGTTTCGTCGCGGAAGCGCGCGGCCAGCGGATTGAGTTCCGGCGGCTCGTCCAACCCCTGCACGGCGCGGATGGCCGCATCGAACAGCGCGAGCTGCGCCGGGAAGGCGTCGCGGAAAAAGCCACTCACCTTCAGGGTGACGTCAATACGCGGCCGGTCCAGCAGGTCCAGCGGCACGATCTCGAATCCGGTGACGCGACCCGATGCGGTCTCCCAGGTCGGGCGCGCGCCAATGAGAGCGAGCGCCTGGGCGATATCGTCGCCGCCGGTGCGCATGTTGGCGGTGCCCCAGGCATTGAGAAGAATCGCGCGCGGCCATTCGCCATGATCCTGGCGATGCCGTTGCAGCAGTGCATCGGCCGACTGCCAGCCGAGCGTCCAGGCCGAGGGCGTCGGCAGGCTGCGCGCATCCAGCGAGAAGAAGTTGCGCCCCGTGGGCAGCACTTCCGGCCGGCCGCGGGTCGGCGCGCCGCTCGGGCCCGGCGGCACGAAACGGCCATCGAGGCCGAGCAGCAGATTTTCGATCTCGGCGCGGCCACAGCTCAGCACCGCCGGGCGCAGGCGGTAGTCGATTTCCTGCAGCACCACGCGGGTCGCGGTCCAGGTCTCGTCGGGCAGGCGGCGATCGCCGATCAGCTGCTTGGCCAGCATCTCCAGCCGTTCGATGGTGTCGCCATGGCTGCGCCAGTAGCCGTCGGGCACGATGGCGTCCAGGATATCCGGGCGCGGTCCGGTCCAGTCGGCGGCATAGTCGGTGCCCAGGGGATCGAAGCCGAGCCCGAGATCGGCACTGAGCGCGCGCAGGATTGAGGCATTACCGCCCTTGCTGTCGTTGCGCGGCAGCCGCACCAGCGCCACCAGCAGGTCGATCAGCTGCTCGCCATGGGGATTCACGCCATAGACATGCAGGCCGTCGCGGATCTGCAGCTCTTTCAGGTCGCAGAGATGATTGTCGAGCTTGAGCAGGGCGGATTCGGTGGGCTCGCCCGGCTGGATGTCGCAATCGGCATCGAGGCCCAGTCGTCGCGTCTCGTCGATGATGCGTTCGGCCAGCAGCGGCAGGCGGCGGCGGTCGAGGCCGGCGGCTTCGTAATATTCATCCACCAGCTGTTCCAGTGCCGAGAGATCGCCATAGATCTCGGCGCGCGTCAGCGGCGGCGTCAGATGCGACAGGATCACGGCGGAGGTGCGGCGTTTCGCCTGCGTGCCCTCGCCGGGATCGTTGACGATAAAGGGATAGAGCTGCGGCAGCGGCCCGAACACCACTTCGGGGAAGCAGTCTTCGCTCAGCGCCAGTGCCTTGCCGGGCAGCCATTCCAGATTACCATGCTTGCCGCAATGGATCACGGCATCGGCGCCGAAGCTTTCACGCAGCCAGGCGTAGGCCGCCAGATAGTGATGCGGCGGCACTAATGCCGGATCGTGATAGCTGCGCGCCGGATCGATATTGTAGCCGCGCGCCGGCTGGATCATCACCGCGACATTGCCCAAGGGCAGCACCGGCAGGGTGAAGCCGCTGCCGTCGGGTCCGTCATGGAGCAGCGGATCGGCTTCCGGATCGCCCCAGCGCTCCTGGACGGCCTGCTGTATCGAGGGCGGCAGGTTTTCAAAGTAGCGACGGTATAATGCGAGCGGATACAGCACCCGCACGCGCCGGCCGGCGGCGCGGGCGAAGTCGTTGGTCACGCCTTCCTGCAGCGCTTCGATCAGGCGGTTGCCGCTGACCGGCAGCGCATTCAGTTCATAGCCGGCATCTTTCATGGCGCGCAGGATTTCCACCGCGCTTTGTGGCGTATCCAGGCCGACGCCGTTGCCGATGCGGCCGTCGCGGTTGGGATAGTTGGCGATCACCAGCGCGACTTTGCGCTCTGCCGGTGCCAGGCGTGCGAGGCGCGACCAGGCGCAGGCCAGCTTTGCCACATAGCGGCAGCGGCCGTGATCGGGCTGCATGCGTACGATGCTGCATTCGGTGCGGGTGTCGAAGGTGGCTTCAGCCTTGAAGGCCACGGCACGGGTGAGGATGCGTCCGTCGATTTCCGGCAGCGCCACGGCAATCGCCAGATCGCGGGCATTCAGGCCGCGCGTGCCGGTCTGCCAGTCCTCGCGCGGGCCTGAGGCGAACACCACCTGCAGCACTGGGCAGTCACACTGCCCCAGCGGATCGTCGGTGGGCGTATTGGCTGCGCCACCATTCGGGCTTCCGATAGCGAAGCTGGTGGCATTGAGGATCACGTCGGGCAGCGCCTGATCCAGCAGGGTCCCGACCAAATCGGCCGACAGGCGGTCCTTCAGGCTGGTGACGTAGATCGGCAGCGGATGCAGGCCCTCGGCGCTTAACGATTCGATCAGCGCATCGACAGCCGCTATATCGCCGGCCTGCAGCAGGGCGCGATAGAAAACAATGGCGCAGATCGGATGCGGCATGCCGCGATGCTTGGCGGCCCAGGTGTGGCGCAGCGTGTCGAGATCGGGATCGGCGAGGTCGGGCCAGTACAGGCCGGCGGCCGGCAGCGGCCGCGCCGGCGGCGGGTCTTCCGCATGACCGATCACGGAAGCCGCATAGCGCAGGGCGTTGCGCAGGTTGTCGACGCCGCCCTCGCGGAAATAGCTGAACAATTCGGCGCGCGTCTCGTCGGTGACGGTAGAGAAGCCGTCGAGGCCGGGATCCGCCTGGCGGTCGCCGGGCAGGAAGGCGAGCGCGATGCCACGCGTGCGGCAGACCTCGCTCAGACGCTCGACGCCATAGGCCCAGTAGCTCTGGCCGCCGAGCAGCCGCACGATCACCAGCTTGGCCTGCACGATCACGCTGTCGACATAGAGATCGACCGCGTAGGGGTGGCCAAGCTGCAGCAGGTTGGCCAGTCGCAGCGAGGGGAAGTCGTCGCTCAGGGCCGCGCAGGCATTGCTCAGGCCCGCCAGTTCGGAATCCGCAGCGCTCAGGATGACGATATCGCCCGGCGACTGTTTCAGGTCGACGGCGCCATCCGCTGTCGCCGCGCCGCCGGGTATGGCATTGAGCAGATGCAAGGCGCTGCGCCCCTGTTCGACTCAGGCCGCGAGGGCGGCGCGGATCGCCGCCTCGTCCAGGCCGGCGCGGCCGATCACCACCAGGCGCGTGGCGCGTGGCTCGGCGCTGGTCCAGTCACGGTCGTAATAATGCGACAGCCGCGCGCCCACGCCCTGCAGCACCAGCCGCATAGTCTTGCCGGCGACGGCGACAAAACCCTTCACCCGCAGGATGTCGTGTTCGGCGATCACCGGCAGCAGGCGCTCCAGCAGGGCATCCGGCGCCGTCTGCTCGGGCAGGGTCAGCGAGAAGCTGAAGAAATCCTCGTGGTCGTGGTCTTCCTCATTGTCGTGATGCGACTTGCGCGCCGCGATGTCGTCCTCGGCGGCCGCATGCAGGCCCAGCAGGATATCGGCGGCGATCTCGCCCTGGCTGATCGACAGGGTTTTCACGCCCTGGCGCAGATGCGCACCGATCTCGGCCCGCACATTCTGCATGGCGCCTTCATCCAGCAGGTCGGCCTTGTTCAGCAGCACCAGATCGGCGCAACCAAGCTGGTCCTCGAACAGTTCCTCCAGCGGATTGTCATGATCCAGGCTGGCATCGGCGGCGCGCTGCGCGGCCACCGCATCTTCATCATCGGCAAACCGCCCTTCGGCCACGGCGGCGGCATCCACCACGGTGACCACGCCATCCACCGTTGTGCGGCTTTTGATGCCCGGCCATGCAAAAGCCTGGACGAGGGGTTTCGGCAAGGCGAGACCGGAGGTCTCGATGACAATGTGCGTCGGCGGATTGGGTCGGTCGAGCAGCTTCTGCAGGGTGGGCAGGAAATCGTCGGCCACCGTGCAGCACAGGCAGCCATTGGCCAGCTCGATGATATCGTCCTCACTGCAATCGGGCGCGCCGCAGCTTTTCAGCAGCTCGCCATCGATGCCCATTTCGCCGAATTCGTTGACGATCAGCGCGATGCGCCGGCCATTGGCATTGGTGATGAGGTGGCGGATCAGCGTGGTCTTGCCGGCGCCGAGAAAGCCGGTGACGACGGTTGCGGGAATCTTCTGCATAGGATGAGCGCCCTGTTCCATGACGCCGACGCGGACCATGGCTGCTGTCGGTCTTGCGCCTGCGCAGCGGCAAGAATGACATAGGCCGGGCGCCGGCACACCCCGTCCGGCACGTCCGCTTCGACTAAAGCCGATGGCAGGTCTCCGGGCTTGCGGGTTGTCGCGGATCGCGCGCCTTCCCAGACCGTGTCCGGTCCAGTGGCTGTTGCGCGCCGCTCGCCGCCTACCGTAGCGGGGGCTGCCGCGGCTTGCGGCCCTGCGCAGATATATCTGCACAGAAAGCCGGCACCGCGTTCCCTTTTCATCGCCGTTCCACCTTCCGGCAGGCGGCGAACCATCGCGGCGGACCCTAAGCCCGGGCTCCGGCCTTGTCAAACGCGCGCCAACCCCGCGGGGAGGCCCGGGCATGTCTTGTCAAACGCAACCGGCTTGGGGCACAAAGGAGACGGGTGGTTCGCAACGCATGCGCAATAAAGAGGTCGTCATGTCCTTCAAGTCCAAGCTCGGCCAGATGGTTCTGCCGGCCCTCGTTCTGGCGAGCATCGCCGTTCCGGCTCTGGCCCATCCCGGTCATCCCGGCGCCGAGCCCGCCGCCGCCGGTTTCTCCGCCGGCTTCGCGCATCCCTTCGGCGGCCTCGATCATCTGCTCGCCATGCTGGCGGTCGGCCTCTGGGCGGTCCAGCAGGCCGCGCAGCAACCGCGCGCCCTCTGGCTCTTGCCGGCCAGCTTCGTCGCTACGATGGCGGCCGGCTTCGGCCTCGGTCTGGCCAATGTCGCCCTGCCCGGCGTCGAGTCCGGCATCGCGCTGTCGGTGCTGATCCTGGGCCTGATCGTTGCCTTCGCCATGCGTCCGCCGCTGCCGGCCGCCATGGCGGTGACCGCCGTGTTTGCCCTGTTCCACGGCCATGCCCATGGCACCGAGATCGGCGATGCCTCGCAGGCGCTGGTCTATGGCTTCGGCATGCTGTTGGCCACGGCGCTGCTGCATGGCATCGGCCTGGTTGCAGCCCGTCTCGCGCAGCAGCTGAATGTCGGCCTGATCACCCGCGCCGCCGGCGCGGCCGTGGCGCTGGCCGGCATCGTCATCCTGGTTGGCTGACGCGTTTCCTCTTTTCGGCTTCCTGACCGAGCCGCGCTACTGGGCCGTTTTCGGCGCAGCAGCGCTGGCCGGTCTGGTGCGCGGCTTTTCCGGTTTCGGCGGCGCCATGATGTTCATGCCGGTCGCCAGCCTGGTCTACGAACCCAAGCTCGCCGCCATCCTGCTGTTCATCGCCGATGATATCGCCGCTTTGGCCATGCTGCCCGATGCGCTGCGCCGCTGTGTCTGGCGCGAGGTGCTGCCGCTGGGCCTGAGTGCGGTTGTCGCCGTGCCCTTCGGCGTGGCGCTGCTGGTGATCGCCGATCCCGATGTGATGCGTTGGGTGATCTGTCTGCTGATCCTGCTGGCGGTCGGGCTGATGGCCGCCGGCTGGCGCTATCGCGGCCGGCTGGGTCTGCCGGCGACGCTTGGCACCGGCGCGCTGGCCGGCCTGAGCGGCGGCGCTGCCGCCTTGCCGGGTCCGCCGGTGGTGCTGCTCTGGCTTGGCGGCCAGGGCGAGGCCGCCACCGTGCGCGCCAACCTGATCGTATTCTTCGGCTTCACGGCGATCGCCTCGGGACTCGCTTACTGGTGGAACGGGCTGTTCACCGCGGAAAGCCTGCTGATGTCGCTGCCGCTGATTCCGGCTTATCTGCTGCCGCTCAATCTGGGCAGCCGGCTGTTCGCGCGTTCGAGCGAACAGCAGTTCCGTCTGGCGGCGCTGGGGCTCTGTGCCTTTGCGGCGCTCAGCGGCCTGCCGTTGTGGCGGATGCTGGGCTGACTTACGTCGCCTTGTGCAGGCGGGTAGCGGTGCGCAGGGCGCCCAGCAGTTCGGATTCGATCTGGCTGCCGCCGCCCTGGATACGCTGGGCGGTTACCACATACAGTGCATCGATCTGCGCCGCGATGATGTCGAGCTGGATCGGGCTGGGCGCGCCCATATCCTTGGTGAAATCGTTCAGCGATTTGGCAAAGGCGGTGAGCAGCGGATATTTGAACATGCCGCCCATGCCCTTGATGTCGAGCGACAGCGAACGGATCGCCTGCATGGCCTGATCGACGCCGTGGCCGGTGGCCACCTCGTCCAGGGATGCGCGCAGCTGACGCAGTTTGTCGGCAATTTCCTGGGTGAAGCTGTCGGTGGCTTTTTCCACAACCTCTTCCAGGCGGCGCAGCTCTTCAGGCGCCAGTTGAAGGCGGAAGCCTTTCTTGAAATTGACAGCCTTGCGGCGCAAATCCTGCTGCGGAGGCGTGAAAACCGGCTTTTTCGCCATTATACTGACCTTGATGGCTGCCGGTGTCAGTTGAGGTCGATGCGGCGTTCCGGCCCGCCATAGCCGGGCGTGCGACGCCGCCGGCGATCGGGACCGTAATACTCGCCGATGCGCACGAACTGGCGCGGCCGTGCAATCGCGGCCACCAGCCGGGTATAAAAGCCGTTCACCGTGTAAGGCTTGGCGACGAATTCCGACACGCCGCAATCGCGGGCGCGGCAGACATATTCCTCTTCCGAATTCGCCGTCATCATGACAATCGGCATCATGCGGTTCGGCGAACCCGCATCGTTGCGAATCCACTGCACGATATCCATGCCGTTGCGGCCGAGCTTTTCCGCGCCCAGCGCCCATTCGGTGATCATCATATCGGTGCGGCCCAACCGCAGGATGTTGACCGCCGTGTCGAAGTCGCGGGCGCGATCGATATACTGGGCATCCAGCATCATCAGCACATCGCGGACCATCTGACCCATCAACCGGTTCGGCTCGACGACCAGAAAACTGATCTTCGAGAAATCGATACGCTCATGATCCGACATCGTGTCTTCGCTCACTGCAGCATCTCCCCGCACGGGCTTGATAAGAATCCTACTAGAAAGGACCTCAAAGCAAAAGCGCGTCCAGGTAGTATTGGACCGTTCCGCGGTGGTAGCACGCGGCCGGCACGGGAGCGAATAATTTCTTAGTAAGCTGGCCGATGCAATCAGCCCGTTGGGCGAACGCCCCCGGGCTCAGTTGCTGGCGGGCTGGAAACTGGCCGGTGCCTTGTCGATCACCCGGCTGCCGCGGCGCTGGATTTCCAGAACCGCCAGACCGCGCTGCACCACGCCATCGCTGCGGAAGCGGAAAATTCCATCATATCCGGCAAAACCGTCCGGGTTAGTCAGGGCCGCCTCGTCAAACATCGCCCCCGCCGCGCTGCGGGCCAGGATGCCGACCAGGGCGGTGGCGTCATAGGACAGGCTGGCCAGGCGGGGCGGCCGGCGGCCGAACCCCTGCTCGAAGCGACGGGCGAATTCGGCAAAGCCTTCTGGCGCCGGGCCGGCATACCAGCCGCCCACCAGGGCCGGTTCGCTGCTCAGGGCGGGGTCATCCCACAGACCGGTGCCCAGGAACCGCACCGCACGCGGATCGATATCGAAGAAGGGCAAAAGGGGAGCAAGGGCGCGCAGCCGCGCCCCGCCTTCGGGCAGCAGCAGGGCATCCACCGGACGCGGCAGATTGGGGTCGACGCCGTCCACCGGCGGGTCTTCCAGGCTGCGGGCCGGCAGGGCGCGCAGGCTGCTGGCAAAGCGCCGGACAATAGGGGTGAGGTCTGGTGTGTCGCCGGGATAGCGCTCCTGCTTCAGCATCTGGGCACCCGTCTGGCTTGTGGCGCTTTCGGCGGCCTGGGCCACCGCGCCGCCATAGGCCGAGTCCGGCGCCAGCAGGGCAAACCGTGTCATCCCCTTGGTGCGCGCATAGGCGACCACGCGCTCGACCTGCTGGTCCGGCGTGAAGCCGAGCAGGAAGACGCCGCCGCCAGCCACGCTGCGGTCGGTGGAGAAGCTCAGGACCTTGACGTTGCGCAGCCGCGCCACCTGGCCCACGGCGGCGGCTTCATTGGCGAATACCGGCCCCAGGATGATCTGCGCGCCTTCGGCAATCATCTGCTGGGCCGCGGCCGCGGCCTTGTCGGCCTGGCCTTCGGTGTCGCGCGGCAGCAGCACCAGGCGGTCGTCGCCCAGGTCGAACAACGCCAGCTGCGCCGCCTCGAACAGGGCGCGCCCCAGGCCGGCATTCGGGCCGCTCAGCGGCGCCAAGAAACCGATATGGATGGCCGCGGCGCCGCCCGGGGCGCGCAACTGCGGCGCCGGCGGCATCGGCAGGGTCTCGATCGCCACCGATGGCGTGGCAGCCGGCAGCGGCAGTGGTTGCGCCGGCGGCTGCGTCCCGCTATTGGGCATGGCATTGGTCTGGGCCGGCGTCTGCACGGGGGTGCCGGGCGAGGGCGCGACACGCTGGGGCGCGCCGGGCACAACACGATCGAGCAGGCCGGGCAGGCCGCCCTGCATGCTGGGGCCGCTCTGGCAGGCAACCAGCACCAGCATACCGGCCGCGGCGGCTGCAGGCCGCAGCACCATGGACAGGCCGGAAAGACCAGCTTTAAGGTAACCCACGCAGCTCATTCCGGCGCTCATGACAGACCCGTTTCAGCCGCTGCCCGACAATCTTGGCGTCGATGCAGCGCAATTCACATCCGGCTTATATCTGGTGGCCACCCCCATCGGCAACGCCGCCGATATAACGTTGCGCGCCCTGGCCCTGCTCCGGCGCGCCGATCTGGTGGCCTGCGAGGACAGCCGGGTCAGCGGGCCGCTGCTGAAGCGCTATGGCATCGCCACGCCGTTATTTCCATATCATGAGCATAATGCGGCAAAAGTGCGGCCCCAGCTGCTCGGCAAACTGCAGGCCGGCGCCGTGGTGGCGCTGATCTCCGATGCCGGCACGCCGCTGATCAACGATCCCGGCTACAAGCTGGTGCGTGACTGCATCGCCGCCGGTGTCATGGTCACGGCGCTGCCCGGCGCCTCGGCGGTGCTGACGGGCTTGAGCCTGTCCGGTCTGCCCAGCGACCGCTTCCTCTATGCGGGCTTCCCGCCGCCCAAGGCGGCGGCCCGCATCCGCTGGCTGGCCGAGCTGAAATCCGCCCGCGCCACCCTGATCTTCCTGGAAAGCGCCCAGCGCCTGCCCGACAGCCTGGCCAGCATGGCCCAGGTCTTCGGTCCCGAACGCGAGGCGGCCGTGGCGCGCGAGCTGACCAAGAAATTCGAGGAGGTGCGGCGCGGCAGCCTGGCCGAGCTGGCCGCCCATTATGCCGAACACGGTCCGCCCAAAGGCGAGGTCACGCTGGTGATCGGGCCGCCGGCCGAAGAGAGCGTCGCGGGCGCGGACGATCTCGATGCGGCGCTGCGGGCGGCGCTGGCGCGGCTGCCGCTGCGCCAGGCGGTGGACGAGGTGGCCACCGTGCTCAATCTGGCCCGCAAGGCGGTCTATGCCCGCGCCCTGGAATTGCGGGATGCCGCAGACTGACGATCTTCCCCCCGATGCGCGGCATCGCCGAGGCCGGCGCGGCGAGACCTGGGCTGTCTGGTGGCTGCGGCTGCAGGGCTACCGCATCCTGGCGCGCAACTGGCGTCACCCTCTGGGCGAGATCGACATCCTGGCCCGCCGCGGCCGGCTGCTGGTCGCCGTGGAGGTGAAGGCGCGCGGCACCTATATGCAGGCGGCAGAATCATTACAGGCCAAGCAGCGCCGTCGCATTGCCAATGCGGCTGCGGTATTCTTGGGCCAGCAGGCCGATGCCGCCGCCCTGACGCTGCGCTTCGACGCCATGCTGCTTGTACCGGGGCGCTGGCCCCACCATATCCGCGATGCCTGGCGCATCGACTGAGGCCGGCCCGAACCGGGTTTTGAACGACCGGGCCATTGAACGACAGGGGATGTTCGTGCGTATCACGTCTGCTAGCCGCTTTCTTGTTCTGGCCGCCCTGCTGGCCACAGCACCCATGCTCAACGGCTGTGTCGGCGTCGCCGTCGGTGCCGGCGCTGCCACCGGTGTTGCCGCGGCGGAAGAGCGCGGTATCAAGAATGCCGCCAACGACAAGGGCATTCAGCTCGCCATCAACGATCGCTATCTGAAAGACAACCAGTATCTCTGGCGCAAGCTGTCGATCACGGTTTACGAAGGCCGCGTGTTGCTGACCGGTGTGGTCGGTACGGAATTTTCGCGCGACGAGGCCACGCGTCTGGCCTGGGCCGCATCGGATCGCATCAACGAGGTGATCAACGAAATCCAGGTGACGCCATCGGGCGATCTGCTCGACTATGCCAACGATACCTGGATCACCACGCAGCTGCGCGCCAAGATCGCCGGCGACAAGCAGATCGTCGACATCAACTACTCGATCGAGACGGTGAACGGCACGATCTATCTGATGGGCATCGGCCAGTCGGATGACGAGATCACGCGGGTGACCGAACAGGCCCGGACCATCAAAGGGGTGCGCAGGGTTGTCAGCCATGTCTGGCTGAAGACCGATACGCGCCGCCGGCCGGTGTAGAAGCCCGGCAAGAGGCAGCATGAGCGACAGCGCAGCGATAGAGACGGCTTTAAAGACCCTCGGCGCTGCGCCTGATGACGGCATCGATATCGCCGAGGCGGCGCTGCTGCTGGCGGCGCTCGACCGTCCCGGTCTCGATCTCGCGCCCTATCGCCGGCACCTGGCCGATATCGCCGCGGCTTTGAGCCGCATCGGCGCCGGTGCCGAGGTGGCGCCGCGCGCCATGGCGCTGGCCAGCGTGCTCAGCCTGGAATTCGGTTACCGCGGCGATACCGAAAATTACGACGACCCGCAGAATGCCGACCTGATCCGCGTCATCGACCGCCGCATGGGTCTGCCCGTCAGCCTCGGCGTGCTCTACATCTACGCCGCCCGCGCCCAGGCCTGGCCGGTGGCCGGCATCGATTTTCCCGGCCATTTCCTGATCCGGCTGGAAGGCGAGGATGGCGCCCTGGTGCTGGATCCCTTCCATGCCGGCAAGATCGCGGCGGCGCCGGAGATGAACGATCTGCTGCGCCGCATCGGTGGCGGCGAGGAAGTGCGGCCCGAGCATGTGCGGCTGATGACGCCGCGCGAAGTGCTGCTGCGGCTGCAGAACAACATCAAGGGCCGCGCCTGGCGCGGCGGCGATGTCGAACGCGCAGCCGAGACGCTGCGGCGCATGCTGCTGGTGGCGCCGAATTTCGCGCCGGCCTGGCGTGAACTCGGCGTGGTCGAGGGCAAGCTCGGCCATATCCGCCAGGCGATGGCGGCCACCGAACGGTTCCTGATGCTGGCCGGCGACGAGGCGGCGAGCCTTGAGGCCGAGGCTTTCCTGCGCCACATTCGCCTCCAGTTAAACTAGGCGCCTCCAGCTGAACTGACCTTTTCACAACAAGGAACTGTGCCATGGCCCTCAAGGTGGCGATCCAGATGGACCCCATCGAAAGCATCGACTTCGATGGCGACAGCACCTTTGTGCTCGGCCTCGAAGCCGAGCGCCGCGGCTACAGCCTGTTTCACTATCTGGCCAAGGATCTGAGCTTCCGCGACGGCCAGGTGCTGGCGCGGGCGCGGGCGCTGCGCCTGCGGGCCGAACGCGGCAACCATTTCACGCTCGGCGAACCGGCGCTGATCGATCTGGCCGAGATGGATGTGGTGCTGATGCGTCAGGATCCGCCGTTTGACATGTCCTACATCACCGCCACGCATATCCTGCAGCATATCCACCCCAAGACGCTGGTGGTGAACAACCCGGTCGCCGTGCGCAACGCGCCGGAGAAACTGTATGTGACGCATTTCGACGGCGTGATGCCGCCGACCCTGATCTCGTCGGACATGGAGGCGATCAAGGCCTTCCGCGCCGAGCATAAGGACATCATCCTCAAGCCGCTGTTCGGCAATGGCGGCGCCGGCGTCTTCCATCTGAAGCCCGATGACGAGAATCTCGGCTCGCTGCTGGAAATGTTCACCAAGCTGGCGCGCGAGCCGGTGATCGTGCAGCGCTATCTGCCCGAGGTGCGGGCAGGCGACAAGCGCATCATCCTGATCGATGGCCGCCCGGCCGGTGCGGTGAACCGCGTGCCGGCAGCGGGCGAGGCGCGCTCCAACATGCATGTCGGCGGCCGGCCGGAAAAGATCGGCCTGACCAAACGCGAGCATGAAATCTGCGAGATCATCGGGCCGCATCTGAAGCGCGAAGGCCTGATCTTCGTCGGCATCGACGTGATCGGCGATTACCTCACCGAGATCAATGTCACCTCGCCCACCGGCATCCAGCAGATCAACCGCTTCGACGGCGTGCAGCTGGAAGCCGAAATCTGGGATGCCATCGAGGATGGGCTCAGCCGTCGCGTGATGGCATAAATCGCTCCCGTATAAGTCCCCGATAAGTCACAGAACTTCGGCACTGTCGCGGTGTTGTGTCCTCAGGCTGCCGTGTCGGCAGTATAAGGAGGAGACACCATGCGCAAGATCCTGATGGCTACCGCCGTACTGGCGGCTCCGTTGATGCTGGCGGCCTGCAGCCCCAGCCCGCCGCAGAGCCAGACCGTGATCGTCGACCCGCCGCCGCAGCGCGCAGTGGTGCAGCCGGGCCAGGCCGTGGTCGTGCCGCCGGGCAGCACGGTCCGCACCTGCCCGCCGGGCTACACCACCTGCTGATGCGAGTCTGAGGTCCAGACCATAATGAAAGGCTGGCCGGGGCGCAGTTGCGCGATCCATTCGTATGCGTTGCAATCTGCAACCCCGGCCATGCAACCTGAATATGAATTATTTTCGTATAAACGGTTTCTGATAGGTCGGCGGCCCGTCAGGTCCTAGTGTCTTCCTGGTCCAGGGGGCACATACACAATGTCGGGTCTAGAGCGCGAGCTCTGGACGTTTGAGGAGCGTGTCAAACACG
The DNA here is from genome assembly GCF_058806775.1 of Ferrovibrio sp. GW821-FHT12F09. Classification (NCBI taxonomy): domain Bacteria; kingdom Pseudomonadati; phylum Pseudomonadota; class Alphaproteobacteria; order Rhodospirillales; family Rhodospirillaceae; genus Ferrovibrio; species Ferrovibrio sp. GW821-FHT12F09. The sequence continues at coordinate 782,845 of NZ_JBXAPZ010000001.1, forward strand.
CCCTGATCCCGTCCGGTCTTTATATTCGTTACAAGGTGCTGAAGGAACGCTGGGCGGGGCAGCCAGAACTGCGCCTGCTCGACCTGCTGGTCGATCAGCGGCGCAATGCCATCGATGCCGGCGCCAACAAGGGCACCTTTACCCATGTGATGGCCGGGCTGGCCCGGCATGTCTATGCCTTCGAACCCAATCCCAAAATGCTCGCGGTGCTGCGGCAGACCGCGTCCCAGAATGTCACGGTCTCGCCGCTGGCGTTGTCTGATCGCGCGGGAGCCGCGGACTTCCTGATCCCGCGCGGTCGCAGTGGCGGCCATTCCAACCAGGGCGGATCGCTCAGTTGTATCAAGGTTTGTGGCGCCCATACCGCAGTCGCGGTTCGCACGGCGCGGCTCGACGATCTCGATCTGCCCGATATCGGCTTCATCAAGATCGATGTCGAGGGCAGCGAACTGGATGTGCTGGCCGGTGGCGCTGCCCTGCTGGCGCGCGACCGCCCGGTGCTGCTGGTCGAAATGGAAGAGGTCCACACCCGACAGCCGATCGAGCAGTCCCTGGCGGCCGTGCTGGCGCGTGGCTATCGCGGGCTGTATTTCGACCAGGGCCGCCGCAGCCTGCGCCTGCTGGAGGATTTCGATCCCGAGGCAATGCATCGCCAGCGCAATGCGGCTTATGTCTTCAACTTCATCTTCCTGCCCCTCTGACGCGACCCGACGGCCCCGCAGGGTTGCCGGTTGCATACAAACCGGTCTGCCAGCCGCGAAAACCGGCAATCAGGGATTCGTCAGTATTGGTCAGGATATTTGGCCGTGACATTCGGCCGTGCTTTGCTATTGTCCCCCGCCAAATAACGCACAATCAGGGAAGCGAGTCGGGTGGCGTCGGGGGCGTTCTTGTCACTGCAGGATGTCGAGCGGCTGCTGGCGGATCCATCGCCTGCGGCGCGTACCGACACGGCCTCCAAGGTGGCGCTGGCCTGGTCCACCCAGACGCTGTCGCCATCCGAACGCCAGCTGGCCGAAGCCATCGTCACCGCGCTTGCCCGCGATGCCGAGATCATGGTGCGCCAGGCCCTGGCCGAGCATCTCAAGAGCAATCCCGAACTGCCGCGCGGCATCGCCCTCAAGCTGGTCCGCGATACGGCGGCGGTCGCCGCGCCGCTGCTGCAGTTCTCGCCGGTGTTTTCCGATGCCGACCTGATCGAACTGGTGCAGGCGGTGTCGCCGCTGCACCAGACTGCGATTGCCGGCCGCCGCACGGTGTCGGCGGCGCTGTCGAATGCGCTGGTCACACATGGCGCCGAGGCGGCGGTGGCCGTGCTGATCGCCAATCGCGGCGCGCAGATCACCAACACTATGATGGAACGGGCGCTCGACCGCTTCCCCGACAGCCGCAATGTCGGCGAGGCGCTGGCCCGCCATCCGCAGCTGCCGCCGAAATTCGCCGCGCGCTTGATCGCCCAGGTCTCCGACGCCCTGCGCGAGACGCTGGTGGCGCGCTACCAGATTCCGCCGGCGATGGCTGCCGACACCATGATGCAGCTGCGCGAGCGCACGCTGCTCGGCCTGATCGGTGATGGCGCCGAACCGCCGGCGCTGGCCGAGCTGGCGGCCGACCTGCAGAAGCGCGGCCAGCTCAATCCCATGCTGCTGGTGCGCGCCCTAGCCGGCGGCGATCTCGCCTTCTTCGAACAGGGGCTGGCCCAGCTGGCCGGCATCGCGCCCGCCAATGCCCGGCTGCTGATCTACGATCCGGGCAAGCGCGGCCTGCCGGCCATCTGCCTGCGTTGCGGTCTGCCCAAGGATTATCTGAAGATGATCGAGGCAGTGATCGATCTGGCGCGCGGCTTCGATTTCCAGCGCGGCACCATCGAGCGCGCCGAATTCGCCGAGATGGTCACCGGTATGATGCTGGCCGATTATGCCGTTCTGTGGGATCCGCAGGAGCAGCGCTGGCTCACCCGCCGCCGCAGCCGCGCCCAGGCGGCCCAGCGCCTGGCGGTTGCCGCCGCCTGACGAAGTTCAGGCCGTGCCGCCGGTGCGTGTGGCCGGGAAGGCGACGGTGATGGTGGTGCCCTGGCCCGGTGCGCTGTCGATACTGATACGGCCCTGATGGGCCAGCACGAAGGCCCGCACCAGAGACAGGCCCAGTCCGACGCCGCCGTAATTGCGGCTCAGCTTGGTATTGGCCTGCTCGAAGGGATCGAAGATGCGCGCCTGGTCCTTGGGCGCCACGCCGATGCCGCGGTCGCGCACCCAGAGTTCGATCTCGTTGCTGGCCGGCTGCAGCCGCGCGCCGACGACAACCGGCAGTTCGGGCGGTGAGAATTTCAGCGCGTTGCCGATCAGGTTGATCATGATCTGGCGCAGCAGCCGCGCATCGGCATAGAGCATCGGCAGGTCGTCTGGAATCTCCGCCACCAGGCTTTCCGGCGGACGGCCGAACTGCTGCGCCGCCAGCCGGATGCAGGTGGCGGCCTGTTCGGCCACATCCACCATGTCTTCCTGCACCACGATCTGGTTGGCCTCGATGCGCGCGAGGTCGAGAATGTCGTTGATGATGCCAAGCAGATGCGTGCCACTGCTGTGGATGTCGCCCACATAGTCGTCATAGCGCACCCAGTCGGCACCGAACATCTTGCGCTTGATGATGTCGGAAAAGCCGATGATGGCATTCAGCGGCGTGCGCAGCTCGTGGCTCATATGCGCCAGGAAGGCGGATTTCGCCTGGCTGGCGCGCAGGGCGGTGTCGCGCGCCTGGCTCACCTCGCGGAACAGCTCCTCCAGCTGCGCGTTCTGCTGCTGCTGCTCGGTGATGTCGATCAGGATCAGCGCCGCATCGCCATCGGGCAGACGGCGCAGGCTGGCGCGCACCCAGCGGTGGTTGGGCAGTTCCAGCACCGGGCGGCTCTGTCCGACCGGCGCCTGGTGCAACCGCTGTGGCAGGTCTTCAGGCAACCCGGCGCGCTGCAGCAGCGGCGCCAGCGGCGCATCGCGGTGCAGGTCGTCTTCAGGCAGGTCGAGCAGGGCCTGGAAGCGGCGGTTCCACAGCTGGATGCGGCCGGCGGCATCGCAGAACACGAAGGCTTCGCTGCTGTCGGCGACATCCAGCAATTCGTCCTGGGCCCGGCGGATGCGGTCGTACAGGCCGCTGTTCTCGCGATTGAGTCGCCAGTTGCGGACCATGATGCGATGGACCACGCGGTTGGCGACGATCATCGCCGCTACATACCCGCAGAGCAGCCCGGCCAGGCCATAGCCGATCGTGGTGCCGACACTGAGGAAATGCACTGCATAGGGCAGGGCGATGCAGATGATGAAGGTGGCGCCGGCCAGCGGCATCAGCGACAGCGCCGGCGCCGAGGCCCCGATCACGCCGGCGACCACCGCGATCAGCAGCAGTTGTCCCTCGGCATCGATCAGCGGCAACGCCAGCGCGCTCAGGCCCCAGATGCAGCCGGCAAACCCGGCAACGAAAATTTCCACCGGCATCTGCCAGCGCGGTTGTGCCTCGTGGCGCACGCGCTGGCGCATGGACCAGTCCGCCACGATGATGCAGGCCGACAGCATATGCAGCAGCCACCAGCCCAAGAGCAGATTCTCGGGCACCTGTTCCCGCAGCAGCAGCGCGGTGACGGTGGGGAAGCAGACGGTGGCACCGGCATTGATCAGCAGAATCTGCTGGAAGCTCTGCCGGAACGGCGGTCCGCCCTGGATCTGCTGCGTCTTCGTCGCGCCTGCGCCATGGCCCGCGGCGGAAGCCGCGGCATGGGATTCGACGCGCGGATTCGCGCTATCAGGAGGCAGGTTCGACATCGCTGTATGGTGGCTGTTTTGCGTTATCACTCAACCGGAGATGAGAGTCCTGACGACAGGACGGGTTCGAATGTGTAACGCGCGGCAGGGGATACAGCATCGTTCCCCTGATGACCAGCGCGAATTTACGCCTGCGGCAAATGGCCCTGCAAACTGTGACGGCGCTCACCAGCCGCAATCCGGCGTCAGGCCGGCATCTCGGTGCGGGAGGCCGGGAAAAACACGGTGATGGCGGTGCCCTGGCCCGGCGCACTGTCGATGGCGATGCGGCCGTGATGGGCCAGCACGAAAGCGCGCACCAGCGACAGTCCCAGGCCGACGCCACCGTAATTGCGGCTCAGCTGACTGTCGGCCTGCTCGAAGGCCTCGAAGATGCGCTTGTGATCTTCCGGCGCGATGCCGATGCCGCGGTCGCGCACGGTCACCACCAGTTCATTCGTGCCAGTGTGGAGCGCCGCCTGGGCTTCCACCGGCACATCGGGCGGCGAGAATTTCAGCGCATTGCCGATCAGGTTGATCATGATCTGGCGCACCAGGCGCGGATCGGCATGCAGCGCCGGCAGATCCGGCGGCACGCTGACGCTCACGGCTTTGGCTTCGCGGCCGTAATGCGAGGCGGCCAGGCGGGCCGAGACCGGCAGTTCCTCGTCCAGCATCACCGGCTGTTCGTTCAGCACGATCTGGTTGGCCTCGATGCGCGCCAGGTCGAGAATGTCGTCGATCACCGCCAGCAGATGGCGCGCGCTGCCGTTGATGTCGGCCAGATACTCGTCGTATTTCTCCCAGGCCTCGCCGAACATCTTCTTCTGCACGATGTCGGAAAAGCCGATGATGGCATTTAGCGGCGTGCGCAGCTCGTGGCTCATGTTGGCCAGGAAGATCGATTTTGCCTGGCTGCCGCGCAGCGCCGCATCGCGCGCCAGGCTCACCTCGCGGAACAGCTCTTCCAGACGGGCATTCTGCTGCTGCAGCTGGCTGGCGGCCTGCTGCTGCTCGGTCACGTCGATCACGATCAGCGCGCGGTCGCCCTGGGGCGTGGCGCGATGGCCGATCTGCACCCAGCGGCCATTCGGCAGCTGCAGGGTGCCGCCGGCGATCTCGCTGGTCAGCAACGCCTCGGCCAGTCCGGCATCGCGCAGCAGGCCGTCCAGGTCGCGGCCGCGCTGCAGCTGCGCCTCCTGCAGGCCCAGCACCGCTGGCAGGCGCCGGTTCCACAGCTGCAGCCGGCCGGTGCTGTCGATCAGCGCGAAGGCCTCGGTGCTTTCGGCGATGTCCAGCAGTTCGGCGCGAACGGCGCGGATGCGGGCGTCCAACGCGCTGTTCTCTTCATAGAGACGGCGATTGCGCCGGATCACGCCGTTGACGATGCGGTTGGTCAGGATCATCGCGGCGGTATACAGCGATGAGACCACCGCCATGGCGGCGCCGACCCCGGTGCCGGTGAGCAGGAAATGCGTAATGAAGGGCACGGCGATCAGCAGCATGAAAGCCAGCGCCGCCTGCGGCACCACCGCCAGCGTGGCGGCCGAGCCGGCGATCATGCCGGCCGCCACCATCACCAGCAGCAGCTGATATTCCGAAGTCAGATGCGGCAGGAACAGCGACGACACGCCCCAGGCCGCGCCCGAGACGGCCGCGCTCGCCAGATCGAACTGCCGCAGCCGCGCCGAACGTTTCTCGCTGCCCTGGCGCCGCATGCCATGGCCCAGTCGCCAGCGCACCAGCATGGCGATCATGGTCACGCCATGCAGCAGCCACCAGGCGGCCAGCCAGGGAAGCGGAATCTGGTTCGACAGCAGCAGGGCGACGGCGCTGACATTGACTAGGGTGACCACGCCGTTGATCGGCACGACCTGATGGAAGGTGATGCGGGAGTCGGGCTTGCGATCTGCCGGAGCGGCAGCGGGTTCGGTGGATGCAGTGTCGATGATCCCGGACATGCCTAGAGCGTTTCCCCCGGAAGATACTCAACCGGAAAGACAGGGTTCATGCAACCGCTTTAACTTACCAGCCGTTCACACGGTCCCATTCGGCGACGATTTCGCTGCCGCCATCGGTCACATAATAGCGATCATACATCGCGCCGGTCATGCAGACGTGATTGGGCAACACGCGCAGCCTCGTGCCGGGCGGAAAGGCGGCGAAATCCACCGGCGGCATCTGCGGCCCGCCGAGCAGACCATGCTCCTGGTGCACGTCATGGATGTTGAGGCCATCCAGCGGCAGGGCCCCGGCCGGCCGGCAGACGCGGCCATAGCCGGTGCCGGGACTGTGCATATTGGCGCCGGTGTCCTTCGACAGCGCCAGGCCGCCGGCATCGATCAGCAGATGGTTGCGGCTGTGGTGATGGCTCACCACCGAGGCCAGCACGCTGACCGCGATGTCTTCCATCCTGCAACTGCCCAGAGCGGCCTGGAACAGGTCGAAGAAGACGAAATTGCCCGGCCGCATCTCGGTGATGCCGTCCAGATGTTTGGCAAACAGCGCCGTCGGCGTGGAGCCGACCGAAACAATCGCACAGGACAGTCCGGCCTCGCGCAGGCGTGTGGCGGCCAGGATTACGGCCGTGCGTTCGGACTCGGCGATCTCCTCGATCTGCGCGATGCTTTTCGCGCCGTAGGAATGGCCCGCATGGGTCAGCACGCCGGCGAGATTCGCGCCCGGCTGCGACAGTGCCTGGCCCAGCGGCAGCAGTTCGGGCGCGTTGGGTGCAATGCCTGCACGGCCAAGGCCGCAGTCGATCTTGATCAGCACGCGGAAGCTGACGCCCAGCGCGACGCCCTTGGCGGCGATGGCCTCGGCCACGGCGATATGGTCGGTGATGATCTTCAGGTCGGTGCCATCCTTCATGATGGCGGCCACCTGCTCCAGTTTCTGCGGCGCGATGGGCACGGCATAGGTGATGTCGCGGAAACCGGCTTTGGCGAAGTAAGCCGCCTCGGCCAGAGTCGACACGGTGATCGGGCCGGGATCGCCATTGTGGCACATCAGCGCCACGCGCACCGATTTCGCCGTCTTCAGATGCGGTCGCAGGGTCACCTTCAGATGGGCGGCGCGTTCGCGCATGCGCGCCACATTGCGCATCAGCCGCGTGCGGTCGAGCAGCAGGGCGGGAGTGGGCAGGTCGTCGAGGGTCATGGTCATGTCGGCCGGACTCTGTTTATCGGGGGCTCAGCACCAGTTGCGTCTGCGTCACCACGGCGGCCAGCTTGCCGTCGCCGCGCGTGATCCGCGTCTGCCACACCATGGTGGTCTTGCCGCGATGCAGCGGCGTGCATTCGGCTTTCGCCGTATCGCCGGCGGGAATCGCTGCAAAGAAGTTGGTCTTGCTTTCGATGGTGGTGGTGCTGAAGCCGTCCGTGAGATTGGCCACCGTGGCCACCGCGCCCAGCGTGTCGGCAAAGGCCATCACCGCGCCGCCATGCAGCACGGCGGGCCGTGTGCACAGGTCCGGCGTCACCGGCAGTTCGGCCAGCACCTTGTCGGGCGCCACGCTGATGATGCGCAGGCCGATCAGGTCGGCAAAAGGCAGCTTGGTCAGGTCCGACATCGCAAAAGCCTTATTTCAACAGTTCGTAGGGACCGCCGGTTTTCAGCGCAGCCTGATAGGCTGGCCGCGCGTGGATGCGGTTGAGGAAGTCGCGGATCGGCACGTAAGTGTCATCGAGGCCGACGCGGGAGGCGGTCGCCTCCAGCGGGAAGCTCATCATTATATCGGCGGCGCTGAAGTCCGGCCCGGCGAACCAGCCGCCGTTCTTCGTCAATTCGTCGCACCAGTAGCGCATATGCTGGGCGAGCTGCGGGTCGATCAGCGTCGCCTGCGCCTTGCCCGCCACCATCTTGATGATCGGCCGGATCAGGCCCGGCACGTTTTTCGGTAGGCGCAGAAAGATCAGCTTGAGCAGCAGCAGCGGCATGGCCGAACCTTCGGCATAATGCAGCCAGTAGGTATAGCGGCGCTTCTCCGCCGTGGCCGGCGCCGGGATCAGTCTACCCTGACTGTAGGTCTCGATCAGGTATTCGACGATGGCGCCGGTCTCGGCGATGGTGATATCGCCATCGGAAATCACCGGCGACTTGCCGAGCGGATGGATCTGCCGCAGCGCCGCCGGCGCGCGCATGTCGGCGCCGCGCTCGTAGCGCACCACCTGGTAGGGCAGGCCCAGTTCCTCCAGCAGCCAGAGCACGCGCTGCGAACGGGAGTTGTTCAGGTGATGGACGGTGATCATGCCGGGCCCCTGTGATGAGAGGCGGGCAGCCTAGCATGCGTGTCGGCATGCGGAGAACCGCCCGCGCGCGTCAGCGGGCAGAGAATCTTTGAGCCAGGTCCTGGCGGCGGAACTGCTCGATCACGAAATCGACAAAGGCGCGGGTCTTGGCCGGCAGCAGCGTCTTGCTGGCATAGTAGAGCGATATCGGACCCACATCGGCATGCCAGTCGGGCAGCAGACGCACCAGCGTGCCGCGTTCCAGATGCGGCAGCACATCCGGAATGGCCAGCATCGCCACGCCCAGGCCCAGCAGGGCGGCGCGGCACATGGAGGATGGATCGCTCAGGATGACGGCGGTGTTCATCTGCGGCTCGGCTTCGCGGCCTTTGCTGTCCCGCATCACCCAGCTGCGCAATCGGCCGGTCTGCACCGAGCGCATGGCGATGCCGTCGCAGGCGGCAAGATCGGCCGGCGTCTGCGGCAGACTGCGGCCGGCGAGATAGGCCGGCGCGGCGACGGCGACGATATGCGCGCGCGCCAGTTCGCGCGCCACGATGCCCGGCGTCAGCGCGAAGCCGCCACCGATGGCCGCATCGTAGCCTTCCGCGATCAGATCCACCGCGCGGTTCTCGAACTGCCACTCCGGCGTCACCAGCGGATAGCGCGCGCGGAAGCCGGGCAGCAGCGGCAGGATGTAATCGGCGCCGAAGCCTGGCGCCAGACTCACCTTCAGCAGGCCGGCCGGCTGCGCCGTTTCGGCGCTGACTCCGGCAATCGCCGCCTGGATGCTGTCCAGTCCGCCACTCACCGATTGCAGAAAGCGCTCGCCGGACTCGGTCAGGGTCAGCCGGCGCGTGCTGCGCTGGAACAGCCGCACACCCAGATTGGCTTCCAGGGTGCCGACATTGCGGCTGACGGCCGCCGGCGTCAGGCCCAGGCGACGCGCGGCGGCAGAAAAACTGCCGAGTTCCGCGCTACGCACAAAGGATTCCAGATTGGCCAAGGTTTCCATGGCAACACACTTTCAAGGAATACTTGAAAGTAATTTACATAATTACCGGCTAATTCAAAGGGAATTACGCGCCTACCCTCTGCTCCGTCACCACCATCCACCCTACGGAGCATTCATCATGTCCACCCAGCCTTCCTCCCCCCAAACCCTGACCGGCAAGGTCGCCCTGGTCACCGGCGGCTCGCGCAGCATCGGCGCCGCCATCGCCAGGCGTCTCGCCGCCGAAGGTGCGGCGGTCGCAGTCACCTACAGCGCCTCGCCGCAGAAGGCCGAAGAGGTCGTGCAGATGATCGCCGCGGTCGGCGGCAAGGCCCGCGCCATCCGGGCCGATGCCGGCGATGCCGCTGCGGTGAAGGCGGCGGTCGATGAAACCGTCGCCGTCTTCGGCCGGCTCGACATCCTGGTCAACAATGCCGGCACGGCGGCGCAGGGCGTCACTGGCGAAATCCCGCTCGCCGATTTCGACCGCCTGGTCGCGGTCAATATCAAGGGTGCCTTCGTCGCCGCGCAGGAAGCCTCGCGCCACATGCAGCAGGGTGGCCGCATCATCAACATCGGCAGCATCCACAGTGAATATGTCCCCTATGCCGGCATCTCGGTCTATGCGCTGACCAAGGGCGCGGTGGCCGGCATGACCCAGGCGATGGCGCGCGATCTCGGTCCGCGCGGCATCACGGTGAACAACGTGCTGCCGGGCCCCACCGATACCGACATGAATCCGGCCTCGGGCCCGTTTGCCGAGACCGTGCGCGGCCTTACGGCGCTGCAGCGCTACGCGGCACCCGATGAGATTGCCGGCTTCGTGGCCTATCTCGCCGGCCCGGACGCCAGCTACATCACCGGCGCCAATCTGCGCATCGATGGCGGTTTCGCCGCGTAAATCCTGAACGGAATGGAGATCGTGTCATGACCAAGAGCATCAGCAACAGCACCATCGGCATCATCGGCGCCGGGGCCATCGGACAGGCTTTCGCCACGCGACTGGCGGCGGCGAAGATCGACGCCATCCTCAGCAACAGCCGCGGGCCGGACTCCTTGCGCGACACCGTGGCCGCGCTCGGCCCCACGGTTCGCGCCGGCACCGTGCAGCAGGCGGCTTCCGCCGCGATCGTCTTCATCTCGGTGAACTGGGCGCAGCTGCCGGCCGCGCTGGCCGGCCTGCCGGACTGGAATGGCCGCATCGTGATCGACAGCAACAATCCGGTGGTGCAGCCTGGCTTCCAGCTCGCCGACCTGGATGGCCGCACCTCCAGCGCCGTGCTGGCCGGTCTGCTGCCGGGCGCGAGTCTGGTGAAGGCCTTTAACACCCTGCCGGCGGCGCTGCTGGCGCGCGACCCGCGGGAGAGCAGCGGCAACCGCGTGGTCTTTCTCTCGGGTGACGATGCGGCGGCGCGGACCGAAGTATCGGCGCTGGCCGAGCGGCTCGGCTTCGCGCCCGTCGATCTCGGTCCCCTGGCCCAGGGCGCCGCGCTGATGCAGTTCCCCGGCGGCCCGCTGCCCGCGCTCAACCTGCTGAAGGCGTCGTAGCCTTTGCTCCCGCGCCGGGCGCTTCGCCCGGCGCGGGGATCCGGCTGTCATGAAAATTTATGGCGAAAATCGGGCATGCCTCCTTGACGGGGGGCGATGCCCTGCTTAAGTGTCTGGCGCTCTCCCGAGGGGAGTGCTAACAACTTTGAGATTTTGCCTGAAAACGGCGAATTTCTGGGTTTCCGAATTTTTCGATGCGACAGATACATATGGAGGATCGCATGAAGTTTCGTCCGCTGCATGACCGCGTGGTGGTAAAGCGCGTGGCCGAGGAAGAGCGTTCGGCTGGCGGCATCATCATTCCGGACAGCGCCAAGGAAAAGCCGATGCAGGGCGAGATCATCGCCGTCGGCGCCGGCGCCCGCGATGAGGCTGGCAAGGTCCAGCCGCTCGACGTCAAGGTCGGCGACCGCGTGCTGTTCGGCAAGTGGTCGGGCACCGAGGTGAAGCTCGATGGCACGGATCTCCTGATCATGAAGGAATCCGACATCATGGGCATCATCGAAGGCACCCCCGCCAAGAAGTCCAAGGCCGCTTAATCAGCGCCCCCATTCAAAAGATTTAAGGAGATAGTCTCATGGCTGCTAAAGACGTTCGTTTTGGCGCCGATGCCCGTGGCAAGATGCTGCGTGGCGTCGACATCCTCGCCGATGCCGTCAAGGTGACGCTGGGCCCGAAGGGCCGCAACGTCGTGCTCGACAAGTCGTTCGGCGCGCCGCGCATCACCAAGGACGGTGTGACGGTTGCGAAGGAAATCGAGCTGGCTGACAAGTTCGAGAACATGGGCGCCCAGATGGTGCGCGAAGTGGCCTCGAAGGCGAATGACCAGGCCGGCGACGGCACCACCACCGCCACCGTGCTGGCCCAGGCCATCGTGCGCGAAGGCTCCAAGGCCGTTGCCGCCGGCATGAACCCGATGGATCTGAAGCGCGGCATCGACCTCGCCGTCGAGAAGATCGTCGAAGACCTCAAGACCCGCTCGAAGAAGATCTCGGGTGCCAAGGAAATCGCCCAGGTCGGCACCATCTCGGCCAACGGCGACCATGAAATCGGCAACATGATTGCCAAGGCCATGGAAAAGGTCGGCAACGAGGGCGTCATCACGGTTGAAGAGGCGAAGAGCCTGGAGACCGAGCTGGACGTCGTCGAGGGCATGCAGTTCGATCGCGGCTACCTGTCGCCGTACTTCATCACCAATGCCGAGAAGATGCTCTGCGAGATGGAGAACCCCTTCATCCTCCTGCATGAGAAGAAGCTGTCGGGCCTGCAGGCGATGCTGCCGGTTCTCGAAGCCGTCGTGCAGACCGGCCGTCCGCTGCTGATCATTGCCGAAGACGTCGAGGGCGAAGCCCTGGCGACTCTGGTGGTGAACAAGCTGCGCGGTGGCCTGAAGGTCTCGGCCGTCAAGGCGCCGGGCTTCGGCGATCGCCGCAAGGCGATGCTGGAAGATCTCGCGATCCTGACCGGCGGTCAGCTGATCTCGGAAGATCTCGGCATCAAGCTGGAGAGCGTCACGCTCGCCATGCTCGGTACCGCCAAGAAGGTGACCATCGACAAGGAAAACACCACCGTTGTCGGCGGCGCCGGCAAGAAGAAGGACATCGACGCCCGCGTTGGCCAGATCAAGGCGCAGATCGAGGAAACCACCTCGGACTACGACCGTGAGAAGCTGCAGGAGCGTCTGGCCAAGCTGGCTGGCGGCGTGGCCGTCATCAAGGTCGGCGGCGCCACCGAGATCGAGGTGAAGGAGCGCAAGGATCGCGTTGACGACGCGCTGCATGCGACCCGCGCCGCGGTTGAAGAAGGCATCGTTCCGGGCGGCGGCACTGCGCTGCTGTACTCGGTCCGCGCCATCGACAAGGTCAAGGTCGACAATGCCGACCAGAAGCATGGCGTGGAAATCATCCGCCGCGCCCTGCAGGCTCCGGTCCGTCAGATCGCCGAGAATGCCGGCGTTGACGGTGCCGTGGTCGCCGGCAAGCTGCTGGAGTCCAAGGACACCAGCTGGGGCTTCAACGCCCAGACCGAAGAGTATACCGACCTGGTGAAGGCCGGCGTCATCGACCCGACGAAGGTCGTGCGCGTCGCGCTGCAGGGTGCTGCTTCGGTGGCCGGCCTGCTGATCACCACCGAGGCCATGGTTGCCGACAAGCCGGAGCCGAAGTCGGCCGGCGGCGGCATGCCGGGCGGCGGCGGCATGGGTGGCATGGGCGGCATGGGCGGCATGGACTTCTAAGTCCGACGCTCTCTGCTCGCAGAGTTGGGAAAGGCCCGGTGGAAACACCGGGCCTTTTCTATTGGCCATTCGGTCTACATCATGGGCAGCGCAGCCTGAGGAGTCCGCCCATGTCGAAATCGCTGGTCATCGCCGCCGCCGGGATGTGGGCCGCCATGGCCGTGCTGGATGCGTTCTGGCTCGGTCTGGCGACGAAGCTGTTCTACCGGCCCCGGCTCGGCAGCCTGCTGAACGACACGCCGGTCTGGTGGGCCGCCATCGCTTTCTATGTGCTTTATGGCCTGGGCCTGCTGGTCTTCGTGCTGCGGCCGGCGCTGCAGGATGGCGACCCGCTGCCGCAGGCCATGCTCTACGGCGCCTTTTTCGGCCTCGTCGCCTATGGCGCCTATGACCTGACCAACCAGGCCACCACGCGCGGCTGGCCGCTCAGCGTCACCGTGGTCGATATGGCGTGGGGCGCGGTGATGAGCGCGCTGGCGGTCGGTTTCGCGCTCTGGCTGGAGCGAAAATTCGCATAAACGATGCGCGCATAAAATCCTCCGCCGGACTGACAAAAATTCTTCGGTTTTCAGCGGCGGGTCTCTGCCCTAGCTTAGGTCCTTTCCAGAAACCCGGAGGGAATCCCCATGAGTCTGCGCATCGGCAGCAAGGCACCCGATTTCGAGGCTGACAGCACCGTCGGCAAGCTGAAATTCCATGACTTCATCGGCGACGGCTGGGGCATCCTGTTCAGCCACCCGAAGGACTTCACCCCGGTCTGCACCACCGAGCTCGGCGCCGTGGCCAAACTGAAACCCGAATTCGACAAGCGCAATGTGAAGGTGGCCGGCCTCAGCATCGATCCGGTCGACGATCACAAGCGCTGGGTCGGCGACATCAAGGATGTCACTGGCTTCCTGCCGGATTATCCGCTGATCGCCGATCACGACCTGAAGGTGGCCAAGCTCTACAACATGCTGCCCGAAGAATCCGGCGACAGCGCGAAGGGCCGCACGGCGGCCGACAATGCCACCGTGCGCACGGTCTATATCGTCGGGCCCGACAAGACCATCAAGGCGCAGCTGCATTACCCGATGACCACGGGCCGCAACTTCGACGAGATCCTGCGCATGATCGACAGCATGCAGCTCACGGCGAAGCACAAGGTGGCGACGCCGGCCGACTGGAAGCCGGGTGAGGATGTCATCATCGCCGGCTCGGTCAGCGACGACGACGCCAAGGCGAAATACCCCGACGGCTGGAAGGCGCCGAAGCCTTACCTGCGTATCGTCCCTCAGCCCAAGTAAGACCCGCTCGTATCCAGGCGACGCCGTGCGCTGCGGCGTCGCCTGCAATCCTTTGGCGCGCCGATCCTCGGAGCGTGCCGGACCTGTCCGCCGATACAGGCAGGCCGGGCAAAAACCCTCCAGATGCGATGGTATGGGGCGCTTGATTTCCGCGATTTGCCGCGCCCGGCGATGATCGCGGGGGTTGTTATTGAAAAGTAAGCGGAAACGCGCGGTTTTCACTGCTACTAACACGGCAGCCGATTACAGCGAGCAACATTCCGATGCTTAGCGCCCCGTCCTTTCGTCTTTTCCTGCTGCTGATGTCCGCTCTTCTGGCGGCAGCCCCGGCGCGTGCCACCGACACAATCCGCATCGGCGGCACCGGCATGGGTCTGGCGCTGATGCGCGTTGTCGGCGAACAGGTCGAGCGCGCGTATCCCGCCATCCAGGCCGAGGTGCTTCCCAGTCTCGGCACTACGGGCGGCCTGAAGGCGCTGGCTGCCGGCGCCATCGAGGTTGCGATTGCGACCCGCCAGGCGACGCCGGACGAAAACGCCGCCGGCATCCGCACCGCCGCCTGCATGACCACGGCGCTGATTTTCGCCACTTCGCGCAGCGGAACCTTCAGTCTGACCCGCGATGAACTGCCCGCGATTTACAGCGCCGCCGATCCACGCTGGCCCGATGGCCAGCCACTGAAGGTGATCCTGCGCTCGCGCACCGGTTCGGAGAATCCCTATCTGGTGAAGGCCATCCCCGCGCTGGAACCGGCCTTTGCCGCCGCCTTCCGGCGCAGCGGCATTCCGGTCGGCGCGACCGATCAGGAGAATGCCGAATTTGCCCAGAAGACGGCCGGCTCGCTGGCCATCACCACGCTGCTCCAGGTCCGCGCCGAAAAGCTGAACCTGACGCCGGTGGCGCTCGATGGCGTTCTGCCGGCGCCGCAGTCGATTGCAGACCGCTCCTATCCCCTGCCGCTGTCGGTCTGCCTGCTGGTGCTGCAGACCGCCACGCCGGCAACGCTCATCATGGCCAACTATATCGCGACGCCGGCCGGCCAGGCCGTCGTACGTGCCAATGGCGCCGAACCATCGCCGTGATGTCGTATGGCTGAAACCGGAACAGACCGCATCCGGCGCATCCTGCGCCGCATCGCCATCTGGGTCGGCGTGCTGGTCGCCATCGCGGTGCCCGCCGGTTATGGCACGATTGCCTATTTCGATCAGATCGCCATCCAGGCGCTGTCGGCGCGCTTCTCGGCCCGCCAGGTCGCGCTCTATGCCTATGTCCAGGGTGATACCTGGCGCTACAGCAATCATCGCGTCGGTGAGATCGTCGAACTCTTCGCTGCTCCCGATGGCGACACCCGCCAGTATGTCTACGACGATCTCGGGGCCGAGGTCGTTGCCATCGGCGAGCTGCCGCCCTGGCCGATCCTTGATGTTTCCGCGCCGATCATCGCCGGGCCGCGGGTGGTGGGCAGTGTGGTGGTGGCGCAAAGCCTGCGCCCCCTGCTCGAACGCGTTCTGATCCTCTCCCTGCTGGGCGGCATGCTGGGTGTTTCGGCCTATGCCTGCGTGCATATGGCGACCAGCGCGCTGCGCAAGGCCGCGGAAGACCTGAAGGAACAGTATCATCTGACCCAGGACGCCCTGCGCGTGGCCGAAGACGAACGGCGCAAAGCTGAAAGCGCCAGCCACAGCAAATCGGAATTCCTGGCCAATATGAGTCATGAGCTGCGCACGCCGCTGAATGCCATCATCGGCTTTTCCGACATCATGCGAACGCAGCTGATGGGGCCGCTCAGCGAACGCTACAAGGCTTACGCGGAAGACATCAGCAGCAGCGGCCAGCATCTTCTGGGCGTCATCAGCGATATCCTGGATCTCGCCAAGATCGAGGCCGGCCAGCAGAATCTCTATGCCGAATACTGCGACCTGCAGGATATTCTGAGCGATAGCCTGCGTCTGACCATCTGTCGCGCCGAGAAAACCGGCGTCATGCTCATGTCGGATTTCGACATGGCAGGCGGCCGCATGGGCACGCTCGATGCGACCAAGACCAAGCAGATCGTGCTTAACCTGCTGTCGAATGCCGTGAAGTTCACGGCGCAGGGCGGGACTGTGACGCTCAGCGCCCGCCGCGATATGGCCGGCCAGCTGCGCATTGCGGTATCCGATACTGGTATCGGCATGACGCCCGCCGAAATCCAGTTGGCCTTCCAGCCCTTCCGCCAGATCAGCAATGCGCTGTCGAAACGCTTTGAAGGCACCGGCCTCGGCCTGCCGATCTCGCGCAAGTTCGCCGAGATCCAGGGCGGCAGCCTGCAGATCACCAGCGAGCCCGGCAAGGGCACTACTGTGGAAGTGCTGCTGCCGGTGGGCCTGCAGCGGACGGAAGAGCAGGCGGCCTGAGCGCCGCGTCGCTATTTTTTACGCGTGGTGCGGCAGCACCACTGTCACCAGCAGGCCACCGGCTTCGGCATCGCCCAGTTCGATGTGGCCGCGATGGGCCTGGATCACATCCTGCGCGATGGTCAGTCCCAGCCCGGTGCCGCCGGTCTCGCGGTTGCGCGAGCTTTCCAGCCGGGTGAACGGCCGGAAGGCGGCCTCGCGCTGGTCGGCCGGAATGCCCGGCCCGTCATCGGCAACGGTGACGGTGACGCCATCGGTCGTCTCGCGCAGTCGCACCTGCACGATGCTGCCGAACTTGCAGCCGTTGTCGATCAGGTTGGCAAAGGCACGGCGCATGGCGATCGGCTGGCCGGTCAGGCCGGCATGATCGGGGCCGTCGTAGCTCACGGCGCAGCCGGCATCGGAGGCCGTGTCGCACAGGCTGATCAGCATGGCGGCCAGATCGATGGCGCTCTTCGCCTCGTCCTTCAGCGTGTTGCTGGCAAAGGTCAGCGTGGCGCTCACCATCGCTTCCATATCGTTGATGTCGGACAGCACCTGACGGCGCTGGTCCTGGTCGGGCAGGTATTCGGCGAACAGCCGCAGCCGGGTCAGCGGCGTGCGCAGGTCGTGGCTGATTGCGGCGATCATCTGAAGCCGGTCGTCGACGAAGCGCTTCAGCCGCAGCTGCATGGCATTGAACGATCCGCCGATGGCGCGCAGCTCGGGTGCGTTGAACTCCTTGACCAGCCGAATCTCGCGGTCCCGGCCGAGTTTCTCGGCCGCCGCCGCCAGGTCGTCCAGCGGCCGCACCACGCCGCGTGCCACCCAGACCGACATCAGCCCGATCATCATCACCGCGAAGATCGGCAGCAGTACGTTGCGGATCATGCGCACGGTTTCCTGGCCGTCGCTTTTCGGCATCACCAGCAGCCAGTCCTCCTGTGGTCCGATGCGGAAGGCGATGCGCAGGTCGCTGCTCAGCATGTTCTCGCGCCGCACGTCGAGTACGTCGCGCATGGTGACGGGCAGCGGCGGCAGGATGATGACCAGCGGACGCGAGGAATACTCCGGATCGTCCAGTTCATCCGCCATCAGCAACACGTCCTGCGGCGCAATATTAAGCCGTTCGGCGATCAGCAGCCGCATCTCGGCGAACGCCCCGGCGCGCGAGATGTGCCGGAAGTCCGGCCGCGCCGCCAGCAGCGTCATGTCCAGCCACTGCCGTGCCGGCAGGTCCTGCAGCACGGCCGGCCGCGCCTCACTGCTGGCCGCACGGATGCGGTCGCGCGACTCCTGCAGGGTGGCGAGCATCCAGTCGCGGTCGAAGAACATGATCTCCGGCGGACGGATCACCAGCGGCATCAGCTTGTCGACCGCCTTCACCGCCAGCAGGCTGAGCAGGATAACGATGATGATGCGCGGCGCCAGCCGCAGCTTTGACCAGAGCGGAATTCTCACGCCGCCGCATCCCGAATCATGGTCACCACCGCCGTGAAGAAATAGCCTTCGTTGCGGATGGTCTTGATGAAGGCCGGGTCCTGCGGATCGGCCTCGATCTTGCGGCGCAGCCGGCTGATCTGCACATCGATGCTGCGGTCATAGGACTGGCTCATGCGGCCATGCGCCAGGTCCAGCAGCTGGTCGCGGGTCAGCACGCGCTGCGGATGCTCCAGGAAAGCCAGCAGCAGGTCGAACTCGCCGCTGGTCAGGTCGGTCAGGGCGCCGGCCGGCGACATCAGGGTGCGGCGGCTGGCATTGAGCTGCCAGCCGCCGAATTCATAGGCCATCGCCACCGGGCGGGTTTCGGCATTGATGCTGGCGGCGCTCAGGCGCCGCGTCACCGCGCGGATGCGCGCCAGCAGCTCGCGCGGATTGAACGGCTTCACCACATAATCGTCGGCGCCAATCTCCAGGCCGATGATGCGGTCGGTGTCGCCGGTCATCGCGGTCAGCAGGATGATCGGCACCGTGCTCTGGGCGCGCATGCGGCGGCACAGCGACAGGCCGTCCTCGCCCGGCATCATGATGTCGAGCACGATCACGTCGATGCGCGCCGCCTCGCAGAGCGCAAACATCTCGCGGCCGTCGCGGGCCTGGCTCACCTTCAGCCCGTGATCGGTCAGGAAGCGCGCCAGCATGGCGCGAATGCGATGGTCGTCATCGACAATCAGAACGTGGGTGGTGGGGCTCGTGGTCACGCGTCTCTCCGGCAGGCGGCCACTATATCAGGTCGAATCGGCCGGGCACCGGGCCAGCAACATTCTGAAACATAACGATACGGGGCTGACACCGGCCCCGGCGGCCCGCCGGGTAGGGTGCCGGCCATACCACCCCCGGACCCGTCAAAAAAAAGAGCGCTCTCCCGATGAAAAACACCGCCTTCCTGGCTGCCGCCGCAGCCATTCTCCTGCTGCCATTCCTGGCCACGGCCCAGCAGCAGTCGGCCCAGCAGCAGCCGGCCCCGCCGGTCAAGAAGGACTGGGATATCCGCCTTGGTGCTGGTGCGCAGTATCAGCCCGAATACGAAGGCAGCGACGAGTATGAAGTCGCACCGGTGCCGCTGCTCATGATCAATTACAGGGACCTGGTGTTCCTGCGCGGCCCGATGCTGGGTGCCAACGTCTTCACCTGGCAGGGCCCGCGCGACAGCGACAAGCTGCAGGTCGGTCCGCTGCTGCGCTACCAGATGGGCCGCGATGAAGACGACAGCGACGACCTGCGCGGCATGGGCGATATCGATGCCGGCGCCGAAGTGGGCGCCTTTATCAGCTATCGCATGGGGCCGTGGTCGGCCGGACTCACGGCGTTTCAGGATGTCAGCGGCGCCCATGATGGCCTGACGGCGAAGTTGAGTGGCGGCTATGCCTACAGCTTCAGCCCGAAGCTGCGCCTGCGCAGCGAGCTTTTCGCCACCTGGGCCGACGAGAGCTATACCGAAACCTTCTTCGGCGTCACGGCGGCGCAATCCGCGCGCAGCGGCATGCGGCGCTACCAGCCCGAGGGCGGCTTCAAGGATGCTGGCCTGACGCTCGATCTGGATTACAGCCTGACCGAGCATTGGGGCCTCACCGGGCGGCTCGGCTACAAGCGCCTGCTCGGCGACGCGGCCGACAGCCCCCTGGTTCAGGATCGCGGTTCGGCCGACCAGCTCAGCACCGGCCTGTTCCTCAGTTACAGGTTCTGAATGCACCGGATGACAGCGACGCATGAAGGGACACACGCGATGAAAGCAGGCACGGCATGATGGGACCATGGCACTGGGTGGCCTGGGCCGTGGTGCTGAGCAGCCTGATGGCCGGCGTGCTGGTCACCGTGCTGGGGCGGCGGCTGTCGGTCTTCTGGTTCGGCCTGAACCTGCTGGCGGTGGCGCTCTATCTTGGCGCCTGCGTGGCCACCCTGCTCAGCAGTCTGAAACTGGAGGAGGATGTGGTGGCGGCCGGGCTGCAGCTTGCGATGGCCCTGGTGATCCTGCTGCTTTCCACCTACCGCCTGCATCTGGTGGGCGTGCTGATCTTCGTTGCCGGCACCACCGGCATGGCGCTGTTCCAGGCGCTGGCGACGGTGTCCGAGCCGATGACGGCGCAGGATCTGGCGATCCTGATGCTGGACGCAGTGAGCATCGCCTTCCTGATCGTGCTGTGGCCCTACGTGCATGCCGAGCTGCGCCATATCGGCATGGCGGCGCAGCGCTATGGCCAGTGCGAGGCGCAACTCGACGCGCAGGAGCGGTAGGAATTTCCAGTCTTGTCATCCCGGGCTTGACCCGGGAATCCCATTTTTTTGAAATGCAAAAGGGTGCCGGAAACGGTGCCCTTTTCTAATTTCTAAAAATTGAAGCGAGCAACTCTGATTTATATAAAGGATGCTGCGGCTTAATCTGGTGCGCAACATTTTCTGCTTCACTTCTATCCCAGCCAATCTTCCGTCCGCAGTCCATCCACGCGCCCGAATTCGCGCTGGTTTCCGGTGACCACGATCAGGCCGCGGCTACGTGCATGGCCGGCGATCATCAAATCGTAAGGTCCGATCATGCTGCCACGCTGCTCCAGCGTTGCGCGGATATCACCGAAATGCCCGGCGGCCTCGGCATCGAAGGGCAGCACTATCAGTCGCGCGGCAAAACTTTCCACCATGCGGCGGGTCTCTGCCGGCTGCGCCGAACGCGCCGCGCCATGCAGCAATTCACCCAGGCTCACGGTGGAGATGCAGAGCGTTTCGGCCTCGGCATTGAAACGCGGCCGTGCGCTGACGGGCCGGTCGCGCAGCACGCGGATGCAGATATCGGTATCGAGCATGTAGCGCAGCATGGGCTCAGCCGGCGTTGCCGTCGTCCGCGCTCAGAGCGGTTCGCGGCGCTGCATGATGGCCGGCTGGTCGCGCTCGGGCAGGTCGAGGCCGGGGGCGTCGAAAAAGTCGTCCCACAGCCGGTCGGCCGGCACCAGGATGCGGCGCGCGCCGTCTTTCAGCACAGCCACCTCCTGCACATCGGCGGGAAAGGCCACGTCACGGGCCAGGCGCACCGCCTGGCTGCGGTTGGACAGGAAAAGCCGGGTGCGGATCGTGGCCATAGGCTTGTCTCGGAATCAGAGGGATATCCATATGGGATATACAATATTAAATCGGCCTTGTGGAGAGTGCGAATTTAATGTACTCTATATGTTCTTAATGGGTAAGCCGGTTTTCCGCCGTTTTCCCTGTCGATCTTTTGCATCGTGAATCCAGTGCGAAAGCCCCGCTGCCACAGCGGTCGGGCCGGGTGCATACTATTGCATGTCGTGAGCGGCTTCGGCGCAACGTCGCGAACCATCCGGAACCAGCCGGAACCGCTCCGAACGCCGGCGAAGCGAAACGAAGCCAAACGAAGCCAAACGAATGGAAACGAAGCCGAACGAAGGCCAGGGAAGCCAAACGAAGTGAAACGAAGGCTGGCGAAGCGATCCGGCTATTTCTCCGGATCCACCGTATCCGCCACCTCGTCCTTGGCCCGCTGCGGCAGCAGTTTCATGGTCAGGATGAAGCCCGAGAGCAGCAGGCAGATGCCGTTGCAGACGATCAGCGGCCACTGCATCAGGGTGATGCCATAGGCGAGCCAGAGCGCGAAGCCGGTCACCGTCAGGCCATACATCACGCCGGAAATATCCTGCGTGCGGCGCGAGCGGATCACCTTCCAGGCCTGTGGCGCGAAGCTCACCGTCGAGGCAAGTGCCGCGCCGGCGCCCAGCAGAGTCGCCGTGTCCATGATGCGTCCCGGTTGTTGTGGAAACCGGGAGAAAGAACGGCAGCCTAGGCGAACTGTTCCCGGGCCAGCGCCGCGCCTTCGCCCAGCGCCTTCAGCTTGGCATGCGCCACGGCCGAGTCGAGCGGAGCGAGGCCGCAGTTGGTGCAGGGGATGATGCGGTCCTTGGGCACATACTGCATCGCGGTCTTGATGGTGTCGGCGATCTCCTGCGGCGTCTCGATGGCGTCGCTTGCCACGTCGATCACGCCGACCATCACCTCCTTGCCCTCCAGCAGCGCCATCAGATGCGGCGGCACTTTCGAGTGGAAGCATTCCAGCGACACCTGGTCGATCCGGCTCTTGGCCAGCGCCGGGAAGAAGTCTTCATACTGGCGCCATTCCTGGCCCAGCGACTGCTTCCAGTCGATATTCGCCTTGATGCCGTAGCCGTAGCAGATATGCACGGCGGTTTTGCATTTCAGGCCGTCGATGGCGCGATGCAGCGCCTCGATGCCCCATTCGCCGGCCTGTTTGGTATAGGCGTTGAAGGCCGGCTCGTCGAACTGGATGATATCGACGCCCTCGGCTTCCAGGGCTTTTGCTTCCTGGTTCAGCAGCTCGGCAAAAGCCATCGCCATCTTCACGCGGTCGCCGTAATACTCATCCGCAATCGTGTCGATGATGGTCATGGGGCCGGGCAGGGTGAATTTCAGCTGCCGCTTGGTATGCGCGCGGCTGAAGGCGCCCTCCCAGGGATGCGCGCGGCCTTTCAGGGTGAGCTTGCCGACCACGCGCGGCACCATCGCCTTGTAGCGGTTGTCGCGGATGGCCATCTCCACCTTGTTCTGGCGGTCGATGCCATCCACGCATTCGACAAAGCCATGCACGAAATGCTGGCGCGACATCTCGCCGTCGCCGACGATGGTCAGGCCGGCATCTTCCTGCGCCTTGATCCACAGCAGCGTCGCGTCGCGCTTGGCATCTTCAAGGTCCTTGCCCTCGGCTTTCCACTGCGGCCACAGCTTGTGGGTCTCGGCCAGCCAGGCCGGCTTGGGCAGGCTGCCGGCGACAGCGGTGGGGAACAGATGCCTGGCGGACATGATGCTGGGTTTCCTCGCCTGATTCGTGGGCGGCGACGATACCATCTGTGACCAAGATGAGACATAGCCTCGCGCAACAGTGAACCCTGCCGCACTGCAGCGTTTATCCCGGGTCTGACGATCAGGGCAGGATGATCAATGCGCCGGATTCTGTATCTCGACGGGTTGCGCGGCTGGGCGGCGCTGTTCGTGCTGTTCCATCACCTGCTGCTGGCCTTTGCCCCCGATGGCCACGAGGCCGGCGTGAGAGCCTCGCCGGCGGCGGCGCCGTTCAGCTTTCTCACCGATGGTCCGCTGGCGGTGTCGATCTTTTTCATCCTGTCGGGCATCGTGCTCACCGCCGCGCTGGATGCGGCGCGGGAAAAGGGCCTGCGGCCGGGCCTCGGCCGGCTGGTTCTGAAACGCTGGCTGCGGCTCGGCATCCCGATCTTCGCCGCCGGCCTGGTGGTCTGGGCGTTGATGCAGATCAATGCCGATCGCAGTATCGCTATCGGCTGGGCGGCGGAGTCGGGCTGGATGCGCATGTTCTTCCCGCCGGCCTACGCCCCGTCCGTCTGGGACATCCTGCGCGAGGCCTTTGTCTCCGCTTTCATCGGGCCGACGCCGGTGCATGATCCGGTACTGTGGACCATCCGCATCGAATTCCCCGGCTCGCTGCTGGTGTTCCTGCTCGCCCTGTATCTCCCTGCCGGCCGCACGCGCCTAACGGCGGCGCTGTTCGCCGGCACACTCCTGGCGCTCACGTCCACGGCATGGCCGGCCGGCTGGATCGCCAATTATTGCTCGCTCTTCGCGCTCGGCATCGTCTTCCACGATCTGGCGCGCCACGACACGCGTATCGCCGCCTGGCGCGATCCGGTGGGCGTTACGCTGGTGGTGCTCGGGCTCTGCCTGTTTCCGCTGTTCGGCCTCAGCGTCTACGATCCGGCCGCCACGCCGCCCGATCCGGCCAGTCCGATTCTCGGCACCAGCCAGCTGCGTGCTGCCCTGATCGTCGGCGGCGTCATGCTGGCGCCGGTGCTGCAACGCTTTCTTGCCAACCCGCTGTCGGGTTTTCTCGGCCAGATTTCCTTCGGCCTCTACCTGCTGCACGCGCCGCTGATCTGGTCGTTCGGCGGCATGGCCTATCTGCCGCTGCTGCCGCTGCTCGGTCCTGTCATGGCGGCCACCACGGCTTCGCTTGTGGTCGGCGCGCTGGCGATTGCCGCCGCCAAACTGTTTCATCACGTGGTTGAACAACCGGCGATGCGGATATCCGCGGCGGCTGCGATATGGCCGTCCCTATTCGGCCGCCTGCCCGGGCGCACTGCCAGGCGTGGCATAGGCGGGAATCTGGAACTGGCGCCGGTAGCTGCCCGGCGAAATGCCGGTCACGCGTTTGAATAGGCGGCGGAAGAAGGCGGGATCCTCGTAGCCGACCTGCCAGCCGATCTCGTCGACCGGATCGCGCGTGCCTTCCAGCCGGCGTTTCGCTTCCTCGATGCGGATCTGCTGCACATAGGCCATCGGCGCATGGCCGGTCGCCTTGGTGAAGCGGCGCTTGAAGGTGCGTTCGGCCACACCCGAGCGCTTCACCACTTCCTCCACCGGGTCGGCGACCTGGTAGTGTTTATCCAGCCAGCTCTGCGCATCCAGGATCGCGGCGTCGCCATGATCGCGCCGGCCCTCGAAGGTGATGAAGGGCTGCAGCCCGTCGCGATGCCATTGCAGGGCGTAGAACTTTGCCACCGCGCGTGCCGCCGCTTCGCCCGTGTGTCGCGCCACCAGATAGAGCGCCAGGTCGTGCCATGACATCGAGGCGCCGCAGGAGACGAACTGCTGCCGCGATCCGGCGATGGTCAGGGTCTGCTCCGGATGCACCGGCACTTTGGGATACAGCGCCTGGAAATGCGGGCCGTAGGACCAGTGCACCGTGCTGCGCTGGCCATCCAGCAGGCCGGTCTCGGCGATCAGGAAAATACCCGAGCAGGCCGAGCAGAGCGTGGCGCCGGCATCATGCCGCTGCGCCAGCCAGTCGACCAGGCCGTTGTAGCGGCCAGTGCGCCAGGCCTTCATCACCAGCGCCGGCACGATGACGATGTCGGTCTGGTCCACGTCGCGGAAGCTGCGCTGCACGCTCACCCGCGTACCGCCCGCCACGATCAGCTCGCCGGCCTCCGCGCCCACCAGTTCCACCTGGAACGGCGTCATCTCCGGCAGGCCGGGGATGATGCCCTGCATCTGCGGGAAGGCATTCATCAGGTCATGCATGCCGAACAGCACCGAGGCCGAGGCCTCGGGGATGGCGATCAGGCTGACATGGATGGGCTTAGGGTTCATTTGAGCGCTTCATTGGCACAAGAGGACCGATATTGACAAGTTAGCCTCTCACATCCGGCTGCGACAGCGCCCATTCTCCGCCGCCCCGACCCCCCGGGAAAAGCTACAGAATGGAATGATTCTATGATGATCGATCAAGACAAGCTTCACGCGCTCGTGAGCATGGCCGTCGGCGAGCTCTCGGCCGCCAATGGCGGCGTGATGATCAGCGTGGGCAACAAGCTCGGCCTTTACAAGGCGATGGCCGGTGCCGGGCCGCTGACACCGGCCGATCTCGCCCGGCGCAGCGGCTGTGCCGAACGCTATGTGCGCGAATGGCTGAACTGCCAGGCCGCCGGCGGCTATGTGGATTACCACGCCATCGAACAGACTTACGAGCTCTCGCCGGAACAGGCGCTGATGCTGGCCGACGATAGCAGCCCGGTCTTCATCCCCAATGCCCTGGAAGTGACGGCCTCGCTGTGGTTCGACGAGCCCAAGACCATCGAGGCCTTCCGCACCGGCAAGGGCGTGGCCTGGGGCGACCATCACGAGCGGCTCTATTGCGGCGTCGCCGCTTTCTTCCGCAACGGCTATGCCGCCAACCTGGTGCCGGCCTGGCTGCCCGCACTGGAGGGTGTTGTCCCCAAGATGGAAAACGGCGCACGCATCGCCGATGTCGGCTGTGGCCATGGCCATTCCACCATCATCATGGCGAAAGCCTTCCCGAAGTCGCGCTTCTGGGGCTTCGATACCCATGCCGGTTCGATCGCCCAGGCCCGCAGCAATGCGGAACAGGAAGGTGTCGCCGACCGCGTCACCTTCGAGGTGGCCAAGGCCGGCGACTATGCGGAGCGAGGCTTCGATCTGATCTGCTTCTTCGATGCGCTGCACGACATGGGGCATCCCGATGTCGCGCTGAAGCAGGCGGCCAGGGCGCTGGCCAAGGATGGCACGGTGATGCTGGTCGAGCCGTTTGCCAACGACAAGGTGGAAGACAACCTCAATCCGATCGGCCGCATGTATTACGCCGGTTCCGCCATGCTGTGCTGTGCCCATGCGATCTCTGAAAACGGCACGCATGTGCTAGGCGCCCAGGCCGGCGAGGGCCGTCTGGCGGAGTTGGCGAAGGCCAGCGGCTTCTCGCACTTCCGCCGGGCGACGCAGACGCCGTTCAACCTGATCCTGGAAGCGCGGGCCTGATGCGCGCCCATGTCTTGCGGTCAGTGACCGGGACGATCATCGGCCGGCGCGCCGAGGATCGCCAGACCGACGGCCTGACGCGGCTGGTGGAGGCGGTGCGCACCTGGCGCCGGCGTATCCGGGCGCGCCGGGCCCTGGGACAGGTCGATCACCGCACGCTGCGCGATGCGGGCGTCGATCCGCTGGTCGCACAATACGAGGCGACGCGGCTGTTCTGGATCGCCGAGCGGCGTCTGCGCGACCGCTGACCGAAGCAACAGGCGACAGCCGCGATGCAAGCCGCGGCTGTCGCCGTCCTGCCGCCTGACGGCGGCAGACAACAGACAGGGATACCGATGTCGATTGCACAAACGGATTTCACGGCGAACCCGGCCGCGTGGCGTCTGCCGATCAGCGAGGGTGGCGCATTGCTGCGGCTTGGCTGGCCGATCGCACTGATCGCGCTGGTCAATATGGGCATGAGCGTGACCGACACGCTGATGGTGTCGATGCTGTTCGGCACCGATGCGCTGGCGGCGGTGGCGGTCGGCAGCGATCTCTATTCGATCGTCTTCTACATCTGCGCCGGCATCTTGGGCGGCGTGGCGCCCTTCTATGCGGCGGCGGCGGCGCGCGCCGATGCCGAGGACCGCCACCGGCTCGAACGGATCGGCTGGATGCTGGTGGCGCTGCTGACGGCAGCGACCGTTCCGGTGGTCTGGTTCGCGCCGCTCTGGCTGCAGGCCTTCGGACTGGAACCGCGCCTGCTCGCGCTGGGCGCGGGCTTCACCCAGACCATGGCGCTCACCCTGATTCCGATGCTGGGCGTCATGCTGTATCGCACGCTGCTGACGGCGGCCGAGCAGCCGCAGGCCTTCCTGAAGGTCACGCTGGCAATGCTGCCGCTCAATGCCGCCGGCAACTATGTGCTGATGATGGGCATGGGTCCCATCCCGGCCTTCGGCCCAACCGGATCGGGCCTCGCCACGCTGCTGGTGGCGGGCGCCAGCCTGGTGCTTCTGCTGCTGATGGCGCGTCGCACGGCACCCGTACGGCCGGCGGTGCCGGCGCCGTTCGACTGGCGCGGCTTTGTTGCCGTGCTGCGTGTCGGACTGCCCATCGGCATCACCATGGCCACCGAGACCGGCCTCTATCTGGCCGTGACGCTCTATGCCGCCACCTTGGGCGCGGCCGATGTCGCCGCCCATACGCTCACCCTGCGGATGGCCGGCATCATCTATGCCGGCTCGGCCGCACTGCAGCAGGCATCCATGGTGCGACTGGCCCGGGCCGACGGCCTGGGCGATGCCAGCGCCGGCCGCGCCGTGATCGCCAGCAGCCTGGTACTGTCGTCTGCCGGCGGGATCACATTCTGCCTCCTGCTGGCGCTCGGCGCGCAACCGCTGGCGGTGTGGTTCTTCGATGCGAGTGCGGCGGGTGCTGCTGCGGCGCAGGTTGCCGTGGTGCTTCTGCTTCTGCTCGGCCTGCTGCAGTTTGTTGGCTATCCCGGGCTCGTCGCCATCGGCCTGCTGCGGGGGCGCAAGGATACCCGGGCGCCGATGACCTATAAGCTGGTCGCCTATTGGGGCATCGGCACGCCGCTGGGGCTCTACCTGTGCGAGATACAGGGTCTCGGTGTGACCGGGCTGTGGGTCGGCCTTGTCGTGGGTGCGCTGCTCACCACGGTTCTGACCCTGCGGCGGCTGTTCGCCCGCCGCTAGTGACAGGTGCAGCGGATTTGCCTCCGGTTGTCCGGCGCACTAGACTTGCGCCGGACAAAAAATAAAACCCGGAGGAAACAAAGATGACCCTGCGCAAGTTCGCATTTGGAATCGCTGCGGCCGTGACGCTGTCGCTGGCCGGCACCACGACCAGCTGGGGCCAGACCAGGCCCGCCGTGAAGGATCTCGGCGGTGCAGCACCAGCCTCGGTGATCTATATCGGCAACAGCTTCTTCTACTACAACAACAGCATGCACGGGCATATTGCCCTCATGGTCCGCGAAGGCATGAAGGATCATAAGTATCGCGCCTCGTCGGTGACGATCAGCGGTTCCGGTCTCGACTGGCACAATGTCGATGCCTATTTCCAGCCGAACGGCATCGGCCGCTATTCCTTCGTCGGCGACAACGAGGTGGTGTTCAATCCGCCGGCCGGCAAGCTGTTCGAAGTTGCCGTTATGATGGATTGCAGCCAGTGCCCGGTGCATCCGACCTTGAGCAAGGTCTTTGCCGAATACACCAAGAAACACAGCGATACCGTGCGCAAGCATGGCGGCCAGCCGGTCTTCTTCATGTCCTGGGCCTATCAGGACAAGCCTGAAATGACCGAGCAGCTGGCCGAGGCCTATACCAAGGCCGGCAACGAGCATAAGGCTCTGGTGATTCCGGCGGGCCTGGCCTTTGCGCAGTCGATCAAGCTGAAGCCCGATCTCAATCTCTATGTGGCCGACAAGCGCCATCCGAGCCTGGCCGGCACCTATCTCGCCTCGGCTGTCACCTATGCCACGCTGTTCGGCAAGTCGCCGGTGGGCATGAAGTACACGGCCGGGCTCGACGCCGATACGGCGGCCCACCTCCAGAAGGTGGCGCAGGACACCGTGCAGCAGTATCTGACGCGGTGATTACTCGGCGCCGACCGTCGCGCGCTGGCTCGCCAGCACGCGTTCGGTCGGTGTCGTGTTCATGAACAGCTGCATGACGCCGGCCGCCGCACCGATGCCGGCGGCGAGCTGCCAGGCGAGCTGGTACGAGCCGAGCGCGTCATAGATGACGCCGCCGGCCCAGGCGCCGAGGAAGCTGCCGACCTGGTGGCTGAAGAAGGCGATGCCGGTCAGCGTGGCGAGATAGCGGATGCCGAAGATCTGCGCCACCAGGCCGTTGACCAGCGGAATGACGCCCAGCCACAGGGTGCCCATGATGGCGGCGAAGACCAGCGTGCTGGCCTGGCTCACCGGCATGCTGAAATAGACGGCGATGGCGACCGAGCGCGCGATGTAGATCACGCCCAGCAGCATCGGCTTGTGGTAGCGGTCGCCGAGCCAGCCGAACAGCCAGCTGCCGAAAACGTTGAAGGCGCCGATGACGGCGAGCGCCTGCGCGCTCAGCATCGGATCGGCACCGCAATCGGCCAGGAAGGTGGGCAGATGCGTGGTGAGAAACACCAGCTGCAGGCCGCAGACGAAGAAGGCCGCCGCCATCACGATATAGCCGCCATGATTGGCAGCCTCGCCCAGCGTGCTGCGCATGGTTTCAGTGGCGCCGGGGATCGCATCCAGCGGCACCTTGTCGGCACGGCCGCCCATCAGGGCGGCGGGCAGCATGGCGGCGGCCAGCGCCACGAAGACGAACATCGCCATCTGCCAGCCGCTCGCCTGGATCACGCCCTGGGCCAGCGGCGCGCAGAAGAAGGTGCCGATCGAACCGGCGGCCGACACCAGGCCGAAGGCCAGGCTGCGCCGCTCGGGCCGCACGACTTTCGCGGCGATCTTGGCGGCGATGCCCGATGTCGTGCAGGCCAGGGCCACGCCGATCATCAGACCGGAGCCGAGCGTGATCATCCAGGCACTGTGGGCATAGGCGGTGATGATGAGCGCGCCGGCATAGAGCAGGCCACCGAACAGCGCGATCAGCCGGGTGCCGAAGCGGTCGACCAGTGCGCCGGCAAAGGGCTGCGCCACGCCCCAGACGATATTCTGGATGGCGAGTGCGAAAGCAAAGTCGGCTGCCGAGATGCCGATATCTTTCGTCACCGGCTGCATGAACAGGCCCAGGCTCTGCCGCATGCCCATGGCCAGCGACAGCATGATGGCCGCGCCGGCCAGGATGGAGACGCTCTGCCACTGGCTCAGCGAGGGGTGATGGAATGCGGGGCGGGCGGCGGAACTGGCGGTATCGGCGGCCATGTGGGGCTCTTGCTTGGCTGTCTCGGGTGCCGGCGATGATAGGGGTGGATTTGCACAAGTCCAGAGGGGGAAATGTACCGGTACATTGCGCTGGCATCTTGCCAAGGCCGGTCAGCAGTGCTGTGCTAAGGCCAAGCCCCTGATCGAGAGGAGCCCCAGATGAGCAAAGATATTCTGAAGGATATGCAGGTTTATCGCGACGAACTGACCGCGATCCGCCATGACATCCACCAGCATCCCGAAACCGCCTTCGAGGAAAACCGCACCGCCGATGTGGTCGCGGCCAAGCTGACCGAATGGGGCATCCCGATCCATCGCGGCCTGGGGAAAACCGGCGTGGTCGGCACGCTCAAGGGCAAGCGTGCCGGCCAGCGCACGATTGCGCTGCGCGCGGACATGGATGCGCTGAACATGCAGGAGAAGAACACCTTCGATTACACCTCGGTGCATCAGGGCAAGATGCACGCCTGTGGCCATGACGGCCACACGACGATGCTGCTCGGCGCGGCCAAGCATCTGGCGCAGAATCCCGATTTCGCCGGCACGCTGCATTTCATCTTCCAGCCCGCCGAGGAAGGTGAGGGCGGCGCGCGCGTGATGATCGAGGATGGCCTGTTCGAGAAGTTTCCCGTCGATGCCGTCTATGGCATGCACAACATGCCCGGCCTGAAGACCGGCGACTTCGCCATCCGTCCGGGTCCGATGATGGCAGCAAGCGACACATGGACGGCCGTGTTCCGCGGCACCGGCGGCCATGGCGCCATGCCGTATTTCGGCACCGACCCGACACAGCCTGCCGCGGCTTTTGTCACCGCGACGCAGAGCATCATCGGCCGCAATGTGAATCCCCAGCATGCCGCCGTGGTCAGCGTCGGCCATCTGGCTGCCGGCCAGTATGGCGCGGCCAATGTCATCCCGTCAGAGGTCACCGTGCGCGGCACGGCGCGCAGCTATACGCCGGAAGACCGTGACCTGCTTGACCGTCGCCTGGGCGAAATCGCCGAAGGCATGGCGAAGGCCCATGGCTGCAGCGTGGACTATCACTATCTGCGGCGTTATCCGCCGCTGAAGAATGCGCCTGAGCAGACGCTGCTGGCGCTCAAGGCCGCGGCGCTCACCGTGGGTGAGGCGCGCACCGATGGCGATGCCGAACCGCTGACCGGCGCAGAGGATTTCGCCTTCATGCTGGAGCAGAAGCCGGGCGCCTATATCCTGATCGGCAATGGCGGCAGCATCGCGGATGGCTCCTGCCATTCGGTGCACACGCCGCATTACGACTTCAACGACCAGATCATCCTGACCGGCGCCGCCTACTGGGTGAACCTGGTGAATGTGGAACTGGGCGACGCGCGGTAAGATCGCGGCCTCTTCCGACTCTCACGTGTCATGCCCGGGCTTGTCCCGGGCATCCATGTTTTGGTGTGTAGAGGGTGTATAGAGGAAGACGTGGATGGCCGGACCAAGTCCGGCCATGACATCGTCAGAAGCGGGCCTACCAGCCGAAGCTGTAGCCCAGCGTGACGCCGACGCGGGCCTGGGTGGCCGAGCCGGCCTGGTCGACCAGCGGGCTGTCTGCCGCGTCGCCGGCGATGCGGTCGAGGCCGGCGAAACCGCCGAGCGATACACGCTCGTTCAGCATATAGGTCAGGTTGGCGCCGAGCCCGTAGCTCATATAGGCACCGTCAGGCGCATAGCGGCGATAGCCGCTGCGCGCCGCCTGGGCGCTGTCGATGCCGAAATAGGTATGGGTGAAATCTTTCGAGGCCACGGTAGCGCGCGGGCCGGCGGTCAGCATCAGGCTGTCGCTCAGCTTGGTCGACCAGTTGGCGAAGACATCGCCGATCACGGCGTCATGGCCGCCGAAGCCCTGGCGCACTTCCGCGCCCAGCTTGAACGGCCGCATGTCGTAATGCACGAAGCCGCCGGCCTCGCCGGCCGGATCGACATCGCCCAGGCCGCGCAGGGCGTCATCGTCATCCTGGTCGCGGCCGAAGCGGTATTTCACCACCGGGCCGGCTTTCCAGTTCGAGCCGCGCTCGAGCAGGTTGGCGCCGAGGCCGTCGCGGGTGGAGAGGAAAAAGCGGTCGGCATAACGCAGGTCGAAGAGCGGGATCGGATCGACCTCGTATTCGTCGGAGCCCAGATAGGTCGGCGCATAGATCACGCCGCCGCCGACGGTGAGGCGGAAGTTGTCACCGCTGCTCTGCTCCGCGGCCTTGGTCTGGGCAACGGCCGGCAGCGCCGCCAGCAGAGTGGCGGCGGCGAAAGCAACGCGGGTAACAAGCGGCGACATGATGGACTAACGCTCCGGGGGCGACTTTGTATCCCGCTACCAGTGCCGGGAAATTACGGCCGGATCATGGCGGCACAGGACCCGGCCTGCCGTGACCGTGGTCACGACAAGTCCTTGATATGGGCCGGAGTATTGAAAAGGCGAGGCTGCGGCGGCCGATTCAGTGCCCGAGGCGGGCGTAGCGGTCGCGCATGGCCTCGGCCAGGGTGCGGTCGCAGCCGGCGGCGCCATGGCTGGCGGTGCCCGCTTTCGCGGCCTTTTTCGGCTCGGTCAGCGGCCGCAGCAGCAGGCCATCGGGCCGGTCCTCGATGATGAATTCGGTGCCCGCCTGCCAGTGATGGCTTTTCAGCAGGTCGCGCGGCAGGTCGAGCCGCAGGTTCTTGTCGAGTTTCGTGGTTGCCATGATCGCCTCTTGAAAGGAGTGCGTCTGGGAACGCGACAGCAGTGAAGCCCTGAATCGACGGACAAACAAGGGGTGGGCTGCGGCTTGCCCACTTTCAGGGCTGTCTGCCTGCCTTTTCGGCAGCGGGTTTGCGGATTCCGAGGACCTTGAGCCGCGAGGCGAGCGTGGTCGGTTTCACGTCCAGCAGTTCGGCCGCACCGCCGGGGCCGAACACCTTGCCACCGCAGGCCTGCAATGCGGCCAGGATATTGGTGCGGTCGCGGCTGCGCCGGTCATCTTCGGTCAGCAGCAGCGGCTGGCTCGCAGCCACGGCCACCGGCTGGGCGGCCGGAATTGCGGCGTCCGGCAGGTCGAATCGCAGGCGACCGTCGCGCGCCAGGATGGCGGCACGCTCGATGGCATTCTCCAGTTCGCGCACATTGCCGGGCCAGTCGTAATGCGACAGCCGCCGCATGTCGCCTTCGCTCAGGCGCAGGCCGTCGGTCTTCAGCTTGCGGCCGGCGCCGCGCAGGAAATGCGCAGCCAGCGCCGGGATATCCTCGCGGCGTTCGCGCAGCGGCACCGATTCGATCGGCACGACGTTGAGGCGGAAATACAGGTCTTCGCGGAACCGTCCCTGGCGCACTTCGGCCTTCAGGTCGCGGTTGGTGGCGGCGATCACGCGCACATCGACATTGCGGGTGCGCTCCTCGCCGACGCGCTCGAACTGGCCTTCCTGCAGCACGCGCAGCAGCTTGCCCTGCAGCTCCAGCGGAATCTCGCCGACCTCATCCAGGAACAGCGTGCCGCCATCGGCCAGCTCGAAGCGGCCGATGCGGTCGCGCAAGGCACCGGTGAAGGCGCCTTTCACATGGCCGAAGAATTCGCTCTCGAACAGCTCGCGCGGAATGGCGGCGCAATTGACGCGGATCAGCGGGCGGTCGCTGCGTTTGCTGGCTTCATGGATGGCGCGTGCGATCAGTTCCTTGCCGGTGCCGCTCTCGCCGGTGACCAGCACGGTGGCGTCGGTGGGCGCCACCAGCTCCACCTGGCGCAGGATATTCTGGATCGCCGCCGATTTGCCCAGGATGCCGCGATGATTGCTTTCGGCGCGAATTTCCTCCTGCAAATAGGCGTTTTCCAGTTCCAGCTTCTGGCGCAGGCTTTCCACTTCCTCCAGCGCCGCATGCAGCTTTTCATCGGCTTCGCGCTTCAGGCTGACATCGCGGAACACCACCACGGCGCCCACCACGGCGCCGCGGTCGCGGATCGGCGTCGAGGTGTATTCGACCCAGAAGGGTTTGCCGTCGCGGCGCCAGAACACCTCGTTGGCCACCGTATGCACATGACCGTCGCGGAAGGCGCCATAGATCGGGCAGTCGTGGCCGGGATAGTGCGAGCCGTCGGCATGGCTGTGATGCACCATCGAATGGATGTCCTGGCCGACGAGTTCATCCGCCGTCCAGCCCAGCATGCGTTCGGCGGCGGGATTGACGAAGGTGGTCTTGCCTTCGGCATTGACGCCATAGATGCCTTCGCCGGCGGCGCGCAGGATCAGCTGGTTCTCGCGCTCGATGTCGCGGAAGAACCGCTCGACGCGCTGCCATTCGGCAATGCCGCCGCGTAAGTATGAATCCGCTTCGGCATCGACATGGCGGCGGCGCAGTTCGTCCAGGTCGCCGAGCGTCAGCAGCAGATGGCCGGCCGTGCTCATGAAGGCGCCGACATACTCCACCTTCAGCTCATGGCCGCCGGCATGGCGCGGCCGCAGGTCGCGGGTCCAGTAGCGCCGCTTGGCCGCCACGGCCTCGGTGAAGACGATCAGGGCCGGCCGCTGGCCCGGATGCAGCTCGGTCATCTTCATGGCGCAGAGCGTGTCGCGGTCATAGCCCAGCAGCCGGGCGGCGGCCGGGTTGGCATCCAGGATGCGGTCGGCGGTCGGGTCGACGGCCAGCATCGCCTGCGGATTGCTGTCGAAGGCATGGCCCAGCGCGCTGACGGCGGGGAGAGGCGTCTGATCTGTCATTACGAAATATTGTAATCGCAACTACGAAGTTTCGTATACTACGAATATTCGTAGTAAATGGCGAAACATTACTTCCGCTCATTTATGCAGGTTTTACGGGGCAATGCTGCGCCGCACCCCTTCTGGCACATGGCTTGCAAATTTATCCGTCAGGCCAGCCACCAGGGGGATGAGATATGTCGCTGTTCAAGAATCCGTTCGATGCGGGTACCGATCTTTCCGCCTGCCCCTGCGGCGCCCATCGTTCGCTGGCCGACCACAATGCCGAGCTGGCGCTGCTGCAGCGCGACCAGCAGCTGCAGGTCGCCGGCGATGAAGAAAAGCGCCTGACCAATGCGGTCGACCAGGCCGTCGTCCGCGCCCTGATCCCCAATGACGTGACCCGCCGCCGCGTGCTGCACACCATTGGCGCGGGCACGCTGCTCGCGGCCATCGAACAGTTCTTCCCGCTGGCCACCGCGCGCGAGGTCTTCGCGCAAGGCTCCGCGCCGCTGGAAAAGAAAAAGCTCAATGTCGGCTTCATCGCCATCACCTGTGCCACGCCGATCATCATGGCGCATCCGATGGGCTTCTATTCCAAGCACGGCCTGGATGTCGAAGTGGTCAAGACCGCCGGCTGGGCGGTGATTCGCGACAAGACCATCAACAAGGAATACGACGCCGCGCATATGCTGTCGCCGATGCCGCTGGCGATCACCACCGGCACCGGCTCGAACCCGATCCCCTATACCGCGCCGGCGATCGAGAACATCAACGGCCAGGCGATCACGCTGGCGATGAAACACAAGGACAAGCGCGATCCGAAATCGTGGAAGGGCTTCAAGCTCGCCGTGCCCTTCGACTACTCGATGCACAACTACCTGCTGCGCTATTACCTGGCCGAGCATGGCCTCGATCCGGATACCGATGTGCAGATCCGCGCCGTGCCGCCGCCGGAAATGGTGGCGAATCTCCGTGCCGACAATATCGACGGCTTCCTGGCGCCCGATCCGGTGAACCAGCGTGCGGTCTATGACGGCGTCGGCTTCATCCATATCCTGTCCAAGGAAATCTGGGACGGCCATCCCTGCTGCGCCTTTGCCGCCAGCCAGGAGTTCATCACCCAGGCCCCGAACACCTATCGTGCCCTGCTGCGTGCCATCATCGAAGCCACGGCCTATGCGACCAAGGCCGAGAACCGCAAGCAGATTGCCGAGGCCATTGCGCCGGCCGCCTATCTCAACCAGCCGGTGACGGTGGTCGAGCAGGTGCTGACCGGCACCTATGCCGACGGCCTGGGCAATGTGAAGAAGGTGCCCGACCGCATCGATTTCGCGCCCTTCCCCTGGCAGAGCTTCGGCATCTGGATCCTCACGCAGATGAAGCGCTGGGGTCAGATCAAGGGCGACATCGATTACCAGAAGGTGGCCGAACAGGTCTTCCTCGCCACCGATACCCAGAAGCTGATGCAGGATGTCGGCCTCACCCCGCCATCGAGCCCGTACAAGACCTTCTCGGTGATGGGCAAGGTCTTCGATCCGTCGAAGCCGGCGGAATACGTCAACTCGTTCAAGATCAAGCGGGTCTGAGTCGCAGGCGGAGTTGCGTTGATGAAGATGTCGTTCCGCCTGCGTGCCGCCATCGTATCCCTGGCGCTCCTGTTGTCGTTGCTCGGGGCCTGGCATATCGCCACCTCGGGCACCGGCGCCACCCAGGCCATGGATCCCGAATATGCCAAGCTCATGGGGCTGACCGCCACCCAGGGCAAATCCGCCATGCCGGGGCCGCTGGATGTGGGCAAAGTGCTGTGGGCGCATCTGGCCGATCCCTTCTACATCAAGGGTCCGAACGACCAGGGCATCGGCGTGCAGCTCGGCTGGTCGATCCTGCGCGTGGCGCTGGGCTTCGGCCTCGCCGTCATCGTCGCGGTGCCACTCGGTTTCCTGATCGGGCTGTCGCCGCTGTTCCGCCAGGCGCTCGATCCCTTCATTCAGGTGATGCGGCCGGTGTCGCCGCTGGCCTGGATGCCGCTGGCGCTCTACACCATCAAGGACTCAGCGATCTCGTCGATCTTCGTCATCTTCATCTGCTCGGTCTGGCCGATGCTGACCAACACGGCCTTCGCGGTGGCCAATGTGCGGCGTGAATGGCTGAATGTGGCACGCACCCTGGAGGTCGGCACCTTCCGCAAGATCTTCCGTGTCATCCTGCCCGCCGCCGCACCCACCATCCTCACCGGCATGCGCATTTCGATCTCGATTGCCTGGCTGGTGATCGTGGCGGCAGAGATGCTCGTCGGCGGCACCGGTATCGGCTACTTCGTCTGGAATGAGTGGAACAACCTGTCGATTGCCAATGTGATCAACGCCATCCTGTTCATCGGCGTGATCGGCATGCTGCTCGACCAGTTCCTCGGCTTCCTCACCCGCCTCGTCACGTTCACCGAGTAAGTGCGATGAGCCAGCATTTCATTTCCGTCGAGGCGCTCAAGCGCCAGTTCCCCGGCGCCGACCAGGCGGTGTTCGAGGATCTGTGGTTCAGCATGGATAAGGGCGAGTTCGTCTGCATCATCGGCCATTCCGGCTGCGGCAAGACCACCGTGCTCAACATCATGGCCGGGCTCGACAGCGCCACCGAGGGCGCCATCATCTTCGACGGCACGGCGATTGAAGGCCCGAGCCTGGAGCGCGCGGTGGTGTTCCAGGGCCACGCCCTGATGCCCTGGATGACCGTGCTCGACAACGTGATGTTCGCAGTGCAGTCGCGCTGGCCGAAATGGACCAGGTTCGAGGCCGCCGAACATGCGCGCAAATATATCGCCATGGTCGGTCTGGCCGGCGCGGAGGCCAAGAAGCCGTCGCAGCTGTCGGGCGGCATGAAGCAGCGCGTCGGCATCGCGCGCGCGCTCAGCATCGAGCCGAAAACGCTGCTGATGGACGAGCCCTTCTCGGCGCTGGATGCCCTGACGCGCGGCACGCTCCAGGACGAGGTTCTGCGCTTGCGCGCCACCACCAACCTCACCGTCTTCATGATTACCCATGATGTGGACGAAGCTATCCTGCTGGCCGACCGCATCGTGCTGATGACCAACGGGCCGGGCGCGAAGATCGCTGAAATCCTGGTCAACACCCTGCCCAAGACCCGCACGCGCGAAACCCTGCACCAGCTCGCCGAATACTACCCGATGCGCAATCACCTGCTGGATTTCCTGGTGCGGCGCTCGAAAAACTTCATCCCGCCGGCTGGCTGGGATGCGAAGAAACCGCCACATGTGCGCCCCGCCGGCGTCAACGCGGCCGCTGAATAACCGTCAGAAAGCAGAGGAGAGAGACCCGTGAAGCGCGAAGCCGTTACCGAAAAGATCTGCGATGCCAAACGTCTGAAGGGCCTGACCTGGAAGGCCATCGCCAAGAAGATCGATCCCAAGGAATCCCATATCCTCATCACCGCCGCCCTGCTCGGCCAGATGAAGCTGGAGCCGGCGCAGGCCGCCAAGGCCGCCAAGCTGCTGGGCCTGGGCAAGATGGAGGAAAAGCTGCTCTGCGAGATCCCGTATCGCGGCTCGCTGCCGCAGGTGCCGCCGACCGATCCGACCATCTACCGCTTCTACGAGCTGGTGCAGGTCTACGGCACCACGTGGAAGGAATTGATCCATGAGGAGTTCGGCGATGGCATCATGTCGGCCATCGATTTCAACATGACGATGGAACGCCTGCCCGACCCGAAGGGCGATCGCGTCAAGATCGTCATGACCGGCAAGTATCTCGAATACAAACGCTACTAAGCGGCGCCGCGTGCGGTTTGCGCACGCTTCTCGCCCATGAGGATGATGGCAAACGGGATGCTGAAGGTTCAGCATCCCGTTTTTCGTGGCGGCAATTGCCCGCGGGCCGTGCGCTGAACGCAACTGAGGGGCGCAAAAGTTTTCTTGGCACGGAACATGCTTTGTTTTCAGTGAAAATTATAGGCATCGCAAAAGGCGATAGAGGTAGTGAATGCCCGGTCAGTCTCGCAGTCTTTCGGTGCTCGGATTTGTCGGCTATGCCGCCACGCAGCTCTACGAGGCGCGCCAGTTGTACAGCGAAGCGCCGGCGGCGGAGAAGGCCATCGGCTATGCCATCGCGGTCGGCGCACTGGCCCATGACCTGCAGCGCGAGCGCGGCTCCAGCGCCCTGTTCATCGGCAGCAAGGGCACGCAGTTCCGCGAGCAGCTGAACGGCGCGCGCGGCGATCTCGACAATCGTGTGACCGAATTGCGCCGCGCCCTGCAGGACTGCCGCGGCTTCGCCCTGCTGACACCGTTGCTCGCGGCGGGCGCCGAACTGAGCCAGGCGCTGGATTCGGCACGCACCGCACGGCCGGCCATTGACCGGCTGGATCTGACCACCCAGCAATCCTTCGCCAACTGGACCGCGCCGATCCGTCAGGCGCTGGAGAGCGTGCGCAGTCTGGGCTATCTGCTGCAGAACATGGCGATCGCCCGGGGTCTCGATGCCTTCCTCGCCCTGCTGGAAGGCCTGGAAAAATCGGCGCAGGAGCGCGCCACCGGGTCAGGTGCGCTGGCGGCCGGCAAGTTCGAGCTGCCGATATTCCAGCGCTTCATGAGTCTGGGCTTCCTGCAGGAGGCGGATTTCACGGTGTTCAAGAGCCACGCCACGCCGGCGCAGGCCAAACAGTTCGACGATCTGCGCAGCGGGCCGCAATTCGCCGAAGTCGATACCCTGCGCAGCCGTATCTATCACAGCTTCGCGGCCGGCGAAGCGGCCGATATCGCCGCGCCGCACTGGTTCCAGGTTACGACAGCGCGTATCGACCAGATCTGCCGCGTGCGCGATCGCGTCGCATCGGATCTGCAGGCGGCCTGCGCGGCGCTGCTCGAACAGAAACCGGATCGTCTTGCCGGCATCCTCGGTTTCTGCCTGATGCTGGGCTTGCCGGTGATTGCCACGGTTGCTGCTGCCGTGGGCGCCGGTGCGCGCCTTGGTCAGCTGCGACAGTCCTGGCGTGCCTGGCGCGGCCAGGCGGCGGCCCGTCGCAAATCCTCGCGTGATCGCCAGATGGTGCGTGACAATGAAAAACTGCAGCAGGCCGAGGCGGAAGCCCGGGAACGCGTTTCGGCGGCCGAGGTCACCGATCTGGTCAACCGGCTGATTGCCGGCGATCTCTCCAGCCGTCTGGCGCAGGATGGCAAGAGCGGCTTTTTCCTCGATATCAGCCAGCAGCTCAACCGCTTTGTGGAAATGCTGCAGCATATGATGGACGAGATGGCGCTGGTGACGGCGGCGCTCGGCGCCGGCGATCTCGCCCGCCAGGTGCAGGGCGACTATGCCGGCCTGTTCGGCCAGCTGAAAGACAGCACCAATGCGATGGCGGCTTTGCTCGGCGATTTCTCCGGCCGTCTGGCTGAAAGCGCCACCGCGGTGAAAACCGCGTCTGCAGAGATTTCATCGGGCAGCCTCGATCTCGCCCAGCGCAGCGAAAGCCAGGCCGCGGCCCTGGAAGAGACGGCGGCGACCATGCAGCAGATCACCGCCACCGTGAAGCAGAATGCCGATAACGCCACGCGCGCCGACGGCCTCAGCCATAATGCCCGCAGCACGGCAGCGCAGAGCGGCACCGTGGTGCAGGGCGTGATCGCGGCCATGCAGCAGATTGAGGCCAGTGCGTCGAAAATCGGCGATATCGTCGCGGTGATGAACGAGATCGCTTTCCAGACCAACCTGCTGGCGCTGAATGCCAGCGTCGAGGCGGCCCGGGCCGGCGATGCCGGCAAGGGCTTTGCCGTCGTCGCCCATGAAGTGCGCGCGCTGGCACAACGCTCGGCCAATGCGGCGAAGGAAATCCGCAACCTGATCGAGGCGTCCAACGGCCATGTGCGTGATGGTGCCGCTCTGGTCGACAAGGCCGGCGCTTCGCTGGATGAGGTGAATACGGCGATCCGCGGCGTGTCCGACATCATCGCCGAGATCGCGGCAGCGTCACGCGAACAGGCCACGGGCCTCGAACAGGTGAATATGGCGGTGGCGCAGATGGATCAGACCACCCAGCGCAACGCCGCGCTGGTGGAGGAGACCACGGCCTCGGCCCAAGCGCTGTCGCACCAGGCCACCGAACTGGCCGAGCTGGTCGGGTTCTTCCGGCGCTAGTGCGCCGGACGGCCCGGCCTCAGTAAATAATGTTGCTCAGCACATCCAGCACTTCGCCGCTGGCCGTGTGCACCATCACCACATCCTTGGCAATGATGATGCGCTCGGTACCAGGACGGGCCGGCGGCAGGTCGCGCAGCAGCGGCCCCGGCAAGCGGGGCGCTTCGGCCAGCACCACTGGCGGCAGCTGCGAACCCCGTGCGGGGATTGCGGTCAGGCCGGCGGGCAGGGCGCGTTCGTAGCGTTTCTGACGCGCG
Source organism: Ferrovibrio sp. GW821-FHT12F09 (assembly GCF_058806775.1). Lineage (NCBI taxonomy): Bacteria > Pseudomonadati > Pseudomonadota > Alphaproteobacteria > Rhodospirillales > Rhodospirillaceae > Ferrovibrio > Ferrovibrio sp. GW821-FHT12F09. The sequence continues at coordinate 824,092 of NZ_JBXAPZ010000001.1, forward strand.
GCGCGTTTCTGCTTCTGGCGCACACGCTCGAAATACAGCGGGATCAGCCACTGTTCGGTGTGATTGAAGGCCACGTTCTCATCCACATTCGTCAGCACCGGCGGCGCTGCGAGGGGCTGGATCGCGGTGCTGATCTGCGACTGGGCCGGCGGCGGTGCCAGGCCCGGCCCCTGCAGCAGGTTCTGGGCCTGCGCGGCGGCGGCCGGCAGGGCAGTGGCAAGCAGGGCGGCGGCGAACAGGCTGCGCATGGTCAGGCCGGCAGGGCGGCGGCGGCCGCGTCTTTGGCCGCCTGCTCGCGCAGGATATCGGCCTTGCTGCGTTTCACGCTGGCGGATTTGAGCTGGCCGCAGGCGGCCATGATGTCGCGGCCGCGCGGCGTGCGCACCGGCGAGGAATAGCCGGCGTTGAAGACGATATCGCTGAACTTGCGGATCGCCTCGTCGCTCGAGCATTCATAGGGCGCGTTGGGCCAGGGGTTGAACGGAATCAGGTTCACCTTGGCCGGCACGCCCTTCAGCAGCCGCACCAGCTCTTTCGCATCGGCCGGCGTGTCGTTCACGCCCTTCAGCATCACATATTCAAAGGTGATGCGGCGCGCGTTGCTCAGGCCGGGATAGCTGGCGCAGGCGGCCATCAGGTCCTTGATCGGGTATTTCTTGTTGATCGGTACGATCACGTCGCGAATATCGTCGCGCACCGCATGCAGGCTGATCGCCAGATTGACGCCCAGCTCGGCGCCGCAGCGCGCGATCATCGGCACCACGCCGGCGGTGGAGAGCGTGATGCGGCGCTTGGAGATGGCGATGCCTTCGCCGTCCATCACGATCTTCAGCGCTTTGGCGACACTGTCGAAATTGTACAGCGGCTCGCCCATGCCCATCATCACGATGTTGGACAGCATGCGGCCGTCCGGCGGCGAGGGCCATTCGTTCAGGTGATCGCGGGCCAGCATCACCTGGCCGACGATCTCGGCAGCGTTAAGGTTGCGCACCAGCTTCATGGTGCCGGTGTGGCAGAAGCGGCAGGTCAGCGTACAGCCGACCTGGCTGGAGACGCAGAGCGCGCCGCGATCGTCCTCGGGGATATGCACGCATTCGGCTTCTTCGCCGTCGGCGAAGCGGATCAGCCATTTGCGCGTGCCGTCGGTGCTTTTCAGATCCGTGCTGGCCGTGGGCCGGCCGACGCTGAAATGATGACTGAGACGCTCGCGCAGGTCTTTCGACAGCGTGGTCATCGCGGCAAAGTCGCGGCTGCCGCGATAGTAGATCCAGTGCCAGAGCTGGCTGGCGCGCATCTTTGCGCCCTTCTCGGCTTCGCCGGCCGCCACCAAGGCCGCGGCGATTTCGGCGCGCGTCAGGCCCAGCAGCTCGGTGCGGCCGTCGGCTGCTGCCGGCGCGCGATCGCCGACGCGGACATCCTCGACGATGGCGGCAGAAGAGGAGAGGGCGGGGATACTCATGACGTCGCCGGCAGGCCACAGGCCTTGTCGATGGCCTGCAGGGCCGGCATGAAGCCGCCCAGGTCATAGGTGTCGGTGGTCTTGGTGCCGCGGGCGGACTCGCCCTTCACCACCAGGGATTTGCCCTTGCGCAGGGCATCGACCAGCTTCTGGTCGACGGATGAATCGGAGGCCCAGGCGGCCTCCTGGTGGGTGAACATCTCCACCGTGGTGGGGCCGATCACCGCCTGCGCCGGCGTGGCATCCTTCAGCGTGTAGCCGAAATAGATGCTGACCTCGTTGCGGATCTTTTCCTTCGGCTTGTGCGTCACCAGGATATAGATCTCGCCGCGCTTGGCGGCTGCCGGTTCCTTCTTCTGCGGCAGCGCATGCAGGTAGCAGAGCTTGGCGCCCTTGTCGGTATGCTCGTAGGCATCCCAGCCGCTGAAGCTGCCGATCTTTTTCGTCTCGGGTTTGGCGGCGGCCGTCGGTTTGGCCTCCTGCTTCTTCGCCTGTGCCAGGGCAGGGCTGCCGAGGGCACACACGCCGAGGGCAAGCCCGATGGTAAGGGCAGGCAACAGGAGGAGCGAGGCGAGCGTCTGAGCTGCGGATCGATTAGCCGTGTTGTCGGTCATGGCGGCGAACATAGCGGGGCGGATAGGCGATTTCCACCCGATTTCATGGCGACATCATGGCAGCCATCACAGCGTTCACGGGTTGTTGTCTAAGCCATTGGCTGGCTTGTCTTATCCCTGATCTTCCCGCACCATTGCGCCATGATCGGGCGCTCCCATGGACCGTGAACGGCAGGCAGAGCTGATGGCCGCGGTGGCGCAGGCCGGCGATCGGGCGGCCTTTGCGCGGCTGTACGAGCATTTCGCCCCCCGGGTGAAAGCCTATCTGATGCGTCTGGGCACGCCCGAGGATGCCGCCGAGGAGCTGGCCCAGGAAAGCCTGATCCTGGCCTGGCGCCGGGCGGCGAGTTTCGATGCGGCGCAGGCCTCGGTGGCCACCTGGCTGTTCACCATCGCGCGCAACAAGCGCATCGACCGGTTGCGGCGCGAACGCCGGCCCGAATTCGATCCCAACGATCCGGCCCTGATCCCCGACCCCGAGCCGGCGCCGGATCAGGGTCTGGATGTGGCGCAGGACGAGGCCCGGCTGCGCGATGCGCTGCAGACCCTGCCGCCGGAACAGATCAAGCTGCTGCAGCTCGCTTTCTTTTCCGATCTGTCGCACCGGGATATCGCCATACGGGAAAACCTGCCGCTCGGCACGGTGAAGTCGCGTATCCGTCTGGCATTGGCCAGACTGAAAGGGCAGCTTGAAATCGGTAAATCCGACCAATAAGCGTCCCCGGCGATATTTTAAACCTCAATCATACGCGGTCAGGTTGCAACCCATTGAATCCGAATGAGAATTGCATGACTGTCGGATCATGTTACCGCATTCCGATTCGTCTGGTCGGCTTAATTAAGAGTTCCCGTATCCGTGTCAGCCGGCCACTCCCTGCCATTTGCCGACGATCGCATCCTGCTGAACCTGGCCGCCTACTGGTCGGCCAAGCGGGGCGCCCATCCACTGCCGCCGCGCAGCGCCATCGATCCGCTCGATATGCCGCGCCGTCTGTTGCCGCATCTGGCACTGGCCGAGCGCACCGGACAGGGTTCCGAATTCCGGTTCCGCTTGGTCGGCACCGAGCTGGTGCAGCGCTTTGGCCGCGACGCCACCGGCAAGACCAGCACCGAACTGTATCCGACCGGTGATTACCGCCCGTATCTGGAAGGCATCTACGACATCGTCTTTGACAAGGCGCAGCCCTTCTTTGTGGAGAATGTGCGGGCCTGGGCCGAGGAAGGCCATGGCCGCATGCGTCGCCTGCTGCTGCCGATGGCGGCCGAAGCCGGCGAAAGCCGCGTCGCCTTTGTGCTCAGCGCCGTGAGCTGGTCGCCGGCCGATCCTGTGGCGGGTCATCAGCCGGTGCCCTCGCGCCAGCGCCAGATTGCGGTGGAGGCCCTGGAAAAAGGCGTGCTGCAGGCCACCTTCCGCGGCCTGCTCGATCCGCCTTAAGCCGGATTGATCCGCTGCACGATCCCTCTATAGTCCGGCGCAACAAGAAACAGGCGTCAGGCGAGGACATCATGGACGATCCCTTCATCACCATCACCGGCGGTTGTCTGATCGTGCTGGTGGTGCTGGCCGGCTGGTCGACGGTGCAGTACGAACTCAACGCCACCACCCAGTGGCGCATCGCCAAGTACGCCACCAACGTGATCTCGCTGGTGCTCGGCTTCGGGCTGGGCCAGGCCATTGCCCTGAAGGTCGGCGCCATGCGTGGCATCCCGCCGGATAACATGCTGCTCACCGTGGTTGGCAGTTTTGGCGGTGCCTTCATCGCCATGTGGGCGATCCAGATGGTGGAATATGCCGTCCGTCGCCGCCACGGGCTCGACCCGCTGCCCTATCGCCTGGTGCGCTTCGACCTGTTCCGCTGGTAGGCAACCACAGATCGTCACCCCGGACTTGATCCGGGGTCCCATTTTTAGCATTCGAAAAACAAATGGGATTCCCGCTTTCGCGGGAATGACGGAAACACGTTTACTTCAGCGCCGCCGGATCGAAACTGAACAGCAGCGGGAAAAATGTCTTCCAGCTGTTCCAGCGCTGCGAGCCGGCCTCAGAGATGCTCCAGAGCAGACCATCGGCGCCGCGCGCCAGGTCTTCCAGCCCGGCCATCGCCGGATACTCCGCCAGCACCGCGCCGTTCTGCGTGTCGATGCGATAAAGCCGCCCCATGCTGCCGTTGCTGGCGCTGAGCCAGAGAGTGCCCTGCGCATCGAAGGTGGCACCCTGGATATGGAAGGGCAGGGCCAGACTGCGCGCGGCTTGCGCCATGCGGAAGGGCTTGTCGCTGCCGTTGAACACCATGGCCGGATCGGCGGCGACCAGCCGGGCGGCCGTATCGTCGCGGCTGTAGCGGCCGAACCACAGCAGCCGGCCGTCGAAGCTGAGGAAGTTGCTGCCCAGCGCCGGATCTTTTTCCAGCTTGCGCGGCTTGCCGACGATGACGGCGCGGCCGGCCTGCAGCGAGCGCGGCAGATCGAAGGCATAGAGCGCGCGGCCGCTGTCGGCGAGGAACAGCAGGCCGCCATCGGGCGTGGCAGCCAGGCCATCGACATGGCCGATGCTGTCGGGCAGATCGAAGCCGCCGACCACGGCGCCGTTCTTCGGATCGACGGCAAAGATTTTCGCCGGGCCGCGATTGGTCTGCTGCTCGGTGCTGCGATAGGTGCCGACAAAGATCGTGTCACGCACAAAGGTCAGGCTTTGCGGCACATAGCCCTCGTTCAGGCCCGGCGCCCAGAAGCGGCTGCGGATCGCCGCGTCCATCGGGGTTTTCGACAGGCTGCGCTCGGTATAGCGCGGCGCTTCGCCGCCAGGCACATCTTGGATCGGGCTCTGACCCTGGGCGGGCAGGGCCAACAGCAGCAGGCCGGCAAAGATAAGGGAGCGCATACGGGAACTGTAACCGCCGCGGGGCGGTTTTGTCTGCCTCGCTCCCTTGGCAAAAACCGAAGTGCTGCCTAAGTTTACCCTCATGTCCGATACCGATGCCTGGCTGGAACGCCGCAAGCTCAACCGCCGCCTGACCTGGTGGCGCTTCATCGCCGTGATCGCGGTGCTCGCCGTCGCGGTCATTGGCCTGTACCGCCTCGACCCCGGCAATGTGATCCGCGGTCATCAGGTGCATGTGGCCCGCCTGGAGATCAGCGGCGTCATCAGCGAAAACGACTGGTGGATGGAAAAGCTGCAGGAGGTGGCGGCGGATGACCGCGCCCGTGCGCTCATCCTGCATATCAACAGCCCCGGCGGCAGCACCTATGGCGGTGAGGCGCTGTTCCAGGCCATTCGCAAGGTGTCCGAGAAAAAGCCCGTGGTGGCGGTGATCGGCACGCTCGGTGCCTCCGCCGGCTACATGATCGCCATCGCCGGTGACCATGTTCTGGCGCGTGAAACCTCGCTCACCGGCTCGATCGGCGTGCTGTTCCAGACTGCGGAATTCTCCAAACTGATGGAAAAGGTCGGCGTCAGCGCCGAAACCATCACTTCGGGCGCGCTCAAGGCCGAGCCGAATCCGACCAAGCCGATGAGCCCGGCCGGCCGGGCCCAAATCCAGGCCATGGTCAATGAAACCCACAGCTGGTTCGTCGGTCTGGTGGCCGACCGCCGCAATCTGCCGGTCGAAAAGGTCCGCCAGCTGGCCGATGGCCGGGTCTATTCCGGCCGCGCGGCGCTGGATAATGGCCTGATCGACGGCCTGGGCGGCCTGGCCGAGGCCCGGGCCTGGCTGGCCGGACAGCGCGGCATCAGCGCCGATTTGCCCCTCCGCGACGTGCCGCCGGACCCGCCGGCCGGCCTGCTGGACGGCCTGGGCAGCCGGACGGCCATCGCCCTCCTTGGAAAAAGCCTTTTCGGGGAAAGACTTAGGCTTGACGGCCTGACCTCGGTTTGGCACCCTGAGTAACGAACGAGGGGGCCCGCAGCCGCTGCGCAGGGAAAACCGATGATCAAGTCCGAACTCATCAACCGTCTGGCCGAACGTAACCAGCATCTGACGCAGCGCGATATCGAGCGCATCGTCGGCACCATCTTCGATGAGATCGCCAACGCACTCTCGCGCGGCGATCGTGTTGAATTGCGCGGTTTCGGTGCATTTTCTGTGAAACGCCGTCCGGCGCGCACGGGTCGCAATCCGCGCACCGGCACAGCCGTGGACGTGCAGGAAAAGTTCGTGCCCTTCTTCAAGACGGGCAAGGAATTGCGCCAGAAGCTCAATCTCTCGGGCAAGTCGTCCGACACCGAGTAATTTTCCAGCGGGGGTCCGCATGCGCTTTCTGCGCGTTTTTCTGGGCGCCCTGCTTCTCCTGATCCTGGTGGTGTTTGCGGTCGCCAACAAGAATCCGGTGACTGTCAGCATCGATCCGCTGCCCTTCGAGGTCGAGCTGCCGCTCTACCTGCTGGTTTTCCTTGTCTTCTTTGTCGGTCTGATCCTCGGCGCGGTGTTCGGCCGGTTCAATGCCTGGTCGGCGGCGCGCCAGAAGGCCGCGCGCCAGCGCCAGGCCGAGATCAAGCTGGCGGCGCAGAAGCCGGCCGACCAGACGCCAGCCGCATCGGCACTGCCGCCGTTGCCGCCGGCGCCGCTCGCCTGACCCGGTTCCGCCCATGCGCAGTATCGATGCCGCCGCCGTCCATGCGGCTCTGCCCTACGGAAAACTGATTCCGCATCTGCGCGCCGCCTTTCAGGCGGGCGGCGAGGTGCCGGTGCGCAGCCATTTCCATATCGATGATCCGCAGGGCGGCCCGGGTGGCACGCTGCTGATCATGCCGGCCTGGCAGCCCGGGCGGCATATCGGCATCAAGGCGGTCAGTGTCTACCCGGACAATCCAAAGGCGGGGTTGCCGTCGGTGATCGGCGCCTATCTGTTGTTCGATGCGCGCACCGGCGCGCCCAAGGCGGTGATCGATGGCGTGGCACTCACGCTCCGTCGCACCGCCTGCGCGTCTGCTCTGGCCGCCGGGTATCTGGCACGCCAGGATGCACAGCATCTTCTGATGATCGGCGCCGGCTCGCTGGCGCCGCATCTGATCCGTGCCCATTGCGCGGTGCGCCGCTACAAGCGCATCGAGATCTGGAATCGCAATCGCAGCAGCGCCGAAGTGCTGGCGGCGAAACTGACCGACCTGAATGCGTCGATTGCCGTGGTCGACGATCTGGAGGCCTCGCAGCGCGTCGCCGACACGATTTCCTGTGCGACCTTAAGCCGCGAGCCGCTGGTGCGCGGCGACTGGCTCAAGCCCGGCACCCATGTCGATCTGGTCGGCGGCTTCACGCCGCAGATGCGCGAGGCCGACGACGCCACCCTGTCGCGTGGCGAGGTCTGGGTCGATACCCGCGAAGGCGCATTGAAAGAAGCCGGCGATCTCGTCGTGCCGATCAAGCACGGCCTGCTGAGTCCCGAGGATGTGCGCGGCGATCTGTTTGCCTTGTGCCGCAACGATGTCTTCGCCCGCAGCAACGATACCGAGGTCACCGTGTTCAAATCGGTCGGCACCGCGCTGGAAGATCTGGCGGCGGCCGAACTGGTGGTAGAGAGCCTGATGTCATGAAGACGGAAAACGGCATGAAGGTCATCATCGTCGGCGGCGGCATCATGGGCCTCAGCAGCGCCTGGGCGCTGCGTCGCAATGGCGCCGATGTCACGCTGATCGAGCAGGGCACGCTGCCCAATCCGCTCGGCTCCTCGGTCGACCAGCATCGCCTCATCCGCTACCCCTATGGCGCGCAGGTGGGCTACACCCGCATGGTGCGCCATGCCTACCACGCCTGGGACCGGCTCTGGCGCGACCTGAAGATGACGCTCTATGCCGAGACCGGCACGCTGATCCTGAGCGGCGAGGGCGATGACTGGACGGCGAAATGCGCCGCCGTACTGACCGAGGAAGAGGTCGAGCATCTCGCCTTCGATGCCGAAACCGTGGCCGGCCGTTATCCCATGCTGAACGAGGCCGGCCTGCAGGATGCGTTCTATTGTCCGTCCGGCGGCGTGCTGTTTGCCGAAGCCATCGTCGCGGCGCTCACCACGCATCTGCGCGACCACGGCGTGCGCATTGCCACCGGTAAAACCGTTACCGCGGTGGATGCCGAGGCCGGCACGGTCACGCTCGGCGAGCATGGCGCGCTGCAGGCCGACCGCGTGCTGGTGACCGCCGGGCCCTGGACCTCGAAACTGTTGCCCGGCCTTGCCGAGGTGTCGCGGCCGTCGCGCCAGGTGGTGGTGTATCTGCAGCCGCCGGCCGATCTGGGCACGGCCTGGTACAGCGCACCGATGCTGCTCGAAATCGGCCAGACGAAAGGCTTCTACGTTGTGCCGCCGCGCATCACCCGCGATGGCATGCGCACCGGCCTGAAGATCGGCGACCATCGTTTCGGCCTGACCGCCGATCCTTCGGCCGACCGCGAACCGAGGCCGGCAGAGATTGCCGCCATTCTCGACAACGCCCGTCATCGCATCGCCAATCTGGACGATTACAAAGTGGTGCAGGCCAAGACCTGCTTCTACGATGTGGAGATCGAGGAACGCTTCCAGTTCCGTACATTGGGGCCGCGTGCCTATGCCTTCTGCGGCACGTCAGGTCATGGTTTCAAGTTCGGGCCGCTGGTCGGCGAGATGATCGGCGACGTGCTGTTTGAAAAAGCCGAGCCGCTGACCACGGCGCAATGGCTGTCCGGCGAAGTGGATCGCGTGGCGATCACCGCCGATCACATCACCCCGGACGGCGCCATCAGTTCCGTGCCGGCCGCCGCATCCGACAAGAGCGGATAGCGGCGCGGCTGGAACAGCTGGTAGTGCCACCATTCGTTGCGATAGAAATCCCAGCCCGCCGCCGTCATGATTCCCAGCAGCAGCGCGCGGTTGCGTTGCTGCGCCGCGCCGATCTCCAGCACGCCATGGAAGGCCAGCGGCGTGAAGGCATCGAAATCCGTGCCCATGTCGAGTTCGTCGCCGGCGTCATCCACCAGCGTCACATCCACGGCGGCGCCGCGCGAATGCGGCGAGCCCTTGCGCGGATCGGCCAGGAAAGTCGGATCGGGCGTGTGGTTCCACAAAGCCCAGGCGGCCTCGGTCGGACGGAAGGCATCGAACACCTTCAGCCGCAGGCCCATCTGGGCGGCCAGCTGAACGGCGTTTTTCAGCAGCCCGGCTGCTTCCGGGTTGAGGTAACAGCCGGCACGGGCATAGATCGGCGCGCCGGTCAGGTTGTCGGCCGTGGCATAGCGCAGGTCGATCAGGACCGGAAAGTCCGGCGGCTTGATCTCGACCAAAGCTGGCATCACTGCTACTCCATCACCATGAACACGCCTTCCTACTATCACCGGCCGGCGAACCCGTGAAGCTGCTGGCCCTCGATACCGCGCTGAACGCCTGCTCGGTCGCCATCACCGATGGGGATCGCGCCCTGGCGCGCGTGGTTTCGGCCGGCGGCAAGGGTCATGCCGAACGGCTGCTGGCGCTGATCGAGCAGGCACGGCTGGAAGCCGGGATCGAACTCGGCCAGTTGGACGGCATTGCCGCCACCATCGGGCCCGGCTCGTTCACCGGCATCCGTACCACGCTGGCCACCGCGCGCGGCCTCGGGCTTGCGCTCGGCAAACCGGTCTGGGGCGTGACCACCACGCAGGCACTGGCTGCCGCGGCGGCCCGGCCCGGGCAGGGCACGGTTGCGGCGATCGATGCGCGCCGCGACGAAGTCTATCTGCAGGTTTTCGCAGCAGACGGCACGACGGTCACCGAACCGCTGCTGCTGCCGCTCAAAGACGCGGCCGCCGCGATTCCGCCGGGCGCGTTCATGCTGGTCGGCAGTGGTGCGGTGCTGCTGAAAGACGCCGCCGGCCGCGCCGACCTGACGATATCGGATGCCGATCCCGATCCCGATCCGGTGCTGGTAGCCAGGCTGGCCCGCGCGATGCCGCGGCCCGACGCGTCACCGGCGCCGCTCTATATCCGTCCGCCGGATGCGGCCCTGCCGAAAGCGCCGCAGCCGCGCGCCGAACTGGCGGTCGGCGTCGAATCCTGCGGCGGCGAAGCGGCTGCCGTGCTGGCCGCGCTGCATGCCGAAGCCTTCGCCGAGGGCGGCTGGACTGCCGACAGCCTGCGTAACCTGCTCGATATGCCGGGCGCGCTCTGCCTGGTCGCCCTGAATGGCACGCAGCCGGTGGGTTTCCTGCTGCTGCGCCAGGCTGCCGACGAAGCCGAGGTCATAACGCTCGCGGTGACGCCGCGGCTGCGGCGCCTGAATGTGGCGCGCCGGCTGCTGCAGGCCGGCTTTGCCCGGCTTGGCGCGCAGGGTGTTGCGCGCTGTTTCCTTGAGGTCGCCTCCGACAACAAGCCCGCGCGCGGCCTGTATCTGGCGGCCGGCTTCGCCGAGGTCGGCCGCCGCGCCGCCTATTACCAGACCGCGGCCGGCCCGCGCGATGCCATCGTCATGCAGCGGCTGCTGGGGCAGGACTAAAGTACAAGTTGCAGGAATATTGCTGTGACACTTTGATTTTTGCCAAGAACGCACTGGATTTAGGCAGAATCGCTCCCTAGTTTAAGCATTGTCACGACGTTTTACTTGATCTGTTCATGGAGTTTGAGCCAATGCCGCAGTCCGCCGAGCGGTTACAGTTGCTGACGCTGACCGCCCAGATCGTCGCGGCGCATGTTGCACAGAACCGCATCGACACCGCCGAACTGCCGGCCCTGATCCGCCAGGTCCACGCCACCCTGGCCGGTCTCGATGGCACCATGGCGCAAACGCCGACGCCGGCCGGTGCTGCGACTGCGGAGCGCTCGCAACCCGCCGTGCCGGTGAAGAAATCGGTGACGCCGGATTTCATCATCTGCCTGGAAGACGGCAAGAAGCTGAAGATGCTCAAACGCCATCTGATGAGCCATTACAAGATGACGCCGGAGCAGTATCGCGAACGCTGGGGCCTGCCGGCCGATTACCCGATGGTGGCCCCCAATTATGCGCTGCATCGCCAGGTGCTGGCCAAGAAGATCGGGCTTGGCAAGGGCCGCCATCGCCGTTAAGACGGCGCCTCACGGGAAATATGGCCCCCGGCCGAGTCGCGCCGCGCGTTTCATCGCTGGCGCGGCCGTGCTAAACTGCTGGGGCAGGGATCATTCACCAATAAAAAGGGCGTTCGGCGTATGAGCAGCCGCCTCGAACAACTTTGCGAACAACTTGGCATGCGGATGACCGACCAGCGGCGTGTGATCGCCCGGGTCCTCAGTTCCTCGCACGATCACCCCGATGTGGAAGAGCTGCATCGCCGCTCGGTGGCGGTGGATCCGCGCATCTCGATCGCCACGGTCTATCGCACCGTGCGCATGTTCGAGGAGAACGGCATCCTCAGCCGTCTCGATCTCGGCGACGGGCGTGCGCGCTACGAAGAGATGCCGGAGTCGCACCACGATCATCTGATCGACACGCGGTCGGGCAAGATCATCGAGTTCAACGATCCCGAGCTCGAGGCGCTGCAGGACAAGATCGCCGCGCGCCTGGGCTACAAGCTGGTCGATCACCGGCTGGAGCTCTTTGGCGTGCCGCTCGATGACAAGGACAAGAAGAAGGGCTGAGTCCCAGCCCTTCCGCAGCCATGGCCATGCGCGCACTTGTGACGCTCACCGTCTTTCTTGCCTGGACGGTGCTGCTGATCCCCGTCCAGATTCTGCTGATTCGTCTCAACAGTCCGTTGATGCGCAGCCTACCGTATTTCTATCACCGCTCGGTGGCCTGGCTGCTGCGGGTGAAGGTGCGGCGCGTCGGCCAGCCGTCGGCCACGCGGCCGACGCTGTTCGCGTGCAATCATATCTCCTGGCTCGATATCGTGGTGCTGTCGGCGGCGATGCCGGATGTGAGTTTCATCGCCAAGCAGGAGGTGAACGAGTGGCCGTTCTTCGGCACGCTGGCGCGGCTGCAGCGCACGGTGTTTGTCGAACGCGAGCGCCGGTCGCGCACCGCCGAGCATCGCGATGAAATGGTCGAGCGCCTGCAGCAGGGCGACAGCCTGATCCTGTTCCCCGAAGGCACCTCGTCCGACGGCCTGCGCATCCTCACCTTCAAGTCGGCCTTCTTCGCCATGGCGGAAGCACCGGTGCATGGCCGCCATCTGACCGTGCAGCCGGTCAGCCTCGGCTATGCCAAGCTCAATCACATGCCGGTCGGCCGCCGCTGGATGCGGCTGTTTGCCTGGGTCGGCGACGAGGATCTGGTGCCGCATCTGTGGCGCTTCCTCAAGGCCGGCCCGAGCGAGGCGGTGGTGGAATTCCACACGGCCGTCACCATGGACCAGTTCAACTCGCGCAAGGGCCTTGCCGCCTGGTGCCACCAGCGCGTGGCCGAAGGCCTCAGCGACATCAATGCCGGCCGCGAAATCCCAGGTCCGCGCACGCCGCCGCAGAAACTGCCGGCGCCGAAGCCGCAGGACATTGCGGCCGAAGACTGAATCCCCCATCACTATTGCGAATAATTCTCAACTAAAATAAACTCCCCGCATTCACCGGGGGAGCCGCTTGGCCGACGAGACCGCATCTGCCGCGGCACGACATCACTTCGCGGCGCTGTTCTCCGCCCAGCGGGGTCCGCTGGTGCGCTGGCTGTCGCGACTGGTCGGTGACCGTCACGCGGCCGAAGACCTGGCGCAGGATGCCTATATCAAGGCCGCTGCTGCTGCCGAGGCCGGCGAGGTGCAGCATCCGCAGGCTTTCCTCTATCAGACCGCTCGCAACCTGGCGCTCGATCATCTGCGGCGGCAGAAGGTGCGCACACGGGTGCATCCCGCCGGCAGCGACGGACTCGATGCGGCGGTCGCCGCCGTGCCGGCAACCGAGCCGTCACCGGAGACGCAGGTCCTGGACCGCGATCGCGTTCGCCGCTTCCAGGCTGCACTGGCCTGCCTGCCTGAGCGCGCCCGCCAGGTGCTTGTGCTGCACCGGATCCATGGGCTGACCCAGACGCAGATCGCGCGGAAATTCGGTGTCACCGAACGTACCATCGCCAAGGACCTGGCGCTGGCGCTGAAACATTGTCTCGCCGCCGATGGCGGCTACGGATAGGACTTCCGCTTTGACCGGCCTCGCGCGTCTTATCGATATGTCCCTTGATCCGACTGCCCATCCCGAGCAGCAGGCCGCCGACTGGTTCGCGACCCTGCGCGGCGACGCCGATGCAGAAATCCGCGCGGCGTTTCTCCTCTGGCATGATGCCGATCCGGCCCATGCGGCGGCCTATGCCCGCGTCGAAGCCCTGTGGACCGATGCCGATTTGACGGCGGCGCTGTTTGCGGTGGGCGCGGAAAAACCCAAGGTCCGCGTTCCCATGCTGGCGCGCCGCATGGCGGCGGCAGCTGCAGTGCTGGTAGGGCTGTGGGGGGCTGCGCATATCAGCGGGCTGGATGTCGATTTCGCCGCTGACCATGTGGCGAAAGCCGGGCTGCCGCAGCGCGTGACCCTGGCCGACGGGTCGCAACTGCTGCTCGATGCCGGTGCGGCAGTCGCAGTGGATTACAGTGCGCAGCAGCGCAAGGTCACGGTGCTGCGCGGCCGCGTCTTTGCCGAGGTGCAGCCCGATGCGGCCAGGCCCTTCCGGCTGCAGCGTGACGATGTGGCGGCCCAGGCGCTCGGCACGGCCTACAGCCTGGATGCTGCGCGTGACGTCACGGTCGCCGTACATCATGGCCGCGTGGCGGTGGCGCGGGCCAGCCGTTCATTGGCCACGCTGACGGCTGGGGAGGCGGCCGTTCTGGGGCAGGGTGGCGGCATGAATGCCATGGCCATCGCGCCGGAGGCTTTCGCTTGGACCGAGAACCGCCTGGTTTTCGCCAACCGACCGCTGGGCGAGGTGCTGGACGAACTCGACCGCTACTGGCCGGGCATGATCTGGGTACGCGGCGCCGATCTGGCCGGCCTCCATGTCTCGGGCAGCTACCGGCTCGACGACCCACCGGCCGTGGTGGCGGCTCTTGCCGCGGCCACAGGGGCGCAGGTTGCCGTCTATGGCGGCCGGCTGTTCATCCTCTCCCGCTGATTTTTTCAAAAAACGCTTCCGGTTGACGCTGCCCCATGCGTCAGGGCTTAAGGGTCGCAAATGCGTCGCATTTGCTGAAAGAACAGGCATTGGGGAAGTTGAATGCACAGGTATTCTTGGCGCAACGCGCTTTTGCTGGGAACGGCGTTGGTTTTCGGCATGGCGGGCAATCTGCCCCTGCAGGCCCAGACCCCAGTTGCGCAGGGTCAGCCAGTCCAGCAGCAGTTCGACATTCCGGCCCAGCCGCTGACCGCGGCGCTGGATGGTTTTGCCCGTAACTCCGGCTGGCAGCTCGGCTATCCGGCAGCGCTGGCCCAGGGCAAGACCTCGAGTGTTCTGCGCGGCACCTTCAGCCCCGCTGATGCGCTGGCCCGCCTGCTGACCGGCACCGGCCTCACCTACCGTGTCACCGGCGCAAATACGGTGACACTGGTCGAACTGCCGGCCCAGGGCAGTAACGCCGCGGTGCTGCCCACACTGGCGGTCGAAGGCCGGCAGCGCAGTGAAACCGCTTGGGGGCCTGTCGACGGCTATGTCGCAACGCGCAGCGCCACGGGCACCAAGACCGATACGCCGCTGCTGGAAACGCCCCAGTCCATTTCGGTGATCACACGCGAGCAGATGGACGAGCAGAAGCCACGCCAGATCGGCGAAACGCTACGCTATACCGCCGGCGTCCGCGCTGAAGCCGGTGGCCTGCAGATGCAGCATGACGGCATCCAGCTGCGCGGCTTCACGCAGTTTGCCGGCTACCTCTATCGTGATGGAACGCGCGAACTGCCGCAGGCTTTCCTCGGCTTCCATGCGCCGGAGCCCTACAACATGGAGCGCGTCGAGGTCATCAAGGGTCCGGCCTCCATTCTCTATGGCCAGAATTCGCCAGGTGGCCTGGTCAACATGGTGACCAAGCGGCCGACCGACCGGCCGATCAACGAAGTGGAAGTGCAGGGCGGCAGCTTCGACCGCAAACAGATCGCCGCCGATATCGGCGGCGCAGCGAGCGAGAAACTGTCCTACCGTTTCGTCGCGCTTGGCCGCGACACGGACACGCAGGTGGATTATGTGCGGGATGATCGCATCTTCCTGGCCGGCGGTCTGACCTTCCGTCCCGGCGCCGATACATCAGTGACGCTGCTGATGGATCATCAGCGTGATGACTCGCTCTACATTTACGGTATGCCGGCGGTGGGCACCGTTCTGTCGAGCCCGAATGGCAGGATACCGATCAACCGCTTCGTGGGTGAGCCGGACTTCGATTCCACGCTGATGAACAAGACATCCTTCAGCGCGCTGACCGAGCATGGCATCGACAATACCTGGACGCTCCGCCAGACGCTGCGCTACAGCGATCACGACTATGATTCCAAGACGATCTTCCTTGGCGCCCAGCAGGCCGATCCGCGCTTTTATAACCGCAACGTGCAACGACGGCTGGCCGCGGGGCGCGTCTTTACTGCCGATCAGCAGGCCGAAGCCAAGTTCGATACCGGCCCGGTCAAGCACACGGCCATCGCCGGCTTCGACTATCAGCATGTTTCGCTCGATGTGATGACCGGCAACTCGACCGGTGGTGGCGGACTGCTCAATATCTTTGCGCCGAGCTATGGCAGGGCCGTGAGCGTGCCGGCCTTTGGCAGTGGTTCCGACCAGACGATCGCGCAATACGGCCTCTATGCGCAGGACCAGATCAGATATGACAACTGGATCCTCGTCGCCGGCGGACGCCAGGATCGCGCCGTCAGCGATACGAAGAATCGCTTCACCGGCTTCAAAACCATGCAGGACGACCGCGCGCTCACCGGTCGCGCTGGCCTGATGTATCTCTTTGACATGGGCCTGGCGCCCTATGTCTCTTATGCCGAATCCTTCGAACCGGTGTCCGGTACAGACTTCTCCGGCAAGGCCTTCGTGCCCGAAACCGGCCAGCAACAGGAAATCGGTGTCAAATATCAGCCGAAAGGCTACGACAGTTTCGTCACCTTCTCGGCCTTCGACCTGCGCCGGCAGAATGTGACGACGAGCGACCCTGCCCATCCCACCTTCAGCATCCAGACCGGCGAAGTGACGTCGCGCGGCCTGGAGCTGGAGGGCAAGGCCAGCATCAGCCGTGAGCTCGATCTGCTGTCTGCCTTCAGCTACACCGATGTAGAGGTGACCAAGAGCAACGGTACCGATCTGGGAAAGCGGCCGGCCCGCGTGCCGGAATACATGGCATCGCTCTGGGCCGACTATACGCTGCGCAGCGGCGATCTGGCTGGTCTCGGCTTCGGTGCCGGCGCCCGTTACATCGGCACCACCTATGGCACATCAACCAACAGTTTCGATGTGCCGGCCTATACGCTGTTCGATGCCGCTGTGCATTACGACTGGCAGAATTTCCGCGTCTCGCTGAACGCCGCCAATCTGTTCGACAAGGAGAACTTCTCCTGCGGCTCGCTGACGAGCTGTAACTACGGCATCGGCCGCACGGTGATTGCCGCGGTCCGTTACCGCTGGTGATAGCTGCCCTGCAAAGGGCGGCGACGCGGCCATTCTGGCTGTTGGTCCACCGCATCGCAGGCCTGGCGACGGCGGGATTCCTGTTCGTCGCCGGCCTGACCGGTGCGGTGATCGCGTTTCATTTCGAGCTGGATGCCTGGCTCAATGCCGACATCTTTCATGTCCAGGCGGTCGGACCGCCGCTGCCGCTCGACGATCTGGTCGCCCGCGTCGAGGCGGCGGAGCCGCGCGCCATGGTGCGGTATGTGCCGCTGAATGTGCGGCCGGGCGAAACGGCGCGCCTGTCCCTGCGCCCGCGCTCCGATCCGCAGACCGGCCGGCCCTTCGTGCTGGGCTATGACCAGATTTTCGTCGATCCCGCCACCGGCACGATCCTTGAGCGGCGTCAGCGTTTCGGTGGGGGCATCGACCGGCGCCATGTGGTCGGCTTTCTTTACGAACTGCATTACCGGTTGCATCTGCCGGGTCGCTGGGGCGCCTGGCTGATGGGTGGGATCGCACTGGTCTGGCTGTTCGACAGCATCGTCGGTGCAGCGCTGACCCTGCCGCGGGCACGACCACTGCTGCAGCACTGGCGCGTCGCCTGGATAATCAAACCCGATGCGAGCCGGCGCCGCCGCTATCTCGATCTGCATCGGGCCGGTGGCCTGTGGTTCTGGCCGGTGCTGATGATGCTGGCGTTCACCAGCATCTACTTCAACCTGAACCGCGAGGTGTTCCGGCCCGTTGTCTCGGTCTTCAGCAGCCTGACCCCGTCGCCCTACGATCTGCGCCAGGCCCGGCCGGCCGGCAGTCAGACGCCGGCGGGACTGGGCTTTACCGCGATCTCTATCTCCGCCAATGCCGAGGCCGACCGGCGCGGCTGGTCGGATCGTCCGGGCGGGATATCCTACAATTCGGCCTACGGGATCTATTCGGTCCACTTCTTCCCCGGCCAGTCGGATTACGGCGCCGGACCCAACCGGCCGTTTCTGTATTTCGATGCGATGGACGGACGATTGCTCGCGGCGGAAGTGCCCTGGCAGGGCACGGCCGGCGATGTTTTCCTGAGGCTGCAGTTTCCTCTGCACAGCGGCTGGATCGCCGGTTTGCCGGGGCGCATCGTCATTTCTGCCGCGGGGCTGATAACGGCGCTGCTCTCGGTCACCGGCATCGTGCTGTGGTGGCGTCGGCGGTCGGCGGTAAAAAAAATGGCGGGCTAGAACGTCATATCTTCAGGGGCCGGTGAAAACCGGTTTCGACCAGCCAGCCAGCCGCGCCGGGCAATCCGCCGCAAGCCAGCCAGCCATCGGCCCCAGCCTGCCCTTGATATTCTTTTATATGTTCCCATTTAGTTCTGATTGCCCTCCAGGCAACAGGCAGATTCGGTCTCGTTTCCCCGCCTTTGGCGAAAGCCGGCGAGTGCCGGCGAAGCCAAACGAACGCAAACGAAGCCGAACGAACGTAAACGAAGCCAAACGAACGTAAACGAAGCCAAACGAAGCCGAACGAAGCCGAACGAAGGCCCGGGAGCGCCGGGGGAGCCTGGCAGGCGCGAATCGGGGTGTTATCTGGCCGGGCCCGATGCTGCCCGGCCCGGGCGAGGTGCACGGTGATTATATTAACCCCTTGATTCTCTTGTGAAGAATCTGTGACGCTGCCCCTGATCGGCTGCTGTTGTCCTTGGTTTTTGCCCCCCGGGGTGGTAGCGTGGGTTGTCGGCAACGAATTCTTAAGGAGCGTCTGGGGCGTCGTCAGGTTGAAGGCCCGCCCCGCTGAAACCCGGACTTGGCCAAAAAGCTGTTCATCAAGACCTACGGCTGCCAGATGAACGTCTACGACTCCGCCCGCATGGCGGACGTGCTGGCCCCGCTCGGATACGCCAAGACCGACGATCCCGAGGATGCCGACATGGTCATCCTCAATACCTGCCATATCCGCGAAAAGGCCGCCGAGAAGGTGTTCTCCGAGCTTGGCCACTGGCGGATCCGCAAGGCGGAGGCCCAGAAGCAGGGTGGCGACGTGACCATCGCGGTCGCCGGCTGCGTCGCCCAGGCCGAGGGCGAGCAGATCAACCAGCGCGCGCCCTTCGTCGACCTCGTGGTCGGCAGCCAGGCCTATCACAAGCTGCCCGAGCTGCTGGCGAAAGCCGAGCGCGCCAGCGTCAGGCACAGCGGCGGCCCCCATAAAGCGGGACTGGGCCTGATGGAGACCGCCTTCCCGGTCGAATCGAAATTCGATCATCTTCCCAACGAGATTTCTGCGGCCCCCGGGCCGGTCGGCTATCTGGCCGTGCAGGAAGGCTGCGACAAATTCTGCACCTTCTGTGTCGTGCCCTATACGCGCGGCGCCGAATATTCCCGTCCGGCGGATGCCATCATCGCGGAAGCCCTGAGAATCGCCGCCACCGGCGTGCACGAGATCGCATTGCTCGGCCAGAATGTGAATGCCTGGCATGGCGAAGGTTCTGATGGCGCGACCTGGTCGCTGGCCCGCCTGCTGGCGGCGCTGCACGAGCGGGTCAATGCGCAGTATCCGCAGATCCGCTGGCGCTACACCACATCGCATCCGCTGGAGATGAGCGACGACCTGATCGCTGCCCATCGCGACCTGCCGATGCTGATGCCCTTCCTGCATCTGCCGGTGCAGGCCGGTTCGGATGCCGTGCTGAAAGCCATGAATCGTCAGCATCGCGCGGCAGACTATCTGCGCGTGGTGGAAAAGCTCTATGCCGCGCGTCCCGATCTGGCGCTCAGCGGCGATTTCATCACCGGCTTCCCCGGCGAGACCGACAAGGATTTCGCGGCGACGCTCGATCTGGTGCGCCAGGCACGCTATGCCGCTGCCTATTCGTTCAAGTATTCCGCCCGCCCCGGCACGCCGGGCAGCCTGCTGCCCAATCAGGTGAGCGATGCGGCAAGCAGCGCGCGGTTGCAGGCCCTGCAGGATCTGCTGCGCGAGCAGTCGCTGGCCTTCAATGCCGGCACGGTGGGGCGGACGCTGGATGTGGTCTTCGACCGCGCCGGACGTCGTCCCGGCCAGGTGCTCGGCCGCTCGCCTTACATGCAGTCGGTGATCGTCAACGATGCGTCGCTGCAAATCGGCGACCGCGCCGCAGTGACCATTACCGCCGGCCATGGCAGTTCCGTGGATGGGCAGCTCGCCCGTCTGGCAGCAGCATGAGGATCGATTGGACGCAGCAACGAGGCCAAAGCCTGTGAGCGATGCACGCGGCGCGGATAAAACGGCAGCCGATCCGATCATTCTGGATTTCGAGGACAATCGCCTTCTCGCCCTGCTGTTCGGCGAGCATGATCGTCATCTCGCCCGCATCGAAGAGCGGCTGGGCGTGGCGGTGGCGTCGCGCGGCAACCGGCTGATGATCACCGGTCCGGCCGAGGCGCAGGTCCAGGCGCGCAAAATTCTCACCGATCTCTACCGCCGTCTCGAAAACGGCACCGAAGTCGAGATGGGTGATGTCGATGGTGCAATCCGCATGACGCAAGGGGGTCCGATGAACGCTCCAGTGACGGCGAAGCTGCGTGACAAGGCCGAATTGATTCGGGATGACCGGCCGATCCCGGACGGTGCGGTGCGCACCAAGAAGCGCATCATCATTCCGCGCTCCCATACGCAGAAACTGTATTTCGACGCACTGCAGAGTAACGAACTGGTCTTCGGCCTCGGCCCGGCCGGCACCGGAAAAACCTATCTCGCCGTCGCCATGGCGGTGTCGATGCTGCTGGAAGGCCGTGTCGACCGTATCATCCTGTCGCGCCCCGCTGTTGAAGCCGGCGAGCGCCTCGGCTTCCTGCCGGGCGACATGCGCGACAAGATCGATCCGTATCTGCGTCCGCTCTACGACGCGCTCTACGACATGCTGCCGGCCGAACGCGTGGCCAAGGGCCTGGAAAGTGGCGAGGTCGAAGTGGCGCCGCTCGCCTTCATGCGCGGCCGTACCCTGGCCAACGCCTTCGTCATCCTGGACGAAGCGCAGAACACCTCGCCGGTGCAGATGAAGATGCTGCTCACGCGGCTTGGCGAGAATTCGCGTCTGGCGGTGACCGGCGATCTGTCGCAGATCGATCTGCCGATCGGCGTGCCGTCGGGCCTGCGTCATGCGCTGGATATTCTCGATGGCGTCGATGGCATCTCGTTCGTGAAGTTCGGCGAGGCCGATGTGGTGCGCCATCCGCTGGTCACCAAGATCGTGCGCGCCTATGCCCAGAAGGAGCAGCAGCTCGACCTGGCGACGCCCAGACCGAGACGCTGATCCGCCACCATGCCTGAAGGCCCGAGTATAGAGATCGACATCCGCATTGCCGCGGCCGGCTGGCGCAAGGATTTGCCCAACCCGGCTGCGGCGGTTCGCAAGGCGGTGCAGGCCGCCCTGAAAAGCGAACTGCCGGCCAAAGCCGCCACCGGCCTGAGCATCCTGCTTACCGACGATGCCGAGATGCGCAAGCTGAATGCCGGCTGGCGCGCCAAGGACAAGCCGACCAACGTGCTGTCCTTCCCGGCGGAAAACGCCGTCGATCCGGCACGACCGCCTGCCTATCTGGGCGATGTCGCACTGGGTCTGGCCACCTGCAAGCGTGAAGCGAAAGCGCAGAAGAAAACCCTGGCCGACCATGTGGCGCATCTGACCGTGCATGGGGTGCTGCATCTGCTCGGCTACGATCATATGGATGACGACCAGGCCGAGGCGATGGAGCCGCTGGAGACCGTGATCCTGGCCGGTATGGGCATTGCCGATCCCTATACGATCCGGCCCGCCAGGGCCGTCACCAAGAAGAAGATCGTGACCAGGAAGAAGACCGTTACAAAGAAGAAGAGTGTTGTGAAAGCAAAGTCTGCGCCTGTCCGGGCGAAACAGAAGACCACGAAGACGACCGCAAAGCAGAGGCGCGCGTCATGAGCGAGGCCCGCGAAAACGGCAATGGCGGCACGACATTCTGGCGCCGCCTGCTGTCGCTGCTGCGCGGACGCAGCGACGAATCCCTGCGCGAGAGCATCGAAGAGCTGCTGGAAGAGCATGCCGACGACAGTGCCACGCCGGAAGAAACCGCCGAGCGCGCCCTGCTGCGCAACGTGCTGGAAGTGGGCGAGCTGCGGGTTGGTGAAATCCGCGTGCCGCGTACCGACATCATCGCAGTCTCCACCGAAATCGAGTTCGAGAAGCTGGTGAAGATGCTGGTGGATGCCGAGCATTCGCGTCTGCCGGTCTATCGCGGCTCGCTCGACGACGTGATCGGCATGATCCATGTCAAGGATGTGCTGCCTTATCTGGCTGGCCGCAGCGGCTTCGCCATCGACAAGATCATGCGCAAGCTTCTGGTGGTGCCGCCATCGAAGTCGGTGCTGGAACTGCTGCGCGAGATGCGCGACAGCCGCGTGCATATGGCCATCATCGTCGATGAATATGGCGGTGTGGACGGCCTGGTCACCATCGAGGATCTGGTCGAGCAGATCGTCGGCGAGATCGACGACGAGCATGATGAAAGCGCCGGCGCCATGCTGATCCAGCGCGCCGACGGCGTGCTAGAGGCGGTCGGCCGCTGCCCGATCGAAGATCTGGAAGAAAAGATCGGCCGCGCCCTGCAGGATCCGGAAGAAGACGAGGAAGTCGATACTGTCGGCGGCCTGATCGTTTCGCATCTCGGGCGGGTGCCGCTGCGCGGCGAACTGATCGAACATCCCGCCGGCCTTGCCTTCGAGGTGCTGGATGCCGATCCGCGCCGGGTGAAGCGTGTGCGCATCCGCGTACAGACGCAGGAAACCAGCGCCGATGCGGCCTGACGCCTGACATGAGCCGACTGACCGCTGTGATGACCGTGCTGGCGAATCTGGCCGGCTGGCGCCGCTATGGCCTCGCCCTGCTGCTGGGCGTGGCTTTGGCCGGTGCGCAGGCGCCGCTGTCGCTCTGGCCGCTTGCATTTATCGCCTTCATCGGGCTGCTGCACCTGCAGACCGCCACGCTGCGCTGGCGCGCCTTTTTCACCGGTTTCGCTTTCGCCTATGGCTATTTCGTCGCCGGGCTGTACTGGATCGGCATCGCCTTCTTTGTCGATGCCGACAAATACGCGTTGCTGCTGCCGCTGCCGGTGCTGGGCCTGCCGTTGCTGCTGGCCGTGTTCCCCGCTGCCGGCCTGTGGCTGGCGCTGCAGGTTGCCGGCGCCAGCGCGGCCTGGCGGTTCCTGCTGGCGCCCTTCGGCTGGCTGATCGGCGAATACCTGCGCGGCCATGTGCTGACCGGCTTTCCCTGGAACGTGGTGGGTACCATCTGGGGCGACTGGCCGGCCACCATGCAGCTGGCCGCCTTCATCGGTGTGCAGGGGCTGGGGCTGATCACCATGCTGGCGGCCGCCGGCCTCGCGCTCTTCCTGTTGCCCGGCCTGTCGCAGCGGGTGCGATTGGCGACATTGTTGCTGCCGGCCGGCTTCGTGTTGCTGATGGGGCTGGGCAGTCTGCGCCTGCCGACGGCAGCCGTCGACACCGTGCCCGACGTACAGTTGCGTCTGGTGCAGCCCAGCGTGCCGCAGACGGTGAAATGGCGCGACGATCTGCGCCAGCAGCATCTGCAGGAGCATGCCACGCTCAGCCTGCAGGCAGCGGAGATTCCGCCCACCCATATCATCTGGCCGGAAACCGCTCTGCCGTATCTGCTGGACGAAGAACCGCGCCTGCGCGAGGGCCTGGCCAGGCTGCTGCCGGCGAAAGGCGGTGCCCTGATCACCGGCGCACCGCGCCGGATGTTCGATGCGAAGCAGCAGCTGGTGCTGTTCAACAGCGTCTTCGTGCTGGATGCCACCGGTACGCTGGC
The DNA here is from genome assembly GCF_058806775.1 of Ferrovibrio sp. GW821-FHT12F09. Taxonomy (NCBI): domain Bacteria; kingdom Pseudomonadati; phylum Pseudomonadota; class Alphaproteobacteria; order Rhodospirillales; family Rhodospirillaceae; genus Ferrovibrio; species Ferrovibrio sp. GW821-FHT12F09. The sequence continues at coordinate 847,467 of NZ_JBXAPZ010000001.1, forward strand.
TGGCGTCTACGACAAGCTGCATCTGGTGCCGTTCGGCGAATACCTGCCGTTCCGCAGAATCCTGAAGCCGCTCGGCCTCGACGCCCTGGCGGCGGGCAGCGTTGATTTCTCGCCCGGCGAATCGGCGGCAGCACTGACCATTCCCGGCCTGCCGGCGGCCCGCGTGCTGGTGTGCTACGAGGCGATTTTCCCCGATGAGATATCGGATGGCAGTGGCGGGCCGCGGCCCGGCCTGTTGCTAAACGTTACCAACGACAGCTGGTTCGGTCGTTCGTCAGGGCCCTGGCAGCACCTGAACGCTGCCCGTTTCCGCGCCATCGAGCAGGGCTTGCCCCTGGTGCGGGCCGCCAACAACGGCATCAGCGCCATTATTGACCCTTATGGGCGAATCACCGCCAGCCTGGGGCTGGATGCCATCGGCGTGGTTGACGGCCGTTTACCAAAAGCCCTGGAGGGTTCTCCGCCTTACGCGCGTATCGGTGATGTACCTTTGCTCGCTTTTTCGCTATTATTCCTTATCTGGCGCTTTGTGGCGCTTCGTCGCAGTGCAAAGCGTTGACCGCAGCAACGACGAGGGACTTTAATCGGCCCTTCGTTTTTGATTATGCGTTGCGTGAGGGTGCCCAGTGACGAAGAACTCCGTCGACATTCATGTCGGCAATCGATTGAAATTACGCCGTACCATGATCGGCATGAGTCAGGACAAGCTCGGCCAGATGGTCGGCCTGACCTTCCAGCAAATCCAGAAATACGAAAAAGGCGCCAACCGTATCGGCGCCAGCCGTCTGTTCCAGTTCGCCATCATCCTCGGCGTGCCGGCTGCCTATTTCTTCGAGGGCCTGGACGAGGCGCAGATTGCCAACCGCGATGGCCAGATGGTGGAATCGGCCGTGCCGTCCAACAGCCCGGCGGCGTCGTTCAGCCGTGACGATGTCGAACTGCTGCGCGCTTTCAACGGCCTGCGCCAGACCGGCCTGCGCCGCAAGATCATCGATCTGGTCTGGGCCATGGGCAACGGAACCGAAGAGACGGACGGCGAAGACTCACCGGCCGGCGCTGTGGAACCGGGCTTAACCCCAGTTCGGTCACGCCATTCCGCTTGACCCCCGCGTCAGGCTCTGCGAAATAACCGGACTTTTCCCGTTTTCCCAATTCCGGCGTGCGCCAAACGCCGGTGCGGGGGCGGGGTTTAAAAAAGCCTGGGGCCGGTTGGCGCGGCTGCTTGAGGAGATAACACGTGGCGCGTTCTTCCTATCTGTTCACCAGTGAATCGGTGTCTGAAGGCCATCCCGACAAGGTCTGCGACCAGATCTCGGACGGTGTGCTGGATCTTTTCCTGAAGGAAGATCCCTATGCCCGCGTCGCCTGCGAAACGCTGGCCACCACCAACCGCGTGGTCATCGCCGGTGAAGTGCGCGGCCCGAAGAGCCTGGTGTCGAAGTCGGGCGCGGTGAACAAGAAGAAGATCGAAGAGGTGGCGCGCGCCACCATCAAGAAGATCGGTTACGAGCAGAAGGGCTTCCACTGGAAGACCGCCAAGATCGAAGTGCTGCTGCATGGCCAGTCGGCTGACATCGCCGTCGGCGTCGATGCCGCCGGCAACAAGGACGAAGGTGCCGGCGACCAGGGCATCATGTTCGGCTATGCCACCAACGAGACGCCGGAACTGATGCCGGCGCCGCTGCAGCTGTCGCAGAATATCCTGAAGGTGCTGGCCGACGTGCGCCACAGTGGCAAGGAGCCGCTGCTTGGCCCCGACGCCAAGAGCCAGGTCACGCTGCTTTACAAGAACGGCAAGCCGACCGGCGCCACCGCCATCGTCGTCTCGACTCAGCATGCGCTGAAGGACAAGAAGGGCCGCGTTCTGGAAAGCGGCGACATCAAGCGCATCGTGAAGCCTTACGTGCAGAAGGTCATGCCGAAGGGCTGGATGTGCGATGACGAGCATCTCTACGTCAATCCGACCGGTCGTTTCGTCATCGGCGGTCCGGACGGCGATTGCGGCCTCACCGGCCGCAAGATCATCGTCGACACTTACGGCGGCGCGGCCCCGCATGGCGGCGGCGCCTTCTCGGGCAAGGATCCGACCAAGGTCGACCGTTCGGCCGCCTATGTCTCGCGCTACCTGGCGAAGAACGTGGTCGCCGCCGGCCTGGCCGACAAGTGCCTGATCCAGCTGTCCTACGCCATCGGCGTTGCCTATCCGCTGTCGGTCTATGTCGACACCTACGGCACCGGCAAGGCCGACGAGAACAAGATCTCCAAGATCCTGCAGGAACTGGTGAAGCTGAGCCCGCGCGGCATCCGCGAGCATCTGCAGCTCAATCGCCCGATCTACGCCCGCACTGCCGCTTACGGCCATTTCGGCCGCAAGCCGGAAAAGGACGGCGGCTTCTCCTGGGAGAAGACCGATCTGGTCAAGGACCTGAAGTCGGCCTTCAACATCCGCTAATACGTGTCTGACGACGAGTCCGCGGCCGCGCCAAGACGTCTGATTTTCGGACGTCGGCGCGGCCGCAAACTTTCCCCCACCCGCGAAAACCGTTTTGGCGACTGGCTGCCGCGCGTGTCGATCGCGCTGCCGGCGCCTGGCATTCTGCTCGATCCGGCCTCGCTGTTCGCCACACCAAAAAAAGCCTACTGGGTCGAGATCGGTTTCGGCGATGGCGGGCATCTGTTCGCGCTGTCGCAGCAGCATCCCGATGTCGGCTTCATCGGCATCGAGCCCTACGAGCATGGCGTGGCCAAGCTGGTCATGCGCATTGCCGAGCGCCATGACGGCGGCGACAGCCGCGACAACATCCGCATTCTCACCGACGATGCGCGCCTGCTGCTGAAGGCCTTGCCCGACAACAGCGTGGCGCGCGGCTTCACCCTGTTTCCCGATCCTTGGCCGAAGAAGCGCCATCAGTGGCGCCGCATCGTCAATGCCGACACGCTCGCTGACTGGTCGCGGCTGATCCCGCCGGGCGGCGAACTGCGGGTCGCCACCGACGTGCCCGATTACCAGCGCTGGATGCTGCGCCATATCCTGGCCGAGCCGCGGTTCGACTGGCAGGCGGAGGCCCGTGCCGACTGGCTGCGGCGGCCGGATGACTGGCCGCCGAGCAAATATGAGCAGAAGGCCATCGCCGCCGGGCGGGTGCCGCACTATTATCGTCTGCGACGGACCTGAACCTCCGCCGTAGAGACAGCCCGGGAGGCGCTCATGCGGTTGCGTCTGGTATTCGCGACGGTACTGGCCGGCCTTGGCGCCGCCCTGGCCCTGATGATTGCCCGGGTGAATCTGGGCCCGGTCGTCGCCGGCCAGCTGCCGTCCAATGAAGCCCTGCTGATCCATCATGTCTGGCTCGGCATCGCCGGCGGGCTGCTGCTGCAGCTGGTTTTCCTGCATCGGGCGGCCCAGGCCCGGGCCGATCTGTCCGGGTTCGTACGGGTCCGCGACGGCCTGCTCTGGGGGGCTGCCGGCTTCACCGCCTTCGTGCTGGCGCCCTGGCTGGCGCTGCCCGACCTGCCGCCAGGCCGGATTCCGGCCGACCGCCTGCTTTTCTGGCTGCTCGCCCTGGCGTCAGGTGCAGGCGGCCTTTGGCTCCTGTACAGCCCCGGTGGGCACTGGTTCAGCGGCCGGATCGCCGCCCTGGTGCTGCTGGCCTTGCCGCCACTGGCTGGCGGCTTCAGCAGCGCCGGTGGCAGTGGCCCGCCGGCCACCCCCGGCTATGGCGAGTTGGCCGGATCGGCCAGCCCAGACCTTGGGGTCTGGAAGGTGCTGGGCCTCTATCTCCTGTTCTGGCTGCTGCTGGGGTATTTTTCGGCTCTGGCGGCCCGTCGGGTGGGGCCGCGCGGACCGGGAAAAACCGACCCTGCCGAACCGCCCCCGACGGGATGACCGAGGGGGCGAAAAGCCTTGCATTGGTGGAATTTGCCGCTATAACAGCCTCCGACATCGCTGGCCTGGTCCATGGTCGGATCGGGAAGGGACATGGGCCAGCCGGCCCATTTTTCGTTTCTACGGGTTTCTGCCGGCACTTGTCGGCCCCGACCGGCGATCAGACCTCGGCAGAAACAGACTTCGACGTTTTTAAGGACCCAGCGCACGCATGGACGCGGCGACCCGTATTGCAGACCTGATTGCACCCACGCTGACGGCGATGGGCTTCCAGCTGGTGCGTGTGCGCCTGCTCGGCAGCCAGCGCCCGGTGCTGCAGATCATGTTCGAGCGCGACACCGGCGGCGCCCCCCATGACGGCGGCATCACCGTGGATGACTGCGCCGAGGTGAGCCGGGCGGTCAGCGCCGTGCTGGATGTGGAAGACCCGATCAGCGACGCCTATCGCTTGGAAGTGTCATCGCCCGGTCTCGACCGGCCGCTGACCAAGCCGGCCGATTATGAACGCTTCAAGGGGTTCGCCGCCAAGGTGGAGCTGGGCCGTCCGCTGGATGGCCGCAAGCGCTTCCAGGGCCGCATCGGCGGCCTGACCGGCGATACCGTGCTGCTGAAGGATGAGGAGAAGGGCGACGAAGCGCGTCTGCCGGTCTCCGACATCAGCAGCGCCAAACTGATTGTCACCGACGACCTGATCGCCGCTTCGCTGGCGGGTCGTCCGGTGATTGCCAACGACAGTCCGTGACTAGGTAACGAGTTCAAGGAACAGGAACGATGGAAACGGTGACCAGTTTCAACCGCATCGAGCTGCTGCAGGTGGCCGATGCTGTGGCCCGCGAGAAGGCGATCGAGCGCGATGTCGTGCTGATGGCGATGGAAGACGCAATCCAGAAGGCGGCGCGCTCGCGTTACGGCCTGGAGAACGACATTCACGCCGAGATCGACCGCAAGTCGGGCGAGATTCGCCTGGAGCGTCATCTGCAGGTGGTCGAGAAGATCGAGAACGACGCCATCGAGATCGGCATCATCGAGGCGCAGCGCCGCAATCCTGACGCCCAGGTGGGCGATGTGATTGCCGAGCCGCTGCCGCCGATCGATTTCGGCCGTATCGCCGCGCAGACCGCCAAGCAGGTGATCGTGCAGAAGGTGCGCGAAGCCGAGCGCGAGCGCCAGTACAACGAATACAAGGACCGCATCGGCGAGATCGTGAACGGTCTGGTCAAGCGCGTGGAATACGGCAACGTCACCATCGACCTGGGCCGCGCCGAAGCGATCCTGCGTCGCGACGAGCTGCTGCCGCGCGAGACCTTCCGTCAGGGCGATCGCGCCCGCGCCTATATCTACGATGTGCGCCGCGAGCCGCGCGGCCCGCAGATTTTCCTCTCGCGCACCCATCCGCAGCTGATGGCCAAGCTGTTCGCCCAGGAAGTGCCGGAAGTCTATGACGGCATCATCGAGATTCGTGCTGTGGCGCGCGATCCGGGCAGCCGCGCCAAGATCGCCGTGCTCTCCAACGACACCTCGATCGATCCGGTCGGCGCCTGCGTCGGTATGCGCGGCAGCCGCGTGCAGGCCGTGGTGAACGAACTGCAGGGCGAGAAGATCGACATCATCAAGTGGTCGCCCGATCCGGCCACCTTCATCGTCAATGCGCTGGCCCCGGCCGAAGTGGCCAAGGTGGTGCTGGACGAGGAAGCCAATTCGGTGGAAGTGGTCGTGCCGACCGACCAGCTGTCGCTGGCGATTGGCCGCCGTGGCCAGAATGTGCGCCTGGCTTCGCAGCTGACCGGCTACGACATCGACATCCTCACCGAGGAAGAAGAGTCCGAGCGCCGCCAGAAGGAATTCCGCGAGCGCAGCCAGCTGTTCATCGACGCCCTGGATGTCGACGAGACCCTGGCCCAGTTGCTGGTCACCGAAGGCTTCACCAAGGTCGAGGAACTCGCCTATCTGCCGGTGGAAGAGCTGGCCGAGATCGAGGGCTTCGATGGCGATATCGCCGGCGAGCTGCATGAGCGCGCCTTCGAATATGTCGAGAAGCGCAACACCGAGCTGGAAGAGAAGCGCAAGGCGCTTGGCGTCAGCGACGAGGTTGCCGCAGTCGAGGGCCTGACCCCGCCGATGCTGGTGGCGCTGGGCGAGAAGGGCGTGAAGACGCTCGACGACCTCGGCGATCTGGCCGGCGACGAGCTGCAGGAAATCGTTGGCGAAGGCATGTCGAACGACGATGCCAATGCCATCATCATGGCGGCGCGCCAGCATTGGTTCGCCGGCGAGGAGAATGCGGACGGCCAGGCGTAAGCCTGCCGTCCGGAGTTGAAGGACGGTTTTCGACCATGCCGCAACGCCGTTGTCTGCTGACCGGCCTGCGCGCGGACGAAGACCGGTTGCTGCGTTTCGCCATCGATATGGCGGGCGTGGTAGTGCCGGATCCGGCACATCGGCTGGGCGGGCGCGGGCTGTGGCTTGCGCCGGCGGCGGATGCGGTGGCTCAGGCGGCGGCAAAGGGCCTGTTTGCCCGTGCCGCCAAACGCAAGCTGCAGGTGCCGGCCGATCTGCCGGCACGCAGCCTGGAGGCCTGGATGGCGCATGGCGCTGCCCAGGTAATGAAGGCCCGGCGTGCCGGGCTGGTGGTGGCCGATGCGGCCGCAGAGGGGGACAGGGTGTCCGCCGATGCGACCGGCCTCGGCTTCGGGCGGCTGGCGCTGATGCGCACGCCGCTCGGGTTGCGCGCGGCGGCCGATCTGGCGCTGCTCGTCCGGTTGGGTGTGGCATCCGATGCTGCACCAAACCGTGGGCGGGGGCTGGCAGGCGGGCGGCAGCGCCATAAGTAAGGGCATCGCAAGATGCGGAATGTTTGATTTTTTGCGGTAGGCGGAAGCGGACTGTATGAGCGACGTGAACGAGCAGGACAAGGACAAGGCGCGGCCCAAGCGGCTGGAACTGAAGAAGACGGTGGAGACCGGACAGGTCCGCCAGAGCTTCAGTCACGGCCGCACCAAGGCGGTGACGGTGGAAGTGCGCAAGAAGCGCACCATCGTGCCGCCGGGTGCTGCCGCGGCCGGCAAGGCCGATGCCGCTGCGCCCGCCGCGACGCCTGCTGCCGCGCCCGCCGCCGCATCTGCCGCACCGAAGGCCGCCGCGCCCAGCGTCAGCGTGCCGTCGCTGGCCGAGAAATTCGCCGAGCATGACGCCGCCAAGGCGGCCAAGGCCGCCGAGGAAGCCGCAGCCGTTGCAGCAACGCGCGCTGCCGCCGAGCCGGCCCCGGCTGCCGCACCGGCCCCGCCGCGTGCTGCCGCTCCGGCCGGCACCACGCCGGCGCCGACGGCCCGTATCGTCGAGCAGCAGCCGCGCAGCGGCCCGCGCATGACGGCGCAGCCGACCGGCGATGTCCGCCCCGGCACCCGCACCGAGCGGCCCGACCGCAATGCGCCGCCGCGGCCGACCCGCACCTCCGGCATGGTGCTCAAGCCCCTGTCGGACGAAGAAAAGCAGAATCGCGCGCGCAACGACGACCTGCGCAGCCGCTTCACCGAGATGCGTCGCGTGGCCGAAGAGGACATGCGTCGCCGGATGGACGACCAGTCCAAGATTCATGCCGAACGCGAAGCGGCCCTGCGCCGCCAGGCCGACGAGGATGCGCGCAAGCGTGCGGAGGAAGAAGCCCGCAAGAAGGCCGAAGCCGAAGCTGCCCGCCGTCTGGCCACGCCCGAGACTCCCGGCACCGAGGCCGCGCCTGGCGCGGTCGCACCGACCGGCGTTCGCCCGGCGGCCATGGAGGATGACGACGAGGGCGGCGCCAAGCGCCGCAGCGGCCCCGGCGGCGCCAAGATCGTCCCGGCCAAGCCCGCGCCGCGTCCCGGCCGCGATGGCGCCGAGCGCCGCACCGGCAAGCTGAGTGTCACCAAGGCGTTGGACGACAACGAGCGCGTGCGCTCGGTTGCGTCCTTCCGTCGTCGTATTGAACGCGAGAAACGGGCCCACAATCAGGGTTCCGCGGAGCAGCTCAAGATTTTGCGTGACGTCGTCATTCCTGAAACGATTACGGTGCAGGAGCTGGCCAACCGTATGGCCGAGCGTGGTGTCGACGTCGTCAAGGCGCTGATGAAGATGGGCGTCATGGCGACCATCAACCAGACCATCGACGCCGATACCGCCGAACTGATCGTCAGCGAGTTCGGCCATCGCGTGCAGCGTGTGGCGGAATCCGATATCGAACTGGGTCTCGGCGGCGAGAAGGACGAGGATGCGGTGATGCTGCCGCGTTCGCCGGTCGTCACCGTCATGGGCCATGTCGATCACGGCAAGACCTCACTGCTCGACGCGCTGCGCCAGACCGATGTGGTCAGCGGCGAAGCCGGCGGCATCACCCAGCATATCGGCGCCTACCAGGTGCATATGAAGTCGGGCAAGGCGATCACCTTCCTCGATACGCCTGGCCATGAAGCCTTCACGCAGATGCGCGCCCGCGGCGCCAAGGTCACCGACATCGTCGTGCTGGTGGTTGCCGCCGACGACAGCGTGATGCCGCAGACCGTGGAAGCCATTCACCATGCGCGGGCGGCCGGCGTGCCGATCGTCATCGCGATCAACAAATGCGACAAGCCGGCGGCCAATCCGCAGAAGGTGCGGCAGGAACTGTTGCAGCACGAAATCGTGGTCGAGCAGATGGGCGGCGAAGTGCAGTCCATCGAAGTGTCGGCCAAGACCAAGATGGGCCTCGACACGCTGGAAGAAGCCATCCTGCTGCAGGCTGAAATCCTCGATCTCAAGGCCAATCCGGACCGCCGCGCCGAAGGCGTGGTGGTGGAAGCCAAACTGGAGCGCGGCCGCGGTTCAGTCGCCACCGTGCTGGTCGCCCGTGGCACGCTGCATGTCGGCGATGTCTTCGTCGCCGGCAGCGCTTGGGGCCGCGTGCGCGCCCTGATCGACGATCACGGCAAGAATGTCGTCTCGGCCGGCCCGGCCGTGCCGGTCGAAGTGCTGGGCCTGCAGGGCAATCCGGAAGCCGGCGACGAGTTCGTCGTCGTCGAGAACGAAGCCCGGGCCCGTGAAGTCGCCGAGTTCCGCGAGCGCAAGCAGCGCGAAGCCCGCTCCGCCATTTCGGCGCGCGGTTCGCTCGAGCAGATGTTCTCCAAGATCCAGGCCGGCGAAGCCAAGGAACTGCCGATCGTCATCAAGACCGACGTGCAGGGCTCGCTGGAAGCGATCCAGGCCGCCGTCAACAAACTGGGCACCGAGGAAGTGGTTGTCCGCTTCCTGCACGGCGCCATCGGCGGCATCAACGAGTCCGACGTTTCGCTGGCGGCGGCCTCGAAGGGCGCCATCATCGGCTTCAACGTGCGTGCCTCCAAGCAGGCGCGCGAACTGGCTGAGCGCGATGGCGTCGATATCCGCTACTACTCGATCATCTACAACCTGATCGACGACCTGAAGGCCCTGCTCTCGGGCATGCTCGCCCCCACCATCCGCGAGCGTTTCCTGGGCTATGCCGAAATCCGCGAGGTGTTCAACATCACCAAGATCGGCAAGGTCGCGGGCTGCATGGTCACCGAAGGCCTGGTCAAGCGCGGCGCCAAGGTCCGCCTGCTGCGCGACAACGTGGTCATCCACGAAGGCGCGCTCTCGACGCTCAAGCGCTTCAAGGACGATGCGCGCGAGGTCAAGCAGGGCATGGATTGCGGCATGTCGTTCGAGAATTACAACGACCTCCAGGTCGGCGACATGATCGAGTGTTTCGAACTCGAGAGCGTGGCGCGCGAGCTGTAAGCCGCGCGTCCGCTTCCAGGGAGCAACCGGTATGGCGCAGCACAAAGGCGGCGGCAAAAGCCGCGCACGCAGCAGCGAAGACTCGGGCGCCGGCCGCAGCCAGCGACAGCTGCGTGTGGGTGAAGAATTGCGGCATATCCTGTCGGAGGTGCTGCGCAACGGCCATTTCCGCGATCCCGATCTGGCCGATCTCGTCGTCACCGTCACCGAAGTGCGCATCAGTCCCGACCTGAAGGCGGCCACGGCTTTCGTCATGCCGCTGGGCGGCAGCGATGCGCCCAAGATCATCGCCGGGCTGAACCGCGCCAGCGCCTATATTCGCACCGAGGCCGTGAAGCAGATCAATCTGCGCGTCGCGCCGCAATTCTCCTTCAAGCTCGACCACAGCTTCGACGAGGCCGCCCGCGTCACCCGCCTGTTGCAGCAGCCGGCCGTGAAGGCTGACCTGGCCAAAGAGCCGGACAACGAATGAAAAGGCCAGTCCTTTGAAGAAGAGGGGCCGCCCGGTCCATGGCTGGGTGATCGTCGACAAGCCCCTCGGGCTCACCTCGACGCAGTGTCTGGCAAAAGTCCGCCGCCTTACCGATGCCGCCAAGGCCGGCCATGGCGGCACGCTTGATCCGCTGGCCAGCGGCGTGCTGCCGATCGCCTTGGGCGAAGCCACCAAAACCGTGAACTGGGTGATGGGGGCCGGCAAGACCTACCGCTTCACCGTCCGCTGGGGCGAGGCCACCGCCACCGACGATACCGAGGGCGCCGTCACCGAACGCTCCGATATCCGGCCCGACCGCGCGGCCATCTTAAGCATGCTGCCGGCTTTCACCGGCGAGATCCTGCAGCGCCCGCCGGCCTATTCCGCCATCAAGGTCGACGGCCAGCGCAGCTACGACCTGGCGCGCGCCCAGACCAGGGCAGGGGGCGAGCTGCCGGAGCTGGCGGCCCGGCCGATCCGCATTGATGCGTTGCGCCTAGTCGACTGTCCGGATCCGGACCATGCCGTGTTCGAGGTCGATTGCGGCAAGGGGGCCTATGTACGGGCGCTGGGGCGGGATTTTGCTTTATATTTAGGGACTTACGGCCATATCACGGCCCTGCGGCGCACCCGGGTCGGGCGCTATGTGGAAACGGCGGCCTTTTCGCTGGATTCACTGGAGGAACTGTGCCAAAAGGACGCCGCGCACGCGTACCTGCTGCCGATCGAAACCGCGCTGGACGACATCCCGGCCCTGGTTCTGACCGGCCCGCAGGCCGACCGTTTAAGACACGGTCAGCCGATCAAGGTCGCGCTCACGGCCCCCGGACTCCCGCCGGAAGGCGAACTTCTGGCCATGGCAGACGGCAAACCCGTCGGCCTCGCCGAACGTCTCGCCGACGAGGTTCGCCCGTTGCGCTTGTTCAACCTTTGATGTCGCGGAGTTAAGACCATGACGATTACCCCCGAGCGCAAAGTCGCTGTTGTTTCGGAATTCGCCACCAAGAAGGGCGACACCGGTTCGCCGGACGTCCAGGTGGCCCTGCTCACCGAGCGCATCAACAACCTCTCTGAGCATTTCAAGACCCACAAGAAGGACGTGCATTCGCGCCGCGGCCTGCTGATGATGGTGAGCAAGCGTCGCAGCCTGCTCGACTACCTGAAGCGCACGGATACGCCGCGCTATGACGCGCTGATCCAGCGTCTGGGTCTCCGCAAGTAACGATTATGGCCGCTGCCGCGAAGCGAATCGCCAGCAGCCGTATTCCGGATACGATGAACCACGCCCGCTCCCGGACCGCCGGGGCGGGCGTCTTCATTTCATCGTAGGCCGGAGAGTGGTCGGCGCCATCGGGATGGACTCGATGCGCCGGTTTGCCGTGTGCGACTGATCTGAATTCAGTTGTGCCGGCCGGGCGGGAGGCGATGGGCGCCGTCCCGCCAGGTGCCTAGGTCAGGGACAGTCCGAAGGACCTAAGGGCGCCGAGGAAGGAAGAAAACTCATGTTCAATATCCACAAGACCGAACTGATGTGGGGCGGCCGCAAGCTCACCATCGAAACCGGCAAGATCGCCCGTCAGGCCGATGGCGCCGTGATGGTCACCTATGGCGACACCATCGTGCTCTGCACCGCCGTTGCCGCGAAGTCCCCCAAGCCGGGCGTCGACTTCTTCCCGCTGACCGTGAACTACCAGGAAAAGACCTTTGCCGCCGGCAAGATCCCGGGCGGCTTCTTCAAGCGTGAAGGCCGTCCGACCGAGAAGGAAACGCTGACCTCGCGTCTGATCGACCGCCCGATCCGTCCGCTGTTCGCCGATGGCTTCCGCAACGAGACGCAGGTGGTTGCCACCGTGCTGTCGCACGATCTGGAAAACGATCCGGACATCGTCGCCCTGGTTGGCGCGTCTGCCGCGCTCACCATCTCCGGCATTCCCTTCATGGGCCCGATCGGTGCCGCCCGCGTCGCCTATATCAACGGCGAATACGTGCTGAACCCGACCAAGACCCAGCTCGGCGAAGCCGGCAACAAGCTCGACCTGGTCGTCGCCGGCACCGCCGACGCCGTTCTGATGGTCGAGTCGGAAGCCCAGCAGCTGCCGGAAGACGTGATGCTCGGCGCCGTGATGTTCGGCCACAAGAACTTCCAGCCGGTGATCGAAGCCATCATCGGCCTGGCCGAACGCGCTGCCAAGGATGCGATGCCGCTGTCAGCCCGCACCGGCTACGAGACCGCCTTCAAGAAGCTGCAGGATTCGGGCATCGAAGCCGAACTGCGCGTCGCTTATGAAGAGAAGGTCAAGCAGGCCCGCTACGCCAAGGTCGGCGAAGTGAAGGCCAAGGCCAAGGCACTGTTCGCCGATGGCGAAGCCAACCCGGTCGATGTTTCCGATGCCTTCAAGCATCTGGAAGCTCAGGTCGTGCGCTTCAACATCCTCGATACCGGCCTGCGCATCGACGGCCGCGACACCAAGACCGTGCGTCCGATCGTGTCGGAAGTCGGTGTGCTGCCGCGCGCCCATGGCGCAGCCCTGTTCACCCGTGGCGAAACCCAGGCGCTGGTGGTCACCACGCTGGGCACCGGCACGGATGAGCAGATCATCGACGCGCTGGACGGCGAATACCGCGAAGCCTTCATGCTGCACTACAACTTCCCTCCCTACTCGGTCGGTGAAGCCGGTCGCATGGGTTCGCCGGGCCGCCGCGAAATCGGCCATGGCAAGCTGGCCTGGCGTGCGGTTCGCCCGCTGCTGCCGGCGAAGGAAGCCTTCCCCTACACCATCCGCGTCGTTTCGGAGATCACCGAGTCGAACGGTTCTTCCTCGATGGCCACCGTCTGCGGCACTTCGCTGGCGCTGATGGATGCCGGTGTGCCGCTGACCGCACCGGTCGCCGGCATTGCCATGGGCCTGATCCTGGAAGGCACGCGCTTTGCCGTGCTGTCCGACATCCTGGGCGATGAAGATCACCTGGGCGACATGGACTTCAAGGTGGCCGGCACTGAAGAGGGCGTCACTGCCCTGCAGATGGACATCAAGATCGCCGGCATCACCGAAGAGATCATGAAGGTGGCGCTGGAGCAGGCCAAGGCCGGCCGCGTGCATATCCTCGGCGAAATGGCCAAGGCGATGTCGCAGAACCGCAGCGGCGTGAAGGAAAACGCCCCGCGCATCACCACGATGAGTGTGCCGAAGGACAAGATCCGTGAAGTGATCGGGTCGGGCGGCAAGGTGATCCGCGAGATCGTCGAGAAGACCGGCACCAAGATCGACATCGAGGACGATGGCACGATCAAGATCGCGTCGAGCGATCCGGCCGCCGCCGATGCCGCCGTGCAGTGGATCAAGTCGATCGTCTCGGAACCCGAGGTCGGCATGATCTACAAGGGCAAGGTGGTCAAGCTGGTCGACTTCGGCGCCTTCATCAACTTCTTCGGCAGCCGCGACGGCCTCGTGCATGTTTCGGAAATGGCGCCCAAGCGCGTCAATAAGCCGAGCGACGTGGTGTCGGAAGGCCAGGAAGTTCGCGTCAAGGTGCTTGGCATCGACGAGCGCGGCAAGGTGCGCCTGTCCATGAAGGTGGTCGACCAGGCCACCGGCGAGGACCTGACGAACAAGCCGCGTGGCGATGACGCCGAGGCCGCCCAGGCTGACTAAGTCTGAACGGCATATCGATACGGAGAAGGCCGGGAGAAATCCCGGCCTTTTCTTTTTGCCCGGGGCTGGCATAGGCTGCCATTCATGTCTCAGCCGATGCCGACCCGTCGTTCCCTGCTCGCAGCAGCCACTGGCGGTGCGTTGGCGGCTTGTGTGCCTGGTACGGCAGATCGGCGTGGCGCGTTCAGCCACGGCATCGCCAGCGGCGATCCGCTGGCCGACCGGGTTATTCTGTGGACACGGTATCTGCCCGCCGATGCGGCGCCGGAGACCATCGTCACCTGGCAGGTGGCGCGCGATGCTGCCTTCGGCACCATCCTGCGTCAGGGCGTGGCGCAGGCTCGTGCTACTGCCGATTACATCGTCAAGGTGGACGTGGACGGGTTGGAGCCCGGCCAGTCCTATTTCTACCGCTTCCTCGCGGGTGACCAGGCCTCGTCCGCGGGTCGCACCCGCACGCTGCCGGTCGGCAGTGTGGCGCAGTACACGTTGGCAGTCTTCTCCTGCGCCAATATCGGCTTCGGCTACTTCAATGCCTACCGGCATGCCGCCGAGCGCGAGGACATCGACCTCGTCGTCCATCTCGGCGACTACATCTACGAATACGGATTGGGGCGCTATCCGTCCGCGCGGCTACGGGTCGGCGGCCGCGACATGCAGCCGGCGTCCGAGTTGGTGGCGCTGCAGGACTATCGGCAACGCTATGCCAGCTACCGCGCCGATCCCGACCTGCAGCAGCTCCATGCCCGGCATCCGATGGTCGCCATCTGGGATGATCACGAAATCGCCGACAATGCCTGGTCTGAGGGCGCCAGCAACCATGCCGCCAGCCAGGGTGACTGGGCGCTGCGTCGCAAGGCGGCACTGCAGGCCTATTATGAATGGTTGCCGATCCGTGGCGATCCGGCCGCCGTCGCGGGCTACCGCAGTTTCCCGATCGGCACCCTGGCCGACCTGATCATCCTCGACACGCGGTTGGCCGGCCGCAGCCGCCAGCTCGGCCTGCCTGCTGTGCTGCGCGACGCGTCTGCTGACACGGTGCCGCCTGCGGCTCTACAGCCGTTCCTCACGGCGCTGCATGACGGGCGGCGCAGCCTATTGGGCCTGACGCAGGAAACCTGGTTGCAGCACCAGCTCGCAGAATCCACGCGGCGCGGCGCGCGCTGGCAGATCGTCGGACAGCAGGTCCTTGTTGGCGCAGTGACCACGCCGGCCGTCTTCGCGGACCTGACGCCGCCGGGCGATAGCCGCCACGCCGCTCGCCGCCTGCGCGCCCGTCTCAACACGCTGGGTGTGCCCTCCAGCTTGGACAGCTGGACCGGATATCCGGCGGCGCGCCAGCGCCTGCTGGCGGCGGCGCAGACCGCTGGCGACAATGTGATCTTCCTGGCCGGCGACAGTCATAACGCCTGGGCTTTCGCCATGCCTGATGCCGCGGGTGGTATCGCTGCCGTCGAATTCGCCGCGCCCAGCGTCACTTCGCCGGGCGCCGAGGCTGGCCTGTTGTCTGAGAATATGGTGCCGCTCGCGCAGGCGATGCGTGAGGCCAGCCCCGGCATGCTCTGGTGCGACCTGCAGCATCGCGGCTATCTCGCGGTGACGCTGACGCCTGCGGCGGCGACAGCGCGCTGGCTGTTGCTGCGCGACATCCGGCAGCGCGACCTGTCGCTTGCCGGCATGCCAGGCTTGCGCGTGGCCAGTCAGGCCGGTCCCGGTCTTGGCGCGGTGCAGCCGGTGTAACCTAGAAACCCGTCTCGAGCTTGCGCAGCGGCTGGATGATACGCTCGTAGCGGCCGTCATTGCGCAGGGCGCGATAGGCGGTGCGCAGCCGCGCCACGGTCTCGCCCGGCAGATCGGCGGAGGCTGTAATCCAGAAAGGCAGCGTGGCGAAAGTTTCGCCGGACTGCAGCTCGGCCGCATCGAAGTCGAGCGAGGCCCAGGTGGCGTGGGCGACCGCACGCGGCGCGAACCAGCCATCGATGCGGCCGGCGCGCAGCAGTCGCGCGATGTCGATTTCATTGTTGCTGGTCTCAATATCGGTGACGCCAAACGACTGCAGCATGCTCTGCAGTTCCGAGCCACGCATCACGTTGATGCGGCCGATTTGCCGCGCTGTCTGCAGGTTGCTGACCACAGGTGAACCCCGACGAGTAATGAAGACTGCGCGGTCGGTGAAGACCTCGCCGATCCAGAGGTATTTCGATTCGCGTTGCGGCGTGCGCAGCAGGGCCGGATAGAGGATGCCGCCCTGGTCGAGCGCCATAACGGCGCGCTGGAAGGGCATGATGCGCACGGTGGGATCAATGCCGGCGGCCTGGGCGATCAGCGTCACCAGCTCGGCGGCCGGGCCGATGCCGCGGCCCTCATTGTCGCTCACATAGGGAGGTCGGGCTGCGCCGATGATCTGCAGCGGCTGGGCTGCCGCAGCCATGCCAGCGCAAGCCCAGGTGAGAGCAAAGCCCAGAATGGCAATGGCAGGACGCAAGCGGTTTCCTCCTGAGTCTGCGCCACCTTATGGGTCGACCTGCGGCGGGGGAAGTGTAGAACCGATATGTATGCCAATTTTACCGCAAATCCTGGCGGTTTTTTAGACTTTAGGGCCACCTTGCCATTGCATCGCCCGATTCCTGCCGCTTTTCTGCGTTTACACTAGATTAGACGATTCCGTGTGGAGCCATCCCATGACGAACCGCCCCCTTCTTGCCGGATTCCTGCTGACGGCCGCCGCTTTCGCGATGCCGTTTTCGGTGCCGATGGTTCATGCCCAGACTCTTGCCGCACCGCCGGCCGCCGAGGCTGACGGGACCGAGGACATGACCGATGGTGCCACCATCGTGCGCGGCAAATATGTCAGTGGCGAAGCCAAAGCCGATTGGGAAGCCGCCCTGCAGAAGGGTAAGCCTGAGCGCATTGCCGAATGGCGCGACTATGGCGACAACGGCAATGCCAATGTGGTCTTCACCTTCCATAACGGCGACCTGATGCATTACGGCGAGCATGGCCGTCGCCGCGGCGGCCAGGCCGGATCGATGGACGGCTTCCGCCGCATCGAACTGAACCTGTCTTTCTCGCAGGGTAAATTCACCGGCGGCCGCAAGATGGTGGACGGTATCGAGACCGAGCCGACCGAAGCTGAAATCCGCGGTGCCAATCTGCAGGCGCTGGCCGCCCTGGAGCGGCTGGCCACCGTGAAGCCGGCCTTCTCGGAATCGCGCCAGACCGGTTTCTCCATCGCTTCCATCCCGCAGCCCGCTCCTGCCTCTGCGGAAGCGCGCAAGCTGGCAGGCGAGGGCGGCGAGATTGTCTTCCGCTGCTCGGATACGCTGCATGCCCTGCTGGGTGCGGCGCAGGACCGGCTGGTGGTGGAAACCGCGGGCCGCGATCCGGTGGTGCTGCAGCGCCAGCAGCCCGGCGCGCGCTATGATTATTTCGGCGCCGGCTGGGGCGCCGAGCGCAGCGGCGAGGTGCTGCGGCTGCAGGATTCGAGCGGCCGCGCCCAGGTCTGCCGCATCGTGTCGGCCGGCGCGCCGCCGGCCTCGCTGCCGCCAGGAAATGCGAGCGACGCCAATGCGCCGCTGCCCAGCGTCACCGTTCCACAGAACCGGTAAGCCAGAATCTGTAAACTTGGCCTAACCGGCCGGCTTGTCGCGGATGCTGAATGTAGCGCTGACAGTGCTGACCGCTGTGTCACCAATGCGCAGTTCGCAGGTCACGACGGCGAATTTGGACTTCTTTGTTTGAAAGTCAGTCAAGTGCGCCTCCAGCCAGGCGCCCATCGGCACGGGTGAATCGTAACTCAGTGAGAGTTGCTTGGTTCGCACCGACTGCGTTTCGGGCCGCCGTTCATAAACGAAGCAGGCGGCGAAATAGTCGGCCAGGGTGGCGAGGAAACCGCCATGGCCGGTGCCGTAGCGGTTGGTGTGCTTTGGCCGCACGTGCAGGCCGTAGACCGGATCGGTGCCTGCCTCGCCGCCACGCTTATAGACTTTGCCGATGGCGTGGAAATAGGGCGAAGGCGATCGCGGCAGGGCGGTGAAGCCCGGCGGCATCGGATGGGGTTTGCGGGAAGTGCGGCGTGTCATCGCAGCCTTGATGGCTTATGCGCCTGACGAAGGCAAGCCATGCGATTCAGACAAGGCTGGGCACAAAAAAATTGAGAGGCGATCCGGGGGGAAGATCGCCTCTCAAGGGGGTATTCATTGGGGGAGGAAAATAAGAAATGAAGCGACTCTGCAAAATCTCTTCATCTCATGGTTCATATATAGGCGCTTCCTGCCCAGCGCGCAGTGATGGCGGTCACGATTTTTCGCGCCCCGAAATTCCCCTGGAATCTGTCCGTTTACGCGAGTGTGAGGCGCGCGGTTAATCAGCGGTTGCGCAAGCGCAGCAGCAGCGGCGTGACCAGCAACAGAACTGCAATAATCAGCAGCGTGAGGCTCAGCGGCCGCGTGACAAACGTGCTCAGGTCGCCGGCCGAGATCGTCATCGCACGCCGGAATTCCTGTTCTGCAAACGGCCCGAGGATCATGCCGATCACGGTGGGCGCGGTGGGAAAATCAAAACGCCGCATCAGATAACCGACGCCGCCGATCAGATACAGCAGCACCAAGTCGACCCAGGACTGACTGATGCCGTATGTACCGATCGTCGCAAAAACAAGAATGCCGCCATACAGCCATGGCGAGGGGATCGACAGGATCTTCGCCCACAGGCCGGCTAGCGGCAGGTTAAGGATCAGCAGCATCACATTGCCGACATAGAGCGAAGCGATCAGGCCCCAGACCAGCTCGGGCTGGCTCTGCAGCAGCTGCGGACCGGGATTGATGCCGTAGGACTGGAAGGCCGAGAGCATGATCGCCGCCGTCGCCGAGGTCGGCAGGCCCAGCGCCAGCATCGGTACCAGCACACCGGCCGCAGACGCGTTGTTGGCAGCTTCCGGTCCGGCCACGCCCTCGATGGCGCCATGGCCGAATTCTTCCGGATGCTTGGAGAGTTTCTTTTCCAGGAAATAGCTGACGAAGGTTGGCACTTCGGCGCCGCCGGCCGGCAGCGCGCCGAAGGGGAAGCCGAGGAAGCTGCCGCGCAGCCAGGGCTTCCACGAGCGCTGCCAGTCTTCCTTGGTCATATAGGCACGGCCTTTCAGCGGTACCAGCGTGACTTCCGATTTCGGCCGGCCGGCGAGATACAGCGTTTCGCCCACCGCGAACAGTCCGACGGCGACGACGATCACGTTGATGCCGTCCAGCAGTTCCGGCAGGCCCAGCGTGAAGCGCGGCTGGCCGGTCTGCAGGTCGATGCCGACCAGGCCGAGCAGGATGCCGAAGGCCAGCGCCGTCAGGCCGCGCAGCACCGAGGTGCCCAGCACGGCGGAAACCGCGATGAAGGCCACCACCATCAGCGAGAAGTAATCCGCCGGCCCGAAGCGCAGTGCGAATTCCACCAGCGGCGGCGCGACAAAGGTCAGTCCCAGCGTACCGATGGTGCCGGCGACGAAGCTGCCGATGGCGGCGGTGGCCAGGGCTGCCGCCGCGCGGCCTTTCTTGGCCATCTTGTGGCCTTCGAGTGCGGTGATGATGGTGGCGCTTTCGCCCGGCGTGTTGAGCAGGATCGATGTGGTGCTGCCGCCATACATGGCGCCGTAATAGATGCCGGCGAACAGGATGAAGGCGGCGGTGGCCGGCACGCTGAAGGTGATCGGCAGCAGTAGCGCGATGGTCAGTGCCGGCCCCAGGCCCGGCAGCACGCCGATGGCGGTACCCAATGTGACGCCGACCAGCGCCCACATCAGGTTCATCGGCTGCAACGCGACGGCGAAGCCGCCGGCCAGCAGGGAGAGGGTATCCATCAGGTGCCGCCTTCCAGCAGGGCGGACAGCAGGCTGCTCTCGCCGATATTGATGCCCAGCAGTTGCGCGAAGCCGAAATAGGCGACGCCTGCGAAGACCAGCCCGATCAGCACATCGCGCGCCGGCCGCGTGCTGCCGAAGGCGCGGGCCGTGCAGGCGAACAGCAGCGTGGAGGCGGGGATGAAGCCCAGTGGCCCGATCAGGCCGATGTTGAGCACCAGCCCGAGCAGCAGCCAACCGAGCGCGCGGACATCCAGCACGGTTTCGGTTTCTTCCGGCGGGCTGGTCCACAACCCGGTCCAGACCTGCACGATCAGGCCAAGGCCCAGCGCGATCAGCAGCGCGCTGGCCAGATAGGCGACCAGCGTGGGGCCGACCTGGGCATACATCGGCGAGACCGGAATCTGGGTGGTCTCGTACAGCGCCAGGAAGCCCAGTGCGATGACGCCGATGGCGACGGCCGTCTCCGGCTTGGCGAGGCGCTGCATCAGGCCAGGCCGATGTCCTTCAGGATACCCTCGATGCGCGCATTCTCTTCGGCGATGTATTTCCCGTAAGGCTCGCCGGCCAGGAACACATCGGTCCATTCGCGCGTCTTGAGCTGTTCCTTCCACGGCGCGCTGGCATTCATCCTGGTCATCAGCTCGATCATCGCGGCCTTGTCGGCATCCTTGACGCCCGGCGGGGCGAAGACGCCGCGCCAGTTGTACAGCACGACATCGAAGCCCTGCTCCTTGATGGTGGGCACATCGACGCCCGGCTCGCGCTTCTCGGCCGAGATCGCCAGCGCGCGCAGCTTGCCAGCCTTGATCTGCTCGCTGAATTCGCCCCAGCCGGAAACGCCACAGGTCACCTGCGCGCCCAGCAGGGCCGCCTGGGCCGGGCCGCCGCCCGAGTAGGCCACATACGACACCTTCTTCGCGTCGCCGCCGGCCGCCTTGGCCAGCATGCCGGCCAGGATATGGTCGGTGCCGCCGGCCGAACCGCCGGCCCACGACACCTTGCTCGGATCCGCCTTGAAGGCGGCCATCAGGTCGCCCAGCGTCTTATGCGGCGAATTCGGCGGCACGACGATCACTTCGAACTCGCCGGTCAGGCGGGCGATCGGTGTGGTCTGCGTGATCTTCACCGGCGACTTGTTGGTGATCAGCGCGCCCACCATCACCATGCCGGCGACCATCAGCGCGTTGCCCTGGCCTTTCCACTGGTTGACGAACTGCGGCAGGCCGACAGCGCCGCCGGCGCCACCGACATTGGTCACCTGCGCGCCCTTGATCAGGTTCGCCGATTTCAGCGCCAGTTCCATGCTGCGCGCGGTCTGGTCCCAGCCGCCGCCCGGATTGGCCGGCACGAACAGTTTCAGACTGTCGACCTGGGCGCGGGCATCACGCATGAAAGCGGGCATGACGGCGGCGGCAGTACCAGCACAGAGGGTGGACTGCAGAAAGCTGCGGCGGTTTATCATGGTTTCTCTCCCAGAGACGGCGTTTGTTTGATAGTGGCAGTAGAGCCGCCTAGGGCAAGCGAAAACAAGGAAATACGCCGTAAAATTTTGCACCCAAGGGACGGCGCGACTCAGGCCGGCAGGGCGATTTCCACGGTAGTGCCCATGCCGGGCGCGCTGCGGATGTCCAGGCGGCCACCATGCATCTCGACCAGGGTGCGGCAGATCGAAAGGCCCAGGCCGGCGCCGCTGTTCGGCCGGGTGCGATACACATCGGAACGGTAAAGCGGCTGCACGACGGCGCGGCTTTCCGCTTCGCTCATGCCGACCCCCGTATCGGCCACCTGGATGCGGACCACGCCATTGCTGCTGTCGGCCCGGATGGTCACGCTGCCGCCGGGCAAACTGAACTTCACCGCATTGCCCAGCAGATTGATCAGAATCTGGGTCAGCGCGCGTTCGTCGACGCGAACCAGCAGCGGCTGCGGCTCGTAATGCAGGGTCACCTGGGCCTGGCGCGCCTGTGGCTGCACCATGGCCATGGCGCTGGCCACAATCTGATCGAAGCTGCAGTCCTCGATATTCATTTCCAGCCGGCCGCTTTCCAGGCGCGACAGATCGAGGATGTCGTTGACCAGGCGCAGCAGATGCTCACCCGATTCCCGGATGTTGACGGCATACTCTCCCTGGCGCTGCGACAGCGGCCCGGCATAACCGGCCGCCATCATGTCGGCAAAACCGATGATGGCATTCAGCGGCGTACGCAGCTCGTGGCTCATATGGGCGAGGAAGCTGGTCTTGGCGCGGCTGGCGCTTTCGGCGGCCTCGCGCTGGTCGATCAGCATGGCCTCGGTTTCTTTCAGCCGGGTGATGTCGACGCCGCAGGTGACAATGCCGGCGATGCGGCCGTCGGTGTCGCGCAACGGCACTTTCATCGCCCAGATGACGATGCTGCGGCCGTCCGGTCCGGTCCAGGCCTGCTCCATATGGGATGACTCGCCGGTTTCCAGGATGCGGCGGTCGACATCCTCGATCACCTTGGCGGCATCGGCACCGACGATGTCCGACCAGCTGCGGCCGATATAATTCTGGTCATAAGCCTGACGCAGTTCGCGCATGCGCCGGTTCATGATGCGATAGCGCAGGCTGCTGTCCTTGTAGGTCATCGTCGCCGGCATGGTGTCGAGCACGGTTTCGAAGAAGCGCAGGGTCTCCTGTTCTGCAGCACGCGCCTGCACTTCGCGTTGGCGCGCATTGTCGAACTCGATCATCACCAGGCCCAGGCCGGTGAGCAGGTTGAGGAAGATGCCGAGCGAGAACGTGGAGACCTGAACCATGCCCTGGCCCTGCAGTTGCAGCGCCACGCCGATCACCAGCAGGGCGCGCCCGGTCAGCAGCAGGCCGGTGAAAGTGTAGAAGATCGAGCGGCGGTGTCGCAGGACGGTGACGCCGGCATAGAACACGATCAGGCTGCTCAGGCCCGGCGAGATCGTGGCGTAGAGCGAGCCGCTCACCTCGCGCAGCACCAGCACAATAATGAAGACCACGACGGTGGCGATGCCGGCATGCCACAGCCGGTCGGATCGCCCGGTCAGAACACGGATGCCCGATGCCAGCATCACGGCCCAGAGCAGGTTGCCGAAGACGGCGAGCCAGCGCAGCGCCAACGGCTGTGTCTCGATCTGGTTGCTCAGGCCGAGCGTGGCCAGCGAAACCGCGATGCCGATATGAGCGATGCCCCAGAACAGCAGGTGCCGTCCGCCCTCGAACCGGCGCCATGTCAGCAGGCAGATCAAGGCAACGACCAGCGGCGCGGCGATGGCGGTAATGGCTATGGTCGTGTCGAGCATGAGTGGCGTGGCGTTTCCTGTTCGCCCTACTCTAGGGGGCAAGGGCATTGCATTTCCATTAAAACCCGTGCTGCGGGCCAGCCGGTCAAGCGCTTGAAAGGCCAGCGGGTTCTCTCCACCATGGCGTCATGACAATGCAATGGTCCCGTCTGCTGTCGGCGCAGCGCCTCGGGCATGAGACCGCCGAACCGGTAACCCCGGCCCGCAACCCCTTCCAGAAGGACTGGGACCGGGTGGTGTTCTGCTCCGCCTTCCGTCGGTTGCAGGACAAGACCCAGGTCCACTCGCTGCCCGAGAGCGATTATGTGCGCAACCGGCTGACCCATTCCCTGGAAGTATCGTCCGTAGGCCGTTCGCTCGGCGCCCAGGTCGGTCAGGTGATCGTCGATCGCCAGGGCGGCGATCTGGGGGGGCTCACCGCGGCCGAGTTCGGCCATATCGTTGCCGCGGCCTGCCTGGGCCACGATATCGGCAACCCGCCCTTTGGCCATTTCGGCGAGGCGACGGTGCAGCACTGGTTCCGCTCCGGCCCTGGCGCCGTTCTGATCGCGGCCTTGAGTGAAGCCGAACAGCGTGACTTCCTGCATTTTGAGGGGAATGCGCAGGGCTTCCGGGTGATGACGCGGCTGCAGAACTGGCGCGATGCCGGTGGCCTGCGGCTCACCTGTGCCACCCTCGCCACCTTCATGAAGTATCCCTTCGGCAGCAGCCGGGCCGATCCGGCCAAGGGCAAGTTCGGCTATTTTGTCGCCGAGACAGCCCTGTTCGAGGAAGTGGCGCGCAATGCCGGCCTGCTGAGCCTGGGCGCGGACCGGTTCGCCCGCCATCCATTGACCTATCTGGTCGAGGCGGCGGACGACATCTGCTACTCGGTGGTGGATATCGAAGATGGTTTCAAGCTCGGTCGCATCACCTTTGCCGAGGCCGAGGCGCGGCTGAAAGGCCTGCTGCAGCGGCTGCCGCCGCGCTATAGCGAAATCGAGGACGAAACCTGGAAGATCGCCTATCTGCGCGCCAAGGCGATCGGCGATCTGATCGATCTGGCGGTGAAGGTCTTCCTCGACCATGAATCCGAAATCCTGGAGGGCCGCTTCAGCGGCGACCTTCTGGCGTGCACCAGCAAGGCACCGCAACTGGAGGAGATCGCGGGTTTCACCCGTAACCGTATCTTCGAGACCCGCGAGCGTTTCCAGACCGAGGTGATGGGTGGAGAGGTGCTGGCCAGCCTGCTGGAGGCTTTTTGTGGAGCGCATCATGCGCTCGAACAGTCCGGCGGCGATGTGAAGGCATTGGCGCCGCGTCACCGCGCCCTTCTGCGCCTGATGCCGCAGCAACCAAAGCCCGGCGCCAGCCGTTATGACTGGCTGCTCAGCGTTACCGATTTCATCAGCGGCATGACCGATTCTTACGCACTGCGGCAGTTCCAGCGACTACGCGGTTTGCAAGACTGAAAAAAATCCGGAGGATTCCATGGCGGCGCATATCGATTATTACACCTTCCTCGCATCACCCTGGGCCTATCTCGGTTCCAAGCGCTTCGAAGCTATCGTCGCCAAGCACAAGGCCACCGTGCGCATCGTGCCGGCATCGGCCCTGACGGTATTCGGCGAATCCGGCGGCTTGCCACTGGCTAAACGGGCGCCGCAGCGTCGTTCCTATCGTGATGTGGAGCTGAAGCGCTGGCGCGAGTATCTCAATATGCCGCTGCATCTGATGCCGAGCAGTTTCCCGGTCGATGAAAGCCTGGCGGCGCGGCTGGTGGTGGCGGCGCGCGACGACGGCGCCAATGGCGTCGGACTCGCTCATGCGGTCATGCATGCGATCTGGGCCGAGGATCGCAACATCGCCGATCCGGAAGTGCTGGAAGAACTGATCGTCGAATGCGGCCTCGACCCGGCCAGGCTGTTCAAGGCCGCCGACAGTGCGGCTGTGCAGGCTGCCTACGCGGATGGCACGCGGCAGGCCATCGATGCCCAGGTATTCGGTGCGCCGACCTATATCCTGAATGGCGAGCGCTACTGGGGCCAGGATCGGCTGGACTTTCTGGATCGCGCGCTGGCGAAGGCGGGGTAAGACGATGCGCCGGCTGGCGGTCGGTGTTCTGTTCGCAGTGTTGACCGCCGCATCCCCGGTTTCCGCGCAGGAAACGGCCGCCCAGGTCGCGGTGGCCGAGCCGGCAAAAGCGCTGGACGACGCCACCAAATGCCTGGCGCTGGCAGTCTACTGGGAAGGCAAGACCGAAAGCCATGACGGCCAGCTGGCGGTGGCGCATACAGTGCTCAACCGGATGAAGAATCCGAAATTTCCCAATACGATCTGTGGCGTGGTCTCGCAGAAAGCCCCGCGTGGCAAGGGGTGCCAGTTTTCCTGGTGGTGCGATGGCAAGCGTGACGAACCCCAGGACGATACGGACTGGAAGGAAGCGGTCGAAAGCGCGCGCGCCGCGATGAGCGGTGGGGCCAAAGACCCCACCAATGGCGCGCTGTATTTTCACAGTGCAAAAATCAAGGCGCCATCATGGGCGGCCAAGCGGAAGAAGCTGGCCCGCATCGGCGATCATGTCTTCTACCGTTGAAGGAGCGAATCATGTCGAAGGATGACGAAACCAGGGCCCTGTTCGAGGCCGGTCTGAAAGTACGGCGCGAGGTGCTGGGCGCCGACTATGTCGACGGCTCGATCGCTAAGGCCAACGATTTCATGATGGCTTTCCAGCATATCACCACCGAATGGTGCTGGGGCTATGGCTGGGATCGCCCGGGTCTCGACCGCAAGACGCGCAGCATGCTCAACCTCGCCATGCTGACGGCGCTCAACCGCGCACCGGAAATCAAGCTGCATGTGAAGGGCGCGCTGAACAACGGCGTCAGTGTCGACGAGATCAAGGAAGTGCTGCTGCACGCCACCATCTATTGCGGCATTCCCGCCGGCCTCGATGCCTTCAAGGCCGCGAATGAGGTGCTGGAAGCGGCCGGTGCGGTTTCCAAAAAGGTCTGAAACCCTAGGCCTTCCAGGCCACCAGCACGGCGCCGCCGGCGATCAGGAAAACACCCAGCCAGTTGAGCAGCGACAGGGTCTCGCCCAGCAGGACGGTGCCGAAAATGGCGACCATGACGACGCTCAGCTTGTCGACGGGCGCCACGCGGGCGGCGTCACCGATCTTGAGCGCGCGGAAATAGCACAGCCAGGATGCACCGGTGGCGAGACCGGAAAGCAGCAGGAAAATCCAGGTCCGACTGGCGATGCTGTGCAGCGGCTGCCACTGGCCGGTGGCGAAGACGATGCCTGCGAGCAGCAGCAGGATCACCATGGTGCGCAGCAGGGTGGCGAGATCTGCAGCGATATCGCCAACGCCGATCTTGGCGAAGATGGCCGTCAGGGCGGCGAAAACCGCCGACAGCACGGCCCAGAACTGCCAACTGGAAAGCATGGATGTCATCGCGGAATTCCTCCTGCGGGTGACAGCATAGCCTGCGAAATTGTGGGCCGCCCAGCGTCCTATATTTAAGTGTTTACTTATTTAAGTGAATATTATAAATAATAGCCATGCAGATTTTCACAGCCCTTGCCGACCCCACCCGCCGCCAGATCGTTGAGCTCCTTGGTCGCGGCGAACAGGCCGCCGGCGAAATCGCCGAACAGTTCACCATGAGCGGCCCGGCGATTTCCCAGCATCTGAAAGTGCTGCGCGAGGCGGCGCTGGTGCAGGTGCGGGTGGATGGCCAGCGTCGGATCTACCAGCTCAATCCACAGGGGCTGGGCGAAATGGATGCCTGGCTGAACAGCGTGCGGCGCTTCTGGGCGCCGAAGCTGGATGCCCTGGAGCGCGAATTGCGCAAGCCCGAGACAGCGAAGAACAAAGCGAAAGGAAGCAAGCGATGAGCACGGATGTGATCGACAACAATGCCTATGGCACGGTGCTGGAATCCGGTGCGGTGCGCTTCGAGCGGGTACTGCCCGGTCCGATCGAGCGGGTCTGGGACTATCTCACCGTGCCGGAAAAGCGTGCCACCTGGCTGGCTGGCGGCGAGATGGAGCTGCATGTCGGTGGCAAGGTGACGCTGGAATTCCATAACGCCACGCTGGCGCCGGAAGGCGAGGCGGTGCCGGACTGGCTCAAGCCCTATACCGGGCCGCTCACCAATCCCGGCCGGATCACCCAGCTGGCGGCGCCACATCTGCTCGGCTTCACCTGGGGCGATGCGGGCGACGGCAGTCCGGCCTCGGAGGTGCTGTTCGAGCTGAAGGCCCGGGGCAAGAGCGTGCTGCTGTCGCTGACGCATCGCCGTCTGACCAGCAATACGGAGGGGCTGATGGTCTCCTGCGGTTGGCATGTGCATACCGGCGTGCTGGTGGCGGTGCTGAACGGCGACCCGAAGCCGCCCTACTGGAGCAGGTTCGACCAGGTGCAGCACCATTATAAAAAGCTGTTCGACGTCTGAGTCGCTGCAATAAAAAAGCCCGGCCATCAGGCCGGGCTTTTCCATGGGGCGTAACCTGGCTGCGGGTCAGTTCACGCTCTGGATCGAGTCCTTCAGGATGCCGAAGATGTCGTCGATATGGCCCTTGTTCAGGATCAGCGGCGGCGACAGCGCGATGGTGTCGCCGGTCAGGCGGCACATCAGGCCCTTTTCATAGGCTTTTACGAAGACGTCGTAGCCGCGCTTGCCGGCGCCATCTTCACGGGCGGCCAACTCGACGCCCGCCATGATGCCGATATTGCGGATGTCGATGACGTTCTTCACACCCTTCAGGCTGTGCACGGCCTCTTCCCAGTAGGGCGACAGCGCCTTGGCATTCTCGAAGATGCCTTCGTCGCGATAGAGATCCAGCGTGGCGATACCGGCGGCGCAGGCCAGCGCATGGGCCGAATAGGTATAGCCGTGGAACAGTTCGATCATGTTCTCCGGGCCGCTCATGAAGGCATCGTGCACATGCTTGCGGGTGAAGACTGCCGCCGCCGGCACGGCGGCATTGGTCAGGCCCTTGGCAACGGTCATCATGTCCGGGATCACGTCGAAGGTATCCGCACCGAAGGCGGCGCCGGTGCGGCCGAAGCCGCAGATCACTTCGTCGAAGATCAGCAGGATGCCATGCTTGTCGCAGATCTGGCGCAGCTTCTGCAGATAGCCCTTCGGCGGAATCAGCACGCCGGTGGAGCCCGCGACAGGCTCCACAATCACGGCCGCAATCGTGCTGGCGTCATGCAGCGCGACGATGCGCTCCAGATCGTCGGCCAGATGCGTGCCCCAGTCGGGCTGGCCCTTCGAGAAGGCCATGTCCTTCAGGCTGTGGGTATGCGGCAGGTGATCGACGCCGGCCAGCAGCGGGCCGAAGACCTTGCGGTTCGACACGATGCCGCCCACTGAAATGCCGCCGAAGCCGACGCCGTGATAGCCACGTTCGCGACCGATCAGACGGGTGCGGGCCCCTTCGCCGCGGGCGCGGTGATAGGCGATGGCGATCTTCAATGCGGTGTCGACGGCTTCGGAGCCGGAATTGGCGAAGAAGACGTGGTTAATGTCGCCCGGCGCCAGATGGGCGAGGCGGGCGGCGAATTCAAACGCCTTGGGATGGCCCATCTGGAAGGTGGGCGCGAAATCCATTTCGGCGGCCTGCTTCTGGATCGCTTCCACGATCGGCTTGCGGCAATGGCCGGCGTTGACACACCACAGGCCGGCGCTGCCATCGAGCACCTGGCGGCCGTCATGCGTCGTGTAATGCATGTCCTTGGCGCCCACCAGCAGCCGGGGATTGGCCTTGAACTGGCGGTTCGCGGTGAAGGGCATCCACCAGGATTCCAGGTCGTTCGGCACGGCGGTGTTTTCGTTGGAAACGAGGGCGGGTTTGGCAGACATGGCAGGCTCCGGCGCGCGAGGAGAAAGGGCTCAGGCCGTATCATCGGGGGTTTCGCGATGGCGAAACAGTGCTTTTCTGCAAACGGCTAAACCCTTGATATTTATTGAATCGTGAGCAGAATGTTGACGATCCTGAACAGCGAAACGGGGGCCGGGATGGCATCTGGCATGGAAATAGACATCGGCAGCCGGCTGAAAGCGGTGCGGCTGGCGGCGAAACTGTCGCAGCGCGCGCTGGCCCGCCGCGCCAACGTCACCAATGCCACCATCTCCCTGATCGAGGCAAACCAGATGAACCCGTCCGTCGGCGCGCTGAAACGCGTGCTCGATGGCCTGCCGATGTCGCTGGCGGAATTCTTCGCCATGGACGATGCGCCGGCGCCGCGCAAGGCCTTTTACGGCGCCGACGAGCTGGCGGAAGTCGGCAAGGGCAAGATCAGCTATCGCCAGGTCGGCGCCGACCTGAACGGCCGCGCCCTGCAGATCCTGGTCGAACGCTATGCGTCCGGCGCCGATACCGGCCGCGTGATGCTGCGCCACGAGGGGCAGGAGGGTGGCGTCATCATCCGCGGCCGCTTGGAGGTGACGGTGGCCGACCAGGTGCGGGTGCTGGGTCCGGGCGATGCCTATTATTTCGAAAGCGACCAGCCGCACCGCTTCCGCAACCTCGGCAAGGACCCCTGCGAGCTGGTCAGCGCCTGCACGCCGCCCAGCTTCTGAGGGTTCAGTCCTTCGTCGCGGCCACCGCGACGATCTCCACCATATGCGGATGTTCCAGCGTGGCGCCGATGCAGGCGCGCTGCGGCGGATTATCCATGTCCACCCAGGCATCCCAGGCCGCGTTCATCTGCGGCTTCAGAGCCATGTCGCAGATATACACGGTGCAGGAGAGCAGCCGCGATTTGTCGGTGCCGGCATCCTTCAGGAAGCGCTCGATCTTGCCCAGCGTTTCCGTCGTCTGCTTGTGCATGTCGAGCTCGGTGGTATCGGCGACGGCCACGGTGAAGACCAGGTTGCCATGCGCCACGGCGCGGCTGCGGGTCGGCGTCATGCCAGTGAGGCGGGTAATCGGCAGCATGATCTCACTCCTTCGTAGACGCGGTGGCGACGATCTCGATCAGGTCGCCGTCTTCGAGGCTGGCGCCGATGCAGGCGCGCTGCGGCGGGTTCTGCATATCCACCCAGGCATCCCAAACCGCGTTCATCTGCGGCTTCAGCGCCATGTCGGTGATGTAGACAATCACCGACAGCAGCCGCGACTTGTCGGTGCCGGCCTTGGCCAGCTGCGCATCCAGATTGGCCAGCGCTTCGGCGGCCTGCTTGCGCATGTCCAGCTCATAGGTATCGGCGGTGGCAACGGTGTAGACCATCTTGTTGAAGACGACGGCGCTGCTGCGGCCGGCAACGCTGCCGGGGAAACGCGTGATGGGAAGCATGGGCGGGATCCTCAGGTTGTGGCGATCGTAACCGCCGCATAAACAACTGGTGGGAAAGCAGTTTTTTAGCCATCTGCTCATCGATTGACCAGCCGCAGAAACGAACAAAGTCTTGTGCCGGTTCGGCCGATGGCTGATAAGTTGCAGCCACAATCGGTTTGTATCGGGGGTCTTATGAAAACGCAGTATGGACCTGGAGCGACCGCCGTGCGGCGCGCCCTGGACGGTCTTTATCTTGTTTGCGGCTGGGCGGCCGGCGTGCTGCTCGTGCTGATCTGCCTCATCATGCTGGTCCTGTCGGTGGGGCGCGAGATCGGCTTCTCCCTGCGCGGCGGTGACGAGATCGCGGCCTGGTTCTCCACCGCCTGCTTCGCGCTCGGCCTCGCCTATACCTTCAAGAAGGGCGAAGTGGTGCGCGTCGGCATTCTGGTTGAGCGCTTCGAAGGCGAGGCGCGCCGCTGGGCGGAGTCCCTGTGTCTGCTGATCGGCTGCATCTTCACCGGCTGGATCGCCTGGTTCTGCAGCGATTTCGTCTATGACGCCTACCGTTTCAAGGACGTGACGCCGGGTATGCTGATCCTGCCATTGTGGATCGTGCAGCTTCCGTTGGCGCTCGGCACCACGGTGCAGTTCATCGCCTTTGTCGAGCAGCTGGTGATCACGGCGCTGGGCTACAAGCCCGATTACGCGAAGGACCCGCCCAAGACCGCCGAGGAAGTCCTCGAGCGCGCCGCATCGCAGGTCTGAGGAGCGCATCATGGGTCAGATGGAGCTTTCACTCATCGTCTTGCTGTTCATGCTGCTGCTGCTTGGCACCGGCGTCTGGATCGCAATTTCACTCGCCGCCTGCGGCTGGCTCGCCATGCTGCTCTATACGCCGGCCCCGGCCGGCAAGGTGCTGGCCGTTGCCTTCTGGGATTCCAGCGCATCCTGGACACTGGCGGCCCTGCCGCTCTTCATCTGGATGGGTGAAATCCTGTTCAGGACAAAGCTATCGGAGGAAATCTTCAAGGGCCTGGCGCCCTGGCTGGGCTGGCTGCCCGGCCGCCTGATGCATGTGAATGTCATCGGCTGCGGCATTTTCGGTTCGGTCTCGGGTTCCTCGGCCGCCACCACGGCGACGATCGCCAAGATCGCCCTGCCGGAACTGAACAAGCGCGGCTATGACGAGCGCGTCTCGCTCGGCTCGCTGGCCGGTGCCGGGACGCTGGGCATCCTGATTCCGCCGTCGATCACCATGGTTGTTTATGCGGTGGCGGCCGATGTCTCGATCATCCAGCTCTTCCTCGCCGGCTTCCTGCCGGGCCTGCTGGTGATGGTGCTCTATTCGGGTTACATCGCCATCTGGTCGCTGATGAATCCCGACAAGCAGCCGCCCGACGACATGAAGGACATGACCTTCAGGGAGCGGATGCGGGAATCGAAGAACCTGATTCCGACCGCGCTGCTGATCCTGTTCATCCTGGTCACCCTGATCCTGGGCTGGGCCACGGCCACCGAATGCGCGGCCTGGGGTGTGCTGGGCTCCTTTGCCATCGCGGCCTGGTCGCGCTCGCTGACCTGGGAGAATTTCTGGCAGAGCGTCATGGGCACCGTGCGCATGACCTGCATGATCATGCTGATCCTGGCTTCGGCCGCCTTCCTGTCGAAGGCGATGGCCTATACCGGCATTCCGCGCGGTTTGGCCGATTATGTCGGCGCCCTGCAGCTCAGCCCCTACGCCCTGATCGCGGCGCTGACCATCATGTATATCCTGCTCGGCACCGCGCTGGACGGTATCTCGATGATCGTGCTGACCACGGTGGTGGTGCTGCCGCTGATCAAGCTGGCCGGCTTCGATCTGGTCTGGTTCGGCATCTTCATGATCCTGGTGATCGAGATGGCGGAGGTGTCGCCGCCTGTGGGCTTCAACCTCTTCGTGTTGCAGACCATGTCAGGACGAGACAGCCTGTTTGTGGCGAAAGCCTCGCTGCCCTTCTTCTTCCTGCTGGTGGCCGCGGTGGCGATCATCACGGTCTTCCCGGAGATCGTCTCGGTGCTGCCGAAGATGGCCTTCCCCGATTCTGCCGGCGGATAGCGGCGAACGATCACAGCCAATAAAAAAGGGCGGCCTCTCGGCCGCCCTTTTCATATGCACCGCAGATGCGGGGTTTACATCTTCTTGTAGGCGTCGACGATCGAGGCGCCATCGGCGCCGGTCTTCTTGACCCATTCTTCGATCATGGTGGCGCCGATCTTCTCGAGGCCGGACTTCAGCGCCGGCGAGGGCGGCTGAACCTTCATGCCGTTCTTGGCCAGATCGGCCTTGGCCGACTCGGTCTCTTCCTTGGCCATGTCCCAGCCGCGCTTCTCGGCGGCAACGGCGGCATCCTTCACGGCCTTCTGCGTCGCCGCATCCAGCTTCTTGAAGGCATCGGCGTTGACGAAGACGAGGTTCTTCGGCAGCCAGGCCTGGGTGTCGTAGTAATGCGTCAGGCTTTCCCAGACCTTGGAGTCACGGCCGGTAGCGCCCGAGGTCATCATGGTGTTGACGACGCCGGTGGCCAGCGCGCCGGCCAGTTCGGCCGCCTGGATGGTCACGGGCTGCGCCTGCACCAGTTCGGCGATGCGCGAGGTGGCCGGGCTGTAGGCGCGCCACTTGGTGCCCTTCAGGTCATCGACGCTGTTGATGTCCTTCTTGGAGTAGATGCCCTGCGGCGGCCAGGCGACAGCATACAGCACCATCATGCCCTGATCGGCCAGCTTCTTCTCGATCAGCGGCTTCGAGGCTGTCCACAGCTTGAACGAGGAGTCGAAGCTGGTGGCGAGGAACGGTACGCCGTCGACGCCGAAGACCGGGATTTCGTTTTCCAGATTGACCATCAGCACTTCGCCGGCCTGGACCTGGCCGGTCTGGACGGCGCGCTTGATTTCCGGCGCCTTGAACAGCGAGGCGCCCGGATGGATGGTGATCTCCAGCTTGCCGCTTGACAGCTTCTTCACGTCATCGGCGAACAGCTGCAGATTCTTGGTGTGGAAGTTGCTGATCGCATAGGCGTTCGGCAGGTCCCACTTGGTCTGCGCCGAGGCGGCGCCACCGATCATTACGGTGCCGAGCACGGCAGCGCTAAGCCACATCTTCGTCATATCGATTGTCTCCCCATTGGACGATGCGCCCGGAATAAAGCGCGCATTAAAATAGTTTGTCATCGTATGACCGGTTTTGGCAAGACCAGTGGCCCGGAAAATGGGCTGATGCGGAAACGGGCAATATGCCGCGCTGCGGTCAGTTGCCGGCCAATCAGTTGCCAGATTGGTTCGCGGCTGGTTCCGCGTCGATCACGCCGGCCACCACACGGCGCACCTCTTCTGGCGAGAACGGCTTTTCCAGACAGGGCCGGCCGCTCTCGCGCAGGAATTCGGCGATATCCGGGCTCAGCATGTCGCCGGTGACGAAGATGATGCGCTGCGACAGGGCCGCGTTCTGCGCCCGCAGGCGGGTGAAAAAGCTGGGCCCATCCAGGCCCGGCATGCGCAGGTCGGTCAGGATGACGGCGAAATCACTGTCGCCCAGCAGGTCGAGCGCCGCCTGCCCGTTATCGGCCAGGGCCACGACAAACCCGGCGCCACGCAGGATTTCCGCCAGCAGGTCGGCCACGCCGCTTTCGTCATCGACCACCAGGGCATGACGTCCGCGCGGTAAGAGCGTGCGCTCGCCGCTGCGCCCGGTCTGCGCCGGTTGCGCCAATGCGCTGCTGGCCGGCAGGCGCATGCGGAAACAGGCGCCGCCACCATCGGCCGCATCGGCTTCCAGGGTGCCGCCATGGGCGGTGACAATGCCATGGCTGACCGCGAGGCCGATGCCGGTGCCGCTGCCCGGGCTGCTGCCCGGCGGCTTGGTGGTGAAGAACGGCTCGAAGATGCGGCGCCGCAGGTTGGCCGGAATGCCCGGGCCGCTGTCGCTGACGCTGGCCTCGATCCACTGGCCATCGCCGCTCTGGGCAATCGCAATGGCGATGCGGCGCGGATCGGGCTGGCCGGCCAGCGCCTGCTGGGCATTGATCACCAGATTGCTGAACACCTGGTTGAGCTGGTCGGGATCGGCCGAGATCGCCGGCAGGTCGGGGGCGAAGCGCCGCTCGATGCTGATGCCGCTGCTGCGCAGATTGTAGTCCAGCAGGTTCAGCACGTCTTCGACCACGCGTTCCAGCATGACGGGCCGCCGCGCCGGCCGCCGCTGTCGCGCCATGCCGAGGAAGGTGCGGGCGATGCGGGCGCAGCGTGCTGCCGCCGTTTCGATCTTGCCGGCGCGCTCGGCATACGCCGTGCCTTCGGCGTTTTCCTTCAGCATCTGCGCTTGGCCCACCACGATGGACAGCGGGTTGTTCAGCTCATGCGCCACGCCGGCCAGCAGCGAGCCCAGCGCCGACAGCTTTTCCGACTGGTACAGGGCTTCTTTCTGGCGCTCGATCTCAGCGGCGGTGCGTTTGCGCTCGGTGATGTCGCCCACCGATCCGGCCATGCGCAGGGCGCGCCCGTCAGGCCCGCGCTTGGCCGCGGCCGTCGTCTGCACCCAGCGTTCGACGCCATCGGCGCGCAGCAGGCGGTATTCCATGACGATATTCTCGACCTCGCCGCGCAGCAGCCGGCGCGTGCCATCCTTCAGGATGTCGAGATCGTCGGGATGCACATGCACATGCCAGGCATCGATGGTGGCAAGATCCTTGGCCTTGCGGCCGACGATTTCTTCCAGCCGCTCGGAATAGAAGGCGGTACCGTTTTCAACATCCCACTCGAAGATGCCGTCGTTGGAGCCGCGCACCGCCAGGCGGTAGCGTTCCTCGCTCAGGCGCAGCTGCTGGCGCGCGGTGATGTCACGTAAGTAAGCGACCAGCAGGCGTTCGCCGCCGGGCAGCATCAGGTCGGTCACCGTCAGTTCGACGGGAAACACACTGCCATCGGCGCGCAGACCCTCGGTCTCGAAGCGCTGACGGTTTCGCGCGTCGCCCGGATTGGACAGGCGGCGCAGCATCGCGGTCTCATGGAACGGGCGAAGATTTGGCGGCACGACCACGGCGCCGACCGGCCGGCCCAGCACGTGCTCGCGCTGCTGGCCGAACATGGTTTCGGCGGCGGGATTGAATTCGACGATGCTGCCCTGGATATCGGTGAGGATCACGCCGTCCAGCGAGGCCGCCAGCAGCGGACGCAGATGCTCGATGTCGTAGGGCAGCCGGGCCGACACGCGCTACGAGACCCGCCGGCTGAACAGATAGCCGGCGCCGCGCACGGTCTTGATCACCTCCGGCTTGGTCGGGTCCATCTCGATCTTGCGGCGCAGACGGGCGATGCGGATGTCGATGCTGCGGTCGAACGGTTCCCAGTGATGGTGATGCGCCAGGTCCAGCAGCTGGTCGCGGCTCAGCACGCGGTCGGGATGGCGGGCGAAGGCGGCCAGCAGATCGAACTCCATGGCAGTCAGCACGATCTCGGCACCGGCGGCATCGAACAGCTTGCGGGCGCCGAGATTGAGGAAGGTGCTGCCAAAGCGCACCACCTCGGCGTCGTCGCCCTGTTGGGCTGCACCGTCACCCAGGCGGCGCAGCACGGTGCGGATGCGGGCGCGCAGCTCGCGCAGGTCGAAGGGCTTCTGGATATAGTCGTCGGCGCCCATCTCCAGACCGACGATGCGGTCGACCACCTCGCCGGCTGCGGTCAGCATGACGATGCCGACTTTCGAGCGGGCGCGCAGCCAGCGCGCCAGGCTCAGGCCATCCTCGCCGGGCATGGTGATATCCAGGATCACCAGATCGGCCGGCCGTTCGGCATGCAGCTGGCGGAAGCTGACGGCATCGGCGGCCGTCTCGACATGGAAGCCATGGCCCGACAGGTATTCCGCCACCATCTCGCGGATACCAGCCTCGTCGTCGACCACGATGATATAGGGTTCACCTGTCATGCCGTCCCCATTCCCCATGGCTGTGATAGCAAGCGAAGGCCCAGGCCGTCCATCGCCCTTGCAGGCAGCGGCAGGGTCTCAGGCGCAGGCACGCGGCAGCGCCGTACGCTCGCAGGCGTTCAGGAAGGGCAGGATCACGCGACCGACCGCATCGGGCTGGCTGGCCGGGGCCAGATGGCCCAGGTCGGGCAGGATGGCATGGCGCACCACCGGCAGGGCGCCGGCCAGCCGTTCGGCGATCAGCCGCAGGATGCCGGGCGAACGCGTGCCGCTGAGCAGCAGGGCCGGTATCTTCAGCATGGCATAGGCGGCGAGGGCCTGGCGGGCGCCGAAGGCCATGCCGATATCCAGGCAGAGCCGCGGGGCATGGCCGGCCAGGACCGTCTGGCGCATCGGGGACAGGGCCGCGAAGGCGCCCGGATGGTTGCAGAAATCATGGTACAGGCGGGCGGCCTCAAGGCTGTCGCCGCGCAGGCAGGCCACGCGCATGTCGCCGGCCAGGCTTTCCATCTGGCGCTGCGCCGGGGCGTGACCGCCGCATTCGGGCTTCAGCAGATGCAGGGCCATCGGCTCGTACAATGTCATGCTGCGGATCCGGTCGGGATGGTCCAGGGCCGCGCGCAGCGCTACGGCCGCACCGAAGGCATGGCCCAGCAGATGCACCGGCCGGTCGAAGCGACGCAGCAGGGTGCCGATCAGGCTCGCATTGTCGTCCAGCGTCATGCGCTGGGGCATCGGCAGCGGTTCGCTGCGGCCATAGCCGTAGAGATCCGGGCAGTGCAGGCGGAAGCCATCGCCCAGCCAGGGCAGCAGGCCGCGCCACATCTGGCCCTGCATGCCCGATCCGTGCACGGCCAGCACCGGCGTACCGCTGCCGGCCGTGAACAGATGCACCATGGTGCCGCGCGGCCCGACGAAAGCCTGTACCGGCACCGTGCTCATCAGCGCCATCAGCGCAGGATGAGTCGGCACCAGCTGTGCGGCGGGATTCACGGCGACGGGCCGCGACGGCACGGGCACGGTTTCAGGCTGGCGGAACGGAACGGCGGTCATGGTCGGATTTCCGGAAAAAGAAAGATCAGGCGGCCTGCGGGCTTTTGGCGGCGGCAATCATGGCGCCGCTCAGGGTGCCATAGGCGGTGGCCCAGGCTTCGCGCAGCTCCGGGGTGAAGGCATCGCCAAAGGCACCGGCCAGCGTATCGAGCAGCGCGCCGCCGACGGTGGCGTAATGGCTCTCCTGCACGCCGTAGCCGACATGGCGGCGGGCCATCTGCTGCACGGTGGGCAGCACGGTCTCCAGGCGGTCAAGTGCGGCCACCACGGTGGCGATCGCCATCATCAGTTTCTGGCCCTGGGCCACCATGTCGCCCTTGAACAGCGGCTTCAGCGCCGGGTCGAGGGTGAACAGGCGCTCGTAGAAGGCGGCCGCGGCCGCGTCCTTGATCGGCAGGACCTTGGTGAAGCTGTCTTTGACGAGGGCAATCTGGTGCGGGGTCATGGCGGGTCTCCTGTCGGGTCTCTGGGGCTTGGCCGGCGGTGTTGCGATTCGCCGCCGGTCCGGGGCTTTGTGATGGCGCGGTTTATCGGCCCGGCGGGTTTCGCTTGTGTGTCTCGCAACCGCGAAAAGCGTTTCAATTGTTTCATTTGCCCGCCGGGGCGGTGATTGGCGCTGTCACATTGCCGGGCTATGCTGCGGAAAAGGGCGGCGGAACAGGAATGCCGTGACGGCTGAAACCCATGACGGCTGAAACAATGGCGATGCCACCGGTTCGCGCCCCTGCCTCATGGCGGGCGCGCCTGTCCTGGGCGATGTTCGACTGGGCCAACCAGCCTTATTTCACCGTCATCACCACCTTCATTTTCGCGCCCTATTTCACCAGCAAGGTGATCGGCAATTCGGTCGAGGGCCAGGCGCTGTGGGGTTACACGCTGGCCTTCTCCGCGGCGATCATCGCCATCGGCGCGCCCTTCCTCGGTGCCCTGGCCGATGCCGGCGGCCGCCGCAAACCCTGGCTGTTCCTGTTTCAGATTCTGCTGGCCTTTGGTTGCGCGCTGCTGTGGCTGGCGCAGCCCGGGCAGATGCAGCTCCTGCCGCTGGTGCTGCTCGGCTTCATTCTGGCCAGCATCGCCGCCGAATATTCGATCATGTTCAACAATGCGCTGCTGCCGTCGCTGGAGACGCCGCAGCATATCGGACGCCTGAGCGGCATCGGCTGGGGCCTGGGCTATGCCGGCGGCCTGCTGGCGCTGTTCGGCACGCTGATCGTGTCGCAGCCCGAACTCATCGGAATCACGCCGCCGCCGGGTGAGGCCCTGCTCGGTCTGCGCCGCGACGCCTTCGAGGCCGAGCGCATCATCGGGCCGGCCACCGCGATCTGGGTGGCGATCTTCGTGCTGCCGATGTTTCTGTTCACGCCGGATCGTCCCGGTTCGGGCCTGCCGTTCACGCAGGTGATCAGGGTCGGCATCGGCCGCGTGATCGGCACCATTCGCCACATGCGGCAATACGGCAACCTGCTGCGGTTTCTAATTGCCTACATGATCTATTACGATGGCGTGGTCACGATCATCACTTTTGGCGGCATCTATGCGGCCGGCGTGTTCGACTGGGGCACCACCGAGCTCGGCATTTTTGGCATCCTGATCAATCTGGTGGCGATTCCGTCCGTGATGATCAGCGGTGCGCTGGAGGATCGCATCGGCTCCAAGCGCGCCGTGCAGATCGCGCTGGTGTCGATCGGCCTCGGCGCCTTTGGCATCCTGTCGATCACGACCGGCAAGGTGCTGTTCTTTGTCGATGTTGTGCCGCGCGCTGCCGGCGCCGGCCTGTTCAGCTCAGCCGGCGAGCAGGTATTTTTCCTCTGCGCCATTCTTCTGGGTGCCGGCTTCGGCTCGGTCCAGGCGGCCAGCCGCACGCTGGTGGCGCGGCTGTCGCCGCCCGACATGGTGGGCGAATTCTACGGCCTCTTCTCGCTGTCGGGGCGGGCTACCACGTTCCTGGCACCGCTGCTGATCGCCATCACCACGCCGATCTTCGCCACCCAGCGGGTGGGTGCCGCGATCGTGCTGGTCTTCCTGGTGACCGGCTTCATCGTGCTGTGGAAGGTAAAGGAGCCGGCGCGGTCGTGACATAAGAAAAAGCCCCGGCTTTAACCGGGGCTTTTGTCGTTATGCCGTCTTGGCGCCTTATGCTGTCTTGGCGAATGGCCGCTGCGGTTTCTCGCGGCCGGCCAGCACCTGCTCGGTTTCCTGCATGTAGTCGCGCGTGATAGGCAGAATGTCGACCTGCTTGGTCAGCTGCACCTGGAACACCATGTTGCCCCAGTGCCGGAAGGTGACTTCCGAGGCGGCCAGATAGAATTCCCACATGCGGCAGAAGCGCTCGTCATACAGCGCCTTTGCCTTGTCCCACTGGGCCATGAAGCGGGCGCGCCAGTGCTTCAGCGTCTCGGCATAATGCAGGCGCAGGATTTCCATGTCGGTGACCCACAGGCCGCTGCGCTCGATCACCGGTGTCACCTCCGACAGCGCCGGGATATAGCCGCCGGGGAAGATGTATTTGCGGATGAAGCCCGGTGTGGTGCCCGGCCCGTCCATGCGGCCGATCGAATGGATCAGCGCCACGCCGTCATCCTTCAGCAGGCGGGCGACGCCGTTGAAGTATTCCTGGTAATGCGGCACGCCGACATGCTCGAACATGCCCACAGAGACGATGCGGTCGAACTGGCCGGCCAGCGTGCGGTAATCCTGGATATGGAACTTCACCCGGTCGCTCAGGCCATGTTCGGCCGCGCGGCTGGTGGAGATCGTGTGCTGCTCGGTGCTGAGCGTGATCCCGGTGACCTCAGCGCCGCAGGTCTCGGCCAGGTAGAGGCCAAGCCCGCCCCAGCCCGAACCGATCTCCAGCACCTTCATGCCCGGCTCGATCCGCAGCTTGGCGGCGATATGGCGTTTCTTGGCGAGCTGCGCCTGTTCCAGCGTGGCATCCGGCGACGGGAAATAGGCGCAGGAATACTGCTTGTCGGTATCGAGGAACAGGTCGTAGAGCCGGCCATCCAGATCGTAGTGGTGCTGGACGTTCTTGGCGGCCTTGCTTTGCGGGTTGAACT
The DNA here is from genome assembly GCF_058806775.1 of Ferrovibrio sp. GW821-FHT12F09. Lineage (NCBI taxonomy): Bacteria > Pseudomonadati > Pseudomonadota > Alphaproteobacteria > Rhodospirillales > Rhodospirillaceae > Ferrovibrio > Ferrovibrio sp. GW821-FHT12F09. Next base: position 887,721 of record NZ_JBXAPZ010000001.1, read on the forward strand.
GCTGCCACAGCTTGGTGACGCGGTCGAAGGCGCGCATCAGTCCGGAGAACGGCAGCTGCCCATGGGTGCCGAGATTGCGCACCACCACGGCGAGGAAATCGTAGATCGTGCCTTTGTCGACGACGAGATCGCCGTTCATATAGGCTTCGCCGACCGCCAGATTCGGGTCCAGCGCCATGCGCGTCCCGGTGCCCGCCCTGGTCAGGCGGATCACGACGGTGTCCGGTCCCACCGGGTCGCCATAGTGCCGGCTGCGATTGTGGTGATCGATCACCGTCAGCGAACCGGTTTTAATGACTGCCTTGAGTACACTGTCCAAAAGCATGCGGAATCTCCGAGTAGAAGAGATAACGCCCCAATCCGTCATTCATATTGACGCGCTGGGTTGCCGGCGACAAGAGGGGTTGTGCAGGTCCGCTCGGCTGGAACCGAGGGCATATCCGGTGCGTTGGTTACCGATGCGGCGAATTCGCGGCCCGGTTATGCGGGCCAGGTCTCCGCCCAGGCGATGCCCTGCTTCTGCATCATGCGCTGGAAGGCCGGGCGCGGATAGGCGGTGTCCACCACCCGCTTCAGGTTGGGCCAGTGCCACATCGGCCGCGCGAAATAGCGGCTCCAGCGCGCCAGCATGGCCAGATAGATGTCGCAGATGGTGAACTGGTCGCCGATCATATGGCGATTCAACGGGCCGATACTGTCGTTCATCACCTCGAAGCTGCGATAGAGCTTGCGTTCGGCCTCGGCCTTCAGCGCCGCCTGCTGCGCCGGTTCGGCGAAGGTCCAGTCGGGGTGGAACCAGTCGATGCAGCCGGTCTGCACCGTGTTGGTCATGTAGGTCAGCCACTGGTAATACCGGCCGCGCGCCGTGGAATTCATCGGCGGCGCCAGATTGGCCTCAGGGTGTTTGTCGCTCAGATACTGGCAGATCGCCGCCGTCTCGAAGATGACGAAATCGCCATCCACCAGGGTTGGAATCCGGCCGTTTGGGTTGAGTGCCGTGTAGGGCGGCCGCTCATGCTCCTTGGCGGCAAGGTCGAGCCGGATGGCCTGGTAGGGCGCGCCGATCTCCTCCAGCACCGCCTGAGGGGCCATCGCAGCGGAACCTGGGGACCAGAAGAGCTTGTACATCGACGTAAACCCCGTCAGTGCCGGAAGTGGCGCATGCCGGTGAAGACCATGGCCAGGCCGGCCTTGTTGGCGGCATCCACCACCTCCTGGTCGCGGATCGAGCCGCCAGGCTGGATCACGGCGGTGGCGCCGGCTTCCACCAGGGCCTCCAGGCCGTCGGCAAACGGGAAGAAGGCATCCGAAGCCGCCACCGAACCCACGGTCAGCGGCTCGGCCAGGCCGGCGGTGGCGGCCGAGTCCTGGGCCTTGCGATAGGCGATGCGGGCGGCGTCCACGCGGCTCATCTGGCCGGCGCCGATGCCCACCGTGGCGCCATTCTTGGCATAGACGATGGTGTTCGACTTCACATGCTTGCCGACGCGGAAGGCGAACAGCAGATCGGCCAGCTCCTGCGGGGTGGGGCTGCGCTTGGTGACGATCTTGAGATCCTGTTCCTCGATGCGGCCCGCATCGCGGGTCTGCACCAGGAAGCCGCCGGCGACGGATTTGACGAACCAGCCGCTGGCCAGCGGATCGGCCATGGCGCCGGTGACCAGCAGGCGCAGGTTTTTCTTGGCATTCAGGAAGGCTTTGGCGTCGTCATCCACGGCGGGCGCGACGATCACCTCGGTGAAGATGGCGCCGATCTTCTCGGCGGTCGCCCTGTCGAGTGTGCGGTTCATGGCGACGATGCCGCCAAACGGCGACACCGGATCGCAGCGGAAAGCGGCATCCCAGGCTTCGCCCAGCGTGTCGGCGCTGGCGACGCCGCAGGGATTGGCATGCTTGATGATGGCGATCGTCGGCTTGTCGCTGAATTCCGACACCAGCTCGAAGGCGGCGTCGGTGTCGTTCAGGTTGTTGTAGCTGAGCTCCTTGCCCTGCAGCTGCTGCGCGCTCGCCACGCCCGGGCGCTTGTCGCCGGTGACATAGAAAGCCGCGCGCTGATGCGGGTTTTCGCCATAGCGCAAGGATTGCTTGCGCTCGGCCGAGAGCAGCAGGGTGGGCGGAAAATCCTCGCCATTCTGGCGCGCGAACCAGGTGGCGATCATGCTGTCATAGGCGCCGGTATGGGCATAGGCCTTGGCGGCCAGGGTGCGGCGCAGCTTCAGATCGGTGGCGCCGTTGTTGGCCTTCAGGGCCGCGATCACCGCGTCATAGTCGGCGACATCCACCACCACATTGACGAAGCCGTGGTTCTTGGCCGCCGAGCGGATCATCGCCGGGCCGCCGATATCGATATTCTCGATACAGGTCGGGAAGTCGGCGCCCTTGGCCACCGTGGCGGCGAAGGGATAGAGATTCACCACCACCAGATCGATCGGCGGGATGCCGTGCTTGTCCATCGCCGCCTTGTGATCAGGTTCGTCGCGCAAGGCCAGGATGCCGCCATGGATGGTGGGATGCAGCGTCTTCACGCGCCCGTCCATCATCTCGGGGAAGCCGGTATGCTCGGCCACTTCCTTCACCGCGACGCCGGCGTCTTTCAGGGCCTTGTAGGTGCCGCCGGTGGACAGGAGCTCGATCCCGAAGCCGCTGAGCGCCTTGCCGAAGTCGATCAGCCCGGTCTTGTCGGACACGGACAGCAGGGCACGGCGCACTTTGATCAGATCGGCGGACATCGACGGGGCCTCGGGAAGGGCAGGAGGGAAGGGCGGACGGGCTATAGCATGATGCGGCCACCCCCGGAAGATGTGGAAAACTTAGGGAGATACAAGGGTTTAGGAGGTTTGTCCGCCGCCGCGATCCATGCTAAACGATGCCCCCATGCGCTCTTATCTGGAATTCGAGAAGCCGATCGCTGAACTCGAGGCGAAAATCGCCGATCTGAGGAAGCTGGTCGACAGCGGCAACACCGATATCGCGGAAGACCTGGAGAAGCTGGAGGCCAAGGCCGCCCAGCAGCTGCAGAGCACCTACGCCAAGCTCGGCGCCTGGCAGAAGACCCAGGTCGCCCGCCACCAGGACCGCCCGCATTTCGCCGATTACATCGCCGGCCTGGTCGAGGATTACGTGCCGCTCTGCGGTGACCGCGCCTTTGCCGAGGATGGCGCCATCACGGGTGGTCTTGGTCGTTTGCGCGGCCGCGCCGTCATGGTCATGGGTCATGAAAAGGGCCGCGGCACCGAGGGCCGGGTGAAGCACAATTTCGGCATGGCCAAGCCGGAAGGCTATCGCAAGGCGATCCGCCTGATGCGCATGGCCGACCGTTTCCGCCTGCCGGTCGTCACCTTGGTCGATACCGCCGGCGCCTATCCGGGCGTGCAGGCCGAGGAGCGCGGCCAGGCCGAGGCGATTGCCCGCGCCATCGACTGCTGTCTGGATATCCGAGTCCCGCTCGTGGCCGCCATCGTCGGCGAGGGCGGTTCGGGCGGCGCCGTGGCGCTGGCCGCCGCCAACCGCGTGCTGATGTTCGAACACGCGATCTATTCGGTGATCTCGCCCGAAGGCTGCGCCGCCATCCTGTGGAACGACAATGCCAGGGCGCCCGATGCGGCCGAAGCTTTGCGTGTCACCGCCGATGATCTGCTGAAGCTCAAAGTCGTGGACGAGATTGTGAAGGAGCCGCTGGGCGGCGCCCATCGCGATCCGGCCCGGGCGATTGCCTCGCTCGGCGATGCGCTGGATGCCAACCTGCGCAGCCTGGTCGGCCAGGAGCCGGGCAGTTTGCGCGAGGCACGCCGGCGCAAATTCCTCGATATGGGCGCGACTGGCCTTTAAGTTTCGGTCAAGTCCTTGATGCGGCTGGACCATGCCGGTCCGGCTGCGGCCGATTGCAGGCCGATGCGATCCCGTTGCGGGCCGATTGGGTCCCATGCGAGGCCAATTCGGTCCCATGCAGAGCCCATTCTGTCCCGTTGAGGACCGATTGAGTCCAAGTCTGTCCCGCTGATTTTTCACGATGTCCAACAGCAGCGTCATTGAGATGGTGCTGTCGGCATTTGATTCAAGTGATTCGTCATTCCCGCGAAAGCGGGAATCCAGACTGCTGGGTAGACTGGGCTCCCGCTTTCGCGGGAGCGACGATTTATGGCGATGCTATGAAGCGCTGCACCAGCGGCGCGATCTCGGGCGCGCGGTCCTGCGCAAAACTGTGCGTGCCGCCGGCGATGACATGGAACTGGGTCTTCGGCAGCAGCGAGGCCAGATGGCGGCCGACGCTGACCGGGCTGATGGTGTCGGCATCGCCCCAGAGCAGCAGCGCCGGCTGCTGCACGCCGGGAATCTCGGCTGAGTGGTCGGCGCGCGCCTGGGTGATCCAGTCGGCGGCCTGCGGATATTCGGCGCGATAGGCGGGTCGCCAGTCGGCGGCGCCGAAGCGCATCACGTCGATGCCGCCGCTGGCCGCCGTGAAGACCAACTTGCGGATCTTCTGCGGATAGAGCAGCGCCAGCCGCAGCGCGAAGATGCCGCCCATCGACTGGGCGAGAATGACATTGTCGTCATCGGCCAGCTGCGCGGCGGCATAGGCGGTGAGAGCATCGAGGCTGTCATAGCCCGGGCGATGCTTTTCATGGCCGAGGCCGGGCCAGTTCAGATAGGTCTTGGCATAGGTCTCCGGCAGCAGGCGTCCGAGCGAATGCCAGAACTCGGCCGCGCCGCCAGCGCCGGGCAGGAAGAGGAGATGCGTCATGCGGGGAGGATGCGTCAGTGAACGGCTGCCGTCACGCGCGGAGTTGTACTGGTGCAATGCGTGGGGACTGGAACGTTAAAATAAAACCGTCGCCCTCGGATTTATTCCGAGGGCCTATCTGCGCGACCCGACGCGCCGATGGTTGGGATGGACCCTCGGGACAAGCCCGAGGGTGACGGTTGGGGGATTATCAAAATCGTCATGCCACGCAAGTGTGGCATGACGGAAGGGACTGGATGGCTCGGGCGGGTTACGCGATCTTGCGCATCTCGGCTGAGGGCAGGTACTTGTCGGTCCAGATCGCCTCCACCGGGGCCACCTTCTGCAGGTTATAGGCCTGGGCGATGGTGTTGATGCCACGCTGCAGCTTGGCCTTGTCGATGGCGCCGATGCCCAAGGCCTTGCCTTCCACCGTCTTCACCTGGTTGTCGAGCACCCATTGCAGGCGCTCCTGCTCGATGTCGTGTTTGAGCAGCGCATCGGCCTTCAGCAGCGAATCGGTGACCGCCTTTGGGTCCTTCATCGCATCCTGCCAGCCGCGGCAGACCGCGCGGCAGATGCCGGGAATGGCGGCCTCGTTCTCTTTCAGGAATTTGCGCGAGACGACGACCGAGTTGCCGTAGAAATCGAGGCCGTAATCGGCATAGAGCATGATCGACACGTCCTCGCGCTTCATGCCCAGCGATTTCAGGTTGATCCAGACGGTGGAATCGAAGCCGGTGACGGCATCCACTTCGCGCCGCATCAGCTGGCTTTCGCGCAGGCGCAGATCGACATTGTTGAACTTCACGCCGGCCGGATCGAGGCCGTTCACCTTGAAGAAGACCGGGAACAGCTTGTAGGCGTTGTCGGTCAGCGGCCCGCCCACGGTCTTGCCGATCAGGTCGGCCGGCTTGGTGATCTTCGCGGTCTTCCAGCTGACGATGGCGGCCGGGGTGATCTTGTAGATGTTGAACACCGCGAGCGGCACCTGCTCGGGGAAGCTCGCATAGAATTCCGACAGCGAGGTGAGATCGGCGAAGCTGACATCATAGGTGTTGGACGATACGCGCTGCAGCGCATCGGCGCCGGCCGCCGGGTCCATCGCGGTGATCTCGATGCCTTCGGCGGCGAAGTAGCCTTTCTCGAAGGCGTAGATGAAGGGCGAGTTGGTGCCGTTGCGCGGCAGGTTGAGCGAGAACTTCACCGGCACCTTTGCGGTCTGCGCATAGATGCGTTTCGGCACGAAGGCCGCCGTGGCCGCGAGTGCGGCGCCGCCGGTCAGGAGGCTGCGGCGGCTGGGGCGCAGGATGCGGGAGGAAGCAGGCATGGGAGGCTCCGTCGGCTTGTGATTGTATGCACGAGCCTAGGGTGCGCCTGCTTTTCCGTCACGAAATATTATTGCGTGAATTTTGTGCAGATGGCGAGGATTCGGCCATTGTGTTTTCTGCCGCTGCGGCGGCGTCGGACATGACGGGCCAGCCTGCCTGAAAATTGGAAGTCTTTCCTGCGTCGCTCCCGCGGAAGCGGGAGCCCAGTCGATCCGCTGTTCTGGATTCCCGCTTTCGCGGGAATGACGACAGGGGCTTAGCTCTTCCAGTGCGCCTTACTTCCAGTGTGGGGGCCAGGTCTTCTGGACGATCGGCAGAGCCTGCATGTGCGCCATCCAGGCCGCCATCTTCGGCGGGAACAGATCGGCCGGAATGGCGTCGGGCTTGCGCAGGCGGAAGCGCGCGATGATCGCCAGATGCGGATAGAGCGTGTAATCGGCGGCCGAGACGATGGCGCCGCTCAGGAAATCCGCCTTGAGCTGCGGTTCCCAGCGCAGCAGTTCGTCTTTCACGTCGGTCACCGCTGCGGCCAGTGCTGCGGCATCGGCTTTCTCAGGCGGGGCGAAGACCGCATCGAACAGATGCTCGATCTTGGTGCCGACATAGTTGTCGGCCTCGCGGATCATGCGGCGCTGTTCGGCGCGCGCCCGCGTATCGGCGGCGAGCAGGCGTGGCTGCGGCCAGCGGTCCTCGACATATTCCATGATCGCGGCCGACTCGCGCAGGACGAAATCGCCATCGATCAGGGTGGGCACGCGCTGGCGCGGATTGAGCGCGGTATAGTCCGGCGTCTTGTGACCGCCCTCGCTGAAGGACAGAACCTTCAGCTCATAGGGCACGCCCTTGTGTTCCAGCGCCAGCCAGATGCGCCAGGCATAGGCCGAGCCGGAGCCGTAATAGAGCGTGACGGTGGTCATGATGGCGGGTCCCCTGGGAAAGCGTGCCGGCCTGAGAAAGGGCGGCGTATAAGGAGAGTCAATATCACAAACACGGTCACCCGCGGACTTGATCCGCGGGTCCCATTGAATGGCATGCCCAAGGCAAGCCCGGGCATGACGACAGAGCTACTGGGGCCGTTTCAGCACCAGCTGGGTGCCGAAGAAGCTCATCACCGTCTCACCCTTCTGGTTCTCGATCCAGTATTTCATCTTCACGATGCCGCGGTCGGGCTTCGACTGGCTTTCGCGCGTCTCCAGGATGCTGGCGCGGCCATAGAGCGTGTCGCCTGGCCGCACCGGCAGGAACCAGCGCAGCTCGTCCAGGCCTGGCGAGCCCATGCTGCCCTTGCCCAGCAGGCCGGCGTTAAGCAGCATGCGGAAGCCCAGCAGCCCGGTCTGCCAGCCGCTGGCGATCAGGCCTTTATAGGGCGACTGCTCGGCAGCCAGCTTATCGAGATGAAACGGCTGCGGATCGTAGGTGAAGGCAAAGGCCAGGATTTCGGCTTCCGAAATCGTCACGCCATCGGCCTTGATGATCTCGCCGGCGCTGTAATCCTCAAACCAGCGTTCGCTCTTGCTCATGATGCTGCTTCATACCTGCATGTTGCGGAAAAACATCTGCACGTCGGCGACGAAGGCGTCGGGCTGCTCCATCGCCACGAAATGCCCGCCGCGTTCCAGATCGGTGCGGTGCGTCACATGGTAGCCGCGTTCCAGCCAGCCTTTCGGCGACGGCGGCACCAGGTCCCAGGGCGGCAGCAGGAAGCCGGTGGGGCTGGAGACGAAATCGCCGGGCTGCATGGCCAGGTCGCCGTTCTGCCGTGCCGCCCAGTAGATCCAGGTCGCGGTCGCCGCCGTGTCGGTGAGCCAGTAGAGCGCAATGTTGGCGATCAGGTGATCCATGGCGAAGGGCGGGTCCTGCTCGGCCGGGCCGCGCGGGAAGCCGTGGAATTTCTCGACGATCCAGGCGGCGAGGCCGGCCGGACTGTCGCTCATGGCATAGCCCAGCGTGGAGGGCTTGGTGCTCTGGATCGCCAGATAGCCGGCCTCGCTGCCATGCAGCTTCTTGGCGCGCGCAATCCATTCGCGCTCGGCCGTGCTGAGCGGCGTCGACTCTTTGCTCAGCGGCGGGCGCAGCGGCACCATGTTGAGATGCAGGGCTGCGGCATGATGCGGATAGTCGATGCCCATCCAGCTGGAGACGATGGAGCCCCAGTCGCCGGCCTGCACCAGGAAGCGGTCGAAGCCCAGCACCTCCACCATCAGGTCGCACCACAGTCGCGCGATCGCCCGCGGCCCGATCGGTTTCTCGATCGGCATGGAAAAGCCGTAGCCGGGCAGGGTCGGGCAGATCACGGTGAAGGCGTCTGCGGTCTTGCCGCCGAAGCGTTCGGGATGCGCCAGGCGTTCGATCACGTCGATGAACTCAAACACCGATCCCGGCCAGCCATGGGTGAGCAGCAGCGGCCGTGGCGTATCGCCCGATCCCGGTTCGATCAGGAAATGGATGGTCTGCAGCGTCCCCGTATCGGGGCGTTTCAGCTTCACGCGATACTGCAGATGGGCGTTGAGCTTGGCCTCCCAGAGCCGCCAGTCGAAACCGTCGCGCCAGCGCTCGATGAAGCGCCGCATATAGGCGCCGTGGCTGCCGTATTGCCAGGCAGCATTCATCGGCTCGGCGGGAAAGCGCGTATGGCTGAGCCGCATCTGCAGATCGGCCAGCGCCGCATCGGCGATCTCGATGCTGAACTTTTCCGCCGCAGGCGCCAGCCGCAGCATGTCAGGCCTTTTTCAGCGACGCGGTGAGCAGGCCGGCGCCGATCAGCATGGCGCCGCCGGTGCGGTTCATGATCGTCAGGGCGCGCGGACTGGCGATGCGGCTGCGGGCCTTGCCCATGAGCGTGATGTAGAAACCCTGGATCAGGGTGGCCAGCGTGCAGAAGGTGGCCATCAGCGCGATCACCTGCGGCCAGAGCGGCAATGCGGCGTCGATGAACTGCGGCAGGAAGGCGGCGAAGAACAGGATGCCTTTCGGATTGAGCAGCGTGACCAGGAACGTCTGGCGCACCGCCTTCCAGGCGCCGCTGCGCCGCTCGGTTACGGGATCCAGATTCATCGGTGGCGCGCGCCAGAGCTGGATGCCGATCCAGACCAGATAGGCCGCGCCGATCCATTTCATCACCGTGAAGGCCTCGGCCGACGCCGCCAGCAGCGCACTGAAGCCCAGCACCGAGAGCGTGATGGCGCAGATATCGGCGAGCACGACGCCGACCAGACTGGTCAGGCCGATGCGCCAGCCGCTGGAGACCGTATGGCCCAGCACCATCAGCGTGGTGGGGCCGGGGATCATGATCATGATCGCGGCGGCGGCGGCAAAGGCGAGCCAGAGTTCGAGACTGACGGGCATCGTGCGGATTTCCTCCCTGTATTCCGTCTCTGTATCGTCCCAGCCAGCCATAGGCCGGCCGGTCAGTGCAAGGGGGAGGATCATAAGAACATTAAGAGAATTTAATTTGATGAAATCAGAATAATATCCTATATTATGTTCTTTGTTTGATCCATATGGAGCTATGCCATGACCCTGCTGCCGAGCCGTTCCGGCCGTGACGATGCCGCGCTGGAGATCGACCGCCTGTTCGGGGCCGATCCCGGGCCCGCGCCGGAGCCCGATCCCCTCGGTCGCATCGGGGCCGGCGATCCGGCCTGGGAGGCGGTGCGCGGCCGCTGGATGGCCGGCGCGCCGCTGCGCCAGCTGTTCGGCGACACGCTGTTCCGCCTGACCGACACCGTGGGCCGTGGCCGCAGCAACCGGCGCGGCGATGTGTTCAAGCTGCAGGCCCTGCTGCATCGCGAGGGTCTGCTGGATGCTGCGGCCACCGGCGGGCCGACCGGCTACTGGGGTCCGCGCGACGATGACGCCATGCTGCGCTTCCAGACTGGCGCCGGGGTCACCCCGGACGGCTGGGCCGGCCCCGGCGGCGAGACCATCGATGCGCTGGAAAGCGGCTACCGGGCGTCGTTACCGGCTGCCGCGCCGGTGCGGGTGGCGCAGGCCGCGCCGCTGCCGGGCCTGACGGTGACCGGCGATGTCGCGCCCGCCGGGCGCAATCCCGGGTCCGCCTCGCCGGTGCATGAGGCATTCCGCGCCGCCCTGCATGAGCAGGAAAGCAGCACCAGCGGACATCACGGCTACGACGCCGAGAATGACGGCGCCTATGGCCGGTATCAGCTGCGCCAGCCGGCGCTGCGCGATGTCGGCCTGATGGACGCGGCCGGCAACTGGACCGGCAAACACGGCGTGCGCAGCCTGGCGGATTTCAAGCGCAACGCCGAGGCGCAGGAACAGGCCTTTGCCGATCTGATGGCGCGCAACGAAACCTATATGCGCCGTCTCGATGTGCTGAAGCATCTCGGCCAGGAGGTCGATGGCATCAAGGCGCGGTTCAGGCTCACCGAAGCCGGCATGGCGGCGGCGGCGCATCGCCAGGGCGCCGGCATGCTGAAAGCCTATCTCGATTACCAGCGCCGCCATGGCTGGAAGAGCGATTTTACCCGGGTCGACGATGAGGGCCGGGCGGCGGTGGCGGCGCTGCAATCCGGCATCGCCGATCCGCAGTCGGCCGAACAGGTGTTCAAAAGCGTGGAAACGAGGCTGCGGCTGTTTGAAAAAATCCCCTATCGCCGCGGCCCGGAGCGCTAGGGCTTGTCGGGCTTCTGCCAGCTGGACAGCGGCCAGAGCTGCTGCCGGTCATCGCCGTAATCGTAGATGCTGATCCAGGTCTGCGCCGGGCCGTTCCCGGCATCCGGTATGGTCAGCTTCAGGATCTCGTCCCGGTAAATGAAGTGCCGCAGCGGCTGGGGGTATTCGGCCAGCCGCCAGCCGATACCGAAGACCAGCGTCTCCTGCGGTGTGCGCAGCGCCGCATGAACCAGGGCGCTGGTCCAGTCGACGACGATCATCACGGTTTCGGTCGTCTCCGCCTTCGTATAGTCGGCGCCGGCGGAGTAGCCGACCACAACCAGATTGAACGGCGGCGCATAACCGATCGGTACCGGCAGCGCCAGATTGGCAATGCGCGGATAATATGGCCCGGTCAGTTCGCGCAGCTTCGCCTCGACGGCGGGATGCTTCAGAACCAAGTCGATATTGTCGGTGGCGATGGCGCGGGTCAGCTCGGTGTAATCGCCGATCCTGGTCATGTCGCTGCTGCCGGCGTGCGCCGGCTGCGCAAGCAGGATCAGGATCGACAGAAGAATGAAGCGGCGCATGGCGTCAGCATACTGCGGGAGCGCCGATGTTGTCTGCCGGTTTCAGTCCGTCGCCAGGCCTTCAATGCCGAGTGCGGCAAAGGTGGCGAGCCAGTGCTCACCCCCGTATTCACCGCTCTCCAGGAAGGGCAGGCTGGCGGCTTCATGCAGCGTCGCCGATTGCAGCAGGCCGGACTGGTCGCCGGGCAGTTTTGCAGCGATGCCGCGCAGGCACCAGGCGCGGCTGAGGTTGAGTCCGTCCAGATGCACGCCCTTGGCATCCGCGCGGTCGGCCACGATGGCCGGCGTGAAGATGGTGGTGGCATCGGGCAGGAAGCGGTTCCACCACGCGGCGAAGTCGGTATCGGGCAGCAGCGCGGCCATCAGCAGCGCCTCGGTCAGCGCGCCCGACAGAAAGTCGTCGCCATTGGGTTCAAAGCGCGCCGGATAATCCGTGTCCTTGCGGAAGACGCGTTCGGCATAGGCGGCAATCGCCGGCTCCAGCGTCGGCTCCTGTGTCACGCGGGCATAGTGCAGTGCCAGCAGCAGGCCGAAGGCGGTGTTGAAATGCGTGCCGACGCGGATCGGATAGGTCAGCTTCTCCATATAGGCGGGGAAGCGCTGCACGATGCGCTGTTCCAGCGGCTTGAGCGCCGCGCGCCAGGTCTGCGCCTGCGGGTGATCCCATTGCGAGAGTTCGGCCGAGAGCGCCAGCAGCCAGCCCCAGCCATAAGGCCGCTGCCAGGTGCCGCGGCCGGACGCGTCGAGATAGGCGGCTTCACCGGCGCCGGCTGCCGCCGTGAAGAACTGCGCGAACAGCGCTTCGGCTTTGGCGGCGCCGCTTAAAGCGGGATACCGGCGCAGGCAGCGCGTCAGCAGCCACCAGCCATGCACGCAGCTATGCCAGTCGTAACTGCCCCAGAAGATCGGGTGCAGTTTGTGCGGCGGCAGCACATCGCCGGCATCGTTGTTGAAATGCGTCAGGTTGTTGGGGAATTCGCGGTCGAGATTGCGCAGGGGCAGCGCGGCGAAGCGTTCGGCCTGGGCCAGAGTGAGCTGGGTCATGTGGCGAGAATGGCACAGACGGGAGGATCAATACAGATCGTCATCCCGGCGAAAGCGGGGATCCCATTTGTTTGTGAAACGAAGAAAATGGGATCCCGGGCAAGCCCGGGATGACGGCCCCGCAGGGACCGTCACTTGCCGTGGCAGTATTTGAACTTCTTGCCGGAGCCACACGGGCAGGGCGCGTTGCGCGGCGTTGCTTTCCAGGTGCTTTCGTCATTCGGATCGACGGCGGCGCTGCGCGCCTGCGCCACCGGACGCGACGGCAGACCTTCGGCATCCGCGCCGCCTTCCAGCGGCTCGCCGCGGCTTTCATGCATGGGCTGCGACGGCCGGGCGAATTCCGGCGGCGGTTCGTCGTTGCGCACTTCGACGCGGGCGAGGATGGCGGTCACCTGCTCGCGCACGCGCACCAGCATCTGTTCGAACAGCGTGAAGGCCTCGCGCTTGTATTCGTTCAGCGGGTCTTTCTGCGCATAGGCGCGCAGGCCGATGGCCTGACGCAGATAGTCCAGGTGATGCAGATGTTCCTTCCAGGTCTGGTCCAGCACCTGCAGCAGCAGGCTGCGTTCGACCATGCGCATCACATCGGGGCCGAAATTGGCGGCCTTCTCTGCCATGCGGCGTTCGACCGCATCGGCCAGCCGCTCGCGGATCTGCTGCTCGGCGATGCCTTCTTCCTTGGCCCAGTCGACGATCGGCAGATCGAGCGCGAAGATGCGCATCACTTCCGCCTGCAGGCCGGCCGAATCCCACTGTTCGGCATAGGCCTTCTCAGGGATGTGGCGGGTGACCAGTTCGTCGACGATCTCGTCGCGCATGTCGGCCACGGTATCGGCCACATGCTCGGCACCCATGATCTCGATGCGCTGCTCGTAGATCACCTTGCGCTGGTCGTTCATCACGTCGTCGTATTTCAGCAGGTTCTTGCGGATTTCGTAATTCCGCGCTTCCACCTTCTGCTGCGCCTTTTCCAGCGCCTTGTTGATCCAGGGATGGATGATGGCTTCGCCTTCCTGCAGGCCGAGGCGCTGCAGCATGCCTTCCATGCGCTCGGAGCCGAAGATGCGCAGCAGGTCGTCTTCCAACGAGAGGAAGAATTTCGACGCGCCCGGATCGCCCTGGCGGCCGGAACGGCCGCGCAGCTGGTTGTCGATGCGCCGGCTTTCATGGCGTTCGGTGCCGATCACATAGAGGCCGCCGGCTTCGCGCACCCGGTCTTTTTCGGCGGCGACTTCGGCGCGGATCTGCGCCTCCATCTTCTCTTTCAACTCGCCGTCCATGCCGGCGGTCTCGCGCAGGATACGCATCTCGGCATTGCCGCCGAGCTGAATATCGGTGCCGCGGCCGGCCATGTTGGTGGCAATGGTAACGGCGTTCAGGCGACCGGCCTGGGCGACGATATAGGCTTCCTGGTCGTGATGGCGCGCGTTCAGCACGTTGTGTTCGATCTTGCGCTGCTTCAGGTAATCCGACAGCAGTTCCGACTTCTCGATCGACACGGTGCCGACCAGCAGCGGCTGGCCCTTCTCGCGGCATTCGGCGATCAGCTTGACGATGGCTTCGTATTTCTCGCGCGCCGAGCGATAGACCTCGTCATCGGCATCGATGCGGGCGACGCCGACATTGGTCGGAATCTCGATCACTTCCAGGCGGTAGATATCGGCGAATTCGGCGGCTTCCGTCGAGGCCGTACCGGTCATGCCGGACAGCTTGGGATACATGCGGAAGTAATTCTGGAAGGTGATCGAGGCCAGAGTCTGGTTCTCGGTCTGGACGCTGACGCCTTCCTTGGCTTCCAGCGCCTGGTGCAGGCCGTCGGAATAGCGGCGGCCTTCCATCATGCGGCCGGTGAATTCGTCGATGATGACCACCTTGTCATCCTTGACGATGTAATCCACGTCGCGGGTGAACAGCACATGGGCGCGCAGCGCCTGGTTGGCGTGGTGCACGGCGGCGATGTTTTCGATGTCGTAGAGCGATTCCGACTTCAGCAGGTCGGCGGCGCGCAGGATCTGCTCGATATGCTCGGTGCCGCTTTCGGTAAAGTTCACCGAACGCTGCTTCTCGTCCTTTTCGTAATCCTCGGGCACCAGCTGCGGGATCAGCGCATTGACCTTCACATAGAGGTCGGTGGTGTCTTCCGACGGACCGGAAATGATCAGCGGCGTGCGCGCCTCGTCGATCAGGATGCTGTCGACTTCATCGACGATGGCGAAGCTGAAGGGGCGCTGCACCATCTGCTCGCGCTGGAACTTCATGTTGTCGCGCAGATAGTCGAAGCCGTATTCGTTGTTGGTGCCGTAGGTGACGTCGCAGGCATAGGCCGCGCGGCGCTCCTCGTCGTCCAGGCCATGCACGATCACGCCGGTGGTCAGGCCGAGGAAGCCATAGACGCGACCCATCCAGGCGGCATCGCGGCTGGCGAGATAGTCGTTCACGGTGACGACATGCACGCCCTTGCCGGCCAGGGCATTGAGATAGACGGCGAGCGTGGCAACCAGCGTCTTGCCTTCGCCGGTCTTCATCTCGGCGATGCGGCCATCATGCAGCACCATGCCGCCGATCAGCTGCACATCGTAATGGCGCTGGCCCAGCACGCGCTTGGCCGCCTCGCGCACCACGGCAAAGGCTTCGGGCAGCAGGTCGTCCAGGTCTTCGCCGGGCTTGCCGTCGCGGCCGGCCAGACGCTGCTTGAACTCGACCGTCTTGGCCTGCAGGCCGGCATCGGTGAGCGCGGCAATTTCCGGCTCCAGGTCGTTGATGGCCTGAACCGCTTTGGAATATCCCTTGACGGCGCGGTCGTTGGCCGAACCGAACAGCTTCTTGGCGATCGCGCCGAACATGCCGTACCCCTGAAAATGCCGCTAAATATGCGTCGCCAAACGAGAACCGGGCGACGAAACCCGGCATTAGATATGCATTGCCCCGGCCTGTGTCAACGAAGGGGGGTGCGGTAAATCCGCCCGTAAAGCGCCGCGAACAGGCCCAGGCCGACCGCATTGACCCGCGCCGTTTCAAGGGGTTACATCGCGCTTTCGCCGAAAGCGCCCAGAACTTCCCCTATCCCAAGGTCATTCCCGTGTCTGCTGCCCCTGTTTCTGCCGCTATTCCTGATCCCGTAGAGCTGTCGCAGGCGCTGATCCGCTGCCCGAGCGTGACCCCGAGCGACCAGGGCGCGCTGGGGGTGCTGGAACAGGCGCTGACCGGTCTGGGCTTCACCTGCGAGCGGCTTAAATTTTCGGCAGCCAACACCCCCGATGTGGAAAACCTCTATGCCCGTTGGGGTGCCGGCGCCATCGGCACAGCGGGTGCCGGCCCGAATTTCTGCTTTGCCGGCCATACCGACGTGGTGCCGGTGGGCGATGCCAAGGCCTGGACCGTCGATCCCTTCGGCGCCGAGATCATCGAGGGCCAGCTTTATGGCCGCGGGGCCACCGACATGAAGTCGGCGATTGCGGCTTTCGTGGCCGCCACCGGGCGTTTCCTGGCCGCGCGCGGCAATGCCCTGAACGGCCGCATCAGCCTGCTGATCACCGGCGACGAGGAAGGCCCGGCCATCAACGGCACCACGCGGGTGCTCGACTGGCTGAAGGAAAAGGGCGAGACGCTCAGCGTCTGCGTGGTGGGCGAACCGACCAATCCGCTGAAGCTGGGCGAGATGATGAAGATCGGCCGGCGCGGCTCGCTGACCGCGCGCCTCACCGTGCATGGCATCCAGGGTCATGTCGGTTATCCGCATCTGGCCGACAATCCGGTGCCCAAGCTGCTGGATATCTTGTCAGCGCTGAAGTCGCGCCGGCTCGATACCGGCAACGCGCATTTCGAGGCGTCGAACCTGGAGATCACCACGGTGGATGTCGGCAATCCGGCCAACAATGTGATTCCGGCCTCGGCCAAAGCCGTGCTCAACATCCGCTACAATACCGAACAGACTGCGGCCGGCCTGAAGGACTGGATCACCCGCACGGTGGAAGCCGTCTGCGGATCGCAGAGCGCCAACCGCGCGCTGCAGGGCACGCGCTTCGATCTGGTGCTGGAAGACGGCGCCATGCCCTTCCTCACCAAGCCGGGGCCCTTTGTCGCCGCGATGGCGGAAGCCGTGAAGACCGGCACCGGTCGGGTTCCTGAATTAAGTACGACGGGTGGCACGTCGGATGCGCGCTTCATCCAGGCCTATTGCCCGGTGGTGGAATTCGGCCTCGTCGGCCAGACCATGCACAAGGTTGACGAGCGCGCCGGCGTGGATGACATCCGCGCGCTGAGCAAGGTCTATGAAAGCATGCTGCAGCGGTTCTTCGATGCCGCCGTCGTTTAAAGTCGAAGTTGCCAACGCGCTGCGCGGGCTCGGCCTGCTGCTGCGCGGCGATGCGGCGGCCCTGCTGCATTTCGATCTGTCCGAGGCCGGTTTCTGGCGCAGCTTCCGCGCGCCGCTGATCATCGGCGTGGTCTACGTGCTGCTGCTGCCACCCGAAGGGCCTGTCGGCGAAGCCGATCTCGGCTGGCCGCTGTTCGCGCTGGTGCAGTTCGTCCAGTTCCTGCTCGCCTGGGGCATATATTTGGGGTTGATTGCAGGGTTAAGCCGCATGTTTGGGTTGAGCGGCCGCTATGCCGTCTTCGTTGTCCTGTACAACTGGGCCCAGGCCATCGTGACGGCCGCCAGCCTGCCGATCCTGGCCGGCGGCGCGCTGCAGCTGATCCCCGGCAGCGTGCAGGTCGGATGGAGCACAGCGCTGCTGCTGGCGTGGTTTT
Organism: Ferrovibrio sp. GW821-FHT12F09; assembly: GCF_058806775.1. Classification (NCBI taxonomy): domain Bacteria; kingdom Pseudomonadati; phylum Pseudomonadota; class Alphaproteobacteria; order Rhodospirillales; family Rhodospirillaceae; genus Ferrovibrio; species Ferrovibrio sp. GW821-FHT12F09. The sequence continues at coordinate 904,775 of NZ_JBXAPZ010000001.1, forward strand.
ACATCGTGGTGCAGACGGCGCGGCATGGCTTGCAGGCAACACTGCCGGTGGCATTGGCGGCGGCGATTTTCGATCTCACCGTCAGCCTGGTTCTATATCGACTCGGCGATCTGCTGTTCTGACCGGCGGCATCCGGCTGGACTTGCACGGCGGCAACGGCCAAGCTGTGTATAAGTGATTCTCCGGGGATGGTAATGGATCAGATTCTGCGCCAGACGCTGCTCGACATGGTCGAGGAAAGCCGCAGCCTGCGGACCCGGCTCGCGGCCGATGGCAGCCTGTTCCTCGGCTATAACGACGACATGCGCGCCATGCACAACAAGCAGGCCAAAGCGCTGGCCGGCTATGTCGATGCCAAGGGCTGGCCTGGCCTCGCGCTGGTCGGCGAAGACGGCGCCACCGCGGCTTGGATGATTGCCCAGCATGCCATCGGCCTGCCGCGGTTCATGCGCGCCTGCTTCGAGCTGATCGAGGCGGCGGCGGCGAAAGGTGATGTGCCGCGCTGGCAGCTGGCGCTGCTCACCGATCGCATCCGCTGGCTCGAAGGCAAGAAGCAGGTCTATGGCACCCAGTTCGACTGGGATGCCAATGGCGAGCTCAACCCGCTGCCGATCGAGGACGAGGCCAATGTGAATGCACGCCGCGCCTCGGCCAGCCTGACGCCGCTGGCCGATGGCATCGCGCAGCGCCGCAAGGAAGCCTCTGATGCTGGCGAAGTGCCACCGGCCAATGCCAGCCAGCGCACCGGCGATTTCGAAGCCTGGGCCAAGGCGATCGGCTGGCGCGCCTGAGACTGTACCGAGCCGGTTCCTGTTGGTGGAACTCTGATGTCTAGGTTGAGCGCATGTGTCTTGCTCGGATCAGCCGCATTGCTGATGGCATGGCAGAGTGCGCTGGCGCAAACCGAAAGCAGTGCCGCTATACCATCGGAGATTCGTGGGTCATGGGCGAAGCGCGGTTCGTGCGGCGATCCGGACCAGAGGATTCTGATCGGCGCCGACACGATCAAATGGGGCAGCAATCCTCCCGAGGACGCGATCTACGTCCTCAATGACGGGCCGCGGGGACAGGCGGCTGTGCGCTGGCGGGAAGAAGGCATCGTCAGCAATTTCAACTACGACCGCGCGCGCGACATCCTGATCTTTAACAGCCAGGGATATGGCATGCCCGGTGTAGAACGCTGGAATCGATGCCGCCGCTAGCCGGCCTGCGTCAGTAATCGACGCACGTCAGACACAGCCCGTCGGGCGGCGCTGTCGGCCCGGCGGCCGAGCGGTCTTTCTTCTCCAGCGCGGTCTTCACATCCGCGGCCGTCCAGCGGCCTTCGCCCACCATCTTCAGAGTGCCGGCGGTGATACGCACCTGGTTGTGCAGGAAGCTGCGCGAGCGCACGGTGATGTGGATCTCTTCGCCCATGCGCATTACTGCCAGATGATCCAGCGTGCGCTCGGGCGATTTGGCCTGGCATTCGGTGGAGCGGAAGCTGGTGAAATCGTGATGACCGAGCAGCACCTGCGCGGCGTCGTGCATGGCTTCGGCATCCAGCGGCACCGGCACATGCCACACGAAACCGGCCTCCAGGGCCGGCGGCGGGCGTCTGTTCAGAATACGATAGAGGTAGTGTCGTGCCGTGGCCGAGAAGCGCGCATCGAAGCTGTCGTCCACGATGCTTGAGTCCAGCACGGCGATGCGCTGTTCGCGCAGGTAGAAGTTCAGGCCATCGCGGATGCGGTCCGGCGTGAAGTCGCGGTCGAGATCGAAATGCACCACCTGGCCGGTGGCATGCACGCCGGCATCGGTGCGGCCGGCGGCGAAAATTTCCACCGGCGCGCTGCACATGGCTTCCAGAGCCTCTTCCACCGCCTGCTGCACGCCGCGGCCATCCTTCTGGCGCTGCCAGCCGACAAAGGCCGTGCCATTGTATTCCAGCGTGAGGCGGAAGCGCGGCATCAGACGAGCCGCGAGCCCTTGGGCAGCGGCAGGCCGCGCAGGAAATCGGCAATCGCCACCGGCGACTTGCTCGGGCGCTGCAGTTTCAGCAGCGTCAGCGCGCCGGTTCCGCAGGCGACCGTGCCGGTATCGTCCAGCATGGTGCCGGGCACGCCGCTGCCGGCAACCGGTTCGCAGGCCAGCAGCTTGATGCGTTCGCCGTTCAGCGCAAACGTCGTGCCGGGGCCGGGATTGAGCGCGCGGACCATGCGGTCGATCTCTGCCGCTGATCGTGCCCAGTCGATGCGGCCTTCATCTTTGCTGAGCTTGGCGGCATAGGTCACGCCTTCGGCCGGCTGAGGCTGCGGCGCGATCTTGCTATCGGCGAAATCATGCAGGGCGCGCACCATCAGCGGCGCGCCGATGCGGCAGAGGTCGTCATGCAACTCGGTGATGGTCATACGCGGCGCGATCGCCACGGTTTCGCGCAGTAGTACCGGCCCGGTATCGAGGCCGACATCCATCTGCATGGCGCAGACGCCAGTCTCGGTGTCGCCGGCAAGAATAGCCCTTTGAATGGGCGCGGCGCCGCGCCAGCGCGGCAGCAAAGAGGCATGCAGGTTGAAGCAGCCAAGTTTTGGCGCATCGAGCACCGCTTTGGGCAGCAGCAGGCCATAGGCCACCACCACGGCGGCATCGGCATGCAGCGCGGCGAAGTCGGCCTGGGCTTCGGGCGATTTCAGGCTGACCGGATGGCGTACGGTCAGGCCGTTCTGTTCGGCGAAGGCCTGCACCGGCGAGGGGGTCAGTTTCTGGCCGCGGCCGGCCGGGCGCGGCGGCTGGCTGTAAACGGCGGCGATTTCATCGCCGGCCTTCAGGAACGCGTCCAGCACCGGCACGGCGAAATCCGGCGTGCCCATGAAGACGAGGCGTAATGTCATCCTGAGATCAGGCGGTGGCGGTCAGGCGCTTCTGCTTCAGCAGCTTGCGCAGGATCATGTTGCGCTTGAGCGCCGAGATATGGTCGACAAACAGGATGCCGTCGAGATGGTCCATCTCATGCTGCAGGCAGACGGCCAGCAGCCCGTCGGCCTGCAACTCCTGCTGCGCGCCGTTGCGGTCCAGATAGCTGACCTTGATCTCGGCCGGGCGCTCGACCTCGGCATACTGTTCCGGCAGCGACAGGCAGCCCTCTTCGTAGAGCTGGTCGTCATCGGACACCCAGGTGATTTCCGGGTTGACGATGTAGAGCGGCTGCTTGTCCTCGCCCTCGCGCGCCACGTCGATCACCAGCATGCGCTTGGGGATGCCGACCTGGATGGCGGCCAGGCCGATACCGGGCGCCGCATACATGGTCTCCAGCATGTCATCGAGCTGCTGGCGCACCTCGTCCGTCACCGCTTCGACGGGGGTCGAAACAGTCTCCAGAACCGGGTCGGGCGCCGTGATGATGGGCAGCAGGGCCATAGGGTCTTTCCGTGATATTACGGGGCGTCAGATAGGCCGCGGGCTGGCGGTCCGTCAAGCCCGCTGTTATTTAACGTCCATGCCCATGGATATAATGCCGATTCTCGCCATCGCCAGTCTTGCCGGGCTGGCCATCGTGCTGATCCTGCTGGTTTTCCTGCTGCGCCGGGGTGGCAGTTCCGCCGGCGAGGCGGCCCTGGTGGCCGAGCTGCGCGACCAGGTCGACCAGGCCCGTGACGAGGCCGCCGCCGCCCAGGCCGCCCGGCTGGACGCCGAGCGCCAGGCCGCCGGCCTGCGCGCCGAACTCGCCGTGAAGACCCAGGCTTTCGAGAAGCTGGCCGAGACCGCCACCCAGGCGGCCCGGGCGGCCGCCGTGGAATCCGCCGCCCAGCTCTCCAACAAGCTGCTGGCCGACCACAAGCGCGAGGCCGAGGCCCAGAAGGAAGACGCCGAGAAGAAGGTGCAGCTGGTCACCGAAAGCCTGACCAAGCAGATGACCGCGGTGGCGCAGGTGGTCGCCGGCACGGTGGCCCAGCAGCAGAAGGACAACCAGCGCGTCGACGCCATTCACCGCATGCTGTCGCATCCCGGCGGCGCCGGCCGGCTGGCCGAGATCGGGCTGGAGAATACGCTGAAGGCTTTCGGCCTGCAGCCGGGCGTCGATTTCGTGCTGCAGTATCATGTGGCCGGCGACAGCGACCGCGGCAGCTTGCGCCCCGATGCGGTGATCTTCCTGCCCGGCGATGCCGTGCTGGTGGTCGATTCCAAGGCCTCGAAGCTGCTGCTCGACCTGGCCGAGGCGGAAGGCGCGGGCGCCGAGGCGGCGGCGCTGCAGCAGCTGGCTCAGCGCATGACCACGCATCTGCGCGCCCTGACCGCCAAGGATTACGGCAACGCGGTGGTGAGCGCCTACAGGGATGCGAAACGCGGCGGCGTGCTGAAGCGCAGCATCGTCGCCATGACGCTGCCCAACGATGCGGCGGTGGAAAAGCTGCGGCTGGCGGCGCCGGATTTCGAACAGCGCGCCATCGAGGCCGGCGTGGTGCTGGCTGGACCCTCGTCGCTGTTCGCCCTGATCGCCTTTTCGCGCATGCAAATCGACAGCGGCAAGCAGATCGAGAATCTGGACAAGATCGTGGAGGCCGTGACGGCGCTGGTGGAAAGCACGGCAACGGCGCTGACGCTCGCCGAAAAGGTCGGCCGCGGGTTGCAGCAGGCGACCGAACAGTTCGAAAGCTTCAGCCGTTCGGTCAATGCCCGGCTGCTGCCGCGCGTGCGCAAGCTGGCCCAGCTTGGCATCCGCCCGAGCAAGAGCGCGCCGGCCGCTTTGCCCAGCTTCGAGGTCAATGTGCATCGCACCGATGATGTGATCGAGGCCGAGGTGGAGGAAGTCGCGCCGCGCCTGCCGGGTATCGGTGACACATGAGCGACGCTCCGGAATCCGAATCGGCGGCGCCCGAAAAGGTCAGCGACATCGTCGCCGCGCTCTGCGACGGCCGGGATGACGACCGCATCAGCCTGGACGATCTGCTGCGCGCCTTCGGTCTGCGTGCCTTCGGCCTGCTGATCCTGGTCTTCGCCCTGCCCAACGGCATTCCGGCGCCGATTGCCCCCGGCCTGTCGGCGGTGCTCGGCGCGCCGCTGCTGCTGCTGTCGGTGCAGATGCTGCTCGGCTTCGAGACGCCATGGTTTCCGGCCAGCTGGCGGGCCCGCAGCTTCCGCCGTGGCGATATCGCCAAACTGCTGCGGCCGGCGCTGCCCTATATCGTGAAGATCGAACGCTATGTGCGGCCGCGCTTCCTGCATCTGTCGGGGCGTCGCGCCAGCCGGCCGTTCGGCCTGCTGATCCTGTGGAATGCCGCGCTGCTGTCGCTGCCAATCCCCTTCGGCAACCTGATTCCGGCCTGGGCCATCATCCTGGCAGCCCTGGGCCAGGTCGAACGCGACGGCACGCTGCTGATCGCCGCCATTGTCGCCAGCCTGCTGGCCACCGGCTGGGTCTGGTTCCTGCTCGACGTCGGGCTGGCCATCATCGACCGGATCTTCTGATGACGGCCGACGAGATCATCGCCGTGCTCAAGCTGCAGCCGCATCCCGAGGGCGGCTATTTCGTCGAGACCTTTCGCGATCCGGCAACCGATACCGATGGCCGCAGCCGTTCGACCGCGATCTATTTCCTGCTGAAGCAGGGTGAGAAATCCCACTGGCATAAAGTGGATGCCGTCGAGACCTGGCACTGGCATGCGGGTGCGCCGCTGAAACTCCAGATCGCTGCCGACAAAGGCGCGCCGGTGCACACCATCACGCTCGGCAATGACATCGCCGCGGGCCAGCGGCCGCAGGGCATCGTACCGCAGGATCACTGGCAGGCGGCGGAGACGTTGGGCGACTGGACCCTGGTCGGCTGCACCGTCGCGCCGGGCTTCGACTTCGCCGGCTTTACGCTCGCCCCGAAGGGCTGGGCGCCTTAGCGAAATACTTCCCCGGCGTCGTGCCGAGCGAGCGGCGGAACATCGCCGTGAAGGCCGCCGCAGAGGCATAACCCAGATCGCTGGCCACCAGTGCCACCGGACGGCCGCTGCTTAAGCGTGCCAGCGCCTCCGCCAGACGCGCCTGCTGCCGCCAGGCCTGGAAGCCCATGCCGGTCTCGCGCTGGAACAGCCGTGCCAGGCTGCGGCTGCTCATGCCGGCCTCCGTTGCCAGCGTCTCGATATCGGTGTCGTCGCTCAGATGGTCCAGCACGCGCCGGCAGACGGCCTTCAGCCTGGCCTCGCGCGGCATTGGCAGATGCAGCGGCAGAGCCGGCACGCTACGCAGCTCATGCAGCAGCAGCTGCGCAATCGCCGCGCCGCGGCTTCCCTGTTCATATTCCACTGGTTCCTCCATGGCGGCGAGGATGAGCGCACGCAGCAGATCGGATACCTCGATCACCTGGCAGGCCGGCGGCAGCAGCGCGGCAGTCTGCGGGGCGATATAGAGCGTGCGCATCGCCACCGCGCCGCTCATGCGGATCTCGTGTTCGACGCCGGGCGGAATCCACAGCGCGCGCTGCGGCGGCACCACCCAGGCGCCCTGTTCGGTGCTGACCCGCATGACACCGCGCGTGGCATAGAGCAGCTGTGCCCGCTCGTGGCTGTGCGGCTCGATATGGAACCCGGCCGGGAAATCCTTCGGCATGGCCGCCACGGCGGGGGCGATGCGCTGGTAATCCTCGGCATTGGTGCTGCGGGCCATGTCCGATTCTCGATAGAAACTGTCAGGACAAGGACTATCAGACACCCCTATGGTGGAGCCTGCAACCGTTTCTCTCAAGGATTCCGTCCATGTCGCTGCCGCGCCGGGTGATCAACTACGTCAATATCGCCCATCTGTTCGACCATATGTTCATGCTGATCTTTCCCACCGCCGTGCTGGCGATGGAGGCGGATTTCGGCCGCGGTTACGGCGAATTGCTGGCGCTCTCCATCGGCGGCTTCATCGCCTTCGGTGCCGGCTCGATCCCATCGGGCTGGCTCGGCGACAAGTGGAGCCGGCGCAACATGCTGGGCGTCTTTTTCATCGGCATCGGCGGTGCCGCGATCCTGGCCGGCAGCACCAGCTCGCTGTGGATGCTGGCGGTGGCGCTGACGCTGATGGGGCTGTTCGCTTCGATCTACCATCCGGTCGGCACGGCCATGCTCACCGCGCATGCGGAAGCGCTCGGTTCGGAAAAACTCGGCCGCGAGCTCGGCACCAACGGTGTCTGGGGCAATGTCGGCGTCGCCTGTGCGGCGCTGGTCACCGGCGCGATCGCGCAGTATCTGGGCTGGCGCTACGCCTTCATCCTTCCGGGTCTGGTCTCCATCGGCTTCGGCATCGCCTATCTGGCCATGGTGCCCGAACATGCCAGCCCGCCGCGCAAGGGCAAGCCGCAGGTGAAAGTGCCCCGCGCCATTGCCATCCGCGCCTTCGCGGTGCTGGCCGTGGTCGGCGTCAGCGGCGGCGTGGTGTTCAATGCGGCCACCATCGTGCTGCCCAAGCTGTTCAGCGAACGCATGCACGATCTGATCGGTACGCCGGTTGGCATCAGCATGCTGGTCTTCATGGTCTATCTCGCCGGCGCCATGGCGCAGCTCATCATCGGCCGTCTGGTCGACCGCTATACGCTGAAGCAGATCTTCGTTGTCGTGTCCTTCCTGCAGGCGCCGTGTCTTCTGTTGGCCGGCTACACGGAAAGCTGGTGGCTGGTGCTGCCCTGCCTGGGCGTGATGTTCGCGGTCTTCGGCCAGGTGACGATCAACGACACCATGGTGGCGCGCTATACCTCGGATGAATGGCGGGCGCGGGCGTTTTCGCTGCGCTATCTGCTGTCGTTCGGCGCCAGCGCCACGGCGGTGCCGCTGATCGCGCTGGTCTACGAACGCGGCGGCGGTTTCGACACGCTGTTCGGTGTGCTGGCGGCGCTGGGCCTCAGCATCTTCCTGTCGGCGCTGGTCTTCCCCGGCGGTTCGCCCACGGAGTCGCCTGTTGGGGCACCGCGCAGCGAAGACATGCCGTCAGGTGCGACGCCGAAGGTCGCCGGTGCCTAAGACGGCGCCACCGACGATCAAAGCGCAGGCAAGAATGACGGGCAGGGTGAGCGCGCCCTGCCCGAACAGGATCAGCAGCAGGGTCGAGAGCAGCGGGGCCGCGTAAGCCATTGTGCCCAGCGCGCGTACATCGCCGCGCTTCATGCCATGGTCCCAGCAGAAGAAGGCGAGGCCGACCGGGCCTAAGCCCAGCGCGATCACCGCGGCCCATTCTTTCATATCGGCTGGTACGCCAGTGGTCTCGAAAGCAAAATGCCCGATCCAGGACAGCAGCGCGGTCGCGGCGCAGAAGGCGCCGACCGCATCGGTGGGAACTGTTGCAAAGCGCCGGCTCAGCACCGAATAGGTCGACCAGGTGAAGGCGCAGGCGAAGGCGGCGGCGTAACCCGCCGCATAGCGCCAGTCGAAGCCCAGCTCGCCCTTGCCGGCGATCAAGATCACGGTGCCGGCGAGGCCCAGGGCTGCACCAGCCAGATGGAACCAGCGCAGCCGCTCGCCCGGCAGCAAGGCCGAGAACAGCACGATCAATAACGGCCAGAGATAGTTGATCAGGCTGGCTTCCAGCGGCGGCGCCAGTTTCAGCGCCAGGAAATACAGCGCGTGATAGCCGAACAGCCCGCCGACGCCTAAAGCCCAGGCGGCGGGGCTGAGCCGGAAATGCTTGACCACGCCATCGCCGCGGATGATCCAGAGCGCCACGGCGGCGAGCGCCGAGAGCGTAAACGTCATGGCAGTGAGTTGCAGGGCCGGCACGCTGGGAGTCAGCGTGGTGAACAGCGCCAGCGCGGCCCACAGCCAGATGGCGATGGTGCCGATCAGGGTGGCGCGCAGTTTCTTCGAAGACTCGGGGCGCTGCGCAGAATCAGAGGTCGTCATTTTTGTGAACCCAGGCGATACGATACCGCCCCAGTACGAAAAAGCCCGCCTGATGACAAGCGGGCTGCAATCGTTATGCGGATGACGTGGCGTCAGACCGCCCGGATCAGACGGCGCGGGCGCCGTCCATCCGGTAGAACAGCGGCGACTGCTCGTCTTCCAGCAGGCGCAGGGTGCCGCGGATCAGCAGCGGGCGTTCGGCGAAGGTCACTGGTTTTGCTGCCTTGACCGCGACCAGCCGGTTCAGATCGGCCGTCATGCAGGTCGGGCAGTGGAACTGCAGGGCGCCGAGCAGGAATTCGCTATGCTCCGTGCCATCGCGGAAGGGCATCATATAGCCGGTCAGCGTGACCGCCCGGCCGTCGAGGCCGCGCAGGGCTGCTGGAAAGCGGCTGATGGCGTCATCCTGGAAGCGGGCTTCTCCGGCGCTGGCGAGCAGGTCCCAGTCCAGCGCGCCGTCCACCGGTGGCACCGTCAGGCGCAGATGCCCGGGCAGCGGTTCCAGCGACAGGGCGCGGGCCGGCGCGGCCGCCAGACAGGCAAAGCCGGAGGCGGCGGTGGTCAGGGCGGCGGCAGACAGGAACTGGCGACGGCGCATGACAGCCTCATCAATCAAGTTATGTTATAATATATCATTCTTTGCAACATAGGCAAGAAAACACTGGCCCTCCGTGGTGCAGGATTTGCATATTTCCGGGACACGGGTCGAAGACCCGGCCAGCGGAGGCGACCATTCACGGTAGGCCGGCTGGCGGCCCCGTCCCACCGGTCCGCCTTATGACGGCGACCGCGGGGGCCTGAGCGATAGGATGTCCTATCCATGCTGACGACCAAGCAGAAGACCCTGCGTAAATTCTGGTATGCCACCGTGAAGCTGAAGGATCTGGCCGATGGCCCGAAGCCCTTCCGCCTGATGGGTGAGGACCTGGTGCTGTTTCTCGATGCGGAGGGCAAGCCGGCCTGTCTGGCCGACCGCTGCTGCCACCGCACGGCCAAGCTCTCCAAGGGCTGGTGCGAGAACGGCAACATCGTCTGCGGCTATCACGGCTGGACCTATGACAAGACTGGCCAGTGCGTGCGCATCCCGCAATACCCCGACAACGCTGCCGTCTCGGGCACGCTGAAGACGCCGAGCTACCGCTGCCAGTCGCGCTATGGCTATGCCTGGGTGGCGCTGGAAGAACCGCTGGCCGAGATCTTCGACATCCCGGAAGACAGCGATCCCGGCTTCCGCCGTATCGACCAGTTCTATGAACAGTGGAACTGCGCGCCGATCCGCATGCTGGAGAATTCCTTCGACAACGCGCATTTCTCCTTCGTGCACAAATCCACCTTCGGCCAGCTCGATCAGCCCAAGCCGGAAAAGTACGAGATGAAAGAAACCGATTACGGCTTCTATGCCGAATCGATCGTGCCGATCGCCAATCCGCCGATTGCCCATCGCGTCACCGGCACCACGGCGCCGACCACCACGCGGCATATGCGCAATCACTGGTACATGCCGTTCTGCCGCCGCCTCGACATGGAATATCCCGGCGGACTCCGGCACATCATCTTCAACTGCGCGACGCCGATGGAAGACGGCAGGATCCAACTCGTGCAGTGGCTGTATCGCAACGACAGCGAAGACCAGTGCAGCACCCAGGAACTGATCGACTGGGACGCGGTGATCACGCTGGAGGATAAAGAAATCCTGGAAGCGACCGATGCCGATGCCTGCATCGACATCTCGCGTCGCATCGAGGCGCATATGCCGTCCGACAAGGGTGGCCTCATCATGCGCAAGCGCCTGCTTGAGCTGTTCAAGGCCCATGGCGAAGGCGAGATTTACGCGGGTATGCCAGCCACACCGCTGCAGAGTGCGGCGGAGTGATCCATCTGTGCAGCGAAGGTCGGGACGGCAGTCCCGGCTTTCGCGCCGCATAAGAAAATCTCATGCACGATGGCGGGGAAGGGCGCTATAAACCAGCCCAATGCTTCTGTCCGCTTATCGCCGCGACGGCTGGCCGCTGGTCGCCGCCCTGTCTCTCGCCCAGCTGGTGTCCTGGGGCACCATCTTCTATGGCTTCCCGCTCTTCGTCCTGCCGATGGAGACCGAACTCGGCTGGAGCCGCGGCGAACTGAACGGCGCGCTGTCGCTCGGCCTGCTGGTCGCGGGCCTGATGGCGGTGCCGGTGGGACGACGGATCGACAGCCATGGCGGCCGCATGCTGATGAGCGTCGGTTCGCTCGGCGCGGCGCTACTGTTTGTCGCCTGGTCGCGCGTCGACACGTTGGTCGGGTTCTACCTGCTGTGGTTCGGCCTTGGCCTGTGTCAGGCCTGCACGCTCTACACGCCGGTCTTTGCCGTGCTGACCCGGCTGTTCCCCGAAAACTTCAAGCTGCGCATCACCGTGCTGACCTTGGCCGGTGGCTTGGCCAGCACGGTGTTCATTCCGCTGATCGCCTGGGCCATCGAGGGCCTGGGCTGGCGCGATGCCCTGCTGCTGATGGCGGGCTGCAATCTGGTCTTCTGCCTGCCGGTGCATGCGCTGATGCTGCGCGACCGCCAGATGGCGCCATCGGATATCGCAGCAGTATCCGCCGGCACCGCGATGCAGAAGGGGCCGCTGCATCGGGCGCTGCGCCATCCGGTCTTCTGGGGCCTTGCCGTCTGCTACACCTTCTACGGCCTGATGCATGCGATGCTGACCTTCCACTTCGTGCCGATGTTCGGCGAATACGGCATCCCGCTGGCCATCGCGGTCGGCATCCTGGCCGTGATCGGCCCGGCGCAGGTGGCCGGCCGCATCCTGCTGTTGTTCGTGCACCGCATCGATACAGTCGCCACCGGCATCCTGGTCATGGGCACCTTCCTGATCGCGGTGCTGCTGCTGATGCTGTTTCCGGCCGTGGTGCCGGCGCTGTTCGTCTTTGCGGCGCTGTATGGCGCCGCGAATGGCATGATGACCATCCTGCGTGGCACCGCGGCGCCGGATCTGCTCGGCCGCGCGGGCGTCGGCGCCATCAACGGTGCGCTCAGCCTGCCGGCCAGCATCGCCGCCGCCATTGCGCCCTCGCTGGCGGCGCTGATCTGGGACGTGAGCGACGGCTACGCCGCCGTTCTCGTGGCGGTGCTGGCCGCGGCGGTGTTTTCCACCGCCGGATTCGCCTTCGCTGCCGCCAAGGCACGGTAATCTCTATCAAATTCGGAATTCACAGCCGACTCTTGACGATTTTTGGTTTCAGGCAGAGGATCGCGCCGCGTTTGACATGAAAACGCCCCCAGCGACAGGCAACCGCCTCTCTCATCCTCCGTTATCATTGCTATGAAACCTTCCTGGCTGAGTCTCGAACGACTCAAGCGTCTTTTCCTCGGCGCACCGCTCGATCCCTTCTCGCCGAAGGTGCGCCAGCATATCGCCCTGGCGGCATTCCTGGCCTGGGTCGGCCTTGGCGCCGATGGTCTGTCTTCGGCGAACTACGGCCCGGCCGAAGCCTTCCTGGCGCTGGAGGGGCATACCCATCTGGCGCTTTACCTGGCCATCGCCACCGGGCTCACGGTTTTCATCATCGCCTTTGCCTATAACCAGGTGGTCGCGCTGTTTCCCAATGGCGGCGGCGGCTACAAGGTCGCCACCGAACTGATCGGCCCCCATGCGGGCCTCGTCTCGGGTTCGGCGCTGATTATCGACTATGTGCTGACCATCGCCATCTCGGTGGCCAGCGGCGTGGACGCGCTGTTCAGCCTGCTGCCGCCGCAATGGCAGGCCTACAAGTTGCCGATCGAATTCCTGGTGGTCGTCATGCTCACCACCTTGAACATGCGCGGCATGAAAGAGCCGATTGCGCTGCTGCTGCCGCTGTTCCTCGGCTTTGTCGTCACCCATGTGCTGCTGATCGTCGTCGGCATCGGCGCCCATTCCGATGCCCTACCCGACCTGATCCCGGCCACCGTCAGCGAGACCCAGAACCTCGCCGGCACGATTGGCCTGTTCGGCGTCATCGCGCTGCTGCTGAAGGCCTTTGCCATGGGCGGCGGCACCTATACCGGCATTGAAGCCGTGTCGAACAATGTCAACATGCTGCGCGAGCCGCGCGTGCAGACCGGCAAGCTGACCATGCTCTACATGGCGCTGTCGCTGGCCTTCATGGCGGCGGGCCTGATCGTGCTCTACCTGCTGTGGAACGTCAGCTACGAAGAAGGCAAGACGCTGAATGCCGTGGTCTTCGAGTCGATCCTGAGCGAGCTGTTCGGCGACAGCCTGCTGGTGCCGGTGGCACTCACCATCACGCTGATCTTCGCCGCCGCCCTGCTGTTCGTCGCCGCCAATACCGGCTTCCTCGGCGGTCCGGCCGTGCTGGCCAACATGGCGGTCGACCGCTGGATGCCGCACCAGTTCAGCCAGCTCTCGGATCGCCTGGTCACCCAGAACGGCGTCATCGTCATGGGCGCCGCCGCCATCGGCGCGCTCTGGGTCACCGATGGCGAGGTGCATTTCCTGGTCGTGCTCTATTCGATCAACGTGTTCCTGACCTTCTCGCTCTGCCTGGCCGGCCTGTGTCGCTACTGGGTCATGCACCGCTGGGAAAAGGGCTTTGTGATCGGCATGCTGCAGTCGGCCGTCGGCTTCGCCGTCGCCTTCTCGATCCTGCTGGTGACGCTGGTCGAAAAATTCATGGATGGTGCCTGGTTCACCGTGCTGGCCACCGGCTTCGTGGTCTTCCTCGGCTATTCGATCAAGCGCCATTACGACAGCGTGAACCGTCAGCTCGCCGAGGCTGATGTGCTGTTCGGCAACACCCAGAGCGCGCCGCCGGCCCGGGACCTGGTGCCCGATCCCAAGGGGCGCACGGCGGCGCTGTTCCTTGGCGGCCGCGACGGCGTGGCCATGCATACGCTGCTGGCGGCGCTGACGCTGTTCCCCAACCAGTTCAAGAATGTGGTCTTCCTCACCGTGGGCGAGATCGATATCGAGCAGTTCCACGGCCAGGAAAAGGTCGCGCGGATGCAGGTGGAGATCGATACGCGCCTGGAGCGCTTCTCCAACTGGTGCGAACGCCGCGGCATCGCCACGGCCACCTACCGCGCCTATGGCACCGAAACGGTCGAGCTGCTCGACAAGCTGGCCGGCGAAGTGCTGGAGACCTTCCCCAACACGGTCTTCTTCGCCTCCAAGCTGCTCTTTGCCAATGACAACGTCTTCACCCGCCTGCTGCACAATTCGACGCCGCTGGCGCTGCAGCGGAAACTGCACAGCCGCGGCGTGCCGATGGTGATCCTGCCCATGAAGGTCTGAAGCCTTTCAGCCTCGCGCCAAACAAAAAGCCCGCCGGGATCAGCGGCGGGCTTTTTCGTGAGTATTCGTCCAGCGTCTAGCGCCTGGCTTTTTTCTTCGGCGCGGCTTTCTTCTTCGGTGCAGGCTTTTTCTTCGCGGCCGGCTTCTTCACGGCCTTTGCCTTCGGCAGGGCCGGCAGCAGGCGGGCGACGAAATTCGGCAGCGCGAAGGCACCGAAATGCAGCTCCGGATTATAGTAGTTCAGCTTGGGCAGCTTCGCCGCGTCGAAGCGCGCGAAGATATGGCGCGGATCGACATCGGTGATGTCGCGGTCCGACGCCCAGGTCATCGACATGAAGCCGCAGACATAGGTTGGCACCACGGCCAGATACGTGCCCGAATGCGCCCAGATCTTCTGGAACAGCTTGATCGCGTCGGTCAGTTCCGGGCCCTGCATATGGGGCACGCCGTTCTGGGCGACGAGAATGGCGCCCGGCTTCATCACCCGGCGGCAGTTATCGTAAAACGCTTTGGAGAAGAGCACGGTGGCGGGGCCGACCGGATCGGGCCGGTCGACGATCACGATGTCGTAGCGGTCCTTGGTCTCGGCCACATAGGCCGCGCCGTCGCCGACGATCAGGTTGGTGCGCTTGTCGGAGAAGGCCTTGCCGCAGATCTTGGGCAGGTATTTCTTGGCGACCTCGATCACCTTGCCGTCGATCTCGACCATGGTGACGCGCTTGATCGACTTGTGCTTCAGCACTTCTTCCAGGATGCCGCCGTCGCCGCCGCCGATGATCAGCACCGACTGCACCTTGCCATGGGCCAGGATCGGCAGATGCGTCAGCATCTCGTGGTAGACGAATTCGTCGCCCTCGGTGCACTGGACCACGCCGTCGAGCGCGAGCACGCGGCCAAAGCGGCCGCTCTCGAACACGCCGACATTCTGGTACTGCGACTTGCCCTCGAAGAGGACCTTCTTGACTTCGTGGCTCTGGCGGAAGCCCTTGTAGAGCGTCTCGTTAAACCACGTGGTCACAGGACCAGGCCCCGCTTGAGTTCGGTGCACTGGATGTTGTCGGGCAGGAAGGCGCGGCGCAGCACCGGAATAGCCTTCTGTGGCTGGCAGTCGCCGCAGACGAAGACGTCCAGAGCCGCATAGCCCTTTTCCGGCCAGGTGTGGATCGACATGTGGCTTTCCGCCAGCACGGCCACGCCCGAGATGCCACCATTGGGCTCGAAATGATGCAGGTCGATGTTGAGCAGCGTCGCGCCGATCTCGGCCACGGCCTCGGTCAGCGTCTGCTTTACCAGCGCCAGGTTATCCAGGTGTTTGCCGCCCCACAGATCGATAATCAGATGCATGCCGGCATAACGCATGCCGTCCTTGCAGATGAAATGCTCGTCGGCCGCCGTCTCGTCGGTCGGCACGGCATGCAGGGCAGGCTTGAGGGAGTTCTTGGTCATACTGGTCTCTCCACCACGGGGATTGCTGTGGGCAATCCGGGAAATGAGCGGCAACCCCGATAAGATGAAAGGGGTGTCCGATTGGCAGAGAGACTGTTGGGAAAGCCCCGTGGTTCCGGTCGGTCGGATCGATGTCCGGGCCGACGGCCAGTTCGCAACTTTCCAAACAGTCTCTGGAAGGGGGGTATGGGGCCAATCCCCCCCTGATGCAAGCAAAAACGACCCCTCGGGGGCGGTTTTTTTCCCCTGTGGTGCAGGGGTCACAACCAGGGGGCAGCCAGCGGGCTGAATCGCGCCGAATCCGCGCTGTTGCCGCGGCAAACTGTCACATTCGGCGATGGATGCTTCGCCTCAGAGATAACTGCCGGCGAGGGTGAAAACCGCGCCGCCCAGGCCCAGCTTGAAGCGCGCCACACCGGCGCCGCGTTCGGTATCCACGCCGCCCAGATCGAAATCGGTGACGCCACGTTCTTTCAACTCGGCCACCGCCCGCCACAGCAGACGGTAATGCGCTTTCACCAGCCGTCCGGCTTCGTTGCTCCAGCCCATGGCATAGGTCGCGCCGGCGCCATGGCGCAGCACCAGGATGCCGGCGATCGGACGCAGCTTGCCCAGATGCGGCCCGGCATGGGCCCAGAGTAATATGGCATCCTCACCCGCCTGGGCGGAGGCCACGCTGGCGGCAAAGGCGGTGTAGAAGGCGGCATCGGGTCCGAGGAAGCGGCTTTCCAGCCGATGCTCGTCATGCTCGCCCATCAGGGCGGCGAAGGCTTCGGCATTCCAGCTGCCATCGGCGACGCTGCTCACTTCAAGCAGCAGCGCCGACTTCTCGGCGGTCTTGAGCATGTTGCGCCATTTGCCGTCGAGCTGTTTGCGCAGGCGCTCCAGCGGCGGCATCAGGTCGAGCCGGATCGAGGAATAGCCGGTCACCATCGGCCGCAGGCCCAGTTGCGCCAGCGCGGCATCGGACTCCGAGCCGCCGTTCAGTTCCGGCAGCCACCACAACAGACAGCGCTGGCGCCAGGGATAGGCGGCACGGAGCAGGCCAAGCGCTGCGTTGCGGTCGGCGCGGTCGAGGCCGGGCATGAAGAGCGGCCCGCGCACCAGGCGCACGAAACGGCCGAGCAGGGGAATGCGGCGGACGAAAACCTGCGCCATGCCGATGACGGTATCGCCGCGCCGGATCAGCCAGCGTTCGGGCCAGACCTTGCCGGTGGAGGCTGCATCGACGGCGGCGCCATAGCACCAGCCCTGCTCCAGCACGCTGCGGCGCATGGCGCTTTGCGCCGCCGCCCAGGCGGCGGCATCGCTGCAGGCCTGCAGGGTGATCGCGTCAGGCACGGCTTCGTCAGGCAACGGGCAGGCCCACATGGCCCGACGGCCGGCGGGCGAAAATCTGGCAGGCCATCAGCATGTCGACGGTCTGGTGGTCGGTGGCGAGCGGCAGCCAGATCGCTTCGTAATCGTACCAGCGCTCGTCGTAGAACTGTTTGTTGTGCACCAGCAGAACGCCGGGATCGGCGCAGAGCATTTCCAGCCGGCCCAGCAGCAGCGCGCGGTATTGCTTCAGCGGCAGTTCGTCCAGCCATTTGCCGGTATGGTCGAAGCCGTCGCGGGCGACGATGGCCGAACCGATCAGGCGATAGCGGAAGCGCAGGCGGCCGGGGATCGGCGCATTGCGATGCACCTCGAAAATGGTGATGCCGCCGAGCGCGGCTTTCATGTCGAGCGGGTCGATATCCTGGCGGCCGGGAAAGCGATGGGCGCCACGGCGGTCCTGCCAGTAATCGTAGAGCTGGCCGATCACCGGCTCGCGGCAGTCGGCGGCCGTGAAATCGCGCCGCAGCAGGCTGGCGGTCGAGAAGGTGGAGCGGCCGGGGGCATCAGTCATGGCCGGCAGCTTGGCCGGTTCGGCACAGCACTGTAAAGCCATGCTCTTCCGGGCGGCGGCGCTTTGCGGTAAAGACGGCGTCATGGCCCGCCTGTTCCGACAGCCTGAGCGCATCCACGGCCTGGTGATTCCGGCGCCCCGGTTCACGCGCTGGGCGCTGCTGTATTTCCTGAAATTCGTGCTGGGACCGGTGCTGCTGCTGCTGCTGGCGCTGGATGTCGCGCTGTATTTCATCTTCCGCGACTGGCTCGGCGCCTGCTACGGCATCCTGTGCTTCTGGTCGTGAGCGGCCGGCCGGAACGAAAACGCCCGGCCAACCAAATGTCTTGGGCGGACCGGGCGTTTTTCGGAAGGATTTGGTGGAGCCAAGCGGGATCGAACCGCTGACCTCCTGCATGCCATGCAGGCGCTCTCCCAGCTGAGCTATGGCCCCATTAAATCACGGACTTAACAGCTCCTTGTCTGAGCCTGAGGTCCGTCGGCGGGGGCGGACCATAAGCCGCCCTCCGCCGCTTTGCAAGTGCTTCGTGGCCCCGAAACGAGGCCCGATTTTCAGCGTTCTTCAGTCTCGTCCGTCGGGGTCTCGACGTCGATCTCTTCGGCGACATCGTCCTCTTCGAACTCGTCGGCATCCTCCAGAATCTCGTCGCCGATCTCGGCATCCTCCACCACGTCATCGGCGGCATCGGCAATGACGACGGGCTTGGGGGCCTTCTTTTCTTCGACCTTGGACGGGCGGCGGGCCGATTTGGCCAGCACTTCCGGATTGAATTCCGTGCTGCATTTCGGGCAGATGATCGGCGATTTACCGAGATCGTAGAAGCCGGCACCGCAACTCAGGCAGCGGCGCTTGGTGCCCCATTCAGCTTTCGCCATCGAACAAATCTCCATGCTGGTCGGCGCCCGGATAGCCTTGGAAATGGGTCCGGCGGCGACGCCCCGGCCGGCTGGCCGGAGCGGCGCGATTGTGTTAAAGAAGCGCGCCCTGTCAACCCGTTAATCCCGGCTTTTTTTACGGCCGGCGACCCGCTCTGGGACTGTTGCCCCGATGACCGCCCATTCCGCCCAGAAAGCCCAGCCTCTCCGGTCCCGCCCTGGCGCCGCCGGCCTGGCCGGCAGCGCCGCCATTCCGGGCGACAAGTCGATTTCCCACCGCGCCCTGATCTTCGGCGCCCTGACTGTGGGCGAAACCCGGGTCAGCGGGCTGCTGGAAGGCGAGGATGTCCTGCGGACGGCGGCCGCCATGCGCGCCATGGGCGCCGAGGTCGAGCGTCTGGGCGACAGCCCGCGCGGCGGCGGCGACTGGCGGGTCTGGGGCGTCGGCGTCGGCGGCCTGTCCGAGCCCGAGGACGTGCTCGACATGGGCAATGCCGGCACCGGCGCGCGCCTGGTCATGGGCCTGGTCGCCAGCCACAATTTCTCCGCCACCTTCACCGGCGATGCCTCGCTGCGCCGCCGCCCGATGGGCCGGGTGGTCGAGCCGCTGTCGCGCATCGGCGCGCGCTTCGTCGGCCGCAGTAACGGCCGCCTGCCGCTGACGGTGGTCGGCACAGCCCATCCGCTGCCGATCGAATACGAACTACCGGTGGCTTCGGCTCAGGTGAAGACCGCGGTGCTGCTCGCCGGCCTGAACGCGCCGGGCATCACCACGGTGATCGAGCATGAGGCGACCCGCGACCATACCGAAAACATGCTGCGGCATTTCGGCGCCGAGGTCAGCGTCGAGGTAACGAAATCCGGCGGCCGCATCATCCGCCTGACCGGGCAGCCCGAATTCAAACCGGCCACCATCAGTGTGCCGGGCGATCCGTCCTCGGCGGCTTTCCCGATGGTGGCGGCGCTGATCGTGCCGGGCTCGCAGATCACGCTGAATAACGTCGGCCTCAATCCGCTGCGCACCGGGCTGTTCGCCACCCTGCAGGAGATGGGCGCCGACATGAGCTATGCCAACCGGCGCGACGAGGGCGGCGAGCCGGTGGCCGATATCATCGTCAAGCATGGCGCACTGAGGGGCGTGACCGTGCCGCCCGAACGCGCGCCCAGCATGATCGACGAATACCCGATCCTGTTCGTGGCGGCGGCCTGCGCCGAGGGCGACACCGTTGTGCGCGGCGCCAAGGAACTGCGGGTGAAGGAAAGCGACCGCCTGGCCGTGATGGCGCGCGGCCTCAAGGCCTGCGGCGTCGATCTCGAGGAATTCGAGGATGGCATTGTCATTCACGGCAAGGGCCGGCCCCCCCGGGGCATCGCAGCGGGCGGCGACGCCATCGGCACCGAACTGGATCACCGCATCGCTATGTCCTTCCTGGTTCTGGGTCTGGCGGCGCAGGACGGCACCGTGATCGACGATGCCCGCGTGATGGATACCAGCTTTCCCGGCTTTGCCGATCTGATGCGGCGGCTGGGCGCGACCCTCGAACGCGCGGCCTGACCGTCGCATGATCGACAAGCTGGAATTCCTGCTGGCGCTGGCGCGCGAGAAGAATTTCGGCAAGGCCGCCGACATCTGCGGCGTCACCCAGCCCACGCTTTCGGCCGGCATCAAGCAGCTGGAAGATACCCTTGGTGTGCTGCTGGTGCAGCGCAGCTCGCGCTTTCTCGGCTTCACGGCAGAGGGCGAGCGGGTGCTGGACTGGGCGCGCCGGATCGTCGGCGATGCGCGCGCCATGCGCCAGGAGGTGCAGGCACTGAAAACCGGTCTGACCGGCCATCTGAAGATCGCCGCCATTCCCACGGCGCTCGGCATGGTCTCGGCGCTGACCACGCCCTATCGCGCCAAACATGCGGATGTGAAATTCACCATCCTGTCGCGCACGTCGATCGAAGTGCTGGCCATGCTGGAGAATCTCGAGATCGATGCCGGCATCACTTATATCGACAACGAGCCGCTCGGCCGCGCCCGCTCGATCCCGCTGTATTCCGAGCAGTATCGCCTGCTGACATCGGAAGACAGTCCGCTGGGCCGCCGCGACAGCGTCACCTGGGCCGAGGTCAGTCGCATCCCGCTCTGCCTGCTGACGCCTGACATGCAGAACCGCCGCATCATCGACCGGCTGCTGCGCGAGGCCGGCGGCGCCGAGCCCGAGCCGACGCTGGAATCCAACTCGATGATCGTGCTGTTCTCGCATGTGCGCACCGGGCAATGGGCCAGCGTGATGCCGGAAAAGCTGGCCGAGACGCTTGGCCTGACCGAAACCCTGCGCGCCATTCCGATCACCCAGCCTGATGCGGTGCACACCATCGGCCTGGTGGTGCCGCAGCGCGAACCGATGCCGCCGCTGACCGCCGCCCTGATGGCGGAAGCCAAGCTGCTCGCTACCGTGCTGACCGGTCGATAGAAAACCTCTATCGCGCGACGGGAATGCGGTCTTGATCCCGCCCTGACCGGGGCGGATGATGGCGCACCAGCAGCCAGCCAGCGTTTTTGTTCATGAATATTGCCGTTCCTGCGCCCCGCCAGCATCGGCCGGGCCGTCCTGGCCGCGCCACGCCGCGCGGCCGTCAGGCTTCGGATAACGATCATGCAGCCTTGCGCGCCATTGTCGTGCCCGATGCCGGCCGTCGTGATCTGCTGATCGAATACCTGCATGCGATCAACGATGCGAAAGGTTGCCTGCCGGCGCCGCTGCTGACCGCCCTGAGTGAAGTCATGCGCCTGCCGCTGGCCGAGGTGTTCGAGACGGCGACCTTCTATGCGCATTTCCGGGTGGTCGATGGCGACGAGCCCGCGAGCGTGACCCTGCGCGTCTGCGACAGTTTGAGTTGCGCCATGGCCGGCGCCGATGCGCTGGCCGCACAGCTGGAAAGCCTGGAAGGCATGCGCGTCGAACGTGCGCCCTGCATGGGGCAATGCGATCGCGCACCCTGCGCCGTCTATGGCAGGAACGTGATCGCGCCGGCCTCGCGTGAAGCCGTGCAGACGGCGCATGCGGCCAGAGCCGTTGCCCCGGTTCTGCCGCCTTACAAAGGCCTGGCGGCTTACAGGGCGCAGGGCGGCTATAGCGTGCTGTCAAAACTGCGTGGCGGCGCGCTGACGGCCCAGACGCTGATTGCCGAGATCGAGGCCGCCGGCCTGCGCGGCATGGGTGGCGCCGGTTTTCCCACGGCGCGCAAATGGAAAGCCCTGCTGGAGCAGCCGAAGCCGCGCCTGCTCGCCGTGAACGGCGATGAGGGTGAGCCCGGCACGCTGAAGGATCGCTGGTTGCTCGAAACCGATCCGCATGGCTTCCTCGAGGGCATGCTGATCGCCGCCCATCTGATCGAGGCGGAAACGGCCTATATCTATCTGCGCGACGAATATCCGGCGCTGAATGTTGTCATCGCCGACGAGCTGCAGGCACTGCGGGCCGCCGGCCTGCTCGGCGAGGTGACGGTCGAACTGCGGCGTGGCGCCGGCGCCTATATCTGCGGCGAGGAATCGGCGATGCTGGAAAGCATCGAGGGCAAGCGCGGCCTGCCGCGCCAGAAGCCGCCCTATCCGTTTCAGGTTGGCCTGTTCGGCCGCCCGACGCTGATCAACAACATCGAGACGCTCTACTGGGTGCCGCAGATCGCCGATAAAGGCGCGGCCTGGTGGCAGGGCCATGGCCGCAACGGTGGGAAAGGCCTGCGCAGCTATTCGGTCTCCGGCCGGGTGCGCAATCCCGGCGTCAAGCTGGCGTCGGCCGGCGTCACCATCATCGAGCTGATCGAGGAGTATTGCGGCGGCATGCTCCCGGGCCACAGATTCATGGCCTATCTGCCGGGCGGCGCCTCGGGCGGCATCCTGCCGGCCAGCTTAGATAATATCCCGCTCGATTTCGGCCAGCTGGAGAAATATGGCTGCTTCATCGGTTCGGCGGCGGTGATCGTGCTGTCGGACCAAGATGACGTGAAGGATGCGGCGCTGAACCTGATGAAGTTCTTCCGCCATGAAAGCTGCGGCCAGTGCACGCCCTGCCGCGTCGGCACCGAAAAGGCCGCGACGCTGATGGCGCAGCCGAAATGGAACGAGCCGCTGCTGCGTGATCTGGCGCAGGTGATGCGCGATGCCTCGATCTGCGGTCTGGGCCAGGCAGCGCCCAATCCGCTGCTCTCGGTGCTGGAGCGCTTCACATGATCCGCTTTCTGCTCGACGGCAAACCGGTCGAGGCGCAGCCCGGCGAGACCATCTGGCAGGTGGCCAAGCGGGTGGGCACGGATATCCCGCATCTGTGCTACACGCCGCAGCCGGGCTTCCGCGCCGATGGCAACTGCCGTGCCTGCATGGTGGAGATCGCAGGCGAGCGCGTTCTGGCGCCGAGCTGCAAGCGTGAGCCGACCGAAGGCATGACGGTGGTTTCGGCCAGCGAACGGGCCGTGAAAGCGCGCGCCATGGTGATGGAGCTGCTGGTTGCCGACCAGCCGGTGCGCGCCGAGGCCCATGACGCGGAGTCGAAATTCTGGCACTGGGCCGAGGCGCTGAACGTCACCGGGAGCCGCTTCCCGGCACGGGAGGCGGCTCCCGTTGCACCCGACCGCAGCCATGGCGCCATGGCGGTCAACCTGGATGCCTGCATCCAGTGCAATCTTTGTGTGCGCGCCTGCCGCGAGGTGCAGGGCAACGATGTGATCGGCATGGCCTTCCGCGGCCATCATTCCGAGATCGTCTTCGATTTCAACGATCCGATGGGCGACAGTACCTGTGTGGCCTGTGGCGAATGCGTGCAGGCCTGCCCCACCGGCGCGCTGTTGCCGGCCACGCTGGTCGACGAACACAATCGCGGAGTCGAGAAGGCGACCAAGAGCGTCGACAGCCTGTGTCCCTTCTGCGGTGTCGGCTGCCAGGTCACCTATCAGATCAAGGATGACAGGATTCAGTATGTCACCGGCCGAGACGGACCCGCCAATCGCGGCCGGCTCTGCGTGAAGGGCCGCTTCGGCTTCGACTATATCAGCCATCCGCAT
Source organism: Ferrovibrio sp. GW821-FHT12F09 (assembly GCF_058806775.1). Lineage (NCBI taxonomy): Bacteria > Pseudomonadati > Pseudomonadota > Alphaproteobacteria > Rhodospirillales > Rhodospirillaceae > Ferrovibrio > Ferrovibrio sp. GW821-FHT12F09. The sequence continues at coordinate 928,156 of NZ_JBXAPZ010000001.1, forward strand.
CGCCTGACCGTGCCGCTGATCCGCAAGGACGGCATCCCGAAGCATGGCGGGGATTTCGTCGATCCGGCGAATCCCTATACACATTTCCGCGAAGCCACCTGGGAAGAGGCGCTGACGCGCGCGGCGGCCGGCCTGGTCAAGGTGCGCGACGCGGTCGGTCCGCAGGCGCTGGCCGGTTTCGGTTCGGCCAAGGGATCGAACGAAGAGGCCTATCTGTTCCAGAAGCTGGTGCGCATGGGTTTCGGCACCAACAATGTCGATCACTGCACGCGGCTTTGTCATGCGTCATCCGTTGCTGCATTGATGGAAGGCGTCGGTTCGGCCGCCGTGACCGCGCCGTTCTCGGCCGCCATGGATGCCGAGGTGATCATCGTGATCGGCGCCAATCCCACCGTGAACCATCCGGTGGCGGCGACCTTCATCAAGAATGCCGTGCGGCAGAATGGCGCCAGGCTGATCGTGATGGACCCGCGCGGCCAGGCGCTGACCCGGTTTGCCACGCATCACCTGCGTTTCAAGCCGGGCGCCGATGTGGCGCTGCTGAATGCGCTGCTGCATGTCATCATCGCCGAGAACCTGACCAATCCGGCCTATATCCAGCGTTTCGTCGACGGCTTCCCCGACCTGGAGCAGGCGGTGAAGGACGCGACGCCGGAAGCGATGGCACCGCTCTGCGGCATCGAACCCGACGTGCTGCGCGACGTGGCGCGGATGTATGCCACCTCGAAAGCCTCGATCATCTTCTGGGGCATGGGCGTGTCGCAGCATGTGCATGGCACCGACAATGCCCGCTGCCTGATCGCACTCAGCCTGATCACCGGCCAGGTCGGCAGGCCCGGCACCGGCCTGCATCCGTTGCGCGGCCAGAACAACGTGCAGGGCGCGTCTGACGCCGGCCTCATTCCGATGGTGTTGCCCGACTACCAGTCGGTGGAAGACGCCGCCAGGCGCCAGGCCTTCGAGGCTGTATGGGGTGCCAGCATTCCGCCCAAGCGCGGTCTGACCGTGGTCGAGATCATGACGGCGATCCTGCAGGACGAGATCCGCGGCATGTATATCATGGGCGAGAATCCGGCGATGTCGGACCCCGATGCCACTCATGCCCGCGCGGCGCTGGCGAAACTCGATCATCTGGTGGTGCAGGATATTTTCCTCACCGAAACCGCCTTCCATGCCGATGTGGTGCTGCCCGCTTCCGCCTTTGCCGAGAAAGACGGCAGCTTCACCAATACCGACCGCCGCGTGCAGATCGGCCGCGCCGCGCTTAAGCCGCCGGGCGAGGCGCGGCAGGACTGGGCGCTGGTGCAGGCGATCGCGCAGCGCATGGGCCTGCCCTGGGCCTATGGGCATCCGAGTGAAATCTATGCCGAGATGGCGGCGCTGATGCCCTCGCTGGCCGGCATCACCTGGTCGCGGCTGGAAAATGAAGACGCGGTTACCTATCCGGGTGGCCAGGAGATCATTTTTGGCGACGGTTTCCCCACGGCCACCGGCCGCGCCCGCATCGTCCCCACCAAGGTCACGCCGCCGGCCGAACTGCCCGATGCCGATTACCCGATGGTGCTCAGCACCGGCCGCCTGCTTGAACACTGGCATACCGGGGCGATGACGCGGCGGGCGACGCAGCTGGATGCGCTGGAGCCTGAAGCCATCGCCATGCTGCATCCGCGCGATGCGGGCCGCATGGGCATTGCGGCCGGCGACATCATCCGGGTCTCGACCCGGCGCGGCGCGATCCAGCTCAAATGCCGCATCGACCGCGATGTGGCCGAGGGCATGGTCTTCATTCCGTTTGCCTTCTTCGAGGCGGCGGCCAACCTGCTGACCAATCCGCAGCTCGATCCTTTCGGCAAGATTCCGGAATTCAAGTTCTGCGCGGCGAAAGTCGAACCGCTGCGCGAGCAGGCGGCGGCAGAGTAGCCTTCAGCTTTTTGCCGGCTTGAGGATCAGGCCCAGCGCGGTGGCAACCAGAACCAATGCTGCGAATTCCGGCCATTGCGGCTGCTCGCCCAGCATCCACATCGACGAGAAGACGCCCACCACCGGGATCATCAGGGTCGACAACCCGCTGATGCCAGCCGGCAGGATGCGCACCAGCACATTCCAGGCCCAGTAGCAGAAGACGAAACAGATCGTGGCGTTGTACAGCGCCGAGAGCCACGGCCCGAGCGAATACATGTACCAGCCGCTCGATTCCAGCACAGGTGCCAGCACGAAGATCGGCAGGCCGCCCAGCACCATCTGCCAGCCGACAAACGGCACGGCCGTCATCGGCACCAGCCACAGCTTGGTCAGCAGCGTGCCGATGGCCCAGCAGACGGATGCTGCCAGCACCAGCACCACGCCCAGCGGCGCAGCCGCCATGGCCTGCCATTCGCCGGCGACCAGCACGATCAGGCCGGTGAGGCCGATGCCGAGGCCGGCGAGCTTCCAGCCGGTGAGGCGTTCGTGCAGCAGCAGCGTGCTCATCGGGATCAGCCATAGCGGCATGGTGAAGGCGAGAATGGTGGTGCGGCCGGCCGGCAGCATGCTGAGGCCGTAGAGCACAAAGACATTCCAGCCGGCGATGTTGAACAGGCTGATCCAGACCAGCTTCCAGAAATAGCCGGCGGGAATGCGCAGCGGCATGCGCTTGAAGATCGCGATGGCAAACAGGCCGACGGCGCCACCGCCCAGGCAGAGCGCGCGGAAGGTGAAGACCGGCATTTCCACCAGCGCGATCTTCATGATCGGCCAGTTGATGCCCCAGAACAGCGTCAGCAGCGCCAGCAGGCCGAGCGAATAGGCGGAAATGCCCTGCTGGACAACAGCCTGGGGGGCGGCACCCTTTTGGGTGTCGATGGACTGATCGGTCATGGGCGAGACGCTTCCGTTTGTATGCTGACAAACCTAACGCGCAGCCCCGGCCAAGACCAGCAGGCTAGAGAATGCCCAGCACCTTTTCCGGCGGGCGGCCGAGCACCGCCTTGCCCTTGTGCACGAAGATCGGCCGCTCCAGCGCTTCCGGATGGGCGGCCAGGCCCTGGATCAGCGTGGCTTCGCTGGCGGCCGGATCAAGGCCGGCTGCGGCGGCTTCCTGGCGGCGCAGCACATCGCGGGCCTTGAGGCCCAGCAGGGCCAGCAGGCGTTTCAGGGCGGCTTCGTCGGGCGGGGTTTTCAGGTATTCGACGATCTCCGGCTCGATGCCGCTGGCTTTCAGGATGGCGAGCGCCTGGCGGGATTTGGAGCAACGCGGATTGTGATAGAGGATACTGTCGGCCATGGAACCGGTCCTGTCGCCCTAATTTCGCCAAGAATGGTGTATTAACCGGCACTTAGCGCATTTTGCAAGAGTTGCAATTTGATGACTGTCGGTTAAATAAGAGAAGCATGACCGGTCACTGGACCCTCGACGACATTCCCTGGCACCAGTTCGACCCCGCAAAGGTCGATCCCGATCTGCTGCGCGCGGTGAAAGCGGCGGCGCTGGTCGAACACAATGCCGACGATTACGTCACGTATCTCTGCAATGTCTTTGCCGATGACCCCGCCTTCTGCGCCGTGGTGCGGCAGTGGGGCGTCGAGGAACGCCAGCATGGCGCGGCGCTGGCGCGCTGGGCCCATCTGGCCGATCCGGCTTTCGATGCCGAACTGGCGATGCGGCGCTTTGTCGAGGGCTACCGCCTGCCGCTGGATGTCACGGCTTCCGTGCGCGGCAGCCGCAGCGGCGAGCTGGTGGCGCGCTGCGTGGTGGAATGCGGCACATCCAGTTTCTATACCGCGATCCGCGATGCCACCGACGAGCCGGTGCTGAAGGCGGTGGCCGGCAAGATCGCCGCCGACGAGTTCCGCCATTACAAACTCTTCTACGACCACCTGCAGCGCTATCAGCAGCACCAGCCGCTGTCGCGCCTGCGGCGTCTGGCGATTGCGCTCGGCCGCATGCAGGAAGCCAGCGATGACGAACTGGCGATGGCCTACTGGTGCGGCAATGGCTGCGAAGGCGCATACAACCGGCAGACGCAGAGCGCCGCCTATGAATTGCGCGCCAGCCGGGTCTACCGGTTCGGCCATATCCAGCGCGGCCTGAGCATGGCACTCAAGGCCTGCGACCTTGATCCGCAGTCGCGGGCCAGCCGCTGGTTCGCCGCCATCATCTGGCGGGTCATGCAATGGCGCCTGGGCCGCCTGGCCGCGGCCGCCTGACGCCGGGCGATCACAACCGGCTCTTGCCTCGACCGCACGACGGACTAAACTTTCCGCCATGACAGCGCCGGTCGATCTGCCACCCCAGGGACCGATCTCAGAAACCGACCTCGATACGCGCCTCGCCGAGCTGCTGACCTATTGGCGTGCCAAGCGTGCCGGCCGGCGCTTTCCGGCACGCGCCGATATCGATCCGCTCGACCTGCGCGGCCTGCTCGGCAATATCAACCTGATCGATGTGGTGCGCCCGGAAGTGGCAGCAGGGGACGCCCGGTTGCGGTTCCGCTATCGCCTGTTCGGCAGCGAATTCGTTTTCTACCATGGCGGCGATCTGACCGGCAGCTGGGTAGATGAAATCGAAAACCCGGTTTACCGCGAGCAGCTATCCGCGCTCTACACCCATGTGGTGGCGACAGGTGCCACGCCGATGGTGTCTTACGACTACTTGCTCGACAGCCGGCGCCACCGCTTCCAGGCTGTGATCCTGCCGCTGGCTGCCGATGGCCAGACCATCGACATACTGCTCAGCAGCGGCCTGCCGGTTGCAGTCTATTAGCAACCTCCAAGATGTCTTGCTGATTTTCCCGGTCGGTTTAGGCTTGTCGGCATGGGAGGCGAAACAGCAGCGGGTAACCGCCACATCACGCCCGTCGCAGCAGGGGATCTCGATCCGCGGCTGCGCAGCCTGATTGACTATTGGTCCGGCAAGCAGGCCGGCCGCCGCTTTCCCGCCCGTGCCGATCTCGATCCGCTCGATCTCAAATCCCTGCTGGGCTATCTGCTGCTGGTCGATGTGGTGCGCCAGTCCGATACCGGCTGGCGTCTGCGTTACCGGTTGTTCGGCAGCGAGTTCGTGTTCTATCACGGCCGCGATCTGACCGGACGCTGGCTCGACGAGATCGCCAATACCGGTTTCCGCGCCGAACTGCTGGCGCTGTATGATGCGGTCATAACCGGCGGCACGATGCAGACGCTCTCTTACGACTACATAATCGAACGCGGCCGGCAGCGGTTTCAGGCCGTGCTGTTGCCGCTGTCTTCCGATGGATCCAGTGTGGATATCGTGCTGGGTTGCGGCGTGCCGGTCGAGTCCGTTTGAAGCCGCTTCAGGCCACGCGCTCGTCCAGCCAGTCGGCGACGAGGGCAATGACCTCGTCTTCCTTCGGCTCGCCGAAGATGAAATGGCTCAGGCCTGGCACCTCGCGATAGACGGCGCGGCCGGGATAACGGGCTGCGACGGCGCGGCAGGCCGTGGCCGGCGTCACCTTGTCGTCACTGCCGGCGATCACCAGCACGGGCGCCTGCACGCGATGGGTGGCGACATGGCTGGCCGCATGCCAGTCCAGCCACCACAGCACGCTCTCGCCCAGCACGCGGCCCGATTCCGGCACCATGCGGGCGAAGATGTCCCGCTGCAGCGCCGGCGCGATATGATCCATCGACTGGTCGGCGGCAATTTGGAAATCCGGCGGCACGCCCTTGCGCCAGATATCCAGGCCGCCCTTCCACAGCAGACCGGCGGCATTGTCGAGCTGCCTTTTCGTGCGCGGCAGGCTGCCCCAGGGCGCCACCGGCGCCAGCAGCACGGTGGCGCGCACCAGATTCTGCGCCGCCAGTTGCTGCGCCAGCAGGCCGCCGAGCGAATGGCCGATCACCACGGGGGGATGCGCGCCCGGCGGCAGGCGGTGAATCTCGTCCTCAATGAAACGGCGGTAATCGGCAATGCCCTGTTTCGCCAGATCCGGATGCGGCGGCTGGCCGGCCTGTTCCGCGCCATGGAAGGGCAGGTCGGGGGCATGGGTTTTCCAGCCGCGCCGGCTGAGTTCGCTGCGCAGGCGTTCGAACACCCAGCCGCCGACGAAGGCGCCGTGCAGCAGCAGGACATCGCCCTTGCTCATGCGCAGGTCAGGTGCGGACCCGGTCGGCGAATTCGGCGACGATCTGTTCATAGATCGGTCGCTTGAACGGCACGATCAGGTCGGGCAGCTGGCGGAACGGCTGCCAGCGCCACTGGTTGAATTCGGGATGCGCGGTCTGGATGTTGATGTCGCTGTCGCGGCCCTTGAAGCGCGCCAGATACCATTTTTGCCGCTGGCCGCGATATTTGCCCTTCCACACCTTGTCGACCAGCTCCGGCGGCAGGTCGTAGGAGAGCCAGCCGCGGCTTTCGGCGATCACCTCGGCCAGATGCGCCGGCACGCCGATCTCTTCTTCCATTTCGCGCAAGGCTGCCGGCAGCGGTTCTTCGCCCGCATCGATGCCGCCCTGCGGCATCTGCCAGGCTTCGGCGGTCTGGTCGATCCGCTGGCCGACGAAGACCAGATCCTGCGCATTCAGCAGGGCAATGCCCACGCCGTCGCGGTAGGGACGCGCATCGATACTCATGGACGACTCACTCGGGGGTTTGACGATTGGCGATGGCGGAGACGGGGGCGAGCGCGATGCCCTTGGCGTCGAGCTTGTCCGTCCAGGCGAGCAGGCGGTCGAGGCTGACCGGATAGGGCATGGCGGCGCCAATGGCGACGCCGCTGGCGCGTGCGGTGCGCTCCAGTTCTTCCAGGCGCGCATCGATCAGCGGGGCGGTCGGCTGCATGTCGATCTGGCGGTTGACGAAGGCATAGACGCCGCCGCCTTCGCGCACCACGCGCGCCGCCACGCTGCGCGGCGCCACCCGGGTGTCGACGAACATCAGGCCGCGATCCTTGAGGCGGGCGGCGATGGTGCGCATATGCTCGGGCGAGGAGGTATATTTGCCGCCCATCAGATTGGTGAAGCCGATATAGCCCGGCACGCGCGCCAGCACCCAGTCGAGGCGGCGGATATTTTCCTGGTCGCTCAGCGAGGTCAGCAGCGTGTAGGGGCCCGGGTCGCTGCTCGGATAGTCGAACGGTTCCATCGGCAGGCCGATCAGCACTTCATGGCCGCTGCTGCGCGCCTTCTCCACCTGGGCGGCGAGATCGGGCGCGTAAGGATTGAAGGCAAAGCTGATCGCCGGCGGCAGGCGTTCGGCGGCCAGCGCCGTCAGTTGCACGTTCAGGCCCATCTCGTGCAGCACGATGGCCAGCCGCGGCCGGTTCGGCGGCTCGTCGTAGGGCCGCGCATAGGCATTCCAGGGCTGGCGGCCATCGGCGCCGATCTTCGGGATCGGGCCGCGCGGCGTCATCTCGGTCAGTGCCGGATCGGGCGCCACCAGCAGGCCGCTGGCCAGGCGACCGACGGCCGGCGGCGGTGCGGCGGCGCTGCTCTTCTGGTCGGGCGCCAGCCGGGCTTCGGGCGGCAGGGCCAGGCGGGCGACGCCGATGGTCACTTCCGAGCCGGGCAGGAAGGCCAGCTTCTCGCTGGTGGTGACCAGCCAGCCACCGGCGGCGGCAAGCGCAAACAGCACCAGCGTCCAGGCGGTGAGCAGCAGGCGACGATTCACCGTGCCGAAGTCGCCGCGCAGGAAGGGCGGCCACAGGATTAGGCCGATGATGCGGAACAGCGTGGTGATCTTATGCTTGAAGCCGCGGCGACGCGGCGGCTCGACAGGATGAACATCGTCATCGCCGGTGATGGTCTGGATCAGGTCGGCGTCGTCATGATCGGCAACCGCCATCACCGGTTCGACGGCTGCGGTCTTCTTGCGGCCGAACAGCCGGCCGAACAGGCCGGCTTTCTGCGGCGGCGCATCGCCCATCGCGCGGTCGTCAGGATCGGCGTGCAGTTTGGCCATTGCGGTGTCTCAGCCTTCTGCTGATCCGTGCCGCAAGGTCACTTGCGGGCAGACGGCTTCGGCGGTGCGCGCAGCACTTCGATGGCGGACTGCAGCACCAGGTCAGGGCCGTCCTGGCCCGGCGTCGGCACGGCCTGCGGTGTCGGCACCGGCGTGCTCTGGTTCTGCGGCTTGTCTTCCTCGGTCTCGCGCGTGCCGGTCATCTGGCGACGCTCTTTCAGCGCCGCGGCGATCTGGCGGTCGCGCTCGTTCCAGGCTTCCACATCGGCGCTGATGCCAACCTTGTCGATCGAGCGGCCCGAGGGGGTGAAGTAGCCTGCGGTGGTCAGCTTCATGCCGCCGAATTCACCCAGCGGAATCATGGTCTGCACCAAACCCTTGCCGAAGGTGGTGTTGCCCACCAGCACGGCGCGATGATGATCCTGCAGGGCGCCGGCGACGATTTCGGAAGCCGAAGCCGAGCCGCCATTGATCAGCACGGCCATCGGCTTGCCATCGGCGACGTCGCCGCGCTTGGCGTTGTAGCGCTGGCCTTCATCGGCCGCGGCGCGCAGCGCGCGGGTCGAAACGATCTCGCCCTGGTTCAGGAAGGCATCGGATACCGAAATCGCCTGATCCAGCAGACCGCCCGGATTGTCGCGCAGGTCGACGATATAGCCCTTCAGCTCCGGCCCCATCTCGCTCTTCAGCTTGTCGATGGCGGCGGTCAGGTCCTGGGTGGTGTGTTCGTTGAAGGACGAGATGCGCAGGTAGGCGAACTCGCCCTCGCGGCGCGACCGCACCACGCGGGTCTTGATGACGGCGCGGGTGATCTTGATGTCGAAGGTCTTGGCCGCATCGGCGGCGCCGCGCCGCACGGTCAGCACGATATTGGTGCCGGCATTGCCGCGCATCTTCTCGATCGATTCCTGCAGCGACTTGCCCATCACCGGATCGCCGTCCAGATGGGTGATGAGATCGCCCGGCAGCACGCCGGCCTTCTGCGCCGGCGTTTCGTCGATCGGCGACACCACCTTGATGAGGCCGCTTTCCTGCGTCACTTCAATGCCCAGACCGCCGAACTCACCGCGGGTCTGCACGCGCGCTTCCTGGAAGCTGCGCGGCGGCATGTAGACCGAATAGGGATCGAGCGAGGTGAGCATGCCGTTGATGGCGTGCTCCATCAGCTCCTCGTCCTTGGTTTCCTTGTAGTAGTCGTTGCGCACCCGCTCGAAGATCTCGCCGAACAGATTGAGCTGCCGGTAGGTTTCGTTGGATTGCAGGTTGCCGACCTTGCTGGGGGCTGCGAACAGCGCGACAGAACCCATCAATGCGAAGGCACAGACGCCACCGAGGAGGAAATTGCGCATCAGCCGCTAACCTTTCTGTCGCCCGAGGCCAGCCAGGGTAACGGATTGACCGTTTCACCCTTGCGCCTCAGTTCGAGATATAGGACAGGTTTTTCGCCTGGGGAGTTGCTCAGCAGGCCAACCGGTTCTCCGGCGAGAACCCATTGACCGACCGCCCGGTCGATCCGTCCAAATCCCGCCAATAAGCTATGGTATCCGCCGCCATGGGCGATAATCAAGAGTTGCCCGTAGCCGCGGAACGGTCCGGCGAACATCACTTTGCCGTCAGCCGGGGCGATCACCTGGGCGCCGGGGCGGGCTTCGATGCGCAATCCGCGCAGAGGTGCGCCGTTTTCGTCGGCCTGCCCGAAGCGGCCGACGATCCGCCCGCGGGCCGGCAGGGCGGCACTGCCTTCTAAAGCGGCATAGGCTTCCGGCGGGTCGCGCTCGCCGCCCTTGGGTGCCGGCAGGGCCTTGGCCCGGGCCTCGGCGGCGCGCCGTTCGGCGTCGCGGCGCTCCTGTTCCAGCAGGCGGTCGACCAGCGCCCGTAGATCCTTGGCCTGGGCGGCCAGCTGGCCGGCCTTTTCACGCTCGGAATCGCGCTCTTCCGCCGTTTGTGCGGCGGCGGCATGGGTTTCGGCCTGCAGGAATTCCAGGTCGCGGCGCTCATGGTCCAGCTGGGCGATGGCCTTGCCTAGGCGCTCCTGCTCGCTGGAAACACCCTGCCGCAGCCGGGCCAGGCGGGTCAGTTCGTCCTTCAGGCCGGTGGCCCGGCTTTCGATCTCCGGCACCAGGGCGGCCATCAGCTGGCTCGCCCGTACCATGTCGAGCGCCGAGCCCGGTGCCAGCACCATGGCCTCGGGCGGCTGACGGCTCAGATGGGCCAGACTGGCCAGCGTCTGCGCCAATTCGCCGCGGCGAAGCTCCAGCGAGTCCCGGGCGGCTTCCTCGTCGGACAGCAGCCGGGCGAGTTTTTCTTCGCTCTGCGACACCAGGTCCTCCTGGGTCTGCAGCTTGCGGGCGGCGGTGACGAGCTTTCTTTGCAGATCGCGCTGCTTCTGGGCCAGCTTGGCGGCTTCCTGGCCCAGTTCGCGCTCGCGTTCGCGGCTTTCCTGCAGGCGCTTCTGCACATCCTGCAACTGCTGCTGCGGCGCGGCTTGCGCAAAGCCGTCCGCCGGCGCCAGCAGCGCCAGGCCGACGAGGGACAGGAGCAGCTTACGCAAGGCGGCGGGCAGGGTTCTGGCTGGTTGCGGTCGCGGTCGGCGTGGCGAGGATGCGGCCGGTCATCTCTTTGGGCTGCGGCAGGCCGAGGAAATGCAGCAGCGTCGGCGCGATGTCGCACAGGCGACCGTCCGAGAGCGCGTAAGCATCGGTGCGCGCGCCGCCGGTGAGCAGCAGCGGCACCGGATTGGTGGTGTGCTGCGTATGCTGCTGGCCGCTGTTGCGATCCATCATCTGTTCCAGGTTGCCGTGATCGGCGGTGATCAGCAGCACGCCATCCATCTGCTTCACCGCCGCTTCGATGCGGCCGACGCAGGTGTCGACGGTTTCCGCCGCCTTGATCGCCGCCGGCATTGAACCGGTATGGCCGACCATGTCGGGATTGGCATAGTTGACGATGACCAGATCGTACTGGCCCGAGGTGATGGCGGCGGTCAGCTTGTCGGTCAGTTCCGGCGCCGACATCTCCGGCTGCAGGTCGTAGGTCTTCACCTTCGGCGACGGCACCAGGATGCGGTCCTCGCCCTTGAACGGCTGTTCTTCGCCGCCATTCATGAAGAAGGTGACATGGGCGTATTTCTCGGTCTCAGCGATGCGCAGCTGGGTCATGCCGGCATTCGCCAGGATTTCCCCCAGCACGTTGGGATAGCGCATCGGCGCATAGGCCGTGGCGAGAAACGCGTTCAGTGCCGTGGAATATTCGGTCAGGCCCACGGCGCCGGCGGTGTTCACCACGCGGCTGCGCGTGAATCCGTCGAAATGCGGATCGAGCAAGGCTGTGAGGATTTCGCGCGCACGATCGGCGCGGAAATTCGCCATCAGCACGCCATCGCCGTTTTTCATCCCGGCATAGCCGGCGAGCACGGTGGGGCTGATGAATTCGTCATTCTCGTCGGCGGCATAGCCCTGCTCGACGGCGGCTTCGGCGCTGACGGCCGCCTTGCCCTTTGCATCGACGATGGCGTCGACGGCCTGGCTGACACGCTCCCAGCGCTTGTCGCGGTCCATGGCGAAGAAGCGTCCGCTCACGGTGGCAAACGAGATGCCCGCGACGCCGGCGACCTGCTGGCGGAAGGTCTGCAGGAACCCCAGGGCGCTTTTCGGCGCCGTGTCGCGGCCATCGGCGAACATATGGATGTTCACGGGCACGCCGGCCTGGGCGAAAATCTTCGCCACGGCCGCCATGTGGTCCTGATGCGAATGCACGCCGCCATCCGACAGCAGGCCGAGCAGATGCAGGGCGCCCTTGCTGGCTTTCAGCTTGGCGATCAGATCGGTGAGGGCGGGATTGTCTTTCAGCGATCCGTCCGCCACGGCATTGTCGAGGCGGCCAAGATCGGGCACGGCGATGCGCCCGGCGCCGATATTCATGTGGCCCACTTCGGAATTGCCCATCTGGCCGTCGGGCAGCCCGACATCGCGGCCCGAGGTGCCCACCTTGGCAAAGGGGCGGGTCTCCAGCAGGCGGCGGTAATTGGGCAGGCTGGCCTGGGCCAGAGCGTTGTCGGCCGGATCATCGCGCAGGCCCCAGCCGTCCAGGATGCAGAGGACAACGGGTTTGCGGGCTTCGGCGGTATTGCTCATGGCGAAAATCGGCGATTCTTCTGAGTAAGGGGCTTGCGTTCTACATAGCGCAGACCGGCCCGCCCGTCACGCCGGCCTTTCCTTAATCACGGTGGTAAGGATGGCCGGTTTGCAGGCTCCAGGCGCGATAGAGCTGTTCCAGCAGCATCACCCTGGCCAGCAAATGCGGCCAAGTCATGGCCGAAAGCGACAGGGTCAGCCGCGCCCTGGATACCAGGGCGGGGTCCAGGCCGTCGGCGCCGCCGATCAGGAAAGCCACCTCCTGTTCGCCGTGGTCGCGCCACTGGGCCAGGATATCGGCGAAATGGCGGCTGGTCAGGCTTTTGCCGCGCTCGTCCAGGGCTACGATCACGGCGCCTTTGGGCAGGGCGGCCAGCAGCAGGGCGGCTTCGCGAGCCTTGCGTTCGGGCGCGCTGCCGCCCTGTTTGCGGTCTTCCACCTCGCGGATGGTGACCGGCCAGGGCAGGCGCTCGCGATAGCCTTCCAGCAGGGTCTGGGCCGCATCATGCTTGGCGCGGCCCGCCTTGCCGACGCAGGCCACCGTGATCTTCATCGTGGGATCGTCAGGCTGCCGCCGGCTCGGGGATGGTGGCGCCGCCCCACATCTTTTCCAGATTGTAGAAGCTGCGCACCTCGGGCCGGAAGATATGCACGACGATGTCGCCGGTATCGATCAGCACCCAGTCGCCCACGGCCTTGCCCTCGGCGCGCACCTTGCGGCCGGTTTCCCGGCTGATGCGTTCGACCAGATGCTCGGCGATGGCGCTGACCTGGCGGGAGGAGCGGCCGGAGGCGACCACCATGAAATCCGCAATCGAGGATTTGCCGGTCAGGTCGATCGAGACGATCTCCTCGGCCTTGTCGTCATCCAGGGATTTCAGGATCGCCTGGTGCAGCTTCAGCACGGCAGGCGGAATGCTGCTTTTTTTCGGGGCGGCGGCCTTGCCGGGTGCCGGCTTTGCGCCGGATGTCGCCGGGGCCTTTTTCGCGGATTTCGGCTTTGGCGCCGCGGATTTCGCGGCGGCCTTGGCGGCGGCTTCGGTGACCTTGGTCATCGCGGTCTTGCGAACCGGCGCGGTCTTCTTGGTCGCCGATGTGGTTTTGGTCGCAGGCGCGGTCTTGGTCTTGCTGGCAGCCGCTGGCTTCTTGGCGGCGGCGGTGCCCTTGGACGTCGTTGTGCTGGACTTGGTGGCGGCCCTGGGCTTGGCCCCTTTGGTCGCGGCAGCGCTTTTGCGCGTCGTGCTGGTTGCGATGGCTCTGTCCTCCTGAACAAACACCCGTGATCAGGCGGCCGGACTGCCGCCCGAATCGGTCACAGTCTACCGCGACTCGGGTTTATCGACAATGAAAGTCCTGTGACCCCGCATCAGCGGAACCAGATCAGCGTCACGATGGCAAAGCAGGGCAGCAGGATGGCGCAGCTCCAGGCCATATAGCCGAAGAAGCTAGGCATGCTGACCTTCATCTCCTCGGCGATGGCCTTGACCATGAAATTGGGGGCGTTGCCGATATAGCTGTTGGCGCCCATGAACACCGCGCCGGCCGAGATCGCCAGCAGCGTCGTGCCCAGCGGCCCCATCAGCTGCGTGGCATCGCCGCCGGCCATGTTGAAAAACACCAGATAGGTCGGCGCATTGTCGAGGAAGCTGGAGAGGCCGCCGGCGAGCCAGAAATACATCGCATTGTTCGGCGTGCCATCGGCATGGGAGGCAAGTCTGACCAGGGGCCCTAGCGCGCCGTCGAGACCGGCGCGCAGGATGGCGATGGCCGGGATGATGGTGATGAAGATGCCGGCAAACAGCTTGGCCACTTCGATGATGGGCCCCCAGGTGAAGCCGTTGTCGCTGCGGGTCTGTGTATCCGTCAGCTTCAGTGACAGCAGCGAGATGACGACCAGCAGGATGTCGCGCACCAGATTCTGCAGGGCCACGCCAACGCCGAAGACGCTGATCTCCACACCGGGAGTCCAGGTGCCGGACATCAGGACAGCCAGGATGATGGCGCCGAGCAGGATCAGGTTGATGCCGCCCTCCAGGCCGATGGCGCTGTCCGGCGTCGGATCGGGCGCGACGATGCCTTCCTTGCGGTAATAGTGGCTATCGATGGCGTAGAAGACGGCGAGCAGCAATACGGTGACGAACATCGTCGGCATGAACAGGGCCTTCGTCGTCCAGAAGAAATCGACGCCCTTGAGGAAACCGAGGAACAGCGGCGGATCGCCCAGCGGCGTAAGCGCGCCGCCCACATTGCTGACCAGGAAGATGAAGAACACCACCACATGCACATTGTGCCGGCGGTCGTCATTGGCGCGGATCAGCGGGCGGATCATCAGCATGGAGGCGCCGGTGGTGCCCATCCAGCTGGCCAGCACGGTGCCGACCAGCAGCAGGGCAGTGTTCAGGCTGGGCGAACCATGCAGGTTGCCGGTGATGCGCACGCCGCCGGCCACGGTGAAGAGTGCGAACAGCAGAACGATAAAGGGGATGTATTCGTGCAGCGCCACGTCCAGCAGCATATGGGCCGTTGGCAGTGTGCCGATCTGCAGCGCGAAGGGGAGGATGACGCAGAGACTCCAGAAGGCCGCGACCTTGCCGAAATGATGATGCCAGACATTCGGCGTGAACAGCGGCATCAGGGCAATGGACAGCAGGATGCCGGCAAAGGGCAGCACCCAGAGGACGGTCAGGCTCCGGCCGTCGACGGCGGCCGCATGGGCCGGCGTGGCGAGCAGGACCAGCAGGCTGGCGGTTGCGATGAGGCTGGCTTTAGCGTGGAACATGCGGGGCAACCGGTTCGTCATAGCCGGCGGGATCCTGGTGGATGATCACTTCGGCGCCAGGGAAGATCTGCAGCAGCTGCGCCTCGATCTCGTCGGAGATCCGGTGCGCGGCGCGCAGGGTGATGTCGGGATCGAGTTCCAGATGGAACTGGATAAAGGCCTGGTTGCCGGCCAGCCGCGTGCGCAGGTCATGGGCGGCACGGGTCTGCGGATGGGCACGCACCACGGCCAGGATGCGGTCGCGGTCGGCATCCGGCATCTCGCGGTCCATCAGGTTGTCGAGCGCGCCGCGCACGATGTCGATGGCACTCTTGACGATGATGACGGCAACGATCAGGGCGCCGACCGCATCGACCCAGACAAAACCCGGCCGGCTGGCCAGCAGCAGCGCCAGGATCACGGTCAGATTGGTGGCGAGATCGCCGACATAATGCAGCCGGTCGGCGGCAATCGCCAGCGAGCCGGTCTGTTTCACGATACGGCGCTGATACAGGATCAGCCCGCCGGTCAGCACAATCGACAGCAGCATGACAGCGATGCCGGCCGGGCTCTGGCCGATCGGCTGCGGCGTAACGAGATGCTCGATGCCGGCAATGAACAGATACAGCGCCGATCCGGCCACTAGGGCGCCCTGGCCGAGGCCGGCGAGCGCTTCCGCCTTGCCATGGCCGAAGCGGTGTTCGTCATCGGCCGGTGTCAGCGCATGACGCACCGCGAACAGGTTGATCAGCGAGGCGACGCCATCGAGCAGGCTGTCGACCAGCGAGGCCAGCAGTGCCACCGATTCCGTCTGCAGCCAGGCCGCCAGCTTCGCCGCCACCAGGAGAGTCACCACCAGCACGGAGGCATAGGTGGCGCGCCGCATCAGCCGCGCCGTGGTGGCGCGGTCGACGCGGCTTTGCGCGACGATCGTCACGGATAGAGCTGCTCGGTGGTCCAGGGCGCCGCCACGCTGCTGCGCCGGAAAACCAGGCGGTCATGCAGGCGGAACGGCTTGTCGGTCCAGAATTCGATATAGACCGGCGCAATGCGGAAGCCCGACCAGTGCGGCGGACGTGGCACCTCGCCGATGGCATGCTTGGCGGCATATTTTGCCACCGCGGCCTCCAGCGCGAAGCGGCCTTCCAGGGGGCGCGACTGCTGCGAGGCCCAGGCGCCGATGCGGCTGTCGCGGGCGCGCGAGGCGAAATAGGCATCGGCCTCGGCATCGCTCACCACACTCACGCTGCCGCGGATGCGCACCTGGCGGCGCAGGCTCTTCCAGTGAAACACGGCGGCGGCCTGTTTGTTGGCCAGCAGCTCGGTGCCCTTCTGGCTTTCGAAATTGGTGTAGAAGACGAAACCCTGCGCGTCATGGTCTTTCAGCAGCACCATGCGCACATTGGGCAGGCCGTCGGTATCGGCGGTCGCCAGGGCCATGGCATTGGGGTCGTTCGGCTCGCTCTTGGTGGCCTCGGCCAGCCAGGCGGCGAATTGCGCAAAAGGGTCTGCGGCGGCATTCATAATCGGTTGCAATCCTCTGGCGATGGCCGGCTGTCACCGACTGTAACAGTCTGACGCAATGATACCTAAACCCTGCCGCAATCCCGCCGCAATCCCCGGCCAGATTTTCTCCCGTGCCCGGCCCTAAAAGGCCTTATCGGGGCATGTCTTAGGGGTCCACGATCCATGAACGCCATTTCTCTCCGCCCGCCGTATCATAGCCGGTCTCGCCGCTTCGTGTCGGTGGTTGCTGCTGTCGGTATCGTCGGCATGCTGGCCGCCTGCGCCAATGACAGCGGCCCCAAACAGAATGTCGGTACCGTGCTCGGCGGCGTCGGTGGCGCCGTTGCAGGCGCCCAGTTCGGCAAGGGCACCGGCCAGCTGGTCGGTGTCGCTGCCGGTACGCTGATCGGCGCGCTGCTCGGCTCGGAAGTCGGCAAATCGCTCGACAAGGCCGACCGCGGCTATATGGAACGCGCCAACCAGCGCGCTTTTGAGACCACGCCGTCGGGCACCCAGGTGTCCTGGCGCAACCCTGACAGCGGCAATGCCGGCACCGTGGTGCCGCAGCCGGCCTACCAGGCCAAGAGCGGTGAATACTGCCGCGAATTCCAGCAGACCATCACCGTCGGTGGCGAGCAGCAGCAGGGCTTCGGCACCGCCTGCCGCCAGCCCGATGGCAGCTGGAAGGTTATGAACTGATTTTCTGTCCGGCCAGGTTTGCAGAGCCCCGGCCGGTCTGACTACCGCGTTATTCCTCATTTTCCTTCCCCCCAGACTCAGCGGCGTGTTCCCCCGAACACGCCGTCTTTTTTTATGGCGCGTTAAGGATGCGGGGCTAAGATGAAAGCGCGGCGCAGGCAGAAGCCTCGTGCCGCCGACAACCTGCAACAGGAGGCCAGAATGGTCGCCGATATTGCCGGGGCGCTTGCGCCCCCTCCCACCGCCCAGGCGGCTGCGCGCGATGCGCTGGCAAGCCTGAATGCCACGCGCCAGAAAACCGACGCCGAGCGGACGCTCGACCGGATTATCGACGATCTGAAAAACAGCAAGAGCAAGGGCGCCAAGGAAGCCGCGCGCCGCAAGCTCGAACAGCTGAAAGCCAAACTGGAAGCGCTGAAGCTGGCTGCCGGCTCGGCCGCCGCCACCGGCGATGCGCGTCTGGCCCGCAAGGTGGCGCGGGATATCCGCGATGCCTGCCGCGAACTCAGCCGCGCGCTGGCGGCCGCCGGCGAGGCGGGCGGTACTACGGCCGCGGCCATGCCGGCGGCCTCCGGCACCGCGGCGCCTGCCCCCACAGGGGCCGGGGCTCCCGCTGATGCGCCGAAGCCGGCCGCCAGCGTCGCGCCGGCCGGCGAGGCCCGGCCTGCTGCCGGCGACGACGATCTTGCCAGCCTGAAACGCGAGGCTGCGGGGCTGGTCAAGGAGCTGAAGAAAATCATGCGCAAACTGCGCGAGACCGGCTTCCATACGCTCGATCCCAAAGAGCGCGAGGCGATGGACCGGATGGTCCGCGAGGCCGAGCGCGAGGTTGGTGGCCTGCTGGCGGCGGCGGCCCCCACTCCCGGCATGACGGTGAATATCAGCGCATAATCGCTTTTTTAGGCCCGGAATTAACCCCTGCCGGCTGAGACCGGAGTATAAGGACCCTGTCCGCGCAACCCAAAATGGGCGGCGGCACCCCTTTGCTTGAGGCCAGAATGGTCAGCGATATTGCCGGTAACGGCACCCCGAAATTCCTGCTGGCGACAGCCCAGACCCAGGCCGTGGCCAGGACGGGCCAGACGAAAAGCCAGGCCGGGCAGACTCTCGATGAGGTGCTGACCAGCCTCAAAGGCAGCAGCGGTACGCTCGCGGCCAGTCTGGCGCGCAGCAAGCTCGATCAGGCCCGTGTGCGTCTGGCCGGTCTGCAGCTCGCGGCCGGTTCGGCCGCCGCCATGGGCGACGGACGCCTGGCGCGCAGCGTCGCCCGCGATATCCGCGATGCCGCCCGCGAGATCAGCCGCACGCTTTCCGGCGCCGGGGCCAGCGGCACAGGGTCCGTCCAACCGCCCAAACCCCAGGCCCTGACGCTCAATGCCCCGCCGGTGACCGATCCGCAGAAGCCGCTGACGGCGGCGCAGTCGGCCGCCGCGCAGATCAAGGCCTCGCTGGGCCTCGGCCCGGCCGTCAGCACCGGCGCGATCAGCAATGAAGACCTGGCCACGCTGAAAACCGATGCGGCCGAGATCAACGGTGCGCTCAAGAAGGTGATGAAGCGTCTGCTGCTCACCGGCATGAACCCGTTCCTGGAAGCGCAGGATCGCGGCGAGATGCAGAAGATGTTCGGCGATGCCAACCGCGAGATCGCCAACCTGCAGAATGCCGCGGCGCCGACAGCCGGCATGAAGGTCAATTTCAAGGCCTGACCTGTCAACGCGATTCTGTTTCAGCCCAATTGTATTTCAGACCGGCCCGGCCATGGGCAGGCGCAGATGCAGCGACGTGCTGCCATCGGGAAGGCTTTCGCTGCGCAGATTGCCGCGATGGCGGCGCACCAGCTCCTTCATCAGTGCCAGATGCAGACCGAGATCCCCGGCATGATAGGCAATGCGGGATTCGAAGCCGTGCAGAAGACTGGTGTCCTCGGTGATGTTGGGTAGTGCGGCCCGGCTGGTCAGCGTCAGTCGCAGCATGGTGTCCTCGGGCTCCATGCCGAGCTGCAGGCTGTTGCCCGGTGGCGACAGGCGTATGGCTTCGACAAGCAGTGTCGCTACGATCTGATGGATGCGCCGGGTATCGCCCTGGATGCGATGTCCGGTAACGCGTGTTTCCAGACGGCACCCGGCCTTCTGCAGGGCAGGCTGCGCATCGGACACGACCGCGTCAATCAGGGCCGGCATGTCGATGGTTTCGGACTTGAGCTCGAGCTGGCCGGATTCGATCTGCGCGATATCCAGCAGATCGTCGATCAGCACCAGCAGTTCGCGGCTGCTCCTCAGAATAAGCCCGGCATATTCCTCTGCCTTGTGCGTGATGGTGCCGCCGGTCCGCGGCAGGGTCAGCATTTCGGCGAAGCCGATCACGGCGTTCAGCGGGGTTCGCAATTCATGGCTCAGGTTGCCCAGGAAATTGGTCTTCGCCAGGCTGGCGCGTTCGGCTTCCGCTTTTGCCGTTATCAACGCGTTTTCGTATCGGCGCTGTTGCGTTACGTCGCACAGGGTGCCCGCCATCCTCACAACTTTGCCGGACTCGTCCTGAACCGTTTCCATGATGGCGAGAAGGGTGCGTGTTTCGCCTTCCGCCGGCACGACGCGGAACTCGAATGTGTTTTGCGAAGAAGCGGGATATATGCCGGCTAAGCTTTGCGCCATCCGGTCGCGGTCTTCCGGATGGATTTGTGCCAGGAAAGCCTCGATGCTGGGCGCGAGGGCATCGGGGGACAGTCCGATGACCCGGTAGAACTGGTCGGACCAGAACAGCTTGCCGCTGACCGGGTCCCAGTCCCAGTTGCCGATATTGCCAATGCGCTGGGCGTTCTGCAGGGAGTCCAGCGTGCGGCGGTAATTCTCTTCTGCCACGTCGCGGGCGGCTTCCGCCATCGCACGGGCCTTGTCCACTTCTTTCAGAAGCTCTGCATTGCGCAGATGCAGGATCGCCGCCCGCTGCTCCCTGTCATTCGCGTTGTGGGTCCAGACCGAGGTGAAAAGCACAAAGACAGCGCCGCAAAAAGCAATGGTGAGCGATGCTGCACTGCCTTCCATCAGGCAACGCAGCAGGGGCGGCACGATGGTCATGGTCAGGAAGGCGTAATAGGACGGCAGATGCGTATGGCGGGTCAGCACGCTCAGGGTCATCAGTCCGCAGAATGCAAAGGCCAGGGTAATCTGCGTCTCGAAGGCATCCGGCACATAGGCGAACCAGCCGAGCAACCCCCAGCTGGCGCCGGTGATTGTCGAAGCCAGCGCAAAGCGGCTGGTCCAGCGGTCGGGTTGCGCAAAGGGATTGGGCCGGGCGGCGAAATCGCGCCGCAGATGGTCGAACCACAGCGTGCCGGAAAAATTCAGCGCAAAGGCGACGGCCATTTCCCAGACATGCAGGCTGTCCCAGAAGGCCGCAAACATCCCGGCCATGAACACGAAAGACATGTAGCGCGTCGGGCGGCTGGTGCGGAACAGCCGCTGCGCCATGACGGACGCAACCAGGGCGCGCTCGGCCGGCTTCGGGGTAACGTCTGTTTCGTCGATCAGCCGTTTGAATTCAGCTGCAGACGTAACTTCTGATTCCGACATATGACTCCAGTCTCGCAACAGCGGCGCGCCGCGAGATTAGAGGGATGACCGGCAAATAACAGTATCCGTTGCGGATTTTGGCCAATTTTTATGGCGATGGCGCCATTTTCTACCTGGGTCGTCAGCGTCCGACAACCAGAGCGGCATTGACGCCGCCGAAACCGAAGGCATTCGACATCGCATAGGCAATATCTTTTGCCTTGGCTTTCAGCGGCACCAGATCGATGCCGGCAAAGGCCGCATCCGCCGTCTCCAGGTTGCGCGTCGGCGGCAGCAGGCCGTGGCGCACTGCCAGCAGGGCATAGATGGCTTCCACCGCGCCGGCGGCGCCGAGCAGATGGCCGATGGCCGATTTGGTCGAGGACATCGACAGGCCGTTCAGCGCGCCAGCGAACACCGTCTTCACCGCGCTGATCTCGGCGGCATCGCCCACCGGCGTCGCCGTGGCATGGGCATTGATATAGCCGATCTGCGCAGGCTCCAGTCCGGCCTGTGTCAGAGCGATCTGCATGGCGCGGCGCGCGCCGGCGCCGTCATCGGGCGGCGCGGTGATGTGATGCGCATCGGCCGAAGTGCCGTAACCGAGCACACGGCCGAGAATGGTGGCGCCGCGGGCGCGGGCATGGTCTTCGCTTTCCAGCACCAGGATGCCGGCGCCTTCACCCATGACGAAGCCGTCGCGATCGGCATCGAAGGGCCGCGAGGCCTTTTCCGGTTCATCGTTATGGGCCGTGGCCAGCGCACGGGCCGCCGCAAAGCCGGCAAAGCTGACGCGGTCGATGCAGGCTTCCGCGCCGCCGGCGACCATCACATCGGCATCGCCGGCACGGATCAGCCGCGCGGCATCGCCGATCGCCTGGGCTCCGGCCGCACAGGCCGTGACCGGGCAGCCGAGCGGACCCTGCAGGCCGAAGCGGATCGAAACCTGGCCGGCCGCCAGGTTGCCGAGGAAGGAGGGGATGACGAAGGGCGACAGTTTGCGCGGCCCGGCGCGCTCCACCGTCCGCGTCGCTTCGGCAATGGCAGGAAAGCCGCCGATGCCGGTGGCGATGATGCAGCCGGCGCGGCTGCGCGCCGCGTCATCGGCCGGCCTCCAACCGGATTGCGTCACGGCCTCATGGGCGGCGGCCAGGGCGAAATGGATAAAGCGATCCATCTTGCGACGGTCTTTTGCCGGCGCGGCGGTTTCAGGATCGAAGCCGCCCGCCGGATCGTCGGCGATATCGGGCACGATACCGGCGACCTTCGCCGGCAGATCGCCGGTTTCAAAGGCGGTGATGCGACGCAAACCGGACTGCCCGGCGGTCAGGCGCGCCCAGTTGGTCTCCACCCCGGCCCCCAGCGGCGTGACCAGCCCCATCCCGGTAATCACCACCTGTGTCATGGCCTTCTCCTGAAAACTGTATATACATATAATGTAAGTACAGGTAATAACCCGACCGGCGGTTTGCAAGAGGCGGCCGGCAGGGGTATTGAAAAGGCATGAGCCGCAAGCGCAGCGACACGCCCGAGGCCGCCTTCCGCCAGTTGCTGGAGGAGGGCTGCACCGTGCTGCGCCTGCATGCGGCGACACGCCGGGGCCTGCAGGTTTATGGCCAGCACCTGGCCGGCCTTGACCTGACCATGCCGCAATTCGCCACGCTGGCGCTGCTCTATCGCGACGGCAGTCACGCGGTGGGTACGCTGGCCGCCGAACTGGACGCCGATGCCACCACGCTGACGCGCAACCTGCGCCTGATGGAACAGCGCGGCCTGATCACCCAACGGCCGGCCACCGATGACCGGCGGCGCCGCGAGATTCGCCTGACGCCCGAAGGCCGCCGCCTGTTCCAGAAGGCGCTGCCGGTCTGGCAGCAGGCGCAGGCGGCGCTGACCGAGAAGATCGGCAGGGCGCAGATCGCCGATCTGCACCGCCGGCTCGACGATATCCTGCCGCGCATGAAATGAGGGGACAGCGATGCTGACGCCGGTTTTCGATCTGGAAGTGCATGTCGCAACGCCGCAGAGCATCGGCCGCGACGCCGCGGGCGAAAAGCGCTGCGTGCCGATCACCGGCGGCACGGTCAGCGGGAAAATTTCCGGCCAGGTGCTGGCCGGTGGCGCGGACTGGCAGGTGCTGCGCCCCGACGGCCTCGCCGATCTGGATGCGCGCTACATGCTGAAACTGGCGAGCGGCGCGCAGGTCGAGGTCTGGAGCCGTGGCCTGCGCATCGGCCCGGCCGACGTCATGGCGAAACTGGCACGCGGCGAAGCCGTCGATCCATCGGCCTATTACATGCGTACGGCGATGCGCTTCGAGACCGCGGCGCCCGATCTGCAATGGCTGGTGCAAAAACTACACATCGGCATCGGCGAGCGCCGTCCCGATGCCGTCCTGCTCAAGGTCTGCGCCGTCGACTGAATGGGGCGTCGATCAGGCCTGTGCGCCAGCCGCTTCCGGCTCGCTGCGCAGGATGCCGCGGATGCGCTGCACCTCGCCATCGTCCTTCAGCACCGCTTCGCCGATCGCCTGCAGCCAGGCCTCGCTGCCGGCCAGGCGGAAGCGCACCTCGGCCGAGGCCGTGCCATGGCGCAGGCGCTGGTAGTGGTTGCGCACCGCCTCGCGGTCATCGGGATGCACGCGGTCGACCCAGGCGGCCAGGGCGGCCGGACAGGATTGCGGTGCCAGCCCCAGCAGCCGGTAGGTCTCGTCCGACCAGACCACTTGACCGGTTTCGGCCTCCCAGGCCCAGAAACCCTCGCGGGTCAGGCGCTGCATCGCCTCGAAATCGGCAGCCATGCAGCGATACCGGCTTTCCATGTCGCTGTAGCTGGTCTGCACAGAGGCGCGCGCGCGATCCAGTTCGGTGATCAGTTCGGCATGGCGCAGCCGCAGCGCCATGCTGATGCGCTCACGCTTGCTGTTGATCTGCGCGCAGAAGCACATCGCAGTCAGCAGGATGACACCGAAAAACGCCATGATCACCGTGCTTGGCTCGCCGAACAGGAAGCCGCGGGCAAAGAACGGCGCCGACATGGCGATCATGAAGGCGTAGAAGGACGGCAGATGCACCGCGCGGGTGTTCAGCGTGGCGGTGGCGAGGCCGGACCAGGCGACGGAGAGCGCGGCCTGCAAGGCGAAGTCGCCCGGCGGATAGGCGAACCAGGCCAGCAGGCCCCAGGTCAGGCCGGTGAAGCTGCAGCCGATGGCAAAGCGCAGACCCCAGTCGGTCTTGTTGTTGAAGGAGTCGCGACTGGCGGCGAAGGCATCGCGCAGGCGGTCCATGTAGAAAGTGGTGCCGAGATACAGCGCGGTCAGGCCGGTGATATGCCACCAGCTCAGATAGTCCTTGTAGATGACGAAGGCGCCGAACAGCAGCGGGATCGGCGTGTAGCGCGTGGCCCAGCTGTTCTGGTACAGCCGCTCGATCAGCATGGCTTCGACGCCGGGGTCCTGGCTTTCCAGCAGGGACTCGTCGTCTTCCATCAGCCGCTGCAGCAAAGCAGCGTGAACTGTTTCCTGATCCGCCACCCTAGACCCCATCCGCGCAAGCTGAAGCGCGCAGGCGGCACGGTATCACCCGCTCAAGCGGGCTCGCCAGCGCCGTGGCCGGAATGTGGATCGATTATTGTGGAAAACGACGAGGGTTGGCCGAAAGTCACACAAGCTCTGCGCGCAGCTTCTGGCGCAGCACATCAATCGGTACGAGTTTGCCCTCGACCTGCATATGCCAGAAAACCCAACCATTGCACGCAGTGGCGCCCATCACATGAGCGCCCATCTTGTGGATCGAACCGCTGGCATTGCCGGTGGCGAGGCTGCCATCGGCGCGGACCTTGGCGGAAAACCGCCGCGAAGGATCGACCAGTACGGTGCCGGGTTCCAGCAGGCCGCGTTCCACCACCCAACCAAACGGGATGCGCGGCTCGTCTTTCTTCGAACGCGTGACTTCCACATCTTCGGCGGCCGCCGGCTGCACCGTGGCGATGCGGCGCTCGGCCGCCTTGGCATAGGCGGTTTCGCGCTCGATACCGATGAAATGCCGGCCGAGCCGCTTGGCCACGGCACCGGTGGTGCCCGACCCGAAGAAGGGATCGAGGATCACGTCGCCCGGCTTGGTGGAGGCGACCAGCACGCGATGCAGCAGCGCTTCCGGCTTTTGCGTCGGATGGGTCTTGCTGCCATTCTCGCCGCGCAGGCGTTCGCCGCCCGAGCAGATCGGGATCAGCCAGTCCGAGCGCATCTGCAGGTCTTCGTTCAGCGCCTTCATGGCGTCGTAGTTGAAGGTATAGCCGCGCGCATTCTGGTCCTTCGAGCACCAGATCATCGTCTCATGCGCATTGGTGAAACGCTTGCCGCGGAAATTCGGCATCGGGTTGGTCTTGCGCCACACCACGTCGTTGAGCATCCAGAAGCCCAGGTCCTGGAGCTGCGCGCCGAGGCGGAAGATGTTGTGGTAGCTGCCGATCACCCAGATGGTGCCGTTCGGCTTCAGCAGGCGCTGGGCGGCCTGCAGCCAGGCTTTCGAGAATTTGTCGTATTCGGCAAAGGAGGCGAACTTGTCCCAGTCGTCGTCGACGGCATCGACCACGCTGTCATTCGGCCGGCGCAGCTCGCCGGTGAGCTGCAGATTGTAGGGCGGGTCGGCGAAGATGCAGTCGATCGATTCCGCCGGCAGGGCGTTCATCTGCGCCACGCATTCGCCGAGCAGGATCTTGTCCAGCGGCAGGTCGGGATGCGGCAGGGCCCGGGCCAGTTCGGCCTTCGGCGCCCGGGCCAGCAGCGGCTTGGCCCGGCTCACGGTTGCGGTGCGGCCGGCATCCGGGTTGGCCCCGACGAGACTGAGATGGCCCTTGCGCAGCCCCGGCTTGTTGCGGGACTTGCTGGTCGGGTCGTTGAACGTCGGCGCCATGTGCGGATCATCCCCAAGAAAGACCCGCAAGTCATTAGATTCTTTAGGTGTTTAATTGGTTAATACTAAATCTAGAGTCAGTTGGTCCCTTACAGGCGCAAAACCTAGTCTGTGGTGTTTTGTGACACCGGCGATTTTCAGTCCGGCTTGGTGCGCAGGGGTGCCGTAGCCCATGTTGCGGTCCCAGCCATAGTGCGGATAGCGCCGGTGCAGCTTGGCCATGGCGCGGTCGCGCGTCACCTTGGCGATGATCGAGGCGGCGGCGATCGAAACGCTCAGGGCATCGCCGCCCACCACCGCGGTGGCGGGACAGACGAGCTGCTTCGGACAGTGATTGCCATCGATCAGGGCGTGATGCGGAACGATGCGCAAAGCCGCGACAGCGCGGCACATGGCCAGCATGGTGGCGTGAAAGATATTCAGCCGGCCGATTTCCGCCACGGATGCCGCGCCGATGCCGATATGCGCCTGGCCGGCGCGGGCATGCTCCATCAGCCGCTCGAACAGCAGATCGCGCTTTTCGATGCTCAGCTTCTTGGAATCATCGAGACCCTTGGGCCGTCGGCGGCGGTCCAGGATCACGGCGGCGGCCACCACGGGCCCGGCCAAAGGGCCGCGGCCGGCTTCGTCGACGCCGCAGACCAGTCCGCCATCGGGACCGGCAATCTTCAGCTCAAACGTGAAATCCGGCACGGCCGCCCCTCGAAACTGCCCAGCTTCTGCCATGAAGCGGCAGTATAGAATGCACCGGCCCGGCCGTCTTGCCCCCATCCTGCCGCCTGTGAAAAACTCGGGACAACCGCGCTGAGGAAGCCCAGACATGAGTGCCCAGACGAGTATGCCGCCCGCCGCGCCCGCCCCGGCCGATCCTGACGGGGAGATTCTGACCCGCCGCGACGGCGACATTTTCCTGATCGGCCTGAACCGGCCGGCCAAGATGAACGGCTTCACGCCAAAGATGCTGAAAGAGCTGGCGGTGGCCTACACCGCTTTCGAGCGCGATGCCGATGCGCGCGTCGCCGTGCTCTATGCCGAAGGCCCGCATTTCACCGCCGGGCTCGATCTGCCGAAGGTGGCGCCGCTGATGGGCGAGAAGAACCTGCTGGTCGAACCGGGCCAGATCGATCCCTGCAACAACATCGCGCCCTTCCGCACCAAGCCGGTGGTGGCTGCTGTTCAGGGCATCACCTATACAATCGGCATCGAGCTGATGCTGGCCGCCGATCTGGTGGTGGCCGCCAGCGACTGCCGCTTCAGCCAGCTGGAAGTGAAGCGTGGTATCATGGCCACCGGCGGCGCCACCATCCGCATGGTCGAACGCGCCGGCTGGGGCAATGCCATGCGCTATCTGCTGACCGGCGATGAATTCGATGTGGCGACGGCGCTGCGGCTCGGTTTCGTGCAGGAAGTCACCGAGCCGGGCGGCCAGCTGGCGGAAGCGATCAAAGTAGCGGAACGCATCGCCGCCCAGGCGCCGCTCGCGGTTTCGGCTACGTTGCGCAATGCGCGCCTGGCGGTGGAAGACGGCCCGGCGGCGGCCGTGGCCGATTTCAGCCCGACGCAACGCAACCTGATGGCCAGCGCGGACGTTAAAGAAGGGGTTGCCAGTTTTGTCGAACGCCGTGCTGCGCGCTTTGTCGGCCGCTGAAGATTGTCAGGGAATCAGAATCATGCGCCATTCCATCTTCGCTCTCGCCACCACCTTGGCATTGCTGGCCGCAACGCCGGCGCCGGCACAAATCTTCATGTCACCCGACGAAGCCCGGAAGGTGGGCAAGGAAGAGCATCCGAAAATCCTCAAGGAATTCGGCGGCGTTTATGAGGATCCCAATATCGGCGCCTACGTCGCCGGCATTGCCGGGCGCATCGCCGGCCAGTCGGGCCAGCCGGCCAGCAGCTTCACCTTCACTGTGCTGAACTCGCCGGTCGTCAACGCCTTTGCGTTGCCCGGTGGCTATGTCTACATCACACGCGGCACCTTGGCGCTGGCCAACAGCGAGGCGGAAGCGGCTGGCGTGCTCGGCCATGAAATCGGCCATGTGATCGCCCAGCATTCGGAAAAACGTTACGACAAGTCGATCTTTACCAATCTCGGCGTTGCCGGCGCCTCGATCCTCGGTTCGCTGTTTCTGGGTTCCGGCGCGGGCGACCTGATCGGTCAGGTCGGTCAGGTCGGTGGTGGCGCCTATCTCGCCAGCTTCAGTCGCGAGAACGAGCTGGAGGCCGATACGCTGGGCGTCAAGATGCTGGCGCGCGTCGGTTATGCGCCTGATGCCCAGGCGGCCTTCCTGCAGTCGCTCAGCAACTACAGCGACCTGGAAAGCAAGAAGGCCGGCGCTGCCGGCAAGGATCGCATGAATGATCTCTTCGCCACGCATCCGGGCGGGCCGCAGCGCGTGAAAGAGGCGATGGCGGCGGCGAAGGAATATCCCAACAGCCCGGTCTATCGCCGTGACGAATATCTGGAGCGCATCGACGGCATGATCTACGGCGACGACCCGAAGGAAGGCGTGGTGCGCGGCACCAACTTCACCCATCCTGATCTTCGGGTCAGCTTCTCTGCCCCCGATGGCTGGCGCATCGTCAACACCAGTAATGCCGTGGTGGCTAAAGGTGCGGGTGGCCAGATGCAGTTCGATATCGAGGGCGACAAGCAGAAAGCGCAAGCCGGTCGCAATCCGCTCGATTATCTCACCCGGGTCTGGGTGCCCAATCTGCGTCTGAGCAATGCCGAAGCCATCAAGGTGAACGGCATGCCGGCCGCCACCGGTTCGACGCGGATCCAGCAGAAAAGCGGCGGCTCTGCCGATGCCCGCTTCGTGGCTGTCTCATTCCCCACCGGCAATATTATGCGCTTCGTGATTCTTGCGCCCGCTGGCGGACTTGGGAAAATCGAGCAGACCGTGATCCGCAGCGTCAACACAACGAAGTACCTGAGCGATGACGAGGTCAAGGCGACCAGGCCGGTGCGTGTAAAGGTCGTGAAGGTGGGTAGCGGCGATACGGTTGAGACCTACGCCAAGACCGCGCCGCTCGGCCAGTATGCGGCGGAAGAGCTGCGGCTGCTGAATGCCCTGCAGCCCGGCGAACAGCCCAAGCCGGGCGAGCGCTTCAAGACAGTGGAGTGACGCCGCCCTAGCGCAATTCTGCCTGCAGGCCGGGTGTGTCGCTCAGGCGCCGGCGCAGCCGCGTCAGCGCCTGGTGCTCCAGTTGGCGCACGCGCTCCTTGGAAATACCCATATGCACGCCGATGCGTTCCAGCGTGATGGCCTGGTCGGTGAAAAAGCGCGCCTGCAGAATGCGGCGCTCGCGCTCGGGCAGCGCCGCCAGCGCCTCGCCGAGCCAGCGTCGCTTCAATGCGCTGTCATGCTGCGTCATCGACACGGTTTCCGGGTCCGGGCGTTCGTCGGGCAGCAGGTCCTGCCAGCTGCTCTCGCCATCCTCGCCGATCACGGCGTTCAGCGAGCGGTCGCCGGCCGCCAGCCGGCTTTCCATATGCAGCACATCGCTCTCGTTCACATTGAGCTGCCGCGCCAGTTGCGTGCGGCCCTCGGCGGTCAGCGTCTCGCTGCCGCCGCGCTCGATGCGGGCGCGCAGGCGACGCAGGTTGAAGAACAGCGACTTATGCGCCGCGGTCGTGCCGGTGCGCACGATCGACCAGTTGCGCAGCACGAAATCCTGGATCGCGGCGCGGATCCACCAGGCCGCATAGGTCGAGAAGCGCACCTCGCGGCCCGGCTCGAAACGCGCGGCCGCCTGCATCAGGCCCAGATTGCCTTCCTGGATCAGGTCGCTCACCGGCAGGCCGTAATGGCGGAAACGCACCGCGGTGGCGATCACCATGCGCATATGCGGGGCGACCAGCCGGTGCATGGCGGTCTGGTCCTGGTGCTCGCGCCAGCGCCGGGCCAGGGCAACTTCCTCGTCCGGGCCCAGCAGCGGCAGGCGCATGGCGCGCCGGACAAAGGCGCGGTCGGAAGCCTCGGGGGTGGCGGCGGTGCGGTCGGGCGTCATGGCAGCCTCGCAGGTCTGCCTTATCTACGCAGGGCCGGGTCCGACGGATCACGCTGCGGCAGCGAAAGACCGGATCAGGGCGCCGGATTGACGGCCGGCCGCACCGGCGGGCGCCAGGGGCCGGCGATATTGCAGGCGAGAAAGCGGCAGACGGCGCCGTCAGGGCCGGCCAGCGGCAGGGCGACGCGCTGCCAGGATTCCACCGCCACATGCGGCGGCGGGAAATGCTGGGTATAGAGCGGCAGGCGCCGCAGCCAGGCCGCGCGGTAGAGGGCGCGGAAGAAGACCGAGACATAATTGCCGCCGTCGATCTCGGAAATCAGCCGGCCGGTCATGTCGCGGCCATAGGTTTCGGCCACCTTGGTGCCATAGACGCGGAAGCGGCCATCCCAGCCCTCGTCCAGCACGTCGATCAGCACCACATGGCCCAGGGCCGGCTTCAGTTCGAAGGGCGACACGGCGCTGGCCAGCGGGATGCCCCGGGCGTCTTTCTGCATCCGCTCCCAGTAGTCGATTATAAAGCGCATAGGTGCGCTTTCGGTAACCGCTGTGGTTGGGGACCAGATCAGATGTTCCAGGCGCGCCCCATGGGCGTCGAAATAGGCTTTGAGATCGGGTTGCCGGTCGGCAAGCATCAGATCGACCAGCTGCTCCATGGCGGGCAGGGACATGGCCGGCATGGTAGCGACGCGCTGCTCCGGCGCAACCGTCAGCAGGTTAAACCGGCGTGAAGAAAAGTTCAGATGGCGAAACTCTCGACGATGGCGCCATCCAGCGAGAAGCAGGCGACATTGAGCGGACCGCCGAAGCCGGCGCCGCCGTCGAGACAGCAGGTGAAAGCATCCAGATGGGCGCCTTCGCCGCGCGGATTGCCGCCGCTGACCACGCGGCGGAACCCGGCATAGGGCTGGCTTAAGCCGCGAAAGACCGGCGAGCCCCACCACAGGTGATCCGATTGCGCCGACAGCGGCACGGCGGGATCGATGCCGGCATGCACGAACAGCAGCTCGCCGCCCCGGGTATAGGCGGCGCGGCGGAAACTGCTGAACAGCTCGTCATGGCCCGGATGCCGGCGGATCGCGGCGCGTAAGGAGTTGGTCCAGCGGCTGATGCCCAGCGCGCCTTCGCGCAGGATGCCAGGCACCTGTTTGGGATCGACGCCATAGCCGCGCAGCACCGGCTCCAGGCCGTGGCGCAGCATCCAGCCAAACACTTCGCCCGGGCCGGGGGCGAACTGGATCTGCAACAGCTTGCGCCACATCTCTTCCTGCGCGCCGCGTAAATACGCGATGTCTTCGGGAATGGCGCCGGGCATGCAGAGGAAGTCGCGGCGGAAGCTCAGCAGCTCGTCCATGGTTTCGACCACGGCGGCGCCATGGCCGATCATGTTGCCCAGATAGACCAGGCGGTCGCCGGGCAGCAGGCGGGCGGCCAGCTCGTCATGGGCTTCGCGCAGGCGGGCGGCTTCGGCATGGATGGCGGCCACGGCCCAGACGCGATGCGCCTGGCCCAGCACGGAGAAGACTTCGGCCGCCGGAGCTGCGGCAGATGGTGCTGCGGCAGGCGCAGGGGAGGCTGCCGGAGCAGCAACCGGGGCGGTGGGAGCAGTCAGATGCGGCGCGGACAAGTCGATAACGAATCGGCCAATGAAAAACGGGTCCGGCAACCGAGGCTACCGGACCCGTCCGCTAAAGCGAAGTCAAAACATCAACACAGAGGCGAAAAGCGGTGTGACCTTTTCGCGCCTCGGTCAGAGGGCGCCGTCAGGCCACCTTCAGAATCTTTTCCAGCTTCTTCACGGCCGAATCCTCGTCGATCCGTTCGACGGCGGCCAGTTCGCGGATCAGACGGTCCATGGCGGATTCATAGATCTGCCGCTCGGAATAGCTCTGGTCGGGCTGGCCGGCATTGCGGTGCAGGTCGCGCACCACTTCGGCGATCGAGACCGGGTCGCCGGAATTGATCTTGGCCTCGTATTCCTGGGCGCGGCGGCTCCACATGGCGCGCTTGACGCGGGCGCGACCCTTCAGGGTGTCCAGCGCGGTGCGCATCTTCTGCGGCGAGCTGAGCTTGCGGATGCCAACGGAGTTCACCTTCGAAAGCGGCACGCGCACGGTCATCTTGTCGCGTTCGAATTCCACCACCATCAAATCCAGCTCGAAGCCGGCAATCATCTGGCGCTCGATACGCAAAATCTTGCCAACGCCATGGGTCGGATAGACCACATGATCGCCGGCGGCGAAATCGACCTTCACCTTGGTCGGAACAGGTTTCAGTTGCATCATCTTGTTGGGCTGCGGCGGCTGCTTCGGCTCGGCGCTGGCCGGACGCACCGGCTGCGGCAGCGGGCGGGTCGGCGCGGCCGATACCGCCAGCACGCGGACGGGGCCGGTGGGCTTGACGGGGGCAGGCGCTACGGCAGCGGCAGCCTTGCCGCCCTTGGCCGTTGCAGCCTTGCCGGGCGCAGCAGCGGGGGCGGCCTTGGCGGCCGGCTTGGTCTCGGGTTTCTTCGGCGCCGGAGCGGGCGCAGCTTTCGCGGCCGGCTTGGCCGGGGCGACGGATTTCGGTGCAGCCGCCTTGAGGGCGGGCTTCGCGGCAGCCTTCGGCACGGGCTTGGGCGCCGGCTTGGCGGCGGCCTTCACCGGCGGCTTGGGCGCAACCTTGGCCTTGGCGGCGGGCTTGGCCGGGGCCTTGGCCGACTGCTTGGTCGCCGGCTTCTTGGTGCTGGCCGCACGGGCCGGCGCCGGTTTGGCGGCCTTTGCAGGCACCGCCTTGGCGGGGGCCTTGCTCTTTTTCACTGGGGCTTTCGTCACTGAACCACCCTCGCTCGATCTCGTCCAACAATCCAAACCCGCGTCAGGCGCCAACCGAATAGAATGCCATCCAGGCCCGCGAGGACCCTGCAAAGAGATGGCATTGGTCGAAACCCATCACGCGAACGCAACTCAAAGCTGCAGGATGTCACTCACACCCTAGGAATCCATGCAGTCCGGAAGCCGTCCGTCCGTCCACCTATGTTCGGCGGGCGTGGTTATTGTTCGGTTACGATAATACCACAGGTTAAGGGCTAATGACAGCGAAGATGCGGCCCCATGATGGGTCTCGGCTGTCGGCAGATGCGGAAAAACCGGGCTTTTCCGCGATGCAGCGCGGATCGGAGTCCGGCCCGGATTATTTATTGCCGCTGCCCGGGTTCGGGTCGAAATGCTCTTTGAACTTGTTCTCGACGCCCTTCCAGGCATCGGCATCGGCCGGGGCATCGCCCTTGCGCGTGATGTTGGGCCACTTGGCGGCATAGTCCCGGTTCATCTCGACCCACTGCTCGGCCCGGTTGTCGGTGTCGGGCAGGATCGCCTCAGCCGGGCATTCCGGCTCGCAGACGCCGCAGTCGATGCATTCGTCCGGATTGATCACCAGCATGTTCTCGCCGACATAGAAGCAGTCGACGGGGCAAACCTCGACGCAATCCATGTACTTGCACTTGATACAACTCTCGGTCACGACGTAGGTCATCGGCGAAACCCTGGGATCGAAAAGGCTGGTTGGTGGCGTCTGGGCCGCTGATATGGGGCAGCGGCGGCCCGTCGGGTAGCACAGGGGCCAATCCGGGTCAATTATTCGTATACTAACAGTTCCCCGTCAACCGGGCTTTACGGGATCAGTTCATAGGTCGCCTGGGCTTCCGGCGCCGGACCGCGCCGCTCGGGCAGCTGCCGCACCTTCAGCACTTTGACTGCGGCCGGCAATGGCAGGGTGATGATGTCGTTCACCCGCACCAGCGCATGGGGCTTGTCGACCGGACGGCCGTTGATGCGGATGCGGCCCTTGCCCGCCAGCTTCTGCGCGATCGCGCGGGTCTTGCAGAACCGGGTCAGCCACAGCCATTTGTCGAGACGCAGGGCGTCAACGGGATCGGAATCGTCGTTCATGGCCCGTCATTATAATGCGGCCGGCGTCAGGCGACAGCCATGTCAGGCGACCGTCGTCTCCACCAGCCAGCCGATCACGCGACGCAGCGCCGCCACCCGGCTGGCGCCCTCGGCCCGCGCGCGCCGATACAGCGCCATCTGCTCGGCCGCCGAGGTGCCGCGCGTCAGGATGGTGCGCGCATGCTGCACTTCCGCCATGCAGCCGAGCGCCTCGGCATCCTCGGCCACCAGCGCCAGCAGCGCCTCGATCACCTCGGGAAACGGCACCAGGCGCTTCTGTTCGAAATCGATCTGGCCTTCGGTGGTGCCATAGCGCTGGGCGCGCCAGCGGTTCTCCTCGATCAGCACGCGGGTATGATTGCGCCATACGCTGTTGATGTCCTTGCGACGGCGCAGCGCACGCACCAGGCAGCGATACAGCGCGGCGATGCACAGCGTGTCTTCCACATGGGTGCAGGAATCGCCGATGCGCAGCTCCAGCGTCGGGAAACGCACGGAGGGCCGGATCGTCCACCAGACATGGCTGGCATCCTCGATCACGCCGGCCTGCACCATGGTGCCGATCAGCGTGTCGTAATCCTCCAGGCTGGCGAAAAAATCTGGCATGCCGGTGCGCGGCAGCTCGTCATAGGCCGCCAGGCGATAGCCCATCAGGCCGGTGGCATGCTTGCGCCAGAACGGCGATGACGTGCTGAGCGCCAGCAGGATCGGCAGGAAGGGCAGCACGCGGTTCATCACGTCGATGCGCTCATGCGGGTCGGTCACTTCCACATGGATATGCATGCCGCACATCATGTTGCGCATGGCGAGGAATTTCAGGTCGTCGGCCAGCTTGTGATAGCGCGGCTTGTCGGTCGGCGTCTGCTCGTTCCATTCCGCCAGCGGGTGCGTGCCGGCGGCAAAGAATTCCAGGCCGAACTCCCGCGTCGTCTGCTTCAGGGCGGCGCGATAGCCGCGCAGATGCTGGCGCGCCTCGTCCAGCGAGTGGCAGACCGGCGTCACCACTTCGATCTGCGACTGCAGCAGTTCCGGCGTCACCTGGTCGCCCAGCAGGCTGCGGGCCCGCCGGATCAGCGCCTTCGGCATGCGCGAGACGGCATTCTTGCTCTCGGCATGGGCCAGGAAATACTCTTCTTCGATACCGATGGTGTAGGCGGAATTCATACAAGCTCCCTGACGCGCCGCTGATCCGGCGAAGGGCCGGGGCGGGCTGGTAAAACGGCGGGGCGACGAAAAAAATCCCGCCGCACCGCCACAAATGGCCGACTGCATACATTTCTGCTGGCGTGCGGGCAGGGCGGCCCTGTACAAAATCGGACAGCAGTGGGGGAACCAAAAATGGTGCAGGCAGGCGTTGGCGCATCCGCGCGCCCGGTGGCGTTTCTGACGCGGGTGTCCTTTCTGGCGTTATGTGTCGCCTTCTTCCTGTCTGGCTTTGCGGCGCTGATCGACCAGATCGTCTGGCAGCGCATGCTCGGGCTTTTTGCGGGCTCGGATGCTGTCACCGCAGCGCTGGTGGTCGGCGCCTTCCTGCTCGGTCTCGGGCTCGGCAGCCTGGCCTCGGGTGCGGTGACCGACCGCTTCAGCATGCGCGCCGCGCTGATCGGCTTCGTGCTCTGCGAGATCGGCATCGGCGTGTTTGCGCTCGGCAGCCGCGCCTTCCTCTATGATTTCGTCGTGCAGGTGATCGGTCCAATGGTGCCCAGCCGCTGGGGCATCTTCGCGGTCTGCTTCGCTGGCATTCTGATCCCCACCATGCTGATGGGCGCCTCGCTGCCGCTGCTGGCCAAGGCGGCGATCCATTCGCTGGCCGATGCTGCGCCGCGCATCGGCTGGCTCTACGGCCTCAACACGCTGGGCGCCGGCCTTGGCGCGCTGCTCGGCGGCTGGTGGCTGATCGGCACGCTGGGCTACGAGAATTCCCTGCGCATCGCCGCCCTGTTCAATCTTGTCGCCGCCGCCATCGGCCTGCTGCTGTGGCGCGGCGATGCGACCGCGGCCCCGCAGCAGGCGCCGGTGGAAGCGCCGCAGCCCGCTGCCGCCGCCGGCAGTTTCGGCTTCGCCACCTGGGCGGTGTTGGTGTTCGTCTCGGGCTTTGCGATCGTTGCGCTGGAAATCCTCTGGGTCCGCGTCGCCGGCGTGATCGCGCAATACACCGCTTACAGCTTCGCCACCATTCTCGGCAGCTTCCTGCTCGCCGATGGCCTCGGCATGGTGATCGGTGCGGTCTGGCTCAAAAAACTGCGCGACACGCGCGCGGCTTTCTTCGCCGTGCAGGCCTTTGCCACGCTCTATGCCCTGGCCTCGATCTGGGGCGTCTACTGGCTGGCCGGCGCCGGCTGGTGGGAAGGTCTGCTGGCGGCCGAGACCACGCGCCATTACGGCACGCCGCTGCTGATGGCGCTGGGCGTCACCGTGCTGCTGGTGGCGCCGCCGTCACTACTGCTCGGCATCTCCTTCCCGCTGGCGCAGCAGGCGGTGCAGACCGACCTGAGCCGTCTCGGTTGGCGCGTCGCCGCTGTCCAGGTGGCGAATATCCTTGGCAACGCGGCCGGCAGTCTGGCCACCGGCCTTGCCGCCCTGCACTGGCTCGGCACCGCCGGCAGCCTGAAACTGGTGGCGCTGCTCGCGGTCGCGCTGCTGCTGTACTGGAGCTATGCGGCCTGGCGTGAAAACCAGTCGCGCGCCTGGCGCGGCGCGGCGGCGCTCGCGGCGGTGCTGGCGGCGGTGATCGCTGCCTTCCCCGGCAATGCGCAATTCTGGGCGCGCCTGCATCAGGCCGCCGCGCATCACGACATCCTGGTGGCGGAGGACCGCTCAGGGTTGGCGCTGTTCCGTCTCAGCGACGATGGCAGCGCCAGTCCGTTTTTCATCCAGGGCTTCACCCAGTCGAAATGGCCCTTCCTGATCGAGCATGCCTTCCTCGGCGCGGTCGGGCCGCTGCTGCATCCCGCACCCGAAGATGTGCTGGTGATCGGCTCGGGCAGCGGCGGCACGCCGTTTGCGGCCGGCGTCAATCCGGCGACCCAGCGCGTGCGCGTGGTGGAACTGGTCGGACCGGTCTTCGAGGTGCTGCGGGCCTTCGCCGCGCGCGAACCGGATTCCGCCATTGCCGGGCTGCTCAGGGATCCGCGCTATGAATTCGTGGTCGGCGACGGCCGCCGCGCCATCTTCGCCGCCGACCGCCGCTACGATGTGATCCAGGCCGATGCGATCCTGCCCGAGTCCTCCCATAGCGGCCTGCTCTATTCGCAGGAATTCATGCAGCTGGTGCTGGCCGCGCTGGATGACGACGGCATCTATGTGCAATGGGGACCGACGGCGCGCAGCGTCGCCACCTTCAGCGCCGTCTTCCCGCATGTGACGATGCTGCAGCCCTTTCCGGTGCTGATCGGATCGCGCCATCCGGTGCAGCTCGATCACGGCCGGCTGGCGCGGCTGTTCGCGCTGCCGGCGACGCAGCGCCATTTCGCCGCCGCCGGCATCGACACAGCGTCGGCCGACCGCCTGTTCCGCGATGCCATCCTGCACAGCCCGGCCCAGCCGGGCGGCAGCGCCACCCTGCTGAATGCCGACCTGTTTCCGCGTGATGAATATTACATCAACAACCGCCTGGGCGCGGCCACGGTAACGGCGCCGAAACCGGGAATCTGAAGCACCTGTCGGCAGGCACAGGAATCAAGCGGGGAATTCGTGTGAGACGGGGACAGCGCCGCTGGCGCCGCCCATATCGTTGCGATAGGTTCTCACCCCATGTCGGATCGTCAACGCACTCTCATCCTCACCGGCGCCAGCCGCGGCATCGGCCATGCCACCGTGAAGCGCTTCTCGGCTGCCGGCTGGCGGGTCTTCACCGTGTCGCGGCATCCCTTCTCGGAACATTGCCCCTGGGAGGGCGGCGCCGAGAGCCATGTGCAGATGGATCTGAACGACATCGAAAAACTGCCGGCGATGATCGCCGATCT
Organism: Ferrovibrio sp. GW821-FHT12F09; assembly: GCF_058806775.1. Classification (NCBI taxonomy): domain Bacteria; kingdom Pseudomonadati; phylum Pseudomonadota; class Alphaproteobacteria; order Rhodospirillales; family Rhodospirillaceae; genus Ferrovibrio; species Ferrovibrio sp. GW821-FHT12F09. The sequence continues at coordinate 965,518 of NZ_JBXAPZ010000001.1, forward strand.
CAAGACCCGGCTGCCCGATGGCAAGCTCGATGCGCTGGTCAACAATGCCGCCATCTCGCCCAAGGGTCCGGGCGGCTCGCGGCTCGGCGTGCTCGATACCGATCTGAAGACGCTGATGCATGTCTACAACGTCAATCTCTTCTCGGTGGCGCTGCTGGGCCAGGGCCTGTTCCACGAGCTGAAGGCGGCCCAGGGCTCGATCGTCAATGTCACCTCGATTGCCGGCAGCCGCGTGCATCCCTTCGCCGGCATGGCCTATGCCACTTCGAAGGCCGCGCTGGCGGCGCTGACCCGCGAGATGGCCAGCGAGTTCGGTCCGCATAACGTGCGGGTCAACGCCATCGCGCCCGGTGAGATCGATACCGCGATCCTCTCGCCCGGCACCGACGAGATCGTGCGGCGCGACATTCCCATGCATCGCCTGGGCAAGCCGGAAGAGGTGGCCTCGACCATCTATTTCCTCTGCACCCAGACCTCGTCCTATGTGAACGGCGCCGAAATCCACATCAACGGCGGCCAGCACGTTTAAAAGTCCCCTCAGGACTTGTGCTTTCCGGGTCCGGGGATTACCTTTAAGCACATATCAGCCACGTAATATGGCCGATTCCGAATGGTTTTTATCAGAAAACCGAGGAAACTGTGCTCAAGGGTAAGCGTATTCTGCTGGTGATTTCGGGCGGTATTGCCGCCTATAAGGCGCTGGACCTGATCCGGCGCCTGCGGGAGCGTGGCGCCTCCGTCCGCTGCGCCATGACCAGGTCGGCCGCGCAGTTCGTCACCCCCTTAAGCGTCTCCTCACTCAGCGGCGAGAAGGTTTCCGACGATCTCTTCTCGCTGACCGACGAAGCCGAGATGGGCCATATCGAACTGTCGCGCGACGCGGATCTTGTCGTGGTCGCGCCGGCCACCGCCAATATCCTCGCCCGCATGGCAGCCGGTCTGGCCGATGACATGGCCACCACTTTGCTGCTCGCCACCGACAAGCCGGTGCTGGTGGCGCCGGCGATGAATGTGCGCATGTGGTATCACCCGGCCACCCAGCGCAATGTCGCACAGCTGAAAGCCGACGGTGTCGCCTTCATCGGGCCCAATGATGGCGAGATGGCCTGTGGCGAATTCGGACCGGGGCGCATGGCCGAGCCTTTGGAGATCGTCGCCGCCATCGAGGCGCAGTTCGGCAAGCCGCTGCCCAAACATCTGCTGCTGGTGCAGCCGCCTGCCAGCACCGTGCAGCCGCTGCAGCAGGACCTGAAAGGCCGCAAGGCGATTGTCACCTCGGGTCCCACGCACGAGGCCATCGATCCGGTGCGCTACATCGCCAATCGCTCCTCGGGCAAGCAGGGCCATGCGATTGCCGCGGCACTGGCGGCGCGCGGCGCCGATGTGACCCTGGTGACGGGGCCGGTGACCCTGCCCGATCCGCCGGGCGTGAAGACCGTGCATGTGGAAGCGGCGCGCGACATGTTCTCCGCCTGCTTCCTCGACCTTCCCGTTGATATCGCCGTGTTTGCCGCCGCTGTCGCCGACTGGCGCGTGGCGGTGGAAGCGCCGCAGAAAATGAAAAAGAGCGGCGACCTGCCGCCGGTGCTCAAACTCGCCGAGAACCCCGATATCCTGCGCGCCATCAGCACCACGGATAAAAAGCGCCGTCCGGCGCTGGTGGTCGGTTTCGCCGCCGAGACCGAAACCGTGGTCGCCCATGCGCAGAAGAAGCTGGCGGCGAAAGGCTGCGACTGGATTCTCGCCAACGATGTGTCGGAAGCCACCGGCACCTTCGGCGGCGACAGCAACACCGTGCATCTGGTGACCGCCAGTGCCGTCGAGGACTGGCCGCGCCTGACCAAGGCCGAGGTCGCCGCCCGGCTCGCCGCCCGGATTGCCCAGCATTTTGCCGGCCCGGAAAAATCCAAAGCCGTACCGCTCAAGAAAGGTTCGTGATGACGCGTCCTGTTCCCCTGCATGTACCGATCAGGCAGTTGCCGCATGCCGAAGGCCTGCCGCTGCCGGCCTATGCCACCGAAGATGCCGCCGGCCTCGATCTGCTGGCGGCCATCGCCGAGCCGGTGGTGCTGCAGCCGGGCGAGCGCAGGCTGGTGCCGACGGGCTTGAGCATCGCGGTGCCGCCGGGTTTTGAAGCCCAGGTGCGGCCGCGCTCGGGCCTGGCGCTCAAGCAGGGCGTCACCGTGCTCAATTCGCCCGGCACCATCGATGCCGATTATCGCGGCGAGGTCGGCATCATCCTGATCAATCACGGCAGCGCGCCGTTCACCATCAATCGCGGCGAGCGCATCGCGCAGATGGTGATCGCCGCCTACAGCCGGGCCGAATGGGTGCCGGTGGCGGAACTGCCCGAGACCCAGCGCGGCGCCGGCGGCTTCGGTTCGACCGGCGTGGCAACGCCCAAAACAGCAGCAGGAGACTGAACGCATGTTGAAGTGTACGCGGCGCACCATGCATGCGCTGGAAGCGGTGGTCGATATCGCCTTCCATGCGCGTCCCGAGCCGGTGCAGTCCAAGGATATCGCCGCGCGGCAGAATGTGCCGCAGCGCTATCTCGAACAGGTGATGCAGCATCTGGTGCGCAATGGCGTGCTCAAGGGTGTGCGTGGTCCGCGCGGCGGCTATACGCTGGCGCGCGAACGGCGCCGCATCACGGTGGGCGAGGTGGTGCGTATCGTGTCCGAGCTGGATGCCGAAGGCGAGGAGGATTTCTCCGCCGGGTCCGAGCTGGGCAAGCGCACGGTGCAGCCGATCTGGGAGGAATGCCAGGCCATCGTGTTGGCCCGGATCGACACCATCACGCTGGAAGACCTGTGCAGCCGGGCCGAGACCAGCGGCTTTGCCGCGGCGCTGGAAGGCGCCGACAATTTCGCCATCTGACCCTTGCTCGTCATTCCCGCCCAGGGAAATCTTCTTGGCGGGAATCCCATTTTCTTTTCATGCAGGAAAATGGGATGCCGGATCAAGCCCGGCATGACGGTGAAAAAATCCGGAGGAATCATGACCGAGTCCAAGCCGAACACGATCCGTCATTTCAATGCCCCGCGCGGCAAGGTCTATGATTCGATCGTCGACACCATCGGCGCCACGCCGCTGGTGCGCATCAACCGCCTGGCCCGCGAGGCCGGCTGCAAGGCCGAGCTGCTGGCCAAGCTGGAATTCTTCAATCCGCTGAATTCGGTGAAGGACCGCATCGGCATCGCCATGATCGAGGCGATGGAACGCTCGGGCAAGCTCAAGGCCGGCGCCACCATCGTCGAGCCGACCTCGGGCAATACCGGTATTGCGCTCGCCTTCGTCGCCGCCGCCAAGGGCTATCGCCTGATTCTCGTCATGCCGGAAAGCATGTCGATGGAGCGCCGCAAGATGCTCAAGTTCCTCGGCGCGGAACTCGAACTCACCCCGCCGGGTCTGGGCATGAAGGGCGCGCTCGCCCGTGCCGACGAGCTGCTGAAGGAAATCCCCGGCAGCGTGATGCCGCAGCAGTTCGAGAATCCGGCCAATCCGGAAATCCACCGCGGCACGACGGCAGAGGAAATCTGGGTCGATACGGCCGGCAAGGTCGATGTGGTGATCTCCGGCGTCGGCACCGGCGGCACGCTCACCGGCGTCGGCAGCGTGCTAAAGCAGAAGAAGCCGGGCGTGCGCATCGTCGCGGTGGAACCGGAAGACAGCCCGGTGATTTCCGGCGGCAAGGCCGGCCCGCACAAGATCCAGGGCATCGGCGCCGGTTTCATCCCGGGCAATCTCGATACCAGCCTGATCGACGAGATCATCACCATCGGCAACGAAACCGCCTTCGAGACCTCGCGCCGCCTGGCCCGGCTGGAGGGCATTCCGGCCGGCATCTCGTCGGGTGCCGCCGTTGCCGCCGGTCTTGAAGTGGCGACACGGCCGGGCATGGAAGGCAAGACCGTGGTGGTGATCATTCCCTCCTTTGCCGAACGCTATCTCTCGACGGCGCTGTTCGACGGCCTGTAAGCGCCGTGTTCAGCAGGGACGAGCTGGAGCGGTACTCACGGCATATCATCCTGCCGGAGGTCGGCGGCGCCGGGCAGCAGGCGCTGAAGACCGCGCGCGTGCTGGTGATCGGCGCGGGTGGCCTCGGCTCGCCATTGCTGCTGTATCTGGCGGCGGCCGGCATCGGCACGCTCGGCATCGTCGATGACGACACCGTGTCGCTGTCGAATCTCCAGCGTCAGGTTCTGCATGGCACCGAGGATATCGGCCGCCGCAAGACCGAAAGCGCTGCGGTGGCCATCGCGTCGCTCAATCCGCATGTGCGCGTGGTCGAGCATACCGAACGGCTGACGCCGGAAAATGCCGATGCGCTGATCGGCGCCTACGATATCGTTGCCGATGGCAGCGACAATTTCGACACGCGTTTCCTGGTCAACGACACCTGCTACCGCCTGAAGAAGACGCTGGTGACGGCGGCGATGCTGCGCTTCGATGGCCAGCTTTCCACCTTCAAGGCGCATCTGGGCGCGCCGCATCCCTGCTATCGCTGCGTCTTCCCCGAGCCGCCGCCGCCGGGCAGCGTGCCGGCCTGTTCGGAAGCCGGCGTGCTGGGTGCGCTGGGCGGCGTGATGGGCAGCCTGCAGGCGCTGGAAGTGGTCAAGGAAATCCTCGCTCTGGGCGACAGTCTTTCCGGCCGCTTGTTGCTTTATGACGCCCTGCGCGGCGATGTCCGCACCGTCCGCCTGCGCCGCGATCCCCAGTGCCGCACCTGCGGCACATCTTGATTCCCAGTGCCGCACCTGCGGCACATCGTAATTTTTTCCTGGGCCACACCTGCGGTTGAGACACGTTACCGCTTCTGTACCTCGACGGCCGTGGGGCGCTCGCCTAGCATAAGCGGCGATGCAGCAATTCCCTTCCTCCGAAGCCAGCGGTGATATCGCTCCGGCTGGCGTTTGGCCATCTTTCGCCAATCCGCAGCTGACTCTGTTCCTGCGCCACTGGGCCGAGCGCCGCCCCATGACGGACGGCAAACTTGGCGCGATGATGCCGCGCAGTGCGATCGATCCGATCGAGCTGAAATCCTGCCTGCCCGATGTCTGGCTGTTCCAGTATCGCGCCGAGGCAGACCGCTTCGTCTGCACCCTGGCCGGCGAGCGGGTCAACGAGGCTTGGGGCCAGAGCCTGATCGGCAAGACGCCGCAGGATTTCATGCCCGCCGACAGCGCCGCCGTCGCCCAGGAGATTTACCGCCGCATCGTGCTGACCCCGGCGCTGCATGTCAGCCATCGCCGTATTTCGCCGGCCGACCGCCAGGAAAAGGCGGCCGAACGCCTGGTGGTGCCGGTCAGCGACGCGGATGGCCGGCCCTATGGCATTTTCGGCCTGTCGCTGTACCACTTCGATCCGGTCACCCAGGCCGAGCATCCGCCCCAGGTCGGGCGGCATGTGGTCTATTATCCCTGCGCCGCGCTGCCCCAGACCCTGCCCGAATCCTGATCGGCCCTGGCCCCACCCCCGGGGGTTATTGTGGCCGCACCCGCGCCGGTGGTTTCATGGCGGGATAAAATCAAAAGGCGGGGGCGATGATGTTTCAGGAAATGGCCGTCACGGCACGGCATGCCGGCCCGCCGGCGGGGGCCGGTGACGAGGTCCGCGAAGACGTCACCGGGCCGAAGGGCCAGTGGCCGTCCTTTGCTGATGGGCGCTTCCTGCGCCTGTTGCGGCACTGGGCCGGTGGCCGCAGCGGCAGTCCCAATCCCCTGATGGCGCCGCGCGCCGCCATCGATCCGGCGCAGATCCGCGACTGCCTGCCCCATGTGTGGATTTACCAGTATCTGCCCGGCGAGGAGGATTTCCTCTGCACGCTGGCCGGCGACCGGGTCAACCAGGCCTGGGGCCGCAGCCTGATCGGCCGCCGCACCAGCGAACTGATGCCGCCCGCCATGGCCGCCCGGGTCCCGGCCCTGTACCGCCGGATGCTGGAGCTGCCGGCAATCCAGACCAGCCGCCGGCGCATTGCCCCGCCCGGCCGGCTTGAGCAGAGCGCCGAACGCCTGATCGTGCCGCTGTGCAATCCCGATGGCAGCCCCTATGGCGTGTTCGGGATCACTCTGTACAAGCTCGGCCAGCAGCCGCAGATCGCCAATATCGCCGCCATCCAGGGCGAGGTGACCCTCTATCCCTGCGCCGATCTGCCGGCCGCACAGCCCTAGGTCTGGTGCTGCGGCGGATTGTCGCAGCGTCTGCACAGCCCGGGACGGCGGTCGGGCCAACAGAAATCGGCGCCCGCCGGCTTTCGGTAATAGCCCAGAAAAACCCTAGTGTTGCAAAGGGGTTGATTTGGCAGATGCAATCGATTCTCAAATCTGTCGAGGCCCCGCCGCAGCTTGACGCCCCAGCACCCTGTTCCTATGGTGCCGGCGCTTTCTGGGGGTGTTTCTCTCTTCTGGCGCCGGAGCCTTGTGCATGGCCGAACAGGATAAGACCCCTCCCGAGAGCAGCGGACTCTCCGATCCTGCCCTGGCGCGTCTGGGGGAGGGTCTGGAAACGGTGCGCGAGCGGAAGGCAGTCGAGGCGGCAGGTCGCCGTCCGGATGCCGACCCCCGCGCCATGCGTGCAGTGGGCAAGGCCTGGTCGCTGGCCATCGAGATGGTCGCGGCGGTGGTCGTGTCGCTCTTCATCGGCTGGTGGCTCGACCGCTGGTTGGGCACCGCACCGTGGGGTCTGCTCGGTTTTATTCTGTTGGGGGTCGCCACGGCCATGTGGTCGGCGATCCGCACCGCGATGATCATGCAGCGCGGCCAGGAGGCGGAAGCCGCCGGCAACGCGAAGAAGACAGAAGGGGAATAACGTGGCTGCTAGCCCGCTCGATCAATTCAAGGTCAAGTGCATCGCCTTCTGCGGTGAAGGCGGCCAGTTGCAGGCCTTCTCCTTCACCAACGCTTCGGCCTTCATGGTTCTGGCCGTTGTCTGCGCCGCGTTCCTGATGATCTACGGCATGCGCCAGAAGAGCCTGGTGCCGGGCCGTCTGCAGTCGGTGGCCGAACTGACCTACGGCTTCGTCGAGAATATGGTGCGCGAGAATGTCGGCCCCAACGGCCGCCAGTATTTCCCGTTCATCTTCACGCTGTTCGTCTTCGTGCTGTTCAGCAACATGCTCGGCATGATGCCCTACAGCTTCACCGTCACCAGCCACATCATCGTCACCTTCGCGCTGGCCATCTTCGTCTTCCTGGCCATCACGCTGATCGCCATTGCCCGCAACGGCATCCACTTCTTCACCCATTTCATGCCGGCCGGCGTGCCGATGTGGCTGGCGCCGATCATCGTGCCGATCGAGATCATCTCGTATCTCTCGCGCCCGATCTCGCTGTCGCTTCGTCTCTGCGCCAACATGCTGGCGGGCCACACCACCCTGAAGGTCTTCGCCGGCTTCATCATCTCGATGATCGGCATGGGCGGCGTGCTCTCGGCCAGCGGCATCCTGCCGCTGATCATGGTCACGGCTTTGACCGCGCTCGAATTCCTGATCGCGTTCCTGCAGGCCTATGTCTTCGCGATCCTGACCTGCCTCTACCTGGCCGAAGCGGTCAACATGGAACACCACTGAGTTCAGTTCTTTAGTTCAACCTATCAGTTCAAACCTAGAAAGAAGGATGAGTATCATGGATCTTGCTGCAGCAAAGATGATCGGTGCCGGCATCGCGGCGATCGGCATGGGCGGCGCGGCGATCGGCGTGGGTCTGATCTTCGCGAACTTCCTCAATGGCGCGCTCCGCAACCCGGGCGCCGCTCCGAAGCTGTTCGGCAACCTGATGCTGGGCTTCGCCGTGACCGAAGCGCTCGGCATTTTCGCCCTGCTGATCGCACTGCTGATCCTGTTCGTCTGAGTTAAATGCCTCAGCTCGAAACAGCCACCTTCCTGCCCCAGCTCGTCTGGCTGGCGATCACCTTTGTCATCCTCTATCTGTTGATGGCAAAGCTGGCGCTGCCGCGCGTGGCTGATGTGGTCGAGGGGCGCGCCAAGCGCCTCGAGACCGATCTGGCAGAGGCTGCCCGGCTGAAGACCGAGACGGAAGCTGCGATCGCCCAGTATGAGCAGGCGCTGGCCACGGCCCGCGCCAAGGCTCAGGGCATCGCCGGCGACACCCGTGCCAAGCTGGCGGCCGAGGCCGCTGCCCTGCGCACCAAGGTGGAAGCCGAGATCAACGAGCAGACCAAGACGGCGGAAGCCCGGATCGCCACGGCCAAGCAGCAGGCGCTCGCCTCGCTCAGCGCGGTTGCGGTCGATGCGGCTTCCGATGTTGTCGCCCGCCTGAGTGGCACGGCGCCGGCCAACGACGCGGTGAATGCCGCCGTCGCGCAGGCGCTCGCCGCGAAGAAGAACTGACGGATCGGAGACACAGCCATGCTGCACGATACGTCATTCTGGGTGATGGTCGCCCTGATCCTGTTCCTGGCTCTGGTCATCTATCTGAAGGTGCCCGGCAAGGTGCTGCAGCAGCTCGACGAGCGCGCTGTCCGCATCAAGCGGGAACTGGACGAGGCCGAGAAGCTGCACAAGGATGCGCAGGCCCTGTTTGCCGAGTATCAGCGCAAGCAGGCCAACGCGCTGCGCGAAGCCGAAGAGATCGTCGCCGCGGCCCAGGCCGAGGCGAAGGCCATCGCGGCCCAGGCCGAGGCCGATCTGAAGACCAGCCTCGAGCGTCGTCGCAAGCAGGCCGAGGCCAAGATCGCCCAGGCCGAAAAGCATGCGCTGCAGGATGTGCGCGACACCGCGGTGGAGGTGGCGATTGCCGCCGCTGCCCAGGTGCTGACGCAGTCGCTGCAGGGTGCGGCGGCGGCCACGCAGGTCGATCGCGCCATCAGCGATGTGAAGGCCAAGCTGGCGTAAGCCACAGCGCCATCCGACGATTCAGAAGGGCCGCAGCGATGCGGCCCTTTTTCGTTATCCCTCCGGTGCGATGTCGGCGCTGCATCCATGCGCCCCATTCATCGGTCGAGCAATTAATGTCATTTGCCTCATGCCGTCCGGCCCCAGCACTCTGCGTATAACAGAGGAATCAGGGAGGAGATCATCCGGCCGCGGCATCGGCCCGCCGGATGCCAAGAGCTTATGCCGCTATCGTTGCGTTTCGCTGGCGCCGTCCTGGCGCTGATCATGCTGGTGCTGTCGGCACAGGCACAGGATTATCCGCAGCGGCCGATCACCCTGGTCGTACCTTTCACGCCGGGCGGCACCACGGACATCCTGGCACGTGAAATCGGCACGCGCCTGCAGTCGGCTCTGGGCCAGAGCGTGATCGTCGATAATCGCGCCGGCGCCGGCGGCAGCCTGGGCGCCGAAGCCGTGGCGCGTGCGCCCGCCGATGGCTACACGCTGCTGATGGGCCATATCGGCACGCTGGCGATCAATCCTTCGCTCTATCCAAAGCTGCAATACGATCCGGTGAAAAGCTTCACGCCGGTCGCTTTCGTGGCGCGGGTGCCGAATATCCTGGTGGTGAATGCGAAAAACCCGGTCAGCAGTCTGGCCGAACTGGTGGCTGCCGCGAAGGCCAAACCCGGCAGTCTCGCCTATGGCTCCGGCGGCAACGGCTCTGCAGCGCATATCACCACCGAATATCTGAAGCATGTCACCGGCACCGACATGGTGCATGTGCCCTACAAGGGCACGGCGCCCTTCGTCACCGATCTGCTGTCAGGCGAAATCCAGCTTGGCTTCACCGGTGCAACGGCGCTGGTGGCACATGTGCGCGGCGGCCGCCTGCGCGCCCTGGCCGTTTCCAGCGCCAGGCGCATGACGGCTTATCCCGATCTGCCTACGGTGGCGGAAAGCGGCTATCCGGGATTCGAGGCCGACCAGTGGTATGGCATCGTGGCGCCGGCCGGTACGCCCGCCGCTATCGTCGCCCGGCTGAATGCCGTGATCAATCAGGCCATGGAAACGCCGCAGATGCGCGCCCGCCTGGAATCGGAAGGCGCCGAAGCCGATCCGCTGACGCCGGATCGCTTCGGTCAGATGATTGTCAGCGAAATCGCACGCTGGCGGCCGATCCTCAAGGCCGCCGCCGTACAGATCGACTAATCCACCACATCAGTCAGGGAGTAAAACATGCGAGGTTTTCTGGGCGCCATCATGCTGCTGCTGGTCGCCGGCCATGCGGCGGCGCAGGACGGCAAGACGGATGTGCTCTGGCTCGGCCAGGCCGCCTTCCGCATCACCAGCCCGGGCGGCAAGGTGATCGTGGTCGATCCCTGGCTGCGCGCCAACCCCAAGACGCCGGCCGGTTTCAAGGATCCGGCATCGCTTGGCAAGGTCGATGCGCTGTTCGTCACCCATGGTCATGGCGACCATATTGCCGATGCGCCGGAACTGGCGAAGCTGAACAACATCCCGATGTACGCGCCGGGCGACCTGAACCAGGTGCTGACCACGCTCGGCGTACTGCCGCCCGACAAGCTGCCGCGCTTCAACAAGGGCGGCACGGTGCAGCCGGTGCCCGGCATCAAGGTGACGGCGACCCATGCCGAGCATTCCTCGGTCTATGTGCATCGCGACGAGGCCGGCAAGTCGCATAGCCATTACGGCGGCGAGCCGGTCGGCTATGTGCTGGAGATGGAGAACGGCTTCAAGATCTATCACATGGGCGATACCGACGTGTTCGGCGACCTGAAGCTGATCGCCGAGCGCTACAAGCCGGATCTGGTGCTGATCCCGATCGGCGGCAACTTCACCATGGACCCGCAGGGCGCGGCGCTGGCGATCCGGGACTACCTCAAGCCGAAATACGCCATCCCGATGCATTACGGTGCCAATCCACTTGGAAAAGGCACGCCGGAGGAATTCATCGCCGCCCTGGGCCGCAGTTCGACCAAGGTGATCAGCCTGCAGCCAGGCGAAGCGGTGAAGTTCTAGGGCGCAGGACCCTCCTTTCCACAGCGAAGGCCGCAGTGATGCGGCCCTTTTTCGTTGTAGACTGGTCCGGCATCAAAGGGGGGTGGCCATGCATATGTTGAAGATGACGGTGATCGGCTTTGCCGTGCTGGCCGCGCTCTGGTTGATCGCGCGCCTGGTCAACCGCCGTGCCGGCCGGCCCGTGTTGAACGGGCCGCGCGTCTTCCTGCCGGTCTGGGCGGCGGTGTCATTCTACAATGGTTATATCGGCGTGACGCAGGCCGGCTATTCGGTACAGGCCGAATTGCTGGTGCATCTGGTGGTGTTCGGATTGCCGGCGGCCGTGGCCGTCTGGCTGATACTGAAAAAGCCGGCCTAGTCGACCACGCGGCAGAAGATGCGGTACTGCCGGATCACATTGGCATCCATGGCGCTGAGCCGGATTGCCCAATGCTCGCCCTCGGTGATTGCCCATTCGCGCTCGTTCTCGTCGACCGCCTTGCCGCGCAGCTTCACTTCCTCGGCATAGCGGCCGAAGGATTCGATCACCGCGCGCTTCAGCTCCTCGGTGACGTCTTCCATGTAACAGATGATGAAGTTCAGGCTTTCCAGCTCGGCCTGCAGGCCTTCCGGCGTCAGCAGATGCGGCTTCACCGGCTCGCGGTCCCACCAGACTTCATAGACGCGGCTTTCCGGCGAGCCGGTGAGCAGGAAGTCGGTGAACATCAGCTGGCCGTTCGGCTTCATCGCGGCGCGGATCTTGGCCAGCAGCAGGCGTTTGTCCTGCACGCTCATCAGCCCGTCCTTCGACAGGAAGACGTCGATGCTCTTGCGCTTGAACTGCAGGCTGTCGAGCGCCGTGGTTTTGATATTGGTGCGCTGTTTCACGCCCTGGCTTTTCGCCAGGTTGATCGCCTGGTCAGCCAGGTCCGTGTCAGGCTCGTAGGCGTCGATCCACAGGTTGTCGCGCGCCATCAGCCGGGTCATGCCGCCCATGCCGCAGCCCAGTTCGGTGATCGACATATTGGGATTGAGGCCGAGCGGCGCGGTCAGCGGCTTCATCAGCTCTTCGCCGCCGGGCGTGTTGAAGCCCTCGCCGAACAGCTTCTGCGCCACCTGCAGGCGGCGCGCCGTCCATTTCTCGATGCTGGGAATTTCCTTCGGCGTCTCGTCCACCTCGACCGGCACTTCGGCCGGCCGGGTGGTGTAGTCCTGCACGACATGCTGCAGGGCATAGTCGTCGCCATGCCACCAGGCGCGCAGCTTGTCGCGCCAGGACATGTCCTCGGGCTGTTCGATATTGTCCTTCGTCACCAACGCCGTATCCAAAGGTCTTGACGTCATACGTCTGTAACAGCGGCCTGGTTGATAAACCGTTTCTGGCCGCCGGGCACAGCTGACGGCCCGTGGCGGGGCTGCCTGTGGATAAATCTGGCGCATGGTTTGCCCATAAGCAAGCGCCCGCTGGTAAGGCGGGCGCTGCAGGCAGGTAGATTTTTGGTAATGGATTGCGGCGCTTAGCGCCGGCCGGCCATCCGTTCGGGCAGCAGGTCGCGCACCCGGCGCCGGGCTTCGGTGTCGCGGATGCGGGCCGACTGGGCGGTGTTGATCAGGCGCGGGGCCGGCGGATTGGTCAGCACCGTGACCGGATCGGTCAGCAGGTTATCGGCCAGCTGCTTGATCTCGGCCGGCAGCGTGGTGGCGAAGACGATGGTCTGGCGCTCGGTCGGCGCGGCCTCGAAGATGGCGCGCAGCTCGTTGGTCACGCCGAGTTCCAGCATGCGGTCGGTCTCGTCCAGCACCATGATCTCGAGCTTGTTCAGCTCAAGCTGGCCGGCATTGATCAACTCGACGACGCGACCGGGCGTGCCGATCAGGATGTCGATGCCGCGGCTCATCGCCTGGGCCTGGGCCGCCTTGCCGGGGCCTTCATAAACGGTGGCCTGGCTCAGGCGCACGAAGCGGCCATAAGCGCGGAAGCTTTCCTGGATATGCTGCACGCGCTCGCGCGACGTCGTCAGGATCAGAGCGCGGGCCTTGCGCGGGCCGGCCGGATGACGGTCGATGGAGAGATGCTGCAGGATCGGCAGGGTAAAGGCGACGGTCTTGCCGGCGCCGGCTTCGGCCTGGCCCAGCAGGTCGCGGCCCTGCAGAAGATGCGGAATCGCTTTCGCCTGGATCGGCGTCGGCGCGACATGCTTTTCAGCCGTCAGCGCACGCTGGATGGGTTCAACGAGGTCGAGCTGCGAGAATTGGACGGTGTTCAACATCATCTGCAATCTTTGGTCACGCGGTGAGGGTTCATCCGGGACGTAACGACGGCAATCCAGTCTTGGGCGACAAATCCACCGCGTCCGGCAGCGCGGTTGGCGCGGCGGCGAGGCGTAGGGCTTGTCACGGAAGCCAGGGTTGGTACGGCGGCGTCCGGCGGGGGTACCGCGAACCCGCGTGATACTAGCGGCCGTTCCCTGTTTTGCAAGCGCGAAACCTCATGGTGCGACAATCACGTTCAGCGGGTGGAAACTGCTGATTTTCCGGGCCTGCCCTCTATCGGTCATATGGGTAAAACCCTTTTGTTATTCAAGGCTATCATAACGGTTTTGTGTTTATCGCAAGGCTCTTTTGTCTACACGCGAACCGCGTCTGTATTTCGCCCTTGGCGGGTATTCTGCAGGGTCCGGAGGGCGACTCGGCGGGGGTGTCGGCAGGGGCAAAACGGGATCATCCGCCCGCGGCGGGGCGGAGTCCGGCCGGGCGGCGCCAGCCCGGCGGCCGGCGGCCCGGGCCAGGGTCGGGCCGGCGCGGCCGGGGCCCTGAAATCCCTCGCAAAAGCCGGGCAAAGCGGCTTGCCAAGCGCCGGCGGGGTCGCTACAAACCGCCCCTCGTATCGGGCGTTCCGGCTGAAGGGCTGCCGAGTTCGCCTTGAAGATCACTCCATACCTTCGGAGGTTATGAAATGCCCAAGTTGAAGACCAAGAGCTCGGCCAAGAAGCGCTTCAAGCTCACGGCGACCGGCAAGGTGAAGCGGGCCCATGCGGGCAAGCGTCACGGCATGATCAAGCGCACCAACAAGCAGATCCGGAATCATCGCGGCACCGCCGTGGTGTTCGAAGGCGATGCGCGCAAGATCATCAAGAACTACCTGCCAAACGCCTGAGCTGAGGAGAGACTGATATGTCACGAGTTAAGCGCGGCGTTACCGCCCATGCCCGCCACAAGAAGGTCCTGAAGGCCGCCAAAGGCTATCGGGGTCGCAATTCCACCGTCTTCCGCGTCGCGATCGAGAAGGTCGAAAAGGGACTGCAGTATGCGTTCCGCGACCGTCGCGCCAAGAAGCGCAATTTCCGCTCGCTCTGGATCCAGCGCATCAACGCTGCGGCCCGCGAACAGGGTCTGACCTACGGCCGATTTATCAACGGCCTCGCGCTCGCCGGCATCGAGATCGACCGCAAGGTTCTTGCTGATCTCGCGGTGCACGAGCCCGAGTCCTTCAACGCCCTGGTGGCGCAGGCCAAAGCGGCCCTGCCTGCCGCGGCGGCCTGATCGGCCCGCACTCGCCAGTTATTCAAAGCGAACCGTTTGCGAAGGGGGCCGTCATCACGGCCCCCTTTGTTTTGCCTGCTTCGATCTTCTTGCTGCTTAAAGAATCCTGAGGAACGATGACCGAGATCGCCCGACTGGCCGCTGAAACCGAAAGCGCCGTCACCGCCGCGCAGAGCCTGGATGCGCTCGAAGACGCCCGCCTTGCCGTGCTCGGCAAGAAGGGCTGGCTCTCGGCCGCCATGAAGGAACTCGGCGCGCTCGCGCCCGACGACCGCAAGGCGCGCGCCACGCAGCTGAATGAAGTGAAGGATCGGCTCACCGCCGCCATCGAGACGCGCAAGGTCACGCTGGGCGATGCGGCGATCGATGCGCGGCTGAAGGCGGAAACGCTGGATATGACGCTGCCGCTCAACGACGGGTCCGAGCAGCAGGGCCGCATTCATCCGGTCAGCCAGGTGATCGACGAGATCACCGAGATCTTCGCCGCGATGGGCTTCAGCATTGCCGAAGGTCCGGATATCGAGGACGACTTCCACAATTTCACGGCACTGAACATGCCGGCCGAGCATCCGGCGCGTCAGATGCAGGACACCTTCTATCTGCCGCAGCGCCAGGACGGCGAACAGATGGTGCTGCGCACGCATACCTCGCCGGTGCAGGTGCGCACCATGCAGGGCGGTCCGCCGCCCTATCGCATCATCGTGCCGGGCCGCACCTATCGCAGCGACTACGACATGACCCATACGCCGATGTTCCATCAGGTGGAGGGTCTGGTGATCGACCGCGCCACCCATATGGGCCATCTGAAAGGCGTGCTGACCGAATTCTGCAAGGCCTTCTTCGAGACCGACAAGGTGAAGATGCGCTTCCGCCCCAGCTATTTCCCCTTCACCGAGCCGTCGGCGGAAGTCGACATCAACTGCTCGCGCGAGGGCGGCGTGCTGCGCGTGGGCGAGGGCGACGACTGGCTCGAAATCCTCGGCTCCGGCATGGTCAATCCGAAGGTGCTGCAGCATTGCGGCCTCGATCCCAATGAATGGCAGGGCTTCGCCTTCGGCATGGGCATCGACCGCATCGCCATGCTGAAATACGGCATTCCCGATCTGCGCGGCTTCTTCGACGCCGATCTGCGCTGGCTCAAGCATTACGGCTTCGTGCCGCTCGACCTGCCCACGCTGGGCCAGGGAGTCGCCCGATGAAGTTCACGCTCGCCTGGCTCAAAACCCATCTCGACACCACGGCTTCGCTCGACCAGATCGCCGCCAAGCTGACCAGCATCGGCCTGGAAGTGGAGGGCATCGAGGATCGCGCCGCCGTCTTCGCGCCTTTCATCGTCGCCGAGGTGAAGAAGGCCGAACCGCATCCCAATGCCGACAAGCTGCGGGTCTGCGAAGTCTATACCGGCATCGAAACCTTCCAGGTCGTCTGCGGCGCACCCAATGCGCGCGCCGGCATGAAGGGCATTTTCGCGCCTGTTGGTTCTACGGTGCCGGGCACGCAGTTGCTGCTCAAGGCCGCCACTATCCGCGGCGTCGCCTCCAACGGCATGCTCTGCTCCGAACGCGAGATGGGCCTCACCGACGAACACACCGGCATCATCGATCTGCCGCTCGACACACCGCTCGGCGCGCCGATGGCCAAGGTCTTCGGCCTCGATGATCCGGTGATCGAGATCAAGCTGACGCCCAATCGCGGCGACTGCCTTGGCATCCGCGGTATCGCCCGCGATCTCGCCGCGGCCGGCCTGGGCAGGCTGAAGCCGCTGGTCCTGCCGTCGATCCCGGGTGCCTATAAAAGCCCGATTGGCGTGTCGCTCGATTTCCCGGCCGGTGCCGAGAAGGCCTGCCCGGTCTTCACCGGCCGTCATATCCGCGGCGTGAAGAACGGGCCTTCTCCCGCCTGGCTGCAGCAGCGTCTGAAGGCCATCGGGCTCCGTCCCATTTCTGCCTTGGTCGATATCACCAATTTCTTCACCTACGATCTCGGCCGTCCGCTGCATGTCTTCGATGCGGCAAAGGTCACCGGCAACATCACGGCGCGTCTGGCGAAGACCGGCGAGAAGTTGCTGGCCCTGGACGGCAAGGAATATGCGCTGGATGACACCATCACTGTCATTGCCGACGATGCCGGCCCCGAAGGCCTCGGCGGCGTGATGGGTGGCGAACATTCCGGCTGCTCGTTCGAGACCACCGAAGTCTTCATCGAGAGCGCCTGGTTCGATCCGCTGCGCACCGCCACCACCGGCCGCAAGCTCGGCATCCATTCCGATGCGCGCCACCGCTTCGAGCGCACCGTCGATCCGGCCTTCGTGCGGGGTGGCGTCGATGTCGGCACGCAGATGATCCTCGATCTCTGCGGCGGCGAAGCCTCCGAGATCGTGGTGGCGGGCGCCGAGCCCGATTGGAAGAAGACCGTGACGCTGCGCCCCACGCGCCTGCTTGGCCTGGTCGGTTTCGACCTGCCGGTCGCCGTGCAGACGCAGATCCTGGAATCGCTCGGCTTCACCGTCACGGCAAAGGGCGATGTGCTGTCGGTTGATGTGCCGTCCTGGCGTCCCGATATTGATGGCGAGGCCGATCTGGTCGAGGAAATCGCGCGGCTTCATGGCTTCGACGCGATCCCGGCCGAACCGCTGCCGCCGCTGCGTGCCGTGCCGGCGCCGGCGCTTACCGCGTCGCAGCGCCGCGTGCGCATGGCCAAGCGCGCGCTGGCCGCGCGCGGCCTGGTCGAAGCCGTCACCTATTCCTTCATCAAGACCGCGGAAGCCGAAGTCTTCGGCGGCGGGCAGGCCAGTCTGCTGCTGATCAACCCGATCAGCGCCGATATGGCGGCGATGCGGCCCTCGATCCTGCCGGGGCTGATCGCGGCGGCAAAACGCAACATGGATCGCGGCACCATGGATGTGCCGCTGTTCGAGATCGGGCCGCAATATGCCAGCCCCGACATGGACGGCCAGGCCATGGTCGCCGCCGGTATCCGGCGCGGCCAGACCGGCCCGCGCCACTGGCGCGAGCGTCCGCGCAATGTCGATGCCTATGACGCCAAGGCCGATGCGCTGGCTGCGCTCGCTGCTGCCGGTGTCGATACCGCGCCGCTGATGGTCATGGATGGCGCGCCCGACTGGTACCATCCGGGCCGTTCGGGCACCTTGCGCCTCGGCCCCAAGACCGTGCTGGCGGCGTTTGGCGAACTGCATCCGCGCGCGCTGAATGCGCTGGATGTGAAGGGGCCTCTCGTCGGCTTCGAGGTTTATCTCGACCGCATCCCGGCCAGCCGCGCCAAGCCCGGCGTCCGTACCAAGCCGGCCCTGAAGCTGTCGGAACTGCAGGCGGTGGAACGCGACTTCGCCTTCATCGTCGATGCCGCCATGCCGGCCGATACGTTGCTGAAAGCCGTGCGCGGCGCCGACAAGGCATTGATCAGCCGCGTCGCGGTCTTCGATGTCTTTGCCGGTCCGGGGATTCCCGAAGGCAGGAAATCGCTGGCCATCAGTGTGCGCCTCGAACCGCAGCAGCAGACGCTGACCGATGCGGAGATCGAGGCCGTGGGCAAGAAGATCGTCGCTGCGGCCGAAAAGGCCTGCGGCGCGAGCCTGCGCGCGTAGCGCAGAAGGAACGGGTAAAGGCATGTATATCCTGGGCATCCATTCGGGCTACCACGACGCCTGCGCCGTGCTGTTCGACGATTACCGCATGGTCGCCTCGGTGGCGCTGGAACGCTTCACCCGCCGCAAGATCGACGGCGGCCGCATTCCCATCGAAGCGATTGCCGAATGCCTGGGGATTGCCGGCATCGGCATGGAGCATATCGGTGCCGTGGCGCTGTCGCGCGGGCCCTTCCCCAGCCGCTATTTCCAGCATTTCCCGCTGCCGCGCCTGGTGGAAAACCGCGTGCGCGAGGCCGTCGGCCTGGAAAAGCACAAGAGCATGGAGCGCGAATGCGTGCGCTACGGCCGCACCGACAGCGCCGCCATGTTCAACAGCGCCGCCTTCCTGCGCGACCTCGGCTGCAACAGCAATATTCCGCTGACCTTCTACAACCACCATGAATCGCATGCGCTGGCGACGCTGTTCCATACCGACTGGCAGGACGCGCTGCTCTATACCGCCGATGGCGGCGGCGACAATGTGCAGTACAGCCACCGCATCCTCAAATACGGCCGTCTGGCCACGCTCTATGGCGGCGATGAAGGCCTGACCGAAAAGCTGAAGATCGATTCGCTCGGTCTGGCCTATGGCTATGCCACCCAGGCGCTCGGCTTCCGCATCAACAAGCATGAAGGCAAGCTCACCGGCCTGGCCGCACTCGGCGAACCGGCGCTGGCCTCGGCGCTCGCCTCGCATTTCCGCATCGATGACGATGGCCGCATCGACAGCGATTTCGCGTCCTATCCGGAAATGCGGCGCTGGATTTTCGGCTGGGCCGAAGGCCATCCGCGCGAGATCGTCGCGGCCTCGGTGCAGAAGGTGCTGGAGGATTTCATCACCGAGTCGATCCGCCGGCTGCTGAAAAAGCACGACATGCGCAAACTCGGCCTCTCGGGCGGCGTGTTCGCCAATGTGAAGCTGAACCAGCGCCTGGCCGAGGAACTGCCGGTGGATGAGGTCTTCATCTATCCGGCAATGAGCGACCAGGGCCTGGCGGCCGGCGGCGTGCTGCAGCATCTGCTGGAGCGCGACGGGCTGGAGACCTGGCTGTCGAAGCGCTACCGGCTCGACGATGTGTATCTCGGCCGCGACTACAGTTTCGATATCGATCCGGTGCTCGGCGGCGCCGGTGCGGAACTGGTCAGCAGCGAGCCGGTGCAGGCCGCCGCGGCTTTGCTCAATGCCGGCAAGGTGGTGGCGATCTATACCAAGGGCATGGAATATGGTCCGCGCGCGCTCGGCGCCCGCACCATCATGGGCGCGCCGCTGAAGGCCGAGATCAACCAGACGCTCAACGAGCGCCTCGACCGCTCGGAATTCATGCCGTTTGCGCCGGTGGTGCGCGACGTGGATGCCACCCGCATCTTCAAGCTGCCGCCGCAGTCGCTCTATGCCGCGCGCTTCATGACCATCACCTGCCAGGTGCAGGAGGAATGGATCGACCGCATCCCCGCGGTGGTGCATGTGGATGGCACCGCCCGGCCGCAGGTGATCCGCCGCCAGGACAACCCGCTCTATTACGACATCCTCACCGCCTATGCCGAACTGTCGGGCGTGCCGGTGCTGATCAACACCAGCTTCAACGTGCATGAAGAGCCGATCATCAACACGCCGGCGGAATGCCTGCGCGCGTTGAAGGAAGGCCGCATCGATTACGTGGTCAGCGAAAGCGCCGTCTGGCAGCCCGGCAAGACGGCTTAAGTATAGCCCTTGTAGAGGCGGAAGCCGTCGATCTGGCTCGGCACGCCGAAATCCTTCAGGCCGCCGGCGATCAGCGCCGCCTCGTTCACCGGCAGCGGCAGCCGCGCCTGCAGATAGCGCAGCCAGCTCTGCCACAGCGGCGTATCGGTGGCATGGCGGCGGCGATAGCGCAGCGCGCGGCCGGTGGCGCGCTTCACCGCCAGCCGGCGCTGCGCCGGGGTGAGCTGCGGGTTGTCGCGCAGGATATCCAGCAGGGTCAGATTGACGTCGTGCAGCACGCGCGGCACCTGGGCCGACAGCCGGCCCGGCGCGACGGCCGGTGTCAGCGCCACCGGCGCCGCCAGTTCGACGAAGCGGCCGAACGCCGCCACCTTGATCTGCAGTGAATAGTCCTGGGTGATGCTGTTGACGGCGCAGCCGCCGGCGCGGCCATAAAGCGCGCGCGGCATCATCATGAAGCTGGGGCAGATGAAGGAATTGCGGATCAGCATCGACAGCGGATCCTCTACCACCCGGCTGGGCGGCATGGCGTCATCGGCGGTCGGCCAGACGACCGGTGCGCCGACCTGGTATTCCACGCCGGTGCCATAGGCCATCGCCGCGCTGGGCGTCGCCTGCAGGGCCTGCAGCAGCCAGGCGCCGGCCTGCGGCACCAGGATGTCGTCGCCATCGACGATCTTCAGGAAGTCATGCTTCGCCGCTGCGGCGGCGGCATTGGTGGCGGCGCCCGGGCCGCCATTGGCGCGGCGCAGCACCTGCACATTGCCCCAGCCGGCGGTCAGGCTTTCGATCAGCTCGGGCGAGCCGTCGGTCGAGCCGTCATCGACGAAAATGAACTCGCGGGCGAAATCGCCCTGCTGCGCTGCCAGCCCGGCGATCACGCCCGGCAGGTACGGGGCCTTGTTGTAGACGGTGAGGATATAGGAAACGCCAGACATCGGCGGAGCATACGCAGGCCGCCAAAGCGGCGCAACGCCGCCTAGGTCGCGTCCGTCACACTAATATCCGTGACGCTGGTCAGGCCGGTCCAGCGGTCCAGCTCCTCATGCAGGGCGCGGATGCCGATCTCCAGCTTGCCATAGAGCATGGTCTTGTTGGCGCCCGACGTCATGCCGATCTGCGCCTGCTCGGAGATATGGAGGTCCTCGGCCTGGAACACGCCGCCCTCGATCAGGTCGAAGCTGCGCTGCCAGTGCTCGCGTTCCTTGTCGTCGCGCGGGTGATGTGGCACCAGCATGGTATGGCTGAACAGCACCTCGTCCACGGCGGTGGGATACAGGCTGAGCAGGCTGGTGTAATCCGGGCTCAGCACCAGGATCGTGTTGGGCCAGAGCATATAGGCAAAGGTGCTGTGCCGGCGCTCGTCCCAGGCGCTTTCCGGCAAGGTCGGCACCTCCGAAAACTCCGTACGAGGAAGCAGCGTGCGCAGATGCGGCCCCAGATGGTCCAGCACCGCGGCATTGTCGCGGAAGAAGCCGGCCAGCGTGGTCTTGTGCAGCCGCACCACGTGATAGGCCTCCAGGAAGGCGTCCATCACCAGTTTCCAGTTGCACTTGCGCCGGGTCAGCGCGCGGGCGAACACCTGCATGCTGCCAAAGCCATGCACGGCCAGGTCCTGTTCCATGCCGGCCAGGAAGGGATCGATCGCCAGCGGCGGCGCCTCCGGATCGACAAGGCCGAAAATCACGCCCTCGCGCACATCCAGCTGGATCGGCGTCAGGCCATATTGCGCCTTGTCCAAGCCGGGGAAGCCCTCTTCGAGAGGAACGTGTTTGAGCGCTCCATCAAGACCGTAGGTCCAGTTATGGTAGGGGCAGGTGAACTGGCTGCGTTTGGCGATGCCAGTCTCCGTATTATTACAAAGCCGCGTGCCGCGATGGCGGCAGACATTGAGGAAGCCGCGGATCTGCATGTCGCGGCCGCGGGCCAGCAGCAGCGGCTGGCCGATGATGTCGAGTACCAGCGTATCGCCGGGCTTGGGCAGCATGGCGGCATGGCCCAGCACCAGCGGCGCGCGGCGGAACACGGTCGCGATCTCGCGGGCATAGCGGTCCGCCCCGGCATAGACCTCGGGCGCGATATGGAAGGGTCGGTCGGGCAGCCGGTCGGTGCAGGCCATGTCGGGCTGGTCGACCATGGCGAGCAGGCGGCGGAACTGGGCCAGATGCGGGGCGTAGTCCATCCCGACGTTTTCACTCCCGTGACGTTTCTGTTTGATGTCAGGGAAACACAGCGGCGGCGAAATGCAAGACTGTCGTAACGGCAGCGCCGCCCTGTCATTCTGCCGCCTTATGCCCGCTCGGCATCAACCAAGGCCGCAGCAGCATTGGCGTTACGGGGTGCCGTCGCTGTAGGGTCAATGCCCTATAAGACCAAAAGAAAATCCGGAGGAAACCATGCGTTCAATTGCTCCTGGGGCCGCTCTTGCGGCAGCCCTCGTTCTGATTGCCGGCCATGCTGCAGCGCAGAACTGGCCGACCAAGCCGATCACCGTCGTCGTGCCCTATGCCGCCGGCGGCCCGACCGACACGGTGGCGCGCCTCACCGCGCTGGGCCTGTCGCGCCAGCTCAACAACCACACCGTGCTGGTCGAGAATGCCACCGGCGCCGGCGGCACCATCGGCGCCAACCGCGTCGCCACCGCCGAGCCCGATGGCCATACCCTGCTGGTGCATCATGTCGGCATCTCCACGGCGGCCACGCTGTATCGCAAGCTGCCCTACGACACCAAGACCTCGTTTGCGCCGATCGCGCTGCTCACCGATTCGGCGATGACCATCATCGCGCGCGAGGACTTTCCGCCGAACACGCTGCCGGAGCTGATCGCGCATCTGCAGAAGGAGAAGGACAAGGTCTCCTATGGCAATGCCGGCATCGGCGCCGCCTCGCATCTCTGCGGCATGCTGATGATGTCGGCCATGAATGTGCAGCTCAACACCGTCGGCTATCGCGGCAATGCGCCGATCATGCAGGATATCCTGGGCAAGCAGCTCGACATGACCTGCGACCAGGCCACCAACACCACCGGCCAGATCAAGGCCAAGAAGGTGAAGGCCTATGCCATCACCACCAAGGAGCGCCTGGCCGACCTGCCTGACCTCGCCACCGCCGACGAGGCTGGCCTCAAGGGCTTCGAGGTCAATGTCTGGCATGCGCTCTATGCGCCGAAGGGTACGCCCGACGCCATCGTGCAGCGGCTGGCCGCGGCGTCCCGTGCGTTGCTGAAGGATGCCGAGATCGTCAAGCGCTTCGCCGATATCAACACCACGGTGGCCTCGGATGCGCGCGCGACGCCGCAGGCGCTGAAGGCGCATCTGGAGGCGGAAATCGCCAAATGGGCGCCGCTGATCAATGCCGCCGGCCAGTATGCTGACTGACCGGCGCTAATCTGTTTAAGTCTCCCCAGTCTGCAAAAAAAGGACGCGTATAAAAATGGCCAAGAAACACAGGATCGCCACCATCCCCGGCGACGGTATCGGCAAGGAAGTGGTGCCCGAGGGCCTGCGGGTGATGGATGCCGCCGCCCGCCGCTTCAGCATCGATTTCCAGTTCGACCATTTCGACTGGAGCGTCGATTACTATCTCAAGCACGGCAAGATGATGCCGGATGACTGGAAGCAGAAGATCGGCGGCCATGACGCCATCTTCTTCGGTGCGGTCGGCTGGCCCGAGAAAGTCCCCGATCACATTTCGCTCTGGGGCTCGCTGATCCAGTGGCGCCGCGAATTCGACCAGTATGTCAACCTGCGCCCCGTCCGCCTGATGCCGGGCATTCCCTCGCCGCTGGCCAACCGCAAGGTCGGCGATATCGACTTCTGGGTCGTACGCGAGAATACCGAGGGCGAGTATTCCTCGATCGGCGGCCGCATGTTCCATGGCACCGAGCGCGAATTTGTGGTGCAGGAAACCATCCTCAGCCGCATCGGCACCGACCGCATTCTCAAATTCGCCTTCGAGCTGGCGCAGAGCCGGCCGAAGAAGCATCTCACCTCGGCCACCAAGTCGAACGGCATCTCGATCACCATGCCCTACTGGGACGAGCGCGTGGCCGAGATGAAGAAGGGCTATCCGGGCCTGAAGGTCGACCAGTACCATATCGACATCCTCACCGCGCATTTCGTGCAGCACCCGGACTGGTTCGATGTCGTGGTCGGCTCCAACCTGTTCGGCGACATTCTTTCCGATCTGGGTCCGGCCTGCACCGGCACCATCGGTATTGCTCCTTCGGCCAATCTCAATCCGGAGCGCAAATTCCCCTCGCTGTTCGAGCCGGTGCATGGTTCGGCGCCGGATATCGCCGGCAAGGGCATCGCCAATCCGGTCGGCCAGATCTGGTGCGGCGCCATGATGCTCGAGCATCTCGGCCACAAGGACGCGGCCGATGCGGTGATGAAGGCCATCGAGGATGTGCTGGAAGCCGGGCCGCGCACACCCGATATGGGCGGCCAGGCGAATACGCAGGATGTCGGCAAGGCGATTGCCGAGGCCGTGGCCAAGGGCTGAAGCGCCCAGCATGCAGTGTCATTCCCGCGAAAGCGGGAATCCTGACGTCGACTGAAATAGTGCCGGCCGGCGCAAGCCGGCCGCTTCAGGCCTGGCTTTCGGCTTCCGGCGCCGCATCGGCGCGGGCGAAAAAGATCGTCACGCGCATGCCTTTGCCGGGCGAGGAGACGACGTCCAGGCGCGCCCCCACATTCTGCCGCAGCGAGCGCACGATCAGGGCGCTGAGTTTGCCCTGCCTGGGCCAGTCCGTGGGGCTGTTCAGGCCGATGCCGTCATCGGCGACCACGACGCGGCAGCCCTTGCCGTCCACCAGGCTGTGCAGCGTTACCGTGCCGCCATCGCGGCCGGCAAAGGCGTGTTTCAGCGCATTGGTGAGCAGCTCGTTGACCACCAGCCCGG
Organism: Ferrovibrio sp. GW821-FHT12F09; assembly: GCF_058806775.1. Lineage (NCBI taxonomy): Bacteria > Pseudomonadati > Pseudomonadota > Alphaproteobacteria > Rhodospirillales > Rhodospirillaceae > Ferrovibrio > Ferrovibrio sp. GW821-FHT12F09. Next base: position 990,172 of record NZ_JBXAPZ010000001.1, read on the forward strand.
CCGGCATCGCCACATTGATCGAGACCGGCCAGGTGTCGACCTTGAGATCGAGCCGGATGCCTTCCACCGCATGGGCGCGCATCACGGCGGCGGCGATCTGGCTGAGATAGACGCCGAGATCGACCGTCTCGCCAAACGACTCATCCGACATCGAGCGGTAGAGCAGAGCCAGGGAATCGACCCGGCCGGCCAGCCGGTCGAACCGTTCGCCGGTCGCGCCCTCTGGCAGGTTGCGGGTTTCCATGCGGATTAGCGCGGTGATCATCTGCAGATTGTTTTTGACGCGATGCTGCAATTCGCGCAGCAGCGTGTCTTTCTCGCGGATGCGCTGCTCCAGGTCATCCGCGCCGGCTTTATCGCGGGTGCCGATTTCGGCCAGGCCCAGCAGGCGGAAGATCGGCGTGCCATCGTCATCCAGGATGACGTTCGACCAGGCATCGACGGCAACCGGCGCGTCGGGGCGCGCGATCTGGAAGGTGCCGATATAGTCGTCTTCCTCGGCAATCACGTCGCTCAGCTTGCGCGTGCCGTCTTCGGCAATGGCGATATCGACAACGCTGTCCCAGCTCTTGCCGCTGACCTGCGCCGCCGGCCGGCCGGTCAGGCGTTCGAATTCGATATTGGCATAGGTGACCTGCTCGGATGGCTGCAGTTCCGAAACGACGATCGCAAACGGGATATGGTCGAGAAACTGCCTGAAGCGGTCGCTTTCCAGCACATCGGCCAGATGCGGCGTCTCCAGCAGCTGTTCCAGCGGCTTGGCGTCAGTCTCTGGCGGCGTATTGGCGTCGGTGGTCATGCCGCGATGTCCCATCCTGTAGCGCCGGTCATAACAGGTCTGGCGGGCCGGGTCAGCAGGGGCGCGGGATTCGTGTGGCGCCGCGCCATGGCCAGGCTTCGCTTGATGGAACCGCCGTGTATGGCTGCTGTTGAATCCCGCATCGCCACGGCAGAGGAGGGGCATCCCATGACCGACCTGCGCAAGGATTTCACGCCGCCCGATCCGGCCCGGGTCAATCTCGAGGCCGATCTGGAGGTGCGCTACTGGTGCCGGCATTTCACCGTCACCCCCGACCGGCTGCGCGAGGCGGTCGACCGGGTCGGCGGCTCGACCCATGCGGTGGAGCAGGAGCTGGGTCGGCCGCACTGAACCGGCGACAGCGCCGGTTTGACATTTCGATCATTTGTTCCTATAATGTTCTTATGACTCGACCGGTCTTTCCGGCCGGGTCTCTGCTGTTGTCCATCGTGAATCCGTTTTCCCGTGCATCGTCTCATGGCGACCGCAGAGCCGGTTACTGAACATGCCCTGGTTACCGAATACTCCCTGGGCTCAGGATGGCGCGAAATGGCTCAGGATGGTCCGAAATGGCGTCGCGCTGGCCAGGTTTGGCAAAGTTTGGTCCACTTTGGCTCAAGAAGGCGCGCGTTGTCAGGGTTGCAGGGTTTCAGCCGTGCTAACCGCCTGAGAATCCTAAGGCCGCCGGCGCTTTGCGGCGCAACAGACCCGCGTTGCCGCTGCCGCCCCCGGATGCTACAACCCCGGCCCATGAGCGCCGCCCCCGAATCCCCCGCTGCTGCTGCCATTCCGCCCGGCATGAAGGAACTCAACTTCATGGGATTCCTGGCGGTGAACGGCCCGCTCTGGGGCCGGCTGGAAGACACCGACGGCACCGCCGTGCCGGTGCTGGGTTTCCGCGTAGAACAGCGCCACTGCAATCCGATGCAGATCTGCCATGGCGGCATGCTGATGACCTTTGCCGATATGGTGCTCGGCCTGGCCGCCTCGGCCTCTGCCGGTGGCCGCAAATTCCTGCCCACCGTGAACCTGGCGGGCGACTATGTCGGGCCGGCGCCGCTGGGCGCCTGGGTCGAAGGCAAGGGCCGCCTGCTGCGCCAGACCCGCAATCTCAGCTTCGTCGAGACGCTGATCACCGCCGATGGTGCGCCCTGCCTGCGCGCCAGCGGCATCATGAAGATTCCGGCCCGCGAGGCGCGCGAAAGCGACCTCATGAGCCTGTTCCGCTGAGCATAGATAGACATCGTGGCCACTGATCTTTCCCTGATCCGAAACTTCTCGATCATCGCCCATATCGACCACGGCAAGTCGACCCTGGCCGACCGCCTGATCGAGGCCTGCGGCGGTCTCGAGAAGCGCGAGATGAGCGAGCAGATTCTCGACAGCATGGATATCGAGAAAGAACGCGGCATCACCATCAAGGCGCAGACGGTGCGCCTGAACTATCATGCGAAAGACGGCAAGGATTACGTCCTCAATCTGATGGACACGCCCGGCCATGTCGACTTCGCCTACGAGGTCAGCCGCTCGCTCGCCGCCTGCGAAGGCTCGCTGCTGGTGGTCGATGCCTCCCAGGGCGTCGAAGCGCAGACTTTGGCGAATGTGTACCAGGCGCTCGATGCCAAGCACGAGATCGTGCCGGTGCTCAACAAGGTCGATCTGCCGGCCGCCGATGTCGACCGCGTCAAGCAGCAGATCGAAGATGTGATCGGCCTCGATGCCAGCGACGCCGTGCCGATCTCGGCCAAGACCGGCATCGGCATCGACCTGGTGCTGGAAGCGCTGGTCACCCGCCTGCCGGCGCCCAAGGGCGACCGCGAAGCGCCGCTGAAAGCGCTGCTGGTCGACAGCTGGTACGATGCCTATCTCGGCGTCGTCGTGCTGTTCCGCGTCATCGATGGCGTCATCAAGAAGGGCATGAAAATCAAGTTCATGTCGTCGGGCGCCGTGCATCCGGTCGAGCGCGTCGGCGTCACCACGCCGAAGAAGGTCATGGTCGACGAGCTTGGCCCCGGCGAAATGGGCTTCTTCACGGCCGCGATCAAGGAAGTGGCCGATACCTCGGTCGGCGACACCATCACCGAGGACCGGCGCCAGGCCGAGACGGCGCTGCCGGGCTTCAAGCCGTCGATCCCGGTGGTGTTCTGCGGTCTTTACCCGATCGATGCCGGCGCCTTCCCGGAACTGCGCGAAAGCCTGGGCAAGCTGCGGCTCAACGACGCCAGCTTCCATTTCGAGATGGAAAGCTCGGCAGCATTAGGCTTCGGCTTCCGCTGCGGCTTCTTAGGGCTGCTGCATCTGGAAATCATCCAGGAGCGCCTGGAGCGCGAGTTCAACCTCGATCTCATCACCACGGCGCCCAGCGTGATCTATCACGTCTACAAGACCGACGGCTCGATGGAAGAGGTGCATAACCCCGCCGACATGCCCGATCCGATGCTGATCGACCATATCGACGAGCCGTGGATCAAGGCCACCGTGATGGTGCCCGACGAATATCTCGGCGCCATCCTGAAGCTCTGCGAAGAGAAGCGCGGCCGCCAGGTCGAACTCACCTATGCCGGCAACCGCGCCATGGTGGTCTATCGCCTGCCGCTGAACGAAGTGGTGTTCGATTTCTACGACCGCCTCAAATCGATCAGCCGCGGCTATGCCAGCTTCGATTACCAGATGGACGGCTACGAGGCCGGCAACCTGGTGAAGATGACCATCCTGGTGAATGCCGAGAATGTCGACGCGCTGGCCAGCATCGTCTATGCGGGCCGCGCCGAGACCCGCGGCCGCCAGCTCTGCGAGCGGCTGAAAGAGTTGATCCCGCGCCAGATGTTCAAGATCGCCATCCAGGCCGCCATCGGCGGGCGTATCGTGGCGCGCGAGGATATCTCGGCGCTGCGCAAGGACGTGCTGGCCAAGTGCTACGGCGGCGACATCAGCCGCAAGCGCAAGCTGCTGGAGAAGCAGAAAGAGGGCAAGAAGCGCATGCGCAATGTCGGCAATGTGGAAATCCCGCAGGAAGCCTTCATTGCCGCGCTCAAGATTTCGGACTGACGTCCGAAGGGGCCGCGCTCAAGATTTCGGACTGATACTTTAAGCCAGGGCCCCGAAGCGCTGCCGGCGTTTCGGCGTGCGGCTCTGGAACACGATCAGCAGCAGCAGGCCCAGCGCGCCGAACACCACGGCGGCGGGCCAGCCCAGCAGGGTGACCACCGCCGGGTCCCAGACCGCCGGCGGCGTCCAGCTTTGCAGAACCTCCAGGCTGCCGGCATCCAGGCGGCGCCAGAAGTCGCCGATGGCGATAAAGCCGAAGCGGCCGGTTTCCAGCCAGCGCAGGCCGTCGCCGCCCAGCGCCAGCAGCGCCAGCGCCAGCAGCAACCAGCCCAGAATGCGTCCCAGCAGCACGGCCATTTCCCCCTGAATCCGCCTGTCGTGACAGCATGTTAAGCCCAAGGCCGGGCCGATTGCAAATTCGCTCGCGGCGGGTATAGTGCCGGCCGCTGGAGAGATGGCCGAGCGGTCGAAGGCGCACGCCTGGAAAGTGTGTATACCTCAAAAGGGTATCGTGGGTTCGAATCCCACTCTCTCCGCCACCTGGCCGCCCCGCCGCAGGGCCGCCTCTTCTGTCGGCTACCACGTTAGTTGGCAATTTCCCATATTAGCTGGCAATTCCGACCATGCATTCTGGCCATGGGTGAGTCTTGCTGCCGCGCTTCGCGCTAGGGCCTGCGGAACAACGCGCACTTTCTCAGGCCCGCTCCCGGGTCGGCTTTTTCCCGGCGAGCGGTGATTTGGCCACCGGCGTGCAGCGGAACACATCTTCCAGGCTGGTGAAGTTGTCGACCCGGTCGCGCACCGACAGCATCGTCTCCAGCCCGACCAGATGATCCAGCATCAGCTTCGCGGCACGGGCGGCATCGCCTTTGAGCACGGCGTCCGCGATATTCTCATGTTCGTGAGGACCGGCGCAGTTATGCAGGCGTTTGGGCGCGAACAGCGAGAAGTGTAGCGAGGAGCGGGTCAACAGGCCGCGCAGCATGTCGACGAGCTGGTCGTTGCCGCTCAGCTCCGCCAGCAGGAAGTGGAATTCGGCCGACAGCTTGAACAACCGGCCGCGGTCGTCGGTCTTGATCGCCTTTTTCTCGGCCGCCACATGCTGGGTCAGGCGCTCGGTATCGATGAAGGCGCGCCGCGCCGCCAGTTTGTTGGCGATGCCGACCTCCAGGATCTTGCGGGCCTCGTAGATGTTGTGCAGTTCCTCGATCGTCGGCGTCGGCACGAAGGTGCCGCGATTGGGAATCATGTCGAGCCAGCGCTCATGCGCCAGGCGATGCAACGCCTTGCGCACGCGTTCGCGGCTGACTCCCAGCGCCCGCGCCAGCGTTGGCTCCTGAAGATTTAGTCCGGCCGGCAGCTTGCCCATCAGCATGGCCTGGCGGATGGCGTTGTAGATCGCCTCGTCGGTATCGACGTCGCCCTTTTTCTTCGGTTCGGCCGCAGTACGCTTGGTCTTAGACGGCGGCATCGATATCCTCCACGGCGGCCACCAGAAGCTTCAGGCCCTGGGCGAAATCCGCCATCTCCATGGCTTCGTCCGGATTGTGGCTGCCATGCGCGTTGCGGATGAAGATCATGGCTGTCGGAATGCCCTTGTTGCCGAAAACCGCCGCATCGTGGCCGGCGCCGCTGGCCATGGTCATGGCGGGAATTGACAAGGTCTTAGCCAGACCGGTCAGTCTGTGCAAGTGCGTCGGGTCAATCGGTCCGGGCAGTGCATTGGTATAGGCGCCAAGCTCGATCTGCACGCGCCGCTGCCGGCCGATCTCGTCGGCATGGGCGCGCAGGCGCCGGTCGATGGCGAGCAGCACGTCATTGTCTTCGCTGCGGATGTCCATGGTGAACCACAGCTCGCCGGGAATCTTGGTCATGGTATGCACGGCCGTATCGGTGTGGAACTGGCCGACCGTGCAGACCAGGTCCCTGCCATCCTGTTCATGTTCAAGCCACAGCGCCTCCAGGCGGTGGATGAAGTCCACGCCGGCCAGCAGGGCATCCTGGCGGCTCTCGCGCGGCTCCGCCCCGGCATGGCCGTAACGCCCGGTGATGCGGCAATGGCGATAGCGCAGGTTGCCGCGGATGCCGGTGACGATGCCGACGGGCAGCGCGCGCTGGACCAGCACGGGACCCTGTTCGATATGCAGTTCGAGAAAGCAGTGCACGCGATCGGGGTCGATCTGCGGTTCGCCGGCCCGGATGCGGTCGGGCGCGAAACCGGCCAGCGCCATATGCTCGGCCAAGGTCTTTCCGGTATCCGGCCGGCGGCAGGCATCGAGGGCTGCGGGCTCCAGCAGGCCGAATGCGGCACGGCTGCCGATATAAGGCGCGGGGAACCACGACAGCTCTTCGGCGCGTACCCCCATCACGGTGATGTCGCGCCGTGGCTGCCGGCCGGCGCGGCGCCAGCGCGCCAGCATCGCCATGCCGGCGACCACGCCGGCGGCGCCGTCGTAATTGCCGCCTTCGGGCACGGAATCAAGATGCGAACCGGTCATGATGGCCGGCAGGCTGCGGTCGCGACCGGGCAGCGTCAGGTACAGATTGCCGGCCGCATCAATGCGCTGCTCCAGATGCAGGGTCTCTCCCAGCCGGCTCATCAGATCATGAGCCATCTGCTCGCCCTCGCCATAGGAGGCGCGGGTGACACCCAGCCGGCTGCGCGATCCGGCGCGGAGCTCGTCAAACAGCGTCGCCGCAAGCGCGGTCTCCGTCGCAAGGTCTGCGTCCAATCCGCTGGTGCTCATGTCGCGTCCGTCGCGTCCTGCTGCATCATTTCCATATACCGGGCGTTGCAATCTCCATGCCGCCGAAGGCACGCGGATTTCTCCATGATTTGGCAAGGCTGGCGCATTCGGCGGCACAATCCGTGTCGCAAATATGTGCACATCTGAATGACGAATGTGCACATATTGGGCTGGACGGGTCTGGGCCGCCCGTTGAGCGCTGTCGGCCGGATCGTCCGAATACTCCCGTAAATCAGGGACTTCCCGACATTTCCCGCCATCGCCCCGGATCTGGCACGGCGGTTGCAATTTGACCCTGCGGAGGGCGGTCCCTCCGGAGGGCCGCGATGTCGCGTCTGGGGGAAGTGTTCAGTTTCGGGATGACCGCGCCGGCGGATATGTCGGCGCTCACCGTAGCCATTGCCGAGGGCCGGATCGATCCGGCTGCGGTGGTCTGCGTCTACGTGAAGACTGAAGGCAACGGCCAGGACAATGACTTCAGCCGCGATGTGGCGGCGATGACGTTGCAGGGTATTTTCTCGCGTTACGGCGTGGCGCCGGTGCTGATCGCCTCGGGCGGCTGCGAGGGTGTGCTGTCGCCGCATTACATCGTCGTGCAGCGACGCAGCGTGCAGAATGCGTCGGCGGGCGATACGCGTGCGCTGGCTGTCGGCCATGCGCGCACCCGTCTGCTGGCGCCGGAAGAGATCGGCACGCTGGCCCAGGTGCGGGCAACGGCTGAGGCAATTGAGACGGCCATGCAGGATGCCGGCATGACGGCGGCCGACGTGGCCTTTGTGCAGATCAAGGCCGCCCTGCTCACCGATGCCGCTATTGCCGATGCCGCAGGCCGCAAGGTCGCGGTGCGGGCCGTGCGGCCGCATGCCTCCAAGCCGCTGACCCGGGCAGCCTGCGCCATCGGCGTGGCCGCTGCCCTTGGCGAGGTCGATATGGCGGGTCTGACCGATGCTGCGCTGGATGACGGCAGCCTGCAGACCAGCCGCGCCATCGTGACGCCGGGCAATACCGACATGCGCTGCGATATCATCGTGTTCGGCCATGCAACGGGCTGGGTCGGCCCGCATCGCGTCGGCGCCACCGCGCTGCACGACCTGATCGACCTGAAATCGGCGACCGGTCTGTTGCGCCGGCTGGGCTTTGCACCGGACCCGCAACTGCTGGCCGCGGAAAGCGCGCGCATCGATGGCGTGCTGTTCAAGGGTGATCCGCCGGCCGCCGAGGTCATCCGCGGCCGTCGCCACGTAATCTGGCGCGACAGCGATATCCAGCCGCCACGCCATGTGCGCGCCGCCGTCGGCGGCATGTTGTCCAGCCTGCTCGGCAACACGCGCGTCTTCTGCGCTGGCGGGGCCGAGCACCAGGGTCCCGAAGGGGGAGGGGTGCTGGCGGTTTTCTCAAGGGAGGCAAGCAATGCCTGAGGCTGCTGCTGTCAAAAACGCCACCGGCTATCGCCAGACATTCGAAACCAATGGCTGCCTGATCCTGCAGGATCAGCTCTCGGCCGCAACGGTTGCGCGCATGCGCGAGGCGGCCGACGCGCTGATGGCTGGCGGCGAGGGGCGCGGGCCGGGCGACGCCCATTACGATTTCGAGCCGGAGAAGCTGAACGGCCAGGCCGTGATCCAGCGCATCAAGCGTCCGCACGAGATCAGCCCCTTCTTTGCCGAACTGGCGCGGGCGCCGGAAATCCTCGATATCGTTGAAGACCTGATCGGTCCCGATATCCGGCTGCATCATTCCAAGATCAACGTGAAGATGCCGTCCGTCGGATCGCCGCTGGAATGGCACCAGGACTGGGCTTTCGTGCCCCACACCAATCCGTCGATGGCCTTCGTCTCCATCGCCATCGACGCCTGCACCACAGAGAATGGCCCGCTGCATCTGCTGACCGGCACGCACCGGACCGGACTGCGCGACCATCATCACGGCGGTTATTTCTTCGGCGCTATCGATACGGACGCGGAGAGGATCGACACGACGGCGGCGGAAACCCTGATCGGCCCGCCCGGTGCAATGTCGATCCACCACCCGCTGATCATCCACGGCTCCGGCCACAACACCAGCACGGGATCGCGCCGCATCCTGTTCTTCGAATATGCCGCCGCCGACGCCTGGCCGCTGTTCTACGGCGTGGACTGGGACGAGTATGAAAGCCGCATGGTGCGTGGCCGGTCCAGCCAGTGGCCGCGCCTGTCGGATACGCCGATCCGCATGCCCTATCCGCGCCAGACCAAGGGCATGATCTATGACCTGCAGCAGCAGTTCAGCAAGCGCTTCTTCCGCGCCGACAATGCAAAGAATGGATGAACCGGTGACCGCACGCGACCTTCACGGTTACGGCTCCGAACCGCCTGCGGTGCAGTTGCCGAATGGCGCCCGCCTGGCGGTGTCGCTGGTGGTAAATTTCGAAGAAGGCGCCGAACTGGCAGCCGGCGATGGCGATGCCAGCAGCGAGCGCATCTCCGAAGTGGCCAGCGTGGTGCCGGAGGGTCGCTGGGACCAGGGCACCGAGCAGATTTTCGCCTATGGCATGCGCGCAGGCATCTGGCGGGTGCTGGAGGCGCTGAAAGCCCATGGCCGGCCCGCCACGTTTTACATGTGCGGCCGTGCCGTCGAGCGCTCGCCCGACATCGCGCGCCGCATCGTGGCCGCCGGGCATGAGACCGCCTGCCATGGCTGGCGCTGGCTGCCGCATGCCCATTATGACAGCCCGGAGGCCGAGCGCGCCGACCTCAGGCGCTGCGTCGAGGTGATCCGGCTGGCCACCGGCGAACGGCCGGCCGGGTTCTTCTGCCGCGGCAGCGAAAGCCGCTGGACGCGCGACATCCTGCGCGAGCTGGGCTTCACCTATACCAGCAACGGACTGGATGACGACCTGCCTTACTGGGACGCCGCCAATCCGGCGCGACCGCTGCTGGTGGTGCCCTACGCCTTCGACACCAATGACATGAAATTCTTCCATCCGAACGGCTTCGTGCTTGCCGATGAGATGGTGGCCTATGTGAAGGACGCCATCGAAGTCCTGCTGGCCGAAGGCGTGGCCGGGCGTCCGAAGCTGCTCAATATCGGCTTCCACCTGCGCATCATCGGCCGGCCGGCGCGGTTTGCTGCTTTTCGCCGAATCCTGCAGTTGCTCGACAGCTACGGCGACCAGGTCTGGGTGCCGCGCCGCATCGATCTGGCGACGCTCTGGGCCGAACAGTTCCCGGCGCAGGCGCACCCCGTCATGGAGGAATCCGCATGAACAGGCAGAGCATTCCCACGGTGGATATCTCGGGCTTCCTGAACGGATCGGCCGCAGACAAGGCGCGGGTCGCCGCCGCCATTGCTTCTGCCAACGAGAGCATCGGCTTTTTCGCCATCACCGGTCACGGTGTTCCGGACAGCGCCTACAAGTCTGCCTATGACGCAGCCTATCGTTTCTTCGATCTGTCCTTCGATGAAAAGGATCTGGTCAAGCGCCCGTCGCCGGAGGCCAGCCGCGGCTACAACGCCGTCGGCCGCGAATCGCTGGCCTACAGCCTCGATGTATCGGCGCCCTTCGACCTGAAGGAGACCTTTGCCATCGGACCGGTCGACCTGCCGGCCGATCCGGATTACGTCGGGCCGAAATCCTATCCGCATTTCCTGCCCAATATCTGGCCCGACCGGCCCGAGGAATTGCGCACCGCCTGGATATCGTATTTCCGCACGATGCACCGGCTGGCCGATGACATCATGCGTATCTTCGCCGTGGCGCTGGATCTGCCGGAATCCTGGTTCGCCGACAAGACCGACAAATGCATCAGCCTGTTGCGGGCGCAGAATTATCCCGATCAGCCGACCCCGCCGCAGCCGGGGCAACTGCGGGCCGGCGCGCATTCCGACTATGGCGCGCTGACCATCCTGCGCGGCGATGATTCTCCGGGCGGTCTGCAGGTGCGCACCCGCGACGGCGACTGGATCGATGCGGCGATTCCGCCCGGCGGCTTCATGATCAACATCGGCGACCTGATGGCGCAATGGACCAACGACCGCTGGGTCTCCACCCTGCATCGCGTGGTCAATCCGCCGGTCGACCGCCGCTCGGGCTCGCGCCGCCTGTCGATCGCCTTCTTCCATCAGCCCAATTACGACGCGGTGATCGAATGCATCCCAAGCTGCCAGCCTGAGGGTGGCAAGGCGCGCCATGCGCCGATCACCTCGGGTGAGCACAAGCGCTTGAAATTCGCCAAGGCCAATAACGTGAAGATCGAAGCCATCGCCTCGTGATGGGATATGCCATGCCCGGAGGGCTGACGCAGTGACAGTGACGGTACTTTCAGGAGCGCAGGTATTGCCGGACAGCCGCAGTGCGGCACGGCACGCCGACCTGGTGATCAGGGATGGCCGCATTGCCGCCATCGAGCCGGCCGGCACGGTGCCGGCCACGGCCGCCGACACGGTGGTCGATGCAACTCGCCTGCTGCTGGCCCCCGGCCTGGTCAACGGTCACCTGCATTCCTGGGATCATTACCTGAAGGGCTGCCTGGAAAACCTGACCATGGAAGTGGCCATGGCGCTGATCCGGCCGCGGCGCCCGGTGCAGATCACGCCGCGGCAGATGTATCTGCGCACCATGATCGGCGCCATCGAGTCATTGCGCACCGGCGTCACCACCTTGGTGGACGACCTGTCGCTGGGCCAGACCTTCTCGCGCGAGCATGTGGACGCGGCGCTGCAGGCCTATGCGGATACCGGCGTGCGGGCGCTGGTCGGTTTCAGCATGATCGACCGCGCCGTGGTCGACAGCTATCCCTATCTCGACGAGTGCTTCCCGGCGGAGCTGCTGGCCGAACTGCGGGCCCTGCCGCGGCCGCAGGCCCAAACCCTGCTGGATCTGGTGACTGATCTGGCCGGCAGCCACCATCCGGCCTCGTCGCGCGTCGGCGTGCTGGTGGCGCCATCGGCGCCGCATCGCTGCACCGATGATTTCCTGCGGCGCTGCCGCCGGCTGGCCGACGATCTGGCCCTGCCGGTGATGACGCATTGCCAGGAAACCCGCATGCAGATCGTGACGGGCCATGAATTCTACGGCAAGTCGATGGTCGCCCATATGGCGGAGATCGGTTTCATCAAGCCGGATACCACGCTGATCCATGGCGTCTGGCTGTCGAAACGCGACATCGCCCTGATCGCCGATCTTGACGCCACCGTGCAGTATAATCCCTGGAGCAACGCCATCATCGGCGCTGGCATCGCGCCGGTGCGCGCCTGCCTGGATGCCGGGATCAATGTCAGCATGGGCACCGACGGCGTCGGCCTGCCATTCGGCGTCAACATGCTGAACGCCATGGGCATAGGTGCCGTGCTGCCCAACCTGGCCAGTCCGGACATGAAGCAGTGGCTGACCGCGGCGGAAATCCTGCGCGCCTCCACCGAAGGCGGCGCGGCGGCGCTCGGCATGGGCAAGGAGATCGGGCGCATTGCCGTCGGCATGAAGGCCGATCTCGTCGGCTACCGCCTGGATTCCACAACCTTCACGCCGCTGAACGACCCGGTGCGCCAGATCGTCTATGCCGAGCGCGGCAGCAATCTTGCCCTGTCCATGGTGGATGGCCAGATCGTGATGCGCGACGGTCGGCTGACCACTATCGACGAGACAGCGATCCTGCGGGAAGCGCAGGCCGCCCATGCGGAACTGATCGATCAGCTGACTTCGTCGCAGGTCGACACCGCGCCGTTCAAGAATGCCATCGAGGCGGTGTACCTCAAATCCCTGAGCTGTCCGATCGCCCATGACTATTACGCGGCCATGGTGACCGGCAACAACATCGCCGCCACCGGAGGCGTGCCATGACGGCGACACGCGGTCACCAGCTCACCGTGTCGCGCGTCTCGCATGCCTATGCGGGCGTGCCGGCGCTGACCGAGATTTCGCTCGACATTCCGCCAGGTAGTCTCACGGCATTGCTGGGTCCATCGGGCTGCGGCAAGACCACGCTGTTGCGGGTGATCGCCGGCTTCATCCGCCAGACGGCCGGATCGATCCTGGTGGACGGCGCGCCCATCGACGATATGGCCGCGGCGGAACGCAGCATCGGTATCGTGTTCCAGAATTATGCGCTGTTTCCGCATATGAGCGTCACCCGGAATGTCGGCTATGGCCTGCGCGCCCGTGGCCAGCCCGCGGCTGTCGTGGCCGAGCGCACCGCCGAGATGCTGCGGCTGGTGCAGATGGAGAAATTCGGCAATCGCCTGCCCGGCGAGCTGTCGGGCGGCCAGCAGCAGCGCATCGCACTGGCGCGCGCGCTTGCGGTCGAACCCAAGATCGTGCTGCTGGATGAACCTTTCTCGGCGCTGGACAAGAGCCTGCGGCTCGACATGCAGATCGAGGTGAAGGCACTGCTGCAGCGAACCGGCGTGACGTCCATCCTGGTGACCCACGACCAGGAAGAGGCGCTGTCGATGGCAGACCAGGTCGTTGTGCTGAACCAGGGCCGCATCGAGCAGCTCGGCAGTCCGGCCGATCTCTATGACCGGCCACGCACGCTGTTCGTCAACCAGTTCCTCGGCCATGCCAACCTGCTGCGTGCCACCCTGCGCAGCCGCGACGGCGACAGCATCGGCCTCACACTCGATACCGGCGCCGCCTGCACGGTTCCCAGCGACAAGGAGTTGGCGCCGGGCAGCGCCGTCTACCTGTCGGTGCGGCCGGAAAACCTGCGCCTGACCGACGCCGCCGGCGGCCTGTTCACCGCCACCGTGCGTCAGGTGCTGCCGCTCGGCTCCATGGATGTGATCGAAGCCGAGACTGCAACCGGCACCGTGCTCAAGTTCACCCAGCCGCATCAGCGCGGCGGCATCCGCAACACGGCGGGCGAGCTGGTCCATATGGCGATCCGCGATCCGGCCGCCTGCACGATCTACTCCGCCGGCACCCGATCCACCTCCGCAGACCACTAACCAGACAGGCAAGAAGGGGACACCACATGCAGATCGATCGCCGTACCATGCTTGGCATACTCGCCGGCAGTGCCATGGCCGGGGCATTTCCCGCCATGGCGCAGTCGAAAGAGGTCTTCATCGCCACTTACCCGGGCAGTGTCGACGAGGGCTTCAAGGCCGTTGTCGGGCCGCAGATCCGGCAGAAGTTCGGCGCCACCTCGGCCTTCTCGCCGATGCTGAATACCGACCTGATCGGTCGCATCCAGGCCTCGCGCAGCAACCCGCCCTTCGACGTCGCGATCTGGGACAACGGACCGATCATCACGGCCAAGCAGGACGGACTGCTCGAGAAATTCCTCGAGAAGGACAGTCCCAACTATGCCGACATGCCGGCCAATCTTCGCGACCCGGACGGCTTCGGCCCGGCGATGGCGCTGACCTCCATCGGCATTGCCTATAACCCGAAGAAGATCAAAACCCCGCCGACCTCGTGGAACGACCTGTGGAACCCCGAATACAAAGGCCGCGTCGGCATCGTCGGTCCGGCCTCCACGCTGGGCACCACCTTCCTGATCGAGGTGGCCAAGCTGCGCGGCGGCTCGGAGACCAATGTCGAGCCGGGTTTCGCCGCGCTGAAGGAACTGGTGGCCAATGTCGGCGCCATTCCGCCCAACCCGGGCGCCCTCACCACGGCGCTCAGCCAGGGTCAGGTCGATATCGCGCCGAACTTCTTCAACAATGTCGCCGCCCTGAAGGCGCGTGGTGCCGATATCGCCTTTGCCGTGCCGTCCAGCGGCCTGCCGCTGCAGACGGTGACGGCTTCGGTGATCAAGAATTCCCGCAACCCCGAGCTGGCGCAGAAGGTGATCGACCTGCTGATCGATCCCGTCGTGCAGGCCCAGCTGGAAGCGGCGCCCTGGATCATGATGCCGGCCAACCCGAAAGTTGCGCTCACCGGCTTCAACCGCGATGTCGGTGCCACCGTCGGTGATGTGCTGAAGCGCGGCATCTTCCTCGACTGGACCAAGTTCATCGCCAGCCGCCCGGCCTGGGTCGAACGGTTCAACCAGGAAATCCGGGTCTGATCATGCGCGCGAGCGGCACGGCATCGGGATATCTCTCGGCTGCGCCGCTCGCGCTGCTTTTCACTGTCGCCTATCTGGTACCGGTGGGTATCCTGGTCATCATCAGCCTGTCGGCATCGACCAGAGGTTTCGATTTCACCCTGGCGCATTACGTTGCGGCGCTGACCAATGGCTTCAATCTGGGGATCCTGTCCGACACTCTGGTGCTGGGCCTGCAGGTGTCCTTTGCCACCATGCTGGCGGCCTATCCGATCGGCCTGCTGTTCATGCGCTGTGGTCCGCGCGGCCGGGCCATCATCGTGTTCCTGATCCTGCTGCCGATGCTGACCAACACGGTGGTGCGCACCTTTGCCTGGATGATCATCCTGGGCCGCGAAGGCGTCATCAACATTTCGCTGATGAGCATTGGCTGGATCGAGGAGCCGCTGCGCATGCTCTACACCCGCACCGGCCTGATCGTGGCGCTGGTGCAGATTTTCCTGCCGCTGATGGCGCTGCCGATCAACGCCTCTCTGGCGCGCATCAACGACAACCTGGTGAAGGCGGCCGAAGGGCTGGGTGCCAGCCGGTTCTACATTTTCCGCACCGTGATCCTGCCGCTGTCGCTGCCCGGCGCCATCGCCGGCTTTCTGCTCACCTTTGCCGGATCGTCCACCGCCTTTGTCAGCCAGACCCTGGTCGGCGGCGGCCGCCAGATCTTCATGCCGCTGCTGATCTACCAGCAGGCGATCGGCGTGCAGAAATGGAATGCCGCGGCGGCGCTCTCCATCGTCTTTGCTATCGCCATCCTGGCCATCGTATTCGCGATGAACCGATACTCGCGCAAATACCTGCGGGGCATGGATGCTTAAACTGCGGAACCTGAGCTATGAAACCGTGGTCGGCCTTTTGGCCGCGGCGTCGGTGATCCTGCTGGTCGCGCCTACGCTGGTGATTCTGGTCATGTCGTTTACGGGCGATTTCCTGTTGCGGTTCCCGCCGCGCTCCTGGTCGGTGCGCTGGTATATCGAGCTGTTCGAGAATTCACCGCAGATCGCCACTTCGGCCTGGATCAGCCTGCAGGTGGCGCTGATCTCCACGCTGGCCTCCACCACGCTCGGCACCCTGGCCGCGCTTGCCATCGCGGGGCGCAAATCGGCCTGGGCGGTGGCGCTCGATTCGCTGTTCATGTCGCCAATGGTCTTCCCGGCCATGTCGCTCGGCCTGGCGCTGCTGCTGCTGCTCTCACTGCTGGGCCTGCGGCCCGCGTTGTGGAGTCTGGCTATCGGCCATACGGTGATCGTTACACCCTTTGTCATCCGCATGGTCTCGGCCGCGGTGCAGCAGCTGAATCCGGTCCTGCTCGACTGTTCGGCCAGCCTGGGAGCGAGCCGGATATTCACCTTCTTCAATGTCACGCTGCCGCTGATCCGGCCTGGTCTGCTGGGTGGCGCGGTGATCGCCTTCCTGAGTTCCATCGACCATGTGCCGGTTTCGCTGATGCTGTCGGATCCGCGGGTCGAGACCCTGCCGGTTAACCTGTGGATTCTGCTCGACTCCAACCTGGATGTGCGCGTGGCCTCGGTCTCGGGCATTATCGTCGCCATCACCCTGGTGGTCATCCTGGTGCTGGACCGCCGCATGCTGGGTCATGTCCCGCGCTAAGCGTCTTCTGATCGTCAATCCGAACAGCTCTGCCGCAGTCAGCCAGCGGCTGCGCGAGGTCGCCGATGCGATCCTTGCCGGTCGAGCGACCGTTCATGTCGAGACTGCCATTGGCGGACCGGCATATCTGGGTGACCCGCAGATCATGCGGGCCGGGGAGGCAGCCGCAATCGCGATGGTGCGTAACCTGTGCATCGACCAAGGTAAAACGTTTGATGCCATCGTCATGGGCTGTTTTGCCGAGCTTGGGGTCGCGGCGGTACGGCAGATGATGGATGTTCCGGTCTGCAGCCTGCTCGGAGCCTCGTTGCTGGCGGCAGGCCGCCACGGTCGGCGGCTGGGGATCGTGACCGCCGGTGCGCAATGGCGTGATCTGCTGCCGCCGATGGTGGCGCCGCTCTTGCGGCAGGGTGACATGGTCCTGGCCGGCATTCGCACCATCGATACCACTGGCACTATCATCGCCGAGCAGCCGAATCTTGCCATCGGGGCGCTGAATCAGGCTGTTGCGGATTGCCGGCACCATGATGATGCCGACGTTATCGTCATTGGTGGGGCAGGGCTTGGCGGCCTGACGGCCAGCTTGGATGTGGCAGCCGGCGTCTCTGTCATAGGCAGTGTTGAAGCCGCCCTCATACAGGCCTTGGGTGAGTGACCACAGGCATGGCCACCAGGCGGGCTGGGTGCCGTCTCACAGTTCAGACCGTAATCCCAGAGGGCGGCGGGAATCCTCAATATCTCTAGTTATTTAGCGATATCTACTCAGACAATAGAGGTATGCCTTATCAATATTCCCGGTGTGGCTCGTGGGAATCAGCCGCTTTGTTCTCAATTAACCTGAGATCTGACACCGGGAACGAACAGACTGGCTGCTGCAGGCGCGTCCGTGTGCGTGCGCGAACAATACGCACCGGGATGATACGCGCAATTGCAATGCAGCATGCCGCGCAAGCAGTTTACTAAACCTCCAGACGCGCTGACCCGTTTTACTAAACGGAGCGCCGCACGGCGCCGTTCGCGCCTGCGGCAGGTTTGGTCCACCATCGCGGTGCAGCGACGCGGACAAAAAGCCTGATCGCGCTGCAATTTTCACGCTGCAGGTAAACCTGGCCGGCATGCGGCGAAGGTCTGGTGTGCCGCTTCCTCGCTTGCTGGTGGTGCGGCGCCGGCTATAGGATGCCTCCTAACAAATATATCAGATATAGGGAGGAGAGCCATAATGGCCGGTGTATTCTGCCGCGACGTCCGGAAGGCGTTCGGCGCGACGCATGTGTTGCACGGCATCTCGGTCGATATCCCCGATGGCGAATTCGTCGTGCTCGTCGGGCCTTCAGGCTGCGGCAAATCCACGCTGCTGAGAATGATCGCCGGGCTCGAAAACATTACGGGTGGTGAGATTTCAATTGGCGACCATGTGGTCAACAACGTTCCGCCGAAAGAGCGCGACGTCGCCATGGTGTTCCAGAACTACGCGCTCTATCCCCACATGACCGTGGAAGCCAACATGGCCTTTTCCATGATGCTGCGTGGCGCCGAAAAAAGCGAAATCGACCAGCGCGTCCATCAGGCAGCCGCCATCCTCGGCCTGACGCCGCTGCTCGCCCGCTATCCGCGCCAGCTTTCCGGTGGCCAGAGGCAGCGCGTGGCCATGGGCCGCGCCATTGTGCGCGATCCGCAGGTCTTTCTGTTCGACGAGCCGCTGTCAAATCTTGATGCCAAGCTGCGTGTGGCCATGCGCACCGAGATCAAGGAGCTGCACCAGCGGCTCAAGACCACCACCGTCTATGTGACGCATGACCAGGTCGAGGCCATGACCATGGCCGACAAGATCGTGGTCATGCATGACGGCCGCGTCGAACAGATCGGCGCGCCGCTCGATCTTTACGACAGGCCGGACAACCAGTTCGTCGCCGGCTTCATCGGCTCTCCGGCGATGAATTTCGTGCGCGGCAAGATCAATGGCGGCAGTTTCGAGAGCGATGGCGGTCTGCATCTGCCGCTGTCGAACGCACCTGCGGGGTCTGCCGGGCGTCCGGCGGTTTATGGCATCCGCCCCGAGCATTTCGCCCTCGCCGATGATGGCGCGGAAGCCGAAGTGCGGGTCGTCGAGCCGACCGGATCCGAAATCATGGTTGCTGCCCGGCTTGGTGGCGACGATGTCATCGCCGTATTTCACGAACGCCACAAATTCAGACCGGGCGACAAGATCCGGCTCAAACCCAACCCAGGGCTTGCCCACCTGTTTGACGCGTCGACTGGAAAAAGGCTGAACGCCTGATAATCAACGGAGGAAGCGACTGATGAAAGACATTACTCGTCGTACATTCGTTCAAGGATCCGCGGCTGCGGCCATGCTCAGCAGCAGCGCGTTCATGGATTGGGCCAAAGCCTGGGCGCAGACCGCGCCCTGGAAACCCGAAGCCGGCGCCAAGCTCAACCTGATGCGCTGGCGCCGTTTCGTTGAAGCCGAAGATGCCGCCTTCATGAAGATGGTGAGCGCCTTCAAGGCCGCGACAGGGGTCGAGGTGAATGTCGTGAACGAGTCGTTCGACGACATCCAGCCGAAAGCCTCGGTGGTGGCGAATACCGGCCAGGGCCTCGACATGGTCTGGGGTCTGTATTCGCTGCCGCATCTTTTCCCGCAGAAATGCCTAGACCAGACCGACGTTGCCGACTATCTCGGCAAGAAATACGGCGGCTGGACGCCAGCGGCGGAAATGTATGGCAAGTCCGGCGGCAAGTGGATCGGCATTCCGGTGGCAACCACGGGCGGCCTGATGAACTACCGCATCTCCTCGATGGAGAAGGCAGGTTTCAAGGAATTCCCGAAAGACACCGCCAGCTTCCTTGAGCTGGTTAAGGCGCTCAAGAAGAACAACACGCCGGCCGGTTTCGCGCTTGGTCATGCCTCGGGCGATGCCAACACCTGGCTGCACTGGGCGCTGTGGTCGCATGGCGGCAATATGGTCGACAAGGATGACAAGGTTATCATCAATTCGCCCGAGACCGCGAAGGCGCTGGAGTTTGTGAAGGCGCTGTATGAGAACTTCATTCCCGGCACCGCGTCGTGGAATGACTCGTCGAACAACAAGATCTTCGTGTCCGGCGATCTGCATCTCACCTCGAACGGCATTTCGGTCTATGTGGCGGCCCAGAAGGAAAACAAGGCCGTCGCCGATGACATGAATCATGCCTATATGCCGGTCGGCCCGGTCGGCAAGCCGACTGAACTGCATCTGGCCTTCCCGATCCTGACCTTCAACTTCACCAAGGCGCCGCAGGCCTGTAAGGCCTTTACGGCGTTCATGCTGGAGGCGGAGAACTTCAATCCGTGGGTCGAGGCGGCGCAGGGGTATCTGTCGCACTTCCTCAACGCCTATGACAGCAACCCGGTCTGGACGTCGGATCCCAAGCGCACGCCGTATCGCGACGTGTCGAAGCGGACGCTGACGCCCGGTGGGCTTGGCTCTCTTGGCGAGAAAGCGGCGGCTGTGGTTGCCGATTTCATCGTCGTCGACATGTTTGCGAATTACGCAACCGGTCGCGAGGATATCAAGGGCGCCATTGCCGTCGCCGAACGGCAGGCCAAGCGAATCTATCGTTGAGGAGCATGAACCACGGGCAGCACCCTGCCCGTGGTTCTCTCTTTTCCAGCACGGCACTTGATCGGGAAACGCATGGTTGATGTGATCAATAAACCGATGGTCCGGCGCCCGCCACAGAAGATGGAGGTCAGCGCCTGGAGCCAGCTCAAGTCGAACCGGACCTGGCTCGGCTACTGGTTCATGCTGCCGGCACTGGGGATTCTGGTGCTGTTCCTCGCTTACCCGCTGGGCCTCGGCGTGTGGCTGTCGTTTACCGACACCAAGATCGGCCGGGGCGGTGTGTTCATCGGTCTTGAGAACTACGAGTGGCTGCAGGGCGATTCGACCTTCTGGCTCTCCGTCTTCAACACGCTGCTCTATACCATCGTTGCCAGTGCGGTGAAATTCGTCGCCGGCCTCTACCTGGCGCTGCTGCTGAACAAGCATATCCCCTTCAAGGCTCTGATCCGCGCCGCCGTGCTGATCCCATTCATCGTGCCCACGGTGCTGTCGGCCATCGCCTTCTGGTGGATCTACGATTCGCAGTTCTCCATCCTCTCCTGGTCGCTGAAGAAGCTGGGCCTGATTACGACCAATATCGATTTCCTCGGCGATCCCTGGAATGCGCGCTGGTCCACCATCTTCGCCAATATCTGGCGCGGCGTGCCTTTTGTCGCCATCACCCTGCTTGCCGGCCTGCAGACGGTTTCGCCGTCGCTCTATGAAGCTGCGACGCTGGATGGCGCCACGCCCTGGCAGCGCTTCCGCCACATCACCTATCCGCTGCTGACGCCGATCATCGCTGTCGTGATGACATTCTCGGTGCTCTTCACCTTCACCGACTTCCAGCTGATCTGGGCCATGACCCGCGGCGGTCCGGTGAACGCGACCCATCTGATGGCCACCCTGTCCTATCAGCGTGGCATCATAGCGGGGCAGCTTGGCGAAGGCGCGGCCATTGCCACGGCGATGATTCCGTTCCTGCTCGGCGCGATCATGATTTCGTGGTTCGGCCTCCAAAGGCGGAAATGGCAGCAGGGGTCCGACAATGACTGACATCAGGGCAACGGGTGCAGCCAGCGTGGCGGCGAACGACCACTCCGAGGGCATGAGCTATCTGGAATCCATACCGCGGCGGCTGGTGACGCTATACCTGCCGCTGGGTCTGTTCCTGGTGATTCTCCTGTTTCCGTTCTATTGGATGGCGCTCACCTCCATCAAGCCGAACGAACAGCTGCTGGACATGGAGCGGGTCAGCCCGTTCTGGACCTGGGAGCCGACATTCCAGCACATCAAGAAACTTCTGTTCGAGTCCAATTATCCGCGATGGCTATGGAACACGATGTATGTCGCCGCCGGCGCGACCGCATTATCGCTGATCGCCAGTGTCCTGGCCGCCTATGCCATCGTGCGCCTGCGTTTCCGGGGCGCGCAGACCGTCGGCGGGCTGATCTTCCTCGCTTATCTGGTGCCGCCCTCGATCCTGTTCATTCCGCTGGCCACGGTGGTGTTCCAGTATGGTCTGTTCGACAGCCCGCTGGCGCTGATCCTCGTCTACCCGACGATCCTGATCCCGTTTTCCACCTGGCTGCTGATGGGCTATTTCAAAACCATCCCGTTTGAGCTGGAGGAATGCGCGCTGATCGACGGCGCGTCGCGCTGGCAGATTCTGACCAAGATCGTCCTGCCGCTTTCGATACCCGGCCTGATCTCGGCCTTCATCTTCTGCTTCACGCTATGCTGGAACGAGTTCATCTATGCGCTCACCTTCCTGCAGTCGGTGACCAACAAGACGGTACCGGTGGCCATCGTCAACGAATTCGTCGATGGCGATATCTATCGCTGGGGCTCGCTGATGGCTGGCGCCCTGGTCGGGTCGCTGCCATTGGTTATTCTCTATGCCTTCTTCGTCGAGCATTACGTCTCGGCGATGACCGGCGCCGTGAAGGAATAGGGCGCGGCCGCAGGGTCAGCGCGACCAGCGTGCGATAACGGTTGCCGTCACGCGGACGGCGCGCTGGAAATCGGCGACATCGACCCATTCGTCCTGGGCACCGGCCATGGTCAGGCTGCCGCAGAGCGGCCCCAGGCCGACCGTGGGCATGCCCTTCTGGATGATGGGATTGCGGATGTCGCTGGCGGTGTGCAGCGGATTGACCCGCGGCACCAGTCCCGTGGTTGCCGTTACTGCGTCGGCAACAAGCGCATAGAGCGGATCGTCGGGCGCGGTCTCCGCCGCGCCGACGCCGGCGATCCATTCGATCTGCGGCGGATGGGCGCTGAGCCAGGTATCGGCGGCGGCCGCCCGGTGGATGGCGGCCTCGACCTCCCCCTTCACGGCATCGAGGCGTTCGGGCGGCGGGAAGGACAGGGCGCAGCCGATCGTGCAGAAGCTGTCGAGGCGGCTGAGGCGCGACGGGTCGCCGCACTGGATATTGGAGATCTGCAGGTTGGTGGACCGGCCGATGGCAGCCTGCAGCGCCGGGTGCCGCACCCGCTCGCCGCGCGTCCGGTCAAGGTCGCGCAGGGCTTCGCAAACCAGCCAGGCCTTGTCGAGCGGGTTGATGGCCAGATGAGCGAAGGCGGTATGCGCCGGCTCCTGCGTCTCCGGCAGGCGCCCGGCAATGGTGATGCGGAATTCCAGCTGGCCGGGCGCAAAGGCCTTGATCTCCTGCATGCCCACGCCGGATTCGGCCGGGTGCAGATACAGGGCGGCATCGGCGCTGTAACCGCCATGCAGCACCGCGGCCACACCACGGGCATGCTGCTTGCTCGGCGTGCTGGCCAGCGTGAGGGTACCGTCCGGCCGGATGCCGGCCGCAAGCGCAATGCGCAGACCCTGCACCATCATGGCGATGCCGGCCAGGTCATCGGCGGCGCCCCAGCCGTAAAGCCGCCCGGCTTCCACCGTGGCGGCAAAGGCATCGCGTTGCCAGCGATCCAGACCGGTCAGCGGCTCGGGGTCGGGATGCGCAAACAGCATCAGGCTGCGGCCCGTGCCGGTGCCGGGCAGGATGCCGATCACACTGCGGCGTTCGCGCGGCGGAATCGCGTGGCCGACGGCGAATTCCTCGATCAGGGGCACCTCGGCGGGGCGGTAGCGCAACTCCTCGATCCGGCAGCCCAGGTCGCGCAAAGCAGCGGCGATATGGTCCTGGATGGCATCCTCGCCCTGGCGCGCGAGGCGGATGAGGTCCTGCAGGAATGCCAGGGTCGTTGCAGATTCGCGGTCGGCCGTGGCGGCAATCGCTTCGGTCAGGCTTCCGGCGGTGGTCGATTCCAAGACGAACCTGGCCTTTCATGCAGCGGGCTGGCTAGCCCTTGGCGATCTCGTTCAGAACATCGGTGGCGAGGCTGCGGATATGCTGTTCCATGGCTGCGCGGGCGGCGGTCGCCTCGCGGCTTTCCAGCGCCGCGATAATGGTCAGATGCTCATCGGAATCCGGGCGAATCCGCGATGGCAGGCCCGACAGTTCGAACATGCGGGTGGTCACGCGCAGATCGCGGATGATCTGCGCCATCACCGCATTGCCCGAACCATCGGCGATCATGGTGTGCAGCTCTTCGTCTGCCGCCCAGTGGTCCTCGACGCGGATTTTCGGCTCGTCGCGGAGCCGCAGCATCTCGTCCTTGATCTTCTGCAGGCGGGCCGGGTCGATCTTTTCGACGGCGCTGGCAATCGCCTCGCCTTCCAGAATCTCGCGCAGGCGCATGCTCTGGAAGTATTCGCGGTTGGTGACCTGGCGGACGCGATAGGGACGGTTGGCTTCCTTGCGGACCAGCCCCTCGCTTTCCAGCCGCACCAGCGCTTCGCGGATCGGCGTGCGGGAAATGCTCAGCGCGCTGGCCAGGCGATCCTCGATGATCACTTCGCCGCTGGTGATGCGGCGGTCGAGGATCATGTCCATGATGGCCCGGTAGGCCATGTTGGACAGGTTCATGCCGCCGGTCGCGGCAGCCTGCAGGGGAATTGGGTCTTTGCTCATGCGTCGGGTCCAGATCGGTAGCCGAGCAGACGGGCGGGGGTGTGGGACAGAATCTGCTCGATCTCCGGCTCAGTGTAGCCGCGTCGGGCCATCATCGGAACCACGTGTCGCAGGATATGACCGTAACCATGGCCGCCATAGCGGGTGAGGCGGGTGCGGATGCAGATATCCTGCGATATGGCGATTCGCTGCAGATGGCCCTGGCCGATCAGGCGGCGAATCAAGTCGAGCCGCATATAGTCGGTCGGCAGGTCGTACTCGCCCATCCAGTATTGCGAGGTCTCGATGCCGAAAAAGTCCCATTCCAGCACAAAGCCTCGGTTGAGCAGTGCCAGCATGCGATCTGGGTCAGATAGTGTGCGGTCCATATGACACAGCACGGTGCGTGCCGGATCGGCGCCCTGGGCCAGCATGATATCGGCGATCTGTTCTGGCGCGTCGGTGTGGCGGCCGGGATGGATGCTGATGGCAATCCCGGTGCGGCGCTGTACCCGGGCCGCAGCTGCCAGCACGCGCATCTCGCTGTCCTGCAGCGGCCAGGAACAGCCCAGTTCGCCGATGATGCCGGCGCGTACCCCCGGCCCGTCGATCTGGGCCGCGATCTGCTGCTCCAGGTCCTCGACCGGCGCCTGCGCGGTGGCCGGATCGAGGTAGGGCTGGGTATAGAAGCCAGCGCCCATGACGATATGCACGCCGCTGGCCTGTGACAGCGCGGCCAGCCGGTCGGGCTGCGGCGACAATCCGCCGGTGCTCAGTTCGACAATGCAGCGGCCGCCATCGGTGTGGAACCGCTGCAGTTCCGCCAGCGCCACATCGTCCTCGTCCAGCAGCATGTTGTCCTGATGCCGGTTCTGGAAATAGTCGATCTCGAAGCGGTTCTCCATGGTGATCGGCGGCCAGGCTGCCGGCTTGCGTCGCCGCAGCGGATCGCGCAGATCGCACAGGATATGTTCATGCATCAGCGTCCGGCCAAGCGCCGCGGCCGGGATCGGCCCGGTCACAGTCTGTGCATAGCCGCTGCTGCCGGTCATGGTCAGTGATGCAGGATCTTGGCGAGGAACTGCTGGGCGCGCTCGGAGCGCTGGGTGTCGAAGAACTCCTGCTTCGAGCAATCTTCGATGATATGGCCATGATCCATGAAGATCACCTTATGCGCCACCTTCTTGGCGAAGCCCATCTCATGGGTGACACAGAGCATAGTCATGCCGTCCTGCGCCAGCTCCACCATCACGTCCAGAACCTCGTTGATCATCTCCGGATCCAGCGCCGAGGTCGGCTCGTCGAACAGCATGGCGATCGGATCCATGGCGAGGGCGCGGGCAATGGCGACGCGCTGCTGCTGGCCACCGGACAGCTGGCCGGGGAATTTCTGTGCCTGGTTCTTCAGGCCGACGCGTTCGAGCAGCGCAATCGCCTTGTCTTCCGCTTCCGAGCCCGAGCGCTTCAGCACCTTGCGTTGCGACAGCGTCAGGTTTTGCAGGATGGTGAGATGGGGGAACAGTTCGAAATTCTGGAACACCATGCCGATCTTGGCGCGCAGGGCCGGCATGTTCGTAGCCGTCGCGCCGACATCGATGCCATCCACCGATATCTTGCCCTGCTCGAAAGGTTCCAGGCCGTTGACGCATTTGATCAGGGTGGATTTGCCTGAGCCGGAGGGACCGCAGATCACCACCACTTCGCCCTTGCGCACCGAGGCCGTGCAGTCTTTCAGGACCTGAAAGGTGCCATAGGTCTTGCTGACATTCTGGATCTCGATCATGGGGTACCTCTATGCAAAACGGTCAATCAGGAAGGGCGTGACATCGATCTCGGTGCGGCCGTGCAGCAGCATGTCGGCGGTCAGGCGCGCAACCACGGGCGCCAGCGTGTAGCCGTTCGAGGTCACGGTGTTGAAAAAGCCGGGCAGACCGGGCACGGGGCCGATGATCGGCGCGCCGTCGATATTGATGTTCATGCCGGCCCAGGCGCGCACCACATGCAGGCCGCTCATCTGCGGCAGCACATGGTTGGCCACCCAGAGATTGCCTTCGATGCTGGCGCGGTTGACGGTATTGAAGCGTCGCGTCTCGTCGAAGCTGGCGGTCCAGGCGCCGCCGATCACCAGGCCGCCGGTCGATACCTGCTTCAGGCTGAGATGGCGGTCGGCATGGGCGACCAGATGGCCGACCAGCGGCGGTGCCGGTTCGGTGACGATCATCTGCAAGGGCGCGCTGTGCACCGGCACGTCGATACCGACCAGCCGGCCGGTCTCGCGCGACCATGGGCCGCTGGCATTGATGATGCGGCCGGCACGGATGCGGCCGCGTGTGGTCTGGACCAGCCAGCCGGCACCATCGCGACCGATGGCGGTAACATTGGTGCCGCGCTGGAATCGCGCGCCCTGCTGTCTGGCCTTTTCCAGCACGGCATAGGTGGCGCGCAGCGGATTGATCTTGCCTTCCTGCGGGGCCAGTTCGGCGCCGATCAGCTTGTCCGACAGGGCGGGGGCCAGCCGGCGCAGTTCGTTGCCGCCGATGATCTCATTCTCGATGCCGTAGCGCTTTTCCAGTGCCGCCTTGGCCTTCAGGAAATCCATGCCGGCATCGCTGTCGGCCACCATCAGGCCGCCGGTGATACGAACCTCGAAATCCTCGCCGCAGTCGCGCTGCAGGTCCTGCCACAAAGCCACCGACAGCGGGCCCAGCGGCAGGGTGGCGGCCGCAGGTCCACCGCCGGCCTCGGCCTTGGCGCCGAAATCGAAGGATAGCAGCTGCACATGTAGGCTGCCGGCATTGGCGCCCGAAGCCTGCATGTTGGCATCGTCGCGCTCGACCACCAGCACATCCTGCCCGGCCTGCGACAGATAATAGGCCAGGCAGGCGCCGACCACGCCGCCACCGATCACCAGGATATCCGCCTGCTGCTCGGGCAGCATGGTCGTCTCGGTGGCGCGCGCCAGATTGGGCGTGATCGCACGCTGGTGGCCACCCCATTCGGGCTTCTCGAAGGCGAAGGCACCGGCGGGCGCCGGCTTGGCCGGCAGGCGTGGGGCCAGATACTGCTCGACCGCGCGTGGGCGGCCGGTCTTCTGTTCCAACAACAGGGTGGCGGTGGCCGAACAGTAGCGGCCCTGGCAGCGGCCCATGCCGAGGCGGGTGTTACGTTTCAGCGCGCCCAGCGTGTCATGGCCGGCGGCGATCACGGCGCGCACCTGGCCGAAGCTGACCTCTTCGCAGCGGCAGAGCAAAGCCGTGTCAGCCACCTGATCCAGATGCACCGGCGGCGCCTGGTAGATCGACCAGAGTGCAGCCTGGAAATCCTGCGCGCGCAGAAAGTCCTCCTGGGCCTGGATGGTTTGTTGCGGATCGGTATCGGGCAGCCCCAGTGCCGTGGCGGCGGCGACGCCGGCCAGCGTGCCGCGCGCCAGGGCCACGCGGCTGCCGCCGAGATCAGCGCCGTCACCAACCACGAAGACACCGGGCAGGCTGGTGGCACCATCCGTTGCGGTCTCGGTGGCGAGGTAGCCGAGATGGCGGTCGACCAGAGTATGCGTGCAGCCAAGTGCGCGGGCGATCTCGGTGGAGGGTATGAAGCCATAGCCGAGGCAAAGCGTATCGGCGGGAATCTCGATCGCCTGTTCGCTGCGCAGACGGCCGTCGGCATCCAGCGGCGCATGGCGCAGGCTTTGCAGCCGCCTATCGCCATGAGCCGAGAGTACGGCGCGCGACCACAGAACCGGCACGCCGGCGCGCTTCAGTTTCCACAGATAGCGCAGGCCGTCGCCGATCAGGTCGGGCGCGGTGCGCAGCGCGCTCAGCATGGCGCGCCACTGGCGCGGGGCAGGACGCGGCGCGCTTTCCAGGACGGCGACCACTTCGACGCCACCATCGATCAACTCGCAGGCGAGCTGCAGGTTCAGCGGCCCGTTGCCGGCGATGACGACACGCTGGCCCGGGGCCACGCGATAGGCGCGTGCCAGCGTCTGCGCCGCGCCGGTGGTCATCACGCCGGACAGCGTCCAACCCGCGAATGGGGCCGGCCGTTCATAGGCGCCGGGGGCGAGGATCAGCTGCTTCGGCCGGTAGACGATGGCGGCGCCATCCACGACGGCGGAGACCTCGCCGGCACTGTAGGCGCCCCAGACGCTGGCTTCCTGCACGATGGTGACGCCGGCGGCGCGCGTCGCGGCGGTGAGGGCAAGGCCGGCGCGGAACTGCCGGTCGGTCGGCGTCTCGGTGTGATGTGACGGCGCCAGCGGTTTGTAGAACTGGCCGCCGCTCTGCGGACGTTCGTCCAGCACGGTGACGCGCGCACCGCGTTCGGCCGCCGCCCTGGCGGCCGAGAGCCCGGCCGGTCCGGCGCCGATCACCAGCACATCGACGGTTTGCTCGGTCGGCGCAGTGGTTGTTGGCGCGGGCGTCAGAGGACTGAGCTGGTCGTCGGGGCGGCCCGAGGGCATGGCCGAGCGGATCACCTGGCCGGCCGCCACCTTGGTCAGGCAGGCGCGCTGGTTCGCCCGGCCATCCACGGTGACCAGGCAGTCGAAGCAGGCACCCATGCCGCAATAGAGGCCGCGCTGCCGGCCCGCCCGGTCATGGCGGAAGGCCGCCATCCCGCTGGCGGCCAGGGCGGCCGCAATGGTCTCCCCCGGCAGGGCTGTAACACTCTGATTGTCATAAACAATCTGAACAGCTTCGCCGCTGGGCCGGATGGCGGGATGTCGGAGGCGCATGGGCGAAACAGTATTATCGTCGGCGGGCATCAGGGGACATAAAATTGCACTGGACGCTTGTATACGCTTAGTATACAATCAGTATAAAGGCAAGGCTATTTTTTAGACAGTTCCCTGGTGACTCCGATGAAGCCGTTTCGTGGCACATACACCGTTATGATTACCCCCTTCACCGCCGATGGCAGCGCGGTGGATGTTCCCGCCCTCAAGCGGCTGGTGAACTGGCAGATCGAACAGGGCATCCACGGCCTGATTCCGCTTGGCAGCACTGGCGAGTTCCTTTCCATGACCCGCGATGAGCGCCAGCAGGTGATCGAGGTCTGCGTGAAGGAAGCCGCGGGCCGCGTGCCGGTGCTGATCGGCACCGGCGCCGAATGGACCCGCGA
Source organism: Ferrovibrio sp. GW821-FHT12F09 (assembly GCF_058806775.1). Lineage (NCBI taxonomy): Bacteria > Pseudomonadati > Pseudomonadota > Alphaproteobacteria > Rhodospirillales > Rhodospirillaceae > Ferrovibrio > Ferrovibrio sp. GW821-FHT12F09. The sequence goes on from NZ_JBXAPZ010000001.1 coordinate 1,019,071, forward strand.
CGGCGTCGAATATGCCAAGGAAGCCGAACGTCTCGGCGCCGACGGCATCATGGTGATCCCGCCCTATTACAGCAGCCCGACACCGGATGAGTTGTTCGAGCATTACCGCCGGATCGGCGAGGCGATCTCGCTGCCGGTGATGATCTACAACAATCCCGCCACCGCAAATGTCGACCTGACGCCGCCGATCGTGGCCCGGCTCAGCCAGATCGACAACGTGCTCTACATCAAGGAATCGACGCTCGAGGTGACGCGCGTGCGCGACATCATCGAACTCTGCGGCGACCGTATGACCGTCTTTGCCGGCATCCTGGGCTATGAGTCCTTCTGGCTCGGCGCACAGGGCTGGGTGGCGGTCTGCTCCAATCTGCTGCCGCACGATTCGGCAAAATTATTCGAGCTGGTTGCCGATCACAGCGACAAGGATGCGGCGCTGGCGCTCTACCGGAAGATCCTGCCGATCGTCCGCTGGGTTGGCGGGCATCGCTATGTCGCTGCCTCCAAGGCCGGTCTCGACATGATGGGATTGCCGGTAGGCCAGCCGCGCGCGCCGCGCCTGCCGCTGCCTGCAGCCGATATCGAAGCTTTGCGCGCCGATATGGCGGCGCTCGGGTTGCTCAATTCTCTGGACGCAAGGTCGAACGCCGCGGCCTAGCGCTGGGAAGGGTGGGAGTCAGGTTCATGCATATCGACACAGGAGAGCTATCATGACGTTTCCGAAGATCTTGCTTGCCGCCGGACTGGTGGCATTCGCGCTACCGGCCTATGCACAGTCGTGCAAACCCGCCGTGGCGGATTCCGAGCTGGTCAAGCCCGGCACGCTGGTGATGTCCACCAATCCGACCCTGCCGCCGATGCAGTTCGTCGATTCCACCGGTGCGCTGAAGGGCATGCGCGTGACGCTGGGCGAAGAGGTCGCCAAGCGGCTCTGCCTGAAGCCGGAATATATCCGCATCGAGTTCTCGGCGATGATCCCCGGCCTGCAGGCCGGCCGCTGGGATATCATCAACACCGGCATCTTCTGGACCGAAGAGCGCGCCAAGATGATGCAGATGATCAACTATGAATCGCAGGCGATCAGCATCTCGGTGGCCAAGGGCAACCCGCTCAAGATCGCCAAGCCGGAAGACCTGGCTGGCCGTGCGGTTGGCGTGGAGCTTGGCGGCTTCGAAGAGCGCAAGCTGAAGGAGCTCGACAAGTCGTTGACCGACAAGGGTCTGAAGCCGATCACCATCCGCACCTTCGACAACTTCGCCACGGCCTATCAGGCCCTGCGCGCCGGCCAGACCGAGGCGACCGTCTCGATCGACCCGACGGCGGCGGAATATGCCAAGCGCGGCGAGTTCGATCGTGCCCTGCACGGCATGTTCCCGACGCCGGTATCGCTGGCGATGAAGAGCACGGCGCTGAGCGCAGCCGTCGTGAAGGTGCTGAATGACATGATGAAGGACGGCTCCTATGCCAAGCTGATGGCCGAATATGGCCTGCTGGCCAATACCGAGCCCTTCGCCGTCAAAGGCCCCAGCATGTAAGATGACGACCGGCGGTGGCGCAGGAAGCTGCGCCACCGCCACTTTTATCGCGCGTAAACGGAAGGCATCGAGATGGGCAAGGGCTGGCACTGGGAAGGCTTTTACGAATACCTTTTCAACGGCTATCTGCTGAAGGGTGCAGTCACCACCCTGTGGCTGACGCTCGCGGCGATTGCCGGCGGGCTGGTGGTCGGATGCCTGCTGGCGCTGCTGCGTCTGTCGCCGTATCGCTGGATGTCGGTTCTGGCACAGGGCTATATCTGGATCTTTCGCGGCACGCCGCTGCTGGTGCAGTTGATCATCATCTATACCGGCCTGCCGCAGATCGGCATCAAGCTTTCGGTGATTGAATCGGCCCTGGTTGGCCTGATTCTCAACGAAGCCGCCTATCTGTCGGAAATCATTCGTGGCGGCATCCTTGGTGTTGCCGCCGGCCAGAGCAACGCCGGTCGTGCGCTTGGCCTCAATTCGGCGCAGGTGATGATCTATATCGTGCTGCCGCAGGCTCTGCGCATCGTCATCCCGGCCCTGGGCAACAGCGTCAATGGCCTGCTCAAGACTACCTCCGTCACCTCGGTGATCTCGATGGAAGAACTGCTGCGCAGCACGCAGATACTGATCCAGGAGAAATTCCTAGTGCTGGAGCTGTTCACGGTTGCGGCGCTCTACTACCTGCTCATGACATCGGTCTGGGATATCATCCAGCGCCGCATCGAAAACCGCTTCGGCCGCGCCTACAAGACGGTCAGTATCGCCGAAGCACATTGAGGCGGCCATGAGCGCCCTGGTCCGGTCTGCACCGACGATTGACCTGGCGAGCGGCAAGGCCGTCAATCTCGGAGACCAGACCTACGAACATCTGCGGGAGCTGATCCTCAGTCGCCAGATTCCGGGCGGCGCCGAACTGCCCGAGGGACGGCTGGCCGAACGGCTGCAGGTCTCGCGGACACCGATGCGCGAGGCTCTGGTGCGGCTGGTCGGCGAAGGTCTGCTGGAACGCGCCAGCGATCGCGCCTATCGCGTGCGTGCCGTCTCGATCCGTGAATTCTTCGAATGCATGCAGTTGCGCGAGGTGCTGGAATGCCTCGCCATCGAAAAAGCCATGCCGCTGATCAGCGATGCCGACCTGGTCGAGCTGCGTCGTGGGCTGTTTGCGATCACGCAGGCTGACGACGCCGACGACATGGCGCACTGGCAGAACGACAACCGGTTTCATTCCTTCTTCGCCCGGCTGGCCGGGCAGGCGACACTGGCCCGCATGATTACCGAAATGCGCGTGGTCGCCCGCCTGTTCCGCCTGTCCAGCGCCTTCCATCGCAAGACCGAAATCGACGAGGAGCATCTGGCCATTCTGGAGGCTGCCGAGCGCCGCGATGTGCAAGCGGCCAAAGCCGCCATGCTGGCTCATCTGCGCAATCTGCAGGACGAGGTCCGGCGTTCGATTGCCGCAGAGGCCAACCCTGACGGCTATTACAGGTAAAGCAGGAGATCGCAATGCAGCAGTTCGATACCGTTATCCGCAATGGCACCCTGGTCACGGCAACCGATGTCTTCAAGGCCGACCTCGGTATTGCAAACGGCAAGGTTGCTGCCATTGCCGCGACCCTGCCGCCGGGGAAGACCGATATCGATGCGACCGGCCGGCTGGTGCTGCCGGGTGGTGTCGATGGCCATTGCCATTTCGATCAGCCAACCAGCGACGGCTCGGTGCTGGCCGACGACTTCTATACTGGCACGCGTTCGGCGGCCTGCGGCGGCACCACCACGATCATTCCCTTCGCCATCCAGTTTAAGGGCCAGCCGCTGCGCGACGCCGTGGCCGACTACCATCGCCGCGCCACCGGCAAGGCCTTTATCGATTATGCCTTCCACCTGATCGTCAGCGATCCGACCGAGCAGCTGATCGGCCAGGATCTGCCGGCCCTGATTCGCGACGGCTATACGTCGTTCAAGATCTACATGACCTATGACGACATGAAGCTGAACGACCGCCAGGTGCTCGATCTGCTGACCGTGGCGCGGCGCGACGGCGCCATGGCAATGATTCATGCCGAGAATGCCGATTTCATCAGCTGGCTGACCGACAAGCTGCTGGCGGAGGGTCATACCGAACCGCGCTATCACGCCACCTCGCGGCCGATGGCCGTAGAGCGCGAGGCAACCCATCGCGCCATCACCATGGCTGAACTGGCCGATGTGCCGATCCTGATCGTGCATGTCTCGGGCCGCGAAGCGGTCGAGCAGATTCACTGGGCCCAGGGCCGCGGCATGAAGATTTATGCCGAGACCTGCCCGCAGTACTTGGTGCTGACCGAGCATGACCTGCACGGCCATGGCTTCGAGGGCGCGAAATGCATCTGCAGCCCGCCGCCGCGCGACAAGGCCAACCAGGCGGCAATCTGGGACGGTCTGGCCAGCGGCGTATTCCAGATCCTGTCGTCGGACCACGCGCCGTTTCGCTACAACGACCCGAAAGGCAAGATGATCCGCGGCGACAAGACGCCGTTCAACTGGGTGCCGAACGGCATTCCCGGCGTCGAGACCCGACTGCCCATCCTGTTCTCCGAAGGCGTGAAGAAGGGCCGCATCAGCCTGCAGCGCTTTGTCGAGCTGACCGCCACCAATCCGGCCAAAATGTATGGCCTCTATCCGCGCAAGGGGACGCTGGCCATCGGGGCTGACGCCGATATCGTGATCTACGATCCCGAACGCCAGGTGACCATCACCAACAGCATGCTGCATCATAATGTCGACTACACGCCCTATGAGGGGCTGGAGGTCACGGGTTGGCCGGAGACCGTGCTGTCGCGCGGCGACGTGGTGGTGGAGAAGGGCAAGTTCGTTGCCGCCGAGGGCCGCGGTGAATTCCTGCCCTGCGACCTGCCGGATATGGCCAAGCCGAAGGCGGCGGCCTGATCCGTCCGGAGGATTTTCGATCGCTTCAGTTGTGGCGGTTGTGCGGTGGCCCGGTTCCTGATGTATTTTCCTGACTGCCTAAGTCATCAGTCTCACGGAATATCATCATGATCGCCAGCGCACCGGCCCTGCCGCCGGAAATCACCGATGCCTCGGCCTGGTACGGGCCCGCCATGCTGCGCGATGGCTCCTGGCTCGGGCATTTCACGCCGGCCGAAATTGCCGAAGTCGAGGCCGCGCTCAAGCCGCTGGCCGCCGATCCGCACTGCAACGCCGCCGCGCTCGCGCCGGCGCGCTTTCCGTTGCCGACGCTCGGACCGCGTCTGGCCAACCTGCGGCATGAGGTCATGGACGGCCGCGGCTTCGCACTGCTGCGCGGCCTGCCGGTGCAGCGCTGGAGCCTGCGCGAGGCGGCGATTGCCTTTCTTGGCATCGGCTGTCATCTGGGCAGCGCGCGCTCTCAGAATGCCCGCGGCCATGTGCTTGGCCATGTGAAGGATATGGGCCTGAGCAGCAACGATCCGAATGTGCGGATCTACCAGACCCACGAGCGCCAGACCTTCCATACCGACTCCTGCGACATTGTCGGTCTGCTCTGTTTGCAGGTGGCGAAATCCGGCGGCCATTCGGCGCTGGTCAGCTCGGTCACCATCTTCAACGAGATGCGTCGGCGCCGGCCTGATCTGGCCGCTTTGCTGTTCGATCCGATCGAGACCGATCGTCGTGGCGAGGTGCCGGTGGGCGAGAAGCCGTATTTTACCATTCCGACCTACAACTGGCATGAAGGCTATCTCTCGGCGATCTACCAGCGCCAGTATATCGAATCGGCCCGCCGCTTCGCCGAGGTGCCGCCGCTGACGCCGGCCCAGGTCGAGGCCTATGATCTGTTCGATGCGCTGGCCAACGATCCGGCGCTGAACTTCCATATGGAACTGCAGCCCGGCGATGTGCAGTTGGTGAACAACCATGCCCTGCTGCATGACCGCACGGCCTTCGACGACTGGGCCGAGCCGGCCCGGCGTCGCCACTTGCTGCGCCTCTGGCTGGCCCCGAAAGAGGCGCGGCCATTGCCGCCCGCTTATGCCCAGCGTTTCGGCAGCGTCACGCCGGGCGACCGGGGCGGCATCATTGTGCCGGGTACGCAGCTGACGGTACCCTACGAAGCGATCTGACCCAGATAAAGGGCCGTCACCTCAGGGAGGATTCCATGCCTGTCAGTGCCGCCGAAAAATGCGCCACCTTCCGCCGTCTGCACGAGTCCGGCTGTTTCGTCATTCCCAACCCCTTCGACGCCGGCAGCGCGGTGATGCTGCAGAGCCTGGGATTCAAGGCGCTGGCATCAAGCAGCGCCGGCATGGCCTGGTCGATGGCGCGGTCAGATAATAAGGTCGAGCGTGCCGATGTGCTGGCACATCTGAAGCTGCTGACGGCAGCCACCGATATCCCGGTCAATGCCGATTTCGAGAACGGGTTCGCCGATGACCCCGATGGCGTGGCGGCCAGTGTGACCCTGGCCATAGAGACCGGTATTGCCGGGCTTTCGATTGAAGATTCGACCGGCAACAAGGCGCAGCCGCTCTATGACTTCGATCTCGCCGTGAAGCGCATCGCTGCGGCCCGGGCCGCCATCGACAGAAGTGGCAGCGGGATACTTCTCACCGCGCGCAGCGAAGGCTTTTTCGTCGGCCGTCCCGATCTGGACGAGACAGTAAAGCGCCTCAAGGCCTTTGCGGTGGCCGGGGCCGATTGTCTTTACGCGCCGGGCGTCAAGGACGAGGCACAGATTGCGGCCGTGGTGCAGGCCGCCGGCGGCAAGCCGGTGAACCTGCTGACCATGGGCCATACAGTGGAGCAGGCGGCGAAACTCGGCGTGCGCCGCATCAGCGTCGGCGGTTCGCTGGCGCGCGCGGCCTATGGCGAGGTGATGCGGGTGGCGAAGGAGATTGCCGAGGCTGGCAGTTTCGCCGGCTTCGGCCGTGCCATGCCGGGCATCGAACTCAATTCGCTCTTCAAGGGGAAACAGTAATGACCTGGCCTACCCAGTCCGGCCGCTTCGATCTCGGCGATCTGAAGGTCCAGTCCGGTGAAACCATCAAGAGCGCCTTCATCAGCTGGAAAACCCATGGTGTGCTCTCGCCGGCCCGTGACAATGTGGTGCTCTATCCGACCAGCTATTCGGCGCGGCATCCCGATCTGGAATGGCTGATCGGTCCGGACGGTATCCTCGATCCGACGCGCTGGTTCATTGTCATCCCTGACATGTTCGGCAACGGGCTGTCCTCCAGCCCGTCCAACACACCGGACTATCCGCATCTGGTCACCGCCTGGGACAATGTGCAGGCCCAGCGCCGCTTCCTGCAGCAGCAGTTCGGCATCGAAACGCTACATGCCGTTTACGGCTGGTCGATGGGGGCGCAGCAGGCCTATCACTGGGCCGCCAACTTCCCCGATGCGATGCAGGCGATCATCGTCAATTGCGGCAGTGCCCGCACGGCGGTGCATAACCAGATTTTCCTCACCAGCCTGATGGCCACGCTGGAGGCGGCGCCCGAGCATATCGGTCATGGCCGCTTTTCGGCCGAACCGAAAGCCGCCATTCGCGCCTTTGGCCGCATCTATGCCGGCTGGGCGCTGAGCCAGGATTTCTATCGCGCCAACCTGCATCTCACTGCCCTGGGCGCACCCGATCTGGAAACCTATCTGCGCACCGGCTGGGAAGAGCGTTATGGCCTGCGCCCGGCCGCCGATCTCTATGCCCAACTCCGCACCTGGTTCGCCGGCGATATCAGCGACAATCCGCTTTACAACCGCGACCTGCACAAGGCGCTGGGCGCCATCCGTGCCAGAGTGCTGCTGATGCCGGGCGAGACCGATCTGTATTTCCGTGTCGCCGATAACGCCGCTGAACTGCCATATCTGGCGCAGGCGGAATTGAGTCCCATTCCCAGCATCTGGGGCCATCGTGCCGGCAATCCGGTGCAGAACCCCGAGGATATCGCCTATCTGAAGGCGCAGGTTCGCCGCTGGCTGGGCTGACTGCTACTCAGCGCTTTGCTATCCAGCCGGCGCTTTGCTATCCAGAATGCAGGATAGCGAATCGGCATGACATCTTCCTCTCTGGACGCGGCACAGGATACCCTGCACAGGGTTTTCGGCTTCGAGCGCTTTCGCGCCGGGCAGGCCGAGATCGTGCAGGCACTGCTGGACGGCGAGAATGTGCTGGCGGTGATGCCGACCGGCTCGGGCAAATCGCTCTGCTACCAGCTGCCGGCCATTCTCACCGGCGGCCTGGCCATCGTGGTGTCGCCGCTGATCGCGCTGATGCGCGACCAGGTGCGCCAGCTGCAGGGCTTTGGCGTCAATGCCGCGGCGCTCAACTCATCCATCGATGAGGCCGAATACCGTCGTATCCACCGCGAGCTTCGCGACGGCAGCCTGCGCCTGCTCTATGTGGCGCCCGAGCGGCTGGTGCGGTCCGATACGGTGGCGCTGCTGCAGCGGAGCAACTCGAAACTGCTGGCGATCGACGAAGCTCATTGCGTGTCGCAATGGGGCCACGATTTCCGCCCGGAATACTTAAGTCTTGGCAATATCCGTGCCGAGCTTGGCAATATCACCACCATTGCCCTGACCGCCACGGCCGATGCGCCGACGCGGGCCGATATCATCGCCAAACTGTTTGTCGAGCGCCCGCGCGAGTTCATCCGCAGTTTCGACCGGCCCAACCTGCATCTGATGATGCTGCCCAAGGCCAGTGCGCGCACCCAGATCGGCGAGTTCATTGCGGCACGGCGGGGCTTGAGCGGCATCGTCTACTGCTCCTCTCGCAAGCGCACCGAGGAGATGGCGGCCGGGCTGAAGGATATGGGCCATAATGCCCTGGCCTATCATGCCGGCATGGAGCAGCGCCTGCGCGACCGCAACCAGGACACCTTCCTGCGCGACGATGGCGTGGTGATGGTGGCGACTGTCGCCTTCGGCATGGGCATCGACAAGCCTGATGTGCGCTATGTCTGCCATGCCGACCTGCCGCGCAATGTGGAGGCCTATTACCAGGAAATCGGTCGTGCCGGTCGCGATGGTTTGCCGGCCGAGACGCTGACGCTCTATGGCCTCGACGATATGCGCTTCCGTCGCATGCAGATCGAGGAGGGCGAGACGTCCGACGAGCGCAAGCGCATCGAACGCCAGCGCTTCAATGCCCTGGTGGCGCTATGTGAATCGCCGCGCTGCCGCCGCCAGACCCTGCTGGCCTATTTTGGCGAAAAGTCCGAGCCCTGCGGCCATTGCGACCTTTGCCAGGACGGCGTGGCGCGCTTCGACGGCACCATCGAGGCCCAGAAGGCGATGTCGGCCATGATGCGCACCGGCCAGCGCTACGGCACCGAGCATCTGGTGCAGATCCTGATCGGCAACAAGACCGACGCCATCCTGCGCAATGAGCATGATCGCCTGCCCACCTTCGGCATCGGCAAGGATCGCGATGCCAATGCCTGGCGCTCGATCTTCCGTCAGCTTTATGGTGCCGGCCTGGTCGATCTGGATATCGCCGGCCATGGCAGCTGGTTCCTCACCGATGCCGGCCGCGCTGTGCTGAAAGGCCAGAACCGCGTCGAGCTGCGCGTTGAGGCGGTCAGCGGCAAGCGCGGCCGCAGCCAGCGCGGCCGCTCGTCTTCGGCGGCGGAAATCACGCTGGGGCATGAGGACCAGATCCTGCTCGCCGCGCTGAAGGACCTGCGGCGCCAACTCGCCACCGAACTGCAGCAGCCGGCCTATGTGATCTTTTCCGACCGCACGCTGCTGGAACTGGCGGTCAAGCGGCCGGCCACGCTCTATCGCCTCACAGATATCCACGGCATCGGCCAGGCCAAACTGGAACGCTTCGGCCAGGCATTCCTCGATGTGGTGCTGGCTCATGCGCCTGAGCACCGCGCGGCATGAAGGCCATCGGCCTGATCGGCTTCGGTGGCATCGGGCAGTCGATCCTGGCAGCGTGGCTGACGGCACCGCTTGAGGGCTATCGCCTGACTGCCTTGCTGGTGCGGACGCGCCAGCTGACCGAGGTGCGCACCGCCTGGCCGCAGCTGACAGTCACCGACGACCTGTCGGCCTTCCTGGCTACGAAGCCGGATATCGTGGTGGAAACCGCCGGCCAGCCGGCAGTGGTGGATTGCGCCGAGGCCGTGTTGCGGCAGGGCTGCGAGATGTTTGTCATTTCCACCGGCGCGCTGGCCGATGACGGTTTCCGCGACCGCCTGCAACAGGCTGCAAAAGCTAGCGGCGGCCGGCTGGTGATTCCGGTCGGTGCGATTGCCGGCCTCGATGGTCTGCTGGCGATGAGACCGGACGGGCTGCATCGCGTGACCTATTCATCCACCAAGCCGCCACAAGCCTGGATGGGCACGCCGGCCGAAGCGGCCTTCGATCTGGCGTCTTTGGCCGTACCCACGGTGATCTTCAGCGGTAGTGCGCGCGAGGCGGCGCTAACCTATCCGAAGAACGCCAACCTCGCCGCCACCGTGGCGCTGGCCGGTCTGGGGCTGGATCGCACCGAGGTCCGACTGGTGGCCGATCCGTCTGCGCTTGGCAATACCGGCCGCATCGAGGCCGAGAGCGACAGTTCGCATCTCACCGTGATCGTCGCCGGGCGCAGCAGCGATGCCAACCCAAAGACCTCGGCGATCACCGGCATGAGCGTTCTGGCTGCGCTGGCCAATCGCCATGCGCTGCTGACCTTTGCCTAAACCGGCTTGGCACGGGTCAGTGGCGCGGCCGTGAACGGCGAGGCGCCACCGCCCAGCAGCACGCCGGCCTTGTTCTTGCGCTCGAACGGCAATTCTACCAAAGGCGGAATCGGGCACTGATAGGGTTGGTTGTTGGTGCGCTTTTCCCATTCGGCGCGCGCGTCTTTCAGCAGGTCCTCGTCGGTCAGAGCGTCGATGGCGGTGGCGGCCATCGCCTTGGCGGCGGCCACCATGGCCTTATGGGCGGCCGGCTGTTTGCCCTGGGCTACCAGCTGCCAGGAATGGCCGGGTGTTCCCACCGCAAAGCACGGCCCCCAGCATTGAACGGTGGGTGTCAGCCAGCTGACATCGCCCACATCGGTGGAGCCGTAGAGCTGCCGCGGCGTACCGTCGAAGGGCAGGATGCCGTCATGCAGCGGTTTGTCGTAAGAGGTGGGCTCGCCCACGCTGCGCAAGGACGAGAACACATCTTCCGGCGTCAGTGCGTTCTTGCGCATCTGCTCGGCGAAGGCACGATCGGCGTCGTCGAACTGCACCGGGCCGAGTTTCTGGATGTTACGGTGCATGGCCCATTCCAGCGCGGTGTTGGGCAACACTTCCGAACAGGCCTTGTCGAAATCGACAAAAGCCTGGGTCTCGGTCATCAGCGCCGCACCCTCGGCAATCTTCTTCACGCGCTCGAACAGCTTCGTGGCCTCGGTCACCGACGGACCGCGCACCAGGTACAGCACCTCCGCCCTGGCCTGCACCACGTTGGGCGAGATGCCGCCGGTATCGGTGACGGCGTAATGCACGCGCGTATTCGACGGCATATGTTCGCGCATGTAGTTGACGCCGACATTCATCAGCTCGACGGCATCCAGCGCGCTGCGGCCCAGATGCGGCGCGCTTGCCGCATGGGCGGCACGGCCTGAGAAGCGGAAATAGGCCTGGATATTGGCCAGGCTGTTGACGGACATGACGCCCCAGAAATTGCCCGGATGCCAGCAGATCGCGGCATCCAGGTCTTTGAATAGCCCACCACGGGCCATGAAGGTCTTGCCCGAGCCGCCTTCTTCTGCCGGGCAGCCGTAATAGCGCACGCGGCCCGGAATCTTGTGCTCCGTCAGATAGTCCTTCACCGCGATGGCGGCGAGCACAGCACCGGCACCCAAAAGATTATGGCCGCAGCCCTGACCATTGGCCTGGCTGCTGGGCTTGCGCTCGGTCACGCCCGACACCTGGCCAAGGCCGGAGAGGGCATCGTATTCGCCCAGCAAACCAATTAGCGGACCATTGCCGCCGCCGGTATCATGGCCTGCCTCCGCCATGAAAGCGGTGGGAATGCCGGCGACATCGCGGGTGATCCGGAAGCCTTCCTGCTCCAGCAGAGCGATCTGCGCGGATACAGCGCCGTGTTCCTGATAGCGCAGTTCGGCCAGATCCCAGACCGTATCGCTTAGAGTCAGACCGGCCGCGGCCTTGGCATCGATCAGGGCGTTAATACGGGCAATATCCTGCATGAGACTTCCGTTTTGGCTTTTCAGGGTCGGCGGCTTTCTTCTACTCTAAATCCGGACGGCTCGTAAGAAGCACGACACATAACGCTTATCTGCAAACGAACGGGGATTGACGGCGATGGCACTCAAACGAACGGTACTTGGCACAACGGCTCTGGTCGGTCTGGCGGCGCTGCTCACGCTGGCGCAGCCGGTGATGGCGCAGGAACTCAAGATCGGATTGAAGACCGAGCCCAGCTCACTCGATCCGCAATACCACGCGCTGACGCCGAACCTGCAGATCGCGTTCCATATCCATGATGCGCTCGTCATGTCGGATGAGAAGGGTGTGCTCTATCCGGGCCTGGCGACCTCATGGAAGCCGCTCGACGATACCACCTGGGAATTCAAACTGCGGCCGAATGTGAAATTCTCCGACGGCTCGCCGTTTACCGCCGAAGACGTGGTCTACACCTTCCAGCGCGCCGCCAAGGTGCCGAACAGCCCGTCGCCCTATACGGTCTACACCCGGCAGATCGCCGGTTACGAGATTGTCGATCCGCTGACCCTGCGCATCAAGACCGATGGCCCGGCGCCGGCATTGCCGATTGACGTGTCGCAGATGACCATCATGCCGAAAAAGATGGCCAAGACCGAGGTGGCCGAGGGCGTGACGTCAGAGTCGCTCAACCAGGGCCAGGGCCTGATCGGCACCGGTCCGTTCAAATTTGTCGAATGGAAGCGCGGCAATCAGCTGGTGCTGGAACGCAACGACGCCTATTGGGGTCCGAAGCCGCACTGGAAGACCGTAACTTTCCGGCCGATGTCGAATTCGGCCGCCCGCACCGCGTCGATGCTGGCCGGTGACGTCGATCTGATCGAGGATCCGCCGACCGACGATATCGAGAAGCTGAAAAAGGACCCGAAGCTGAATGTCAGCCAGGCCGTGTCCAACCGCATCATCTACATCCATGTCGATCATGTGGGCGAGCCCAGCATCGGCATCGAGGGCACCAACGGCAAGAATCCGCTGAAAGACAAGCGGGTGCGCCAGGCACTTTCGCTGGCGATCGACCGCGATGCGATCTCGTCGCGCATCATGGAAGGCCTGGCCATTCCAGCCGGCGACTTCCTGCCTTTCCCGATGTTTGGCACGCGGCAGGATTCCAAGCCGGACAAGTATGACCTGAACAAAGCCAAGGCCCTGCTGGCCGAAGCCGGCTATCCTGACGGCTTCGGCATCTCGCTGGGGACGCCGAATGGTCGCTACATCAACGACATCAAGGTGGCGCAGGCCATTGCCGCGATGTGGACCCGGGCCGGCGTGAAGACCAAGGTGGACAGTGCCGTACCGCCGGTTTTCTTCAAGAACCGTGACGAGTTGAAATACAGCGCCTATATGGCGGGCTGGTCGTCGCAGGAAATGAGCAACGCGCTGCGCTCGCTGGTGGCCACGCCCAATCGTGAAAAGGGCATGGGCACCACCAACAAGGGTCGCTATTCCAATCCGGCAATGGATGCCAAGCTGGAACAGGCCATGGGCACGGTGGATGATGCCAAGCGCAGTGCCCTGCTGCAGGAAGCCAGCAAGATGGTGGTTGAGGATTACGGCCTGCTGCCGCTGCATTACGAGCAGTCGGCCTGGGCGATGAAGAAGACCGTCAGCTATTCGGGCCGCAACGACCAGATGGTGCGCGCCGACTTCATCAAGCCGGCGAAGTAGCCTGCTGGTATGCATGGACCCCGGCCGGCTCTGCCGGCCGGATTTTTTGCGGCCACGACACAGGCAACAAAAAAGGCGCCGGGTTGCCCCGGCGCCTTTCCTGTAACAGCCAGCCGTCAGGCTGACTTGTAGTCTTCGGCGAAGATGTCTTTGTTCCGGTTTTCCGGAACGAAGAGCGAGCCGATGATCAGGGTGCCGACCGCGATCACGATCGGGTACCACAGACCGAAGTAGATATCGCCCGTCTCCGCGCTCATCGCGAAGGCCGATGCCGGCAGCAGACCGCCGAACCAGCCGTTACCGATATGGTAAGGCAGCGACATGCCGGTGTAGCGGATGCGGGTCGGGAACAGTTCGACCAGCGCCGCGGCAATCGGGCCGTACACCGCCGTGACCAGGATGACCAGGAAGGTCAGCACGACGACCAGCTTGAACGGCTGGGCCCGGAAGATGTCGAAGAACCCGCTGACCTTGACGATCTCGGGGTTGGCCGCACCCGGAACCGGGTAACCGCCAGCGCCGAGCGCGTCGTTGACCGACTTGACGAAGGCCGCCGGGGTGGTGCGCACCGCGTCGCCCGTCAGCTTGGAGGCGTCATAGGACGGGATCTCCTTACCGGCGATGCGGACGATGGTGTCAGTTGCACCCGGCTTGTCTTCGGTCTTGTAGTTCACCGAGCTACGCGCGAGCTGAGCTTTCGCGATATCGCAGGGGCTGGTGAACTTCGAGGTGCCCGTCGGGTTGAACTGGAACGAGCAGGTCTTCGTATCGGTGATGACCACCACTTCGGTGCTCTGATGCGCCTTGTGGAGGGCCGGGTTCGCGGTCTCGGTGATGTACTTGAAGACCGGGAAGTAGGTAATAGCCGCAACCAGGCAGCCACCGAGGATGATCACCTTACGGCCGATGCGATCAGACAGCGAGCCGAAGAAGATGAAGCCGGCGGTGCCGATGATGAGCGACCAGGCGATCAGCACGTTCGAGGTGAGCAGATCGACGCGCAGGACGTTCTGGATGAAGAACAGCGCGTAGAACTGGCCCGTGTACCAGACCACGGCCTGGCCGGCGGTGAGGCCGAGCAGGGCGAGGACGGCAAACTTGGCGTTCTTCCACTGGCCGAAGGCTTCGGACAGCGGCGCCTTCGACTGCTTGCCTTCGTCCTTCATCTTCTTGAAGGCCGGGCTCTCTTCCATCTGCATCCGGATATAGACCGAGATGATCAGCAGGATGATCGAGAGCAGGAACGGTACGCGCCAGCCCCATTCGGCGAATTCCTTTTCGCCGAGATAGTTGCGGGTGGCCAGAATGACCAGTAGCGACATCAGCAGGCCGAGCGTGGCCGTGGTCTGAATCCAGCTGGTGAAGTAGCCGCGACGATCCTGCGGGGCATGTTCCGCCACGTAGACCACCGCACCGCCATATTCGCCACCGAGCGCCAGGCCTTGCAGCATGCGCAGCGCGATCAGAATGATCGGAGCGGCCCAGCCGATGGTGTTGTAGCCGGGCAGCAGGCCCACCAGGAAGGTGGAGGTGCCCATGATCAGGATGGTCATAAGGAAGGTATACTTGCGGCCGACCAGATCGCCGAGACGGCCGAAGACCAGCGCGCCGAACGGACGCACCAGGAAGCCGGCGGCGAAGGCGAGCAGCGCGAAGACGTTGCGCGTTGCTTCCGGGAATGCCGAGAAGAACTGTGCGCCGATCACGGCGGCCAGCGAACCGTAAAGATAGAAATCGTACCATTCGAAGATGGTACCGGCGGAGGAGGCGAGAATGACTCGCTTCTCATCCTTGGTCATCGGCCGGCGACGATCGCCTGCCGCTGCGATATTGGCGCTCATGAAGCGTTCCTTCCCTCATCTGAAAACGGTCGCGTTTTGTGATGCGATCCGATGGGGAATCATAAATTATCGAGGCGGTAGAAGGGCGTAGACCAAGGTCCAAAGTACCCCCCTCCTTTAGTCGAAGGTGCAGCGCAGCAATACTGGCGGCTGTTTAGGGTGGAGTGGCGGTTCGATCGGATAAATGGGTCAGTCGGCGGCGTCGGGCTTGGCGGTCGCGCGTTCCTGGTCCTGCAGCACCCGCCACATGATCTTGCCGGTGGCCGATTTCGGCAGGCTGTCGGCGAAGGTCACCACGCGCGGTACCTTGTAGGCAGCCATGCGCTCGCGGCACCAGGCCTGGACGCTGTCCGGGGTCATGGTCCCGGCGTTTTCCTTCGGCACGATCACGGCTTTGACCGTTTCGCCACGGCGTGGATCGCCGGTCGCAATGATGCAGACCTCGCGGATATCCGGATGAGCATACATCATGGCTTCGATCTCGGTGGGCCAGACCTTGTAGCCTGAGGCGTTGATCATGCGTTTCAGCCGGTCGACCAGGAAGAAGAAGCCCTCGTCGTCGTAATAGCCGAGGTCACCGGTACGGAAGAACCGCTTGCCATCGCGCTCGAAGAAGACCTGTGCGGTTTCTTCCGGACGATTCCAGTAGCCGAGGAAAACCTGCGGGCCGGCGATGACGATCTCACCGGTCTCGTTCGGGCCCAGTTCGGCCAGCGTGTCCGGATCGATGATGCGCGAATCGACATCGAAGACGGGTATGCCGAGGCATTGCGGCTTCGGGTTGCCCACCGGATTGATATGCGTGGCGGCAATGGTCTCAGAAAGGCCGTAGCCTTCGATGTAATCGAGTCCGGTCAGATCTTTGAGCTTGGCGGCAATGGCCATGGGCATCGGGGCGCCGCCGCCGCCGATCCCGGCCAGCGACGAGAGGTCCCAGGCCGCCGCCTCGGGATCGGACAGGAAGTCGATGCACATGGTGGTGATGTTGCGCCAGTGCGTCACGCGATGGCGCCGGATCAGTTCGGCGGCCACCTTGCGGTCCCAGCGTGTCATCATCACCAGTGTGGCGCCATTGAAGATCGGCGCATTCATCGAATTCTGCATGCCGGTGACATGGAACAGCGGCAGGGTGACCAGTTGCACGGATTCGGGCGAGGCGGGATTCCAGGCGATCGAGCCGAACAGCGTGGCCGTCACGCCGCGGATGCTGTGCAGGCAGCCTTTCGGTGCGCCTGTGGTGCCAGAGGAATAGGGCAGCACGCACCAGTCTTCGGGGGCGGCGACATGTGGGCCGGCTTTCAGGTCCTGTGCCAGTGCGTCATGCCACAGGATGCCCTGGTGTATTGCCATGCGGGGCGCTGCCACCACATCGGGCAGCACCAGATCGGTGGGCGCGGTCACGTAATCGGAATAGGCGGCAACAACCGCATGCTGCAGACCGGTGCCAAGCAGCGCCTGCGCAAACGGCGCGATGTCCTGGCCGCAGAGCACGGTGGTGGCGCCGGTATCGTGGACGATATGGCGCAGCTCTTCCGTCTTGCTCATCGGATTGACCGGCACCACCACGGCGGTCAGGCGCTGGATGGCGTAATAGGCGATCACATATTGCGGGCTGTTCTGCATGTAGAGCAGCACGCGATCGGCGCGTTGGATGCCGCAGCGCTGCGCCAGGTAGCCGGCGAGGCGGTCGACCTGATCTTTCAGCTGCGCATAGGTCAGGGCCGAGCCGTAATAGAGGATAGCCGTCTTATCCGGATAGCGCCGGGCTGACAGCTCCAGATTCTCGTACAGGCTGGTCGCCGGCAGGGTCAGGTGCTTGGGCACGCCCTTGGGCCAGACGGCATAGTGCCGGTCGAACATCGGTTTCCTCCGTTATGCCAGCCATGCTCCGGCCTTTCGGTCCGGGATTCAATTGTGCCCCAAGGGAAGTTTGTTGACCTTCGGCCGAGCCGGGTGGATAGTATTTGCAAATGCAAATAAATCCGTGTCGGGAGGATTCGGAAATGAATTTTGCTTCGCCCCAACTGTCGACCGACGGTCTGCCGCAATGGACCGATGCGGGCTCAAGCCGGATTCCGTTCTGGGCCTACACCGATCAGGCAGTCTATCGCCGTGAGATCGAGCGGTTTTTCCACGGTGGCGGCCACTGGTGCTATGTCGCGCTGGAAGCGGAGCTGCCCAAGCCGGGCGATTATAAGCTCTCCTGGGTGGGCGAACGCTCGGTGATCGTGGTGCGGGATCGTGACGGCAGCCTGAACGTCGTGGAGAACCGCTGCGCCCATCGCGGCGTGCGGTTCTGCCAGAAGCCGCGCGGCAATGCGCGCAGCTTCGTCTGCCCCTATCACCAGTGGACCTACAAGCTGAATGGCGATCTTGCCGGTCTGCCCTTCCGCCAGGGCGTGAAGAAGGACGATGGTGAAGTCCAGGGCGGCATGCCGGCCGATTTCGACCTCAAGCAGCATGGCTTATCCAAGCTGAAGGTCGAGACCTATAATGGCTTGGTCTTCGCCAGCTTCGATCAGGATGCGCCGAGCTTCGAGGATTATATCGGGCCTGACGTGTTGCCCTGGCTCAACCGCATCTTCGATGGCCGAAAGCTCACCCTGCTGGGCACCAGCCGCCAGCGTATTCCGGGCAACTGGAAGCTGATGATGGAGAATATCAAGGATCCTTATCATCCGGGTCTCCTGCACACCTGGTTCGTCACGTTTGGCTTGTGGCGGGCCGATCAGCAGTCGCGCATGGTCATGGACGCCGAAGGCCGCCACGCGGTGATGATTTCCCAGCGCAATGCCGGCGGCGAGGCGAAGGCCGTTACCGAGGGCGTCACCAGCTTCAAGAAAGACATGGCGCTGAATGACATGCGCCTTCTGGATGTCGTGCCGGAGTCCTGGTGGAAGGGTCCGACGGTCACCATGATCACGCTGTTCCCCAGCGTGATCATCCAGCAGCAGGTCAATTCGCTGTCCACCCGTCATATCGTGCCATCAGGGCCCGATGCCTTCGATTTCGTCTGGACCCATTTCGGTTTCGAGGACGACACCGAAGAGATGACGCGGCGGCGTCTGCGCCAGGCCAATCTGTTCGGCCCCGCCGGATTCGTGTCAGCTGACGATGGTGAAGTGATCGAATTTTCGCAGGATGGCTTCCGCCAGAAAGGCGCCGATGGCAGCACCATCTGCGAGCTGGACGGCCGCGGCGTGGCGCCGACCGGTCATATGGTGACGGAAACACTGATTCGCGGCATGTACGGTTACTGGCGCAAGGTGATGGAGCTTTAGCAATGCGTCCCAATCCCATCGCTCTGTCGATCCTGGAAGCCCAGTACCGGGTCGACCAGTTCAATACCGCCTATGGCGATATTCTGGACCGTGGCGACTACGACGCCTGGGTCGGCCTGTTCACCGAAGACTGCTATTACCGTATCGTGCCGCGTGAGAATTACGATGCCGGTCTGCCGCTCAGTATCATGGCGCTGGAAAGCCAGGCGATGCTGCGCGATCGCGCCTATGGCATCACCAACACCCTGTTCCATGCGCCTTACTATCAGCGCCATGTGATCGGCGTGGCGCAGGTGCTGAGTGACGATGGACAGACGATCCGCGCCACAGCGAATTACTCCGTCTTCCGCACCAAGCCCGGTTCGATTTCCGAGGTTTACAATGTGGGCCGGTATATCGACCAGATGACGCGCGTCGGCAGTGAGTTGAAGCTGAAGGAGCGCGTTTGCGTCTTCGACAGCGAGCTGATCCTCAATTCCCTGATCTACCCGATTTAAACCACGCGATCCTTCAGGCCCTCGGCAGCCGACAGCAGTGCCGGCAGGAAACTGTCGCGCATCTGCTTTGGGCTGGCGCTTTCAATGCGGATGCCGATGTTGAGCGCCGCCACCACGCGGCCATCGAAACGCCGCACCGGCACGGCCAGCGAACGGAAGCCCAGTTCGGCTTCCTGGTCCGACAGCGCATGGCCGTCCTTGGCCGCTTTCTGGATCAGCAGCGCCAGTTCTTTAGGATCTGTGACGGTCTTCGATGTCAGTGCCTGCACGCCCAGGCTTTTCATCTCGACATCGGCGCGCGCGCTCAGCAGCACGCGGCCCAAAGCCGAGCAGAAAGCCGGCACGCGGAAGCCGGGGCCGGGCGCGGAGGAGAGAAAGCGCGGCGGCGAGGCATGGGCGACCATTACGGCATGGGCGCCATCCAGCACGGCGGCTGAGCAGGCTTCGTCAAGCTGCAGACAAAGCGTATCGCAGGCGGTCTGCAAGGCTTCCGTATTCCCGGCAGACCCAAGATAGGCGCCGGCCAGCCGCAGCACCTGCGGGGTCAGGCGGAACAGTCGGCCGTCGGTTTCCAGATAGCCGAGTTCTCCCAGCGTGTAGAGCGCGCGGCGCACGGTGGCGCGCGGCAGATCGACGCGTTTGGCCACGTCACTCAGCGACATCTGTGGGTTTTTACCATCGAAGGCTGTCAGCACGCTCATGCCACGGGCCAGGGCCTCCAGGAAATCCGGGCTGCGACCGCTTTGCTGGCGTTTTTCGGCATCGATGGCACGCAGGCGGGTCATGGTTTTCTCGTTGCCGTTAGCGGCGGACAGGTTTAAAATCGCACATATGTTCGCTAGTCGGACATTTTCGGGCCTGTGGGAGGGCCCGTCAAGGCAATTCGAGGGATGCCCGCCATGACCACGCACGAGCAGAATATGCGCATGACCCGCGTCGGCGCCGACCAGCCGGCCGGCAAGCTGCTGCGCCGCTACTGGCAGCCGGTGGCGTTGGTGGAGGAGCTGGAAGACATCCGCCCGGTGAAGCCGGTGAAGCTGCTAGGCCAGGACTTTGTGCTCTTCCGCGATGAACAAGGCCGCTACGGCCTGCTGGATCGCGACTGTCCTCACAGGGGTGCCGATCTTGCCTTCGGCCGCCCGGAAGACGGCGGCCTGCGCTGTCCTTTCCACGGCTGGCTGTTCGATGTCACCGGTCAGTGCCTGCAGACCCCGGCCGAGCCGGCCGGCAGCAAGCTCTGCCAGCACATCAAACAGAAAAGCTATCCCGTAGTGCTGCGCAGCGGCATCCTGTTTGCGTATCTGGGTGAGGGCGAGCCGCCGGCCTTCTCCGACCTCGACTGCTTCGTCGCGCCCGACAGCCATGTCTTCGCCTTCAAGGGGCATATTGCCTGCAACTGGCTGCAGGCGCTGGAAGTCGGCATCGATCCCGCTCATGCCTCCTTCCTGCACCGCTTCTTCGAGGATGAGGAGGCGGACGGCAATTATGGCCGCCAGTTCCGCGCCAATTCGGCGGATTCCGACATGCCGATGACCAAGGTGCTGCGCGAATTCGAATGCCCGCAAATCGAGGTGGAGCGTACCGATTACGGCATGCGGCTGACGGCCTTGCGCCAGATCAGCGACAGCAGCACCCATGTGCGCGTCACCAACCTGCTGTTCCCGCAGGCCTTCAATATTCCGCTCTCGGCTGAGATGACCATCACCCAGTGGCATATCCCGATCGATGACGTGAACTGCTACTGGTATGCGATCTTCACCAGCTTCACCACGCCGGTCGACAAGCAGCAGATGCGCGCCCAGCGGCTGGAACTGTACACGCTGCCCGACTACATCCCGCGCAAGAACAAGGCCAACAACTATGGCTTCGATGCGCTGGAACAGAAGACCCAGACCTATACCGGCATGGGCAACGACATCAACGTGCATGACCAGTGGGCCATCGAAGGCCAGGGGCCGATCCAGGATCGCACGCGCGAGCATCTGGGCAGCACCGACAAGGCGATCATCAACTATCGCTCGATGCTGATGAAAGCGATCGATCAGGCGGAATCGGGCAACGAGCCGCCGCTGATGGTGCTGGATGCGACGGCGGCCAGGGCCATTCGCGGCCCTGTCACCATCGACGGCATTGCCCCGACGGGTACGTGGCAGGCATACTGGCGCGAGGCCGATGCGCGCAAACGCGCCGGCGCCCCGTGGCAGGCGCCTGCGCCCATGGCCGCTGAGTAACGGGGCTGCTGAGTAACGGGGCTGCGGAATAAGATCGGCCGTCTTTCGGGGGATTTTTCGTGGAGCGTTTTGTCGACCAGTACGGCCTGTGGACGCCGGAGCAGCAGAACGCAGCCAAGGCCGTGGAGAAAGAGGTCGCCGAGCGCGGCCTGGGTGTGATCCGGCTCTCCTTCGCCGACCAGCATGGCATCCTGCGCGGCAAGACCGTGGTGGCCGAGGAGCTTGGCAGTGCCATGCGCAGCGGCGTCGGTTTCACCACGACGCTGCTGGCGAAGGACACCTCGCATCGCACGGTGTTTCCGGTCTTCACCAAGGGCGGCGGTTTCGGTCTCCCGGAGATGCAGGGTGCGGCCGATGTATTGATAGTGGCCGATCCGACCACGTTTAAGGTTCTGCCCTGGGCGCCGCATACCGGCTGGATGCTCTGCGATCTCTATTTCGCCGATGGCCGCCCGGTGCCGTTCTCCACGCGGCAGCTCTATCGCAACGCGCTGCGTAAAATGAACGAGGCCGGCTATGATTATGTCGCGGGCCTGGAAGTCGAATTCCATGTCTTCAAGCTGGAGAATCCAAACCTGCGGCCAGAAGATGCCGGCCAGCCGGGTACACCGCCGAGCGTCAGCCTGCTTACCCAGGGCTACCAGTATCTGACTGAGCAGCGTTACGACCAGTATGACGACTTCTACGAAATCCTGCGCAAGGATGTACAGGCGCTCGGCTTGCCGCTGCGCTCGCTGGAGGTCGAGTTCGGCCCCAGCCAGTGTGAATTCACCTTCCAGCCGGGCACCAACATGGCTTCGGCCGATACCATGGTGCTGTTCCGCTCGGCGGCCAAGCAGATCGCGCGCCGCCATGGCTATCACATCACCTTCATGTGCCGGCCGAAGCTGCCGAATATCTTCTCATCCGGCTGGCATCTGCATCAGTCGCTGACCGATCACAAGATCGGCAAGAACGCTTTCATCCCGCTGCGGGATGGCGAACCGCTGTCGCCGCTGGGCCAGCATTACCTCGCCGGCCTGCTGGCCCAGGCGCCGGCCTCGGCCGCCTTTGCCGCGCCCACCATCAATGCCTATCGCCGCTATCGGCCGTATTCGCTGGCGCCCGACCGCGCCATCTGGGGCAAGGACAATCGCGGCGTGATGTGTCGCGTGCTGGGCGCCAAAGGCGACCCGGCCAGCCGTATCGAGAACCGGCTGGGTGAACCGGCTGCCAATCCGTATCTTTATCTCGGCTCGCAGTTGCTCGCCGGCCTGGATGGCATCCAGCGCGGCCTGACGCCGCCGCCTTCGGCCGACGCGCCCTATGAGACGCCGGCGCCGATGCTGCCGCGGTCGCTGGAGGCGGCGCTAGGGGCGCTGAAGGATAATGCCTGCTATCGCGCCGGTTTCGGCGACACCTTCGTCGACTATTTCATCCATATCAAGGAAGCCGAGATCGCCCGCTACCAGCTCGAAGTGAGCGAGTGGGAGCATCGCGAATATTTCGAGCTGTTCTGATGACCATGCTCAGTCTGTTTCCTACCCGCATCGAAGTGACGGCCCTGAAGAAAAAGGGCATCGAGGGCTTCAATCGCGACCTGATCGATGTCTGCGATTCCCTGCGTCTGGCCGACAAGACCGGCCAGCGCTGGAGCGCCAAGCATTATCCCGGCGGTTATACCTCCTATGGCAGTCACGATCAGTTGCATCGCATCTCGTCGACCTTTGCCGCACTGGAAAAGGCTCTCAATCCGCAGGTGAAGGCCTATGCGGTGGCGCTGGGCTACGATCTGCGCGGCCGCAAGCTGCAGATGACCGATTGCTGGGTCAACATGATGGCCGGTGCGGTGACACATGGCCTGCATCTGCATCCGCTCAGTTTCATCAGCGGTACATACTATGTGCAGGTGCCGCGCGGCGCCGCCGCAATCAAATTTGAGGATCCTCGGCTGGATCGCTTCATGGCTGCGCCGCCGCGCCGCGCCGAGCTGCCCCCGCGCGAGCAGCTCCATGTCAGCGTGAAGGCGAAAGCCGGACAGGTGGTGCTGTTCGAAAGCTGGCTGCGCCATGAAGTGCCGGCCAGTTTCACGGTGCAGGAGCGTATTTCGGTCAGTTTCAACTATGCATGGTCTGCCAGGACTTGATTTGGTCGGCCGTCGCGCCATCCTGATCGGGCATCGCAACCAGCTCGAAGACCACATCCCATGTCAGTCCTGTTCGAACCGCTGCAGCTCCGCTCTGTGACGCTGCCCAACCGCATCGTGCTGTCGCCGATGTGCCAGTACAGCGCCATCGACGGTGTGCCGAATACCTGGCACCGCACGCATCTGGGCCGTTATGGTACGGCCGGTCTCGGCCTTATCATCACCGAGGCGACCCATGTGAGCGCGCAGGGCCGCATCACGCCGGGCTGCCTGGGGCTTTACAATGCCGTGCAGGAAGCCCGCCTTGCCGAGATCGCGGCAGATGTGAAGCAGTTCGGGCCGACGCCCTTCGGAATCCAGCTGGCCCATGCCGGTCGCAAGGCCTCGGCCGATCTGCCTTGGCGCGGCGGTCAGGCACTGCAGGGCCCGCTGGCCTGGCAGACGGAAGCACCGAGTGCGTTGCCGCAGGCCGAGGGCTGGCATGTGCCGCAGGCGCTGGATGATGAAGGCTTGGCGCGGGTGAAGCGCGACTTCGTCGACGCCGCACAGCGCGCCGATCGCGCCGGCGTTGATCTGATCGAGCTGCATGGCGCCCACGGCTACCTGCTGCACCAGTTTGTTTCGCCGGTCTCCAACACGCGCACGGATGCTTACGGCGGCAGCCTGGAAAATCGCATGCGCTTCCCGCTGGAGATTTTTGAAGCGGTGCGCGCGGTCTGGCCGGCGCACAAGCCGCTCGGCATGCGGATCACCGGCAGCGACTGGGTGGCGGGCGCCGGTCTCGAGATTGCCGATGCCATTGCCTATGCGGCGCGGCTGAAGGCGCTTGGCGCCGATTTTGTCGATGTCAGCTCCGGCGGTGTATCGTCGCAGCAGAAGATCGCTACCGGTCCGGGTTATCAGGTGCATTTCGCCGAGGCCGTGAAGCAGGCCACCGGTATCGTCACCATGACGGTCGGCCTAATCACCGAGCCCGAGCAGGCCGAGGCCATCGTGAAGGATGGCCGGGCCGATCTGGTGGCGATGGGCCGCGGGCTGCTCAACGATCCCTATTGGGCCTGGCGCGCGGCCGACCGGCTCGGCGGCGGCGTTCATGTCGCCCCGCAATACCTGCGCGGCCGGGTGCGCGGGGCCGACACGCCGCGCGAGGTCGTGCTCAAGGCCGGTCGCTGACGTAACGGCGGTCACGACAATCTTGTACGGCAGCAATCCCGGGCTGGACGGCCGGGCGACTTCGTCTTATCCATGATCCTGACGCACCGGATGGTCCGGTGCGCCACGTTCTCAGGGCGGGGTGAAAGTCCCCACCGGCGGTATGCCTCCGATGTTGGAGGCGAGCCCGCGAGCGCCTCGTGGCTTCCATTCGGCCATGAGGGTCCAGCAGATTCGGTGCAAGGCCGAAGCCGACGGTTACAGTCCGGATGGAAGAGAGCGGTCCACGGAAACGCGCCTTTGCGCGTGCGACTCCTGTCGTGCGCGTCGGTGTGTATCCGTTGCCGTGCGCCCTGATTCAGGCAAGGCATGAAAGGACGCCCCCATGAATCAGAGCCTAGAACAGACCACCACACCCGATATCCGTCTCGACAGCATCGGCCGCGAGGCCCGGCGCATCGCCTTCGTCCAGGCCAGCTGGCATCGCGACATTGTCGACAATGCCTGGGAGGCCTTCCTCCCCGAGATGGCGAAAGCCGGCCTGCGCCAGGGCAGCATCGATCGTTTCGAGCTGCCGGGTGTGTTCGAAATCCCGCTGCAGGCCAAGCTGTTGGCCAAGACCGGCCGCTATCACGCCATCGTTGCCGCCGGCTTCGTGGTCAATGGCGGCATCTACCGCCATGACTTCGTGTCATCGGCGGTGATCGACGGCCTGATGCAGGTGCAGCTCGAAACCGAAGTGCCGGTCCTGAGTTGCGTGCTGACGCCGCATCACTTCCACGAGCATGACGAGCATCGGCAGTTCTTCCAGGAGCATTTCAAGGTGAAGGGCCGCGAGGTGGCGCAGGCCTGCGCCGCAACGCTACGGAATATGACGGCGCTGCAGAAGGCGGCTTAACAACCACGATGTCATGGCCGGGACAAGCCCGGCCATGACACATTTAGAATGTCAGCCGCGCTTGACGAAGTCGGCCAGGCGCTCAACGGCGCCGTCCAGCTTGTCGTAGGTCTTGGCGAAGCAGAAGCGCACCACGCTGCGCACATGGTCGGCGGCATAGAAGGCGCTGACCGGGATCGCCGCCACTTTGGCCTCTTCCACCATGCGCAGGCAGAAGGCGGCATCGTCGATGTCGTTCGATACCGTCGAAAGGTCGACATTGAGGAAATAGGTCGCCTTGCTCGGCAGCACAGTCAGGCCGATTTGTGTCAGACCGGCCGTGAAGCGGTCGCGGGCAGCGGCGAGGTCGCGGCGCATGCTGAGGAAATAGTCATCCTGCTTGCCCAGGCCATAGGCAACAGCAGCCTGCAGGTTCGGCGGCGTGGTGAAGGTGATGTACTGATGCGCCTTGGCCAGCACCTTCATGATCGCCGGCGCGGCGCAGACGAAACCGACCTTCCAGCCCGTGAGAGAGAAGATCTTGCCGGCCGAGCCGATCTTGACGCAGCGCTCGCGCAGGCCGGGCAGTGCCATCAAAGGCTGATGTTGCAGGCCGTCGAACAGCACATGCTCCCAGACCTCATCGCAAATCGCTATCGCATTGTATTTCACCAGATAGCGGCCAAGCAGTTCCAGATCCTCGCGCGGGAAGACCGTGGCGGTCGGATTGAGCGGGTTGTTGAAAATCACCGCCTTGGTCTTCGGAGAAAACACCGCCTGCAATGAGGCTTCGTCCAGGCGCCAGTGCGGCGGACGCAGGGTCACGAATTTCGGCACGCCGCCGGCCCGCAGCACCAGCGGCAGATAGGCATCGTACAGTGGCTGGAACAGCACCACTTCGTCGCCCGGCTCGATCAGCGCCATCAGGGCGCCGGCCAGGGCCTCGGTGGCGCCCGACGTGATCATCACTTCCGACTGCCAGTCGAGGTCGAGCTGGTGGAAGCGCTTGTAATGCGCGGCGACGGCTTGGCGCAGCTCGGGCAGGCCCATCATCGGCGGATACTGGTTCCAGCCGGTCATCACCGCATCGGCGGCTTTCTGCCGCACATCCTCGGGGCCGGGATCGTCGGGGAAGCCCTGGCCGAGGTTGATTGCGCTGTGCTGTATGGCCAGCCGCGACATGGTCTCGAAGATGGTGGTGGGCGCGTCGGCGAAGATCGGGTTCATGACGGAAAGTCCGGTAAAGTCGCGTGAAATCGCCATCATAAGGCGTGGCTGGCTTAGCATGACGGCCCGTGGCGCAACAGGGCTGCCGGGTTAAAACGGGTGTTAAAGCCGGCCCTGTGCCTCGGCCTTGCGGAAGAGTTCGGCCAGGAAATCGACAAACACGCGCAGGCGCGGCGACAGTTGGCGATGCGCCGGATAGACCACAGCCACCTGCATCGGCGGCAGCCGCCACGGCGCGAGGATTTCGCGCAGGCTGCCGGCGGCCAGTTCGTCCAGGATGTGATAGCGCGGCACCTGGATGATGCCGAGCCCGGCGCGGCAGGCGGCGATATAGGCATCGGCGTCATTCACGGCCAGCATGTTGGGCAGCATGAATTCGCGGTTTTCGCCGTCGATGGTGAAATCCAGCGACTCATGACGACCGCTCACCATCGACATATAGCTGACGGCGTGATGGCCGTTGTGAAGGTCTTCAGGCCGCTGCGGCTCGCCATGGCGTTCAAGATAGGTGGCACTGGCGATAGTCACCTGCTCCAGCGTAACGATGCGGCGCGCAACCAGACTGGAATCAGGCAGCGGGCCGCTGCGCACGGCGCAGTCCACGCCCTCGCGGACCAGATCCACCGGGCGGTCACCGAAACCGAGTTCAAGCCGGATATCGGGATAGCAGGCGAAGAAGTCGGGCAGTGCCGGCAGGATGAAGGCCCGCGCCAGCGTGCCCTGTAGGGCGGCGCGCAGCACGCCGCGCGGATTGGCCGCCGTCTGGCTGAACACCGCCTCGGTCTCGTCCACATCGGCCAGCAGGCGCAGGCAGCGCTGATAATAGGCTTCGCCGTCTAGCGTGGTGCGCACGCTGCGGGTGGTGCGCTCCAGCAGCCGCACATTCAGCCGGGCTTCCAGTTGCTTGATCGCATGGGTGACTGTGGCGCGCGGTAGCTGTTGATCCTCGGCGGCAGCCGTGAAACTGCCCAGCTCGACGATCCGGGTGTAAAGGCGCATGGCATCCAGGCGATCCATGGCTATTGTTTATATACTTTGAATAATAATGGCAATAAATACATATTTATTCCAAATATTCCAAAGGCATATGAAAGGGCGTCTTCCCCATCGTTTCAGGAGCTCATTCATGACCGCTTCCCCCCTCAAGGTCGCCCTCGTCACCGGTGCCTCGCGCGGTATCGGCGCCGCCATCGCCGAAACCCTGGCTGCCCAGGGCCATGCCGTGGTGATCAATTACGCCAGCCGCGCGGCCGACGCCGAGGCGCTGGTGGCGAAGATCGCCGATGCGGGCGGTCGTGCCATCGCTGTAAAAGCCGATGTGTCCGACCCGACGGCTATCTGCGGGCTGTTCGATGCGGCCGAGCAGGCCTTCAGCGGCGTCGATATTGTGGTCGCCAATGCCGGTGTAATGGACGGCGCGTTGCCGAAGATCGCCGATACCACCGATGAAGAGTTCGACCGCCTGCTCAACGTCAACGTGAAGGGCGCATTCTATGTGCTGCGCGAGGCGGCAAAACGCCTGCGCGATGGCGGCCGTATCATTACTCTGTCCTCCAGTGTGATCGGCCTGCGGCTGCCGGGCTACGGCCCCTATGCGGCGACCAAGGCCGCTGTCGAAACGTTGAGCGCATTCCTCGCGCAGGAACTGCGCGGCCGCCATATCACCGTCAATACGGTGGCGCCGGGTCCGGTGGCGACCGAACTGTTCTTCACCGGTAAGAGCGAGGAACGCGTGGCGCAACTGGCCCGCATGGCGCCGCTGGAACGGCTGGGTCAGCCGGACGACATCGCCAATACGGTTGCCTTCCTTGCCGGCCCCGGTGGCTGGGTCAACGGCCAGGTGCTGCGCGCCAATGGCGGTGTGGTCTAGGCCGATTTATCCAGGTGGCGCTGGCGCAGCAGCGCCAGCGCCACCGCAACCGCCAGCGAACCGATGAGGCCGGCGATGAAGGCCGGCATCAGACCGATCTGCGGTCCGAGCAGCGTCAGGCTGCAGAAAAACGGGATATGACTGGCCATACCGATCTGGGTGGCGCGCAGTCCGGCGCGGATGCCGGCGCGATTCAGGCGGCGCGGCAGGAACCAGCACACCGCCAGCAAGGCTACCGGGAAAGAGGCGAAGATACCGGCCACTTTCGGGCCCAGCAGATGCGCCACGCCGCTCAGCACGGCGACCAGGCAGCCGGCGGCTGCCCCACGCAGCACGATCTCGTAAAACGGCGAACGGCTGCGTGCCGCAGGCGCTGTCATCGGCACACGCCGTCCGGCCAGCCAGGCGATGATGCCGCAGACAATCAGCACGGCCAGCGACAGCGGCAAGGCCGCGGGGAGTGCGCGGATCAGCAGTCCGGTGGCGAACCAGAGGCCCAGGCCACCCAGCAGCGCCAGCGGCATCGTTACGCGAGGCAGCAGCGCGATCACCGCCACCAGGAACAGCAGCACGGCGCCGATGGTGGCGAGGCTGCCAAGCGCGGCCTGCGGCACGAAGCCGGCAGGCTCATGCAGGATCAGGAAGAAATAGGCCGGCGCGGTGACAATGGGCAGCGCCAGGACAATGCCGCCGATGAAGGGCGAGCTGCGCTCCATCAGCGCAACCACGCCGCCGACGAATCCGGCCGTGGCCAGGCCGCGTGCGGCAATGGCCAGAAGGGTGAAATCCAGGCTGTCCATGATCTAAGGCTTGTCGCCCGGCATCGGCGGCGTGCCCTGGCTGAGGCGCTGGGTCGGCGCCACCAGGCGATGACCGCTGACCTCCGAACCGGCATCGGCCGGCAGGCGCAGGAAGGCAAAGGCCGCCAGCATCGCCGTGAGGCCGACAGTGAGGAAGGCCGGGGTGAAGCTGGTGGCGGTGATCTGGTCCATGCCGCCGCTCCAGGCCACCGTGGCATGCAGCACCATGGCGCCGACGGCGACACCAGCCGAAAGCGAGAGCTGCTGCATCATCGACGTGAAGCTGGTGGCGCGGCTCATCCTTTCATTGTCGATGTCGGCAATGGTGAGCGTGTTGCTGGCGGTGAACTGCAGCGAGCGGAAAAAACCGCCGAGCAGCAACAGGCCAAGGATCAGCATATGCGGCGTATCCGGGCGGAAGAAACCGCAGATCAGGATGAAGCCGCCGCTCAGGATGGCATTGCCGATCAGCACACGGCGGAAACCGATGCGGCGCAGGATCGGGCCAGCCGCCATCTTCATGGTCAGCGCGCCGGCAGCCGAAGCAAAGGTGATCATGCCGGACTCGAATGCGGAGAGACCGAAGCCGAGCTGCAACATCAGCGGCAGCAGGAAGGGCAGGGCGCCGACGCCGATGCGAAAGAGGAAGGCACCGATCATGCCGAGCCGGAAGGTTGGCACCTTGAGCAGCTTGAGGTCGATCACCGGATGCGGATGGCGGCGAGCATGACGGATATAGAAGCCGATGCCCAGCGCACCAATGACCAGAAGGCCGATGACGACGCCGTTGGGCAGCAGGTCGCGGCCGATGGTCTCGAAGCCGAAGACCAGACCGCAGAGACCGATAGCCGACAGCAGGAAGCCGCGCCAGTCGAGCGGCGGCACGCTCTTCTCGCGCACATTGGGGATGTAGAGCGTCACCAACACCATGCCGAGGATGCCGATGGGCAGGTTGATCCAGAAAATCCAGCGCCAGGACAGGTAGGTGGTGAGGAAGCCGCCGAGCGGTGGGCCGATCACCGGGCCGATCAAGGCCGGCACGGTCAGCCAGGCAATCGCGCGCACCAGTTCGGATTTCGGAATCGAGCGCAGCATCACCAGGCGCCCGACCGGCACCATCATGGCACCGCCCAGGCCCTGCAGCACGCGGGCACCGACCAGGGTCCAGAAACTGTCGGCCAGACCGCAGAGCAAAGACCCGATGGTGAAGACCAGGATGGCGAGGCGGAAGACGGTGCGGGCGCCGAAGCGGTCGGCGACCCAGCCGCTGACCGGGATGAAGACCGCGAGGCTGAAAAGATAGGAGGTGATCGCCAGGTTGAGTTTGAGCGGACTCTCGCCAAGCGATGCCGCGATGCTGGGCAGCGCGGTGGCGAGCACGCTGGAATCCAGGTTCTCCATGAACAGCGCGCAGGCGACGATCAGCGGAATCAGCATAAGGACGGATGCGGGGCGGGAGGGGTGAATCGGCAGCGACACGCCACTATAGCGAGTCGCCAGTATGTTGAACGTTGCAAAGGTCGCAAGGGTCGCATGATCCATGGGTAGAACGCCATGCGGCACGATGTCCAAACCCTGCGGCGCGTTGCCCCAATGCGGCAATTCGCGCCTGCAACATGCGATTGACCCAGGACGGAGTTGCGGTTTTGCTTTGGACAAGCGGGAAACGGTCCTAGCATGCCCCGCGGAGGAACTGCCGATGCAAGCCCTGCTCGATCCCGTCTTCCTGGCGCGACTGCAATTCGCCTTCACTGTTTCCTTCCACATCATTTTCCCCGCCTTCACCATTGGTCTGGCGAGTTATCTCGCTGTGCTGGAGGCGCTGTGGCTGGTGACGAAGAGGGAGGTCTATCTGCAGGTCTTCCGTTTCTGGCTGAAGATATTTGCCGTCAGCTTCGGTATGGGCGTCGTCTCCGGCCTGGTGATGAGCTACCAGTTCGGCACCAACTGGTCGGTCTTCTCCGATAAGGCCGGACCTGTCATCGGCCCGTTGATGGGCTACGAGGTGATGTCGGCCTTCTTCCTTGAGGCCGGCTTCCTCGGCGTCATGCTGTTCGGTATGAACCGTGTCGGCAGGGGCCTGCACATGTTCGCCACGGCCATGGTGGCCTTCGGCACCTTCCTCTCGGCTTTCTGGATCCTGGCGGTGAACAGCTGGATGCAGACACCGGCCGGTTATGCCATCGCACCGAACGGCCAGTTCGTGCCGGAAGACTGGTTTGCCGTGATCTTCAATCCGTCCTTCCCCTATCGCCTGGTGCATATGGTGCTGGCGGCCTATATCACCACTGCTTTCGTGGTTGGCGCCGTGGGCGCCTGGCATCTGCTGCGCGACAAAAGCAATGCCAATAGCAATCCGGGGGCGCGCGTGATGTTCTCGATGGCCATGTGGATGGCCGTGATCGTTGCGCCGATCCAGATTTTCGTCGGTGACCTGCATGGCTTGAACACGCTGAAGCATCAGCCGGCCAAGGTCGCGGCGATGGAAGGCCATTACGAGACGCAGAAAGGCGCGCCGCTCTACCTGTTCGGCCTGCCCGACAACGAGGCCGGCGAGACGAAATACGCCATCGGCATCCCGAAACTCGGCAGCCTGATCCTCACCCATGACCCTGATGGCGAGCTGAAAGGCCTGAAGGCTTTTCCGCGCGAGGAATGGCCGCCGGCGCCGGTGGTGTTCTGGAGTTTCCGCATCATGGTCGGTCTGGGTCTGCTGATGATGCTGATTGGCTTTGCCAGTCTTGTGCTGCGTTTGGGCGGTCGCATCTACGCGACGCCGCTGCTGCATCGTGTTGCCGTCGTCATGGGGCCGAGCGGCTTCATCGCGGTGCTGGCCGGCTGGGTGACCACGGAAGTCGGGCGGCAGCCCTATACGATCTACGGCCTGCTGCGGACAGTGGACAGCGTCTCGCCCATCGGCCTGCCGGGCGTCAGCGCGTCGCTGATCGCCTTCATCGTGGTGTATTTCATCGTCTTCGGCGCCGGCACCTTCTACATCCTGCGCATGATGGGCAAGACGCCGGGATCGGACGGGCCCGACGAGCCGGCTTTGGAAGCGCCGTTGCGCACGGCCGGCATCATGCCGGGGCCGGCCATGATGACCAGGGGAGACGCACCATGACCCTCGATCTTCCGCTGGTCTGGGCCGGACTGATCGCCTTCGCCGTGCTGGCCTATGTGATCCTCGACGGCTTCGATCTGGGCATCGGCATCCTGTTCCCGCTGTTCAAGGACGAGAAAGACCGCGACGTGATGATGAACTCCGTCGCGCCGGTCTGGGATGGCAACGAGACCTGGCTGGTGCTCGGCGGCGGCGGACTGCTCGCAGCATTCCCGCTGGCCTATGCGCTGATCCTGCCCGCCCTCTATGCGCCGCTCACCGCCATGCTGCTCGGCCTGATCTTCCGCGGCGTGGCGTTTGAATTCCGGTGGCGCACGGTGCGCTGGAAGCCGGTCTGGGACTGGAGTTTCGCGCTTGGTTCGTTCGTTGCGACGCTGATGCAGGGCATTGCCCTGGGCGGTCTGATCCAGGGCATCAAGGTCAGCGGTCGCGCCTATGCCGGCGGCTGGTGGGACTGGCTCACCCCCTTCAGCCTGCTCACCGGCGCTGCGCTGGTGATCGGCTACATGCTGCTCGGCGCCTGCTGGCTCATCATCAAGACCGATGGCAGCCTGCAGGACCGCTGCTATCTTTACGGTCGCCGCCTGAGCATTCTTCTGGTGGCGATGATTGGCCTGGTCAGCTTGTGGACGCCGTTCCTGGATGCCCAGTTCCTCGCCCGCTGGTTCACCTGGCCGAATGTCATTATCGCGGCACCGATGCCGGTCCTGGTCCTGATCACCGCCGGCATCCTGTGGCGCGGCCTGCACGACCATCGCCGCGAGAAGACGCCCTTCCTGGCGGGACTGGCGCTTTTCGTGCTGTCCTATATCGGCCTTGGCATCAGTTTCTGGCCGCTGATGGTGCCGCCATCAATCACCTTCTACGACGCGGCGGCGCCCGATGTTTCGCTCGGCTTCCTGCTGGTCGGTGCCGTCATCCTACTGCCGATCATTCTCGGCTACACGGCCTATGCCTACTGGGTTTTCCGCGGCAAGGTGGATCGCCATGCCCACTATCACTGACCGCAAACCGGTCTGGCAGCGTCTGCTTTGGTTCGTCGGCCTGTGGGCGGCCGGGGTGCTCAGCGTCGCCGCCGTGGGCTATGCGATCAAGCTGGCGTTGAAAACGTAAAGCCGCAATCTTTCAGTGCGGTGCGCATATGCGGCGGCGGCGGCGCCGTGACGCTGACGGGATCGCGCGAGGGATAGAGCGGCAGGCTGATACCGCGACTCTGCAAATGCAGCACGGTCTCGCGATCGGCGGCATGAGTGCCATATTGCGTGTCGCCGACCAGTGGACAGCCGAGCGCTGCCATATGCACGCGGATCTGATGCGTGCGCCCGGTGCGCGGCCGGCATTCGATCCAGCTCAGCCCGTCGGATGATTTGCCGAGCAGGCGATAATCGGTGATGGCGCTCTGGGCCTGCGGATCGTCGGCTGGCGCCACGGCCATATGCCAACCGCCGTTCTTGGTGCTCAGCTTACGCAGGGCGGCATCGACGCGGCCTTCCGGACTTTCCGGCGTCCCGCGCACGATCGCCCAGTAGATCTTCTCCACCCGGCCGTCCTGGAACAGCTTGCCCAGCTTGCGCAGGGCTTTCGGATGGCGGCCAAGCACCAGGCAGCCCGAGGTGTCGCGATCCAGCCGATGCGCCAGTGCCGGTGGCCGCGGCAGGCCGAAGCGCAGATGGTCGAAATAGCGTTCCAGATTGTCGCCGCCGCCCGGCCCGGCATGCACCGGCAGGCCGGCGGGCTTGTCCAGCACCAGCATCAGGGCATCGCGATACAGCAGGCGCTGTTCCAAGTCGGCGGCATTCATTGGCGCAGGGGTGACTCAGATGCTGCCGCAGGTCAAGGCCGATGCATCAGGGGATGGCCGCAGTCTTCTCGGCGCAGCCGCGGAAGGAGCGGCCCTGGAAGGTCACCTCGGCGCTGTAGGGATAGCGTCGCGAGGCCATGCTGTCGCCGCAGTCGGTTTCGCGGATCACCACTTCTAGGCCGTCGCGGGCGCCGCCCTCGGCTGAATCCAGCACCCAGGTCATCCGTTTGTCGCCGGCCGATGCCGGTTTGGCGGCATAGCGCTGCGGCACGTCGCCCAGGCGGTCGAAGATCACATCCTCGCCGGCGATGCGCAGGCTCCAGTAGGGTTCGTTGCCGAAGGCGCGCCAGCTGCTATCGGCGGCGGCGATTTCCGGCGGGCAGTCGCGGTTGATATAGGTGAGCCAGCCGAGGAGGCGGCCGTTGCCGCTCAGCACCGGTTCGGGCTTGCCACAGCGCAGGAACGGCTCGGGCATCGTTGCCGGCGTGAAGGATGGACCCTGGGCCGCCTCGGTCGTGGCAGGGGTCAGCTTCGGGGCCGGACTGCCGCTGATGCCCGCGCTGCAATCCGCGCGGCTGCCATCGGCGCCCTGCAGGCGCACCAGCACCATGCCGTGGTTCTGTGGCACGGCCTCAATGGCAAAGGCGGGCTGCGCCGGATGCGCCGCCAGACAGGCGCTCACCCCGCGATAAAGATCAGGCAGGAAGCGGCCCCAGTCCTGCGCCTCGCGACTCTGGCGGGTGAGCACGATCTGGCCAGGTGTCGTCGTCGCGGAGCAGGCCGCCAGCAGCAGGGCCGGCGCCAGGAACAGCAGTCCATGTTTCATGCAGGCATCCAGACAAACAAATAGGGCCGCCATGTGGCTGCCTTGCAGATTAAAACGCGGTTTTCTAGGTTTTGGTTCCATGACGCTGCCTGCCGATGTCACCCTGTATCCCTGCACGCCGGACGATCTGCCGGCCGTGCGCCGCCTGCATGCCATGGCCTTCCGCATCCTGGCGGCCAGCCAGCATGACGCGGCGCAGATCGCGGCCCATGAGGCCCTGATCGCTGCCCCGGCCTATGCCGAGGATGTCCTGCGGTCGCATCTGATCCTGGCGCGCGACGGGCAGGGGATGCTGGTGGCGACCGCCGGCTGGCTGGCGATGACCGACCGCCCGCAGACCGCGCGTATCCGCAAGGTCTTCGTGCATCCGGACTGGGCCCGTAAAGGCCTGGCCACGGCCCTGGTGCGTGCTGCCGAGGCGGCCGCCGCCGCCGTCGGTTATCCGCATCTCTATGTGCGCGCCAATATCAATGCTGTGCCACTGTATGAAAAACTCGGCTACCGGGCCGAAGCGAGCGGCAGCATGCCGGCCGGCGACACCGCCTTGCCGGTGCTCTATATGAGCCGCCCGGCGGCCTGACCCACCGGCGGGTGTTTACAAAAATTTAGCGCCCGGCCACGCCGGGCTTCCGCTATGTTTCCTCCAGCGCAGGATCGGACCCATAAAAAAACGGGCCGGCCAGCCACGGGGGAAATACCAGCATGCAGACCATGACCGCCAATGGGCAGGTAGCCGGCGCGCGTCCATCGCAGACGCGCCGGGCCTATGACGAACTCAAGCGCCGCATCCTCGACAACGAGCTGCCGCCGGGCACCCAGGCCCTGGAACAGGAAATCGCCCTGCTGCTGGGCATGAGCCGCACGCCGGTGCGCGAGGCGCTGATCCGTCTGGCGCAGGATGGCATGGTCGAAGTACGGCCGCGCCATGGCATGCGCGTGCTGCCGATGTCAGCGGCCGACCTGCGCGAGATCTACGATCTGCTCGCTGGCCTGGAAGCGACCGCCGTGGATATCCTGGCGCGGCGCGGTCTGACGACGGCCGAGGGCACCGAACTGGATCGTCTGCTGTCAGGCATGGCAGCGGCTCTGCAGGCCGATGACCTGGAGGCCTGGGCGGCCGGCGATGCCTGCTTCCACCGCGCCCTGGTCGAGATGGCTGGCAACCAGCGTCTGATCGGCATGGTGGATGCGATCCGCGACCAGTCGCATCGCGCCCGCATGGCCACGCTGCATTTGCGGCCCAAGCCTTCGGTCTCCAATGACGAGCATGCCGCCGTGGTGGCGGCGATCCGGCGGCGCGATGGCGATACCGCGCATCGGCTGCATCGCATCCATCGCCAGCGTGCGAGCCGCCTGCTGCTCGATCTGGTCGAACATCACGGGCTGGATCACCTCTGAGCGGTTACAGGTCGAGGTTGTTGCGGATCAACAGGCGTTCAGCGGAATCGTTCCACACATCCATCTTCACGATCTTGCCCTGCCGCACCACGAAGCGGTCGACATAGCGGTTGCCTTCGAAGGGCGTGCCGTCATGCCATTCGCCATACAGCGTGCCGATGCTGTAGACAATGGTTTCCTGTGCGCCCGGCGCCACGTCGAACCGCTCCATCGCCTTCTTCACCCATTTGTAGCGTTTGGCATTGAAGGCCGCGGTTTCGCGCGGATGGCTGTATTTGCGGCCGCCGGTGAAAGTGATCACCAGCTCTGGCGCGATGTAGCGCTGCGCGGTTTCCGGATCAGGCACCATGCTGGCCTCGAGGAACAGGCGGACAATCTCAGCTTCGCCGGTCAGGCCGGCAAAGGCGGAGGCAGCGGCGGGCATTGCGGTCATGATCGACTCCTGACTGGCGAAAACGCGACGGATGTCCCTGTCTAGCAAGAGCGATGCCGGGCTTTAAAACCCAGCAAATCACGCCTGCGCGAGGATTGTCACCAAAAATTGAATACAATTTGCGCGCCAATTGTTGAGGATTGCATACAATTTAGCCAGCGGAGTGCCGGCTAATTAAATTACCAATTAAAATCAATAGCTTAAATTCTGGCATGTGCCTTGCGAACATCAAGGCGGATCAAACTCAGCCCGGGAGGCTCCGCATGTCCGCACCGCTCCGCTCCAAACCTTTCACGTCCATGATGCTCACCCGGCGTCTGGCGCTCGGCACCGTCGCAGCCCTTGGCCTTGCGGTCATGGCCGCGCCGCTCCCGGCCGTCGCCCAGGACAGCATCAAGATCGGCCTGGTCGCAGCCCTTTCGGGTCAGTCGGCCAAGTCGGGCGAGGCGATCACCCGCGGCCTGACCATCGCCATCGACGAGGTGAATGCCAAGGGCGGCGTGCTCGGCAAGAAACTGGAACTGGTGCGGCGCGACGACGAGAGCAACCCGGGCAAGGGCCTGCTGGCGGCGCGCGAACTGGTGCAGCGTGAGAAGGTGGCCGTGCTGTTCGGCGGTCTCGACACGCCGGTCTCGATGGCCATCGTGCCCTTCATCAATGCCGAAAAGGTGCCCTTCATGGGCGTCTGGGCGGCCGGCACGCCGATCACCCGCAATGGCGCGCCCGAAAACTACGCCTTCCGCGTCTCTGCCGTCGACGAGATCGTCGACCAGGCGCTGGTCGATTACGCGGTCGCCAAATACAAGTCCAAAACCCCGGGCATGATCCTGATCAACAATTCCTGGGGCGAGTCGAACGAGGCCGGCCTGAAGAAGGCCCTGGCCGGCATGAACATGAAATATGCCGGGATCGAGAAGTTCAACGATCCCGATGTCGATGTGGTGCCGCAGCTGACCCGACTGAAGGCGGCCGGCGCCGATGTGCTGTTCATGGTCGGCAACGTGGCGCCGTCCTCCATCGTGGTGAAGTCGCTCGATCGTATGGGCTGGGATGTGCCGATCGTCTCGCATTGGGGCCCGGCCGGCGGCCGCTTCAACGAGCTGGCCGGTGCCAGCGCGCCCAAGGTGCATTTCATCCAGACCTTCAGCTTCTCGGGCAAGCTGTCGCCCAAGGGCGAGCAGGTCTTCGCCGCCCTGAAGAAGAAGTTCCCGGAAATCCAGAGCACCGCCGATGTGACGCCGGCGGTCGGCATTGCCAATGCCTATGATGCCCTGCATCTGAGTGCCCTGGCGATCACCAAGGCCGGCAGCACCGAAGGCCCGAAGGTCCGTCACGGCTTCTACGCCATCGATAAGTATGACGGCCTGATCAAGAGCTACTTCAAGCCCTTCTCGACCGACAACCAGGATGCGCTCGGCCCGAAGGACTACATCTTCACCCGCTTCGTCGGCCCGGAAATCCTGCCGCTGACCAACTGAGTCCGTTTCCGCCGGGCCGGTTGTAAAACCGGCCCGGTTTTCGATTCTCATGCCAGAGCGGGATCAACCGCCATGCTTGTAACGTCCGCCATTATTTCCGGCCTCGGTCTGGGCTCCATGTACGGCCTGATCGCGCTCGGCTATCACGTCACCTATACCGTTTCCAACACCGTGAATTTCAGTCAGGGCAGTGTCGTCATGCTGGGTGCCGTGCTCGGCTATGTCTTCGGCGTGCGCTATGGCTGGCCCATGCCGGTGGCGATCGGCCTGAGCCTGCTGCTCTGCGCCATCTTCGGCCTGGTGGTCGAGCGCTTTCTAGTGCGCCCCTTTGCCGAACGCGGTTCGAATGCTTGGTTGATGGCCACGGTCGCCGGCGGCATCATCCTCGATAACATCGTGCTGTTCACCTACGGCAAGGAGCCGCGCAGCTTTCCCTCCGCCCTGGCCACAAAGCCGGTGGAGATTTTCGGTGCCGGCGTCTATCCGCTGCAGCTGGTGATTCCCGTGGTCGGTCTCGCCATGGCTGTGGCACTGCAGCAGCTGATGCAGCGTACCAGGCACGGCAAGGCACTGCTGGCGGTGGTGCAGAATGCCGATGCCGCACGCCTGATGGGTATCAATGTGCGCGGCGCCATTGCCGGCTCCTTTGCTGTCTCGGCGCTGTTCGCCGCCATCGCCGGCCTGCTGATCGCGCCGCTCTATGCCGTGCATTCCGACATGGGCACGCTGTTCGGTATCAAGGCCTTTGCCGTTGCCATTCTCGGCGGCATGACCTCGGCCTGGGGTGTCATGCTGGCTGGCCTGGTCTTCGGCCTGATGGAAGCCACCATCACCGTCTCGCTCGGTTCGGTCTATACGCAGATTCTGAGCTTTGCCATTGTCATCGTCGCGCTGGCGCTGCTGCCCAACGGCCTGCTCGGCCGCGCCGGCGTCAAGAAGGTGTGACGCCATGACCTCGCGTCCCATCATACCCATTGCCATCCTGCTGCTCACCGCGCTTGGCATCCTGCTGTCGGGCAGTGCCCAGGGTTACATGTTGCTGGTCCTTGCCCTGGTGGCGATGACGGCCACCGTCGGTGTCGGCCTCAATATCCTGCTCGGCCTCACCGGCCAGGTCTCGCTCGGTCATGTCGGCTTCTACGCCATCGGCGCTTACACGACGGCGGTGCTCAGCCTGAAGGGCATCAGCTTCTGGCTGGCTTTTCCTGCTGCCGGCTTGCTTGGCGGCGCGGTCGGTTTCTTGCTGGCACTGCCGGCGCTGCGGGTGAAGGGGCCCTATCTGGCGATGGTCACCATCGCCTTTGCCTTTATCATCGAGCATGGCGCGGTGGAGTGGCGCGAACTGACCGGTGGCTCGAACGGCCTGATGGGCATCCTGCCGCCGGCGCTCGGTGGCATTTCGTTTGGCGAGCGCGAGATGGCGATCTTTGCTGTGTTGCTCGCCGGCTTTGCTTTTGCGCTCTATCACCGGCTCAGTGTCAGCGCCTGGGGCCTGGGGATGCGGGCGGTGCGTGACTCGGAAGTCGCGGCGCAGTCGCTGGGTCTCAATCCGGTGGTGATCAAGGTGACGGCCTTCGCGATGTCGGCCGCGCTGACCAGCCTGGCCGGCGCGCTGTTCTCGCCGCTGATGATGTTCATCGCACCTAGCTCGTTTCCCTTTTTCCAGTCGATCCTGTTCCTGCTTGCCGTGATCATCGGCGGCGCCGGCTCGGTCTTCGGGCCCCTGCTGGGCGCTATCGTTGCCGTAGGTCTGCCTGAACTGCTGTCGGATTTTGCCGAATACCGGCTGCTGTTCTTCGGCATCCTGCTGCTCGTCGTGCTCTGGGCCGCGCCGCGCGGCATCATCGGCAGCCTGGTGGCGCGGTTCCGTCGCGAAGATCCGCGCGTGGCGCAGAATGACGGCATCGATCTGGCCGCATGGCTGAAGCCGGCCTCGGCACTGCCGCTGATCGTTGAAGGTCTCAGCATCAGTTTCGGCGGTATCCGCGCCGCCCATGGCGTCGGCTTTGCGGCCGAAACGGGCAAGGTCACCGCCGTGATCGGCCCGAACGGCGCCGGCAAGACCACCGTGCTGAACATGATCGGCGGCTTCTACAGACCCGATCACGGTAGCATCCGGCTGGAAGACGATCTCGCCGGTCGGCCGGCCTGGGCCATCGGGCGGGCCGGCATCGCCCGCACCTACCAGACCACGCAGCTGTTCGGCGATCTGAGCGTACTCGACAATATCCGCATCGCGCTGCGGCGTGGCCGGCTCGGCATCCTGCTCGGCCGTAGCAAGGCCGGGGATGAAGCCGCAGTCGCCGAGGCGCTGCTGGCCTTCGTCGGCTATACCGGCCCGGTGGCGCGGCTGGCTTCCGCGCTACCCCATGTGGATCGCCGTCTGGTCGAGATTGCTCGCGCGCTGGCCACGCAGCCGCGCGTGCTGCTGCTGGACGAACCCGCCGCCGGCTTGATGCGCGGCGACAAGGACAGTCTCAGCCTGCTTTTGCGCCGCATCGCCGATCTCGGCATCGCCGTGATCCTGGTCGAGCATGACATGACGCTGGTGATGGGCATTTCCGACCATGTCGTGGTGCTCGATGCCGGCACGCCTATTGCGGCTGGCACGCCGGCGGATGTGCGGCAGAATCCGGCTGTTATCAAGGCCTATCTCGGTGGCGCCGAGATGAGCGGCCGCGCGCGGGCGCAGCCCTGGTCGGGTCCGGCCGACGCGGTGCTCGCCACCGTCAATCTCACGGCGGGCTATGGGGCCGCGCCAGTGCTGGAAACGCTCAGCATCAATGTCCGCCAGGGCGAGATGGTGGCGTTGCTGGGCGCCAACGGCGCCGGTAAGTCGTCGGCCATGCGCGCGATCAGCGGCCTGCTGCGCCCCATCGAAGGCTCTGTACTGCTCAATGACGCCGAACTGCGGCAACAGCCGGCGCACAGGATCGCGGCTTCCGGCCTGGTGCTGGTGCCCGAAGGCCGTCAGGTCTTCCCCGAACTCAGCGTGATCGACAATCTGCTGCTGGGTGCTTATACGCGTAAAGATGTGAAGCCCGAAGCAGAAGTCGCCGCCCTGCTGCAGCGTTTCCCGCGTCTGCGCGAACGCCTGCACAGCCGCGCCGGGCTTCTCTCGGGCGGCGAACAGCAGATGCTGGCCGTCGCGCGCGGCATGATCGCCAAGCCTGCCGTGATGATGCTGGACGAGCCCTCGCTTGGCCTGGCGCCCACCATCATCAACGAGGTTTTCTCGGTGCTGGCCGATCTGCGCGACGAAGGGGTCACCATCCTGCTGGTCGACCAGATGGCCGTGTTGGCGCTGGCGGTGGCGGATCGCGCCTATGTGCTGGAATCCGGCCGCGTGGTGCGCGAGGGCAGCGCCGAAGCGCTGCGCGGCGACAAGGCGCTGGAAGCTGCCTATCTTGGCCATGCTGCGGATTGAGCTATAACAGCGTCATGCGCTTCGATCTGATTCTCCGCAATGCCCGTCTGGCCGGCCATGATGCCCCGGTCGATCTCGGCCTGCAGGACGGCCGCTTCGCCGCCATCGCCGCCGGTCTGGACGGAGAGGGGCCGGTCGAGGATATCGGCGGGCGGCTCGTCGTGCCGGGTTTCGTCGAAACCCATGTGCATCTCGACAAATCCTGCATCCTCGAACGCTGCAGCAGTGAAGGCACGCTGGCTGATGCCATCGCCGAAGTCGCCGTGGCAAAAAAGGCCTTCACCGAAGACGATGTCTATACGCGGGCCAGGGCCACGCTGGAAAAAGCCATTCTCCAGGGCACCATGCGCATGCGCACCCATGTGGAAATCGATCCGCGCATCGGCCTGCGCAGCTTCGCCGCGATCAGGCGCCTGAAGGCCGATTACGCCTGGGCCATCGATCTGGAGATCTGCGTCTTCCCCCAGGAAGGCCTGCTGAACGACCCTGGCACCGAAGAGTTGCTTATTCAGGCCATGGACGCCGGCGCCGACCTGATCGGCGGCTGCCCCTATACCGACAGCGATCCGAATGGTCAGATCGCGCGGATATTCGAGATTGCCAAGCGTTTCGGTACCGACATCGATTTCCATCTCGATTTCGATCTTGACCCGTCGCGCATGAGCCTGGATGAGGTCTGCGGCCAGACCCGGGCCCATGGCATGGCGGGTCGCGTCGCCATCGGCCATGTCACCAAACTTTCCGCTCTGCCCCCGGCGCAGCTTGAAATCGTGGCGCAGCGTTTGAAAGAGGCCGGCGTTGCCGTCACAGTGTTGCCCGCCACCGACCTGTTCCTGATGGGCCGCGGCCATGACCACAATATCCCGCGCGGCGTGACCCATGCGCATCGCCTGAGCAGCTGGGGCGTCACCTGCTCGCTGTCGACCAACAATGTGCTGAACCCCTTCACGCCGTTTGGCGACGGCTCGCTGCTGCGCATGGCCAATCTCTACGCCAATATCGCGCAACTTGGGCGGCCGGCAGAAATGGCCGCCTGCCTCGATATGGTGACGGCGCAGGCAGCAAAGCTGCTCAACCTGAAGGATTACGGTATTGCGGTTGGCAATCCGGCCGATCTGGTGGTGCTGGATGCCTTTGCCTCGGCCCGCGCCGTGGCCGAACTGGCGCCGCTGCTGTTCGGGCTCAAGCGCGGCCGGCGCAGCTTCACCCGGCCGCAGGCCGAACTGCATCGGCCTTGACGCCGCGATCCGTGCGTCGCATTGATCGGACAAAGACTTCCCTGAGGTTTCCCCAATGCTGAACACACCGCGCGCCCGCCGGGGCATGGTCACCGCGCCGCATCATCTGGCCGCCGAGGCCGGGCTTGCCGTCCTGCGCGAGGGCGGCAATGCCATCGAGGCCACCGTGGCGATGGCAGCGGCGCTCACCGTGGTCTATCCGCATATGACCGGCATCGGCGGCGACGGCTTCTGGCTGATTGCGGCGCCCGGTAAAGGCCCGGTCGCGGTCGAAGCCTGCGGCCGTGCCGCTGCGGCTGCTACGCCGGAACTATACAAAAGCAAGGGCCTGAGCAGCATTCCCTGGCGTGGGCCGCTGGCGGCCAACACAGTGGCCGCCACGGTGAGCGGCTGGGGCGAGGCGCTGAAGCTGAGCGCCGAACTGGGCGGCAAGCTGCCGCTGTCGCGTCTGGTGGCAGATGCGGTCTGGCATGCGGAGCACGGTTTCGCCGTCACCCAGAGCCAGTATGACCTGACAAAGCAGAAGCAGCCTGAATTGCAGGACCAGCCGGGCTTTGCCGCGCGCTTCTTGCCCGGTGGCAAGCCGCCGGCCGAACGCAGCCTGATGAAGCTGCCGGCCCTCGGCGCGACCCTGAAACAGATCGGTGCGGTTGGCACGGAAGATTTCTATCGCGGCGCGCTGGCGAAAACGATCGCTGCCGATCTGGCGAAAGTCGGGAGCCCGGTCAGTGCTGACGATCTGGCCCGGCATCAGGCCCGCCGCCGTCCACCGCTCAGCGTCGCGCTCAAGGCGGCAAGGCTGTTCAACTTCCCGCCGCCGACGCAAGGCTTGTCGTCGCTGATGATCCTGGCGCTGTTCGAGCGTCTGGGTGTGCGCGAGGCCGAAGGCTTCGACTACCTGCACGGGCTGGTCGAGGCGACCAAGCAGGCCTTCCTAATCCGCGACCGCATCGTCGGCGATCCCGACAGCATGCCGGAAGCACCCGAGAAGTATCTCGAACCGGCGCTGCTCGATATGCTGGCTGCCAAGATCGACCGCCAGCACGCGCTCGCCTGGCCGCAGCCGGCCTCTGGCGGCGACACCACCTGGATGGGCGCCATCGACGGCAACGGCGTGGCTGTCAGCTTCATCCAGTCGATCTATTTCGAATTCGGCTCCGGCTGCGTACTCGATGAAACCGGCATCAACTGGCAGAACCGCGGCTCCAGCTTCCTGCTGGAGGGTGAGGGCCCGCGCCGGCTTGCGCCTGGCCGTATGCCGTTCCACACGCTCAACCCGGCCATGGCACGGTTCGAGGATGGCCGCACGATGGTCTATGGCACCATGGGCGGCGAGGGCCAGCCGCAGACCCAGGCGGCGGTCTACAGCAGATATGCCATGTACGGACAGGGCATACAGGCTGCGATCACCGCGCCGCGCTGGCTTCTGGGCAAGACCTGGGGCGAGAACAGCGTGACGCTGAAGCTGGAAAACCGGTTCGAGCCGGCGCTGGTCGCGGCCCTGAAATCGGCCGGTCATAATGTGGAAATCCTGGACGCCTTCACCGGCACCATGGGCCATGCCGGCGCCATTGTTCGGCATGCGGACGGCGTGCTGGAAGGCGCCACCGATCCGCGCAGCGACGGTGCGGCTGCCGGCTTCTAGGCCGGCTGCCTAAAAAACCGCCCCTAGTTTGCCGAGAGGGGCAACTCCCGTCAGCTTCTGGCGTTTTCTACTGGACAGCCGGTCGGCATACCGATTGCATCGTCTGGCCAGACACCCCGGGGGAAAGCCAGTCATGAGCGTGCCGGTATGAGTATCCAGGTTGCCCTTCATCACCGTACAACCTACCGCTACGACAAGGTAATCAGTCTGGGGCCGCAGGTGATCCGCCTGCGTCCGGCGCCTCATTGCCGCACCCCGATCCTGTCCTATTCGCTGACCGTTTCCCCCAAGGACCATTTCATCAACTGGCA
Source organism: Ferrovibrio sp. GW821-FHT12F09 (assembly GCF_058806775.1). Classification (NCBI taxonomy): domain Bacteria; kingdom Pseudomonadati; phylum Pseudomonadota; class Alphaproteobacteria; order Rhodospirillales; family Rhodospirillaceae; genus Ferrovibrio; species Ferrovibrio sp. GW821-FHT12F09. The sequence continues at coordinate 1,064,043 of NZ_JBXAPZ010000001.1, forward strand.
GCAGGACCCGCAGGGCAATTACCTGGCCCGTCTGGTTTTCCCCGAACGCACCGACCATTTCGAGGTGACGGTCGATCTGGTCGCCGATATGGCGGTGATCAATCCCTTCGATTTCTTCCTCGAGCCGCAGGCGGAAGAGTTTCCCTTCGACTATGACCCCGCGCTGAAGGAAGACCTTGCGCCGTTCCAGCGCGTCGACCCGCCGGGCCGCCACCTGAGCGCCTGGCTGGCCAAGGTGCCGCGCGAGAAAAAGCGCACCATCGATTTCCTGGTCGGCCTGAACCAGCGCCTGGCGGACGAGATCAAGTATCTCATCCGCATGGAGCCCGGCGTGCAGACCGCCGAACAGACGCTGCAACTGCAGAGTGGCTCCTGTCGCGATACCTCCTGGCTGCTGGTGCAGGCGCTGCGGCATCTCGGTTTCGCCGCGCGCTTCGTCTCGGGCTACCTGATCCAGTTGGTCGCGGATGTGAAGGCGCTCGATGGGCCGTCCGGTCCGACTGCCGATTTCACCGATCTGCATGCCTGGGTGGAAGTCTATCTGCCGGGCGCCGGCTGGATCGGCTTCGATCCGACATCGGGCCTGATGGCGGGCGAGGGCCATATCCCGCTGGCCGCCACGCCCGAACCGCAATCGGCGGCGCCGATCAGCGGCGCGTTGGAAAAGGCCGAGGTCGAGTTCGGCCACGAGATGAAGGTGACACGCTTTCTTGAAACGCCGCGCGTCACCAAGCCGATCTCCGACGAGGCCTGGGAGAAGATGCTGGTCTTGGGCGATGCCGTCGACAAGCAGCTCAATGCCGGCGACATGCGGCTGACTATGGGCGGCGAGCCGACCTTCGTCTCCATCGACGACATGGAAGGCGAGGAGTGGAATACGGCGGCGCTGGGACCCACCAAGCGCCATTACGCCGGCAAGCTGCTGCGCCGTCTGGCCGACCGCTTCGCCGTTGCGCCGCTGCTGCATTACGGCCAGGGCAAATGGTATCCGGGCGAACAGTTGCCGCGCTGGGCGTTGAGCTGTCACTGGCGCAAGGATGGCGAACCGGTCTGGCGCGAGCGCGATCTGCTTGCGGCCGATGATGACGCCAGTGCCGGCGCCACGCCGCAGCAGGCCGATATCTTCACAGCGACGCTGGCGGAACGGCTGCAGGTCGATCCCGGCTATCGCATCCCCGGCTTCGAGGACCTCTGGTATTACCTGTGGCGCGAACGGCGCCTGCCGGTGAATGTCGATCCCTTCCAGTCGCATCTGAAAGATCCGCTGGAGCGCGCGCGGCTGGCGCGGATTTTCGAACAGGGTCTCGACAAGACCGTGGGCTACGCGCTGCCGCTGACCCGCGAGCCGACTGCGAATGGCGCCAAGCGCTGGCGTTCGGGCCCGTGGTTCTTCCGGCCGCAGACCATGTATCTGCTGCCGGGCGATTCACCGATGGGCCTGCGCCTGCCGCTGGATTCCCTGCCCTGGGTGGCGGCGAAGGACTATCCCTACCAGCATGTGCCCGACACCATGACGGAGCAGCCGCCGCTGCCGCCGCATGCGCTGATGCGCCAGGCCAGCCGCACGGTCACAGACCGCATGCAGGCCTGGGCCAAGGGCCGCGATTACACGACCGCGCCGCGCGAGCAGAAGCCGCTGCCGGCCAATCAGCAGTCCGACTCGCAGGTGGTGCGCACCGCCATGTGCATCGAGCCGCGCAATGGCCTGCTGCATGTATTCATGCCGCCGCTGGAACTGGCGGAGGATTATCTCGATCTGGTCACGGCGATCGAAGATACGGCCGCTACCCTCGGGCAAAAGGTGGTGATCGAAGGCTATCTGCCGCCCCGCGATGCGCGGCTGATGAATTTCAGTGTCACGCCCGACCCCGGTGTGATCGAAGTGAACATTCATCCCTCTGCCGGCTGGCGCGAGCTGGCCGAGAAAACGACGGTGCTGTACGAAGAAGCACGCCAGACCCGGCTCGGCACCGAGAAGTTCATGCTCGATGGCCGCCATATCGGCACCGGCGGTGGCAATCACGTGGTGATGGGCGCGGCGACTCCGCCCGACAGCGCCTTCCTGCGCCGTCCCGATCTGTTGCGCAGCGTGGTCGGCTACTGGCAGAACCACCCCTCGCTCTCCTATCTCTTCTCCGGCCAGTTCATCGGGCCGACCTCGCAGCATCCGCGCGCCGACGAGGGCCGCGACGATGCGCTGGTCAACCTGCAGATCGCCTTCGACCAGGTGGCCAAGCATGGCGAGAACCCGCCAGCCTGGCTGGTCGACCGCATTTTCCGCAACGTGCTGGTCGATATCACCGGCAACACCCACCGCACCGAATTCTGCATCGACAAGCTCTATTCGCCCGATGGTCCCACCGGCCGGCTGGGTCTGGTCGAGCTGCGTGCCTTCGAGATGCCACCCGATGTGCGCATGAGTCTGGCGCAGCAGCTGTTGCTGCGTGGCCTGCTCGCCGCCTTCTGGGAGGCGCCCTATACGCGCAAGCCGGTGCGCTGGGGCACGCGCCTGCATGACGAATTCCTGCTGCCGCATTTCTGTCTGCAGGATTTCCACGATGTGCTGGAAGACCTCGGCCAGCACGGCTTCGATTTCGATCCGGCCTGGTTCGCCGCCCATGGTGAATTCCGCTTCCCCAGCATCGGCGGCTTTGCCGCCCGTGGCCTGGAGGTGGAGCTGCGCCACGCCCTCGAGCCCTGGCATGTGCTGGGTGAAGAGGCGGCGGCCGGCGGCACGGCCCGCTATGTCGACAGTTCGGTCGAACGCCTGCAGGTAAAGGTGAAGGGTCTTGTCGATGAGCGCCATGTGCTGTCCTGCAACGGCCAGGCGGTACCGCTGCGCGCCACCGGCGTGCCCGGCGAATATGTTGCCGGCATCCGCTACAAGGCCTGGGGGCCGCCCAGCGCCCTGCATCCCACGATCCCCGTGCACACCCCGCTGGTCTTCGATCTGTTCGACGGCTGGAACAGCCGCTCGCTTGGCGGGTGCACCTACCACGTGTCGCATCCGGGCGGACGCAACTACGATACCTTCCCGGTTAACGCCAATGAGGCTGAAGCGCGCCGCCGTGCCCGCTTTTTCAGCATGGGGCATACGCCGGGCCGCATGCCGGCCCCGGCCGCGCATCCCTCGCGCGAACAGCCGCTTACCCTCGACCTGCGAACGGGGTAACATTCGGCGCCCGATTCGACCCCATCGAATGCCGATGCCGTGATGAATTCGCCTCTGCAGGCTCAGGACCGTCCATCGGCCGCCCGTTCACCGGCTGGCCGAGTTGCGCCTCCGGCCGCGCTGCCGCCGGATCTGGCCAACGCCTATGACGAGATGGTCACCGGCCAGGGCATCATCCGTGCCCATTGGCAGCCCCTGCTGGCGACCTTGAGTGAGCTGGGTGCCGCCGGTCTGGCCGAGCGTGCTGAACGCGGCCGCCAGTATCTGGAAGATGAGGGCGTCACCTATAATCTCTACGAGTTGCCCGACAGCACCGGCGGCGCCATCGCGCCGCCTCTGCCGGAACAGCGCCCGTGGCGGCTCGATCCGGTGCCGGTGCTGCTCTCGGCCGAGGAATGGGCCGGCATCGAGGCCGGCCTGATCCAGCGCGCGCAGCTGATGGATGCCGTGCTGCGCGATCTCTATGGGCCGATGACGCTGTTGCGCGATCACCGCATTCCGCCGGCGCTGGTCTACGGGCATCGCGATTTCCTGCGCGCCGCGCGCAACGCCGATGGCCGGCCGCAGGGTCGCATGCTGCAGCATTACGCGGCCGAACTGGTGCGTGGGCCCGATGGCCTGTGGCGCGTGATCGCCGACCGTACGCAGGCGCCGGCCGGTGCGGGTTACGCCTTGCAAAACCGCCGCGTGATGTCGCGTCTGCTGGGCGGCGCATTGCGCCAGTGCCGTGTGCGCGCGCTCAACACCTATTTCGAATACTGGCAGGCCGATCTGACGGCGCGCTCGCCGAGCCGTGCCGACAACCCACGCATCGTGCTGCTGACACCCGGCCCGTATAACGAAGCCTATTTCGAACATATCTACATCGCGCGCGAACTGGGCGCGACGCTGGTGGAAGGCGCCGACCTCACCATGCGCGACGGCCGCATCTTCATGAAGACGCTGGCCGGTCTGGAGCAGGTGGATGTGATCGTGCGCCGGCTCGATGGCGAATGGTGCGATCCGCTGGAGCTGCGCGCCGATTCCACGCTGGGCGCCGTCGGCCTGCTGCAGGCGGCGCGCAACAACCAGATTGCGGTCTGCAACGCCATCGGCAGCGGTCTGGTCGGCGCGCCGGCGCTGCAGGCTTTCCTGCCCGGTCTGGCGCAGCAGATGCTCGGCCAGGAGCTGACCATGCCGTCGGTCGCTACCTGGTGGTGCGGCCAGTCCTATGCCCTGAAAGAAGTGGAAGAACGCTTCGACACACTGGTGATCCGCGGCGCCTATGGCCTGCAGGACCAGCCTGTGTCGGTGGCGAGCCTTTCGGAAGCCGAGAAGGCCAGCCTGCTGGCGCAGGTGAAGGCACGGCCAGCCGATTACGTGGCGCAGGAGCGTATCGTGCCGTCGGTCTCACCGGGTCTGGGCGAGCATGGCCTGGAGCCGCAGCCGATCCTGCTGCGCGTGCAGGTGGTCGCCGATGGCGACGGCTATGTGGTGATGCCCGGCGGCCTGGCGCGGGTGCCGCAGAACAACGATCCCTTCGGTGCCACCCTGCAGCGCGGCGGCGTCAACAAGGATGTCTGGGTGGTGGCGAAGGACGAAGCGCCCACCATCATCCGCGGCACGGCCACACGCCAGCGTCTGACGCTGCGCCGCTCGTCGGGCACGCTGCAGAGCCGCGTTGCCGACGATCTGTTCTGGCTCGGCCGCAGTGTCGAGCGTCTGGATGATGGCGCTCGCCTGCTGCGCGCGGTGCTGTCGCGCCTGGTCGGTGAATTCTCCTCGGCCCGCGATCTGGTGGAGATGGCGGTGCTGGCCCGCGCGCTCGTCCGCTGCGGCATCGTTGACCAGAAGGCGGCCGCTGCGCCGCCCGATTCTGCGTTATTCACCACCACGATCACGCGGGCCTGCACCTCGGGCCATCTGCTCGGCCAGACCCTGGATGCCATCGAGCGGCTGGCGGCTGTGGCGCGACATCGCTTCTCGGCCGATATGTGGCGCATGTTCAACCATCTGCTGGGCGAGCTGCGGCAGAGCCGGGCGGCGGCTACCGGTGACGCCGATGCCATGCTGCAATTCTGCGACCAGATGATCCGCGCCACCGCAGCTATCGCCGGCATGCTGTCGGAACACATGACACGCGGTTCGGGCTGGCGCTTCCTCGATTTCGGCCGCCGTCTGGAGCGCGCCATCTTCATCGCCCGTAGCGTCTCGGCCGCCACCACCGTGCTGGGCAACAGCAACGACAGCGCCTTCCGGATCGCGCTGGAAGTAAGCGATTCCACGCTCACCTACCGCCGCCGCTATCGCGCCGCCCTGCAGCCGGCCGCCGTCTTCGATCTGTTGCTGCTTGATGCCAGCAATCCCCATGCCCTGGCCTTCCAGCTCCATGCCATGGCCCAGCATCTGGATGCCCTGCCCAATCCGGACGCGCCGCCGCGCGGCGCCGACTGCATGGCGCTGGCGCGGCCGTTCACCGATCTGGTGGCATTGTTCGACCGCGACGACATTCCGCGCGAAGAGATGATCCATCTGGCGTCGCGCCTACGCGGCAGCCTAGATGCGGCCTGCGATGCGCTGATGGATATTTCCGACCAGCTCTCGCGGACCTATTTCAGCCATGTCCAGGTGGCGCGCAGCTTCGGGTTCGGCTCCTGATGAAATACCGTCTGCGCCATACCACCTCTTACAGCTACTCCTGGGCGGTCGATATTTCGCATCACATGCTGCATCTGGCGCTGCCCGATCTGCCGCGCCAGCGGGTGAAAAGCTGCCGCGTCAGCACCAATCCCGATTCCGGCATATTGCGCGAACAGCATGATCATTTTGGCAACCGCATCGCTTATCTCGCGATCGCGGAATCGCACACACGTTTCGATGTGGAGCTGCGCGCCGAGATCGAGGTCGATCCGGTGCAGCCGCCGGATGCGGCCGCCACGCCGGCCTGGGAATCCCTGCGCGATGCGCTGTCCGGCGACGGCTTCCCCGAACCGGTGACGGAGAGCGAATTCGTCCAGGACTCGCCGATGGCAGAACCCGACGATGCCATCATCGCCTATGCCACAGCCAGTTTTCCGCCGGGCCGTCCGGTGCTGGCCGCCGTGCGCGAGCTGACCGAGCGCATCTTCAAGGATTTCCGCTACGATCCCGCCGCCACCGACATCTTCACACCGGTGGCAACCGTGATGCAGAAGCGCGCGGGTGTCTGCCAGGATTTCGCCCATCTGCAGATCGCTATGTTGCGCGGCCTTGGCCTGGCCGCGCGCTATGTCTCGGGCTATATCCGCACGGTTCGCGCCGGCGACGATCCGGGCACCGGGTTACGGGGCGCCGATGCCAGTCATGCCTGGGTCAGCGTCTGGTGCGGGCCGGAGCATGGCTGGATCGATGTCGATCCGACCAACAACCTGATCTGCTCGGACGAGCATGTGATCGCCGCTATAGGGCGGGATTACGGCGATATCAGCCCGGTGCGTGGCGTGGTGCTGGGTGGCGGGCCGCATCGCATCGGCGTCGCCGTCGAGCTTCTGCCGCTGCAGTAATCCTATTCCTGTAGCAGGCTCACATGGGCCGAGACCACCCGCCAGCCCTCGGCCGTGCGGATCCAGGTCTGGCTTTGCCGCCCGGTCTTGGTTGAATTCTTCCGCTTGAACTCGGTGTTCGCCGTGGCGAAGTCGCGGCCATAGGTGGTGATGCGCGTGTTGAAGATATCGCGCTCCAGCCCGACCGAAGGCCGCCCGGCGCGGAAGGCCTTGATCTCGTCATAGCTGTGCAGGTTCTCCGTGACGCCGTAGCGCAGGGTCAGCGGGCTGTTGTGGAACAGTTCGTCCAGCACATCCACGTCGTTGGTGGTCAGCGCCTTTTCATAGCGCATGAAGGCAGCGGTCATTTCGGCAACGACGTCGGGGAGATTGATGTCCATGCGGTCCTCTGTTTAAACAGCCAACGAGGCGGCAATGCCGCTCTGCTCCAGCCGGCGCGCGACGCGCAGGGCCAGCTCTTCTTTCCAGGGGGCAGCGATGATCTGCACGCCGATCGGCAGCTTCCCCTTGCGATCCGCGTAAGGCGCCGCCACGACTGGCAGACCGATTGCGGAGATCGGTTGGGTGAACAGGCCGAGATTGGCGCGCACCGGCATCTCCACGCCATTCAGCGTCATCATCACCTGGCCCAGCTTGGGGGCCACGCGCGGCGTTGCCGGCGCCAGGATGATGTCGACATCCTTGAAGACCTCCAGCACGCGGGTCTGGTAATAGCGGCGGAAGCGATGCGCCTGCACCAGCCAGTCGCTGGGCAGCATCAGGCCGGCGAGGAAACGGTCGCGCACGGCGGGATCGAAGTCGTTGGCCCGGGTCTTCAGCCGTTCGCGATGCAGGTTGGCGCCTTCGGTGGCGGTGATCACATAGGCCGCCGCCCGGCCACGCCCGGCTTCGGGGATGGTGACGCGCGCTTCGGCTTTCAGCTCCCTGGCGAAGGCGGCGACGGCTTCCTGCACTTCGGCATCGCCCTGGTCGGCGAAATAACCATCGGCAATGGCGATGCGCAGGCCGTCGATGCCGGCATCCAGTTTCGCGCTGACCGGTTCGCTCAGCCGCTGGGCACACCAGGCGTCATGGCTGTCCGGTCCCTGCATGGCGTCGTAAGACAGTGCCAGGTCGACGACCGAGCGCGTCATCGGACCCAGATGATCCAGATCGGCCACGAAGGGGAAGCTGCCATAGCGGCTCAGGCGTCCGAAGGTCGGCTTGAGGCCGAACAGGCCGCAGAGCGAGGAGGGCACGCGGATCGAGCCATTGGTGTCCGAACCAAGCGCCAGCGGCACCATGCCCGAGGCGACAGCGGTGCCTGAGCCGCCGGACGAACCGCCCGACATGCAGCTGGGGTCATGCGGGTTGCGCGAGGGGCCGTAATGCACATTCTCGCCGGTGAAGTCATAGGCGTATTCGCCCATATTCAGCGCGCCGACCAGGATGGCGCCGGCGGCTTCCAGCCGCTGGATCAGCGTTGCATCGGCTTTCGCGGTCGGATGATCGCGGTTGATCTTCGAGCCGGCCAGGGTGGCCAGACCGGTCACGTCGAACAGGTTTTTGACCGCGAAGGGAACGCCGGCGAGCGGCCCGAGTGGTTTGCCTTCGTCGCGCGCCTGGTCGATGGCGGCAGCTTTCGCGCGCGCCCGTTCGGAGGTGACGGCCGTGAAGGCGTTCAGGGCCGGATTGGTGGCCTCGATGCGCGCCAGCGACACGCGCAGCGCCTCGGTGGCCGAAAGCTTGCCGCCCTGCACGGCCGCGGCGATGTCATGGGCCTTGCTCTGCCAGTCGATGCTCATGGTTTTACGCTTTGAAGACGGGGGCCGGTTCGGTGTCGTCGGGCAGCGGCTGGCCCAGGAAAGCCTGGGCGATGGCGCGCGAGCGGACCAGATTGTCGATCACACCGGGTTTCCAGGCGTCTTCTATCTCTATCCCGAGCGCGTCGGCGGCAGCCGCCATATAGGCTTCGGGATTGAACGCGTCCTTGCTCATGCAACATCCTCAATCAACGGGTCGTCGACGACCGCCATAGTATCGGCCACCGGAAAGTGACAGGCAACCGAATGTCCGCGTCCCACCGCCTGCAGCAGCGGCATGCTCTCTGCGCAGGACTCCTGGCCGCCGGGGCAGCGCCCGTAAAAGCGGCAGACCTTGGGTGAGGGGTCGATCGGGCTGCGCGGCTCGCCGGCAATGCGCAGGCGCGGTGCGGCCGGTCCGCCGCTGCCCTTCACTTGGTCGAAATGCGGAATCGCCGAGAGCAGCGCCTTGGTATAGGGATGTGCCGGGTTGCGGAATACCTGCTCGGCCGGGCCGGTCTCTACGATCTTGCCCAGATACATCACCATGACGCGGTCGCAGAGCAGGCGCACGACATTGAGATCGTGGCTGACGAACAGATAGCTCATGCCCAGCCGCTGCTTCAGGTCTTCCAGCAGTTGCAGGATCACCACCTGCACCGAGACGTCGAGCGCCGCCGTCGGTTCGTCCAGGATCAGCAGGTCCGGTTCCACCGCGATGGCGCGTGCGATGCCGACGCGCGCCTTCTGGCCGCCCGACAGTTGGTGCGGAAAGCGGCCGAGCAGTTCCAGCGGCAGGCCGCACATGGCGGCCAGGTCTTCCACCCGGGTTTTCAGCGCGGCGCGGTTCAACGGCTTCAGGCGCTGGATCGGATCTGCGATGGCGGCAAAAGCCGTGAAGCGCGGATTGAGGCTGTCGCCGGCATCCTGGAACACCATCTGGATGCGCGGGCGGTAGGGGCTCTTGCCAAAGCCCTTGGCGGGCAGATGGCCGATCTCTTCACCATCCAACTGGATGCTGCCATCGGTGAGGTCGAGCAGGCGGGTCAGCAGGCGCACGAGCGTCGACTTGCCGCAGCCGCTCTCGCCGACCAGGCCGAGCGTCTCGCCCTTGCCGATGGTGAAGGTGACATCATCCACGGCATGGAGCATCGCCGGCGGCTTTGCCGCCCCACGCGCACGCTCGAACAGGCCGGGCTTCTTGCCGACGGGAAAATGCTTGTACAGCGCCCGGGCATCGAGCAACGGTTTGTTGAACAGATCGCTCATAGCGGATTCCAGCAGGCGACAGTGCTGCCCCTTTCGTTGCCCAGCACGCGCGGCAGGGCCTGTTCACAGCGGTCCTGTCGCCGTTCGCAGCGCAGGCTGTAGCGGCAGGTGGGAATCTGTGCGGCGCGCAGGTCGGGCAGATTGCCCGGAATGGCGACCAGGTCAGCCAGGCTGACGGTCGGACGCGGCGTGGCGGCGATCAGCTTGGCGGTATAGGGATGGCGCGGATGGGCGAACAGCGTCGCCGTCGGCGCCGCCTCGACGATATGACCGGCATGCATCACCACGATCTGGTCGCAGTATTCCGCCGCCATGCCGAGATCGTGGGTGATGAGCAGTGTCGACATGCCCTGCTCGGCGCCCAGTTCGGCGATCAGGTCCATGATCGCCGCCTGGGTGGTCACATCCAGGCCAGTGGTCGGTTCGTCGGCGATCAGCAGCTTGGGCGAGCAGGAGAGCGCAATGGCGATCATGATGCGCTGGCACATGCCGCCTGAGAGTTCGAAGGGATAGGCCTTGGCGCGGCGCTGCGGATCGGGGATGCGCACGCGCGCGAGCATGTCGATGGCGCGCTGCGGCGCCTCGCGGCGGGTGACATTGCCATGCTGCAGCAGCACATCGGCGATCTGGTCGCCGACGCGGCGGATCGGATTCAGCGCCACGCGCGGATTCTGGAAGATCATCGACATCTCGCGGCCGCGGATGTCGCGCAGCGCGCTTTCCTTGGCCTGCAGCAGATCGAGGCCGCCGAAGCTGGCCGTGCCGCTGCTGACGCGGCCGGCAGCATCCAGAATGCCCATGACGGTGAAGGCGGTGACCGATTTGCCCGAGCCGGATTCACCGACGATGGCGACCATTTCGCCTTTGTTGATGCTGAAGCTGACCTGCTCCAGCGCCTTGACAATGCCGCCGCGGGTGCGGAACTCGACGCTCAGGTTATCGACGGCGAGGACGGGGACAGCGCTCATGTTCTGCGCCCCACTGTATGTCTGGTCGGCGCACTCATGTGCGCCTCCGGGGGTCGACAATGTCACGCAGGCCGTCGCCCAGCAGGTTGAAGCAAAAGACCGCCGTCATCAGCGCCAGGCCGGGGAACAGCGCCACCCACCATTCGCCCGAGATCATGAAGGCGGCGCCTTCGGCCACCAGGATACCCCATTCCGGCGTCGGCGGCGAAATGCCAAGACCGATGAACGAGAGGCCCGCTGCATTGAGGATGGCGTAGCCCATGGTGAGCGAGCACTGCACCATCAGGATCGGCAGGATGTTGGGCAGGATCTGCAGCAGCAGGATGCGGCCCTCGCCGTTGCCCGACAGCCGTGCGGCCTCCACGAAGCCGGCATTGCGCCGGATATTGGCCTCGGCGCGGGCGACGCGCGCGTAAAGCGGCGTGTTGATAATGGCGGTAGCCAGCACGATGTTGCCCACGCTGTTGCCCAGCGCCGCGACAATGCCCATGGCCAGCACGAAGAGCGGGAAGGCCATGATGGTATCGGCCAGACGGCCGACCACGCGGTCGACCCAGCCGCCGAAGAAACCGGCCGCGATGCCGGCCAGGGCGCCAATCGCGAAGGTGAGGATCACGGAGGCGAAAGCGATGCCGAGATCAAGCCGCGTTGCGACCAGCACGCGGCTGAAGATGTCGCGGCCGAGTGAATCCGTGCCGAACCAGTGCGCCGCCGAGGGCGGCTTCAGCGCCATGGCCGCATTGGTGGTGAGCGGATTATAGGGCGCCAGATACGGCCCGAGGATGGCGCAGATCAGGATGAAGGCGAACAGCGAGAAGGCAAACAGCGTGACCGGATTCTCGGTCAGCACGTAGCGGATATGCTTCAGCGTCGCGTTCATGCCTCAAAACCCACGCGCGGATCGATCACGATATAGAGAATGTCGATGGCCAGGTTGAGCGCCACATAGAGCAGCGCCATGGTCAGTACGAAGCCCTGGATCGGCGCATAGTCGGATGCCACCAGCGCCTCGATGGCGAAGGTGCCGATGCCGGGCCAGGAGAACACCTTCTCGACCAGCACATTGGCGCCGAGCAGGAAGGAGAACACCATGCCCAGCGTGGTCACCACCGGCAGCATGGCATTGCGGAAGGCATAGCCGTAGACGATCTTGGCTTTCGGCAGGCCTGAGGCCCGTGCCGTGCGGATGAAGTCGCTGCCCAGCACCTCCAGCATGGCGGCGCGGGTCATGCGCGCCAGCGGCGCCAGCGTGAAGATCGCCAGCGCCGTCACCGGTAGCAGCAGTTGCGCCACCGCGGCGCGGAAGGTCTCGCCCTCGCCGGCCAGCAGCGCGTCGATGGTGTAGAAACCGGTGATGTTGGGCGGCGCCGAGAAGAAGATGTCGAGCCGGCCGAGCGGCGCCGGCGCCCAGCCCAGCAGGTAATACAGCACATAGACCAGGAGAAGTCCGGTGAAGAAAGCGGGCAGAGACACGCCGGCCGTGGTGACGACGCGGCACAGGTGATCGATCCATGAGCCAGGCCTGGTGGCAGCCAGCACACCGAGCGGTACGGCGATCAGCACCGAGACCAGCAGGCCGTAGAGCGTGAGTTCGAGCGAGGCAGGCAGGCGGGTGCGGATTTCGGTCAGCACCGGCTGGCCGGTGGCGATCGAGTTGCCCAGATTACCGCGGCCGAGATCCTTCAGGTAGACGACGAACTGCTCAGGTAAAGTCTTGTCGAGGCCGAGGCTCTTGCGCACCTCTTCGATGGCCTGCGGTGTGGCTGCCGGTCCGGCGAAGAACACGGCCGGATCGCCGGGCAGGGCGCGGGTCAGCAGGAAGGTGACGATGAGCACGCCGATCACGCTGGGCAACGCCCCCACCAGTCGCTTGCCGATCAGCCGCAGCATCGTCGCCTTCCTGCTCTACCTGCCGTCTTCCCCGGCGCTTACAGCTTCTCAAACTGGCGGAAATCCAGCTGGCGATGGAACCAGTAGGTATAGCCCTTGATGTTCTTCTGCATGCCGACATCGAGCATCTGCTGGTACAGCGGAATGCGCGGCACTTCCTCCATCGACATCTTGATGAAGCCGGTGACCTGCTCCTTGTACTTGGCCGGGTCGCTTTCGAAGCGCGCGGCGTCGATCAGCGCGTCCATCGCCTTGTTCTGGTAGGCCATGGTGTTGAACACCGCATTCTGGCCGTGATAGCCCCAGTAGAAGTAGTAGTCGGGGAAGTTCAGCCAGCCGCCGAAGCTGGCGATATGGATCGGGCGGTTCTTCTGCAGCATGGCGTTGCGGAAGTTGGCGCTCGGAATCTTCTCGATGCTGGCCTTGATGCCGATCTTGGCCAGGCTTTCCTGCAGCAGCACGGCGGTCGGCTCGTCCGCCGTCGCATCGCCGAGATCAAACGAGATGGTTGTCTCGAAGCCGTCCGGATAGCCGGCTTCGGTCAGCAGCGCCTTGGCCTTGGCCAGGTCGATATTATAGGGGAAGGGCTGCGGCCAGCTGGCATCCTTCGGCACCGTACCGGTGGCGCCATACATCATGTTGCCGCGGCCGTAGATGGCGGATTTGGCAATCTGCTCGAAGGGCACGGCATAAGCCACGGCCTGGCGCACCTTCACATTGTCGAAGGGCTTCGCCGTCGTGATCATGCCGATGTATTTCAGCGAATTCTCTACCGGCACGCCGACCACGATATATTTGCCCGAGCCCTTCTCGGCGAAGATTTCCGAGGAGTCCTTCTGCGGCATGTCGAGCGAGATATCGGCATCGCCGCGTTCCATCAAGGCCCGGCGGTTGCCGGCCGAGGGCACGTCGCGGATGATCACGCGCTTCATCTTGGGCAGCGGGCCGCTCTTCCAGTCGTCAAAACGGGTGAAGCTGATTTCCTGGCCGGGTGTCCACTTTTCCAGCTTGTAGGCGCCGCTGCCGGCGTCGTTGGTCTTCATCCAGTCCATCGCCCACGGATCCTTCTCCGTGGCATTTTTCTTGGCGAGTTCGGAGTTGTAGATGGCGGGCACAACCACGGCCATATCGGGCAGCGACAGCTTGTCCTTTTTCGGCAGGTCGACGCGGAAGGTGTAATCGTCGACGACGACGAACTGCTCGGGCTTGGTGAGCGAACCGGCCGCCATCTGGAAGGTGGGGAAGCCGCCGACGCTCACCGCGCGGTCGTAGGACCATTTCACGTCCTTCGCCGTCACCTTCGCGCCATCGTGGAAGGTCGCGTTCTGGCGGAGCTTGAAGGTCACCGACGTGCCATCGGGCGCCACCGTATAGCTCTCGGCCAGCTCCGGTTCGATCTTGCTGTAGTCGTAGGACAGCGTGCCATCAGGCAGGGTCTTGCGGCCGAAGGTGACCAGGCGGTCGTACATGTTCCAGGCGGCGACATAGGAGCGGCCGCTGGTGCCGACGCCATGGATGTCGAGATTGTTCATACCGGCTTCGACCAGCACCAGCAGGGTTTCCTGGCGCGTCTGCGCCTGGGCTGGCAGGGCCGCCGCGGCGATCAGGCCGGCAGCAACAATGGCGGATGATGCGAAAAGGAATACGCGGCGTTGCATGGCAGGGCCCCCGTTGCTTGCATACGATTTGTTGTGGTCTGAATTGCAACGCGCGTGCCATGCGCCGCCTGCGGACGGGTTCGCCGGGTAATCGTCTGATCGGGCTTGGGGAATCCCGTCACCGGCATGCAAGGCCAGATTTCAGCAGATTGAATACAATGATTAAAATATAGACAAATGCATGTCGATAATGACTATTTCTGCAACAGAGGTTATTTGAAAAGCTATGGATTTATCGTAGTTTACCGTCGGTATGGGGATTGCATACATGACAGGGAAATTCCGCTCTGAAGGATGCCGCGCATGCCTGCCGTTGACATTATCCCGACCGGATCGCTGAGCCTGACCGCCCTGCGCGAGACCTATGCCGGCGGCAAAGCGAGCCCTGCCGCCGTGATCGCTGCCATCTATGACGCCATCGCGGCGCGCGGCGATGACGGCGTCTGGATCGCACTCAATCCACGCGAGAGCGCACTGGCGCGCGCCGCACAGCTTGAGAAAAGCGGGCCCTCGCCAGCGCAGCCGCTCTGGGGCGTGCCCTTTGCGGTGAAAGACAATATCGATGTGGCCGGCCTGCCCACCACGGCGGCCTGTCCGGCCTTCGCCTATACGCCGGAGAAGACCGCCTTCGCCGTGCAGCGTCTGCTCGATGCCGGCGCGATCCTGATCGGCAAGACCAATCTCGACCAGTTCGCCACCGGCCTGGTCGGCGTGCGCAGTCCCTATGGCGTGGCGCGCAATCCCTTCGATGCCGACTATATCCCCGGCGGTTCCAGCTCCGGTTCGGCGGTGGCGGTCAGCGCCGGTCTCGTCAGCTTCTCGTTCGGCACCGACACAGCCGGCTCGGGTCGTGTGCCGGCCGGCTTCAACAACATCGTCGGCCTCAAGCCGAGCATCGGCCTGCTGAGCAGCAGCGGCATGGTGCCAGCCTGCCGTTCACTCGACTGCCTTTCGATCTTCGCCCTCACGGTGCCCGACGCCATGGCGGTGCAGGAGGTGGCGGCCGGTTTCGATGCGGCTGACGGCTACAGTCGCGCGGCACCGCCCGGCTGGCGCAGCGTCACGCCGGCGAAACCGCAGAGCTTCCGCTTCGGCCTGCCGCGCAAGGACCAGCGCAAGTTCTTTGGCAATGCGGCGGCCGAGCGTCTGTTCGATGCAGCGATCGCGCGTCTGCAGGTGATGGGCGGTACCCCGATCGAGGTAGACTATACCCCCTTTGCTGAAGCCGCCGGTTTCCTCTACCAGCCGGCTGGCACCGCCGAACGCACCGCGGCCACCGACACCTTCATGGCCAGCCACGCCGCCGACATGCATCCGGTGACCCGCGGCATCATCGAGAAGGGCCTGCAGGCCACCGGCACCGAGGTGCACCGCCTGTTCTATCGCCTGGCCGAACTGAAGCAGCAGACGGCGCCGGTCTGGACCGGCATCGACTGCATGGTGGTGCCGACCAGCGGCACCATCTACACGGTCGCCGAACTCGAAGCCGATCCGGTGACGCTGAACAGCAATCTCGGCGTCTACACCAACTTCGTGAACTACTTCGATCTTGCAGCATTGGCGGTGCCCAACGGCTTCCAGCCCAACGGCCTGCCGGCCGGCATCACCCTGATCGCGCCGCGTTTCCAGGAGGCGCAGCTGGCCGCGCTCGGCCATGCCTTCCACCAGCTCAGCGGCGTGGCGCTCGGCGCCACCGGCGTGCCGCAGTCGGCGGCGGTGGCGGCTCCGATGCCGAGCTATCCCGCCGTCACCGTCGCCGTCTTCGGGGCGCATATGACCGGCGAGCCGCTCAATCCGCAGCTGCTGGGCCTGGGCGGCCATCTGGTCGGCGAATGCCGCACCGCGGCGGATTACCGTCTCTATCGCCTGAAGGAAAAGGGCACGGCGCGGCCGGGCCTGGTGCGCATCGGCAGCAGTGCAGGCGTTTCCATCTGCGGCGAGCTGTGGTCGCTGCCGCTGGCCGCTTTCGGCGCCTTCACGGCGGCGATTCCCGGCCCGCTCGGCATTGGCACGGTGACGCTGGAGGATGGCAGCAGCGTAAAGGGTTTCCTCTGCGAGGCTGTCGCGGTCGGCGATGCCGAAGACATCTCCTCCTATGGCGACTGGCGGGTCTATCGTCGCGCCGTTGCCGCCTGACCGCGCCTGATTCTCCGGACACGGCCGACACGCCGGCTGCCTCGCGGCTGGGCAGTGGCGCAACGCGCCGCCCGCCTGTTGGGCAATTCTCCGGCTGATACCGGTCTGAAACGCCCCAAAGCGGGCGAAAGCCGCTGGCACGAAATCTGCTTTACAGGGATCAGCATCCGGTGCCGAGGCGCATCGGGCTGCGAGAGTACCCCGGTTTCCGATCTCTGATCGAGCCGGGTGGCGAGACGGACACTTAACGCCGGCTGCGGTCTCCGCAAGCCGGCGCTTTTTTTACCGGCATCGGTCACATCTGCCGGCATCGGTATTTGTCATTATTGTCCGCATGGCGCTGCAGACCGGCCGCGGTTAGGCTTCGCTCCTCAGTAACCGGAGGGAATAACCGATGAAGCTCTATTTTTCGCCAACCTCGCCTTACGTGCGCAAAGTCACCGTGCTTGCGCTGGAAACCGGCCTGGACGCGAAGATCGAACGCCTGACCAGCCCGACCACCCCGATCGACCAGAATCCCGACGTGGCCAAGGCCAATCCGATCGCCAAGGTGCCCACGCTGGTCACCGATGACGGCCTGCATCTCTTCGACAGCCGGGTGATCTGCGAATATCTCGACGGCCTGCATGACAAGCCGAAGTTCTTCCCCGCCGCCGGCAAGGCGCGCTGGGTGGCGCTGCGTGAGCAGGCGCTGGGCGACGGCCTGCTCGATGCCGCCCTGCTGTTGCGCTACGAAGGCTTCCTGCGTCCCGAAGACAAGCGCTGGAGCGCCTGGTCCGAAGGCCAGATGAAAAAGGTGGTTGGCGCCCTGACCGAGATCGAGGCGCTGGCGCCCGGTCTGGGCGACCGCGTCGATATCGGCACTGTCAGCCTGGCCTGCGCGCTGGGCTATATGGACTTCCGCTACACTGACATGGGCTGGCGCAAGACCTATCCCAACACGGCGGCCTTTGCCGACCGCATGTTTGCGCGGCCGTCCTTCAAAGCCACGGTGCCCGCGTGAAGATTGGGCCGGGCTGATCCGATGACCGAGGTGGCGGCCGACCGGCCCTGGCTGATCGATCGCCGCCTCGCGCGTCTGCTGAACCACTGGCGTGCCCAGCGTCCGGCGCCGGGACTGATGCCCGGTCGCGTCAATATCGACCCGCTCGACCTGGGACCGGAATTGCTGCCTTACATGGCGCTGGTCGACGCCACGCATAACGCCACGCGGTTCCGCTTCCGCCTGGTCGGCACCAAGCTGGCCGAACATGCGGGCCTCGATCTCAGCGGCCATTACATCGACGAACTGAATCCCAATGCCAACTACGTCGATTACGTCAACGACCTGTATCGGCAGGCGGTGGCGACGCATTTGCCGGTCTATTCCGAAACGCACTATCGCGCGCCGGCCGGCCGCGTCGGCCTGACCCGCCGGCTCACCTGTCCGCTGGCCGCCGATGGCGTCACTGTCGACATGTTCGTCGCCGCCCAGGTCTTCGAGACCGATAACGGCCTGGGCGACGCGCCGACCTATACCTATGCCGAAAGCTTTGTGCCCGGCATCACCGCGGTCATCGCCGACGACGCCTGATCAGGCCGCCGCCAGCATGCGGCGCCGGTCTTCCACCACACGGTCGGCCAGCTTGCCGGCCAGTTCCTGCAGATGATCGAACTGCGCCGAGAAGGTGCCGACGCCCAGGGTCGCCGACCGCAGTTCGATGGCCAGGTCCTGCATCTCGGCTTCCGGCAGATGGCAGTCGATGCGGTCCCAGCCTGGCCAGCCCTCGCAGGCGCTGATTCCCAGGATATGGCCGCGCCGCGACGAAACGATGGCATGCACCTTGGCGGTGTATTCGGTCGGCACCGTGAAGGTAACGGCCTGGATCGGCTCCAGCAGCATCGGCGCGCATTTGCTCAGGCCTTCGCTCATGGCGATGCCGCCGCAGGTGCGGAAGGCCTGGTCCGATGAATCGACGGCATGATGCTGCCCGTCAGTCAGCGTCACTTTGACATCGACCACCGGGAAGCCGAGCGGGCCGCGCTGCAGGGTTTCCTGGATGCCGTCGTCCACGGCGGGGATGTAGTTCTTCGGAATCGCGCCGCCGACCACGCGGTTGACGAAGCTGTAACCGGCGCCGCGCGGCTGCGGTGCGATTTCGATCTTGATATCGGCAAACTGGCCATGGCCGCCGGACTGCCGTTTGAACCGCGCATGTTCATAGGTGCCGTGGCGGATCGTCTCCTTGTAGGCGGTCATCGGCACGCTGGTGCGCACGCTGACATTGAAGCGTTGCTGCAGCTTGTCGATGCCGAGCTTGAGGTGAATCTCGCCCTGGCCTTTCAGCAGCACCTGGCCGGCGCTCTGTTCGATGGTCAGGGTCGGATCCTCATCATGCAGCTTGGCCAGGCCGGCGCTCAGCTTGACGTCGTCCTTGCGGTCGGTGGTATGCAGCGCCAGCACATGCACCGGCGGGGCCGCCTGCGGCCAGCTGGCATCGGCATGGCCATGGCCCTCGGCATCCAGATGCTGGCCGGTGGCGATGTCGTCCAGTCGCGCCAGTCCCACCACATCGCCGGGGCCGGCGCTGGCCGCCTTGTCGACATGGTTGCCCATCATGCGGTAGAGGCCGCCCAGCCGCTTGCCGCCCAGTTGCGCATTCTCGGCCACCTGGCCGGACCATATGCGGGCCAGGCTCAGCTTGCCGGTATGCGGCTGATGCAGCGTCTTGAACACGGTGGCGCTGAAGCCGTCGCCCGCCGCGCTCTGTCCCAGCCGGGCTGCGGTTTCCACATGCAGCGGCGTTTCATGGCGCAGCGCCTTCCACAGCCGCAGCACGCCATTGCCGCGCTCGGCCGAACCGAAGAACACCGGCACGATCAGGTCGGCGGCCATGTCCTTGGCCAGCTGCGCATAGATCTCCTGCGAGGCCGGCACGCGGTCTTCCAGCAACTGCTCCAGCAGCCTGTCGTCGAAATCGGCGATGGTTTCCAGCAGCATCTGGCGCGCCTCGCTTTCGCGCGGGCGCACGCTGTCGGGCATCTCGATCAGGTCGGACGACTGGTTCTCGCGGTAGTGATAGGCGCGCTCCGATACCAGGTCGACATAGCCGGTGATCGTATCGTTCTCGCGGATCGGCACTTCGCGCAGCACCAGCGGTCGGGCCGAGACCTGCTGCAGCGCGGCCAGCAGATCGGCCATGCGCATGTTGGTCTTGTCCAGCTTGTTGACGAACAGCACATGCGGAATGCGGCGCTCGTCGAGGAATTTCAGCAAAGGTGCCAGCGTCACGGCGCGCGCCGGTTCGGGCTCCACCACCACCACGGCGATATCGGCCACCATCAGGGCGCTCATCGCCTCCTGCGCCAGTTCCACCGAACCGGGGCAGTCGAGGAAAACCCAGGGATCGTCCAGGAAGCTGCAGCGCGCCAGGTTCGGCTCGATGGTCATCTGCCGGCTGCGCGCTTCGGGTGCGGCATCGCCCACGCTGCTGCCATAGGCGACGCTGCCCTTGCGCGGGATCGCGCCGGCGATGAACAGCAGGGATTCCATCAGGGTGGTCTTGCCGGACGTATAGGGCCCGACAATGGCGCAGACCCTGGGCGTGCTGGCCTTCGGGGATTGAGAGCGAGTGGGCATGGGCGGTCTCCTCTGTTGCGGCGTGAAACGCTGCAAGCCTGGTGGCAATGAGAGACCGGTTCTGAGCTGCCGGCCTGGAAAGACGGAACAGCGTTTAACCCTGCCCACAGGATTCCACAGGGCCGCGCGGGCGGGTAGCGGATTCTTTGGAAATCTTTTGCGGTGGCCGCGGCGACGCTTGCGGCGCACAAGATCGCTCCTGCACCGCCACGCCCCGGTTGCTTAGCCTAGCACCTTGAAATCGCGTGCATCTTTAGGGGGGCTTGGTCATACTAAAGTCGAAAGCGACTCGGCGGCTGGGTATACCGGGGGGTGTGCGGCGGCCGGGGCAAACCAGGGGGATTCCATGCTGGAGCGCTATTTCAAGCTGGCAGAGAACGGCACTTCGGTGAAAGTCGAGCTGCTCGCCGGCCTCACCACCTTCCTCACCATGGCCTACATCATTTTCGTCAACCCGATGATCATGGCGGATGCGGGCGTAGATCGCGACGCGGCCTTCGCCGCCACCTGCCTGGGTGCCGCCTTTGCCAGCGCCATGATGGGCCTCTGGGCCAAGTATCCGGTCGCACTGGCGCCGGGCATGGGCCTCAATGCCTACTTCTCCTATGGCGTCGTGCTCGGCATGGGCCATACCTGGCAGGTCGGCCTTGGCGCGGTCTTCCTCTCCGGCGTCATCTTCCTGATCATCTCGGTGCTGCCCATTCGCGAAAAGATCGTGAATGCGATTCCGATGTCGCAGAAGATGGCCATCGGCGCCGGCATCGGCCTGTTCCTCGCCATCATTGCGCTGAAGGGTGCCGGCATCGTGGTCGATCACGCCGTCACGCTGGTGACGCTGGGCAAGATGGGCACGCCGGGCGTGCTGCTCGCCTGCCTCGGTTTCGTGCTGATTGTCGCGCTGGATTACCGCAAGGTGCCGGGCGCCATCATGATCGCCATCCTGGCGATCACTGTGATTGGCATCGTTTCGGGCCTCGCGCCGTTCAACGGCGTGGTGTCCAAGCCGCCGAGCCTGGCTCCGACCTTCCTGCAGATGGACATCATGGGCGCGCTGTCGGTGGGCCTGATCTCCATAGTCTTCGCCTTCTTCATGGTCGACCTGTTCGACAATACCGGCACGCTGATTTCGGTGGCGCCGGCGGCGGGCATGATGGACAAGGACGGCAAGCTGAAGCGTATCGGCCCGGCCTTCATCACTGACTCGCTCGCCACCATGGTGGGTGCCGCGCTTGGCACCTCCACGGTCACCAGCTATATCGAGTCGGCGTCCGGCATCCGCGCCGGCGGTCGCACCGGCCTCACCGCCGTGGTTGTCGCCGTACTGTTCCTGCTGGCGATCTTCTTCTCGCCGCTGGCCACCAGTATCCCGCCGTTTGCCACGGCGCCGGCGCTGATGTTCGTCGCCTGCGTGATGGCCAGCGCCATGACCCGGGTCGACTGGGAGGACGTCACCGAATACGCGCCGGCCGTTGTCACCATGATCGCCATGCCGCTGACCTTCTCGATCGCCACCGGCATCGCGCTGGGCTTCATCGCCTATGTGGTCTGCAAGCTGCTGGCGGGCCGCTTCAAGGACGTACATCCGATCATGGCCGTGCTGGCCGTGCTCTTCGTCATCAAGCTGGCGGTCGCGTAAAGCGCCAGCGCTCTATATAGACGGGCGGCAGAGCGATCTGCCGCCCGTTTTCTTTTATACCCTTATTTCGTCATTCCCGCGAAAGCGGGAATCCCATTTTTATATCGACCGCAAAAATGGGTCCCCGGGTCAAGCCCGGGGTGACGAGTCGAACTAGTCCACCGCCGGAAACAGGTCCGGCTTTTTGAAATGCTCGGCCATATGGTCGATCAGCGCGCGCACCGCGGGCGGCAGGCCGCGCCGCGTGGTGAAGATCAGGTGGATGGTGCCCTCGCGCGCATGCCAGCCGGGAAACAGCCGCACCAGCCGGCCGCTCTGCAGCAGCGACCAGCAGGCATGATCGGGTAGCAGCGTGACGCCGACATTTGCCGCCGCGGTCTCGCGCAGGGCTGTGAAATCGTTGCAGCCGAGCAGCGGCTGGTGGCGAATCTGGCGCGTCTCGGCCCCGGGCCCGACCAGGTTCCACACCACCTCGCCGCCTTCGTCATTCATGCTCAGCGTCGGCACGCCGGCCAGGTCGCTCACGTCTTTCAGTTCGGCCAGCCGGTGCGCCAGCGCCGGGCCGGCCACCAGCACGCGGCGGCTTTTGGTGAGCGTGCGCATGGTCAGCGCCGCGTCGCTGTCGAGATTTTCGCGCACGCGCAGCGCCACATCGATGCGTTCGTTGATCAGGTCGACGCGGCGGTTGGTCGCCAGCACCAGGACGGTCACCTTCGGATAGCGTGCCATGAAGCCGGGCAGGATGCCGGCGATCACTTCCATCAGGCCGGTCGGGCAGCTGAACCGCACGGTGCCATGGGGCTCGGCCTTGGTTTCGGCGATCACGGCTTCCGCCTCCTCGACGCCATTGAGGATGGCGCGGCAGCGTTCGTAGAAGGCCTGGCCGATCTCGGTGACGCGGAAACGCCGGCTGGAACGCTCGATCAGCCGCACGCCCAGGCGGGCCTCCAGCTGGGCCACCCGTCGGCTCAGCTTTGACTTGGGCTGCCGCAGGGCCCGGCCCGCCGGGGCGAAACCGCCGTTTGCCACCACTTCCGCATAGAAAAACAGGTCGTTCAGGTCCTGCATGGCTGGCTCATCGTTCTAAATATGGAACGTAGAGTAACGGATTCGCCGGCTACAGGCATCAGCGTTCTTCTCATAAGTCTTATCGGGACGGCGGAACGGTCCGCCCCCACAGACGGAGAATGACAATGTCCAGGAAGCTCGAAGGTAAGGTTGTGGTGGTCACCGGCGGCAACAGCGGCATCGGCCTCGCCACCGCCAAGCGGTTCGTCGCCGAGGGCGCCCATGTCTTCATCACCGGCCGCCGCCAGGATGAACTGGATGCCGCGGTGAAGCAGATCGGCGGCAACGTCACCGCTGTTCAAGGCGATATTTCGAAACTCGCCGACCTGGACCGGCTCTACGACGCGGTCCAGCAGAAGCACAGCCAGATCGACGTGCTGTTCGCCAATGCCGGCTGGGGCGAATTCGCCCAGCTTGGCTCCTTCACCGAAGAGCATTACGAGACCACTTTCGGCATCAATGTGAAGGGCACGATCTTCACGGTGCAGAAGGCCCTGCCGCTGATGCATGCAGGCAGCGCCATCGTGCTGAATGCCTCGATCTCCGGCTCGATCGGCCAGCCGGCCTTCAGCGTCTATGCCGCCACCAAGGCCGCCGTGCGCTCCTTTGCCCGCACCTGGTCGGTCGACCTGAAAGGCCGCGGCATCCGCGTGAATGCCGTCAGCCCCGGCTATATCCCGACGCCCGGCCATACCCGGCTTGGCATCACCACGGAAATGCATGACGCCGTGGCCAATGAAATCCCGCTCGGCCGCGTCGGCACGCCGGATGAAGTGGCGAAGGCGGTGGTCTTCCTGGCCTCGGATGACGCCAGCTACATCACCGGCGTCGAACTCGCGGTCGATGGCGGCGTCGCACAGATTTAACGGCGCGGTTTCCGGACTTTGTGGCCACGGGCGGTCTTTTGGCCGCCCGTGTTTTTTCGTAGACTGGCGCCATGCAGGTTCGCACCCTTCTGCAGACGGAACACATAACGGTGGTCGATTACCGCTGCGAGGCGGGGCCGTCGGCGAAGCCCTTTGCCGAACAGCATCTCGGCACGTCCGTGTCCTATGTGCGGCGCGGCAGCTTCGGCTACCGCTATCGCGGCCACAGCCATGAACTGGTGGCCGGCGCCGTGCTGGTCGGCCATGCCGGCGACGACTTCGTCTGCACCCATGAGCATCACGGCTGCGGCGACGAATGCCTCGCCTTTCAGCTCTCGGCCACGCTGACCGACCGGCTGAGCGACAAAACCGAACTCTGGCGCCAGGGCGCGCTGCCGCCGCTGGCCGGGATGATGGTGCTGGGCGAACTGGCACAGGCGGCGGCCACTGGCCGCAGCGATGTCGGACTCGACGAGATCGGCCATGCGCTGGCCGCGCGCTTCGTCGACACGGTCAGTGACCGCACGCTCGCAGCCCCCGACGGCACCGCGCGCGACCGCCGCCGCGCCGTCGAAACCGCGCTGTGGATCGATGCCCATGCCGACCGGGAGATCGATCTCGCGGCTGCCGCGTCGGAGGCGGGGCTGAGCCCGTTTCATTTCCTGCGCGTCTTCACCCGCGTGCTCGGCGTCACCCCGCACCAGTATCTGGTGCGCAGCCGGCTCCGCCGCGCCGCCCGCCTGCTGGCCGACAGCGACGCGCCGGTGACCGAGATCGCCTATGACGTCGGCTTTGCCGATCTGTCGAATTTCATGCGCAGTTTCCGCCGGGCTGCCGGCGCCTCGCCGCGCGGCTTCCGCCAGGCTGCCCGCGGCAAGAACAGCAAGATTCTCCAAGAACGGTCGGCCGCCCCGGCCTAAATGGGTATCTCCATAACCGGAGAAGACCCATGTACGACCATATCGGCCTCAAGGTGAAAGACCTGGCCGCCAGCCGTGCCTTCTATACTGCCCTGCTGAAGCCACTCGGTTTCGTGCCCGACGACAGCGGCACCGGCTTCGGCCCGCCCGGCGCCCCGGCGCTGTGGCTTTATGAATCGAAGAGTGCGAAAGGTGGCACACATGTCGCCTTCCGGGCACCGGACCGCAAGGCGGTGGCGGCCTTCCATGCCGCCGGCATGAAGGCCGGCGCCACCGACAACGGCAAGCCCGGCCTGCGCGCGGATTACAGCCCGACATATTACGCGGGCTTCCTGCTCGATCCCGACGGCAATAATGTCGAAGCGGTCTGCATGGACTGAGGGAGATACGCCATGGCCACCATCCGCAAGGAAATCCTGCTGGGGAATTCGCCTGCGCGCGTCTGGGATGTCGTGCGCGATACCGGCGCGCTCCATACGCGCTTCTGTCCCGGCTTCGTCACCCACACGGAACTGGAATACGGCGGCGTGTCGCGCATGGTCACCTTCGGCAACGGGATGATGGCGCGCGAACGCATCCTGGGCATGGACGAAAGGTTGATGCGGCTGGCCTATTCGGTCGAGCCGAACGAACGGCTCAGCCATCACAGCGCCTCGTTCCAGGTCATTCCCGAAGGCAGCGGCTGTCGTCTGGTCTGGATCGCCGATCTGCTGCCCGATGCGATGGCCGCCATGGTCGGCGGCATGATGGAGCAGGGCATGGCGGCGGCGCAGATCGCGCTCGAGAAGGCCTGACGTTTACCCACCGCCATTATTCGACCGCGGTCGTCGTCATTTCCGCCGGGCTTTTAACCCGGTCCGGCGGAGGTTCTGTGCAGACCCCTGCATGGAATCCCGGAACCCTGTCCGGAATGACGGCGGCGGGTGGTTATTTCCGCACCGCCAGGCCGAGCAGGATGCCGGCCATCAGCACGGCGACACCGATGATCTCGCTGCGCGCCGGCTTCTCGCGGAACACCAGATAGGACATGAGGAAGGTGAAGATCATCTCGCTCATGCCCAGCATGCGCACATAGGCCGCCACCTGCAGCGCCATGGCAGTGAACCAGCCGGCCGAACCGGCAGCGGATGCCATGCCGACGATCAGGCCGGGCCGCCAGGCGGCAACTACGCGGCGCAGCTCGCCCGGTTCGCGCCAGAGTAAGTAGGCCAGCATCAGCGCGATCTGAAGAACAATGGCATGCACCAGCGTGGTAGCGGCGGCCAGGGGCATGAAATCCGTATCCAGCGACAGCGAGGCGGCGCGGAAGCCGATGGCCGAGACCGCAAATAGTGCGCCCGAGCCGATGCCGATCAGCGCCGATTTCTCCATCCAGCCGAACAGGAAGGCCTTCAGCGCATTGTCGCTGCCCTTCAGCGAGATCAGCAGCACGCCGATGGTGCCGATCACGATGGCGGCGACGCCGGCGCCCGAGACCGGCTCGGCCAGGATCAGCATGCCGAAAGCGGCGGCCTGCAGGGCTTCCGTCTTGGAATAGGCCGTCGCCACCACGAAGTTGCGCATGGAAAGCGCGAGGATCAGCAGGTTGGTGGCAAGGATCTGCGCCACGCCGCCGACGGCGGTCCAGAAATAGAATTCAGGATGGGCGGTGGGCAGGGCGTTGCCGGTGAATGTCAGGCAGGCCAGCAGGTAGACGATGGCGAGTGGCAGGCCATAGGCAAAGCGCACGAAGCTGGCGCCGTTGGTGCTCAGCCGGCCTTTCAGCTGCTTCTGCAGGCCGGTGCGCACGGTTTGGCAGGCCGCGGCCCAGATGGTGATCGGTATCCATGCCCATTCCATGAGCATGGCGTAGCCGAGCGCGGCCGTCGGTGCAAATGAGAAAGCCACCCGGTCGTGTTGAGAATAATTGGCCCCTTGAGCAGAATTTGGGCAGCGTCAAATGGCCCGCAGGTTTTGCTTGCATGTTGCGCTGCGGCAGGTTGGAGTGAGCTGTCGCATGTTACGCGATTCAAGGGGGACCATGAGGCGACGCAGTCTGATCTGCGCCACGGTTGCGATGGCACTGGCCGCAATCCTGCTCGGCCGGCCGGCATCGGCCGATATTCTGCGCATCGCCTGCGACGAGAATTTCCCGCCCTACAATTTCATCGAGCAGGACCGGGTGGTCGGTCTGGATGCCGAGATCGTCACGGCGATTGCACGTCAGGCCGGCGACGAGGTGCAGTTCGAACCGCATCCCTGGAGCCGCGTGCAGCAGCTGCTGGAGCGCGGCGAGATCGATGCCGCCTTCCAGTTCGTCGGCCGGCCCGACCGCTTCGAGAAATACTTCATGATCGGGCCGCATCGCATCGGCCGCACCGTCTTTGCCACCCGGCCCTTCGCCGACACGCCTTATGCCCGCCTGGAAGACCTGCGCGGCCTGCGCATCGGCGTGATCCGCGACTACACCTATGGCACGGCGTTCGACAATGCCGCCGACCTGACCAAGGATGCCGGCGCCGGCGACAACCGCCAGCTGGTGCGCATGCTGGCGGCCGGCCGTGTCGATGTGATCATCGGCGACAGCGCCGCGCTCAGCTATTTCGCCCGGCTCGACGCGCTCAACAGCCAGCTGCGCTTCCTGCCGAAAGCCTATGATGAAGTGCCGCGCTATATCGCGGTGCCGCGCAGCAAGCCGGCCATCGCCGCGCGGCTGGAGGCGGCTTTGAAAACGCTGCGCGGCAATGGCCGGCTGGCGGAGATTCTGCGGCGCTGGGAGTAATACAAAAGGCCGGCAGGCCGCCGCCTGCAGCCCTTGAGCGGAGTTCGCCGTCTGCGGAGCAGTTTGGTGGAGCGCGTATTACCGCTTATTTAGGCGGCGCTTGTTCCGGTTGGTGCTAGACCTGCACTTGCCGGCGCGGCCTTTGCGGCCCAGCTGTCAGAAAGGCTTCCATGCATTTCCTCTGGATTGCAGTGATGGCTGCGCTGCTGGCGCTGCCAATCCCATCGTCGCGCGCTGAAACATGGACGATAGCCTGCGACGACAATTTTGCGCCCTACAATTTCTTCGAGGGCAAGACGCTGGTCGGCGTCGATATCGACCTGGTCACGGCCCTGGTGCGACAGGCCGGCGCTGAACCGCGGTTCGAGGCGATAGCGTGGAATCGCGTGCGCGAAAAACTGGAACGCGGCCAGGTCGATGCCGCGTTTCAGTTCGTCGGCCTGCCCGAGCGGTTCCAGAAATATCACATGGTCGGGCCGTATCGCACCGGTCGCACGGTCTTTGCCGTGCAGCGCAATACATCCGCCAGCTTCGAGCGCTACGACGACCTGCAGCGCTATATCATCGGCTTGGTCAATGGCTTCAATTACGGCTTGCCCTTCGACACCGACCCGTCGTTGCGCAAGGACACGACAGCGGGCGACAACCGGCAGCTCCTGCGCATGCTGGCCGCCGGCCGCGTGACACTCGCCATCGGCGACGAAAGAACCCTGCTTCACGTTATCCGGAAAGAGCAGCTGCAGGAGCAGATCACCTTCCTGCCGCGCGCCTTCAACGAGATCGAACGCTATATCGCAGTGCCGCGCAGCCGGCCAGAGATTGCCGCACGGCTGGAACTGGCGCTCGCCGCCCTGCAGGTGAATGGCGAATTGAATGCCATCCTGCAGAAATGGAACTAGGCGACCCGGTTTTTTCCGGGCGGCCTCCAGGTTCGCGTTTCGCTTTCAGGCGTTCTTCAGTTTCTTCACCACCTCGATCAGCTGGTCGGCGACCTGGCCCCAGCCGGCATGGAAGCCCATCTCTTCATGAGCTTTCAGGTCCTCGTCGGTCCAGTGGCGCGCACGCGCGGTGTAGAGCGTCTTGCCGTTGCCCAGATCCTCGAAGGTGGTGACCGCCACCATGAAGGGCTTGCCGCTCGGCTGCCAGCCCGGCAGGAAGGCATCGGTCGAGACCAGGCGCTCGTTCGGCACCACCTCGAGGAACACGCCATCCAGCGGATATTCGGCGCCACCCGGATCCTTCATCACGGCCTGGAAGCGGCCGCCGGCGCGGAAATCGATCTCGATGGGGGTGGTGGTCAGCGGCTTGGGTGCGAACCACTCGGTCAGATGCTCGGTCCAGGCCTTGTAGACCAGCGCCGGCGGCGCATCGATCTCGCGGGTCAGGGACAGTTCGCGGTTGGTCTCGGTCTTGTTGGTCATGGCATTCATCGCTCTTTAGCCCTTCAGTTTTCAGTGTCGATACTGCAAGGACGGTGGTGGAAGGCCCGATCCGACACTGGGCCCGAAATTTTTCAGAACAGTTCAGCCGGCCTTTTTGCCATCCTGCATCAGGCGGTCGAGATGCAGGCGGATATGGGCGGCCTCGGCCGGCGTGCGGGCCAGCGCGATGGCGCGGTCAAAGGCAATACGGGCCTCGTCTGGACGGTCGAGCTGCAGCAGCAGGTTGCCGCTGACACCATGGAAATGGAAATAGCCATCCAGCGGTGCGGCCAATGGCGCGATCAGGGCGAGGGCGGCCGCGGCGCCATGCGCCTTGGATACTGCCACGGCGCGGTTCAGCGTCACCACCGGCGAGGGCTGCATCTGCTCCAGCGTCGCGTAGAGCCGCTCGATCTGCGTCCAGTCGGTATCGGCGGGCCTGGCGGCGCGCGCATGCAGGGCGGCAATCGCCGCCTGCACCTGATACGGCCCAGCCGTATTCGGATTGGCGCGCGCATGGCGCACGGCCTTGTCCAGCAGCGCCAGGCCCTCCTGGATCAGTTCGGCGTCCCAGCGGCTGCGATCCTGGTCGTCCATCAGCACGATCTGGCCATCGGCATCCAGCCGGGCTGCGGCGCGCGCATGCTGCAGCAGCATCAGCGCCAGCAGGCCCATGATCTCCGGTTCGGCGCTGAACAGCCGCAGCAGCAGGCGGGCGAGGCGGATGGCTTCCAGGCAGAGCGGCGTGCGGATATGGGCATCGCCGCCGCTGGCCGAATAGCCTTCGTTGAACAGCAGGTAGATCATGGCGGCCACCACGCCCAGCCGTTCGCTGCGCTCCACGGCGCCCGGCGTGGCGAATTCCACCGCCGCATCGCCGATGCGGCGCTTGGCGCGGGTGATGCGCTGTTCCATGGCGCTCTCGCTGACCAGGAAGGCGCGCGCGATCTCGGAAACCGTCAGGCCCGACACGATGCGCAACGCCAGGGCGATCTGCTGGGTGGCGGGAAGATCGGGGTGGCAGCAGATGAACAGCAGCCGCAGGATGTCGTCGCGATACTGGCTGTTATCGAGTTTTTCAGCCTGCTCTCCTTCGACATCGCTGCCGTCGGTCAGGCTGTCGTCTTCGGGCAGGGCGACATGTTTCTGGCGCCGGCGGGCCTCATCGACGCCGGAATTGCGGCCGACGAAGACCAGCCAGGCGGTCGGGTCGCGCGGCGGGCCCTTGTCGGGCCAGTGTTTCAGGGCCCGCAGGCAGGCTTCCTGGAAGGCTTCCTCGGCACGGTCGAGATCGCGGAAATAGCGCAGCAGCGCCGCCATCGCCTGCGGGCGGGCGGATTTCAGCGCGTTGTCGATCCAGCCGAGGGTGGTCATGACACCAGCATGTCGCGTTTGACGGGATCGGGAATGAAGACGCGCAGGGGGCGAATCTCGAAGGCGCCGCTGCCGCCATCGCCGTCCTTGCCGGCCATCTGGCGCGCCGTCTCGATGGCCTCGTCCAGCGAGGCCACGTCGATGACGTAGAAGCCGAGCAATTGTTCCTTGGTTTCGGCAAACGGGCCGTCGAGCACCACCGGCTCTGCGCCATAACGCACGGTCGTGGCTGCGGTGGTCGGCAGCAGCCGCACGATGGCGCCCATCTTGCCCTGTTCGGCCATGGGGTCGGTCACCGCCCGCCGCCTGGCGATCACGGCGTCGTCTTTTTCCTTCGGCCAGGCTTCGACCGCGGCTTCGTCGTTGTAGCAAAGGATGGCGTAGAGCATCGGTGCATTTCCTGATTTCAGACCAAGGACGCGGGAGTATGCCGCAAGCCGACAGGGTCTCTGGAAAATAATTGCCCCGCGACAATTTCCCATGATGCCGCAGGTAATATTTGCGAAATATCCGGTTTTTGCGGCGCAAAAATGCGATAGGCTGGGCCTGTGCCGAAGAGGGAGCCCCACCCAATGTCAGCTGAGTCTGCCCGCCATCCGGACAGCGACACGCCGCGCCATCACGTGCCCGCCGATCTGTCCGACCGCATCGCGCTGATCGTGGTGAAGACCATGCGGTTCTTTGCCGATGCGTTTTTCGCCAAACGCTACGGCCACCGCGCCGTGGTGCTGGAAACCGTCGCCGCCGTGCCCGGCATGGTCGGCGGCATGCTAGTGCATCTGAAATCCCTGCGCCGCATGAAGGATGACCACGGCTGGATCCATACCCTGCTGGACGAGGCCGAGAACGAGCGCATGCATCTGATGGTCTTCGTCACCATCGCCAAACCCAATGCCTTCGAACGCCTGCTGGTGCTGTTGGTGCAGGGTGCCTTCTTCAACACCTTTTTCCTGCTCTACCTGCTGGCGCCGAAGACCGCCCATCGCATCGTCGGCTATCTGGAAGAAGAGGCGGTGGTCAGCTACACGCATTACCTGGCCGAGATTGATGCCGGCCGGCATCCCAATATTCCTGCGCCC
This sequence comes from Ferrovibrio sp. GW821-FHT12F09, assembly GCF_058806775.1. NCBI lineage: Bacteria > Pseudomonadati > Pseudomonadota > Alphaproteobacteria > Rhodospirillales > Rhodospirillaceae > Ferrovibrio > Ferrovibrio sp. GW821-FHT12F09. The sequence continues at coordinate 1,095,182 of NZ_JBXAPZ010000001.1, forward strand.
CAGGTCGCCATCGACTACTGGAAGCTGCCGGCGGATGCGACCCTGCGCGATGTGGTGCTGGCCACCCGGGCGGATGAAGGCAACCACCGCGACGTCAATCACCGCTTCGCCGATATCCTGGCCGGCGAGCGTCCGGGCGCGGTGCCGGCCGAGGGCTGAGCGGCGGGTCTTGAAGTGCAGTTTTTAGTTCCTATATTGTTCTTATAATTCCATCCGTATTTAATCCTTGCACGGATGGAATTGTTGCGGCTGCAACGAACCTGAACGACCCGAAATGAACCGAAACGAACCGGCGGGAACCGAAACGAACCAGCGGGAACCGGAATGAACCGAAACGAAGCTGCCGGGAGCTGGGGCGAAGCTTGCAGCAGCCGGGCAGGGCGTCTACCAAAGCCCCGATGACCGCATCCCAGACCGCCCCCCAGACTCCTTCTGTCGTCATTGCCGTCGATGGCCCCGTGGCTGCCGGCAAGGGCACGCTGGCCCGTCGCCTGGCCGACCTTTACGGCTTTGCCTATCTCGATACCGGCTCGCTCTATCGCGCCGTCGGGTCAAAGGTGCTGCGGCTGAAGGGCGACCCGGCCGATCCGGCGGCTGCCGCCAAGGCGGCGGAATCGCTGGATGAATCCGATCTCGCCGCTGCCGATCTGCGCTCCGAGGCGGTCGGCCTGGCCGCCTCGAAAGTGGCCGCCATCCCCGGCGTGCGGGCAGCGCTTTTGGACTACCAGCGCCGCTTTGCCGCCCATCCGCCCGGCGGCAAGGCTGGCGCTGTTCTGGACGGCCGCGACATCGGCACCGTGGTCTGCCCCGATGCGCCGGTGAAGCTGTTCGTGACGGCGCGCGACGAGGTGCGGGCGGAACGCCGCCATCGCGAGCTGGTCGACAAGGGCGAGACCGCCACATTTGAGCGGGTGCTGGCCGACCTGCGCCGCCGCGACGAGCAGGACCGCGCCAGAAGCGCCGCGCCGCTCAAGGCGGCCGACGATGCCCACTTGCTGGATACCTCGGATTTGGCTATAGAAGCGGCCGTTACTGCGGCTTCCGATCTCGTCGCAGCAGCCCTGAAGCGCTGACGCCCGTCTTCAGGTTCCCCAACCAACCCTCCGGTTGCCCGCGTCGCGCCGGATGCCTGATCACCCCACGGATGCTTCTGAGTATCCGGCAGGCCACCAACCCCCGGGGTCCCTAGGAGACATAATGGCCAAGCGTCCTGCCGTTAAGGCTGCGGAAACGTATTCCGCGGACAACGAGAATTTTGCCGATCTGCTCGAAGAGTCCTTCACCTCGTCTTCCGCCATGGAAGGCTCGGTGGTCAAGGGCATCATCGTCGCCATTGAAAACGACTTTGCGCTGATCGATGTCGGTCTGAAGTGCGAAGGCCGCGTTCCGGTCAAGGAATTTGCCGGCCCGGGCCGCGCCGCCGAAGTGAAGATCGGCGATGTCGTCGAGGTCTTCCTCGACCGTATCGAAAATGCCATGGGCGAAGCGGTCATCAGCCGCGACAAGGCCCGCCGTGAAGAAGCCTGGGAAAAGCTGGAGCAGAGCTTCAACGCCAACCAGCGCGTCGAAGGCGTCATCTTCGGCAAGGTCAAGGGCGGTTTCACCGTCGACCTGTCGGGTGCCGTCGCCTTCCTGCCGGGCAGCCAGGTCGATGTGCGCCCGGTGCGCGACATCGGTCCGCTCATGGGCCAGCCGACCCCGTTCCAGATCCTCAAGATGGATCGTCGCCGCGGCAACATCGTTGTCTCGCGTCGTGCCGTGCTCGAAGAGAGCCGCGCCGAAGCCCGCAGCGAACTGGTGTCCAACCTCAAGGAAGGCCAGATCCTCGACGGCGTGGTCAAGAACATCACCGATTACGGTGCGTTCGTTGATCTCGGCGGCGTCGACGGCCTGCTGCATGTCACCGACATCGCCTGGCGTCGCGTGAACCACCCGTCGGAAGTTCTGTCGATCGGCCAGACCGTGAAGGTCCAGGTCATTCGCGTGAACCCGGAAACCCAGCGCATCAGCCTCGGCATGAAGCAGCTGGAAGCCGATCCGTGGGAGGGCGTGAAGTCCAAGTACCCGGTCACCGCCCGCTTCATGGGTCGCGTCACCAACATCACCGACTACGGCGCCTTCGTGGAGCTGGAGCCGGGTGTGGAAGGCCTCGTCCACGTCTCCGAGATGAGCTGGACCAAGAAGAATGTCCATCCGGGCAAGATCGTTTCGACCTCGCAGGAAGTCGAAGTGATGGTGCTCGAGGTCGATCCGGCCAAGCGCCGCATCAGCCTGGGCCTGAAGCAGTGCATGTCCAACCCGTGGGATGCCTTCGCCGAGAAGCACCCGATCGGTTCGAACATCGAAGGCGAGATCAAGAACATCACCGAGTTCGGTCTGTTCATCGGTCTCGACGGCGGCGTCGACGGCATGGTCCATCTGTCGGATCTCGACTGGAACAAGCCGGGCGAGCAGGCCATCACCGAGTACACCAAGGGCCAGGTCGTGCAGGCGCAGGTTCTCGACATCGACGTCGAGAAGGAGCGCATCAGCCTCGGCATCAAGCAGCTGGGCAACGATCCGTTCCAGTCGCTGGGCGACCTCAAGAAGGGCAGCGTTGTCACCTGCACGGTGGCCGCGGTCGATCCCAAGGGTCTCTCGGTCAGCGTCGGCGACGGTGTGCAGGGCTATATCCGCCGTACCGAGCTGAGCCGCGATCGCGACGAACAGCGCCCCGACCGTTTCTCGGTCGGCGACAAGCTGGACGCCAAGATCGTGACCATCGACGGCAAGGCCCGCAAGCTGACCCTGTCGGTGAAGGCCCGCGAGATGGAAGAAGACCGCAAGGCAATGGAACAGTTCGGTTCCACGGACTCCGGTGCGTCGCTCGGCGACATCCTGGGCGCCGCCATGCGCAAGAAGAAGGACGACGAGGCCGGCCAGTAAGCCGCAGCCCCGAAAGCCACAGCGTTTTCTACTGAAACGCGAAACCCCGGCAGAGCGATCTGCCGGGGTTTTTGTTTGTGCCGGGCGCTGGCGTTTCTGGTATGATCCGGCCGGCGGGTAGGGCCGGGGGAAGCATTCAGATGGTCCAGTCTTTCAGGACGGCAGTGATCGGAACAGCAATCATCGCGGCGGCGCTGGCTGTGCTGGCGACGGGCGGTGCCTGGGCGCAGGCGAAAAAGCCGGCGGCGGCCATTGTCGAGGATCTGTCGGCCCGGGTTGCCGGCGTCGAGGCTTTCGATTTCCTCAGTCCGGGTCAGAGCATCCGTCTGCCGGCGGGCGCCACCCTGGTGCTCGGCTATCTCGAATCCTGCACCCGTGAAACCATTGTCACCAGCCAGGGCGGCAGCACCGGCACGGTCGTGATCGGCGAAGCCGGCTCCACCGTCACCGGCGCGAAGCTGCAGACCGAACAGCTCAAATGCGCGGGCGGCATGCAGCTCGGCCAGAGCCAGGCGGGCAAGAGCGGCGCCATGGTCTTCCGTGGCCAGCCGGGCAGCGGCAAGAAGAAGGCGGGGATGCCCGAGGCTGCGGTGACGGTGAGTTACACCGCGCCGGCCTTCACCATCGAACGGCCGGGCCAGCTCGTCATCGAGCGGCTGGATATCATCGAGACCGTGCAGATGTTTCAGGTCGGCGGCAAGCTGTTCGATTACGGCAAGACCGGCAAGACGCTGGATGCCGGGGGCCTCTATCGTGTCGAGCTGAACGGCCGCTCGACGGTGTTCCAGATCACCATGGATGCGGCCGAAGGCGCCGGTCCGCTGTTGCTGCGCCTGGTCCGCTTCTAGGCGCTTTATCCATGCGGCTGCGCGATCTGGCGGTCATCGCCGGGCTGGCCCTGGCGACGGCGGGGCTGGCGCTCGGCCCGCCTGCCGATCCGCTGCGCGGCCTATCGCTCGATCTGCTGTTCCCGCTGCGCCACGCGCTCTTCGGTCCGCAGGCCATGCCGGCACAGAGCCATGTCGTCGTTGTCGCCATCGACGAGGAAACCTATCGCCGCCCGCCCTTTGCCGATACGCCGCAGGCCGCCTGGCCGCCGCTGCTGGCGCCGGTGCTGAACAGCGTGGCGGCCGAAGCAAAAGCCATCGGGTTCGATATCGTCTGGTCCACCTCGCTGGAGAGTTTCCAGCGCGGCTTCGAGCGCGAGTTCCTGATCAGCTTACGTAATGCGGCGCGTAGTGGCCGGCTGGTGCTGGGCAAGGTGCAGCATTCCGAACAGCCGATCCTGCCCCATGGCGGCCAGCAGGTGGCGGTTGGCGGCGGCGGCAATATCCGTGCGCTCAACGTCACCGAAGATTCCGATGGCATCATCCGCCGCCTGCCGCTGCACTTCACCATTGCCGGCGGCACCGAGCCGGGCTTTGCCATGGAGCTGGCGCAGCGCAGCGGGCTGGCGCGCGAGGCAGCGGCGATCCGCACCGATGCGGCCGGCAATCTCGGCCTCAACTTCAACACCAGCGCTGGCGATATTCCGACCTATTCGCTGGCCGATCTTTACGCCTGTGCTCAGGCTGGCAGGCCTGACTATTTCCGCCAGCAGTTCGCCGGCAAGACCGTGCTGTTCGCCACCGTGCTGGATGTGGAAGACCGCCGCCTGACGTCCAAGCGTCTGGCCACCACGCCCGATGGCGCCAATGCGCCGCCGCGGTGTATCCATCCGGTGATGCCGCTGCATGGCGCCTTCACGCGCGACAGCCTGCCCGGCGTCTATATCCATGCCGCCGGTATCAACAACCTGCTGGACGGCACCGAACTGCGCGACGGGTCGCCGGCCGCGGTGTTTGCTGCGACGCTGGTGATCACGCTGGCGGCCGGTCTGCTGGTATTCCGCCTGCCGCTGCTGCTCGGTATCGGCCTGGTGGCTGTGCTTGGCCTGGCCCTGCCGGTGAGCGCGGCAGCGTTGCTGCAGCAGGCGCTGGTGCTGCCCTGGCTGAACATGGCCGCGGCGCTGCTGCTGACGCTTGGCATGGTGATCGCGTTCCGCTTCATGGTCAGCGACCGCGACAAGCGCCAGCTGGCCCGCGTCTTCTCGCTCTACCTGCCGCCGGCGCTGGTGCAGAAGATGCTGGCCAGCGGCAACCTGCCGGCGCTCGGCGGCGAGGAACGCGCGGTCACCGTGCTGTTTTCCGACATCGCCGGCTTCACCGCGATTTCGGAGGCCTGCGATGCGACCACGCTGGTGCAGGGCCTGAACACCTATTTTTCGGCGATGACCGCGATCATCGAGGACCATGGCGGCTTCGTCGACAAATATATCGGCGATGCCATCGTCGCCGTCTTCGGCGCACCGCTGGACGATGGCGGCCACGCCACCCATGCGGTACGCGCGGCTCTGCAGATGCAGCAGGCGCTGCAGCGGGAGCCCGAGCGCTTCGCCATCGCCGGCCAGCCGCTGCGCACGCGGATCGGCCTCAACACCGGCGTGGTCCTGATCGGCAATATCGGCTCGCCGCGGCGCTTCAACTACACGGCCATGGGCGATGCGGTGAATCTGGCAGCGCGGCTGGAAGGCGCCAACAAGGCCTACGGCACCCGCATCCTCACCAGCGCGGCCACCATTGAGGCCGCCGGGCCCGGCATTCTGGCGCGGCCGGTGGATGTTGTGCGCGTGGTCGGCCGCCGCCAGCCGGTGCCGCTGTTCGAACCGCTGGCGCGCAGCCATCGCGCCACGCCGGCGCAGCAGCAGCAGGCTGAGGTGTTTTCTGCGGTGCAGGCGGCGCTGGCGCGCAATGCCATGGCCGAGGCGCGCGCGCTGCTCGACGCCTTGCCCGAGGATGCCGCGGCGGAGAAGCTGCGGCGGCGCATCGATGCCCTGCCGGCTGGTGCGGCCTGGCCGGCCGTCACCGATCTCAGCGAGAAGTAATCAGCCGCCCCAATCAGCCGCCATCGCCCATCAGGCTGTAGGGCGCCCAGAAGATCGGGTGGCTGTAGCTGAACAGCGTCTTGCCGTCTTCCTGATAACCAGGCCCGTCGAGCAGCGCCACCATGGCCTGACGCAGGGCTTCGGCGCGGCTGAGCTTCGCGTCGCTGGCCTGGCGGCGGAACAGGTCGGTGACCAGATCGCGCGCCGAGGCCGAATGCACCGACCAGTTGGTGAGCAGCAGCGCCCGCGTGCCGGCATAGAAGAAGGCGCGGCCGAGGCCGGATGCGGCTTCGGCGCCGGCGCCCGCACCGGTGCCGGTGTTGCAGGCCGACAGGATCACCCAGTCGGCATCCAGCTTCAGGCCGAGGATTTCATCCATGGTCAGCAGGCCGTCGCCATCGACATCGGCCACCAGCGGCGCGCTCAGTGCTAGCGCTGGCTGCGTCAGGCCGTTCAACTCGCCCGGCACCAGGCCGTGAGTGGCGAAGGCCACAACCTTGTAGCCATCGAGTTTGCTTTGCTTGACGATCTTCTCGTTGGCATGCTTGCCCAGATACAGCGACTTCGCTGCATCGGCCTGCATGGCGGCGGCGACCGAGCGCAGTTCGTCGGCGGTATCGGGCAGGCGCGGCAGCTGTGCCAGTTCGGCGCTGTCGATGCCGGTGGTCTGCGGCGCGTTGCGGCGGTTCAGCTTGGCCCCGCGCACCGCCACCGGATCGGCCGAGGCAATACGCACCGGCGTTTCGCTGGCGGCTTCGGCCGCCTGTTCCTTGCTGAAGAAGGGATCGCCGAAGCCGATCAGCGGCGCCCGGCTGGCACTGCCGGCCGGCAGGCTGCGCAGGGTCTTCAGGGCTGCGGTGGAGGGTAGCTGCGTCACCGCATGGGTGCGCGCCAGCCAGGGCACGGCCTTGTAGCCCTCGAACAGCGGCGCCGCCTTCGCATCTGCGGTGGCGGGTGCGGTGGGCAGCAGGGACAGCGGCAGCAGGCCGAGCGCGCCGTTGCTGACCACATACAGGCTTTTTGCCGGCTTCCATCCGGCTTCCACCGGCTGCAGCAGGGTTTCGTACAGCTGATAAGCCAGCTTGAGGTCATAGGCCGGGATGTCGCCCAGCGTTTCGGCCTGCGGATCGAGCGCGCGGCGCAAGGCATTCACCGATTTCTCGATGGCGGCGGCGCCGACCGGGCGGGTGGCGAAGCTGACCGGGCCGTCCTTTGGCACCACCCAGACGAAGCTGTTCTCCGGCGCCAGATAGAAGGACAGCAGCGCCTCGCCTGGCCGCAGGCTGGCGCGCACGTCATCAGTGGATGGGGCGCGCGGATCGATCAGGCTGGCATAATCGGGGAAGCGCTTCTCGATGTCCTGCCGGGTCTTGGCGCGCGCATCGCGCAGCTTGTCGACCTGGGTCCGCAGCGTCGTGATTGTCTTGTCGTCGCGCTGGCCCGGCGGCAGCGCCAGCAGGTTGCTTAAGAGTCCGAACTGGGCGGCGATCTGCTTCTGCTCGTCCTGCTCCTGGCGGATCAGTGTCGCCAGGGCCGGATCGCGCACGCTGGCGCGCGCCGCCGAGGCGGAGAGCGCGCGCTGCACGCTGCGGCCGCGCGCCGCATCGGCGAGGCGGAAGCTTTCGGTCCCGGCATCCAGCCCGCTTGCTGCCGGCGTGCCCTGCACCTTGGCCAGCAGCACGATGTAGCTCTCGACAATGGTCTGGATGTAGAAGTCGCGCGAGGCCGAGGTGCTTTCTTCCGTGTCGGCCTGGCGCGAGGCCGACAGGATCACTGGCAGGGCGGCGCGGAAGGCGGCGACGGCCTCGGCATCCTGCCCGGCGGCGGCCAGTGCCACGCCATGCAGGCCGCGCGCCAGCGCCGTATCGGCATGGCGTTCACCGACGCGTTCGACGCTGGCCTGCAGCATGCGGCCGGCGACGTCGCGGGCCGCATCGTTGCGTCCGGTGCGGGCCAGCGCCAGCACGCGGCCATTGGCGAAGCGACCGCCGATCCGGCCGTTCTCCGAACGCTGGTTGGCCGTTGTCGCTTCCTCATACAGCGCGGCGGCCTCGGCCCAGCGTCGTTGCAGCAGGATCACGTTGGCCAGCGCGCGCTTGGCGTTGTTGATATGAGGCGCGCCTTCATCCATGCCGATCTCGCGCAGGATGTCGAGGGCGGTGCGTGACAGCTTTTCGGCTTCGGCATACCGACCCTGTTCCACCAGCACCGTTGCCAGGCTGGCAGTGATCTGGGCGGTGGGGCCGAAATACTTGCCGCTGCGGCGCAGGATGCTGAGCAGTGCCTGGCGGATATCCACCTCGGCCTCGACGATGCGCCCCTGCGCCAGCTTGCTCTCGCCCAGCCGGGCCAGGTTCAGGTCGTTGCCATTCTCCATGGCGCCGGCGGGCGGCCGGTCGGGCCAGTTCTTCGATTTCTCGATGGCGTCGCGCGTATTGACGATGCCGGCGGCGAAATTGCGTTCGGCCTCGTCATGCCGGCCGCGGGCCGCGGCGATCTGTGCCTTCGACATATCGATTTCCGACTGCCAGCTCGGTAGAAACATGAAGACGTTGTTGTTGCGGGTGTTGTTGGCGAGTTCGCGATACACGCCCTCGGCATAGCCGACATATTGTTCGGCCAGATCGAGTCGGCCCAGCTCGATAGCGCCCTGGCCGGCCTGGCGATAGGCATTCATCGTGCGGCCGCGGCTGCGCGACTTGTTGGCGGTTTCGGCTAATTGGGTCCACAGAGCCAGCGAGCCCTGCAGGTCACCGGTCTGGCGCTTCAGGCCGGCGATCAGCTGCTGGATGCGATAGCTGTCGTCGCCGACCTCGTCGGCCAGTTTCGCGGCCAGTTCGGCATCGGCCAGGGCCTTGTCGGCGCGGGCGAGCAGCGTGGCGGCCTGGGCGCGGTCATACAGGAAACGGCTGCGCTGGCGCGCATCCAGGCCCGCCGGTTCGGCTGCATCGGCCTGCGCGATCAGCTGCGCGCGCTTGGCCGGATCGGGTTTTTCCTGGTCGAGGATGGCGACGATATCGGCGATGCTGCGCGGTGGCGCGGCCAGCATGGCGGCCGGCTGCGCGGCGGGCGCCTGGGCATGAACCGGATCAGGGCTGACGACAAAGGCCAGCGACAGCAGCAGGCCGGCAGCAAGACGATTACGCATGAGAATACCCCACCCCTAGGTGCGGCAGTCTAGCGCGCTGGCGGCAGGGTGGAAAGCTCAGACCTTGGCACCGGCGAAGGGGTCGAAATACAGCGCCACCTTCTTGGCCATCTGCTTGTCGTGGCATTGGTACTTCATCGCCACGAAGCCATCGTCCGTATAGCGCACAACATCGCCTTCGGCGTCGAAGGTGATCTGCAATTTCGGGTTCTTGATCTTCACCGTCAGTTTCAGCAATTCGCCTTCCAGGAAGGTGCCGGTGATCGGCCCGAACAGCAGGCCGCGCACACTCCAGTTCTTCAGCGGGATGCGGTTGCCTTCCAGCACCACATGGTCTTCCGGCCCGCAGAGGTTGCGGGTGGCCCGGCGCTGGTCCTGGCCGATGCGCTGGATCAGCGGATCGAGGATGCCGAGGAAGGCTTCGCGGCGGTGGTCCGACAGGCCGACGCTGATCAGCTTCTTGCGCAGCTCCTGGGCGATCTCGACCTTTTCCTCGGTCGAGTAGGCGGAGTCGATGAACTCCTTTTCCAGGTCGCGATGCTCGAACAGGTAGGAGATGTATTTGAGCAGGATTTCCTTCGGGCCGTCGCCGATGCTTTCCTCGAACAGCTTCAGGCCCTGCATCAGCTTCGGCGCCGAGTAATGGCCGGGGATCAGGCGCGCCAGCTTCTCGGCCGTCACCAGCCGCACCATGCGCTTCTCGAACAGGTCGGCGGCGCCCAGCTCGGTGGCGAATTCGCGGTCCCGGGTCAGCAGCGCATAGACTTCGCGGGTGGCGGCGAATTCCTCGGCCGGCTCGTCCGACAGCAGCGCCACCGAGGACTGCAGCAAACGCCGCACCAGCTGGATCACCGCATCGCGCAGCGCCGGCATCTTGTGCTTGGTGCCGATGTCATGCAGCCGCTGGGCAAACTCGGTTTCGTAGGCATGGTCGTCGATGGCGTAGCGGCCATCCAGCAGCGACAGCAGCTGGATGATGCGCACGCGGGCATCGCGGAACTTGCCCAGCAGGTCGGGTATCGCGGTCTTGCCCTGCAGGATTTCCGCCAGCGCCTCATCCAGGATGGCGACGGCGGCCGGGTCGATGCCAGGCTCGAACAGGGCCAGGCAGCGCTCGGCCTTCTCGGTCCAGTTCTTGCTCAGGTTCAGGTGATGCGCCAGGCCGCAAAAGGCGATGCGCTGGCCGTAGAGCGGATCGGATCCGGCCAGCTGCGTCAGCAGTCGGTGCGTCAGCGGCGTCGCCGCCGGCAGGCGCTTCTCGAAGGCTTCCACCTGGGTGATGGCGGCGACGGTGATGGCGTAGAGCTTTTTCACCTTGTCGCGCATGGCGGTGTTGGTCGCCTGGGCCTGGGCCACGGCGGCCTTCTGCACCAGGGCGGCGCACAGGTTCTCGGCGCCGTTCAGCAGCTTGGCATGGCCGCTGTGATGCAGCAGTTCGATCGGCGTGAGGATGTTCTCGTCCAGATAGTCGCGGCAGACGCGGCCGATCATGATGCGGGCGCGCCGTTCGGACAGCGAATGGGCGTCCTGACACAGGACCACCCCGCTGCCAACCTCTGTCACCCCCGATGGCGCGTTCACTGTCTTGCCGACCTTTTGCTGCGTGCCACAACCCCTTGCAACTATGACAGGCCCGGGATCAAAAGCAAACGCGCAGGTCTTTGATTCTATTAGAAATCGGGTGCGATCCGAGTCGCGTAAACCGCAGATTGCCCCAGCCTGCGGTCAGCATCGCCCCGACAGGTTATCGCTTGGGGTGCCGGCCGCCGGGATTGCCCAGCGGTTGTGCAGCAGCCAGCGGCGACAGCGGCCGTTCCGCGAACCGTCCCAGGTTGATGAGGCGGTCATACATGACGATGGCCCCCGCCACGCCGACATTGACGCAGAAGCTGGTCGGGATCTTGATCACATGGTCGCAGCGCGCCACCAGTTCCGGGCTCAGTGAGCCCATTTCCGGGCCCAGCACATAGGCGGCCCGCAGGGGGTGGCGGAAGCTCGGCAGCTCGATGGCCTCGTCCAGCAGTTCGATTCCCACCAGTTTGCAGCCGGTCGGCAGGGTCAGGTCGGCGGCGCTGTCATAGGTGTACCAGGGCAGATTATGCGGCGTCTTGCTGGTATCCGACCGGGCGGCATTCACCGAATAGGTGGCGGCAATGGTGAAGACGAAGCTGCCGCCGAAGGCATGCGCCGTACGGAACAGGTTGCCCGCATTCATCGGCTTGCTCATGCCCTCGACGCCGATTCCGAAAAAGCCGCGCATCCTTAGGTCCCGTTTCTTACCAGTGCAGTGTCTTGCGTGTATAAAGCCACCGGATTCAAGACAGGAGTTCCAGCCATGGGCCAGCCCTTCGCCCCCCTGCCTGCGCCCGGTGCGCGGCCCTTTATCGTTGAAGTGAAGCGCGGCACGCAAGTGGAAAGCCGCCATCCGGTGGTGGCCACCATCGTCGATGCCGCCGGCAAAACGCTGGCCTCCTGGGGGGATCCCCAGGCCATGATCTTCCCGCGCTCCTCGAACAAGGCGATCCAGGCCCTGCCGCTGGTCGAAAGCGGTGCCGCCGACGCTTTTTCGCTCAGCCAGAAGGAACTCGCCATGTCGGGCGCCAGCCATGGCGGCGAGGCCGGCCATACCGAAACCGTGGGCGCCTGGCTCGCCCGCATCGGGCTCAAGCCTGACGATCTGGAATGCGGCGCGCACTGGCCCTATCACGACGAGACCGCGCGCAATATTGCCCGCCGCCAGGAAGCGCCCACGCCGCTGCACAACAACTGCTCGGGCAAGCATGCCGGCATGGTGTCGGTGGCGACGCATCTGCAGGAAGACATTCGCGGCTATGTGAAGCCCGACCATCCGGTGCAGCGCCGCGTCACCGCGGCGATCGAGGATGTCTGCGGCGTGAAGATCGATCCGGCCACCATCGCGGTCGACGGCTGCTCGATGCCGACCATGGCGATCCCGCTGCATAACCTGGCCTGGGGCTTTGCCCGCTTCGTCACCGGCGTGGGCCTCGCGCCCGAACGCGCCAAAGCAGCAAAACGCATCGCCGCCGCTGTGGCGGCCGAGCCGTTCTACGTTGCCGGCACGGGGCGTTTCTGCACCGTCGTGATGCAGGCCGGCAAGGGCCGCTTCATCGCCAAGACCGGCGCCGAGGGGGTGTATACGGCGGCCTCCGCCGAACTGGGGCTGGGCATCGCGCTCAAGGTGCTGGACGGCACGGCGCGTGCCGCGCAAACAGCACTCGGCGGCCTGCTGGAGCATCTGAAGCTGCTGGACGAGGCCGGCCGCGAACATGTGCGTCCGCTGGTCGAGCAGCCGCTGAACAACTGGCGCGGCATCAATGTCGGCAGCATCGGACTGGCGACCTCGTTCTGACATGACCGTCGCCATCGCTATCGAGAACCCGGATCGGCCCGATACCGTTGCGCTGCTGGGTGCCGCCGATGCCTGGTATGCCACGCTCTATCCGGCCGAGAGCAACCACCTGCTGGATATCGCCACGCTGCAGCAGCCCGGCATCGCCTTCTTCGCCGCGCGCGCCGATGGCATCCTGCTGGGTTGCGGGGCGGTGGCGCTGCGCGGCGACTATGCCGAGATCAAGCGCATGTATCTGTCGAAAGTGGCGCGCGGCCGCGGTCTCGGTCGCCGCATCCTCGAGGCGCTGGAAGCCCATGCGACGGCGCAGGGCCTGCGCTGCCTGCGCCTGGAAACCGGCATCCGCCAGCCCGAAGCCATCGGGCTGTATCGCAAGATGGGCTATCGCGAGATCGCGGCATTCGGCGATTACGCGCCCGATCCGCTCAGCCTGTTCATGGAAAAGCTGGTCTAGTCCGCGATCTGCGCCAGGGCCTGGCCCAGCGCATCGTCGGCTGCCGCCGCCTGGCGCACGTCGCGGCCGGCATAGGGCGCCAGCAGCCGCGCCAGTGCCAGCAGCCAGGTCATGCGGTGGCGCAGCTTGCGCAGATGCAGCCGGGCTTCCGGCGTTGCCTGCGCCACCATGGTGGCGGCGAGCGCCGGCAGGCGCGGCGGCGTGGCAGTGTCCTTGCCCGGGCGGTCGTAACGGATCAGGGAATAGAGGAACAGCAGCAGGTCGCGCGCCTGCTTCTCGGCCAACGTCATGCCGGGAAGGTCGTGGTCTTCCAGGTCGAGCAGGCCGGGCTGTTCGCCCCCCGCCGGGTCAGGCGTCCAGCTGAAATTGCGGATCTGCGCGCCGCCATGCCACAGGCCGGCCGCATGCAGGCGGCCCAGCAGCGCCGCGGCGCTGCCGATCATCTGCCAGCGCGCTGCCGGGTCATGGGTTTCGTTGAGCTGCGTTTCCAGCGCCGCGCCGGCATCGCTCAGCACCAGCCACTGGCCGGTGCAGGCCAGCACGGCCGGCACCGGGAAACCGGCGGCGTCCAGGGCCCGGATCGCTGCGGCCTCGGCGGCCAGGCCCAGTGCGCCGCTGCGGTTCTTCGCCGGCCGCAGGATCGGCAGGGCGAAGACGGCGGCGATGGTCTTCTGCAACAGCATCGACGAGCGCAGGCGCGGCGTGCCGGCGGTTTTCACCCAGAGTTTGCGGCCGCCATAGGAGACGGAAAAGACGCGGGTCCGCGCCGTGGCACGCAAGGACCGGATCAGGTCGTGCAGGTCGGGATCGGCGGCCAGGTCGGAACCTGGCGGTTGGCTGTTCATCCGCGCGGCCTCAGGCGGCCGTCGCGGCCATAGCCGACCGACTGGCGCTGCTGGATGCGCAGCGTGTTGCGCAGCATGTCCAGCATGGCGGCGGCATGCAGCTGCTCGCGGGCGATCAGCTGGGCATTGTCCTGCAGCGCCTGTTCGCATTCGGCCGCCACATGGCGCCAGCGTTCGCGCATCTGCATGGTGGCCTGCTGGCGCTGCGGCTCCAGCACGCCCATGCCTTCGCGCAGGGCATGGTGGTATTCCTCCTTGCGCGCCGTCAGCGCCTCGAACTGGCTGCGATGGCCGTCCTTCAGCGCCTTGGTCTCGGCCCGCACCACCTTGCCGAAGGTTTCGGCCAGCGCGATCAGCTCCGTCACGTTGCCGGGCGGCGCCGGCGGCGGGAAGCTCGGAATCTCGACTGGGGCGGGCGTTTCACTCATGCGGGGGCGGGGATATCCGTGGACGAGGGCTCGGCCTGCTGCAGCGCCACCAGGGTCTGCTCGATCACCTCGCGGCCGAGGTCGCGGGTGATGAAGACGATGCGGCTGCGCCGGTCGGCATCGGGCCAGGCCGGAATGGTGGCGGGCGGATGGAAGAGGTGCTGCACGCCATGGATCACCACCGGACGGTCGACGCCGGTGACATTGACCAGGCCTTTGACGCGCAGCAGGTTGTCGCCGCGATAGGCGGCCAGCAGGTCGAGCCAGGTGGCCAGCGTGTTCCATTCGAAGGGTGTATCGAAGGTCAGGCAGAAGGACTGGATCGTGGCGTCATGGCGGTTGACGTCGAGCTTGCCGTCCGGCGTCTCGAAATGCTGGTGCCCGTGATCATGGCCATGATCGTGATGATGATGGCCATGGTCATGGTCGTGATGATCGTGGTCATGATGATGGTCGTGGCCAGCCTCGTAGGATTCCGCACGCAGCCAGTTCTGCACGTCGAAGCTCTTGGTCGAGGGATCGTAGAGCCCGGCATTGAACAGCGGCTTGGGCGCGATGTCGCCGCCGATCGCGGTGAAGACGGCGGCGCCGGGATTGAGATGCTGCAGGCGATGGCGCAGCTTCTGCACGGCTTTCGCGTCGGCCAGGTCGGTCTTGGTCAGCACCAGGCGGTCGGCGACGGCGGCCTGTTTCACCGCCTCGATATGATGGTCCAGGGTGCTGTCGCCGTTCACGGCATCCACCAGCGTCACCACGCTTTCCAGGCGGCAGCGCTCGGCCACCACCGGATCGCTCATCAGGGTGTGCAGCACCGGGGCCGGATCGGCCAGGCCGGTGGTCTCGATCACCACGCGCTTGAACGGCTTGACCTCGCCGCTGTCGCGCTTGGCGGTCAGCTCGCGGAAGGTGTTCACTAGGTCGCCGCGCACCGTGCAGCACAGGCAGCCCGAGCTGAGCAGCACGGTGTCTTCCTTGCTGGAGGCGATCAGCGCATGGTCCAGGCCGATCTCGCCGAATTCGTTGACGATCACGGCGGTCTCGCCCATGTCCGGGTGGCGCAGCAGGCGGTTGAGCAGCGTGCTTTTGCCCGCGCCCAGGAAGCCGGTGATGACGGAAACCGGGATGCGGGTGTCGACCTGTTCGGACATGGCGAAAACTCCTGTGGCCGCCTTATTTTGGGCAGGGCGGCGGCCCTGTCCAGTGCCGCGCGATTACAGCGACCAGTATTGCAGGCTGTCGGGCAGGCCGCGGCCGCGCCACAGGCCCTTCAGGTCGGCCAGCAGGCCGCCGGATCTGACCAGCCGGGCGAGCGCCGCCGTGTCGAGCCCGCGATACTGCTCATGCGGCACCGCCACCACCACGGCGTCGAAGCCCGAAAGCTGGTCGAGCCGCGGCGCCAGCATCAGGCCATATTCATGCTGCGCTTCGTTCGGGTCGGCCAGTGGATCGTGCACGGCGACCGAATGGCCATGGCGGCCGAGCGCCGCGATCAGGTCGGCGATCTTGGAATTGCGCAGGTCGGGCACGTCTTCCTTGAAGGTCAGGCCCAGCACCAGGATATTGCTCTTCGGCTGGATGCGCGCGGCGATGCTGTCGGCCACATAGCCGCTCATGCCGTCGTTGATGGCGCGGCCCGACAGGATGATACGGGCGTCATGACCCAGTTCGCCGGCGCGATGCGCCAGGTAATAGGGATCGACGCCGATGCAGTGGCCGCCGACCAGGCCGGGCTGGAATTTCAGGAAATTCCACTTGGTGCCGGCGGCTTCCAGCACGTCATGGGTGGAAATGCCCATCTTGCCGAAGATCATGGCGATCTCGTTGATGAAGGCGATGTTGATGTCGCGCTGGGCATTCTCGATCACCTTGGCGGCTTCCGCCGTCTTGATCGTCGGCGCCAGATGGATGCCGCCCGAGGTAATCCGGCCGTAGACATCGGCAAGCTGCGCCGCCACGGCGGGCGTCTGGCCGGCCACCACCTTGGTGATCTTGTCGACCGTATGCACCTTGTCGCCGGGATTGATGCGCTCGGGCGAATAGCCGAGGAAGAAATCCCGGCCGCAGACGAGGCCCGACAGCTCTTCCAGGATCGGGCCGCAGACCTCTTCGGTAACACCGGGATAGACGGTGCTTTCATAGACGACGACAGCGCCCTTGGCCGGTTTCGTCTTCAGCGCCGTGCCCACCGTGCGCGAGGCCGAGCGCACCGGGCCGAGATCGGGCACGTTCTTGTCGTCCACCGGGGTCGGCACGGTGACGATATAGATGGCATGGCCGGGCAGGTCGGCGGCATCGGCGCTGAGCTTCAGCGTCGAGGCCTTCAGGGCGTCGGCACCGATCTCGTGGGTGCGGTCCTGGCCGCGCCGCAATTCCTCGATCCGGCTGCGGTCAACATCGAAGCCGACCACCGGGAAATGCCTGGCCAGCGCCACCGCCAGCGGCAGACCGACATAGCCGAGGCCGATCACGGCAATGGGGGAAGCGGACGAGGGGGCGGACACGGACTGCCTTGCTCTGGGAACCGGAAATCAGGGGGTAGCCCGGCTGCCCGGCCCTGTCAATAAAGCCACCCGGAAAGCCATGGAAGGATAAGGGGATTTGACCGCTTGACCGCCCCGGTGCCAGCCGGTAGAGCCGGGCCATGGTCCGTTCCTCGCCCCCGCGCCGCCTGCTGATCGTTGTGCAGGAAGCCCTGTTCTTCGCCACCCATCGCCTGCCGGTCGGCCGGGCCATGCGCGATGCCGGCTGGGACGTGCATGTGGCGGCTCCGGCCGATCCGGCGATGACGGCCCGCCTGACTGCCGAGGGCTTCCATATCCATCCGATCCCGCTCGGGCGCGGCGGCACCAACCCGCTGGCCGAACTGCGCCTGCTGCTCGACCTGTTCTGGCTGATGCTGGGGCTGCGGCCGCGCATCGTGCATCTGGTCTCGATCAAGCCGGTGATCTGGGGCGGCATCGCCGCGCGGCTGGCCGGTGTGCCCGCCGTGGTGCATGCCATCACCGGCCTGGGCTTCCTGTTCATCCGCGACGATGGCAGGACGCGGCTGCTGCGCCGGCTGCTGGAGCCGCTCTACCGCTTCGCGCTGCATCATCGCAACAGCCTGGCGATTTTCCAGAACCCCGACGATCTCGCTGTCTTCGAGCAGCATCGCCTGCTGCCGCCAGGCTTTGATCGAAAAGCGGGCCGCTATGTGATGATCCGCGGCTGCGGCGTCGACATGCAGCGTTTCGCGCCGCAGCCCGAACCGGCCGGCGAAACGGTCGTGATGTTCCCCGCGCGACTGCTGGGCGACAAGGGCCTGCGCGAATTCGTCGCCGCTGCCGAAACGCTGCGCCAGCCCGGCGTGCGTTTCGTGCTGGTCGGTCGGCCCGATCCGGATAACCCCACCGATGTGGGCGCGGCGCAGCTGCAAGCCTGGATCGACGGCGGCGCGGTCGAATACTGGGGCTTCGCCGAAGACATGCCGGCGATGCTGGCGCGCGCCCATATCATCGTCATGCCGTCCTATCGCGAAGGCCTGCCGCGCGGGCTGATCGAGGCCGCCGCCATCGGCCGCGCCATCGTCACCACCGATGCGCCGGGCTGCCGCGAAGTGGTGCGGCATGAGGAAAACGGCCTGCTGGTGCCGGTGGGCGACGGCCCGGCCACGGCGGCCGCCATCGACCGCCTGCTGCGCGATCCGGCCCTGCGCCAGCGTCTGGCGGCGCGCGGCCGCGCCATCGCGGTGGCGGAATTCTCGGTCGAGCAGTTCGTCGCCGAGAGTCTCGCCGCCTATCGCCATGTGCTGACACAGCAGGGAGAGGCGCTGTGAGCGTGCTGGCGCAGGACTGGCTGATCGCAGCAGGCATCGCCGTGTCGAGCGGCCTGTTTGTTTTTATCGCGCTGAAGCCGCTGATCGGCTGGCTGCAGCGCCGCGCGATCATGGATATTCCGAACGAACGCTCCAGCCACAGCGAGATCACGCCGCGCGGCGGCGGCATCGCCGTCACCGCCGGTATCCTGCTCGGCTGCATCGTTTGGTACGGCTACGACCCGGACGACTATTTCCTGCTGGCGCTGCTCGGCATGGCGGCGCTGGCACTGGTCTCCTGGCTCGATGATCGCCGTGGCGGCCTGCCCGTCGGTTTGCGGCTCGGCGTGCAGATGCTGGCCGTCGGCCTGCTGCTGGCGCTGCTGCCGGATTTCGCCAGCATCACGCAAGGGCTGCTGCCGGTTTGGCTCGAACGCATCCTGCTGTTCCTGGCCTGGATCTGGTTCACCAACCTGTTCAACTTCATGGATGGCATCAATGGCATCACCGGTGTCGAGATGGCCACGGTCGGCTGCGGTATTGCACTGGTCTTCGCCACGCAGCCCTCCGGCATCGTCGATGCAACCGGCCTGATCGTCGCCGCGGCCGCGCTGGGCTTCCTGCCATGGAACTGGGGCCGGGCGAAAGTTTTCCTCGGCGATGTCGGCAGCGTCCCGGTGGGCTACCTGCTCGGCCTGCTGCTGGTGCTGCTCGCCCTCTCGGGCGACTGGGCCGCCGCCCTGATCCTGCCGATGTATTACTGGATGGATGCCACCGTCACCTTGCTGCGCCGGCTGCTGCGGCGCGAAAAGGTCTGGCAGGCCCATCGCAGCCATTTCTACCAGCAGGGCGCGCGCAAGCTCGGCAGTCATGCCGCGGTCGCCACCCGTATCGCCCTGCTGAATACCATCCTCATCCTGCTGGCGCTGCTCAGCACCCTGTCGCTCGGCGCGGCGCTGGCCGCGCTGGCCATCGCACTGGTTCTGACGGCGCTGCTCTGTAGGCATTTCGCCGAACCGGCCCAGCCGCTAGACTGAGACCGATCATGGCCAGTCCCGCTAAATCCCCGCGCCTGCTCCGGCTCAACCACCGCGTCCTGCTGGTGGCACTGCATGATATCGTCATGGCGGCGCTGTCCTTCCTGCTGGCGCTCTGGCTGCGCTTCAGCATCGTGGATCACCGCTGGTCGCTGGAAGACTGGCTGCTCGATACCGCCGGCTTCGCTGCGGTCGCCGGGGTCGTCTTCCTGTTCGCCGGGCTCTATCGCGGCATCTGGCATTTCGCCTCGATGCGCGATGTGATCGCCATCCTGCGCGGATCGGCACTGTCGATCCTGATCTTCCTCGCCATCCTGTTCCTGTTCACCCGCCTGGAAGACTATCCGCGCAGCGCCTCGGTGCTGCAGTTCTTCATCCTGGTCGCGCTGCTGACCGGGCCGCGCATGCTCTATCGCAGCTGGAAGGACGGCAGCCTGGTCGCCGCCCTGCAATGGGGCGACGACAAGCGCGTGCCGGTGCTGCTGCTTGGCTCCGGCGCCGCTGCCGATGCCTTCATCCGCGAGATGCAGCGCGGCAGCCAGACGCCCTATCGCGTTGTCGGCATCCTTGACGATTCCGCCGGCCGCCATGGCCGCGATCTGCGCGGCATCCGTGTGCTCGGCCGCATCGACGACCTCGCCGCTATTGTCGCGCAGATGCGCCCCATTGACCGGCCGCACCGCATCATCATCGCCGACGACCGTTTCGACGGTCGCGTCATCGGCGCGCTGGTCGATGCCGCCGGCCATCTCGGCATCACGGTGGCGCGCCT
This sequence comes from Ferrovibrio sp. GW821-FHT12F09, assembly GCF_058806775.1. NCBI lineage: Bacteria > Pseudomonadati > Pseudomonadota > Alphaproteobacteria > Rhodospirillales > Rhodospirillaceae > Ferrovibrio > Ferrovibrio sp. GW821-FHT12F09. The sequence continues at coordinate 1,114,877 of NZ_JBXAPZ010000001.1, forward strand.
GCCGCGGCTGACCGAATTCCGCAAAGAGAGCGACGGCGCCTCGCAGGTGCGGCCCATCGATGTGGAAGACCTGCTCGGCCGGCCGCAACGCGTGCTCGACCGCGCCGCCGTCATCCGGCTGGTTGGTGGCAAGCGCGTGCTGGTCACCGGCGCCGGCGGCACCATCGGCTCGGAACTGGTGCGCCAGGTGGCGGCGCTGGAGCCGGCGCTGATCGTGCTGTTCGAACAGAGCGAACATGCGCTCTACCAGATCGACATGGAGCTGGCCGAACGCTTCCCCGGTGTGGCGCGGCTGCCGGTGCTCGGCGATGTGCGCAGCGCCGATGCGGTCGAACGCGTCTTCGCCGCCCACCGCCCCGAAATCGTGCTGCATGCCGCGGCCTACAAGCATGTGCCGCTGGTGGAGGCCAATATCGGCGAGGGCATCCTCACCAATGTGCAGGGCACCGCGGTGGTGGCGCAGGCCAGCCGGCGTCACGGCGTCGGCGTCATGGTGATGATCTCCACCGACAAGGCGGTCAACCCCACCAATGTGATGGGCGCCAGCAAGCGCGTGGCCGAGATGGTCTGCCAGAGTCTCGATCTGGAGCGGGCCAGCAGCAATGCCGCCACGCAGTTTGTCACTGTGCGGTTCGGCAATGTGCTGGGCTCGTCTGGCTCAGTGGTGCCGCTGTTCCAGCGCCAGCTCGGCATGGGCGGGCCGCTGACGGTGACGCATCCCGATGTCACGCGCTTCTTCATGACCACGCGCGAGGCGGTCGAACTGATCCTGCAGGCCGCCGCCATGTCGGGCGACACCGTGCAGGCGGCGGGCAAGATTTTCGTGCTCGACATGGGCGAGCCGGTGCGCATTCGCGATCTGGCGCAGCAGATGATCCGCCTCGCCGGGCTGCGTCCCGACAAGGATGTGAAGATCGTCTATACCGGCCTGCGCCCGGGCGAGAAGCTGTATGAGGAAGTGCTGCACAGCGACGAGGCCACGATGCCCACGCCGCAGGATGGCATCATGCTGGCGGCGCCGCGCATCGTCGACCGCGCCGAACTGGAGCGCGCCATTGCGGTGGCGGCCCAGGCCGCGCGCGAACAGGACACGGCCGCGCTGCTGCAGCTGATGAAGACGCTCGTGCCGGAATTCGAACACGCGCCCAATGGGCAGGCCGCTGCCGCGCCTGCCGCCGGCAGCAAGACGCCGGTCTCGGCGGCGTAAGCGGGTTACAAGGGATGGCTGGTTTTCCGCATTCCCTGAACGGCAATGCCCGTTTTTGGTATGTTAAGCTGACGCCGGAACAGCGCTCCCGCGAGTATGGGCATAACATCGTCGAAGGCGGCGAGCTTCGGCCCCTTCCCTTGCCACAGTTTCTCAGTATCGAACATGCTGGCGCGGAAGTGATTACCTGGCATTGGAATGATGCCGGCGAACCGCAGTCTCACGACCATGCAGACTCGCTGGAAGATGCGTTCGAATCTGCTGCTATTATGTTCGGTATATCGAAAACCGATTGGCGAGTGAGTCAATAAGCCGCAGCCCCGAATTTATTACTGCTTGTCATGCCCGGATCAAGTCCGGGCATCCCATTCCGATGTTGCAAGAAATTGGGACCCGCGGGTCAAGCCCGCGGGTGACGATCTTAGTTGCGGCGATGGCTCACCCCCGCGCGATCAGCTCGGCCTGTTTGACGATGCCTTCGGCCTGGCGGATGGAGGCGATGTCGATCAGCTTGCCGTCCAGCGCCACCGCGCCCTGGCCGGCGGCCTGCGCCGCCGCCATCGCTTCCAGGATGCGCTTGGCCTTGGTCACTTCCGCTTCCGGCGGCGTATAGACCTCGTTGGCCACCGTGATCTGCGCCGGATGGATCGCCCATTTTCCTTCGCAACCGAGAATCGCGGCGCGGTTGGCCTGCGCCCGGTAGCCATCGGCATCGGAGAAATCGCCGAACGGGCCATCGATCGGCCGCAACCCGTTGGCACGCGCCGCCACCACCATGCGCGAGATGGCGTAATGCCACATGTCGCCCCAGAAATAATCGCGCGGCTTGTCGCCATCCTTGTCGGTCAGCACGCCGTAGAGCGCGTTCGGCCCGCCGATGGAGGTCGTGCGGGCCCGGGTCGAGGCGGCATAATCTGCAACACCAAAATGCAGGCTTTCCATGCGGGGCGATGCGGCGGCGATCTCGTGGATATTCTGCATGCCCAGGGCCGTCTCGATGATCGCCTCGATGCCGATGCGCTTCTTGAAGCCTTTCGCCGTCTCGATCTGGGTCAGCAGCATGTCGACGGCATAGATATCGGCCGCCGTGCCCACTTTCGGCACCATCACCAGGTCGACCTTGTCGCCGGCGCCCTCGATCACCTCGACGACGTCGCGATACATGTAATGGGTGTCGAGCCCGTTGATGCGCACCGACATCACCTTGCGGCCCCAGTCGATGTCATGCAGGGCGGCCACGATATTCTTGCGCGCCTGCGGCTTGTCGTCGGGCGCCACCGCGTCTTCGAGATCAAGGAAAATCACATCGGCGGCGCTTTTCGCGGCCTTTTCGAACAGCTTCACGCTGCTGCCGGGCACCGCCAGCTCGCAGCGGTTCAGCCGGGCCGGGGCGGGGGTGATGGTTTTGAAGCTCATGGCGGCAACGCTCCCTGTTTTTATCTATGCTGCATCTGCTAACTGGCCCGGAGGGGTGTTGGCAAGCCTGACGTTACGCGAGGGCGCTTGACCGTCAGGCTTTCTGGTGTACCATATATGTTCTCATTACTGCGCCGCTGCTGCTGGACATCGTAAAGACGGGACGCACGAGTGGGCCAGACTTGGTCCTGCACGGGACTCCATCGGTCCCGACTGGCTCGCAATAGGACGCAATTGGCCCTGAATGGGCTCCAATCGGTCTCCGATTGGCGCCGAATGGGCCTGAATTGGTCGCCCGGCGGACAGGATTATCGCAGAAAACCGGGACTCAGTCCTTGGCGAGCGGGTGATGGCCGCGCACCAGCGCCTGTTTCCGCGCTTCCAGGACATGGGTGTAAATCTGCGTGGTGCTGATATCGGCGTGGCCCAGCATCTTCTGCACTGCGCGCAGGTCGGCGCCATGGGCCAGCAGATGGCTGGCGAAGGCATGGCGCAGCACATGCGGCGACACTTTCGACGGCATCAGTCCAGCGGCCACCGCCAGCTCCTTCAGCAACTGGCCGAAGCGCTGCCGCGTCAGATGGCCGCTTTCGCCGCGCGAGGGAAACAGCCAGGGTGAGGTTTTCGCGTCCATGAACTGGCCGCGCCAGCCGGCATAGGCCGCGATGGCCTGACGCGCCGGGTCGCTCAAGGGCACCAGCCGCTCCTTGTTGCCCTTGCCGCGGATGACCAGAAACCGGTCGTCGTCGCCAAACGGCGGCCAGCGCAGGCCGACCAGCTCGCTGACGCGCAGGCCCGTGGCGTAGAGGATTTCCAGCAGGGCGGTCAGCCGCGCGCTCTCGGCCGGATCGTCGCGCAAACTGCGCACCTCGTCGAGCAGCGTATCGACCTCGGTTTCGCTGAGCAGCTTCGGCAGGGGCCGCGCGCGTTTGGGCGCATCCAGCAGGGCGGCCGGATCGTCGCTGCGGATATTTTCCTGCACCAGGAATTTGAAGAACTGCCGCAGGGCCGAGAGCCGGCGCGAGGCGGTGGCGGGCTTCAGTCCGGCATCGTGCAGACCCTGGACATAGGCGCGTAAAGAATCGACGCCGATCTTTTCCGGCGTCTCGTTGCGCGCCGCGATGAAGCCGCTGAATTCGGCGAGGTCGGTCTGGTAGGCGATCAGCGAATTCTTCGCCAGACCGCGCTCGGCGCTCAGCATCTCCAGGAAATTGTCGATATGGCGGCTGGCTCTCGCCATGCGTTCGATCAGAAGCCGCGCAGCAGCGCAGCTTCAAGGGCAATTTGCTTTGCTTCCGCCGAGAGGCCGACGCTGCGCAGGGCTTCCAGCGCGGTGGCCAGGCTCTGGCCATCGGCCTCCAGGCTGCCCTGACCGCCGAGCATGGCCAGCGCCAGCGCCACGGTCTCGGCTTTCGCCTTGGCGGTGGCAGCGCGCTGCAGGTTGCGCCACAACGCCACCGGCGGAGCTTTGGCATTCGCCGCGGCGGCGGCATTGAGCAGGCTGTCCCAGCGTTCGGCCGGCACGGTCAGGCCGGCGGCCTCGGCCAGGGTCAGCAGCAGGGCGGCGCGCGCGGTGCGCTCGGGCGGCGGCAGGCTGTCCTGCGCGGCCAGCCAGGCTTCGTAACGGCTGTCGCGCCAGTCGCCGTCTTCGCCGGCGATCAGCAGCAAAGGCCAGGCGGTGGCGGCGATATCGCCGGCATTGTCGCGCTCGGGCGGCAGCGCCATCAGCGTGTTGCGCCACAGGCGTGCGAGGCCGGTATCGCCGGCGGCCAGCGCCATGCGGATCACGGCGGGCGCGGCGGCGATGCTGCCTTCGTTGGGCACCAGGTTGGCCAGCAGCGGCTTGTAGACGCTGGCGGTGGCGAGTTGCAGATTGCGCGTGACCGCCAGGTCCCAGGCGCGGCGGATCAGTTCGGCGCGGGTCTTCGGCTCGGTGGTGGCGCGGGTTTGCTGATACAGCATCGCCGCCGCCCGTACGCTCCGGTCCTTGCCGGTGGCTATGGCGGCGGTGAGCGTCGCGCGCTGGGCCTCGGCAATCTCGACCGCGCCATAGGCTTCGGCCAGCACCTCGGGCGGCAATGCGCCAAAGGCCACCGCGCGTTCCGCCGCCATCAGGCGGGTATCCGCATCGGCCTTGTCATAGGCGGCAATGGCGATCAGCGCGGCTGGTGATGCCACCTCGAGCGTATCTTTAGGAAGAGGCCGGCCGGTGGCGCGCAGCATGGCGAAATGCAGCGGCGAAACCGTGCCACCGAAGCTGTCGAATTTGGCGCGCGCATCGCCACGCAGGATATTGGCCAGCGTGCCAAAGACCGGATCGCTGTCGGTGCCGCTGTCGCGCCACAGGCTGAGCGCCAGGTCGCCGGCGGCGATATCCTTGGCGCTGTAGCGGCAGAAGACGGTGGCCTTCTGCCACAGCGGTGCCGGATCGTCGCGCAGGCCGCTGGCGGCCAACTCGCAGGCGCGCGGCATGTCGTTCTTCAGCAGCGCCAGATTGAACGGCAGCTCGCGGAACACCGCGTCCTTCGGGGCCGAGACGGCAGATGGCGTCAGGCGTTCGGCATCGCTGATGAAGCCGAGCTTCATCAACTGCGCCACGCGCAGGCCGAGCAGCGTCGGCACCGTGTCGTTGCCCGGCGGCACTTCGGCGATGCTGAGTAGCAGGCGGCGCTGCAGGTTGCGCAGGGCGGGCGCGGCTACCGGGGCCGGCAGCACGCCGAGCGCCTGCATGGCCTGGCCGCGGCTGCTGCCCTGCCACATGGCGCTGCCCAGCCCGCCGTTGCCCTCGTCGAGCAGCCCGGCCGAGGACGGGTCGGGCGCCTTCAGCGGCTGGATGACGAAGTCAGGCGTTTTGCCGGCGGGCGCTTCGGCGGCGGCCGGTGTCTCGGCGGCCGGCGGCGGCGCCAGCTGTTGGGTTTCCACCATGCCGGCAGGCGGGCGCAGAATCTGCGGCGGGGCACTGAGCGGCGGGCTGCCCATGGGTGGGGTATTGCCCTGGGTCTGGACCTGGTTTGAGGGTTCGGATGGCTGGCTGCCGGCCGGGGCGGCCTGCTGCTCCGGCGGGATCAGGCGAATCGGCTGGGCCAGGGCGGTCTGGCCGGCCAGCAGGGCGACGCCAAGAACACTGGCCGACGCCAGACGACGCATGGGTTATTTCCCGAGGCGGTCGGCGGGGATGACCTTTTCCACCTTGCCGCGCGGGGCCGGAATGTCCCAGCTGGCCAGGAAGGCGACGCCGCCGCCGATCAGGACGATCAGGGTGGCACCGAGGATTAGCGACATACGGGCCATGCGGCTTGCGCTCCGGCTTGGGCGGCGCGGCTGCGGCCCGGACACCCCGGGGCAGCGGCGCGCGCTGGAATTGTGAACCGATTGCTCTATTGTATCGGCGCGGCCCGGCGCAGGCAATCGGCGGGGCGTAAGGCATTGGTTTCAGGCCCGGCCCAGCGCCGGCAGACTTACGAGAATGGGCGTGAGCATTACCGAGATCGTCTCCGCCGTTGCCGCTCCCTCCGACCACTCCCGCTCCGCCCCAGGGATGGCTCCCGGGACAGCGGCTGCCGGCTCCCTAGCACCTGGCCCGGACGGCCGGCTGCGCAGCATCGTGCTGGTCGGCCTGATGGGCGCGGGCAAGAGTTCGGTCGGCCGCCGGCTCGCCAGCCGGCTCGGCTTCGCCTTCCTCGATGCCGATACCGAAATCGAAAAGGCCGCCGGCGCGAGCATCCCGGAAATCTTCGCCAGCCATGGCGAGGCCGCATTCCGCGATGGCGAGCGCAAGGTGATCGCGCGCCTGCTGGAGCAGCCGCATCTGGTGCTGGCCACCGGCGGCGGCGCCTATATGAATGTCGAGACGCGCGAGCGCATCCGCAGCAAAGGAATCTCGGTCTGGCTCAAGGCCGAGCTGGATATCCTGGTCAAGCGCTGTGCGCGGCGCAGCAACCGCCCGCTGCTGGCCAATGGCGACCTGCGCAGCACGCTGTCGCGCCTGATGACCGACCGTTATCCGTTCTACGCCGAGGCCGACATCACGGTGGAGAGCGTGGACGGTCCCCATGACGGCGTGGTCGATCAGATCCTGCAGGCGCTGCCCGATGCCTATCACGATTATGCCAGACAGCATGCCAGGACCGGCCATGGCCATCCTGCGCATGTGAACGAGTGAAGCGATGAGCGAACAGATTGTGCGTGTGGCTCTTGGCGACCGCGCCTATGACATCCAGGTCGGCGCCGGCCTGCTGGAGCGTGCCGGCGACCACATCGCGCCGCTGCTGCGCCGGCCATTCGCCGTCATCGTCACCGACGAGACGGTCGCCAAGCATCATCTCGATACGCTGCGGCGCGCGCTGGCGCTGAAGAATATCGGCTGCGAAACGGTGATCCTGCCGCCGGGCGAGAAGCAGAAATCCTATGCCGGTTTCGAGCATCTGTGCGAATCGCTGCTGGCGCTGAAGGTCGAGCGCCGCGATTACCTGATCGCGCTCGGCGGCGGCGTGATCGGCGATCTGGTCGGTTTCGCGGCTTCCGTGCTCCGGCGCGGCATGGATTTCATCCAGGTACCGACCTCGCTGCTGGCGCAGGTCGACTCATCTGTCGGCGGCAAGACCGCGATCAACAGTCGCCAGGGCAAGAACCTGATCGGCGCGTTTCATCAGCCCAAACTCGTCCTGGCCGATGTGGCGCTGCTGGATACGCTGTCGCCGCGCGAGCTGCGGGCCGGCTATGCCGAGGTGGTGAAATACGGCCTGCTCGGCGATGCGGATTTCTATGCCTGGCTGGAACAGAACGGCGCGAAGCTGCTGGCCGGCGACATGACGCTGCGCACCGAAGCGGTGGCGCGCTGCTGCGCGCACAAGGCGCGCATTGTGGCCGCCGACGAGCGTGAGGAAGGCGAACGCGCGCTGCTCAATCTCGGTCATACCTTCGGCCATGCGCTGGAAGCCGAGACCGGCTATTCGCAGCGCCTGCTGCATGGCGAGGGCGTCGCGGTGGGCATGACGCTGGCCTTCCGTCTGTCGGCGGTCTTGGGTCTGTGCGATGCCGGCCTGGCGCCGCGCGTGGAAGCGCATCTGGCCGAAAGCGGCCTGCCGGCGCGGCTTGCCGATGTGGATGGCGCCGCGCAGTTCAAGGCCGCCGCTCTGCTCGACCATATGAAGCAGGACAAGAAGGTGCGCGACGGCAATCTGGTGTTCATCCTGGCCGAAGCCATCGGCCGCGCCGTGCAGAAGAACGATGTCGCGCCGCAGGCTGTGCTGGCGCTGCTGGCCGAACAGCTGGATGGCGCCACCGGCCGCGCGGCCTGATCCATGTCGCTTGCCTTATTCGCTGAAGTCTTTTCGGTCATCGCGCCGCTGCTGATGCTGGTCGGTTTCGGCTGGTTCTGGGCCCGGCGCGGCCGGCCGTTCCAGGTCGACAATATCAGCCTGCTGGTCACCAATTTCGGCACGCCCTGTCTGGTGATTCACTCGCTGCTGAATGCCGAGGTGGATCGCGCCATGATCGGCACCATGGCCATGGCCACCTTCATTGCGATGGCGGCCTTCATGGCGATGAATACGGCAGTGCTGTCGGCGCTGCGCCTGCCGATCCGCAGCTATGTGTCGTCGCTGACCTTTCCCAATGCCGGCAATGCCGGGCTGTCGCTCAGCCTCTTCGCTTATGGCCAGCCCGGACTGGCGCTTGGCATCGTGTTCTTCGCGGTCAGTTCACTGGGCAATTTCACGCTGGGACAATCGATCCTGGCAGGACGCGGCAATCTCAAGGAAGTCTTCCGCTCGCCGATGATCTACGCCGTGCTGATCGGCGTGATCGGCAATCTGCTGCAGGTGCATCCGCCGGGCTGGGTGATGCGCAGCCTGCACGTGGCCGGCGGTATCGCCATTCCGCTGATGCTGCTGACGCTCGGCGTGTCGCTGGCGACGCTGAAGGTCAACGATCTCAGGCGCGGCCTGCTGCTCTCGGCCATCCGTCTGCTGGCGGGCCTGGGCGCGGGATTCGGGTTGAGCTGGGTGCTGGGCCTGGAAGGGGCGGCGCGTGGCGTATTCATCATCCAGTGCGCCATGCCGGTGGCAGTGGTGAATTACATTTTCGCGGTGCGCTACAATCGCGACCCGCAGACGGTCGCCAGCCTGGTGGTGATTTCCACCCTACTCAGTTTCGCGACTCTTCCTGTTTTGCTGGCGCTGGTCCTGGGCTGAGGCCGATATTGAGCAGCGCCTCGCGGCCGGCCGCCGTCAGCCCCGGCACGATGATCCCGGACCGCGACACGAAATAAGCCAGAATGGCGCTGCGCACCCGCGAGGTCAGGGTCTTTTCCCGCCGCAGCGGGTCGCGGTCGACCTGGGCTGCAAACATGTGACGATCAACATTCTCGGTCTGGCAAATCGCATCCAGCGCCGCCCATTCCAGCCGCTCCAGCCGGATGCTCGTTCGCCCGCGCCCCAGCCGCAGATTGCGGGTAATGAGGCTCGAACCCGTATGGGCTGGCGTGGCGTGCTGCGGTTGGCGTGTCGTTGGCATATCGCAACCTATAATGGATGCGTGCCGATTTCTCAAATGAAAAGGTTGTATTATTCTAAGACTTTGGGTTGATGAGGTTGCAGTTCCGAATCAACTCATTGCATCCGTTGGGTCTTTCAGCTCTTCCGGTGCCTTGGCGGTGATTGCCAGGGCATGCAGGCCATTGGCCATTTCGACATCCAAAAGCTGGTAAATCAGCCTTTGTCGCTGCACCCGGTTCAACCCGCTGAACCGTTCGGCCACAACCAGCAACCGGAAATGGGTTTCGCCCGCTCCCAGCCCCTTCATGGCGGCATGGCCGGCATGCATGGCGGATTCATCCACCAGATCCAGCCGGACCGGTTGCAGGGCCTGTGTCAGTTTGGCGCGGATGCTGGCGGCGATCGACATGATAAAAATCCTGTAGCGTCAAGAAAATGCAGCTTTTGCGACAGGGTAGGGCAGCGGCTATTGCCTTGCCAGTGCCCACCCTTCGACCCATAATTTACCACTCATGTCGCGCGCCCGGACTGCCCAGCAGAAACTGTTCATCGAAGCCGAGGCCGAAACGGCATTCGGCCGTCGCCGTCTGCGTCGCTGCGATCATCCCGGCTGCCCCGAGGAGGGCCGGTTTCCGGCCCCGAAAACCCGGGAACGGCTGGATGGGCGCTGGCATTTCTGTCTCGACCATGTGCGCCAGTACAATGCCGGCTGGAATTTCTTCCAGGGCATGACCGATGCCGATATCGAGCGCTATCAGCGCCAGGACGTGCTGGGGCACCGGCCGACCTGGAAGCTGGGCACCAAGCCGCAGGGCGACGAACCCCAGGTCTGGGTCAAGGACGATCTGGGGATTCTGGCCGAGGTGGGCATCAAACTGGGCGCCGAGCGCCGCAAGACCCGGGCCGAACTGCAGCTGGAGCCGCGGGAACGCGATGCCCTGATCGCCCTGGGCTTCGACATCACCAAATTGACGCTCCCCTTGCGGAAAGCCGATATCAAGGCGCAGTACAAACGGATGGTGAAACGCTATCACCCGGATGCCAATGGCGGTGACAAGTCGGCCGAAGAAAGGCTGAAAACCATCACCCAAGCCTATGCCTTCCTGCAATCGCGCGGCTATACTTGATCCCTGATCTCCCCTTCTAGCTGCGCCACGGATCGCTCGCCGATCCCGCCCGCGGCGACTTGAGCCCAAGAAAGATTTGAGAGTGACGATGACGGCCCTTCAGACCAAGCCTGTTTCCCAGCCGGCCAGCGAACTGCCGGATATCACGATTTCCGTGCGCGACGTGTTCGGTATCGACAGCGACATGAAGGTGCCGGCCTTCAGCCAGGCCAGCGAGCATGTGCCGGATCTGGATTCGACCTATCGCTTCGACCGCGAGACCACGCTCGCCATTCTGGCCGGCTTTGCCTACAACCGCCGCGTCATGGTCCAGGGCTATCACGGCACCGGCAAGTCGACCCATATCGAGCAGGTCGCCGCCCGCCTGAACTGGCCCTGCGTGCGCGTCAACCTCGACAGCCATATCAGCCGTATCGACCTCGTCGGCAAGGATGCCATCGTGCTGCGCGACGGCAAGCAGGTCACCGAATTCCGCGAAGGCATCCTGCCCTGGGCCCTGCAGTCGCCGGTGGCGCTGGTCTTCGACGAATACGATGCCGGCCGCCCGGACGTGATGTTCGTGATCCAGCGCGTGCTGGAAGTCGAAGGCAAGCTGACGCTGCTCGACCAGAACCGCGTGATCCGCCCGCACAAGGCCTTCCGTCTGTTCTCGACGGCGAACACCGTCGGCCTCGGCGATACCACCGGCCTCTATCATGGCACCCAGCAGATCAACCAGGGCCAGATGGATCGCTGGAGCATCGTCTGCACGCTCAACTACCTGCCGGCCGATGACGAGACCGCCATCGTGCTGGCCAAGTCGCCGACCTATACCGGCGACAAGGGCAAGAAAGACATCCAGAACATGGTCGCGGTGGCCGAACTGACCCGCGCCGGCTTCATCAATGGCGACATCTCCACCGTGATGAGCCCGCGCACCGTGATCACCTGGGCCGAGAATGCGCGCATCTTCGGCAGCATCGGCTTCGCCTTCCGTCTCACCTTCCTCAACAAGTGCGACGAACTGGAGCGCCCGCTGGTGGCCGAATACTACCAGCGCTGCTTCGGCGAGGAACTGCCGGAGACCGCGGGCAAGGCCGACCTCACCTAAGGGTCGCGCCAGGCCATGGCCAGCAAGCCGGAAAGTCCGATCGAGCCATTCAAGCGCGCGCTGACCGCAGCGACGCGGGCGATTTCGCACGACCGCGACCTGCAGGTCAGCTTCGGGCCGGAAACCCCGGGCCTGCGGGGCAAGCGCGCACGCCTGCCGGTGCCGGGTCGCGATCTGCCGGCGGCCGAGGTCGCGCAGATCCGCGGCATGGCTGATGCCATGGCTCTGAAGCTGCGCCATCACGACGACAGCCTGCATTCCAAGCTGCTGCCCCAGGGCGGCACGGCGCGCGCGGTGTTCGATGCCATCGAGCAGGCCCGTGTGGAAGCCATCGGTGCCACCCGCATGGCCGGCGTGGCGCAGAACCTGAATGCGGCACTGGAAGACCGCTGCCGCTCGAAAGGCTATGCCAAGGTCAAGGATCGCTCCGAGGCGCCACTGGCCGATGTGCTCGGGCTGCTCGCTCGCGAGCGCCTTACCGGAGAACCGGTGCCCAAGCAGGCGCAGAAGATGGTGGCGCTGTGGCGCGACTGGGTCGAGGAAAAAGCCGGCGCCGATCTGGACGGCATGGTGGCCAACTTGAATGACCAGCGCGCCTTCGGGAAAGTCACCCGCAAGCTGATCAAGGACCTCGAACTTGTCGACGACGAAAGCGGCGACATGGACGACGAGGATGAGGGCGAGGACCAGGACAGCCAGGGCCAGCAGCCCCAGAGCGAGTCCGACGGCTCCGATTCCGAGCAGGGCGAAGCGGCCAGCAGCGGCATGGAGCAGGCGGAAGCCTCCGATGCCTCGGGCGGCGAGTCGGTCGAGATGGAAGCCGAAGCCGGCATGGAAGAGCAGGTTGCCGGTTCGGGCGAGGAGGCCGGCAAGGGTCGTCGTCCGCCGATGTCCGACATGATGGGCCATAACCGCGAGCCGACCTACAAGGCCTTCACCAGGCAGTTCGACGAAGTGGTGGGCGCCGACGATCTGTGCGACACCGAAGAGCTGGCGCGGCTGCGGCACCATCTCGACCAGCAGCTCAGTAATCTGCAGTCGGTGGTGGGCAAGCTGGCCAACCGCCTGCAGCGCCGTCTGATGGCCAAGCAGTCGCGCTCGTGGCATTTCGATCTCGAGGAAGGCATGCTGGATGCGGCCCGGCTCGCCCGCGTGGTCGCCAATCCCACCCTGCCATTATCTTACAAGCAGGAAAGCGATACCGATTTCCGCGATACCGTCGTCACCCTGCTGATCGACAATTCCGGGTCCATGCGCGGCCGCCCGATCACCGTGGCGGCGATGTGCGCCGATATCCTGGCACGCACGCTGGAGCGCTGCGCCGTGAAGGTCGAGATCCTCGGCTTCACCACGCGCGCCTGGAAGGGCGGCCAGAGCCGCGAAAGATGGCTGTCGGACAACAAGCCGGCCCAGCCGGGCCGCCTGAACGATTTGCGCCATATCGTCTACAAGGGCGCCGACGCACCCTGGCGTCGCGCGCGGCGCAATCTTGGCCTGATGCTGCGCGAAGGCCTGCTGAAAGAGAATATCGATGGCGAGGCGCTGCTCTGGGCGCACGATCGTCTGCTGGCGCGCACCGAACAGCGCCGCATCCTGATGGTGATCTCGGATGGCGCGCCGGTCGACGATTCGACGCTGTCGGTCAATCCGGGCAATTATCTCGATCGCCATCTGCGCGAGACCATCGACTGGATCGAGCGCCGTTCGCCGGTGGAGTTGACCGCCATCGGCATCGGCCACGATGTCACCCGCTATTACAAGCGCGCGGTCACCATCGTGGATGCCGAACAGCTGGGCGGCGTGATGATGGAAAAGCTCGCCGAACTGTTCGACGAGACCGGTGAGGCGCCGGGGCGCAAAGGCGCGGCGCAGCCGCAGCGCAAGAAGGGCCGCGCGGCCTGAGTCTCTTTTTATGGCGGCCTGAAAGCCGCCCGGATTGCGTCATGTTTCAGCCGTAATCGGCTCCCAATGCTTTGTGCAGGCAAGCATTGGGAGGGGTTCCAACATGTCTAAGCTGCACTACGGCGCCGCATTGGCGCTGCTGATCTCGCTCGGCCTCGCGGCCTGCGAAACCGCACCGGTTGCGACAACAACGACGTCCAGCGCCGGTGCCGCACACGCACCAGTCGCCCGCCGGATCGAAATGAATGTTGCGGGTGGCTATTCGGCCGCTGCACCTGCCGCCGCGCCCATGCAGGCCGGCTATGTGATTCTGCAGGAACAGGCGAGAGATCGCTTCGCCCATGCGCCGGCCAATCCGGTCAGGGCGGTGGCTAGCGAGCCGGTCTCGACCTTCAGTGCCGATGTCGATACCGCCTCCTACGCCGTCGTACGGCGCTTCCTGCGCGCCGGCCAGCGCCCGCCGCAGCAGGCGGTGCGCATCGAGGAAATGATCAACTACTTCGATTACGGCTATACCCGGCCGGCCAGTGCCGACAGGCCTTTTTCCATCGATGCGGCGGTGATGCCTGCGCCCTGGCGCAAGGATGCCAGCCTGTTGCGTGTGGCGCTGCAGGGTTTTGACTTACCCCAGGCCCAGCGAGCGCGTGCCAATATCGTGCTGCTAATCGACGTGTCGGGCTCGATGGACCCGCAGGACCGCCTGCCGTTGGCGAAGTCGGCGATCCGCCTGCTGGTGCGGCAGCTGCAGCCCGAGGATACGGTGGCCATCGTCACCTATGCCGGCACCACCGGCGTGGCGCTGCCGCCGACGCCAGCCAGCAATGCTGCGGCCATCCTGTCGGTTGTCGATGCCCTGAAAGCTTCAGGCGGCACTGCTGGCGGCGCGGGTCTGCAACTGGCCTACCAGGAGGCCGAGAAGAATTTCCAGGCCAAGGCGATCAATCGCGTCATGCTGATGACCGATGGCGATTTCAATCTCGGCATCACGGATCCGGCCAAGCTGAAGGACTTTATCGCCGAGAAACGCAAGACCGGCGTTTACCTGTCGGTCTTCGGCTTTGGCACCGGCAATCTCAATGATGGTCTGATGCAGATGCTGGCACAGTCCGGCAATGGCATCGCGGCCTATATAGACAGCCTGACCGAGGCCCGCCGCACTCTGATCGACGAACTGGCGGGATCGCTGTTCCCGATTGCCGATGACGTGAAAATCCAGGTCGAGTTCAATCCGGCCCGGGTGGCTGAATATCGCCTGATCGGCTACGAGACACGCAGTCTGCGGCGCGAGGATTTCAAAAACGATGCAGTTGACGCCGGCGAGGTGGGCAGCGGTCATCGCGTAACGGCGCTGTATGAGATCGTGGCGCCCGACAGCGCCGCCAGGCTGATTGACCCGTTGCGTTACGGCGCGGCAGCGACGCCGGCCGCCGCGAAAAGCGACGAGATTGCCCATATCCGCATCCGTTACAAGCGTCCGAGCCAGGCGCAGAGCGAGGAAATGGTGCGGGCGGTGACCGCGGACGACGTGTTCAGCAGCGTGGCGCGCGCGCCAGCGGATCTGCGCTTTGTCGCCGCTGTTGCTGGCTTCGGCCAGTTGCTGCGCAACGAACCCTATACCAGCGGCTTCAACTATGCCGATGTGGCGTCGCTGGCCGATGCGGCGCGCGGCATGGATGCCGGCGGGTATCGGGCTGAATTCGTGCAGCTGGTCCGGGATGCCGGCGCGCTTGCGCCGGTGGCGCAGCAGTCGCGGCAGTAAGCCGGTCAGTTGAGTTTTTTTAGCGACGCCAGCAGATTGCCAAGTCCGGCCTTGGCCTTTTCGTTCAGACCCGGCTCCGGTGCTGCAGCTTCGGATTCTGCTGTCGGTGCGGCGGCGGGCTTTTCTGCCGTCGCGCCGCCAAGCACCCGGTTCATCGCCGCGAGCAGCTGCGGCAGCGAGATCGGCTTGGCCACGTAATCGTCCATGCCGGCGGCGATGTAGCGCTCGCGGTCGCCTTCCATCGCATTGGCGGTCAGCGCGACGATGGGGATGGTGGCGCAATCCTTGGGCAGGCGCCGGATCGTCTGCGTGGCGGTGATGCCGTCCATCTCCGGCATCTGCATGTCCATCAGCACCAGATCGTAGGGCGCTTTCTGCACCTGTTCGCAGGCCTCGATGCCGTTGATGGCGACATCCACCTGATGGCCGAGCTGGCGCAGCATCAGGCCGATCACCATCTGGTTCACCTGATTGTCTTCGGCCACCAGGATGCGCAGGTTTTTCTGGGTTGCTGGCCCGTCGATGGCCATGTCCTGCACTTCGGTGACGACGGGCTGGCCTTCCTGCAGCGGCATCACGAACCAGAAGGTGCTGCCCTGGCCCTCGACGCTGTCGACGCCGATGCGGCCGCCCATCAGCTCGACCAGCTGCTTGGAAATGGCGAGGCCAAGCCCGGTGCCGCCGAAGCGGCGGGCGATCGAGCTGTCGGCCTGGCTGAACTTGCCGAACAGGCGGTCGAGCTTGTCGGCCGGGATGCCGATGCCGGTATCGCGCACCCGGACGGTGAGGTAGTAGCGACCATCCTCCATGCGCGCGGCCTCGGCCTGCAGCGTGATGCTGCCGCGGTCGGTGAACTTGATGGCGTTGCCGGCCAGGTTGAACAGAATCTGGCGCAGGCGGCCGGGATCGCCCTTAAGGAAGCGCGGCGTGTCCGGCGCCACATCGCTCGACATCTGCAGGCCCTTCATCACCGCGCGCGGATTCATCATCGAGATCGCGCTCTCGATCAGATGCGGCAGGTCGAAGTCGATTTCTTCCAGATCGATGCGGCCAGCTTCCAGCTTGGAGAAATCCAGGATGTCATTGATCAGTGTCAGCAGATGCTCGGCCGACTCGCGCGCCGTTCCCACCAGTTTGTGTTGGTGCATGGTCAGGTCGGTATTCTGCAGCAGGCCGATGGTGCCCAGCACGCCGTTCATCGGGGTGCGGATCTCATGGCTCATCATGGCGAGGAATTCCGATTTCGCCCGGCTGCCTTCCTCGGCGCGTTCTTTCTCTTCGGCGAAGCGGTCGGCCAGTTCGCGCATGCGGAAGGACTGCTGCTCGACCTGACGCTTGGCGGCTTCCAGATCGGCGATATTGCGCCGCAGGGTTTCCTGCTGCTCCTTCAGCGTGGTGATGTCGGTGCGGATGCCGACGATGCCGCCATCGGAGGTGCGGCGTTCGGTGTTGCGCACCCAGCGGCCGCTGGCCAGGCGGGTTTCGGTGCTGCCGCTGCCTTTACGGAACTGCTCGATGCGCTCGGACAGCCAGTCATCGAGGAATTTCGGATCCAGATCGATGGTGTCGCGCTGGATGCTGGCCTTCAGGATGTCGCTGAAGGTGGCGCCCGGCACTAGGTGATCGGTGATTTCCTTGTACAGCTCGCGATACTTGCTGTTGCTCAGAACCAGGCGTTCGTCCTTGTCGTAGAGGACGAAGCCGTCGGAGATGCTTTCGATCGCGTCATAGAGCTGTCGTTCGGCCTGCTTCACGGCGGTGATATCCGTGCCGATGCCGACAATGCCGCCGCTGACGGTGCGCCGTTCGTGCACCAGCAGCCAGCGGCCATCTTCCAGATAGCGTTCGAAAGGTTCGCCATCCGGATTCTGGTGGCGCGCGACGCGGTCGGCGATCCACTGCTCCGCACTCATGCCTCTGTCAGGTTTCATCAGGCCGCGTTCGACCGCGATCCGGATCATGCCCTCGAAGCTGGCGCCGGGCTGGATTGAATCGGCCATGCGGCGGTTGTGATCGATAAAGCGTTCGTTATACAGAACCACGCAGTCATTCTGGTCATACAGGACAAAGCCATCGCTGATCGCATCGATGGCGTCGCGCAGATTCTGCTCGGCCTGTTTCAGGTCGCTGATGTCGTTGAAGACGGTGATAATGCCGCCATCGACGGTGCGGCGGCGCTGCATGCGCAGCCAGATGCCGGGGAAGGGCTGCGCATCCAGCGGCTTGCCGGTCGGGCTGAGGAATTCCCGCGACAGGGCTTCGACATAGGTGTTCAAGTCGAACTCGCCATCGAAATCCGGCTCGCGCTCGGCGGTGATGCGCATGATCTCGCGGAAATGAATGCCCGGCTTGATGAGCGACGGATCGTGGCGGGTCATTTCGTAATAGCGCTGGTTCGCCATCACCATGTAGCCGTCGCGGTCATACAGCACGAAACCCTCGGTCAGCGTCTCGATGGCATCGCGCAGGCGCTCTTCCGCCAGCTTGAGATCGGTGATGTCGCTGGCGACCAGGATGGTGCCGCCTTCCGCCGTGCGGTGGCGCACGTTGCGCAACCAGCGGCCGGGGAGGAATTCGCCGTCGACTGGGCGGCCCGATGGATTGTGATAGTCCGCGCGTGCGGCCGTGATGTAGCCATGATGATCGGCATTAGGCCAGGATTTCGCCCGGCGCGCAGCCGCCGTATCGACGATATCGTCCATGGTCGCACCCGGCTTCAGGCTGTCGGGTTCGATATCGAACACCTCGTAATAGCGGTGATTGGCCATCACCATGCGTCCATCCGGCCCGAACAGGATGAAGCCTTCCGCCAAGGATTCGATGGCATCGCGCAGGCGGGCTTCTGCCATTTTCAGATCGGTGATGTCGCTCATCACCACGATGGTGCTGCCGTCGTTGGTGCGGTGGCGGGCGCTGCGGATCCAGCGGCCAGGGATGCCTTCGCGGTCGAAGGGCTGGCCGGTCGGATTGCGATGCTCCTCGCGCAGGCGGGCGGTATAGGCGCTCTGGTCGACGCCGGGCCAGGCGATCTTGCGCCGGGCTATGATGATGTCGATCAGGTCTTCATAGCTGATGCCCGGCATCACGATATCGGGATCGTGATCGGTCATCTCGTAGAAGCGCTTGTTGGCCAGCACCATGCGGTCGTCCGGTCCGTAGAGCACAAAGGCGTCCGACAGCGCGTCGATGGCATCGCGCAGGCGCTTTTCAGCCATCTTCAGGTCGGAGATGTCCGCCACCATGCTGATGACGCCGCCATCGCTGGTCCGGTGGCGCACAGTGCGCAGCCAATAGCCGGGCCGGGCCTGGATGTCGAACGGCTTGCCGCTCGGACTGGCGAAATCCGCGCGCAGCCGGGCGACATAGGCGGCGGCCTCGGCGGAACGGCCGTTGGCTTTTCCTGTCGCCAGGATATTGGCCATGATCTCGTTGTTGTAGACGCCGGGCCGGACCACACTCTCCTCATGGCCGGTGAGTTCGTAATAGCGCCGGTTGACGGTAATCAGGCGGCCATCGGGGCCGAACAGGGCGAAGCCCTCGGCCAGGCTGTCGATGGCATCGCGCAGCCTTTGCTCGGCGTCTTTCAGAGCGGTGATATCGGTGATGATGTCGACCGCGCCGCCTTCCTGGGTCGGGTTGACGGTGAAGCGCAGCCAGCGTCCGTCGACGGTCCGTCGTTCGAACTGGTAGCCGCGCTTGCGGTTGAACAGCATGTCGTCGCGATAGGCGACGCGGCGGGCGCGCTGTTCCGGGCTTACGGCGCCGAAATCGTTTTCCAGCGCGGCCATCACATCGGCGAAGGTCACGGGAAGCTGGCCTTCGAACCGCGCCAGGGGCGGCAGAAGCTCGACGGTGCGATGGTTGAAGCGGATTAGGCGATTCTGTTCGTCGTAGAGCAGGAAGCCGTCCGACAGGCTGCTGATGGCATCGCTCAGGCGCTGTTCGGCGGCATGACGGCGGCGCATCTGGCGCCGCAGCAGGATCAGCAGGCTGATGCCGGCGGCGGCGGCGAGCAGGACCGAGGCCATGCTGATCAGCAGATTTTCACGCCAGGTCGCCAAGACCCGGTCGCGCGAGATGCCGACGCCGACGATCAGGGGATAACCGGTCACGCGGTTCACCGCCAGGAAACGGACGATACCGTCCAGCCCGCCGCTGGTGGTCAGGTCGCTGCGGGCCTGCTCGTTGTAAGGCGGCTTGAACAGCATCAGGTTGGCCGCGGACGTGCCGATGCCGGGGCCATTTTCCGGCACGCGGGCGATGCGGCTCCCCGATGCGTGATACAGCACCAGCGATGTCTCGCTGTCGATCACGGCTTCGCGATAGAAGCTGAGGAAATATTCGGGCTCGATGGAAACCGAGATCACGCCGCCGAAGCTGCCGTCGGGCTTGTTGATGCGGCGGCTGGCGCTGATGCCCCACATCTGGTTGATGCGGCTCTGGCGCGGCTCGTCGATGAACAGACCCTGATGTGGATGGTCGCGATGAACCTGGAAATAGGGCCGGTCGGCACCGTTGAAGCTGCGCGGCATCACGGCGCCACTGTCGAGGATGGAATCGCCATTCTCGTCCAGCACGATGAAGGCGCGCACCTGTGGCAGATCCGCCAGGCGCGCATTCATTCGCTCGCGCAGGGCCGACATGCTGCTGATCTGGCCGCTGCCGGCCATGCCGCTCAGGGTTTCGGCGAAGTTGATCAGGAAGATGTCGACGGCACCCAGGCTGCGGCCGGCATGCTCTTCCAGCAGGTTGGCCATCGAACGGGCGGTTGCCCGGCCGGACGTAATCTCGTCATTATACTGGCGGTACAGTTGCAGGCCGAGCAGGGCTGCCAGCAGCAGCACCATGGCGCCGACGAACAGCACCGGCGTCCGGGCCGGGGTAAAGGCCAGACGGGAGTCTTTC
Source organism: Ferrovibrio sp. GW821-FHT12F09 (assembly GCF_058806775.1). Lineage (NCBI taxonomy): Bacteria > Pseudomonadati > Pseudomonadota > Alphaproteobacteria > Rhodospirillales > Rhodospirillaceae > Ferrovibrio > Ferrovibrio sp. GW821-FHT12F09. Next base: position 1,134,780 of record NZ_JBXAPZ010000001.1, read on the forward strand.
GAGGTGTTGTTTGCAACCTGGTCGGTCATTGTAGACGTAAGATCCTCCACCTTTGGGAAGCATACCGAATGACGGCCCTGCGCCAAGCTAAACATTCGACAAGCATTGTTTTAACTCTGCTTTTCCTGATTTTTGCCTCCGGCGGTCCGGTCGTTGCCCAGCCGCTGGCCGTGCAGGCCGAGGCCTTGCCGCTGAGTGTGGAGCCGGGGGTCCCGAACCGGCTCGGCAGCCTGACCTATCTGGGCGGTCTGGTGCTGTCGGCCGGCGGCGGCACTTTCGGTGGCTATTCGGGCATCGCGGTCGATGCGGACGGCGCCGGCCTGTGGGCGATCTCCGATGTGGGGCACTGGCTGCGGCTGGACTTTCAGCGCGATGCGGCCGGACTGCCCAACGGCGTGGCCGCTGCGCAGATCCTGCCGCTGCGTGATGCCAATGGTGCGACGGTGACACGCAAAGTGCTGAGCGATGCCGAGGGTCTGCGCCGCCTGGCGGACGGGCGCTGGCTCGTAGCCTTCGAGCGCGCCCATCGCCTGTGGTATTTCGACCGGCCGGGCGGCGCTGCGGCCGGCACGCTTTCGGTGCCGGCTTCGGTCGCCGACCAGCCCGACAATGGCGGCATCGAGGCAGTTGCGAGTTTCCCCAATGGCGAGCTGATGCTGTTCAGCGAAGAGAAGCCCGCGCTGGTCGGCGGCGGCAGCGAAAACACGGCGGTCTGGCTGTGGCGCGAAAGCCGCTGGCACGATCTGGCCTGGACGGCGCGCGATGATTTCAGGCCGACCGATGCAGTGGCATTGCCCAATGGCGATGTGGTTCTGCTGCAGCGCTATTTCACACCGCTGGTCGGCCCGAAGGCCCGCCTGACCCGCATCGCGGCCGGCGATATCCGGCCCGGTGCCGTGCTGCAGGGAACATTGCTGGCGGAACTGGCGCCGCCGGTCGCGGTCGACAATATGGAAGCGCTGGATGTGCGCACCGCTGCCGATGGCAGCCTGTGGCTCTATGTGATGTCGGACGACAACCAGAACAGCCTGCAGCGCACGCTGCTCATGGTCTTCCGGCTCGATCCGTGAGCGGAAACGAAAACGCCCGCCGGCATCGCTGCCGGCGGGCGTTTGAAACCGTAAAGGTCGAAGGGCTTAGGCCGCCTTGGCAGCCAGGGCCTTCTTGATCTTGCGCTTGATGACGCGGGCGGGCGCCGACAGCAGCTCGTCCTTGGTCTTGATCAGCCAGTTGTCGATGCCGCCGTTATGCTCGACCGAGCGCAGGCCGTGGCTCGACACGCGCAGCGTCACGTCGCGACCCAGCGCTTCGCTGATCAGCGAAACGACATGCAGATTCGGCAGGAACCGACGCCGGGTCTTGTTGTTGGCGTGGCTGACATTGTTGCCGCTCTGAACGCCCTTGCCGGTGACTTCGCAACGACGAGCCATGGTGAACCTCTAACTTTCCAGTGTTTGCCGTAAATTTGGTGGCCGGTTATAGGGACTGGGCCCCCGGCCGTCAACCGGCAAAACCCGCTTCCGGGCCGGGTTCGGCCCCGCCGCGCGATCTGCGGTATTAACGTTCGGGAATGGCGGGGGAAATGGCCTGAATCCCGCGTTGACTCCGCCCCGGCGACCCCCTATACAGCGGGACCGATTTTGCCGGGGCCCCCGCGGGCTCCCGCATATGTATGTTTATTGAAGGCTTTTTGCCGGTTTTCCGCAAAAAGCCGGCTGTCAGACGGAGAGCCGCTGTGAAACGGACCTATCAACCCTCCAAGCTGGTGCGTAAGCGCCGCCATGGTTTCCGCGCCCGCATGGCCACCGTCGGTGGCCGCGCGGTCATCGCTGCCCGCCGCGCCCAGGGCCGCAAGAAGCTTTCGGCTTAAGTCCGTCCGCGATGGCGACGGGCGGTGTCGAACGACTCCGCCGCCGCGCGGATTATCTCCGGGTGCAGGCGGCCGAGCGGCGCGTGGCGCTGCCGGGACTGCTGCTGCAGGCCGCACCCGGTGAAACCGGCTGCTGCCGTGTTGGCTTCACCGCCTCGCGTAAGGTTGGCAATGCTGTCCTGCGCAATCGCGCCCGCCGCCGCCTGAAGGCGCTGGTGCACGAACTTCTCCCGCAACATGCCCTTCCTGGGCACGATTATGTGCTGGTTGCGCGCCGCGACACGCCGCAGCGCGACTATGCCGCGTTGCGCCGCGATCTCGAAGCTGCCCTGCGCAAGCTGAAGCTGTGGCAGGCCGTGCCAGCAGGGAATCCAGGCGAGTCGGCCGGGGGTGCGGCATGACGCCGCTGGCCCGCCTGCTCAGCCTGCCGATCAAGGCCTACCGCCTCGTACTCTCGCCCTGGATCGGGCATAACTGCCGCTTCCAGCCGACCTGCTCCTGCTATGCGCTCGAAGCGCTGGAGAAGCATGGTGCGGCGCGCGGCGGCTATCTCGCCGTGCGGCGGCTGGCGCGGTGCCATCCGCTGGGCAGCAGCGGTTACGATCCGGTGCCGCCTGCTGCATCCGAGTCCGTGTCACAAAAAGCCGCTACCGTTTCGTCACCCTCTTCCGTACAGCAAGGTTCAGTCTGATGTCCGACCAGAAGAATCTCATCATCGCGATCGTCGTCTCGGTCGCGATCATGCTTGGCTTCCAGTTCTTCGTGGAGGCGCCGAAGCAGGAAAAGCTGCGCCAGCAGCAGGCCGCACAGCAGATCGAAGCCGGCACCGCGCCGCAGGCGCCGGGTGCCCCGAATACCACGACCGGTCTGCCGCAGCTGCCCAGCCTGGCCCAGCAGATCGACATGGCGGCGACGCGCGACAAGGCGCTGGCCGACAGCCCGCGCGTGAAGATCGAAGGCAAGCGCCTCACCGGTTCGCTCAATCTCGTCGGCGGCCGGATCGACGATGTGGTGCTGCCGGAATACAAAGAGACGATCAAGGCCGACAGTCCGCCGATCCATCTGCTGTCACCGGCCGGTGGCCCGTCGCCCTATTATGCCGAATTCGGCTGGACCGTGGCCGGCGGCGGCGTGGCGCTGCCCGATGCACAGACGCGCTGGACCGCCGATGGCAGCGTGCTGCGTTCGGGCCAGCCGCTGAAGCTGACCTGGGACAACGGCCAGGGCCTGGTCTTCACCCGCACCATCACGCTGGACGACAATTATCTCTTCACCGTCACCCAGGCCGTGGAGAACAAGGGCGACAAGGCGATCACGCTGTTCCCCTATGCGCTGGTGTCGCGTCATGGCACGCCGCATACCGACGGCCTCTACATCCTGCATGAAGGCCCGGTCGCCGTGTTCCGCGAGAAGACCGGCGACAAGGGCACGCTGAAGGAACTCAGCTACAAGGATCTCGCCGACGACAAGGCGCGCGAATTCGACACCATCGGCGGCTGGATCGGCTTCACTGACAAATACTGGCAGACCGTGCTGGTGCCGGGCGTCGAGCAGACCGTGAAGGCGCGCTTCAGCCATGCCAAGCCCAATGCCGGCCTGGAGCGCTATCAGGCCGACTATCTCGGCGCGGGCCAGCAGCTGGAACCGGGCAAGAGCGTCAGCGCCACCACGCTGCTGTTCGCCGGCGCCAAGGAAGTGCGCGTGCTCGACCGCTACGAAGAGCAGCAGAAGATCGCCCGCTTCGAGCTTTCGATCGACTGGGGCTGGTTCCACTTCCTGACCAAGCCGATGTTCTACAGCATCGAATGGCTCAAGGGCGTGCTGGGCAATATCGGCCTCGCCATGCTGGCGGTCACCGTCATCGTCAAGCTGCTGTTCTTCCCGCTCGCCTACAAGTCCTATGTGGCGATGAGCTCGATGAAGAAGCTGCAGCCCGAAATGCAGGCCATGCGCGAGCGCTATGGCGAAGACCGCGCCAAGATGCAGCAGGAGCTGATGGCGCTGTACAAGAAGGAGAAGGTCAACCCGGCCGCCGGCTGTCTGCCGATCCTTCTGCAGATTCCGGTTTTCTTCGCGCTTTACAAGGTGCTCTATATCGCCATCGAAATGCGCCATGCGCCCTTCTACGGCTGGATCCAGGATCTTTCCGCGCCCGATCCGACCACCTGGCTGAACGGCTTTGGCTTCCTGCCCTGGGACGTGCCCAATCTCGGCCCACTGCATATCATCTCGATCGGCGTCTGGCCGATCATCATGGGCATTTCCATGTGGCTGCAGATGAAGATGAATCCGCAGCCGCCGGATCCGGTGCAGCAGAAGATCTTCGCCCTGATGCCGATCGTCTTCACCTTCATGCTCGGCTCGTTCGCGGCTGGCCTGGTGATCTACTGGAGCTGGAACAACACGCTCTCGATCCTGCAGCAGTATGTGATCATGAAGCGCATGGGCGTGAAGATCGGCGGTGGTGCCGAAAAGCCCGACCCCGCGCCGAAGCCGAAGAAGTAGACTGGCATGACCGACCTGCCGGCGCCGGACGAAGGATTTGCACCGGCCGCGCTGGAGCGCGGCCGGCTGCTCTTCGCCGGGCCCTGCGACTTCTTTGCCGGCGCCATGACCGTGCCGCAGCTGCCGCCGGCACGCGGACCGGAGATCGCCTTTGCCGGCCGTTCCAATGTCGGCAAGTCGTCGCTGGTCAATGCGCTCTGCGGCCGCAAGGCGCTGGCCCGCACTTCCAATACGCCGGGCCGCACCCAGCAGCTCAATTTCTTCGATCTGGGCCTGGGCACCTTCAGCCTGGTCGACCTGCCGGGCTATGGCTATTCCTCGGTCGGCAAGGCGAAGGCCGAGGCCTGGACCGAAACCACGCGGGCCTATCTGAAGGGCCGGCCTGAGCTGAAGCGGGTCTGCCTGCTGGTGGATGGCCGCCACGGACTGAAGACCGGCGACGAAGACATCATGAAGCTGCTGGATAAATCGGCGGTGATCTACCAGGTGATCCTGACCAAGGCCGACAAGACCAGCCAGGCCGAACTGGCCGCGGTCAAGGCGGCCACGGCCGCCGTGTTACAGAAGCATGTCGCCGCCCATCCGATCATCCGCGTCACCTCCAGCCACGACGATCTCGGTATCGCCGAACTCCGGGCCGAGCTTGCAGCCCTGGCCTGACGCCCCGTATAACCGTTCCAACCGATAAACACGCCGAGAAGCAGCCATGAAGACGACGACCGGCCCGCAACCGCTGGAAGCGCATCTGCAGCAGACCGCCAGGGTTCTGTCCGAGGCGCTGCCCTATATGCGTCGCTTCGCCGGTCAGACCATGGTGATCAAGTATGGCGGCCATGCCATGGGCGACGAGGCCCTGGCCATGCAGTTCGCCCGCGATGTGGTGCTGATCAAGCAGGTCGGCATCAATCCCATCGTGGTGCATGGCGGCGGTCCGCAGATCGGCGCGATGCTGGAGCGCCTGAAGATCAAGAGCGAGTTCGTCGATGGCCTGCGCGTCACCGATCAGGCGACCGTCGAGATCGTCGAGATGGTGCTGGCCGGGTCGATCAACAAGGCGATCGTCACTGCGATCAGTGCCGCCGGCGGCACCGGCCTGGGCCTCAGCGGCAAGGACGGCCGCCTGATCGAGGCGCGCAAGTTGCGCCGCTCGGTCCGCGATCCCGGCTCCAACATCGAGAAGATTCTCGATCTGGGCTTTGTCGGCGAGCCGACCCGGATCAATCCCGGCATCCTGCAGACCCTACTCAGTTCCAACGTCATTCCGGTGGTGGCGCCCATCGGCATCGGCGAGAACGGCGAGACCTACAACATCAATGCCGATACTTCGGCCGGCGCGATTGCCGCCGCGGTCGGCGCCACCAAGCTGCTCATGCTGACTGACGTGGCCGGCGTGCTGAACAAGGACAAGAAGCTGATCCCCAGCCTCACAGCCAAGGAATCGCTGGTGCTGATGGGCGATGGCACCATCACCGGCGGCATGATCCCCAAGGTGGAAACCTGCCTGGATGCCGTGCGTGGCGGCGTATCGGCGGCCCATATCCTGGATGGCCGCATTCCGCATGTGCTGCTGCTCGAACTGTTCACGGCGCATGGCGTCGGCACGATGATCGAACGGACGCCCTGACGCGGCGTCTGCGCGCAACTGAAAAAGCCGCCGGCGCAAAACCGGCGGCTTTTTCATGCCGGCGGCAGCGGCCGGCGATTGACCAGCAGGATGCCGGTGACGATCACCGCCACGGCAAGCCAGACCAGCAGGCCATAGCGCTCGCCGAAGACGAAGGTGCCGATGCCCAGGCTGGTCGCCGCCATCACATAGCCGATCTGGCTCAGATATACCGGTCCGGCCACGCGTTGCAGTTCGAAATAGGGAATGAAGCTCAGGCAGGCAAACAGCCCGGCCGCCGGCAGCACCCAGTCGGCGCTGGCGGTGCTGGACGGCAGATAGAGCGCGCTGAACGCCACGCAGCCGACCAGCAGCCAGAAGGCCGCGCCCAGCAGGGTGCCCGCCGCCAGGGCCAGCGGCGGCGCGTCCTTCGGCCAGTAGCGGGTGCGGTAGATATTGCCGGCTGCCAGCGACACCGGCGCGATGAAGGCCAGCAGCATCCAGGGCAGGTCGGCATCGCTGACCGGCCCGGTGCGCGGCCCCAGGATCAGGAGAATCCCGACAAGGCCAAGCGCAATGCCGGTGGCACGCATCCAGACCAGTTTCTCCATGCGCAGGGTGAGGGCGAAGACATAGGTCAGCATTGCCGGGAAGGCATAGGCGATGCTGGGCAGGCCGGCGCCGATGCGCGCCACCGCCAGGAAGATCAGCACACTGGGCAGCGCCAGCGTGATCAGGCCGCTGATGGCGTAGAAACGCAGATGCTGCAGCGGTGGCCGCGCGCCGGTCAGGCTGGCGAGCAGCAGCAGGAGCAGGCCGCCGATCAGGTTCTGCCAGAAGGCAAAGGCGATCATCGGCATGCCGCTCTGCGCCGCGATACGGGCGAAGGGCGGCGCGAGGCCGAGCGTGACGCCGGTGGCGATCAGCAGCAGCAGGGGATAGGAGCGCGACTGGCGCAGGGCGGCGAACATTTTTATGAATCCGGGATGGCGAGACGGCGGCGGGAGTAGGCGATATATCGTCGGCGGCGGCAATGTCCAATGTCACAGGACGGTCAGGCTTTATGGTCGCCGGTTTCGCGCAGCCAGGTACGGAAGGCGCGGATCGCCGGTTCGCTTTCGCGGCCGGGCAGGTGCAGCAGATAATAGCCGCCCTTGCGGGCGACGCGGCAGCGTGGCAACGGCTCGGCCAGGCGACCCGCGCGCAGGTCGGCGGCGACGAAGAAATCTGGCACCAGCGCCAGGCCCAGCCCGTTCACGGCCGCCTCGATCGACATGAAGAAATGCTCGAAGGTCGGCCCGCGCGCCGCCACCGTCTTCAGGCCGGCGATGCCGAACCATTCGGCCCAGGCCTCGGGCCGCGTTGAATGGGTGAGCAGCGTGTGGCGCTTCACATCCTCGGGCTTCTTCACCGGCTTTGCCTTCAGCAGCGCCGGGCTGCCCACCAGGATGACGGTTTCGGGGAACAGCCGTTCGGTCTTCAACCCCGCCGGCCAGTCACCGGCACCATACTGGATGGCGACATCCACCGGCTCGGCCGTGAAATCCACCGGCCGGTCGGCGCTGGTGACGTCGACGGCGATCTCGGGATGGCGGCGGTGGAAGTCGGCCAGCCGGGGCATGAACCAGCGCATGGCCAGCGTCGGCATCATGGTGATCGCCAGGCGGTTCGCCGGCCGGCCGCTGCGGGCCACCAGCCGGGTTGCCGCCAGCATGCGGTCGAAGGCTTCGGCCAGCGGCGGCAGATAGGCGGCGCCGCTCTCGGTCAGCTGCAGGCCGCGCGACGTGCGGCGGAACAGCGTCACGCCCAGATCGGTCTCCAGCTGCTGCACCAGGCGGCTGACCGCGCCCTGGGTCACATGCAGTTCGGCCGCGGCCCGGGTGAAGCTTAAGTGCCGGCCGGCGACCGCAAAGGCGCGCAGGGCATTGAGAGAGGGCATGCGGGTTTCTGGATGAGAAAAACTCATGATGCCCCAAGTTTAAATCGGTTGAGGCAGCCGCGCCAGTCGCTAGGATGGCCGCCATCAGCAGCCTTTCCCCCATGAGGTTTCCCCATGAATGCCCTGACCCCGGTCAAGTCCAAGCACACCACCATCCGTCCGTTCCATCTGGCCTTCCCGGTCAAGGACATCCCGGAAACGCGCAAGTTCTACGGCGAGCTGCTCGGCTGCTCGGAAGGCCGTTCGGCTGAACACTGGGTCGACTTCGATTTCTACGGTCATCAGCTGGTCGCCCATCTGGCCCCGGAAGAATGCACCATCAAGGCCTATAGCTCGGTCGACGATCACCAGGTACCGGCCAAGCATTTCGGCGTCATCCTCAGCATCCCGGACTGGCAGAAGCTGGCCGACAAGCTGACCAAGGCCGGCATCAACTTCATCATCGAGCCCTATGTGCGCTTCGAGGGCGAAGCCGGCGAGCAGCACACCATGTTCTTCCTCGACCCCTCGGGCAATGCGCTCGAGTTCAAGGCCTTTGCCAACGACGACATGATCTTCGCGAAGTAATCAGAATCTGGCGAGCGCTTCGGTCGCGACGCGCTCGCCCCATTCCTGCACGAAATGCCCGGCCTCCGCTAACTCCAGCGGCGCCGGGCAATTCTTTATCTGCTTGTGCAGCGCCTGCATTACCGGCGGGCCGAGCACCGGATCGGTCATGCCGATGGCCATCAGGCTGGTGCCGGCCCAGTCCGTGCTCCAGAAATCCCGCGCTCGCCGCGCAATTTCGGCGCCCGGCGCATCCTTCGTATCCGGCACCAGGTTGGGGAAGCGCCGCACGCCGCTTTTGTAGGTCGCGTCGGGATAAGGCGCCTCGTAGGCGGCGGCTTCGGCATCGCTTAAATGCGGGCAGCTGCGCTTCATCAGCTTGGCGATCGCCATATCCGGATTCTTGTTGTTCCAGGCGCGCCAGTCGATGAACCCCTGAGTCAGCGGCGCATCGCCGGTCGCCAGGGTGGTGTTCATCACCACCAGGCCGTCGAAACGCTCGGGCATCTTCTTCGGAATGGTGAGGCCGAGCAGGCCACCCCAGTCCTGGCAGACCAGCACGATATTCTGCAGGTTCAGCCCGCGGATCAGCGCGATCAGGCTGTCGCGGTGGAAGTCGAAGGTATAGATGCTCTCGTCGCGCGGCTTGTCGGACTTGCCGAAGCCGAAGAGATCCGGCGCCACCACGCGATGGCCGGCCGCCGTGAAGATCGGGATCATCCGGCGGTAGAGGTAGCTCCAGGTCGGCTGCCCATGCAGGCAGAGGAAGGTCTTGCCCCCATGCTTGCCCTCGTCGAGGTAATGCATGCGCAGGCCGTTGTCGTGGGTGACGTAATGGGGCCGGAAACCGTAGCCGGGCAGAGTGTCGAATCGTTCGTCCGGCGTGCGCAGGGCCTCGATCATGGCGTCTCTCTCCCGTTTGTTATGGAGAGAGGCTGTCACGATTACCCCGGCGGGATCAATCCCGACGTAAGGTCAGCGCTTCTTCGCCCTGGCCTTTTTGGCTGCCTTTTTCGGGGCGGCCTTCTTCTTACCCTTGCCGACCTTGGCATCCTTGCCGAAGACGCGGGCGAAGATGGTGTCGACATGCTTGAAGTGGTAGCCGAGATCGAACAGCGCGGTGACCTGGGCCGGCTTCAGCTTGCTGGTCACGGCGGGTTCGCCCAGCAGCGCGTTCAGGAAGTCGCCGCCATGCTGCCAGATCTGGTGCGCATGCTTCTGCACGATCTTGTAGCTGTCCTCGCGGCTGACGCCGGCCTGGGTCAGCGCCAGCAGGATGCGCTGCGAATGCACCAGGCCGCCGAAGCGGTCGAGGTTCTTCATCATGTTCTCAGGATAGACCACCAGCTTCTCGATCACGCCGGCCAGGCGATGCAGCGCGAAGTCGAGATGGATGGTGGCGTCAGGCCCGATGCCGCGCTCGACGCTCGAATGGCTGATATCGCGCTCATGCCACAGCGCCACGTTTTCCAGCGCCGGCACCACGGCCGAACGCACCAGGCGGGCGAGACCAGTGAGGTTCTCGGTCAGCACCGGGTTGCGCTTGTGCGGCATGGCCGACGAGCCCTTCTGGCCGGGCGAGAAGAATTCTTCCGCCTCCATCACTTCACTGCGCTGCAGGTGGCGGATCTCGGTGGCCAGCCGCTCGATCGAGGCGGCGACCACGGCCAGATGGGCAAAGTAAGCCGCATGGCGGTCGCGCGGAATCACCTGCGTCGACACGGTCTCGACGGCGAGGCCGAGCTTCTTCGCCACCCATTCTTCCACGAAGGGATCGATATGGGCGTAGGTGCCGACAGCGCCGGAGATCGCGCAGGTGGCGACTTCCTCGCGCGCCATCTCCAGGCGCTTGCGGGCGCGCTGGAACTCGGCGTGATAGCCGGCGAGCTTGACGCCGAAGGTGGTCGGTTCGGCATGGATGCCGTGGCTGCGGCCGATGGTGGGCAGCAGGCGGAATTCAAAGGCGCGCTCTTTCAGCGCGGCCAGCACACGGTCGGTGCCGGCGAGCAGCAGATCGGCCGCCTTCACCAGCTGCACGTTGAAGCAGGTGTCGAGCACGTCGGATGAGGTCATGCCCTGGTGCACGAAGCGGGCGGACGGCCCGACATATTCGGCCAGGTTGGTCAGGAAGGCGATGACGTCATGTTTGGTCTCGCGCTCGATCGCATCGATGCGCTTGATCTCCCATTTGCCTTTCTTCCAGACATCCCGGGCGGCCGATTTCGGGATCACGCCGAGCTGCGCCTGGGCGTCGCAGGCATGGGCCTCGATCTCGAACCAGATGCGGAATTTCGATTCCGGCTCCCAGATGGCGGCCATTTCAGGACGGGTGTAGCGCGGGATCATCGCAAAGCCTCTGGGCAGAATCGGGAAGGGGAAAGCCGGACGGCGCGGCTGGTTTAGCCCCTCAGGTCGGGGGGATCAAGAATGGCCATGCGACGCCAGCGTATTTCTGCTTATCCGATGTCTGCTACGGCTTAGCGGGATGCTGTTTCGCCTTATCGCGGCTTATCCGATGCTTATTTGGTGCTTATTCCATCCTTAAGTCGCCTTCTCCTTGTCTGGGGTGGCAATCGCTTCAACTATTAGTACATATAGTGAACATGATTTCAGAAGCAAGAGGACCGGCAGTGCGGCGCGATGCGGCGGCTTACGAAACCTATCGCCGGCGTTTCCTCGCCAATGATCCGGTCTGCTACGGCCATGCCAACCGCCCGCTGGCGGCAACCGATCTGGAGTCGCAGCTGCCGCGCCTGACGCAGCATCTGCGCAGCTTTTTACTCGCCTCCTGATCCGGCCCGATGCTACAGCGGGGACATGGACAGCCTGCTGCAGATTCATGACCTGCGTGACCGCTCCGACCTGCTGGATGTGGTGGCAGAAAGCGTCTGGCGCGCCTTCTGGGAACACAAGGGCAGCCGGCTGGCGGAGATCCGCGCCGGCTTCGCGCGGCATCTGGTGTCGGGTCCGCTGCCCTTCACGCTGGCGGCCGAGCGCGACGGCGTGTTTGCCGGCACCGTGTCGCTGATCGCCTGCGACGAGCCGGCCTATGTTGAAGACTCGGGACGCACGGACCTTGCCCCCTGGCTGGCGGCGCTATGGGTCGCGCCGGATTTCCGCAAGGCCGGCCTGGGTGCGGCTCTGGTGCGGGCGGTTGAGCAGCGCTGCGCCGTCTTGAACATCGCGCGGCTCTATCTTTCGGCGCGGCCGGCGGTGCAGGGGTTCTACGAAAAGCGCGGCTGGCAGGCGATCGACCGCGATATCGGTCCGGCGCGGCTGGTGATTTTCGAGCGCGCGCTCAGCGCCTGATCGTCACGTCGGCACGGTCCAGCCGCCGATACTTTCATAAATCGCATCGCGCAGCTGCCGGACATCGCGGTTCAGGTTACCCAGGTTGGCGACCGGTTGCTGGGATGCCGCGAGCAGGGCGTCATTCAGGCAGCCGGCCTCGGACCGGATGGCGCGCCCCTGGTCGGTCAGCGCGACGACGACCTGGCGTTCGTTCTCGGGGTTTCGCATCCGGCGCACCAGGCCGGCGGCTTCCAGCCGCTTGAGCAGGGGTGTCAGGGTGCTCGATTCCAGCGCCAGCCGGTCGGCAATGGTGCCGACGGTCTGACTGTCCTCGCGCCATAGCACATTGAGCACGAGATATTGCGGATAGGTCAGCCCGAGACCGTCGAGCAGGGGCTTGTAAACCCGCTGGATGGCCATGCCCGCCGAATAGATGGCGTAGCAGAGCTGGTCGTCCAAGGGCACGGGATTGCCGGACTTTACGGTATTACCGGGCTTTTCTTTGGTCATGGCAGGCTCCTGTCCCTTCATATCGTCATTATAATCGCAAAAATGAATATCGCGATAATAATTATGCTTGACTGGGGTGCGGGGCCAGATTAAAAGACTGTTATCGCGATAATAGTTATCGCAATTAAAAAAAGGAAGCAGCCCCATGACCCAGAAGACCCGCACTGTCCTGGCCGCCGCCATCGTCGCCACCGGCATGGCCACCGCATCCCAGGCCGCCGACCGCATCCCCGAGACCCAGGCCGTCAAAAACGTGGTGCTGGTGCACGGCGCTTTCGCCGACGGTTCGGGCTGGCGCGGCGTCTATGACGAGCTGACCGGGCGCGGCTATCGCGTCACCATCGTGCAGAATCCGCTGACCGCGCTGGCCGATGATGTGGCTGCCACCAAGCGCGCGCTCGATCGCCAGACCGGGCCGGCCATCCTGGTCGGTCATTCCTGGGGCGGCACGGTGATCACCGAAGCCGGCATTGATCCTAAGGTCGCCGGCCTGGTCTATGTCTCGGCGCTGTCGCCCGATGCCGGTGAAACCACGGCACAGCAGTATACCGGCTTCACCACGCCGCCTGAATTCGTCATCGACGCGCATAAGGACGGCTATGGCTTCGTGTTGCCGGCGAAGTTCAAGGCCGGCTTTGCTGCCGATACCAGCGATGCGGATGCCGCCTTCATGCGGGACTCGCAGGTGCCGATCAACCTGTCGGCCTTCGCCACCAAGCTGACGAACGCCGCCTGGCGCAGCAAGCCGAGCTGGGCGGTGATCGCCACCGATGACAAGGCCTTCGACCAGAAGATGCTGCGCCACATGGCCCAGCGCATCAACGCCAAGGTCACGGAGGTGCCGGCCAGCCATGCGGTCTTCATGACGCAGCCGAAGGTGGTTGCCGATGTGATCGACCGGGCGGCCAGGGAAGCCGGCGCCGCCGCGCGTTAAGGGGCGGTGACCGGCGCGGGCAGGCGGCGACCCTGGGTCCCGCCTGCCCGTTTTCTGTCCGGATGACGCTGGCGCGCATTGCCCCCTGACAATTCCGCTGCTGAAGCGGCAGGGCATCTTGGCTAGGATGGCCAAAACACGCCGGAGTCCTCCCCATGCCCACAACCGCCAACCTGCTGGCCTTCGCCGCCGTGTCCTTCGGCATGGTGCTGACGCCCGGGCCGAACATGATCTACCTGATCTCGCGCTCGATCTGTCAGGGCCGTGTCGCCGGCCTCATCTCGCTGGGCGGCGTGGCGCTCGGCTTCGTCTTCTACATGCTGTCGGCCGCCTTCGGCATCACGGCGTTGCTGTTCGCCGTGCCCTATGCCTATGACGCCCTGCGCTTCGGCGGCGCCGCCTATCTGCTCTGGCTGGCCTGGCAGGCCGTGAAGCCCGGCGGCCGCTCGCCCTTCCAGGTCAAGACCCTGCCGCAGGATAGCCCACGCAAGCTCTTCACCATGGGTTTCGTCACCAACCTGCTCAATCCGAAGATCGCCATGCTGTATCTGGCGCTGCTGCCGCAGTTCATCACCCCGGCGGAAACCGCCAGCGGCACTATGACGGCGGGCAGCGTGCTGACGCAGTCGCTGGTGCTGGGCTTCATCCAGATCATCATCAGCCTGTCGATCAATGCGCTGATCGCCATCACCGCCGGCAGCATTGCCGGCTTCCTCAACAGCCGCCCGAGCTGGATCGTGATCCAGCGCTGGCTGATGGGTACCGTGCTGGCCGGCCTCGCCGTGAAGATGGCGACGGAAGCGCGGCGGTAGCCATCACGGATTCAGACACGAGCCATCACGGAAAACCAGCGCGGCCGGTGTGGAAGTGGCGCCAGGCCCGCGATAGATGCACAGCATGACGCAATCGCAGACGTCCCTCGCTCCCGCCATCGCCGCCGGCCTGCTGGCCGCCTTTGTCGGCTTCGCCTCGTCCTTTACCGTCATCCTGCAGGGCTTCACGGCGATGGGCGCGAGCCAAGCCGAAGCCGCCTCGGGCCTGATGGCGCTCAGCATCGCCATGGGGCTTTGCGCGATCCTGGTTAGCTTACGCACGCGCCTGCCGATCAGCATCGCCTGGTCGACGCCGGGGGCCGCGCTGCTTGCCACCTCGGGTGTGGCCGCGCTTGGCGATGGCGGGTTTGCCGCCGCCATCGGCGCCTTCATCGCCTGTGGCGTGCTGCTGACTCTTGCCGGCATCTGGAAGCCGCTCGGGCGCTGGGTCGCTGCTATTCCAGCGCCCTTGGCGAATGCGATGCTGGCCGGCGTGCTGCTCAGCCTCTGCCTCGCGCCGGTGAAAGCGGTCGCCGCCCTGCCGCTTCATGGCCTCATCATTGTCGTCACCTGGGCCGTGATGGCGAAATTCAAACGCCTTTACGCCGTGCCGGCCGCGGTGATCGTCACGGTCGTCATCATCGCCGCCACCACCGATCTCTCCGGCATCGCGGTTGAAAGTCTCGCGCCGCAGCCGGTGTTCATCATGCCGGTCTTCACTCTCCAGGCCCTGATCGGCATCGCGCTGCCGCTCTTCATCGTCACCATGGCGTCGCAGAATATCCCCGGCATCGCGGTGCTGAATGCCAACGGCTATCATCCCGATCCCTCGCCGCTGTTCCGCGACACTGGCATTTTCTCGCTGCTGGCCGCACCCTTCGGCAGCCATGCGGTGAATCTCGCCGCCATCACGGCCGCGATCTGCGCCGGGCCCGATGCGCATCCCGATCGCAGCAAACGCTGGGTCGCGGCAGCCGTGGCGGGGACCGCCTATATCCTGCTCGGACTCGGCGCCAATGCGGCCACCGCCTTCATTGCCGCGGCGCCGCCGATCCTGATCCAGGCGGTGGCCGGCCTGGCGCTGCTCGGCGCCTTCGCGTCCTCGCTGGTGGCGGCGCTGACCGACCCTGACAGCCGCGAGGCGGCGGCCATCACCTTTCTCGTTTCCGCCTCGGGCCTCACCATCTACGGCATCGGCGGCGCCTTCTGGGGGCTGATCGCCGGCGGCGCGGTGCTGGCGCTGACGCGCTGGAGGGCCGGAAAAAGCGGAACCTGATGGCAGGCTGGCGGGTTTCTTCATCGCATCCGATGGAGGTCGCCATGCCGAAAGACATCATCGCCCCGAAAGCGCCGGAACAGGTCACGCTGGAACCTGGTGATCATGGCCGCGGCGACGGGCCGCTGCACAAGGAACGCCTTGTGAAGGGCTCGCCGCGCCAGGGCGATTACGGTCCCGGCACCTATGGCAACGACCAGTTCGCGGCGCAGCCGGCCGCGGATTTCGCGCAGGACGACAGCAAGCCCGAGGGCCTGCGCGGGCGCCAGCCGCGACCGGAGCGGCCGACGCAGGGCCCAAAGGAAAAACGCTATGGCCGCCACAGCGGCCATGGTGAGGGCGATTAGGGTCGAGGTCAGTCCAACGGCAGGGTCATCGCGCGCGGATCGAGCGTGGCGCTGTGGCCGCCGGTGGTGGCAGCCGGCTGGCTGAACAGCAGGCGCAGGCCGGTTTCCAGCGATGTCTGCGCCTGCAGCTTCAGGCTGTGGCTGGCGAAATCGGGTGCGCCGACCACATGGCGCCGGTCCTGGCTGCGCGGCGCCGCCAGCTGCAGATCCGGGCTGCGGCCCCAGGTCTGTGCCATCAGCATGGCGAGTTCGCGGATACGGGTGGCGCGTCCGGTGCAGATATTGAAGACCTCGGCGGTGGCGCGGCCATGGCTTTCCAGCCGCTGCATCGCCGCCAGCAGGAAGGCCACGGCATCGCCGACATAGACAAAGTCGCGGGTCTGTTCGCCGTCACCCTGCAGCAGCAGCGGCAGGCCGGCGGTGAGCCGGCGGGCGAAGACGGCAACCACGCCGACATGATCGCCGGCACCGGGCTGGCGCGGACCGTAGACATGGAACAGCCGCAGCGCGGTGTTGGGCACGCCATGCTGGCGCGCGGCCACCTGGCTCTGCAATTCGCAGCTGAAGGCGTCGGCGCCGCGGGCACTGCCGGGCCGCGGCGTCATCGCCTCCGACAGGCGCGCGCGGGAATTGTCATCCGTGCCGTCGCCATAGACGCTGCTGGATGAGGCATAAACCACCGGCTGCTTGCTGCGGCGGGCGGCATCAAAAACGGTGACGGTACCGGTCAGGTTGGTGCGGTGGCTGTCGAGCCAGTCTTCCGTCTGTGCCGACGCCGCCGCCAGGTGGAAGCAGCCATCGGTATTGCGCATGGCGGCCAGCATCACCGCCGGATCGGCGACATCGCCGAAGATCAGCTCGGCGGCAGGATGCAGGTTCTGGGTGCGGCCGCTGCTCAGGTTGTCCAGCACGCGCACATCATGGCCGTGCCGGATCAGCGCCTCGACCAGATGCGAGCCGACGAAACCGCAGCCGCCGGTGACCAGATAACGGGTCATCGGCCGCTCCGGGAGCCGCGCGGGGCGCGGCCGGGCAGGTTTTGGCATGTCGGCATTGCAGTCCCCCGCGTCAAACTGGGCCGGAATACCGGCCTTGGCAAGTCCAAGAACGGAACCTGTTCAGAAGATCGTGCCCAGGATGCTGGCGACCAGGCCGCTGCCATGGATATTGACCTTGGTGAACAGCGGCGGCGTCTCTGTATCTCCTTGCGGTTGCCCCTCGCGCGGCGGGTCGAAATCGATGCGCAGCAGCTGGTGGCGCGCCACCGGCTTGAACGCCGTCTGGAATTCCTTAGGCAGGGCCATGGCCAGCG
Organism: Ferrovibrio sp. GW821-FHT12F09; assembly: GCF_058806775.1. NCBI lineage: Bacteria > Pseudomonadati > Pseudomonadota > Alphaproteobacteria > Rhodospirillales > Rhodospirillaceae > Ferrovibrio > Ferrovibrio sp. GW821-FHT12F09. The sequence goes on from NZ_JBXAPZ010000001.1 coordinate 1,151,725, forward strand.
GCTCGATGGCGACGATACGACCTTTGGTTTTGCGCACACCCCATTCGATGGTGACGCGTTCGCCGGCCTCGACGCTGTAGAGCGTGCCGGTCGGCATATAGGCCAGAATATAGCTGCCCTGGCCGTAAATCTCCGCCACCACCTGGCCTGGCGAAATGACGGTGCCGGCCTCCACGTTGCGGCGGCCGACGATGCCATCAATCGGCGACACCATCTCGCCGGTGCCATACAGGCTTTCCAGCTGGTTCAGCGCGGCTTCGGCCTTGTCGATGGCTGGCGCCAGTCGTGCCAGCTGCTGCTCTATGGCATTGGTCTCGGCCTTCAGCGCACCGGCATCGAGCTGCGAGCGGTATTCTGAATCCATTGCCGCCATGCGCTTGTCCATCGGCAGGATGCCGCGCCGCTGCAGGGTTTCGTAGCGCTCGCGGGTCTGGGTCGCCAGTGCGCTGCGCTGGCTGGCCAGCTGCACCAGTGAGGCATTCTTCTCGGCCTGGATGCGCAGTTCCGCCTCCTGGGCGCGCAGACGGGCAAGGTCGCTGGTCAGGCGCGCCACCGTCTCGGTCACCTGCTGCGAGCTGATGCCGGCGATGCGCTGGCCGGCGGTGACGCGGTCACCCTCGCGCACGGCGACATCGCGAATGGTGGCGGGGTATTCGGTGGCCAGCGTGGCCGCGGGTGCCACCACCATACCCTCGCTTTTCAGGTAGACATAGGAGCCGAACAGGAAATCGGTGAACCACAAGCCAAGCGCACCGAGAATGCCGAGATAGACCAGCCGGGTCCAGATCACGGTCTGTCGGCGCACGTCATTGTTCAGGGTATCGGGGCGGGGACGCAGGCGGAAGCGGCGCATGATCGTAGGATCCTGTCAGTATTTCTCGACCTGGCGCATCACGCGCCGCGGAACGTATGAGTCGTGGAAGGAGGTGCGGAAGATCCATTCATCGATGGCGGAATAGACCCGAACGGCGCGCATGACGAAGCAGGCGAACAGCACGTAATAGGGCAGGAACAGGAAACGCTGCAGCACGTCGCGGTCGTTGTCGGCCAGACCGGCGATCAGCAGCATCATGGCGGCCAGTGCGGCATAGACGATCAGCGTGGCGACCAGCAGCACGAAGGCGAACCAGCCGAAGGTGACGATCAGCCAGCCGAGATAGACGAAAAACCCACCGGCGATCAGCACCTGCATGAACACCACATCCCAGATCACCAGTGCGTTCGCCAGATCGAAATTGGCGTGGAAGGGATTCAGCATCTGTTTGTATTTGCGCAGCCAGACAGTGATGACCGAACGATCCCAGCGCAGGCGCTGGCGGATCAGGGCGATCACGTTGTCCGGCACATCGGTGCCGGCACGGGCACGCGGCTCGAAGACCAGTTTCCAGCCGGCGGCGCGCAGCTTCATGGTCAGGTCGGCATCCTCGCCGACCTCGACATCGAAACCGCCGACCTGTTCCAGTGCGGACCGGCGGAACGCGCCGAAGGCGCCGGAGACGATGCCGAGAATGTTCATCATCGAACTGATGCGGCGACCAAGCGAAATCGAGATGCGGTATTCGATATCCTGGTAGAGCGTGGTCAGGCTGGTGCCGGCATTGCGTGCAAACAGGCTGCCCCCCACCGCACCGACGCGCGGATCGTCGAAATGGGCAATCATGCGCTCGAAGGCGTCGCGGTCGAAGGTGGTGTCGGCATCCACCACGATGACGATGTCATGCCTGCAATGGGCCAGCGCCAGATTGGTGGCGGCCGATTTGCCGCCGCGCAGCTTGAGCGACAGCGCCACATCCACCAGGCCCTGGCGCTGCAGGTCGGCAATCACGGTGGCCGTGCTGTCGCTGCTGCCGTCGTCCACGACCACGATCTGGCAGCGCCGCGTGCCCAGCAGCGTGTCGTGCATCACGGTCTGTTCCAGGATCGAGCGGATGCAGGTGGGCAGTGACAGGGCCTCGTTATGGCCGGCGAGGATGACGCTGAACTTGCGGCGTTCCAGCGGCGGCTGGCCGGGGTCTTCTGCCGAGGCATCCCTGTATTGAAAGATGCCGCGCTGCTGCAGCGAGCCGGCGAGGAAGACTACGGCGCCGATGAAATAGCGCGGCAGTTCCAGCACGATCATGAACCAGAACAGCGGCACCAGATCACGGGCATCGGTGGCGGCCAGCAGGTCGAGGCCGGCTGCGATGGTCATGGCCAGATCGTTGGTCATGAGGCGATCTCGTCCAGCAGCAGGCCGGACTGTGTCGCCGGCACCGCTTCGGTTTCCAGCTCCACGGGCAGGGCCAGGTGGCGGGCCGCGGCCTGGCGGATACGGCCGAACACCACCTCGGCTTCCGCCGTATCGGTTTCCGGCATCGCGACCAGCAGCAGATCGTCGCGCGGCGCGGTGACAAAGTCGGTGTCGCGCAGACTTTCGACCAGGATCTGCGAGAACAGATGGATGGCGCCACCGGCGGCCACGCCCTGCTGGCGGCGCAGGACGCCCAGGTTGCGGATGCCGATGCGGCCGATAGTCATGGCGCGTTCGTAGCGATGGGCGACCAGCAACTGTTCGCGTACCAGCAGGGTGAAGTCCTTGAGCGGGAAGGTGCGCGGGAAGGCGGCCGCAGGCCCGGCGGCACTGTCCTGCGGCAGCACGCCGCTGCGGGCCACGGCGATGCCGCGTTCGGTGAGGCCGTAATGATGCCAGTCCACCGGCTGCGCCTGGTCGCCGGCGGAAACGGTCTGGCAGTCGAGGCAATGGAAGCTGGGCTGCGGTTCACTCATCACCTGCTGGCAGGCACGGCAGCGTGTCATGCTGCCCGGCCGGCCATAATCGACGCCAAAATGCCGCAGTTCCTGTTTGCATTTCGGGCAGATCAGGTCGAGGCCGCTGACAAAGCGGCTTTCGCCATCCTGATAGCCGCAGCGATAGTGATGCAGGATCGGCTCATCCATCAGATGGGCGCTGCCGCAGGCGGTGCAGGCCTCGAAAGCAGACAGCCGCCCGCCATGGCAGGTCGGGCAGGTGAGGACGCGCGCAGCGAAACGGCGGTCCAGCAGATCAAGGCTGGCCAGGCTTTCCAGCGCCGGACGGATGGCGGTTTCCTCCAGGCCCGGCCGGCCATGCAGCAGCGGATAAATCAGTGTGGCCGACGAGACCGGGCTGCGCATGGTGTCCAGTGTCTGTGCACGGCTGTACCCCAGGCGCAGGATTGCCAGGTCGGTTACGGTGTGGCCGGCAGTTTCGATCGTGCCTTCACACTCGTCCAGTCGTGCGCGGATTGGCGCGAAGGCGGCGAGCATGGCATCCAGCTGATCGGCGCTGGGTTGCGGCGCGGCGAAATCGGGCAGCACGCTTGTGGCCGGTCCACCGAATTGCGCCAGCGGCAGCAGCGGCGAGAGGGCAGTCGGCGGTACCGCCGGCGCAAACAGCGCCACGGCATCGCAGGGCGCGCGTGGATCGTCGCTCCAGAGAATATCGTCATGGTCTGGGAGAGGATCGCCGGACCGACCGATGGCAAGGATACGCCAGGACATGGGTCACCTTGTTCTTATGTTTCGTCGCGTTGCGCTTCTCGCACGGCGTGTATTGTGACCTGGCCACGGCCAGGTTTGATTGGCATCGTATGCAGGGGAGAACGGTGCTGGCGGAGAAAAATCCCCGAAAGGCTTTAAAAAAAAGTTGGGCCGATATCCGCATATCGCGGCTTTGATCGAGCCCGTTCTGCTTGTGTTACTCGAAGGCCTGTGGCGCCGTCGTGGCCGACAGAGGGCGCTTCACCCAGGGCACGCCGGCCGATGCGGCCGGATGCAGCGGCGGTGGCAGTTCGGGCCGCAGCCAGTCCAGGGTCTGGCGCAGGCCATGTTCCAGCGGCGTGGTGGCGGCGACCTGCAGATGGCGGATGGCCGCGGCGGGATCCCCCAGCGAATGGCGGATATCGCCGGCACGCGCCGGTTCATGCTGCACCTTTGCCGTGGCGCCGCTCAGGCGCGCGATCATCCGCGCCAGATCGCGGATGCGGGTCGGCTGCCCGGTGCAGACATTGAACACGCCGGCCGCGGCGGGGCGACGGTTGCGCCGGCGCTCCTGCATGCGGCTCATCGCGGCATTCAGATGCGCCACCACATCGGTGACGAAGATGAAATCGCGCACCTGCTCGCCATCGCCATGCAGGATCATCGGCCGGTTGTCGGCGGCACGCGTGGCAAAGGCGGCGATCACGCCGGCATAGGGCGAGGCGGCATCCTGACGCGGACCATACACATTGAAAAAACGCAGGCCGGCCGTGGGTACGCCATGCACCAGGGCCGCGACGCGACCATGCAGCTCGCAGCCCAGCTTGTCAGCGCCATAGGCCGATAGCGGGCGCGGATGGTTGCGTTCGGACTGCTGCGCCTCGTGGCTGTCGCCATAGACGGCGGCGGAGGAGGCATAGACCACCGGCAGGCCGCGGCTGCGCGCCGCATCGAAGATGGCGATGGCGCCGGTCTGGTTGGTGCGATGGGTGCCGAGCCAGTGGGTCAGCGACGGCTGCACGGCGGCAATGGCGGCCAGATGAAAGCAGCCATCGACGCCGGCCATCGCCATTGTGGTGGCCGAGGCATCGGCGACATCGCCGATCAGCAGTTCGGCTTCCGGCGCCAGATTGTGGGTGCGGCCGGTGGAGAGGTCGTCCAGCACTCGCACCCGGTGACCCTGCCGTAACAGGCTGTCGACCAGATGCGAGCCGATGAAGCCGCAACCGCCGGTGACGAGGAAACGGGCCATGAGGCTCCCTTTGCTGCCAGGACCAGAAAACGTCTTACGGGCCAGAGAGTTCCGGTCCTCCTGTGGACCCTGGATCGGATCGGCGTATACAATCCGGGCCAAGGATTGTCCGGCCGATTCGAGGCGCCGGCGGAAGGCGGAATGACCCAGGCAGCAGCCAAATCGCAACGCCCAGCAGGACAACCTGCAGCGGCCCGGCCCGGCCGGGCGGCTCCGGCGCGCAAGATCACGGCCGCCGAAGCCATGGCGGTGCCGCGCCTGCCCGGATCGAAGCAAACCGGGCCGAAAACGGCGCGCCCGGAGAAGTCTGCCGATAAAGCCGCGCGCAAGGCGGCTGGCGCCAAAACCGGCGGGCGCAAGGCCAGCATCGACGATGCCACCATCTATGACAGTGTTTATTCCGCCATCGTCGACCATGTGATCATGCCGGGCACCAAGCTGCCCGAGGATGTGCTAGCGAAAGCCTTCGGTGTCAGCCGCACCCGCATCCGCAAGGTGCTGCTGGCGCTGGCGCATGAGAATCTGGTGACGCTGCTGCACAACCGCGGCGCTTCGGTCACCAAGCCAAGCGTGCAGGAGGCGCGCGAGGTCTTCGCCGCCCGCCGGGTGATCGAGACTGGCATCGCGGCCGAACTGGCCCGCCGCATCGCGCCCGAGCAGATCACGCAGATGCGCCGCTTCGTGGCGCACGAGCACGAGGCTGAGAAAACCCGCGACCGCCGCGGCGCCATCAAGCTGGCCGGCGAATTCCACATGGAACTGGCCAAGCTGGTCGACAATGCGCCGCTGACCGGTTTCCTGCGCGCGCTGATCTCGCGCACCTCGCTGATCGTGGCGATCTACGAGGCGCCGGGCAATGCCATGTGCAGCCATGAGGAACATGGCATCCTGCTCGACCGCCTGCAGGCTCGCGATGTGGCTGGCGCCGTGCGCTACATGGAAGAGCATCTGCTGCGCCTGGAAGACGGTCTCGATCTGGCCGCCGCCAAGCGCCGCCCGGTCGACCTGCAGGATGTCTTCACCCGCCTGGCGACCGGACGGCGGAGTTAGGCGTCAGGCATTCGTGCCGCCGTCGACGGCGATCTGCGCGCCGGTGATGTAGCTGGCGGCCGCGCTGGCCAGGAAGACCACCGTATCGGCGATTTCCGGAGACCGGCCGTAGCGCCCAAGCGCTGTCATGGCGGCGAGGCCCGCTGCATGCTCGCCATCGGCCGGGTTCATGTCGGTATCGACCGGGCCGGGCTGCACGAGATTCACCGTAATGCCGCGCGGGCCGAGATCGCGGGCGAGGCCTCGGGTCATGCCGGTCATCGCCGCTTTGCTCATCGAATAGAGCGCCGTGCCGGTGATGCGCACATTCTCGCCCAGGCAGGAGCCGATGGTGATGATGCGGCCGCCGTCGGTCATGAGCGGTGCTGCGGCGAGCGCCGCCACATAGGGTGCGCGGGTGTTGATGGCCAGCATGCGCTCGATGTTCTCCAGCGAGTCATCGCCATAGGCGACGCCGGCATTGTTCACCAGGATATCGAAGCGGCCGAAGCGTTTGGCGGTTTCGGCCACGGCGTCCTGCACCGCTTTCGGGTCGGCGCTGTCGGCCTGGATGGCGAAGGCCTTGCTGCCGATCTCTTTCACCACCTGCTCGGCCTTGGCCGGCGAGGCGCTGTAGGTGATGGCGACATCAGCGCCGGCGGCGGCGAGCGCCCTGGCGATGGCAGCGCCGATGCCGCGGCTGGCACCGGTGACCAGAACGGCCTTGCCCTTGAGGGCGGTGCTGGAAAACGTGCTCATGGGAGTCTCCTGATTTTATGTAGTGATCGATACAGAATGGAAGCGGCAAGGTAGGGGCTTGTCCCGAAGGGTCAAGCGCTTTATTTATCGATTGCTACAGAATCGAGCGGGATCGCAGGAAACGGATATGGCCGTGCGCGCCGTCACAAAGCCGAAGACACTGAAAGCGCCGAAAGTGGCCCGGGCCAAAGTCGCGCGGGGGCGTCCGCGCGGCTTCGACCGCGCGGCGGCGCTGAAGGCGGCCATGCAGGTTTTCTGGCTGCGTGGCTATGAGGCCACCTCGCTCAGCGACCTGACCGGCGCGATGGGCATCAACGCGCCGAGCCTCTACGCGGCCTTCTCCTGCAAGGAGGCGCTGTTCGAGGAGGCGCTGGCGCTCTACGAGGCCACTGAGGGCGCCCTGCCGCAGCGGCTGTTGCGCGAGGCCAGGACGGCGAAAGCGGGCTTCGCCGCGCTGCTGCGGTTCTATGCCGGCTATTACGTCAGCGCGGATCACCCGCCGGGCTGCATGGTGGTGCTGTCGGCCATCGTCGGCGCGCCGGAGAACAAGAGCGTGCGTACATTGATGACCAGGAACCGCCGTGCGGCGATGGACGCATTGGCCGATCGCATCCGGCGCGGCCAGGCCGAAGGCGACGTGCCGGCCACAGCCGATGCCGCCATGATTGCAGCTTTCTACACGACTCTCGTGCAGGGCATGTCGATCCAGGCGCGCGACGGCGCCGCGAAGAAGCAGTTGCTGGCCTCGGTGGAGGTGGCGCTGGGCGCCTGGGACGGCATGGTGGGCAAGGCCCGCCGCGGCTGACGCTTTTCGGATCGGCGCTGCCTCGATATGCTGGGGCAACTGTTGAGGAAACACCGAGCGTCACCGCCATGACCGAACCTTCCTTCCCCGGCCTGTCGCAGGGCGTCAGCGAACTGCGCGCGTCCGAAATCCGCGAATTGCTCAAGCTGATCAGCCGGCCGGAAATCATCTCCTTTGCCGGCGGCATTCCCGATCCGGCCCTGTTCCCGCTCGATGCCATCGGCACGGCTTACCAGGCGGTGCTGCAAAACCAGGCGATGGCGGGCGAGGCCTTCCAGTATTCGATCAGCGAAGGCTATCTGCCGCTGCGCGAGTGGATCGCCGGCTATCTGAAAAGCCATGGCATCGCTGCCGATCCGGCACAGGTGCTGATCACCTCGGGTGCGCAACAGGCGCTGGATTTCATCGGCCGCGCCTTCATCGAGCCTGGCGACCGCGTGGTGATGTCCTCTCCCAGCTATCTCGGCGCCATCCAGGTCTTCGGCACCTACCGGCCGGACTTCCTCTCGGTGCCGATGGATGACGAGGGCGTGCTGCTCGCTGACCTGGAAACGGCGTTCCGGCAGAAGCCGAAATTCTTCTACCTGACGCCGGATTTCTGCAATCCGGCCGGTATTACGACATCGCTGGCGCGCCGCAAGGCGATCCTGGACCTGGCGCATCGCTACGGCGTCGCCATCCTGGAAGACTCGCCCTATGAGGAGCTGCGCTACGAAAACGCACGCATCCCCAGCTTCGCCGCGCTGGAGCAGCAGTATCTGCAGAGCCCCGGCAATGACGGCCGCCGCCTGGTGATCTATGTCGGCAGCCTGTCGAAGGTGCTGACGCCGGCGCTGCGCATCGGCTGGATCAATGCCGATCCGGCGCTGATCAATGCGCTGGTGCTGCTCAAGCAGGCGTCTGACCTGCATTGCAGCACCATCAACCAGATGATCGCCTTCGACATTGCGCGGACCTCCCATGGCAGCCAGGTGGAGAAGCTGCGCAAGGCCTACAAGGAGCGCCGCGACGTGATGCTGGAGACGCTGGCGCGCTGCCTGCCCCAGGAAGTGCGTTATACGCGGCCCGATGGCGGCATGTTCATCTGGCTGGAATTCCCCGACAGCATCGATGGCACGGAGCTGCTGGCCGAGGCGATCAAGGATATCCAGGTCGCTTTCGTGCCGGGCTCGGCCTTCTATGCCACCGGGATCAAGCGCAACACTGCCAGGCTCAGCTTCTCGCTGGGCGAGCCGGCGCGCATCCGCGAGGGCATCGAGCGGCTGGCCGCATTGCTGCAGAACAAGCTGCGGGCGAACCGCGCGGCCTGAGCCTCAGCCCTTATAGGGATGCACCTTTTTCCAGTGCTCGGCGATATCGACGCGCCGCGTTACCCAGACCTTGTCGTGATTCTGGATGTAGTCCATGAACCGCGCCAGCGATGCCGCGCGGCCCGGCCGGCCGATCAGGCGGCAATGTAGCGCCACGGTCATCATCTTCGGCGCACCCTCGCTGCCCTCGCGGTACAGCATGTCGAAGGCATCTTTCAGATGATCGAAGAAGTCATTACCGGTAGCAAAGCCGTGCAACTGGCCGAACTTCATATCGTTGTTGTCGAAGGTATAGGGCAGGATCAGCAGCGGCGTCTTGCCGATGGTCGTCCAGTAGGGCAGGTCGTCGTCATAGGTGTCGGAGGAATAGACCAGGCTCTTTTCCTCGGCGACCAGTTTCAGCGTATTGGCCGACATGCGGCCGGTATACCAGCCGCGTGGCGCTGCGCCAGTGGCCTGGCGGATCGCCTCGATCGCCAGTTTCATATGGGCCCGCTCAGTGGCGAGCGGGGTTTTTGAGTAGTCGTACCAGCGCCAGCCATGACTGGCGACTTCGTGGCCGGCCTCGTGCATGGCCTTTGCGGCTTCCGGGTATCGCGCCACGGCCATGCCGACGGCCCAGGAGGTGAAGCTGAGGCCGCGCTCCTTGAACAGCCGCATGATACGCCAGAAGCCGGCGCGGCTGCCGTAGTCGTAGACTGACTCGACCTGCTCGTCGCGCATCTTCTCGCGCGGGATGCCGCCGGGCACTTCATGCAGGAAGACTTCCGAGGTCTTATCGCCGTGCAGAATATTGCGCTCGCCACCTTCTTCGTAATTCAGCACGAAGCTGACGGCGACCTTGGCGCCACCCGGCCATTTCGGGTCGGGCGTATGCTCGCCATAGCCGACGAGATCGCGCGGATAGGGCTTGCTGCCCAACGCTTTCGCAACGATGTCGGTTTTCTTCTTTGCCTTGACGGCTTTCTTCTTGGCCATGTCTTACGCCTGGGAGTTTGGAATGCGGAAATTCTCGATGAAATGCAGCAATGCGCCGGTGGCGAGTTCGACATCCTCGGGCAGCACGGCTTCCAGCGGATTGTGGCTGATGCCGCGGGTGCAGCGCATGAAGATCATCGAGATCGGGCAGAGCGGCGCCAGCGTAGCGGCATCGTGGCCGGCACCCGACGGCAGCCGCATGGTCTTCACGCCCTGCGCCGTGATCGCCGCCTCGGCCTGGTCCATCAGCGCCGGATGGCAGGGCGTCGCGGTGCTGTTGTAGAGCTCGGTGATCTTCTTTTCCAGATTGCGGCCGGCGCAGATCACACTGATCTGCTTCAGGATGTCGTCAGCAGCCAGGTCGCGCAGGTCGTCCTCGCCGGCGCGCACATCGATTGAAAAGACCGTCTTGCCGGGGATCACGTTCATCGCACCCGGCAGGGTTTCCAGCATGCCCACAGTGCCGACCAGCGTTGGCGTGCCGGTGCAGCGCTTTTCGATATACTGCACGATCTCGGCGGCGGCCACGAGCGCGTCCTGGCGCTGGCCCATCGGCACGGTGCCGGCATGACCGGCCAGGCCGGTGATCTCGACGCGGAAGCGTCGCGCGCCGGAAATCGAGGTGACGACGCCAAGCGCGAAGCCCTCATTCTCCAGCACCGGGCCCTGCTCGATATGCAGTTCCACAAAGGCGGCGATGCTGCCGGGTTTGCGGGCGCAGAAGCCGACTTTCGCCGGATCGAGGCCGAACTCTTTGTAGGCCTCGCCCATCGAGACGCCCTGCTTGTCGCGGGCCTCCAGGATGGCGGGATCGAAGGTGCCGGCAATGGCGCGGCTGCCGGTCATGGCCGAGCCGAAGCGGGTGCCTTCCTCATTGGCGAAGCCCACCACCTCGATGGCATAGGGCAGGCGCTTGCCGCGCCTGTTCAGGTCGGCGATGCAGGCAATCGGCGCGATCACGCCCAGCATGCCGTCATACTTGCCGGCGTTGCGCACGGTATCGAGATGCGAGCCGGTCATCAGCACCGGCGCATCCGGCGTCTGGCCGGGATAACGGCCCACCACATTGCCGGCACTGTCATGCTCCACCGTCATGCCGGCCTCGACCATCCATGCGGCGGCGCGTTCATGCGCCTGCTTGTGTTGCGGTACCAGGAAGGTACGGGCGAGGAAGTCCGGGCTTTCGCTGATGCGGCCGAGTTCGTCCAGCTGGGCGAGCATGCGGTCGGCAAAGCGATAGGCGGGCATGGGGCGATCCTCAATCTGGAAAAGCAGGCAAATAATTGTATACAGTTTCCATGCCAGAACAACTGCACAGCCTGACGCTGGTCAAGCGCGGCGCCTTCGATTAGCAAATGGGCAGGGGGATGCCGACGATGCGCGATCCGGAAGCACTATTGCAGGCCATGTTCGAGGCGGCGCGGCGCGCTGCCGATCCGGCCGCCTGCGTGCCGCCGCATCTGCCGCCGGTGCCGAAAGGCCGCACCCTGGTGGTCGGTGCCGGCAAGGCCGCCGCCAGCATGGCGCGTGCGGTCGAAGACCACTGGCCGGCCGATGCGCCGCTGGATGGCCTGGTGGTGACACGCTACGGCCATGACGTGCCCTGCGAGCGCATCACCGTGGTGGAGGCTGCGCATCCGGTCCCCGATTCCGCCGGCGAGAAGGCGGCGGCGCTGATCCTGCAGAAGGTGCAGGGTCTGGGCCCCGAGGATCTGGTGCTCTGCCTGATTTCCGGCGGTGGTTCGGCGCTGTTGTCGCTCCCGGCCGATGGCCTGACCCTGGCAGACAAGCAGACGGTGAACCGCGCGCTGCTGAGCTGCGGCGCCAACATCGCCGAGATGAACTGCCTGCGCAAACATCTCTCCGCCATCAAGGGCGGGCGGCTGGCCGCTGCCGCCGCGCCGGCGCCGCTGGTATCGCTGCTGATCTCCGACGTGCCGGGCGACGATCCCGCCGTGATCGCCTCGGGCCCGACGGTACCCGATCCGACCACGGTCGCCGATGCGCTGGCCGTGCTGGAAAAATACAATATCCAGCCGCCGCCCAATGTGCTGAAGCATCTGCAGTCGGGTCAGAATGAATCGCCCAAGCCGGGCGATGCGGCTTTTGCCAATACGAAGACAGTGATGATCGCCACGCCGCAGATGGCGCTGGAAGCCGCCGCCGCTGTGGCACGCGCGGCCGGCATCACGCCGCTGATCCTGGGCGATGCCATCGAGGGCGAGGCGCGCGAGGTGGCCATGGTGATGGCCGGCATGGCGCGGCAGGTGCGCCGCCACGGCCAGCCGGCGAAAGCCCCCTGTGTGCTGCTGTCGGGCGGCGAAACCACGGTCACGCTGCGCGGCAAGGGCCGCGGCGGCCGCAACGCCGAATTCCTCATGGCGCTGGCCGTCGCACTCGATGGCGCCGAGGGTATCTATGCCCTGGCCGCCGATACCGACGGCATCGACGGCAGCGAGGACAATGCCGGGGCGCTGCTGAAACCCGACACCATCCTGCGTGCCGCCATGAAGGGCATCGAGGCCAAGGCCTGTATGGCCGACAATGACGGCTACAGCCTGTTCCAGGCTGCTGGCGGCCTGATCGTCACCGGTCCGACCCTGACCAACGTCAACGATTTCCGCGCCATCCTGGTCTTATGACTGTCCGCGCTGCGCTGCCGGTTGCTGCCGCCCTGCTGCTTCTGGGCGCGACCGGCTGCAGCCAGCGGCTACCGGCATTGCCGAGTCCGTCGGCACCGCATACGGCCGCGGTCACGGTCAATGGCATCCGCTTCGATCCGGGCGGGCCCGATCTGGCGCGCTACACCAATGCCGCCGGTCAGTATCCGCGCGCCACGGCAGCCAACTGGTGGCAGCCCGCCTACAGCGTCGACAGTTTCTCGCGCCTGGACGAAATCTTCCCCGTCCACGTGGTGCAGCGGCCGGCCGCAGCCAGCCTCTGGCGCCGCGCGGCGAAGGAGCCGGTGATCGCCTATCAGGTCCCGCCGGCACTGGGCAGCGGGCGGCAAAATATCGACGGCTACATGGCGCGCAATCCGGCCACCGGCCTGCTGGTGGCGGTCGGCGACACCATCCATATCGAACGCTATCAGTATGGCCGCACCGATACGCATCGGTTGATCTCGTTCTCCATGGCCAAGACCATCTGCGCCCTGCTGGTGGGGCTGGCGGTATCCGACGGCGCCATCGCCTCCATCGACGATCTGGCGGAAACCTACGCCCCGGCGCTGAAGGGCAGCGAATATGGCCGCACACCGATCCGCCATCTGCTGACCATGTCGTCCGGCGTGCGCTTCCGCGAGGATTACGATGGCACCGATGATTCGGCGCAGCTGTCGCGTGCCATCCTGTCCGGCCCGGGCGGGGCCGGCGCGGTACGGCAGTTCAATACCCGCGATGCCGAACCGGGCCAGCGCTGGTATTACGCCTCGGCCGAGAGCCAGGTGCTGGGCCTGGTGCTGCGCGGCGCGCTGAAGCGGCCGCTGGCCGACTATCTGTCCGAACGCATCTGGCAGCCGATGGGCGCCGAAGCCGATGCCAGCTGGCTGGTCGACCGCACCGGCCAGGAAAACACCTCGTCCAATTTCAACGCGGTGCTGCGCGACTATGCCCGGCTCGGCATGCTGCTGGCCAATGGCGGAAAAGTGGGCGAGCGGCAGGTGATCCCGGCCGCCTGGCTGCGCGAGATGACCCGGCCGCATTTCTCCGGCGCGCAGACCGGCCGCTGGTACGGTTATGGCTTCCAGACCTGGATCTTCCCCGACAATGACGGCAGCTTCGCTTTCCTGGGCGTGCGCGGGCAGACGATTTTCGTCGATCCGGCCCGGCGCCTGGTGATGGTGCATACCGCCGTCCGTCCCGATGCCCGCGATCCCGGCGGCGCCGAGGCCACCGCGCTGTGGCGTGGGCTGCGCGCATATTTCCCCCGCCGGCCCGGATAGGCTATACAGAAGCGGTCATCCCGGAGGCCGCATGCAGCATGTCACGCTGACCCCCCAGAGTGTCTCTCTGGCCGATCTGAACCGTTTGTCTGCGGCGGATTTCATTGCTGTGCTCGGCGGTATTTTCGAGCATTCGCCCTGGGTGCCCGAACGCGCCTTCGCCAGGCGCCCCTTCGCCAGTCTCGACAGCCTGCATGGCGCCATGGTGGCGGCGATGTGGGCCGCGAGTGAGCTCGAGAAGCTCAACCTGCTGCGCGCGCATCCGCAGCTCGCCGGCAGGGAAGCCGAAGCCGGTACCCTGACCGCGCATTCGACCTCCGAGCAGGACAGTGTCGGGCTGAACCGCCTGAGCGCCGATGAAAAAGCCCGGATCGTGGCGCTCAATGCGGCCTATCTGCAGGCGCACGGCTTTCCCTTCATTATCGCCGTGAAGCTGCGCACCAAGGCGCAGATCTTTGCGGCCTTCGAGGCGCGGATCGCCAATGGGCGCGACACCGAACTCACCACCGCGCTGTCGGAGGTGGGCCGCATCGCCCGCATCCGTCTTGAAGCGCTGATCACCGGCTAGGAGCGAATGACAATGGGCCGCCTGAGCACCCATGTGCTGGATACCATGAACGGCAAGCCGGCCGCCGGCGTCGCCATCGAGCTGTACGCCCTGGGCGGCGGCCAGCGCATCCTGATGAAGCGGGTGGCGACCAATGCCGATGGCCGCACCGACGAACCGCTGCTGATCAATGAGGCTTTCCGGCCGGGCGAGTTCGAGCTGGTCTTCCATGCCGGCGACTATTTCCGCAAGATCGGCGTGGCGCTGCCCGAGCCGGCCTTCGTCGACACCGTACCGATCCGTTTCGGCCTTGCCGAAGCAGACGGGCATTACCACGTGCCGCTGCTGGTCTCGCCCTGGAGTTTCTCGACCTACCGGGGATCCTGAACGAAAGGCATTTCGCCATGACCGATCATGCCGAGTTTATGCGCCGCGCCATTGCCCTCAGCCGCGTCCATATGAATGCCGGTGCCGGCGGCCCCTTCGGGGCGGTGATCGTGGCGGACGGCAAGGTGGTGGGCGAGGGCTGGAACCGCGTCACCTCCACCAACGATCCCACGGCCCATGCCGAAGTGGTCGCCATCCGCGATGCCTGCCAGCGGCTTGCGCGCTTCGATCTCCGGGGCACCGTGCTCTACACCAGCTGCGAACCCTGCCCGATGTGCCTGTCGGCCACCTACTGGGCGCGCATCGACAAGGTCTATTACGCCAACGAGCAGGCCGATGCGGCAGCGATCAATTTCGATGATGCCTTCCTGTACCGGCAGCTGGCCATCCCGCGCGAACGCCGCACGTTGGCCTGCGAGCAGATCCTGCGCGACGAGGCGCTGGAGGTGTTCCGCGAATGGGATGCCAAGCCGGACAAGACACCGTACTGATGGAGTCCGCGATGCGTGCCATTTTCTTACTGGTTGTTTTGGTCGTTTCTGCATTACCGGCCCACGCGACTCAAGATCGACACGGTTCTATTCCGGTTCGTAATACTCATATGCGTGTTCATATTAGCCAGTCGGCGTTGCCAGTACTGGGTAGCATAATTGTCCTGGCGGGTGGCAGCGGGCGGCTCGATATCGACGACAATGGTCGGGTCAGGAGCCTGACGGGCAATCAACTGATTCGGACGCGCGGAAGCTATGCCTGGGCCGGATACGTGGTTGCTACCCCTGATTTGCCAGAAGATTTCAAGCGACCTGACGGCGGAGTTAGGGATGGCTATCGATGGGCTGCTGAGCATGCCGCAGACATTGGCGTTCTTGTCGAAATGCTGCGTAAGGAAACGCCTAAGGTCTATCTGGTCGGCACCAGTCGCGGTGCGCTGAGCGTTGCCAATGCCGCAACCCGGCTGCAAGGCGTGCAGAAGCCCGACGCCATTGTCATCACCTCCGGCATGCTGATGCACCAGACCGATGCGCAGCCCTCCGTCCAGCGCAATGTGCGGCCGCTGGATGCCATCACCATGCCGGTGCTGCTGGTGGCGCATGAAAGCGATGCCTGTCCCTATACGCCGGCCGCGGCGACGCCAGGTTTCAAGGCATTGCTGACGGCTGCGCCGCGCGTCGATATCGTGATGCTGAAGGGCGGCCGGGCCGATCCGCCGGGGCAGGAATGCGAGGCCGCCGGTTACCACGGTTTCGCTGGACTGGATGACGACGTCGTCCGGACCGTAACCGGCTGGCTTAAAGGCCTGAACTGATTATTTCAGATGCGCGCCTGCCGCGATCCAGGCGCCCAGCACCTGGCGCTCTTCCGGCGTGATCCCGGTGGCATTGCCCGGCGGCATGGCTTCGGTGCGCACGGCCTGCTGACTGATCAGCGCGGCGAAGCGCCGGATCTGCGCCGGGGTTTCCAGCATCACGCCCTTCGGCGCTTCGGTGATGCCGTTGAAGGTCGGCTTGGCCGCATGGCAGGCGGTGCAGCGGGCGGCGACCACCTTCTGCACATCCTCGACGGTCACGCCTTCGGCCAGCGTCACCCGCCGCGGGTCCCAGTGGGTGAAGAAGACCAGGCCCACCGTCAGCGCGAAGGCCGCGGCGAGGAATTCGTACCGCGTGCCGCGGCCCTGGTTCTTCAGGTTGAAGAAATGCCGCACCAGGCCGCCGATAATCATCACGAAAGCCAGAATCACCCAACCGTAAGGGTGGCCATAGGTGATCGGGTAATGGTTGCTGATCATGGCGAACAGCACCGGCAGGGTCAGGTAGTTGTTATGCAGCGAACGCTGCTTGGCCATCTTGCCGAAGGAGGGGTCAGGCGCCTGCCCGGCGATCATCTGCGCCACGGCGATCTGCTGGTTCGGGATGATGTTCATTGCCACATTGGCGGCCATGATGGTGCCGATCAGGGCGCCGACATGTAAGTAAGCGGCGCGCGCCGAGAAGATCTGCGTATAGCCCCAGGCGGCGAAAACCAGCAGGGCGAAGCCTGCGATGGCCAGCAGCGCGTCGCTCTTGCCCAGCGGCGAGCGGCAGAGCAGGTCGTAGACAATCCAGCCGAGGAACAGCGACACCAGGCTGAAGCCGATGGCTTCCGCCGGACTGAGATGCAGCACACGGTCGTCGATCAGGTAGAGGTCGGCGCTGACATAGTACAGCGCGCCCATGAGGAAGAAGCCGCTGATCCAGGTGAAATAGGCTTCGTATTTGAACCAGTGCAGCTCGGCCGGCAGCCGGGCTGGCGCCACCGAATATTTCTCGGTGAAGTAAAAGCCGCCGCCATGGATCAGCCAGGCCTGGCCCTGCACGTCGGGGCCCTGGTCGGCCGCCTTGCGGAGCGAGTTGTCGAGCCAGACGAAGAAGAAGGACGAGCCGATCCAGGCGATGCCGAAAATCAGGTGCATCCAGCGCAGCACCAGATTGAGCCATTCCATTGCCAGATCGAACATCGCAGATCATCCCCCGCACGCAGCCCGGATTCCGCCTGGGGCTGGCGGCGGGTGCGGCAATGTCCAAGCCCTACCGGGGCGCGGCAGAATCGTCAATCCGGATTGTGTACGATTTCGTCGCGAGTCAGCTTGCCGGGTCCGAGCGCGGCAGCAGCGGGGTGGGCCGGCCGGCGACATTGCAGGTCATGATGCGGCTGATGCGCCCTTCGGCATCCCAGAGGGGCAGCACCACGCGATCCCAGTTGTTGATGGTGATTTCCGCCGGCATTTCGTGCCAGCTGTAAATCGGCTCCGGCCGCAGCAGCAGGGCGCGATAGATGGCGAGGTAGAAATTGCTCGCCAGCGTACCGGTGACCATTTCGGAGGTGCGCTTACCGGTCATGTCGAAACCGGCGACGCGGGCGATGTCGCTGCCATAAAGCCGGTAGCGATAATCGGCACCGTCCTCCAGCACGTCGAGCAGCAGAATATGGCCCAGTGCCGGCCGCAGGTCGAACGGGTCGATATGCTCCGGCCGCACGGTGCCGTGACGGTTCTGCAGCAGCAGCCAGTGCCGCAGCAGGAAGGGCAGTTGTTCGGTGGGCAGGCTGGACGGCGACGGATTCCAGCGTACCACCGGCGATCGCAGTCCGAGCGATTGAAACGGTGCAACCAGGCGCGTTGTGCCGCCGGCCAGCAACTCGTCGCGCATGGCATCTATGATTGCCAGATCGATGGGCATCGTGATGTCCTGCCTTCCCGCATCCAGATTGCCGGTGTCGTGCTGGCCGGGCAAGGCGCTTTTTCAGTGCAGCCGTGATGGTGGCATTGATTCGAGTTCGGCCAACGCAACCCTCAGGTTGTCGAGCTGCGGGTTGATCTGCAGGGCCGCGGCAAAGGCGCTGGCGGCGGCGGCCGTTTCGCCATGGCGCAGGCAGATCTGGCCGAAGCCGCAGATGGCGCCGAAATGCCGCGGCTCATGCTGCAGCGTGGTGCAGATATCCGCCACCGATTCGGCATCGCGCCGGGTGAGGAAATACAGCGTGGCACGCTTGTTCCAGGCCTCGGCCCAGGTCGGTGCATCGCGCACCAGCTCATCGAGCAGCCGTTCGGCCTCAGGAAAGCGCCGGCGCGCGGTGGCGGAAATCGCCCGCTGCATACGGGCCTCCAGCGCCGGTTCGGCATGGGCGATCCAGCGCGCCCAGATTTCGTCCTCGATCAGATGGGCCGGCCGTGGCGTCGGCTGGCATTGCAGTTCGGCGAACAGCGGCGCAAGCGAATCTTGCCCCGGCGGCCTGAGCGCCAGGATCAGTTTCAGGGTCTGGGCCACCGGCAGGGTCATGATGTGCTCTGGTCGCGCGGATGTTTCGCCCTATGACTTAGGGCAATCGGGTGCGGCGGCGAGGGATGGTCACGATGCGGTTTCGGTTTCTGGCAGTAGTCCTGTTCGGTCTGGCTGGCTCCTCTGTGCCTGCCGTGGCCCAGGATATCTGGCCGATGTTGCGGAATGGCGAGGCCATCGCCCTGATCCGTCATGCCGAGGCACCCGGCACCGGCGATCCCCCCGGCTTCCGGCTGGAGGACTGTGCGACCCAGCGCAACCTCTCGGCGGCCGGGCGCACGCAGGCGGCGCGGATCGGGTCGCAATTGCGCGAACAGGGGCTGACGGCTGCCGCGGTGTTCACCAGCGCCTGGTGCCGCTGCCGCGACACCGCCATGGCTCTGGGGCTGGGCCAGCCGGAGATTGCCACGCCGCTGAATTCCTTTTTCGGCGATGGCGACCCCGGTGGCCGCCAGACAACCGCCCTGCGGCGACTGATCGACGGCCTGCCATTGGGGCGGCCGGCAATCCTGGTGACGCATCAGGTCAATATCACCGCGCTGACGGGCGTCTATCCGGCCAGCGGTGAGATGATCGTGGTGGCGCGCAAGGATCTGGCCGTGCTGCGGCGGCTGAAGATGTCGGATTCGTGACGTCGACTTTCTTCGACCTCTGCGCGGCCTGTCTGGTGCATGGGCCCCGGCTTGCGTTAAAACCAGCCCATGCAAAACCGTCTTGTTCTGGTGGTGGGGCCCAGCGGTGTCGGCAAGGACAGCGTGCTGGATGCTGTGCGGCTCCTGTTCAAGGATCGCAGCGATGTGGTGTTTCCGCGCCGTGTGATCACCCGGGCGCCCGGTCTGGGCGGTGAGGATTACACGCCGGTCGATGAAGCCGCATTCGCAGCCCTGCAGCAGCGCGGCGCTTTCGCCCTGCACTGGCCGGCGCATGGCCTGCAGTATGGCGTTCCGGCCAGCATCGATGCCGATCTCGCCGCCGGCCGCCAGGTGGTGGTCAATGTCTCGCGCGCCATCGTGGACGATGCCCGGCGCAAATATCCGGGTCTGCTGGTCATCGGCATCACGGCAGCGCCTGACGTGCTGCGGCGACGCCTGGAGGCCCGTGGTCGTGAAACCCCGGCCGTGATCGAAGAGCGGCTGGCGCGCGCTGCCGCCTTCGATCTGGTTGGCGCGGATGTGGCGATCCTGCACAATGATGGCGCGCTGGCCGATACGGCGGCGCAGTTCGTCGCGCTGCTGGAACATGGAATGCATCATGCCTGAGGTCGATTATCTGCTGCCGTTGCTGGGTATCATGGTGGCGATCGCCATCGGCGCCATGAGTCCGGGGCCAAGCTTCATCATGGTGGCCCGCACCGCCGTGGCCGCGTCGCGCGGCGCTGGTCTGGCCGCCGCCTTCGGCATGGGGTTGGGCGGCGCAATCTTTGCCGGCCTGGCGCTGCTCGGCCTGATCGCGCTGCTGGCCCAGGTGGCCTGGCTGTATGCCGGCCTGAAAATCCTTGGCGGCCTGTATCTGCTGTATCTGGCGGTGCTGATCTGGCGCGGAGCGCGGCAGCCGCTGGTCCTGGCCGATGCGCCGCCGGCTGCGGCCGGGCTGTGGCGCGCCGGCCTGCTCGGCCTGGCGACACAGCTGAGCAATCCGAAAACGGCGGTGGTCTATGCCGGCATTTTCGCCGCCCTGCTGCCGGCTGCCCTGCCGCTGTGGCTGGCTTTTGCGCTGCCGCTTTGCATCTTCGCCATCGAAAGCGGCTGGTATGCGGTGGTGGCGCTGGCCTTTTCGGCCCAGCGTCCGCGCGCCGCCTATCTGAATGCCAAGCATTGGGTCGATCGTGCCGCCAGCGGCGTGATGGGCCTGCTCGGGCTGCGGCTGATCTACGAAACCGCGCGCGGCTGACCCGCGGCCGCCAATAAAAAAGCCTGCCGGTGAGGGCAGGCTTTTTCTTGCGTATGATCTGGCGCGCGCATTCGGCGCGCCGCATTCAGTGGCGCAGCGAAGCCGGGCGTTTGTCGGCCGGGCGGCGGATGGTGCGCCAGTGCGGCAAGGGTGCGCCGGCACCATGATTGCCGCGCTCGTCGACCTCTTCACCCTTCCGGGCTTTCAGGCGTTGGCGTGCCTTGGTCAGCGCTTCCTGGGTCATGTAGAGCAGCAAGGTATTGGTCAGCATGGTCGCCTCCATTCGGCGCTTACAATCACGGTCGGCGCAGGCAAATCCTGCGCGGTTTCAGCCTGGCGTGCGCCAGATTCCGTCGGCCATGCGGCAGGCCGTGCCATAGCTTTGCTCGGTCTGTCCGTCGATGGTGCCCACTGCCTGATAGTCGCGGCAGTATTGCCCGTCTCGCTCGAAGGTGCGCAACGGCGTCACGGCATAGGCCGGGCCGCCATAGGCGGCGCGCGGTGCGCCATACCAGCGGATCGCGGTGCGGTCCGGCGCATATTCCAGAACACGGCCGATGCAGGCCTGGTCGATGGCATCCATGCTGCGACCGACCGTGGCCGCAGCAAGCAGACTGGTATCGGCGCCACCGACGGCAGTTTTCGATGTCGCCAGGCGGGCGGGATCTACGGCAAGATCGCGGGACAGCAGGCTGCGGTCGCAGGTGCCACGATCGATGCCATAAGGGAGAATGTGCATAGCATAGGCGCCATTGTTGCTGGCGCGGGTGAGTTGGGGGCGCGGATCTGCCATCGCCATCCCGGATAACACCGAGAAGGCGATGGCAGCGGCCAGGCCGAGGGTGGGTCGGCGACCAGGCCGCGGTGCGGCAGTGGAGGGGGTACTCCACCACGGGGTTGAGGCAGGCATGTCGCACCGCTCCGCTAAACCCAAAGAACTCAACACAAACGCAAAGCTCGATTACTTGCCGCCGTTGCTCTTTTCGTTCGAGTCAACGATCAGGCCACCGGCCGTACCGGCTGCGGCGCCGATCAGGGCGCCCGCTACGGTGTGACCGGTGAGAAGGCCGATGGCACCGCCAGCAGCCGCACCCATGGCACCGCCAGAAACTGCGCGCTGCTGGGTGTTGTTCATGTTGCTGCAACCGGCAGCAAGGAAGCCAATCATAGCAAGGGCGACGATCTGGGCTTTCTTCAAACCGATCCTCCTCTCGCTGCAGGGCCGCTCTGCCAGATGCCCACCGGAATGGTCGGGCTGAAACTCTGAAAGGCGGGAAGGCCTGCGTGTCGCCAATGAGAATTGGTGATTCGCATGTATTCGGCAATGAGTATTTCTCTACATCCCGGTTTTATTGCGGGCATCACAAGTATATCCTCTTTGCATCACAGGATTATCACATGAATTACTATTGTCTTTACTTGCAAAGACTTTGTAGTTCTATGCGAGACAATGATATCCTTGGATTACCGAGATTCATCGTGCTTTCCCCATGGTCATACTCCTGCGTATCGTTTGCGGCATGTTCAGACCCTTTAGTCGTCCGCTTGCCGTTCTTCTTCTGCCGGCCGTGATGGTGCTGTCCGGCTGCGAGATGCTGCGTGGACTGACAGCGTCGCCGCCGCCACCGATTGTCGAGCCTGAGCCAGCGCCGCCACCGCCGGTTGTCGAGCCCCCCGGCCCGCCGCGCGCCACACCGGTTCCGGCACGCAAACCCCCGCAAGCGCCGGCCCCGACCATGTCGGCGCCTGCGCCCGTGCCCGAGCCGG
This sequence comes from Ferrovibrio sp. GW821-FHT12F09, assembly GCF_058806775.1. Classification (NCBI taxonomy): domain Bacteria; kingdom Pseudomonadati; phylum Pseudomonadota; class Alphaproteobacteria; order Rhodospirillales; family Rhodospirillaceae; genus Ferrovibrio; species Ferrovibrio sp. GW821-FHT12F09. The sequence goes on from NZ_JBXAPZ010000001.1 coordinate 1,173,705, forward strand.
AGACTGCAAGGCCGGCTCCGGTCGTGACCGGCCTGAACCGCCTCGGTCTGATCCAGGCCTATGGCCTGCCGACGCTGGAGCGCGAAGCGCCGCCGGCGCGGGTGATGGAATTCGGCATAGGGGAGTGTCGTTTGACTGCGTATCTGTATTTCGATACCGCCCGTAATGAGTTCTACACACTGCACTACGACATGAATGGCGTCGCGGGCCCAAGTCCCGATGCCGACCGCTGCCTCAACAGGATATCCCGCGATGCCAGCCGCCGCTGATGCTTCCCTGATTGCCGTCGTGGACGACGATGGCCTGTTCCGCGATACCATCTCCGCCAATCTGCGCGAGGCCGGATATCGCGCCATCACCTTTGACAATGGCAGTGCTGTCGTCGACTGGTTTGCCAAGGGCAATCGCTCGGCCGCCTTGCTGCTCGATTGGCAGATGCCAGTGCAGGATGGTCCGGCCACGCTGGAGCAGCTGCGCGCTGCCGGCCATACGCTGCCGGTCATTTTCCTGACCGGCCTCAATCAGCCGATCTTTGAGGAAAAGGGCCTCAAGCTGGGTGCCGTCGATTTCGTCGACAAGAGCAAAAGCTTTGCCATCATCCTGCAGCGCCTGCGCATTGCGCTCGCGGCCAAGGCGCCCGCCGCCGGCGAGGCGCCGAACGAACTGGGCGACGGCGGCGGCCTGATGTTGGATGTGGCCAGTGCTCGGGCCGTGTGGAACGGCGCCCAGGTCGACCTGACCCATGGTGAATTCAAGGTCGTGCAGTTGCTGGCCCAGCGCGTCGGCCGCGATGTCGGCTATCGCGAGATTTATGATGCCGTGCGCGGCGTCGGTTTCGAGGCCGGCCAGGGTCCGGACGGCTATCGCGCCAATGTGCGCGCCATGGTGAAGCGTATCCGGCAGAAATTCCGCGACCTCGATCCGGAATTCGAGGCGATCGAAACCTATCCGGGCTTCGGCTATCGCTGGCGCCATGGCTGAGATCAATGGCTGGACGCTGCATCGGCTCTGGCGGTCGCTGACAGTTCGCGCCCTTGTCGTGCTGACGCTGTTCATCGCTCTGCCGGTGGTGCTCTATCTCACTTTCCGCCAGGCCGATCTTGATCGCCAGCGCCTGCTGCTGGAAAGCATCCGCGTGAAGGGCTTCACCGTCGGCCGCGTGCTGGAAGAACGGCTGCAGCGTGCCGACATGACTCCGTTGTTCAAGCTGGGCGAAGAGCTGTCGCGGTTCCAGACCGCCGGCGTCAGTCTGCGCCTTTTGTTCCGTCCGCAGGATGCGACCCCTGGCACCGGGTTCCTCTATGTCGCTTCGGCGCCGCCGGTGCAGCCGGCCGATGTGGAATCCGAACGCGCGCGGCTGGCGGCCACCGGCGTTCTCGACCAGCTGGGCGAGTCCTGCGCCGGCGACCTGCCTGTGGCGCTGCGTATCGACCGTGCCGACGGCCTGACCGAACTGATCACCTCGATTACGCCGGTGCGCACAGCGCGCGGCTGCTGGGTGCTGGTGATTTCCAGCGACCTAACCGATGTCGCCGAGCAGCGTCTGGGTCAGCCCTACTGGCGGGCGCCCGAAGTGCAGGTCGCGGCAGCGATTTACCTGATCTTCGCCGCCATCGTGCTGGTGATCGCCTTCGATATCGGCCATGGCCTGCGGCGCTTCGCCGCCACCGCGCGCGCCGTGGCGGAGCGCCGCATCGAAGGGCGGTTTGCAGCACGCAACCAGATTCCCGAACTTGAGCCCGTGGCCAATGCCTTCGACCGCATGGAAGACAGCCTGCGCTCCACCGCCAGCGAATTGCGTACGGCGGCGGAAGAGAGCGCCCATGCCTTCAAGACGCCGCTGGGCACCATCCGCCAGGCCCTGGTGCCGCTGCGCGCCCGCGTGACCGGCGACGACAAGCGCAGCCAGGTGGCGCTCATGGCCATCGACGGTGCCCTTGAACGGCTGGATATCCTGGTGCGCGCCGCCCGTCATCTTGATGACGTGGTGGCCGATCGCCTGGATCCGCCGCGCGAGCATGTCGATCTGGGCGCGCTGGTCGAGGATGTGGCCGATGCCCATGCCGCCGATGCTGCCACGCGCAGCATCACGATCAAGACGTCTGTCGAGGCCGAGGCCTCCGCGCCGCTGGGCGGCCGCCTGATCGCGGCGGCGCTCGGCCAGGTGATCGAGAATGCCCTGAGTTATGCGCCGGCCGGCAGCGCCGTCACGATCACGCTCCATCGCGGCACCAGGCGGGTGCTGATCGTGGTGGCCGATACCGGCCCCGGCGTCGACCCGGCTCTGATGCCGCGGATTTTCGATCGCCATGTCTCGTTCCGCGACGGCGGCCGCAGTGATCGCGGCACCGGCGCGCCGCCGAATTTCGGCCTCGGCCTCTGGGTCGCCAAGCGTAACATGGAAGCCGTCGGTGGCAGCATCGAGGCGGCCAACCGGCGCGGCGGCGGCTTTATTGTGACCTTGGGCCTGCCGCTCGGCTGACGGTTACAGCACCATGCTGTCGCGCTGGTGCCGCCGCCAGGCGAAGGCCAGCAGGCCGCCGCCCAGCAGCAACGCCAGGATGCCGATCACCCAGGTGGCAGCCACCGCTACCGCATTGGGGAACAGTGTCAGCAGCAGGCCGAGCGCCACCAGCAGCATACCGCCCTTGCTGATGGGCCATGTGGCGCCGAACTGGCGCCGCATGTTCAGGCTGTTGGCAATGGCGATCAGTCCGAACAGCACCAGCCAGGCCGCGAATATATAGATCAGCAGCGTGACCGTGACCTGCGGCCACAGCACACTGACCAGGCCGATGGTCAGGCCGGCGATCCCGGTCGCCAGCAGGAATGTGCGGCCGGGTTGGCCGGGCGCTGCGCGCAGGGCCAGCAGCAGGGTGATGGCGCCATCGACCATGGCATAGGCGCCGAAGATCATGACCAGCATCGCCAGGCTGACGCCGGGCCAGAAGATGGCGACGAGGCCGAATGCCAGGGCGGCCAGGCCGCGCAGCACGATCATCCACCACAGGCGGCGCGGCATCGGGGCGGCGGTACCCGGCGGCATGCGTTCGACCATGATCTCGTCATCTCCTTGTTGCATGGCGGCAGTATAACGCCGAATACCGCAATTGTCGCGGCGGTGGTGGCGCGCTACTCTTTACCCCATGACGGACCTCAGCCCCTTCATCACCGGTCTGCCCAAGGCCGAACTGCATGTGCATATCGAGGGCACGTTCGAGCCCGAGCTGATGTATGCGCTGGCGCAACGCAACGGCGTCGCCTTTCAGTATGCGTCTGTCGAGGCGCTGCGCGACGCCTACCGCTTCGGCAGCCTGCAGGATTTCCTCGATCTCTATTACCAGGGCATGGGCGTGCTGCTGGTCGAACAGGACTTCTACGACCTTGCCATGGCCTATTTCCGCAGGGCTGCGGCGCAGCAGGTGCGGCATGCGGAAATCTTTTTCGATCCCCAGGGCCATACCGATCGCGGCGTGCCGTTCCAGACCGTGATCGATGGCCTGTGGCGGGCGAAAGCCGATGCCGAGAAAGACTTCGGCATGACCATCAGCATGATCCTGTGCTTCCTGCGGCATCTGGATGAAGAGAGCGCGTTGAAAACGCTGGCGGAGGCGCAACCCTGGCGTGACCGCTTCATTGGCGTCGGTCTGGACTCATCGGAGAAGGGCCATCCGCCTTCGAAATTCCAGCGCGTTTTCGCGCAGGCCCATAAACATGGCCTGAAAGCCGTGGCCCATGCCGGCGAGGAGGGGCCGCCGGCTTACGTCTGGGAAGCGCTCGACCTGCTGCACGTGCACCGCATCGATCACGGTAACCGGTCGCTGGAGGATGCGGCGCTGGTGGCGCGGCTGGCCGCCGAGCAGATGCCGCTCACCGTCTGCCCGCTGTCGAACCTGCGGCTCTGCGTCATTGACGATATGACGCAGCATCCGTTGCGGAAAATGCTGCAGGCCGGCCTGATGGCGACGATCAATTCCGACGATCCGGCCTATTTCGGTGGCTATGTCACCGAGAATTACCTGGCCGTGCAGCAGGCGCTGGATCTGAACCGGGACGAGATCGTCGTGCTGGCGGCCAACGGTTTTCGCAGTGCCTTTATCGACGACGCGGCCAAGACGCGCCATCTCGCCGCGCTGCAGGTATACGCGGCTAAGCCTTGACGGCGTCCAGCAGCCAGTCCCGGAAGGCGCGCAGCACCGGGTCGTTGCGGCGCGCCTCCGGATAGAACAGGCAGTAGGCCTGCTTGCTGCCGATTGTCTGCGGGAACGGGATCACCAGGCTGCCGTCCTTCAGTTCCTGCTCGACCAGGAAGCGTGGAACGATGGCGGCCCCCATGCCGATCACGGCCGCCTGCACCACCATGGCGAACTGGCCGTAGCGCGGCCCCAGCGGCACCGGCGGACAACTGATTCCCAGTGCCGCGAACCAGTCGGGCCAGGCTGACAGGCGCGTCGACTGTTGCAGCAGCGGCAGCCTGAACAAATCTTCGGGCTTGCGGATGCGATTCCTGGTCAGCAGTTTTTTCGATGCCACCGGCACCAGCTCTTCCTCGATCAGGCGGTCGACAGCGGCGCCGGGCGAAACCGGATCGCCGAACGAGATTGCGGCATCCAGCGGCTCGGCGGTGAAATCGAAACTCTCGATCCGGGTCGGCAGGTTTACCGTGATCTGCGGATGCCGGGCATTGAAATCCGGCAGGCGCGGGATCAGCCAGCGAGTGCCGAAGGTGGGCAGCGTGGCGATGGTCAGCGTGGCGTGGCCGCCGCGCGCCGCCATGGTGTTGACTGTCGCCGTGCCGATGCGGCCCAGCGCCTCCTGCAACTCGCGGGCATAGGCCGCGCCGGCCGGGCTGAGCACCACGCGCTGCCGGATACGCTCGAACAGGGTGAGGCCCAGAATCTCCTCCAGCAGTTGTACCCGCCGGCTGATCGCCGCCTGGCTGACATTCAGCTCGGATGCGGCGGCTGTGAAGCTTTCGTGGCGGGCGGCGGCCTCGAAGGCGGTGAGCGCCGAAAGCGGCGGCAGGTAGCGGCGGGGCAGGGCCATATTGATAACCTCCGGTTATCAAGTAATAGCGAGAAGTCGTTTGCGCGCCAAGGGCGGGTCGGGCAGCTTGCGGCCTCGCCTGAGGGGTATATTTTGCTCCTTCAAACACGCCTGCCTGAGGAAACCGCCATGAACGTGCAGAAAGCCGCCAAAGCCGCCTTCAAATGGGAAGATCCGTTCAACCTGGACGCGGAGCTGACCGAGGACGAGCGGCTGATCCGCGATACGGCGCGCGAATACTGCCAGAACAAGCTGCTGCCGCGCGTGAAGGAGGCCTTCCGCGAGGAAAAGACCGATCCGGCGATCTTCCGCGAGATGGGCGAACTGGGCCTGCTCGGCTCGATGATCGATGGCTATGGCTGCGCCGGCGCGTCTTACGTCGCCTATGGCCTGGTCGCCCGCGAAGTGGAAGCCGTCGATTCCGGCTACCGCTCGATGATGAGCGTGCAGTCGAGTCTGGTGATGTATCCGATCTATGCCTATGGCTCGGAAGCCCAGCGCCAGAAGTATTTGCCCAAGCTGGCGACCGGCGAATGGATCGGCTGCTTCGGCCTCACCGAACCCGATCACGGGTCCGATCCCGGCGGCATGAAGACCCGCGCCAAGCAGGTGCCCGGCGGCTATGAACTGACCGGCGCCAAGATGTGGATTTCCAATTCGCCGCTGGCGACGGTCTTCGTCGTCTGGGCCAAGACCGAGGATGGCATCATCCGCGGCTTCATCCTGGAAAAGGGCATGAAGGGTCTGTCGGCGCCGAAGATCAACGGCAAGCTGTCGCTCCGTGCCTCGATCACCGGCGAAATCGTCATGGACAGCGTGTTCGTGCCGGAAGAAAACATGCTGCCGAATGTGCAGGGCCTCAAAGGTCCGTTCGGCTGCCTGAACAGCGCGCGCTACGGCATCGCCTGGGGCGCCATGGGTGCTGCGGAAACCTGCTGGCATCTGGCGCGGCAGTATGTGCTGGACCGCAAGCAGTTCAACCGGCCGCTGGCCGCCAACCAGATCATCCAGCTCAAGCTGGCCAACATGCAGACCGAAATCGCCCTGGGGCTGAATGCGGCGCTCCGCGTTGGCCGTCTGCGCGATGCCGGCCAGGAAACGCCGGAGATGATCTCGCTGATCAAGCGCAACAACTGCGGCAAGGCGCTGGATATCGCCCGCGTCGCCCGCGACATGCACGGCGGCAACGGCATCCATGAGGATTATCATGTGATGCGCCATCTGGTAAATCTGGAGACGGTGAACACCTACGAGGGCACGCATGACGTCCATGCGCTGATCCTCGGCCGCGCCCAGACGGGTATCCAGGCTTTCTACTAAGCCTTCCACCATAGACACGGAGGCGCCGATGCGCGCGCTCGACGACATCGTCGTGCTCGATCTCAGTCGGGTTCTGGCCGGGCCCTGGTGCACCCAGAATCTGGCCGATCTCGGCGCCACCGTGATCAAGGTGGAAAAGCCCGGCGAGGGCGACGATACGCGCAGCTGGGGCCCGATTTATCTGAAGGACCCCGAGACCGGCGCGCGTGCCGATTCCGCCTATTACCTGGCAGCGAATCGCGGCAAGCGCTCGATCACCGTCGACATGGCGACGCCGGAGGGCCAGCAGATCCTGCGCGACCTCGCGGCCAAGGCCGATGTGGTGGTGGAGAATTACAAGCTCGGCGGCCTGAAGAAATACGGGCTGGATTACGACAGCCTGTCGCAGATCAATCCGCGTCTGGTCTACTGCTCGATCACCGGCTTCGGCCAGACCGGGCCTTATGCGCCGCGCGCCGGCTACGATTTCATCATCCAGGGCATGGGCGGCCTGATGAGCGTGACCGGCGAGAAGGATGATCTTCCCGGCGGCGGCCCGCAGAAGGCCGGCGTGGCGCTGGCCGATGTGATGACCGGGCTGTACTCCACCATCGCCATTCTCGGTGCGCTCAACCAGCGTCAACGTTCGGGCCGGGGGCAGTATATCGACATGGCGCTGCTGGATGTGCAGGTGGCGGCGCTGGCCAATCAAGCGACCTACTATCTGGTCGGCGGCGAAGCGCCGGTGCGCATGGGCAACGGCCATGCTGCCATCGTGCCCTACCAGAGTTTCCCGGCATCGGACGGTTTCGTGATCATCGCGGTGGGCAATGACGGCCAATTCGGAAAGCTGGCGGACGAGCTTGGCCATCCGGAATGGAAGACTGATCCGCGCTTCGCCAAGAATATCGACCGGCTGCATCACCGTGCCGAAATCGTCGCCGCCATCGAGGCCGAGACGAAAAAGCGCACGATGGACGACCTGATCGCGGCGCTGGAAAAGCGCGCCGTGCCCTGCGGCCCGATCAACACCGTCGATCGCGTTTTCGCCGATCCGCATGTGCAGGCCCGCGGCCTGCAGAAAACCGTGCCGCATGCCCAGCAGGGCAGCCTACCCAGCGTGGCCAGCCCGCTGCGCCTGTCGGACTCCGCCGTCAGCTATGACCGGGGTCCGCCGCTGCTGGGCGAACATACGGATGAGGTGCTGGCCGAGCGGCTGGGCATGGATGCGGCGAAACTCGCCGAACTGCGCAAGAAGGGCGTGATCTAGGCTGGTTTCAGCCCGGAACTTCGATGCCTGCCGGCGGTTTACCCGGCATGCCGAAACAGACCCTTTCCACCTACAACCGCAAACGCGACTTCAGAAAAACCGACGAACCGCGCGGCAAGGCCCACAAGCGTGACCAGCATCGCTTCGTGATCCAGAAACACGATGCCAGTCGTCTGCATTTCGATTTCCGGCTCGAGCATGACGGCGTACTGAAATCCTGGGCTGTGCCCAAAGGTCCGAGCCTCGATCCGGCCGACAAGCGCCTAGCCGTGCAGGTGGAGGATCATCCGGTCGAATACGGCACCTTCGAGGGCACGATCCCCGAGGGCGAATATGGCGGTGGCACGGTGCAGCTCTGGGATCGGGGCCACTGGCATCCGGTCGAGACCGACGATGCGGCCAAAGCCCTTCGCCAGGGCAAGATCGCCTTCGAACTGGAAGGCGAGCGCCTGCATGGCCGCTGGGCGCTGGTGCAAATGCGCGGATCGCGCAATCCGGACGGCAGGAACTGGCTGCTGATCAAGGAAAAGGACCGCTTCGTCAAAACCGGGCGCGCCGCCAATATCGCCGCCATCGACGAGTCGGTGGAGAGCGGCCGCAGTCTGGCCGAGATCGCCGAGGGCAATTCGGCGGAGTGGCGTAGCGGTAAGGCCGTGAAACCGAAAGCAGTGGCAAAACCAAAGACGGCGAAGAAAAAGACCGGACAACGGAAGGCGGCAAAGAAGAAATCCGCCCGCCGCAAATCCCGGGAGGATGAGCCTCCGGGTTTCATCGAGCCGCAGTTGACCAAGCTCTGGGATGCGCCGCCCGAGGAATCAGGCTGGGCCCACGAGATCAAGTTCGATGGCTATCGCATCCAGCTCCGGATTCATGATGGCGCCGTGACGGCCTGGTCGCGGAGCGGGCTCGACTGGACCGAAAAATTTCCCGAGATCGCCAATGCGGCCAGGCAATTTCCGGACGGTATCGTTGATGGCGAAATATGTGCGCTGGATGATGCGGACAGACCAGACTTTCCGGCGCTACAGGCTGCCCTGCAGGAGGGCGACACCGCGGATCTCGTCTATTTCGCCTTCGACCTGCTCTGGAGTGAGGGCCGGGACCTGCGCGTCGAGCGTTACGAGGAACGCAAACGGCTACTGCAGGATTATCTGGCCCCCGAAAAGAAACAGGTGCTGATCCGGTATGTGCCGCATTTCATCTTGCCGGGCGAGAGCCTGCGCCAGTCCGCCTGCCGCATGGCGCTGGAAGGCATAATCTCCAAGCAGCTCGATGCTCCATACCGTTCTGGCCGCAGCGATCTGTGGGTGAAGACCAAGTGCAAAGGCCGGCAGGAATTTGTGATCGGCGGTTACAGCCTGGGTACGGCCGGCAGAAGTATGGGTTCTCTTCTGGTTGGCGTTTACGATGGCAGGGACCTGAAATACCGTGGCCGGGTCGGCACCGGATTCAATGTCACGCTATCAAAGGTATTGAATAAAGCCCTGAAGCCATTATCCGTGAAAGCGACGCCGTTTATCGGCCCGCAGCCGGAGAAGACTTCCGACGTGCGCTGGGTAAAGCCGCAATTGGTGGCGGAAGTGGAATATGGCGGCTGGACCGGTGAGGGGCTGCTGAGGCATGCATCGTACAAGGGGTTGCGCGAAGATAAGCCGGCGAAAACCGTGAAAGGCGAGGGCAAGGCCGTGGCGCGAGCAAAGATTCCAGGGGCCGAAAGCAAGGTGGTGCTGACCAACCCCGACAAGCTTCTGTGGCCGAAGGAGAAGATCAGCAAGTTGGATCTGGCAGCCTATTATGCGCGCATGACCGTGCCGTTGCTGCGTTTCGCCGGATATCGACCCTTGTCGATCATTCGCGCGCCCGACGGCATTGCTGGCGAGCAGTTTTTCCAGCGACACCACAATCGCGGAACCTCTGCCCTGATCGGTAAGGTGAAGATAAGGGGCGAGACGCAGCCCTATCTCACCGTGGAAGACGCCGAGGGTTTGCAGGCTATGGCGCAGTTCGGCGTGCTGGAACTGCATCCCTGGGGATCGACGGTCAAGGATATTGAACACCCCGACCAGATGATCTTCGATCTTGATCCTGATGCGACCGTGCCATTCAGTTTCGTGAAGAAAGCTGCACTGGCGATGCGCGATCATCTGGCCGGGCTGGGCCTGGCGAGTTTCCCCAAGCTCACCGGCGGCAAGGGCGTGCATGTGGTGGTGCCGCTGCAGCCGAAGGCGGGCTGGAAGGAGATCAAGGCTTTCACCCACGCAGTGGCCGTGGCCTTCGAGCAGGCCGATCCGGAACATTTCATTGCCGAGGCACGCAAAGCCAAGCGCAAAGGCAAGATTTTTGTCGACTACCTGCGCAATGACCGCACCGCCACGGCAGTGTCATGCTGGTCGCCGCGCGCAAGACCCGGCGCACCGCTGGCCGTGCCGGTCACCTGGGATTTTCTGACCAGACAGAAGCGGCTGCCGGTCTACAGCATGAAAAAGTTGCCGGCGGCGCTGAAGCATATTGGTGACTGGGATGATTTCGAGGCCAGCCGCGTGGCGTTGACTCCAGCTATGCTGCGGCGCGCCGGCGCATAGCGGCCTTTTTCCGGGATGCGCTGCGGGTGGTTGCCTTGCGGCGCCGGTTGGAGGGTTTGGCCGGCGCCGCCTTGCCGCTACCCTTCAGGCTGCGGCGCAGGGCACCCAACAGATCACTCTCTTCCGCCTTGTCCTCATCCGGCGGCGGTGCGGTGATTTTCTGGCCCTTCTGCTTGCGCTTGATGATCTTGCGCAGGGCATCCTCATAGCGGTCGATGAAATCGGACGGATCGAAGGCTTCCGCCTGCTGGCCGATGATCTGTTCGGCGATGGACAGCATTTTCTTGTCAGGTTTGCGTGCCGGGATACCCCGGAAGACAGAGTCTTCATCGCGTATTTCATCGTGGCTGCGCAGGGTTGTCAGCAACAGGCCGCGGCCGCGCGGCTCGACGGCGACAACACGTTCGCGGGTATGCATCACAACCCGGCCAATGGCGATACGCTGTGTGCTTTCCATTGCTTCCCGGATGATGCTGTAGGCTTCCATGGCATTCTTGCCATTCGGTGCGACGTAATAGGGCTGGTCCCAGTAAACCCTGTCGATATCGTCCATGCCAACGAAGCTTTCGATGTCGATATTCTTCGTCGATTCAATGCGGGCAGCGTCTATATCGGCGTCGGTCAGAATCACATGGCGGTTTTTGCCCACTTCGTAGCCTTTCACCAGGTCGGTCCGCTTTACGGCTCCCAGCTTTGGGTCATGCGGCACCATGCGGATGCGACGGTGGGTTTTCTTGTGGATCAGGTGGAAGGCAATATCGTTGCCGCGTGTGGTGGCGCTGTACAGAGCCACCGGGCAGGACACCAGCGACAACTTGAGATGACCTTCCCAACTGGGGCGTTGCATGGCGATTCTCCGGGAAAATCCAATGGCATGAAATTGATGGCGTGAGTCGAACGGAAGCCCTGGACGGGGGTTCCGGAGAAATATTCGCCCGACCATGGAACGCATAGGCCTCGTTGGGGTTTGGCTCGGCAACCACAGGACCATGGAGGGAAAGATGCAGGATCAGACGTTGCTGTCATCCCGGCCCGCGCCGCCCAAATCCGCTCCAGCCGCACCCAACCATCTTCCGCCGCGCCCTGAGCAAGCGAGCAATCCCCAGGCCAGCCGCCAGCAGGAGCAGGCCCAGCAGCAGCGTCAGCAGTGATAACCGTGGAAGCCGGAGCCGGCATTACCGCGCTGCTGCGCCAAAGCCATGACGCGGTTCTTGACCTGGCGGATCAACTCTGTCGCGAAGAGGACAATCCGCAGCAGCGGCGCGACATCCTGCATCGGTTCAGGCTGGCCTGGAGCCTGGCGGCGCGGGCGGAAGAAGCGGCGGTCTACGAGATGCTGAAGGCAGCGAAGGGCGTAGGGACCGAAGCCCTGGCCCTGCAGGGTTATGTCGAGCACAGCCTGTTCGACCATATCATCGAAAAGCTTGGACGCTCGAGCGCCACCACCAGCCCGCCCTGGACGGCCCACGCCGTGGTGCTGAAATCGCTGCTGCTGCGGCATGTCGAAGACGAGCGGCAGATCCTCTTCGCGATGCTGGACCGCCATTTCAACGCTGCGCAGCAGGCCGATATGGTGGCGGTTTTCCTGGCGGCCCGCGACGAGCTGACCGCTCAGGCGCCGCAGCAAGTCCGTTGTCGGGCCTGACCGCTTACGCGGCGAGCGGGAAGCGCACCCAGAAGCGGCTGCCGGCCTCTTCCTGGCTTTCAAAGCCGATCTCGCCGCCCATCGCCTGGGTCAAGCGGCGCGCGATGGCCAGCCCCAGGCCGCTGCCGGCAACGGCGCTGCCCTCGCGACCCAGCCGGTTGAAGCTCTTGAAGGTATCGGCCTGCCGCGCCGCCGGGATGCCGCAGCCGGTATCGGCCACATACAGCACCACGGCATCGTTTTCGCACCGGCAGCCCAGCTCGACCTTGCCGCTGGGCGGTGTGAACTTGTAGGCATTACTGATGAAGTTGCCCAGCACGCGCATCAGCTGCGTGTGGTCGGCCTGGAAGCGCAGGATCTGCTGGCCCGGATTCTCCACCAGGGTCAGGCTGTTCAGCTTGGCGGCCGGCCGGTGCAGATCGAAGGCTTCGGCGATCACTTCGGCCGCGGTCATCGTTTCGCGCTCGATCTTCAGGTTGCCGGCTTCGATATAGGCCATGGTCATGATTCCGTCGGTCAGTGCCAGTAGGGTCCGGCCACCGGTCTCGATGGCTGAAACATAATCCAGTTCATTTGAAGACAGGGTGCCACTGGGATTCATGCGCAGGATCTGCGCAAAGCCCATGATGGCGTTCAGGGGTGTGCGGAATTCATGATTCATCGAGCTGAGGAAGGTGCTCTTCATGCGATTGGAGGCTTCCTGCTCGGCGGCATGCTGCTCGGCCTGCCGTTTCGCCTTGTGCAACTCCAGTTCATCCATGGCGATGGCGGCGAGGCTCTGCAGATGGCCCAGTTGCTGGGGTGTCAGATGACGCGGCTGACGGTCAGCCACGCAGAAAGTGCCGATGCGGTGGCCGGTGGCGGTCACCAGCGGGATGCCGGCATAGAAGCGGATATGGGGCGCGCCGGTGACCAGCGGGTTATCGCGGAACAGCGGATGAGCTTCGGCATCTTCGATGAGGAAGGGAATGTCGTCGAGGATCGCATGGGCGCAGAAGGCGATGTCGCGGGTGGTTTCCTGCACGGCCAGACCGTAACTGGACTTGAACCACTGCCGTTCAGCGTCGACCAGCGAGACCATGGCGATCGGCGTGTCGAACAGATCGGCAGCCAGGCGTGTGACGCGGTCGAAGCGCACATCAGGGGCGCTATCGAGAATCTGATAGCTGTTCAATGCGACGAGACGTTCGGCTTCATGGACGGGCAGGGCGGCGGCAACAGTCATGATGGCGGACCTTCGATGCAATCGCGAGTGTGCGATCGACCGGAACGCTATCATCGGCCCTGAAGAGGGCAGCCTAACTTTACAGTAACGGCCGTCCCGGCCCGGCCCGAAAAGCCGGGTTTTCCTGACAGGTTTCCGTTTCTTTATATTCCGCTCCGTATAGCCGGAGCGATCCCTATGTGGCTGGGCCGCCGGAGGTCGCCGTGAAATACTGCATCATGTGCAGGCTGTCGCTCACCAGCTGCCGCAGATCCTGGAACAGGACGGCCAGTTCCAGGCTGGCCAAAAATGCTATGCAGTAGAAGGATGTGGCATGCGCCCCTTCCCAGCGCAGCAGCGGTTGGGCCAGGAAGCGCGGACGAAGCAGCAGGAAGGACACCTGCATCACGGCGATGCCGATGATGCCGCCTGCCAGGATATCGGTGGTGTAATGATAGCCCAGGAACATGCGCGGCAGGCAGATCACCAGCAGGGTCCAGACAATGGCCACCTGGCCCAGTCGTGGCTGCAGGCGCCAGATGGCGGCGGAAAGCGCGAAGAACAGGACGCCATGGTCACTCGGGAAGGAGCTCCAGCCATCGAGATTCTGCGCGTCCATGCCCAGCGGCAGGGTCAGGTCCAGCCCGGTGTTGTGCAGCGGTCGCTCCCGGAAGGGCAGCATCAGTTGCAGCAGGCGGGCAATGCCAATCGCCACCACACTGCCGGCCAGGGCCGTGATGATCGTCTGGCGCCGCTGTTCCGGTTCGTGATCGCGTCGGAACCACTGCCACCAGAAAAACGCCATGAACAGGCCGCCCTTGAAGATGGCTGAATCGGCGATGTTATAGACAAACCGGTCAAGCCGCGCGTCATGCCCAACGAACTGGTTGAGCCAGATGGCGATGGCGCGATCGATTCCGGCGATCGGTGCCACAAGCGTGGCGAGACTGGACATGGCGTTCCACCCGGACGGTTATGACGGTTTCGGGTGTCATAAAACGTTCATGGTGGCGCGGCTGTGACCAAGGGGCCCGGGCCGGTGACCAGACGGTGACCGGACGGTATGCAGGGCGGTCGGATTTACCGGTTGTCGACGCGCTTGTTGAACACGTGGATGGCGATACGGTCCCAGATGCCATTCAGGCGGAAGGGGTCGCCGGCATTGAAAGCCTCGACATCCGCGCGGCTTCCGGCTTCCACCACGAACAGACTGCCGATCATGCGCTCGCCATCATCCGACATCAGCGGACCGGAGATCACGGTCTTCACGCGGGCCTGGGCCAGATAGGCCTTGTGGGCATCGTAATGCGCCAGCCGGCGCGGCAGGGCGTCGGCACCGTCGATGCAGTGGATGGCGAACAGCATCGTCACAGCAGGCGGCAGATCACAGAAAACGACAGGCGCGGTCGAAATCATGCCGCGGCTGGCGGCCGAACAGCTTCGAGCTGTCGCCGTAACCGATATTGCACAGGAAATCGGTCTGCCAGCGGCCGTCGGGGAAGAATTCGGCATTCACCTTGGCGATATCGAAGCCGCTCATCGGGCCGCAGTCGAGGCCGATGGCGCGGGCGGCCATCATCAGATAGGCGCCCTGGAGCGTGGCATTGCGCTGCGCGGTGGCCGTGGCCATCGGGGCATTGTTGGCAAAGGTCTCGCGCGCTTCGGGCTTGTGCCAGATCTCGGGCATGAATTCGTAGAACTGCGTATCGCGGGCGACAATGGCGGTCACCGGCGCAGCCATGGTCTTGTCCAGGTTGGCGGGCGACAGCGCCGGGGCAAGGCGCTGTCTGGCCTCGGCCGTGCGCAGGAAGACCACGCGCATCGGCTGGGTGTTCATCGAGGTGGCGCCCATTTTCGCGATGTCATACAGCTCGCGCAGTTGCGCATCCGACACGGGCTTGTCGAGCCAGCCATTCTGGGTACGTGCGTTGAAAAACAGCTGGTCCAGGGCGGCCTGGGCAATCTTTGTCATCGATGCAATCCGTGGTGGGGGCGTTAAAGGCTGACCGACTCGCGCACGATCGTGGCGGTGCGGCGCAGGTGATTTTCCAGCGCGGCGGCGGCGCGGTCGGCATCGCGGGCCATCACGGCCTCGAACATCAGTTTATGCTCGCCATGGACGTTGCGGGTGCCACTGTCGAGCGGCACCGACATGCGGCGGTAGCGCTCGCTCTGTTCGTACAGCATCGCCCGCATGCGCAGCAGCCAGTCGTTGCCACAGGCCCCGAGCAACGCGGCATGGAAATCCGCATGCGCCCGCGACCAGGGTTCGCTCAGATGCATGTCCTTGCCTTCGACGGTCTCGCTGAGCCGCGACAGCCGATGGAAGGCGGCGACGATGCCGCTCTCCCAACTCAGGTCGCCGCGTGCGATCGAGGCGCGCAGGCACAGGCTTTCGATGGCGATGCGGGCTTCGGTGATATCGGCCAGTTCCTTGGGCGAAACCGGGCTGACCGTGTAGCCGCGCTGGGGCTCGGAGACGACCAGCGCCTCCGACTGCAGCATCGACAGGGCCTCGCGCACGGCCCCCAGGCTGACATCCAGGTCGGCGGCGAGGCCGGCAATATTGAGCTTCATACCGGGCAACAGGCGGCAGGACAGGATATCGGCGCGGATCTGGGTGTAGGCGCGATGGGACTTGGTCAGCGCCGTGGGTTCGGCGGCCGTTTCAAGCTCAACCAGGGTTTCAGCTATTTTCATCTGAAAAATATATTGCCAGCTGTTTAATCCATATGATAGACCAAAAAATATATAAAAAGTCACGTTCTTGCAAGAACGGACAGGAGGACCGAGCAATGGCAGACCCGAGGCGGCCCGGTGTGACCGCTATCCATTCCCTTGACCGTTTCGTCTTCAGCGTCCCGGACCTGGATGAAGCTCGGACATACTTCACCGACTTCGGCCTCGATGTGCGCCAGGTCGGCCAGCGCCTCGATCTCTACACCTTCGACCATCCCCATCGCTGGGGCTCGATCTATGAAAGCGGCAAGCCGAAGAAGCTCGAATATCTGGCGCTGGGCGTCTATCCGGACGATTACGAGCCGCTGCGGCGCCATCTGGAAAAAAGCGGCGTCCCGCTGATCGACCCGCACCCGCTGGTCGACGAGCAGGGATTCTGGCTGCGCGATCCTGACGGCATCACCCTGCAGGTCGTGGTGGCCGAGAAATCCTCGCCCAGCCAGAAGGGCGAAACCTTCGGCCCGATGAACATGAAAAACCCGGCTGGCATCGACATCGGCATCAACCGCCGCACGATGCAGCCGGTGAAGCCGGTGCGCCTCACCCATGCGCTGCTGTTTTGCTCCGACGTGCCGCGGTCGCTGAACTTCTATCGCGAAGCCATGGGCATGAATCTTTCGGATCAGTCCGGCGACGGTATCGCCTTCATGCATGGCGTGCATTCCAGTGACCATCACCTGCTGGCTTTCGCCAAGTCCGACGGTCCCGGCCTGCACCATACCAGTTGGGTGGTGCGCGGCGTGGACGAAGTCGGCCTCGGCATGGAGCAGATGCTGAACAAGGGCTACCAGTATGGCTGGGGCATGGGCCGCCATGTGCTGGGGTCGAATTACTTCTATTACCAGCGCGATCCCTGGGGCAGCTTCACCGAATATTCCTACGATATCGACTTCGTCGGTCTCGATGGCTGGCCGGCCCAGGATCACCCGCCGGAGGATTCCTTCTACCTCTGGGGACCGGCCGTGCCGGAAGATTTCGTCACCAACCATGAAACCCAGGCCCACAAGGGCTGACCCTTCTCCCCAACACCGTAACCAGGACAGATCAATGAGACTCGTGAATTACATCAAGGCCGGCCGTCGTTCGCTCGGCGCGCGCGTGGGCGACCAGATTGTCGACCTGACCGCCGCCGGCCTGCCCGACAGCACCGATGCCCTGCTGGCCCTCGGCGCCGCCGGTCTGGACAAGGCCAAGGCCGCCGCTGCCGCCGGCACCGAGAAGACGCCGTTTGCCGGCGCCAAGCTGCTGGCCCCGGTGCTCAATCCGTCCAAGGCGATTGCGGTTGGCCTGAACTATATCGACCACGCCGCCGAGAGCCCCTACAAGGACGCGCCGAAATATCCGGTGCTGTTTCATCGTTTCCCGTCATCCTGGGTCGCCCATGACGAGCCGCTGATCAAGCCGAAGATTTCCGACCAGTTCGATTACGAAGCCGAAGTCGCTGTCATCATCGGCAAGGCCGGTCGCTACATCGCCAAGGACAAGGCGCTGGAGCATGTGGTCGGCTATTCGCTGTTCAACGATGGCTCGATCCGCGATTACCAGTTCAAGTCGCACCAGTGGATGATCGGCAAGAATGTCGACAAGACCGCGTCCTTCGGCCCGGATCTGGTCACCGCCGATGAACTGCCGGCCGGCGTGGTCGGCCTGCGTATCCAGTGCCGCCTGAATGGCGAAGTACTGCAGGATGCCAATACCAAGGACATGATCTTCGATGTGCAGACCCTGGTCAGCACCTGCTCCGAAGTCTTCGAGCTGCAGCCGGGCGATGTGATCATCTCGGGCACGCCGGCCGGTGTCGGTTTCGCGCGCAAGCCGCCGATCTTCATGAAGCAGGGCGATGTGGTTGAAGTGGAAGTCGAAAAGATCGGCATCCTGCGCAATGGCGTCAGGAACGAGTAAGTCGTCTATAAAATTTCACACTAGGGAGGAAACAATGAAAAGCTTGAAACGCATTGCCGCACTGGCGGTGATGGCGGCTGGCTGTCTGGGCCTGGCCGCTGCACCGGTCCAGGCGCAGTCCGGTCCGGTCCGCATCGGCAGCTCGCTGGCGCTGACCGGCCCGCTCTCGGCCACCGCGCTGGTCCACAAGCTGGTCGGCGACATCTATGTCGAAGACCTCAACAAGCGCGGTGGCTTGCTCGGCCGGCAGGTGGAATGGATCGTCAAGGACGACCAGTCCAAGCCGGAAGTGGCCCGCACCCTCTATGAACAGCTGCTGACGTCGGACAAGGTCGATCTGTTCATGGGGCCCTATGCCACCGGCGCGATCCTGTCCGCCGTCGGCGTGGCGCAGCGCTACAACAAGATTCTGATCTCGCACACGATGGGCATTCCGTCGCTGGTGAAGTACGACATGCACTTCCCGGCCTGGTCGCTCGGCCCGGATCCGGGCACCACTGTGCCGAACACGCTGTTCGACGCCTTGGAAAAAGCGCCCAAGCCGCCGAAGACCATCGCCGTCGTCACCTCGAAATTCCCCTCGCTGCATTTCCTGTCGCTGGGCGCGCGTGAGGTGGCCAAGAAGCGTGGCCTGCAGGAGGTTCTGTTCCTCGAGTGGGAATTCGGCAACCGCGACTTCGGTCCGATCGCCGCCCGCGTGAAGGATGCCAAGCCCGATCTCGTCTTCGTCGGCGATATCGGCTTGGAAGGCAACATGCTGCTCGAGGCGATGAAGAAGCTGGATTACGAGCCGCCGCTGCACTTCCATCTCTATCCGGCACCCGGTCCGATGGCGACCTCTCCGGAAACCAAGAATGCCCTCTCGGTCACGATCTTCGAGGAGCATGCGCCTTACACCAACAACCCGGTTGCGGCGAAGTTCGTCCAGACCTTCAACGAGCGGGCCAAGGCGGCCGGTTTCCCCTACACCAAGGTTGAGGTGCAGGCGGCCGCGTCCTTCACGGCCTGGCAGTTGCTGGAAGCGTCGGTCGTGGCCACCAAGAGCCTCGACGACCGCAAGATGGCTGACTGGCTGAAAGCCAATCAGGTGCCGACGATCCAGGGCACGTTGCGCTTCGACAAGGGCAACAACTTTGGCGACGACCTGATGCGCATCAAGCAGGTGCAGGGCGACAACTGGGTCACGGTCTGGCCCAAGGAATGGGCTGCGCCCGGCGCCACGCTCAAGCAGTAACCGTTTAACGAGTAAATCCTGATGACTTTCCCAAGCCTGAACCTTCTGCTGCAATCCATCCTGTCTGGCGTCTTCATTGGTGGGATGTACAGTCTGATCGGTCTGGGCTTGGGATTGTCCTGGGGCCTGCTGCGCCAGATCAACCTGGCGCATTTCGGTTTCGTCTTTCTCTCGGCCTATCTCAGCTACCACATGGTCTCGGTCTGGCGGATCGATCCGCTGCTGACCCTGCTGATCCTGCCGCCGGTGTTTTTCGTGATCGGCGTCGCCCAGCAGGCGGTCCTGTCGCGATTCAAGATCTCGCCGTTCAATTCTCTGCTCGTCACCTTCGGCATGACGGTGATGCTGGAAAGCCTGATCCAGTATGTCTGGACCGCCGATTTCCGCAAATTGCAGTCGTCTTATGGCGAGGAGAAGTTCCGGATCGGCGGCCTGTTCGTGCCGGTGCCCGAACTGCTGACCCTCGTGCTCGCCATCTTTTTCGCCTTCGCCGTCTGGGCGGCGATGCGCTTCACCGATATCGGCAAGGCGATGAGAGCCATGGCGGAGGACGGCCAGATCGCGGCCGCCTTCGGCATCAACCAGCGCTGGCTGTCGCTCATGCTGTCAGGGGTCTGTGTCGCCTTGGCCTCCATCGCCGGCGTCTGCTTCGCACTCACCTTCACGCTCACACCGACGCAGATTTTCTCCTGGGTGGGCGTGGTCTTCGCCGTCGTCATGCTGGGTGGACTGGGCAGTGCGCTCGGGCCGCTGGTGGCCGGCATCATCATCGGGGTCAGCGAAGCCATCGCCATGGTGATCTTCGCGCCCTCCTGGGCTCCCATTGTGTCGTTCTCTTTACTGATCCTCATGCTGCTGTTCCGTCCGGGTAGGGCCTGATCATGCTGAACAAGGCCATTCTTTCCGGCATCTTCGCGGCCGGCATCGCGCTTGCCACCCTGCCCTGGCTCGGCGCGCCGGCTTTCTGGGAATCCTTCCTCTACCTGCTGTTCCACTGGGTTATCCTCGCAGTGTCGTGGAACATCCTGTCCGGCTATACCGGCTATTTCTCCTTTGGCCACGGCGCTTTCTTCGGTGCCGGCATTTACGGCACGGCCTATCTGGCCGGCAAGATGGGCTGGCCCTTCCTGGCAACGCTGCCGGCGGCCGTGCTGGTGGCGGCGGTGCTCGGCGTGGCTCTCGGCGCCGTGGTGTTCCGGGTGGCGAGCGTGCGCGGCGAACTCTTCGCGCTGCTGACACTGGCGGTCACCTTCGTGCTCGCCACCATCATTCTCAATACCAGCATCGACGGCGGCCCCGGCATCTACCTGCTCAGCGTCGACATTCCGCATCTCGGTCCCTCGCAGGCTTCGTCGATCTACATGCTGGGCCTGGTCGCGGCGGTGGGAACAGTGGCGATCTCCTACTGGATTTATGTCTCCAAATTCGGCGCCGGCCTGTTCGCGATCCATGATGACGAGGATGTGGCTGAGGTGATGGGCGTGCCAACCTATCGCTTCAAGCTCTATGCGCTCGCGATTTCCTGCGGCCTGGCCGGCCTGGCCGGCGGCATCCATGCGGTCTTCGTGTCCTATATCACCGTGTCGGAAACCTTCTCGATCACGGTGCCACTGTCGGTGGTGCTGATGAGCATCCTGGGCGGCAGCCGGCACTGGATCGGCCCGGCGGTCGGCGCGGTCTTCATCACCTGCCTGCTCTATTTCTTCACTTCCGGTGATTATGCCGTGCTGGGCCGTGCCCTGGTCGGCCTTGTCCTCGTGGTGGTGATCCTGTTCATGCCGTCCGGTTTCCTCGGCGTGGTCTCCAGCTGGCTGAACGGTCGTCGCAGGAAAGTGGCGGTCGAACCGCCGCCCGCGCATGCTGGCGTTGATGGGCAGGCAGCACCGGTGGCGCGGCTGGCCACCAAGCCGGCGGCTTCGGCCGAAGTGCTGCTGCAGGTGCGCGGCCTGACCAAGGCCTTCGCCGGCCTGAAGGCGCTGAACGATGTGACGCTGGAAGTGCGCAAGGGCGAAATCCTGGGCCTGATCGGACCGAACGGGTCCGGCAAGTCGACCTTCATCAATGTCGTCAGCGGCCATTTCAAGCCGACCGCCGGCGAGATCATCTTCGACGGCCAGAATCTGGCCGGCCTGGATGCCCATCGCTTCGCCCAGACCGGTATCGCCCGCACCTACCAGATCCCGCGGCCCTTCAGTCAAATGACCGTGCTGGAGAATGTAGCCATGGTCGGGATGTTTGGCGGCAAGGGCATGAGCCGGCCCGAGGCGCTACGGCAGGCAGAGGAATTTATCGCCTTTGCCGGACTCTCCCATCGAGCGCATGTGTTGCCCGAAGATCTCAATCTGCATCAGCGCAAGTTCCTGGAACTGGCGCGTGCACTGGCGGCGCGACCCAAGCTGCTGATGCTGGACGAGGTGCTGTCCGGCCTGACGCCCGGCGAGATCAACGAGGCCATCGAGATGATCCGCCGTATCCGCGATCGCGGAACCACCATTATTTTCGTCGAGCACGTGATGCGCGCTGTCATGGCGCTGACCGACCGTATCGTGGTGCTGAATTACGGCGGCCTGATTGCCCAGGGCGATGCCGTCGATGTGATGAACGACGAGCAGGTCAAGGCCGCCTATCTGGGGAAAGCGCATGCTTGAAGTCAGCAATCTGAAGGTTGCCTATGGAGCGGCTCCGGCGCTGTGGGATGTCAGCATCAAGGTGCAGACCGGCGAACTGGTCTGCGTCGTCGGTCCGAATGGCGCCGGCAAGACCACGCTGATCAACGCTTTGGCTGGCCTCAACCGCGCCTCTCTGGGCAGCATCGTGTTCGACGGTTCGGATGTCACCCGCATCGCGCCGCATAAATTCTGTCAGGCCGGCATCGCTATCGTGCCCGAAAGCCGCCGGCTGTTCACCAGCATGACGGTGCTGGAGAATCTGGAACTCGGCAGCTTCCTGCCCGAGGCGAAGGCGCGCCGCAAGCAGACGCTGGAGCAGGTTTGCGAGCTGTTTCCCGCCGTGCGGCAGAAACTGCCGATGCCGGCGGGGTCGCTGTCGGGCGGGCAGCAGCAGATGGTCGCGATTGGCCGGGCGCTGATGGCGCTGCCAAAGCTGCTGCTGCTCGATGAACCTTCGCTGGGTCTGGCGCCATCCATCGTGATGGACATGTTCGACGCCATCCGGCGCATCAATGCCGACGGATTATCGGTCCTGCTGGTCGAGCAGAATGTCAGCATGGCCATGGAGCTGGCCAAGCGCGTCTATGTGCTGGAAGAAGGCCGCATCGTGATGGAAGGTCCGGCCGACGACCTGATGCAGCGTCCGGAAATCCGCCAGGCCTATCTCGGCCTGACGCACTGACCGGTCAGAGCACCGCCTCGATCAGCATCGGGCCGCGCTGGCGCAGGGCGCCCTCGAACAGCGTGACGAAGGTTTCGACGCTGTCGGCGCGTGCCGCCGTCACGCCCAGGCCACGGGCCATCGAAACCCAGTCGAGGTTCGGGGCATCGAGGTTCAGCATGCGTTTGGCATTCTCGCCGAAATCGTTGACGCCGACATTGCGCATCTCGCCCTGCAGGATGGCGTAGGAACGGTTGGCGAAGACGACAGTAACCACATCCAGGTTCTCACGCGCCTGCGTCCACAGCGCCTGGATCGTGTACATGCCGCTGCCATCGGCCTGCAGGCCGATCACCTTGCGGTCGGGGCAGGCAATCGCCGCCCCGGTGGCCAGCGGAATGCCGATGCCGATGGCGCCGCCGGTGAGTGCCAGGAAATCATGCGGGGCCGACTGCTGCGACAGGTCGTAGAACTTGCGGCCCGACGTGATCGACTCATCGCAGAGGATGGCATTCTCCGGGATCATCGCGGCGATGGCGAGGTTGATGGCCTCCACGGTCAGCTTGCCGCTGCCGGGCCGATCGAGCGGTTGCGCGGCGGGTGTTGCCAGCGGCGTTTTCGCCCCCAGTTCGTCGGCCAGCCAGGCCAGCGTATGCTTCAGGTCATTCTCGGGGCCGGCGAGCGGCAGCACCTCGCAATGATCCTGCACCAGGCGGCCGGGCTTGCCGGGATAGGCGAAGAAGGCGACCGGCTCCTTGGCGCCGATCAGGATCAGGGCGTCCAGCTCCTTCAGGAACGGTACAGCCACGTCGATAACATAGGGAATGCGGGCCGCACTCACGCGATTGCCGCCGCGTTCGATACGGCCATTGGCACCCTGGGTCAGCAGCCGCGCGCCGGTAGCCTGCGCGATGCGGCCGGCGATCTCCAGCGCATCGGCACGCATGGCCTTGCCGCTCATCATGATGGCGGTGCGGGCACCCTTGGTGCGCAGGGTTGCGGCCGCCTTGCGGATGGCCTCGGGTGCCACCGGCTGCAGCGCCGGCAGGGCGGCGCGGGTCACCTTGGCGGCCGGCAGGTCGCCCCAGGCGGCATCGGCGGGCAGGATCAGGGTGGCGATACCGGGTTTGGTCATCGCGGCCTGATAGGCGGCGACGGTCTGGCTTTCCACCTCGTCGGGCCGGGTGATACGGCCGACCCATTGCGACATCGGACGGGCGATGCTTTCGATATCGCTGGTCAGCGGCGCATCCAGATGCAGGTGATAGGTGGCATGATCGCCCACCACATTGATCATCGGCGTGAAGGCGCGCCGCGCGTTATGCAGATTGGCCAGGCCATTGCCCAGACCGGGGCCCAGATGCAGCAGGGTGGCGGCCGGCTTGTCGGCCATGCGGGCATAGCCATCGGCGGCGCCGGTCACCACGCCTTCGGACAGGCCGAGCACGCAGCGCATCTGCGGCTTGCGGTCCAGCGCGGCGACGAAATGCATTTCCGACGTGCCGGGATTGGCAAAGCAGACATCGACATCATGGGCAAGCAGCGTGTCGCAAAGGCGATCGGCACCGTTCATCGGACTGACTTCCTGGATGTGCAAAACAGAAAAATGGGCAGCGGGATTGCCGCTGCCCGATTTAATCAGGCGCCGACGACTTCGGCCAGCGCGGCCTCGAAGATGTCGAGGCCTTCCTTGGCCTGCGCCATTGGAATGGTCAGTGGCGCCAGGATGCGGATGATGTTCGCATTGACGCCGCAGGACAGCAGGATCAGGCCCTTTTCCTGCGCCTTGGCGATCAGCGCGTTGGTCAGCGCTGCATCGGGCTCGCGGGTATTGCGGTCCTTGACCAGTTCGATCGCCACCATCGAGCCGAGGTTGCGCACCTCGCCGATACAGGAAAAGCTGTTGCGGCGTGCCATCTCGCGCAGGCGGTCGGCCATCAGCGTGCCCAGCTCCTCGGCACGCTCGCAGAGCTTCTCGTCCTCGATGACGGTCAACACGGCATTGGCCGCGGCCACGCCGATGGGATTGCCGCCATAGGTGCCGCCCAGGCCGCCCGGCTGCGCCGCATCCATCACTTCGGCGCGGCCGGTGAGCGCGGCCAGCGGGAAGCCGCCAGCCAGGCCCTTGGCCGTGGTCACCAGGTCGGGCACCACGCCCGCATGCTCGACCGCGAACATGCGGCCTGTGCGGCCGATGCCGGTCTGGATCTCGTCGGCGATCATCAGGATGCCGTGTTCGTCGCAGATGCGGCGGATTTCCTGCAGGAAGTCTGCCGGGGCGATATAGAAGCCGCCTTCGCCCTGCACCGGTTCGACGATGATCGCCGCCACGCGGGCCGGGTCGACGTCGCTTAAGAAAAGCTGCTGCAGCGCGTTGATCGCATCGGCCGTGCTGATGCCGTGATAGGGCTTGGGATAGGGCGCATGATAGATCTCGGCCGGGAAGGGACCGAAATTCTTCTTGTAGGGCGTCACCTTGCCGGTCAGTGCCATGCCCATCATCGTGCGGCCATGGAAGGCGCCGCTGAAGGCGATCACCGCCGTGCGGCCGGTATGGGCCCGGGCCACCTTGACGGCATTCTCCACGGCTTCGGCGCCGGTGGTGACGAACATGGTCTTCTTGGCGTGATCGCCCGGCGTCAGGCTGTTCAGCCGTTCGGCCAGCCGGATGTAGCTCTCATAGGGCGCCACATGGAAGCAGGTATGGGTGAAGGCATCGGCCTGGTCTTTCACCGCCTGGATCACGGCAGGATGGCGGTGGCCGGTGTTCAGCACGGCAATGCCGGCGGCGAAATCGATATAGCGCTTGCCGTCCACGTCCCAGAGTTCGGCATTTTCCGCGCGGGCGGCGTAGAGCGCCTTGGTGGCGATGCCGCGGGGAACAGCGCTGGACTGGCGGGTGGCAAGCGAGGGGGCCGTAGCCATCGGATTTCCTTTCCGGGATTGTCAGGCCATGATGGAGCGGGCAATATGGCACTGCTCAATATCTTGAGCAAGAGGCCATGCATGGGTAATCAGGCAAGGAGGGCGACAGTGTCGAGCGAAGCCACCGCGAAAGAACCGGCCAGCGAGTTCGATGTTGGCGGCCGGCTGCGGGATCTGCGCACGGCCGCCGGCCTGTCGCAGCGCGAGCTGGCGCTGCGGGCGGGGGTGCCGAATGGCCAGATCGCCATGGTGGAGCGGAACAAGAGCAGCCCTTCCGTGGCCAGCTTGCGCAAGATCCTGGATGGCCTGTCGATGACGCTGGCCGACTTTTTCAACGAAGACAGCCAGAAGAATGCCGAGAAGGTTTTCTTCGGTCCGGGCGACTTCCTCGACCTGACCTCGCATATCCACGGCACCATGAAAGACAAGGTGGGACGCGTGATTCTGCGCCAGGTCGGCGATGCGCATGCCCATAACCTGCAGATACTGCAGGAGCGCTACGAGCCCGGTGCGGATACCGGCGAAAGCATGCTGGAGCATACCTCCCATGAAGGCGGCATCGTGCTCTCGGGCAGCATCGAGGTGACGGTGGGCGATCAGGTGCGCATCCTGCAGCCGGGCGACGCCTATCTGTTCGACAGCCGCCTGCTGCACCGGTTCCGCAATATCGGCACCGAGCCCTGCGAGGTCGTCAGCGCCTGCACGCCGCCCTATCTCTGAGGCGGTTTTCCGGTTCCCGGAGCAATATTTTTCCGGGCCGTAACTGGCCTGGCGGGCTCCGGCCCGCTTTGCGTCGGACAGGCTGCGGTCAAATTGTGCAGAATTTTGAGCAAGATACTGCCGAATCCGCCCGCCTCGCCCGCTTTGGGACCGCTGCCGGGAGGCCAAACCCGGCCGCTGCGCGGGAGAGATAAGGGCATTGCAATTTGCCGCCGTCTCTCTTCAGATGATACGGAAACTAATCGACTGATTGATTAGAGGGGCGTGGATGACACCGATTTTCGATACCGCGGGCTTCGAGGCCGAGCGCAACGGACAGGCGCTCAATTACCCGGTCGGCAATTTCTACACCGAATCCCAGCCTGCGTTCATTGTCGGCTCCTACAGCCATTACGACCAGATTTATCCCCATCATGTGATCCATCGGGCGGCCGAGCCCTGGAATTTTGCACGCGCCGCACTGCCGCCGATCACCTACCAGCATGAGGGTAAGCCCCGCGGCCTGGAGGATTATTTCACCCACAACCCGGTCACCTCCTTCATCGTCGCCCAGGGCGACAAGATCCTCTACGAGCGCTACCGCTACGCCCGCAACGACCGTCATCGCTTCACCTCGATGTCGATGGCCAAGACCGTGACCGCCATGCTGGTCGGCATCGCGGTAGGCGAAGGGCTGATCGACATCGACAAGCCGATCAAGCAATACGAGCCGGCATTGGGCGCCGGCGCCATCGGTGACATTCCGGTGCGCGCCGCCCTGCAGATGGCCTCGGGCCTCGACTTCTCGGAAGATTACGGGGGGCGCGACAATCTCGGCGAGTTCCGCAATGCGCAGCTGATGGGCTCGCGCGTGGTCAACCGCAACCGCCTGCTGCTCGCCTTCAGCCAGATGGCCAACCCGCCGGGCAAGGTGTTCAATTACGCCGGCATCGATACGGCGCTGCTAGGCGTGGTGCTGCGCAACGTCACCGGCCGGCATCTGTCGGATTATCTGACCGACAGGATCTGGCACAAGATCGGTTGTGAATCCGATGCCACATGGCAGACCGACGTCTATGGCCATGAAATCGCCTATGCCGGGATCAATGCCACGGCGCGCGATTATGCACGTTTCGGCCGTCTGCTCGCCCATGACGGCAACTGGAATGGCGAGCAGATCATCCCTGAGGCCTGGGTGAAGGAAGCGACGACGTTGCCGGCGGAAGGCGTGGCTTCCCCGCAGCCGCAGCAGGCCGGCAAGGCCTATGGTTTCCAGACCTGGATCGTGCCGAACCGCGAACGTCGTATGTTTTCGCTGCGCGGTATTCGCGGCCAGATGATCTATGTCGATCCGGCATCGAAGCTGGTGATGGAGCAGACTTCCGTGCGGCAGATTCCGGTCGACGAGCAGCGCAATGCCGAAACCTTCGAGGTCTGGCGCGCGCTGGTGAATGCCCTGGGCGGCGGCAAGATCTGACGCGCGCCGGGCATCGCATGGTGCGAGCATTGCCGCTACGGCATGTCGCGCGGCTGTCTGTGACTGTGTGCGATGCCAAGACGCCTGCGCTTATGAGTGGTGGATCGGCGAGCGCAGACAGCCCGCAGGCTGTGTCTATTAATCGTGGACAAAACTGCGTGTTTGTTTTAAAAATGCAACATTAATCGAGTGATTAAAGATCGTCCTGCGGCACACGGGCAATCCGGGACGGAACAAGACAGCGATAGCGTGCGGGGGTGTTGGGGATGCGGATTCTTGGTTATGCCGGCGTTCGAATCCTGAAGGGCATAGCCGTACTCGCGGTCATCATCCTCCTCAATTTCATTCTGATCCGCATGGCGCCCGGTGACCCCGCCGAAGTGATGGCGGGCGAGGCCGGTGTGGCCGATGCGATGTTCGTGGCGCAGCTGCGCGAGCAATTCGGCCTCGACAAGCCGTTGTACGAACAGATAGGCCGCTATTTCCTCGGCGTGATACAGCTCGATCTCGGCTATTCCTACCGTCAGCACGAACCGGTGCTGACCCTGATCCTCGAACGTTTGCCGGCGACGCTGATATTGACCCTCACGGCCTTTGTCTTCGCGATCCTGGTCGGTGTCAGCCTGGGTGTACTGGCTGCGCTGAAGGTGGGCAAACTGCTGGATGGCGTTGTGACGCTGCTGGCGCTGCTGTTTTATGCCGTACCACTGTTCTGGCTCAGCCTGCTGGCCATCATGCTGTTTTCCGTCTGGCTCGACTGGCTGCCGGCCAATGGCATGGAAAGCATCGGCGCGGGTTATACCGGCTGGAAGCGCGCGCTCGACATCATCTCGCATCTGATCCTGCCGGCCGGAACGCTGGGTCTGTTCTACGTTGCCATTTACGCGCGGCTGACGCGCTCCTCGGTGCTGGAAGTGAAGGACCTTGACTTCGTGCGCACCGCCAAGGCCAAGGGCATGCGACGCGGGCCGATCATCACGCGCCATATCCTGCGCAACGCGGTGCTGCCGGTCATCACCTTCGCCGGCATACAGGCCGGACAGCTGGTCGGTGGTGCGGTGTTGACCGAGACGGTCTTCGCCTGGCCAGGTATCGGCCGGCTGGCTTTCGATGCCCTGCTGCAGCGTGATTACGCGGTTCTGCTCGGCGTTTTCCTGGTGACCTCGCTGATGGTCATTATTTTCAACATGATTACCGATGCGATCTATCGCTTCGCCGATCCGCGTATCGGAGCCGTGGCATGAACATTGTCGCGCTCAGGTATTTCCTCAGCCGGGTCGGGACGATTGTCGGCCTGGTACTGCTGGCCGCGGTCGTCCTCGTCGCCATTTTTGCGCCGGTTCTCTACGAACAGGATCCGTGGCAGATGGTGACGCGGCCGTTCCTGCCGCCTTTCACCAATATGAGTTACCCGCTTGGCACCGACATGCTGGGGCGCGACATCGCCGCCGGCCTGGCCTATGGCGCGCGCGTATCGCTTATCGTGGGTCTGGTCTCCACCGTCTGCTCCCTGCTGGTCGGTGTCGTGCTGGGTGCCGTTGCCGGTTATTACGGTGGCTGGGCTGATGACCTGCTGATGCGCATCACCGAATTCTTCCAGACCATCCCAACCTTCATTTTTACCCTGGTGATGGTCGCGATCCTGCGGCCGTCGATCTATTCCATCATTCTTGCCATCGCGATTGTGACCTGGCCGCCGATCGCCCGGCTGGTGCGCGGACAGTTCTCCAGCCTGCGCAACCGTGAATTCGTGCAGGCCGCCATTGCGCTGGGCGAGAGCGACCGCCGGATCATCTTCCGCCAGATCCTGCCGAACACCATCTCGCCGGTGGTGACCATGGGCACGCTGATGGTGGCCACTGCCATCCTGGCCGAGGCCGCGATCAGCTTTCTTGGCCTGGGCGACCCCAACATGATGAGCTGGGGCTACATGATCGGCGTTTCGCGTTCAGTGATCCGCCAGGCCTGGTGGATGAGTTTCTTTCCCGGCCTGGTGATCTTCCTGGTCGTCCTGATGCTCAATATCGTCGGGCAGGGACTGAACGACATGCTCAACCCGCGCCAGACCAACAAGCGGTGATGGCGATGGGTGAGACGCTGCTTTCGGTCCAGAACCTCACCATCGGCCTGTCCAATGCCGGCGACCGGTTGAATGCGGTCGAGGATGTCGGCTTCGAGGTCCGGGCCGGGGAAATTCTCTGCATCGTCGGCGAATCCGGCTCGGGCAAGTCGATAACGGCCTCTGCGGTGATGGGCCTGCTGCCGGAAAGCGGCGTCAAGCTGCGTTCCGGCCAGGTCCTGTTCAAGGGCACCGATCTTTTGCGGCTGCCGGAAGAATCCCTGCGCCAGATCCGCGGCGCCGATATCGGCATGATCTTCCAGGAGCCGATGTCGGCCCTCAATCCGGTGATGCGTATCGGCAGGCAGATCGAAGAGGTGCTTGAGGCCCATGACGTGCCAGCGGCCGAGCGGCCGGCGCGCGTGCTGGAGCTGCTGCGCGCGGTCGGTCTGCCCGACCCGGAAACCCTGCGCCATCGTCATCCCTTCCGCCTGTCGGGCGGTCAGCGCCAGCGCGTCGTCATCGCCATGGCGCTGGCACTGGAACCGCAGATTCTGATCGCCGACGAGCCGACCACGGCGCTGGATGTCACCACCCAGGCGCAGATCCTGACGCTGATCCGCGATATCCAGCGCAGCCGCGGCATGGGCGTGATGTTCATCACCCATGACTTCGGCGTGGTGGCCGATATCGCCGACCGGGTTGCCGTGATGCAGAATGGCCGCATTGTTGAAATCGGCACGGCGCAAGAGGTTCTGTATAACCCGCAGCACGCCTATACCCGCACCCTGATCGCTGCCGTGCCGCATTTCCGCAAGGATATCCTGGAGCAGCACAGCGACCAGCCGCTGCTGAGTGTCCGCAATCTGAACAAACGCTATGGCGGCAAGGGCAGCTTCTTCCAGCCAGCAGCAACGGTGAAAGCCGTGGACGATGTCAGCTTCGACATCGGGCATGGCGAGACGGTCGGGCTTGTGGGGGAGAGCGGGTCTGGCAAGTCGACGGTCGGCCGCTGTCTGATCCGGCTGATCGAGCCCGATAGCGGCGTTATCGAGTTTCGCGGGCAGGACCTGGCCAAACTGGACCGCCAGGCCATGCGGCCCTACCGCAGCAAGATCCAGATCATCTTCCAGGATCCGTTTGACTCCCTGAATCCGCGCTACCGGGTCGGACAAAGCATCATGGCCGGACCCTTGGCCCATGGCGTGTCAGAAGATCAGGCCCGGCGCCGCATGTATCGCCTGCTCAAGCGCGTCGGCCTCGACGCGGCGGCAGCCGAACGCTTTCCGCATGAATTCTCTGGCGGCCAGCGCCAGCGCATCGGCATCGCCCGCGCCCTGGCCGTGGAGCCGGCCTTGCTGGTGGCCGACGAGGCGGTATCGGCGCTGGATGTGTCGGTGCAGGCCCAAGTGCTCAACCTGCTGCGCGAGATTCGCGACGAATTCGGCATCTCGATGCTGTTCATCACCCATGACCTGCGCGTGGCCTCGCAGATGTGCCACCGGGTGATCGTGATGCAGAAAGGCAAAATTGTGGAAACCGGGGATTCGGTCGCGATCTTCGAGCGGCCGCAGCATGAGTACACGCGCTGCCTGATCGGCGCGATTCCGGGACAGGATTGGGAAAACAGGATTACGACAACGGACAAACACGCGCCCGCCATACCGGTGGGCTGAATCTGGAGGGGAAGATGGCTGATTTCATGATGACCCGCCGTGCAGTTCTTGGCGCGGCAACGGCAACCTCGGTCTTTGCGTTGAAGCTTGGCAATCTGCAGGCCGCGCCCAGCGGTGGCGTTTTCAATGCGATCGCCTTCCCGGAGCCTTCCACCCTGTTTATCGGCCTCGATCAGAACGGCCCGACCCAGCTGGTGGCCGGCAAGATCTACGAAAGCCTGCTGACCTACGATTTCGATTTCAAGCCGATGCCCAGCCTGGCGAAGTCCTGGGAGATCACCGAAAACGGCCTGAATTATGTCTTCCGGCTGCAGGAAGGCGTCAAATGGCATGATGGCGCGCCCTTCACGGCCGATGACGTGGTGTTTTCGATCAAGGATTTTCTGATGGAGGTGCATCCGCGCGCCCGGGCGATTTTCCAGAATTGCGATGTGATCGAGGCGCTTGATCCGCTGACGGTGCGCTTCCACCTGAAGACCCCGTTCGCGCCTTTCATGATCGCTTTCGAGATGTCGACCACGCCGATCGTTCCGGCGCATCTCTATAAGGGCACCAATTTCCGCACCAACCCGAACAACGCCAAGCCGGTAGGCACGGGCCCGTTCAAGCTGGAGGAATGGCGCAAGGGCGCATTCATCAAGCTGGTGAAAAACACCGACTATTACATCAAAGATCAGCCGAATCTGGACGAGATCTACTTCCATATTATCCCGGATGCCGCTTCGCGCGCGGTGGCGGTGGAGCAGAAGAAGATCAATCAGGTCCAGTCGGTTGATCTTGAACCGCTGGATGCCATCCGCCTGCAGGATCTACCGCATTTGCAGAAGATCAATCGTGGCTTCGAGTTCTATGGCCCGGTTGTTCGCATCGAACTCAATAACCGTATCGCTCCGTTCGACGACAAACGTTTCCGCCAGGCAATCAACTACGCCATCGACAAGAAGTTTGTGCGCGACTCGATCTTCTTCGGCCTGGGCCGGGAAGCCACCGGTCCGATCAACAGCCGGACGCGGTTCTATGACAATAAGGTCAAGCGTTACGATCTCGATCTTGCCAAGGCGCGGGCCCTGCTCGATGAGATGGGCCTGAAGCCGGGCGCCAACGGAATGCGCACCAAGATCTCGCTGCTGCGTCTGCCACTGGGCGACAATTACCTACGCCTGGCGGAATACATCAAGCAGGCCCTGCAGCGGATCGGCGTCGAAGTCGAGCTCGAATCGGTGGATTTCGCCGGCTGGACCTCGCGCTATGGCAACTGGGATTTCCAGATGACCATAAATCTGCCGTATCAGTTCGGCGATCCGGCGCTGGGCGTCGCGCGGTTCTTCATTTCGAGCAACATCCGCAAGGGCGTGCCCTTCTCGAACACGACCGGCTATGTGAACCCCAAGATCGACGAGCTGTTCGCCAAAGGCAGCGAGACCATCGTCGAAGCCGAGCGTCAGGCGATCTACTCCGAGATCCAGCGGATCCTGCTTGAGGATGTCCCGATGGTCTGGATGTTCGAGCCGGAACGCCCGGTGCTGCTCGACAAGCGGTTCGACGATTGCGTGGTCACCGCCATCGGCGTCAACGAAACCTATCGTCGAGCGCGTAAGGTCGCCTGAAGCTCAACATCCCTGAAGCCGGAGTCCCGTTATGTCCGATCTTGAAAGCCGTATCCGCCGTCTGGAGGATTTCGAGGCGATCCGCCAGCTCAAGGCCTATTACGCCTGGGCCTGCGACGACAAGTTCACCGACGATCACAAGCCGAAGTCCGAGGCGGAAATCGAGGCGATCATCCGGCCGATGGTGGATGTCACCTTCACCGAGGATGCGGAGTGGCAGGGCAGCCCAGCCGTTCCGCCGATCAAGGGACGAGAAGCGATCTGCCAGCGGCTGTGTCAGAGCCGCTGGACCTTCGCCATGCATTATTATCTGAACCCGCATATCACGCTGGATGGCGACAAGGCCCATGCCACCTGGATGCTGTGGGAGCCCTGCACGCAGGAAACGGAGAACAAGGCGCTGTGGATGTCGGCGCTCACCGAGGATGACTATGTGCGCACGCCGCAGGGCTGGCGGCTGAAGAAATACACCGTGCGCCTCAAGTTCCTCACGCCCTATGACAAGCCTTGGGTGAAGTGAGTGCCGTCTGTTTTTTGCACTTCTAACTAAGCAATCGACCGATTAAATAAATAGACAGAAATCGGCGATCGACTTATATTTTTAACAGCCGGGCAAAGCTGGTTTTGGCTGTTGCCTTGTGGTGAAAGGGACGTCTGCGTGGCCGAGGTGAAACGTTGGACGATTGATCTGCCCGACACTCGGGTCGATGAATTCCCCTGGCGGATTCATGTGCATGAGATCGTCGGCGACCGGCCGGGTCCAGCGACGGCGGTGATCTCGGGCACCATCGGCGACAAGCCGCTGGGTGTGTTGGCGCTGCACGATCTGGTCGGGCAACTGGCGGAGCGCAAGGATATCGCCGGCCGCATCATCATCATCCCGGCGGCCAATCCCTTCGGCCTGCAGGGCGGCACGCGGCACAATCCCGATCTGGTCGAGCTGCATCGCCGCTTCCCCGGCAGCACGCGCGGCCTGGTGTCGGACCAACTGGCGCATGCGCTGATGACGGCCCTGTTCGAACGCGTCGACGCCATCATCGACCTGCATTCCGGCACGCCGATGCGGCGTACGGTCTTTGCCTACGACTACGGCAATCTCGATATGACCGCTTCGGCGGGACATATGCCGGTGATGATCAATCGTCATAATCCCGGCAATCTCTGCTCCAGCGCCATGGCCAAAGGCATCAAGTCCTGCACGCTCGAATTCGGCGGCGGCTCGGACCAGGATACCGAGGTCGGCCTGGAAAGCGTGCTCAACATCCTGCGCTATCGCGGCCATCTCGACGATGCGCCGACCGGCCCGGACAAGGTGGCGGTGTTCGACAAGGTGAAATACTGCGTCGCCTCCACCGATGGCGCCCTGTGCAGCCCCTATGGACCCGAACATGTGGGCGAGCCGGTGCCCTCCGGCGTGTTCGCCTGGATCACCAATGTGGTCACCGGCAAGCGCGTCGAGGAATTCAGCGTACCCGCGCTCGGGGAGAAGAGTGGCGAGGGGCCGGATTTTATTCATTTCGGCCGCGTTGTCATGGAGCCTTTCGTGATGACCGCGCCGCCACTGCTGATGATCGCCCAGTATGTGCCGTCCATGGTCCGTGCCGGCGCCCTGCTGTTCATGCTGGGCTGGAGCCGGGGCGACATGCCAGTGCCGCGGCGCTGACCGATCCGATCACTATTCACAGGGGGATAACATGCTTCGCTATGCTGCTCTGGTTTCCGTCCTGCTTGCCACGGCCCTGCCGGCTGCCGCGCAGGCCCCGAAGGTTTTCCGCTACTCGCCGAGCAGCGACCTGAACAATCTCGACCCGCACACCACCCAGACCACCACCACCGGCCAGCTCGGCATGATGGTGTTCGACACGCTGTTCGCCTTCGATGAATCGCTGGTGCCGCATCCGCAGATGGTCGATACCTATTCGGTCTCGCCGGACGGACTGACCTATAGTTTCAAGCTGCGGCCCGGCCTGAAGTTCCATGACGGCCAGCCGGTGACCGGCGACGATGTGGTTGCTTCGATCAACCGCTGGATGACGCGCGATGTGCTGGGGCAGCAGATGAAGGCGGCCATGGCCGAGTTCCGCGCTGACGGCACGGACGGCTTCGTCATGCTGTTCAAGAAGCGTTTCCCGTTCGTCGAGGTGGCGCTGGCTTCCACCATGGCCAACCAGGCCGTCATCATGCGGCGGGCCGATGCCGAGACCGATGCCTTCAAGCCGTTGACCACGGCCATTGGCTCCGGCCCTTACCGCTTCCTGCGCGAGCAATGGCAGCCGGGCAACGGCGCTGTCTGGGAGCGCAATAAGGATTACGTGCCGCGCAAGGAAAAGCCCAATGGCATGTCGGGCGGCAAGGTCGCCAATTTCGACCGTATCGAGATGCGCTTCATCCCCGATGCCAATACCCGGGCGACGGCGCTCATCAATGGCGAGATTGACCTGATCGACCAGGTGCCGGCGGATGTCATGCCGATCTTGAAAAAGAACAGCAAGGTCGAGGTGCAGATCCTCAACAAGGCGGGCGCGCAGACCTTCATCAGGCCCAATCACCTGAATCCGCCCTTCAACAATCTGAAGGCGCGCCAGGCCCTGGCACTGCTGGTCAAGCAGTCGGATTACATGCTGGCTGGTTACGGCACGCCGGACCTGTGGCTGGAAAACTGCATGTCCTACTTCATCTGCAACAGCCCGAACGACACGACCGCCGGCTCGGACCTCTACAAGAAGCAGGATCTCGCGCAGGCAAAGAAACTTCTGGCCGAGTCCGGCTACAAGGGCGAGCCGATCGTGATCCTGGCCACCCGCGAACTGCCGGGGCAGGGCGCGCTGGCCGATGTGACGGCGGCGAACCTGCGCGAGATCGGCGCCAATGTCGATCTGCAGATCATGGATTTCGCCGGCATGCTGTCGCGGCGCAATCGCAAGGAACCGGCGGCCCAGGGCGGCTGGAACCTGTTCCATATCGCGGTCAGCGGTTCGATCATGTATTCGCCGCTGACCAATTTCGTCATCGACTCGCGCTGCGACCAGAAGAATTATGTCGGCTGGGCCTGCGACGAGGACGTCGAGCGTCTGCGCCGCGAATACGCGGACGCACCTGACGAGGCCGCCCGCAAGGTGAAGCTGGAAGCGCTGTCCCGGGCGCTTTGGGCCTCGCTGCCCATCATCCCGACCGGCCAGTACTTCACGCCATTTGCCTGGCGCAAGGAAATTACCGGCGTGCTGAAGGGACCGCAGCTGGTGTTCTGGAATATCGATCGCAAGTGACAGGGTCAGGGTTATGAAAAGCAAGTTGTTTGAACCGATCCAGCTGCGCGGATTGACGCTGCCCAACCGGATCGTGATTGCGCCGATGTGCGAGTTCATGGCCGAGAATGGCAGCGCCACCGACTGGCATACTATCCATCTCGGCCATCTGGCCCTGTCGGGTGCCGGCCTGCTGATCATTGAGGCGACCGGCGTCGAACCGCGCGGCCGCATCAGTAACCAGTGCCTGGGCATGTACAGCGATGAGAACGAGGCGGCGCTGGCCCGGGTGCTGAAGATCGTGCGGCAGTACAGCAAGATGCCGATCGGCCTGCAGCTGGGCCATGCCGGCCGCAAGGCGTCGCTGATGAACCCGGCCGATGGCCGCGGCCATCTCAGTCCCGAAAATGGCGGATGGGAAACCATTGCGCCCTCGGCGCTGCGCTTTGCCGACAACTGGCCGATGCCGCGGGCGATGGACCGCAAGGATATGGACGATGTGGTGGCCGCCTTCGTGCAGGCGACGCAGCGCTGCGCCCGCCTCGGGCTCGATCTGCTCGAAATCCATGGCGCCCATGGTTATCTGCTCAGCGGCTTCCTCTCGCCGATTGCCAATGCCCGCACCGACGAATATGGCGGCAGCTGGGAAAACCGCCTGCGCTTCCCGCTCGAGGTCTTCGACGCCGTGCGTGCGGCCTGGCCTAAAGAAAAGCCGCTCGGTGTGCGTTTCAACGGCACCGACTGGGATGAGCGTGGCCTGGGCGCCGACGATGCGGTGAATTATGCCAAGGCCCTGGCCGCTCATGGCTGCGACTATGTGGATGTCTCCAGCGGTGGCAACTGTCTGGCCAATATCCCCACCGGTCCCGGCTATCAGGTGCCGTTCGCCACGCAGGTCAAATCCGAAGTCGGCATCCCGACCATGGCGGTCGGCCTGATCCGTGCTCCCCAACATGCCGAGGCCATCGTGGCCGGTGGCCAGGCCGATATGGTGTCCATCGGTCGTGGCTTCCTCAACGATCCGCGTTGGGCCTGGCATGCCGCCGAGGAGCTGGGCGTGAGCATCGAGGTGCCGGTGCCCTATCGCCGCGGCGCCACCAAGGCCGACCTGCCGTCCTTCGGCCGTTAAGCGGAACGGGGCAGGCGCAGCATGTTCGGCTTCATTATCAAGCGTGTTCTCGGCACCCTGCCGGTGATGCTGGTGGTGGCGCTGTTCGTGTTTTCCCTGCTGTATCTCAGTCCCGGCGATCCGGCGACCATCATCGGCGGCGACAATGCCTCGCCCGAAGATATCGAACGCATCCGGCATCAGCTTGGCCTGGACCGGCCATTCCTGCTGCAGTTCGGCCAATGGGCCTGGGGCGTGCTGACCGGCGACTTGGGTGTCTCGGTCTTTTCCAACATGCCGGTCACTGAGCTGATCGCCCAGCGCATGGAGCCGACGCTGGCGCTGACGGTTCTGACCATGCTGATCACCGTGCTGCTGTCGGTGCCGCTGGGCATTCTGGCGGCATGGAAAGCCGGCACCTGGGTCGATCATCTGGTGATGTTTTTCGCCGTGCTGGGCTTCTCGCTGCCGGTCTTCGTGATTTCCTATTGCCTGGTCTTTGCCTTCTCGGTGTCGCTCGAATGGCTGCCGGTGCAGGGCTATACCAGCATCAGGGAGGGCTTCGGGCCGTTCATCGAAAAAATCATCCTGCCCAGCATCGCGCTGGCGCTGGTCTTCACGGCGCTGATCACGCGCATGACGCGGGCCGCGATGCTGGAAGTGCTGAACCAGGATTACATGCGCACCGGCAAGGCAAAAGGCCTGAGCAATCGCGAACTGCTATTCGGTCATGCGCTCAAGAATGCCTCCATTCCTATCGTCACCACCATTGGCCTTGGTTTTGCTCTGGTCATCACCGGCGTGGTGGTAACCGAAAGCGTCTTCGCTATTCCGGGTCTCGGGCGCCTCACCGTGGATGCCATCCTGCGGCGCGATTATCCGGTGATTCAGGGCGTGATCCTGGTCTTTTCCTGGTCCTATGTGCTGATCAATCTCGCGGTGGATATTTCCTACACCTTCCTCGATCCGAGGATTCGCTATTGAGTGCCGGTTCCACGCCCGCCGTCGCAACTGACGACGATACACCCGGCCGGCCGCATTTCCTGCGGCGCATGGCGCGGCATCATCCGCTGGCCCTGCTGGGCGGCATCCTGCTGCTGCTGCTGGCCCTGATGGCGATCTTCGCGCCGCTGCTGGTGCAGTATGATCCGCTGTCGGTCAGTCCGATCCGCCGGCTGCGTCCGCCGTCAGAGCGGTTCTGGTTCGGCACCGACATGCTGGGCCGGGATGTCTTCAGCCGGGTGATCTACGGGGCGCGGATATCGCTGATCGTCGGCTTCGGCGTGGCGCTGCTCTCGGTCGGCGGCGGTCTGGCTATCGGTCTTATTTCCGGCTTCAACCGGCGCGCCGATGCTGTCATCGGCCGCCTGATGGATGGCCTGATGGCCATTCCCGCCGTGCTGCTGGCCATTGCGGTCATGGCGTTGTCGCGCGCCAGCATCCAGGGCGTCATCCTGTCGATCACCATTGCCGAAATCCCGCGTGTTGCCCGTCTGGTGCGTGGTGTGGTGCTCAGCCTGCGCGAACAGCCCTTCATCGAGGCGGCGCGGGCCATCGGCACGCCGTTTCACAAGATCATCCTGCGCCATGTGCTGCCCAATACGATCGCGCCGCTGGTGATCCAGGCTACCTATGTCGCCGCCGCGGCGATCCTGACCGAGGCCACGCTGAGCTTTCTGGGGGCTGGTACGCCGCCGGAAATCCCCAGCTGGGGCAATATCCTGGCCGATGGTCGCAGCCTGTTCCAGGTGGCGCCGCATATCATCCTGTTCCCGGGCCTGTTCCTGTCGCTGACCGTGCTGGCCGTCAACCTGCTGGGCGACGGCCTGCGCGATGCGCTCGATCCGCGCTTCATTCGGCGCCGCACATGATGATGGACATGAAGAGTAATCCGGCGCCGATCCTTGAAGTCGAGAATCTGCAGATCGACTTCCAGACCGAGGATGGCGTCATCCATGCGGTCGACGGCGTGTCCTGGCAGTTGCACCAGGGCGAAACGCTCGGCATCGTCGGCGAGAGCGGTTGCGGCAAAAGCATCAGCACCCTGGCGATCCTGGGCCTGATCCCGATGCCGCCAGGCCGCATCGTCGATGGCAGCATCCGCTTCGACGGCGTCGATCTTCTGGCCTGCAGCGAGGCCGAGCTGCGCAAGGTGCGCGGCAACCGCATCTCGATGATCTTCCAGGAACCGATGACCTCGCTCAACCCGGTGCTGACCATCGGTCGGCAGGTCTCGGAAGCCATGGTGCTGCATCTGGGGCTCAGCCAGGCCGAGGCTTGGCAACGGGCCGAAACCATCCTCACCAAGGTGCGGATTCCGGAAGCCCGGCGCCGGCTGGATGAATACCCGCATCAGCTGTCGGGCGGCATGCGACAGCGCATCATGATCGCCATGGCGCTGTGCTGCAATCCGTCGGTACTGATCGCCGATGAACCGACCACCGCGCTGGATGTGACCATTCAGGCGCAGATCCTGCAGATCATGAAAGACCTGCAGGGCGAGTTCGGCACCGCCATCGTGCTGATCACCCACGATCTGGGCGTGGTGGCCGAAACTGCACGGCGCGTGGTCGTCATGTATGCCGGCCGCAAGGTGGAAGAGGCAGAGGTCACCGCGCTGTTTGACCGGCCGCTGCATCCCTATACGCAGGGTCTGCTCGCCGCCGTGCCCCGGCTGACCGACACGGATGACGAAGACCGGCGGCTGACGGAAATCCCCGGCCTGGTGCCATCGCTGCGCCGCAAGCCGGCAGGCTGCGGCTTCGCGCCGCGCTGCCGGCACGCCACCGGGCAATGTCACGTGCAGGTGCCGGCCTTCCAGATGGTCGAGGGCGGCCATGGCGTGGCCTGCTGGAACTGGGCTGCCATCCAGCAGATGGGGGCCGCCCAGTGAACGCCGTGGCAAAACATCCCCTGCTGGAGGTCCGCGACCTCAAGAAGCATTACCCGTTGGGCCAGGGTTTCTTCGCCCGTCGCAAGGGGCAGGTGCGGGCGGTGGATGGCATCAGCTTCACGCTTGGCCATGGCGAAACCCTGGGGTTGGTGGGCGAAAGCGGCTGCGGCAAGTCCACGGCCGGCAAGGCGATCCTGAAGCTGATCGAACCCTCGGCCGGCAGCATCCATGTCGAAGGCAGGGACATCACCGCGCTGGATACGGCAGCGATGCGGCCCTATCGCCGGACCATGCAGATCATCTATCAGGATCCCTATGCTTCCCTGAATCCGCGCATGTCGGCCGGCGCCATCGTCGCCGAGCCCTTCCTGAACTATGAGAATCTGTCGGCGGCTGAAATCCGCGAGCGCGTCGCCGCCCTGTTTGCCAAAGTCGGCCTGCGGCCCGAGCAGATGCGAAAATATCCGCATGAATTCTCCGGCGGCCAGCGCCAGCGCCTCGGCATCGCTCGTGCGCTTACGCTCGGTCCCAGCCTGATCGTCGGCGACGAACCGGTCTCAGCGCTTGATGTCTCGGTGCAGGCCCAGGTCATCAACCTGCTGAAAGACCTGCAGGAGGAATTCGGCCTGAGCTACCTGTTCATCGCCCATGACCTGGCGGTGGTGAAGCATATCAGCCACCGCATTGCCGTGATGTATCTCGGGCGGATCGTGGAACTGGCCGACCGTAAATCGCTGTTTGCCAATCCGCTGCATCCCTATACGCAGGCACTGCTGTCCGCTGTCCCGGTGCCCGATCCGCGCCACAGGCGCGAGAAGATCATCCTCACCGGCGATGTGCCCAGCCCGATCAATCCGCCGGGCGGCTGCCATTTCCATACGCGCTGTCCCCATGCCATGGCGCGCTGCCGCACCGAGGTGCCGGCGCAGACACAGCCGGCGCCCGGGCGCATCGTTGCCTGTCATTTGCATGGTTGAACCGGTATCGAGCAGGGTTGCCCCCATGGATATGAAACTGGATATCTTCGAGAATCTGCAGGATGACTTCGATGTCGGCGAGCGCCTGCGTTCGGTTCGGATCGGCTGCGGCCTGTCGCAGCGCGAACTGGCGCGCCGGGCCGGCGTCACCAATGGTGTGATCTCCCTGATCGAGCAGAACCGCGTCAGCCCTTCGGTCGCCTCCCTGCGCAAGATCCTGCAGGGCATCCCGATGCCGCTGGCGGAATTCTTCAGTCTGTCGGGACCGCCAAAGGAGCAGGTCTTCTATCGTTCGAACCAGCTCATCTCGCTGACCAAGGGGCGCATTGCCTTTCGCCAGGTCGGCAATGTGCGCGAGCGCAATCTGCAGATCCTGCATGAGAAATACGAGCCCGGCGCTGATACCGGGCGGGCCATGCTGCAGCATGATGCGGAAGAAGGTGGCGTCGTCATCAACGGAGCGATCGAACTCACCGTCGGCGACCAGTGCGAAATCCTGCGTGCCGGCGACGCCTATCTGTTCGACAGCCGCCGGCCCCATCGCTTCCGCAATGTCGGCGACGAGGTCTGCGAGATCGTCAGCGGCTGTACGCCACCATTTCTCTGATTGCAGTCCAGCGGTATCAGGCGCGGCCTGATCGGGCCTTGGTTTTCGCGGCTTTCGGCTTTTCCGGCTTCTTTTCGGCCAGCTTTGCGGTGCGGCGGGGACGTCTGTCCTTATTCAGCTTGTAGTCGCTCTGGTGTCGGGCGGCTTGGAAACCACCGACGATGAAGTCGATAATTTCATTCAGCGACTTTTCGCGATCTCTAGTCGTACAGCGTCCAGCAGAGATTTCCTCAAGCCGGCCGCTGTCCGCCGTATTGTAGATGTAGATCCCCATCATGAAATGCATGCGCCAGTATATGCCGTCGACATCCAGTCCCGGCAGGGTGCGCCGGAAGGCGTTGGCAAAGCGCATGGTGCTGGTGTTGAAGGCCTGCGGGCGGATCTTGGCGATCACTTCGCGCGGCTCGTCGTTGAAGCGGCTGTGCATCAGCATGAAGTGACGGCCGTTACTGGGAGATGCCATCATTTCCAGGGCCGGTGCGACAAAGGCATGGATGATGCGATGCAGTTGCACGGGCTTGCCGGCGGCTTCCTTCTCGGCGATATCCAGCAGTTCGATGCGGCGTGTCGCCAGCCGCACGCTGCCGCGCTTGAAGACCTCCTCGAACAGGTCGGTCTTGCCCTTGAAGTGATAGTGCAGCATGGCGATGTTGAGCTCGGCCGCGGCGGCAATCGCGCGGGTCGAGGTGGCGGCAAAGCTGGTTTCCGCAAACAGGCGTTCGGCGGCGTCCAGGATTCGTTCGCGACTGGCCGCACCACGCTGGCGTGTTGCGCGCGGAGCCTGTTTCGCCTTGATGTCTTTAGCCATGCGATTCCCTTTACCTGTCGCTTATTTAACCCGCATCGCCGCGCATTAGAAGGACTGTTTTCCGCATTTTGCCCAATAAAACAATTAACTTAGCCGTTATCGCCCCGCGGTTGACGATGCGCGGACCGGACGATATAGATAACCAATCGATTGATTAATAAAATCCGCCGCGCACCAAGCGCAGCCGGAATGGGAATGAAACATGAGACATGTCTCGCTGCAGGGACCGCGCACGCCCAAAGCTCTGTCCCGGAATCCCGATTTCATCGTCGCCGATGCGATTGCCGCCGCCTTCCGGCGCCATGGTATCGACACGGTGTTCGGCCAGAGCATTCCCTCTGCCCTGATGCTGGCCTGTGAAGACATCGGCATCCGCCAGGTGGTCTATCGCACCGAGAATGCCGGTGCGGCCATGGCCGATGGCTATGCCCGCATATCCGGCCGCATCGGCGTGGTAGCGGCACAGAACGGCCCGGCGGCCACCCTGCTGGTGCCGGGCCTGGCCGAGGCGTTGAAGTCATCCATCCCGTTGCTGGCGATCGTGCAGGATGTGGCGCGTTCGGGCGTCGACCGCAATGCTTTCCAGGAACTCGATCATGTCGCGCTGTTCGGCGGCTGCGCCAAGTGGATCCGGCGGCTGACCGACCCGGCGCGCATCGACGATTATATCGACATGGCGATCACCGCAGCCACCAGCGGCCGCCCCGGGCCGGTCGTTCTGCTGCTGCCCATGGATTTCCTGGCCGAGCGCATGGAAGCATTGCCGCAGCGCCAGTCCGTGCTGGGGCACTACCCGCTGGATCGCCTGCAGCCTGAACATCGGCTGATCGAGGAAGCGGCAAGCCTGCTGGCCCGGGCGCAGTATCCGCTGGTGGTCTCGGGCGGTGGCGTGCATCTGTCGCAGGCCCATGACGCGCTGGCGGCCCTGCAGGACCAGGCGGCGCTGCCGGTTGGCACCACGGTGATGGGCAAGGGTGGCGTCGACGAAACCCATGCGCTGTCGCTGGGCGTGATCGGCAATATCATGGGCCGCCGCAGTGCTTCGCGGTATTGCAAGCCGGTGATCGACCGGGCCGATGTCGTGCTGCTGGTCGGCACCCGCACGGCGCAGAATGGCACGGAATCCTGGCGTCTGTTCTCCAAGGATGTGCGCTTCATCCATATCGATATCGATGGCGGCGAGATCGGCCGCAATTATGAAAGCCTGCGCCTGGCCGGCGATGCCCGGCTGACGCTCACGGCGCTGACCGCGGCCCTGCGCAGACAGGACTTGAGCAGGCGGCAGCAGCAGCGGCCGGTTCTGGAGGCTGAAATCGCCAGGGCCAGGCTGCAGCACCAGGATGAAGCTCGGGATGTCGTTGAAAGCGATGGTTCGCCGCTGCGGCCCGAGCGCGTCATGGCCGAGGTGGCCAGGGTGCTGAGCGCGGATATGATCGCGGTGGCCGATGCCAGCTACTCCTCGGTCTGGCTCGCCAATTACCTGCGGGCGCTGAAGCCCGGCATGCGGTTCCTGACGCCGCGCGGCCTGGCCGGACTCGGCTGGGGACTGCCGCTGGCCATGGGTGCGCGTTGTGCTCGTCCGGATGCAACCGTGCTGTGCTTTGCCGGCGATGGCGGCTTCGGTCATGTCTGGTCCGAGCTGGAGACGGCCGTGCGCGAGCAGATCAAGGTGGTCGTTACCATCTTCAACAACCAGATTCTCGGTTTCCAGAAGGATGGCGAGGACGAGCGCCATGGCCGCCACACCGATGCCATCTATTTCTCGGCCGTCGATCATGCCGCCGTGGCGCGCGCTGCCGGCTGCACCGGCATCCGGGTGAGCACGGCTGCGGAGTATGCCGCCGCCCTGCAGCAGGCTTTGTCCAGTCCGGGGCCGACGCTGATCGATGTGGTGACCGACCCGGAGGCCTATCCGCCGCTAACGGTCTTCGACGTCCAGATCGATAAGATCCGGCAGTCGCGCCGGGCGCTGGCGCAGCAGGGCTGATTGCGCGTTGTCGTAAGCTTGGGAGGCTCACGCAACCGGCATTCCCAGGATATGCATCGCGGCCCGATCCCCCTGCCTCCCGCCAGCCCCACCGCCATCAGCATGACCCGGTTACGCCGCCCGATGGCTCCCGCGGACCGCAGATTCCTCCTGCGCCCAGACCGGCTCGAGCGCCATGGCCAGCGGAGCATCGGCTGCCAGGCTGAGCGGTGTCAGTGGCAGGCGAAGCGTGTCGGCACATAGACCGAGGCGGGACAGGGCGCGCTTCACCGGGATCGGATTGCTTTCCAGCGACAGGGCCTGCACCAGCGGCAGCAGCCGCCCATTCAGCCGAATCGCCGCAGCCATATCGTCGGCTTCGAACCGCTCATGCATCTGGGCACAGAGGCCGGGAGCGATATTGGCGAGGACCGATATGCAGCCATGGCCACCGGCAACCCGATAGTGAAGCGCCGTGGCATCGTCGCCGG
This sequence comes from Ferrovibrio sp. GW821-FHT12F09, assembly GCF_058806775.1. Classification (NCBI taxonomy): domain Bacteria; kingdom Pseudomonadati; phylum Pseudomonadota; class Alphaproteobacteria; order Rhodospirillales; family Rhodospirillaceae; genus Ferrovibrio; species Ferrovibrio sp. GW821-FHT12F09. Next base: position 1,218,494 of record NZ_JBXAPZ010000001.1, read on the forward strand.
AGAATTGCAGGAAGTCGGTTCCGGTCAGGTGCCGCAGCCGCGCCGGGCGGCCGAGATCGGCGGTGGCATCCTTGATGCCGATGACGCGGGCGAGTTCCGACAGGCGACCGATGGTCTCGTCGGAGAATGCGCAGGCCGTCCGGGTCGGAACGTCGTAGAGCAGGATCGGCAGGCGCACGGTATCGTGGATCGCCTTGATATGGCGGAACAGGCCCTCCTGCGTGGGCCGCACATAGGATGGCGCGCTGCAGAGCAATATGTCGGCGCCATGGCGTTCCGACTGACGGGCGAGGAAGACGGCCCGCTCGGTCGAGGGCGATCCGATGCCGGCAATGACCGGTACGCGGCGACGGGCAGCGACAACGGCTGCTTCAACCAGCCCGGCGTGTTCTTCGTCGACCAGCATGGCCGCCTCTCCCGTGCTGCCGCCGGCAACGATGGCGGTTGTGCCGCGCTCGATCTGGCGGGCCACAAGCCGGGAAAAGCAGTCCATGTCGATGGTGCTGCCACGATAGGGTGTCACGAGGGCGACAATCGAGCCGCGAAGCTCTGGTTTATGACGAGGCATGGTGCTCACCCATGGGCCAGCAGAACGATCCGCGTGCCCACGCTGTGCGTGCTGTCGACATGCAGGCCGAGGCGCTTCAGATAGCGGACCAGGCGCTCCATGCCCTTGCGGGCGACCAGCATCGTTGCGTCGATGGCGATCCGACCGGTCTTGCCGGCGCGTCGCAGGGCCATCTTGATGGCGCTGTCGCATTCCTCCGGTTCGGCAATACCGGTAATCCAGACCAGATCGGCATGCTCGGCCGAAGGTGATGCAACACCAACACGCAGTTCCGCGGCGCTACGGCAGCCCCGATTCAGGAAAGCAATGAACAGCGGCAAGGTGCCGCGTCCGATCACGACGACACCGTCGGTGTCACGGGTTGGCGTTATGGCCACAAGGTCACGGACGGTATGGGCATCGTGGGGAACCGTAAACTGACGAAGCCGCCTGGGCATGGTCGACACGGATGGTCTCCTTGGCTGTTTCCGATGCCGAAGACTTGGGTATTTGCGCTAAGGCGGCCATGTGGCTTTCGCTTCAAGGGCATAAGGAATGCATAAGGACCGGATAAGGACCGCTCTACAGGCGTCTTTATGCTTTCTTTATGCAACCCTGCGGCATCCCACATGGCGGCTTAATGCGGGAGCGGCCTAGATCAGGGGTCTCATTGGAGCGCCCCATGCCTGATCTCATCTTCATCGCCCTCGGTGCCGGCCTCTTTGCCGGCTTCATTGCCTACACGCTGCTCTGCGAGCGGCTTTAGGAGCCACCCCATGACATTCGATTTCATCTTGGGCGGCAGCATCGCGCTGCTGCTCGCGATCTATCTGCTTTACGCCCTGCTGCGGGCAGAAAAGTTCTAAAGGCTGGCCATGACCCAGAACGATTACGTCCAACTCGGCGTCTTCCTCGCCATCATCCTGGCGGCCACGCCCGTCCTCGGCCTTTATATGGTCCGTCTGTTCAATGGCGAGATCGGCTGGCTGCGGCCCGTCGAACGGCCATTCTATGCTCTGGCCGGTGTCGATCCGCAGCGTGAGCAGCACTGGTCGGTCTATGCCATCGCCATGCTGATCTTCAATCTGGCGGGGTTCCTGCTGCTGTTCGGTATCCTGCGCCTGCAGGATCTGCTGCCGCTCAATCCGCAAGGATTGCCGGGCCTGTCGCCTGACCTGGCCTTCAACACCGCGGTCAGCTTTGTCACCAATACCAACTGGCAGTCCTATGGTGGCGAAAGCACCATGAGCTATTTCAGCCAGATGGTCGGCCTGACGGTGCAGAACTTCATCTCGGCTGCCACCGGCATCGCCATCGCCCTGGTGGTGATCCGCGCGTTTGCCCGCAAGTCCGCCAAAACCGTCGGCAATTTCTGGACCGACATGACGCGCGCGACGCTCGGCCTGCTGCTGCCCGGCGCCATCATCGCGGCCGTCTTCCTGATTTGGCAGGGCATGCCGCAGAATTTCGACGCCTATACCACCGCCACCACGGTGGAAGGTGCCGAGCAGATGATCGCCCAGGGGCCGGTGGCCTCGCAGGTGGCGATCAAGATGCTCGGCACCAATGGCGGCGGTTTCTTCAACGCCAATGCGGCGCATCCCTTCGAGAATCCGACAGCGCTCAGCAACTTCGTGCAGATGCTGCTGATCTTCGTCATCGGCGCGGCGCTGACCAATGTCTTCGGCCGCATGGTGAAGGACCAGCGGCAGGGCTGGGCCATCCTCGCCACCATGCTGCTGCTGTTCGTGGCCGGCGTTCTGGTCACGGCCTATGTCGAGGCCGGGGCCAACCCGCTGCTCACCGCGCTGGGCGTCGATCCGGCCATGGGCAATATGGAGGGCAAGGAAGTCCGCTTCGGCAGCTTCAGTTCCGCGCTGTTCGCAGTCATCACCACGGCCGCTTCCTGCGGCGCGGTGAACGCCATGCATTCCAGCTTCCTGCCGCTGGGCGGCATGATCCCGATGATCAACATCATGCTGGGCGAGATCATCGTCGGCGGTGTCGGCGCCGGCTTCTATGGCATCGCGCTGTTCATCGTGGCCACGCTGTTCATTGCCGGCCTGATGGTCGGCCGCAGCCCGGAATATCTGGGCAAGAAGATCGAAGCCCGCGAGGCCAAGCTGGCAGTGCTGGCCATCCTGATCTCGCCGATGGCCATTCTGGTCGGCACGGCGATTGCGCTGGTCAGCGACGCCGGCCTGGCTGGCCTGCTGTCGTCGGGTCCGCATGGCCTGAGCGAAGTGCTTTATGCCTTCACGTCTGCGGCCGGCAACAACGGCAGCGCCTTCGCCGGCCTGACCGCCAATTCGGTCTTCTACAACACCGCGTTGGGCCTGGTCATGCTGCTCGGCCGCTTCGCCATGATCGTGCCGGTCATGGCTCTGGCCGGTGGCCTTGCGGCTAAAAAGGCGGCTCCGGTTTCGGCGGGCAGCTTCCCGACCCATGGCCCGATGTTCGTCCTGCTGCTTGCCGGCACCATCCTGATCGTCGGCGGCCTCACCTTCTTCCCGGCGCTGGCGCTGGGGCCGATCGTCGAGCATCTGCTGCTCGTCGCCGGCCAGACGTTTTAAGGAGCTAGAGTCATGACCAAACGTTCTGCTGTCGCGCAGCCGATCTTCGATCCGTCACTGGTGGGCGAAGCTGTCCGTCAGTCTTTCGTCAAGCTCGATCCGCGCATTCTGTGGCGCAACCCGGTGATGTTCGTGACTGCCACGGTGGCGGCCGTCTCGACCGTCATTTTCATCCGCGACATCTTCACCGGCGGCGAAATCGTCCTGCTGGGGCAGATTTCGGCCTGGCTGTGGTTCACCGTGCTGTTCGCCAATTTCGCCGAAGCCCTGGCCGAAGGCCGTGGCAAGGCGCAGGCGGAATCCCTACGGCGCGGCAAGACCGAGGCCACGGCCAAGCTGCTGGATGCCCCCGGGCGGATCAAGGTGGTATCGGCCACCACGCTACGGGTCGGCGATGTGGTGCTGGTCGAGACCGGCGATCCGATCCCCGGCGACGGCGATGTCATCGAGGGCATCGCCTCGGTGGATGAATCGGCGATCACCGGCGAATCCGCGCCCGTCATTCGCGAATCCGGCGGCGATCGTTCGGGTGTCACCGGCGGCACCCGGGTGCTGTCGGACTGGATCAAGGTGCGGATCACCGTCAATCCGGGCGAAAGCTTCCTCGACCGCATGATCGGCCTGGTGGAAGGCGCGAAGCGGCAGAAGACGCCGAACGAGATCGCGCTCACCGTGCTGCTGGTCGGCATGACACTGATCTTCCTGGTCACCACCGGCAGCCTGGAAGCCTTGGCGATCTATTCCGGCATGCCGGTGCCGGTGGTCTACCTGATCGCGCTGCTGGTGACGCTGATTCCCACCACCATTGGCGGTCTGCTGTCGGCCATCGGCATCGCCGGCATGGACCGGCTGATCCGCCACAACGTGATCGCCAAGTCGGGCCGCGCCGTGGAGGCCGCGGGCGATGTCGATACCCTGCTGCTCGACAAGACGGGCACCATCACCCATGGCAACCGCATGGCCTCGGCCTTCATCGCGCTCGCCGGCGTGTCGGAGCATGAACTGGCCGAAGCCGCCATGCTGGCCTCGGTGGCCGACGAGACGCCGGAAGGCAAGTCGATCGTGGCGCTGGCGGTAGAGAAATACGGGCTGGGCCATGAGGCCGAGCGCGCCAAGGCGGGCAGCTTCATTCCTTTCAGCGCCCAGACCCGCATGAGCGGCCTCGACCTCAAGGGCCGCGAGATCCGCAAGGGTGCCTTCGATGCCGTGCTGCGCTATGTGGCGGCACCAGTCTCGGCCGAACTGACGGGCGCGGTGGAACGGATCGCCAAGTCGGGCGGCACGCCGCTGGTGGTGGCGCAGGATCGCCGCATCCTCGGCGTTATCCACCTGAAGGACATTGTGAAGACCGGCATCCGCGAGCGCTTCGCCGAACTGCGCCGCATGGGCATCCGCACGGTGATGGTGACCGGCGACAACCCGCTGACCGCCGCCGCCATCGCGGCGGAAGCCGGGGTCGACGATTTCATCGCCGAAGCGACGCCGGAAAAGAAGCTGGAGCTGATCCGCAAGGAACAGGCCGAAGGCAAGCTGGTCGCCATGTGCGGCGACGGCACCAACGACGCCCCGGCGCTGGCCCAGGCGGATGTCGGCCTGGCCATGAATATCGGTACGGCGGCGGCGCGCGAGGCCGGCAACATGGTCGATCTCGACAGCAACCCGACCAAGCTGATCGAAGTCGTCATGATCGGCAAGCAGCTGCTCATGAGCCGCGGTTCGCTGACCACCTTCAGCCTGGCCAACGATGTGGCGAAATACTTCGCCATCATCCCGGCGCTGTTCGTCGCCACCTATCCGCAGCTCGGGGCGCTGAATGTGATGCAGCTGAGCTCGCCGCAGAGCGCCATCCTCTCGGCGGTGATCTTCAATGCGCTGATCATCATCGCCCTGATCCCGCTGGCCCTGAAGGGCGTGCGCTACAGGCCGCTGCCGGCCGTCACCCTGCTGCGGCGCAATCTGGTGATCTACGGCCTCGGCGGCGTCGTGCTGCCCTTCTTCGGCATCAAGGCCATCGACATGGCCGTGGCTGCCCTCGGTCTTGTGTAAGGAGAACCGTCATGCTCAGTCACATTCGTCCCGCCCTGGTTCTGTTGGCTTTCTTCACGCTGGTCACCGGCCTGCTCTATCCGCTGGCGATCACCGGTATCGGCCAGGGCCTGTTTCCGCGCCAGGCTGGCGGCAGTCTGATCGAACAGGATGGCAAGGTGGTCGGTTCGGCGCTGATCGCGCAGGCCTTCACGGCGCCGCAGTATTTCCAGCCGCGTCCGTCGGGTGCCGGCAAGGATGGCTTCGACGCGACCTCGTCCAGCGGCTCCAATCTCGCGCCGACCGCCAAGGCGCTGGTGGAGCGTGTGGCTGGCGACGTGGAGACGTATAAGGGCCGGGACGGTTCCGCGCAGGTGCCGGTGGATGCCGTCACCACCTCGGGCAGCGGGCTGGACCCGCATATCTCGCCGGCCAATGCGGCCCGGCAGATCCTGCGCGTGGCGGAGGCGCGCGGCATGAGCGTGGCCGAGGTGAAGGCGCTGGTGGACGCCCATACCGAGCAGCCCTGGCTGGGATTCCTTGGTCAGCCCGGTGTGAACGTGCTGACGCTGAACCTGGCCTTGGATAAGATCAGGCCAGTGACCAAATAGAGGCCTGATGGCCGATCAGCGATCCGATCCCGAGACCAGACCATCCCCGGAAGCCCTGCTTCAGGCGGCCGTGCAGGAAAAGCGCGGCCGTCTGAACGTGTTTCTCGGCGCGGCGCCCGGCGTGGGCAAGACCTATGCCATGCTGGAGGCGGCCCATATCCGCCGGCGCGAAGGCGTGGATGTCGTCATCGGCGTGGTGGAAACCCATGGCCGGCCGGAGACTGCGCAGCTGCTGCAGGGACTGGAACAGGTGCCCCTGCGCCATGTCGACTATCGCGACCGGGCCTTCAGCGAACTCGATCTCGATGCGGTTCTGCAGCGCCGCCCGCAGCTGGTGCTGGTCGACGAACTGGCGCACAGCAATGTGCCCGGCAGCCGGCATGAGAAGCGCTATCAGGACATCGAGGAAATCCGCGATGCCGGGATTGACGTCTATACAGCGCTGAATATCCAGCATCTGGACAGCCTGAACGACGTGGTGGCGCAGATCACCCGCGTGAAGGTGCGCGAGACGGTGCCAGACAGCGTTCTGGCGCAGGCCGACAGCATCGAGGTCGTCGATCTTGCACCCGAGGACCTGATCCGGCGCCTGAAAGAAGGCAAGGTCTATGTGCCGGAACAGGCCGCCCGCGCCGTGCATCACTTCTTCGCGCCGGGCAACCTGACGGCCCTGCGTGAACTGGCGCTCCGCAAGGCAGCCGACCAGGTCGACGGCCAGATGCTGTCCTATATGCAGTCCCATGCGATATCCGGCCCCTGGCCGACGCGGGACAGGATCATGGCCTGCATCAGCCCGAGTCCGCTGATGCCGCGGCTGGTGCGCACCGCGCGCCGCATCGCCGAGCGCCGGCGCGCCCCGTGGATCGCGCTCTATATCGAGACGCCGGCGCATGATCGCCTGTCGGATGCCGAGAAGACTCAGATCAACCGGGCGCTGACCCTGGCCGAGGAATTCGGCGCCGAGGTCGTCACGGTCGCCAGCAGCAATGTGCCGGCCGAGATCATCCGGCAGGCGCGCCAGCGCAATGTCACCGAGATCGTGGTCGCCCGCAGTCATCGCAGCCGGCTGATCAACCGTCTGCGCGGCACGCTGACCGACCGTCTGGTCGAACTGGGGGATGGCATCAATATCCATGTCATTACCGGATCGCCCGACGCCGAATCGTGGTTTGGCGTGATGCGGTCTCGCCTTGCCAGCATGAGCCTGGATGGCCTGGTGCCGGCAGCATTGATCTCGCTGGCGGCGACCGGGCTGGTGAAACTGGCCGAGCCGTGGCTGCCGGCTTCCAGTATTCCTTTGCTGATCCTGGTGGCCGTACTGCTCTGTTCGCTCCGGTATGGCTCTGCGGCAGCGGTGCTGAGTTCGGTGCTGACGGTGCTGGGTTACAACTTCCTGTTCCTGCCGCCGCTCTATACCTTCACCATCGCCAATGCGGAGAATATCTACACCTTCTTCGTTTTCCTCGCCGTGGCGCTGATCACCAGCAACCTGACGGCGCGGATCAGGGCGCAGGCCGAAGCCGCGCGTATTCGTGAGGCTCGCACGGCTTCGCTGTATGACTTCAGCCGCATGGTGACAGGTGCCGCAGCGGAGGACGACATCCTCTGGGCCGTCGTCCATCATGTGGCCGCACTGGCCAAGGCGCAGTCGCTGGTGCTGATGCCGGAGAACGGCCGGCTCGCCGTGCGCGCTGCCTATCCGCCGGAAGACCAGATCGACGACAAGGCCAGGGCCGCCGCCGACTGGGCCTGGGAGAAGGGCGAGCCGGCCGGGCGCGGCACCGGCACCTTGCCATCCTCGGACTGGCTGTTTCTGCCGTTGCGAACGGCCGAGCGCAAGCTCGGCGCGCTGGGCATCCGCTTCCCCGAGGATCGCGCGGCGCTGGGCCCGGACGAGCGGCGCCTGCTGGATGCCCTGGCCGGACAGGCCGCACTGGCCATCGAACGCAGCCTGCTCAACCGCGATGTCGAGGAGGCCCGCGTCTCGGCGGAAACCGAGAAGCTGCGCTCGGCGCTGCTCTCTTCGATCAGCCATGACCTGCGCACGCCGCTGGCGTCCATCATCGGTGGCGTCTCCAGCCTGATGAATTTCGACAGCCGGCTGGATGAGCGCGGCCGCAGCGAACTGCTGCAGACCGTGCGCGACGAGGCCGAGCGGCTGAACCGCTTCGTCGGCAACCTGCTCGACATGACGAAGATCGAGGCCGGCGCCATGCAGCCCAAGCTCGACTGGGTCGATCCGGAAGAACTGGTCGCCACGGCGGTGAAACGCGCGGCGCCGCTGACCCAGGGGCATGACATCCGCATCGATGTGGCGCCGGACATGCCGTTGCTGCGGGTGGACTACATCCTGATCGAGCAGGTGCTGATCAACCTGCTCGACAATGCGGCGAAATACTCGGCCAAAGGAAGCCCGGTCGATGTGTGCCTGTCGCTGCAGCGCGACCGCCTTATGCTGACGGTCACCGATTCCGGCTCCGGTATTCCGGCGGCCGAGCTTGAACAGGTCTTCGATATGTTTTATCGCGTCAAGGCCGGCGACCGGCAGGTGGCGGGCACCGGGCTGGGCCTGTCGATCTGTCGCAGCATCCTGAAGGCCCATGGCGGCGACATCCGGGCCGAGAGTCCGGTGGCCGATGGCAAGGGGACGCGTATGATCGTGACGCTGCCGCTGGAAGAACAGCCGGCATTGCCGAATGAAGAGAAGGCCTCCCATGGCTGACGGCGCGAAGATTCTGGTGATCGACGACGAACCGCAGATCAGGCGCTATCTGCGGGTCAGCCTCGAGGCGCATGACTTCCGTATCCTCGAAGCCGCCAGCGGGCAGGAGGGGCTGCGTCTGGCGGCCCTGGAAAAACCTGACCTGGTCGTGCTTGATCTCGGCCTGCCGGATATGGACGGCCAGGCGGTCATCGCCCGCATGCGCGAATGGACGACGGTGCCGATTGTGGTGCTGTCGGTGCGGGCGGATGAAGTCGACAAGATCGCGTCGCTGGATGCCGGGGCTGACGATTATGTCACCAAGCCGTTTGGCACCGGCGAACTGCTGGCCCGCATCCGGGCGGCGCTGCGCCACACGGTTGGCGCCAGTGCAGGGATCGCGGTTTTCACAACGGGCGAGTTGAAGGTCGATCTGGAGAAGCGGCAGGTGAGCCTGGGAGGCGAGCCGGTGAAGCTCTCACCCAAGGAATACGACCTGCTGAAACTGCTGGTGCAGCATGCCGGCAAGGTACTGACCCACCAGTTCATCCTGCGCCAGGTCTGGGGCCCGGCCCATGAAAGCGACGTGCAGTATCTGCGGGTCTTCGCCCGGCAGCTGCGCCAGAAGATCGAAGCCGACCCAACCCAGCCCGTGTTGCTGCTGACAGAGCCCGGGGTTGGTTACCGGCTCATGGCGTGAGTTGCCGATCGCCTTTTGCGTGACCGCCGGTCATGGCTGGAAGCAAGAGCAATTTTCCTGAAGCGTCTCCACTTGTCCCGCAAGGCAGGCTTGAGTGCCGGGTTTTTTTAAGGGAACTGGCTTCGCTGTCGTAAGCTCTGTCAGCTTATCGATCTGCCAAGTCCTGGAGCGGGTGAGGGGAATCGAACCCCCGTCGTAAGCTTGGGAAAGTGGGAATTCAGTCCAGGATCATCTAAGTACATATATAAATCAATAACTTAATAATTTATCATCTAGTACAATATGGGTACATCTAGTATGGTTTTGCCGTATTTTTGCCGTACGGAGAAGCCAGATGGGTCGCCAAGTTCAGGGGCGAATTGATAGTCGCGAAGCCCGTAAGAAGCTCGCGGTCCGTAGAGAGCCACATTGGCTAAAAATCATCGGGGGCTGTCATCTCGGATACCGCAAACTAAGTGCCAGCAGTGGCTCTTGGATTGCGCGGTATCGCGATAAGACTAAGTTTCGGCACTTGCTGGCCCTTGGCGCTGCAGATGATGCCGTAGACGCAGATGGTATTGTCTCGTTGAACTTTGCGCAGGCCCAAGAGAAAGCCCGTGCATGGTTTCAATCCAAAGAAAATGGTGGTTCAGAGCTCAGCTCCAGCCGCTTAACAGTAGGGGATGCGCTTGAACGCTATCTCGAGTTCATTCGAGCCCATCGGAAGTCCTTTGAGCACCTAAAAACCTATGCCGACGCCTACATTCTACCTCGTTTGGGTAGGGTGCGGATTATCGACTTAACGACAACAATGGTGCGGCGATGGCATGAAGGTATCGCTAAAGAGCCCCCTCGCTTGCGCAAGAAGAAAATCGGTCCCCAACGGTATCGCGAGGAGGATGACGACGTCGCTGAGGCACGGCGCAAGCGTCAGTTACGGGCAAACCGCCATCTCACGACCTTAAAGGCGGCCCTAAACCTGTCCTGGCGAGACGGCCTTGTGACTCATCGTGATGCTTGGGAGCGTGTTCAGCCATTCAAGGGGGTAGAGCGTCAGCGCACTCGGTATCTCACGGCTGAGCAGGCCCAAGATTTGTTGGCGGTTAGTAAACCGGCTCTACGCAATCTCATTAAAGCTGCATTGCTCACGGGGGCACGCTATGGCGAGCTCTGCAATCTCAATGTCGAGGATTTCTCGTCTCTATCTGAGTGCATCCACATTCGAGATAGCAAGAGTGGAAAGTCTCGTCACATTTTCCTGAATAGGGCTGGTATTTCATTTTTCGCCAGTCTCCTTGGTGAGCGACCAGGCAATACACCCATGCTATGCATGGATAATGGTGAGCGGTGGCGGCGAGACATGTATTTTCGCCCCTTCAAGGCAGCGATCAAGGCTGCGAGTATAGATCCGGAGTTCACATTTCATGAACTGCGGCATACTTGGGCGAGTCTCACTATAATGAATGGTGCGCCCTTAATTGTCGTGGCGCAGAATCTTGGGCACCGCGACACGCGCATGGTTGAGCGCCACTACGGGCATCTGAACAACAGTTACATGCGTGATATTATCGCCACTGCAGCGCCAAGCTTTGGTTTTGATGAAGAGGTGAAGAAAATCACGCACGTTGCTGCACGTTGAACGAACTCTTTGTGACGCCTAGTGGAAGAACGAGTTCGATGGTGACTTTTGTGACCATGTTTTTCGATTCTTGATTCTGGAATCGCGAATCAAGTTGTTGACTTTTAAGAAAATTTTGCGTCGACCTCTCTTGTGCTCAATGGCGCAATTTGCCAAAATTCTTTGGCGAAGGCGGGGGGTGTCTTTCGCTGGGTGAAGCCCACCTAAAACGCAACATCAAGACTGCAACGTCTTTACAACTTGCGCCAAGTCAAGCGCGAGAATGGAGGTCTGTATGCCTATCCCGCATCAGGATGATGCGCAGTGTGAAAGTAAAGCTCAGGTTTCTTGGCGCGAGAAACTCGCTGTCTCGGTAGAGGAGGCCGCTGAAATTACGAGTTTGAGTCGCGCGTTTTTGTACTTAGAGATGCGGGCCGGCCGCATCCCTTACATCCACCGAGGTAAGCGACGGCTTATTTTGGTGGACAAATTAGTCAAGTATTTAACGGATGAGCACTGAGCAGCTCAGTATATAGCTGCAACTTGTAACAATTGATCACGAGTAACACGGCGCAAGCCGTGAACGGTGGCGCACGACTGCACCAATCCGAAGGTACAGTCGTGCGCCATTCACTCTAAACAGAGGGCAAAAAGGATGAAGGAAGACAACAGTATCAAGGTGTCTCTTGCTTCGATCGACGTAATCGAAAAGAAGAACCTCAGGGACTTGGCCTACAAGTTGAGTGATGACTTTGATTATGAAGAAATGGCCAGGAAGCTTCAAACTCGACTGAAGCGCCGATCTGAACGAGAGCGTAAAAGCCAGAAGTCACTATACATCGCCTTTGGTATGGCCCTGGGGATGGTCCTTGCAGTCCATCGTGACCACCAATTGGAGGTCAAGCTTCATGATGCGTGCAAGAAAAAGCAGCTGAACTTCCACAAGAGTGCGCCGATAGCTGGACGAGTTGCGAGGCTGTTCTTGGCTGAAGAGCCGGCTAAGGCCTCCATATACACGAGAGCCTTGAGGGGGGCGATTATTGCAGGTTATGGACCGAAGACTTTAACGAAGAAGCTTCTCTCGGGAGATGAGAGTTTAGTCGGCTTATCTAAGCGTCTGTATCAAATGCGGCTCCCAGATAACAAAATCGTCTACAAGCTTTCTGGGGCGGCGCAGAGGCGGTTTGACAAGGTGTCTGGCCGGCGAAGGATGCTGGGGGTTGTTAAAGTTGATAGTCGTCGGAGAGTCATCGAAATCGTCAAACTGACGGCAGTTCCACAGGCAGCGCTCGATGCTTTTGAGGCAGGGCGAAAGGTGAAATAGGTGATTTGAGCCTTTGGTGTAAGGGTGTCGTAAGACACCCTTTCATCGCTGCCTTCGCAGCTGCATGTTTTTCTTTTTTATGAAAATCAAATGTTTAAGAATCAAATACATGAATTTCCAATTGATCATCAAATCAGTCGATTTTTATAATACTTACCCAATGCAGTGCGTACTGCTGCAAATGCGTTCGGCAGATTAGTCTACGAGGCAAATTAATCTGATGTCCCGGACGCCATTTCACTCGAATTCTGAGAACGTACTAAATTAGTATCGGTCGTAGCCTATCTGGACGGCCAAAACATTCTTGACGTTATAAGACGGTCTTCAAATTCATGTTGGCGAAAAGTCTTGGTCATGTAGCGCGAGACTTTATCTTTATTTACTGTCCCGCGAATAAAGCGAACATGGACATCCCCGCTCGGCACAATAGACCTCCAGCCTGCATTTAACGCTGCCGAAACTTCATCTGTTTGATCCTCTGCGCAATTAGAAAGTTTACGTGGCAAGCGTATGAGGCTGTGGCAATGCCAGTACGTACTCAGTTCTAAAACCCCAATTAATTCACACCGCATGCGACATTGGCTGCGATAACGATTGCCTAGTATAGAGCGGTCTATATTAGCTAAGACCTGACCAATATTCTGAGTGATGCCGTTCTGAGTGGTGTCGCGATTGGTGTTGAAGGTGACCCACCAGTTAAGGTCGGCCTCGACCATCCATTGAATAAACGCGTCGCGGGCTTTGCATTTCAGGCGATGTTTCAGAATCTCGTATTCATAGTCTTTCATAGCGCCTCCTGAACTTGGCCATGTGGCCATACCTGTTGTTTACAGGTTTCAGAAACGGCGCTTTTTAGCTCCCGCGGATCGACAAGGGGAAAAATCTATTGGCCAGTTGCTGGCGAATGAGGCGCTAATTTAAACCTGTAAATGAGCAGTGCCGCGCTGTTGCGGTATCTTTAATCAGGTGCTCAAAAAATGATGAATGTCACAGTCGCAAAGCTAAAGAAGAAAGCCATATGGTTGGCTCATCATGAAAAACAGCTAAAGAAGGCAGTGTTAAGAGGTGGTGTTTTAGAAGGAAGTCCAATCAGCTGGCAGCAATTATCTTGGCGTACGACTCAATTGGTTTGTGATGTCGGCAAGAGTAACGTCGCGCTAATGTTCGACGAGTGGATACGCGAAGTACGTAAAGGTAGCTTTGGCGAGTTTTGTGGCGAGGACATGAGCGACCTATCGACAGATTAGCGACGAAACGTTGCATCATGAGATAAGGCGAGCCTGGTTCAGATGAAGCCAGGCTCGCCTTTTTTTGCGGCTCAAGAAACTACAATTATCAGCGCCATGCAGCGAATGATGAGCGCCTAAAAATCGACCCTAATGCAAACTTGTAAATTAGCTATGCCGCAATGTTGCGGTGAAAAAATAAGGTGCTAAATCAATGTTAAAGGTCAAGGAACCTACATTGCAATTTGAACAAGGTGATCAACGGGAAAAGCCGAAGATCAGCAAAAGGCAGTGGAAGTACAGGGAAAAGCTTTTAGAGCATTACAAGAAGACAATGAGGCAGGCCATCTATTTGCCCCAGATTTTGATGATCGGGGAGCACAGTTGGTCTGAACTGGCTTCAGATACCGCGCAAATGGTCGCTGATATCGGTACGGAAGATACGGCTAAAATGTTCGAGGAGTGGGTTCGCTTGATACGAGAGGGACGATTTGGCGAATTCGATGGCCTTCAAATGTCCAGTCTGTCTGAGTTGGATAAGAGTTTAACTGATTAGCTAGGTGGAGCGGGTCTGGTTCGCATGATGCCTGACCCGCTCTTACTTCGCGGATATACCGTCGCTGACCAAAACCGAATTGGTTGCGAACTATGATAAAAGTATAACGTGAAAATCGTTGTAATTTCTAATGGTCGAATTCAGCTTGCGTTTACCGATATGTTGGCAATTCAGGCGGGGCACCTCTTGAGATTGGCCACGTGCAACCCGAGCCATTTATGACGGCCATGATTGCGAGTTTTTCCAGCGATCTAGCGGCATTGATACGGCAGCTGGAACGCTTATTGGCGGATAGCCCGGGGCGGATCTGATTGCGGCCGATTGCACCGATAATCTTAATGGCCTGTAAGCTGCATCTTTAGGTTCGGCCACCGCTCAAGCCATCGCTTATTGTGCATACGCTCGGCAATGACCGATTGGCGCTCTTTGAATGCGGGCGTGGGACGGACAACCATGTCGAAGAGATCGTTCAGCCCGAAGGGGGCTAGGCCCTCAATACCGTCTTTGCCTAGGCGAACACCCACGGCTGTTGCCGTCTCAGGGCAATGTTGAATCGCGTTGGATGTCGAGGTGTACGGCTTGTCGTCATTGACCTTATGCATACGGCCTTGGTTTTTGACGGACCATAGAACTGTCGGAGCTCGGTGACGTAATTGGGCCTCAAAAAGCTGGTCCGCATCTTCCGTGCCGGTTCTGGCCCAAACCATACGACATCAACGTCGCCAGCTGGCGGCTGTGGCCTCAGCCCATGGCCGTGGTTCCAGACCAAGCTGCGTATGAAGCCAGCGCCGACCCAACAGTCGGGCAGGGCAAGATATGAGACGTGGCGCAAGATGCGCATACGTTCGTCATCGGCCTGCAAGAGGGTCTGCAGGGTTTCAACATGATTGGCAGTGGTACTCATAGTTGGGTCATGGAGGGGTTAGGCGAGCCTGCCCAGAAAAGTCGCCAGACAGCACCTTGACGGACGTCTTGGACCAGATGGGGGTGGAAGGCGACAAGGCAGGTGCCTTTGGCATGTCGCACAGAAGGATAGAGCAGCCCGTTGCCCCCTTGGGCGACAATGGTGCTGGCCAAGGCCTGGCCGGCTGGGTAGCCCACGGCGGGGTCAGGATCAAGGCAGGGCTGACCTTCAGTGTGGCGCAGGTCTTGGAAGGGCCCAATGAACCCCGCAAACAGCTCGGTGTAGTCGGTCTGGTTCTCGAAGCGACCGATATTGGTGAGCTCGCGGGTCAGGTGGAAGGCCACCTCAGCGAGAGAAGTCTCGACCTCGAAGGCGCAATACCAAGCACCACGCCGCTCTGAGTTGAACCGGTTGCCGCCTGGCCGGGTATGGGCGAATGAGGCATTGATAAAGGTGCGATAGGGGCGGCTGAAGATGAGGTCTTCGCGCCTGAGCTCAGGCATCCCAGAGGTTTCAGCAATCAGCCGCTCGTTGGTGACGCTTTCGAGTTCAGCTAGGTCGCTCAAGTCGCCATGGGTCGAGACCAGGGCCGAGAGCGCAGGCGACTTGAGGCGGCCGCTGGGGACTAGGCGGACGGTATTGGGTTCGGCGACATTGGTAACCGGTAAGCTCAAAGCCCGCCTCGCAAGGCATCGACATGCTGGCGCACCCGTATCATCGCTGGGATGCCACCCCGTAGCATCAGATCAAGCGGGCTCTGGCCGCCAAAGACAGATCCCTGATTGGGCAGGCGTACCCAGTCATCGGCGAGTGGCTCAGAAAACAGCAAACGCAAGCCCTTAAAAATGCCCACCAGGAGGCTGATGCGCATCAAGACGTCTTGGGGTAGCGGCTCGGTGCTCGCGCCCTTCTTCAGGCGAAACCAGCTGCGCGCCGAGACATCGCCAAGTAGGGCCGAAGCCTCGGTAGCCCCGAGCTTCCAAATATCAGCCAATGCCACCATGCCGCGGACAGCGGCCGGCGTCAGGCGTAGGCGCTCACCAGCATCCGCCAGGTTTGGGATGCTACTGTGTAGGTCGGTCGGCGTTTGAGGTGTCGGGCGCATGGCTGCCTCCTGACACTAAAAATAGTGCCATTTGGCATTTTATTAAAGGCCGCTACTCTAGGTACTTATGCCGTAGAACTGGCAAAAATAGGTAATAAAACCTAGAAACCGGGCTGGGTGTGTCGGTGGCATAGGTGTCGCGCCTCGTATTGCCAAACGCCCTAACGACCAGTCTTTGGGTGAGGTGCGCGCTCAAGAAAGCCAGATTGTTTTTGGGAGTTGGCTCTTGTGCACCTATGCCCGCAGCCACGGCAATTGTCTGTGGTGTGATGGACTCCACCGACACTAACCCGCCAAAGAACGAGCTCCTCTATGATGGCGTCAGAAGATGCCACTTATCTGTTTTGGTGCTTCGTGCGCTTTGCATGAGCAGCCAATGATGAATGGGGGCTCCTATACGCCATAGCGTATAAAACCGTTTTATACGCTATGGCGTATAGGGCAGTCGTACTTGAGTAGCGATGTGTACTCGCAGCGACGAGAGCACAATGAATAGTAATGTATTCATGTGCTCGGTATCGGTTTAAGCGCATACATATTATTAGAGGCCACTACTCAGCGTGCACTCATGATATAATTCAACCAGGTTGTAGCTCTGGCAGGCACAATCAGGGGGAAGATCATGGAAGAGAATGGTGTCGCTGCCCCTTGGGCAGTGCGGCTTGGCGTGAAGCGCTGCTTGCGTCATCACATCATAATTCACGCAATTATCGGCGCCTGCTTCCTATTAAGCGGATGGCTTACCGCAGCAGCGGCAGCGGACAATTGTCTGCATGGGTGCCCGGTTGGAGCTCCTGCTGGCAATACCGTCATCACGCGACAAACATACAGTTTAAGCAATAATCCAGAGACCAAATTTGCCGACTGGGTCGTTTATCGGATTACAAAGACGACAATCGGAAAAACGGCTGACCGTGGTTGGAAACAAGACCCGGATCTGGCTGCTGAAGATACTTTGGCGCCGTCTGATTACAATGGCGCACCCACCGCTCTTAAGATTGATCGAGGACATCAGGCGCCACTAGCGTCTTTTACCAATACCGCGAGTTGGAAGACCCTCAACTACCTTTCAAACATTACCCCGCAGTCGACGCCTCTGAATCAGGGGCCGTGGGAGGCGCTTGAATCTGCGGAGCGCACGCTCACAAAAACGCGTGGGGTCAACGCATTATATGTGGCCACGGGGACACTCTATGAAAAGCCCATGCGGCCCATGCCAAATGCAAAGCGGCAGCACACGATTCCCAGTGCCTATTGGAAGGTCATCGCTCTTGAAGAGGGAGGCATCATCAAGACTGCTGCATTTATTATGCATCAGGACGCAAAACGATCCGATGACTACTGCAATAGCATTGTGACCGTTGGTGAAGTGGAAGAGCGGTCAAGTTTAACTTTATTTCCAAATCTGTCAGAGACCCGCCGGCGCACCTTGGGTGATCAGCCCGGCGCGTTAGTTTCTCAAATAGGCTGTGTTTTCATACAAGAATCTGAACGTGTGCGCGTTAAGCGCCGCTAGGGGGGAACATGAAAACAATCTCAAAAATTGTTGCGTTGCTCGTTCTGGTGATCGCACTCGATGCCTTCGCCAATACAGCAGACGGTACGATAAAGTCATTTAAACTGCACAACGACAATACGACCTGCAGCCTTCCTGCTGTTCTGGACGGAAATCTCTGCATTATCGTCGACGGAATCGAGCGGATCGATGAGTCGAAAATCCGCGTAAGAGTTGATGGGACACTCTTAGAGATAAAGCCGAGAGTGATCTCGAATACCAGAATAGTGATATTCCCACTGACCTTTGCTGGTGGCAAGAACGCTGAGGCTGCCAAGGATAGCCGAGAGTTGTGGTCACGACTTTTGGGCTCACCCTTCTCTGACTCTCAGAAAGTCGATGTGCTCTTCGATATAGAATTCTCCGGCCGAATTCTGTCGTTTGACGCAGGGGACCCAAAAATCACGCAAGCGACATTCTCGCTGCACCGTTATGAAGGCTTTTGGATGTTTCTCGGTTTCTTGCTCGCGGCGGGGGCAGTTGTCGGAGTGGTTTATCTGGGTAGTCGAACCAGCGCGTTGCGCGACCGTTCGCCGCTACCTCAACTTAGCGCAAGTGAAAGGCCGTACAGCCTTGGAAAATTCCAAATGGCTGTCTGGTTCTGCCTGATTTTTGTGTCATTCATTTTTATATGGGCAGTGACAAGCGAAATAGGGTCAGTGACTTCTGAGACCTTTATTTTGCTTGGAATATCTGCCGGCACCGCATTGGGCGCGGTTGCTGTTGATCGAGCGAAAGACTCCCCCACTGCACCTGCCGAAGCCGAGTTATCGGCGATGGGGATGCGAAATGCGCAAGACATCAAAGTGCTTAGACAAGCACAAGCCATGGGCGGCGGCTCGCAACCGGCGCAGAGTCATTTACTTACAGCCCAGCCTGTAAACGGTGTTATGCCGACTGTAGATCAGCTCGTAGGTATGTATGAGCGGCTAACCGAACCGTTCAAATCAACCGGATTTTTGCAGGATCTAATCAGCGATTCGAGCGGAGCCACCATTCATAGGTTTCAGATGGTCGCTTGGACAGTGCTCTTGGGCATTGTTTATGTGCTGCGCGTCTATTGGAATCTGCAAATGCCGGAATTCGGCACGAACCTTTTAACTCTCATGGGGATCAGTGGCGGGATTTACTTGGGCTTCAAAGTACCTGAACGATAATTAAAGGCACAAAATCGGGGGATAAAATGCCAGGAGCGTACACGCATATCACAATGGTGAACGTGGCGGGGGCGAGACTAAATCTCGAAAGCATTCCCAACTTGCCTGCCGCTGTTATTGGAATCTGTGGGCGTTGGCTTCGCTTTTGCGAGCTCGGAGCGGTTTCGCCCGATTACCCTTACTTAGATCTTCTAAATAACATGATCTTTGACGGCTCAAAGGTATGGGCCGACACAATGCATCATACCAATACGAATTCCGTCGTACATGCATCTGCGGCACGCCTGGCGGAACAGCAAGGCGTTGCCCGCGAAAAGGGGTTGGCGTGGCTTCTGGGCTATACTGCCCATGTCGTTATGGATGCGACGATACACCCAGTGATCAATCTAAAAGTCGGTGAGTATGAGGAAAATAAACGGGCGCATCGCGTCTGCGAGATGAATCAAGACGTCTTCATCTACCGCAAAAAAATGGACCTATCTATCAAGCTGTCTGAGCATCTTAGGAACGGTATCGCGCGGTGCTCTAATCCTAATGGAGGGATCGATGATGATATCTCTACCCTCTGGGGCGGCGCACTTGAGAGCTCTTACCCTGACATTGCTTCGGGCAACGCACCACAGCTGCATCGTTGGCACGGCCAATTCGGATATATGGTCAATAAGATTGCCGAAGAAGGCGATTGGCTGAGCGCAATATCCCGCCATGTGTCTCGGGACATAGGGTTTGGATACCCTCCGGAAGCAGAATTGGAAACCGAGTTTCTGACTAATCTGCCGACGCCAAACGGCGGGGCAATAGAGTTTGAAGCGCTATTCGATCTTGCGCATCAAAACGTCAACAATGCCTGGGGCGCAGTTTCTAGGGCAGTTTTCAATAACGACATGTCTGAACTCCAACCAATTAGAAATTGGAATTTAGACTCAGGTGTCGATCAAGACACTGGGAATGTGACGTTCTGGCCTAGGGGGGCATGATGAAGATACTACGCATTGTTGGTCTGGCGGCAGTTCTTTTGTCGCCGGCGGTAGCTGCGCAAGATATCAGTGAAGAGACGGTCTATACCCTGGCATCCGCTATGACCAAACTCTCGGCGGCCGTTGACGTTTATGTTGCCGAGAAGGCGCCGTTTCAAGGCCAAGATGACCAAACCATTATTGCTTCGTCGGTGCAGCACGACCCGGGCTTGTTAACGCCGTTTAAGCCTTACCTTCTAAAACTTCTCATAGAAGGCCGCAGCTCTGTCGTGATGCTGTGCACCGCAAATGGTGACCGTGGGCTAGTCGAAGATGCGGGTTGTAAGGCTGGTGTGGAACGGCGTCATTTCCCTCAAATCATGCCCTGTGCTTTTACTTTAAGCGCAGCGGCTGAATGTCGGCCGTAGTGCAGTTCGGGATCTAAAGAATGGATAGCTCACTTCCTTCAGTTCGCGGAAACCAAAAGGCGGCAAATACACGAATTTTATATAGCCGCGAGGAATATGGGAAAATAGCATATGAAATATCTGAAAGGCTGAAACTTAACGGAATAAGTAGTGACGTTTTTGGCTCATATCAAACAGAAGATTTTGAAGATGAATTCGGCGGGCACAACCTCATAATTTTAAGTGGTGCGGAGCTCGCGGAAATTCGTCGTCATCTCGATAGGGATATCGATGATGACGTGCGCACTATTTGGATTCTCATGGAGCCTTATAATGAGGATGCAGAAGAGGCGATAAGGTCGGAGCACTTCGTCGATCGTGTCGAGAACTGGTCATCATTTCAGCCGTCATTTATAGACGATATTGCAACTGAAATTGTTTCTCTCTCCAATGGAATTTGGAAGCGATTAGATTCTGTCATTTTAACACTTGTCGATGGGCGCGATGATGAAAGACTCCGTGTCCTAGAGGAAATCAGACGGACTCCGCAAAATTTCCTCATTTTAGCGTCGCGCCTACGTGATGAGGTAAGTGGTCCCTTTGGCGTGCGCAGGCAAAAAGTATTTGCCGCGGCGGAAAGAGACCCTGAAGCGGTGACGGCAATCCGGTCTTGGATGATGAGCTGCCTTGTGACGCTGGCAGCTCACGACCCAAGAACAAGAGTGGTGGCTCTACGTCACCTCAATGAAAAATACGAGCCCGCTAGGAATACGCGGTTCTGGCTTCTCGGTAGCTTATTTCTGGCCAAAGCACCTTATCTGGAAGACGCCTGCAAAGTGGCATCTTCAGACAGTATGATTGAGGTGCACACACTCGCTAGTGCGATTTTAGATCGGTTGATGCCTGGGAGCAGTTCCATTTGGGGCGAGCTTCAGAAGAAGCTGTACTCTGAAGATTTTACGGAGACCTGGTCTGTACTGCGTGTTCTGCGCATTGTGCCGAACACGCAGCTCTTGTCTGACGTTTATAAGCAGATCGGCCGTAGGGTAAGAGACGGTGGGCTAACTTATGACGCTCTATATGCTTTGGCAAATCAAACGATGGCAGAGCAAGCGGCGTCGCGCCTCACCGACGATCAGATACTCACAGTGGTAAATGCCGTATTGCAGGTATCGCAAGATTCTAATGAAATCGGAAAACGTAGATTCTCAGAACTTTTAGACAGTCTTGGAAAGACAGCAACGTCCGAAATTAGAAGGCTAGCACGAGAAGACATTATTGCAGGACAAATTCTGCGCTACATCACGAAAAAGCGTCACCGCGGGGGTGTTGGCAATCAGGATGTTATTGCCGGTTTCAATTCGGACCGCATTAATATCGACAATGATTACCTCGGAGTTGGCGAGGAAGTCAGAACGCTGTCTTCCGTGATTATGGCAAAGGATGTCACTCCGCCAATTGCTATCGGTCTATTTGGTGGTTGGGGTACGGGAAAGAGCTTCTTCATTAAGAAGATGCAGTCCGAGACAAAAAAGATCGCCGATCGCGAAAAGAAAAGCCCAACCGAAAAGTATTGTTCAAATATTATATCTATTGAATTTAATGCGTGGCATTACATCGACGCGAATTTGTGGGCGAGCTTAGTCAGCCATATCATTGATTCACTGTCGAAGGAGCTGTGCTCAGATCAAGAAACCCCCGAGCAGCAGCGTATTCGACTTGTTAATGAGCTTACAACCACACAAAAAATCATCTCGGATATAAAATCTGAAGAGGCAGCGGCACAGGCGGTATTGACCGAAAAGAAAGCAGCTTTGTCGGAGATACGCACCGAGTTGCAGCAAAAAGAGCTGCAGCTGAGCGATCTAAAGATCAGTGATGTAAAGGCAGTTCTTGATGCAGATGTAGATCTGCGCGACAAGCTCGAAACCGCCCTGAAGGATCTTGGTGTTCCAGCCCTTCTGTCTAGTGCAGAAGATCTAAAAAAGGCTGCGGACAGTGTAGTGGCGTCTCATGGTCGAGCTGGATCCCTGATCGCCCAAATATCAAAAGTAAAAGGCGGGTGGATATATTGGTCTCTAATTGTCTTTATTGTGGCGCTGCCGTTACTGGCGGGCATTGCCTATCACAGCATCCCATGGTTGCAGCAGCTATCGGCGGGCTTTATCGAGGTTTCGGGCACACTATTGTCTGTCTCCGCGACATTGGCAGCCATAGCAACTTACCTGAAGAAGGTATCTGAGAAATTCAACAGCAGTATCGACAAGTTCGAGCAGGCAAAAGCACTGCTGGACAAACGGCTTGCCGAGAAGCGCGCAGATACGGGTGCTGCTGGAAGAGAGTTGGAAAGTGAGATTAAACATCTGCAAGCCAAAGAACTCGATGTCGCGAACCGGCTAAACGCTGCATCAAGTCGCGTTGTCGACATTGAGGCCAAGCTCAAGACTATTCAAGAAGAAGGCTCTCTTACAAAATTCTTGGCGGATCGGATTAGCACCGACGACTATCGAAAGCACCTCGGAATAATCTCGACCATTCGGCAAGACTTTGAAGATTTGTCGCGGCGGCTTTTGGCAGCAAAATCGACAAGTGGCGAGCCATCCTTGCAGGGGGTGGATCGTATTTTCTTGTACATCGATGATTTGGACCGATGCCCAGCTGAGAACGTCGTCGCCGTGTTGCAGGCCGTGCATCTTATGCTTGCTTTCGAGCTGTTTGTGGTCGTGGTAGGTGTCGACCCGAGTTGGCTTAAGAACTCGCTGAAGGCGCAGTATGGTCAGATCGGCCTTGACCCAAATGGCGGTGCAGTCATTGCCCCACAAAAGTACATTGAAAAAATCTTCCAAATACCCGTGCGCCTCAAACCTATGAGCGAGGTAGGTTATGGGCGTTTAGTGCGGGGCTTGCTGCGCCCTACTGATGCGCCCGTTGGGTTTAGCCCGCAGCCGATGGCGACCAGCGCAAGCCAGACTGCTGGTACTTCGGCCGCAGAGCCGAGCTCAGAATCTTCAGGTTACGTAACGACGTCAAGACTTGATGCAGATGAGGCCGCTGCCCTCAGCTCTTTGGACCCCAGCTCAACACTATCTGCCCCCCCGACAGCTAGCGATGTCCCAGAAATCTCAATCGAATCGCTCACCATCTCAGATCTAGAGGCTGATTATGCCGAGCAGCTTTTCTTGCTGATGCCCAATCCCAGAGCTGCGAAGAGGTTTACCAATATCTATCGCATTTTGAAGGCATCGGTGCCGGCCACTGAACTCAATCAGTTCGAGGGCAGTCGCGAGGTGCCAGGGTATTTTCGTGTGATCATGCTGCTATTGGCGCTCTCAGCAGCCTTTCCCAAAGCAACGGCGGGTCTACTAAGTCACGTCGTTAAGAAATCGCGAGAGCAAGAAGATTGTGTTGGGTTGATACGCGACTACAGATGGTCTTACCATCAGGTAAAAGATACCGCCGCAGTTGAGGCGCAGAGCGGCGCGCTGGTATTGGTGGCTGATATTACTGAGCTCGTGAATCAAATGCTGCTGCAGCCTGTCGCTTTGAACTCTTCAGATTATGAATTATGGGCCGATCGCATTGCTGGCTTCTCATTTGATTTATAAGGTAGGCATTAAGAGCCATGGCTGAACTAGACGACGTACTGCAAAAGCTAGAAGTGACTCTTAACAGCCAGGGCAATCCCGCTGTTTATGCCGCTGAGACGGCCGGGCAGAGTTATTCAAAATACGGCGTTCAGATTGGGCAGGCCTTTGTGCCGGTTAAGTCGGCCTATGCATTGGTGCAGAGGCTTCTGGGTAAGAGGGGCGCAAATACCAAGGCGTTTGGCTCGACAAAGGCGCAGAAGTTTTTCGAAGACCATGGCTATACGGTCGAGAAACGGCCCTATGCATACTGGAAGACAGCCTTGGCTGGGTCGAGTTGGCGACCGCTGCCGGTGCAGCCAGAATTTCAAATTGGCAAGCGGTATCGGCGGCAAGAGTTGCATGCGGCCTATGGTGGCCAGCAGCAGGGCGGTGTTTCGACCCCTAAAGATACCCCAGTCATCTTTCTGGTGACCGGTGAGTCAGGTCACCAGCATGGCTATAGCGATATCTGGCATGGCGATGGCAGCGTCAGCTATTACGGTGAGGGTCAAGAGGGCCATATGACCTGGGATCGCGGTAATGAAGCCATTCGCGATCACCGTCAAAATGACCGACAGATACATATTTTTAAAGATATCGGTGACGGCTGGCTCAGCTATACCGGTGAATTCGAGCTCATGAGCTATGCCGATGATGTGCGCGCACCCGATAAAAATGGCGAGATGCGCAATGCAATCGTGTTTGAGCTGGCACGTTGCGATGCGCTGAACGCCTTTGTGCAAGAGGCAATTGATGAGGTGCCTGCCGACGCCGGTTTAGAAGATCTGTACAGGGCAGCAATGGCCAAAGCTGCCGAGCAGGCCAATGCCACTCACCGCCAGGCCGATCGTAAACCCTCGGTCAAAGCGGCCTATGAACGGCTGAGGGCGATTGCGGTCTATGTCTATGCGCGGGCGGCTGGCCTGTGTGAGGCCTGTACTAAGACGGCGCCATTTGTCACCGACACTGGCCGGCCGTTTCTGGAGGCTCACCATATTCATCACCTCTCAGATGGTGGCTTGGATCTGCCTCGGAATGTGGCTGCTGTTTGCCCGAATTGTCATCGCCAGGCGCATCATGGGCAAGATCGAAAGGCGCTGAATGACCGGCTTGCTTTAGAGATTGCACGCAAGGAAGCCGAACTTCATCATGGCTAAGAGACAGTAAGGCTTTTCTACTGGCCAGTATGGGCAATGCGTGAGAGCAAGATGCGGCGGGTAGGTCTGCGAGATTCAGGTATACGAGATGTACGTCTTGCGGCCGTGGTGTCTTGGGTTTGGCCGTCAAAGGTCGAGCTATTTAAAGCCAATATCTTGCGCGGTAAGACCGCCCAGTATCACTTTGATGCCATCGACAAGATCGAGCTCACGCCGAAATGGCGCTGGCTCGGCCCAGTCAGCCCGCAGTTCATACAGATCACCTATAAAAGGCGAGAAGCTGATCGGCTAACAACCAGCCAGGCGCTGGTCTATGTCGGCGGCAAGCGGTCAGCCAAGAGTGTTGGCAAATGGCTTATGCGGGCAGTACGGGCGTATTACCGCGCTGAGGCCGCACGCTGTGAGGCGCATCTGACGGGCATTGTTGCTAATGCCGACGCCAAGCTTTGGCAAACCGGTGGGTATATTCGTGGCTCTATGGTGCGTGGCTGGCGCGATCGCCAAGATATTGCTGCCATCGCCAAAAGTACTGATCGCCTCACATTTGTCGCTGGGAAGACGTTTATTGACGATGCCTATACCAAGAAGCTGACAGATCTCGTTACAGCAGTCAAAGACCTAGTCGCTGATCAGCCGAAAGCGCGTACACGTCATAACGAGGCTTTCTTAAAACAAGCGGCGATCGATCATGAAGACTTCTTTGCGGGGCTTGAGGTAACGGGCCTGACTGACGAGCAAGTCAGAGCGGCGCTTATTTTCGATGACGTCAATATGGTGGTTGCCGCGGCGGGCTCTGGCAAAACCTCGGTCATCGTCGCCAAGGCGGCTTACGCCATCCAAGCTAAATTGTACGAGCCGCACGAGATTGTCGCCTTGGCCTTCAATCGAGATGCGGCCGAAGGTCTGGCTAACCGAGTCAGCGCCAAGCTGAAGAAGGTGTTTGAGCGAGATATCTCGATACGATCAGAAACCTTCCATAAGTTTGGCAAGTCATATCTCGAGAGAGGCGCCAATAGACGATCAAAGATCGTCGAACTTGATCAGACAGAGGGTAAGGCCATTTTTTTGGCGGCCTATGACAAGCTGTTAAAGACCGACAATCAGTTTCGTGAAGACCTCTTCAATTGGTTATCACTGGCGCGCTACCCCGAACCAAATCTCGAACCTGGCGACGAAGACATCGAAGAGGCCGAAAGGCGCTATGAACGCGCCTGCCGCCAGGCGATTAAGCATAAGATTGAAGAAAAGCCGAAGGGAGCCACGATACCGACGCTAAAGTCGGGATTGTTCGTGCGGTCGCTTGAAGAAGCGGCGATCGCAAATTGGCTTTATGCTCGCAATATTGAGTTCTTTTATGAGAATCGCGCGGGCGAAGCCGTCACCAGGGCCCTGTACAAGCATTTGCCGGAAGGCGCAGAACTGCCCACCTATAAGCCAGATTTTAGCTATCCCAATCCTGCTGAGCGAAATTACCGAATCTATCACGAGCATTTCGGCATTGGCCGTGATGGCAAGGCCCCTGAATTTATGGGGGGCGTAAAGTATGTTGCTCAGGCGGCGAGCAAGCGAGCGGCCTATAAGGAAGCCTATGGGTGGCTTCAAAAGAAGGGTGAGAGAATCCCGTTCTTTGAGACCAATAGTGGCCAATACCGAGATGGGACGCTTTTTTCGCATCTCAGAAAGTCTCTAGAGGCATTTGGCATACCGTTTGAGGGCGTCAACCAAGAGGTCATGGATCAGGCCTTTATGGCGTTTCGTGAGGCGTCTGATTTTGAGCATCTGCTGCTGTCGTTTATTCACACCTTACGTGGCTCAGGATTGTCGAACCAAGAGGTGCTGCAGCGCGCCGAAAAGAGCAAAGACCCACGCCGTACCAAGCTATTTCTGAAAGTGGCTTTCCCACTGCGCGAAGCGGTTGAAGAGGCCTACACCGACGGCCTGATTGAATTCTCAGATATGATTACAAAAGGGTCGGCAGCGATTCACGCCAATGCCGGCGATATCCCTTATAAACTGATATTGGTTGACGAGTTTCAAGACATCGCCAGGCCGCGCATGCAGATGATCGATGCGCTGCGCAAGCTTCATGAAGACAGCGTGCTGTTCTTTGTGGGTGACGACTGGCAGGCCATTAATCGTTTTGCCGGGTCAGATTTAGGTATCTTCCGCAGGCATATACCGAACGCCAAAGACGGCGTTACGATCACTGAAGACACAAACCTTTATGGCACTCTGAAGGATGGCCGCGGCGTGCATGTCGTCGGTTTGACGCAGACCTTCAGATCTGCTCAAGGCATTGCAGACCTGGCAAGGCGGTTTATTACCAATAAAAAAGGCCAAATCGATAAAGATGTTCGCGCGGCTCTGATTAAGAATACTGACCGGGTCGTGAAAGTTGTCGAGCATGACGACACAGCTGAAGCACGGTTGGAAGCTGTCGGGGTTGAGCTAGAGCTGATTGCTAATGCCGGGAAAATCGATGGGAAGCTGCCATCAGCGTTTTTGCTCACCCGCAATAAGGCTGAGGGTGCTGAACCTGAAGGGCTCGGTGAGGCCGCCATCAATCGTCTTATTGCTGAATTTAAGGGGCGGGTAAGCCTATCTCGCACGACCATGCATTCGTCCAAGGGGCTTGAGGCAGATTACTGCCTCATTGCCGGTCTGGATGCGGGCTACAAGGGTTTCCCGAATTTGTGGGATGAAGACCCGTTGCTAGAGCTTATTCGGCCCAGTGCTTTTGATGAACTGGGGGAAGAGAGACGCTTATTTTACGTCGCTCTGACCAGGGCGAAGCACAAAGCTATCCTCTTTGCTGTTGGCGAACGCCCCAGTGCCTTTGTCTTGGAATTGGAGCGTTTCACTGAGCTGAAAGACCGTCTTGAATGGGTTGGCAATGGCAAGAAACGCCATATTTGCCCAGCCTGTGAGATGGGGGCGCTACGCCAAATCCGAAATACGACCCTATACGGTTGCTCGCGTTATCCACGGTGTGGCTTTAAATCTAGCCTCGTTACAGCATCCTAATTCGAGAGCAGTTTTCAGGCAATCTGTGTCGACCTCTAACCCAAGTTAGATGAGGCTTACTATGCTCGTACTATTTAGGGGGGAAAATGTTCAAGGATGAGGCCGAGCTCTGTGACTACTTGGGCGACAACCTTTCACTCATTGAGGACGGGCTGGTAAGAATCGAAAAAGAAGCCTCTTTAAAGTCAAAGGATGGCGCGGGCGGCCGTCTGGATATTCTGGCTAGAGATAGGTTTCACAATATTGTTGTGATCGAGGTGAAGCGGTCCGACGCTGTCGCCCGTCAAACTTTACATGAGCTATCAAAATATATCGTTTTGCTACAAAAGACGGAGAACGTTTCACCTGCAGAGATTCGCTGCATTGTTGTGTCTGAGGCATGGCATGAACTGCGTGAAGCTTTCTCATTCTTTGTGAGCGAAGTGAGTTGCAAGGTACAAGGCTTTGAAGTCGAGCATACCCCCGAGGGATTGATTGAGTTGCACGAGGTGCAGCCAATCCAAGTGTCGTTTGAACGAAAGTTCTCGCCAACCTCTCGAATTCTGTCCTACTCCAGCGCAGACGATCAAGCCGCGCATATCAACGCTATGCGTGCCAACGGCAGAAAGCTCAGAGAATTTAGGGCGGCTGCTTTGTGCTTGAGGCAAACCGGCGCCGAGGGTGAAGGGTTCAAAACAATTGTTTCAGTTTGGCGATTGAATGATGAAAGCCTTGAGGATTTATCAGACGTCACTCAGATACACCAATGTCAACCCGGTTTATGGCCGGGATGGGAGCCCGAAGAAGCCGCGGTGCGATGGCTAACAAAAGGTCATGCGGCGTTGGACAACGAAGAACATCACGTACTCACCTGGGCGACGCCAGAGAAGTGCGAAAACATCTTTAAGTCATATGAAATTACAGAGTTGGTGAGTATCGGGAAGGAGCAGATTGGAGCTGTTTTGGATTCTAATAGACTCCGAGAGATGCTCTGTGGAGTGACGACACTAGCGGATACTACGGAAGCAAACCGCTATGAAGTGATTCTGTCCGCCTCAGTATCTCATCGCCTGCGATATGAAGCAGTCAAGAAAGAGTTTATCGAGTTTATCTCGTTTTGCCCGGAATGGGGGCAGGGCGCTGAGTCGTTTTTTGAATTCGCAGAAAGCAATAATGGCAGTGATATCTTTGTATCAGCAGGGCGTGCTCCCAACTT
The DNA here is from genome assembly GCF_058806775.1 of Ferrovibrio sp. GW821-FHT12F09. NCBI lineage: Bacteria > Pseudomonadati > Pseudomonadota > Alphaproteobacteria > Rhodospirillales > Rhodospirillaceae > Ferrovibrio > Ferrovibrio sp. GW821-FHT12F09. The sequence goes on from NZ_JBXAPZ010000001.1 coordinate 1,247,440, forward strand.
CTTTGGCCGTTTGATTCAGGCATCTAAGGACGAAAAACTCCAGCTTTCATACATGCGTATGGAGTGCCGTGCGCCCAATGATAAAATCGCGCTGACTGGTTTTGGCTATATGAGCTGGGATCAATTAACGTGTCCAAGTGATCCGATCGGTGAGATAAATTATGCATATGGCTCCCCGCGGGTTGCACACTTCGCCATGTATCAGCGAACTAGATTTGAGCCTACGCCAGGGGTTTTGGTACGCCATGGGTTCTTCCCATGTTTGTGGTGGTTCGCGGGGGAGGGTGAAATCGGTCAAATATCGGCCCCACGGTTGGATTGGAATGGGACTGGTCCGAAGGTTAACGCGCTAGCGGCATTTGCTGCAAAGAACGCTACCTACACCGAAGCCATACGCGCTGCCCTAGAGCAGTACGGTGAGATACGTACGAGGCCCGACGGAGAGGGCGCCGTTTACACCCCTCTTTCTTCAGAAGATCTAGATTTTATCAACACGAAGTTGAGTCGTCTTGGATCGGAGCGAGGCCGAGGAAAGTGATACCGCTTGCCAATAACGCGGCGAACGCTGGCACTGTGTATGCACATATTTATTGATGAATCAGGGGCCTTTCAGACTGCGCCTTTTAAGAGCGCCATCTCCCTAGTAGGCGCACTCATTATTCCAGAATTCTCATTCGATAGAATATTGGCGAAATACGCCCGGTTGCGAGCCCATTTTCCTAAACGGAAAATGGAAGTTAAGGGGAGTATGTTGGATGAATTTCAAGTCGCCAAAGTTCTAGATATTCTATTTAAAAACGGAGCATTATTTGAGGCGGTTGCGATAAATCTTGGAGAACATACGGATACTGAGATTGAGTACCATCGAAAACTCCAGATGAATAAACTTACAGAAGGCCTCACGGAGCGGCATCCGCCAGAGCTGGTTCGAGATTTAGTGGATCGGCGCGCTCAACTAGAGCAGATGTCATTGCCGCTATATGTTCAGACCGTGATGATATTTGAATTGATCTACGAAACCCTTGTTCAATCCACGGGGTATTACTCGCAAAGAAGCCCAAAAGAACTGCAGCATTTTCATTGGTGTATTGATGCCAAAGATTTCACAATTACAAAGTCAGAATCTTGGTGGAGAGGCTTGGTTGTAGCGGCGCTGGCCGAAAAATCTAAGAAGAATCCGTTTCCTCTAATTGAAGGCGGGGACTATACGCATTTCTACCGTTTCGATGCGGCGCCCGACGCGTTTCAGATAGAGTTTCTGGGAGCGGATCCCAACACGACTACGACCGATACTAAGATGGTCATGAATGAGTCATTTCGGTTTAGCGCGAATGCAGAACCTGGACTCGAATTAGCGGATATTGCGGTAAATGCCGCCCGGCGAGCACTGGTGGGAAACTTAAAACCCAGCGGTTGGGCGCAGTTAGCTCGCATGATGGTTGATAGACCCGGCTACTATATTAAATTTTTGACTTTGTACCGCGAAAACCCTCACTCAATCTGTCTACCCATTCCTGAGGCGCTGAACGCGTTTCGCTATGTCGGGAGACAGTTATGGGTGCCTCGTTTGAGGTAGCTGAAGGTCAATTGCGGGCTTTCGGCAGGCTGCGGAGGAGGGGGAGCTGCGCAATCTACTAGCCAGCATCTAAATTGGAAAATCTACTCAATGAAAGTCTGCCCAGTTTTAATGAGGTGTGGATTGGTTGCGATTGTATGTGTCTCGCTATTTTTAAGCCAGCGAATGCCCTGACATGCTACAACTGACCTGCGTCGGCAGGGATGGGCGCCACGGGTTGGTGGGTATGGTTACGCAATCGCACCTATATCCGGGATAACCTGCTCGCGAACCCGGCATTTATCATCTCGTGAAGGCGAACAGCATAGCCTGTATACGCGACCCTGGGGGTGGGGTTTTGGGCAATGATCTCGGCAAGTGATCTTTATAACTATCTGGAATGCCCTACGCGGGCCTTTGCCGACCGGTCCTGGAATCCAGCGGACCGGGATGATGTTTCGCCATTCGTGAAAATGTTGTGGGAGGCAGGCAATGTTCACGAAGCAGAATTAGTTGCTGGTCTCGATCGCCCATTTACCAATGTCCGCGATTTACCGGCCGACCAGAGACTTGCCGCGACAATCGAGGCCATGGCGCAAGAAGTGCCGCTGATATACGGCGGCCGTATCGAGTCTGCAGGCAAAGTTGGCGAACCAGATTTACTCGAGTTCACGCGGAGCGGTTACAAACCCGGTGACATAAAATCTGGCAATGGCCTGGAAGAGGCCGAGAGCGGCGAGGGTCGTCTCAAGAAGACATACGGGGTTCAGCTTGCGCATTACGCGGCTATCCTACGCGACATGGGGGTGCTGTCGAGCGAACCCCCATATATTTGGGACGGCCGCGACGAACGCGTCGACTATGATCTTGATCAAAAGCTAGGCCCCAAGAGCCCGTCAGTCTCGGAAATCTATAGAGAAGCTGCCGCGGGTTTCGCCCGAGACCTGGCCGCCGGCCAAGAGCCACCGCCGGCACTGTCATCGAAATGCAAGCTTTGTCATTGGCAAACGGCGTGCCGTAGAAAGATCGACGCTGCGTCTGATTTAAGCCTCGTGCCCATGTTGGGTCGTGCTTTGCGCGATGTACTGGCGCCAGAGATCGCGACGCTAGAAGACTTCGCAGGCGTCGATACCAGTCACTATATCACCGGCAACAAGACAATCTTCAAGGGGATTGGCCCTGACAGGTTAAAAGCCTTTCAAGCCCGGGCCCAGCTGCTCGTCGACAAGGATGCTCGGCCCTTTATCAAACAGCCGATCGTTCTGCCTGCGCTAGCTCGCGAGGTATTCTTTGATATCGAGGTCGACCCCATGCGAGATGTCGTCTACTTGCATGGCTTCGTCGAGCGTATGTACGGTGGAAAGTTCGAATTCTACCCGTTCTTTGCAGACCGGCCAGACCAGGAGGCCGAGAAGGCCGCATTCTCTAATGCTATTGCCTACCTACGGCGCAGCATGCCGGCGGCCGTGTACTACTACAGTAAGTACGAGAGAACCCAGTATCGCCGGCTGGCAGAGATGTACCCCGATGTCATCTCAATTGACGAGGTCAACGCGCTGTTTGGTGACGAAGCCTGGATCGATCTTCTCGACATCGTTCGCAATTGCACGGAGTGGCCGACGAACGATCATTCGATCAAGACGCTGGCTAAGTATCTCGGCTTCAAATGGCGTGACACGGACCCATCGGGGGCTGCCTCGATCGAGTGGTACGACCGCTACATCAACTCTGGCGACCAAGATATCCGGCGGCGAATACTCGAATACAACGAGGATGACTGTATCGCGACGGCCGTTCTCTTGGACGGTTTAAGGCGCATGGGCGAAAACTAAGGTGAAATCATGCAGGCATACGCGAATTTGGGTGGCAATTCTGGCGTACTTGCCTTCGAAGTGTTCGACGGTGGTATCGATATCAAGTTCAAGGATGGTTGGATCTACACCTATACGCTGGCCAGCGCAGGGGCGCAGGCAATCGCGGCCATGAGTCGGTTGGCGCAGGCTGGACGTGGGCTGGCCACATATATCAACAAGAACGCCCCGGGACATGCGCGGAAGCGCCGCTAGGACGGTTCAGGGAAAATCTATTCGCTGGGGTTAAGCTATCCTCCGGAGCGAATGCTGATTTATCAACTGAGTGTGAATGTACTGAGTGGGTTTGTGCATTGTCTGAATGCCGAATATCCAGTTATCCATAGGACTATTTAGAATTCCGCCGATCCAAAAATGCCTGTCGCGCTTCCTTGAGCGGCCGAACCTCGCGCACTGGGTTTCCGACTTGATCGGCATGGGAGGCCGATTCGTCGAAAGAACCTTCGGCGTCAATCTCTCCGAGTTTGGTCAGATGGGCGGCAACGTGGCGGACACGCCCCAGATGACATGGCATCACGAGTTCCGCGTGCTGCTGCATGGGGCTAGATGCATGCAACATAGGCGAAGGCACGGCTTTGGCCGGACCGTGACGACAGTCCGACTCGCAACCGGGCGGCGCTGGTGCGGCGTGACATGCGAAGTTGGCAAATCGAACGGGGCAATCGCAGGCTTGCTCTCGACTTCGAACGCCATGCTCGCAAGGCCGCAGTCGGGGTCCGCCTTGCGATGATTCGCATGCTCAGGAGCTCGCATCTCCCACACGTTTAACAGGCAGATATCTTCCGGGAATGCATCTTATAGATTGCCAAAAAGAGCTATTTTGTTCTAAATGGCTCAGGTTGGGATGGGCGGATTCCTGCCATTAAAACGATGCCTCAACGCGAAGTGAAGAACGCATCGGGGTAATGATCGACTTTGCGTGGGCCGAGCCGATGCACATCAAAAGCATAGTCGCGGTGTTGTGGTCGTTTCGGTGGTGGAGTATGAGCGCTCAGGGCAGATGGCAAAGGTGGAAAGGCAGCGGGATTGGAAGGGCTTAGTGAACGCGATGTTTGCAGTAAGTTCATTACGCCTGCGCTTATTGCCGCCGGATGGAATCTGCACACCCAAATACGCGAAGAAGTAAGCATAACGGCGAGTCGCATAATTGTTCGCGGCAAACTGACTTCGCGCGGTAGGCAGAAGCGGGCCGACTATATCCTCTACCACAAGCCCAACATCCCGATTGCAGTCGTCGAAGTCAAAGATGCATCCCACTCGGTTGGGGCCGGCATACAGCAAGCGCTCGAATACGCCAGCATGATCGATGTTCCCTTCGCCTTCTCGACGAACGGAAAGCGTGTTCTTTTCCACGACAAGTCGGCCTCCGACGGCAACATCGAGCGAGAAATCGCCGTGAGTGAAATGCCTTCGCCAGAAGAGCTTTGGCTGCGATATGTGGCTTGGAAGGGGCTCACTTCTTCTGAGAACGTCATCGTAAATCAAGACTATTTCGATGATGGTTCAGGCAAGGTGCCGCGCTACTATCAGACTCTCGCGGTCAATCGTGTAATCGAGGAAATTGCCAAACAGCGTGACCGGCTTCTCCTCGTCATGGCGACCGGGACTGGAAAGACATATACGGCGTTCCAAATCATCTGGCGGCTATGGAAGGCGGGCGGAAAGAAGCGGATTCTGTTCCTCGCAGATCGTAATATTCTCGTCGATCAGACAAAAACAAACGACTTTAAACCGTTTGCCGGCGCGATGACGAAGATCACAAATCGGCAAGCAGATAAGTCCTACGAAATATATCTTTCACTCTATCAGGCTGTCACCGGAACAGATGAAGCCGCGAACATCTACAAGCAGTTTTCGCGTGATTTCTTCGATCTGGTGATCATTGACGAGTGCCATCGCGGCAGTGCAGCGGCCGATTCTGCTTGGCGCGAAATCCTCGAGTATTTTTCAAGCGCAACACAAATCGGCATGACGGCCACGCCAAAAGAAACGAAGGATGTGTCCAATATCGACTATTTCGGCGCGCCAGTTTACACCTACTCGTTGCGCCAAGGTATTGAAGACGGCTTTCTGGCTCCCTATAAGGTAATCCGTTATGACCTAGACAAGGATCTGACGGGCTATCGACCGGAGGCGGGAACGCGCGACCGCTATGGTAACGAAGTTGAAGACCGCATTTACAACCAGAGGGACTTCGACCGGACTCTGGTTCTTAATGAGCGCACCAAGTTGGTTGCTTCGAAGATCACGGAATTTTTGAAAGCCACCAACCGCTTCGATAAGACCATCGTTTTCTGCGAGGACACTGAGCATGCTGAACGTATGCGCCAGGCACTCGCCAACGCGAACCCCGATCTTGTGGCCGAGAACCACCGATACGTTATGCGGATCACCGGCGACGATCCGCTAGGCAAGGCGGAGCTAGACAATTTCATCGATCCGAAAGCGCGCTATCCAGTCATCGCTACCACATCGAAGCTTCTATCAACCGGGGTTGATGCGAAAACGTGCAAGTTGATCGTGCTGGACCAGCGGATTCAGTCCATGACCGAATTCAAGCAGATCATCGGGCGCGGCACGCGTATCGACGAGGAGCACGGCAAGCAGTATTTTACCATTATGGATTTCAAGCGAGCCACAGAGTTGTTCGCTGATCCTGACTTCGATGGCGATCCGGTTCATATTTATGAACCAAGCACCGACGACCCGCCAGTCCCACCGGAAGAGAGCGATTATACGACCACTACATCTTTGCGAGGATTCGGCGAGGAAGAACAACGTGAAATCGACGGCGGTATTCGTGGCGATCCGTTCGGCGGAGAAGACCGGCCGCGAAAATTCTATGTCGATGGTGTGGAAGTCCATGTTCTTTCAAAGCGGGTTCAATATCTTGGTCCGGACGGAAAACTGATCACGGAGTCACTGCGTTCCTACACGAAAAAGACGCTCCAAAAGGATTACAAGACGCTGGACGAATTTCTCCGGCGTTGGGGGGAAGCGGAGAAGAAGCAAGCAATCATCGAAGAGCTGGAGGCGCTGGGTGTCTCCCTGGATGGGCTGCGCGACGAGGTCAAGAACGGCGACGCCTTCAGTGCTTTCGACTTGCTCTGCCATGTTGCATATGGCCAGCCGCCGCTGACCCGCAAAGAGCGGGCAGAACAGGTTAAGAAACGCAACTACTTCGCGAAATTCGAGGGCAAAGCGCGGACCGTGCTGGAAGCGCTTCTCGACAAATACGCGGACGAAGATTTCGGCCCGCTGGAAAATGCCAAAGTTCTACAGCTCAAGCCATTCGATGAGATCGGGACCCCGGTTGAGATCGTGAAGGGCGTCTTTGGCGGCAGATCGGCTTATGAGGCTGCTGTCCGAGGGCTGCAGAGCGAACTATATCGCGAGGGAGCGTAAAGCGTGTCGAATGTATCGGGAGTAATCAAATCTATTCAGGATGTCATGCGCAAGGACGCGGGCGTCGATGGCGATGCTCAGCGCATTGGGCAATTGGTCTGGATGTTTTTCCTGAAAATTCTGGATGATCAGGAAGAGTCGTCGATGCTCCTCAGCAAGGACTACAAGTCCCCTATCCCAGATCATCTGCGGTGGTCTGCCTGGGCCACCAATCCCGAGGGCATCACTGGTGATGCGTTGCTAGATTTCATAAACAACCAGCTCTTTCCGAAGCTGAAGAACCTGTCACTCGAAGGGCCGGAACGTGACCGCGCGCGCGTCGTGCGCACCGCGTTCGAAGATGCCTATAACTACATGAAGAATGGCACGTTGATCCGACAGGTGGTCAATAAGATCAACGAGATCAATTTCAACAACACCGGCGACAAGCACGCCTTTGGCGATGTCTACGAGCAAGTTCTGAAGGACCTGCAAAGCGCAGGCAATGCCGGCGAGTTCTACACACCGCGTGCCGTCACCCAATTCATGGTCGACATGCTCGACCCGCAGCTGAACGAACTGGTTCTCGACCCGGCCTGTGGCACAGGTGGTTTCCTGGCGCATGTCATGGACCACAAATCAGACCGGTACGTGCAATCTGTCAAAGATGCGGAGACCGTTCAGAACACAATTATCGGCGTGGAAAAAAAGGCACTCCCGCATCTACTTTGTATCACCAACATGATGCTGCACGGCATCGAAGCGCCAACCAATATTCTGCACGACAATGCACTCGCCACGCCCCTCAAAGATCATAAATGGCGGGGCAAAATCGATGTCATCGTCACTAACCCGCCCTTCGGTGGCATGGAAGAAGACGGCATCGAAAAGAACGTGCCGCAGGCATTTCAGACACGCGAAACAGCCGACCTTTTTCTGGTGCTGATTATTGAGCTTCTTAAAGATGGCGGCCGTGCAGCCGTCGTCTTGCCGGACGGCACCCTCTTTGGCGAAGGCATCAAGACGCGCATCAAAGAGAAGCTGATGACGGAGTGCAACCTGCACACGATCATTCGTCTGCCGAATGGTGTCTTCAATCCCTATACCGGTATTAAGACGAACCTCTTGTTCTTCGAAAAATGCCGCAAGGACGGAAAGGGCAACGTACTGAATCCGACCTCGGAGGTCTGGTTTTATGAACATCCTTATCCGGAGGGCTACAAAAGCTATTCCAAAACGAAACCCTTGCGTATCGAGGAATTCAGAGGTGGTAACAGCGAGAAGGTATGGTGGGGCGACATCAAGGCACGTGCCGGCCGCAAGGAAAATGATCGCGCCTGGAAGGTGACCGCCGAAGCGATCAAGGGCAATGGCTACAATCTCGACATCTCCAATCCGCACCGCAAGGAAGAGAGTCACAAGGACCCGGCGAAGCTCCTCGCTGATTGGCAGGAGAACCGGAAGCAACTCAGTGCCACGCAGGAACAATTGAAGGCTGCGATAGCCGAGGCGCTCACTAAATCGACGGCGGCCTGATGCACGTGAACACACTTCTCCGAGAGTTTGCACCTCTTGTCAGTGCCCCTGGAGGGGTCCAGAAGCTGCGCGAATTGGTGCTGCGATTGGCGGTGCGGGGAAGGCTGGTGCCACAGAATGCCTCCGACGGCCATGCGGAAGCTGTTCTTGAAAAGATCGGAAACGATGCAGATTCTGCGATTAAGAAACGCATCACCAAATACAAAGGCGCCGATCCGATTTATCAGACTCCGAATAATTGGGCCTGGACTACAATTGGCAGAATGAGCCGTGATTGGGGGCAGAAAGTCCCCGACAAGCCGTTCTATTACATTGATGTTGGTGGAATCGACAACCTTAAGGGTCAGATCAGCTCAGAGCTGGAACTGGTTCAGCCGGAAAATGCGCCATCACGGGCACGGAAGCTTATTGCACGCGGTACCGTTATCTATTCAACGGTCCGTCCGTATCTTAAAAACATCGCCGTTGTAGATCGCGAGTTTCCACTTGAAGCAATTGCGAGCACCGCTTTTGCGATAGTGCATCCGCTCGGCGGCATAATCTCTGAGTATGTCTTCTATTACCTCCGTTCACCTGAATTCGTTACGTATGTTGAAGGCCAGATGATGGGCGTCGCCTATCCGGCAATCAACGATGGCAAGTTCTTCGCAGCTCCCATTCCCATCCCGCCCCTTGCCGAACAGAAGCGGATTGTCGCCAAAGTCGATGAACTGATGGAGCTGTGTGACGAGTTGGAAGCTCAACAGGCGAAGGAGAATGGGCTGAAACGCACGGCCGCCGCGTCTGCCCTGCATCATCTGACCCAAACCAAAACGCCGCAAGAAGCTACCGAGCGCTGGTCCCGCCTAGCCGCGCAGTTCGACGAACTGTTCGACGATCAAGAGTCGATCAAGGCGTTGCGGGAAGTGGTCATCGATTTGGCGGTTGTGGGGGCCTTTAGTACATCATCAGAGCGAGCCAAATTTGCGCAAGGCACCGTCGACGACGTTCTCGTGTCATCAAACTCCGGGTGGAGCCCACTCTGCGATAACGTTCCAGCGGCCAGTGATGAATGGGGTGTGCTTAAGGTCAGTGCCGTAACTTGGGGTGTCTTCAAGCCGGAGGAGAACAAACGGCTCCCGAGCGATATGGAACCACGGCCTCAGCACGCTCTTCGTGCGGGTGATATCCTGGTCTCGCGCGCGAATACTGCGGAACTCGTAGGACGCGGAGTCAAAGTGCCGGAGGACTATCCGTGCCTCATGCTGTCAGACAAGATCGTCCGGCTAGCTCTTTCAGACGCCGTCGATCCAGACTATTTCCTCCTCGCATTTCATGCATCTCCTGTGCGCGCCTATTTTGCAAAGGTCGCCACCGGCACCAGCGACTCCATGCGTAACATTACGCGCAGTCACATCAAGGCTGCTCCGATCTCGCTCCCACTCCTTGCCGAGCAACAACGCATCGTCGCCCAGGTCGATGAACTCATGGCGCTGTGCGACCGACTGGAACAGCAGGTGCGTGAAGGCGAACGGGTAAATGCCGAGCTGATGGCCTCGCTCGTCCATGCCCTGACTGAGACGGACCCCGATGGTGGTGGTACGGCTGAATCTGCCAACCTTGCCGGGGACGCGCCCGCTATTACCGCGCCCAAGCCGGCAAGCGGCAATAGCCCCGAAACGACGAGAGTCAAAAGCGCCGTTACCCCTTCCAAATCGGAGACAAAAACCCGCGCAGCGACGGGTCTTGTGCGGAGTGTTGATACAAAGTTCCAAGAGGCCGTTCTGGTCGCGGCTATCGTGCAAACATTCTTTGAGGCAGGGGGGGAGCCGATTGGCAACTTCCGTCTTCAAAAGGCTGTCTATTTTGCCCGCCGCAAGATGGGCGAGCATGTGGGCGAAATGGCCTATCTCAAGAAGGCGGCCGGCCCGTACAACCCTACCATGAAATATTCTGGCGGCATCGCCATCGCCAAGCAGAAGAACTGGCTGCGCGAGGCGCGCGGCCGTTTCGGCTTCGGCCATGTGCCGGGGGCTGATATTGGCGATGCGGGGGAATGGATCGCCACTTATCATTACGCCGCGCCATCGCATTGGGTAGCCGAGCATCTCCGTTATAAAAAGAATGAGGAATGGGAGACGCTGGCCACGATCGATTATGCCATAGAGCACCTGAATATGCTCGGTATCGAACCCGACGCCGCACAGATCCTCCAATACATCGCGAGTGACCCCGAATGGTGTCCGAAGATCGAAAAGCTGGGGCTGACCGAGATGTCGGTTGGGACGGCCATGCTTGAGGTGCAGGCTCTTTTTAGCGCCGAAGGCGGGGGATGACGCGGTGTGATCATATCGCCTCTGGAACATGCGCACGATTTTCAGAAAGTCTTCGGGCTAACGCGGTTGGCCGCCACGATTGACAAAGCGGAGAGGGCGCTGCAGACCCTTGAACCAGAAGCGATCGACTATTGCAAATGCGTGATCGAGATCATTTGCAAACACATCCTCTCTGAGCGCGGCCTTCCCTATGACGATCTGAAGCTACCTAGACTGGTCAAGCAGGCGTTATCGTCCTGTGGCTTCGATAATGAGGGAATCGCCGGCAATCTTTCAGGGATCGTCGGTGCGCTTGCCGAAATTCGCAACCGCACCAGCATCGCCGGGCATGGGCAGCACGACAGCCAGGACATGCCGTCGCAAACGGATATCCGGATTTTCGTGTCGATTTTCGAAAGCGTTATTAGCCTTCTCTGGCATGCCTTCAACAAGTTTCATATCGATCTGACACTGACGAAGCTACGCTTCGATCTCATTGAACAGCGCCTTGAGCTAGCGTCCTTCAACGAAGTCTTGGATGTATCAACCTCGATTACCTACGATCAAGAAGAGGGCCGCATCTATATCAATGGCAAGGAAGTACGGCCCTCGGAGCTGCTATTCATTTTCGACCGGAACTCGTACTCGGAGGAGCTAAAGAAATTCCGGACTTCCGAACTCGTTGCTGAACCCGATGAGGAGGCTTCGACTACATGACCACACATCGCTCGGCATGACGACGGATGGAACGGGCGTGGCTGCGGCACATCGAGAGCAAAAGACGAATTGGTACAATACAAATCTTCCAGGGCGCCTGATTGAAACGTTAGAGGGCAGTCAACTTAGCTCAGAAGCAAATCGACTGATTGAGGGTATCAGGAAAACGAGGGCGCTTCGGCGGGAGTCTCTACCCTTCCGGCACTCAAGCTAAATTTAAGCAGGCTCTCGGACAGTAGAATTTACATCATTTCTACTAACCGATATCAAAGAAGGCTTTTCTACTAAGGCCATGTTACGCCTCCCCGGATGGGCATCGGGGAAAATCTACTGGCGGGTATTGGGGGGACGCCCCACTGTAACAATTTCGATTCCGCGAAGCTCGATAAGACAATCTGCTGAGGTATTGAGAATCACTACTTGGTGTGATGCGGATGTCCGGTGAGCTTACCTGAGTTTTCCTCAAAAATTAGTGGCTCTATCCACTTTTCGAGGGCTTCCAATGATGGACCAAATGAAAATGGATCCTCGTGCCAAGGATCTTGTTGTAACGTAGCGAAGGCAAAGGCTTCACAAGATCTGCGTGGATGGCGAATTAACTGGCTGTGTGAAATATCATCCCAGGCAGATCCATGATTTCGAACAATGAAATCTGACCAAGATGCCTTAACTTCATCGCCATCCCGAATATCGATTATTTCAATCTCTGCCAGTTCTCTAGTGGAGTTACTATTCCATGCATCTAAAAGTAAGGCTTTAGCTTCAACATCAGTGGCGGGGGCGCTATATCCGAAGATTGTTACTAGATAGGCATGTCTCAGATAATCGGTTGCGACATTCCATTGGTCCTTAATAAATAAATCAGCGTTGTAGTCCTTCTGATCTACTGGAAAGAGTAATCTGGAAGACTCTAAGTTCACTCCAGCATGCGGACCATCCGAGAGGAAGCGGACGACTTTCTTTTGCCTATCGACGCCAATGTCAATATTTCCATGCAAGAATACCATTTTGGGGAGGTGGCGTAGATGACGCCATCGCTTAAAGGCTTGAGGTAATAAAGGATCCCAATTGAAGGTTACAATTAAATCTTTCTCTCGAAGGCTCAAGATTAGGTAGTCGTATATAGTCGGTGTATTTGGGATGGTAATCTTTTTAAAGTAATCGCTGACCGCCATGTCGAGTTCTGCGAGTAGGTTGGTGTTTTTCTCTCGAAATGCTTGGCTATATATAGATTCGAAGTTCCCCTCTTTACTGAGGCCGTGCTTGGATACTGTAGTATCCAGGTTCAGAATGCGGATCAGGTCGTTCATTACCGGAAGCTTCAGACCATTCGCATCGCCGGTAGGACAGCATGCCCGGCTGGCGCCAGCCCCCAGTATGACGACGTGTGGAGAGTGATTGAACCCAGTCTTTATGTCGAGGCGAGGTAAGGTCGGCATTTTTTGAGAGGGTTAGATGGAAGCGAAGCCCAGTCCGGATGATATTAATGAGGAAATTCGATCGCGATATATAAAAATCTTAGCCCCGCTCTTCTTTCCAGAAGATTCAGTGGAGCCGGACATAATAAAGTACTTTGCTTCGCTGCTAAGAATTGTTGGCATGGAGGACAAAGGGTGGGACCCGTACATTGAATCACGCGCCGTAGTTAATGATTTATATTCCATAATCCAAGGTGACTTTCCTCCAGATAAGTTTTCGGACGGGGAACTCACTCAGTGGCGCCTTGGGCTCATTTTATATACTCATATATTGGAGATGGATGCGACCTACGAGGTTATATTAAACCTGCTCCGTTTTAAGTTGGGGTATGGATATAGCCCGAACCCATTTTTCGATTTTCTTACGGAGAAGCAAAAAAAGAGCTTTCGTAAGAACGGTATTTTTCCTAGGCAAAAAATTGAAATTATTAGGAAACTAAGTGGCGAAGCCAAACTAGATGTTGGCGGAATGTTTGACGAGTTCTATCGATCTGATCTGCGAAATGCTATTAGTCATTCGGATTTCATATTTTCTGATGATGGGTTCCGTTGTCGAGCGGCTCATGGAATCGGCGCGTTTAAGATTACGTTCTCTGAGCTTGATGCGATAATTACTAGAGCGAAGGTTTTCGTTGGTACCTTCTTCGGCTTAGAGCGTGAGGCTCGTCGATTTTGGGGGGAGCGTGCCGGGCAAGGCATCGCGTATGATCTGCCCTTTAAGGGTATCATGGAGATATTGGTTGATAGTGACAGGTTGATGAACGGATTTAAGGTGCATTGGCCAAACAATAGTGAATCGACTTATCGTCGCACTAACGAAGGGATTGAGATGTCCAATTGTTCATTGGATATCAAGAATTCTACGATTTCTTTATTCGTTGGCTTGTACGCAAGAAGTCCCGGGACATTTAGCCCGTTAGTCGATAAAAATGAGAAGCCAGTTTATACTCCGCTTGAGGCGGTAGACTCAGAGTTGACCTGGCCAGAGATATAAATGCTTGTACTTTTCTAGCCGTCTATAAACACGATGCCTAATACCCCCTCCGCGGAGGCCGAAGAAGACAAATCTACTGAGCAGCCTACGATGCACTTGATAGGCAATCGTCTTTTCCTACTAAGTTGTCGGCAGATATGCCAAGAACCGAACAAAGCGATTAATAACCAGCCTTGCCGGCAGACTTAAGAATCGGAAGCAAAGTAGTGTGGTTTCGGTGCGCGGCGCCAGTACCGTTCCAATCCACCCAAAACTTCATTTGCTTCAATATCGCGGACTCGACATACGCGGCGGACCGGGTACCAGAATTGCTGCTTGCCCGTACTACCCGAAACTTTAAGGGTTCGATCTGTATCGAACGCCGAAAAATCCAGTGCATATTGCTGTAACGTTGGACTTAAGCCGGCCTTTAAGCGGTCAAGGGCCTTCGACTTTTCACGGGCTATCGATGTAAGAGCCCAAACTTCATTTTCCTCGTCTTCCCGTAACGTTGCTGTACCCGCGCTATTAAATGCGCAAAGCTGCAGGGCCGACACATTTGCAGACATTACTTGACGGAAGTCGAAGTGAAGATAAAAGTCTCCAGCAACTACCCAATTAATTCTGCCATTGCTGAGCTGTTTTCTTAAATCAGCCGACAATGTCGCTTCGTAAACGGCGTGTGTTTCGGCTGATTTTGCTGTGAATTGGAGCAGGAAGGCGGAATTTACCGCTGCGATCTTGTGTCCACGTGGAATTATATCGCAGAGTTGGCCTGCAAGCATCATGTAAGACTTGTTGTCCTCAAGATCACTGCTCAGAGTGCTCTGATTTTCGTCGGGGCTCCATGACGAAAAGACGTCCCCAGGAACCACAGGTAAAGTGAGCTGATTTACAAGCGGCCCTTCAGTAATAATTTCGGCCCGACATACCTTAGACAGCTCGCCCGAAACTTTGTGTTTGTTCTTAAGTTCCAGGCCGTCCACCTGGAACGTCCGAAACCTCGCCAATAGTTGCTTGAGTGCGGCGTCATCTGGATTTTGAAGAATTTTTGACAGTTCAAGGCGATGTTGTTGCTGAAGTACACGCAATAGCACGTCAATCTCCGAGACGCCCTCTGTATAAGAATTGTAGAGAATCGCTTTTCTAACGTCATCAAACTCTGCACCAAACAAACCGCGAAGTGCTCGTGTGCTCGTCGCAAGGGATTCTTCAATTTTCTCCAAAAGAGCGTACAAAACGACGCCGGCAAGTTTCTCGCTTATACTTTTTGAGAGTGCTGCCTTAGCTTGAGTCCCAAGGCCGCTCTTTGAGATAACAGAAAATCGAATGTGATCTTTGTGATTTAAGTCGGCACCCAGTAATTGCTGCAGGAGCTTTTTTCGCTCTTCAGTCTCGTCATCAACGGAGACTTCTTGAGTAAGCACCACGCAATAATTAGAGGTTCCGTCTTTAAGAAAAGCTCCAACAGTTTTTTTTAATAGATCAACAGCTTGGTCGTCATTGATATTCTCACGCCAATAATTTCGATCGAGCAAGAAGAGGGTATTCTTAACCGCCTCTGCCGATGCGAGCTGTGAGAGCCATTTATTCCCGCTACTAGTGCTTATAACTTCTTTCAGCGCTTCGCAGACCTGAGAAACAACACTTTCGCCACTTCCTACTAGTTCGAGAGCTGCACTTCTGAGTTCTGCATTCTGAGCTAATCGATCGGATAGGGCTTCAATTGAGAGTTTTCGCCCCTGTGGTACGCCTCGGAGTTTATCATAGTGCCCTTCCTGCAGAACGGCCTCTGCGAGAACCACCGTGTCAGTGTCATCTCCGAACTTCAGGTCGGAGAATATATCATCAACCCAGATTACCTTCTCGACTCCTAAAGCCTTCACGATGGATGTGAGTTCGGTCATCTTCACTTCGCCACAGCAGAAAGATCGATATCGAATTGGTGCCGGCGCCCCAAAGCGTTCCGATGGGGGGCCAAGGCCACTTCGCAGTTATAACGAAGCAAAATCTCACGAGTGATAAAGAGTCCGAGACCGCGGCCAATTTCAGCGGGTTTGTCGGTTATAAACATGTCAAATATCCGATCTTCGATCTCCGGCTTAACGCCCAGACCATTGTCAGAAATTGAGATGCGATTGCCCTGCACCTGAATCGTCACTGTCGGATGCTTAATTCGTTTTTTTACTGCCGGGACCCCAAGCCAATATTCAGCATTCCGCACGATATTATCAATGATTTGCATAAGGCGGCCGCGAGGAAGGTTGATGCGTCCGGGCGCATCAAGTTGGAGCTCTAGTTTAATTCCTTCTTCAGCAAGTCTGTTCTCGGAAAAATCTTTGTATTCGTTAAGGAAATCTCCGAGTTTAATCGTGTCGCGGGTTTCTCTGTAAATCTTAAGGGTTGGATTAAGTAAAGAAAGCTGCTTTCCGATCATACGAAGGTATGCGCGAGCAGATTGAACGTCGGATAGTGCGCCATCGGACTTGCCATTTGAAATCTTCCGCTCGATCGCGCTTAGCCGCTTGATGGCTTGCTCAAGTACCGGATGCACCTCATGTGCAAGGGTTTCGGCAGAAAGTCCCGCCGCAATAAAATCGTATGCAGTCCGCACTTGACGCCTCAGCGTATTGAGCTCGTCGGTAACGAGGGCAAGTGCATCATTGCCGTCACTAGTCCGGGGTGTTGCGGATAGCGCTTTCGCGCGTTCTATAGCCGCAGTGGCTTGCTTGCTGAATTCTCGGACTTTCGGGTTCGAGTCTCCAATCGAAGTCGTGAGGCTAACCGCGGCCGACAACAAAGCAGTATTCGCCGATAGCTGCTGACCCATTGCGTCTGCATGTGTGCCGTCTTTTCTCAATTTGGCTAATGCGGCATCCGTAGATGGTAAAACTTTCTCTGGGCCGGGTGTTTTTCCTTTAGTGTATTTGTCGAAATCGCGCCGCAATGTTGAGTGCGTGAGATTAATTTCGTCGCGAACTTTTTGACAAAGCGACAGAAACGCTCGCCACGCGGATGTATCTACGAACCCTTCTCGGTCGGACTTTTCAACAAGTATCGCGTTATATTGCGACGAGATATCGACGTAGCCAATAGTGTTCATTTTACGCAGGCTATAGAAGCTTTTACTGTTGGTAGTGCCCCCTGAAATTCCTATCCAGTCTGGATCAATTCTGATTCCAAAACCATCTCTGTATACGGAGATGCCTGCGAGCTTTTGATAGAAGTCCTTCAACGCACCGGTGGGAGGTATGGCCTTAGGAGCCACATCATCTTCTGGGGTCTCGTTGGACTGAAGTGCATTAAAGTTCAATGTATAGATCGCCCCTGTAAACGGGCCTGGTGTGTGAGTGGCATCAAAACCATAAATTTCGTCGCAATCAATTTCTCTGTGAAATGAATATACATAACGAGATTTATTATCCGGATTCCGGATGAGGCCAAACTTTGGATCATGGGATTTAAAGGAAGAGAAAAACTCCTCTACCATTTCAGGCTTCCAATGGCGCCCGAAAAAGTCGCCAGACAATAGCCCGTTTAGGCTTAGATAATGCCGGCCGTCGCGCAAAAAGTAGGCGAACGTGTAGCGGGAGGCGGCATAAAACTCCAAATCGCGTTGTAGGCTCTGTAGTTCGAGAATCTCTTCGTCGAGCTTTATCTCGACGGCCATTGCGTGTTCGCTAGTGAACGGCGAAATCAGTCTCGATAGGCGGGCTTGGAGCTCGTTGTACTTTAAAGATTTCCAGTGTTCGGCATTGAACAGACCATCAATTTGAACGCGTGTCGTTAGGTCTCTGTCGATAAAGTCACTAACAGTGGCGACGGGGACGCTCTGCAAGCTGCGATAAGTCTCAAAATCGGACCATCGGAACTCTACACCTTCAGCAATAGTGCTGTCGTCTGATTGTCGTGAAATGAATCTCACAACGTCTCCCAGCCTCATTGTGCCAAGACGACCAATGCCTTTATCACCGAGCGGTGTACGATGCTTATCTGTCTTCGCTTTTTCTTCACCTGGTGAGGGGCGTTTGTATGAACCACTGATTAGCAGCCATCTATCAATTATCGTCTGAATTGGAACCAGTGGCCCATCGTTCTCGATGGTAATGCGTCCATTCAAAACCTGAAGCGTATTGTCAAGCTGCTCTGCTGCAGCTTCTTCGGAACTGTTGGGTACGCGAGAGCCTTTACGAAAGAAAGATTTAGCACTTGTGTCGATTTTCACTCGACAAAATTCCGCGTCGGCGTCGTACGCATTCTTGATTAGCTCAAGCAGCGCCTGTTCTGGATCCGTAATTAGCTCGGATCCAAGTTGTCGCACTACTCTTGGATCAATCTTGAGAGTCGGCAGCTCATGAGGTGTGTCAGTCATATCGGGCTATCTTTTTCTGAAGAAGCAAACATGCTCAGTCTGCATCAATGCGCTATGGGAGTTGTGCGTTGGCATCCGCTTTGTAGGTATTTTGCGCTTCACAGCCGTGACTACACTACTTCCAAAATGATCATGAACTTCTTCCAGAACGTTCGCTAACGGCGCACTCATTGAAAGCATTCGGCGCTGCCCAATAGTCCAGGCCAAATAGCCATTCTGTTTCACCGTCGATGAGACGTTTTCAATGGATCGAGACAGGTCGCGGCAGTATGAGGCCCACCTTTTCGAGGCGTCCCCTTCATACTGAGAAAGCCTCTGGTGCATTTTGGCAAATGACGGTGACATTTTTGAAAGCTCGGAGACTTCGTCTTTTGTGACGCGTGCACTGCCCCCCACACTAGCGGTATCGAGAGAGTGGGTTGTGTTCAAAAGCTCTGTGGAAATGTTTTCGTCAATGTCAGTTAGGGGAATCCATCGTAGCGCGAGGTAGGAGAATTGGCCGTATGGCACTGTTGTGCGGTTGTCTCCATAAGGCGGTGAAGTCAATACGATATCTGCTTGGATCTTTTTACTTTTGACTTTTTTAGTGTTGCAGATGTCACCAAGCCAAACCTTCGCCTTATTATCCATCTTACCTTGCTTCAAGATGCCGGCTTCCTCTAGGCGGTGCTTCTCGTCATTCATCCGCTTCACATTCACTTTTAGGACGGATTTAAAGATTGGAATGGCTGTGCCATCTAGCTTTTCTACGTCGTCTTCGGACCGAATGTGGAGTTTATAGGTCGACGTTCTAGAGTTACTGCAGCGCCGAATGGTTTCGGCTAACGCAACCCACATAAAACGTCTGCATTGAAGGCTATCGATCCGCTCAATGCTGCGTCGAATGCGCGAAAGCCCCACTGAATTAGATTTTCGGAACCACTTGGCTTGATTGGAAAAATAAACCGAATAGTGCCGGCCAGAATCATCTTCGAGATAGGAGATTAGCTGGTCAGCAGCATCACTAAATTCTGCGGCAAGTCTTGGTTCTGATTTCACTCTCGCGATTAATATCGCTAGCGGATTGATATCAAATCCGATGAAATTAAGACCCATTGCGAGGGTCTCACTTAATGCTGTTGCGGAGCCTACGAAAGGATCGAGGACTAAAGCGGATTCAGGCGAGACGGAAAGTAATAGCTCGAGAATATCGCGTTGCATCGCGGGGACCATCATGGCCGGGTACTGAATTAACCCATGCGCGGCGGTACGTTCCGCGCGATTGATACATGCCCACTCAGGATCCTTTTTGAGGATTCTGTCATTTAAAATTCGGATAAGTTGAGCATCGCGTTGAGACGGCGAACCCACAGTGTCCCCCAAAACATAACTGCTTGAATTCAGCAATATGATTAGAAAGCCATTTAACTGCTATGTCTTAACGAACCTTGTTGGGGGCGCTTAACCATGTATGTCAGCCTTGCGGACGCCTTTTTGTCACTTTGCCAAGGATCGAGCATTTGTTGGTGAATTTGTGGGTAGGGCTACCGGGCTGGAACGGGCCGAATCTTTTCAAATGTTTAGGTTGTAATTTGACGGAGAGGGTGATTCTCATAAGTACGGAATTTATGTGTAAAAAAATAGCTCGATAGACTTCTGACGAACTCTACTCAGTGGTCGGTCCCAAGATCGTTGTGGCATTCATATAAAGACCCGACTTTTGTTCTTCGGTCAGCGCGCATTCAAAGAGATTGGCCGACTGAACATTGGTGGCGCTAAAGCGTGCTGCTTCAAACGAGCTTTCGGCCAACAGCGCACCTCTAAGGTCTGCCTCTCTTAGGTCAGCGGCCTCAAAGTGAGCACCGCCATACGCGCCCCGTAAGTCTGCCTGCCACAAGTCGGCATAGCTAAAGTCAGCGCCTAGGATCGCAGTATTGGTCCGCACCAGGCGCAAGTCGGCATGATTGAGCCGCGCCTCAGTGAGCCCGCCGCCATAGGGGTTCTGAAAGTCGGTCTCTAAAACCATGGCCTTCACTAGGCGCGCCCGTGTGAGATCTACGCCTCTCAGATCGCAGTCGAGTAGCAGGGCGCCAGACAGGTCGCAGCCGGTCATATGCGATCGGAAGAACCGCGTCTCAGTGGCTCTGATGCCCCGCAGATTGGCGCCGGTGAAATTGGCGTATCTGAGCTCCCACCGACCAAACGACAAGCCACTCAAATCACAGCCGCCCAAGTCAGCGATTTCCCCACCGGGCTGCCGGCGATGCCATAGACCATGCCGATGGGCAGTCAGCTCTAATTCAGCCTGGCTAACTCGTCTGTGACCTGAAGGAGCTGCGTTGGCATGTACGGCTACCGGGGTGGCCAAGCCCAGGCTAGAGCCGGTTAAGAAACGACGTCGGGTAATGGGCATAGGGGTACCTTTCTCTACATCCTATAGGGGTGATTCGTGGGGTTTGGGCTTGGCCAGCCGGGCTGGGTCGTTCGGCTCAGAAATATGCTAAATTACTAGTATATTTAAACTATTGACGACTTGGCCGCGTCTTTATATACTACTTATACGAGTATTTCTAGTTGAATCTCTAACTATAAGAGGGGCAAATGCCAGGTAAACAGGCCAAGGTGCTGACGCCAGGTCAGCTACAGACCGCTTTGAGAGCGGCGGGGAAGGGTAAGTACGGGTTACGCAATCAGGTAATGCTGCTGCTATCAACCAAAGCCGGCTTGAGGGCGGGGGAGATCGCGGGCTTAACCTGGGAGATGGTCTCCACGGCAGACGGCAAGATCGCGTCTCAGATCGGCCTTGAGAACCGTATCGCTAAGAAGGGATCTGGCAGGGTCATACCCATGCATGCAGACCTGAAGGCCATGCTTTTAAAGCTCAAGAAGCAGGCCGGCCGCTTCGGCGAGCCATCTGACCGGGTCATACGGTCTGAGAGGAATGAAGGCATGCGGGCCACCAGCGTGGTCAACTGGTTTCACCGCTTCTATCAAGAAATTGGTTTTAAGGGCTGCTCCTCTCACTCTGGCCGCCGCACCTTCATCACCCGGGCGGCCAGGCTGGTCGCCAAGTCAGGCGGCAGTTTGAGGGACGTGCAGATTCTGGCGGGTCATCGGTCGATCGATCAGACCCAGGCCTATATTGACGGCGACGAGCGCAGCCAACGCCGGCTGGTGTCGCTTCTCTAGACCGAATAAGCCTGCCGGCGGGCTTGTTTGAGCCGATTGCCCCTCCGGGGCCTTACCAACATCCAAACTGACAATTGAGGACTACCATGACCCGACAGACCACTCGGTCGGCGCGGCTTGTCTCTGTGTGCTTACTCGGCAAGAAGGCAATCCGCGTTAGACAGAACCGGCTCAGGACAGAGTTTGCCCTGGCTGTTATACAGGCCCTCAGGGCCAATGACTGGCCACCTATAGACGCCATTGTCTTCCCCGGCGGGTACCTGAGAGCCAAGGGCTTCATTGGGCATCAGACCCATCAAGAGCGCTGCAGGGCGCTCAGCCATGAAGGCTTTTGGTCAGGCCTGAAGGACGTCTCGAAGGCCCTTGAGCGACAGTCTAAGGGCGCCGTGCTAGCGGTGGGGTGTGACTCTGGGGCACCTAATTATGTCGAGATGGGCGACCAGTGCTGCCTAGCCCTTAAGGCCGGCAAGCTAGTAGGGCTGGCCCGTAAGATATTCCCAGCCCCTTTAGATACCGTCGGCGACTATCTGCCGATCGTGCCGGCGCTGGCTGACTACAGCAGCCGGCATCGGTTTGTAGGCTTGCCCAATGGCGGCCGGGTCATGCTGGCGGCTTGCTATGACCTGTTTGGGCTGACGGAAGATCGGCCAGCACTAGGCGCTCGGTCTCGGCATGTCAGGGTTCTGCGGTCCGAGGGCCAATACTACGACGGCTATCAGGCGCGGCAGCTCAGACAGGAGGCTGTTGCAGCTTGGCGGGCTCTGTTAGCGGCCCAAAGGCCCAGGCTAGCGCTTTGCGCCATCCATGGCTTTAAGCGACCTGGCTTGGACGGCTTTTGGCAGCGCCATGGCATCGCCAGCGCCTCAGCGGCCTTGAAGGGGGGGCTGGTAGTGGGGGCGGCGCACTTCGAGGCCAGCTTGCCCAAGCCTGAAGCCTCGACCTTGGCGGCCGTTCGCGTACCAGCCTGGCATATCGAGGCTGGACTTAACCGGCAGGCGCGGCGACTGACGCCTCTCGATGCCTTTGAGATCCACCATGCGGGCCTAAGCGCCTTGGTGCGGCTATTTGAGCGCTAGCGCTTAAGTCTACCCGCCAATCAACCCATCGATATCGAAGCACTCGACCAGCTTGGCTGGTCGAAATGGAGACCTATACCATGAGCAATACTGACAGGATTCGTGAACTGAATGACGCCTTCCGCCGCACCATGCTAGGCGGTCGCTTCATTATTACCAATGGCGTGCGCAGCTTAGGCCAAACCCAACTCTCAAAGGTGGTGCAGTTGGTGCAGGCATTTGATGCCTTCAGTACCGACAATGACTCGTATCATGAGCATGATTTCGGGGCTATCGAGTTCGACAGTCACAAGGTCTTTTGGAAGATCGACTATTACGACAAGCAGTTGAGATACGGATCTAAAGACCCAGCGAATCCGGCCATCACTACACGCGTGCTGACGGTCATGCTGGCGGAGGAGTATTAGGCTTCCGTGCGGGAAGCTGCATGCACAATTGCCGCTATATCTTCGACCGTTGCGGGCTGCTCAGAGGAAAGAATGGCTTTGAACTTTGCTACTAGTTCGCGTTGCCGCAGCTCAGTCGGTGTTTGTGCTTTGGGTGGTACCCAAGAGAATAAGTCCGAGACCTCGATGCCAAGTGCCTGAGCAACACGGTAAAGAGTTCCGATGCCCGTAAACGACAGGCCGCGCTCAATCTTTGAAACACCTTCAGCAGTTAGGCGGATGCGTTTGCCAAGCTCGGCCTGACTAAGGCCACGCGCCTTCCTGCACGCCTTCAAATGGGCGCCGAATCGCTTACGAAGTTCAGCCTCACGCATATTCGGAATGTTCATCCGAACGCGGCGCAAAGGTATGAACTGTTAGTACGATTTAAGTTGTCTCGTTGATCTTAAATCGCCTAATTAGTACGAATTATGAGACTCAAGTCGTACTAATGGTCCGAATCACATTTTTGAATGGGGGAATTTATGCGTAAGTGGCTTATCGCCGCATTGGTGGCGGCTGGCATTGGTGGTGCTGGCGTATACGTCTGGTATGCACCAGTCCTGATGCTCAAGAAGCTTCAGGCCGCCTTACAGCAGGGCGATACCCTGACCCTAGATGTCTTGGTCGATTGGCCTCGCGTGCGAGACAGTCTTCGCGAAGACATCAAGGTGCTCATGCAGCAGCAGATGGCTGGTGCAAAGGAGCAGGGCGGTCTGGATGCGCTTAATGGCCTACTCGGCGGGGCCATCATCAATACTGCCATTGGCAAGATAATCGACGAACGGGTGACACCGCAGGGCGCCATCAGCCTATACAAGCACGTAGATGGGCCCGATCAAGCTCCAGAGGGCCGCTATATCGACGCCAGCCATTACGGCGTGGTGTTCGGTGGCGCAGACGTCGGCGCGACGCTCACTTTGGTGTTGCAGCGAGACGGTTTGGGCTGGCAAGTGCGCCGAGCCCGGATCCAGCAGATCCCGTTGGGCGAGGTTTTGGTAGAGCCTAAGCCAGATGCCAATGGCAAGGTCGCCTGGCGTATCCCAACCAAGGCCGGCGAGGTCACTGTTAGCTACCAAGATCCAGCCTGTGATTATGCCATCTGCCCGAAAGTGGCCAAGGTCGGCCAGACCAAGCTGTTTGAAGAGGACCATGTCACCCCGATCCTGGCCATACCATCGCTGGCGAAGCCAGAAATTATTATCTTTAGCAGCGAGTACTCTGGCAGTTCTTGCGTCGACTCTCTCTCATTGGTGGACGTGACCCAGACGCCACCGCTGTATTTGGGTAGCTTAGGTCGGGGGGAAGCGTCTGATATCAAGCGAGGCGGCAAGGGCATCATCGCATTTTCAGGCACAGTCTGGGGTGAGACTCCTCAGGACGAGCTCCTGCCGGTCACGACCAAGTATGAACGCGCCAGGGGACTGCTCTATGTCGTTGGCAAAGACGCCCCTGACTTGGGCCAAGTGCTCGGTAATGGACCACTAGCCATTCAATCGACCGACATCTGGCCTCGCGTCGCAAAGCTGGTCGATTACAAGATCCAGCCCATTACTGACCGCCTGGCCTATGGACCGAAGACCACCATCGTCAATCGGCGCTTCCTGGTAGCGTCGGGCACCAAGTCACCCCAGCCAACAGATGGCGATGCCGCCATCGTTGTCACCGATCTGGCCGATATGAGCGTTTGGGTCGCTTGGGTGGCTGATGGCAAGACCGTCACCATTCGGCAAAACCGCAACATTGGCAATGGGCCGGGTTCGCCCAAACCGGTGCTCAATGACTGGCTTGCTCAGTGGGGCAAAAAGCTCCGCGACTAACGATCACACCACAAACTAACCTCAGAGATATCCTATGCAGCTCGTCTATCGCGCGCTCGTCACTATCATCGTGCTTGGCTATTTGGCGTCACCCGCCTGGGCTCAAGAGCCCTTACAGAGTTTTAGTGCTGGCCAGACCGGCAAGGTGACCTTTCTGGCCAAGACCCCCAAGAGCTACTACGGCCTCGCACGCGGGCAGGTTACGCCAGAGCCAATCATGGGCGAACTGGTGCTTCCAAGTGCTGAGGGCAGGGTGCCGGCCATTGTCATGTCTCATGGCAGCAGTGGCTTTTCAGATAAAGACCAGGATTGGGCCAAGCTATTTCGAGACCAGGGCTGGGCCACGTTCATGGTCGATAGCTTCGCCACCCGTGGCATCACGGCAACTCAGACGAACCAAAGCCAGTTGAGCTATGCAGTCGGTGTCGCAGATGCTCTATCGGCGCTTGAAGTCTTAAGTACCCACCCCCGTATCGATCCCAAGCGTATTGCGATCATCGGGTTCTCACGGGGCGGTTCTGCAGCACTCTACACGGTGCATGAGGCCTTCCGACGCGGCGTGATCAAGTCTGATCTCAAATTCGCGGCCCATGTCGCTGTCTACCCGGGCTGTCTTGCTATGGGTGATAAGCAGACAGGGGCACCGGTGCGGGTCTACATGGGCGATAAAGACGACTACCAGACGCCAGAGACCTGTGACCGTTTCACTAAGCGCCTCGTGGCCCAAGGCACGGATGCCAAGCTGACCATTTACAAAGATGCGAAGCATGGCTTTGATGACACCTCATACCGCCACACGAGCAATGCCAAGGCAGAGCAGTGGGGCGCTTGTGGTCATATGTATCTCTTTGAAAAGAACACCTTCTGGCGACCTGATACGGGCGAAACCCGGCCGGTATCTGAAATTGCCGCCTTTGAAGCAAACTGTAAGCGGCTGGGCGCTTCATTCGGCCGCAACGCCGAGGCGAGGTCAGCTGTGCGCGATGACGCTGTGGCTTTCCTAAAGTCGGTATTTAAAACACCGTAGGGCCGAATAACTGGCCAGTAGATTTTCCCTCTTGGCGTCCGGCGGGAGGGTTAGCATGATCTAAGCTTACTTGTCGCAAGACCCTGATTCGGGTCAAGAGATAGCGATACCTCGTGGGTGGAGATCATGACGGCGGCCAAAAAGCAGCACTATGTTCCACAGTTCTTGCTGAACAATTTTTGTAAAAGTAATTACGGTCAGATTCACGTCATAGATAAACATTCTGGCAGAGAATGGGTGTCGCCACCGCGTGATGTTGCTTCCCAGAATAAATTCTATGATTTCATCTTCGAAGGCGTCGAAATGTCATTCGAAGAGTCTTTATCGCAAATGGAAGCCGTGGCCTGCGAAACCATTAGAAAGATAATCGCGTCAGAATCTCTGTCAGTCATATCTGGAGAAGCGCGTATACAATTAGCTTATTTTATCGCCGTTCAATATCTGAGAACACCCCATCAAATTGAGCGAGTTAGAGATCTTGATCGGCTCTTCTTAGAAATGATTGAAAGCAGTGGGGCGAGAGTCGAGGATGTCGAGAATTATCGGCCTATAAAGCCTGAAGACGAAAAGCTATTTCATGCGCGAGCGCTCTATACAGAACCGCATAAAATCACCCCTATACTTTTGGAGAAAGAATGGTGCTTACATAAAACGACCTTAGATCATCCCTTCTTAATAGGTGACGCGCCCGTGGTATTGCAAAACAACATAGATGCCGGGCCGAGAGGTAATTTGGGGCTTAAATGCTATGGTATTGAAATTTATATACCGCTGAGCAGTACACTGACGCTGGGCTTGTTCTGCCCGAATATGGTCGGTGAAATGCGGGCCCAAATTCATAAACTCCGCCGCCGATCTCGAATATCAGTATTGCGGCGGAAGATGTACAGTACGGCAATAGCAGACGCGGTACGGGTTTTAGAACCATTTAACGGGTTTAAGCCTTACCTCTGCGGCCCCAAGAACGTCGAGAATCTCAATTCACTACAGGTCAAGGGTGCCGAGAGGTTCGTCTATTGCGGTACAGGACAGTTTGATTTGGTCGCAGACATGATCGCCAAGGGCCAGGCTCAACGGCATGGGCCCCGTATGCAGAGGGCAACCTAAAGCCGTTGCGGTAGATGGCTCTAGTCTGCGTCCACAAGTTCTCTTTTCCGCTTGCGATCAATACAGGAAGCATACCTGCTTAAAGCTGGTAAAACTTGCTTTTCGTAGATGGCTCGTTGCTTTTCCGTGAGAGAATCCTCGCCATCAGCTTCGACCTTGCGAGCAATTCCGGCCGCTGCGGAACTTGCAATAAGGTATCCCATATCGATAGCATCATCGATAATATCGATTCCTGCGAAGTGGGTGTCTGGATCCCAGATCATATCGGCCTCCATTTGCATTTGTCGTCACCATAGCATACCTGGCCGATTCGAGCGAAATCGCCTCACCCACAATTCATTCTCAGCGGAAAATTTAAACTATGGGAAGGCTCTCTCTGGCCCAAGGACCAGCGCGTACTTCCGCCTATACGAGTTCCATAGAGTATGGGGCGCTCAAGCTCCGGGCTTTATGCTGTCTTTACTGTGGTTTCGCGCAATCGGCCAGAAATGGTACGCAGCAGCCCGATAATCTACTCGCCAGTAGACAAGACGAAAAACCCCTCCCCAGTATTTTATCCCGGCCGGGAGGGCGTCGCATTTTGCTCCCGGTGGGGAGGTTTTCTGCCGCCAGTAGATTTTTCTGCTTAGCTACTGGTTGATGCGAATGACGGAAGATGTTTCGGCAAAGATCGTCGGAGTTTTAAGCTTCGCTTTGATAATGGGGGCAACCCGAACGCTTCAGCTTAGAAGACTGCGAAGGCTACTAAATTGGCCTGACCGAATTGTCAGGAAAAATCTGCTGTTCTGATACGCATTATACTGCGCAATGCTAACGGTTGCGCGCACACCAGGTGCAATCTTTGGCCTCTCTAGTGGTCAACCACCAAAAATATTTGAATTTATCTGTGAAAAAGCCCGCCAACTATCGCTGGCGGGCCTGTTGGAGAGCGTCAATTGTCGTGGCTCAGCCGATCTTGTCTTTCAGGAAGGCCAGCGTACGGCTGCGCGCGAGGTCCGCGGCGGCCGCGTTATAAGAGGCGCGCTCATCGCAGTTGAAGCCGTGGCCGGCCTCGTAGACATGCACCGGCACGGCCGGCTGGGCGGCCTTAAATTTCTCGACGGTTTCCATCGGGATCGACTGATCCTGATTGCCGAAATGCGCCAGCACGGGGCAGCGCGGCTTCTCGTCGAGCATGTTGCCGACGCCCCCGCCATAATAGGCAACGGACGCCGAGAACAGATCCGTGCGGCAGGCCGCAGCCCAAGCCAGCGTGCCGCCCCAGCAGAAGCCGATGATGGCGACCTTGCCGGCGCTTTTGACATGCGTGGCGGCGGCGCCGATATCCAGCAGCGCCGTATCGATGCTTAACTGCTTCATCAGGGCGATGCCGGCGGTCATGCCGGCCTGGTCATAGGCCAGTTCGACATTCTTCTCGATGCGGTCGAACAGGGCCGGCGCAATGGCGAGATAGCCTTCGGCGGCGTAGCTGTCGGTAATATTACGGATATGGTGGTTGACCCCGAAAATTTCCTGGCAGACCACGACGGCGCCCCGCGGCGTTCCGGCCGGCTTCGCGATATAGGCGGGAATGGTCGCGTTGTCGGCAGTCTTCAGGGAAACGAAATCGGTCATACGCGGGTCTCCTTAACCTTGCAGGACTTTGAGTGGGGTATCGGACTTGTGCTTTGCGCGCAGCACCGTGAGCGCCGAAGTCGCGGCATTCTCGATATGCTCCTTGCAGATCTTCCATGCGGCATCCGGATCGCGCGCCTTCAGGGCCGTGAGCAGGTTGCGGATTTCCACGATGGAATCCTTCGCCCGCTGCGGCAGCGACAGTGAAGTGGCGCGCAACTGTGACACGCGGATATGGATATTGCGCAGCATCTGGCCGGCGATCTCGTTGCCGGCGCCTTCGAGCAGGATGCGGTAGAAATCCGCCTTCGCGACCAGGAAGGCATTGGCGTCGAAATTCTCATAGACCTTGGCCAGGACCTCGACCGAGGCCTCCAGCGCGCGTAGCTGCGCATCGGTGGCGTTGGTGGCAAAGAGCCGCACCGCCAGTCCCTCCAGCACGGCACGCACCTGGTAGATCGATTCAGCCTGCTCGATGCTGACCACGGAAATGATCGGCCCCCGGTTGGGCACCACGGTGACCAGGCCTTCGGATTCGAGTTCGCGCAGCGCCTCACGGATCGATGTGCGGGACACGCCCATCAAGTCGCAGAGCTGACGCTCGATCAGGCGTTCGCCCGGGGCAAACCGTCCGGCGGCGATGGCTTCCCGCAGCCGCGCCGAGGTCATTTCACGGATGCTGGGGGAGGTCACTACTTTGAGGGATGTATCCACGGAGCGCTTCACTCTTCGATTGAGTTTTGTCGGCGGTGGCGTTGATAGATTGGGCGAGAAGTCTTTGCCATGACAAATTGGTTGACTCAGGAATAAAGATTGTATGACAGTATGTCAAGATTACAGTCATATGAAAGACAAGAGCGCCATGTCGAAATCCCCCCCGGATGCCCCGCGTGATCCCCTCTTCGAGCAGGGTTTACAACTACGCCGAGAAGTTCTAGGGGCTGAATACGTGGACGGATCGATGGCTACGGCCAACGACTTCATGATGGCCTTCCAGGAGATCACCACGAAATGGTGCTGGGGCTACACCTGGGGGCGCGACGGGCTGGAGCGTAAGACTCGCAGCATGCTGAACCTGGCCATGCTGACGGCGCTGAACCGTCCGGCCGAGATCAGACTGCATGTCAGAGGGGCGATCGCCAATGGCGTGACGGTGGAAGAGATCAAGGAAATCCTCCTACACGCCACGGTCTATTGCGGCATTCCGGCCGGCCTGGATGCGTTCAAGGTCGCCAACCAGGTGCTGCAGGAAATGGGCGCGGTTCCCGCCGCGCCGAAGGCGTAATGGCCGTGCAGCGGCATGTCGAGATCGCCGGCGGCGGCATCGCCGGCTTGGCCGCCGGCATGATGCTGGCGCGCGCAGGCTGGAGCGTGCGCGTACATGAGCGCTCGTCCGAAATCCGTGAATCGGGCGCCGGCATCTATCTGCGCAACAACAGCCTGAATGTGCTGGACGAGTATAACCTGTTCGACCGCCTGGCCGTGCAGGGCACGCGACTGGAACGCAGCCTGTCGATCGACCGGGATGGCGCGGTGCGCCAGAACGTGCCGGTGCCGAAGACGCAGCGCCTCTATGTCACACCGCGCCAAGCACTGGTGGATGTGCTGGCCTATGGCGCGCGTGAAGCCGGCGTCGAGGTTGTGCTGAATTCCGAGGCCGTCGCCGCCACGCCGGACGGCGAACTGGTCCTGAGCGATGGCAAACGCCTGCGTGCCGACCTGATCGTCGCCGCTGACGGCTTCAACTCGAAAATTCGCGATGGCCTGAATCTCGGAGCGCGACACCGGGAGCTGGATACGGCGGTTAATCGCCACTTCATTCCCAACCGCATCATCGCAGCGCGGCCGGAATCGATTCAGTACTGGTCGGGCAACCGGCGTATCGGCGTGTCGCCATCGGGCCCGGACTACACCTATGTCTTCACGGCCTTCCCGAACCGCAACCGTGCCGCCAAGGTGCTGCCGATCGACTTGAATGACTGGGGGCGCGCCTTTCCACTGCTGCGCGACCAACTGCCGGTCATCGCGGCGGCACCGGTGACGCAATACCGCTATGTGCTGGTCGACTGCCCGCGCTGGTCCAGCGGCCGCGTCGCCATCATCGGCGATGCCGCCCATGGCCTGCCACCCACGCTGGGGCAGGGCGCGGGCCTCGCCATCATGAATGCCAAGGCGCTGACCATCGCGCTGAGCGAAGAGGCAGATCCGCGCAGGGCGCTGCCTCATTGGGAACACAGCGTACGCTTCATCAGCGACCAGACGCAGAAATGGTCCTGCCGCTATGACTGGTTCACGCGCGGCTGGCCGACGCAGCTGGAGTTCCTGCGTCCGGCGATCTTCTGGACGTTCAACAATTTTCCATCCTTGACCGAGCGCATGCGGGTGGCCGATCGCGGCCTCTCGCTGACGTCGCTCGATCCGAATGCGCGACTGGCCGGGTAAGGTATCATCGACATAAATATTGCCATCACTGAAGGGGACAGATCATGAGCAGGCTTGCATCCTTGTTATCGGCCGTATGTGCGGTCGCGATTACATTTACTGGCGTGGCGGCGGCCGCACAGGAGAAATCGACCTGGACCACCGTGCGTGAGCGCGGCACGCTGCGCATCGGCGTCGCCCAGGCCGAGCCCTATGCCTTCAAGGACCCGCTGACCAAGGAATGGGCCGGCATGGCTGTTTCCTATGGCCACAGCGTCGCCAAGGCGCTTAACGTCAAGCCTGAATTCGTCGAGGTGACCTGGGGCACCGCGGTTGCGGCGCTGCAATCGAACAAGATCGACATCATGCCGAACCTGAGCGTGACGCCCGAGCGCGCCGTCACCATCGAATACACCAACCAGCCGATCTCCTATTCGGCACTGTCAGTGCTGTTGCCCAAGGCTTCGAAGATCGAGAGCTGGGAAGAGCTGAACGACCCGAAGATCTCCATCGGGGTCAACCAGGGCTCCAGCCAAGACGGCTTTGTCAGTGAGCGCCTGCCCAAGGCCAAGATCCTACGTTTCGGTAGCTATGCCGAAGTGATCGCGGCCTACCAGAACGGCAACATCAATGCGGCGGCGATGTATTTCCCCACCCTGATCCTGCTGGCCGAGAAAGCTGGCGATGCCAAGGTGGTGATGCCCAAGCCGATCCAGAATCAGTTCTCCGACATCGGTCTGCGTCGCGAACCGGACAAGACGTTCCGTGACTGGTTGGCCACGGCGAACCTCTACTACTACAACTTGGGCAAGCCGCAGGAGTGGTATGAGGAATTCCTCAAGAGCCGTGGCGTTGATCCGAAAATCAGCCCGCCGATCCTGCGCGAACAGTGGAAGTAAGCTTGTCGCCCGGCGCCATTCAACCGGCGGTGCCGGGCCGCAATACCTGCTAGTCTTGAGACAGATGCAATGAACTTCGTCTGGGATTTCTCTTCGGTCGTTCGGTACCAGGATCTGTTGTGGGTCGGGTTGGCCAATACGCTGCAGCTGACTGCGCTGGCTTATATTTTCGGCCTGCCGATCGGCGTCGCCCTGGCGCTCGCGCGTCTCTCTCGCATCCGCGTCGTCTCCATCGGTTTCGGCTTTATTATCGATTTCTTCCGCTGCACGCCGTCGTTGGTGCAGCTCTTCTGGTTCTTTTTTGCCCTGCCGCGCATAATCGGCGTGCGGCTCGATCCCTTCGGCGCCGCACTGATCTGTCTGACCATCCTGTCCAGCGCCTTCGTGGCTGAAATCTTTCGCGGCGGCATCGCTTCGATCGAGCGCGGCCAATGGGAAGGCGCCCGCGCGCTCGGCATGAATTACGTGCAGATCATGGGGCGGGTGATCCTGCCCCAGGCGGTCAAGCGCATGATCCCGGTTTTCCTGGAGCGCGCCATCGAGCTGCTCAAGACCTCGACCATCGCAGCGGCGATCTCCTATCCCGACCTGCTGTTCCAGGCCAACGAGATTTCGCACCGCAGCTACCGGCCGCTAGAAGTCTTTACCACGGTTGCTCTGATCTTCCTCGTGGTGGTGACCATCGGCAGTCAGCTCACCCGCATGCTGGAGCGCCGCCTGGCGCGCAGCGGCGAATCGACAGTGCACTGAGGCGGCTATGAACGACCTTCTCCGCTACGCACCTGTATTCGCCGAAGGCCTCTGGGGCACGGTGCGCATCGCACTAGTCTGCCTTTGTGCCAGCCTGCCGATCGGCCTCGTTATCGGCATGGGGCGCTATTCCCAGAAATGGTACTGGGCCATCCCCACGCGCATCTATGTCGAGGTCTTCCGCAATACGCCGGTCCTCGTCCTGATTATGTGGTTCTTCTTTGCCTTCCCGACGATCGCGCCCTTCGACGTGGATGCCTATACGGCGGCAACCCTGGCGCTGACTCTCAATTCCAGCGCCTTTTTCGCCGAAGTCTTCCGCGCCGGCATCCAGTCGATCTCACGCGGCCAATGGGATGCCGCGAAAGCGCTGGGCATGAGCTATCGCGGACAGATGCAGCGCATCATCCTACCGCAAGCAATCAAGCGCATGATTCCCGCCATCACCAATCGCTGGATCGAGTTGTTCAAGTTGACGTCGCTGGCTTCCGTGATCGCCTATCCAGACCTGATCCATACGGCCAAGTGGATTTCTAGCGCCTATTTCAATCCGGTGCAGATGTTCACCGTCGCGGCGCTGATCTATTTCGCGTTGATCTACCCGATGGTGCGCGTGTTGTATTTTATCGAGCTGAAGCTCAAACGCAGCGAGTGAAAGAGATACCCGTATGAGCGAAGCGATCCGCATCGAAGGCCTGTCCAAGTCGTTCGGCGACCTTCAGGTCCTGAAGAATATCGACCTGACCGTGCAGAAGGGCGAGACCGTTGTCATTCTGGGTGCCAGCGGTTCGGGCAAGAGCACCATGCTCCGCTGCATCAACTTTCTGGAAATGCCTACCGGCGGACGGATCTACCTGAATGGCGGGCTGATTGGTACGCCGGCGAGCAAGGATGGTCAGGAGAGGCTAACTTATCGGGATGCGGACCTGCAGAAGGTGCGTACGTCAGTCGGTATGGTCTTCCAGCAGTTCAACCTGTTCCCTCATATGACCGTTCTGCAGAACGTCATGGAAGGTCAGGTCACGGTACTGAAGCGCGACAAGGCGCAGGCCGCCGAACGCGCCCAGACCCTGCTGGCCAAGGTTGGCCTCGCCGAGAAGGCAAAGGAATATCCGGCGCGCCTGTCCGGCGGCCAGCAGCAGCGTGTCGCCATCGCGCGCGCCCTGGCGATGGACCCGGATGCCATGCTGTTCGATGAAGTCACTTCGGCGCTCGATCCTGAGTTAGTGGGCGAAGTGCTGCGCGTAATGCGCTCACTGCGCGACGACGGTATGACCATGGTGATCGTCACCCATGAGCTGGGCTTTGCCTATCATGTCGCGGACCGGGTGATTTTCCTCAACCAGGGTGAAATCTACGAACAGGGCCCGCCAGCCGAGGTGCTTGGCAAGCCGCAGCGCGAGAAGACCATCCAGTTCCTGCACGGCCATAACCAGTTCCGGCTGCCCTGATGGATCGGCGGCTGACGATTGGCGGTCTCGATTTTCGCTGCCGTGTCGAGGGGCAGGGCGAGCCTGTCCTGCTGCTGCACGGCGTCGGCAGTCATCTGGATGCCTGGGACGGTGTGGTGGCGGCACTGCCGGGCTGGCGGTTCGTCCGTTTTGACCAGCGAGGCCATGGTGAAAGCGACAAGCCGGAAGGCCCTTACAGTCTGGGCGATTTCGTCAATGATGCCCTCGGTGTCGTGGACCGGCTGGGTATTGGCCGTTTCCATCTGGCCGGCTTTTCGCTGGGCGGCCTGATCGCCCAGGCGATTGCGCTGCGCCACCCGGAACGCCTGCTCAGCCTTTCCCTGATCAGCACCGTGACTGGCCGCACGGAAGACGAGCGCCGGCGCGTCATGGAGCGGTTGGCCCTGGTCGAGCAGGGCATTCCCGGGGCGCATTTCCGGGAGTCGGTTATCCGCTGGTTCACCGATGAATTCGTCCGCGCCAATCCGGCGCTGATCGACGCCTATGCTACGCGCAATGCGCAGAACGATCCGCGCGCCTATGCCGCGGCCTATCGCGTACTGGCGGAATCCGACCTGGCCGACGAACTGCACACCATCACGCTGCCGACCCTGGTAATGACCGGCGAGCAGGATCTTGGCTCGAATCCGCGCATGTCCCGCCTGATGCACGAACGGATCGCCGGCTCGGAGCTGCAGATTCTGCCGGGTCTGCGCCATTCGATTCTGGTCGAGGCTCCCGGCCAGGTGGCGGCGCATCTGAAAACCTTCCTCAGCAAACATGGATTGACGTCATGACCTTCCGGATCAAGAAGATCGCTATTTACAAGGAACGCCTCCATGTCGAGGGTGGTCGTGACCTGCCGAAGCCGATCACCCTGGTCGGTGCCGCCGCCGTGATCGAAAATCCTTGGTTCGGCAGCTTTGTGGACGATCTGCGTCCGCATCAGCTCGATGGCTGTGCTCATATCGGCCGTGTGTTGTCCGAGGAAGTGCTGCGTGAAACCGACGGCGAGCCGCTGGAAGCCTATGGCAAGGCGGCCGTGGTCGGCCTGTCGGGTGAGATCGAGCATGCCGCGGCCATCATCCACAACCTGCGTTTCGGCAACGAATATCGCAAGGCTGCGAATGCCCTGAGCTTTTTGTCATTCGCCAACAAGCGCGGGCCAGCCGGATGCTCGATCCAGATCCCGATGAAGCATCTGCACGAGATCGGCACCCGCTCGCATTTCATCACGCTGGAGATGTTCATTCCGGATGCGCCTAATGCCGATGAGATTGTCGTGGCTCTCGGTGGATCGACTGGTGGCCGCCCCCATGCCCGCATTGGCGACCGCGAACAGGATCGCAAAGAATTGGGCAAAGACGCTCTGGTTTGAGAATCTGCACGGGCGAGATATTTTACCTGGCGTGGCTTCATCAGATTTCATTAGTGGGGCGATAGTTAATTGAATTTTTTTTGCTTAGCTACTGGTTGATGCGAATGACGGAAGACCTCCCGGAGAAGTGTGCGGCAGGTCGCCAGCTTATGTCTTGAACTGGGTTTTCCGACTTAGCCATCGCCGATGAGGCAAGTCAGGGCCGGTAGATCTTCAGGTTTGGGTTTCGGCGGAAAGAAGATACTTGGCCAGTAGATTTTCCAACTTGGCGTCCGGTGGAGAGATAAGTCTGGGCCAGCGCGTACGGCGTCTTCACCGTTTTGTATAATGCTCACTTCAGTCAGAGTGTGGCCCGTCCGAGCCCTCCCATATGGGAAAACACCAATGCAATACTATTACGGTGGCAAAGCGTCGCGGACACCTAACAGGCACGTGACTTGCAACATGTTTACGGGAAAGATATTTCTAAGCATCTCACAACAGGAGATGTGTGGATGAAGAAACTTGTAACAGTGTTGGCAGCCAGTCTGTTGGCTTTCGCCGCTTCGGCGCAGGCTGACGAGGCAAAGTTTGGCGGTCAGGTGAAGAAGATTGGCTCTTATGAAGGCGAGTTGGTTGTCAAGGGTACCGACGTCCATCTCTATGTCATCAAGGACCACAAACCGATGAAGCCGACGGCGGCCATGACGGCTAATGTTCGCCTCTTCGTCAACAATGCAGAAAGTGCTGTCGAGCTGAAGCCGGAAGGCGATAAGCTGGTCGGCAAGGCAGCCTCTCCGGCTGCTGGTAATGTTCGGGCCATGACAATCCTTGCTGAGAATGGTAAGGAAGTTGGCAAGGCTCAGTACAATCTGAACGTCAAGTAAGCCTAATCCCCAGGACTCCAACGGCAATGAATCCCAGCATTTCCAAGCATTTTATGACAAGTCGGCATCTCGCCGTCATTGTCACTGTGCTTGCCATGCTGGTCGGCGCAACGCTGGATGCCTGGCATCTCGATCACCCGGTTCAGGTCACCGGATTCAATGACCATATGACGGTTTCGGCTTCTGTTTCGGGCGATAATGCGTCGCAGGCCGAACCCGAGAAATCCAGCCCAGGTGCAAATGGAAGCCAGGATTGTGCTTTCCATTGCGAACAGCATAGTCGTGGCCTGCCGCATTCCGTGGCGACCCTCAACAGCTCATCGCTCACGGCGCCCAAGCTCCTGGATCTGAATGACGGCGGCTTTGCCGCTGCGCAGCCTGACGGCCTTCTCGAACCTCCCAAAGCCTAATCCTCTGACGACCAACACACCTGGTGCATCCGCACCAGGGAGACCTGTGTTTTCCGAGGATTGTCATGCGCTCTCTAAGCCTATTCGCGCTCTCCATCTGCGTGGTTTCCGCCATTCCGGCCTTCGCGCAGCCCGCACAAATTCGCACGCTGGATGACGCCATCCGTTTCGGTGAAGCCAATTCACCCCGTATTCGTGCGGCCAACGCCCGGCGTGAAGGCGCAAGCGGCGATCGCATGCAGGCGGGAGCCTGGCCGAACCCTGAGCTTTTCGTTGATGCCGAGAATTTTGCGGGCAGCAAAGACTATCGCGGAACCAACAACATCGAACTGACAGCGGGTCTGTCGCAGCGCATCGAGATTGGCGGAAAGCGACAGGCGCGGATCGATGCGGCCGACGCGGGCCTGACGCTCGCCTCGCATGACCGCAATGCCGACCAGCTTTCCCTGCGCGAAGACATCGCCAGGGCCTATGTGAATGCGCTGTATTCAGCCCGCGTCGTCGAACTGGAAGGCGAGCGGCTGAAGAACGCCCAGTCTCTGGCAGGCGCCGTGCGCGAACGTGTCCAGAATGGCCGTGAACCACCCATCCAGTCGCGCAAGACCGATATCACCCTGGCAGCAGCGCAAGTCGCCAGCCAAAAGGCGCAGCGCGAGCTTCAAGGCAACCGCGCCACGTTGATCGCTTTGCTGGGTGTGCCGACTGCCGAGCTGGTGCCGAATTCCGGCTGGTTCGACCGTATTGGTGATGTGCCGGATGTCAGTCCCGACGAGGCCGCCCTGGCTGACAATCCCGATTTCGCACGCCTGAGCGCGTCGATTGCCCAGGCACGTGCAGGTGTCGACCGCGAACGCGCGGCCGGTGTGCCCGACCCGACCGTCCGGGCAGGCATGCGGCGCTACAACGAAGACGGTGGCAACGCCCTGGTAGTTGGCCTGTCCATTCCCATTCCGATCTTTGACCAGAACAGCGGCAACATCCTGCGTGCCCGCCAGGATCTGAACCGGGCTGAGGCCGAGGCCGACGCCATGCGTCTGACGTTGCTCGGCAACCTAGCCCGCGCACGACAGACGTTGCTAGCCGCGCACGGCGAAGCCGAGACCATCGGCAAGACGATTATCCCCGCTGCCGATGAAGCGGCCCAGGCCGCACGCGAAGGCTACACGGCGGGCAAGTTCGGTTTCCTCGACCTGCTGGATGCCCAGCGCACCCAATTCGACGTCAAGGCACAGCACGCAACTGCCCTCAAGGACTACCACCTGGCCCGCATCGAGCTGATGCGCCTCGTCGGCCGCACCTACTGATATCCCGGAGAACATTATGCGCAATTCCATCATCGCCCTGATTCTGGGCATCGCTCTGGGTATCGGCGGTTCAGTCGCGGCCATGAAGACCGGATTGATTGGCGACCACCACGAAGAGGAAGCCGGGGGCCATAGTCACGGCAAAAGCGGAGGCCATGGACATGGTGAAAGCGAAGAGGAAGGCGACCCCCTCAAGCTGACCCCTGAGCAGATCCAGCAGTCCGGTATCACCATCGCTGAGGCGACCGAAGGCGATCTGGTCCGCACCACCACATTCCCGGGTACGGTCACCGCCAATCCGGACCGTATGGCCATTGTGGCGGCCAAAGCCTCAGGCGTCGTGATCGACCTTAAGAAGCGCCTGGGTGACACGGTTGCCAAAGGCGAGCTGCTGGCCACCATCGAAAGCCGCGAGATTGCCGAGGTGAAGGGCGAGCTGCTGGCTGCCCAGCGCACTGAAGCACTCGCTCGCAATACCTTCGAGCGTGAGAGAAACCTCTGGGAGAAGAAGATTTCTTCCGAGCAGGATTACCTGACCGCTCGGACGGCCCTGGAAGAAGCGCGCATCCGCGTTGATCTGGCTCGTCAGAAGCTTGTCGCCCTGGGTTTGAATCCGGCCGACCTGACACGGGTGAATGGCAGCGGCTCGGGCCTGCAAATCCTGGAAGTCCGCAGCCCGATTGCCGGTCGCGTGGTAGAGCGCCGGGGTGCCATCGGCGCGTCGGTACCGGCCGAGACCGAGCTCTTCACCATTGCCGACCTGTCAGTCGTATGGGTTGAAGCGTCGGTGGCGCCGGGCGACCTGGCCTTCGTCAAGGAAGGTGATGCAGTCAGCATCGAGGGGCAGGCCAATCCGGCCAAAGGCAAGGTCGTCTTTGTCAGCCCGGTTATCGACCGTGAGACCAGGTTGGCCAAGGTGCTGGTCGAACTCCCCAATAGCGACAGCACCTGGCGTCCAGGCGACTTTGCCTCGGTCACCGTGAACAGCTCATCTGAGAAGGCTGGCATCCTGGTACCCAAGGCCTCCATCCAGCGCATCAAGAAGGACCAGGTTGTCTTCGTCCGAACCGATGAGGGCTTCGAGAAACGCGAGGTCGTCCTTGGCCGGGCTGACGGGCGTCGGGTGGAGATCCGTTTCGGTGTCGATGCCGGTGAGTTCGTGGCGGTCGAGAACTCTTTTGTGTTGAAGGCGCAGCTCGAAAAAGCTGAAGCCGAGCATTCCCATTGATTGGCCCGGGCGGAACAAGACAATGATTGAGCATATTCTTCGCCTGTCCATCCGGCAGAGGCTGGTCGTCCTCATTCTGGTGGTCGGTGTCTGCATCCTGGGCGTTCAGTCGCTGCTGAAGCTGCCGATCGATGCGGTGCCGGACATCACCAATAACCAGGTGCAGATCAGTGCCCTGGCACCGGCGCTGTCGCCGATGGAAATCGAGAAGCAGGTCACGTACCCCATTGAGAATGCGTTGGCCGGTATCCAAGGCCTGGAAAGTACGCGATCGCTGTCCCGTAATGGCTTCTCTCAAGTTACGGCTATCTTCTCGGAGAAGACCGACATCTACTTCGCCCGCCAGCAGGTCACCGAACGTCTCGCCGAGGTGAAGGAAGGTCTGCCCCAGGAGGTCGAGCCGCGGCTTGGCCCGATCTCGACCGGTCTGGGCGAGGTCTACATGTGGCTGGTTCGCTACAAGGAGCCGCGTGCGACGGTTGCTGACGGACAGCCCGGCTGGCAGTCGAATGGCGCATTCCTGACGCCGGACGGCGAAATCCTCGATAGCGAGTTCAAGCAGTCTACTTACCTGCGCACGGTTCAGGATTGGCTGGTGAAACCCCAGCTCCGCAGCGTGCAGGGCGTGGCGGGCATCGACTCCATCGGGGGCTTTACCAAGGGATTCCACATTCAGCCGCGGCTCGACCGGCTGGTGGCTCAAGGCCTGACGCTTGGCGCTCTGTCGGATGCCATTCGCCGGAACAACACCGCCATCGGTGCGGGTTTCATGGAGCAGAATGGTGAAGGCCTGGTGGTCCGCTCCTACGGCCGTCTGGAGAATATCGAAGACATCGGCAATGTAGTTGTCGCCACCAGGGATGGCGTGCCAGTCCATGTCCGTGACGTCGCCACCATCGATATCGGCCATGAGCTGCGGACCGGCGCCGCCAGTTCGCAGGGCCATGAGGTGGTCGTCGGTACCGCCCTGATGCTGATTGGCGGCAACAGCCGCACCGTCGCCGAGAGCGTGGATAAAAAGCTTACCCAGATCAACGGCTCCCTGCCGCCAGGCGTCGAAGCGGCTCCGGTCCTGAATCGCACCAAGCTGGTGGATGCTACCGTGTGGACGGTGGAGAAGAACCTTGCCGAAGGTGCGCTCCTGGTCATCGTGGTGCTATTCCTGTTCTTAGGGAATATCCGCGCCGCTCTGATTACGGCAGCCGTCATCCCGATCACCATGCTGATGACCGCTACGGGCATGTTGAAAGGCCATATCAGTGCGAACCTGATGAGCCTGGGCGCCCTGGACTTCGGCCTGATTGTGGATGGCGCCGTCATCATCGCCGAGAACTGCCTGCGTCATCTCGCGGATAGGCAGCATGAGCTGAAGCGGACGCTGACCAGGCGCGAACGGATGACCGAAGTGCTGGCCGCTTCCAAGGAGATGATCCAGCCATCCGTCTTCGGTCAGGCCATTATCATGATTGTCTATGTTCCGATGCTCACCTTCACGGGTGTCGAGGGCAAGATGTTCGAGCCTATGGCCCTGACAGTCATCATTGCGCTTGGCTGCGCCTTTGTGCTGTCGGTGACCTTCGTCCCCGCCATGATTGTTTTGTTCGTGACAGGGCCGGTCAAGGAGAAGGAAAGCCGGTTTATGCTGGCCGCCCAGAGCCGGTATCGAGCCATCCTTGAAAAGGTGGTCCATATGCCCGGCCGCGTCGGCATCGGGGCAGCGATTGCCTTTGTTGCCTCGTTGATGGTGATGACGCAGCTCGGACAGGAGTTCATCCCGCAACTGGACGAGAAAGACATCGCAATGCACGCGATGCGTATCCCCAGCACCTCACTCGACCAGTCGGCCAGGATGCAGCATCTGGTGGAGAAAGCCGTATCTGTCATCCCAGAGGTCGCGACCATATTTGCCAAGACGGGTACTGCCGAGGTGGCGTCAGACCCGATGCCACCCAACGTCTCGGACACATTCATCATTCTGAAGCCGCAGGGTGAATGGCCAAATCCGCGTAAGACCAAGGCAGAACTGGTCGCCGAAATCGAGCGTGCCGTGAAGCAGGTGCCGGGCAACAACTACGAGTTCACCCAGCCTATCCAAATGCGCTTCAATGAACTCATTGCCGGTGTTCGCTCGGATATTGCCGTGAAGGTCTACGGCGATGACTTCGATGCCTTGTTGGAAACGGCCAACTCTGTGGCCTCAGCCATGCGCGGTGTTCGGGGTGCTAGCGACGTCAAGGTCGAGCAGGTCGCAGGTCTACCGTATCTGGACATCCGTCTGAAGAAGCGCGAAATCGCCCGCCGCGGCCTGTCTGTGGCGGACGTCCAGGATGTGATAGCCACTGCCATCGGCGGAAGCGAGGTGGGTGTCATATTCGAGGGCGACAAGCGGTTCGATATCGTGGTCCGCCTGTCCGATGCGGCACGTAGCGATCTTGAGGTGCTCCGCAACCTGCCGGTGCCCATTGTGCTGCCCAATAGCACTAAGGCCATCACCATCCCGCTACGCCAGTTGGCCGACATCGAGGTCAGCGAAGGGCCGAACCAGATCAGCCGCGAGAACGGCAAGAGGCGTGTCGTTGTCCAGGCCAATGTTCGCGGTCGGGATATCGGCTCCGTGGTCCAGGATGCACAGGCGCGCATTGGCGCCCAGGTTGCCCTGCCCGCGGGGTATTGGCTGGCCTGGGGCGGCCAGTATGAGAACCTGCTGGCCGCTCGGGATACGATGGTTGTCGTGGTGCCGCTCTGCTTTGCCGCCATCTTCTTCATGCTGTTCATGGCATTGGGCAGTGTCCGGGATTCGCTCATCGTCTATAGCGGCATCCCGTTCGCTCTGGTCGGTGGCATCCTGGCGCTGGCTTTGCGCGGGATGCCGATATCGGTCTCGGCCATCGTAGGCTTCATCGCACTGAGCGGCATTGCCGTGCTCAACGGCCTGGTGATGGTAACGCGGTTCCAGCAGGAGCTGGCGGAAGGCGTGGACAAGATC
Source organism: Ferrovibrio sp. GW821-FHT12F09 (assembly GCF_058806775.1). Taxonomy (NCBI): domain Bacteria; kingdom Pseudomonadati; phylum Pseudomonadota; class Alphaproteobacteria; order Rhodospirillales; family Rhodospirillaceae; genus Ferrovibrio; species Ferrovibrio sp. GW821-FHT12F09. The sequence continues at coordinate 1,289,550 of NZ_JBXAPZ010000001.1, forward strand.
GCCGCTGTTCTGGAGGGCGCAGAAATCCGTCTACGGCCGGTCCTGATTACCGCACTGGTGGCGTCCCTGGGCTTTGTCCCGATGGCTATCGCCACTGGCACCGGCGCCGAGGTCCAGCGGCCGATCGCCACGGTGGTCATTGGCGGCCTGATCAGCTCAACCGTCCTGACCTTGTTGGTGCTGCCCGCCTTGTATGCGCGGTTCGGTGCCGGACGGCAGCAGGAGGAGGAAGAGTTGGATGGTGCCACTGTCCACACGCCACATGTCCATCCTGCGGAATAGGAGGCTGCCATGAACTCGACTGCCGCCGTCATTCTTCTGGGCGTCGTACTCGGGCTGTCAGGCTGCGGGTGGAGCCAGGAGGCGTATCAGGCATCTATCCGCAAGGAATGCAGCGACCGCGGCCTTGTCGATGGCACGCCTGCATTTCGGGAGTGCTTTGCTAAGGAATTGCATAGCGATCATGCACCAGAACCCGGGGCAAAGGGTGTTCGTGATCACGGCTGGAAGCATGACCTGGAGTAATTTGAGGCGCACTGTCGCCGATTGATTCGAAACCGACGGTTTTAAGAGGCTCTCGGCCGGTCGTTACACCGGCATCTCATTCGCGGGCGGACGACCGGGTACATTGCCCGCCGAAGCGGGGCATGAGGCAACGAATTTCTCACCACGAAAGGCAGGGTGAATATGGGGCGGTACGGGGTTTTTGGTTCGCCTGAGTGGTCGGCATGACTGGCGTTTGGACACCTTAAGACTGAGCAAGACGAGGCAAGGCTGAGCGTTTATCTCCGCCATCGTGCGGCGCTCGTCGAATACGCGACCCCATTGGTCTGTGATCTCAGCCGCGTAGAAGACATCGTACAGGAGGCCTTCATTCAGTTTCTGTCGAGTATATGTACTGTTTGATGCCACGGGGACCTTGAGATGTGCCCAGCTCGTGAATCCTGCCCCCCCAAACGATTGAGAATGGATCGCAACTAAACTAGTGTTCACCCGAATTGGACCCGCGGGCATGCACTACAGCCAACAATCCCTAGCGATTTTCATGACTCACCGAAGCAAGCTGGTGAACTACGCTTCTGGTATTGTCGGTGACCAGGCGCGCGCCGAAGATGTCGTCCAGGAAGCCTATCTTCGTTTCAGCGATGCCGTAGCTGCGAAATCGGTCGACGACCCGCTGGGCTATCTCTACCGCATTGTCCGAAACCTCGCCTTGGACGGGCGCCGCCACCTCTCTCGCGAAAGGCGATATTTCACATTGGGGATGGAAGTCCTGGCCGAAGCAATGGCCGAGGACAAACCAACGCCGGAGACAGAAGCCGTAGATCGCGGTGAAATGCGCCTCCTGCAGGAGGCGCTGGCAGAACTCCCCGAAAAATCGCGCGTAGCCGTTGAGATGCACCGTATCGGTGGTCACACGGTAAAGCAGATTGCCGGGCATCTTGGTGTTTCCGTGGGGCAGGCGCATTCTCTCGTCGTCACCGGCCTGGAACACTGCCGTATTCGACTGAAGCGGGGGGCAAAATGATTTTGAATATCCGCCCATCCAGAACCGTTTAATTAGTGTGCCCGAAGCGGCTGTCCCATGCCGCGCCTGACCAGCCATGAACATGATGACTACCGGATCTGATATCGAATTTATGCCGACCAAGGCGGAAGAGTGGCTGGTCGCTTTGAGCGACCACCCGGCTGACATTGGTTTGCGAGCGCAGTTCGAGGCTTGGCTGGCTATGGACTGTCGGAATGCTCTGGAATGGGCAGAAGTCACCCACGTCGATAACCTCATCAAGGCGAATGGCGCGCAAAAGGCAATTCCAATGCCTTCGCGTCGTGGCAGCCGCCGGGTTGCTGCGGTCATCGGATTTGCCGCCGCGGCGGCAATCGCGCTTGGCATCACGCCTAATATCGTTCTGCGCATGCAGGCGGACTTTGTCGCCCCATCATCAACTGCTGCTGCAATGACGCTTTCCGATGGCTCAAGACTGCATCTTGCGCCATCCAGCGCCATCAGCGTGAACTTCCACAATGGTGAGCGCGGTGTGAAGCTTCTAAAGGGGGAGGCCTATTTCGAAGTCGTGCCGGACGCCAACCGGCCATTCCGCGTCATCGCGAACAGCACGCAGATTGTGGTCTTAGGGACAGCCTTTAATGTCCGGAGCGACACTGGCGCTACAACGGTCGCGGTTCGAAATGGCCTGGTTCAGGTCGAGCCTATTGCATCCAGTGCCGCGCCTGTCCGTCTGCATGCGGGGGATACGATTTACGTCGCATCCTCGGGTGTGATAGCGCAAGGGAAGCAGTCGTCGGAACAGGCAGGCGCATGGTCACTCGGCAAGCTCATTGTCCGCGAGCGGCCCGTCTCAGAAGTCGTTGAAGAGCTTCGGCGATACTACACCGGTTTCATTGTCCTGCGGGGCGATGACCTGAAGGACCGGGTTATCACAGGGATTTTCGATCTGACGAAGCCTCAAGAGGCTGCCGAAGCGATTGCCGCTGTTCACGGCGGGATCGTACAGAAATTCGGCCCTGTATTAATTATCCATAAATAAAACAATAGCTTACGTCTCGGACGTCGTTGTTCAGCCGGAAAATTTGAATATCCAGTCGGCCACTGACGTTTCGTAATCAATAGGTGCTGCTGAGACGCATTTGCAGGCAGTGCCAGATTGCGAAATTGGAGATTGGAATGTTGGGGGAAGATTTCGGGCGCCGCATTGCCGTGCGGGCGCTGGGGGTTGCACTGTTTACGACGTCGGCCCTCGTTATCGCGCCGTCCGCGGCCTTAGCCCAAGCGAACGCGCCGACTGTTCAGGCTGAGCCCGTCAGGGCCTTTAGCATCCCAGCTCAACCGCTCGCCGATGCCCTGACTGCATTTGGCCAGCAAAGCGGCCTGCAGGTCTCAGTGCCGGGCAACATGCTGCAGGGTCTCCAATCAAAGCCTGTGGCAGGCACATTGACGGACCGGGCCGCTCTGGGACAGATGCTGGATAACACTGGGCTGACCTATCGCTTCCTGACGCCCACCTCGATCACAGTCGTCGAAGCCCCGCGCAGCAGCGGCACGAGCGCGGTTCTGCCAACGATGACGGTACTGGGCTCCCGTCGCGCGGATGTGCCGCTGAGCAATGTACCGGCATCCATTACAGTCCTGGACCAGAAGGAGATCCTGAAGGAGCAGCCGACCGCAGACCGCATCGAAGAGGTGCTGACCCGCAAGGCGCCGGGTTTCAATCCGACGAACAATGGTGTCCGCAGCATCCGTGGACGCACCGCACAGGTCTTCATCAACGGCGTTCCGACCAATGAGCAGCTGCGGGCCAGCAGCAGCTCCGATTTGAACCTGCTGACGCTTGATCAGATCGATAGCATCGAGATCGCCCGTGGCGCAAACTCGGCTTACGGCTTTGGCTCGCCTGGCGGCATTATCGCACTCAGCACTCCGCGTGCGGAAAGCAATGAGTTCACCGCTGTCAGCAAAGTCGGCGGCAGCTTCAATCCGAGCCATCCCGGGGGTAGTTGGCGGAGCAACGTTTATCAGAGCGGCTCTCAGATCATCGGAAACTTCGATTTCCATATCGCCGGTAGCCTTGGTTATGACGGGAGCGGTTATAGCCCCGATGGGGAGCCCGCTTTTGGAATGGCCGGACCAGGCGCCTTGGCCGGATTCGGACGTGAGGCTTATGGAAGCTTTGACACGTCGCTTGGCTATGAAATCAACGACAACAGCCGACTGCGCTTCACCGGCACATACGGCAGGGTCAATCTTCTGGAAGCTTATACGACAAATGCCGGTCTTTATCGCGTACGTTACGGCACATTCACCAAGCGAAGTGAATCTGAAGACCCGTATCGTGAGTCCCTGACTGGGAATCTGACGTACGAGCATGACGCTTTTCTGAATAGCAGGCTGAAAGTCGAACTGCTGGGAAGCAATGTCTACACAGAAATGTATGGCACCACGAGTAACCGAACGACCCGGGATGAGCAGACCAATTCATACGCCGGTGTCCGTTCGAGCATGACCACTGAATTGGATGCCCTCAAGCAGGGTTCCTCGGTGACATATGGCCTGGATGCCATCCGAAATACCTATTATCGGCCGAACTACTTCGTCGACAACAGCTCGATCCAGACCTATTTCGCCCCCAAAGTGGCATTGGATAGCTACGCAGGCTATGCGCAGCTCGATATCCCGTTTGGTGATCTGGTCATTAGTGGCGGCATCCGCCACGAAGAATACCGTGGCGATATCGAGACCGCACAAGGCTCAGGCGGCATCCAGGGCGGCGACATCAAGCCATTCGACATCACGCTGTTCAATATCGGCGCCGTGCACCCAGTTGTCGGCGAGCTCGACGGCTTTGGCACCTTCAGTCAGGGTGCCGAAGTCTCCCAGATTGCCCGCGCTGCACGTAACGGCGTAAATGCCAGCCGTGTTGATGGCCAGCCCGCCAAATCGAATCAGTATGAAATCGGCGTCCGCGATACCAAGGGGTCGACCAACTACTCCCTGTCGACCTACTACACTCACTCCGATCTGATGAGCACCCTCCAGGTCGACCCGGCAAATCCGACCGGGCCACTTGTACCTCTACGCGAACCACGGAAATTCTGGGGCGTCGAAGCTACCTTGAATCACAAGCTTAATGACATGTGGGGTGTTGGTGGCACATTCGCCTGGATGGAAGGTTTGCGCACCACCAACGGGAATGACCGTCGCATCGGTATTCGCGACAATCAGCCTGTGTTCGCAAGCGCCTACATTGACTACAAGCCTTACAGCTGGTGGCGCAACACGTTGCAGTTTGACTATCGGGGTGCCCGCTCGCCGTACGGCGAAAATCTGGCGACCGTCGCCGCATCGGGTGAGGGCTGGGTTGATCAGGTTCTACTAGTCAATTTGGCCGCGGCCTTCGAACTGGGCCGTGGCGAACTCGTGTTCGGTATCCGCAATCTGCTGAACACAAAGTATGAAGGCGTAGCCGAGTCCGATGGAGCCTATCTCTGGTATCCAGAAGAAGGCATGCGAACATCGGTATCTTATCGCATAAAATGGTAGACTGGCTGCGGCAAGCGATGACAAAGAGCAAGGGGCCCGAAAGGCCCTTTGCTTTTTGGCTACACAGCCTTCTTGGGCTGAAGCTCAGCGCCATCATGCTGTTTGTCTCGCTGACTGGTACCATCGCTACCGTCAGCGACGAGCTGGAATGGCTGTTCTGGCCTGCGATGCGTTCAACAGCATCAGAGAATTTTTCCTGGCAGCAGCAGCTGGAGGCAGCTCACCGTGCCTATCCTGATTATCGCTTCACTTACATAAGTGCAGGCGAAGGCTCTTATCTTGCGACTCTGCTTCGGGCTGTGACGCCGGATGGTCAACGGCGGAATGTCTTTGTCGATCCAGGTACCAATCATGTGACCGCGGAAAGCAGGGCAGTGACCTTCAAGTCATTCATGCGTGCGATCCATTACTACCTTTTTGTGCCTGGGGACGCGATATTCTACTTAATATCCAGTCTCGGAATCGTATTGTTGGCGTCCTTGTTTGCAGGAATAGTCGTCTACAAGAAATTCTGGCGAGGCTTTTTCCGGATGCCGCGCTGGGGCAAAAGCAGCCGTACTGTCTGGGGCGATGTCCACAGGCTTGTCGGACTTTGGTCTCTGCCCTTTGTTTTCATCATCGGCCTAACCTCAGTCTGGTATCTAGTCGAACGTGCGATGTACCGGGCCGGTCTTGACCCCGAGAAAACGTTGCAGCAAGCGGTTCCCTCGCATCCAGCCATTCATTCCGCCAAATCACTGGATGAGATTGTCCGCACGGCGGAGAATGCACTTCCTGCTTACCGAGTGAGATCGATTGCTCTCCCCAGGGACGCCGACGATGCTGTTGTGGTCCAAGGGCAGACGACAGCATGGTTCGTTCGCGAACGAGCCAATCGCGTCGCCATCGACCAGTACAGTGGTGAAGTACTCGTTACCAGGCATAGTAAGGACCAGCCAGCAGTCGAGCTTTGGTCCCATATGGCAGACCCGCTTCACTTCGGCGACTTTGGAGGACTATGGTCGAAGTTGCTTTGGGTGGTATTTGGCCTGGCTCTTTGTGGCCTGTCCGTCAGTGGTGTCATTGTATATTGCAAGCGCATCGCCCGATTCTCGAATGCGGGGACCAGGGAACTGGAGTTCCTAGGCGTTCTGAAGTGGCCCAGCCTGGTCGCAATAACGGTTATGCCAATCGCCGCGTTCTTCCTCGACTGGTTGCCGAATTTCTGAAGCGCGGAAGTTCAATTTCGGATGGGCATTTTAGCGTTCGCGTACCCAATCCACCCTCATTGGCATTCTCGGCGGCTCGCGGGTCATCAAGAAGTTCAGTTGCATCCAATTACGCAGTTTGCTTGCCGAATCTGGCAGATTTTTGCCGATTGGGTACATGAACGATAAAATGCCCCTTTCGAATAGAACGGACTCGCCCTCATTGCTGTGCAGAACTTTAAGCAGCGGAACCTTGCCCGTGGGCGATATCGCGAGAAACCAGTCTGGCTTGTCATGAAGGTCAACATTGACTTGTTCGAAAGGAACGCCCTTCTCTAGCAGTACGATTGCGACGCGCTGAACGAATGGGCATAGATGGTGGCTGACGAGTGTCAACTGCGATTGGGACATGGGAAAACTCCAAATAAGGTGAAAGCCCGCCCCCATGAATGGGAGCGGGCTGCCGCTCATTGCAGTATTGCTGGTTGTTAGCCGTTGAGCAGGCAACCACCGTCGACGACGATCTCGGCGCCGACCGTCCAGCGTGACTCATCTGAGGCCAGGTACAGCACTGCCTTTGCCACTTCGTCGGGCGTTCCGAACCGGCCGAACGGGATGGTTGCAGTGATATCTTTGTTGAGCTGCTCGCGGTAGGCATCGGGAATCCCGAGCTTGTCGTAAAGCGGCGTGTCGATTGGTCCAGGGCTAACCGCGTTGACGCGAATTCCGCGGGCGAGCAGTTCGCTCGAAAGCGTCTTCGACATGTTTAAGAACGCTGCTTTTGTCGCTGCATAAACCGATGAGTGCGGAGAGCCGACGTGGGCACTGACCGAAGTATTAAGCACTACTGATGCGGGATTTGCGAAGACGGGTAGCAGCGCCTGGATCAGGAAGTAAGGCCCCTTGACATTGATGTCGAAGGAGCGATCGAACATTTCTTCCGACCACTGTTCGATTGGCAACCACATGGATACGCCAGCATTGAGGAAGGCGATGTCGAGCTGACCAAAATGAGTCTGAACGGCATGCGCCAGTTCCTTCTGCGCAGCGACGCTGGCTGAATCGGCGCGCAGCACCAGAACCTCACTCCCCAATTCCGCCTGGGCCTTTGCGATGGACTCCGGATTGACTCCGGTGACGATCACGCGCGCGCCCTCGGCGACGAACTGTTTTGCTGTTTCGAGGCCAATGCCGCTGGTGCCACCCGTAATTAGGGCACGTTTATCTTTCAGTCTCGACATAATATTCACCTTCAAGTTGTCCGCAGCCAGTCAATGTACTGGCCTATGAAGGGCAATATGTATTCATGTTGGAGATTGATAAGATTGACTTATCGGATACATTTCATGCGAAAACTGCATGAATGGAGATTTCGGATGGACCGCTTCCTGTTGATGACGTGCTTCGTCCGTGCTGTTGAGACAGGAAGCTTCACGGCTGCAGGCCGCGACTTGGGCCTGGGGCAGCCCAATGTCAGCCGCTATGTAGCGGCGCTGGAAGACTATTTACAAACGCGGCTGCTTCATCGCTCGACGCGCAAGCTCGGACTCACCCCAGAGGGCGAACGCTACTATGCGGAAGCACGTCGCATTCTCGACGCCGTGGAAGAGTCGGAGTCATCACTCAAGGAGAACGTCGCCCCCTCTGGATTATTGCGCGTCGCATGTCCGACTGCGTTGGCCCATACGTTCGTGGTGCCGCATGTGCCCACCTTTTTGGAGCGATATCCAGACCTGACACTCGATCTCCAAATCAGTGACCGCTACGTCAACCTGGTCGACGAGGGGGCTGAACTAGCGATCCGCATCGGGCATCTGGAAGACAGCGCAATGCGTGCCCGGCGCTTGGGTTTGTTCGAGCGCGTATGCGTCGCCAGCAAAGGATACCTGGCGAAACGCGGAATCCCCGCCGCTCCCGATGATTTAAGAGCGCACGATTGTTTGATCTACACTTTGTTGTCGACAGACACCACATGGCACTTCCGGGATGTCGATGTTCCCGTTTCTGGCAAGTTTCGGGTTAACTCACCTGAGGCCATACGGTATAGCGTCAATGCAGGACTGGGGATCGCTCACGGTCCCGAATGGCTATACGAGGAAGGTCTGAAAAACGGCAATCTGCAGATTGTGTTGAGGGAATACGCAGCTCCGTCTGTGCCCGTTCAAGTCATTTACGTTGCTGATCGGCTTCTTCCCAAGCGGGCCGTCGTATTCATGGATTTCATTGCCGAAGTATTTGCAAAAATACCTGGGTTTAATGCTCACCACAGGGCTTCTTAATTGCGATATCCTCTACGGAATGCTTTTCGCAGAGCTTAGAACTATCCAACTTCTTTGCGATCGTCGGTTCGGGTTTTGGCCTGTAGCGCTGGTTGACCTTGGCCGTGCTAAGGATGCCGCCTGCCGTAAAGAAGTCGAAGCGGCCTTGACTGTGACCGCGCTTTATTAATCGGCCCAGAATAATCATATGGCACAAAAAATCGACCCACTATTAATTTATTGAACGACACTAATAAGCAGGGATAATTTAAGTCCACGAGGGAGAAGTGGACATGATTGATTTTCGCCTGCTGAAGAGCTTCGTCTTTGTCGCCAGGTTCAAGCATTTCGGGAAGGCAGCCGACGCCCTAAATGTTACGCAGCCTGGCGTGTCGCAGCACATCGCCAAGCTCGAAGAAATGCTCGGCTACAAACTCATCGAGCGGACAAAACGCTCGGTCGTTCTCACGCCTGCCGGTGAATCATTGCTCGCGAACTGCGAGCAGATCATGTCCATCATTGACAGAATGAAGGAAGAAGGTAGGCGGATTTCACAAGGGCTGATGGGGCGCCTTACGCTCGGAATGTCCTCGTCAGTTATCTACAGCGACATCCCGCAGAGAATCTCAGAATTCAAGGAGATGGCGCCGGACGTTGAAATGCGATTCCGTGTGCAGGGCGGTGACCAGCTCAAGTCGCTCCTAGAAGTCGGGGACATCGACGCCGCCATAACCACGCTCCCGGTGTCCGAAACAAAGTATAAGGCCGTAGTCGTGGGGTATCAGAACATGGCGGTGGCCATAAACCACAAGCACAGGCTAGCCGACAAAAAGAACCTGACAGTCGCAGCTTTGCGCGATGAGCCTTTCATCGTGGTTCCCAGAGAACAGCACCCGACAAATCACGATCTACTCATTGCGAAATTCAGGGCGATGGGGGTGGAGCTAAACGTTGCTGCGTATGAAACTGCTTTCCCGAATGTCATTGCGCGAGTTTCGATGGGCGAAGGTGTTGGCTTCGTTGCGGCGGGCTATAGCCGTGAGCGCTATGAGGCGGTAAACATCATTCCCCTGAAGGATACGGACCTGTCGGTCACTCCCATTTTCGCAGTCGTCAGGAAGGATCTCATTAAGCCCGTCACCGATCGCCTTTTTGATTTCCTGCGTAAAGACAAGAAGGTCCAGTAGGGGCGATGCATTGCCAGTTTGGGCATAGGTAGTGTCGGACTTACACACGCCTGATTGTGAATAATTAGGCCGTGTTATTTATTCACCGCTTTTAATTATTTGTGGCAGTTCAGAGTGAGCGGCAAGATGTGGTTGCGAGCAGGCTCTGGTGATTCAGCTTGATGTGGTGGTTCTGCATCGGGGGGCACGCAGCACAAATGAAGCAACAGAGAGGGTCGGATAAAATGAAGAGCGCATGGAAATATCTGCGCCTGGTTGCAGTCGCCTTGCTCCTCGGAGCAATGGCTCAGGCCGCCGTGGCGCAATCGAACCAGCTCCAGAAGGTTAAAGTACGAATGGACTGGGTGCCCAACGGCATCTACGGGGCATTCTATTATGGCCAGAAGGCTGGCTTCTACGCCAAGGAAGGCCTGGACGTCGAAGTCCTGCCGGGCCAAGGCTCGAATGCCACCATGGATGGCCTGCTGCGGAACGACATCGATTTCGGCTTTGCGAGCTGCTGGGCCATGGCCATCGGCATTGGCCAGGGCCGTGAGGTAATCTCCCTTGCAACGTTCACCGGCCGAAACGGCTTCTCATTCTTTTATCCGAAGGAATTCGGCAACATCCAGCTGAAGGACCTGAAGGGCAAAACGATGGTCGTCAGCCCGGCTGGCCTCCACATGCTGCTCTATCCGTATGTGCTGGCGATCAACGGCATCACCGAGAACGACATCAAGAAGGTTAGCGTGGACTCGTCCCAGGCGCTGCCGACTTACATCCGTGGCCAGGCGGACTTCGTTTCCGGTCATATCGCGTCGTCATCGGCGCAGATCAACAAATCCCGTGCATCCAATGCCATCATGTGGGCGGATGCAGGTTTCGTCATGCCGGACTTCTGCGTCATTACCAGTAAGGAGAAGCTGGCGAAGGACCCGAAGCTAGCCGAACGCTTCCTGAAGGCGACCTACGCGGCGGCTCATGACGGTGCCACCAAGACAGCCGACGTCGCTGCTGCTGCTGTTGACCTCCAGCCGCTGCTCGACAAGAGCAACGTCGAGCAAGAGTGGAAGCAGATGTCCTCGATGTTCTACAGCGAGAGCACCAAGGGTTGCCCGCATGGCTGGCACTCGAAGGCCGACTGGACCCAGGGTCTGGAAATCCTCCAGAAAGCCGCCGACATGAAAGGCGAGATCAGCGATCACTCGAAGTTCTATACCAACCAGTTCTACAAGTGTGACAAGAGCTAGTTAAATTGCCAAATAAGAAGCCCCGGCGAAGCTGAATGCTACGCCGGGGCTTTTTTGCTGCCTGTCGGTTTTGATCAGGCCCAGACTAGGTGCTTTTCAGGAAGTTCAGCAGGATTGAGTTGAACTCCAGTGGGGCCTCCCAGTACGGCGCATGAGCTGTTTTAGGAATCGCATGAAGCGTAAGGCCGAGGAGGTCTTGCACCTTGCGGCCGATGGCGATGGGTACCGAACGGTCTTCTTCACCCCAAACCAGCAGGCGGCGGTGCGCCCCAGTGATACTGGCCAACTTTTCCCCTACAACATCCCGGTCTAGGTTCTGTCGGAAATAGTCCGCCAAAGCGGCAAACGATTCTTCGGCACCAGGGGAGTTATTGATCTTGAATTCTTCATCGACCCAGTGCTCGGTCACCAGCGCCGGATCAAAGACGACATTGGTGAGCTTGCGCTGGATGCCGTCCCGGGTGCTATCGACAATCCGCTTTGCGATATTCTCGCGCGTCTCGGAGCCGATTGGGAACATCCCCGTAGCGCCGACCATAGTGAAGGACTTCGCGATAGCTGGGGTCCGACTAATCACTGTCCCCAGAATATGGGCACCGAGAGATGTCCCGACAAAGTGGGCTAGCTCGATGCCCTGTTCCTTGAGGAAGGCAGCTACGAAATCGGCATATCCGGGAACGCCATAGGCAAAACCCTGGCCTTTCTTGGCGAAGCCGTGGCCAGGCAGGTCAATCGCAATGCAGCGGTAACCTGCGGCAGCAATGACAGGCATATTCTGACGCCAGCGGTCAGCACGTGCGCCGACTCCATGCAGAAACACAACTACGTCAAGACCGCTGCCGGATTCCAGGACGCGCGTTGTGGTTCCAGCGCCGGACGCCGGATAGGAGATGATGTGGTTGCTAGGCTCAGCCACGGCTTTATTCCTTTACGCGTCTGGACTGCAATTCAGAATGGCAACACCCTCGATCTCCAGCAGCAGCTCTGACGAGGCGAGAGCGCTGACTTCGACCAGGGTGCAAGCCGGGAAATCGCCGCTAAAGAACTCCTTGCGGGCGCGCCAGACCTCGGTGTTATTCTTGATGTTGGTGACGTAAATCGTCAGTTTGACGAAATCGTTCATCTTGCCGCCAGCCGCGGTAATGTAATCCTTGAATTTCTGGAAAGTAATCTTTGCCTGTTCGTACTCGTTGTCACCGAGGACCGCGACCCCGTTGGGAGCGCGGGACGTCAGGCCGGACATGTAGATCGTGTTGCCTACCTTGACGCAGTTAGACCAAAGCTCCGGCGGCGGCTCGGACACTTTCGGCGACTTGATGCGTTCTTTCCTCATTGATTTCGACCCCTTACAGGAAATGACGAGCAGAGAATGCTGCGCGCTTGGCCGAACTATTTCGAAGAACAAAACTGCTGGCTAATTATTTGATATGCGCACTTATAATGGCTGGTAATCTGTGGTCCTCGATTAATTGACGTGCTCGCGAAGCCTAAAAGGTGCGTAAGCAGAAGGGGCGGCTATGCGATAGTAGGACGTCCAATTCCCCGATAAATAAGCCAGTAGAATTAAAGTCGCGGCTTTTATTATTGGCGATCATATGTCGGTTCGTTGACAATCTGCGTACCCGGGGGCGAGTGCTGGCACAAATCTTGAGTGCCTGATGAGCTTACCGGACCATAATCCGGTGCAGACAGCAGATGCCCCAGAATAGCGACTTAGCCCAACGTTCCCGAGTAGACGATATGAGCAACCTGCCCCCCCAACACACAGGTTCGGCCACGACAGGTCGCGCCATCACCATCAAGGACGTCTCGAAGATCTTCCAGACGAAGAGCGGGGTAGTGAATGCGCTAGGGAAGGTATCCCTGGATATTCGGCCCGGTGAATTCGTCTCTGTCGTCGGTCCCAGCGGCTGCGGCAAGTCGACACTTCTCAGCCTGATAGCGGGCCTGAACCCGCAAGGGGTGTCGTCGGGTGAAATATCCATCGGCGGCAAGAAGGTGTCCGGCGCATACACAGACCTTGGGATCGTGTTCCAGCGTGACCTCCTTATGGAGTGGCGTACTGCACTGGAGAACGTCCTCCTACAGGTTGAAATGCGCGGGATGAAGAAAAAGGACTATATCGATCCGGCCATGGAGCTTCTGAACAAAGTCGGTCTGAAGGACTTCGCTAGCAAGTATCCGCGTGAACTGTCCGGAGGTATGCGTCAGCGTGTCTCCATCTGCCGCGCGCTCATTCACGATGCACCAGTCCTGCTGATGGACGAGCCCTTTGGCGCTCTGGATGCCCTAACGCGTGACGAGATTGCCCTGGACCTGACCCGCCTCTGCGAGCAGACCGGGAAGACTGTTGTCTTCATCACGCACAGCATTGCCGAATCAGTCTTCTTGAGTGACCGTGTGGTCGTCATGTCACCTCGGCCGGGTACCATCTTGGAAGAAATCGAGATTGATTTGCCGCGCCCCCGCCGTGTCGGCATCCGGGACAGCGCCCAGTTTGGCGAATACATGCATCGCATCCGAGTGCATCTGATGGGCGCCGAAACCGCGCACACGACTCTGTAAGGATACTCAAGCCATGCGCAACATTTTCGAATCTCAGTGGTTCTCGGCTGTCCTGACCTTGGTGTTCGTGGTTCTGGTGTGGGAAGTCTCGGTCAAATACTTCAAGGTTCCGGAATATCTCATTCCGTCACTTGAATCGGTAATCGCGGCACTTACGAAGCATCACAAGCTGTTCTTTGCCCAGACCATCATCACGACGCGAGAGCTGCTTGGCGGCTTTATCCTTTCCATTGTTACGGCCGTGCCGATCGCGCTGTGCATGGCTTACTCACGGACGTTCGAGGCTCTCATCAGTCCTAGCATCGTCGTATCGCAGGCGCTTCCCAAGGTCGCCCTTGCGCCGCTGTTGCTCGTGTGGTTCGGTTTCGGTGAGTTCCCTAAAGTCCTGTTGGCCGGGGTCATAGCATTCTTCCCGATGCTTATCAGCACATTGGTTGGTTTTAAGGCCATCGAGCCGGATGTACTGGCCCTGTCGCGTTCCATGGGTGCCTCACAATGGAAGGTCTTCTGGAAGATTCGACTGCCTTCCGCACTACCGAGCATTTTCGGGGGCCTGAAGATGGCCATCACCTTTGCGACCATCGGCGCCATAATCGGCGAGTTCCTGGCTGGCGACAAAGGACTGGGATACCTGATTCAGAGTTCCACTGGCGCTCAGCGCATGGATATTCTGTTTGCGGGACTGATTGTGATCTCGTTCCTCAGTCTTGTCCTCTACTACATCGTGGAGATGGCTGAGAGGCGTTTCATTTTCTGGCATCAATCGCAGGCGATGGTTGCCACATAAAAAAAGAGTACGCGGCTGGTTTCCTGCCGGGGAAAGCAAACGCGGCGGTCTTCGAGAAGGCCGCCGCGTTTTTGATTCCGCAAGGATAATGCATTGGTCGTGAATACATAACAGAACGCTATTTATGTAGCTCCAGATATTATTTCACAGAATAAGTCGGGTACCGGAGGATATGAGGACAGATCCTGCCGATTGCGAGCGCGGCTGTTAGCTGCCGACGGCGTTTACGCCCAGAAACTCAACACCTTGGCAGGGGCGGAAACGGCGGAAAGCCGGTTGGGCAGAGCATTAGAGAGGTGCGTCTAACATGTCTCAAAAAACCCACTATCGTTGCGGTCGACTGTATGTTGGCAAAGGTAGCGAAGTTCTTCAGAACCAGACGCTTGTCGTTGAGGACGGGATGATTCTCGACGTCGCGCCGACCGCCAGCATCAATAAGACAGACGGTGTTCAGGAAGTCGATCTGACCAAGCTGTTCGTGATGCCGGGCTTGGTCGATGTGCACACGCATCTCTCCTACGGCAACGCCAAGACCGAAGAAGACATCGACATCTATGCTTCGCTTGAGTTCCGAGCGCTGCGCGGCATGTTTTTCGCGCACCAGGTACTCGCAGCTGGCGTCACCTCCATCAATGCCCCCGGCGGTGCTGGTAACGTCAATACCGCCATTCGAGACGCTCTTGACGCTGGTCTGTTTGAAGGCCCGCGCATGACCGCTGCAGGCCCCTACATAACCACCCGCCAGGGTCTGACCGATTGGTACCCGACCTGGATTGGCGTACCGGTCACATCCATCGGCCGCCTGGTGAAGAGCCGGGATGAAGCAATCGAGGAAATCCGCCGCCAGGCAAAAGATGGCGTCGACGTCATCAAGATCGCCATGGACGGTCTGCAGCGCCGTCCGGATGGCGAGTACATCGCCGCTTTCACCCTTGATGAAGCCAAGGCGATGGTCACGGAGATTAAGCGTCTCGGCAAAATCGCCATTACCCACGCCCGCGGTCGTGAGGCAACCCTGTATTCGGCTCTCGCAGGCGCCGACCTTATTTTCCATGCTTCGTACATGGACGACGAGGCCCTGGATGCAGTGGTAAAGAGCGGTTCGCTGATATCGCCGACGCTTACCCTGCTGCGGAATACCCTCGATTTTGTGCTGAACCCGAGCGCGGCCTACGGTTCCAACCGGAAGAAGATTTACCAGACCGAGTTCGATGCAGCGGTGGTTTCGCTGAACAAGGCCCGGAAGGCCGGTGTCCAGATGCCGATGGGCACGGACTCGGGCTTCGCTGTGACGCCGTTTGGCGAATGGCATGCCCGTGAGCTGGAAATCTACGTGGAATACCTTGGCTTCAGCCCCATCGAGGCTTTGGAAGCCGGTACCTCGGTGAGTGCCAAGCTGCTGCGCCATTCCGATCAGAACGTCGGCACGATTGCCAAGGGCTTCAAGGCCGACATCATCGGTGTGGACGGCGACCCCACCAAGGACATCACCGACCTGATCAAGAAAGACAAGATTCCGGTCGTCATCAAGGGCGGTCAGCCGATTTCCCAGCCCCGCCGCGGATACGATCCGAAGAAGGTCTCCGACTTCGCGATGACCATGTTCACCGACCACTTCACCCGTGATCGGGTCAAGGAGTTACACGACCTTTATTGACAGAGCGGCTAGCCAAAAAGGCTGGCTACAACACTTCTCAATCGTTGCTCATGACGAGCACCCAAATGACCAGAGCGGATGATTCCAGTCCGCCAAGTGAGGATATTGTCCATGGTGCAAATTGCCCGTGTTCTGCACATGACTACCGAATCGCTGGCCGTCGTCGAGGATGACACCGCTTTCCTGCTGCCCTCCATGTCTTCCAGCATGGTTGACCTGATTGAGGCAGGCAACGACGGGCTTCAGGCCGTCCTGAAAGCCGCCAAGTCCAGAGACGCGCAGAGACTGTCGGTGGAAGAAGTCCGGTTCCTTCCCTCGATTGACCGGTTCCGCCGCGATGTGCTCTGCACGGGTTGGAACTATTGGGCTCACTTCGAGGAGGGGGTGGGCAAGCGCGGCGACCAGGAAGTCGAGCGCCCGAAGGCCCCGACTTTCTTCACAAAGAGCCCGGATGCAATCATCGGCGCCTATGACGATATTGCCTTCGACTCCCGAATCTCGGCCAAGTGGGACTACGAGGCCGAGCTGGTTGTCATCATTGGCAAGGCGGGCCGGAGCATTTCCGAGAAGACCGCCATGGACCACGTCTGGGGGTATTGCCTGGCTAATGACATCACACAGCGCGATCTGCAGCGACGCCACGGCGGCCAATGGCATAAGGGCAAAAGCGCGGACAATTCGACGCCGCTTGGTCCCTGGATCGTGCCTCGGGATGACCTGGACCCGTACAGTGTCCAACTCCAGTGCGAACTGAATGGGGCAATCCTTCAGGATGCCAGCGTCAGCCAAATGGCCTTCAAGATTCCGGAACTGATTGCCGAGTTGTCGTTCGGTATGACTTTGCGTCCGGGCGACGTCATTCTCACCGGCACCCCCAATGGCATCGGCAATGCCCGTACGCCTCCTATCTACCTGCGGGCAGGCGACGAGGTTGTCGTGCGAGGCAGTGGCCTGGGTGAGTTGTGCAACAAGCTGGTCACCACTGATCTTTACGGCTTCTCCAGCGTGAGCGACATGTCGGCCGTCCCGGCCTGACGCCTAAGATCCAATCCGACTACCCAAGTATATAAAAGGTTCGAATCGGAATGTCCGGTTCGAGGCTTTATCGTTTAGATATTCAAGACCGCCGATGACGGAGTCACGTCGGCATACTTCTGCTCCATATCGAACAGATTGGCTTCATGGGGACCAATAGCGCGATCGCCCACACAGTCCCGCAGGACGACCGGCTTGAAGCCGCTCGACATCGCATCCACCACGCTGGCACGCACACAGCCGCTGGTCGTGCACCCAGCCACCAGCAGCGTCTCGACGCCTTTCTGAGTTAGCCAGGCGGCTAGGTTGGTTCCGAAAAAGCCGGACGGCAGCGTCTTGCGGACGACCAACTCCCCCTTTTGTGGAGCCAGCTCAGGAACGATCTGACTTGCATGGCCATTCTCCAGCAAAGTGGCCATGCCGGGGACTTTCAAGCTGAAGACGTTACCGTCGCTGCCGTCATCGGCATAGACGATTCGGGTATGAGACACCGGCAGGCCTTTGCGTCGAGCCCATGCTAGGACAGGAACGGTCGCCTCGATGGCGGCAGGGATATTGCCGCCGCCAAAGACGGCAGGGTCGGCAAAACCGTTGACAAAATCGACAATCAACAGCCCCATGCGGCCTTTCAGGCCGAGCGAATTGCCGAAACCCTGTCGCTCGTAGACCTCAACTTCAGACATTACTCAGGCTGCTTCCATTTCGAGTACGCGGCCGCGCTCCACCACAGGCTTATTATCCAGCGACACCGTGCAGTTCCGCATCGGGATATCGATGTGGCAGGCCGTATTCCGGGTGCCGCCAGCTTCGGTGTTCGGGCCGAGCGAGAACAGGAAGTTACCCTCGAAGGCACGGGCGTCCATGCCAAGGGTGGCTTCCCGGTCGAACAGGCCCAGCGTCGACCAGCGAGCGCGTGGCTGCAGGCCCCAGCCAATATGGGAGATGGCGTAGGCTTCCGGGTCATTGAAGGACTGCATATAATCACGCAGCAGGTCCGCGTCGAAGCCGCCGTCGATATTGGTGACGAAGCCTTTCTTGACGGTCAGCTTCACCGGCTCGGCCAGGTACCGTTTCATTGGAAGCAGGATATCGCCGCGATCCAGCACGATGACGCCTTCCGAGGTCGTCTCGTCAGGCCAGGTAGCGAGGAAGCCACTCGGCCAATGGTCCCAGCGGCCCGGCTCGTCAGCAAACCCATACTCGGTCAGCAGGGGATAGGCGCCAAGCGCGCAGCGGAAATCCGTACCGGCGTCTGAATGCACCTGCATGCTCCGGCTTTTCTTCAAGAGCTTTGCGGCGGTGGTGACGCGGGCTTTGTCGCCCTCAGTCGGGATGAGGCGGACCAGTACTTCCGGTGGCTCGACGGCCAGCAGAATGCGCGTGCCGCTTTCCAGAATTTCCTGCTGTTCTGGCGAGAACAGCAGCAGCATCAGGTCGATAACGAGGTCGCTGCCTTTCAGCGCGGCCATCGCGGCTGGATTTCCCGTCAGCGGCGTGTGACCGACATAAGCAGTCTTGTCGCGGCTGAGGGATTTTTCGCCATTCATAGGCGGCAGGTCGAGAGTGATGACTTTTGCGCCAGCAAGCTGGGCGGCTGTGCGCGCGCAACTGACAGTCTGCGGATGACTGTCCTGGCTCGTCAGGATGGTCACGAGTTCACTCGGCTTTAGGTTGGAAAGCTTCAGAACTTGGGTCCAGGCGGCGATGAGTTCAGAGTCGCTGATTGCCATTTGATGCCTCCATTAATTAATGAGGTGTATAATTAATTGGGTTGCTTTTGTCCACGTGAATCCGGCATTTTCGCATTCGACCAGTCTGCCGCATGTGTGCAGATGCCTTTAATTTTGGATTCAAAATGGCAAAGAAGTTGTCTAAGCGAGCTCGCGGTCCCGGCCGTCCGTCCGGCGAGCGCGGCACCCGGGAAAACATCCTCGATATCGCCGAGATTGAATTCGCGTCCCGCGGCTTCACCGGAACGTCGCTGCGCGATATCGCAGAGCGTGCCGAAGTGAACCAGGCGATGGTGAACTACTACTTTGGAACAAAGCAGCAGCTGTTTGAAGAGGTCTTCAAGCGGCGCGGCCTGCAGATTTCCCAGCGGCGCAACGAACTCCTGGACACTCTTGAAAAGGGAGCGAAGGCGCCGAACATCAACAGCCTTGTGCATGCGTTCCTGGCGCCAGCCTTTGCGATGCGCGATGAGGGGCCGGGCGGCCTTGCATTCGTGCGCCTTCAGGCGCGGCTGCATTTCGAACCTGAAGAGCTTGCCATCAATCTGCGTCGTGATGTCTATGACCAGTCGACTAGGCGCTACGTCCAGGCTTTCATCAAGGTGCTGCCGAAGGTGGACCCCGCCGACATCTACTGGCGCATGACCTTCATGATTGGCTCGCTGGTTTACATGCTGTCGGGCCTCTACCGCATTGAGGATATCTCCGAAGGGAAATACAAGGGCGGCGTCATCAGTGAAGAGGTCATCGATCGCATGGCGTCGTTCATGGTCAGCGGACTTGAAGCACCGAGCACCAAGCTGCCCGCCAAGAAGGCTGTGACCAGGCGCCCGGCGCGATAACATCAGTAGGCCCCGGACAGGAGCGTGCCTGCACCCGGCACTATGGCTTCGAGCTCCAGGCTCTTCAGCATGGTATAGGTAGTGGCTACGGCCGCGCTCAGCACGGGGCGGCCGAGAATGGCCTCTGCCTTGGCGATGGCCGAAAGCGACGGCATCTGTACGCAGGCCGACAGCACCACCGCATCGACAGACGATAGCTTGAGCGTCTTTGCGATGCCCGGCAGCCGGTCCGGATCGTGGCGGGCAACGTCGAGATTGTCCGGGATTTCCAATGCCGCGAAGTCGACGACCTCGATGCCTTCGCTCTCGATATAGTCGACCACTAGCTGGGTCAGCGGCTTCATATACGGACAGATGATCGCAATCTTCTTGGCGCCGAGCACCGGAAGTGCATCGACCAGGGCACCCGCACTGGTGACGATGCGCGCTTCGGCACCATTGTCCTTGGTCCGCTCGCGGAGACGCTGCTCGGACTGGCGATGGTAGCCGTTACCCATCGCCATGATGGCGACGAGGCAGGCATAGCCAATGACGTCCATGCGAGCGTCGCTGAGCTCCACAGCGCAGCGGTCGGACTCGCTGTCCATGGCCTCCAGCTCTTCCTTGACTACCTTGCGCATACGCATACGGCTGGAGTGGAAGGTGAAGCGTTCCGGGCGGATCTGTTGCCGCATCTGCAGCATGGCCGGAATCTCCGTCTCCATGGTCAGGTTGGAGCTGGGTACGATTTGGCCAATGCGATAATTCGTCATGATAGTCCTCTTGTTTACTCAGGTTTCAGGCAGTCTGGGACTGCATGGCGGAACGGGGACAGGCCTTCGAAGATGCGGGCCACCTGCAGCACTTTGGCGTCGGCATAAAGGTCGCCGACAACCTGGAGGCCAACGGGCAACCCTTCGGCGGTCAGACCGCATGGCACGGTCGCTGCCGGTTGGCCGGTGACGTTGAATGGGTAGGTGAAGGGCGTCCAACTCATCCAGTTCTCGGTATCCCAGCCGTCCGGCACGTTCTTCCCGACATCGAAGGCAGCAACGGCCAGTGTCGGCGTCAGGAGGATGTCGTAGGTCTGGTGGAACAGGCGGTTGGTGCGGGTGAGCACAATTTGGCTGTCGATGGCGGACATGAAGACGGTCCGGTCCACGGCATCGGACCGTTTGATGACATCCAGCAGTGCCGGGTCGAGGGTCCGCAGGGCCGCTTCGTCCAGATGGCGCTGGGAATGCGCGATACCGGCGACAAACATGGTCAGCGCAAAAGGTGTGGGGTCGGGGAACGGCGCCTCGACCAGGTCGATCTGGGCACCAGCACCTTCCATGAGCTTGACCGCCGTTTGGACGATTTTCGCGACCTCGGGGTCGACCTTGGCGTAGCCCAGCGTGGGGCTGTAGGCGATGCGCAGGCCCTTCAGGTTCGGTAGCTTGGCCTGGAAGTCCTCATTGGTCTGCGGCAAGGCAGTCCAGTCGCGGGCATCCGGCTGGGACATCAGCTGGAGCATCATGGCCGCATCATCCACCGTACGGGTGATGGGCCCAATGTGACCCATGCGCCAGAGCGCGCTCGGTGGATAGGTGGGAATGCGCCCGGTTGTCGCCTTCAGGGCAACCAGACCGCAGAAGGAGGCCGGGATACGCACTGACCCGGCGGCGTCGGTTCCGATGGCGGCATGGCCAAAACCCGCCGCCACGGCGGCCGCAGACCCGCCACTCGAACCACCAGGGGTGAGGTTAAGGTTCCACGGGTTGCGCGTGATGCCGTATTTCGGGCTGTCCGTTACGGCCTTCCAGCCGAATTCGGGTGTGGTGGTCTTCCCTAGGAAGATGGCACCGCTTTCCCGCGCGCGCGCCACCGCAGGCGAGTCTTCGGTCCAGGGCACATTGGGATTGACCGTGTGTGACCCGGCAACCGTCGGCCAGCCTTTGGTCCGAATCGCATCCTTGATCGTGATCGGGATGCCATCAAGCGGACCCAACGCCTCGTTCCTGGCCCAGCGCTTCGCGGATTCGGCGGCAGATGTCTTCAGATCATCCACCGATGCGCGCACTGCGAAGGTATTCAGTTTCGATTCCAGGCGCTCGATTTGCTTCAGCACCGCCTCCAGGACTTCAGGAGGAGACAGCTGTTTGCGTGCGTAGGAATCCCGCAATTCGCATGCGGACAGGGACAGTATTGCGTCGCTCAAGGGCCACCTGTTTATATTAATCAATTGTTTAATATGAGAAGAATTTTGTCCCGGCGGTCAAGATGGAAAATTATTACTTCAACGGTGCGATGCAAAAAAAGGCAATAAAACCGCAGCTTAAATGCTTGTGAAGACGGTATGATTCACTAAAAAAGGATACTGGAATAATTCAAATGCTGTTGAATTAGACAGCATGCGGAAACAGGAGGCAGCAAAAACCTCTTGACGCATCGAGGCAATACCGTATGAAATTAAACGGTCAATTAATTAACAGATCAGGCAAGCTGATGTACGTTTGCGGAGAGCAGAAGGCAGGTTTCGGCGGTGAAATCCGTCGGCGCAATGCGCTGTTTCGTTTGTCAAACGTCCACGCTCAAAACAGACCTGACGCTTCCGCTCTCGGCCGTTCCCCGTCGAAATTCATCTGCCATTCCAAGGAGAAAAGGGACCGACCATGCTTAAACAACTGGCTCTAACTCTAGTCGGCGTGACGCTCATTGCCGCCACTGCCGACGCGCAGACCATCAAGATTGGCCTCATCGAACCGCTGACTGGCGGCGTTGCCTTTGACGGCAACAATGTGGTCAAGGGCGCTCGCCTGGCGGTCAAGGAAATCAATGATGCGGGTGGCGTACTGGGCAGCCAGATTGAGCTGGTCATCGCCGATGGCGCCTGCAAACCGGCAGAATCGGTCAGCGCGGCCGAAAAGCTGATCACTGCCGACAAGGTGCCGGTCATCATGGGGGCCTTCTGCAGCGGCGCGACTCAGGCCGTGATGCCGGTGGCGGAAAAGAACCAGATTCCGCTGGTGACAGGGGTGTCGTCCCTGCCGCGTCTGACCGAAGCTGGTAACTCGTGGTTCTTCCGCAACGCGGAAACGGACGCGATGCTGGCCGTCGCCTTCTCGAAGTCGCTCTACAACGACCTGAAATTTAAGACCGTGTTCTTCATGGCCGCCAACGACGACTGGGGTCGTGGCACCGTCGAATCCTTCAAGCACGTCTTGGAAGGCCTCGGCGCCAAAACGGTCGGCACCGAGTACTTCGATTATGCCCATTCTGACTTCTACACCCCGCTGACCAAGGTGCGCGCTGCCAAGCCGGACCTGGTCGTAGTGGTTGCGGAAACCCAGGCTGCTGCAACTCTCGTGAAGCAGGCCAAGGAACTCAGCATGAATTCCAAGATCTTCGGTGTGGGCGCGTGGGCCACTCCGACCTTTATGAACCTGGCTGGTTCGGCGGCGGACGGTCTGCTGGCGGGCGTTGCCTATGCTCCGACCATCACCGGCGACCTCAACAAGGTCTTTGTCGACAAGTTCAAGGCGGCGAACAACGAACTGCCGGGCAAGTACTCGATGTCCGGCTACAACACCATCCACATCATCGCCCAGGCCATCAAGAAAGCTGGTGCGGCTGAGCCTGCCAAAATCCGGGAAGCCCTGAAGTCGACGGATTACACTGGTCCGACAGGTCGACTCCAGTTCGACGCCAAGGGGCAGGTCTACGGTCAGGACGTGTTCCTCGTGGAGCTCCAGGGTGGTTCGCCACTCATCAAGGCATCTGCCAAGATGGAAAAGCCGAACTAAGTACCAGCAGCCTGACCACGAGGGATTTCCGTGTTTGATGTAACGATCCAATTTATCGTCAATGGACTCGTGTCAGGCTGCTTCTATGCGCTGACGGCGGTTGGTCTCACGCTCATCTTTGGGATGATGCAAATCGTCAACTTTGCGCATGGAGAGTTTTTCGTCCTCGGTGGAATGCTCACCTTCGTGCTGACGCATTTCCTGGGTGTTCCATTTGCTGCTGCCATCCCGCTCGTCCTTATCATCATGTGGCTGTTCGGGATGGCTGTAGACTGGGCTTTGCTGAGTCGGTTGCGCGATGCACCCATGATATCCAACGCGCTGGTTACAATCGGCCTGTCGGTATTCATGGTGAACACCATGCTCTTGGTCTTCGGCACCGACCCGAAGAATATTGCGACCGGCATCGACCGCGTGCCTCTACTGCTCGGCCCTGTTGTCATCACCAAGGTTCGCGTTATCACAATCATTGTATCGCTCGCGGCAATCGTTGCGGTCCACTACATGATTAATCACACCAAGCGCGGTCGAGCGATGCGGGCCGTCTTCCAGCAGAAGGAAGCGGCGGCTCTGGTCGGTATCCCGATTTCGCAGACCTACCGCTTCACCTTTGCGCTCGGCACCACGCTGGCTGCACTCTCCGGAATCCTGCTCGGTGCCGTCTTCGTCGTTCATCCCACCACGGCCGAACTCGCCACAGTGAAGGCTTTCGTCGTTGTCATCCTGGGCGGTATGGGCAGCTTTGGCGGCGCAATCCTGGGCGGCCTGCTGCTCGGAGTTGTGGAAAGCCTGTGGGGCGGGTTCGTGTCCACAGGCTTCATGGACGTTATCGGCTTCCTGTTGGTGATTGGTTTGCTCCTGGTCAAACCGTCGGGTCTGTTCGGGCTGGCGGGAGCGCGTGAGAAATGAAAACGGTCGAGAACAACATTCTGCTTGGTGGGCTGGCGCTCGCCGTCGCCCTGCCGCTCGTGCTGCCGAATCAGTTCTTGATGCACGTCATGATCATGGTTTTCTTTTACGGCATTCTGGCGTCCAGCCTGAACCTCACCGTTGGTTATGTCGGAGAGTTGCCACTTGGCCATGCCGCCTTCCTGGGCATCGGCGCCTATACCTCGGCAATCCTGTCCAGCCAATTCCAGGTTCCGTTCTGGATTTGCCTGCCGCTGGCTGGCGTCATTGCGGCGGCTTTCGGTCTTGCCATCGGCGCCATCACGCTGCGGCTGGAGGGCCATTACTTCGTGCTGATTACGCTAGCCTTCACTGAAGTCATGCGCCTGATTGTGTTGAACTGGGTTGAAGTGACCCGCGGCCCGCTCGGCTTCTCCAACATCCCGGCGCCGGTCGTGGCACTCGGAGACAGCCTGTCGTTCACCTTCAGCACAAAGTTCCACTACTACTACTTCGGCCTCATCCTGCTCGCGCTGACCGTGCTCTGCGTCCTGCGGTTTGCCCGGTCGAGCTATGGCATGGCAGCCATTGCCGTTCGCGAGAACCGGCGGCTTGCCAAATCCATTGGTGTGAACCCGTTCCGGTATGCGCTCGGCACTTTTGTGGCGGGCGCCTTCTTCGCGGGCCTCGCAGGGTCCTTCTATGCCCACTACATCAGCTTTGTTGGCCCTGAAGTCTTCGGCTTCAGTTTCATGGTGACTATGCTCATGATTGTAGCGCTGGGTGGCAAAGGTACCGTCGTCGGCCCGATTATCGGCGCCCTGGTCATCGGCCTGGCCCTGGAGTACCTCCGCTTCATCAACGAGGCGCGCCTCAGCATCTTCGGGCTTCTGCTTATCGTCGTGGTGCTGTTCCTACCCAATGGCATCACCGGACTGCTGTTCCGACGTAAAGCTCCCGCGGTGCCTGCCGTGCAGGCCAAGGCTGTGGAGGGCTGACCATGGCAATGCTTGAAGTACGCAATGTGACCCGCCGTTTCGGCGGCCTGACTGCCAATAAGGATGTCAGCTTCGAGGTCAACAAAGGTGAGATCGTCAGCCTGATCGGCCCGAATGGCGCCGGTAAGACGACGATGTTCAACATGATTACCGGCTTCCTGGAGCCCAACGAGGGCGAAGTCCTGTTCGAGGGCGAAAGCATCGGACATCTGAAGCCGCATCAGGTCGCCCAGCGCGGTATTGTCCGTAGCTTCCAGATAACCAACGTCTTCGCCGGTCTGACGGTTGAGGACAATCTGGCTGCAGCGCACTACCTGCGGGTTCGCGGCAGCTTCTGGGACACCATGCTGAATACCCGGGTGGCGCGGGAACGCGACCAGGCGATGCAAGCGAGCGTTCGAGAAATCCTGGCGCTGGTTGGCCTGGAGGCTCTGGCAGATGAGAACGCCAAGAACCTGGCATATGGCAAACTTCGTCTGCTGGAGATTGCCATTGGCCTTTCGGCGGCTCCGCGGCTCCTGCTCTTGGACGAGCCCGCTGCCGGTCTGAACTCCGAGGAGTCGGCTCGACTAGTCGAGCTCCTGCGCGGCATCTGCCGCGAGAGGGGGATAACCATCCTCCTGGTCGAACACGACATGAGCGTGGTGATGGAAGTCTCTGACCGCATCGTTGTTCTGAATTTTGGCGAGCGGATTGCTGAAGGTACCCCTGTGGAGATCCGGGCGAATGCTTCGGTTATCGAGGCGTATCTCGGCGGCAGCCTGGAAGTTGCGGAGTAAGGGGATGCTTGAGCTCAAGAGTGTTTATGCAGGCTATGGCGCGGTCCCGGCGCTTCGCAACGTATCCCTGACTGTCGCAACTGGCGAAGTGGTTGCCCTGGTCGGTCCCAACGGAGCTGGCAAGACAACCGTCTTGCGCACGATTTCGGCACTTCTCTCGCCCACGGGCGGCGAGATTACCTTCAACGGCGCTAAGCTCAACGGGCGCAGCCCGGCGGATGTCGTCAAGGCAGGCATTGCCCATTGCCCGGAAGAGCGCAAAGTCTGGTCGCATATGACTGTCGAGGAGAACCTCGAACTGGGCGCCTACACAATTTCGAAGCGGGACCAAATCAAGCGGAAGCTTGAAGAGGTGTACACCGATTTTCCGGTCCTGAAGGAGCGGCGGACCGAGATGGCCGGTCGGCTGAGCGGCGGCCAGCAGCAGATGCTCGCTATTGGCCGCGCGCTGATGTGTGAGCCAAAGCTCCTCATGTTCGATGAGCCTTCACTGGGCCTGAGCCCGAAGCTGATGCAGCAGGTCGCCTCGATCATCCGAACGGTACATGCCAAGGGCGTTTCCGTCCTGCTCGTGGAGCAGAACGTGGAGATGGCCCTGAAGCTTGCGAACCGGGCTTATGTCGTCGGCACTGGCCAGATTGTCGCCGAGGACCAGGCGAGCTCGATGCTCAACAATCCGTCTCTGCTGAAGGCGTACCTGGGCGGCTGAGTTCGCTGTTGTAATTAATTAAACGTTTAGTCGAAAGGTGCCGAAAATGGGAAATAGTAAGCGCGTCGTTGTCATCGGGGGCGGCATCGGCGGTCTGGCGACGGCGAATGCGCTTCGTCAGCGGGGTCATGAGGTTTCGATTTTCGAGCAGGCTCCCCAGCTGGGTGAAGTCGGCGCTGGTATCCAGATGACGCCAAATGCGGTCAAGGTTATGCGCGGCTTAGGCCTGGAGAATGAACTGAAGAGCGTTGCCTTCCTCCCGCAGGCGATCGTTGGCCTTGATGGCAAGACGGGGAAGCAGATTTTCCGCACACCGCTGGACGGTTGCGATGAGCTGTATGGCGCAAAATACATGCACGTCCACCGCGCTGATTTGCACAACATTCTGAAAGCGCCGCTTCCCGACAATCTATTTCGTCTCGGTACCCGCTGCGTGGATGCCGGTACGGTGAGTGGCAATGCCTTTGCGAAATTCGCGGACGGCACCGAGGTTGAGGCCGACGTGGTCGTAGGCGCCGATGGCATTCATTCAGTGGTGCGCGACAAGCTGTTCGGCTCCGAAAAACCACGTTTCACCAACAATATGTGCTGGCGCATGGTGGTACCATTCGACAAGCCCGACTTCGAACTGGTTCTTCCAGCCTCCACCATGTGGCTCGGCCCGAACGGCCATATCGTGACCTACTATGTGAAGGGCGGCCGAGGCGTGAACGTGGTCGCCTGCCATGAAACGGATTCCTGGACTGCAGAGTCTTGGAATGCCAAAACCACCAAGGAAGAGGTCATCGAAGCTTACAAGGATTGGCATCCCCGCATCCATCGCCTGTTCGAGAAGGCGGATGATGTCTTCAAGTGGGGTCTGTTCGACCGTGACCCGATGGAAACATGGAGCAAGGGCAACGTCACTATTCTGGGCGACGCGGCCCACCCGATGCTGCCCTACTTATCGCAGGGCGCTGCCATGGCAATTGAGGATGGCTATGTCCTGGGTGGCACATTGACCGCAGAGGATACCGTCGCCGATGGTTTGCGGCGCTATGAAGAATTGCGCAAGCCGCGGACGAGTGAAGTCCAGCTGCGGGCTCGTGAGCAGGGCAAGACCAATCACCTGATTTCGCCCATTGCTCGGCTTAAACGCGACATTGGTTTCTATATTAAGGGGCTGATCAACCCGCAGAAGACCGGCCTGAAGGCGGGCTGGGTCTATGAGTACGACGCCACGGGTGTGGTCTCGTAATCATGGGTGCAAGATTGCTATACGGCGCCAATGTAAGGGCGAACGGTATCCGTCAGCATTACCTCCGGTTCGGCGGCAAGGGCACTCCACTGCTGCTGGTACCAGGCATCACCAGTCCTGCCGTCACCTGGGCGTTCATAGCCGAGGAACTGGCTCAGGACTACGACGTCTATGTGCTCGACGTGCGCGGGCGTGGCCTGTCAGATGCCGGGCCGGATCTCGACTATGGCCTAGATGCCTGCGCAGCCGACGTGACGGCCATTGCCGAGGCTCTGGCTTTGAAGGATTACTACCTCGTGGGCCACTCAATGGGTGCCCGTGTCGCCATGAGGGCTACACGACACAACCCCGTCGGTGTGCGTAAGATGGTCTGGGTAGATCCACCGGTGACCGGACCTGGCCGCCGTGCCTATCCGGCGCCGCTGACCTGGTATGTGGATTCAATTCGCCTGGCTAAGGCTGGTGCAAGCTGGGAGCAGATGCAGGTCTTCCTGCCGAGTTGGCCGGAAGATCAGCTCCGCCTTCGAGCCGAATGGCTTCATACCTGCCTGGAAATGGCGATCGTGACGTCCTACGAGGGCTTTCACGACGACGACATTCACCAGGACATCCCGTATATCGATATTCCGACCCTCCTGATGGCAGCTGAGCGCGGGGACGTCATCCGCGACGAGGAACTGGAGGAAATCAAAGGCCTGAAGCCCGGGATTTCCATCATGCGTGTTCCGGCGGCGGGCCATATGATTCCCTGGGATAACCTCCAGGGATTCCTCGGCGGACTTCGTCAGTTCCTCTGCGCCTGAGGTCCACTAGGACTTTGCAATCTTCTGTGCGTCGAGAAAATCGAGGCTGCCGCGCTTCTATAGCCTGACTCGCTGATGCGGCGACCATCAAGCTGATGTCCTCTGCTCCGGCATATCCGGTCGAGTTCCATTGCCCAATGAGCAATGTTCTGAGCACTGCTTATTTCAGTGCCGCGCTGTCTCAAAAATGGGCACTCAATGAGGTCTGTGGCGCAAGTTATGCAAACGCTGGATTGCCGAATCTTCTCAGATAAGCCGCGAAATACGCGGGAAATTTGGCACCCAAATGGCAAAATCCACAGTCATAAAAAATCACTATTAGTGCATCGCAAATAATAATTAGCGGCGCAACATGGCTTGATCCAACACTAGCGTCAGCTCGACGTGAAAACGAACTGAACGCAAAACAACTACGGGAGCAGTTCGAGCTAAGCGGCGGCGCACACCCAATTATGAAAGGCGGGGGATCATGATTACGTCCAAACGTTTCTTCACGCAGGCCTTGGCGGCCGTCGGCTTGTTGGCCGCTTCGCAGCTCACTGGCGTTTCCGGTGCGGCAGCTCAAACGACCGAGTTGAAATTCACCAGCTACGTGGGGCCTGCTCATGGCCATCACAAGCGCGTCCTTGAACCGTATGCCAAGATGGTAGAGGAAAAGAGTGGCGGTAAGCTGAAGATTACGATTTTCCCGGGCACGCTGGGAAAGCAGGCTGACCAGCTTGAGATGATCCAGACCGGCATTGCAGACATGGGCTATTTCGTGCCCGCTCTGACGCCTGGCCGTTTCCCGCTGACCTCGGTGGCTGAACTTCCGTTCCTGTTCAAGAGCGGAAAGGGTGGCAGCCGCGCTCTCAACGAACTCTGGGACAAGCATCTCCAGAAGGAAGGCACAACAGCGGAACTCAAGGTTCTCTGGACCTTCATCCATCCGGCTGGCCAGCTGCATATGTCCAAGAAGCAGGTCGCCAAAATGGAAGACCTGAATGGCTTGCGTATCCGCACGGCGCCGGGTGTTCAGCAGAACGCCACGTCGCTGCTGGGTGCGACGCCGGTCGTCGTGCCGTTCCCGGAGACCTACAATGCCCTGGATCGCGGCGTCATTGATGGGGTGTGGTTCCCGTGGGAAGCCATCGCGGGCGTTAAGCTCTTCGAGGTCACCAAGTTCCACACCAACGCCAATTTCTACACCGTGCCTTTCATCGTCGCGATGAATGGCAAGAAGTGGGCGAGCCTTCCGGCTGACCAGAAGAAGGTCCTGGAAGAGCTGGGTGGCAACTGGGCGGCGGAGTTCACCGGTGCTGCCTGGGACAAGAACGACGAGGACGGTATCGAGGCTGCCAAGAAGGCCAACTCGACCATCATCACCTTGTCGGACGCTGAGCGCGCCCGCTGGGCTGACAAGGTCAAGTCCCTTGAAACCACCTGGCTGGCCGATATGAAGGCCAAGAACCTGCCGGGTGATGTCGTGCTCAGTGATCTGCGCGAGCTGATCAAGAAGTACGACCCCTGATCTAATCCAGGACAGCCACGATGAGCTATCTCGGATATGCGACATCGGGCGTCAATAGCGTGAGCAAGGCTGCAGGACATGTATCTGCAGCCTTGCTTGTCGCGATGTGCGTCCTGACAGTTGCCGACGTCACCCTTCGTTACACTCTCAATATGCCCATCCGCGGCACGCTGGAGCTGCTGGACATCCTCATGGCTCTGTTTGTGTTCTTCGGCCTTGCCGACAACACGGCCCGCGGTGGTGACGTGCTTGCGGATTTCCTGACAGACAAATGGCCGCCGATAGTGCGGAAAGTGCTCGATACCGTCGCTGCGGCGCTGAGTGCCGGTATGTATGCTCTAATTGCCTGGGGCACTTACAATGCAGCCGTCCGGTCGGCACGAATTGGCGACATGACACCGTCGTTGCTGCTTCCAGTTTCCCCGTTCCAGTACGCCGCAGCGGGTGGGACGCTGCTGCTGACCGCGGTCTATGTGACCCGGATGCTGGCGAT
Source organism: Ferrovibrio sp. GW821-FHT12F09 (assembly GCF_058806775.1). Classification (NCBI taxonomy): domain Bacteria; kingdom Pseudomonadati; phylum Pseudomonadota; class Alphaproteobacteria; order Rhodospirillales; family Rhodospirillaceae; genus Ferrovibrio; species Ferrovibrio sp. GW821-FHT12F09. The sequence continues at coordinate 1,320,267 of NZ_JBXAPZ010000001.1, forward strand.
GGGTGACACTATTTCGGGGGACAGAAAGTAATGAGTATGTTGGCACTGGGTTGTATCGGGCTAGGGGCTACCCTTGTTCTGATGATGCTGCGAGTTCCAGTCGGCATCGCAATGGGTCTGGTCGGCTTCGTAGGTTTTGCCTCGATTTCCAGTTTCGAAACAGCAGTCAGGATGCTGGGCATAGCGCCATACTCGGCAGTCGCCAGCGACTCCCTGACGGTCATTCCGCTGTTTATCCTGATGGGGCAGTTCGCCTCTCAAGCCGGTTTGAGCAAGGACCTGTTCGTGGTGGCGAACAACTGGCTCGGACACCGCCGGGGCGGCCTGGCGATGGCTACAGTCGTGGCGTGCGGTGGCTTTGCAGCTATTTGCGGATCGAGCCTGGCGACTGCGGCCACGATGTCCAAGACCGCACTGCCGGAAATGCGCCGGTACGGCTATGACGTCAGCCTTGGCACGGGTTCAATTGCGGCAGGCGGCACGCTCGGCATTCTCATCCCGCCCAGCGTCATCTTCCTGATCTACGGCTTTCTGACGGAGCAGTCGATCGGCAAGTTGTTCTTTGCCGGTGTCGTACCTGGCATCGTCATGATTGTCCTGTTCCTTATCACGATCCAGATCGTGGTGGCCATTAAGCCGTCGCTGGCTCCAGCTGGTGTGCGGGTTCCCTTTGCTCAGCGCCTCTCGGATCTCACCAAGATTGTAGATGTGGGCGCGCTGTTTCTTTTGGTCATCGGCGGCATGTATGTGGGTCTGTTTACGGCAACCGAAGGTGCCGCGGTGGGTGCGTTTGGCGCCCTGATGGCCGGTGTGCTCCGCAAGCGGCTCTCTCTGGACGATATCCTGGGAGCTTTGGGCGAAACCGCCCGTTTATCTGCGATGATTTTCGCAATCCTGCTTGGTGCGATCATCCTGGGCTACTTCTTCACAGTGACCCAGATGCCCGCCTTGCTGGCAAAGTACATTACAGATCTGCATGCCCCCCCGTTTGTCATCATGGGCCTGATCATCGTTTCCTACCTGATCATGGGCGCTTTGATGGACGAGATGGCCATGATTCTGTTGACGGTGCCGATCTTCTTCCCAGTCAGCCAGGCATTGGGCTTCGACCCCATCTGGTTCGGCGTCATCATCGTCATTGTTTGCCAGGCGGGCATGATTGCTCCGCCGGTTGGTATCAATGTCTTCCTGTTGGCAGGCATGAATCCGGACATTCCACTGGGTGCAATCTACCGAGGAATTCTACCATTCCTGGCTGCGATGGTCGTCCTATTGGGGATGCTGATGGTCTGGCCGGACATCGCGCTCTGGTTACCCAATACAATGCAGTAGTCCCCCCGGACGGCGGGGTAGTGGCGGAATTCGAGAGACGCCATTACCCCGCTGGACTCCCAACCTCGTCCCCCTGTAACGCGTGAGAGCCATGAAAAAGGAAATCGTTTCGTCCAATCTGTCCAAGCCCGTCGGCGTGTTCTCTCAGGGCACCATCATCGAGGCGTCAGGTAGGCTCGTCTTCATCTCTGGCATGACCGCCCGAGGCGCGGACGGCTCAGTCGTAGGCGTTGGCGACATCAAGGAGCAAACCCGTCAGGTGTGCGAGAACATCAAGGCCGCGGTTGAATCGGCCGGAGGCACAATGGACGACATCTGCCGGGTGGATGTTTTCCTGCGAAACATGGAGCACTTCAAAGCGGTCCATGAGATCCGGGCTCAGTATTTCAAGCCGCCGCTGCCGTCATCGACGATGGTCGAGGTGACCAAGATGGTGCATCCTGACATGCTGATTGAGATCACGGCGATTGCCGTTGTCCCGTAACTGACGCCTGTGAGTGCCGGGTAGACATTGCAGGATGGTGATGGGCCAAACCCGATCGGTTTGGCCCATTCATTTGTGGACCGCTTCAGAGGCTATTTCGGACTAGGAATAGCCGCGAACCCAGAGCGCCTAATCCCATCAGGCCGACTACCGCGGCCATCGGCGCCGCCGTGCCATCATGGAACAGTCCGACGAGGCCGCTGGCAATGGCGGCAAAAGTGAACTGGAGGGTTCCCATTAGTGCTGCCGCAGTTCCGGCTCGGCGGGCTTCTCCGGCCATTGCGATGGCGGTTGCATTGGGAAGCACGAGACCTTGCCCGGCCAGATAGACGAAAACCGCAATCCAAAGCGCGGGCAGGCTTTCCACGTTGAAGATGGCGAGAACCAGTAAGGCGAGACCCGATACCGCCTGGATGGCCATGCCTAGGGTCAAGCACTGGTCGAGCGACTTCCGGAGAAGCAGGGAGCGATTGACCTGAGCCGTGGCCATAATTCCAACCGCGTTAATACCAAACAGCCAGCTGAAATCCTGTGGCGAAAGGCTGAAGACTTCTATGAACACAAATGGCGACCCGGCAATGTAGCCGAACAGGCCGCCCAGAGTGCAGGCCGTGGCCAGGGTGTAAGCCATGAACTGGCGGTGACTGAGCAACTCAGCATAGTTCCGTAGCACGGAGCCTATAGAGAGGCGCACCTTGGGATGGGTATTGGTCTCGGGCAGTCGGATCTGGCAGACCACCAGGATGACCAAGGCAAAAGCCCCTAGAACCCAGAAAATCATCTGCCATTCAAACCAGACGATGATGTAAGCACCGATGATCGGAGCCAGAATTGGGGCCACGCCCATGACAAGCATGAGCATCGACAGGATTCGGGCACCTTCACGCGGTTCGAAGAGGTCGCGCACCATTGCGCGGTAGAGCACGAATGCGGCGCAGCAGCCTAATGCCTGGACAAAGCGTGCCAGGATCAGGGTCTCGATGTCGGTGGCCAGTGCGCAAGCTGCCGATGCAGCGATAAAGACTAAAATCCCGACGAAAAGGGGCAGTCGCCTCCCGAAGCGATCGCTGATGGGGCCATAGAGAAGCTGCCCAGCCGCGATGCCCAAAAAGAAGACAGACAGTGTTTGGTGGAGTTGCCCCGGATCTGCCATGAGCAATCGGCCCATTTCCGGCAGGGCGGGTAGGTACATATCGATGGTGAGGGGAGTAAAAGCGCTGAGCGCCCCGAGAATCACAGTAAGTTCTATGGCTGCACGGCGGCCAGAGTTGGGAATGTTCATCTATTTTCCAGTTTCGCGAGGCGAAACCAGTATCCTTACCGTTGCAAACACCATCCAATAATTTTGCGGGCCGCACTGATAACAAAAAAGAAGTGCGCGGTGCGGCCAGAGCGCAATCCGCCTTGAAATGCGGGCATTCGACGAACTCCCGCTCCCTCCATTACTGCTGCTTATGAGTGCCACCAAATAAATAATTGGCAGCCGAAACTGATGGCTTTTACGTTTTTAGGCGTCGCCCAAATGCGTCCCGCAGGCTCGGTTTCCAGCGCGGCCGTGATGGCCAAGATTTTATATCAGCAGGGAAGATACCAATGTCCGCCACGAAGCCGTTTACGGGTAAGGAATACCTGGCGTCCCTCAATGACGGGCGAAATGTTTACATCAACGGCGAGCGGGTGAAGGACGTCTCGACGCACCATTGCTTCCAGAATTCGGCCCGTTCGATTGCGCGTCTTTACGACGCCATGCATGACGACAAGTACCGCGACGTCCTGATGACGACGACGGACACCGGCAGTAACAGCCTGACCCACAAGTTCTTCAAGGCGGCCAAAAGTGGCGATGACCTGGTTGCCCAGCGGGATGCCATCGCTACTTGGTCTCGCATGACCTACGGCTGGATGGGCCGTTCTCCTGATTTCAAGGCTGCTCTGACCAATACTTTTGGCCCTAACGCCGATTTTTATGGCCAGCAGGCTGGAAATGCCCGTGCTTGGTACAAGAAGGTCCAGGAAACCGTCCCCTACATCAACCATGCGATCGTCAACCCACCGGTCGACCGCGGCCGTTCGGCTGATACCATCCGCGACGTTGTTGTGAAGGTTGAGAAGGAAACCGACGCAGGTATTTATGTCTCCGGCGCCAAGGTCGTTGCGACCGGTGCTGCCATCACCCAATGGAACTTCGTCGGTCAGTCCGGCACTACGGCGGCCGATGACGACAGCCTGGCATTGATGTTCATGCTGCCCGTCAGCTCGCCGGGCTGCAAGCTCATCTGCCGCACTTCATACGAAGGCATTGCCGCCAAGCACGGCTCGCCGTTCGACTACCCGCTCTCCAGTCGTTTCGACGAGAACGACTCGATCTTCGTGCTCGACAATGCTTTCGTCCCCTGGGAGGACGTCATCGTCTACCGCGATCTCGACAAAGTGAAGCGGTTTTACAATGAATCAGGCTTCCTCCAGGGCTTCGCCCTCCAGGCGGCGACTCGCTATGCCATCAAGCTCGAATTCATGGCCGGTTTGATTGCCCGTGCCCTAAAAATCACTGGCGGCGATGCCTTCCGCGGCAATCAGATGCTCCTTGGCGAAGTCATCGCGCTGCGTAATGTCATCTGGTCGCTGACTGAGGCCATGGTCGGCCGTCCCAGTCCGTGGATGAACGGTGCGGTGCTGCCGAACTTCAACGCTGCAGCCACCTTCCGCCAGGTCATGCAGTCGTCCTTCGCTAAAACCCGCGAAATCACGCAGAAAATCATCGCCTCGTCCCTGATTTACCTGCCGTCATCCGCCAAGGACTTCTCGAACCCGGAAATTGAGCCGTACCTGGCCCGCTATGTCCGCGGATCGAATGGCGTCTCGGCCTACGATCGCATCAAGCTGATGAAGCTGCTTTGGGACGCTGTCGGCACTGAATTCAGTGGTCGCCACGAGCTGTACGAACGGAACTACGCTGGTAACCACGAGGAAGTGCTCCTCCAGGCCTACATGCTGTCAACCAAGAACGGCTTGATGAAGCAGATGGACGAGCTCGTCGATACTTGCATGTCCGAGTACGACCACAACGGTTGGACCACGGACGCCTGGGTCAACATCGGAGGCTGACATGAGTGCGCTTGCTAAAGTTATGGAACCTAGCTCAAGCCCGCCTGCTGAGGCGTTGGCTTTTCGGGAAGGTATGTCCCGCATCGCTGCTGCCGTACACATTATCACCGTGGCGGATAGAGGTGAAATCGGCGGTGTGACCGCAACTGCGGTGTCTTCCGTTACGGACTCACCGCCGACACTCCTCGTTTGCCTGCATCGCGCGGGGCGCGTCCACAGCATGATCAAAGCTGGTGGCCAGATTGTGGTGAACACCCTGAGCGGCCAGCACCAGAAGGTGGCTGATGTCTTTGCAGGTGTCGGCAAGGTTCCTATGGAAGAGCGCTTCGGTCATGGAAACTGGCAGGTGACTCCCGGTAAACCGCCCGTCCTTGTAGACAGCACTGTTTCCTTCGTCGGCCGGGTCGAAAGTGTCATTGAGTCCGGCAGTCACAGTGTAATCCTCTGTCAGGTTACTAGTGTCGTCCCCCGTGATAAGGGGAACACCCTGGTCTACCTCGGCAGAAAATACTCGACGATGTCATTCATCTAAGTGTTCCGAGGGCGCCCTTTTGGGGCGCCCTTCGTACTTCCGGGCAGGCCCGGGAACCGATTCTCCTAGATGACAGAGGGAGGGTTCAGTGATGACGATGCGAATTGCCAAACCACGAGTTCGACGCTTCCTGCGGATCATCCGAAAGAAGGTTTTTCGGTTCATGGTCCGCGAAATCCGGCCGACCGCCGATATGCAATATGTGATGCTGTTCTGAGCATGTGACCCGATTACCACGGGCGCATCATCTGCGCGTCGCCGAAAGTAACCTCCGCTATCGCAGTTAAGTCTGCGTCAGATACGACAGCCTGAATCTCGGCTATTTCCTGTTGGACATCATGCCAATTACGCTCAGCATCCGTTTGGGCAATGTCAGGTCTATATCGGTGGATTTCGCGACAAGATTGAACCAAATCGCTCCGAAAGTGAAATCCAGGACCATCTCGACATCAAGGTTCTTTGGGAGCTCACCTGATGCTTGGGCATCGCGGAGAACGCGGCCCAGCATGTTGCGGCGAGGGGAAATAATTTTCTCGATGAAGAGAGCTTTTAAGTTGGGATCTCCCTGAGCCTCCATCATGAGACCTTTGAGGATGCTCGCGAAAGCAGTGTCCTGCAGCCGCTGCACCGTCTGGGTCATGACAGCGGTGAAGTCTTTGGCAAAGCCTTTACCTTGTGGAGGATGAATGCCCTCCAAGCCATCCATATACAGATCGATCAATAGCGCGCCTTTAGACGACCAGCGGCGGTAAATGGACTGCTTACCAACGCCAGCGCGGGCTGCGACTGCCTCCATGGAGAAACTGCTGTAGCCCTGCTCAGCAATGAGCTCGCGCGCCGCCCCTAAAATGGCTTGGTCGACGGCGGCGTCCCGGGGGCGGCCAGCACGCGCGGCAGATTTCTGTTCCATTACATTTCCAATTGACATACGGACCGTCTCGTATTGTAATTCCCTTCAGGGATGAGGGCCAGTCAGGCCGCGAGGGATTACAATGCCGGACAGTGCAACAACGCTGCGGTCAAAGGAAGGCGCACGCTCGGTAGGTGTAAGCCCCCGGCGGGGCTTGCTGAGGCCTACTTTTAGCGGCGAATACCCGACGATCGTCAAAGGCCAAGGTCCTTATCTTTTCGATGAGGCTGGGCGGCAGTATTTTGATGGTTCCAGCGGCGCAATGACCGCGAACCTGGGGCATGGACTTCAGGATATCGCCCGCGGTATTTCCGCCCAAGCTGGTGAACTGGCGTTTGTTTTTCGTAACCAGTTTTCGAGTCGCCAGGCTGAGCAACTCGCTGACCGACTATGTGAACTTGCGCCCGGCGACCTGAATGGCGCGTTCTTCGTAAATAGCGGCTCGGAAGCCTCAGAATATGCCATCCGCATGTCCCTCCATTATTGGAAGGAGCGCGGTAAGCCATCCAAAGTGAAAATCCTTGGTCGCTCAACCAGCTACCACGGAATGACAATGGGCGCCCTCTCAATGTCGGGGCATGCGGGCCGTCGTCCGGATTACAGCACATTACTCCACGATTTCCCGGCGGCTCCGCCTGCAAACTGCTACCGCTGTCCGTTCGATCTGAAGCCTCAGATGTGTGCCCTCGAATGCGCGGCGGCCTGGAAGACCGCGCTCGATAAGCACGACCCGGAAACTGTCGCGGCTGTGATTGTCGAGCCCATTGTTGGCGCCGCTGGCGGGGTGCTGATGCCTCCGCCGGGCTATCTGAAGCAACTCAGGCAGATTTGCGACGCCTATGGTGTCCTTCTTATTGTGGACGAGGTCATTACGGGACTCGGGCGAACCGGCTCATGGTTCGCCTGCGATGATGAAGGAATCGTCCCCGACTTGCTGCTTTTGGCCAAAGGCCTGAGCGCAGGGTACACGCCCATGGGCGCAGTACTGGTACGCCAGCCAATCATCGATGCAATTTCGTCTGGTAGTGGGCAGATCCCGTTCGGCCATACGTTCAGCGCAAATCCGCTGAGTGCGTCCATTTGCATGTCGGTGCTCAACTACATCGACGAAAACAACATTCTTGAGAACGTCCGTCTCCGCAGCGCAGAACTCAAAGTGCGTCTTGACATCCTCGCACAGAAGTTTTCCTGCATGGCAGACGCTCGCGGAAGAGGCCTTTTGTTTGGCTTCGAGTTTGTCAAAGACCACATCACGCGAGAGCCGCCAACGGCAGCCTCAAATGCATCGGCACGGTTCGCGGCAAAGGCAAGAGATAATGGTCTGGTGGTCTATCCGGCAGGCATAGCGCCGCTGAACAACGCCATCATCGTCTCACCACCACTGACAATCACAGAACAGCAAGTGGGCGAACTATCGGACCTGCTTGAAACAACATTGGAAGGCTTCGTCGTCAGTTAAGAGTGGTTAAGCGCGTCAACAATCAAACCAACCGGGGGCTCAATATGTCGCTTTCTACAAACCGCAGAACGTTTCTTGCAACCAGCGCCTCTCTGCTGGCCATCGGACCCGTGCGCATGGCATGGGCACAGGGTAGCGGGACGCCAGTTACTATCGGCGTCATCACACCGAGCACGGGTACATTTGCCTATGCCGGTGAACTGATTGCGCAGGGTGCAGCCCTAGCCGCCGAAGCGAAAGGCAACCGAATCCTTGGTCGCCCGATCAAAATCATTACCCGCGATGACGAGGGGAAACCTGCTGTGGGCGTTCGCCGAGTTCAGGAAGCGGCCAGCTCTGACGGCATGACCTATTTCCTCGGTGCATATTCGAGCGCCGTTGGTCTCGCCGAATCGGAAATCGCCCAGCGTGAAAAGCTGCTGCAGTATGCGGCGGGCGGTTCCGAGGACTTCACAGGCTCGCGCTGTGGCCGCTACACCTTCCAATGGTCCGCCCATCCGTACACCGCTGTGCGCACCACCCTGGAATATGTGCGGAAGACGTTCCCCGAGAGAAAGAAAATCTACAGCCTGACCGCGGACTACGTATTCGGTCATGCGCTCCTGAAGTACACGCAGGTGGTCGCCCAGGAACTCGGCTTCGAGCTGGTTGGCAACGATAACCACCCCCTCGGCGAGCGCCAGTTTACCTCGCTCATTACAAAGGCCGTTTCGGCTCGTCCCGATATTCTGTTCCTGAATACAGCTGGCGCGGACGCCGTCACGGCAATTCGCCAGTTCTCCAACTACGGCGCCAAGAGCATCTCGGTTGTCGGGCCGTGGACGCTGGAAGTGGATCAGCTTCCCGAGCTGACTCCCGAAATGCGTGCCAATCTGGTGCTCGGCCAGAATTACTATCCAACCATTGATACACCCGCGAACAGGGAGTTCGTCAGCCTGTACCAGGCCAAGTATAAGTCCGCTCCGGGTTATGCGGCGGCTTATGCCTACGACGCAGTTCGCTCGCTGCTTCTCGCGATGGAGCAGGCCAAATCGGCTGATGTCCAGGCAGTGGTCCAGGCGCTCGAAACAATGCGCTGGGAGGGTGTCCTGGGACAGATGGTTGTCGATCCGAATACCCATCAGACGGTTCGCCCATATTTCGTGGTTCGCTGCAAGGCAGCCGCCGAAATGGCAAACCCACAGGATTTTGCCGAAATCGTTGCGACTGGCAGCAATACGCTTCCCGCCAGCCTCAGCGCCTGCAAGGGCATGCCAGCCCTGTAAGTCCATCGATGTGAGGTGAAGATCGTAGGAATTGGAAATGACCTGGTTAATTATAGCTCAGTTGGCAAACGGTATTGCCATCGGCCTGATATACGCGCTGATGGCCTTTGGGCTGTCGATTATCAAAGGCCTTCTGGACATACCGAACTTTGCACACGGCGCTTTGTTCGCTCTGGGTGCATACGTCTGCTTTTCAGTTATGCAGACAGATCTGCCGTTTGTGCTGGCGCTGGTCATTGCCGCAGTCACTTCTGGTTTGGTCGGACTATTCCTCGATCGTGCAATTCTCAGTCAGGTGAAAGAGGGCGATTACTTAACAAAGCTCATAATTTTGTTTGGAATCGCCCTCGTCATCGAGCAGTCAATCCTCGTCGGATGGGGAACTGTAGGCCTGAGCACTGCGCCACCAAAATTCTTGAGTGGCGCCCTCGACCTCGGATTCATGTACATCCCTAGATACATCGTATTCGCCAGCCTGTTCTCAGGACTCGTTATCAGTTCAGTCTGGCTGCTTATCGAAAAGACCAGGCTTGGAAGCTTTATCCGTGCAGCTATCGATAAGCCGCACATGGCTCAAGCGATTGGTATCAACACTAACCTTCTTCTGGCTTTGGGTATGGGGCTTGGAGCGGCTCTTGCCGGTCTTGCAGGTGCCGTAGCGGTACCCCTCCTTGGCGCCACCTCCACGATGGGCGGGGACATGATGTCACTGGCATTTGTTGTGCTGGTCATCGGCGGGCTGGGGTCGCTGTATGGATGCATATTTGCAGGAATTCTGGTCGGTGCCCTCCAAAGCCTCATGACAGTCGTCGCCCCTGCTGCAAGCACCGCGGTCATTTACGTCGCGATGATTGGAATCCTACTTCTGCGGCCCCAAGGTCTGATGGGAGAGCGCTAAGATGGAAAAAGCTCGTAGCGTTAATTCGGACGTCACTACAGGGAACGACGGAAAAATACCTGGTTATCTGAAGTGGCCGTTGATAGTGGTTGCGGTAGCGGTTCTGCCGATGGCAATCCCGATTAATATCGCCACTGAGATTCTTATCTTCGGCCTATTCGCAATGGCAACCAATCTGCTGATTGGCACCGCAGGTCTGTACTCGTTCGGGCAGGCCGCCTTTTTCGGGGTTGGCGGGTACGCAGCAGGATATCTTGCAACGCGTGAATTGGCCGCACTTCCCGTTTCGTTGTTGGTCGCGGCCCTTGTCGGCGGTGCAATTGCAGCTCTCATTGGTGCGCTGAGTGTCAAACGCACCGGCATCTACTTTATGATGCTGACTTTCGCGTTCAATCAGCTCGTCTACTACATCTGCTACTCGTGGCATTCCGTGACCGGTGGTGAAGACGGGCTGGCTGGGATAAAGCGTGTCCCGTTCATGGGCATCAGCTTCGACAGTCACAACGGGTTCTATTGGCTATCGGCGGTCATTTTCCTGCTGGGGATGATTGCTCTGCATCTCGTCGTCAGTAGTCCCCTTGGCATGGTCCTTAAAGCCGCCAAGCAGAATGCCAGGCGCACAGCATCCCTTGGCTACTCGGTCTATTCAGCACAGCTTCTGGCTTTCGTGATTGCGGGAGCGATTTCCGGCGTCGCTGGCGCACTGTATGGAATGCTTTATCGCGTGATGCCCATCGATGCCGTGCACTGGGTATCGTCTGCCTATGTGGTCTTCATGGTGTTGATCGGCGGTAGCAAGTCCATGCTCGGACCCGTGCTGGGTGCTGCCTTCTTCATATGGCTGCAGGGCATCTTTAGCCTTGTATGGGCCCGCTGGCCACTGCTTCTCGGAATTCTGGTCATTCTGGTGATGCTGTATCTGCCAAACGGAATGGTCGACCTCATCAGCAAGGGGAGAGCCGCTCTGAAGCGCCTCGGAAGGTCGTGATGCAGAATAACGGGAAGAATATCGTTCTGTCGGCTCAAGGTCTCCGAAAGGGCTTCGGCGGCAACATCGCCGTCCGGGACGTCACTATCGAATTTGAGAAAGGTCGTTTGCACAGCATCCTCGGCCCAAACGGCGCGGGAAAGACGACGCTCTTTAATCTCTTGACCAAGGATATCACCCCCGATGCCGGTCGAGTTTGGCTGGCAGGTGATGACGTCACTGACCTGAAGCCGCACCAGATCGCACACAAGAAGCTCTGCCGTTCCTATCAGATATCCAGCGTTTATCCTCACATGACGGCGCGGGAGAATATCTGGCTTTCGTCATACCGGGCATTGCAGGGAGGCAGTTTTACGTTCTGGAGGCGAACGGCCTCCTACAAGGACGTATCGGTACATGCCGATGCCTTCCTTGAGAGGCTGGGCATCGCCGCCTTTGCGGATATTCCTGCACAGGAGCTGTCATACGGTGACCAGCGTCTCATTGAGATCGCTGCAACGCTGGCCTCAGAGCCTGACGTAATTCTGTTGGACGAGCCGACGGCAGGCCTTTCCCGCCAGGAAACGGAGAAGGTCAAGCGCGTGGTGGCGGCGCTGAAGGGCGATTTCACGATCGTCATGATCGAACACAATATGAGCGTGGTCATGGAGATCTCCGACGAAATATCCGTGATGAACCGGGGTGCGTTGATTGCCCACGGTTCGCCGAAGGAAATTCAGGCGAACAAGACCGTCCAGGAGGCCTACTTTGGTGGATAACCGAACATTACTGGACGTTGCGGGTATCGATGCATACTACGGACAAAGCCAGGCGCTGTTTGACGTCAGCTTCAATGTGGGAGAGCAAGAAGTTGTTGCCATCCTCGGTCGCAATGGTGCCGGTAAAACGACAACGTTGCGCTCGATAATGGGGTTCAACCCTCCGAGGCAGGGTGACATCAGCTTCGACGGGCAGCGGATTGCTGGTGAAAAGCCGTACAGAATCGCACGCAGGGGCATTGGCTATGTGCCGGAAACCAGAGACGCATTTTCACTCCTGACTGTTCAGGAGAATATCATGCTCGGCCACCGTCCTCAGTCGCCCTACACCCTAGACCGGTTCTTGCAGTGGTTTCCTGAACTCAAAGACCTGACCAAGAGACGCGGTTCGCAACTCTCAGGCGGTCAGCAACAGATGATGGTGATCGGCCGTGGATTGGCGCCGGGACCAAAACTATTGCTGCTGGATGAGCCTTCCCAAGGTCTGGCGCCGGTGGTGGTCAAGTCGGTCGAGCGCGTCCTGAATGAACTTCGGAGAGACAAGATATCCATCATTCTGGTGGAGCAAAACTTGAATTTTGCGCTCTCGGTCGCCGACCGAGTTCTGGTTATGGAGAATGGCACAATTGTTGACGCAATGACGTCAGACGAGGGCCAGACATCCGCTGGCCGCATCGAACGATATCTTGCCGTTCATTGACGTAGAGAAACGATGATTCCCCCACTAATTGGATACAGCTACCCGCTGCGCGGTCGCGCTGGTGACAAACTCGATTTCTATATCAGCTCGGAGGGTGGGAAGAGTTTCGAAGCTCGAATTGTCCGCATTGTCTGCGCTGACCCAAATCCGGCTGGCCCTGGTTTCAAAATTGAGCCCGTACAGAGCGATGTGACCGGAGTTTATCCGGGCAAAGCGCAGAGCGTCCCAATGGGATCTTGCGGAAGAGCTCCCATCCACCTTCTCGCGCCAACGGATAAGGCAGCAATGGTGGCCAACGTTCATCCTACTTCCGGCGATGACCAGAATCGGGTAATGATGGCCCTTCAGGACGCCGAGGGAAGCAACTTTCTCGCTATTGCAGTTCGCAATTCGAAGATTGCCATCCTTTATGAGCAGGGCGGAAAGCGGTACGAGAAATCCTCGGACCTATCGTTGTCGACTGGTAACTGGCATTCGGTAGGTTTGGGATTCGAGGGCGGGAAAAGTACGCTGGCTTTAGAGCTGATGCAGCTAAATGGTGCTGCGGGGGATACGCTTAAACAATGCATTGACCTCCCTGGCGCAATTGACATTACCAAGTTTACGCATGCGTCCTTTGCTGGGGTTTGGCGGGGAAGACCTGAACTGGTCTTTAATGGCCTAATTGAGCAGCCATCCTTGCGGCGTGATGCTGCCCCGCGAATTGCTGACAGTGGCGGTTCTTTGGGAATAGAGAAGGCGGAATTGCGCGCTCAGTGGGACTTCTCGGCGAACATTGACCAGCAAACGATCCTAGACACGATAAGCGGCCGTGCGGGCGAGCTGGTGAATGTGCCTATGCGCGGCATGCGCGGCTCAAACTGGAACGGCAGCGAGTTCAACTGGCGGCATGCCCCAGAACAATACGGCGCAATCCATTTCCACGACGATGATCTCACCGACTGCGGATGGGAGAACAGTGTATCCTTCAGGATACCGGAGCGGCTCAGCAGTGGAATCTATGCTCTAGACGTATTGTCAGACCTCGGTCACGACATAATTCCATTCTTTGTGTTGCCAAAGCATGGGGCGCCTAAAAAGTCGATCGCCGTTCTTGCGTCGACCTTCACCTATTTGGCGTACGGGAACCACGCACGCGGGAATTTCGATGATGACTTCCGGGAGCGGGTTACGTCCTGGGGCGCGTATCAGTGGAATCCGGACGAGGTTCCAGAATTCGGGAAATCGACCTACAACTACCATTCCGACGGTAGCGGAATCGCGATGGCGTCGTTCCGGCGCCCGCTACTGACCATGCGGCCAGGTTTTCTCACATTCAATGACGCACGGGGCTCAGGCCTTCGTCATTTTCCCGCCGACACGCATCTGACTGGCTGGCTCGAAGCCATGGGCTTTGAGTACGACATCGTTACCGACGAAGAACTTGACGAAGAGGGCGTTGAAGCGCTGACCGGGTATGATGTCCTGGTTACCGGGAGCCACCCGGAGTATCACACGCCACGCTCCCTTGACGCCCTGCAATACTTCCGCAAGAGCGGTGGGAATGTGGTCTACCTGGGCGGCAACGGCTTTTACTGGCGCATAGCACGCAGGGCCGACCTGCCTCACGTGACGGAGATCCGGCGGGCCGAGGGTGGAATCAGGGCATGGGCGGCGCAGGTCGGTGAGTACTACCAGCAGCTAGATGGCGGGTATGGCGGTCTGTGGCGCCGAAATGGACGTCCACCCCAGCAGCTTGCCGGGGTCGGCTTTGCGATCCAAGGCATGTACGAGGCATCATACTTTCGACGAACCCAGGACTCTTACGCTGCAGACGTCGCTTGGGTTTTCCAGGATGTGGACACCGAAACATTTGGCGACTACGGCCTGTTCGGCGGAGGTGCTGCAGGATTTGAGCTCGACCAGGTGGCGTCCGATCTAGGTACACCGGAAGGCACAGTCATTCTGGCACGGTCGGAGGGCCATGGACCCAGTTTCCAGCTCACACCTGAAGAAATTCTGACTTACACACTGGCGGCCTCAGGATGCCCGAAGGTCGAGGCTCATATGGTCCTTGGTACTCCCCCAGGGCAGGGCATGTTCTTCGCGGCATCATCAATCAGTTTCATCGGGAGCCTGAGTCACAACCATTACGAGAACGACTGCTCGTACCTGTTACGAAACGTCCTAAACAGGTTTTCTAAGACTGAGGGTTTGAATTCTCATCGCAGTCGCTCGCGCTCTTACTCGCTGTAAAAGGCAGAATAACTCAGGGGTTTTAGCACCAGTCGTCGGCCACCAGGTCAGCCGCTTTTTCGGCAACTGCGAGAACAGTCGAATGAGTATTGGCATTCGGAAGCCTTGGCATGATCGAGGCATCTGCAATGCGCAGCGCCTGCACGCCCCGCACTCGCAAATCAGTATCTATGACTGACGTAGAGTCACTGCCCATGCGGCAAGTTCCGGCATAGTGGAAGTACGAGCCGGTGTTGGCACGGATAGTCTCTTCCAGTTTAGTCCGGTTATTCACTGATGGAATGGGGAAAATCCTGGAAGTAATCGCGGATGCCATAGGCGGCATTTGCATAAGGGCTATCGTCGCCTCGACACCACTAATCATGGCGTCTATATCGCGGGGGTCATCGAAGTAGTTCAGGAATATTGCCGGGTGTGCGCGCGGGTTAGCCGATGCGAGCTTTACTGCACCTCGGCTATACGTCAGTCCAAGATTAACGAATGCCGTGCAGCCATGCTGGGTTGGCAACAGGCCCTTTACGCCAGTTCCGATGCCGGTGCGCATTGCGAGCCCGGGCGCCAGGATAACCTGAATATCCGGATCTGCCAGGTCTGGTCTGCTGCGCAGGAAGCCGCCGACTGGGAAAGGCGGCTGCGCAAGAAAGCCCTGTCGTGTAGCCATGTACCTTAAAGCGGCACCTATGGCGCGGTGCGGCTTCAAATAAGTATACGATGTCGGATGTCCGGTCAGGCCAAAATGCATCCGATACGCTGGATGATTCTGCAAGTTCGCGCCAACGGACGCGCAGTCGACCAGGACCTCAATTCCATTCGCGCGGAGATGCTCGGCCGGTCCGATGCCGGAAAGCATCAGAAGCTGAGGTGTATTGAGCGCACCTGATGTCAGGATAACTTCTCGGCGTGCCTGCAAGACTCGTACTTTTCCACGGTGTTCCACCTCGACTCCGGTGGCCTGGCCGTCACTAAACACGACGCGCCGGGCCAGTGTCCTGGTGAGCTGGACCAGGTTCGGCCTTCGGGCCTTCAGATAGGTTTGAGCGGGGCCGAGCCGCCGCCCATTGGCGACATTCGCATCATAGACACCGAAGCGCTCTCCAGACGCATTCTGCATGTCCTCGACGATGGGGTATCCGGCTGCAACTGCGGCATCCAGGAACAGGCGGCTGACTGAATTAACAACTGCGGGACCGACCTTGACTGGCCCGCTGGCGCCATGATGTGCGCTCAAGCCGCGCGTATTTGCCTCAACCTTATTGAAATAGGGAAGCAGATCAGCAAAACCCCAGCCCGGACAACCAGCATCACGCCAGGCATCGAATTCAGACGCGCCGCCACGTAAGAACATCATTCCATTGATGGAGCCGCCGCCGCCCAACACCCGGCCCTGGCTGAGTGGAAGTCGCCGCCGCCCCAGACCTTCGACAGGCTTTGAGGTGAAATGCCAGTTCAAATCGGTGCTGTTGATGGCGAAAACAGCGGTCCCAGGAATGTGAATTAGAGGATTCCAGTCAGAACCACCAGCCTCCACCAAGGCTACTCGAACGGAACCAGCCTCGCTCAAGCGAGCAGCAATAACACATCCAGCGGCACCGCCTCCCACGACGATATAGTCGAAGATGTCATTCGGATTCATGAAACCGGATTTCTTTTTCTGCGTCAGCGCGAATCCAAATCACTTCTCAAGAAGCTTGAGTAGCATGCATAAAAACGCGTTACGGCTTCCCAATATTCTGCCGCTTCGTATCGACTATTCCGGATAAATTTAATGCTGGCTAATTATTTGATTGATGCAGTAATAACGAAATCTAATCTTACCTCTGTGGCTTTGAGGCATACCAATGTTTGATGCTCGGCTTCTTGCCAGCTTTGTTGCCGTTGCCTCGTTCAAACATTTTGGCAAGGCGGCAGCGGCGGCGAATGCCACTCAGCCAGGCATCTCACAACACATTGCCAAACTGGAAAAGCAGCTTGGCTTTAAGCTGATTGAGCGAACCAAGCGCTCAGTCGTACTCACTCCGGCAGGAGAGACTTTCCTGGGGCACTCAAAGCATGTTCTGGCGATGATGCATAAAATGAAGGATGAGGGGCAGCAGATTGCCAAGGGCCTGCTTGGGAAGGTTTCACTAGGGTTTGCTTCCTCGGTTATCTACACCAATGTCCCTCGACGAATTGCGGCGTTCAAAGCCAACACTCCGAATGTAGAGCTCGTCCTGAAGGTTCAGGGTGGAAACTATCTGAAGGCTATGCTGGATATCGGCGATATTGATGTCGCCATCACAACGCTGCCGGTGTCATCCACAGACTACCACTCTGTCATTATCGACCAGCAGCTCATGGGAATTGCGGTTCCCGACGGCCACCCTCTTGCAATGAGGAAGTCGATAACTATCAACGCGCTGAAAGATGAACCGTTTATCGCGGTTCCGCGAGATCAACACCCCGATCTTCACGACACTTTAGTCGCCAAGTTCCACAAGATGGGCGCAACCATGAAAGTGGTCGCCTATGAAACCCCATTTCTGAATGCGTTGGCCCGCGTGGCAGTGGGCGAAGGCGTCGCTTTGGTCGCAATGGGATACCGAAGCGAGCGGCACGATGCGGTCCACATTCTGAATCTCAAAGATGCCGAGCTTTCAACCACGCCCATCTACGCCATCGTGCGGAAGGACAATTTCCGTCCAACGACCGAGCACTTGATGCAGGCTTTGGCGAAAGCCAAATGAAATCAGTGCGACTAATAACAAAACGAAATGAAATTCGATTTATAATTATTTGCCAGCATATATGGCTTTCATTGACAATCAGGTGACGAGGGCGACGCAACACCAGCGGCACGCGGCTCCGACTGGCAGGATGCGCTGAATATCCGTGGCGGTTGGGGCGGCGCGCTCTTTTTCGATAATTTCGAGTTACGCAAGGCCGGTTTCTTAGAATGGCAAACGCAGCAGACGCCGTTAATATCTCGGATTTGCGACAGATGGCACTTCGTCATCTTCCCCACTTCATCGGTGGTTACGTTGAAACGGGCGGCGGCAACGGGGATGGCCTGCGGCGCAACATCGCCGCGTATCAGAAGTACCAGTTCCTGCCGCGTGGGCTGGTCGACATTTCGGCAATGAGTAGCCGCCGTACCATCTTCGGCAGGACCTACTCCCAGCCATTTGGCATCTCTGCGGTCGGCAGTCTGGGTTTGTTGCGACGACATGCCGACGAAATGCTGGCCGAGGTGGCACGAAACGAAGACATTCCATTCATGCTGTCCGGTTGTGGGAACGCTCCTATCGAGCGGATTGCGCGAATTGCGCCTGAGCACACCTGGTTTCAGTGCTATCCGGTCAAGGACTGGCGTGTGAATGAGGACACGGTCAATCGGGCACGGAATGCGGGCATCCAGGTGCTTGTCCTGACCGTTGATTTTCCGGTCAGGAATCGTAGTGAAATTGGTCAGCGAACAGGGGTCTCCTTCGCTGCAGGTCCGGACTGGCGAAAGTGGCGCTCGATCACTGGGGACATTGTCCGGCATCCCGAATGGGCAGCACGCTACCTGCTGGCAGGCGGGATGCCGAAACTGGCGGCGTGGGAACCGTATGCCCCACCGGGCAGCAATGCGCTGCAGGTTGCGAAGTACTTTGGCTCCATCTGGCCCATGAACCTGGTCTGGAAGGATATTGAACGTTTCCGAGCCCTATGGCCGGGCGTTCTGGTCATCAAGGGCCTAACGCATCTCGACGATATTGCCAGGGCCGTGGAGGCCGGGGCCGATGCCGTAACGGTCTCGAACCACGGCGGGAACAAGCTGGATTACCTGCCTGCTAGTGTTGACATGCTCGCACAGGCCAAGATGCAGATAGACGGTGGTGTTCCTCTGATGCTCGACGGAGGAATCCGTCATGGCTCCGATATTCTCAAGGCTTTGGCGCTAGGGGCCGACTTCTGCTTTATCGGCCGAGCAACGCTGTATGGCGTTGCGGCTGCTGGTCAGGCCGGTGGAGCGCGCGCAATCGAAATTCTAAAAAATGAACTCGCCTACACGCAGGCGATGGTCGGTTGCCCAGACTATGCGTCTATTGGTCCAGAAATTCTGACCACACAGCCGCAATCTGTCGCCACGCTCTAACGGCTGCGCTCAGTCGCTTAACCGGTGTGATAACAAAAATGAATGAATCGGGTTGTTTGATTATTTGTTTCCGATACATCGGCGCAGCAGAATGCATCTAAGGAAATGGCTTAAGCCAGCGTCAAGTAGGACCTGACGAATTGATGCGGGGGAGCATAGAAGGTAAGCGATGAAAAAGACGTATATCCCTGTGGGCGGTGACAAGAGCCGTGGCATTCCAGCTCTGTCCGGAAGCAAGGTGGCATACTCGGATGCTGTACGGGTTGATCTCTCGGACCATACCTTGCTGTACGTGTCCGGCAAACTTGGAACAGACGACAGCCTCAAGATCGCGGGCCGCGGAATTCGCGAACAGACCAAGCAGACTTTAGAGAATATTCGTGCCACCGTGGAAAAGGAGGGCGGAACGATGACTGACGTCGTCCGCTTCCGCATCTATGTGGCCGCAATCGACAGCGCCTCCATCCGCGATGTGCACGAGGTCCGCATGGAATACTACAAGGACGGGGAGTTCCCGGCCAGCACACTGATTCGGGTGGATCAGTTCGTACGAGACGGTGCGCTCATCGAAATTGAAGCCGATGTCGTGATTCCGCGGTTGGTGTAGCGCATATGAACGCACCACGCCTAAGCTGCACGACCCTGACATTTGGGGGAACCCTTCCGGAGAAGCTGGACGCCATGAAGGTTGCGGGCTTTGCCGCCACCGAGTTCCTGCCCAAGGACTTCTACGAGCTGCTCCAAGGGCCAGAGCATGTCCTTGACCTGATTAAGGCGTCGGGCCTGCAGATCTCATGTTACCAGAGCCTGAGAAACTTCGAGGGCATGCCGGAGCATGAACGAAAACTCCGTATGACGGTGGCCGCCCAACTGTTCAACCAGATGCGACTCCTGGGTACCGACACACTGGTGCTTTGCACCAATGTTTCTCCGGACTCTTCGCCCGACAAGGGGAGAATTGTTGACGACCTCCGTCAACTGGGGGGATTGGCTGACAGCTACGGCATGCGCGTGGCCTGGGAGCCAATCTGCATTGGGCAGTGGATACGCGACTATCGTGACGCCTGGGACATCGTCCAGAAGGTCGACCACCCCAGTTTCGGACTGCTACTCGACTGCATTCATATTTACTCGCTTGGCCTGCCCGTAGAGCCGATTGCGGACATTTCTGTGGACAAAATATTCCTGGTCGAAGTCTCGGATATCCCGGGAGGTAAGCTCGATCTGCTGGAAATGATCCGATACCACCGGCAGTTTCCCGGCGAAGGCATCACCCCAATCCGGGAATTCATCCGGCAGATACGCAAAACGGGTTACGAAGGCTACTACTCCGTGGAGGTGTTCAACACACACTTCCGTTCACAGCCTCCGGTCGACATCGCCCAGCGCGCCATGTCATCGCTGCGGGCGATGTTCGATGAATAATCGGACAGGCACGGGCCTTGAGTGGTACCTGACGCTCGTGAGCCGGGTGATATTCGGCCAATGAATTTCCGTACCCTTGGAACATCTGGCCTCCTGGTCTCCGAGATCGGACTCGGTTGCAACAATTTTGGATTGAGGCTCGACCTTGAAGGATCGCGATCGGTGATCCATAAGGCGCTCGACCTTGGAATAACGCTCTTCGATACTGCGGATGTCTACGGCAACAAGGGCGGGTCTGAGACCCACCTGGGTCAAATCCTTGGCGCCAGACGTAAGGACATTGTACTGGCCACCAAGTTCGCCATGCCTATGGATGACGCGGACAGGCAGAAAGGCGCTTCGCGGCGCTATATTCTTCAGGCTGTCGAGGACAGTCTCAGGCGACTGAAGACTGACTGGATTGATCTGTATCAGCAGCATCAGCCAGATCCGAGCACGCCGATTGATGAAACCCTACGCGCCTTGGACGACCTCATCCGGCAGGGCAAGGTCCGGTATATTGGCAATTCCAACTTCCCGGCGTGGCAGCTTGCTGATGCGGATTGGACCGCCAAACAGCTGGGAGCACATCGATTTGTTTCAGCGCAGGACGAACTCAGCCTGGTCGTTCGCAGGAATGAAGCCGAGCTTTTGCCAGCGTGCAGACGGTACGGGCTCGGATTCTTGCCCTATTTCCCACTCGCCAGCGGGCTTCTGACCGGTAAACACACCGGTAGAGGTGCCGCGGCCGGATCCCGGCTTGCCACCTCACCCGGGTTGGCCGAGCGGTATATGACACCCGCGAACTTTCAGCTTGTCGAGAGACTGTCTGGTTGGTGCGAGGTACGTGGCATCAGCCTGACCGATCTGGCATTCTCCTGGTTGCTGGCAATGCCTGAGGTTTCAAGTGTGATTGCCGGTGCGACCAAGCCGGAACAGCTTGAGCAGAACGTATCGGCTGGGGCGCGTTTGCTGTCAGCACAGGATTTGTCCGACGTCGGTGCAATTCTCAACGCCTGAGCAATCGACGTTCGGAAACTGGCCCGGAAAAGCTGCGCAACTGCGTAGCTGGATTTCAATCACCACGATGACAATCCAATGTCCCATCGCGCGTGCTTAAACGCGGGGCAATACCTGTATTGGTTTAGTGTTCGAAGTGGCCGGAAAAGGCGGGGAAATGGTGCCCGCTTCAGCAAAAACCACTGCCAGTCGGATCATGCAAATCCATTATTACTGACCCACATATTATTATTATCCTTTCTAAATGGCCCTCGTTACAAAAGTTTCATCAGCAAGAAAGTTCATCAGTGAACCACTGAAATGAACTGGAGGCGGGGGTTCGGGCAACGACGATTGGATAGCGCGCCGTTTGTAAGGCTCGTGCATTGCTGATCAAAGTTGAGTGGTAACCACTTCATCGACTGCCGTCTGACCGATTGCTGTGCCGAGTTCGCCGACATCACTGATGTCAATGAATTCAGCGAGACCACGGATGCATGCTCGCTTGTGGGGATGCAGGCACAATCGGAGGGACCGAAATGACGGCAAGCAACCAGTCCAGCAACATCGGCGCCAATCTCAAGATTGGGCGACGTGGTTTTCTCCGTATGACGGCCGCCGCCGGTCTGGCCGCGAGTTACCCTTTCGGCAGCGGCATGGCACAGGGGGCAGTGCCCTCGCTCGGTATGGTCAGCTTCCCGGCAGGCAACAGCGCGCACAGCAAAATCTGGATCAAGCAGAACAAGTTTGACGTCAAGCACAACTGGAACCTGGACTGGCAGATCCGGAACACCGTGGAGTCCTACTACGGCGACTTCAATACCGGTGTCTTTGGCGGTCTTGACCTTGCCGGTCTGAATGTCCTAGCGAACCTCTACAATCGCGGTGTCCCGTTCAAGATTGTTGCGGCATCCATCAGCTCGCTGTGCACGCTCATCGCCCGCAAGGATGCCAAGATTTCCAAGCCCGCGGACCTGAAGGGTAAGCGGATTGCGACTGACAAGACGTCGTTCTACTACGCCTATCTCCGCTCTTACCTGAAGACCCACGGTCTTGATGTCGACAAGGACGTCGAGTTCACCAACGTCAATCTTCTGCAGGCTATTCCGCGGTTCCAGCGTGGAGATTTCGACGCCGCAGTGATCCAGCCGGAGACCGCACTGCAGCAGCTGGTGAATGCCGCGCCGAACGATTTCTACGTCATGGCCGAACTGGGGACCGCGTTCGCCAAGACTTTCGGCGCCGAACGGACCTATCAGTTTATGGCCGTCCGCAATGATTGGCTGGCCGCCAATCCGGGCGTGATTGAGCGCGTGCAAGCCACCTACAAGGATATGGCCGACTACGTTCGCGACAATCCGCAGGATGCGACTGCGCGCCTGGTGCCCCCGCCGGATAAGGGCGGTGCGGGTCTGCCGCAGGACATCGGCATGGCGGTGTACGGCACCGGCATCAATGGCCTGAAGCACACCTGGACCTCGGTCCCGGTCGCCCAGATCAAACCCCAGATCATGGCCGAACTCGAAGTCTACAAAGAATACGGTTTCATCGAGAAGGTGCCGGACAACGGCTTCTTCTTCGGCGGGTAAGACAATGGCTCCAGTCCTTGTTGCCCAGGATGTAACCAAGCGCTTCCCGCAGCCTGGAAAGCGGGAAGCGCATACTGCAGTCCGAAACGTCACGTTCGACGTCAATCCGGGCGAAGTCGTCTGTATTGTCGGAAAGTCGGGTTGTGGGAAGTCCACGCTCGTCAACATGTTGCTTGGTCTGCTCAAGCCTTCGGGTGGGCAGATCCTGATCAACGGTTTCGACCCGAACGCCGACTTCATGAGTATGCGTCGTCAGGTGGCCGCGGTCTTCCAGGGAGACCGTCTGTTGCCATGGCGGTCCATTGTCGACAATGTCGCGGTTGGCCTTGAGGCAATTGGCGTCCCCAAGGACGAACGCCGCGAAGCCGCTATGGTCTGGCTCCGACGGGTCGGCCTGGAAAAGTGGCGTGACAATTATCCGCATGAACTGTCCGGTGGCATGCGCCAGCGCGTCGCCATCTGCCGGGCCTTTGTGCTCGATCCGGCCCTGATTCTGCTGGACGAGGCATTCGGACATCTGGATGAGGTCACGGCACAGGAGCTACGGCACGATTGCCTGGGGCTCATTGCCGAGACTCACAAGGCTGCGCTGGTTGTCACGCACAACATCACGGAAGCCCTGGAAATCGGCGACCGGATTCTTGTCCTGGGGCGTCCGGCATCGATCCTTCTAGAAATGAAGATCCGCGGCATGCGCGCACAGGAAGACTGGCCAGCGCAATGCGTACGCCTGCGCAACGAAATTTTCGGAACCATCGATAAAGAGCTAGCAGCCGCCTGACGACGCAGGCGTCTATTCAAGAGCAAGGCCATGCCGACATGACGAGTCCCAAAGAAAAGGCCTATGGCCTGCTCCATGGTATCGGGAGCTACAAATATACGGCCCTGAATTTCATTCTCCTGCTCGCCATATGGCATGTCAGCAGTGGATATGTTCCGGAGTACATCTTCCCTACAATCCCCCACGTCTGGGAAAAGCTGGTATCCACTCTCTCCGAGGGAAGCACGTACCTCGCCATTGCGGCTACGCTGCGCCGCGTACTGGGCGGATTTGTCGTGTCGTCCACCCTAGGCATTGCCGTCGGTATCCTGATTGCGATGTCAGCCCGGGCCAACGCCATACTTGGCCCGTTGCTTCGCGTGGTTCTCGGTATTCCCGCGTTGACCTGGGTTCTTCTGGCTATTGTCTGGTTCCGAGCGCCGGAAGTGCGCGTGTGGTTCCTGATGTTCGTGCTGGTTTTCCCGATCGTCGCTGTGAACACAGCGGACGGCGTGAAGGCAGTGCCAAACGAGCTCTATCAGATGATTCGCTCCCTGCGTCCCTCGACGTTTGGGATGCTGAAAATGGTCATTTTCCCGGCTTCGACGCCATTCATTTTCACGGGCCTGAAGGTCAGCCTGAGCTTTGGCGGCCGCATCGTGGTTTTCGCGGAAGCCTTGAGTGCCAGCACAGGTATCGGTGCGGCCATGTACACCGCCAACCAGTTCTTCGATACCGCGGGTATCCTCGTCTGGACCGCCATTCTGGTCAGCATTCTCTACGCGCTTGACAAGTTCCTGGAGCTGGTTGAAGCGCGTTGGTTCCGCTGGCGTGTCAGTATCCGCACGGAATCAGAATAGTCCGAAAATCCAGTAGGGTGCCATCCGGGCGGATCATCAGTTCTTAGCAACCCGCTCGGTATCGCGGAAATCGACCTCTCCCTTCTTCCAGTATCCGGACGCAGTGATTCGACGACGGTCCATCTTCCGGGTCACCAAAAAGTGTTGACGAACGGCGCGGACGACAGAGGTTTCGCCGGAGAACCATACTTCCGCGGCCTCGGGCAGATGGGACGCCAGCATGGCATTCTGCAGTGTCTGGCTGTCGCTTGGCGCCATTTCGCTGCGCGGGAACCAGCGATACTGGACTTGGGCGCTGGAGCGTATCCGCTGAATGTCGGAGGTATCGGGCACCTCGATGAGGGCTTTGACCTCAATGCCTGAAGGCAGGGACTCCAGGATTGCGCTGATGGCTGGGAGTGCAGTCTCGTCACCGCCAATCAGCAGATATCGTGTGTCGCTATCAATCTGAAAGCCGCTGCGAGGTCCGGCAATCTGGATGATGTCGCCGGGTTTTGCACCTTCGGCCCATGTCGAGCATGGACCGTCGCCGTGCAGAACAAAGTCGAGGTCCATTTCGGCCGTTTCAGGCGAGAAGGCGCGGATTGTATAGGCGCGGCCAGACCGTGCGCCGTCCCGGGGATTAGTGACGAACAGCTTCACCCATTGTCCGGGTAGCGTGACCTGGAAGCCTTTCAGGTTCGCCCCGGCGACCGTAATCCGTTTCATATGTGGCGTAATTTGCCGCATCGAGCGCACTTCGACGTCAAATGAGCGCCGTTCCGGCGCGGTATGGCTTTCTGGAGAAGAGGACGTAGACATAGCGTGCTTTTCTGAATTCAATCTTTTCGGGAGCTACATTTCTGTCAGCGCACTGATGTGAGGGGGCATAGCAGTCTCGCCACTTCTCCTCAGGGCATCCAATTAATTTGTTGGTGTGAGTCATAACGTCTTTGAATTGGCGCTCCCGACTTACTCAAGCGAAGCTGAACAGGCAGTCATCACGGTTCGTTATTTAGGGCGTGGTTATAATTATTGGCCGGTCATGTGCAGCCATCTCATAGTTTCTGCGTCACCCATGTGACACCACGGCCCAGCAGCTCGTGTCCCTAGCGGGAAGAACAGATTGGTCAGCAGGCGCGTCAGTTACGATGCGTTGCTGACGAAGAGGTCTCAGTGGCACAGAATCCGTCAGTCGCATTGCGACCGCCGATTGCCACCAAAGAAGGTGGCGCCGTCAACTATCCCTACAATCATTGGTGGGTCGCGGGCCTGTCGGAAGAGCTGGAGCCAGGACAGCTGCTGGAACGCCGCATCCTGGGTAAATCGGTGGTCATCTTCCGCACAGCGGATGGCAGGATCGCAGCCTTGGAGAACCGCTGCCCGCATCGTCAGGCTCCCTTGTCGCTGGGCGAAGTTCGGGACGACGCCATCATGTGCCGCTACCATGGCTTCAGGTACGGCCTGGATGGCAAGTGCAAACATATCCCGACCCAGGCCACCATTCCCGGCAATGCCGTGGTCCGCTCCTATCCGGTGCAGGATATCAAGCCGCTCATCTGGATCTGGACGGGTGACCCGGCGCTGGCCGAGGGTGTGGAGCCTCAGCATCTCTCCTGGCTGGATGACCCAGAATACGCCCTGATCGGCAGCTATATGCCGCTCAAGGCCAATTACATGAGCCTGAAGGAAAACGTCCTCGACCTGACGCACTTCGGCTTCGTGCATGCCAAATCCTTCCAGATCACCGACTGGGTGAAACCGCCGGAGACAACGGTTGGTGCCGACGGCTCGGTCAGTTTTGAGGTCGCATTTGAAGATGTGCCGATCCCGGCGATGTATCGGGCCTTGCTGGGGCTGGATGCCTCCCGGAGGGTCAACAGGAAGAGCTGGGGGCGTTCATTGTCTTCCGCCATTCACGAGGCCTGCCTGGAGCTGACGGTCCGCGATCCCGCGCCTGGCGAGCGTGAACTCTACATGTCCCGCTACACCCACATCACCACACCAGAGACATCGGGCACAGCTCACTACTGGTGGTTCAGGGGCGGCGACTACGCTCAGAACAATAAGGTTGAACTGGAAAGGCTGCGCGAGCTCATCGTTCAGGGCTTCCTGGAGGACAAGGTCGTTCTGGAGGCCATTCAGGCCGCCGCGGATGCCGATCCGGACTATGTCCACGGACCGGAAATCAGTGTTCAGGCGGACCGGCCTGGCCTGCAGGCACGCCGGATGCTGGACCGCCTCCTGCGCAGGGAACAGTCGAAATCAGAGTGAACGACCATCCCATAGCCGCGGGGGCGGGCCTCGGTCATCGGGGTATTGGCGGGATGGAATAACAGGGGGACGAAAAATGAAGACGACAACAGTGCGAAATTCTCTGCGCGGTTTGGTCGCAGTGATAGTGGCGGCAACCTTTGCATCGACTGCAATGGCCCAGACCGCACCGGCGCAGAATTTGAAGGTCCGCATGGATTGGGTGCCCAATGGCATCTATGGCGCCTTCTATTACGCCGCTGAGCGTGGCTATTACGGCAAGGAAGGCTTCAAAGTCGAAGTTCTTCCGGGCCAGGGCTCGAACTCCACCCTCGATTCAATTGTGCGCGGCGAGACTGACTACGGCTTTGTGAGTTGCTGGGCTACGGCATTGGGTATTGCCAAGGGGCGCGACCTCATTTCCGTTGCTACCGTCACCGGCAAGTTCGGTCCGGGCTTCTTCTTCCCGAAAGATGCCAACGTCAAGTCGATGAAGGACCTGCAGGGCAAGACCGTCGTCATCAGCGCCGGTGCGGCAACGGACCAGCTGATTCCGGCGGTTCTGGCTGCAAACGGCATGGCGCCCGACGCACTCAAGGTGGTGAACGTCGACCCGTCGCAGAAGACCGGCACCTATGTTCGCGGTCAGGCAGACATCGTCGGCACACATTATGCCGCATCGGCACCGGCGATCGATAAGCAGCGTCCGTCCGGACATATTCCGTGGGCATCGCCGACTTTCGCCATGCCGGATTTCTGCATCATCACCTCCAAGGAGAGGCTGGAAAAGAATCCACAGCAGGTCGAGAAGTTTGTGAAGGCGACCCTGGCTGCTGCTGCCGAGGCGCAGAAGAAGCCGGAAGACGCGGCGGCCGCAGCGCTCGCCATCAATCCGATTATGGACAAGGCGAATACGCAGCGCGAATGGCAGCTCATGACCGAACTATTCTTCTCCGAAGACACAAAGACCTGCCCACACGGTTGGCATTCAGCAGCCGACTGGACCAAGGGGCTTGAGGTCCTGCAGAAGTATGCGGGCCTGGAGGGGGCAATCGCCGACCACTCGAAGTTCTATTCGAATAAGTTCTTCACCTGTAATCGGTGAACCGTTGCTCATTCCCGATTTAAGCTCTGCCGAGCTTTGGATCGGGAATGAGCTTAGTGCAGATGACTCTCAAATATAAAGTTGGCAGACACCACGGGACACGAAGCGTGCTGCAGCGCAGGCACCAAGGTCCCAACGTATGACTTCAATAGGTTTAATACGTTGATGGGGTTCGAGGAGGTCTGGCGCTTCGACCAGAAGTACGCTGAAGGCGAATGATGTTGGTGCAAACATGGCAAAAGTTGTTTTTTGGACCTTGGAGGCGAATTTAGAGAATGTGAACGCTGTAGCACGGATTTACTGCTCCGCCTTTGCCAAGTCGGCCTGAATGCCAGTCGCCCATTCCCTGAAAGCCCTGGTGTCCACTGCAAACTGCTCAGCAGTGACATTTGCGACGGCGAAGATCTGACCGCGTTCCTCATGAGGCTCGGCATACCGGTTGGCCTGTTCAATTTCTACGCCGATATCCTCCTCCTTGGCGCCAAGCTTCAGGACGAAGAAGGGGCGCTCGGGGTGGTCCCGGTGCATGGCTGAGGTCAAGGATAGCCAGGCAGCCCCCATGGCCACCGCATTGGCTTCCTGGCCACCTTTCAGATGGTCGCCGCGTTCCAGGCTGTTGGCCAGCATGTCCCACATATGCAGTCGAAAGACCGGGAGGGAGAGACCTGACTGGCTCATCATGCGGCCTGCCATGTTGGAGAACTGAAGGGCGGTGGCCAGCGGCAGTTCGAACTGGAGGTCGCCAAGGCCATATTGGATGGCGAAGGTGTGAACGGGGGCGGCAGGCATCGGAAAAGGTCCTGTTACGGTCTCGGGCTGGCAGAGATATATGACCGGCAACTCTGGCGGCGTCATCCCCCGGGAGTGTTCCTGGCCGAAATGGCTTCCGTCGCTGGAGTCTAAACACCCTACCAGCAGGTAGCTTCCAGCGGTTGGCAAATTTATCTATGGCGGTACTGCAAGTAAGCATTTATTTACAACCGTCCTTGCCGTATCAATCAGAAAACAGCTTTGGTTTCATAGATGTCGCAAAGTACAGGCCGACGACCGAAACAGTCTCCAGCTACCCGGAATCCAGACGAGTCGCGTCAGCGTATCCTTGACGCGGCGATGAATGAATTCTCCGCCAAGGGGTATGCCGGGGCCCGCATCGACAGGATTGCCGAGCGTGCGAAACTCAATCCGCGGATGATCTACCATTATTTCGGTGGAAAGCAGCCGCTCTATATTGCCGTCCTGGAAACGGGCCTGAAGGAGCTCCGCGACGCCGAGCGCAGTTTTTCGTCCGACGAGGAAAGCGCTCTCGATGCCTTGCTGCACCTCTACGAGTTCATCCATCGACACTTTGCCTCGCATCCCAAGCTTGTGAACCTGCTCAGTACCGAGAACCTGAACAAAGCGAGCTTCCTGAAGCGATCCAACCTTGTGCCATCGATTTCATCCCCAACGATCGACCTCATCGCAAGCCTCCTGAAAAGGGGAGTAGCCGACGGAACAGTACGCGCGGGGATCGATCCTCTGCAGCTGTACGTGTCGATGGTGGCTCTAAGTTATTTTCATCTGTCGAACGGGCACACGCTGTCAGTGATTTTCCGCCAGGATCTACTGGGCCCGAGCTGGTTAAAGCCCAGAGCCGCTCACACTGCGGAAATCTTTCGGAGCTATCTGACACCAAATTAAGCATGAATTCCGCGCCTGCACGAAAAATGTGCGGGCTGGTATACTCCGTCAGCTATCTAAAGCATTGAGAGGAAATGAACATTCTCTGGCACGAAGGTTGCTAAGTAAGTAAACGAATACTTACTTAAAGGAGGCAAGCATGCGTATCGGAGCACTGACCGGGGCAATCCTGGCACTTGGAATCGCTGTTACAGCACAGGCCAGCGACAAGAAAATCGGCTTCATCTATGTCGGCCCGGCCGCCGACTATGGATACAACATGTCCATGGATATCGGCCGCAAGCAGGTCGAAGCCGCCATTCCGGGCGCGACGACGACTGCCTTCGAAGCAATTCCGGAGACGGCGGAAGTCGAGCGCAGCATGGAGCGGCTCATCAATACCGGGCATTCCATTATCTTCGCGACCAGCTACGGCTACCTCGACTACGCCATCAAGCTCGGACAGAAATATCCCAAGGTTTCGTTCCTCCATGCTGGCGGCCTGAAAACCTCATCCAACGTCGGAACCTATTGGGCCGACAGCGATGACGGGATGTACCTCGCAGGAATCATTGCCGGTTCTGTCAGCAAAAGCGGCAAGCTGGGCTTCGTCGGCGCCTTCCAGATTCCGCAGCTTCTGCGGTCGATCAATGCCTTCACCTTGGGCGCACAGTCGGTAAATCCGAATGCCACTACCACGGTCGTATGGACCGGCGGCTGGTGGGAGCCACAGAAGGAGGCGGAGGCCACCAACGCCTTTGCTGATCAAGGTATCGATGTCGTGGCCGAGCAGGTCGATTCACCGATCACGATTGCTGAGGTCGCCGAGAAGCGCGGCATCCATATCATCGGCAAAGACGTCAACATCATGGACCGGGCTCCTAATGCATGGTTGACCGGCGTTTCGTGGAATTGGGGTCCGATGATGGTGGATCTCGTGAAGCAAATTCAGGCTGGCACCTGGAAACCGTCCCATGTCCGCGGCAACCTCGCCTCAGGAAATGCCGTGCTCGACCCGTTCGGCAAGGCAGTTCCGGAAGTCGTCGCGAAGAAGGTCCTGGCTGAAAAAGCGGCCATCATCGGCGGAAGCAAGGTTGTCTGGCAGGGCCCCGTCATCAAGCAGGATGGCACGACAGCTGCATCTGCTGGCCATAAGATGACCCTGCAGGAAATCGAGACCATGGACTACCTGATCAAAGGCGTCATCGGCTCTGCCAAGTAACCGGGATAGATGAAAATCCACCCGGCCTCCGGCCGGGTGGATTGGAGGGTAGGATGACAGGCATGAAATTGATGGGCGCCAGACCCGAACAATCCTGGCAGGTCAGTCGCGACCTGGTTGACATGACCCGTCCGGCGAGGCCTGTCCGACCGGTCAAGCTCGAGGCCTTGCCGCAGAATATTGTGGTTGATGCCAACAAGTCGGCTCTGGTTATCGTCGATATGCAGAATGACTTCTGCACGGTAGGTGGCTGGATGGACAGTCAGGGTATCGACGTCACACCAAACCAAGACCCGATCGAGCCGCTGAAATCTCTGGTTACGGCATTCAGAGAGCATGGTTTGCCGGTAGTTTGGGTGAACTGGGGGGTCCGCAAGGATCTGCTGAATATCAGCCCATCGCTGATGCACGCTCACAACAAATTCGGTGACGCAGTGGACCTGGGCAGTCCAGTCCCGGGAACGCGGTCCGAAGTCCTTCGTGTCGGAAGCTGGGGTGCCCAGGTTGTCGACGATTTGAATCCCGGCGACGCCGATATCCAGGTGACGAAGCACCGCTTCAGCGGATTCTGGGACACCGACCTTGACGCGATCCTGCGAAACCTAGGCGTCCGAACACTGTTTGTCGGCGGCGTGAATCTCGACCAGTGCGTCATGACGACGCTCGAGGATGCCAACTTTCTCGGCTACGACACGATTCTGGTCGAGGACGGGGCGGCGACAACATCTCCCGATTACTGCGTGCAGGCGGCGCTCTACAACATCCGCCTTCTCTTCGGCTTCACGCTCAAGTCCGGCACGCTTCTCCAGGGATTAGCAAAGTGAGTGAAGCGCGCATTCTTGAGTTGGGGTTAGAGCTACCTAATGTCCCAACACCATCGGCCAATTATGTCGCCTGGCGTCGCGATGGGCGTTTTCTGGTACTGGCCGGACAGGTCTGCGAGTGGAACGGCAAAGTGCTGTACACGGGAAAAGTCGGGCGCGATCTAGATCTAAGTACCGGTCAGGCTGCAGCGCGAATTTGCGGATTAAACCTTATTGCGGCGATCAGGCAAGCCTGCGGTTCCCTAGACAAAGTCCGTGGCTGCCTGCGCTTGGGCGGGTTTGTGAACAGCGATCCGGAATTTGATTCAGTTCCCGCTGTCATCAACGGTGCCTCAAATCTGATGATGGAGGTATTCGGCCCGGCCGGTGCGCACGCTAGAACGGCGGTCGGCGTGACGACCCTGCCGCGAAAGGCGGCCGTCGAAGTCGACGCCATGTTTGTCGTCGAGGACTGAATGCATATCGAAATGCGTGCCATATCCAAGCGCTTCGGAGACGTGCATGCGTTGAAAGACGTAGACCTGGATATCCGCCCTTGCGAAGTGATTGCGCTGCTGGGTGAGAATGGCGCAGGCAAAAGCACTTTGATGAAGATTCTGCTGGGTATCTACCGGCCTGACGCTGGCGAGATACTTATCGATAGTGTCCAGACGACTATTCGCGATCCGAAGCACGCTACCGCATGCGGCATCGGTATGGTCTTCCAGAATTTCAGCCTGTTCCCGGCATTGAGCGTGCGGGACAATCTGAGGTTCGCTAATCCCAGTCTCGGGTTTTGGCTGAAATCCACCGACACGGACACAGCCCAGCGTCACCTGACGGCCCTTGCACCGGGAGTTGACCCATCGCGTCCCGTCTACACCCTGACGGTCGGTGAATGCCAAATGGTCGAGTTGGCCAAGGCCCTGAGTAGCGGTGCCAGGGTCGTGATCCTGGACGAACCCACGTCGGTACTTCTGCCGCCGGAAATCGAGCGGCTCTACGGATTCATTCGGGACCTTAAGGCAAGTGGGCGGTCAGTTGTCCTCATCAGCCATAAGATGGCTGATGTCGCGGCGGTTGCCGACCGGATTATCGTCATGCGCCGCGGAAATGTCGTTGACCGGGCGTTCGTTGGCGCGAGGTCAGCCGAGGAACTGGTCAAGGGAATGGTCGGCGAAGCGGAGATCAGGGACGTTCAGGAGCTTCCTCCACCCGGCGATATTCCATTTCTGCAAGTACGGTCCGTAAGAGCTTCAGGTTTGCGGACCATCGACTTCGATGTTCGCCGAGGTGAGGTCCTGGGAATTGCGGGTATATCCGGTAACGGCCAGAAGACGTTGGCAGACTCACTGGCCGGAGCCTTGCCTATATCTCATGGAGATATCGTCCTGGATGGCATCAGCATTGCCCGAAAGTTGGATGGAAAGCCGGACAGCCGCGTAGCTTATTTGCCCGAGGCGCCGCGCCAGAATGCGGTAGCCGAGGGATTGAGTAACTCGCTAAACTTGCTCCTTCGCCGTCTGCCAGCCATGAAGCGTTTGCCGAACTGGATGCTGGAGAGCGCGAGTACACAGGCTATGCTCGAAAAATTTGACGTTCGGCCCCCTGTTCCAGGAATGCTAACCGGGCAGTTGTCGGGTGGAAACCTGCAGAAGCTCGTAATTGCGCGAGAGTTGTCCGGACGGCCCGACCTTATCGTCGCGTGTTATCCAACCATGGGGCTGGATGTGGCGGCCTGCCATGCCGTATACGCAGCATTGTTCGAGCATGCCCGCCGTGGAGCAGCCGTAGTCTGGTTCTCGGAGGATCTGGACGATCTTCTGCGGTTTGCCCACCGTATCGCTGTCATGAACAGCGGCGAAATCGCCGGTATCCTGGATCGTGGCGAAGCAACGCGACAAGGTATTGGGCAGTTGATGGCAGCCCAAAAGCTGGCCGCCGCGTGATACCGATACAGCAGGCGTTCACCATTCTGGTGGTGGCGGCAGCGACCTTCCTGGCGGCTGTCGTTTTCTTCATGGCACTCGGTAAGCCCCCAATGACCATGATTGGCGCAATGATCCAGTATTCCTTCGGAGATGCCTATTCATTCTCCGAAACACTCGTCAAAGCGACTCCCATCCTATTCTGCGCCATGGCAACCATTATCCCGGCTCGCTTGGGGCTGATCTCCGTCGGGGCCGATGGTCAGCTCTATATGGGCGCATTGGTTGCGGCAGGCGTCATGATTGCCGCGCATGATGTCGGGCTGGGCTGGCTACTATTCCCCCTTGTTGGCGCTGCCGCTGTCGCGGGAGGTGCGTTCTGGGGAATTTTACCAGCATATCTGAAGGCCCGCATCGGCGTTCATGAAACGATATCGACGCTGCTGCTGAACTATATCGCGGTACTGTTGGTCAACTATGTGGTTTACGGCCCATGGAAAGACGCCAGCAGTCTGGGCTGGCCTGCAACAATATCCTTCCCACCCGAAGCGGCGCTTCCGACCCTGTTCGGCACCAGGATCAACCTTGGACTGGTCATTGCGATCGTTATGGCAGTGTTTGCGCACTGGTACCTGTCGCGAAGCCGGATGGGGACCGAACTGCGGGTACTGCGAGAAAACCGTTCCCTCGGGACTGCCATCGGCCTGAACTATGGGCGCGCCGCCATTGTTACCATGGCAATAGGCGGTGCGTTGGCGGGACTTTCTGGATGGGGAGAAGCATCAGCTGTCCAGGGGCGGCTGCAGCCTGGCCTTTCCCTGGGGTATGGCCTCACCGGGTTTTTGGTCGGGTGGTTGTCCGGCCACAACATACTTTGGGCCGTGGTGCTCTCAGTGTTGATTGGCGGCCTTTATTCGGCGGGTGATGCCTTACAAGACATTGCCCGGGTACCCGCGGCCAGCGCGATGGTTCTTCAAGGCATTCTGTTCGCCGTGGCCCTGAGTGTGAGCGGTTGGGGCAAGTTGCGAGCGCTCCGGCATGACTGACGCCCTGATTCTGGCATGGGCTGCGGCGATGATCCGCAGCGCCACTCCTCTCCTTCTGGCATTGCTCGGAGAGACAATGACGCAGCGGGTAGGTGTTATTAACCTTGGCATCGAAGGTCAGATGCTAGTAGGCGCAGTGGCAGGATTTGCCACTGTGGTTGTCACCGGCAATCCAGCGTTAGGCATGACTGCTGGAATGGCGGCAGGGGCAGCATTGTCTGTCGTGCATGCCGTGCTGTGTATTGGATTCAGGGTCAACCAGCTCGCCAGCGGTGTGGCGGTATGGACCTTGGGCTTGGGATTGAGTTCGCTGCTGGGACGTCCATACGTCGGCGGTAAGGTTCGGGGATTCGAACCAGTGTTCGGTATCAGTCCAATGGCGTTCGTTGCGCTAGGCCTGACAGTGGTGCTTGCTGTGTTCCTGGCCAGAACTCGGCGTGGCCTTCAGTGGCGTGCAGTGGGGGATTCGCTGTCCAACGCCAGCTCCGCCGGAATTCGGCCTTGGCGCGCTCAGCTGGAAGCCATCATGGTTGGCGGTACACTGTCTGGCCTTGGCGGTGCCGTGCTGGCGGTCGACTATACTCAGACCTGGGCTCAGGAAATGACAAAGGGTCGCGGCTTCGTTGCCGTCGGGCTGGTTATTGTCGCGAGATGGCAGCCCGCACTGGCTCTGCCAGTGGCGTTGGTTTTTGGGCTCTCAGAAATCGCCGTTCTCCAGCTGCAGGCCGCAGGAGTATCGCTCTCCAGCCATCTCCTGTCCTGCCTTCCATATGGGCTATGTTTCGTAACGCTGGTCGCTGCACACTCGGTCGCGAAGGTAGACCGGAGTATGCCCGCATCGCTCGCCCATGTTTTTAGAGGGGCCAGCTGAGGCATATCGGCTAACTCTGACGGCCTGTTCGCGAATCGGAAGCATGCTCTGGGCGCCAAGGCGCCGTCAAGGTGGCGCTCGGCCCGAGATTGATTTGGAGATTGCCCAGAAGGCTGCCCGTGTCTGTGCGCTTAACCTTGTCGCGGCCCTGCGTGAGGCCGTAGACGGAAATTTTGATCGTGTTGCGTCCTGCCTCCGGGTCGGAGGCTTCGTGAACTGCACCCCGGACTTTGCATTTGTCCCCACGTGGTCAACGGCGCATCGGATTGCTTCCATGAGGTATTCGGTAGCGCAATCGCGGCGCATGTCCGAACGGCTATTCGCGTGAATCAGTTGCCGCAGGGTTCGGCTGTTGCCGTGGATGCGATCTTCGCCGTGCACGCCTCCTAAATGATGTGTTTTATCACTAGACTTTTCATATTTCTCTTCGACAGTGACTGCGTCTGGCTAGTAGATTTTTGCCACTTAGCATCCGGCGGAGGTAAAAATACCCGGTCAGTAGATTTTCCGAATTTGATATCTGCCGGTAGATTTTATTGGAATCAGTTCAGTGACCGAATTGGTCAGTAGGATCTGACTGAGTAGGGATTACGCTACGAACTCTGGTGAGGAGATAGCGCCTTGCCAATAAAACTTGGCGGCTTTGATGGGGCTCGATTAGTGCGATATGTGCCAGGCTTTGCGAAGTCTATGTGCCCATCTGTCAGCGCTGGTTAGCGGCGGCAGATATACCTTCAGACCGCGCTGCTGCCTCTGCTTATGAGCAGTGTTCAGCGGTTCGATGCAATTGGGAGCGGTAGGCGGGTCGATTGGCGGCCGTTAGCAAGAAGAGGCCCGGCTGGTCGCCCAAATCACGACGGATATGTCTTCGGTATTTGCGCTAAATGGTCGACACCCGTGCAGGTCGTGTTGATAGTAAATTTATATGACACGGCAACTTATAATTTATGAAGTTATCCACAAGTCCTCTTTAAGTATTTGACTCCGTACCAATAGTTGTGAAGCCTCATAATACCGCATCTATAAGACGGTCATATGAGGGGGCTCAGCCATGGCGATTATTACCGGTGATTCTTCTGATAACACCCTCAACGGTACCGCTGCGGCGGATCAAATCTCTGGTCTGGCCGGCAACGACACACTTTCCGGCGGCGGCGGTAACGATCTTATCGATGGCGGTGCAGGAGCAGATGCGCTGGATGGTGGGGCCAATGTCGACACGGCGACCTATGCTGGTTCTGCAGCAGGCGTAACCGTCAATCTAGCGACAGGTGCTGGCAGCAGCGGTGACGCCGATGGCGACACGTTGAGCGGCATCGAGAATCTCACCGGTTCTGCCCATGACGACACATTGACCGGCGATGCCGGCGACAATGTGTTGGATGGGGGGGCTGGGAATGACATGCTAGATGGCGGCGACGGCAACGACACGCTGATCGGCGGCACTGGCGCCGACACGGTGGTGGGCGGCGACGGCACAGACACGGCGAGCTACGCCAATGCGACGTCGTTTGTTCAGGTCGCTCTTGATAACAGCATTATCAATGCCGGCGAAGCCGCTGGCGATACGCTCAGCAGCATTGAGAATCTCACAGGGTCAGCCTTCAACGATCTTTTGGTCGGCGACGCCGGCAACAATTTGCTCGATGGTGGCAATGGTAACGATACGCTGGTCGGTGGCGCTGGCGCAGATACCATTAATGGCGGGGCGGGCGCCGCGGATACTGCCACATATGCGCAATCTTCGGCCGCCGTGACCGTCAATCTGGCGACCGGTACGGGCAGTGGTGGCGATGCAGAAGGCGACACACTGACGGGCGTCGAAAGCCTGTTCGGCTCGTCCTATGACGATACGTTGATCGGCGACGGCAACGCCAATGGCCTGACCGGCGGCGCCGGCGCCGATGTGATCAATGGTGGTGGCGGCACCGATACGGCGCAGTATACAGGCTCTGCCACTGGCGTGACCGTTAACTTGAGCACTGGCACCGGTGTCGGCGGTGATGCCCAAGGCGATACCCTGATCAGTATCGAAAACCTCAATGGCTCTTTCTTCGATGACACGCTGACCGGCGATGCGTCGAATAACAGCTTCACCGGCAATGCCGGCGACGACACGCTGGATGGTGGTGACGGCAATGACACGCTGACCGGCGGTGCTGGCGCTGATACGTTGATCGGGGGCAATGGCACGGATACCGCGAGCTACAGCAGCTCAGCTGCCGGTGTGACGGTCGATCTCAGCGCCGGAACCGGTGTCGGCGGCGATGCCCAGGGCGATACGTTGACCGGAATCGAGAACTTGGTCGGTTCCAACCAGGTCGATACGTTGACTGGCGACAGCGCCAACAACAACCTGAACGGTGCCGGCGGTGCCGACACCATTGATGCCGGCGACGGCAACGACGTGCTGACCGGCGGTGCAGGTGCCGATGTACTGATCGGCGGTAATGGCACAGATACCGCGAGCTACAGCAGTTCGGCCTCAGGTGTGAATGTCAGCCTGACCACGGGCACCGGCCTGGGCGGTGATGCCCAAGGCGATACGCTGACTGGGATTGAGAACTTGACCGGCTCGGGTTCCGTCGACCGGCTCACCGGCAATGCCGGCACCAACGTGTTGGACGGCGGCAACGGCAACGACACGCTGGAAGGCGGCGCGGGCGCCGACAGCCTGGTCGGCGGCAGCGGTACGGATACCGCCACCTATGCCGGCTCGGCTGGCGCAGTCACCGTCAATCTCGCCACCAACAGCGGTGTGGATAACGATGCGCAGGGCGATACGTACAACAGTATTGAGAATCTGATCGGTTCGTCGGACAACGACAGCCTTACCGGCAGCAATGGCGACAACGTCATCGATGGCGCGCTGGGGGATGACTTTATCGATGGTGGCCAGGGCAATGATGTCCTGATCGGCGGCGGTGGCGCAGACACCATTGTTGGTGGCAGTGGCACGGATATGGCCAGCTATATCGGTTCCAGTGGGGCCGTGACTGTAGACCTGTCCACGGGGACCGGCACGCGAGCTGATGCCGAGGGCGATACGCTCACCGGCGTCGAGAACCTGCTCGGCTCGAATTTCGACGACATTCTGACCGGCGATGTCGGAAATAACGTGATCGACGGTGCGTTGGGTGATGATGTCATCGATGGCGGCGACGGCCATGATGTTCTAATCGGTGGTGGTGGTGCCGATGCGCTAACTGGTGGCAACGGTTCTGACTTGGCGCTTTATGCCGCTTCGGCCTCTGGCGTGACCGTCAATCTGGATACCGGCACTGGTGCGGGTGGTGACGCTCAAGGCGATACGCTCACCGGCGTGGAAAATATCACCGGCTCCAATTTCGATGACGTGCTGACCGGCGATGCCGGTGTCAATGGACTGGATGGCGGTCAAGGCAACGACCTGCTGGAAGGCGGCGCGGGCGGCGACTTCCTGACCGGCGGAGCGGGCACGGATACCGCCAGCTATGCTGGCTCGGTGGCCGGCGTGACGGTTAACCTAACCACCGGAATCGGCACGGGTGGCGATGCCCAGGGTGATACGCTCGCCACTATCGAGAATCTCATTGGCTCAGAATTCGATGACTCGTTGATCGGTGACGGTAACAACAATGTGCTGACGGGCGGTGAAGGCAACGACAGCCTCAGTGGGAATGGTGGTGCGGATACCTTGGATGCCGGTGCCGGCGATGATGTGCTGGCCGGCGGAGCCGGTGCCGATGCGCTGGATGGCGGTGATGGCATCGATGCGGCTGATTACAGTGCTTCGGCGCAGGCAGTGACGATCGATCTGGAGGCCGATACTGGCCATGGCGGCGATGCCGAGGGCGACACGCTGGTCAATATCGAGAACCTGATCGGCTCGGCCCAGAATGACAGCCTGACCGGCGATACCGGCAACAACATCATCATCGGCGGCGGTGGTGCCGACAGCATCGACGGTGGCGCCGGCACCGATACGGCATCCTACGCCACGGCCACGGCCGCGGTCACGGTCGATCTTGGCGCCGGCACGGGCGCGGGCAGCGACGCTGGTGGCGATACCTATGTCTCGATCGAGAACGTCATCGGGTCGGACTTCAGCGACACGCTCATCAGCGGCACAGCCACTGGCGCAGTGCTGGACGGCGGCGCAGGCAACGACACCATCGTGATACAGGCAGCCAATACCACGGCCATCGGCGGTTCGGGAACAGACACGGCGTCTTTCGCCGGCGCTGCGGCCGGCGTGACGGTGGATCTTGCTGCGGGCACCACCAGCAACGGCGATACGCTGATCAGCATCGAGAACGTCACGGGGTCGGCTTACGGCGATACGATCAGCGGCGGCACGGCCTCGGGCAGTGTGATCGACGGCGGAGACGGCGACGATACCATCATTGTCACCGCCAGCAGCGCCACAGTGATTGGCGGCGCTGGTACCGATACGGCATCTTACGCTGAAGCCGCGGCGGCCGTGACTGTGAACCTGACCACCGGCACCAGCAGCAACGGCGACACGCTGATCGACATCGAGAATGTGATCGGCTCGGATTACGGCGACACCATCACCGGCGGCACTGCCACAGGTGCTATGCTGGATGGCGGCGACGGCAACGACGCCATTGTGGTGACGGCTGGCAGCACCACGGTGATCGGTGGCAGCGGCACCGATACAGCTTCGTTTGCAGCAGCCGCGGCCGGCGTAACGGTGGACCTGACCACCGGCACCAGCAGCAACGGCGATACGCTGATCGACATCGAGAACGTAGTCGGCTCGACCTATGGCGACACTATCACCGGCGGCATCGCGGCAGGTGCTACGCTGGACGGCGGCGACGGCAACGACACTATCGTGGTGACCGCCGGCAATACCGCGGTGATCGGCGGTGCAGGCACCGATACGGCCTCCTATGCCCAGGCCGCGGCTGCAGTGACGGTGAACCTAATCACCGGGACCAGCAGCAACGGCGACACCTTCACGAGCATCGAGAATATCGTCGGCTCGGCCTATGGGGACACCATCACCGGCGGCACCGCAACGGGCGTGGTTCTGGATGGCGCCGATGGCGACGACACTATCAATGTGACGGCTGGCAGCACCGCGGTGATTGGCGGCAACGGCAGCGATACGGTTTCGTTTGCCAGCGCGGCGGCAGCTGTGACTGTCAACCTCGGCACCGGCACCGGCAGCGGTGGCAATACCTTCACCGGTATCGAGAACGTAGTCGGTTCGGCATACGGCGATACCATCACCGGCGGGGCGACGAGTGGCGCCACGCTGGATGGCGGCAACGGTAACGACACCATTGCCGTGAATGGCGCCAATACCACTATCATCGGTGGGGCAGGTAACGACGCGGTCTCTTATGCCAGCGCCACGGCCGGCGTGACGGTCGATCTGACGGCCGGCACCAGCAGCAACAGCGATACGATCATTGGTGTCGAGAGCGTGATCGGCTCTGGCTTTGCCGACGCCATTACCGGCAGCGCGACGACCGGCGGCACGCTGAATGGCGGCAACGGCAACGACACGATCATCGTGAATGCCGCTAGCACGGCCGTCATCGGCGGTGCGGGCACGGATTCCGTGTCGTTTGCCAATGCCGCGGCTGGTGTGACCGTGAATCTGTATACCGGCACCGGCAGCAACGGGAACACCTTCAACACGATCGAGAATGTGATCGGATCGACCTATGACGACACCATCATCGGCAGCCTGACCACGGGCACCACCTTAGACGGTGGAAACGGTAACGACCTGATCAACATCATGACGGGCAGCACCACCGCGATCGGCGGCGCGGGCAACGATACCGTGTCCTATGCCAATGCCGGCAGCGGCGTAACCATAAACCTGAGCGCGGGCAGTGGTGGTGCGGGCGACACCTATGTCGGTATCGAGAATGCCATCGGGTCTAGCAATGCCGATACCATCATCGGCGGCACCAATACCGGCGCCACCCTAGACGGAGCGCTCGGCAATGACACTATCGTCGTCAGTGCCGGCAGCACCACAGTGATTGGCGGCAGCGGCACCGATACCGTCTCTTATGCCAATGCCTCGGCCGGCGTTGCCGTAAATCTGGTGACGGGCACCGGTGGCAGCGGCGATACCTATAACGGTGTCGAGAGCGTCACCGGCTCTGACTTCAACGACACTATCACCGGTGGAACCGTCACTGGCGGCACGCTGAATGGCGGCAACGGGAACGACACCATCATCGTCAATGCCAACAGTACCGCGGTTATCGGCGGTGCGGGCATCGATACGGTGTCTCATGCCAATGCGACCGCTGGCGTGACCGTCAACCTGACGGCCGGCACCGGCACCACCGGTACCTATAGCGGCGTCGAGAGTGTGATCGGTTCTGGCTTCAATGACACTATAACCGGCAGCGCGACGACCGGCGGCACGCTGGATGGTGGCAACGGCAACGACACCATTATCGTAGGCGCGGCCGGCACCACGGTGATCGGCGGCGCAGGCACCGATACGGTGTCCTATGCTCTGGGCACGGTAGGCGTCACGGTTAACCTGCAGACCGGCACCAGCAGCAACGGCGATACCTTGACCGGTATCGAGAATGTAATCGGCACCAGCTTCGCCGATACCATTGTCGGCAGCAGCATCGGCGGCGCGACCCTGACTGGTGGCAATGGCAACGACACCTTCGTCGTGAATGCCAGCGGCACCACGATGCTTGGTGGGGCGGGCATCGATACGGTGTCCTATGCCAATTCTTCTGTCGGCGTGACCATGGATTTGCAGTCTGGTGTCAACAGCACTGGCGATACCATATCCCTGATCGAGAGCATGATCGGTTCGGCCTTCAACGACACCATTACCGGCACAGTCACGCAGGGCGGCACGCTGAATGGTGGCGATGGCAACGACACGATTGTGGTCAATGCCACAAATACCACGGTAATCGGCGGCTCGGGTATCGATACAGTATCCCATGTCACGGCAGCTGGCCCGATCACGGCAAACCTGACGACGGGTATCAGCAACACCGGAACCTACAGCGGCATCGAGAGCATTATCGGCTCGATCCACAATGACACCATCGTCGGCGGCACTGTCTCCGGCGGTACCCTGGATGGTGGCGCAGGCAACGACCTCATCACCGTCACCGTTGGAGGCACCAACGTGATCGGCGGTTCCGGGACAGATATTGCCGTCTTTTCCGGCGCGCTGGCTAGCTACACAATCACCTATGGCCCAAGCAGTGTTACCGTCGCCGGCGGTGGCCTGAGCAGCGCAGTCACCTTGACTGGTGTTGAAGGCCTGCAATTTTCCGATGGCGGCGTTGGCAGTGCTCTGACCGGTGCGATCAATGGTACGGCGGCCGGCGAGACAATTTACGGCACGCCTTACGAGGACATCATCAACGGCCTGGGCGGCAACGACACCATCTATGGCCTGGGCGGCAATGACGTGATCGATGGCGGCGCTGGTTCGGACACCATGGATGGCGGCGACGGCATCGACACGGTAAGCTATGCCAGCTCGGCCGCGGCCGTGACCGCCAACCTGAATACGGGGGCGGGCGCCGGCAGTGATGCTGCAGGCGATGTACTGGCCAACTTTGAGAATATCATTGGCAG
This sequence comes from Ferrovibrio sp. GW821-FHT12F09, assembly GCF_058806775.1. NCBI lineage: Bacteria > Pseudomonadati > Pseudomonadota > Alphaproteobacteria > Rhodospirillales > Rhodospirillaceae > Ferrovibrio > Ferrovibrio sp. GW821-FHT12F09. The sequence goes on from NZ_JBXAPZ010000001.1 coordinate 1,363,124, forward strand.
CAACTTCGCCGACACGCTGATCGGCAATGCCGGCAACAACACCTTGATTGGTGGTTTGGGTGCCGACGCGATGAATGGGCTAGATGGTATCGATACCGCCAGTTACCGCTATGCCGCGGCGGCCGTCACGGCCCGCCTGGACAATACAACGCGGGCCGGTGAAGCCACGGGCGACACATACAGCGCTATCGAAAATCTGGAAGGATCGAATTTCAACGACATCCTGGCCGGAAATGCCGGGGCCAATACGCTGTGGGGCCTGAACGGCAACGACCAGCTGTTTGGCAACGATGGTGCCGATATCTTGGTTGGCGGCCTTGGTGCCGATACCCTTAATGGCGGCAATGGCCTCGATACGGCGGATTACAGCGGCAGCCAGGCCGCGGTGACCGTCAGCCTGACCAACAACACGGGCTCTGGCGGTGACGCCACGGGTGATACCTTCAACACGGTCGAGAATCTGACCGGATCGGCCTTCGATGATAGTCTGCAGGGCGATGCCAATGCCAATGTGCTGGATGGCGGAGCAGGGACCGACACGCTCTACGGCATGGATGGCAACGACACCCTGATTGGTGGAGCAGGGGCTGACGTGCTGATCGGCGGCAATGGCTCCGACGCGGCCAGCTACAGTACGGCGCTGGCGGGTGTGATCGTCAATTTGGCCACCGGCATCGGAACAGGCGATGCCAATGGCGATACCTTCACCGAAATCGAGAACCTGATCGGTTCCACCTATGCCGATACCCTGACTGGTGACGGCAACCAGAACACCATTGAAGGCCTCGGGGGTGCCGATGCGGTCAATGGTGGTGCCGGGTCCGATACGGCATCGTACCGGACGTCGGCCGCTGGTGTGACGGTCAACCTGCTGACCAATGTCAATACCGGCGGCGACGCGGCCGGCGACACATTGACCAGCATTGAGAACCTGCTCGGTTCGGCCAATAACGACAGCCTGACGGGCGACAACAGTGACAACATCATTAACGGCGGTCTCGGCGCCGATACGCTGAATGGCGGCGCCGGCATGGACATCCTCAGTTATGTCAATTCCGCCGCAGCAGTCACCGTCAACCTGACGACCAATACAGCGTCGGGCGGCGATGCAGCCGGCGACGTCATCAGCAACTTTGAAGGCCTGCAAGGATCGACCTTCGATGACAGTCTGATTGGCAATGCCAGCGACAGTACCTTCCTGCTGAGTGCAGGCCAGGACTCCATTGATGGTGGCGCTGGTTTCGATACCATTGATTACAGTGGCCTGAACTCATTGGCCACCTGGACCCAGGTGGTGTTCAACCGGGTTGATGGTTATTCGAAATATGTCGGATCGACGGTCGGCAATGCCATCAACAAGGATCAGCTGCTCAACTTTGAATCTTTCATCGGAACCAAATTCGGAGACCTGTTTTACGGGTCTGCTGCCAATGAGATATTCGAAGGTGGCGTCGGCGCGGATATCATGAGCAGTGGCGGTGGCATCGATACGCTCAGCTATCTGCGGTCCTCGGCCGGGGTCAGCATCAATCTTGCCACCGGTTACGCTGATGGTGGTGATGCCACGGGCGACGTCTTCCTGGGAACTTACTATAATGCCTGGGGACAGGCCTACACCGCGTTGGGCGTCCATAACATCTGGGGCTCGGCTTACAGCGATACACTGATCGGCGACGGCAAAGACAACCTCATGCGCGCCGGTGCAGGCGCCGATATCCTGGATGGCGCCGGCGGTTCGGATACGCTGGATTATTCGACCTCCACTTCCGGAATCTCGGTCAATCTGGCCACCAATGTTGTTGCAGGCGGCGATGCCGCGGGCGACACGATCAGTAATTTCGAGAGCGTGATCGGCACGGCCTATAACGACACCCTTGTTGGTACGGTTGCCGACAATACCTTCCGTGGCGGCGCTGGCGCCGATACGATGACTGGCGACGCCGGTAACGATACGATCAGCTATGCCGGATCAAGCGCCGGCGTCTCGGTCAACCTAGCCACCAATGCTGTCTCGGGCGGCGACGCCCAGGGCGATGTGATCAGCAGCTTCGAGAATGCAGTCGGCTCGTCCTTCAACGACACGCTGATCGGCACGGCCGGGGACAACATCTTCGATGGCGGCGCCGGCGCCGATACGATCAATGGCAGCGGCGGTACTGATACCGTCACTTACGCCAACTCGTCAGTCGCCGTCTCGGTCAACCTGGGAACGGGTGCCGCCAGCGGCGGCGATGCAGCCGGTGATGTACTGACCAGCATCGAAAACCTGATCGGTTCGGCCTTCAACGATGTGTTCACCGGCGACGCCAACGCCAATCGCTTCGAAGGTGGTCTGGGCAACGATACGATGAATGGTGGCGACGGCGATGACTGGTTCATCGGCGGCGGAGGCAATGATGCCATGACTGGCGGCAATGGCATCGACACGGTCGATTACAGGACGGGGACGGTTGCCGTCACGGTCAACCTTACCGCCGGTGCCGGCACGGGCGGCGATGCCCAGGGCGATACCTATGGCACGCTCGAGAATGTCCTCGGCACGGCTTACAACGACACCATTACCGGTAGTGGTGCTGCCAACCGCATCGAGGGTGGGGCTGGCGATGATGTGATCGATGGCGGCAACGGCGATGACTGGATCATCGGTGGTGATGGCATCGACAATATGAATGGCGGCGGTGGTATTGATACTGTCGATTACAGCGCCGCGACCAGCTGGCTGGCGATCAGCCTGCTGAACGGCAATGGATCGGGTTACGCCTATTGGGAATCGATCCTGAACTTCGAAAATGCCATCGGTTCGATTTACGGTGATTCGATCCAAGGCAGCAATGTCGCCAATCGCATTGATGGCGGTGCCGGTGACGACACGATCCTTGGTGAAGACGGAGATGACTGGGTCATCGGCGGCGATGGCGTTGATACCATGAATGGCGGCAATGGCATTGACACTGTCGATTACAGCGGCGCGGCCGAATATGCAGTTGTCAGCCTTCTGAATGGCATGGGCGTGCTTGGTTCCGCCTGGTCGGAGGTAGTTCTGAATTTCGAAAATGCCGTCATGACCAACTATAACGACGAGGTCGAAGGCACCAATGGCATTAATGTCATCAGCGGCGGTGCCGGCAACGACATGATCTGGGGGCTGGACGGGAATGACATCCTGAACGGCGGCTCCGGCGCGGATACCATTGATGGTGGCGCAGATATAGATACAGTCACCTATGCGACCTCGTCGGCCGGCGTGAGCGTCAACCTGGCAACGGGCGCCGCCTCGGGTGGTGATGCGGCCGGCGATGTGCTGACTAGCATCGAAAACCTGATCGGCACGGCCTTCAACGACACGCTGGTCGGCTCGACCGGAAACAACACCATCGAAGGCGGGGTGGGCGCCGACGCCATCAATGGCGGCGGCGGCAGCGACACAGCCTCTTACGCAGGCTCGTCGATTGCCGTATCGATCAACCTGCTCACAGGTGCCCTTTCGGGCGGCGATGCGGCCGGCGATGTGCTGACCAGCATCGAGAGCCTGATCGGGTCTGCTTTCAACGATACGCTGGTCGGCGACACCAATGCCAACCGTCTCGAAGGCGGCCTGGGCAATGACGCACTGAATGGCGGTGACGGCGACGATATCCTGGTCGGTGGTGCAGGCAGCGATGCGATGACCGGTGGCAACGGCATCGACACCGTGGATTACAGCTCTGCCGCCGCGGCGGTCACGGCCAACATGGGGACCAACTCCGGCAGCGGAAGCGATGCGGCTGGCGACACCTTCAACGGCATCGAGAACATGATTGGCTCTGCCTTCAACGATACGTTGACCGGTACGACGATCGCCAACCGTCTGGATGGTGGCGCCGGTAACGACACGCTGAACGGCGGTGATGGCGACGACTGGCTCGTCGGCGGCCTCGGCAGCGACACACTCAATGGCGGCAACGGAATCGACACAGTCGACTACAGCGCCGCAACTTCGGCGATCTCGGTCAATCTGCTGATAAATTCGCAGGGTGGCTATGCTGCGGGTGACTCGATCGCCACCGTCGAAAACGTCCTTGGTTCGGACTTCAATGACACCATCGTCGGCAATACCCTGGCCAACCGCCTGAATGGCGGTGCCGGCGATGACACGCTAAATGGTGGTGACGGCGATGACGTGATCATCGGCGGTGATGGCGTCGATTATATGGATGGCGGCAACGGTATCGATACTGTCGACTACAGTGGCGCAACCGAAGGGGCTGCCATTAGCCTTCTGAATGGCATGGGGTACAGCGGTCCCGCCTGGTCCGAGACAATTCTGAACTTCGAGAATGCTGTCATGGGTAACTATGACGACAGCGTCGAAGGCACTAATGCCGCTAACGTTCTGAGCGGTGGCGCAGGTAATGACAATATGTGGGGTCTGGATGGTGCCGACACGCTGAATGGCGGCGATAACAACGACATCCTGAATGGTGGCATCGGCAACGACTCTCTCACCGGTGGTCAGGGCAACGATACCTACCAGATAGCCCGCGGCGACGGCGTGGATAGTATCTATCAGGCCGGAATCACTGATGCGGCCTCGACCAACGATGTCGTCCGGTTCATGTCTGGTGTGGCCTATAACCAGCTCTGGTTCCGCCAGAGCGGCAACGACCTGAAGATCGACGTCATCGGCGAGACGAGCAGTAGCGTGTTGATGAAGGACTGGTATACCGACAGTAGCCGCCGGGTTGACAGCATCCAGACTGAGGATGGCAGCCACAGCTTGACGGCGGCAAATGTCCAATCTCTGGTCAATGCTATGGCATCCTACAGTCCGCCGGCGGCTGGTCAGTTCACGCTGGATCCGTCGACGGCCAGCGCGCTCGCACCGGTCTTTGCTACGGCCTGGGCATAGTACGAAAACAAGCATGACGCCGGCCCCGTAGACGGGGCCGGAGAGGCGGGGACCTGAGGCGTGGATAATGAGAATGGAGTGCGATCGGCTGACAGCGGGTTGCTGTGTCTTGCGCTGATCATGCGCATACAAGGTAGGGCGGTTGACCCGGGCCAGCTAATCCACCGTTTCGGCCGGCCGGGCTGGCAGATCACGCCCGATGAACTGGTCCGGGCAGGACGTCAGCTTGACCTCAAAATCCGGCGCGTGCCCACTAGCTGGGACCGGCTGGCCAGTACACCACTGCCGGCCGTCGCGGTGTTGAAGGATGGCAGTTATGTCGTACTGGGCAGCGTGCGGCGGCAGGGCGACCGTGACGAGGTGCTGGTTGCCGATGGCCATGACGGGAGGCCACGCTCAATCGGCCGCGAGGAATTCGCGACCATCTGGTCCGGCGATCTGATCCTGATCGCTACCCGCGCCAATCTGGCAGGCGCGCAGCGACGCTTCGGCATCTCCTGGTTTATCCCGGCAGTGGTGAAATACCGCAGGATGTTCGGCGAGGTTCTTCTGGCCTCGTTCATTATTCAGGTGATCGCCCTCGTTTCGCCGCTGATGTTCCAAGTGGTGATCGACAAGGTTATGGTGCACCGCTCGCTGACGACTCTCGATGTACTGATATTTGCTCTATTAGCGATCGCAGTCTTTGAGACACTGTTTAGCATGCTGCGTACCTATTTGTTTTCGCATACCACCAATCGCATCGATCTTGAACTTGGTGCTCGGTTGTTTGGCCATCTGATGGCCCTACCATTGCCTTACTTCGAGGCGAGGCGGGTCGGTGACAGCGTGGCGCGAGTGCGTGAATTAGAGAGTATTCGAAACTTCTTAACCGGGTCGACGCTGACGGCGGCAGTCGACATGGTATTCACTTTTGTCTTTCTTATCGTGATGTTCTTGTATAGCCCGGTTCTGACCTGGATCTGCTTGGCAGCCATTCCGTTTTATGTTGGAATTTCACTGGTTATCACGCCTATGTTGAAATCTCGGTTGGATGAGAAATTCACTCGTGGTTCAGAGAATCAGGCCTTCTTGGTGGAGCGTATCGGCGGTATTGAGACCGTGAAGGCCATGGCCATTGAACCGCAGATGCAGCGCCGTTGGGAGGAGTTGCTCTCGGCCTATGTGCGCGCTGCCTTTCGCGTCGACCATGTCGCCAATATCGGCAGCCAAGCAGCGCAGTTGATCAGCAAGATTGTCATTGCTGCGACACTTTGGACCGGCGCAAAGCTGGTGATTGGCGGCAATTTGACGGTGGGCGAACTGGTGGCTTTCAACATGCTGTCGGGGCGCGTGAGCGGTCCGGTGCTACGCATCGCTCAGCTGTGGCAAGATTTTCAGCAGGCACGGCTATCGATCGAGCGTTTGGGTGACATTCTGAACACGCATTCAGAAGCTTCAACCAGCGCGGGCCGCCAGTCACTGCCCGCTCTGAAGGGGCAAGTGGCATTTGAACGTGCTACCTTCCGCTATCGCCCAGATGGTCCAGATGTTCTGCGCAACCTCACCTTTGGCATACCGGCGGGACAGGTGGTCGGTATCGTTGGCCCTTCAGGGTCGGGTAAGAGCACGCTCGCGAAGCTCATTCAGCGCATGTATGTGCCGGAATCAGGTAAGATTTCCATTGATGGACTGGACTTGGCGCAAGTTGATCCGCCCTCGCTGCGTCGTATGATTGGCGTGGTGCTACAGGAAAACACACTGTTTACCGGCACAGTGCGCGAGAATGTTGCGCTTGCCGACCCAGGTGCGCCGCTAGAGAAGGTGATGGCTGCCGCTCAATTAGCAGGCGCTCACGATTTCATTATGACCCTACCGCAAGGGTATGACACCGCAGTTGGCGAGCGTGGGGCGTCGTTGTCAGGCGGCCAGCGTCAACGCATCGCTATTGCCCGAGCCCTGATCGCTAACCCGCGCATTTTGATCTTCGACGAGGCGACAAGCGCGCTGGATGTCGAATCTGAAGCGGCGATCCAGGCTAATATGGAGCGTATCTGCAAGGGCCGCACGGTGCTAATTATCGCCCATAGACTGTCGGCGGTCAGGCATGCCCATCGCATTATTACCGTCGAACAAGGCCAGATCGTTGAAGATGGCTCGCCCGAGCAACTGATACGTCAAGGTGGCCGATTTGCCGCCATGATCCGTCAACAGGCGGGAGGGTTGCATGTCGTTTAGGGGCGCCTGGGACGGCCTGCGCAATGCGGCATCTGTGACCCGTGCGGCACTGCGCGATGAGGCTAAGAGGCCAGTGGCTAAGCCGCGCAGTCGTGATGAGATCGACTTCCTGCCGGCTGCGCTAGAGGTATTGGAAAGCCCGGCTTCGCCGACGGCACGGTATCTATTCTGGACTCTGACGGCGCTATTGGTCATCGGTGTGGCTTGGTCATTTATCGGTCGGTTAGATGTGGTGGCCCTGGCCGATGGCCGCACAATCCCACCTGGAAGGACAAAGGTGATTCAGCCGTTAGAAACCGGCATCATTCGTGCCATCCATGTACAGGATGGGCAAGCAGTGAAGTTTGGCGATATCCTTGTCGAATTGGATCCGACGGCGTCGGGTTCCGACATGCGCCGCATGATCTCAGATTTGACTGCATCGCGCGCCGATGTCGCTCGTTTAGAAGCGGCGTCATATCCAGCCGATCCCCTGCCCCGCTTCAAAGCACCAATCGGCACGCCGGCTGGCTTGGCAGATCTGCAGCGGGCGCTGCTGGTGAGTCAGACAGATGAGCATATGGCCCGTTTGGCGGGCCTAGAATCTGAGAAGGAGCGACGTGAGGCGGAGCGCCGGTCGGTTGAAGTGGCTATCGCCAAACTGGAACAGACGCTACCGCTCATGACTCAGCGCAGCGATGCCAGAACTGGGTTGGCCGATAAAGGTTACGGATCTCGCCTCACGGCGTTGGAGCTGCAGCAACAGCTCGTAGAAATGCAGCATGAGTTAAGGGCGCTGCGACATCGTCGAGAAGAAACGATCGCGACCTTAAAGACGCTAGAGCGCCAGCGTAGTCAGGCCCGTTCAGAATATTTGCGCGACATTCTCGTGCAACGAAATGAAGCTGAGCGTCGGCAGGCAGCGTTGGAAGAAGAGGTATTGAAAGCTGAACAGCGTTATGGTCAGCAGACCCTGACATCGCCGCTTGATGGCGTTGTACAGCAACTGGCCATCCATACGGTTGGTGGCGTGGTTACGCCGGCGCAGCAACTCATGGCCGTGGTGCCAGCGGGCGGTGCCCTCGAAGTTGAAGCCATGGTTCAGAATCGAGATATTGGCTTCATTCAGCCGGGCCAGGATGTCGAGGTGAAGCTCGAAACGTTTCTATTCACCAAATATGGCACGATCCCCGGGAAAGTGACGTCTGTGTCGCGAGACGCCGTTGCCGATGAAAAGCGTGGCCTGATCTACCCGGCACGCATTGCATTGCAGCGTACGTGGATCGATGTTGATGGCAAACGTATGGACCTTGGCGCTGGCATGGCTTTGACAGCAGAAATCAAGACCGATCAGCGCCGCATGATTGATTATCTATTATCGCCAATCATGCGTTACCGCGACGAGAGCTTACGAGAGCGGTAGATCATAGACTTCGATGCGGTGATTGCCCTAGGACTGACGACCAAATGATGCGGTCGACAACTGCCCAGTAGATTTTACTAGTTAGTCACCGGCCACTTGATTTTCTAGATCAGTAATGGGGTGGACGTTCAGTGACTGGGCCATGGGATGCTTTGGCCTCAGTTTCATGCAATCGGTCGGTTAGCGCTCCGATCAACCGCGTCAGCTTGTCAATCTGAGCCCATTGTTTGGTAATGGTCTGATTCAGAGTCTCGATTATCTCATCCTGATATGCGGCGCGCTCTTCAAGTGCGGTAACACGCATTGCGACATTATCGTCAGCCATGGTTTTCCTATGCTTCGTAGTCCGATTCTCTGATTATCAGATCATCGCCAGCCGAGAGCAGGCGCAATCTGGGTGAGAATGGTCTCAATGACGTGGGCGTTATACGCAACGCCCAGCTGATTGGGCACGGTCAGCAACAGGGTATCGGCTTCGGCGATTGCTTCATCGCCTTTGAGCGCCTCGATCAGCCGGTCTGGCTCGGCCGCATAAGAGCGACCAAATATCGCCCGCATATTATCAATAACGCCAACCTGGTCACTGCTAGTGTCGCGACCGAAATAGGCGCGGTCTAGGTCATTGACCAGGGCAAAAATCGAGCGTGAGACAGAAACGCGTGGCGTACGCTGATGCCCTGCCGCCGCCCAGGCCTCGCGATAGCGGCGTATCTGCTTAGCCTGCTGAATGTGAAAAGGCTCGCCGCTTTCGTCGGCCTTCAAGGTCGAACTCTGGAGGTTCATGCCTTGCTGGGCCGCCCAGACGGCGGTCGCGTCAGAGGCAGAGCCCCACCAAATACGATCGCGCAGGCCTTCTGAGTGAGGCTCCAAACGCAGCAGCCCGGGCGGGTTGGGAAACATCGGGTGAGGGCTTGGCCGGGCAAAACCTTTGCCGGTTAATAGCGATAAAAAGACCTCGCCATGTCGGCGTCCCATATCGGCGTCACTCTCGCCTTCAGCAGGCGCGTAGCCAAAATGGCGCCAGCCGTCGATCACCTGTTCCGGCGAGCCGCGGCTAATACCAAGCTGTAGGCGGCCCCCGGCGATCAAGTCGGCAGCGCCGGCATCTTCGACCATGTAGAGGGGATTTTCATACCGCATGTCGATGACAGCGGTGCCGATCTCGATCCGCTGCGTTCTAGCGCCGACTGCGGCAAGAAGAGGGAAGGGCGAGGCGAGTTGGCGGGCGAAGTGATGGACACGGAAGTAGGCGCCATCGGCGCCAAGCTCTTCAGCTGCCACCGCCAGGTCAATGGATTGCAAAAGAACGTCTTGCGCTGAGCGGGCTTCTGATTGCGGTGACTCGGACCAATGTCCAAAGGATAAAAAGCCGATTTTCTTCATAGGGGCACGTATCTCGCATGCAACGAAGATTGATAAAGGTGTGGTTCGGCTAGGGTGCTATAGGCCTCTGAATGAGATGCATGCAACACCAAAGCTAGCTCTACCCAAACAGATCGCGGTGGGCAGCGCCGTGACGCAAGGCATGCAATCTTGCCGAGAAGAATCGCTTCCGACGAATTGAATCATGGTGTCGCAAAAATCGCTTCCGTACACCGGTTTTGGCGGGTTATTTACCTGCGTCCACGGGCATTTAGCTCTGCTTTTGCCGTATTTTTGCCGTATGGACCACATCAGCGCGGAGTGAATTCGCGTAAGTCATTGATGTGGATGGAGCGGGTGAGGGGAATCGAACCCCCGTCGTAAGCTTGGGAAGCTTCTGCTCTGCCATTGAGCTACACCCGCGCGCCAAGGCTGGCCTGACGGTCCGGGGCGGAAGATAGCCAACCCGCCCACGGCGTGCAACTGCGGGTTAATGCGTCTCCGCCATGGCCGCCGCAATCCGCTCCGGCGGCAGGTCGAACAGCCGGGCCAGCGCCTGGCTGCCGGCCGGGGTCAGGCTGACCGCGCGGCTGTCGCGCCGGCGCTCCAGCCAGCCGAAGTCGAAGCAGCGTTCGGCCAGGGCGGCGCCCAGCGCGCCGGCCAGATGCGGGCTGCGTTCGCTCCAGTCCAGGCAGGCGCGGGCAAAGCGGCGCTTGCCGGATGCGATGGCGTCCACATTGATGTCGAGCGCGGCAAAGAGCTGCCGCCCTGCCGCCGTGACGACGAAGTCCTCTTCACCGCTGGGTAAGAGGCAGCCGCGCGCGATGAGCTGGTCGAACAGGCAAACGCCGAGCTTGCCGGCAATATGATCGTAGCAGGTGCGCGCCGCCCGCAGCGCGCCGGCGACGCGGGTGTGATGGTGATGCTTCGGCATCGGTTGCTCGCCGGCCAGCGCCATCAAACTTTCAATCGCCGTCGCGACAGTGCTGTTCGCAAGATGGTAATACCGGTGCCGGCCCTGCTTGGCGAGGCCGAGCAGGCCGCCGTCCGACAGCTTGGCCAGATGGCCGCTGGTGGTCTGCGGCGAGACGCCGGCGATATGGGCCAGTTCCTTGGCCGTGCGGGCGCGCCCGTCCATCAGCGCCTTCAGGATATTGGCGCGCGCCGGATCGCCGATCAGGGCCGCGATCTTCGCCACATGCGGGTCGTTGCTGCTCATGACGGAGAATCTAGGCCGCTCGCGCGCTGTCGTCCATCTGCAACACTTCGGTCGCGGCCGTAGCGTTCGGTCACCGTCGCGTCATGACGGCGGCGTAGACTGCGGACAGATCAGAAACCACGGAGTCCCGCCATGACGCAGAGCACCATGACCGTTCGCAGCTATCCCGCCGGCACGCATCCCCTGCGCCGTCTCGTCCTGGATATGATCCATGAGATCCTGTCGCTGCAGCGGCTCAGCCGCGAACGCACGCAGCTTGCCGAGCTGAGCGATGCGGCGCTGAAGGATCTCGGCCTCAGCCGTGCCGATATCCAGGCCGAATGCGCCAAGCCGGTCTGGCGGCGCTGAGAAACCGTTCCGTCGAACCCCAATCAGTCGAACCCCAATCAGTCAAACCACCGGCGCCAGGCCGGCCAGCGATGGATCATCGCGGCCACCACTTCATAGCCGGGTGCGGCGGGATTGCTGCCGTCGCCGGCCTGGGTGAGATCGGGCCAGGCCGGATCGGCCAGCAGCGGCGTATGCAGGTCGAGGAAGGGAATGCCCAGCTCGGCCGCCGCTTTGGCATAGGCGGCGTTGTAGTCCGCCTGCAGGCTGTTGGAGAAGGTGTAGTTCTGCGCGCCGATCAGCTTCGGATAGGGGCGGCTTTCGTTCATCGGGATCAGGCCGATCCACAAGGTCGGCAGCCAGGCGGCGGCGGCGCTTAAGATCGCGCGCGCATTGGCCACCGATTCTTCCAGCGGCACTTCCGGCACCTTGCCATCCAGCAGCTTGGCGTCGTTGCCGCCGAACATGAAAACCAGCCGCGCATTGGCGGTCGGCGGCAGCCGCGCCTCGCATTCGCCGCGCCAGCGCTGGCCGATCAGGTGCGTGCTGGCGCCGCGGATGCCGAGATTGTAGGCGGTGATGTCATGGCCGGCCTGCCATTCATACGCCGCCAGCCGGCCGACCCAGCCCAGCATGGTGGCATCGCCGGCGCCAACGGTGAAAGCATCGCCGACAAAGGCCATGCGGCTGAACGAGCGGCGGGCCGGCGCGCTGTTTTCCGTCGAAGTGCTGCTGCTCATCGTTTGGCTGCCCCGGTGCGGTGGAATGAATCCTCGATGTCCTGGCCGATCTCGCGGGCCACGGCCTGGATCCGGCTTTTGATCCTGGCCCGCATCGCCGCCGGCGCGGCCATGTCGGGGAAGGAGATCGAGAAGCCGATGGTCTGGCCGCTGCGCTCGACCCGCAACGCCGTGCCGATGGCGGTGATGCCGGGCACGCTGCGGCAGGGCACTTCCACCACGCGGTCGGTCAGGAAGGCCTTGAACAGTTTGCGGGTGGCGGCGGTCTGTGCCTGGGTTTTGACCAGGTTATGCCGGGCCAGCAGGGCAATGCCGAGCGCCATGTCGTCGGGTTTCTGGCGCTCGCCCACCTCCAGGATATAGCGCAGGCGGTACCAGCCCTGGTGCTGGCGCAGGATTACGACGGACTCATCGTCCAGCATTCCCGCGAAACCTGTAAAACCGAACTCCTCCACCAGATTGGCGAGTGCCGCATCCACGCGGTCCAGCAGGCTGTTGCCGGAGGCATAGAGCCGGCTCAGTTCCAGAGCGAGCGGACCCGGGCCGTAGACCGGTGTATTGTCGTCACGCTTGAGCAGGCCGCCGTCATGCATCGTGCGCAGCAGGCGCGAGACCGTGCTCTTGGCAATGCCGAGCCGGCTCGCCACGTCCGTCACTTTCAGCAATGGCGTTTCGGCAGACAGGCAATGCAGGATGCGGATGGCGCTTTCTAGGTTGCTCATGACGTCCGTCCCGGTCCGGTGTCGTGTTCCGTATTTAACAACACAGTTGACACATCTGGTACTCGGGACTTAGCCTTTTCGTCAACAGGGGAATGCGGCCGGCCTGCAAACCGTCCGCTTCCGCTCCGGGGTTTGACGTCCACAGACTGGCAAACGCGAGGGGGATCGCATGTTCCATCCGAAACAGTTCATCCGCAGTGCATTCTGCATCCGCAGTGCATTCTGCATCCGCAGTGCTGTGGTGGGTCTGGCGGGCCTTTCGGCCCTCATGGCCGGTCCGGCGCTGGCGCAGAAGATCACGGTGGTGGCGTCCGGCGGCATCTGGCTGGAATCGGCCAAGACGAATTTCGCCGCCTGCTACAAGGAACGCACCGGCTCCGATGTCGACATCCTGGTGCTGAATTCCGGCGAGGTGATCAACCGCATCCGCGCCAACAAGGAAAATCCTTCGATCCACGTGGCGCTCTTAAGCGAGATTGACGCCATCCGCGCTGGCCGCGAAGGCCTGCTCGACAAGCTCAGCGTTGAGAAGGCGCCGAACCTTGCCGATGTGCCCGAGGTCTTCCGCAAGCAGTGGGACAATTACGCGACGATCCAGAATTTCGGCGCGATGATCGTCATGTACAACAAGGATAAGATCAAGGAGCCGCCGAAGGACTGGAAGACCCTGATCGACAACACGATTGCCGGCAAGTATGGCAACCGCGTGTCCTTCCCGGCCGTCACCATGGCCTGGGGCCCGATGTTCACCTGGTTCCTCACCACCCAGTATGGCGGCAGCGAGGACGAGGTCTTCGCCAAGTATCGCGCCATGGCGCCCAACATCACCAAATACTGGGTCAATCCGGTGGATGCGATCAACCTGTTCGCCACCAAGGAAGTCGACATCCTGGTCTACTGGGATGGTCGCGCCTATGACTTCGCCAACCAGAACAGCTGGGCCGGCGCCTATATCCCCGATCCGGGCGCCTTCCAGTCGGCGGCCATGCTGGCCAAGGTGAAGAACGCGCCGGAAGCCTCCTGGACCTATATCGACTGCGTGTTGTCGCCCAAGGCGCAGCTCGGCCATGCCTCGATGATCAAGTATCCGGTGGTGAACTCCAAGGTGGTCTATCCCGACGACCTGAAGAAGGTGCTGACGCCGCTGGAGCGCGTGCGCCAGCCGGAATTCCTGTCCTTCATGGACAAGATCCCGGCCTGGATCGAGCGCTGGAACAAGGAAATCCCGTAAGTCCGGGACATCGACAGACCGGTCGCCGGCAGACGGAGCAGGATCGCGATGCCCTTCAGGCTTCATGCGTCTGGCTTCGCCTTGCTGGCGCCGGCCATCCTGCTGCTGGCGGTGTTTTTCATCGGGCCGCTGCTGCTGAATTTCGGCGTCAGCCTGCGCCAGCCTGATGGCCAGCTGGGTCCGCACCAGTATCTGCGCGCGCTCACCGATCCCTATTATATCCGCGTCTGGGCCCAGACCATCGGACTTGCGGCCGGCGTCACCAGCGGCGCGCTGGTGCTGGGCTATCCCTTCGCCTTCGCCATCGCACGCAGCCGCGGCACGCTGAAGGGCATCCTGATCTTCCTGATCGTCACGCCGCTGCTGATCAACGTGGTGGTGCGCACCTTCGGCTGGATGGTGGTGCTGGGGCGCAGCGGCCTGATCAACGGCAGCCTGAAGGCGCTGGACCTGCCGACCATCGACCTGCTCGGCGGCTGGTTCGGCATCGGCATCACGCTGGTGCATGTAATGCTGCCCTTCATGGTGCTCTCCATCGCCAGTGCGCTCGAAGGCATCGACCAGGCGCTGGAACAGGCAGCCCTCACGCTGGGCGCCCGCCCGCTGCAGGCCTTCCGCTATATCGTCTGGCCGCTCAGTCTGGATGGCGTCATCACCGGCACGTTGCTGGTGTTCTCGCTCTCCATCGGCAGCTTCGTCACCGTCATGCTGATGGGCAACAACCGCACCATGGTGCTGCCCGTACTGGTCTACCAGCAGCTCAACCTCAGTTCCGACTGGCCGTTTGCCGCGGCGCTCGGCGTGATCCTGCTAGTCACCGTGTTGCTGGTGTCGGGCCTGCAGATCGCGCTCGGCCGTCGCCTGCGGCGGGGCAGGGCCGAAGAATGAACCGCTGGCTGAAGACGTATCTGGTCGTCGCGACCATCTTCCTACTCACGCCGCTGGTTCTGGTGGTGGTGGTGTCGCTGTCCTCGGCGCGTTTCGTTATCTTCCCGCCGCCGGGCTATTCGATCCGCTGGTTCACCCAGGTGCTGCAGGATCCGAGTTTCATGCAGCCGCTGTGGAACAGCATCCAGCTTGGCGTGCTGGCGGCAGGGATCGCCGCACTGCTGGCGGTGCCGGCGGCGCTGGCGCTGGTGCGCCGCCGTCTGCCGGGCGCCGCCCTGATCCAGACTTTCCTGCTGTCACCGCTGGCCCTGCCCAGCCTGGTGCTGGCCATCGCGCTGCTGTTCTTCCTCAGCGCCATCGGGCTCGGCAACACCTATATCGGCCTGCTGGTCGGCCATGTGGTGATTGTGCTGCCCTATCTGCTGCGCACCGTGCTGGCGATTTATGCCAATGCCGATCCGCGCATCGAGGAGGCGGCGAAGACCCTGGGTGCCACGCCCTGGCGCACCTTCTGGCATATCACGCTGCCCACCATCCGTCCCGGGCTGTTCGCCGGCGGCATGTTCGCCTTCCTGATTTCCTTCGACGAGGTGGCGGTGGCGCTGATGCTGTCCAATGCCTCGAACATGACGCTGCCGGTCTCGATCCTTGGCTATCTGGTGAACAACTACGATCCGGCGGTGGCCGCGATTTCCGTCATCAAGATGGTTATCGTCGTCGTCGTGCTGCTGGTCGTGGAGAAATTGTATGGACTGGGCAGCCTGACGCTGCCAAATCGTGGAGACGCCGCTAAACATGGCTGAGAAAACCGGCGACCTCCAGATCGCCCATATCTCCAAGCGTTTCGGCAGCACCCAGGCGCTTGACGATGTCAGCCTCGGCATCGCGGCCGGCGAATTCGTCTCGCTGCTCGGGCCGTCGGGTTGCGGCAAGACCACGCTGCTGCGCTGCATCGCCGGCCTGGTCGAGGCCGACGATGGCGCGATCCATGTTGCAGGCCGGCCGCTGGCCGGCACCCCGCCCTGGCAGCGCGATATCGGCGTGGTGTTCCAGAATTACGCGCTGTTCCCGCATATGACGGTTGCCGAGAATGTCGCATTCGGCCTGAAGATGCGGCGCTTCAGCCGCGCGGAAACGGCCGCCAAGGTCGAGCGGGCGCTGGCGCTGGTGCGTATGGAAAGCTTCGGCGCGCGTTTCCCCGCGCAGCTTTCCGGCGGGCAGCAGCAGCGCGTGGCGCTGGCGCGGGCCATCGCCATCGAGCCGCGGGTCCTGCTGCTGGACGAGCCGATGGCGGCGCTGGATGCCAAGCTGCGCGGCGCCATGCAGCTCGAAGTGCGCGACCTGCAGTCGCGCCTCAAGATCACCACCGTGCTGGTTACCCATGACCAGGGCGAAGCCATGACCATGTCGGACCGCATCGCCATCATGAGCAACGGCAAGATCGAGCAGGTGGCCGCGCCGGCCGAACTCTATCTGCGGCCAGCCAACAGCTTCGTCGCGGATTTCATCGGCAACACCAATCGCGTCACCGGCATGGTCGTGCTGCTGGAGGGACGCAAGCTGCTCAGGCCCGACGGCGAACCGGAAGTGCTGCTGCCCCTGCCGCCGCAGGCCGTGGCCGGCCAGCATGTGTCACTGATGTTCCGGCCCGAGGCGGTCGAGATCGTGCAGGGGCCCGTACCGGCCGGCATGACCGGCATCGCGGCCAGGGTTCAGGACCGCATCATGACCGGCGACCGCATCGCGATCTTCTGCACCGCCGGCGCGGTGAAACTCTATGGCACCGTCAGCAGCCAGGCCGAACGGCTGGCGGCGCTGCCGCCGGCGGGTGCTGTCGTTTCCCTGGCCTGGCGCGACAGCGACGCGATGCTGTTCCCGGCGTAAAATTCAGATCGGGAAAATCAGGCAGGTGGTCGTGCCGGTGGCGAGGATCTTGCCGCCGGCATCGACGATGCGGCCTTCGGCCGTGCCGACACGGCTGCCGACCTGGATCGTGGTGCCCTCGGCATAGACGGTACCGGTCTTGTGGGTGATCGCGCGCACCAGGCTCACCTTGTATTCCAGCGTGGTGTAGCCCATGCCCTTGGGCAGCTGGGACTGCACGGCACAGGACATGCAACTGTCCAGCATGGTGCCGGCATAGCCGCCATGCACGCTGCCGATCGGGTTGTAATGCTTCATCTCGGGCCGGCCGGCAAAGACCACGCGGCCGGGCTCGGCTTCAAAAATCCACATATTCATCAGTTCGGCAATCGGCGCGCCAGGCAGCTCGCGGTTCATGATCTTGCGGAACAGCTCGATGCCGGCCAGTTCACGCAACTGCTCCACCGGCACCGGCGCATAGACGCCGCCGGTCGGCGGATGCAGATCGGCCGAGCGGGCGGGCGGTGTTTCGTTCAGGGCGGCTGACATCGGGCGGTCCTTCTGCTTGGTCGGGTCGTTTTTGTGCGGCCAAAAAAGTGGGGAGGCCGGAAGTTGCAGGACAGCCTTGAGGATGGCTTGTCGGGCTGCCCTGTATCGTGTATATACACGATATGAAGCGAAGTCCACCATCCTCTCTGGCCGCCGCTGACCAGGTGTTCACCCTGCCGCCGCCGATGCCCGATGGCACGGAGTTCTGCCTGTGCTTCCAGCTCCGCTCGGCCGCCCGCCGCGCCAGCGCCTGGTATACCGAGCAGCTTTCGCCCATCGGCCTTGGCCTGCCGCAATACAGTCTGGTCGGCATGGCCTGGGCCTGCGAGAAGCAGAACGGCCGCCCGCCCAGCATCACCGAGCTGGCGGCGGCGCTGGATCTCGATCGCAGCACGCTCAGCCGTAACCTGAAGCCGATGATCGCCGCCGGCCTGGTCACGGTGGTGCCGGGCCATGGCCGCGCGCGGCTGGTGCGTGCCACAGCCGAAGGGCGCGCCGCCTATCGCGCCGGCGTCTCGCTATGGCGTGCCGCCCAGGACGAGGCGAAAGCCCGCCTTGGCGGCCAGTTCCCGGGGCTGATGCAGGCTCTGGAGGCCACCATCGCCGGCCTGCCCGCTGTGGCCGGCGCCACGGCTGCCAACGATCTCTGAAAATCGTCGCGCCATCTTATACTTAAGCCTTGATCGGCCTATGCTTTGGTCGAAACCCGGGGTGGCCGAGCTTGTCCGTTTCCACCCGAGCGGGCATCATCCGGCCCGATAGGGGAAACGCCGCCGGACCGCGTCGTCCGGGCGTGGATTCAGAACGAGAGGGAGCCGATCATGGCCGAGAATGAACTGTTTCCGGTGAGCGCCGACTGGGCCAAGCGCGCCTGGGCCGATGCCGGCAAGTACAAGGCCATGTACGAACAGTCGGTGAAGGACCCGAACGGCTTCTGGGGCGAGCAGGGCAAGCGTGTCGACTGGATCAAGCCCTATACCCAGGTGAAAGACGTCTCCTTCGACAAGGCCGATCTGCATATCCGCTGGTTTGCCGATGGCGTGCTGAACGTCTCGACCAACTGCATCGACCGTCATCTGGCCAAGCGTGCGAACCAGACCGCGATCATCTGGGAAGGCGACGATCCGTCGAAGTCGGAAAACATCACCTACCAGCAGCTTCATGACGAAGTCTGCCGCATGGCCAATGTGATGAAGGCCAACGGCGTCAAGAAGGGCGACCGCGTCACCATCTATCTGCCGATGATCCCGGCGGCGGCCTATGCGATGCTGGCCTGCACGCGCATCGGCGCCGTGCATTCCATCGTCTTCGGCGGTTTCTCGCCCGACAGCCTGGCCAACCGCATCCAGGATTGCGACAGCCAGTTCCTCATCACTGCCGATGAAGGCCTGCGCGGCGGCCGCGGGGTGCCGCTGAAGGCCAATGCCGATGCGGCGCTCAAGACCTGCCCCGGCGTGAAGAAGGTGCTGGTGGTGAAGCATACCGGCGGCAAGATCGAGATGGCGGCCGGCCGCGACATCTGGCTGCATGAAGAAGCCGCCAAGGTTCCGGCGACCTGCGCGCCGGAGCCGATGAATGCGGAGGACCCGCTGTTCATCCTCTATACCTCGGGCTCGACCGGCAAGCCCAAGGGCGTGCTGCACACCACCGGCGGCTACCTGGTCTTCGCCTCGATGACGCACCAGTATGTCTTCGATTACCACGACGGCGATATCTACTGGTGCACCGCCGATGTGGGCTGGGTCACCGGCCACAGCTATATCGTCTATGGCCCGCTGGCCAATGGCGCCACCACGCTGATGTTCGAAGGCGTGCCGAACTATCCCGATGCCTCGCGCTTCTGGCAGGTGATCGACAAGCACAAGGTCAACATCTTCTACACCGCGCCGACCGCGATCCGTGCCCTGATGCGCGATGGCGAAGCGCCGGTGAAGAAGACCAGCCGCGCATCGTTGCGCCTGCTCGGTTCGGTCGGCGAGCCGATAAATCCGGAAGCCTGGCTCTGGTATCACCGCGTGGTCGGCGACGGCCGCTGCCCCATCGTCGATACCTGGTGGCAGACCGAGACCGGTGGCATCCTCATCACCCCGCTGCCCGGCGCCATCGACCAGAAGCCCGGTTCGGCGACGCTGCCCTTCTTCGGCGTGCAGCCGCAGTTGGTGGATGGCGACGGCAAGGTGCTGGAGGGCGCCACCGACGGCAACCTCTGCATCACCGACAGCTGGCCGGGCCAGATGCGCACGGTCTATGGCGATCACCAGCGTTTCATCGACACCTACTTCAGCACCTTCCCCGGCAAGTATTTCACCGGTGACGGCTGCCGCCGCGATGCCGATGGCTATTACTGGATCACCGGCCGCGTCGACGACGTGATCAACGTGTCGGGCCATCGCATGGGCACGGCGGAAGTCGAAAGCGCGCTGGTCGCCCATCTCAAGGTGGCCGAGGCCGCCGTGGTCGGCTATCCGCATGACATCAAGGGCCAGGGCATCTACGCCTATGTGACGCTCAAGGCCGGCATCCAGCCGACCGAAGAGCTGCGCAAGGAACTGGTGCAGCATGTGCGCACGCTGATCGGGCCGATCGCCTCGCCCGATCTGATCCAGTGGGCGCCGGGCCTGCCGAAGACGCGCTCGGGCAAGATCATGCGCCGCATCCTGCGCAAGATCGCCGAGAACGAATTCTCGGCGCTGGGCGACACCAGCACGCTGGCCGATCCCACCGTGGTCGACGATCTGGTCACCAACCGCATGAACAAGAGCTGAGGCCCGCTGCCTATCGCCCGCCGCCCAGACGCGGCGGGACCGGATCAGGGGGCCGCGCAGGCCCCTTGATTTTGCGTTTCTTGTTCCTATTTTGTTTCTTTTCGGTTTTGGACATCGTGAATCGACCCGCCGCTCCACCCGCCCTGAAGGCTGGGACCCACGGCTCAGGCTGGCCAAAAATGGTTCGAGATGGCTGAAAATGGTTTCCAGGTGGCTCCAAATGGCCAACTTTGGTCCAGTTTGGCTCAAGATGGCTCAGGATGGCAGGTTTTGCAGTTGCCGGATTCAACAGAATCAAAGGCTTAAGGGTAAAAAGGCCCGCGCGGCAACCCTGCCTGCACTGATGAGGCTGATGGCACTGATGGCAGGGGAACCCTCCGGCCCGCCGGGCCTTATCCCTCTGACTGCTTAACAGATGGAGGTCCCATGTCGTCCTCAGCCGGATACGGCCCCAAGGAGCGGACCGAATACGACACCCGCGACCGCACGATAACCACCAACAAGGCGCGCGCCGGGATCGAGCTGCATCGCATGCGTTATGTGCTCGGCTTCGGCATCGCCGGCGCCATCATCGCCTTCGCGCTCGCCTGGTATTTCCTGATCGGCGTCTGATCAGGCGCGCTTCAGCGGCGCGATCTCAAGCCCGGCGGCCAGGTCGTTGATCTGCGCCGCCACCGCTTCGGCCTGCGCCAGCCGCTGCATCAGCGCCGCGACCAGCTGCCATTGCGCACTGCCGGTGTCGCCGTCGCGCGGCAGGGCATCGGGCGCAGGATTTTCCGTATCCTCCGCATGGCCCAGCAACGCCAGCAGCCGGCCATGATGCTGCGCCAGCAGCGCGTCGGTGACGCCTGCATCCAGCTCGCGGCCGCGGATGCGCAGCAGCACATGCAGGGCTGCAAGCTGTGCCATCATGCGGTAATTGGCCGACAGAAACGCCTGAAGCCGTGGCAGATCGGCATGGCTGGCACCCGGTTCGGCGGCCAGGCGGCGCAGCGCGCCGGCGAAATCGGCGCCGGCATCGAACACATCCTTGCGCGCCAGGCGATAACTCTGCTCGGTCGGCTGCCGTTTCAGGGCCTGGCGGGCGTATTTGCGGTTGGCGCGCAGCAGCGTGGCGGTCAGCATCGGCAGGCTCTGCCGCTCCCAGTAAGGCAGGATGAAGCTGAAGGCGGCGGCGATGACGACGCCGATCGCGGTATCCAGCAGGCGTTCCAGCAGCAGCGAGCTGTCGCTCGGATTGAGGAAATGCATCATCAGCAGCGCCATGATGCAGGCCGCCGTCGAGGTGATGCGATAGCGCACCGGCGCATAGGCATGCGACAGCCCGATGCTGACGAAATACACCGCCGCCAGTGCCGGATCGGGCAGCAGATGCAGGATGATCGCCGCCAGCACGCAGCCGATCAGGTTGCCGATCAGACGGTCTTTCTGGCGTTGCCGTGTGGCGCTGTAACTGGCGCGCATGATGACGGCGACCGTCAGCAGGATCCAGCTGCCATGGCTGAAATAGCGGGTCAGCACTTCGGCGATGGCATAGGCGCAGAGCATCGCCGCGGTCAGCCGCAACGCATAGCGGAAAATCGGCGAACTGAGCCGCAGATGCCGCCGCATCACGGCGAGGCGATAGGGTCGCGGCGGCAGGAAGTCGGCCAGTTGCACGATGCTCAGCACGGCGTCGGCGGTGTCTTCGCGGCGCAGCGCCTGCTGTACCTGGACGGTGGCGTCGATGGCATGGCCGATGCGTTCCAGTGTGGCGCGCAGTTCGATCACTGCCTGGCCATGCTCGGTGGCGGCATCCATGCCGGCATCCAGTGGCGCGATCTGCTGCACGCGTGCGGCAATGGCGGCGAATTCGGCGCGCAGGGCTTCGATATCGGCGCTCGGGCGGCCGCTGTCGGCTTCCTCGGCCAGGGTGCCGAGCAGGTCGGCGATATGCAGCACGCCATCGCGGATGCTGACCAGGATCAGGCTGCTGTCGCGCTGGCTGCCGAACTGGCGCTGCAGCAGCCAGTAATCGGTCTGGCTCGACAGGATGGTCTCGAAGGCATCCAGCATGGCCACCAGGGCCGCGGCCCATTCCCGCTCCCGGGTGCGCTCCATGGTGCGGAACAGCAGGTTGCGCGCGGATTCAACGCGCTCCATCAGCGTCACCTGCCGCTCGATCAGCGCGGCATAGGCCGCCTCGATCGGCGTTTCGGTGTCATACAGGCTGGCCTTGGCCCGCACATAGGCGGCAAAGGCCTCCAGTGCGCCGGCCAGCGCGATCTGCTTGTGGCGCGCCTCCAGCCATTCCGCGGCCAGCATGCCGAAGACGCCATAGGCCGCAGCACCCGTGGCGAAGCACAGCGCATGCAGCACGGCGGCATGGGGATCCGGCGTCGGCGTGCCGAAGGCGAAGATCATCGCCAGGATCATCGACATGCTGAGCGCCAGCGCGCTCTTGCCATAGACCGAGACCATGGCGGCCAGGAAGCTGGTGACGGCGACGATAGGCAGCTGCGCCCAGGCATTGCCGCTGCTCAGGCCGACCGCCAGCGTCACCAGGCTGCCGAAGATGAAGGCGATCAGGAAGCCCAGTCGCTTGTGGTCGGGCGTCGTCGGCGTATCGACGATGCTGACGCTGGTGGCGCCCACTGCCACCGCGGCGGCCACCTGATAGCCCGCGAACAGCCCGGCTGCCAGAACCACAATCAGCACGCCCGCCATGGCGGTCAGGCCGCTGAGCAGGTTCTGGGCCGGCAGGGAAAAATTCGCGAGGCTGAACGGATTGGTCATGGCGGCTGTTTGATCGCCGCTATTCTAGCGAGGCCGCTATGATCTAGGCGAGGTCTTTGTAGAAAAACGTGCAGGCCGCCACTGCGGTGCCGTCCGCCGTCCGGGCATAGCGCGGCACGATGCCGAACGACGTATAGCCCAGCGCCGCATACAGCCTTTCGGCGCTGCTGCCATGCTCCGTATCCAGCGTCAGCAGGTCGCGCTGCAGGCGGCGCGCTTCCGCTTCGGCCGCCAGCATCAGGGCACGGGCCAGGCCTTGGCGGCGGGCGCGGTGATGCACCAGCAGCTTCTTGATATCGGCGCGATGCGGCTGGTTCGGCGGCGTGTCGAGGCCCAGCATCACGGTGCCGGCAAGCCGCCCGTCATGGCGCGCCGCCAGCAGCACGGCATCGCCGCTGCGCAGAGCCGGCAGTTGCCGCTGCCAGAAGGCCTTTGCCTGCTCATGGCTGAAGGGCTGCACGAAGTTGACGCTGGCGCCGCCCTCCACGCAGTCCTTCAGGATATCGGCCAGCGCATCGAGTTCGGCTTCCGCCGTGGCGGCATTGAGAACGGCGATCATGCCTGCAGCATCCTTTGCAGGAAGACGAGGTCGAGCCAGCGCTCGAATTTCCAGCCGGCCTCGCGGATCACGCCGGCGGGCGCATAGCCCAGCCGTTCATGCAGGCGCAGGCTGGCGGCATTATCAGCGGTGATGCCAGCGATCATGGTGCGCAGGCCGCGCGCTTTCGCGATCTCCAGCAGCGGCGCCAGCAGGAGTTTTCCGATGCCCTTGCCGCGGCTGTCGGGCGCCACATAGATGGCGTTCTCCACTGTGTAGAGATAGGCCGGCCAGGGGCGGAAGGGTCCGTAGCTGCAATAGCCCAGCACCGTGCCGTTTTCCTCGGCCACCAGCACCGGAAGGTTCTGTTCGGCCTTCATCCGCAGCCAGTCGGCCTGCGCCTGCGGCTCGCGCGCGGTATAGTCGAAGACCGCCGTGGTGTTCAGTACGGCATCGTTATAGATGGCGCGGATCGCCTCGGCGTCTGCGGGCCGCACATCGCGGATCTGGATCATCGGGTCGCTCGCTTGGCAATGATGACGAGGTAGCGGCAGGCGGTGCTGCCGGTGTTGGTGAAAACATGCGGCTGGTCGAGCGCGCAATGCAGGCAGTCGTCGGCGCCGATGGCAAAGCTCTCGGCCCCGCTCTGGAAGGTGAGCGTGCCACTGACGCCGAGGATGTGCTGGTCGTAGGATTGCGGCGGCAGGGCTGGATAGCTGATGCGCGCGCCGGGCGGCAGGGTCGCCTGCACGATCTCGACCATCGAGCCGGTGCCGGCGGGACTGACGGCCTGCCGTTCGAAGCCGGTTTCGGGATCGCGCCATTGCGGCTGGGCGGCGGCCTTCAGCAGCACCAGGCTGCGGTCCTCCACGGCGGCCATCAGGCCCGAGAGCGTGATCTCCAGCCCGGCGCAGAGCCGGCCGAGCAGGGCGGCGGTGGGGCTGGCTTCGCGGCGCTCGATCCGGGATATCATCGGCTTGCTGACGCCGCTGCGGGTGGCCAGTTCGGCCAGCGAAAAGCCCAGCTCCTCGCGGCGGGTTTTCAGGCGGCTGGCGATCCGGGCTTCGATATCGTCATTCATGAGACAATCGTCTACTATAAGAGACATCTTTTCGTCAACTGGCCATGGCGGGCCCGGCCGCCTATCTGTTCAAGGGTCAGCAATGGAGGGGTCATGCGTCGATTAGCCGGTCTTGGGTTGCTGGGTCTGCTGGTTGCCGTTCCGGCGGCCGGCCAGCCGGCAAAAGTCATCCGTACCGAGGATGTGGCGGTCCGCGCCGTCACGGTGGCGCGCGGCCTGGAGAATCCCTGGGGCATGGCCTTCCTGCCCGATGGCCGCCTGCTGGTGACCGAACGGCCGGGCAAGATGCGTGTGGTGAAGGACGGCCAAGTCTCGGCGCCGCTGGGTAACGTGCCGAAGGTGTTCGACAGCGGCCAGGGCGGCCTGCTGGACGTGACGCTGGACGCGGACTTCGCCAGCAACCGGAAAATCTACTTCACCTATGCCGAGCCTGGCCAAGGAGCGGAGCAGGGCGGTGCCGGCACGGCGCTGGCCAGTGCGGTGTTTGCCGAGACCCGCCTGGAGGATGTGAAGGTGCTGTTCCGGCAGCAGCCGAAACTGTCCGGCGGCCTGCATTTCGGCAGCCGCGTGGTCGTTGGCCCGGATGGCAAACTGTGGCTGGGTCTGGGCGAACGGTATCGCCGCGACGAGGCGCAGAACCTGAATGTCCATCTGGGCAAGGTGATCCGGCTGAACACCGACGGCAGCGTGCCGGCTGACAATCCCTTTGTCGGCCGCAACGATGCGCAGCCTGAAATCTGGTCTTACGGCCATCGCAATATCCAGGGCATGACGCGGCATCCGCAGACCGGCATCGTCTGGCTGCATGAACACGGTGCCCAGGGTGGCGACGAGATCAATATCCCCGAGCGCGGCCGGAACTATGGCTGGCCGGTCATCACCCACGGCATCGACTACAGCGGCGCGAAGATCGGTATCGGCACGGCGGCACCCGGCATGGAGCAGCCGCTGCTGCACTGGACACCCTCGATCGCGCCTTCGGGCATGGCGTTTTACAGCGGCGACAGGATACCCGCCTGGAAAGGCAACCTGTTTGTCGGCTCGCTAAAATTCGGCACGCTGCATCGCGTGGTGCTGGATGGCGCCAGGGTCGTCAGGCAGGAGCAGATGCTGAAGGATATCGGCGACAACATCCGCGATGTGCGCAACGGACCGGATGGCTATCTCTATCTCGCCACCGACAGTCCGCAGGGCCGCATCCTGCGGCTGGAAGTCGCCGACTGATCACATGAAAAAAGCCCGGCATCGCTGCCGGGCTTTTTGCTTAATCGGCCTTGGGCCGCAGCTCTTCGGGGACTTCCGGTTCGTCGTCGGGGTCCGGTGTGTCCGGGCTGGCATTGGAATCGGTGCCCATCGGATCGTTGGGGATTTCGATCTGGATCGTATTGGGATCGACACTCGGGCCGTCATCCAGCCAGTAGGTCACCGATTCCGGCCAGAAGATCAGAATGCCGACCAGGATCAGCTGCAGAATCACCCATGGGATGGCACCCCAGTAAATATCCGAACTTCGGACCGATTTCGGCGCGATGCCGCGCAGATAGAACAATGCAAAGCCGAAGGGCGGATGCATGAACGAGGTCTGCATGTTGGCGCCCAGCATGACGCCGAACCAGATCAGGTCGATGCCGAGCTTGGTCGCCACCGGCGCCAGCAGCGGGATGATGATGAAGGCGATCTCGAAGAAATCGAGGAAGAACGCCAGGAAGAAGACGAAGATGTTGACGAAGATCAGGAAGCCGACAGCGCCGCCGGGCAGGCTGGTCAGCAGATGCTCGATCCACAGATCGCCGTCCACGCCGCGGAAGGTCAGGCCGAACACGGTGGAGCCGACCAGGATGAACACCACCATCGCGGTGATGCGCATGGTCGAGCCCATGCCCTGCCACAGCAGGTCCCAGCTCAGGCGCTTGTGGATCGCAGCCAGCACCATGGCGCCGACAGCACCCATGGCGCCGCCTTCGGTCGGTGTGGCCAAGCCCATCAGGATGGTGCCCAGAACCAGGAAGATCAGGACCAACGAGGGCACGATGCCCCAGAGGATTTTCTTGGCCAGCGCCCAGCCATGAATGGTGCGGGCTTCCAGCGGCAGGGCGGGCACCCATTGCGGCTTGAAGATGCTGACGCCGAAGATGAACAGGCAGAACAGGGCGACCTGCAGCATGCTGGGGCCGATGGCGCCGGCATACATGTCGCCGACCGAGCGACCGAGCTGGTCGGCCAGCACGACCAGCACCAGCGAAGGCGGAATCAGCTGGGTGATGGTGCCCGAGGCTGCAATAACGCCGGTGGCGAGCCGCATGTCATAGCCGTAGCGCATCATCACCGGCAGCGAGATCAGGCCCATGGCGATGACGGAAGCCGCCACCGTGCCGGTGATGGCGCCGAGCACGGCGCCGACCAGGATCACGGCATAGGCGAGGCCGCCGCGGATCGGACCGAAGGCCTGACCCAGGCCATCGAGCAGGTCTTCCGCCAGGCCGCAGCGCTCCAGGATCGCGCCCATGAAGGTGAAGAAGGGAATGGCCAGCAGCAGGTCGTTGGCCATGATGCCGAAGACGCGCTCGGGCAGGGCCTGCAGCAGGGCTGAGGAGAAGAAGCCCTGCTCGATGCCGATGAAACCGAAGAACAGACCGACCGCCGCGAGCGAGAAGGCGACCGGGTAGCCGATCAACATGAAGACCACGAGGCCCCCGAACATCAGGGGCGCCATCCAATCCAACGGAATCATTTCTGGTATCCTCGAACCCTGAAGGCCAGCGCAGCGGTCACTGCAACGGCTTTTCGTATTTGATGATCAGTTCTTCATGACCCTGCAGCGCGGCGATGCGCTTGATGATCTCGGAGAGACCCTGGAGAGTGAGCAGGAAGAAGCCGATCGGCACGCAGATCTTCACCGGCCAGCGCAGCAGGCCGCCGGCATTGGTCGACATCTCGTTGATGACCCAGGAATTGTGGAACATCGGCCAGGACAGCCAGCCGATGATGACGGTCGCTGGCAACAGGAAGAAGATGCCGCCCAGCAGGTCGATCCACATCTGGGCCTTCGATGACACGTTGCCGTAAATGATGTCGACGCGCACATGCTCGTTGCGATTCAGGGTATAGGCGGCGCCAAGCAGGAAGATCGCGCCGAACATGTACCACTGGATTTCGAGCCAGGCATTCGAACTGGCATTGAACAGATAGCGGGAGAAGGCGTTGCCGGCGCTGATCAGGCAGGACAGCAGGATCAGCCAGGTGGCAATCCAGCCGATCCAGGTGTTGAGGCGGTCGACGGCAGTACTGAAAGCCAGAAGCGCACGCATAGACAAATTCCCCCTTCGCACCGGATCGTCCCTGATCCGGATCGTCGGCGGCCCGGTGTGTCACGCCATGGCCGTCCCTGTTTGCGGGGCTGTTTCTTATTCTATGCGGGTCGTTCTATCCAGCCCCGGTCGACGACCGGCGCTATATATAATCGACTGCCCACCAATAAGGCATAAAATTTTCGTAAAATCGTGGACTTAGCGGCTTTTGCCGCAGGTTCAGCCCATCTCGCCCGTATTCGGGTTGTAGTTATTGATCGTCCGGTGGACCACATCCAGCAGGTTGCGGGCGATCGGGTCCTGGCCATTCAGGATCAGGGTGAAGGCCACCCGTGTCATGCCCAGTTTCTGGGCAACCTGGTCGAGGGTCAGACCGCGGGCGCGACAGGCGGCGCTGACCATGTCGAACGAGCCCTTGTCGAGGAAAACCCGGCCCCATTCATCCCGGCCGGTGAGGCGGATCGGCTTGATATCGGTGGTGCTGCCGCTGCCGCGAGCCTGCCCGCCGCCCGCGCCTTTGGCAGCGGCCGTGACGATACCAGTCCGCTGCGGCGGGCGGTAATCCGGGTCGCGTTCGAACACTTCCAGCTGCGGGGCCTGGTCCATCAGATGCTGCAGCATCTTGCGCATATGCTCCAGCAGATCGCCGGCGCTGCCGCCGGCTTCGGGCCCGTCGATCAGCATGCTGCTGAGTTCTTCCAGCCGCTTCAGCCGCGAGGCGAAGAATTCCCGCGCGCCATAGGGCAGGGCAGAGCGGGCCTCGATCAGGTTCTCGAGGTAGCTCTGCTTGATGTCGATTTCCATCTTGAGAATCTTGGCGCGCATCTGCGCCACATAGCGGCGCAGCTCGTCGCGACGGCCGGTCTTCAGCACCGACAGCCGGCCTTCGGCCACCTCGGCGGCCTGGTGGAAATCGTCGACCAGGCCGGAGAATTTGCGGAAACCGGAAACAGTGCTGCGCTTTTCCGCCGGATCTTCCGTGAATCTGAAGATCTGGAGGGCCCGTTGTTCAATTTTGGAAACCAGTTCGTTGGCTTCCTGGTTATGCGCGTGATTGTCAGCGATCATCGATAAATACTGTTTCGAGCCCGGTTACATTAACCTTAACACAATCCCCGCGATTGGCGAACCATCTGGTTACCCCTCAAAAGGATAGGGTGCAGCGCGACATGGCGCTGCCGCAGGTCAGCCTGCGATGCGCAGGCCCTGCTGAGTCACCCAGGCCTCGGTTTTGGCCAGGGCGCGTTCGAACCGGTCGAACAGCTCGTCGATCTCGCTTTCGGTGATGATCATCGGCGGGCAGAAGCCCATGACGTCGCCGCCCATGGCGCGATTGATCAGGCCTTCCTCCTGCGAGAAGTTCATGCAGGCAGCGCCGACGCCGGCCGTGGGGGCGAAGTTGCGCTTCGTCGCCTTGTCGGCCACCAGTTCCACGCCGCCGATCAGGCCGATGCCGCGGGCTTCGCCGACCAGCGGATGATCGCCCAGCTTTTTCAGGCGGGCGAGGAAGCGCGGCGAAACGCTGTTCACATGCTCCAGGATGTTGCGCTCTTCATAGAGCTGCAGGGCGCGCAGCGCCACGGCGGCGGCCACCGGATGGCCGCCATAGGTGAAGCCATGGCCGAAGGTGCCGATCTTGCCGGAGTTGTCGCGGATCACCTCGTAGACATGCTCGGGCACCAGCACGGCCGAGATCGGCAGATAGGCGCCGGACAGTTGCTTGGCGCAGGAGATGAAATCCGGCTTGTAGTCGAAGCTCTGGGCGCCCCACCAGGTGCCGGTGCGGCCGAAGCCGCAGATCACTTCATCCGAGACGCTGAGGATATCGTGCTTTTTCAGCACCGCCTGGATGGCGGGGAAATAGCCCTTCGGCGGCAGGATCACGCCACCGGCGCCCATGACCGGTTCGGCGAAGAATCCGGCGATGCTGTCAGCGCCTTCTTCCG
The DNA here is from genome assembly GCF_058806775.1 of Ferrovibrio sp. GW821-FHT12F09. NCBI lineage: Bacteria > Pseudomonadati > Pseudomonadota > Alphaproteobacteria > Rhodospirillales > Rhodospirillaceae > Ferrovibrio > Ferrovibrio sp. GW821-FHT12F09. The sequence continues at coordinate 1,392,945 of NZ_JBXAPZ010000001.1, forward strand.
CGATGAAGGCTTCCAGATTGCGGGCCAGACGGGCGACGAAATCGGCCTCGCTCTCGCCGGCTTCCGCAAAGCGGTAATAATGCGGACAGTCGACATGCTTGATGCGGGCGATCGGCAGATCGAAGTCGCGATGGTTGGCCGGCAGGCCGGTCAGGCTGGCGCTGGCGACGGTGACGCCGTGATAGCCCTTCATGCGGCCGAGGATGGTTTTCTTCTCGGGCTTGCCGCGCGCGTTGTTGTAGTACCACATCAGCTTGATGAGGGTGTCGTTGGCGCCTGAGCCGCCTTCGGCGAAGAACACCTTGCCCACCGGCAGCGGGCTAAGCGCCTTCAGCTTCTCGGCCAGTTCCACCACCGGTCCAGTCGTCTTGTGACCGAAGCCATGATAGTAGGGCAGCTTGCGCATCTGCTCGATGGCGGCGTCGACCAGGGCGGCCTCGCTGAAGCCCAGGCCGGCGCACCACAGGCCGGCCATGCCTTCGATATATTCCTTGCCGGTGTCGTCATAGACATAGATGCCCTTGCCGCGCTCGATCACCAGCGGACCAGCGATCTCATGCTTCACCATGTTGGTATAGGGATGCATGACATGGGCGATGTCGCGGGCCGCCATGGAATTCGGGCGCGGGGGATTGGGCATCACGGTCATGGCAGACTCCGGGGCGGGCAGTGAGAGGTCGTCAGTAGACGGCGAAACACCCCCCGCTGTCAAAAGCCAAGCGGTGCCGTTAGACTCCGGGCATGACTGCACCGACTCTGACCCTGACCTCTCCCGCCGACGGCCTGGTGCTGCGCGGCTATGAATGGCTGCCGGCGGGCGATGCCGCCGCCGTGGTGGTGATCGCCCATGGCATGGCCGAGCATGCCGGCCGCTATGCCCGCTTTGCCGCGGCCCTGAACGGTGCCGGTTTTGCGGCTTACGGCTTCGATCATCGCGGCCATGGCCATACGGCGGCCCAGCCTGCCGATCTGGGCCATATGGCCGACCGCGATTCCTGGAACCGCGCCGTGGTCGACCTGGCCGCGGTCTGCCGCATGGCGGCCGCGCGCCATCCGGACCGCCCGGTGCTGCTGTTCGCCCATTCGATGGGCTCTTTCATGGCGCAGCAGCTGCTCTACGAGCATGGCGATCTGCTGGCCGGCTGCGTGCTCTGCGGCTCGAACGGCAAGCCGCCGGCGATTGCCGCGCTGGGGCGCCTGGTGACGCGGCTGGAGCGCCTGCGGCGCGGCCGGCGCGGCATCAGCCCGCTGGTGCAGTCGCTGTCCTTCGACGCCTTCAACAAGCGTTTCCAACCGGCGCGCACGCCCTATGACTGGCTGTCGCGCGATCCGGCTGAAGTCGACAAATATATCGCCGATCCCTTCTGCGGCTTTCCGATCACCATCGAATCCTGGATCGGCCTGCTGGACGGGTTGGAGGCGATGGCGCGGCCGCAGAACCAGGCGCGGATTCCGAAAGCGCGGCCGATTTTCGTGATCGCCGGTCGTCACGACCCGGTATCCGGCGGCGGCAAGGGCCTGCGGCAGTTGCTGGATGCTTATGCGGCCGCGGGATTGCAGCGGGTAGAAAGCCGCTTCTACGACGAGGCGCGGCACGAGCTGCTGAACGAGACCAACCGCGATGCGGTGACGGAAGACGTGCTCGGCTTTTTCCGGCGCTGCCTGACTTAAGACGCGGACTCTTCGGGGACCGTATCGACAGCAAGATTGCCGTAAATCCGGTGCAGCAGCGTCTTGAGCTGATCGATTTCATTATTGCTCAGGCCGGCCAGGGCGGCGCGTTCCAGCGCCGTGGCAGCCGGCGTCAGATCCGCGGTCAGTGCGGCGCCGGCCTGCGTCAGTCGGATGGCGATGGCGCGGGCATCGCTGGCATCGCGGGCCCGCAGCACCAGGGCCGCAGCCTCCAGGCCACCGACCAGGCGCGACAGCGTCGAAACCTCGATGCTGGTGCGGGCGGCCAGTTCGGTCAGGCGCTGGCCATCGCTTTCGCGCAGGGCCGCCAGCACGCGCCAGTCCTGCAGGGTGACGCCGGCATGGCGCAGTTTGCCGCCGAAGCGCAGGGCCAGCGAAACGCCGGCGCGATTGATGAGATAGGGCAGGTAATCGTCAAGCCGGAGCGGCGGGGCTGCATCCGCAGCGGGCGGCAGAACTGCGGTGGATTGATCCAGGGGAGGCGGGCTGGTGGCCATCGTGCGCGCGGCGCGGGCGTCAGTTGCCGAGCTTGCCCAGAACGGCTTCGATCTTCTGCTTCATGGTGGCGGCGTTGAACGGCTTCACCATGTAGTTGTTGACGCCGGCCTGGATGGCCGTCTTCACCATTTCGGTATCGCGCTGGCCGGTCGCCATGATGAAGGGCATGCGCTTGGTCAGCGGGTTGCTGCGAATGGTCTTGAGCAGGGTCAGACCATCCATCCCGTCCATGTTCCAGTCGGAAATGATCAGGTCGAATTTGTTCGAGCCAATGGCGACGAGGGCTTCCGCGCCGCTCTTGGCTTCAACGACATTCTTGATGCCGATTTCCTGGAGACAATACCGCGCGATGCCGCGCATGCTCATCTGGTCGTCGACAATCAAAACTCTAAGAGTGCTGGCCGAAGGCATATTGCCCCTCGCTTTTCCTCAACGCTACCAGCCGCAGCCATCCTGGCCGGCGGCACACGATTCAACACCTAACATCATGGTTTTTAGCGCAAAAAACAAGTTTCCTCAACGCTGTTTGCAGCGGTTCAGAATCTCGGCAGCGACCTGCCCGATCCCCACTTCCGCCTGTACGCCACCCATCAGTTTCGCGGCTTTGGGCATGCCGTAGACCAGACTGGTCGACTCATCCTGACCGATCGTCTGGGCACCGACCTCCAGCATTTTCTTGAGACCGACGGCGCCGTCCTTGCCCATGCCGGTCAGGATCACGCCGATCGCATTATGGCCGGCATGCTCGGCCACCGAATTGAACAACACATCGACTGACGGGCGATGGCCGGAGACCGGCGGATCATGGTTAAGTTTGGTGTAGTAGTGGCCGCCGGAGCGGTGCAGCGTCAGATGGAAGTCGCCCGGCGCGATATAGACATGGCCGGGGAAGACGCGGACGTTGTCCTTAGCTTCCGTAACGGTCACGGCCGACAGCGAGTCCAGCCGGGCGGCGAAGCTGCCGGTGAAGCGCGGCGGCATATGCTGGGTGATCAGGATCGGCGGGCTGTCGGGCGGCAGGATGGTGATGACTTCCTTCAGCGCCTCGACACCGCCGGTGGAGGACCCGATCGCCACAATGATATCCGTGGAGTTGAAGCCGGGTCCGGGGGTCAGGCGCTTGGGGGTATGGCCTTCCGGCGGCCGGTTGCGCGCCACCACCCGGGCGGTGGAAGCCATCTTCACCTTGGCGATCAGCTCGGTCTTGATCTCTTCCAGAGCGTGCTTGATGTCCAGCGTCGGCTTGGGCACGAAATCGACGGCGCCCATTTCCAGCGCCTGCATCGTGATCGTGGCGCCCTTCTGGGTCAGGGTCGAGACCATCACCACCGGCATTGGCCGCAGGCGCATGATCTTTTCCAGGAAGGAAATGCCATCCATGTTTGGCATCTCGATATCCAGGGTCAGGACATCGGGATTGAGTTCCTTGATCATGGTGCGGGCGACCAGCGGATCGGGGGCGGCGCCCACAACATCCAGCTCGGGATCGCTGGACAGGGCAGAGGTCAGCAGCTGGCGGATCAGCGCGCTGTCATCGACGATAAGAACTTTGATCTTTTTGCCGGCCACTGTGCTGCGTCCCAGAGGAATTAAGCGATCTTGCGATGGATGTTGCGGCCCAGGAGCTTGAACCGCTCGGTGATGCCGAACAGGTTCTCCGAATGGCCGATATAGAGGAAGCCGCCGGGCACCAGCATGTTCGCATAGCGGTCGAACAGTACGCGCTGGGTATCCTTGTCGAAGTAGATGACCACATTGCGGCAGAAGATCAGGTCAAACGGGCCCTTCATCGGCCACTTGTCGATCAGGTTGAGGTATTTGAAGCTGATCAGGCTGCGCGCTTCATCAACGACCCGCACCTTGTCGGCGCCATGGGGCTCGAAATACTTCTTGGCGATATCGGCCGGCATGCCTTCCAGCGCGCTGGCGGCATAGATGCCTTCCGAACCGCGACGCACCATCTCGGTGTCGATATCGGTGGCTAGGATCTTGGCATCCCACTGCTTGATGTCGGGCATCGAGCGCAGCAGGGTGATCGCGGTCGAATAGGGCTCCTCGCCAGACGAGCAGCCGGCGCACCAGATGCGCAGCCGCCGGCCCTGGCTCACCGCGCGCGCGCGAATCTCCTGCAGCGCGGTGGTGCCCAGATGCTCGAAATGATGGTTCTCGCGGAAGAATTTGGTCAGGTTGGTGGTCAGCGCGTTGAGCGTGGTGCCCAGCTCGTCGCGACCCTCCGGCGTGGCGATGAATTCGATATACTGACGGAAGGTTTTCATGCCCAGCTTGCGCAGCCGCTTGGCCAGGCGGGCATAGACCATGTTGTGCTTGGTCGGGCCGAGTTCGATGCCGGTGCGTTCCTTCAGCATGGCGCGCAGGAAATCGTAGTCTCCTGTCGAGAAACTGAATTCCCGGTCTTCAGCGGTTGGAATGTCGGCGGTTGCCATCGGTTCAGCCGCTCTGCGTCAGGCCGCAGCGCCGCTTGACTCCGACGGCGCGGCCAGCAGCGGTTTGCCGGTGTTGTCGGCGGCTTCCAGCATGCGGCCGGAGAACATGCGTTCCAGCCCGATCAGGCCGACCATGCGCTCGCCCACCGTGATCAGACCCTCCATGAAGCCCAGTCCGCTCACCTGCTCCATATCGGGCATCGGGCGGATTTCATCTTCGTTGATGGTGATGATGTCGGAGACGGCATCGACCAGGATGCCGACGATACGGGCCGCGATCGAGACGATAATCACGACATTGTACTTGGTCGGTTCGGTCCGCGGCATGCCGAAGCGGGCGCGCAGGTCGAAGATCGGCACGATGGCGCCGCGCATGTTGATGACGCCGCGCACCACTTCCGGCGTATTGGGCAGCGGCGTGGTTTCCGACCAGGCGCGGATTTCGCGCACCGCCATGATGTCGACGCCATATTCCTCATTGCCGACCGTGAAGGATACCAACTGTACGGTACGGCTGGAGCGGCCAGACTGTTCTGCTTCGGATGCCATGCGGAATGCTCCCTAAACGCTTCAGGCCGCGGGCGCGGCCAACCGCGGCCGTACTGTGCGCTGTTCGTGCTCGGCGATATGCTTGATGCCGGCCACATCCAGGATGAGCGACACCCGGCCATTGCCGAGGATGGTGGCGGCGCCGACACCGCGGATCGGGTCGAAATTCTCTTCCAGGCTTTTGATAACCACCTGCTGCTGGCCGATGATCTCGTCGACGACCAGGCCCATTTTCGAGCTGTCTTCCAGTTCCACGATGATGACCAGGGCTTTGGTCGGATCGTCGATGCCCATCGGCACCTTGAAGATGCGGTGCAGGTAGACCAGCGGCACATATTCGCCGCGAATGCGCAGCAGTTCGCTCTGGTTGGCGACGATATTGATCTGGTCGGGTTCGGGCCGCAGGCTTTCGACGATATTGGCGAGCGGCAGGATGTAGGACTGCACGCCGACCTTGAGCACCATGCCGTCCAGCACGGCCAGCGTCAGCGGCAGGGTCAGGATGAAGGATGAGCCCTGGCCGGGGCGCGACTGGATATGCACGCGGCCGCCGAGCGACTGGATGTTCTGGCGCACCACGTCCATGCCGACGCCGCGGCCGGAAATGTTCGACACCGTATCCGCCGTGGAGAAGCCGGGCAGGAAGATCAGGTTGTCGATTTCTTCGTTGCTCAGCACCGCATCGGGGGCGACCAGTTTCTTCTCGATCGCCTTTTTCATCACCTTGTCGCGGTTGATGCCGCGGCCATCGTCGGTGATCTCGATGACGATGCGGCCGCCGCGCTGGTCGGCCGAGACATGGATGACGCCTTCCGCCTGCTTGCCGGCAGCGGCACGGTCTTCCGGGCTTTCGATGCCATGATCGCAGGAATTGCGGATCATATGGGTCAGCGGATCGCCGAGCTGCTCGATCACCGTCTTGTCGATTTCGGTGTTCTCGCCGCTCATGTCGAGGCGGATCTTCTTGTTGGTCATCATCGCCAGCTCGCGCACCAGGCGGGGCAGGCGGGCGAACACGCTCTTCACCGGCTGGGCACGCATCGCCATCACGCTTTCCTGCAGATCGCGGATGTGATGCGAGAGTTCGGCCAGGCCGTTGGCGAGTTCAGGATGCTGGTCGGCATGCAGATGCTCGGTCTGCTGCGCGATCATCGCATGGGTGATGACCAGCTCGCCCACCATGTTGACCAGCTTGTCGACGCGGTCGAGATCGACGCGGATCGAGCGCGGGGTCTTGGCGTCGCCACCACCGCCGCCAGCTGCACCGCCACCAGCCGCACCGGCATTGGCGCCGGCTTCCGGCTTGGGCGCTGCTGCGGCCTTGGGCGGGGCTTCCGCTTTCGGGGCCGCCGGGGCAGCGGCGGGCGGGGTCGGTTTGGCTTCGGCCGCTGGTTTGTCGGCGGGCTTGGCGGCAGCCGGCTTCGGCGCCGCTTCGGCCTTGGCGGCCGGCGGATTCAGGCAGGTGATTTCCAGCAGGCAGTCATCGAGAACGAATTCGAACACATCCCGGATCGCAGCTTCGCCGCGATCGGTCTCGATCTCGAACTCCCACTTGATATAGGCACCTTCCGGCTGGATCTGGTCGATCGGCGGCACGGCGTCGGCATCGGCCTTGGCGATAAAGCCGCCCAGTTCGCGCAGTTCGCGGATCAGGATCAGCGGTTCGTTGGCGCGCTGATACAGCGCGTCCTTGGGTTCGAATTTGACCACATATTTCAGCAGGGGCGCCTTGGTCGGCGCCGCCGCTTCAGGCTCGGGCTCGGGTTCAGGCTCGGCGGCGGCTGCCGGGGCGGCAGCCATCAGGTCGTCGACATCGCCGCCGCCTGCCAGCTGGGCATCCAGGGCGGCCAGCGCCGCATCCGCCGCATTCGGATCGGCATCGACGCCGATGGAGGCGGCCAGGTCGATCAGCGACTTGCGGCCTTCGTTTTCGTGATCGGGCGGCAGTTCCGCGCCGGTTTGCGCCGCCTTGACCAGGTCGGACAGGATGTCGGCGCAATGCAGCACCAGCAGCACGGAATCCGGCGTCGGCTCCAGCCGGCCGTCGCGCATCAGATCCAGCACGGTTTCGAAAATATGGGCAAAGGCGACAAGGCGTTCGAAGCCGAAGGCGCCGGCGCCGCCCTTGATCGAATGGATGGCGCGGAAAACGGCGTTCAGCGTGTTCTTGTCGCCTTCGCCGGACTGGAGCGCCATCAGATGGCCTTCCAGATCGCCGAGCAGCTCCTCACATTCTGAGAAGAAGGTTTGCTTGAATTGTTCTAGGTCATCCATAGGGCGCGTCCCGCTTCTGCTCCGCGTCGCCGTTTTGCGTCAGCCGGTTCAGGGGCTGACCTTACGGATTACATCCAGCAGCTTGCCGGGATCGAAAGGCTTGACGATCCATCCGGTGGCGCCGGCACTGCGGCCTTCTTCTTTTTTCGACTGGCTGCTTTCGGTCGTCAGGATCAGCACCGGCGTCGCCTTGTTCTTGGCGTGCTTGCGCAATTCCTTGATGAAGGTGATGCCATCCATCACCGGCATGTTGATGTCGGTGATGATGACGTCGATATTGTTGGCTTCGAGCAAATCCAGGCCTTCCTGGCCGTTCTCGCCCTGAATGACTTCGTAGCCGCCCTGCTTCAGCGCGAATTGCAGCATCTGCAGCATCGTCTTCGAGTCGTCGACGGTGAGAACTCTTTTGGTCATGTCTGTACCGGCCATTTCATGAGAAACGAGAACAGGCCCAGATCGTCGAAAGCGGAAACGAAGGCATCGCTGGGGGCTTTCACGACAAAGCCGATGCCGTGCTCCTCCATATGCTTCGCCGCTGACAGCAGAATCTGCACGCAGGGTGTGGAAAGCCGTTCCACCGCCGAGGCATCGATTACCACCTTGCCGCCCTGGGACAAAATCTCGTGGAAGCTATGCAAAAGGGGTTCGGCGGCGCGCAAATCCATGCTCGCTGCCAGAGCGATCTGGGTTGCGTCGTCCGTTTTCGTGACTGTGAACGAATCCATCCACCAATCCCCCTCAACACTCGCGGAGCGAGCGTCGGCCGGTGCTTTTCGGGCCCCGGCCTAGATATTAAGAGCGAGCCTAGCCGAGGGGGCGCTGGGACGGAAGGGGGATGAATCGGAGGTTATCAAAAAACCACAATTTCGCCCGAGGCTTCCGGCCCGGTCGGCCGTTGGCCGCAGGGCGGCGGATGTTTACTGCGGCCGATGCAGGTCGACTGTGCCGTGCTGGCGGGTTTGCAGCACCCGCTTGATCTCGTGATAGCGCTGACGCAACTCCTGGCGGGTGCCGCCGGCCAGCTGGAACATCAGCATTATGGCGCTTTCCAAATCGTCCGCGCAGCGGTCGATACTGTCCAGATCGCCATCGGCCATCTCGGTTTCACCAAGCTGGCGCAAATAATCGGCGATCCACAGGGAATGAACTGCAAGTTGTGACAGCGACAGGCCGTGGAACGTGGTTTCGGTGTTGAAGCGGTCGCTTATGCGGGCGGGTATGACCACCGTCTGCCGGCCGGCCCCTTCGCGCTTCGGGGCGATCGTCTCGATGTCCTCGACATCCACATCGATGATCTGGTCGACGGAACGGGAATGGCTATAGCCGGCGTCATCTGCGCCGGAATCTGCATCACGATCTGCGAACAACCCTTGATCGAAATCCACGGGTGTTCCAATCCCTGAAAAAACCACGGTATCGGTTGGCGAATCGGAGCCATCGCCCGATTCGGTTAGACCTTATCTGTGGGGATTCGGAGGGTCAAGGAAGAACCGCTAGATCGCGGATTCACGTGGCGCTTCGACCACTAGGCCTTGAAAATCAGGCCAGACCGCCGATGCGGGCACCGGTTTTCAGCACCACCTTCTGCAGGCCGGCCACCAGTTCGCGGCCGATGGCACCGCCATCGCCGCTGATCTTCTGGCTCAGCACTACATAGAGCGCATCGATATGGGGGGTCACCACGGCGGCGCTGACGCTCGCCTCGGCGCTGTTGAGACAATGCTCGAGATAGTTGCTCAGGTAATGGGTGATCGTGGTGACCAGCGGATACCCGAAGGTGCCGCCCAGGCCTTTCATGTCCCAGCAGATACGCAGCATCTGCTTGACGCTGTCGCTGTCGTCCAGGCTGGTCTGCTTCAGCGCCTCGAACGAGGCGCGCATGCGGCCGAGATCGTCATCGGCCCACTTGGCGTACATCTTGTGGCCAAGCACCTGGACAGCGATTTCAGCTTCCTTGATGGCTTCCTTGTCGATGCCGCCGGCGCCGACCTTCATCTTGAGGTAATTCGGCGGGGTGACGAATTGCGCTTCGCTCGGCTGTTTCTTGCCGGCGTCGGCGCTGGTCTTGGCGCTGTCGTTGTCAGCCATGCTCTGTATCAACGCTCCTGATGCGGCGGCATAACAGCCGCCACGGTAACGCTATCAACGTAAACATCTCGTATTGGAGCCGCAACCGAATACAGGGTTCTCAGCATAGAGATTAAAACAGCTCCACTTCACTCTTACGTGTGGAAGAAGCCTGTGCGGGTGCATCCTCAGGCGGCGTACCCAGCAGATAATGCTGAAAATGCGCCCGCACCTGTTCCAGCGTCTGGCTTGCCACCAGACCTTCGCCCCAGCCGGCGGCCCGCTCGGTCAGACGCGGCGCCCAGTCGCGACCCGACTGGTCCCGGATGATGTCTTCCACGTAGCGCAGGGCATTGATCACATGCTGCTGGCGTTGGCTGCGCAGATCGTCGCTCTGCATCAGGCTGATGACCTCGCCCATCACCGGCGAGCCGGGCAACTGCTTGCCAAGCTCCACCAGCTTGGCCGCGAAGGACTGGGCGTTGGCGCTTTGCACCTTCTGCAGGTCTTCGATTTCTTCCTTCAGGGCGAGCAGAACGAGGGCGATGAAGTCCAGCAATTCGCGTGCGCCAGCCGGCGCAATCCCCGGCGCGTCCGTGCCGCCAGGTTGCGTCTTGCGATTGTCCTGCGATGTCGCCGGAGCCTTCCCCATACCCCAATTCTTTCATAAATGCCGCGGATTTGCACCCATCCCTGCCGGCAAGCTGCTGATATCTTTCTGTTTATCTCGCCCTTCGGTATTACGACTGCTGGTTGTCGCAGCCAAGGCGTTTCCGGCGTGCATGACCAGACTGGACAATGCCGGCGGGGAATGGAAATTAAAAGCTGATAACCAGTCGCCGCAAGCATATGTCCACTATGGAAAACATGCTAACTACCTGATCGAACAGGGGGCCGCGAGCGGATATGGATCCGATCGATATCAAAGAGATGTTGCATCACCATCATCTCTGGCTAAAGGGAATGCCAACGGGGAAGCCGGCTGATTTTTCCAGCCGCGATCTCAGCGGGGCCGATCTTTCGGGCGCCGATCTGCGGCGCGCGTCCTTCCGCATGGCCAATCTCAGTGGCGCCAAGCTGGTGAAGACCCAGCTGCTGCAATGCGATCTCTTCAAGGCCGACCTGTCGGGCGCTGATCTCAGCGATGCCGATCTCACGCGCGCCGACCTGCGCGGGGCGACGCTGGAGCAGGTCAACATGGCCGGCGCCAATCTGACCGGCGCCAACTTCCGCCGTGGCCTGGAACTGGGGCAAAATGCCGCCGAAGGCGTGGAAGTGCTGCGCCAGAACGTCACCGGCAGCAATTTTGCCGGCGCCACCATGGTTGGCGTCGATGCCCTGGGGGCCGATTTCAGCGGCAGCAACCTGGCCGGCGCGAACCTGCAGGATGCGGCCTTGACCGACTGCCAGATGGTCAGCACCGATCTATCGGGGGCCGATCTGGGCGGGGCGACGCTGGCCGGCGCCAACCTTGTCGGTGCCGAGCTGAGCGGGGCCAATCTGGCTGGCGCGACGCTGCAGGGCGCCAATCTGACCGATGCCCATCTGCATGGCGTCGACCTCACCGATGTCGAGACCTTCGGCGCCAATGTCATCATGGCGAATATGGCGCCCGAGACCGCGGCGACAGCCCCCAAGCCCATGACCGAAGCGGAAATCCGCACGGCGCTGACCGACCACAAGAACTGGGTTGGCGGCGGCGATGGCCGGCCGGCCAACCTGCGTGGCCAGGATCTGAGCGGTTTCGATCTCAGCGGCCTCGATCTCTCCGGCATCAAGTTGCGCGGTGCGGCGCTGCGCGATACCCGGCTGGACAATGTGACCTTCCAGTTCGCCGATCTGTCCGGCGTCGATCTGCGCGGCAGCGCCGCCAATGGTGCAACCTTTGCCGGTTGCAACCTGACCGGGGCCGACCTGCGCAACAGCCGCCTGACCGGCTGCCGCTTCGGCAGCGCCGAAATCATCAGTCCGAAGGGCGAGCAGACCGGTCGCAGGATTTACACGGACCTCTCAGGGGCCCGTCTGAACGGGGCCGTTCTGGAGGGGGTCGACTGGGGCGACGCGATCCTCCATGACGCCAGCGGCCTTGAACCATGACCGGCCGATGGCCATGATGGCCCGATGAGCACGACGCCTGGCAGCATCCTGCGACGTCCCCCGACCGCCGATGGCGGCGCTTCGGGCGACCGCCGGCGTTATTACGACCCGATTCTGAAGGTGAATGTCGTCCAGGTTTTCCAGGGCGACTTTTTCGTCTCGACTCGCGAAGGCGAGATGCTGGCCACGGTTCTGGGCTCCTGCGTTGCCGCCTGTATCCGGGATCCGGTGGCCGGCGTCGGCGGCATGAATCACTTTCTGCTGCCCGATAAGGGCGGAGACACCAATCCAGATTTGCCGTTTTCCGCCTCTTTGCGTTACGGTAGCTACTCCATGGAGCAGCTGATCAACGGAATCCTCGGTGCCGGCGGACGGCGTGAACGCCTCGAAGTGAAAATCTTCGGTGGCGCCAACGTGCTGGCCGGCCTGCGTGGCATCGGCCATCAGAATGCCGATTTCGTCGAACGCTATCTGAAAGCCGAAGGCTTCCGGATCATGGGCGCCGATCTGCGCGGCACGCTGCCACGCAAGGTGCAGTATTTCCCCTCCACCGGCGTGGTCCGCATGAAGCAGATCGAAGACGCCAGTGCGAAGGCGGTGTTCCAGCGCGAGAGCACCAAGAAGATCACTGCCGTCCAGTCGACGGCGGGCAGCATCGAATTGTTTGACTGATCCGCGCGGTCGTATTCGGTTATGGCTTACAAACTCAATAACGTTGCAGTGCTGGTGGTCGACAGCAACCACAACCACATGCAGCTTATCAAAGAGGTTTTGCGACCGCTTGGCGTGACGCGCATTGCGGAATGCATGAATGCCAAGGATGCGCTCACCTATCTCGAAAACAACGTCGTCGACATCATTTTCACCGAATGGCACATGGACGGTGAAATGGATGGCCTCGGCTTCGTCGAGTGGGTGCGCAAGAATCCGGCCTCCAAGAATGTCTTCGTGCCAATCGTCATGGTGACGGCACAGTCGGAAGAGTGGAAGGTGATGAAGGCCCGCGATGTCGGCGTCACCGAATTCCTGGTCAAGCCGTTTTCGGCCAAGACCATGGCCCGGCGCATCACGGTGGTGGTCGAGAATCCACGGCAGTTCGTGCGTACCGACGACTTCTTCGGCCCCGACCGCCGCCGCCACCGGGTGTCCAACTACACCGGCGAAGAACGCCGCAAGGACATGATGGAAAAGGGCGATCAGCAGATGAGCGACGATGCCGTCGAGCGGCTGCTGAACGAAATCTGACCCGTCCTTAACCGGGCCGGCGGTGCAATCCCGGCTTGACGCATCGTCGGCGCGGGACCAAGATTCAGACCAGACAGAGTCCTTTCGGGAGGTCAGTCGTTTCGGCATGAGCGAGGTCGTTGCCTTGCATCAGTTCCGGCATTCGATGCCAACGGAATCCGCGTCGCAGAGCGCGGGTCCTGGTGCGGATGCAAAGCTGATCGTCGCCAGAAGCACCGATCCCCGGCCGGCGGTAGAGCCGGCCGTATTTTTTGACCGCCGCGAATTCAGCCTGATCCTCAATCTGTATGCCCGCATGGTGGGGATGGGCGAGTGGCGCGACTATGCCATCGGGCATGACCGCGACAGCTGCAGTTTTGCGGTCTTCCGCCGCAGCGCCGACGGCGCGCTCTACCGTATCGTCAAGACGCCGAAGCTGGCGCGCAAGCAGGGAGCTTTTGCCATCCTCGGCCAGGGCGGCCGCATCCTGCGCCGCGGCCGCGAACTCGGCGTCATGCTGCGCTACTTCGAACCCAAGCGCGAAGCGGCGCTGTAGGCTGCAGAACAGAAAAAGGCCTCCGCCACAGGGCGGAGGCCTTTCCAGGGTTTGGATAGCTGTAAGGCGATTAGGCCTTCTTGGCCTTCTTCGCCGGCTTGGCGGCAGCCTTCTTCTCACCGGTCTTCTTCTTCTCAGCCTTCTTCTTGGCAGGCTGAGTGGTCTGCGCTTCGGCAGCCGGGGCGAAAGCAGGGGCAACAGTGCCGGCCAGGAAGCCAGCCATGACGAAAGCAGCGGCGAAAGTCTTGAAGCGGGTCAACATCGGGGTCCATCCCTTGAACAGTGCTGCATGCATGCCAGCGAATCGGCAGGCTGCATCGTGTTCATTCTTGCGCCTGTCTTCGGCGGACGGCAATGGTCGATATTTTAGCTGCGACACTCTGTCGATTTACGGGAAATTTATATTTGCGTGACTGCAGCGAGTTCGCGTCGATGCTTGGCCACTGTCGGACGCTCGGCGAGGCGCTGTTCGAAATGCGGCTTTACGGCGGCAAACTCGCCAGCTTTCGCACCGGCATGCAGCCACAGCTGCCAGAACAGATCGCGCTGCGCATGACTACCGCCGATCTGCTGCAGGCCGTGCAGGGCTGGAGGTAATTTTTCAAACACCTCGCGCCAGGCGCCGCGGCCATAGGCGGTGACGCCTTCAGCGAGCGGCAGACCAACACTGCGCCAGATACGGCCGTTCAGATGGTCGGGCTGTGCCGCGACATGCGCACGCAGGCTATCGAGCACTTGCCGCGCGGCCGCGTCTCGTCCCGCTTGGCTCAGTCCCAGCAGGTAATGCGCATCGAGGAAGGGTTCGACATGCTCGGGCCCGCGGCGCTCCAGATAGTCGGCGACGTCTTGCCAGCGGTCGCCGACAGCGAGGCCGGCGATCTCCAGCCGCGCCAGCAGGGCCACGGCGTTGACCTGGTCCTGGCTGTACTCTTTCCATACGCCCCAGACCTGCGCGTCATAGAGCCGCAGGGCTTCCTCCGGCCGGTCGCTGTCGATGGCGAACAGGCCGACATGCCACCAGTTGTGGCTGCGCATGAAGGAGTTCTTGTCGCCCCAGGTATCGGCCAGCGCCATCATGGTCTCCAGGCCTTCGGCGCACCGGCCCTGGGTTTCCATCACATGGGCCAGCGCATGATGCGCCCAGGGTTCGGCGCGCTGGAGGCTGATGGCGTGGCGGGCGGCAGCTTCCGCCTCGTCCAGCCGGTTCATCTCCTCCAGTCCGAAGGCCAGCATGCCGTGCATCTCGGCGACATCGCGGTGATGGGGAAGGGCGGCTTCGGCGATGCGCAGCATGCCGGCCAGGTCGCCGACATGGAACATGTGGAACTGCGTCATCTTTACGGCGGCCAGATCCTGCGGCCAGCGCGCGGCGATGGTGCCGCACAGATCCATCGCCCGTTCGGCATCGCCGGCCGCCCAGGCGCTTACCTGGGCATGCCACAGCCGTTCGCGTTCGGCTGCCTTGGCCAGATGCGGTTCAGCCGTTGCCAGCCACGGCCGGGCTTTCGCCACCGACTGCCCGGTCTGAAGGAACAGCTCCAGCGCTGCGGCCTTGGCCTGCGCCATCACGCAGGCCGGATCGGCTTTGGCCGCCTCCCAGATCGCGGCCGCCGTAGTGCCATAGGTGAGGAAGCTGGTGTCGAAGGTATCCAGGCCTTCGATCACAGCCGGATTGTCGGTGGCGACGTCGAGGCCCCAGCGGTCTTTCAGCATTTATTTCGCGGCATCCTGCCAGTCGTTGATCTTGTCCAGCGGATAGATCGGCCGGCGCACATTCTTGTAGTCGATGATGCTGTTGTCCGAGGTGGTGACGCCTTCGCCGTCCAGGGTGAAGGTTGCTTTTGCAAGCGGGGCGAAGCCGGCGCGGTAATGGATGCGGGACTTCAGCAGCAGGTAGCGCTTGTGTTCGGGTTCGATGCCGACCGAGCGGAACACGCCGGTATCCCAGGGCTCATGATGCCGCGAGACCACAACAATCTGCATCCGGCCCTCGACTTCCAGCACGGCGGTCGGCCCCATCATGACTTTGTAGCCCGTATACATCGGGCCGCGCACGACCCATTCGCCGTCAGTGATGGTGCGCACCCTGCCGGTCAGCGTCAGCGGCTTGCCCTTGAGCTTGAGCGACGGCATCTCGCTCTTGCCGCCCAGCGCCAGCGTCACGGTCGCGCCAACGCCGGCCTTGCTCATGATCTGCACGGCCTCCGGGTCCCAGACAGCGCCGACGGCGACATCCTCCAGGCCCTGTTTCAGCACTTCCGCGATCACCATCATCACATCCTGGGTGCCGCCGGAGCCGCAATTGTCGGCGTGGTCCAGCAGGATCACCGGGCCATCCTTGATCTTCTTGGCCTTGGCCACGGTCTCGGCCAGGTCGCGGTGCTGGTAGACATGGATGTCGCGCTTGTCCCAGACCTGCGCTGCGATGCGGTCGGCGCTGGCATCCGCCTCGGCCTGGTCCCGACCGACCGTGATGACGGTCGTGCCGGCATCGCGGATATCGGCCATGGCAAAGCCGCCAAAGACGCTGGCGCAGGGCAGGCCCTTCGCTTCTTCGTCAATGCAGGCCTGGATCGCCGATTTCATCGGCTCGTCATCGGTGCCCTGGCAGAGCGTCTGCGACAGCAGGGGCAGTTGGCGCAGGGCCATCGCCGGCTTCGGTCCCTTGCCGGCAATGAAGGGCATCACCACGCGGCCGACCTGGCCGGCCACCACATCCATATCGACATGCGGATAGGTCTTGTAGCCGATCAGCGCCGTGCAGTTGGTCACCATCTTGGGCGTCAGGTTGCAATGCAGGTCGAGCGTCACGGCAATCGGCAGATCGGGGGCGATCTGGCGGATCTGTTCCAGCAGCGTGCCTTCGCCGTCTTCCAGGCCCTCCACCACCATGGCGCCATGCAGGTCGAGCAGGCAGCCGTCGCAGCCGGCGCGCACCGCCTCCAGGATCGGATCGGTCAGGCGCTTCCAGGCATCCTTGGTGACCAGGCCGCCCGGCATCGCCTCGGCCGCCATCGGCAGCACCACCTCGGCGCCGTAGTCCTTCGCCAGGTTCAGGTAGACGCCCAGCGGCATGTTGGTCTTGGCATAGGCATCGATAGCGGCCTGTCCGGTATAGAGGCCCCAGGATTCGAAGCGGGCGAAGTCGGTGACAATCGGCGAGAAGGTGTTGGTCTCGTGCTTCACCATCGCGAGGACAAGCTTCATGGGGCGGGGCTCTCTTGCTGGGCTGAGTAATTCGTAGGCAGACGAACGAAAGCTTAAAACCGCGCCACCAGCTTTGTCACGTTGGATACGACGCTTCAGGCAAAGAAAAAGCCCCGGCAGTTGCCTGCCGGGGCTTTCCGTGTTTCGGCGGTTAAACCGAAATCATTCGTTCTTCTGGCCGAACAGGTTGAGCAGGGCCATAAAGATGTTGAGGAAGTTCACGTAGAGCGAGGTGGCGCCGAAGACGGCCTGCTTGGTCTGCAGGTCGGCCGGGTCGCCCTCGTAGAACTCCGACTTGATGCGCTGCGTGTCGAAGGCGGTCAGGCCGGTGAAGACCAGAACCGTGATCGCCGAGATGGCGAACTGCAGCACGCTGGAGCCCAGGAAGATGTTGACGATGCTCGCGATCATCAGGCCGATCACGCCCATGAACAGGAACGTGCCCATGCCGGTCAGGTCGCGCTTGGTCGTGTAACCCCACAGGCTCATCGCGCCGAACATCGCGGCGGTGATGAAGAAGATGCGCAGGATCGAGGTGCCGGTGTAGACCATGAAGATGGTCGACAGCGACAGGCCCATCGCGGCGGTGAAGGCCCAGTACAGGCCCTGCACGGCGCCAGCCGACAGCTTGTTGGCGCCGAAGCTCATCACCAGCAGCAAGCCCAGCGGGGCGAGCATCACCACGAAGGCGAGGCCGCCTGAGAACAGGGTGCTCATCAGGGCAGGGGATTGCGACACCACCAGGGCCACGATGGCGCTCAGCGCCAGACCGGAACCCATGTAATTGTAGACCCGCAGCATGTAGCTGCGCAGGGCCTCATCGACCACCGCACGGTCAATAGTGGTGGCGCCGTAGCCATAACGGGGCTGGTTGAACGGCGTCGACATAGGTGTGCCTCCTCAGACAATGGTTGTGTTGAGCATATTGTCAGCGCCAGAGCGGATTTCAAGCATAACCTCCGCATAAAATTCTCATATAAGTCATTCATAAATCGTCCATTCTTACCCCACCCCTAGCCAAAGCGGCCGCCGGCCCCCGCCGGTGGTGTGATTGCCGCCCTCGTCAGCCTGTCTCGGATGCCGTATGACTGGGGTCCCCCAGACGTTCTTCCAAGATCCATCGGCGGAAAACCGCCGCTTTGCAGAGATTTCCATGGCCGATTCGATCCGCATCCAGCCCCATAGTCCCGGGGGCCTGTGGCGCCTGACCCTCATTCTGGGGGCGCTGAGCGCCTTCACGCCGCTGGCGGTGGACATGTATCTGCCCGGCCTGCCGGCGCTGGAGCGGGCGCTGGCCACCGATGCCGGCCGGGTCCAGCAGACGCTGTCGCTGTTTTTCCTCGGCCTCGCCATCGGCCAGCTTTTCTACGGCCCGATCAGTGATCGTTTCGGCCGCCGCGCGCCGCTGGTGATCGGCAACCTGCTCTATATCGGCGCCTCCGTCGCCTGCGCGCTGGCGCCCAATATCGATGCGTTGATCGCGGCACGTTTCGTCCAGGCCTTCGGCTCCTGCGCCGGCCTGGTCATCTCGCGCGCCATGGTGCGCGACCTGTTCGAACCGCGGGAAGGCGCTCGCGTCATGTCGCTGCTGATGCTGGTGATGGGCGTCGCCCCGATCCTGGCGCCACTGCTCGGCGGCTATGTGCTGGTCTGGTTCGACTGGCATGCGATCTTCTGGTTCCTGGCGATCTTTGCCGCCGTGGTGATGCTGGCTGGCCGGCTGTGGCTGCCGGAGACTCATGTGGCGCATCCCGAAGCGCGCCTGACCATCGGTTCGGCGCTGCGCAATTACGGCGAACTGCTGGGCCAGCGCCGCTTCATGGGCTACACGCTCGCATCGAGTCTGGGCATGGGTGGTCTGTTCGCCTATATCGCCGGTTCACCCTTCATTTTCATCGACCTGTTTCACGTTTCGCCGCAAACCTATGGCTGGATCTTCGGCATCAACGCCGTGGGCATCATCGGCTTCTCGCAGGTCAACCGCAGCCTGCTGCGCCGCTTCACCCTCGACGAGGTGCTGATCGTCGGGGTCTGCATCATGGCGGCATCGGGCCTGGTGCTGCTGGCCATGACCTATTTCCAGATCGGCGGCATCTTCGGCCTGTGGCTGCCGCTGTTCGTTTATATCGCCAGTCTGGGCGCCGTATTGCCCAATGCGGCGGCCAGCGCGATGGCCGGCGAGGCGCGCCGGGCCGGTACGGCCGCGGCGCTGATGGGGACGCTGCAGTTCCTCAGCGGCGCCGTCACCAGCGGGCTGGTCGGCGCCCTGAATAACGGTACGGCACTGCCGATGGCGGTGATTGTCGGCCTGTCCGGTCTCTGCGGCCTGATCGCACGTTTGGTGCTGGTGCGCGCGTAACCTTCGTCCGGCCGATAATGTTTTCCAATTGCGCGGCTCTGCGTTTATGATTCTGGTGTTTCGCCAGGTCAGAAAGAGTTCGTTCATATGGAACCGACGGCATCGTCAGCGCAGTTTTCCCCCGGGCAGATCGATCGCGTGTTCCGCGGCACGATCCGCAGACTGCGCCCGATCGTGGCCTCCGCCCCCGCGCTGATGAGCCAGACGGCCGACACGATTGTTGCCGATCTGCGCAACACCTTTCCCGATCTGGCGCCAGCCGTGTCACCGCCCGGTGGTGACGCCGGCGAATTCATTCAGCAGGGCCGGCTGCAGTTTGGCGTCAAGGTCGAAGCGGACAAGCTATCCGCGATCCGCGATTACCTGCTGAGCCGTCCGGTCGAATTCCAGGATGAAGCCCATAAGGCGATGGGAACCGGACAGGCTCTGGAACCGCCGCCGCTGGCGTTCCTGGGCGAACATGATGTCACCGATGTGCTGCATTGCCCGCATCTGATCGATATCGCCAACGATCCAGCGATCCTGTCGGTGGTGCGGGCCTATCTGGGCTTTGAGCCGATCATCGATGCCTATATGGCCTGGCATTCCTATGCGGGGCGTCAGGCGGCGGGCAGTCCGCAGATTCTGCATCGCGACAAGGACTGCTTCCGTTTCTGCAAGCTGTTCCTTTACCTGAGCGATGTCGACGAAGATTCCGGTCCGCATGTCTACCTGCCCGGTTCGCATCGGCCGGACGGTTTCGAGCAGCTGTACCGGATGTCGACGACTGACGGGCATAATCCGATGCAGTTCTTCGCCGGCGGCCAGCGCAACCATGCGGCCTATCTGGAAAAGGTCTTCGCAAACCGGTTCGAGCATTTTGTCGGCCCGGCAGGATCGACCTTCCTGGTGAATACCTACGGCCTGCATAAGGGCATGCCGCCGAAGTCACGCAATCGCATGCTGTTCCAGGTGCTTTATACGCTGCTGCCCTATAGCGACCTGGCGTCTGGCCGCGAGCGTCTGGCCGTAAAGAATCTGCCGGTGGCTTCCGCGCCGACGGCAGACTTCCTCTACCGCAACCAGCTTTTCCTGCGCTGAGGGCTGCGGTGGATCAGGATGCGGGGGCGCTCTGCGTCGCCGCGTCTGCCGGTGCCAGGAAGGCTTCCATGAACTGCGACATGATGCTTTCCACCTTGGCCGGCAGCACATGGCGGCCGTCTTCGTGGAAGGCCTGGGGGTCGTACTGGCACAGTTCGAAGGACGGGAAATAATGGACATTCGGGAAGTCGCGGACGATCTGGGCGGCGACGGCGCGCAGGATCGCCTTGCTCTCCGAATTGGCAATGGCGATATCGAGTGGCGTGAAGGTGCGGTGCAGGGCAATCGGCGACACCGTCAGGAAGATGTTGCGATTGGGGAAGGCGTTGAAATATAGCGTGCAGAGCTTCCGCATATTCTTCAGATTCTGCTCGTAGGTGGTCCCAAAGGCCTTGCAGCCGAAGAAATCCTTCGAACGCAGCTTGGTCGGCGCTTCGCAGACGTAACGTCCGGTCGGCGAACGCCAGACCTCCGTCAGGCCCATGGTCAGCACCATCACGTCGGCGGTCATGATGCCTTCACGCAGGGCATCTTCCATCAGCTTGCGCAGCGCCAGGATGTCTTCGAGGCTGTGGGCGAAAAGCCGGCGCTTGAACGGCTCCTGGAAGATCGGATTCCGCTGGCCGTCGCTCGTCTTCTGCACAGCGGCCCAGACTTCTGAGGGATCGTGCTGCCACAGGCCGAAAGCCTTCTCGAATTCCTGCAGCATCGAGAAGGTGGTGTAGAACTGCCAGTGCACGCGTTCGTCATAGTCACCCCAATGGCCGGTTGGCTCATGGGAAGCAGGCGAGACATGCTTATGGAACTGCGGATTGGTTGCCGGATAAATCGTGAAGTTGCGCTTTTCCAGGGCATGCCGGATTTCGTTGGCAAAGCAGCTGCCCATGGTGAAGACGCGATCGGTGGGGCGAATGAGCGGCTTGGCATCGACGCCAATGGCCTTGCTCCTCATGAATTCGTCCCAGATGCGATTGCGATGGGCCATGGTCAAACCTGCGGGCATTCTCAAATATGATGAGAATAATCGCGCTTTCTGCTTTCGGAGAGGTTAACGGCACAGAGCGCTGCCGCGTTCGCCTCCCGGCAAACGCAGCCGGTCACCGGCATGGATGTTGGCCCTGATTAACGGGCCGGGCGCCAGCGGATGGCGGTGAGCGGCAGGTCGGGCCGGAAGGCGCCGAAATGAACGGCCTCTTCCTCGATGACGATGCGGCCGGCCTTGGCCAGGGCATGCAGTTCCGCCACCAGATTCTGGTTGTAACCCTTCTGGGACACCGACTTGCGCATCAGCTGGTCGATCTCCGTTGCTTTCGCATCGGCATCCGGCGGCAGGGGATACTGCCAGCCGATCGGCTCGATATGCAGCACCGAGCCGAGATTTGGCAGGGCCAACAGGTTGTCGAAGAACGACGTCGGGATATAGGTGATCTGTTCGATGGCGAGGCAGGTGAAGACGAACAGCTTTTTGCTGCTGGCGAATTCGGCAAGCGTATCGGTATAGAAGTCGAAGCTGGCCGAGCGGAACTTCATCTTCGGCGCAAAGCTGGCCAGACGGTCGGCGCAGTCGCGGCCGGCCGAGGTGTATTCCAGTCCGTGGTACGTCGCATCGGCCGGTGCGCCGGTCAGCCACAGGGTGAAGAGATTGGCGCCGTAACCGCTGCCCAGCTCCAGGATATCGCTGGTGCCTTCAGGCATGGCGCGGAACATGTGCCAGAATTTCTGGATATCGAACAGGTTGAGCGACAGCTGCTGGTCCTGCACCTGCCCCACGGCATTGGTCCCTGCGATGCGGTAACCGAACCGCTGCAGCATGGCGAGGGCGGCCTCGGTCGAGCCGATCTGCCGGGTGGCGGTCACCAGACGCGACAGGTCGGTTTCGCCCTTCTCGATCAGGGACTCGATCAGGGTGCGAGTCTGGCTCCAGTGGCCCTGATACAGGCCGCCGGAAACGTTTTTGCGATCAGGAACGCCAGCCACAGAATTTCCCCTTTGCGGATTGCCGGGAAAGTCTGGCACGGAAGCGTTAACGCAATATTCTCAGGCCGGCGGATTATCCGGCTGTATCAGGCCGTTCGCAGCAGGGGGGCGGGTTTGGCGGCCAGCGCCTGCCAGGCCCCGGCCAGACCCAGCACCAGGGTGGCGGCGACGCCGCCCAGGGCGGTTGCGGCGGCCACGCCGGGCGCGAAGACGAAGGTGGCATTCATCATCAATGTCACCATGGCCCAGGCGGCGAGCCAGCCCAGCCCGAACGCCAGCAGGGCGCCGATCAGGCCGACACTGCCGTATTCGATCAGATGCGCGGTGATGATGTCGCGCCGTGTGGCGCCCAATGCCTTGAGGATCGCGCCCTCCTTCAGGCGGCGGCGGTGTTCCGCTGCCAGTGCACCGGCCAGCACGATCAGACCGGCGATCAGGGTGACGCCGGCGGCGGCGCGCACAGCGCTGCCCAGCTTCTGCACGATGGCGTTCAACTCGGTCAGCACGTCTTTCATGCGCACCACGGAGATGCCGGGGAAGCGCTGGGTGACGGCACGGAACAGCGCGGTCTCGGCGGCGGCCGGCGCCTTCACGGTGGCGAGGAAGGTATGCGGCGCACGTTCCAGCAGGCCGGGCGAGAAGACCAGCACGAAGTTGATGCCGAAGGAACTCCAGTCGAGCCGGCGGATGCTGGCGACCTCGGCCTCGATGTCACGGCCCAGCACATTCACAGTCAGCTTGTCGCCGAGGCCGACATTCAAGCCCTGCGCGGCTTTTTCCTCGATGGAGATCAGCGGCGGACCGTCATAGTCGGGCTTCCACCACTGGCCCTGCAGCAAGGTCGAGCCGGCGGGCAGGTCGCGCGCATAGGTCAGGCCGCGGTCGCCCTGCAGCACCCAGCGCTGTTCGGCCGAAACCTCCACCTGTTCGGCCGGTACGCCCTTCACGGCGCTGATGCGGCCGCGCAGATTGGGCACGGTTTCCAGGTCGCGCGCGCCCGGCGTCGCATTCACGGTGGCGCGGAAGTCGTCCATCTGGCCGGGCTGGATATCGACAAAGAAGAAGGCCGGCGCTTCGTCGGGCAGGCGGTCTTCCACCTGCGCATGCAGGTTGCTCTCCACCAGGGCGATCGCCACAAGCAGCGTGAGCGACACGCCCAGCGACAGCAGCAGCGCCGCCGTCGCCGCACCGGGGCGATGCAGGCTGGCCAGTGCGAGTTTCAGCCGCACGGCGCGCGGCGGCCGGACACGCTTGGCAACGGCAGCCACGCCGCTGGCGATCAGGCGGAACAGCACGAAGGCGATCATGGCGCTGACCACAAAGGCCAGCGCGAAGCGGCGTTCCTCGGCGCCCAGCACGGCCAGCGCCGCCAGGGCGACAAACAGGACCAGCGTGGTGACGACATAGACCGGGCGCGGCCAGCGGCCGCCCGGCGCCACCAGGTCGCGATAGAGCGCGGCCGGGCGGATATCGGCGGCACGCGCCAGCGGCCAGATGGTGAAGGCCAGCGCCACCAGCAGGCCGTAGGTGGCGGCCATGGCCAGCGGCTGCCAGTACAGGCCAGCCACCAGGGGCAGGGGCAGGATTTCGGCCAGCGCACTGGCCGCCAGGTTCGGAATCGCGGCGCCGAAGATCAGGCCGAGCAGGATGCCGAAGGCCGCCAACAGCAGCGTCTGCCAGAGGTAGACGCGGAAGATCAGGCCCGTGGTTGCCCCCAGGGATTTTAACGTCGCAATGGTGGGTGTCTTGCCGTCCAGATGGGCATGCACGGCATTGGCGACGCCGACGCCACCGATCAGCAGCGCGGTGAGGCCGACCAGCACCAGGAACAGCGAGGCGCGATCGAGGAAGCGGCGCACGCCGGGGCTGCCTTCCTTCCAGTCGCGGATGCGCCAGCCTGACGCGGCATAGTCTTTCTGCGCCACCTCCTGCACCTGCAGTGCACTCAGCTCGGGCCGCAGCTTCACGCGGTAATGCCAGTAGGCCAGCGTGCCGGGCTGCACCAGCTTGGTGGCGTCCAGTGCTTCAAGCCCGATCAGCACGCGCGGGCCCAGTGTCAGGCCTTCCGTGGCGCGGTCGGGTTCGCGCGCGATCACCGCGCGGATTTCAAAGGTCTGCTCGCCAATGGTCAGGCGGTCGCCGACCTGCGCGTCGAGCCGGATCAGCGCCTGCGGATCGACGGCGGCCCCGGGCAGGCCGTTCTGCGCGGCCAGCAGAGTTTCAAGTTTGCCGGGCTGTTCAAGCTCGATGCTGCCATAGAGCGGATAGGCGGCATCGGCAGCCTTTAGCTCGATCAGGGTGCGCTGGTCGCTGCGCAGGCTATGCGCCATCGCGCGCATCTGCGCGGTTTCGGACACGCCACCCTGGCGTTGCAGGAAGTCGCGCTCCTCGGGCGTGGCGCCGCGATGGGTCAGGCGGAATTCCAGATCGCCGCCCAGCAGGCTGCGGCCGTCGCGTTCCAGGCCGGTGACGATGGAAGATGACAGCGTGCCGATGCCGGCGATCACCGCGACGCCAAGGCTGAGACAGGCCACGAACAGGCGGAAGCCGCGCAGGCCGCCGCGCAGTTCACGCAAGGCAAAACGCAGCGACAGCATCAGTCGGCCGCCTGGGTCTGCACGACCCGCCCGGTGCCGGGCGCAATGCTTTTGACGCGGCCATCCTCGATCCGCACCACCCGGTCGCAGAGCGCGGCCAGGGTTTCATCATGGGTGATCAGGATCAGCGTGGATTGCAGGCGCGCGGCCTCGCCGAACATCAGGTCGATGATGGCATGGCCGGTGCTGCCGTCCAGATTGCCGGTCGGTTCGTCGGCCAGCAGCAGGGCTGGGCGCGGGGCGACGGCGCGGGCGAGCGCCACGCGCTGCTGCTCGCCGCCCGAAAGCTGGGCCGGATAATGGGTCTCGCGATGGCCCAGGCCCACCTGCGCCAGGGCAGCGCGGGCGCGGTCGGTGGCATCGCGCAGGCCGGCCAGTTCCAGTGGCACGGCCACATTCTCGATGGCGGTCATGGTCGGGATCAAATGGAAACTCTGGAACACGATGCCGACGCGGTTGCGGCGCCACAGCGCCAGCTTGTCCTCGTTCAGGCCGTTCAGGTCGGCGCCGGCGACATGCACCGTGCCGCCGCTCACCCGCTCCAGGCCGGCCAGCACGGCCAGCAGGGTGGACTTGCCCGAGCCCGAGGGGCCGACAATGCCGATACGCTCGCCGGCCTGTACCGCCAGATCGATGCCGCGCAGGATATTGACCGGCCCGGCCGTGCTGGCGAGAGTGAGCTTCACATCGTTCAGGCGAACGACTATCTCACGCTCGGCTGCGGGCGGGGTCGCGCTGGGTGACGCCATCAGGGTTCGGTCCTTAAAGTCAGGAAGGCAGATCGTGAAGTTACACGAAAGATATGGGCTTTTCCGGCGCTGCCGCAATGTTGCTGGCCTGCTGGCGGTGATGCTGGTCACGCTGATGTGCGCTGCCTCGATCGGGGCCCAGGCCGCGCCGGCCCGTCTGCTGGTCTTCGGCGACAGCCTGGTGGCGGGCTATAACCTGCCGCCCGACGCCTCCTACCCCGCACAGCTCGACAAGGCCCTGAAGGCGCGTGGCATTGCCGATGTCACGGTGCTGAATGCCGGCGTTTCCGGCGATACCACGGCTGCGGCCCTGGCGCGGCTCGACTGGGCGCTGGCCGAGAAACCGACCCATGTGCTGGTCGAACTGGGCGCCAACGACATGCTGCGGGGCCTGGCGCCCGAGCAGGCGCGGAGCAATCTGGACGGCATCGTGGTCAGGCTGAAACAGGCCAATCTGCCGGTGCTGCTGGCCGGCATGCTGGCGGCGCCCAATCTGGGTGCGGATTATGGCCGCAAGTTCAACGCCATCTACCCGGATCTGTCACAAAAGCACGGGCTGCCGCTCTATCCGTTTTTCCTCGATGGCGTGGCCGGCGAGGCGAAGCTGAATCTGAGCGACGGCATCCATCCGACCCGTGAGGGCGTCGCCGTGATTGTCGAGCGCACCATGCCCCACATTTTGCGGTTCCTGGGACGTTGACCTCAATTCGTTGTTGAAATGGCCGAGTCCTGCCGACAATATGGGCTGCCGGCAAAACAGCCGGCCTGTTTCGCTGTTTCGGGAGTTTTGTCATGGAGTTCCGTCGCTTAGGCCGCACCGACATTCAGGTGAGCCTGATTTGCCTGGGTACCATGACCTGGGGCGAGCAGAACACCGAAGCCGACGCCCACGCCCAGCTGGATTACGCGCTGGAGCGCGGCATCAATTTCATCGACGCCGCCGAAATGTATCCGGTGCCGCCCCGCGCCGAGACGCAGGGCCGCACTGAAAGCTATATCGGCACCTGGCTGAAGGCGCGCGGCAATCGCGACAAGGTGGTGCTGGCCACCAAGGTGGCCGGTCGCGGTGGCGGCCCGCGCGGCGATTTCACCTGGCTGCGTGATGACAAGCAGCCGCCGAACCTGAGCCGCAAGCAGATTTTCGAGGCGGTCGACAAGAGCCTGAAGCGGCTGCAGACCGATTATATCGATCTCTACCAGTCCCATTGGACCGATCGTCTGACCGCCAATTTCGGCCGCGCCGAATATCCGTGGAACAGCGAAGAGTCGATCGCCATCGCCGAGACGCTGGATGCGATGGGCGAGCTGGTGAAGGCCGGCAAGATCCGTACCTTCGGCGTGTCGAACGAAACCGCCTGGGGCGTGATGCGCCATGTGAGCGACGCTGCGGCCAGCGCCGCGCGGCCGCGCATCGTCTCGATCCAGAACCCCTACAACCTGCTGAATCGCTGGTACGAAAGCGCACTGTCCGAAGTGACGCAGATGGAAGAGGTCGGACTGCTGGCTTATTCGCCGCTCGCCATGGGTGTGTTGAGCGGCAAGTATCTGGGCGGCGCCCGGCCGCCTGGCAGCCGCCTGGCCCTGTTCACGCGTTTCACCCGCTACAGCAATCCGCAGGTCGACCGCGCCACCGAACGCTATGTGGCCCTGGCCAAGCAGTATGGCCTCGATCCTTCGCAGATGGCGCTGGCCTTCGTGAACACCCGGCCTTTCGTCACCAGCAACATCATCGGCGCAACGTCGCTGGAACAGCTCAAGATCGATATCGACAGTATTGGCGTGACACTTTCCAAGGAGGTTCTGGACGGCATCGAGGCGATCCATCGCGATCAACCGAACCCGAGCGCCTGACCACCGGCGTTTGCTCTGGGCCATAGCGCCCGTTCCAGCGGAGGGCTTTCCCCATGATCCGCTTGTTCGTTGCCTTACGCTTCCCCGACGACGTCCGTCGGTCTCTTGCCGCCCTTTGTGCCGGCGTGCCCGGTGCGCGCTGGGCCAATCCCGACCAGTTTCATCTCACCCTGCGGTTTATCGGCGAGGTTGATGGCCGCACGGCGCGCGCCATCGGCGAAGAGCTGTCGGGCATTATCGTGCCCAGCTTCGATCTCGAGCTGTTCGGCGTCGGCACCTTCGGCGACAAGCGCAAGGCCAATTCGCTCTGGGCCGGCGTACGTCCCAATGCCACACTGAACCGCCTGCAGGACAAGGTGGACAATGCCGTGCTGCGCGCCGGCCTGCCGCCGGATCGCCGCAAGTTTATGCCGCATGTAACGCTGGCGCGCCTGAACAACGCACCGTTCGACCGCGTGGGCGCTTTCCTCAGCCATCACGCGCTGTATTCAGCGCCAGTCTGCTATGTCGACCGCTTCGTGCTGTATTCCAGCTTCCTGTCCTCCTCGGGCGCGATCTATACGCCCGAGCATGTCTATCGCGTCGATGGCGGCGAGGCAGACGATGAGGAGCATGACTGGATGGCCGACGAAGCCGAGCATTGGGAGCGTCAGGAAGTTGCCGCCTATGGCCATGGCGAGTAGCCGCGGCCGGTGACGCAGACGCGCTTCCGTTCCATCGTCGTGTTGACCGGCGCCGGCATCTCGGCGGAGTCCGGCCTCGGCACTTTCCGCGACAAGGACGGTCTGTGGACCAAATACGACCTGCAGGATGTGGCGACGCCGGAGGGCTTCGCGCGCAATCCGGTGCTGGTGCATGACTTCTACAATGCCCGGCGCAAAAACCTGCTGGAGGCCACGCCCAATGTCGCCCATGTGGCGCTGGCCGAGCTGGAGCGCCGCTTCGATGGCGATCTGCTGCTGGTGACGCAGAATGTCGACGACCTGCATGAACGGGCGGGATCGACAAAGCTGCTGCACATGCATGGCGAGCTGCTGAAAATCCGCTGCGAGGCCTGCGAGAATATCATGCCCTGGCGCGACGATCTCGATCTGGCCGCCACCTGTCCGGCCTGTGCCACCACCGGGCGCCTGCGGCCTCATGTAGTCTGGTTCGGCGAGATGCCGCTGCATATGGACGAGATTTACAGGGCGCTCGATGCCTGCGACCTGTTCCTGTCCATCGGCACGTCAGGTCAAGTCTATCCTGCGGCCGGTTTTGTGGCCGAGGTCCGTCGCGCTCGCCGCGCCCATACGGTGGAACTCAATCTCGATCCCTCCGATGGTGCCTCGCTGTTTGCCGAGAAAATCTTCGGCCCGGCCACCAGCCTGGTTCCGACTTTCGTCGAACGGCTGCTCACGGCGGGCTGATACTGCCGGCTTAGCTGAGGGCCTGCGATGCGCCGCAGAGGTTGAATGCGCCGGGTCATGCCGAAACCCGGTTGCGGCGGCATAGCGCTATGCCTAGCCTGACGGGATTGTTGTCATGAGCCCGTTGCCGCCTTTGTCCGCTCCCTCCGCCACCCTGCACTGGTACGATTCCGCATTCGCAGATCCGGCCCTGGAGCAGGAATTCCAGCAGGCCGAAGCGCCTAGCACGCTGATCTACGCGCGTTATGCGCTGGGCCTGGCGGCTGGATTGTTTACCAGTTTCGGCGTCACCGACTGGTTGTTTGCGCCGGCGGCGATGACGATGAGTATCATCCGCGCCATCTCGGTTCTGGTTCTGCTGGCGGGTATCGTCGCCACCTACGATCCGCGCGTGCTGCCGCGGCATCAGCTGATCATGCAGATCGGCGCGCTGGCGGTCGGTTTCGGTTTCGTCGGCATCGTCGCGCTGACGCCGCCGGTGCTGCTCCCGCTCTATCTCGATTGCGTCATTCTGGTCATCATTGGCATCTTCGTCGTGCTGCGGCTCGGCACTTTGCGCGCGGCAACCGTTGTCGCCACCGTCATTGCAGTGCTCGACATTACCTATGTCGCCCTTCAGCTCGGCACGCCACTGGAATTCACCGTCTACCAGGTGATGATGGCCACCGCCTTCGCAATCGGATTCTTCTCCAATTATGTTTATGAGCGCCAGCGCCGCATCGCCTATCTGGGCCGGCATGCCGCCGAACTGCAGGCGACTAG
This sequence comes from Ferrovibrio sp. GW821-FHT12F09, assembly GCF_058806775.1. Lineage (NCBI taxonomy): Bacteria > Pseudomonadati > Pseudomonadota > Alphaproteobacteria > Rhodospirillales > Rhodospirillaceae > Ferrovibrio > Ferrovibrio sp. GW821-FHT12F09. Next base: position 1,422,337 of record NZ_JBXAPZ010000001.1, read on the forward strand.
GCTGGAGCAGGCGCTGCATCGCACGGCGGAAGCCCAGATGCGGGCTGAGCAGGCGGCGCGGGTCAAAACCGACTTCGTTGCCCATGTCAGCCATGAGCTGCGCACGCCGCTGAATGCCGTGATCGGTTTCGGCGAGGTGCTGGAGCGCCAGGTCTTCGGTCCGCTCGGCCACCACAAATATGCCGAATATGCCCGCGACATCCGTGAAAGCGGCCAGCATCTGCTGTCGCTGATCAACGATGTGCTGGATCTTTCCAAGATCGAAGCCGGTCGCATGGAGCTGCATCACGAAGCCCTGTCGCCGCACGAGCTGGTGCGTGCCAGCCTGGTGCTGGTTTCCGGCCTGGCGCAGATGCGCGGCACGACCGTGGATGTTACCGTGGACGAAACCTTGCCCATGGTGATGGGCGATGCCCGCGCCATCAAGCAGACCCTGGTCAATCTGCTCTCGAATGCCTTGAAGTTCACCCCCTCGGGTGGCGATGTGCGGGTCGAGGCTACGGCCGAGGACAAGGTCGTGCGGTTCACCATCAGTGATGATGGGCCCGGCATGACCCAGTCGCAGGTGCAGGTGGCGATGACGCCTTTCGGTCAGGTCAGCGGCATGGTGGCGCAAAGCGAGCGTGGCACAGGGCTGGGGCTGGCGCTGGCCAATCGTCTGGCCGAACTGCATGGCGCGCCGCTGGCGATCGCCTCCAAGCCCGGCCATGGCACCCGTGTGGCCTTCCGCCTGCCGCGGCGGGATGCCGTGCAGATGGCGGCCGACTGACCGTTCAGACGATGCTGTCCTCGATGGCATGCATGTCGTCGTCCGACAGGCCGACATGGTGGCCGATCTCGTGGATCAGCACATGGCGCACGACATCTCTCAGCGCCTCGCCGGTCTCGCACCAGTAATCCAGCAGCGGCCGGCGATAGAGGAAGATCATCGCCGGCAGCGTACCGGTCTCGCCGCGATCCTCGGCCAGAACGCTGCCGCCGCTGTACAGGCCCAGCAGGTCGAAGGGCGTATCGCAGGCCATTTCGGTCAGGGTGTCGTCATCGGGGAAATCCACCACCTGGATCGGCACGCCATCGATATAGCGGGCCAGCGCGGGACGCAGCCGTTTCAATTCGGCTTCGCCGATGGCGGCGATATCGTCCAGGCTGGGCGCGAGGCTCTCGGCGCGCGGGTGCGAACTGGCGGGGGCAGACGGTATCTGGCTCATGCGGCGGATCGTCTCAAGCGGCTGGACGGCGGTTGAAGCAGGCCGGGGCGCGCGCTAGCTTGCGCGCCAGACCGCCTGATCACAGGCGGCAGGAGGATGACATGGCAATCCGCAAACTGGAAGGCGCCGCGCGCAGCGATGCATTGCAGCGTTTTGCGAGCTGGAGCCACGATCCCGGCCGCGATGCGATCAAGAAGACGTTCCTCTTCGCCGATTTCAACGCCGCCTTCGGCTTCATGGGCCGTGTAGCGCTGATGGCCGAAAAGCTGGATCACCATCCCGAATGGTTCAACGTCTATAACCGCGTCGAGATCACGCTGACCACGCATGACGCCAACGGGCTGAGCGAGCGCGATGTGGCGCTGGCCGATTTCATCGAGACGACAGCTGCGGCCCTCGGCGGCAAGGGGAAGTAATCATGTCTGCTGCCAAACGCGGCCTGCAGCGCGGCGTCTTGATTGTCGCTGCCATTGTTGTGATCGGCTTCCTGGGCTTCCTCGGCCTGCAGTGGTTCGCGCCCAGAGGCGACGACGCGGGCAGTGGCCCGGTCGCCATCGGCGGGCCGTTCACGCTCACCGACCAGGACGGCAAGACGGTTTCGGACAAGGATTTCGTCGGCAAGCTGATGCTGGTGTATTTCGGTTTCACCAACTGCCCCGATATCTGCCCCACTGGCCTGCAGACCATTGCCATCGCCATGGATGAACTGGGCGCGGCGGGGGCGCAGGTGCAGCCGATCCTGATCACCGTCGACCCCGAGCGCGATACGCCGCCGGTGATGAAGGAGTATGTACAGGCCTTCCACGAACGTCTGGTCGGCCTGACCGGCACGCCGGAGCAGATCGCCGCCGTGGCGCGCGCCTATCGGGTTTATTACCAGAAGGTCCAGCTCAAGGATTCGAGCCTGGGCTATTCCGTCGATCATTCCGGTTTCATCTATCTGATGGACGGGCAGGGCCGATATCTGGCGCATTTCCGCCATGATGCAACGCCGGATCAAATGGCCCAACGCATCAAGGCCAAACTTTAAATCGTTCCCGATCAGCGGGTTGTATTGAATGCACGTATATGTTGCAGTGCAAAATAATTTTGTGCGGACCCTGAGGAATCCCGTTAAGCTGCCCTATGTAACGCAGCGTGACATCTCGTCGGTCACAGTTCGCTAACAGCTTTGTCCGAGTCTTGTGGTGCGGCCGCCTCAGTTCCGCCGCGCTCCGGCATCAGGGTGGGACCTATGCTCTACCAGCTCTTTGAATTCCAGCAGGCTGCCCTGCAGCCCTTCCGGGTTTTGGCCGAAGCGCAGACCAAGGCGCTGAAGCTGCCCTATCTGCCGGTGAACTATTCGCCGGCCGCGCGCACGCTCGCCGCCGGCCTGGAAGTCTTCACCAATATCACGCGCCGTTACCCGAAGCCGGCCTTCGGCCTGCCCTCCACCCTGGTGGAGGGCAAAGAGCGTCCGGTGACCGAGGAATACGTGCTCGATCTGCCGTTCTGCCGGCTGAAGCATTTCGTCCGCGAGGGCTGCGAAGACCGTAACGATCCGAAGCTGCTGATCGTGGCGCCGCTGTCGGGCCATTACGCCACGCTGCTGCGCGGCACGGTCGAAGCGATGCTGCCGCATCACGAGGTCTATATCACCGACTGGGTCGATGCCCGCGACGTGCCGCTGAGCGAGGGCGCTTTCGATCTCGACGACTATATCGATTACGTGCGCAAATTCTTCGCCGCGCTTGGCCCGGGCAGCCATGTCATGGCGGTGTGCCAGCCTTCGGTGCCGGTGCTGGCCGCGATTGCACTGATGTCGGAAGACAACGACGCGAATCTGCCGCGGTCGATGACGCTGATGGGCGGGCCGATCGATACCCGCATCAGCCCGACCACGCCGAACGACCTGGCGCAGGAACATTCCATCGAGTGGTTCGAGCACAGTGTGATCAATCATGTGCCCTTTCCCCATGCCGGTTTCATGCGGCAGGTCTATCCGGGATTCATCCAGCTCACCGGTTTCATGACCATGAACCTGGATCGCCATGTCGGCGCCCATGTGCGGCTGTTCCATCATCTGATCAAGGGCGACGGCGACAGCGCCAAGGCCCATACCGATTTCTATGATGAATATCTCGCCGTCATGGACCTGCCGGCGGAATATTATCTGCAGACCGTGAAGGCGGTGTTCCAGGAGCACCAGCTGCCACGCGGCACCATGACCCATCGCGGCCGGCCGGTGGATTGCACCGCGATCCGCAAGACCGCGCTGCTGACCGTGGAAGGCGAGAAGGACGATATCTCCGGCGTCGGCCAGACCATGGCGGCCCATGATATCTGTCCGAATATCCCGCAAACCCGGCGCCAGCACCATCTGCAGGCTGGTGTCGGCCATTATGGCGTGTTCAATGGCCGCCGCTGGCGCGAGGAAATCGCTCCCCGGGTGACGGCCTTCATCCGCCAGCACAACGGCCAGCCCGGCAAACGCTAGGGTCTGTTATACCGCTGGGGCTTACGCCTTTCTGGACGACGGCTTCCGGCGTAAACTGCCCGCATGTCCCGTGCCCTGCCATTCTGGCGCCGCAAGCGCCTCGACCAGATGACCCAGTCCGAATGGGAGTCGCTCTGCGATGGCTGCGGCAAATGCTGCCTCTACCGTCTGGAAGACGAGGATACCGGCCATCTGGAACAGACCAATGTGGCCTGCAAGCTGCTGAACTGTTCAACGGGCCAGTGCAGCAACTATCCCAAGCGCAAGAAGATCGTGCCCGACTGCATCCAGCTCACGCCGGCTAAGGTGGCCAAGATGAACTGGCTGCCGAAAAGCTGCGGCTACCGGCTGGTGGCCCAGGGCAAGGATCTGCCCTGGTGGCACCCGCTGAAAAGCGGCAGCCGCGAGACCGTGCACCAGGCCGGCGTTTCGGCGGCCGGCCGCTGCATCTCGGAAAAGGAAGCCGGCGAGCTGGAAGACCATGTCGTCTTCTGGCTGGACGATATGGGCCCGTCGAAACCAAAGCGCCGCTGAAAGCGTTTATAGGGCTGATCGCCCGTGAATAGGCGCAGAATCGCCCTATTCCGGTGCGAGCATTAACCGATCCAGCACGGGAGTCGGCCATGTCGCGCACCAGCCTGGTTTATGCCCTGACTTTTATGATCGCAGCTGCGCCGTCGTTTGCCCAGACCACGCAGACGATGGATCCGACCGAATGGAGCCGCCAGCGCGTGGAGGCGGAAAACCGCCGCCTGCAGCCCGAACGCCATGATCAGGAGAAGGATTTCCTCACTCTTCAGCGCGAGCTGGGGGAGCAGCAGGAGACCCGCCGTCGTCTGGGGATCGAGGAAGACCGCCGCCTCGGTCCCGAGCGCGGCGCCGATGTCGATCCGCTGCGCGGCCGCGAAGATCCCACCCGTGAAATCGGCGCGGTGCGCCAGCGCTTTGAAAACGAGCGCCGGCCATGATTCTGCGTCTTTGCCGGTGGCTGTTGCTGGCCTATGGCCTGGCAATCCCACTGGCGCTGGCCCAGAGCAGCGATCCGGCCGAGTGGAACCGCCAGCATATGGACTCCGAAACCCGCCGCATGGAGCTGGAGCGTGAGCAGCGTTTCCAGGATGCCCAGCGCAGCCGGCAGGAGGATGCCGCGCGCCAGGACCGCCAGCGCCAGTTCAACATGAACGAGGACCAGCGCCGCCTCAATACCATGCAGCGCCGCCGTGATGCCGAGGGCGCCAAACGCCAGACCGAGACCCAGCGCCTGCAGCTCGATCAGCGTCGCCGGGCGCTGGAGGCCGAGCAGCGCCGCGAGCGCCAGCAGCAGATGAACCGTACCCTGCCGCCCTGAGCCGCCTGACGCTGCGTCAGATGCGGCGCCGATGCTGGCGTCGGCCCCGGCTTCCCCGCTAATCTTGTCGGATTATTTGCAGTCGGGTCCGCAGGCTGTCGCGGGCCAGGGGGAGAGTTTCATGCTGGACGCCGATCTGGTTGCCCGCTTCAAGGCCATCAAACTGCTGTCGCTCGATCTCGACGGCACGCTCACCGATGGCGGGCTTTATTACGCCGATGACGGCTCCGAGCTGCGAAAATACCATGTCCAGGACGGCTTCGGCATCCTGCTGGTGAAAGAGGCCGGTATCGAGGTGGCGCTCATCACCATGAGCGACACGCCCTCGATCCAGCGCCGCATTGACCGTCTGAAAATCCGCTTCGGTCATATGGGCGTGCGGCACAAGCTGCCTCGGTTGCAGGCGATCTGTGCCGAACTCGGCATCGGCCTCGACCAGGTCTGCCATGTCGCCGACGACGTCAACGATCTCGATGTGATGGGCGCGGTCGGCCTGCCAATTGCCGTGGCCAATGCACGGCCGCAGGTGAAAAAGGCCGCGGCTTACGTCACGGATGCCGCCGGCGGCCATGGTGCCGTGCGCGAAGTTTGCGATCTGCTGCTCGAATACAAAGTCTGAACTCAGAACCCATAAACGGAGGATTCCCATGGCCATCGATTTCAATGGTCGCGTCGCCATCGTCACCGGCGCGGGCGCCGGTCTGGGCCGCAGCCATGCGCTGCTGCTGGCATCGCGTGGCGCCAAGGTGGTGGTGAACGATCTGGGCGGCGGGGTGGATGGCACCGGTGCTTCGGCCAAGGCGGCCGACCAGGTGGTGGCCGAGATCACCGCGGCCGGCGGCGTGGCGGTGGCGAATTACGACAGCGTATCGGAAGCCGGTGCGGCGGCGAATATCGTCAAGACCGCGATGGATGCCTTCGGGCGCGTCGATATTGTCGTCAACAATGCCGGCATCCTGCGCGACAAGACCTTTGCCAAGATGGATGTGGCCGATTTCGACACCGTCGTGAAGGTGCATTTCCTCGGTTCGGCTTATGTCACCAAGGCGGCCTGGCCGGTGATGCAGCAGCAGAATTACGGCCGCATCGTCATGACTTCGTCGAATTCCGGCCTGTATGGCAACTTCGGCCAGTCGAATTATGCCGGCGCCAAGATGGGCGTGGTCGGCCTGATGAACTCGCTGAAGCAGGAAGGCGCCAAATACGGCATCCTGGTCAACACCATTGCGCCGGTTGCCGCCACCCGCATGACCGAAGCCCTGCTGCCGCCGCAACTGCTGCCGCATCTCAAGCCCGAATATGTGACGCAGGCCGTGGCCTATCTCTGCTCGGAAGCCTGCACCGCCACCGGCGACATCATCTCGGCTGGCGCTGGGTTCTACGCCAAGATGCAGATCATGGAATCCCAGGGTATGTTCTTCGGCGTCGATGCCAAGGTCACTGTCGAGGATTTCGCCGCCAATTATGCGAAGATCACCGATATGGGCAAGCCGCAGCATTTCGGCTCGTCGATGGAAGAGGTGGCGCATATCGCCAAGCCCTTCGTGGGTTAGCGGATCGGCGGCAGATGCTGCAGGACCGCTGCTGACAGGCGTTCGATGATATCCGCCGGTCCGGCAGCATAGGCCTGCCCGGCATCGGCCAGGGTGCGGCGGCGCTTCTGGTCTTCGAACAGCGCGATTATCTGGGCCCCCAGGTCTTCCAGATCCTCCACCTGCACGGCGCCGCCGGCCTGCAGCAGGCCGGTGCTGACTTCGGCGAAATTGAACATGTGCGGACCGAACAGCACGGCGCAGCCCAGGCGCGCCGGCTCCAACGGATTATGGCCGCCATGGGGGATCAGCGAGCCGCCCATCGCCACGATCGCACTGATGCGATACCACAGGCCCAGTTCGCCCAGGGTATCGGCGATATAGAGCTCGGTTCCCGCATCGGGCCGTTCATCGCGCGAGCGCAGGGCGCTGGTCAGGCCGCCGGCTGCCAGTTCCGCGGCGATCTCCGCTCCGCGTTCGGGGTGGCGCGGCACGATCAGGGTCAGCAGGTCGGGGTGGCGGAATTTCAGTCGGCGATGCACCTCGGCCACCAGGGCTTCTTCGCCGGCATGGGTGCTGGCGGCGAGCCAGACCGGCCGCAGGTCCAGTTGCCGGCGCCAGGCAGCCAGGTCCGCGGGATTGACCGGCAGCGGTGGCGCGGCATGTTTCAGGTTGCCGGCTTCGATCACATCCGTCATGCCCAGCCGGCGCAGGCGCTCGGCATCCTGCGCGGTCTGCGCATAGACCGCAGCAAAGCCCTGCAGCAGCCAGCGCGCGGTACCCGGCATGCCGGCCCAGCGCCGGCAGGAGCGTTCCGACATGCGGGCGTTGATGAGCAGCGTCGGGATGCGACGCAGGCGCAGGCTGTTCAGGATGCCCGGCCAGAAATCGGACTCGCTCCACAGCACCAGGTCCGGTTTCCAGTGATCGAGGAAACCATCCACGGCGCGCGGCAGATCGACCGGCAGAAACTGGTGCAGCACGCCGGGTCCGGCGCGGCGTTCGACCAAGGCTGCCGAGGTGACGGTGCCGGAGGTCAGCAACCAGGTCACATCAGGGCGCTGCTCGTGCAGATGCTGCAGCAACGGCAGCAGGGCCTGGCTTTCACCCACGCTGGCACCATGGCACCAGACCACCAGTCCGGCCGGACGCGGTCGGCCGGCGATGCCCAGCCGTTCGGGCAGGCGGGCACGGTCTTCCTTGCCGATGCGGGCGCGATGTTGCAGCCACAGGCGTACGGCCGGTGCGATCAGATGCCCGGTGCCGCGCCAGAGGGATCGCCGCCAGTCGAAGGTCATGGCCAGTGTGTAGCAGCGTCGTTGCCGTAAGGACAAGACGGCCAAAGGGATTTGCCGGGCCTTGCGGGGGCGCGCCTGCACTGTCAGCCTGTCGGGATCAGTGAAAATCCCGGGAGGATGTCATGGCTGTGCATGTCGAACGCAAGGGAGCGATCACCACCGTGATCCTCGACCGGCCCGAGGCGCGCAATGCGGTCGACCGTCCCACCGCCGATGCGCTGCGCCAGGCCTTCAAGGATTTCGACGCCGATGAAACGGCAAAGGTTGCCGTGCTCTGGGGTGCGGGCGGCACGTTCTGCGCCGGCGCCGACCTCAAGGCGGTTGCCGATGGCGACAAGCGCAACGATGTCTCGCCGGAATCCGAAGGTCCGATGGGCCCGACGCGGCTGATGATGTCCAAGCCGGTGATCGCGGCGGTGTCGGGTTTCGCCGTGGCCGGCGGACTGGAGCTGGCCCTGTGGTGCGACCTGCGCGTGGCCGAAGAGGATTCAACCTTCGGCGTGTTCTGCCGGCGTTGGGGCGTGCCGCTGATCGATGGCGGCACGGTGCGTCTGCCGCGCCTGATCGGCCACAGCCGCGCGCTCGACATGATCCTCACCGGTCGTGCCGTGAGCGCTGACGAAGCATTGAACATCGGCCTGGCCAATCGCGTGGTGCCGAAGGGGCAGGCGCGGGTGGCGGCGGAAGCGCTGGCCGAAGAGATCAGCCGCTTCCCGCAAGGCTGCATGCTGGCCGACCGCAGTTCCAGCTACCGCCAGTGGGATATGTCGCTGGATGCCGCTTTGCATGACGAGGCCGAGGGCGGCCTGCCGATCGTGACCGAAGAGGCGATAGCGGGGGCCGCGCGCTTCAAGAGCGGCCTTGGCCGCCACGGCGACTTTTCGTCGATCTGACCGTTTCGCCGGGCGTTTCGCGCGGCAGCAGGCCCAGCATCTTTTTCATCACCGTGGGCAGCTGCGCTTCGCGTGGCGGCTGCCACACGCCCGCCAGCTTGGCGGCGGCCTTGGCATTGATGCGACCATGCAGGGCCGCGATCTTCAGCGTGAAATGCGTGAAGCCGTGTTCGGCCGCGGCATCCGCCACCGGCTGCCAGGCCAGCGCCGCCGGGGCATGGTCCAGCGCTTCGTCCACTTGCGGCCAGGGCGTATCGCGCCACGGTGTGCTGGGCACCTCCAGCATGCCGCCCAGCAGGCCCTCGGGCGGTCGTCGACGCAGCAGCACGGCGCCGTCGTCGCGTTCCAGCAGGAAGGCGATGGTGTGTCGGACCGGGCGCTCCGCCTTTGGTGCTTTGCGCGGCAGCGTCGCGGCAATGCCGCGTTTGAACGCCTGGCAGATGACCTGCAGCGGGCAGAGCAGGCAGTCGGGGCTTTTCGGCGTGCACACGGTCGCGCCCAGATCCATCATGGCCTGCGCGAAATCGCCAGGCCGCGTCTGCGGCGTCACCTGCGCCGTCAGCTTGCGCAGTTCGGGCTTGGCCTGCGGCAGCGGCGTCTCGACGGCGAACACCCGCGCCAGAACGCGTTCGATATTGCCGTCCATCACGGCTGCCGGCCGTTCGAAGGCGATGGCGGCAATGGCGGCGGCGGTATAGGCGCCGATGCCGGGCAGTTCCAGCAATCCTTCTTCCGTATCGGGGAACACGCCGCCGAGCGTGGTGTTGACCATCTGCGCGCATTTGTGCAGGTTGCGGGCACGGGCGTAATAGCCCAGGCCGGCCCAGGCCTCCATCACCTCGTCCACCGGCGCTGCCGCAAGGTCATGCACGCTCGGCCAGCGCTGCAGGAATTTGGCGAAATAGGGGATCACGGCGGGCACCGTGGTCTGCTGCAGCATGATCTCGCTGAGCCAGACGCGATACGCGGCCATCGCCGGCTGTCCTGGCGGGCTACGCCACGGCAGGTTGCGGTGATGGCGGTCGTACCAGGGCAGCAGCAGGGCGGCGAGATCGGGCGCAGCGGCGCGGGACTTTGGCCGTGATTGGGGCATGGACGGACCGTAACATTGAAAACGGACGATTGTCATCGCATCTGCCGCATTCGCGCTTGCGCGTTGTGGCCGGCTGCGCCATTTTGACGCCGATTTTTCAGCGGAGTGAAGGCCATGCGCAGCAGAATTCTGGCGGCCCTGATCGCGGTGTTGATGGCGGGCGGCGTCCAGGCCGCCGAACCCCAGCGCAATGAAATTGTGCTCGGCACCCTGACCGACCTGTCCGGCCCGGCGGCGGCCTATGGCCATGCGGTGGTCAACGCCATGCGCCTGCGCTTCGATGCGGTCAACGCCGCCGGTGGCATCCGCGGCCGCAAGCTGCGCCTGGTGGTCGAGGACCACCAGTTCCAGGTGCCGCGCGCGGTGCAGGCCGCCAACAAACTGATCAAGCATGATCGCGTGCAGGTCTTCGTCGGTTCGCTCGGCACCGCGCAGGTGCAGGCGGTGTTGCCGCAGTTGCGGCAGGCCGGCATCGCCAATCTGTTTCCGATGGCGGCCAGCCGCGACCTGGTGCAGGCACCCGATGCCGTGACCTGGATTTCCGGCTCGCTCTATTACGACCAGATCCGCGCCGGCGTGAAGTGGATGGTCGAGACCCAGGGCAAGAAGGCGGTCTGCGCGCTGGCCCAGAGCACCGATTACGGCGAGGAAGTGCAGCAGGCGCTGCGCGACCAGTTGGCCAGACATGGCCAGACGCTCGGGCTTGTCGTCACCCATCGCCCCACCGACACCGACTTCACCGCGGCGATGACGCGGCTGCAGTCGGCTGGCTGCGACCTCGTCGTGCTGGCGACGCTGCTGCGCGACACCATCCTGCCGATGACCACGGCCCGGACCATGGGCTGGAGCGTTACTTTCCTCGGGCCCTCCACCACGCATGATTATCTGCTGGCCCAGGCGCCCGGCGGCGGCACCCAGGGCCTGTACAGCGTGTCTTCGATTGCGCTGCCCGAGCGCAGCGGCGCCAGTACCGAGGTTGTGGCCTGGATGGATGCTTACAAGGCGCGCTTCGGCCAGGAACCCAATGCCGGTGCGATCTATGGCGCCACCATTGCCGATCTGGCCATCCTGGCGCTGGACCGCGCCGAGGGCGACACCGCCATGCCACGCCTGACCCGCGCCGTGGCCGGCATCCGCGGCTGGCGCGACCTGTTCGGCGGCACCGTGCAGGATTTCGCCGATGGCAGCCGCCAGGGCACGCGGCAGGCCTATGTCTATCAGCTGCGCGGACCGCGCTACGAGCGGCTGTCGGAGGCGCTCGGCTACTAATCGCGGCGACGGCGGCGTAGACTGCCGCCATGGCCGATGAGTCGAAGAAAGCCGATCCTGCCGCGCGCAATCCCGCGCATCGCACCAATGCGCCCAAGGCGCTTGGCCTGTCGCTCGGCCGCCTGACCCGGCCGCTTATGAAAAACCGCGGCGCGGCGCTGGGCGAGATCATCCATCGCTGGGGCGAGATCGCCGGCCCGCTGCTGAAAAGCGAAACCCAGCCTGAGCGCATGAGCTACGCCTCCGGCGCCGGCCACGCCGCCACGCTGGAGATCGGTGTCAGCCCGGCCTTTGCACTGGAGTTGCAACATCTGAGCCCGTTGATCATCGAAAAGATCAACGGCTACTTCGGGTATCGCGCCGTCGAGCGCCTGAAGCTGAAGCAGATGCCGATCCGCCAGCCCGAGTCGCATCTGAAGCCCGCGCGCACGACTCGGCCGCTCACCGCTGACGAGCGCGCCCGGCTGGAGAAAATGCTGGTTGGAGTCGAGGACAAGGAGCTTCGCCAAGCCCTTGAGAACCTTGGACGATCACTTCTTGGTGCGAGTCGCTGAGCTGCCTTGAGCCGGCCAGATTCTTGTGGATAAAGGCAGAGTCCGGTTGCAGGCCGGATCGTGCAACATAGAATGCCCCCTAGATGTAGGGGGTCGGAGTATCTCCATGAAATATATACAGCGTTTGGTTCTGACCCTGTCTTTTGTGATTGCGGGTTTCTTTGGTTCCACGGCTCTGGCCCAGACGGCAGCGCCGGCGGGTAATCCGCGTCTGCAGGACATGATGCTCGGCAAGGCCGAAGCGCCGATCACCATCATCGAATATGCCTCACTCACCTGTCCGCATTGCGCGCGCTTCCATGCCGAGGTGCTGCCGGCGCTGAAGACCGAGTATATCGACACCGGCAAGGCGAAGCTGATCTTCCGCGACTTCCCGCTCGACCAGATGGCTTATGCCGGCGCGGTGCTGGCGCGCTGCGGCGGGCCGGAGAAGTATTACACCTTCCTCAACGTGCTGTTCGCGCAGCAGCGCCAGTGGGCCGGCGCCACCGATCCGAAAGCGGCGCTGGTGCAGATCGGCCGTCTGGGCGGCGTCTCGTCCGAGCAGTTCGAAGCCTGCCTCGCCGACAAGCCGCTGGGCGACTACATCCTGAATTCGCGCCTCGAAGGCAATCAGAAGTTCAACGTCAACTCGACGCCGACTCTCATCATCAATGGCAAGACCGAAGCCGGTGCGCCGACGATCGAAGAGTTGCGCAAGAAGCTCGACGCGCTGGCGAAGTAAACTTCGCCAGTCGCGACAGTATCGAAAGGGAGTCCCCGTGCAGTTTACCAAGTTGCGCTTGTCCGGTTTCAAATCCTTCGTCGAACCGACGGATTTCGTGATCCATCCGGGTCTGACCGGCATTGTCGGTCCGAACGGCTGCGGCAAGTCCAATCTGGTGGAAGCCCTGCGCTGGGTGATGGGCGAAAACTCGGCCAAGCGCATGCGCGGCACGGGCATGGACGACATGATCTTTGCGGGTACGGCCACCCGGCCGGCCCGCAATATCGCCGAAGTCACGCTCACCCTCGACAACAAGACGCGCACCGCGCCCGCCGCCTTCAACGAGATGGAGACGGTGGAGATCACGCGCAAGATCGAGCGCGAGAAGGGGTCCGACTACGAGATCAACGGCAACGACGTGCGCATGCGCGACGTGCAGCTGCTGTTCGCCGATCTGGCCTCGGGCGCCAACTCGCCGGCGATGGTCAGTCAGGGCCGCGTCGGCGCCATCATCAACGCTAAGCCGACCGACCGGCGCATGCTGCTGGAAGAGGCGGCTGGCATTTCGGGCCTGCATTCGCGCCGCCATGAGGCCGAGCTGCGGCTCAAGGCCGCCGAGCAAAATCTGGAACGCGTGGTCGATGTCATCGGCCAGCTCGACAACCAGCTGCAGTCTTTGAAAAGACAAGCGCGCCAGGCCAGCCGCTATCGCAACATCGCCGGCCAGATCCGCCGCACCGAGGCGATCCTGTTCCATCTCAAGCATGCCGCCCTCAAGAACGCGCTGGCCGAGGCCGAGCAGGCCTTGCAGGCCGCCGAGCGCGAGGTGGCCGATCGCACGCTGCAGGTCTCCGAAGCCCATGGCGCCGAACGCATCGCCGCCGAGGCGCTGCCGCCGCTGCGCCATCACGAAGCCGAAGCCGGCGCCAAGCTGCATCGCTTGACCGTGGCGCGCGAAGGCCTGGAGGCGGAATCCGATCGTGCCCGCGAGGCCGCCGACCAGGTGCGCCAGCGTCTGGACCAGATCAATGCCGACGCCGCGCGCGAAACCGCCCTGGCCGAAGACGCCCAGGCGACTGTCGCTCGCCTCTCGGCCGAGGATGCCGACTTGCAGGCCCAGCGCGCCGGCGAGACGGATGCGCAGGCTGCGGCTGAAGCGGCTGTTGCAGACTCTGAGGCGAAGGTCGCCGCGCATCAGGGCGAGCTGGACACATTGTCCGACCGCGCTGCCCAGGAACAGGCCAGCCGCGCCCGCCTGCGTCAGGCCATCGAGGACGGCGAGCGTCGTCTGGCCCGCCTGAAGGGCCGTCTGGAAGAACTCGGCAACGAGGAAGCCCGCCTGCAGGCGCAGACGGAATCGCTGGCCGAGGCCGAGGCGGTCAATGCCGAAGTCGAGGCCCGGCAGGTGGCGGTCGAAACCGCCCGCACGGCGCTGGATGCCGTTGAAGCCGATCATGCGCAGAAGATCGAGGCCGCGCGTCAGGCCTACGAGGCCGTCGAGGCCGAGCAGGGCCGCCTGATCGAGGCGGCGCGTGCCGCCCTCGAAGCCGTCGAAGCCGAGCATGCACAGAAGATCGAAGCCGCCCGCAGCCTGCTGGCCCAGGCCGGCGCCGAGCATGAGCAGAAGATCGAGGCCGCCCGCGCGGGCCTCAACGCCGTCGAAGGCGAGCATGCGCAGAAGATCGAAGCCGCGCGCAGTGGTCTGAACGCCGTCGAGGCCGAGCATGCCGAGACGATCGCGGCCGCCCGCAGACATCAGGAAGCCGCCGAAGCCGAGCGCAACACCGTCGCGCAGAGCGAGCAGACCGCCCGCGATGCCTGGCAGGGCGTGCAGGGCGAGTTGACCCGCCTGAAGGCGGAAGAGGCCGGCCTGGCCAAGCTGCTGAAGGTCGATGAAGGCAATCTCTTCGCGCCGCTGATCGACCAGATTCAGGTGGCGCCGGGTTATGAAAAGGCGCTGGGCGCCGCGCTCGCCGACGAACTGAACGCCGCCACCGATCCCAATGCGCCGATGCACTGGGATGCGCTGCCGCCGCTGACCGATGCACCGGGGCTGCCCGCGGGTGCCGAGCCGCTGTCGCGCCATGTCACCGGGCCGGCCGCCCTGCAGCGCCGCCTCAGCCAGATCGGCCTGGTCGCCGATGATGCCGATGGTGCCCGTCTGCGTGCCGACCTGCGGCTGGGCCAGCGTCTGGTCACCCGCTCGGGCGCGCTGTGGCGCTGGGACGGCTTCACGGTCAAGGCCGGTGCGCCGACTTCGGCCTCGGTGAAGCTGGAGCAGCGCAACCGCCTGGCCGACCTGCGCGAGGAACTGCGCGAGATGGAAGGCAAGCTCGGCGATGCCCAGCGCGCCTATGAAGCGGCACGCCATGCCACCGAAGCCGCCGCCGCTGCCGAGCGCGCCGCGCGCCAGGCGATTGCTGCCGCCGAAGCCGAACGCAACACCGCGCGCCAGCAGGCGGCCGGCATCGTGCAGGGTGCCGAGCAGAGCCGCAACGAAGCCCGCCAGCAGGCCTCAGGCATTGTGCAGGCGGCCGAACGCGCCGCCGCCGAAGCACGCGACCGCGCCAGCCAGGCCGTGGCCGCGGCCGAGCGCGAGCGTCAGGGCGCCCGCGACCGTGCCAATCATG
The DNA here is from genome assembly GCF_058806775.1 of Ferrovibrio sp. GW821-FHT12F09. NCBI lineage: Bacteria > Pseudomonadati > Pseudomonadota > Alphaproteobacteria > Rhodospirillales > Rhodospirillaceae > Ferrovibrio > Ferrovibrio sp. GW821-FHT12F09. Next base: position 1,437,344 of record NZ_JBXAPZ010000001.1, read on the forward strand.
GCGTGGCGACCGCCGAGCGCGACCGCAACACCGCGCGCGAACATGCCACCCAGGGCATCACCGCTGCCGAGCGCGAGCGCCAGACGGCGCGCGAGCAAGCCAGCCAGGATATCGCCCGCGCCGACCGCGAACTGGGTCAGGCGCGCGACCGCCAGGCCGAGGGCGTGCGCAAGGAAGCCGAGCGCCAGGCGCAGCTCGCCGCCATCGCCGAGCAGAAGCAGCAGACCGAGCTGGAAATCCTGGAAGCCGAAGAGACCCGCGCCGCCGATGGCGTGGCGCTCGATGCGCTGCCACCGGAAGACGAGGTGCGCCAGCTCATCAGCGTCGCGCGCGACGAGGTGAATGCGCTGCGTCAGGCCCTGGCCGAAGCGCGCGCCGCGCTGGACCAACTGCGCCGCGATGCCGAGGCCCGCGCTCGCCGCCTGGAAGCCATCGTGGTCGAGCTGCGCAATGCGGCTGCCCGCAACGACAGCGCCAGCCAGCAGATCGCCCAGCTCACGGCACGCCGCAGCGAGGCGGAAGTCGAACTGACCCGCCTGGAACTGATCCCGCTGGAACTCGACAGCCGCAAGGCCGCGCTGCAGGAGCAGATCGACCTGGCCGAGGTGGAGCGCCGCGAGGCCGCCGACCATCTGGCCAATGCCGAAGCCGCGCAGCAGCTGGCAACCAAGACCGCCCGCGAGATCGAGCAGCTGCTCGGCTACGGCCGCGAGGCCCGCGTGAAGGCGGAAAGCGACCTGGAGCATCAGCGCGTCAGCCTGGACGAGTTGGCGATCCGCGTGCGCGAGGTGCTCGACTGCACGCTCGATCAGGTGCTGAAGGCCGGCGATGTGGACGAGGGCGAAGACTTCCCCGAACTGCCGCGCGTGGAAAACCAGCTCGAACGCCTCCGCAAGGAGCGCGACAATATGGGCCCGGTCAACCTGCGCGCCGAGTTGGAAGCCAACGAGGTGGAAGAGAAGCTCACGGCGTTGTCCACCGAGCAGACCGATCTGGTCACCGCCATCGAGAAGCTGCGCCAGGGCATCACCACGCTCAACAAGGAAGGCCGCGAGCGCCTGCTCGAAGCCTTCCAGAAGGTGGATGGCCATTTCCAGAAGCTGTTCGTCGAGGTCTTCGGCGGCGGCAAGGCGCATCTGCAGCTGGTCGAGAGTGATGACCCGCTGCAGGCCGGCCTGGAAATCTACGCCTCGCCGCCGGGCAAGCGTCTGCAGGTGATGTCGCTGCTCTCGGGCGGCGAGCAGGCGCTGACGGCGCTGTCGCTGCTGTTTGCCGTCTTCCTCACCAACCCCGCACCGATCTGCGTGCTGGACGAAGTGGACGCGCCGCTGGACGACGCCAATGTCGAGCGGCTGTGCAACCTGATGGAAGCGATGGCGCGCCAGACCCAGAATATGGGCGAGGGCACGCGCTTCGTGGTGGTCACCCACCATCCGATCACCATGGCGCGCATGGACCGCCTGTTCGGCGTCACCATGGCCGAACGTGGCGTCTCCACCCTGGTCTCGGTCGACCTCGCCGGCGTCGAGGAACTGAAAGCGATCGCGTAGGGCAATGGCCGGGCCGCTGCCGCGAATAGCATCGGCTCGTGGCCTGATCTGGGTAACACTTCTCGTTGTCTGCCTGTTTCATTCTGCCCATGCGGCGGACAATACCGGCAGACGCTTGCCTCCCATAGATGAGGCAAACAAAAATACTTCCTTCCTTCAATTTAGGAGGCAGTTGCAATCAATAGTGAAGCGTCGGGATGCTTCTGCATTGATCGGAGTGCTGACCTCTGATTTTGCCAACGCTTTTGAAGGCGACAAAGGTGTCGATGCGTTCAGGGAGAATTGGAATCCACAGAATCGGAACAGCCCGATTTGGAGAGAACTCGAGAGACTGCTCAAACTTGGTGGGTCATTCCAAGCCGATGGTTCCTTTTCGGCACCGTACACGTTCTCGGAATTTCCATCATCTCAGGTCGATCAGTTTGAGCATGCGGTGGTGGTGCGTCGGGGCAGTACGCTGCGTGCCGCCACCCGCAATGATGCTGCAATCATCGAAAAGCTTGATTACGATATAGTGCGCATTCTCGATCCTGCCGGCTATATGTCGGTGCCAGAGGGCAGCTATGTCCACGTCCAGTCGGCCAGCGGCAAGATTGGCTATGTGTCAGCCAGCAATATCCGGCATGCCCTCGATTACAGAGCCAGCTTCGAGCTGCGTGGTGGTCAATGGAAAATGACGTCGCTGGTTGCTGGCGACTAGGCAGTCCTACAGACTCCCCGCTGGCATGAAGCCGTGGGCGCCATCCAGCAGGGCGCCGCGGAAATCGGCACCGGTCAGGCGGCAGCGCGAGAGATTGGTGCCGCGCAGATCGGTGCAGATCAGCCGCGCGCCGGTCAGGTCGGCGCCGGCTAGGTTGGCGAGGCTCAGATCGGCGCCGCTCAGATCCACATCCACCATGCTGGCATTGACCAGATAGGCGCCGCGCAGGCCGGCACGGATGCCCTTGTTGCCATCGGTGGTGATCCACAGCGCATGTTGGGCGATGATCTCTTCCAGGCCGCCGGGCGGCAGCCGCGGGGCGAGCTGGCCGCCGGCGGCGGCAATCGCCTCGGCCATGCCGTCGCCGAGATCGGCGAGCGCGAATTGCACGCCGCGCAGATCGGCGCCCCTGAAGCTGACATTCTCCAGCCGCGCAAACGAGAAGTCGGCGCTGTCCAGCTTGGCCTTGTCAAAATTGGCATCGACAAGCTGGGCGCGGGCGAAGCTGGTGCCATGCATCACCGCGCCGCCGAGGCGGGTATTCTGGTTGCCGTCCTGGCCGGCATGGGGCGCGAGGCGGGCTTCCGAGAAATCGGTCTGGGTCAGCACCGCGCGGCTCAGGTCGGCGCCGCTCAGATTGGCCTTGTGAAAGATCGCCTTGGTCAGGTCGGCCGCCGAGAGATCGGCGCCGGTCAGGTCGCCGCCAGTGAAATCGCTTTCGCGCAGGTCGGCGCAGGAAAAGCCGCAGAAAGTGAGATGCGCCTGGCGCAGCTGCTTCTTCTGCAGCTTGATGGCGCCGAAATCCACATGATCGAGCCGCAGCTGCTTGCCCACGCGGACAGCCGTGTTCTGCGACTGCAGATAGCGGCCATGGGCAGCGATCATGTCGAGGAAGTCGGCGGGTGCGCGGCTGTAGGAGGGCGTCTGGGTCATCGCGGATTCGGCAGGAACGGGCTGAGACTAGGCAGCCGGATCATCCTTGTACATAGCAAAACGGCGTCCGGCCGGGGCAGGACGCCGTTCAAGGGCATCAGAGCAGGCCCTGGATCACCCGGTCGGGCGGAGCATGGCCATCGGCAAAGGTTTTGATGTTGATCAGCACCTTCTCGCCCATGTCGATGCGGCCTTCCAGGGTGGCCGAGCCCATATGCGGCAGCAGGATGACGTTATCCAGTTCCAGGAGTTTCGGATTCACCGCCGGCTCATGTTCGAACACGTCGAGGCCGGCGCCGGCGATCTCGCCCTTGCGCAGCTTCCGCACCAGGGCGTTCTCGTCGATGATCTCGCCGCGCGCGGTGTTGACCACATAGGCATGCGGCGGCAGCAGGTCGAGCCGGCGTGCCGACAGCAGGTGGAAGGTGGCCGGCGTATGCGGGCAGTTCACCGAGATGATGTCCATGCGGGCCAGCATCTGGTCGAGGCTTTCCCAATAGGTCGCCTCCAACTCCTGCTCGATGCTTTCGTGCACGCGCTTGCGGTTGTGATAGTGGATCGACAGGCCGAAGGCTTTGGCGCGGCGGGCGACGGCCTGGCCGATGCGGCCCATGCCGATGATGCCCAGCCGCTTGCCCCAGATACGCTGGCCCAGCATCCAGGTCGGCGACCAGCCCTCGAACTTGCCGTCCTGCAGAGCGCGGGCGCCCTTCACCAGACGGCGCGGCACGGCCAGGATCAGCGCCATGGTCATGTCGGCGGTGTCTTCGGTCAGCACGCCGGGCGTGTTGGTGACGGTGATGCCGCGCTGGCGGGCGGCGGCCAGGTCGATATGGTCGACACCGGTGCCGAAATTCGCGATCAGGCGAAAGTTAGGTCCGGCATGGGCCAGGATGGCGCCGTCGATGCGATCGGTGATGGTCGGCACCAGCACGTCGCAGGTCTTCACGGCTTCGATCAGTTCCAGATTGGTCAGCGGCTTGTCCGCCACGTTCAGCCGCGTGTCGAACAGCTCCATCATCCGGGTTTCGATCGGGTCCGGCAGCTTCCGGGTCACGATAACCAGGGGGCGCTTTTTCGGCGTCGGCATAGGGCGTTTCCACTCCGCGAAAAGGGGAGGTTTCTCAAGCCCTCTCTAGCAGATCGACCCGGCCGAGACAAACCTCGACCGGGTCGAAAACAGCTACCCTAAGGGCAGGGACCGGTTAGACATTCGGCCAACGCTACGTCAGATCGTCTGTTGGCGTACGAACGGCCGGCCAGCGCCTGATAACCGCCTAATTAGCGAGCATAGAGCGGCATATACTGGCGGATGTTGCGCTCCAGCTCACGGTTCACGTCCATCATGGTTTCGCGCACCAGGCTGTGGATGGCGCGGTCGCGGTCGTTCAGCGTGGCCTTCTCGCTGATCGAGTTCGAGCGGCGGGCCGAGGCCGAGGCCTCGCCGACGCGGAAGCCGCGGGCATCGCGCACCTCGACCGCCATTTCCACTTCGGTATCGAAGCGGGCGACCTGGTCCTCGGTGAAGCTGCCGCGCAGGCCCGGGGTTTTCTTCAGGTCGACCTCGGTCACGCTGGCCTTGCGGATCACCACGGTGACGCGGTTCTGCTGGCTCATGTCCAGCGCGATACGGTCGCGGGTCCAGCGGGTGGCCACCGAGGCCGGCGGCTGCGGGATGGCCAGTTCGATATGCGGCGGCTGCGCGGTCGGCTGGTATTCCAGCACGGTTTCCACGGTGGAGGCGGCGAAGGTGATCTTGGGCTGATCCTGGAAGGTGATCTCCGGCAGGATCGACTTCTCCAGCGGGCCCGAGCAGGCGGCAACAGCGAAGACCAGGCCGGCAAGGACGGCGAGGCGGGCCGGGATGGCGGCGGCAATACGGGGATTCATATCGTTTCTCCTTGGTTTTCCGCCCCTAAATAGGCGGCGAAATAGGGCAAATTCAAGGCCCGCCCGGGGCATGTATCCGGGCTGCGGGCCGTATCGGTTAAGGAATGAACGCAGGACTGTGTGGAAGAGAAACGGCGCAGACGCGATTTCGTTTGCTGCGGATTTCAGCCTTTTTGCGGCATCAGCCTTTTACGGCCTCGGCGGGGAAGGCATAGGTTTCGCTGCAGAACTGGCAGGTCACCGTGATCTGGCCGTCGGCATTGGCCATGTCGGCGATCTCCTCGGCCGCGAAGGTGGTCAGGATGCCACGCACCTTGTCGGGCGAGCAGGTGCAGCGGTCGGCCAGTGCCCCGGCCTCGAAGACCCGCACGCCATCCTCGTGGAACAGGCGGAACAGCAGGTCATTCGGGCTTAAGCCCGGATCGGTCAGCTCGTCGGGTTTGGTGGTGCCCAGCAGGGCGGTCACTTTTTCCCAGGCAAAGCCGCGTTCCTCCGTCGACAGCCCGCCGGGCTGCAGCGGCAGCTGCTGCAGCAGGATGCCGCCGGCGCGCCAGATGCGGCGATGCTCGCCGGTCTTGCGATGGCTGGCGCCCAGCACTACGCGGGCGTTGAGCTGGTCGGACTGGGCGAAATAGGCATGGGCGGCATCGGCCAGCGTCGAACCCGACAGGTCGACGATGCCCTGGTAGCGCTCCAGGTCTTCGCTCTTGGGATCGATGGTGAAGGCGAGATAGCCTTTGCCCAGCAGCAGCGGCACCAGCGCCGCGGTGCCGCCGGGGCCGATCTCCAGGCCTTCCAGCCGCTCGGCATCGAAACTGGCATAGCCGCGTAGCTGGCCCGGCGTGCGGCAGTCGGCCACCAGGGTCGAGACCGGGCCGTCGCCCTTGGCCTGCAGCGAAAACACGCCATCGAATTTCAGCGCGGTGGCCATGGTGGCGACCAGCACCAGCGCTTCGGCCAGCAGATAGGCGACCGGCTCGGGATAGGCATGGCGCGCCAGGATGCGGTCGATCGCGGGGCCCAGCCGCACCAGGCGGCCGCGCGTATCGCACTGCTCGATCTGGAAGGGCAGCGACAGGTCGTCGAGAAGAGGCATGCTACGCACGGCGTCCAATATAAAGCGGCTTCAGCGCCAATCCTAGGCGCCGAAACACCAGGCCAGGATCGCCTTCTGCGCATGCAGGCGGTTTTCCGCCTCGTCGAACACCACCGATTGCGGCCCGTCGATCACTTCGGCAGTGACTTCCTCGCCGCGATGGGCCGGCAGGCAGTGCATGAAGATGGCGCCCTTGCCAGCCTTGGCCATGAGGGCGGCATTGACCTGATAGGGCGCCAGGATCTTGTGGCGCTTCTCGGCATCCTTCTGGCCCATCGACACCCAGGTGTCGGTGATGACGCAGTCGGCATCGGCCACGGCGGCGGCCGGATCGATGGTCACGCGGATCTGGCCCTGTCGTTCGGCCGCCCATTGCAGCACCTTCGGATCGGGCTGCAGTTCTTCCGGGCAGGCGAGGTCGAGGCGGAAGCCGAACAGCACGGCGGCATGGATCAGCGAGGTGGCCATGTTGTTGCCGTCGCCGACCCAAGCGATCTTGCGGCCCTTGATCGGACCGCGATGCTCCTCGAAGGTCATCACATCGGCCATCACCTGGCAGGGATGGCTGTCATCGGTCAGGCCGTTGATCACCGGCACGCTGGCATTGGCGGCCAGCTCGGCCAGGTTCTGCGCCTTGCTGGTGCGCATCATGATGGCGTCGACATTGCCTGACAGGATCTTGGCTGTATCGGCGATGCTCTCGCCGCGGCCGATCTGCAACTCGTCGGCGCGCACCACGATGGTCTCGCCGCCCAGCTGGCGCATGGCGCTATCGAAGCTCAGCCGCGTGCGGGTCGACGGCTTCTCGAAGATCATCGCCAGAATCCGGTCGCGGCCCGGCCGCGTCGGCTCGACATGGCCTTTCGGCAACCCCTTGCGGCCGGCCTTCATCTGCGATGCGTGGCTCAGAATGCCGCGCAGCGTCTCGGCCGGCAGGCGGTCGAGATCGAGGAAGTGGCGAATCCCGCTCATGCCGCGGCCTTGGCTTTGTCCTGCAGCTTCTGGCAGGCGGCTTCCAGCCGGCGGATGCCTTCGGCGATATCCTTTTCCGGCACCGTCAGCGGCGGAATCAGCCGCAGCGTGTTGTCGCCAGCGGTGACGCCCAGCACATGCTCGTCGCGCAGCGTCGCCTGGAACTCGGTGTTCGGCACCTTGGTCTTGATGGCGAGCAGGAAGCCCTGGCCGCGCACATCCTCGACCACGTCGGGATAGCGGTCCTTCAGCATGACCAGCTGCTGCATGAAATACGACGAGCGCTTCTGCACGCCGTCGAAGAACCCCTCTTCCAGCATCACGTCCAGCACGGCATTGCCCGCCGTCATCGCCAGGATGTTGCCGCCGAAGGTGGTGCCATGGGTGCCGGGCGTCAGGCCTTTCGCGGCTTCCGCCGTGGCCAGCACGGCGCCGACCGGGAAGCCGCCGCCCAGGCCCTTGGCCAGCGACATGATATCCGGCGCGATGCCCGACCATTCATAGGCGAACAGCTTGCCGGTGCGGCCCATGCCGGTCTGCACTTCGTCCAGGATCAGCAGCAGGTCATGCTCGTCGCAGAGCTGGCGCAGGCCGCGCAGCATCTCGGTCGGCACGCTGCGGATGCCGCTCTCGCCCTGGATCGGCTCGATCATGATCGCCGCCGTCTCCGGCGTGATCGCATCCTTGGCCGCCTTCAGGCTGAATTCGACCTGGTCGAAGCCTTCAACCTTGGGGCCGAAGCCCTCCAGATACTTGGCATTGTTGGTCGCTGCCAGCATGGCCAGCGTACGGCCATGGAAGGCGCCCTCGAAGGTGATGATGCGGAACTTCTCCGGCTTGCCGCTGACGGCAAAGTATTTGCGCGCGCATTTCACCGCGCCCTCGTTCGCCTCGGCGCCCGAGTTGCAGAAGAAGGCCTTGTCGGCAAAGGAATGGGCCACCAGCCGTTCGGCCAGCCGCTCCTGCGCCGGAATCCGGAACAGGTTGGAGGTGTGCCACAGCTTGGCCGCCTGCTCCTGGATCGCCTTCACCAGGTGGGGATGGCTGTGACCGAGTGCGGTCACCGCGATGCCAGAGCCGAAGTCCAGATAACGTCGACCGTCGGCGGTGTGGAGGTAGGAACCCTCGCCCCGCTCGAACGCAAGGTCCTGCCTCGCGTAAGTCGACATCAATGCTTCGGTCACGACACGCTCCTCTCGCCATGGCCCGGAGCCAATTCTTCACAATGAAGGTTGGCGGGGCCTGAAAATAATGACGCCAGCCCCGGGTTTTACACGGCCGGGCTGGCGGTAAGGCCAGACTCTACGGGGGCTTACGGGCTGGTGTCAATTCGGCGAATGTATGGGCGCAATGGCTGATAAGTCCTTAAACCTGCCCTAACGTCCGGGGCTGGAAGGGCCTTTCGCCCCGGTGTTAGTCTCTGGCCGACAAGGGAAATACCGGGAGAACGCCATGACCACGCTCAGCTTCGAGACCACGCGCCGGGTCTATTGCGAGCCGGGCGCCAGCGCGAAGCTGGGCGCCCTGATGGCCGAACTGGGCTGCAGCCGGGTGGTGCTGGTCACCGATCCGGGCGTGATGAAGCTGGGCCTGCCCGAGGCGGCGCTCGCCAGCCTGAAGGCCGCCGGCATCGCCGTCACCATCTATGACAAGACCGAGGCCGACCCGCCGGAAAAGCTGGTGCATGAGGCGGTGCAGGTGGCGAAGGACTTCAAGGCGGATGGCGTGGTCGGCTTCGGCGGCGGTTCGTCGATGGATATCGCCAAGCTGGTCGCCTTCCTGCCCGTGACGACCCAGCCGCTCACCGAGATCTATGGCGTGGGCAACGCGCGCGGCAAACGCCTGCCGCTGATCCAGGTGCCGACCACGGCCGGCACCGGGTCGGAAGTCACCGGCATCGCCATCATCACCACCGGCGAGAGCGAGAAGAAGGGCGTGGTCTCGCCGCTGCTGCTGCCCGATATCGCCTTGCTGGATGCCGATCTCACGCTGGGCCTGCCGCGCCATGTGACGGCGGCCACCGGTGTGGACGCCATGGTGCATGCCATCGAGGCCTATACCTCGAAGCACAAGAAGAACGCCATGTCGGATGCCCTGGGCCGCGAGGCGCTGCGGCTGCTGTCGAAAAATATACGCACGGTCTGCTCGCCCGAGGGCATGAAGGATCGCGCCGCGCGCTCGGAGATGCTGCTGGGCGCCATGCTGGCCGGTATGGCCTTTGCCAATGCGCCGGTGGCCGCCGTGCATGCGCTGGCCTATCCGGTCGGCGGGCATTTCCATGTGCCGCATGGTCTGTCGAATGCGCTCATGCTGCCGCATGTGATGCGCTTCAACCTGGAGGTCGATCTCGCCGCCGGCCAGTATGCCGAACTGGCGCCGATCCTGCTTCCTGGTAAGAGTTTCTCAACGGCATCGGCTGGCGCCGGTGCTTTGCTCGGCGAACTGGAATCGATCATCGATGACGTGAAGCTGGAAAAGCAGCTCCGTCAGGTCGGCATCAGTCACAATCACCTGCCGATGCTGGCGAAGGATGCGATGAACCAGCAACGCCTTTTGGTCAACAATCCGCGCGACGTGCTCTACGACGACGCGCTGAAGATCTACGAGCAGGCCCTGTAATCTGATGAGCGATGTGAAAGACCCGCGCCAGGAAACCCGTGCCGACTATCGCCACAGCCTGCTGATTCCCACTCGGCTGTCGGATATCGACGTCTACCAGCATGTCAACAACGTGCAGTATTACGCCTATTTCGACACGCTGGTGAATGACTACATGATCCGCTTCGGCGGGCTCGACATGGTGAATGACAAGATCATCGGCCTGCTGGTGGAAAGCGGCTGCCGCTTCCACAAGTCGCTGAACTATCCTGAAACTGTGGAAGGCTGCCTGCGCACGGTGAAGCTGGGCAATTCCTCGGCCCGCCACGAGATCGCGCTGTTCCGCGCCGGCGAGCCGCATCCCGCAGCGACAGGCCATTTCGTGCATGTGTTCGTCGAACGCGGCGTGCAGAAGCCGGTGCCGATCCCGGCCAAGATCCGCGCGGCGCTGGAAAAGATCCTGGCCGGCTAGCGCGGCTGGTCCGGCGGCAGCAGCGCCTGCTCGACACGCCCCAGCAGGCGGTCGACCTTGCGGCCGCTGGCGGTGAGGCGGTACCAGACTTCCGGCCGTTTGGTCGCCATGTCGTGCCGCGCGATCAGGCCCTGCGCTTCCAGCTCGTGCAGCCGCGTCGACAGCACCCGGGCCGAAACGCGGCCGGGCAGGGTGGTGCGCAGCTGGCCGAAGCGCAATTCGCCATTGCGGCCCAGCGTCCAGATGATATGGACGGTCCATTCCCTGGCGAGAAACTGCAGGGCCTGGTTCAACCCGCAATGCGACACGAATCGTGTGAGCGCCGTCGCACCGGATGCCTTTGTCCGAGCCATCGCACGGTATCCCGAAAGTTACTTATTGCCGCAATATCCGCGTTCCAACATATAGGGACCGCGCGCCCGATGGTATGCTCCTGCTAAACCTATGTATGGCTGACGGCCGCCCTGCAAATCGATTGAATCGGCACGCATTCACTCATCCTCTTGGAGTTTCCCATGGCCACCGCAAAAGCAGTTCCCGGTAAAATGTTGCTGACCCCGCAGGATCACACCCTGATCATGATCGACTTCCAGTCGCAGATGGCCTTTGCCACCAAGTCGATCGATGCCATCACCCTGCGCAACAATGCGGCCCTCGTGGCCCATGCCGCCGCCGGCTTCAAGGTTTCGACCATCCTCACCACCGTGGCCGAGAAAAGCTTCTCCGGCCCGATGTTCGAGGAAATCACTGCCGCCTTCCCGGGCCAGAAAATGCTCGACCGCACCTCGATGAACACCTGGGAAGACGAGGCCGTGATCAAGCAGGTCAATGCCATCGGCAAGCCGCGCCTGGTCTTCTCCGGCCTGTGGACCTCGGTCTGCATCGTCGGCCCGACGCTGTCGGCGCTCGACCAGGGCTTCGAGGTCTATGTGATCGCCGATGCCTGCGGCGATGTCTCCGACGAGGCCCATGAACGCGCCATGCAGCGTATGATCCAGGCCGGTGTGCGGCCGATGACGGCGCTGCAGTATATGCTGGAGTTGCAGCGCGACTGGGCCCGGGCCGCCACCTACGATCTCACCACCGGCATTGCCAAGAAGTTCGGCGGCGCCTATGGGCTCGGTATCATTTACGCCAAGACCATGCTGGGCGAACACGCTTCCGAAGCCGGCGAGTAACCGACGATGCGCGATGGCGGCATGCCGGCCGCCATCGCGGTTTCCGCCCGCTCCCTGTCCGCCCCGGAAGGTCGCCATGAAACTCTATCTCGTCTCCCTCGCGGTCGGCCTGCTGGTCGGCGTCATTTACGCCATGCTCGATGTGCGCTCGCCGGCACCGCCGGTGGTGGCGCTGATCGGTTTGCTCGGCATTCTGATCGGCGAACAGGCCGTGCCGGTGGCCAAGCGCCTGATCGCGGGCCAGCCGATCACCATATCCTGGCTGAAATCCGATTGCGGCCCGCATATCTTCGGCACCCTGCCCGGCAAGCTCGAGGCCAAATCGCCGGACTGCCCGTCGTAAAGAGGCGATCATGAAACCCACCCGTCGCGACACCATGGCCGGTGCTGCCGGCCTGACACTCACCGCTTTGATGGGCCCCACCGCCCAGGGACAGACCCGCATGACTGCCGACATGATTCTGGTCAACGGCCGCTTTGCCACGCTGGATCGCAGCAATCCCAATCCGGAAGCGGTGGCCATCCGTGACGGCAAATTCCTCGCTGTCGGCGACGAACGCGACATCCGCGCCCTGGCCGATGCGAAAACCCAGGTGATCGACCTCAAGGGTCGCCGCGCCATCCCCGGCCTGATCGACAGCCACATGCATATCATCCGTGGCGGCCTCAACTACAACATGGAGCTGCGCTGGGACGGCGTCGCCTCGCTGGCCGATGCCATGCGCATGCTGAAACAGCAGGTCGACAATACGCCGGCGCCGCAATGGGTGCGCGTGGTCGGTGGTTTCACCGAACACCAGTTCGCCGAAAAGCGCCTGCCCACCATCGACGAACTGAACGCCGTCGCCCCCGATACGCCGGTCTTCATCCTGCATCTCTATGATCGCGCGCTGCTCAACGGCGCCGCTTTGCGGGCGGTGGGCTATACGAAAGACACGCCCAATCCGCCCGGCGGCGAGATCCAGCGCGATGCGGCAGGCAATCCCACCGGGTTGCTGCTGGCCAGGCCCAATGCGACGATCCTCTATGCGACGCTGGCGAAAGGCCCGAAGCTGCCGGCGGAATATCAGAAGAATTCCACACGGCATTTCATGCGCGAGGTGAATCGTCTGGGCGTCACCGGCGTGATAGATGCCGGCGGCGGCTTCCAGAATTACCCGGACGACTATCGGATCATCGAGGAGCTGCACAAAGACGGCGATCTCACCGTGCGCATCGCCTACAATCTTTTCACCCAGAAGCCGAAGGAAGAGTTGGCCGATTTCGCCGGCTGGGCGAAGCAGGTGAAGCCGGGGCAGGGTGACGATCTCTATCGTCATAACGGCGCCGGCGAGATGCTGGTCTATTCGGCAGCCGATTTCGAGGATTTCCGCGTCGAGCGGCCCGACATGCCGGCGAATATGGAAACCGACCTGGAGCCGGTGGTGCGGTTGCTGGCGCAGAACCGCTGGCCCTGGCGCCTGCATGCCACCTATAACGAAACCATCACGCGGGCGCTGAACGTCTTCGAGAAAGTGAACAAGGACGTTCCCTTCGACGGCCTGCATTTCATCTTCGACCATTGCGAAACCATCGACGACCGCAATATCGACCGCATCGCGGCGCTGGGTGGCGGCATCGCCGTGCAGCATCGCATGGCCTATCAGGGCGAATATTTCGCCGAGCGTTATGGCCACAAGGCGGCCGAGGCCACGCCGCCGATCCGCCGCATGCTGGACCGCGGCGTCAAGGTCGGCGCCGGCACCGACGCCACCCGCGTCGCCTCCTATAATCCCTGGGTCTCGCTGTCCTGGCTGGTCACCGGGCGCACGGTCGGCGGCCTGACGATGTATCCGCCGTCGAACCGCCTGACCCGCGAGGATGCGCTTCGGCTGTGGACCGAGAGCAACGCCTGGTTCTCCACCGAAGTGGGCAAGAAGGGCCAGATCAAGGCGGGACAGCTCGCCGATCTTGCCGTGCTGTCGGAGGATTATTTCTCGGTCTCGGAAGATGCCATCCCGCATATCACCGCGGTGCTGACGCTGCTGGGCGGCAAGCCCGTGTATGGCAGCGGCGATTTCGGCAGCCTGACGCCGGCGCTCCCCGCCGCGATGCCCGACTGGTCGCCGGTGCGCCGTTTCGGCGGCTATCAGGGCCGGTCACTACAGCGTCGCGCCGAGCTGGTCGAGAAGGATGCCGCCCTTGCCGCCGCCTGCGGCTGCGCCACCGGCTGCGGCGTCCATGGCCATGCCCATGCCGGTGCGCTGGCCTCGGCCATGCCGGTGTCGGATGAGAAAACCTTCTGGGGTGCGCTCGGCTGCTCCTGCTGGGCCTTCTGATGCTGACCCGTCTCGCGCAGACTCTCCTTGCCCCGGCGGCGGTGCGCTGGCTCGCCCTGCTGTTGCTCTGCGCCGCCTATCTGCAGGGCGGCTTCAACAAGCTGACAGATTTCGGCGGCGCGGTGGCCGAGATGCAGCATTTCGGTCTCGAACCGGCCCTGCCATTCGCCATCGCCGTGATCGTCACCGAGTTGTTGGGCGCGGCGCTTGTCTTGAGCGGTCGCTGGCGCTGGTTCGGCGCGCTATGGCTGGCCGGTTTCACGCTGGTCTCCACTTTCATCGCCAATAGCTACTGGGCGCTGCCGCCCGGTCATGACCGCTTCATGATGGCCAACGGCTTCTACGAGCATCTGGGCCTGGTCGGCGGATTCCTGCTGGTGGCGTGGTACGACCTGCGCGACACTGCTTCGCGATGAGCAACGATCACGGCCACGACCATGGACCGGAGCCGAAGCCGGTGAAGCCGTCTGCCGGCGGCAGTTTTGCGCCGCTGCGCCAGCCGGTCTTCGCGCTGCTCTGGGTCGCCACCGTGCTGGGCAATACCGGCACCTTCATGCGCGATGTCGCCAGCGCCTGGCTGGTGACCGATCTCTCCACCTCGCCCACGGCCGTGGCGATGGTGCAGGCGGCCGGCACCCTGCCGATCTTCCTGCTGGCGATTCCGGCCGGCGTGCTGTCGGATATTCTCGACCGCCGTCGGCTGCTGATCGCCATACAGGTCATGCTGGGCGGCGTCAGCGTCACGCTGATGCTGCTGGCCTATAGCGGGACTCTGAGCGTTGCCAGCCTCGTGGCGCTGACCTTCCTCGGCGGTGTCGGCGCGGCGCTGGCCAGTCCGACCTGGCAGGCCATCGTGCCCGAGCTGGTCGCCAAACCCGATCTGAAGAATGCCGTCGCGCTCAACTCGCTCGGCTTCAACATCGCCCGTGCCATCGGCCCGGCCGTGGGCGGCGCGCTGCTGGCCGCCTTCGGTGCAGCGATCACTTATGGCGCCGATGTGCTGAGCTATGTGGTGGTGATTGGCGCGCTGCTGTGGTGGCGCCGCAAGGCCGATGCCGACGACGCGCTACAGGAACAGTTCGCCGGTGCCTTCCGCGCCGGGCTGCGCTATGCCCGGGCCAGCCGCGCGCTTCATGTCGTGCTGCTGCGGGCCGCCGTCTTCTTCCTGTTCGCCAGTGCCGCCTGGGCCCTGCTGCCGCTGGTGGCGCGCACGCTGCTCCATGGCGGTGCCGGTTTCTACGGCATCCTGCTCGGATCGGTGGGCGCCGGCGCCATCCTCGGCGCGTTGGCGCTGCCGCGCCTGCGGCAATATCTCAGTGCCGACGGCCTGATGCTGCTGGCGGCGCTGATTACGGGCGGCGTCATGGCGGTGCTGTCGTTTAGTCCCCCGCAATGGGTAGCCGTCGCCGTGCTGCTGCTGCTCGGCGCCGGCTGGATCACCGCGCTCACCACGCTGAACGGCACCATGCAGGCGGTGCTGCCCAACTGGGTGCGCGGCCGCGGTCTCGCCATCTATCTCACCGTCTTCAACGGCGCCCTCACCGGTGGCAGCCTGATCTGGGGCGGCGTCGCCGAATGGATTGGCATTCCCGCCACGCTGCTGATCGGTGCCGGCAGCCTGGCGCTGATCTCCGTGCTGGCCCGCCTGATCCGCCTGCCGACGGGCGAGGCCGATCTGACGCCGTCCAATCACTGGCCCGAGCCGCTGCTGGCCGAACCGGTGGCGCATGATCGCGGGCCGGTGATGATCACCGTCGAATACCGCATCCGCGCGGCCGACCGCCCGGCCTTTCTCGTGGCGCTGAAACGTCTCGCCGAGGAGCGTCGCCGTGACGGCGCCTATGCCTGGGGCGTCTCCGAGGATGTTGCCGTGCCCGACAGCGTGGTCGAATGGTTCATGGTGGAATCCTGGGCCGAGCATCTGCGCCAGCATCGTCGCGTCTCGCAGGCCGATGCCGATATCCAGGGCGAATTGCGCCGCTTTCATATCGGCCCGGAAGAGCCGGTGGTGCGCCATCTGTTGGCGCTGCAGCGCTGACGCTCTTCAGCGCAACGCAGCTTGGGTATAAGGCTGCGGCGAAAGGTAACCACAGATTTAGCAGCGAAAAATCTCCGCCTCTGCCATAGTGCGAACAGGCAGACAGCGCAGCCGCAACAGCGGCGCGCATGAGTTGGTGGGAAGACCGATGTTCGACATGAAACTCCCGGCGACGCCGGGCGCGAAATTCGTGATCCTGATGGGCCTTGTCGCGGTGGCTGTCGCCGGCGTGGCGATTGCCAACAACGACCGTGAGTCGGCGGCTTGGGCCGGAGCGGCGCTGTTCAGCACCGGCCTCTGGCTGGTCTGGCCGCAGCGGGCGCAGCAGCGCCGGTAACCGGCGGTCCGATCGCTGCGGCTGCCCAGTCCTAGGCTTGACGTCCTTTCATTTTAATGTACTCTATATGTTCTAATTCGGGCTGCCGGTTTTCCGGCGGTCTGTCGTTGTTGGCCATCGTGAATGGAAATAGGCGCCGGATCGCAAAAAAAGGTGGGCTTTTGTTGGCTCTAGATGGTTCAGGATGGTCGCAAATGGCGCTGAATGGTTTCCAGCTGGCCCAAGTTGGCTCACTTTGGCTCGATTTGGCATCAGTTGGCAGGATTGCTGGATGGGATTACCGATTAAGCTATTGAATTATCATGGTTTTAGGCGATAACCCCGCTTCAGCAGCGTGTAGCACAGCGCCACCAGCGCCAGCGCCACCATGGCCAGCGCGCCGGCGCCCAGGCCGACATCGCCGTCGGTATGCCCGGTCAGCCCGTAACGGAAGCCGTCGATCATGAAAAAGAACGGGTTGGCATGGGCGGCGGCATACCAGAAGGGCGGCAATGCCTGTACCGAGTAAAACGTACCGGAGAGAAACGCCAGCGGCGTGACGACGAAGTTGGTCACCGCCGCCATATGGTCGAATTTCTGGCTCCACAGGCCGGCCAGAATTCCGATCAGGCTGAGGATCAGCGCGCCGGCGAAGGCGAAATACAGCGTCGCGCCCCAGTGATGCACATGGATGGGCGAGAAGGGCGCAATCGCCAGCGCCACGGCAAGCGCCACCGCCAGACCGCGGGTAACGCCGGCGCCGGCATAGGCGACCAGCAGTTCGCCGGGGCTGATTGGCGGCATCAGCACGTCGATGATGTTGCCCTGCACCTTGGAGATCATGATCGAGGAGGAGGTGTTGGCAAAGGCATTCTGGGTGGTCGCCATCATGATCAGGCCCGGCCCGAGGAATTCGATGAAGGGCATGCCGGCGACCTGCCGCACCGCGCCGCCCAGCGCCAGGGCGAAAACGGCAAAGAACAGCAGGGTGGTCACCACCGGGGCCAGCACGGTCTGGGTGATGACCTTGAGGAAGCGCTGCACTTCCTTGACATACAGCGTCCACAGGCCCAGCCAGTTGACCGGGCCATAGTGGCGGAGTGTCGCATGCGGCGGCAGGTCTGACATGCTTTTGACTGATCTTTGGGTTTTTGGCGCGGGACGGAAACTTGTTCGTCCGGCTACATAGCGCGTAATCTGCGGCAATGCAAAAGCAGGCGGCGGATTCCCCGGAAACGGGCACGGACGGAGCCCAGGCGGTGCCGGACTGGCTGCCGGCCCTGCTGGCGGGCGAGCGCGCGGCGCTGGCCCGCGCCATTACCGCGGTGGAGAACGATACCGACGAGGCCAGGCTGGTGCTGCAGGCGATCCGTGGCAAGCTCGGACAGGCGCTGGTGGTTGGCTTCACCGGCGCGCCGGGTGCGGGCAAGTCCACGCTGGTCTCCGCCTATGTGGCCGAGCTGCGCCGCCGCGACCTCAATGTCGGCGTGGTTGCCGTCGATCCCTCCAGCCCGCTCACCGGCGGCGCCATTCTTGGCGATCGTATCCGCATGAGCCAGCATGCCGCCGATGCCGGCGTGTTCATCCGCAGTCTCGCCAGTCGCGGCCATCTCGGCGGGCTGTCGCGTACCGCTGCCCGCGTGATCGATGTCTTCGATGCCTCGGGCCGCGATGTGGTGATCGTCGAGACCGTCGGCACCGGCCAGTCCGAGGTCGAGGTCGCCGAGATCGCGGATGTTCGCGTGGTGGTCAATGCGCCCGGTCTGGGCGATGACATCCAGGCGATCAAGGCCGGCATCCTGGAGATCGCGGATATCCTGGTGGTCAACAAGTCCGACCTGCCCTTTGCCGAACGTTCGGCGCGCCAGCTTGCCGCGATGAGTGCGCAGCGCGGGCAGGGCAGCGTGCCGGTGCTGCAGACCAGCGCGAGCACGGCAAAGGGCGTTCCCGAACTGGCCGATGCCATCACTGCCATCGGCAAGCGCAAGCGTCCCGATCCGCGCGCCCGCACCAAGCGTTTGTTGCAGAACCTGGTGCTCGATCGTCTGCGCAAGGGTCTGGCCGATCTGCCGGCCGCCGAGGCCGATCGTCTCTCCGATGCCGTGCTGTCCGGCGAGACCGGCATCGACGACGCGATCCAGACCATGATTTCCCTCCTCGCCACCCGTCTCTCAGGTAAATAAATCCTCCATGTCTGAAACGATCTCCGAAGCCCGTATCTGCTCCAGCATCCTCGACCTGCCCGGCTCGCGCATCCGCGTGGTCACCCGCGCCTCGGCCGATATCCCCGACATGATCAAGCTGTGGTTCGGCGAGGGCGACGAGCCGACGCCGCAGTTCATCCGCGAGGGCGCCAAGGCGGCGCTGGATGCCGGCGAGACCTTCTACGCCGCCAATCGCGGCATCCCGCCGCTGATGCAGGCGATCCATGATTACCTGCTGCGCGGCTACGGCGCCGATATCGGGGCCGACCGCATGGTGGTGACGGCGTCGGGCATGAACGCCATCATGATCACCATCCAGTGCCTGATCGAGCCGGGCGACAGCGCCGTGGTGATCGGGCCGATCTGGCCCAATGGCCGCTCGGCGATCCGGGCCATGGGTGGCGAGCCGCGCGATGTGTTCCTGAAGATGCAGGAAGATGGCCGCTGGAAGCTCGATCTCGACGAGCTGTTCGATGCCTGCGACGACACCACGCGGATGATCATGATCAACAGTCCGGGCAATCCCACCGGCTGGGTCGCCTCGGAAGCCGAGCTGGCGGCGATCCTCGACTTCTGCCGCCAGCGCGGCATCTGGATCCTGTCGGACGAAGTCTATGGCCGCATCATCTATGGCGGCGCCAAACATGCACCCAGCTACTACACGCTGGCGCAGCCGGAAGATCCTGTGGTGATCGTCAATTCGTTCTCCAAGAGCTGGTCGATGACCGGCTGGCGCCTGGGCTGGATCGTGGCGCCGCCGCGCCTGTGCACGGCGGTCGAAAAGATGACCGAGTTCAACATTTCGCATCCCACCACCTTCGTGCAATGGGGCGGCGTCGCCGCGATGAACGAAGGTGACGCGTATATTGAGGGGCTGGTCGAGCGCTACAACCGCGCCGCCGACATGGTCTATCAGGCGCTGGCGCCGCTGCCGCGCGTGCGGCTGGCCAAGCCGGAAGGTGCCTTCTATGCCTTCTTCGGGCTGGACGGCATGACCGACAGCCTGCAGACCTGCATCGACCTCGCGCGCAAGACCGCGGTCGGTATGGCGCCCGGCATCGCCTTCGGTCCCGCCGGTGAGGGTCGCATCCGGCTCTGCTACGCGGCGTCGTTGCCCAAGCTGTCGCAGGCGCTGGAGCGCCTGGTGCCGCAACTGAAATAACCTGCCGTAAGGGCAGGGTGGCGCGGCGAAAAATTTGGGTCTAGCGTTCGCGCCCGAGAAGAGTTTCTGGCAAGTCTTTGGAGGAAACAAAAAATGCGTGAAGCCGTCATCGTCTCTACCGCCCGCACGCCGATCGGCAAGGCCTATCGCGGCGCCTTCAACAACACCGATGCCGCCACGCTCGGTGCCCATGCGATCCGCGAAGCCGTAAAGCGTGCCGGCATCGAGGGCGGCGAAGTCGATGACGTGATCATGGGGGCAGCCCTGCAGCAGGGTTCCACCGGCGGCAATATCGCCCGCCACGCCGCCATTGCCGCCGGTCTGCCGGTCAGTGTGGCCGGCATGAGCGTCGACCGCCAGTGCGGCTCCGGCCTGATGGCGATTGCCACGGCGGCCAAGCAGGTGATCCATGACAACGCCCCCATCGTGGTGGGCGGTGGTCTGGAATCGATCTCGCTGGTGCAGAACGAGCATATGAACACCTATCGCGCCCGCGACGAATGGCTGATGAAAAACAAGCCTGACATCTATATGGCGATGATCGATACGGCCGAAACCGTCGCCGAGCGCTACGGCATCAGCCGCGAGGTGCAGGATGCTTATGCGCTGGAAAGCCAGAAGCGCACGGCCGCCGGTCAGGCCGCCGGCAAGTTCGACAACGAGATCGTGCCGATGTCGTCCAAGATGGCGGTGGTCGACAAGGAGACCAAGGAAGTCTCCTACAAGGATGTCACGCTGGCCAAGGACGAAGGCAATCGTGCCGATACCAAGCTGGAAGGCCTCGCCGGCCTGCAGCCGGTGCGCGGTCCGGGCAAGGTGATCACGGCCGGCAATGCCAGCCAGCTTTCCGATGGCGCCTCCGCTTGCGTGGTGATGGAATCGAAGCTGGCCGAGAAGAAGGGCCTGCAGCCGCTCGGCATCTATCGCGGTATGGCGATTGCCGGCTGCGAGCCGGACGAGATGGGCATCGGCCCGGTCTTTGCCGTGCCCAAGTTGCTGCAGCGCTTCGGCCTCAAGATGGACGATATCGGCCTGTGGGAACTGAACGAAGCGTTTGCCGTGCAGGTGCTCTACTGCCGCGACAAGCTCGGCATCCCCAACGAGCTGCTCAACGTGAATGGTGGCGCGATCTCGATCGGCCATCCCTATGGCATGTCGGGTGCGCGCATGACCGGTCATGCCCTGATCGAAGGCAAGCGTCGCGGCGCCAAATATGTTGTGGTGACCATGTGCATCGGCGGCGGTCAGGGCGGCGCCGGACTGTTCGAAGTCGCTTAAAGCCTCGGCGTCGCGAGGCGGGTCAGAATCAGTTCCGCCGCGCCGCCGCGTTCGTAGCGCACGATCCCGAACTGGCCATAGGTCTGTGCAAGGCCTATGGCCGTTTCCGTTTCCAGGTCCAGCACGGCGAAACCCGGTTCCGGGTACCAGCCGGCACGGTCGGGTACGCCCAGATGCGGCAGAACCGCCAGCCCGCGTGTCGCCAGATCGCGGCGCAGGCGCTGATGCGCGGCCATGTTGCGGCTGACGGCCAGATGCTGGCTGCGCGGGTTCCAGGCATTCAGGCAGATCAGCGTGTCAGCTTTGGCCTGACGCAGAAAGGCGTCGGCCTGCGGGCTGGTCTTACCCAGCCGCAGGCCGATCAGCGTGCCATCGGGTGTTGTCACCGCATAGGTGGTGGCGACATAACCCTGCAGGGTGCGATCAGAGATCACGGCATCTCCGCCGCGGCCAGCGCCTGACGCAGGCCCTGCGTGCCGGGATTGCTGACCACATGGTCGTAGAGGATGTTGCGCGGATGCGCTTCCTTGCCGTAGTAGGCGGTGTTGCGGCTATGGCGCGCCGTAATCACCGCGCCCTCCACCGATACGCCGGCGGCCAGGCCCTTGCTCTTGGAGAAGGAATAGATGTCGGCGCCCAGATTGGTGGTGGTGGCGGCTTCCACGCCCATGCCGACCGGGCCGGCGGCCACGGTGGCGTCGGCGCCGAGCTTGAACTCGTTGCGCAGGATGGCCTCTACGGCCTTGTCGTTCATCAGCACCAGAATCACTTCGGAGGCCTCGCCGCCGATCTGCAGGCCAATGGAGCCGGCGCCCATGGTGTAGATCGTGGGTTCGCTCCAGCCGGTGCCGGTCTTGGCCAGCAGCACGCCGCTGCCGCCTTCGCCGCCGATGATGAAGCTGGCTTTCAGCAGCTGCGGTACGACAAAGACGCCCTTGGCTTGGGCCAGCTTGCGGCGCAGGTCACTCATCTGGCCGTCGGTGGTGAAATGCTCCACCGTGATGCGGGCGCTGTCGATCAGCGTCTGGTCGTCGCTGGCGGCATGGGCTGGCAGCGCGCCGAGCAGCATGGCGCCGGCGGCGCCGGCAATAACGGTGGTGAAGAGCGTGCGGCGGGTAACGATGGGGGCGAGTATGGGAGTCGGCATGATCGGGTCCCTTTCCGGGTTGGCAAAAGGCGAATCTGAATATATTGCTTCGGCCGCGCCGAATCACCCCGATGGACGGGTGGGCGCGGGTTGTTGCAGCGTAAGCTAGTCCCTAAACTGTGGCAGCTTTGTGGAACGGAGGCGGCATGTCCAAGGCCCAGGAAAATACCGCTCAGGAGACCATCCCGGCGGACATCGCGGCGCTGAGCTTCGAGGCCGCACTGAAGGCGCTGGACGAGATCGTCGCCAAGCTGGAAAGCGGCCGCGTCGATCTGGAAGAGTCGATTGCGCTCTATGGCCGCGGCGCGCTGCTGAAACGCCATTGCGAGGCCAAGCTGAAGGCCGCGGAAGAGAAGATCGAAAAGATCGTCGTCGGCGCCGATGGCCAGGCCGGCACCCAGCCCTTCAAGGCCGACTGAGATGGCCGACCAGCCGTCGCCCGCATTCGCGGCGGCCATGCAGGATGTTGGCACAGCCGTAGAGGCCGCGCTCGACCGCCTGCTGCCAGCCGTGGAAGGCCCGACCGAAAAGCTTGATGAAGCCATGCGCTATGCCTGCCTCGGTGGTGGCAAGCGCCTGCGCGCGCTGCTGGTCGTCGCCGGGGCCGACCTGTTTGCTGTGCCGCGTGCACAGTCGCTGCGGGTCGCGGCCGCCATCGAGATGCTGCATGCCTATTCGCTGGTGCATGACGACCTGCCCTGCATGGACGATGACGACCTGCGACGTGGCAAGCCCACCGTGCACAAGGCCTTCGACGAGGCCACCGCCGTGCTGGCCGGCGACGGACTGCAGACGCAGGCTTTCCTGGTGCTGGCCGATCCGGCCACCCATGCCGATGCCGCCATCCGAGCCGCACTGGTCGCCGGCCTGGCATTGGCAGCCGGTGCGCGCGGCATGGTTGGCGGCCAGGCCATCGACCTGGCGGCCGCAGACCGGACGGCGGCGGGACAGCCGCTGAGCTATGACGAGATCGCCCGGCTGCAGGCGCTGAAGACCGGCGCGCTGATCGCCTTTTCGGCTGAGGCGGGCGCGATCCTGGCCGGTGCCGGGGCGGCAGAACAGGCAGTCCTGCGCGATTATGCCGCCGATCTGGGACTCGCCTTCCAGATTGCCGACGACCTCCTCGACCATGAAGGCTCGGCCGCCGAGGTCGGCAAGGCGGTGGGCAAGGATGCCGCGGCCGGCAAGGCCACCTTTGTCGGCCTGCTGGGCCTGGATCAGGCCCGGGCCAAGGCGCGGGCGTTAACCAATTCGGCCAAATCCCGGGTTTCGGCCCAATTCGGCCCTGGTTCCGTGGTTTTGCAGGAGCTGGCGGAGTTTGTTATAACCCGCCGCTCGTGACACGATCAGGCCAAGATGATCAGCAACCGCACGCCCCTGCTGGATACCGTCCATAGCCCGGCCGATACCCGGCAGTTCGATCTCGACCAGCTCAAGCAGCTCGCGGACGAAGTCCGGCGCGAGATGATCGATGCTGTCTCGGTCACCGGCGGCCATCTGGGCGCCGGCCTTGGCGTGGTGGAACTCACCGTTGCCGTGCATCATGTCTTCGATACGCCGGCCGACCGCCTGATCTGGGATGTCGGCCACCAGGCCTATCCGCACAAGATTCTCACCGGCCGCCGCGACCGCATCCGGACCCTGCGCCAGCCCGGCGGCCTGTCGGGTTTCACCCGCCGTTCGGAAAGCGAATACGATCCCTTCGGCGCCGCGCATTCCTCCACCTCGATCTCGGCCGGTCTCGGCATGGCGGTGGCGCGCGACTTCAAGGGCGAGCGCAGCAATGTCATCTGCGTGATCGGCGACGGCGCCATGTCGGCCGGCATGGCCTATGAGGCGATGAACAACGCCGGCTCGATGGACAGCCGCCTGATCGTCATCCTCAACGACAACGACATGTCGATTGCGCCGCCGGTCGGCGCCATGAGCGCCTATCTGTCGCGCCTGATGTCGTCGCGCTCCTATCTCGGCCTGCGCCAGGTGGCTAAGCAGATCGGCGAAAAGATTCTGCCCAAGGGCCTGACCTCGATGGCCGAGAAGGCCGAGGAATACGCCCGCGGCATGATGGCCGGCGGCACGCTGTTCGAGGAGCTGGGCTTTTATTACGTCGGCCCGATCGACGGCCATAACCTCGATCATCTGGTGCCGGTGCTCAAGAATATCCGCGACACCGACAAGACCGGCCCGGTGCTGATCCATGTGGTGACGCAGAAGGGCAAGGGCTATGGCCCGGCCGAGGCCGCCGACGACAAGTATCACGGCGTGTCGAAATTCGATGTCGTCACTGGCACCCAGGCCAAGCCCAAGGCCGGTCCGCCGAGCTATACCCGCGTCTTTGCCGACAGCCTGGTCGCGGAAGCCGCACGCGACGACAAGATCGTGGCCGTCACCGCCGCCATGCCGTCAGGCACCGGCCTCGATGTGTTTGCCAAGCGCTTCCCGAACCGCTGCTTCGATGTCGGCATAGCCGAGCAGCATGCGGTGACCTTTGCCGCCGGCCTGGCCACCGAAGGCTTCAAACCCTTTGTCGCGATCTATTCCACCTTCCTGCAGCGCGCCTATGACCAGGTGGTACATGATGTGGCGATCCAGCGGCTGCCGGTGCGTTTCGCCATCGACCGTGCCGGCCTGGTCGGCGCCGACGGCGCGACCCATGCCGGCAGTTTCGATATCGCCTATCTCGCCTGCCTGCCCGATATGGTGGTGATGGCGGCGGCCGATGAGGCCGAACTCATGCATATGGTCGCCACCGCGGCCGCCATCGATGATCGGCCGTCGGCCTTCCGCTATCCGCGCGGCGAAGGCACCGGCCTGCTGCTGCCCGAGCATGGTTCGGTGCTGCCGATCGGCAAGGGCCGCGTCATCCGCGAAGGCAGCAAGATCGCCATTCTTTCGTTCGGCACGCGCCTGGCTGAAGCGCTGAAGGCCGCCGACGATCTCGGCGCCCGCGGCCTGTCGACCACGGTGGCCGATGCGCGCTTCTGTAAACCGCTGGATACTGATCTGGTGCGCCAGCTGGCGCGCAACCACGAAGTGCTGATCACCCTGGAAGAAGGCTCGGTTGGCGGCTTCGGCAGCCATGTGCTGCAGTTCCTCAGCCATGACGGACTGCTGGATCATGGCCTGAAGATCCGGCCGCTGGTGCTGCCCGACCGCTTCATCGACCACGACAACCCGATGAAGCAGTATGACGAGGCGGGGCTGAATGCGCCGCAGATCGTCGCCACCGCTCTCATGGCGCTCGGTCGCGCCAGCGAGATTCCGGCCCGCGCCTAACAGGACAATTCATCATGATCCTCAAGGAAGCGCGGGCCACGCTCACGCTGGCGCTGCCGATTGTCGGCACCCAGCTCGCCCAGATGTCCATCCACGCCACCGATGTGTGGCTGCTGTCGCATTTCAGCGAACTGGCGTTGGGCGCGGCGGCTTTGGGCGTCGCCATCTTCACCTTCTTCTGGATTATCGGCCTGGGCCTGGCCATGGCCACACCGGCGGTGGCGGCACAGGCGCTGGGTCATGATCCCAACGATCGTGCGGGTGTGCGCCATGCCGTGCATGACGGCCTGATTGCCACCGGCGTCTATGGCGTGGTCTGCACGGCGCTGCTGTGGCTCAGCGAGCCCTTCCTGGTGCTGATCGGCCAGCCGGCCGAACTGATCACCCTGGCCGTGCCCTTCCTGCAGGCGCTGAGCGGCGTGTTCATCGCCTCGGTCTGGTTCATGGTGCTGCGCGGCTTTGTGGCCGCGCTGGAACGGCCGCGGCCGGCCATGGTGTTCATGGTGCTGGCCCTGGTGCTGAATGCCATCGTCAATTACGTGCTGATCTTCGGCTTCTGGATCGTGCCGTCGCTGGGCGTGATCGGCGCCGGCCTTGGCTCCAGCCTGGTGAATATCGCCACCTTCATCGGGCTGGGCTGGTATATCGCCCGCGATCCGCAGTTCAGCCTCTATAAACTGTCGCGCGGCTGGTGGCGTACCACGCCAGACCGCATGCGCGCCTATCTGCGCGTCGGCCTGCCGATCGCCATGGCGCTGGGCGCCGAGGTCGGGCTGTTTTCGGCCGCCGCCCTGCTGATGGGTCGTCTGGGCGCGGCGGAAGTGGCGGCGCATCAGATCGCGCTGCAATGGGCCTCGTTTGCCTTCATGGTGCCGATGGGCCTGGGCCAGGCTGCCACCGTGCGTGTCGGCCTGGCGGCCGGCGCCGGCGATGCCGGCGGTTTGCGCCGGGCCGGCTGGATTGCCATCGCGATGGGCATTGGTTTCATGGGCCTGACGGCACTGGTTTTCGGCTTTGCTGCCGCGCCGCTGGTCGGTTTGTATTTCCCCGACCGCAGCTCGGCGGTCTTCGATCTTGCGGTGATCTATCTCGGCATTGCGGCGCTGTTCCAGCTGGTCGACGGGGCGCAGGCGGTGGCCAATGGTGCCCTGCGCGGCCTGAAGGACACGGCGACACCGATGGTGATCACCATCGTCGGCTACTGGCTGATCGGTTTCCCGGTCGCCGTCTGGTTCGGTTTCTACACGCCCCTGCGCGGCACCGGCGTCTGGATTGGGCTGGTGGTTGGCCTGACCGTGGTGGCCGTACTGCTGGTCTGGCGTTTCGCCGCCCGCAGCCATAGTCTGCAGCGATGAAAGCCCCGAAACAGCGCCTCGATCAGCTGCTGGTGGAGCGCGGTCTGGCGGAAAGCCGGACCAGGGCGCAGGCCGCCATCATGGCCGGTCTGGTGTTCTCGGGGGAAAAGCGCCTCGACAAGCCGGGCGTGACGCTGGCGGCCGATGTGCCGCTGGAGGTACGCGGCAAGCCGCATCCCTGGGTGAGTCGCGGCGGCGTCAAGCTCGCGCATGCCATCGATCATTTTTCGTTGGATGCTGCAGGCCGCACTGCCATCGATGTCGGTTCGTCCACCGGTGGCTTCACGGATGTGCTGTTGCATCATAATGCCGCGAAAGTCTTCGCTGTCGATGTGGGCGAGGGCCAGCTCGACTGGCGCTTGCGCAATGATAGCCGCGTCGTGGTGATGGAAAAGACCAATGCGCGCCATCTGACGGCCGAGCTGATCCCGGATCCAATTTCCTGTGTGGTCTGCGATGCCAGCTTCATCGGCCTGGAGACCGTGCTGCCGGCGGCGCTGGCTTTGGCTGCCGCAGATGCCTGGGCCGTGGCTTTGATCAAGCCGCAGTTCGAGGTCGGCCGCGAACGCGTCGGCAAGGGCGGTGTGGTGCGCGATCCCGCGCTGCATGAGGAAGTCTGCAACACGATCCGTGAATGGTGGAGCGGTTTGCCCGGCTGGACCGTGGCCGGTATCGAGCCCAGTCCGATCCTGGGGCCAGAAGGCAATCGTGAATTCCTGATCGCTGCCAGAAAAGGTGCAATCCATGCGTGATGTCGAGGGTGTGATCGAACGCATGGGCGGGCAGGGCCATGGCGTGCTGAGCAAGGATGATGCGCGGTATTACATCCCCTTCACCGTGCCGGGCGACCGCGTGGCCGCCAAATCCGGCGAAGAGCGCGGCGACGGTTTCGCCGCCGCAATCAGCGTGCTGGAGGAAGCAGGACCCGATCGCGTCGAGCCACCCTGTCCGCATTTTGGCGCCTGCGGCGGCTGCGCGCTGCAGCACTGGGCCGATGCTCCTTACCGGGCCTGGAAGCGCGACAAGCTGGTGGCGGCGCTCAAACGGCGTGACTTCGAGGCCCCGCTGGTGGAGGATCTGGTCGCCGTGCCGGATGGTTCGCGCCGGCGCGCCGAGTTCATTGTCCGCCGCGTGAAGGACAAGGTGCTGGCCGGGTTCCACGAGGCGCAGACGCGCAAGATTGTCGACCTGCAGACCTGCCTGGTGCTGCGGCCCGGTCTGGTTGCCGCTTTGCCCGGCCTGCGCGCCATGATGTTGCCGGTGCTGGGCGATGGTTGGGCCGTCGACCTGAAGGTCACCGAGACCGAAACCGGCCTCGATGTGCTGATCACCGGCAAACTGAAGATGCGGGTGCAGGAGCGGATCGAACTGAGCAAGACGGCCAAGCAGCTTGGCCTCGCGCGCCTCAGTTTCCGCTTCGACATGCGCGCCGAGCCCGAGATGCTGTATCAGGGCGAACAGGCGCCGCGCGTGTCCTTCGGTGCCCATGCCGTGACGCTGGCGCCGGGCGGCTTCCTGCAGGCCACCGCCGAAGCCGAACAGGTTATGGCGGATTTCGCCGTCGATGCCGTGAAGGATGCCAAACGCGTCGCCGATCTTTTCTCGGGCTGCGGCGTCTTTGCCCTGCGTCTGGTGGCCAGCGGCAGGACCGTCTGGGCGGTGGATGCCGACAAGCCGGCGATTGCCGCGCTCACGGCCGGCGCCAAGGGTTTTGCCGGCAAGCTGACCGCCACGGCGCGCGATCTGGAGCGCCAGCCGCTCGGTCGGGCGGAGCTGAAGAAGCTCGATGCCGTGGTGATCGATCCGCCGCGCGCCGGCGCCAAGGCGCAGGTGCAGCAGATCGCCGAGGCCGCGAAGGTCGGCGAGGCGCCGGGCCTGATCGTGATGGCCTCTTGCGATCCCTCCAGCTTTGCCCGCGACGCCCGGGTTCTGGCCGATGCCGGCTATGTCCTGGAGCGGGCGGTGCCGATCGACCAGTTCCGGTGGTCGCCGCATCTGGAAATCGTCAGTCTTTTCAAACGCTAGCCTGCGCTGACAGGGGGGGTTGCAAAGCCCCCTTAGACGGGCTATATCCCGGCCCCGATCCCTGCTGGGGGATCGTCTAACGGTAGGACCCCAGACTCTGACTCTGGTTGTCTAGGTTCGAATCCTAGTCCCCCAGCCATTCCTTCCCGGAATCCGCTGCCAATTCACCGCTTTCTCAATCGCCCGCAACACCGGGCGGCGCGATTCCGGTCGCGCGTCAGCGCTCCTGGAACGCCGCGTCGAGTGCGCGATAGACCGGATTGAGCAGGAAGCGCAGCACGCTGCGTTCGTCGGTCTTGATGTCGACCAGAACGATCATGCCCGGCAGCACCGGATTGCGTTTGGGGTCGTCGCCCACATGATCCTTGTCGAGCTGCACCAGCAGTTTGTAATAGGGCACGCCCAGCGGATCGCGGAAGGTGGAGGGCGAGATATGGGTCACATGCCCCGGCACGCTGCCGAATTGCGCAAAATCATAGGTGGAGACTTTCACGGCCGCGGGCTGGTTCAGCCGTAGCTGACCGATATCGGCTGGTTGCGCCCGCGCTTCCACGATCAGTTCGCGGCCGAGCGGCACGATTTCGGCAATGCTGCCGCCCGGCGCGATCACGCCACCGGCGGTGCGCGCCTTCAGGTCCTTGATCACGCCCCGCACGGCCGCGGTGACGGTGGTGCGGGCGACACGGTCTTCCAGCTTGACGCGCGCCTCTTCCACCTGCCGCAACTCGCCGGTCACGGTGCCCAGCTCGCGCATGGCATCGACGGCCAGACGTGACTCCAGCTCGACCAGCCGCTGTTCGGCCTCGGCAACCGCCTCGCGCGCCCGCCCGATATTCACCGTTACGGTGGTCAGTTCGCCCTGCACGCGGTTCATCTCACGCTGCACATCGAGGTAAGTCAGGCGCGAATTCAAACCCTGGCTGTTCAGGGTCTTGCGCATTTCCAGCGCCTCGCCCGTGATCGCGGTCTGGCGCTGCAGGGTTCTCTGCTGGCCGACCAGGGCATCAAGATCGGCGCGGCGCCCGGCCAGCTGGCGCTCCAGCACGATGCGCTGGCTGGCACGGGATTTCTCCTGGCTGCGCAGGATAGCGGCCTGATCGGAGGACAGGCCCTGTTCGAGAGAGTCGTCGAGAACAGCGGTGCGGCCATCGGCAAAGGCGCGCAGGCGCTCGGCCTGCAGGCGCAGGGCGCGTTCCCGCGTGCGCAGTTGCTCCAGCTCGGCCAGAACGCCGGTATGGTCCAGGCGGATCAGAACCTGGCCTTCCTCGACCAGATCGCCCTCGCTGACCAGCACCTCGCGGACGATGCCGCCTTCCAGATGCTGCATGGCCTGCAGGTTGCCATTGGGGACAATTTCGCCCGGTGCCCGGGCCACCTGCGCAACCTTGGTCACGGCGGCCCAGCCGACGGCCGTGGCCACGATGGCCGCGGCAATCCAGACCGAAGCCTGCATCAGGCGCGGCGGCCTGCCTTCTTCAAGCTGTATTGCCAGAGTCAGGTAGCGAATGCGGGCAGGATCGGCGCGCAAGGCCGGCAGTTTGCCGCCAAAGCCCTGCGGGCCGGTTGCAGTCTCGCTCATGGTGCGACTCCGTGACTACGCATTGTTTGTCCCTGTCCGGCGATACGGGTTTCGACGATGCGACCATTTTCCATCAGGACGACGCGGTCGCAGATCGCCAGGTGGCTTGGCCTGTGGGTGACGATGGCAATGGTCTGCTGGCCGCGGCGGGCGCGCAGCGACTGGATCAGGGCGGCATCGCCGGGTTCATCCAGCCACTGCCCGGGTTCATCCAGCAGCAGCACGGCGGCAGGGCGCAGGTAAATGCGCGCCAACGCGATCCGCTGCAGCAGGCCGACGGACAGCAGGCGGGCGTCGGCATGATCGCCGAGGCCGGAATGCAGTCCGTCCGGCAATGCGAGAACTTCGTCCAGCGCGCCAGCCTCGGCCAGAGCCGATTTCAGATCGTCATCATTGGCCGTGGGTGCGGCCAGCCGCAGGTTCTGCGCGATCGTGCCATGAAACAGATGACGGTTCTGCGGGGCATAGGTAACGGCGCTGCGCAGTTCATGTGGCGTCATCTGCCGGATGTCCAGGCCGTCCAGCAATACAGCGCCGGCCTGTGCCTGATAGAGGCCGGCCATCACCTTGAGGATCGTCGACTTCCCGGAGCCGGAATGGCCGGTGATGCCGATCAGTTCGCCGGGCCGGAGCGCCAGATCGACACCAAGCAGGGCAGGCTCGGCATCAGGGCGATAGCGCAGCGAGACCCGGTTGAGCGTGATGGCGCCACGAAAGACTCGCTGCACGACGGCCGGTGCGGTGCGGTCCGTCAGTTCGGGACGCAGCTGCAGCAGGGTATCAATCTGCCGGATGCCATGGCGTATCTGCTCCAGCCGTGTCAGTGCCACCATGCCAAGCTGCAGCGGCGACAGCACCCGCCAGGACAGGGCCATGGTGGCGACCAGTTCGCCGACGGTCATGGCGCCGCCGATAATGCGCATGGCGCCCCAGGTCAGAACGATGGCGCCGGTCAGCATCATCAGCATCTGCGACAGGGTATTCAGAAAACCGGATGCCAC
This sequence comes from Ferrovibrio sp. GW821-FHT12F09, assembly GCF_058806775.1. NCBI lineage: Bacteria > Pseudomonadati > Pseudomonadota > Alphaproteobacteria > Rhodospirillales > Rhodospirillaceae > Ferrovibrio > Ferrovibrio sp. GW821-FHT12F09. The sequence goes on from NZ_JBXAPZ010000001.1 coordinate 1,468,432, forward strand.
CTGCATCTTGCGGCCATCGAGAACGGCGGCGGCCGATGCGGCGCGGTAGCGTTCAAGCCAGATATCGCCGCTGCCGGACTGTTTGATGGCGCGCAGGTTCGACACGATCTCGACGGTCAGGTCGTGGCGGGTCGCGATGCTGCCCGCTGCACGCTTCACCGTGCTGCGATGCATGGCCTGGGAGGGAAGGCCGATGGCCAGGACGATCAGGCCCAGCAGCAGCGGCACCAGCACGAGCGGGCCGCCGAGCCAGGCGATGACGATCAGGAAAACGAACAGGAAAGGCAGGTCCAGTGCCACGCCGGCCAGGGGGCCGGTGAAGAACTCGCGCACCGATTCAAATTCCTTCAGGCGTGCGAGCTGCGTGCCGATTGGCGCGGCTTCCATGAATCCGACCGGCAGGCGCAAAAGATGCTTCAGCACCGAGATGGCAACCAGCCGTTCGATACGGGCACCCATATAGGCCAGCAGCCGCCCGCGCAGCATGCGCAGCACGAAATCGAACAGGAAGGTCATGCCGATGCCAGCGAGCAGATACACGACGAGTTCGCGCGCATCGGCGGCGATGACCGTGTCATAGATCATGAGGGCGAAAAGCGGGAATCCGAGCGCCAGGATGTTGCCGAACAGCGTGATCAGGCCGAGCTGCATGGCAATGCCCTGAAAGCGCCGGGCGATCATATTCAGGAACAGCGGGCGTGAATTTTTGTCATCCTGCGTCGTTTCCGCCAGTTCGATGAAATAGGCGGTGCCCGCAATCGACAGGCGGGATGCGGTTATTTCCTCGCGGCGCTGGCCATCGAACACGCGCAGGTCATCGCCATGCCGTTCGATCACCACACGCGGGATGCCGGTGTTGTCGACATGCAGGCAGGGCAGCAGGCGGGGATCGAGCTGGTCGATGCGTTTTTCCTGCGGCTTGGTCACGTAGGAAAGTTCGATCAGGACATTGCGTAGGCCGTCGAGGTCCAGATCGGCAGCAAAATGCGGCAGCGCCTCGACGATATGACGCGGATCGCCCTGCCAGCCCAGTGCCGTCAGCAATGGCATGAGACAGGCTGCATAGGGCGATACAGCCTGGAAGGCGCCGATACGGCCCTGACGCAGAGCTTCCGCCAGGGGTTCGGATCGCACCACCTGCAGGCGGTTCGATGCCGGATCCGACGGCGGCGGCGGATTGCTGACGTCGTTCACGACGGTACCCCCGTTGGCACGATCGCGGGCCCGAGAGTGGGGCGTTCCATGAAAGCGCCCTCGCGCAGTTCGAACATGCGGTCGGCCAGGCGCAGTACGGAAGGCTGGTAACTGATCAGAACGATGGTGACCTTGCCCTTCATATCGGCCAGCAGTTGCAGCAGGCGCTCGTTGGAATTGCGGTCGAGGCCATTATTGCTTTCATCGAATAATACGATGCGGGGCTGGTCGACCAGGCCTCGGATGATGGCGATGCGTTGCCGCACGCCGCCGGGCAGAGTTTCGGTCTGGCCACCGCTGATCGTGGTGTCGTAGCCGTTGGCCAGTGAGGCGATATAGCGGTCCAGGCCCAGCCGTTCGGCGAGCTGCAGGGCGATATCGACGGTCTGACCGCGGCGGAACATGGTCAGGTTGTCAATCAGGCTGCCCTGGAACACCGTGGCATGACGCGGCAGCAGGCCGATCTCTTTCGGGCCCGGCCGCGGGGCTGTCGGCAGCAGCGGCGTATCGTCAAACAGAATCTGTCCTCCGGTCGGCCGCAACAGTCCTCCCATCAGGGACAGCACGGCAGAGCGTGCGCCACCATCGGCCGCAACGATGGCCACGGTTTCGCCGGCGCGGATTAACAGGTTCGCGTTATCCAGCACGGGCCGGCCGCTGCTATCCTTGAAGTTTACCGCACGGAATTCGATACTGCCGGCATGGACGATTGGTTCCGCCGCGCCGCGCAAACCGCCGGGTTCCTGCGGCAGCCGGTAGAGGCGGTCGAGCTGCTTCTCAGCCAGACGGATGGTCTGGAAGTTGCTCCAGATGCCCATGGCACGCAGCAGCGGCTGCATGACGCGTCCAGCCAGCAGGGAGCAGCAGGCGAGCTGACCGATGGTCATCTGATGATCGAGTACCAGCAGTGCGCCATAGGTCAGCACGGCAACGGTGGCCAGGTTGGAAAAGAACGTGCCGAGTGCCTGCGACAGCGCCGAGAGGTAGGTGACGTGATGTGCTGCACCGGAGGCATTGTCCATCAGGCGCTCGTAGCGGCGCATCATCAGCCGCTCCATCGTCATGGCCTTGATGGTGGTGATGCCGGACAGAACCTCGATCATGAAGCTGGTGCGGCGTTTGTCGGAATCGGTGCGGGCGTCGACCGCATTGCGCAAGGCATTGCCGATGACAGCAGCTGACACGGCAAAGGCGAGGAAGACAGCCACCGTCACCCAGGCCAGCGGCCCGCCAACCATCCAGATGATGGCTGCGAACAGCAGGGCGAAGGGCAGGTCGATGACGATGATGGCGCCCTGGTTGGCATAGAATTCGCGCAGGCGGTCTATGGCGCCCAGGCGTTCAAGGTGGGTGCCGAGGGTATCGGCCTCGGCGGCCTGCAGATCGGCGCCAAGCAGCTGCGCAATGCCGGAACAGCCGGCGTTATGTTCAAAGCGGGCGCCGGCCCAGCCGGCCAGTGCGCTGCGCATGCCGCGCAAAGCCGCTTCGCCGAACAGGATGGTAAACAGCAAAATCGTCAGTAGCAGGAGCGTATCGGTGGCGGCATTCGGGATCACCCGGTCGTACACCTGAAGTGTAAAAATCGGCAGCGCCACCGTCAGGAGGTTGAGAACGATCGAGCAGATGACCAGTGTGGGATTGTAAAGCAGACTAGTGTCTATGCGGCTGCGCACTTTTGCAGATTCCCCCATCATCTTTCGTCAGTGGACGACCTTAGTGATGCAGCAGCAAGGATCGATATTATTTTTGTACACGATCTGCTTGGCATCAATCATACGCCGAATGCGCGACGTATAATGACAGTCTAAGAGCCCGGCGAAGAATTAACTATTGGTTACCTTCGCGCAGCTAGGATGCAGAATGACCGTTAAATCAGACATCCTTAGCGACGAGCTCAATGCCCTGCCCAAAGACGCCAAAGCGCCACGAGGGCTGGCGGGCGAGGCCGGCACGCTCTCGGCGCCCGGTGATGCCGGCAATGGCAGCGACAGCGGCCCGACACTCGGTGCTGTGCATTATGGCACGGTGATCGGTGACGAGCGCAGCTTCCAGCCGGATCAGACGACGATCGCCGGCGGTGAGATTCGCGTCGCCGCATTGGGCGCGAACGTCCAGGATATTTTCCAGACCGATCGGGCATCGGACGATCTCCGTCCGAACGAACTTGCCAATGGCGGGGTGCAATCGGCTTTGCTGGATTCCGGCCGGCAGGTCGGCGGTGCCCGCGCGCCGGCATCTGCACCCGCACCGGCAACGGCTGTCGCTGCTGGCGCCGAACAACAGCAGGCTGCGCCCCCCGATGTTGCCGCGCGGGATGTCAGCCCGACCGAAACGGCTTCGCTCACGGCCGTCGAGCAGGCTGCGGCCGAGACGGCTGCCGCCATTGCTGCGGATCGCGCGGCCGAGCAGTCGAATATGGGCCGGTCGCCACCGGCGGAAGCCGAAGCGCGCGCCGAACAGGCCGGGATTCTGAATACCGCGGCGGAGGCACCGGCTCTTGAAGAGAGCGAAGGGGCATTGACGCCGCCGGAGCCGTTGCCTGAAGACAGTGTGAGCGCGGTGGAGCCATCGCAGCCGCTGCACCTGGGCACCTCGGGCAATGACCTGTTTGCGGCGACGCCGGCAGCGGAAGTGTTCTCGGGCGATGCCGGCAGCGACACGGTCAGTTATGCCGCTGCCACGGCAGCCGTGACAGCCGACCTTGCCCAGGGCGGCAGCGCCGGTGATGCCGCCGGCGACACCTATATCAGTATCGAGAACCTGACGGGCTCGGCCTATGCCGACAGCCTGAGGGGCGACAGTGCGGCGAATATCCTGGATGGCGGTGCCGGCAACGATACGCTGGTCGGCGGCGCCGGTGCGGATACGCTGGCCGGTGGCACAGGCTCGGACACAGCTGATTATGCAGGCTCTGCTGCGGCGGTGGCTGTCAATCTGGCAACCGGAACCGGCAGCGGCGGTGATGCGCAGGGCGATGTCTTGTCCGGCATCGAAACTGTTGTCGGCTCGGGTTTCGCCGATACGCTGACCGGCGACAGTGCGGCGAATATCCTGGACGGCGGCGCTGGCGACGATACGCTGGTTGGCGGCGCAGGTGCTGACGCGCTGATCGGTGGCGCCGGCACAGATGCTGCGAGCTATGCCGGTTCGGCGTCTGGCGTTTCGGTCAATCTTTCGACCGGTGCGGCCAGCGGCGGCGATGCGGCTGGCGACACCTTGAGCGGCATCGAGAATCTGACTGGCAGCGGTCTTGCCGATACGCTGACTGGCGATTCGGGCGCGAACACCCTGGATGGCGGCGCTGGCGACGACAGTCTGACCGGCGGCACCGGTGGCGATACCCTGACCGGTGGCAGCGGCGTGGATACGGCCAGTTATGCCGGTTCTGCTGCGGGCATTTCGGTCAACCTCGCCACAGGGGCAGCCAGCGGCGGCGACGCCCAGGGCGACACGCTGACCGGCATCGAAAACCTGACCGGCACGGACCATGACGATCTTCTGACAGGCGATGCCGGTGCCAACCGTCTGGATGGCGGAGTAGGTGACGACAGGCTCAGCGGTGGAGCCGGTGCGGATACCCTGATCGGTGGCAGCGGCAGCGATACGGCCGACTACGCCGCATCCTCGGCGGCTGTCGCGGTCAACCTTTCCACCGGCACCGCCAGCGGCGGCGATGCCGCTGGCGACACCCTGACCGGTATTGAGAACCTGTCCGGCAGTGCACTGGCAGATACCCTGACCGGCGATTCCGGCGCCAACCGCCTTGATGGCGGTGCAGGGGACGATGTTCTGACCGGCGGTGCCGGTGCGGATACACTGATCGGTGGTATTGGGGCCGATACGGCCAGCTATGCCGGTTCTGCTGCGGGCGTTTTGATCAATCTGGCTGCCGGTACGGCTGATGGTGGCGACGCAGCGAGCGATACGCTGAGCAATATCGAGAATCTGACCGGTTCCGCCTTCGATGACACGCTGACGGGCGATGCCGGTGCGAACACGCTGGCTGGCGGTTCAGGCAATGATGTCCTGACCGGCGGTGCCGGTGCGGATACGCTGGCCGGTGGCAGCGGCACAGACACAGTCAGCTATGCGGGTTCTGTTTCTGGCGTTGCGGTCAATCTTGCAACGGGTGCGGCCAGCGGCGGTGATGCCACCGGCGATACGCTGAGCGGCATCGAGAATCTGACGGGCTCCGGTCATGCCGATGCCCTGACCGGCGATACGGCTGCGAATATCCTTGATGGCGGCGCCGGCGACGACAGTCTGAGTGGCGGTGCAGGTGCTGACGTCCTGATCGGTGGTGACGGTTCGGATACGGCCAGCTATGCCGGCTCGTCGGCCGGTATCAGCGTGAATCTTTCAACAGGCGCGGCCAGCGGCGGTGACGCAGCGGGCGACACGCTGAGCGGTATTGAGAATCTGACCGGCAGTGCCCTGGCCGATACCCTGACCGGTGATGCGGGCGCGAATATCCTGGATGGTGGCGCCGGCGACGACAGTCTGACCGGCGGCGCCGGTGGCGATACCCTGACCGGTGGCAGCGGCACGGATACAGCCAGCTATGTGGGTTCGTCGGCAGGTGTCGGTGTCAATCTTTCGGCCGGCACCGCCAGCGGCGGCGACGCCCAGGGCGATACGCTGACCGGCATCGAAAACCTGACCGGCTCGGATCATGACGACGCCCTGACCGGCGATGCTAGCGCCAACCGCCTGGATGGCGGTGCGGGCGACGACAAGCTCAGCGGCGGGGCCGGCGCCGATACCCTGATCGGCGGCAGCGGCAGCGACACGGCCGACTATGCGGGTTCGGCAGCGGCTGTCACGGTGAACCTCTCCACCGGCGCGGCCAGCGGCGGCGATGCCGCCGGTGACACTCTGAGCGGTATCGAGAACCTGTCCGGCAGTGCGCTGGCCGATACCCTGACCGGCGATGCCGGTGCCAATACCCTGACCGGCGGCGCCGGCAATGACCGGCTCGATGGCGGCCTGGGCGACGATATTCTTGTTGGGGGCACCGGCGCTGACCAGCTGATCGGTGGCACCGGCACGGATACGGCCAGCTATGCCGGTTCGGCAGCGGCGGTGACGGTCAATCTGGCAACCGGCGCCGTCAGTGGCGGCGATGCCGCCGGTGATACGCTGACAACCATCGAGAATGTGACGGGCTCCGACCACGCTGACAGCCTGACCGGCAGCACAGCGGCGAATGTCCTGGATGGTGGCGCCGGCGACGATACGCTGACGGGCGCTGCCGGTGCGGATACCTTGATCGGCGGCGCCGGCAGCGATACCGCCAGTTATGCGGCTTCAGCAACAGCCGTCACGGTGGATCTGGCGGCAGGCACCGGATCGGGCGGCGATGCCGCCGGTGATATATTGACCAGCATCGAGAATCTGACCGGCAGCATCAACGCGGATACGCTGAGCGGCGATACGGATGTCAATCGCCTGGATGGCGGCAGCGGTAACGACACGCTGATCGGCCGGGGCGGCGCAGACGTTCTGATTGGCGGCGCCGGCACGGATACGGCCAGCTATGCCGGCTCGTCTTCCGGTGTCACGGTCAATCTCGCGACCGGCACTGGCGCTGGCGGCGATGCCGAAGGCGATACGCTGGCCACCATCGAGAATCTGACCGGTTCCGATCATGCCGATACCCTGACCGGCGATGCCGCTGCCAATCGCCTCGATGGCGGTGCAGGTGACGACATGCTGATCGGCGGCGCGGGTGCGGATGCGCTGGTCGGCGGGACCGGCAGCGATACGGCGGATTATACGGCGTCCACGGCGGCCGTTACGGTCAGCCTGGCTGCCGGCACGGGCACGGGCGGCGATGCCGCCAGCGACACGCTGTCGGGGATCGAGAATCTGATCGGCAGTACCTTGGCCGATACCCTGACCGGCGATGCGGCGGCCAATATCCTGGATGGCGGCGCGGGCAACGATACGCTGGCCGGCGGGGCCGGCGCCGATACGCTGATCGGCGGCACCGGCACGGATACGGCCAGCTATGCGGGTTCGGCAGCAGCAGTGATAGTCGACCTGGCAGCCGGCACCGGATCGGGTGGCGATGCGGCCGGTGATACGCTGGCGGGGATCGAGAATCTCACCGGCAGCATCAATGCCGACACGCTGATCGGCGATGCCGGCGCCAACCGTCTGGATGGCGGCACCGGCAATGACATTCTGACCGGGGGTGGCGGCGCCGACATGCTGATCGGCGGCACCGGCACGGATACGGCCAGCTACACGGGCTCTACCGCGGCTGTCACGGTGAATCTGACCACTGGTCTGGGCAGCGGCGGCGATGCCCAGGGCGATACGCTGGCCACGATCGAGAATGTGACCGGCTCCGATTTCGACGACACGCTGACCGGCGATGCCGCGGCGAACCGCCTGGAAGGCGGTGCCGGCGATGACACCCTGATCGGCGCGGCGGGCTCCGATGTGCTGGTCGGCGGTACCGGCAGCGACACGGCCAGTTATGCCGGTTCGAATACAGCGGTGACGGTCAGTCTGGCGACCGGCGCAGCCACCGGCGGCGATGCGGCCGGCGATACCTTCTCCGGGATCGAGAATCTGACCGGCGGTGGCGGTGCTGATGCTCTGACCGGCGATAGTGGCGCCAATATTCTCGATGGCGGTGCCGGCAACGACACATTGGCTGGCGGCGCCGGCAGCGACACCCTGATCGGCGGCGCCGGCACTGATACGGCCAGTTATGCGGCTTCGGCGACAGCTGTCACGGTCGACCTTGAAGCTGGCACCGGCCTGGGCGGCGATGCGCAGGGCGACACGCTCGCCACCGTCGAAAATCTGATGGGCAGTGCTTACGCCGATACGCTGACTGGCAGCAGTGGTGCGAACCAGCTGGATGGCGGCGCGGGCGACGACATGCTCGCTGGCGGCGGCGGGGCGGATACTCTGATCGGCGGTACCGGTACGGATACTGCCAGCTATGTGGCCTCGTCGGCCGCCGTGACGGTCAACCTGACGACCGGCACCGGCCTGGGCGGCGATGCCCAGGGCGATACCCTGGCCACCATCGAGAATGTGACCGGTTCCGATTTCAATGACACGCTGACCGGTGGCGCCACCGCCAATACGCTGGATGGCGGAGCAGGTGACGATCTGCTGTCCGGCGGCGCCGGCGCCGACATTTTGATTGGCGGCGCGGGTAGCGATACCGCCAGCTATGCCAGTGCAACGGCCACTGTTGCGGCCAGCCTGGCGACCGGAAGCGGCACGGCCGGCGATGCGGCTGGCGACACGCTGACGGGTATCGAGAATCTGATTGGCGGCAGCGGTGCCGATACCCTGACCGGTAATGCCAGCGACAATGTCATCGATGGCGGCAGCGGCAATGACACGCTAGCGGGCGGTTTGGGCGCGGATACCCTGATCGGCGGTGTCGGCACCGATACCGCCAGCTATGCGGCCTCTGCGGATGCCGTGACAGTTGATCTGGCGGCAGGCACCGGGACGGGCGGCGATGCCGAAGGCGATACGCTGTCAACGATCGAGAATGTCACGGGCAGCGCTTACGTGGATACCCTGACGGGCAACAGCGGTGTGAACCAGTTGGATGGTGGCGCCGGCGACGACACCCTGACGGGTGGCGCTGGTGCCGATATTCTGATCGGCGGTGTGGGTACGGATACGGCCAGCTATAGAGCCTCGTCAGCCGCCGTGACGGTCAATCTGACCACCGGCACCGGCACCGGCGGAGATGCGGCCGGCGATACGCTGGCCACCATCGAAAATGTTACGGGGTCCGATTTCAACGACACCCTGACCGGCAGCGCGACCGCCAATACGCTGGACGGTGGCGCGGGCAACGATACGCTGGCGGGCGGCGCCGGTGCCGATATCCTGATCGGCGGTGCGGGCAACGATACTGCCAGTTATGCCAGCGCCACTGCGACGGTTGCCGTCAGCCTGGCTGCTGGAACCGGCAGCAGCGGCGATGCTGCGGGCGATATCCTGACCGGTATCGAGAATCTGGTCGGCGGCAGCGGCAACGACACGCTCACCGGCGACGATGCGGTGAACAGCCTGGATGGCGGCAGCGGCAACGACACCCTGATCGGTGGCGTGGGTGCCGATACCCTGATCGGCGGCGTCGGCACCGATACGGCCAGCTATGCCGGCTCGACCGCGGCGGTCACCGTGAATCTTCTCACTGGCGTGGGAGCCGGCGGCGATGCCGAAGGCGACACGCTCGCCACTATCGAGAATGTCACCGGCTCCGATCATGCCGATACCCTGACGGGCAATACGGCCGTCAATCGCCTTGATGGCGGGGCGGGCGACGATCTGCTGGTCGGCGGCGGCGGCGCGGATGTGCTGGTTGGCGGCACCGGTACCGATACGGCCAGCTATGCGGCCTCGACGGCGGCGGTGACGGTTAGCCTTGCAGCAGGCACCGGCAGCGGCGGCGATGCGCAGGGCGATACCCTGTCCGGTATCGAAATCCTGATCGGCAGTGCTCTGGCCGATACCCTGACCGGTGACGCCAACGCGAATACGCTCGATGGCGGCGCTGGTGCCGATACCTTGGTTGGCGGCGCCGGCGCCGATATCCTGATCGGCGGTGCCGGGGTCGATACGGCCAGTTATGCGGCATCGTCCACAGCCGTCACTGTCGATCTTGCGGCTGGAACCGGCAGCGGTGGCGATGCGGCCGGCGATACGCTCAGTGGCATCGAGAACCTGATCGGCAGCAACAGCGCAGATACGCTGACCGGTGATGCGGCTGCCAATCGCCTCGATGGCGGCACCGGCAATGACATTCTCACGGGCGGCGCCGGGGCGGATGCGTTGATCGGCGGTACCGGCACGGATACGGCCAGCTATGCCGGCTCAACGGCCGGCGTTACCGTCAATCTGACGACGGGCGTAGGCACCGGTGGCGATGCCCAGGGCGACACGCTGGCGACCATCGAAAACCTGACCGGCTCGGATTTCAGCGACACCCTGACCGGCGATGCTGCAGCCAACCGTCTGGATGGCGGCGCGGGCGATGATGTTCTGAATGGCGGCGGTGGCGCGGATGTGCTGGTTGGCGGTGCTGGCAGCGACACGGCCAGCTATGCCGGCTCGAATACGGCGGTCACCATCAATCTTGCGACCGGCGCGGCCACGGGCGGCAATGCGGCTGGCGATACCTTCTCCGGTATCGAGAATCTGACCGGCGGCGGCGGCAACGACACGCTGACCGGCGACGCCGGCGACAATATTCTTGACGGTGCGGTCGGCAACGACGCGCTGACCGGCGGTGCAGGAAATGACACGCTGATCGGTGCCGCCGGCACCGATACCCTGACCGGTGGCCTCGGCGACGACATCATCTATGGCGGCGATGGCGCCGATACGGCCTATTTCGCGGCCGGCTGGGGTCAGGATCATTTTTCCGGCGGTGTCGGCGGCGGCTGGACCGATACGATCTATGTCAACAGCGTCTCGGCCGGCCCGGGCTTTGGCGGCTGGACCGTCACGCTGGCGGACGGCTCGCTGATTACCAATGCCGCCGCCCATGGGACCCTGACCTTTGGCACCGATGTCTCCGGCACGGTTACAATGGCCGATGGCAGTGAAATGACCTTCGAGGGTGTCGAGCGCCTGCAATGGTAATGGGCTGACAACCTGAGTCCGCGGCGCCGGGCAATATGGGTGATTTTCTCTGCTTCCTTGGCCGGTTCCTGCAACTCTATGATGATGCCGGATGAACTGCGCCGTGAAGGCGCAGTTCGATCGCCGCAAGGCTATTCTGCGGCGCTGCGCAGCACCGGCTTGGGCTGTTCCAGGGCGGCCTTGCGATTCAGCGCATCGTAATAGGGCGCGAAAGGCGGGCGGTTGATATAGCGACCGCTGCCCTTCACGGTGCGGACGTCCCCGTCCTTGTAGACGATCTTGCCCTGCGAGATCGTCACCGTGTTGATGCCTTCGACCTCCATCCCCTCGAAGATATTGAAGTCGATCTTCTGGTGGTGGGTTTTGGCTGAGATGCGGCGGGTCTTCTTCGGGTCCCAGACTACCAGATCGGCATCGGCGCCAGGCTGGATCACGCCCTTGCGTGGATACAGGTTGAAGATCTTGGCGGCATTGGCCGAAGTGACGGCGACGAATTCATTCGGCGTCAGACGACCCTTGTTGACGCCATGATGCCACAGCACATGCATGCGGTCTTCGACGCCGCCGGTGCCGTTCGGGATCTTGGTGAAGTCGTTGCGGCCCATCGCCTTCTGGTCGGCGCAGAAGCAGCAATGATCGGTCGCCGTTGTCTGCAGATGGCCGGCCTGCAGGGCGCGCCACAAAACAGCCTGGTGCTCCTTGGCGCGGAAGGGCGGGCTCATCACGTAAGCTGCGGCCGTGGCGAAATCGGGGTTGCGGTAGACGCTGTCGTCGACCAGCAGATGGCCGGCCAAAGCCTCGCCGAAGACGCGCTGGCCTTCGTTGCGGGCCCGGATAATGGCTTCCACCGACTCGCGGCAGGAATTGTGCACGATATAGAGCGGCACGTTCAGCACCTGGGCGATGCGGATGGCGCGGTTGGCGGCCTCGCCCTCGACCTCGGGGGGGCGCGACAACGGATGGCCTTCGGGTCCGGTGATGCCGGCCTTGAGGATCTCTTTCTGCAGGTGGAAAACCAGTTCGCCATTCTCGGCGTGCACGGTGCAGAGCGCGCCGAGTTCACGGGCGCGCAGGAAGCTGTTCACCAGCACCTCGTCCTCGCACATGATGGCGTTCTTGTAGGCCATGAAATGCTTGAAGCTGTTGACGCCATGCTCCTGCACCAGTGTGCCCATGTCCTTCTGGACGCTTTCATCCCACCAGGTGATGGCGACATGGAAACTGTAATCGGCAGCGGATTTCTCCGACCAGCCACGCCATTTCTTGTAGGCCGAGAGGATGTTTTCCTGCGGGTCGGGGATGACGAAGTCGATGATCATGGTGGTGCCGCCGACCAGGCCGGCAGTGGTGCCGGAGAAGAAATCCTCCGACGCTGTCGTGCCCATGAAAGGCAGTTCCATATGGGTATGCGGGTCAATGCCGCCCGGCATGACATAGGCGCCACCGGCGTCCACGACCTCGGCACCGGCCGGCGTTTCCAGATTGGCGCCGACGGCTTTGATCGTGCCGCCATCAATCAGCACATCGGCCCGCTGACTGAAATCCGCGTTGACGACTGTACCCCCGCGTACCAAGACCGCCATCTTAGCCTCCCACAGCTTTGCGACGTTTAACCCATTCACTCATGGCCTGACCAAACGGTCAAGAAAATCGTTGCAGCTTCAAACTGCGCAATCGCGCGGCGGCCTGCATAGATTATCGGCATTCAGCGCCGCACTTTCATCTTCACGCCGAGGCCGTTGAGAATCAGGCTGCGGACGGTTTCGGTAGCGTTGCTGAACACGGCATCATCAAGGCTTTTCTTGTCCAGAACCGCGCCGATCTGGGCCGCGAAGTCGGCGTAATGCTGGGTCATCGCCCAGATCGTGAACAGTAGATGCGCCGGGTCAATCGGCCTGATCTTGCCGGCGGCGATCCAGCCGTCGATCACCGTGCTTTTCTCTTTTACCAGCCGGCGCAAGCGGTTGCGCAGGAAGGGCTGCACATGGCGGGCGCCGCCGATCACTTCGATGGCCCAGAGGCGCGACGGTTCGGGAGACCGCTGCGAGGCCGCCATTTTGCGCGCGATATAGTTGCCGAGTGCTGTTGCGGGATCGGCATCGGGCTGGATTTCCTCATCCAGCGCATCGAGCCAGACGCCCAGGATGGCATCGAGCACGCTGGCATACAGATCCTGCTTGGTGCGGAAATAATAGTGCAGGTTGGCTTTGGGCATCCCGGCCTTGACGGCGATCTCCGCGGTGCTGGTGCCAGCGAAGCCTTTCTTGGCAAAGACAGATTCAGCAGCCTTGAGTATTTTCTCAACGTTGCGGCGACGGATTGCACCAGCCTGCCCGTTGCCATTGCCGGCATCGTCATTCGCCGCCCGATTGCGCGTCGTCTTCTTTTGGATCGCTTTGCCTGCCATTCCGTTCCGGTATCCGTTTTGCCCAACTGGCGTGCAAATGCACAGCGGTGATGCAGATTCCTTATGCGGATTACATCGGCGCATCAGCGCCTGCTGCAATCACGCGGACATAACAAAATCCGGACTTGACCGTTTGGTCAAGAAAATCCTAGCCTCGCCATGCAATGCAGGAAGAGCGGCAGCGTTGAGGGCGCGGCGGCATTCTTTTTGCGAGGCATGGTTCGATGAGGGATCGATCCATGCAGATGTCGACGCAGACCTACGGGGGGAGCAGGTCATGGCGAACGAGCATGAAGTCAGTGGTGCATCCACCGCCCCGGACATCCGGCCGGGAAGGCTGACACCCAGTGATTATGAGGCGCATTTCGATGCGGCAGTGCCGTCCCTGGACCAGCAGGCGGCTCTGATCGAATCGAACCGCTGCTATTTCTGCTATGACGCGCCCTGTATAGAGGCCTGCCCGACCGGCATCGATATTCCGGGGTTTATCCGCAAGATTGCCAGCGGTAACGTCGCCGGCGCTGCGCTCCGCATCTACGAACAGAATATCTTCGGCGGCTCCTGTGCGCGTGTCTGCCCGACCGAAATCCTGTGCGAACGCTCCTGCGTACGTATGACCGAGGAAAGCAAGCCCATCCCGATCGGACTGTTACAGCGTTACGCCACCGATCATGGCACGGCCGCAAACCAGCACCCGTTCACCCGTGCCGCCTCCACCGGAAACCGCATTGCCGTGGTTGGTGGCGGCCCGGCCGGACTGGCCTGCGCCCATCGCCTGGCGCTGCTGGGCCATGACGTGACGGTGTTCGAGGCCCGGCCGCTTCTGGGCGGCCTGAACAGCACAGGCGTGGCGGAATACAAGGTGCCGCATGGCTATGCCGGCCGTGAGATCGATTTTGTGCTCGGCATCGGCGGCATCACGGTAGAAACAGGCAAGTTGCTGGGTCGCGATATCCGGCTCTCCGCCCTGCGTCGTGACTATGACGCGGTATTCCTCGGGCTTGGCCTTGGGGCCGTGAAAGCGCTGGACTGCGATGGTGAGGTCCTGCAGGGCGTCATGAATGCTGTCGATTACATTGCCGATCTGCGCCAGGCGGAAGACCTGTCGGCGCTGCCGGTGGGGCGACGTGTCGTCGTGATCGGCGGGGGCAATACCGCCATCGATATTGCCGTGCAGATCAAGCGGCTGGGCGCCGAGGAAGTGACTCTGGTCTACCGCCGCGGTGCGGAGAGCATGAGCGCCACTGACCATGAACAGGCTTTTGCCAAGGAAAACGGCGTTGTAATCCGCCTCTGGGCGCAGCCGGTGCGGCTGGACGGCGAGGGCGGCCATGTGCGCCGCGCCATTTTCGAATACACCGCATTGAAGGACGGCACGCTGACGGGCACTGGCGAGACCTTCGCCCTGGACGCCGACATGGTCTTCAAGGCCATCGGTCAGACCTTTGTGGCGGATCCGCTTAGCGAGAGCGGCCGCGAGTTGCTACAGCTGAAACAGGGCCGCATCATCGCCGATGCCGAGGGCCGCACCTCTCTGGAGAAGGTCTGGGCCGGTGGCGACTGCGTTGCCGGTGGGCAGGACCTGACGGTTGCTGCCGTGCAGGCCGGCAAACTCGCTGCCGAATCGATCAATCGTGCGCTGATCCAGCGCGCGGCAGCCTGAGGGAGGTGCATCATGGCCAGTCTCAGCAGCAGCTTTGCCGGTATTCGCTCCCCCAATCCCTTCTGGCTCGCTTCGGCGCCGCCGACCGACAAGGCCTATAATGTCGTGCGCGCCTTTCAGGCCGGCTGGGGCGGTGTCGTATGGAAGACCCTGGGCGAAGACGGTCCGCCGATCGTCAATGTCTCCTCGCGGTATGGCGCCTATTCCTACAAGGGCAATCGTGTTGCCGGCCTGAACAATATCGAACTGATCACCGATCGGCCGCTGGAGATCAACCTGCAGGAAATCAAGCAGGTCAAGCGCGACTGGCCGGACCGGGCCCTGGTGGTGTCGCTGATGGTGCCTTGCGAGGAGGA
The DNA here is from genome assembly GCF_058806775.1 of Ferrovibrio sp. GW821-FHT12F09. Classification (NCBI taxonomy): domain Bacteria; kingdom Pseudomonadati; phylum Pseudomonadota; class Alphaproteobacteria; order Rhodospirillales; family Rhodospirillaceae; genus Ferrovibrio; species Ferrovibrio sp. GW821-FHT12F09. The sequence goes on from NZ_JBXAPZ010000001.1 coordinate 1,483,685, forward strand.
TGCCTGGAAGGCAATCCTGAAGCGCGTGGAGGATACCGGCGCCGATGGCGTCGAGCTGAATTTCGGCTGCCCCCATGGCATGCCGGAACGCGGCATGGGCGCTGCCGTCGGCCAGGTGCCGGACTATGTCGAGATGGTCACCCGCTGGTGCAAACAGTACAGCCGCATGCCGGTGATCGTGAAGCTCACACCCAATATAACCAATATTCTGGGGCCGGCGCGCGCAGCTGTGCGCGGCGGCGCCGATGCCGTCAGCCTGATCAATACCATCAACTCCATTGTGAGCGTCGATCTCGACGTGATGGCGCCCACGCCGACCGTGGATGGCAAGGGCACTTCCGGGGGCTATTGCGGTCCGGCCGTGAAGCCTATTGCGTTGAACATGGTGGCGCAGATCGCCCGCGATCCGGAATGCCACGGCATTCCGATTTCCGGGATTGGTGGCATCGAGAGCTGGCGCGATGCAGCGGAGTTCATGGCACTGGGTGCGGGGAACGTGCAGGTCTGCACCGCGGCCATGCATTACGGTTTCCGCATCGTCGACGATATGGCGGATGGCCTCGCACGTTGGATGGATGACAAGGCCTATGGCGGGCTGGATGCCTTCCGCGGCCTGGCGGTGCCCAATATCACCGAGTGGAAAAATCTCAACCTGGCCTATCAGATCGTTGCCGAGATCGATCAGAACAAATGCATCAAATGCGGTCTGTGCCATATCGCCTGTGAGGATACCTCGCATCAGGCGATCACGGCCGGCCGCGCCGATGGCGGGCGCGTATACAGCGTTGTCGATGCCGACTGCGTCGGCTGTAACCTGTGCCTGCATGTCTGCCCGGTCGAAGGCTGCATCACTATGAAGCGCGTGGATGACGGCAGCATTTACCAGAACTGGACCCAGCACCCGAATAACCCGATGCGGGCGGCTGCCGAATAGGCCGTCGGCCGGAGATTGAAGGAGTATGGCAATGGCGAGTGCAAAGAATATCCAGGTCAATCAGGATCGCCTGTGGGACAGCCTGATGGAAATGGCCAAGATCGGCGCAACGGCCAAGGGTGGTTGCGCGCGACTGGCGCTTACTGACCTGGATCGCGAGGGGCGGGACCTTTTCGTGCGCTGGTGCAAGGACGCCGGCTGCACCATCAGCGTCGATCGCATGGGCAATATTTTTGCGCGCCGTCCGGGTCGCAACAATGACCTACCACCGGTGGTGACCGGCAGTCATCTCGACACCCAGCCGACCGGTGGCAAATTCGATGGCGTCTACGGCGTGCTGGCGGGACTTGAAGTGATTCGTACCCTCAACGACCATAATTTCGAAACCGAAGCACCCGTGGAGGTATCGGTCTGGACCAATGAAGAAGGCTCGCGTTTCGCGCCGGCCATGGTGGCATCAGGTGTTTTCGCTGGCGTCTTCACCGAAGAATACGGACACAGCCGCGCCGATCTGGATGGCAAGACCATCGGCGACGAGCTGAAGCGCATCGGCTATTTCGGCGATCTGCCGGTCGGTGGACGCAAGTTCAAGGCCTTCTTCGAGGCCCATATCGAGCAGGGCCCGATCCTGGAAGCCGACCAGAAAACCATCGGTGTCGTGCAGGGTATTCAGGGCATACGCTGGTTCGAGGTGACGGTGACCGGTGCGGAAAGCCATGCCGGCACGACGCCGATGCCGCGGCGCAAGGATGCGATGCTGGGCTGTGCGCGTATCGTGGAACGGGTGAATGCCATTGCGCTTGAAAACAAGCCGGGCGTTTCCACGGTAGGCCTGGTGAAAGTCAGCCCGAATTCGCGCAACACCATCCCGGGAACGGTCTTCTTCACCGTTGACCTGCGTCATCCTTTCGAGGACGACCTGGCCAGGATGTCCAAGGCGTTGCATACGGCTTGCGCTGAGGTCTGCGGCGACCTTGGCCTGACCTATGAGTGCAAGGAAATCTGGAATTCGCCGGCGATCCATTATGACAAGGAGTGCATTGCTGCCGTGCGGAAGGCAGCCGAAGAATCTGGCTATGCTCATCGCGACATTGTCTCGGGCGCTGGCCACGATGCCGGCTATATCAGCCGTGTGGCCCCGACCGGCATGGTCTTCGTGCCTTGTGCCGACGGCATCAGCCATAACGAAGTGGAATCGGCCACGCCGACAGACCTTGCCGCCGGTTGCAACGTGCTGCTCCGGGCGATGCTGGTCCATGCGGCCTGAACGGACAGACAGGCGGCAATGGCTGTAGCCATGGAACAGTCCGATATGACATCCGCGGCGAAGGCTATGCCGGTGGCTGCCGCTGCTGTGACGCCGGCGGTCGAGATTGCAGGCGTGAACCTGGTGTTCCAGACTGCTGATACACCGGTCTATGCGCTATCAGACGTGAATCTCACCATCGGCCGGGGCGAGTTCGTGTCCTTCATTGGTCCGTCCGGTTGTGGAAAGACGACATTGCTGCGCGTGATCGCCGATCTGCAGCAGGTGACGGGCGGTACGGTGCAGGTGAACGGTGTCAGTCCGGAAACCGCACGACTGGATCGGGCCTATGGCTATGTCTTCCAGGCGCCGGCGCTCTATCCCTGGCGCAGTGTGGAGCGGAATATCACGCTGCCGCTGGAAATCATCGGTTTGCCCAAGGTGGAGCGGTTGGCGCGGGCGAAGCGGGTGCTTGACCTGGTCAATCTCACCGGATTCGAAAAGAAATTCCCCTGGCAGCTTTCGGGCGGCATGCAGCAGCGCGTCTCCATTGCGCGCGCCTTGTCGGTCGATCCTGAGCTCCTGCTGATGGATGAACCGTTTGGCGCGCTGGATGAAATTATTCGCGATCATCTGAACGAACAGCTGCTTGGCCTGTGGCGGCGCACCGGAAAGACGCTGCTGTTTGTCACCCATTCGATCCCGGAAGCGGTCTTCCTCTCCACTAAGATCGTGGTGATGAGTCCGCGACCTGGCCGGATCATCGATGTGATCGACAGCAACCTGCCGCGCGACCGCCGGCTCGATATCCGCGAGACGCCTGAATTCGTTGCCATTGCCCATCGGGTGCGCGAAGGCCTTCGGGCGGGACACAGCTATGACGACCATCAGGTCTGAGATACCGGCTGCTGCCGCATTTTCGACCCGGCTGCGACACGGGGCGGCGCTGCCGATTCTGACCGTCCTGCTGTTTATTCTGGGGGCCTGGTATATCGGGACGGTCAAGCTGAATGCTCCGCAGGTGCTGGACCGTTACGAGCGTGCCGGTCGTGCGGCCTGGACCTGGAGTGATCTGGTCCGTGACACCATGGAGATGGAGCGGCCGGTGCTGCCGGCGCCGCATCAGGTGGTGGCGGAACTGGATCGTACGGTGCTGCAAACTGCAGTCACCTCGCGCCGCAGCCTTGTTTACCATGCCTGGGTCACACTAGAATCCGCCCTGGTCGGTTTCGCGCTTGGCACCTTGCTGGGCATCGGCCTTGCCATTGCCATCGTCCATGTCGCCAGCCTGCAACGCGCCCTGATGCCCTGGATCATCGCCTCGCAGACCGTGCCGATCTTGGCCATTGCGCCGATGATCGTGGTGGTACTCGGCTCGCTTGGCATGGTCGGGCTGCTGCCGAAGTCGATCATTTCCGCTTATCTGTGCTTCTTCCCGGTCACCATCGGCATGGTGAAGGGGCTCACCTCGCCCGAACCGATCCATCTGGATCTGATGCGCACCTATTCCGCATCTACCGGCCAGACCCTGCGTTATCTGCGCATGCCGGCCTCGCTGCCATTCCTGTTTACCAGCCTGAAGGTGGCGATTTCCCTGGCTGTGGTTGGCGCCATCGTCGGCGAATTGCCGACCGGTGCGCAAGCCGGTCTCGGCGCGCGTCTGCTGGCCGGATCCTATTACGGCCAGACCGTGCAGATCTGGTCTGCGCTGATTATGGCGGCGATCCTGGCCGGCACCTGTGTCGGCCTCATCGGTGCGATCCAGCGCGGCATCGCCCGTCGCTTCGGGGAGGCGGCATGACAACGGCGCGCCGTCGCGATGGTGTTCTGGCGCTGGCCCTGCTTTGCAGCGTTGGCGCGTTATTTTTGCCGTTAGGCAATACCGGCTGGCTATTACAGCCGGTATTGTTGGCGATCTGGCTGGCCGTGCTGATGGCTATGGCTGTCTTCGTCCTGCGGCCGCCTGCGACCTCTGTCGGTTCCGGCCTTTCGGTGACGGCCAGTATTGCCGGCGCTATCGTGCTTTACGGACTGATGCTGCGCGGAGCAAAGAGTTTTGATGCCGCGGGCCTTTGGTGCGGCCTGTTCGCTCTCGGCCTGCTGGTCTGGCGCGCATTGGAGCGCGTCAGCGTTCTGGTTGCGGCCAGGCGCGGGCTGATCGCCGCCAGCCTCGCGCCGCTGCTGTTCGGACTGTGGCTGCTTTATCTGTGGGAAATGATCGTGGTCGGTTTCGCTGTGCCGGCCGTGTTGCTGCCGCCGCCCAGCGCCATCGGTCACGCCATCTGGGCGAACCTGCCGATCCTGGGCGTCGATTTCATGCAGACTTTCGTTCGTGCCGTCATCCCAGGCTTTATTGTGGGGTCGACCGCAGGCTTCCTGCTGGGCGTTCTGGTTGACCGCGTACCATTCCTGCAGCGCGGGCTCCTACCGGTCGGCAATCTGGTCAGTGCGCTGCCGATCATCGGCGTGGCGCCGATCATGGTGATGTGGTTCGGCTTCGACTGGCAGTCGAAGGCTGCCGTCGTCGTGATCATGACCTTTTTCCCGATGCTGGTGAACACCATTGCCGGGCTGAATGCGCTGGGTCGTATGGAGCGTGATCTAATGACGACCTATGCCGCCAGTTACCTGCAGACGCTGCTGAGCGCGCGGCTGCCGGCCGCGCTGCCATTCGTTTTCAATGCCCTGAAAATCAACGCGACGTTGTCGCTGATTGGCGCCATCGTGGCTGAATTCTTTGGCACCCCGATCATTGGCATGGGCTTCCGTATATCGACCGAAGTCGGCCGCATGAACATTCCCACCGTCTGGGCCACTATTGCGGTGGCGGCCCTCGCCGGTTCGGCCAGCTACGGCCTGATCGCGCTGGTCGAACGGTGGCTGACCTTCTGGCATCCCTCATTCCGTAAAGCGTCTTAACAGTCTTACCGAGTTCCAGACAGGAGAGGAGAATACCAATGAAACACAGTGCAATTCTCGGGCTGACCCTGGGGGCAGCCGTCATGGCGGCAGGGAGTTCGACGCTCGCCGCAGACAAGTTCACCATTCAGTTGAAATGGGTGACGCAGTCGCAATTCGCCGGCTATTACGTCGCCAAGGACAAGGGCTTCTACAAGGAAGTCGACCTTGATGTCACCGTGAAGCCGGGCGGCCCGGATATCGCGCCGCCGCAGGTGATGGCAGCCGGCGGTGCCGATGCGATCATCGACTGGATGCCGTCGGCGCTGGCCAGCCGTGAGAAAGGCGTGCCGCTGGTCAACGTGTCGCAGACCTTCCAGAAGTCGGGCATGATGCTGACCTGCTCGAAGGCCAGCGGCGTGAAGACGCCGGCAGATTTCCCCGGCCGTACGCTGGGCGTCTGGTTCTATGGCAATGAGTATCCCTTCCTGACCTGGATGGCGAAGCTTGGCGTGCCGACCGATGGCAGCGCCAAGGGCGTCAAGGTGCTGAAACAGGGCTTCAACGTCGATCCGATCATCCAGAAGCAGGCCGATTGCGTCTCGACCATGACCTACAATGAATACTGGCAGGTCATCGATGCCGGCTTCAAAACCGACGATCTCATCGTGTTCAAGTACAGCGAACAGGGCGTTGGCACGATGGAAGACGGCATTTATGCCAACGGCGCGAAGCTCGGCGATGCGGCTTATGCTGATCGTCTGGCGCGTTTCGTCGCGGCCTCGAACAAAGGCTGGGACTGGGCGGTGAAGAATCCAGATGCGGCAGCCAAGGTCGTGCTGGATAACGACACCACCGGGGCGCAGACGGAAAAGCACCAGAAACGCATGATGGGCGAGATTGCCAAACTGGTCGAAGGCTCGAAGATGGGCACCGGCTATCTCGATCCGGCTGATTTCAACCGGACGGTGGATATCCTCTTGTCCGTGAAGTCGGACCCGGTAATCACCAAGAAGCCGGACGGCGCCTGGACCCATGCCGTATTTGAGGCGTCGAAGAAATACGTCAAGTAGTCTGTTCGGTGGGGTAAAACCCGCCTGATAATCGCGGCGGCGGCGCAGGAATGCGTCGCCGCTTTTTTTGCTTTCCCCGGCGACAGCCAAGTCTCGAAAACCCGCAATTTCATTGACTCCGGCCGCGACTCCGGGCAGGTTGAATAAAATTTTACGAGGCAAAATTTTAATCATGGCCAGGCGCACACCTGCTTCTGCCCCGCCCGCTCTCGACGATGACGAGCTGGGTCTGGCTGCGCGGGCTGCGTGGCTCTCCTATATCGGTGGCTATACCCAGCAGCAGATCGCCGATCGTCTGCGGGTTTCCCAGGCCAAGGCCCATCGCCTGATCGCCGAAGCGCTGCGCCGTGGCCTGGTGAAGGTTTTTGTGCAGGGCGTGCCCGCCGAATGCGCGGCCATTGAAGACGAACTCTCGGCCCGTTTCGGTCTGCAAAGCTGCGCTGTCGCCCCCTCCCTGTCGCTCGGCCGCAAGAGCGAGCATCGCGACACGGCTTTTGCCGCCATCGGGGCGGCAGGCGCGCGACTGCTCCATCACATGCTGTCCGGCGACAAGATATCGGTGGTCGGTGTCGGCAAGGGCCGCTCACTCGCGGCTGTCGTACAGCATATGCCGGAGTTGGAGCGCCCGGATCTGCGGGTGGTTGCTGTCTCGGGCAGTCTGAACCGCAATCTGGCGGCCAATCCGCTCGATATCGTGCTGCGTCTTGCCGATCGAACCAAGGCGCAGGGGTTTTTCCTGCCGGTGCCGTATCTGGCCTCCAGCGAAGCCGAGAAAAAAGTGCTGCTGGCGCAGAAAAGTGTCGGCGATATGCTGGAGCTGGCCCGGCATGCTGACCTGGTCCTGATCGGGATCGGCAGCCTGGAAGCAGATGCGCATCTGCGCCAGATCGGCATGCTGAATGAGCGGGAATGGGCCGAGCTGCGTGCCCAGGGCGCGGTTGGCGACCTGATGGGCAGTTTTATCGACGCCAACGGCCGGCCGGTGGCCTCGGGGCTCAATCGCCTGTCTGTCGGACTTGGTATTGACGACCTCAAGGGGCGGCGCGTCGTCGCCCTTGCCGGCGGGGCCGAGAAAGCCAAAGCCATCCTTGCGGCCCTTCGAACCGGCGCGATCAGCGATTTGGTGGTGGATGAGGAAGCGGCAACCGAGATCGTTGCCCTGATGAAACAGAAATCCGGAGCGGATAATGGCCGAAGCGCAAAAGGTCGCGCCGCTTAACCGCGAGCGCCGTCATGGCGCACCGGTGCATGGCGGCGGTGAGCATCACCGTAATCCGGGCCTGCCGTTCGATATGGACCCGGTCGACCGTATCCGCGTCAACCGCAGCGCGGTCGAACGCCGCATTGCCAGCCTGCCGGGTCGCCGCAGCGTGAAAAAAGATGTGCAGGCCGCCTGGCTGCTCAAGGCCATCACCTGCATGGACCTGACAACACTGTCGGGTGACGATACGCCGGGCCGGGTGCGTCGGCTCTGTGCCAAGGCGCGTCAGCCTGTACGCCGTGACCTGCTGGAGCAATTGGGTGTCGCCGATCAGGGGATCGCTGTGGGCGCCGTCTGCGTTTATCACGCCATGGTGCCCACGGCGGTCGAAGCGCTGCAGGGCAGTGGCATTCCTGTGGCTGCCGTATCCACCGGTTTTCCGGCCGGCCTGTCGCCGTTCGACCTGCGGGTCCGGGAGATCGAAGCCTCTGTCGCGGCCGGCGCGGAGGAGATCGATATCGTTATCGACCGCTCTCTGGTGCTGACCGGAAACTGGCGGCGCTTGTATGAAGAAATGAGAGCGTTCCGCAGCGCCTGCGGCCCTGTCCATGTCAAAGCCATTCTGGGCTGCGGCGATCTGGGAACATTGAAAAACGTAGCGCGCGCCTCGATGGTCTGCATGATGGCGGGCGCCGATTTCATCAAGACTTCGACCGGCAAGGAGGCCGTGAATGCCACGCTGCCCTTTGCGCTGATAATGGCGCGCATGATCCGCGGTTATCAGGAAATGACCGGCCAGAAGATCGGTTTCAAGCCGGCCGGGGGCATCAGTACGGCCAAGGATATCATGCAGTATCAGATTCTCATGAAGGAAGAGCTTGGCCTGCCCTGGCTGCAGCCTGACTTGTTCCGTATTGGCGCGTCCAGCCTCCTGAACGACATCGAGCGCCAGCTTGAACACCATGCCAGCGGTGGCTATTCCGCGGCGCATCGCCATCCGATGGCCTGACCATGAGCAAGATCTCTGCCTTGATGAAGACCATGGAATATGGCCCGGCACCGGAAAGCACAGTCGAGGCCGAGGCGTGGCTGGAAAAGCATGGCCGTCGTTTCGGTCTGTTCATCGATGGTGAGTTTCGGAGCGCGGTCGCGGGTACCTTCGCCAGCAATAACCCGGCAACCGGCCGTGAATTGGCACAGATCACGGCTGCCACGGCGGTGGATGTGGATGCGGCTGTTGCGGCAGCCCGCAAGGCGCAACCGGGCTGGGCGCGGCTTGGCGGTCATGTCCGCGCGAAGCATCTGTATGCCCTGTCGCGCCAGGTGCAGAAGCAGGCACGTCTATTGGCGGTGCTGGAAACGCTCGACAACGGTAAGCCGATCCGTGAAACCCGCGACATCGATATTCCACTGGTGGTTCGGCATTTCTATCATCACGCGGGCTGGGCGCAGTTACTGAACGCGGAATTTCCAGGTTACGAGCCGCTGGGTGTTGTGGGGCAGGTGATCCCGTGGAATTTCCCGCTCTTGATGTTGGCCTGGAAGATCGCACCGGCTTTGGCGGCCGGTAATACCGTCGTTCTGAAGCCAGCGGAAGACACCAGTCTCACGGCTTTGCTGTTTGCCGAGCTTTGTCAGGCTGTGGGCCTGCCCAAAGGTGTTGTCAATATCGTCACCGGCGATGGCGCGGTGGGCGAGTTGATCGTGCGGCATCCTGATATCAACAAGATTGCGTTCACGGGTTCGACGGAGGTTGGCCGCAAGATTCGTGTCCAGACTGCGGGTAGCGGCAAGAAGTTGAGCCTGGAGCTTGGCGGCAAATCGCCATTCATCCTGTTCGACGATGCCGATCTGGATGGGGCAATCGAAGGCCTGGTGGATGCCATCTGGTTCAATCAGGGCCAGGTCTGCTGCGCCGGTTCGCGCCTGCTGGTGCAGGAAACCGTTGCCGAAGCCGTTTACGCCAAGATTCGTGCCCGGATGCAGACCCTGCGTGTTGGCGATCCGCTCGACAAATCGACCGATATCGGCGCCATTGTTTCACCCGTGCAGCGTGATCGCATTGATACTCTGGTGCAGCGCGGCGTTGCCGAAGGGGCGACCCTTTTCTGTGCGGGCGGGGTGGACATGGCAGGAGGGTGTTTCTATCCGCCGACGCTGCTGACGGATGTTGAGCCCGCGATGGCCGTGGCGCAGGAGGAAATCTTCGGCCCGGTTCTGGTGGCCATGACGTTCCGTACGCCGGCAGAGGCCATTGCACTGGCCAACAACACGCGCTACGGCCTCGCGGCGAGCATCTGGAGCGAGAATATTAATCTTGCGCTCGAGATCGCGCCCAAGCTCAAGGCGGGCGTAGTTTGGATCAACTGCACCAACCAGTTCGATGCGGCCAGCGGTTTCGGCGGGTATCGCGAGTCCGGTTTCGGTCGCGAGGGTGGTCGCGAAGGCATGCTGGAATATCTGGCGCCAGTGAAAGCGAAGCGCCGCATCGCCACCGCGGCATCGGTTGTCGCGGCCGTTCCTGTGGAATCTGGTATCGATCGTACAGCCAAACTCTACATCGGCGGTCAGCAGGTGCGACCTGATGGCGGGTATAGCCGGGCGGTTCATGATGCATCCGGACGGCTACTAGGCCACGTGGCCGACGGCAATCGTAAGGATATCCGCAATGCCGTCGAAGCGGCACGCAAGGCTGAAAACTGGTCGGCGACCAGCAGTCATGCCCGCGCGCAGGTCCTCTATTACTGCGCCGAGAATCTGTCGGTAAGGCGCAATGAATTTTCCGATCGTCTGATGCAATCTGCGGGTACCACACGCGCCGCCGCCCGGACCGAAGTGGATGCCAGTATCCGCCGCCTGTTCTCGGCCGCCGCCTGGGCCGACAAATATGACGGAGCGGTGCGCAATCCCCCCTTGCGCGGCATCGTGCTGGCCATGAACGAACCGATGGGTGTGATCGGGATCGCATGCCCGGATGAGGCGCCGCTGCTATCCTTCGTATCTCTTTGGGCTCCGGCTGTTGCCATGGGTAACCGCACCGTAGTGCTCGCTTCCGAACGGCATCCGCTTCTGGCGACGGATTTCTACCAGGTGCTGGATACCTCTGATCTGCCGGCTGGAGTGGTCAATATCGTTACCGGTCTCCGTGACGACCTGTCTCGTGTGCTCGCCGATCACCAGGACGTCGACGCCCTCTGGTATTTCGGCACGGCCGAAGGTTGCCGCCGGGTCGAGGAGGCTTCGGCCGGCAATCTCAAGCGGGTTTGGTCGGAGGAAGCTGCGGGTCAGCGCAACTGGCTTGACGATGCCGATGGCGAGGGGCGGCTGTTCCTGCAGCAGGCCAGCCAGGTAAAAAATATCTGGGTGCCTTATGGCGAATGAGGGAAGCATGCGGCGGATAGCACTGGCAGCAGCAGTTTCGCTGAGCTGTATCGGGGCGGCGGAAGCGGCCGATATCAAACCGGCAATTGTCTATTCCATCGGGGATAAGTTCGATGGGTCGTTCAATGAAGCCGCATATCGCGGGGCTGAGAAGTTCAAGGCGGATCGCGGTATTGGATATCTCGAATTCGTCGTCTCCAATGAAGCGCAGTTCGAGCAGGCGCATCGGCGTTTCGCCCAGCGCGGCAGCGATCCGATTGTCGGAGTCGGCTTTTTCCAGAATGCAGCGCTGACGGCTGTTGCCCGCGAATATCCGAAACTTCGCTTCTCGGTGATCGATACAGTGGTTGATCTGCCCAATGTGCAGTCGGTCCTGTTCCGCGAGCATGAGGGATCGTTCCTGGTCGGGGTGTTAGCCGCCATGGCGTCAAAAAGCGGCGCCATCGGCATGGTCGGCGGCATGGATATTCCGCTCGTGCGTCGATTCTTCTGTGGTTATGAACAAGGGGCGAAGTCGGTCAATCCGGCTCTAACTGTGATCTACAATTCCACCGGCAACACACCGGCGGCCTGGACCGATCCAGGGCGCGCGGCGGAACTGGCAAAATCCCAGTTCGACCGTGGCGTAGACGTGGTCTTCGCCGCCGCCGGCACCAGCGGCCTCGGCGCCATGCAGGCAGCCAAGGATAACGGCAAGCTGACCATCGGCGTCGATTCCAACCAGAATCACCTGCATCCTGGCACGGTTCTCACCTCGATGGTAAAGCGCGTCGATCTGGCTGTGTACCGCAGCTTCGACGATGCGCGGACGGATAGCTGGAAACCCGGCGTCAGTGTTCTGGGCCTGAAAGAGGGCGGGGTCGACTGGGCCTATGACAAGCATAACGAAAAGCTGATCAGTGCGGCGATGAAAGACAAGGTGGAGGCCGCGAAAGCCAACATCATCGCCGGCAGGATCAGTGTGCATGATTACGTCAGCAACAACAAATGCACGCCATAACAAGGCTGCCGATAACAGGGAAAGAGGAGAATAGAATCATGACCAAGATGTTTGCAAAAACCGCACTCGGCACAGCCGCATTCCTGGCTTTCGCCGTCACCGCGCAGGCCGCCGATATCAAGCCTGCCGTCGTCTTCGACATGGGCGGCAAGTTCGACAAGTCCTTCAATGAAGGCGTCGCCATGGGTGTCGACAAATTCAAGGCCGAGACCAACACGGCCTATGCCGAATTCGAGGTCAATAACGAAACCCAGTTCGAGCAGGCGCATCGCCGTTTTGCCCAGCGCGGGCAGGATCCGATCGTCGGTGTCGGCTTCTCGCAGGCGAAGGCTGTCGAGAAGGTGGCGACTGAATTCCCCAAGATTCGTTTCACCCTGATCGACAGCGTGGTGAAACTCCCGAATGTACAGTCGGTTCTCTTCAAGGAGCATGAAGGCTCCTTCCTTGTGGGCGTTGCGGCGGCTCTGGCCAGCAAGACCGCCAAGGTCGGATTCATTGGCGGTATGGACATTCCGCTGATCCGGCGCTTCCAGTGCGGCTATGAGCAGGGCGTGAAATACGCCAACAGCAAAGCCGAGGTTCTGGCCAATATGACCGGCACGACGCCCAGCGCCTGGAACGATCCGGGCCGTGGCGGTGAACTGGCCAAGGGCCAGTTCGACCGCGGTGCCGATGTTGTCTTCGCTGCCGCCGGTGCCACCGGCATCGGTGTGTATCAGGCGGCCAAGGATCGCGGCAAGTTCGCCATCGGCGTCGACTCGAACCAGAACCACCTGCATCCAGGCACCATGCTGACTTCGATGGTGAAGCGTGTGGATCTGGCCGCGTATAACAGCTTCAAGACGGCGGCGGCCGGCAGCTGGCAGGCTGGCGTAACCGTGCTCGGCCTACAGGAAGGTGGCGTTGACTGGGCTTATGACCAGTATAATGAGAAGCTGATCAGTGCCGATATGAAGGCGAAGATCGATGCCGCCAAGGCCGACATCATCTCGGGCAAAATCAAGGTGCATGATTATATGAGCAACAACGCCTGTTCGTCGTAACGAGAGCGGGCGGACATATATGTCCGGCGCAATGCCAGCTTCGATATCGCCGGCGGGGTCACAAGCTCCGCCGGCTATCGAATTGCGGAATATCCATAAGTCGTTCGGAACGGTGCATGCCAATCGCGGCGTGACGCTGTCGGTCGAGGCTGGCTCGATCACCGGTATCATCGGCGAGAACGGCGCTGGAAAATCCACGCTGATGAGTATTTTGTACGGCCTTTACAAGGCCGATAGCGGCGAGATTCTCGTTGAAGGACGGCCGTTGGCCATGGGGGCGCCCCATGATGCAATTGCCGCAGGCATCGGCATGGTGCATCAGCATTTCATGCTGGTCGGGCCCTTCACGGTTCTGGAGAATGTTATCCTGGGATCTGAAGCCGGACCGCTGCTGCGCCGTGGCAAGGCCGCCGCCCGTCGTGAGCTTGAGCGTCTGGGGCGTGAATATGACCTCAGGATAGATCCGGATGCCGTGATCGATGATCTGCCGGTCGGCGAGCAGCAGCGTGTCGAGATTCTGAAAGTCCTGTATCGCGGCGCCAAGGTTCTGGTTCTGGATGAGCCGACGGGCGTGCTGACGCCACAGGAGACGGATCAGTTGTTCCGCATCCTCGATATGCTGCGGCAGCGTGGCGTTACCGTCATCCTGATCACGCACAAGCTGCGTGAGATCATGGCGATTACGGATACGGTTTATGTTATGCGCCAGGGTGAAGTGGTCGCCCGCCGCAAGACGGCGCAGACCGATCGTGAGGAACTGGCCGAACTGATGGTCGGGCGCAAGGTGAGACTGGAGCTCGACCGCGAGGCTCCGAAGCCGGGTGCGGTCATGCTGGCAGCGCAATCGATCAGTCTGCGAGACCGCCGCGGCGTTACCTTGCTGGATCAGGTCAGTCTGGAATTACGGGCTGGCGAGATCCTTGGCATCGCCGGCGTCTCAGGCAATGGGCAAAGCGAGCTGCTGGAAATTCTGTCCGGCATCCGCCCGCCGGATTCAGGCTGCCTGCAGATCGGTGACCGACGTATCGATATCCTGCATCCTGCCGATCCGGCGGAAATGCGGGCGCTGAAACTGGCCCATGTGCCGGAAGACCGGCACCGCTACGGCATGGTCGGCAGTTTCTCGGCCGACGAAACGGCGATTCTAGGCTACCACCGCGACGGCCGGTTCAATCGCGGAGCGCTTTTGAACCGCAAGGCCATGGTGAAGCACTGCGCCGGCCTGATGGAGCATTATGATGTACGGCCGCGTCGCCCGGATCTGCATTCGGCGGGCTTTTCCGGTGGTAATCAGCAGAAGCTGATCCTAGCGCGCGAAATCGACTGCCGTCCGGATATCCTGGTGATCGGCCAGCCGACCCGTGGCGTCGATATCGGCGCCATCGAATTCATTCATCGCGAGCTGTTGCGCCTGCGCAAGGCCGGTTGCGCGATCCTGATCGTATCGGTCGAACTTGACGAGGTCATGTCGCTGGCCGACCGTATTCTGGTGATGTTCGGTGGCCGCATCGTCGGCGAAGTCGATGGCGCGGCGGCAGACGAGCGTACGCTCGGCCTGATGATGGCCAATGCCTGGCCGCCGCAGGATGCCATCACCATGCAGGCCGCATCATGAGCCAGCCGCGCAGGCCCCTGCCGGTCTGGGTCGATATCGGCCTGATCCCACTGGCGAATGTCATGCTCGCCCTGCTGGTTGCCGGATTGATTGTTCTGGCGGTCGGGGTCAACCCGCTCGATGCGGTCAGCATCATGCTGTTCGGCGCTTTCGGTTACCCCGAGGCCATTGGCTATACGCTGTATTACGCCACCAATTTCATCTTCACCGGCCTGGCCGTGGCGGCGGCCTTCCATGCCGGGCTGTTCAATATCGGCGGCGAGGGGCAGGCCTATATCGGCGGCCTGGGCACCACGCTGGTCGTGTTGGCGCTGGATCGTATCCTGCCCGGTACGCTGCTGGTACCGCTGGCCATTCTGGGCGCCGCTGCGGGCGGTGCGGCCTGGGCGCTGGTGCCGGCCTATCTGCAGGCCTATCGCGGCAGCCATATCGTCATAACCACCATCATGTTCAACTTCATTGCCGCCGCACTGATGGTTTACCTGACGGTCAACATCCTGATCGCGCCGGGCACGATGTCGCCGGAAAGCCGTCCGTTCGCCGTGGCCGCCAGCCTGCCTCTGCTGCATAAAGTGCTGCTTGGCCTGGGGATCGGCATGGGAGAATCACCGCTGAACCTGTCGCTGCTTTTGGCTCTGACCTGCTGTGCCGGCCTTTGGATCTTCCTCTGGCATACCCGTTGGGGATTCGAGCTGCGCGCCATCGGGCAGAATCTGCAGGCCGCCATTTATGCCGGCGTCAATGCACGCCGCATGATTATGCTGACGATGGCGGTATCCGGGGCACTGGCCGGTATGATGGCGGTCAATGAACTGCTTGGTGTACAGCACCGGCTGATTCTCAGTTTCACCGCCGGTTATGGCTTCACCGGTATTGCTGTGGCCCTCATGGGGCGAAACCATCCGCTCGGCGTTGTTCTCGCCAGTGTGCTGTTCGGCGCGTTGCAGCAGGGCGGAGCGGAACTGGCTTTCGAATTTCCGACGATTACCCGCGAAATGGTGGTGGTGATCCAGGGGCTGGTGATCCTGTTCTCGGGGGCGCTGGCGCATATGACACGGCCATGGTTCGAGGCCTTGTTTGGTTTGCTGCAGCGTGACTGGCGGCCGGCCATGCGTCAGGGAGCCTGAGTGATGGACGATTTCGTCACCGGCCTGATCCCGATCCTGGCCGCCACCCTGCGGGTGGCGACGCCACTGATCCTCTGTGCCATGGGTGGTCTGTTTTCCGAGCGCGCCGGGATCATCGATATCGGTCTGGAAGGTAAAATGCTGGCCGCGGCCTTTGCGGCGGCGGCTATGGCGGCTGTAACCGGCTCTGCCTGGGCAGGCTTGGCGGCGGCAGTCATTGTTGCCGAGATCCTTGCGCTGCTGCATGGGCTGGCCTGCATCACCTATCGCGGTAACCAGGTGGTCAGCGGCGTGGCCATCAACATCCTGGTCTCCGGACTCACCATCGTATTCGGCATGGCCTGGTTCCGCCGCGGCGGGCAGACGCCATCGCTGCCGCCTGAAGCCCGGTTCATGCCGAACACCTTGCCCGGCAGTTCGGCCATGGCAGACATTCCCGTGCTCGGGCCGATCTATGCCGATCTGATCGGCGGGCATAACCTTCTGGTCTATGTCGCCTTCCTGAGCGTACCGCTGGCGCAGTGGGGGCTGAATCATACGCGCTTCGGTCTGCGCCTGCGCGCGGTCGGCGAAGTGCCGCTGGCGGTCGATACTGCCGGCATCTCGGTCGCCTGGTTGCGCTTCCGGGCCGTGCTGATCTGTGGCCTGCTCAGCGGTGTCGCCGGTGCCTATCTGTCGATTGCCCAGAATGCCGCCTTCAGCCGCGACATGAGCGCCGGACAGGGATTCATTGCGCTGGCGGCGATGATCTTCGGCAAGTGGAAGCCGGTGCCGGCCCTCGGCGCCTGCCTGATGTTCGGTTTTATCGACGCCGTGGCGATCCGGTTGCAGGGCGTGCGGCTGGGTTCGTTCGGCGAGGTTCCGGTGCAGGCGATACAGGTCCTGCCGTATCTGCTGACCGTCATCCTGCTGGCTGGTTTTGTCGGGCGCGCCACCGCGCCGAAAGCCGCCGGCATTCCTTATCAGAAAGAGCATTGACGATGGCGGCGCTTCCCCGTCCTTCTGCAGAAATGATTGCCATGGCGCGCCAGATGCTGGGCCGTGCCTATGCGCCATATTCCAATTTTCCCGTGGCCGCAGTGCTGCGTGGCGGCAACGGCAAGCTTTATGCCGGCTGCAACATCGAAAACGCCGCCTATCCACAGGGCTGGTGCGCGGAAACCTCGGCGATAGCCGCCATGGTGGGCGATGGCGAACGCCGTATTGCCGAAATCCTGGTCATGGGCAAAGGCACGGCCCTGGTCACACCCTGCGGCGGCTGCCGCCAGCGCCTCCGTGAATTCTCGGCCGACAGTGTTGCTGTGCATATCTGCGGGCCACGCGGCTGGCGCAAGAGCTTCACGTTCGGTGCCTTGTTGCCGGTCTCTTTCGGGCCGAAAAACCTCAGTCCGAAAGGCAGGCGGTCATGAGCGCGCAGACCGCTGCCCTGGCTGCGATTCGTGCGGCCGTGCCGGCCGGGTTCAGGCCGCGCTACGGTATCGTGCTGGGTTCGGGGCTTGGCGGCTTTGCCGATACCATCGAGAAACTGGCCGAAGTCGCCTATGTCGACCTGCCGGGCTTCCCGCAACCCGGCGTTGGCGGGCATGCCGGCCGGCTAGTGCTGGGCCATGCCGGCGGTTGTGCGGTTGCCCTGATGCAGGGCCGTTCGCATTACTACGAGCATGGCCGTGCCGATGCGATGGCCCTGCCGATCGAGGTCCTGCAACAGATCGGCTGCGAGGCGTTGTTGCTGACCAATGCTTCGGGCAGCCTGAAGTCGGATATGTCGCCGGGCAGCATCATGCTGGTCACCGATCATATCAATTTCACCGGTGTTTCACCGCTGTTCGATCGTACCAGCGACCGCCGCTTTGTCGACATGGTCGATGCCTATGATCCGGCCCTGCGTCGCCGCCTGCAGGAGGCCGCGCATGCGGCCGGCGTGCAGCTGCATGAAGGCACATACATCTGGTTCTGCGGGCCGAGTTTTGAAACACCGGCGGAAATCCGCGCCGCCAAGGTCCTGGGCGCCGATGCCGTCGGCATGTCGACCGTTCCGGAAGTGATCCTCGCGCGCTATTTCGGCCTGCCGGTGGCGGCGCTGTCGATCATCACCAATGCGGCGGCGGGAATGAGCAGCGTCAGGCTGAGCCATGAGCAGACGGTGACAGTAGCGCGCCAGGCTGCCGCCGACATGCAGGCGATCCTGAAGGCTTTCCTTGCGGCGGCCGTAACGCGGGAGGCCGTGTGATGCTGCTGCCGCAGGAAATCATCCGTCGCAAACGCGATAATATGGCGCTCTCACCCGAAGAGATTGCCTTCATGGTGCGCGGCATTGCGGACAACAGCCTGAGCGAAGGACAGGTGGCTGCCTTTGCCATGGCGGTATTCTTTCGCGGCATGACCCGCGCTGAATGTGTAGCGCTGACCCGCGAGATGACGCAGTCGGGTCGTGTGATTGATTGGCAGGATCTCCGGCTGCCGGGGCCGATCCTGGATAAACATTCGACGGGCGGCGTCGGCGACAAGGTCAGCCTGATGCTGGCGCCCATCGTGGCGGCCTGCGGTGGTTTTGTGCCGATGATCTCTGGTCGTGGTCTGGGGCATACCGGCGGTACGCTCGATAAGCTGGGTTCCATTCCTGGTTACGCTACCAATCCGGATCTGCCCACTTTTCGTCGTGTCGTGGAGCAGGCTGGCTGCGCCATCATCGGCCAGACTGACGATCTGGCGCCGGCCGACCGGCGCTTCTATGCCATTCGCGACGTGACGGCGACGGTGGAATCGATCCCGTTGATAACTGCTTCCATCCTGTCGAAAAAGCTGGCCGCCGGCCTTGGTGGATTGGTGATGGATGTGAAAACCGGTTCGGGTGCGTTCGCGGCAGACCCGGCCATGGCAAAGGCACTGGCTGAAAGCATTGTCGCGGTTGCTAATGGCGCCGGCCTGCCAACCGTCGCGCTGATCACCGATATGGATCAGGTGCTGGGTCATACTGCGGGAAATGCTGTCGAGGTCGCGGAAACCATTGCCTATCTTGTCGACCCCGGGAGCCGGGAGCCGCGTCTGCATGCGGTGGTCATGGCGCTGGCGGCCGAGATGCTGGTGCTCGGTGGTCTTGCGGCATCGGTTCAGCAGGGACTGCAGCAGGCGGAGGCGGCGCTGGCCGGTGGTCAGGCTGCGGAACATTTTGCCCGCATGGTCATGGCGCTCGGAGGTCCGGCAGATATCCTGACCAAAGCTGCAGATTATCTGCCATCGGCACCGGTGCGGCGGCCCTGCCCAGCACCAAAAGCGGGTTATATCCAGGGTATGGATGCTCGCGCCGTGGGGGTGGCCGTGATTGGTCTGGGCGGCGGGCGTCGACGCGCCAGCGATACTATCGACCTGGGCGTGGGTCTGACCCATATTCAGCCCGTTGGTTCAGCCGTGCAGGCGGGGGCGCCGCTGGCCATGGTTCATGCTGCCACCGAAGCCGCTGCCGCTGCCGCCATTGTCGAGTTGCAGGCCGCAATCAGCATTGGGGATGCAGCCGTGGCGGCGAGTCCGGTGATCCGGGCGCGCATTGATGCAGGAGTAATGACGCAGCAGGGGGTACAGGAGCCGGTACCATGACGCGCGCATTTATTCTGGTGATGGACTCCTTTGGCCTGGGCGCTGCCGGCGATGCCGAAGCCTATGGCGATCTGGGTACTGATACGCTTGGCCATATTGCGGACTGGTGCAGCAATGGCCGGGCCGACAAGCCGGGCCTGCGCCAGGGCCCGCTGCATCTCCCCAATCTCGCGCGCCTTGGTCTTGGCCTGGCCGCCAGGACCAGCACCGGACGCGTGCCGCCCGGACTGGAATTCGACGGCGCAATTACCGGCGCCTATGGCTGCGCGGCTGAATGCAGTGTCGGCAAGGACACGCCGAGCGGCCACTGGGAAATGGCCGGTTTGCCGG
This sequence comes from Ferrovibrio sp. GW821-FHT12F09, assembly GCF_058806775.1. Taxonomy (NCBI): domain Bacteria; kingdom Pseudomonadati; phylum Pseudomonadota; class Alphaproteobacteria; order Rhodospirillales; family Rhodospirillaceae; genus Ferrovibrio; species Ferrovibrio sp. GW821-FHT12F09. The sequence continues at coordinate 1,503,127 of NZ_JBXAPZ010000001.1, forward strand.
TGCCGTTTGATTGGGGCCTGTTTCCGCGCACCACGCCCTGCTTCCCGCCGGACATGATCGCTGCTCTGATGCAACGGTGCGACCTGCCCGGGATTCTTGGTGATTGCCATGCTTCCGGCACCGAGATCATCAAGGAGCTGGGGCTGGAACATATCCGTACCGGCAAACCGATCTGTTACACCTCGGCGGACTCGGTGTTCCAGATTGCGGTGCATGAGCAGTATTTCGGTCTGCAACGTCTGTATGACGTCTGTAAGGCAGCCAAGGCGCTGCTGGAGCCCTTCAATATCGGCCGTGTGATTGCCCGGCCGTTTATCGGTGAAACGCCCGATACCTTCCAGCGCACCGCCAACCGAAAAGACCTGACGACACCGCCACATGACGACACCTTGCTGGATCGGTTGACGGCATCCGGCCGTCAGGTAATTTCGGTCGGCAAGATTGCGGATATCTTTGCCCATCGCGGCATCGCGCAGAAGATTGCCGCCAAAGACAATATGGCTCTGTTCGACACATTGCTGGCACAGGCTGATACGGCCGCCGATAACAGCCTGGTCTTTGTCAATTTTGTCGATTTCGACAGCCTGTTCGGCCATCGCCGCGATGTGGCCGGCTATGCCGCCGCCCTGGAAGCCTTCGACCGGCGTTTACCAGAATTTCAGGCTCGTATGCGGCCCGGTGATCTTGCGCTGATCACGGCCGATCATGGCTGTGATCCGACCTGGCCCGGCAGTGATCATACGCGTGAACATGTGCCGATGCTGTGGTTTGGTCCTGGCCTGCATAGCCGCGATCTGGGCTTGCGTCGTAGTTTTGCCGATATGGGGCAGACTCTGGCAGGCCATTTTGGGATCGCCCCGCTAAAATATGGCGAACCCTGTTTCCCATGACGATTGCAGCCTCCATCGCCACACCTGCGCGGCAGCGTTTCGCAGCCCGGCCGGATGGGCGTCTCGACGCTGATATGAAAGCGGCTTTCGCTCGTGACGGTTTCCTGATCCTGGATGGCTTTGCGACATCTCAGGACTGCGATGCCCTGCAGCAGCGCATGGCGGTTCTGGTGGAGCAGTTCGATCCGGCCGGCATCCGCACCGTGTTTTCGGCTGCCGACCAGTCCCATGGCGATGATCGCTATTTTCTGCATTCTGGCGACAAGGTCCGGTTCTTCTTCGAGCCCGACGCTTTCGATGCATCCGGCAATCTGACCCGCGACAAGGCGCTGACGATTAACAAGGTCGGCCATGCGCTGCATGATCTTGATCCCGTTTTTAACGCTTTTTCCCGTTCCCCGCACTGTGCGGCGCTGGCTGCCGATCTTGGCCTGCAGGCGCCGGTATTGCTGCAGTCGATGTATATCTTCAAGCAGCCGCAGATCGGCGCAGAGGTTGGCTGGCACCAGGATGCGAGCTTCCTCTACACCCGACCTTCCAGTGTCGTCGGTTTCTGGCTGGCTCTGGATGATGCCACAGCCGAGAATGGTTGCATGGTCGCTTTGGCCGGCGGGCATCGCGGCCCGCTGCGGCAACGGTTCGTCCGGGAGGGCAATACGGCCCGCATGGTCGATGAGTCTCCTGCACCCTGGCCGTCGACCGATCCGGTGCTGCTGGAAGCGCCGCGCGGCAGCCTGATCGTTCTGCATGGCCTGCTGCCCCATGCGAGTGGCGCCAACCATTCGACGCTGCCGCGTCATGCCTATGCCCTGCATCTGATCGATGGCGTGGCGGCTTATCCGGCCGAGAACTGGCTGCAGCGACCGGATCTGCCGCCCCGGGGTTTCGCATGAGTATCGCAGCCTTGCCGAAAGCCGAGCTGCATTGCCATATCGAAGGGGCGATCGCGCCGGAACTGGTGCGCCATATCGCGGCGCGGAACGGCATCATTCTGGCTGACGACCTCTTTCATGGCGATACGGATTATGCCTGGCATGATTTCGGCAGCTTCCTGCGGGCCTATGACGGCGCCAGCGCCTGCCTGCGCCGGCCGGAAGATTACCGCGATATCATGTACCGCTACCTCGCCGACTGCGCCGCCGAAGGCGCGGTCTATGTCGAGGTTTTCTCTTCACCCGATCATGCTGCGGCCGTCGGCATGAGCTACGCCGATCATCTGGCGGGTCTGGCTGCCGGAATCGACGCTGCCCATGCCGAATTCGATATTGTCGGGCGAATCATCGTGACTTGCGTGCGCCATCTGGGACCGGATCGTGCGGGCGCTGTGGTGCGGAGCATGATTGCAGAACCGCATCCCTATGTTGTCGGTTTCGGCATGGGCGGCGATGAACTGCAATACCGGTGTGAGGATTTTGCACCAGCTTTCCGGATGGCAGCCGATGCGGGTTATCCCTGCACAGTGCATGCTGGGGAAGTGGGCGGCCCGGAGAGCGTGCGCGATGCGATCCGCTGCCTGCCGGTTGCCCGCATCGGCCATGGCGTGCGGGCCAGCGAAGATCCGGCCCTGGTCCGGGATCTGGTACGTCGTGGCATCACGCTGGAGGTTTGTCCCGGCAGCAATTTGGCACTGGGCCTTTACCCGGATGTCACCACGCATCCGCTGCGCCGCCTGCTCGATGCCGGTGTGCGGGTTACCCTCAATTCCGATGATCCGCCCTTCTTCAAGACTTCGATCGGGCGGGAATATGCTGCGGCGGTGATTGATTTCGGCCTCGATGCCGCCGCGCTGACGGCGATTACCGAAACAGCTCTGGACGCGGCATTCGCCGATGCCGATCTGCGGGACGGCCTGAAACAGCGAGTTCGCGCATCGAAAGCGCAGAGATTGTAACATTTTATTGGGAAAACAGGAGGGCAAGGTTATGGGTAAAACACATCACATACGATCCCTGATGGCGGCAGCGGCTTTGGTGCTTGCTGCGACGTCTGCTTTCGCGACCGATGGTCCGGCGCCGCATGACAACCTGAATGCCACGTTGTGGATGCAGCGGTCTGTTGAATATAAAGCCAACGCGCTGACGGCTTTCACCTTGGCCAGAATTCGACTGGACCAGGCCCTGGCCGATAAATCCTGGACGGCAGCCCCGGCCGAGCAGACCGGCAATTTCCAGGCATTGCCGCCGGCGGTCATCCTCGACATCGACGAGACGCTCCTCGACAATTCCGGTTATCAGGCCTGGATGGTGCTGAACGACAAGACGTTCGATCCGAAAACCTGGACGACCTTCGTGAATTCGCAGACTTCGACGCCGATTGATGGCGCTGTCGATTTCGCGAAATACGCTGACTCCAAAGGCGTGAAGGTCTTCTACATCAGCAACCGCACCTTCGAGGAAGAGCCGGCAACCCGCAAGGTCATGGAAAAATATGGCTTCCCCATGGGTGGCAATGTCGACACTTTCCTGTCCGCGCGGAAGAAACCCGAGTGGGGTTCGGTCAAAGGCACGCGGCGAGCGGTTGTTACGGCTGAATATCGCGTGCTGCTCAATATCGGCGATAATTTCGGGGATTTTCACGATGGCTTCCGCGGCAGCGAGGCGGAAAGGCTGAAGATATTCACGGACAACAAGGAGCGCTGGGGCCGTGAATGGATCATGATCGCCAATCCCAGTTATGGCTCATTCGAATCTGCACCCTTCGGGCATAACTACAAGCTGTCGCCAGAAGACCAGCGCAAGGGTAAGCGGGAAGTTCTGAATAGCTGGTCTGGCCAGTAAACGCTTGGATCGCGGGAGGCTGCCTCGTTTGCGGCCTCCCGTCTTCTAATGGCGGACTGCGGGCGGACTTGCGCCGCAAGGTGATGGCGCAAGGCTGTATGAGCTGACTTATATCGGATATCGCACTGACCCGCGGCTTGGTTCGCGCCATGATCGGCGTTATATGGTGCGTCTCATTCCGTTGCTCCTGTATCGCGTCCCGATGTCCGCTCCCCCGGCCCGCCGCCAGCCTTCCGTTGCCATCCTTGTCGCCATGTCGGCGCTTGGGCCGATGGCACTCAACATTTTCATGCCATCCATGCCTGGCCTGGCGAAGTATTTCGCCGTTGATTACGGCCTGGTGCAGATGACGCTCACCTTCTATCTGGTCGGGATGGGCGCTGCCCAGTTGGTCTATGGACCACTCAGCGACCGGTACGGGCGGCGGCCGGTACTGCTCTGGGGGCTGGGCATCTATTGTGTCGGCAGCCTGGCCTGCGTGGCGGCACCATCGATTACCCTTCTGATGCTCGGGCGTGCCCTGCAGGCCATTGGCGGCTGTGCCGGACTGGTGCTGGCAAGAGCGATCATCCGCGATCTCTATGATCGTGATCGGTCGGCTGCCATGATTGGCTATGTGGCGATGGCGATGAGTCTGGCGCCGATGCTCTCTCCGGCGCTTGGCGGCTATCTCGATACCATGGCGGGTTGGCGCACCAGCTTCGGGTTTTGCAGCCTGGTTGGCCTGGGCGTCTTTGTTTGGGTGATCCTGACCTTGCCTGAAACCCTGGCGCAGCGGGGCGAAGGCGAGGGGGCTGCCTCGCTCTTGCGTGGCTATGCCATGCTGCTGCGCTCGCCGCTGTTCTGCAGTTATGCGTTACAGACCTGCTTCACCTCCGGGGTGTTTTTCGCCTTCATTGCCGGTGCTCCCTTCGTGGTGGTGACCGTCATGGGCCATCCGGCCTCGGATTACGGTCTGTGGTTTGTGGTGGTTTCGGTTGGTTATGTGATCGGCAATTTCTTCACCGGGCGCTTTGCGGCACGGGTGGGTATCAACCGCATGCTCGCGGCCGGCGCACTGACCGGAGTGCTTGGCATTGCGGCCCTGTCCCTGACCAGTTGGCTGGGTGCCCTCAGTCTTCCCGGCATCTTCTTGCCGATGATGGTCGTGGCGGTGTCCAATGGCCTCACCCTGCCCAATGGCACCGCCGGGGCAGTCTCGGTCAACCCGCGTGCCGCAGGGGCTGCGGCCGGCCTCTCCGGGGCCTTGCAGATGCTTGTCGGAGCCGCTGCTGCCCTGCTGGTCGGGTATGGCCAGGATCACGACCCGAGCGAGTATCCGATGATCTGGACCATGGTCGGTTGCGGTATCCTGTCGGTTTTGAGCTTTCTGGTCGCGTCAAAATTTCGCGCCAGCCGGGGCTGAATTGCATGTCGGGCCGGTGCCGGGTGCCATAAACCCGCGTGTTTGGCGGTTCCGATTCGCCCGAGTGGTCAGAAAACCGCATGTCTAGCGGATTTTTATGCATTCCCCGATGGGCAAAACCCGAGGGCGGTGCTATGCAGGATTCGGGAATCAACCCCCGATTCGTTGAAAAACAACATCTGACGCATCAACTCTGAGGAGAGAAATCATGGCTAAGGCAGCTGCCGCCACCAAGACGGTTACCGTCACCGCGAAGCAGATCGCTTCCACGCTGGCCGAGAAGCATGAGCTGCAGAAGAAGCTGACCCTCGCCCTGTTCGAGGACTTCTTCGCCGCCATCACCAAGTCGCTGAAGAAGGGCGAGCGCGTCCGCATGGGCGATATCGGTATTCTGCAGGTCCGCAAGCGCGCCGCCCGTATCGGCCGCAACCCGCAGACCGGCGAGCCGATCAAGATTAAGGCCTCCAAGAAAGTTGCCTTCCGCGCCTCGAAGGTGCTCAAGGAAGCCGTCTGATCCTGTTCTGACAGGATTGAGGATTCAGGGCCTGCTACATGTGGCAGGCCCTTTTTCTTTGGCTTTTTTGACCGATCGGGGAGTGTCGCCAAACCGTCACATCGGTCATTGAAAATTCACGGGACTTCATAAGAGGCAGGATTCATCTTCCCCGCCAACGCATTGCCGAACATGGCGATTCACCAGCAGGTGACCGATGAACATGGCGCTCTTTCCCGCCCGTTACCGCACCATATGGATTTCTGATATCCATCTGGGCACGCGCGGTTGCAAGGCCGATCTGCTGCTGGAATTCCTTAAACATACCGAGTCCGACACGCTGTATCTGGTCGGCGACATCGTCGACGGCTGGCGGCTCAAACGCTCCTGGTACTGGAATCAGAGCCATAACGACGTGGTGCAGAAGCTGCTGCGCAAGGCGCGCAAAGGCACCGAGGTCATTTATGTGCCGGGCAATCATGATGAGGCCCTGCGCGATTTTATCGAGGGGGTGGGGCTGCAGTTCGGCGGCATTACTGTCCAGATTGAAGCGATTCACCAGACGGCGGACGGGCGGCAGCTTCTGGTTACCCATGGCGATCATTTCGACGGCATTGTGACCTGCGCCAAATGGCTGGCGCTGCTTGGCGATGCCGCCTACGGCTTTGCGCTTGATCTCAACACCTGGTTCAACCACATCCGCCGCCGCATGGGCCTGCCTTACTGGTCGCTGTCGGCCTATCTGAAGCACAAGGTCAAGAATGCGGTGGAGTTCATTTCCGACTACGAGCAGGCCATTGCCGAAGAGGCGCGGCGCCGTCGCGTGGACGGCGTGGTCTGCGGGCATATCCACCATGCCGAAATCCGCGAGATCGACGGCATCCTCTATTGCAACGATGGCGATTGGGTCGAAAGCTGTACAGCCCTGGTCGAGCATGCCGATGGCCGGCTGGAAATCCTGCGCTGGGCCGAACTGCGCGAGCATATGGGCGGCTTCCTGGCGGCCGAGGGCATCGATCTGGCCATATCGGCCACGGCAAATATTAATCTTGATACGGATTAATTGACGACTCGATGAATGCGACCTGCCCCGCAACGGTGGATTGAGCCGCTGTAGTCGACTCGTCGGCTCCCGCGAGTCGCTAGGGGCGACAGGCTGTGACAACTCTGGGCAGCGGTAAATTTGCTTGGTATCATCAAGATATGGGAGTGCTTTCATCATTGCTGGGGGCGATCGGCCTTGGCGGTAAGCAAGAGGCCGTAAACCTGCGCCAGACTGCGTCTGGAATGCGCATCGGCGATGTCGTGGTCGGAACCGGCACCAAGGCCGAACCGGGCAAGATGGTGTCCGTGCACTATGCCGGGTGGATATGGGAAAATAACAAGCCGACCCGGATGTTCGACAGTTCCTACAAGCGCGGCCAGCCGTTCGAATTCGCCCTCGGCCAGGGCAAGGTGATCAAGGGTTGGGATGAGGGCGTTACCTATATGAAGATCGGCGGCAAACGCGCCCTGATCATTCCGCCTTATCTCGCTTATGGCGCTCGCGGCAACGGTCGCATCATCCCGCCGAACGCCACGCTGTTTTTCGAGATCGAGCTGGTCAGCGTCCGCTGATGCGGGCGCCCTGCCACGCTGTCGCCGCATTCCGACGGCAATTTTCCCGCATCACAATCCCTGAGGAGCTACCGGTAATGTCTCTGTCTCGTCGCGTTTTTGCTGTCGCTGCTGTTGTTTCCGGTCTGCTGGCCGCCCTGCCGGCTGCGGCCCAGCAGGAAGTCACCACGTCCAGCGGCCTGCGCTATGTCGATGTCAAAGTCGGGAATGGCGAAACGGCCCGGCCTGGCCAGACGGCCTCCGTGCATTATACCGGTTGGCTCTACATCGCCGGCGAGAAGGGCCGCCAGTTCGATTCCTCGCGCACGCGCGGCCAGCCCTTTGCCTTCCCGCTCGGTGGCGGTCGCGTGATCAAGGGCTGGGACGAAGGCGTCGTCGGCATGAAGACCGGCGGCCAACGCACGCTCATCATTCCGCCGGGCCTCGCCTATGGTGCCCAGGGCGCCGGCGGCGGCGTGATCCCGCCCAATGCCACGCTGATCTTCGATGTCGAGCTGATCGACCTGAAATGATCTTGTCGGGAACAGGACAATAAAAAACGGCCGGGTTTCCCCGGCCGTTTTCGTATCTGCAGTTTGCAGTATTGCGCTTAAGCAGCCTTGGCCAGGTTGCGCAGCACGTAATGCAGGATGCCGCCGTTCTTGTAGTAGTCGATCTCGTCCAGGGTATCGATGCGGCAGAGCACCTCGATGGTCTGGGTCGAGCCGTCGGCGCGGGTGATGGTCACCGGCGTCTTCATGCGCGGCTTCAGGCCCACGGCGATGCCGGAGATGTCGAACTTCTCCGAACCGTCGAGCTTGAGATCGAAGCGCGTGGTGTTGTTGAGGAACTGCAGCGGCAGCACGCCCATGCCCACCAGGTTCGAGCGATGGATACGTTCGTAGCTTTCGGCGATCACGGCCTTCACCCCCAGCAGGATGGTGCCCTTGGCCGCCCAGTCGCGTGACGAGCCGTTGCCGTATTCCTTACCGGCCACGATCACCAGCGGCGTGGCGCTGGCCTTGTACTTCATGGCGGCGTCGTAGATCGACATGACCTCGCCGGCCGGCATGTGCTTGGTGATGCCGCCTTCGGTGCCGGGCACCATCTCGTTCTTGAGACGGATATTGGCAAAGGTACCGCGCATCATGATCTCGTGGTTGCCGCGACGGGCACCGTAGGAGTTGAAGTCGGCATAAGGCACGGCATGGTCGGTCAGGTACTTGCCGGCCGGACCATCCTTCTTGATCGAACCGGCGGGCGAGATGTGGTCGGTGGTGATCTTGTCGCCCAGGATCGCCAGCAGGCGTGCACCCTTGACGTCGGTGATCGCCGACGGCGTCGCGCTCATACCCTCGAAATACGGGGGATGCTGCACATAGGTGGACTTGTTGTCCCAGCCGTAGGTCTGGCCACCCTCGACCTTGATCTTGCGCCAGTTCGGATCGCCCTTGAACACGTCGGCATAGCGCTTCTTGAACATCGCCGGGGTCACGTACTTGCGCACGTTGGCGGCGATTTCCTTGTTCGAGGGCCAGATGTCCTTCAGGTAGACCGGCTTGTTCTTCTTGTCATAGCCGAGCGGCTCGTTGGCGACGTCCATATTGAGGTTGCCGGCCAGCGCATAGGCCACCACCAGCATGGGCGAGGCGAGGTAGTTCGCCTTGGTCAGCGGGTGGACGCGGCCTTCGAAGTTGCGGTTGCCCGACAGCACGGCGCCGACGACGAAGTCGTTATCGGTGATGGCCTTCGAGATGTTGTCTGGCAGCGGACCGGAGTTGCCGATGCAGGTGGTGCAGCCATAGCCGATAACCTGGAAGCCCAGGGTATCAAGGTCCTTCTGCAGACCCGACTTGGCCAGATAGTCAGTAACCACCTGGCTGCCCGGTGCCAGCGAGGTCTTGACCCACGGCTTGGTGGTCAGGCCCTTTTTGAGGGCATTGCGCGCCAGCAGGCCGGCACCCAGCAGCACGCTCGGGTTCGAGGTGTTGGTGCAAGAGGTGATGGCGGCGATCACCACGTCACCATGGCCGAGGTCGAAGTTTGAACCTTCAACCTTGGCGCGGAAGTCGACGGCGGTCTTTTTGCCGTAGAAATTCCCCATGGCGTCCTTGAACTCGACCGCGGCCCGGCTCAGCGGCACGCGGCCTTCGGGACGGGTCGGGCCGGCCAGCGAGGGCTCGACCGTGGAGAGATCCAGCTCCAGCGTATCGGTGAAGACCGGATCCGGCGACTTGGAGGTACGCCACAGACCCTGGGCCTTGGCATAGGCTTCCACCAGCTTGACGCGATCGGTGTCGCGGCCACTGGCCTTCAGATAGGCAATGGTCTCTTCGTCGACCGGGAAGAAGCCGCAGGTGGCGCCGTATTCCGGCGCCATGTTGGCGATGGTGCAGCGGTCGGCCAGCGACAGCTCGTCCAGGCCGGGGCCGTAGAATTCGACGAACTTGTTGACGACACCCTTCTTGCGCAGCATCTGCGTCACGGTCAGCACCAGGTCGGTGGCCGTGGTGCCTTCCTTCGGCTTGCCCGAGAGGCGGAAGCCGACGACTTCCGGCAGCAGCATGGAGATCGGCTGGCCCAGCATGGCGGCTTCGGCTTCGATGCCGCCCACGCCCCAGCCCAGCACAGCCAGGCCGTTCACCATGGTGGTGTGGCTGTCGGTGCCGACCAGAGTATCCGGGTAGGCAACCTCGTTCTTGCCGTCCAGGCCGGTCCACACCGTCTGCGCCAGGTATTCGACATTCACCTGATGGCAGATGCCGGTGCCCGGCGGCACGACGCGGAAGTTGTCAAAGGCGGTCTGGCCCCAACGCAGGAAGGCGTAGCGTTCGCCGTTACGCTCGTATTCCAGGTCCACGTTCTTCTGGAACGCGCTCTTGGCCGCGGAGTGGTCCACCATCACCGAGTGATCGATCACCAGATCAACTGGCGACAGCGGGTTAATCTTCTTGGTATCGCCGCCCAGATGGGTCATGGCATCGCGCATGGCGGCCAGGTCGACCACCGCCGGCACGCCGGTGAAGTCCTGCATCAGCACGCGGGCCGGGCGATAAGCGATCTCACGGTCTGAACGCTTGTCCTTCAGCCACTGGGCCACGGCCTTGAGGTCGTCCACAGTGACGCTGCGGCCGTCTTCATAGCGCAGCAGGTTTTCCAGCAGCACCTTCAGCGAATAGGGCAGCCGGGTCAGATCGCCCAGGCCGGCCTTTTCAGCGGCCTTGATGCTGTAATAGGCGTAACTCTTGTTGCCGACCTTCAGGGTGCGGCGCGTCTTCATGGTGTCATGGCCGACCACGATCGGCACGGAACGGGCGGCGCCGATGGACTTCTTGGCGACCGGAGCCTTCCTGGCGACGACCTTCTTGGGTGCGCTGCGCAGCGCCTGCTTCCTGGTGGCTTTCTTAACAGCCTTGCGAACAACAGCCTTCTTGGCCGCCTTCACCGCTTTCTTGACCTTCACCGCCTTTTTCGCGGCCTTAACGGCCTTCTTGATTGCCTTTTTGGCCGGCTTCTTGACGGACTTGGCGACCTTCTTGGCCTTTACGGCCTTTTTGCTGCCCTTGGCTTTCGCCGGGGCTTTCGCCTTCGCGGCTTTGCGCTTGGTCTTCTTCGCGGCTTTCACGGGGCAATCCTTTCGTAGCGGAAACGTCAAAAATGAAAGGCTGGTCTGGGCGGGCTGGTCCCACCCTGGATGGGCAAATAGGTGCCGTAAAACCATGGCTTTGCCAAGCTCTTTCGGCTGGAAGAAAGTTCAACGGGGGTCGAAATTTAGGCAATGCCGAGGGGGTGGCGGCGTGGCACGGGGGCAACCTGCATGACCCCTTGACGGGCAAAGGTCCGTGCCCTTATCAACGAAGAATAATGACGGTGATGGCTACGGCTGCGCCGCGTATGAGGAGGCGAACATGTCCGAGACGTCGGTAATCCCCGACGGGCGCGACCCGTTGGGCCGTGACACTGTCCCGAAATTCCTCGCCTACAACGCGCAGCATCGCCGCGATCGCCCGGCCATGCGCGAAAAGGACCTGGGTATCTGGCAAAGCTGGACCTGGGGTCAGGTGGCTGTCCAGGTGGAGGCCATTGCCGGCGGTCTGAAGGCTTTGGGCTTTCGCCGTGGCGACAAGATGGCGATCATTGGCGATAACCGCCCGCAGCTGTACTGGACGCTGGCGGCGATCCAGGCGCTCGGTGGCGTGCCGGTTCCGATTTACCAGGACAGTGTTGCCGAAGAGGTGCAATACGTCGTCGAGCATGCCGAAGTTCGTTTTGCCTTGGCCGAAAACCAGGAGCAGGTCGACAAGCTGTTGTCTGTCCGCGAGCGGCTGCCCCGCCTGGAACTGATCCTGTTTTCCGATCCGCGCGGCCTGCGGCATTACCACCAGCCCTTCCTGCATGATCTGGAGAAGGTGATTGCGTCCGGTCGGGCCTATAGCCAGCAGAATCCGGGCTTCCTGCATGCTGAAATCGAACAGGGCAAAGGTGAGGACCTGTCGCTGATCTGCTACACCTCGGGCACGACCGGACGGCCCAAGGGCGTGATGCTGAGCCACGACAATATCGTGCGTTCGGCCAACCTGGCGATCGGATTCGATAAGATCAACGAAGCGGATGAAATTCTGGCCTACCTGCCGCTGGCCTGGGTTGGCGACAATTTCATTTCCTATGCCGAGGCGTTCATCGCCGGATTCTGCGTCAACTGTCCGGAATCGGGCGAGACGGTGTTGACCGACCTGCGCGAGATCGGACCGACCTATTTCTTCGCTCCGCCGCGCATCTTCGAGGGTTTGCTGGCCACCGTGATGATCCGCATGGAGGATGCGGGCGCCATCAAGCGGGCGATGTTCAGGTATTTTATTGCCGTCGCCAAACGGGTCGGCCGCAGCATCCTGGAGAAAAGGCCGGTGGGCCTTGTCGACCGGCTTCTTTACGGGCTTGGCGATCTGCTGGTCTATGGCCCGCTCAAGAATGTACTGGGGTTGAGCCGTCTGCGGCTGGCCTACACGGCCGGCGAGGCGATAGGGCCGGATATCTTCGATTTTTTCCGCGCGCTTGGCATCAATCTCAAGCAGCTCTACGGCCAGACCGAAAGCACGGTTTACCTTTGCCTGCATACCGATACCGATGTGAAGGCCGACACGGTCGGTCCGCCGGGTCCGGGCATTGAGCTGTATATCGACGACAAGACCGGTGAGGTGATGTATCGCAGCCCCGGTGTTTTTGTCGGCTATTACAAGAATCCGGACGCGACGGCAGAAACCAAGACCGCGGATGGCTGGGTCCATACCGGCGATGCCGGGGTATTCACCGACAACGGTCATCTGCGCATCATCGATCGCGCCAAGGATGTCGGCCGGTTCAACGGCGGCGCACTGTTCGCGCCAAAATTCATCGAGAACAAGCTGAAATTCTTCCCCGCCATCAAGGAGGCGGTGGTGTTCGGCAACCAGCGCGACCATGCCACCGCCTTCATCAACATCGATCTGGCGGCGGTCGGTTCCTGGGCCGAACGTAAGGCTATTCCGTATACTTCATATACCGATCTGGCCGGCCGGCCGGAGGTCTACGCGCTGGTGAAGGGCTGTATCGAACAGGTCAATCGCGACCTGGCCTCCGACAGTTCGATGACCGACAGCCAGGTGCATCGCTTCCTGATCCTCCACAAGGAGCTGGATGCCGATGATGGCGAGCTGACGCGCACCCGGAAGGTGCGGCGGCGCACCATCACTGAACGGTACGGCGCGTTGATCGAGGCGTTGTATTCCGACCAGCCCGATGTTGCGGTGGATGCGAAAATCACCTTCGAGGATGGCCGCACCGGCAGCTTCAAGGCCAAGCTGAAAATCGAAGACGTGCAGACCCACAGCACGATGCGGAAGGCAGGTTGACCGGCATGACCGCAGCAGGAAAAACCATCGGCGATATCATGTTGAAGGTGGAGAATATTTCTCTCAGTTTCGGTGGTGTTAAGGCGCTGACCAATATCAGCTTCGAGATTCGCGAGCGCGAAGTTCTGGCCATCATCGGCCCCAACGGTGCCGGCAAGTCGTCGATGCTGAACTGCATCAACGGTTTTTATCACCCTCAGCAGGGTCTCATCACCTTTAAGGGCCAGCCGCGCAAGCAGATGCGTCCGTATGAGGCGGCCAGCCAGGGTATCGCCCGCACCTTCCAGAATATCGCGCTGTTCAAGGGCATGTCGACGCTGGACAACATCATGACGGGCCGCATCCTGAAGATGAAGTCCGGCCTGCTCGCATCGGCCTTCTACAAGGGTCCGGCCGAGCGCGAGCAGGTGGAGCATCGCGCCTTCTGCGAGAAGATCATCGATTTCCTGGAAATCGAGGCGATCCGCAAGGTGCCGGTGGGGCGCCTGCCTTATGGCCTGCAGAAGCGCGTCGAGCTTGGCCGCGCGCTGGCGGCCGAGCCGACCCTGCTGCTGCTGGATGAGCCGATGGCCGGTATGAATCTGGAAGAAAAGCAGGATATGTGCCGATTCATTCTGGACGTGAACGATGAATTCGGCACTACGATCTGCCTGATCGAGCACGACATGGGCGTGGTGATGGATATCTCGGATCGCGTGGTGGTGCTGGATTACGGCCGCAAGATCGGCGATGGCACGCCCGAAGAGATCAAGAACAACAAGGAAGTCATCGACGCCTATCTCGGCGTGCAGCATTAGGGGCGGGCAGAGTCATGGCTTTTTTCCTGGAAGTGCTGATCGGCGGCTTGATGGCAGGGGTGATGTATTCCCTGGTGGCTCTTGGCTTTGTGCTGATCTTCAAGGCGTCGGGGGTCTTCAATTTCGCCCAGGGCGCCATGGTGCTGTTCGCAGGTCTGTTCTTTGTAGGATTCCTGCAGAAGGGCGTGCCGATCTGGCTGTCCATCATTCTGACGCTCGGTGTAATGCTGCTGCTGGCCATTGCGATCGAACGCATCGTGTTACGTCACCTGGTCAACCAGGAAGGCATCATCCTGTTCATGGCCACCATCGGCGTATCCTTCTTTATCGATGGCCTGGGGCAGTCGATCTGGGGTTCCGGGGTGCAGGCGCTGGATATCGGAATTCCCACTGATCCGATCCTGCTGATGGATGGCGATATCCTCATTCAGTCCTTTGATCTCTGGGCCGCACTGGTGGCGGGCACGCTGCTCGCCAGCCTGGTGGTGTTCCAGAAGACCCGGATTGGTCGCGCCCTGCGTGCCGTCGCCGACGATCATCAGGCGGCGCAGTCGGTCGGGATTCCGCTTAACGTGATCTGGATCATTGTCTGGGCCATCGCCGGCATGGTCGCCCTGGTCGCCGGCGTGATGTGGGGCTCCAAGCTCGGCATGCAGCCCGCCATCGTTGGCCTGGCCCTGAAGGCGCTGCCGGTGCTGATCCTGGGCGGCTTCACCTCGGTGCCGGGTGCCATTATCGGCGGCCTGATTGTCGGTGCAGGTGAGAAGCTTGCCGAGGTCTATATCGGACCGTTCTTCGGCGGCGGTATCGAAAACTGGTTTGCCTATGTAGTCGCGCTGGGTTTCCTGCTGATCCGTCCGCAGGGCCTGTTCGGCGAAAAAATCATCGAGCGCGTGTAGGAAGGGCGGAAGCAGATGCTGTATCGCGAGTCCGGTCAGTTCAAGACCAGCTACCCCGCCGATCAGGCGATCTTCACCATTCCGCAGGATCGCGTCTTCTTCGCTCTGCTGCTGCTGGCGGCTTTTGTGGGTGTGCCGCTGGTCGCCACCGATTATCTCTATACGGCGCTGATCATTCCCTTCCTGTGCATGGCGCTGGCAGCACTCGGCCTCAATATTCTCACCGGCTATTGCGGCCAGGTGTCGCTGGGCACCGGCGCCTTCATGGGGGTTGGCGCCGTGGCGGCCTGGAATCTTGCCTTCCGGGTTCCCGAGTTGAACCTGCTGGTGGTTTTCGTGATCGCAGGGCTGATCGCAGCTTTGGTTGGCGTGATTTTCGGCCTGCCGAGCCTGCGCATCAAAGGCTTTTATCTGGCTGTGGCGACGCTCGCCGCGCAGTTCTTCCTGCCCTGGCTGTTCGTGAAGATTGGCTGGTTCACCAATAACAATGCCTCCGGCGTCATCACCGTGCCAGCCCTGACCCTGTTCGGCTGGGTGATCGACAAGCCGGTGGAGAAATACCTGCTGGCCCTCAGCATTGTGTCGATACTGGCCCTGGGCGCCAAGAATCTGGTGCGCAGCAACCCGGGACGACAATGGATGGCGATCCGCGACATGGATATCGCCGCCGAGATCATCGGCATTCGTCCGATTGTCGCCAAGCTCACGGCCTTCGCCGTGTCGTCCTTCTATATTGGCATTGCCGGGGCGCTGTACCTGTTCGTCTATCTCGGTTCTGCCGAGCCGGACGGTTTCAATATCAATCTGTCTTTCCAGGCGCTGTTCATGATCATCATCGGTGGCCTGGGGTCTATCTTGGGCAGTTTCCTTGGGGCTTTCTTCATTCTTCTGGTGCCGATCTTCCTGACGCGCGGCCTGCCGCTGATTGGCCTGGACATGTCGACGGCGGCCATTGCGCATACCGAGTTCATGGTCTTCGGCGCCATGATCGTGTTCTTCCTGATCGTCGAGCCGCATGGCCTGGCCAGGCTGTGGCAGATCGCCAAGGAAAAACTGCGGGCTTGGCCGTTTCCGTATTGAGTGTGCGTCAAAACCCGGCTTTGTCGGGTCGTTACTGCGTGTTAGGCTTCAACCAACCCACCCGGAATGGGATGGGACAAACGGGAGGAATAACGATGCGTGCGAAACATTGGGGCCTCGCCATTCTGGCGGGCGCAACTCTGCTCGGGGCCAGCTATGCGGCTTCGGCGCAGGAGCAATTGATCCCTTCGATGGTGTACCGGACCGGCCCCTTCGCGCCGAGCGGCACGCCGACGGCAGACGGCTTCGCTGATTACATCGCGTTGCTGAACAACCGTGATGGTGGCCTCAACGGCGTCAAGTTGAAGGTCGAGGAATGTGAGACCCAGTACAACACCGAGCGCGGCGTCGAATGCTACGAGCGTCTCAAGGCGCAGGGTGGCACCATTTTCAGCCCGTATTCGACCGGCATCACCTACGCCCTGATCGACCGCGCACCGACCGACAAGTCGGTGATCTTCTCGATGGCATACGGTCGCGCCTCGGCCATGGTCGGCAATATCTTCCCCTGGGTATTCAACGCCCCGGTCACCTACTGGTCGGGTGCGTCGGCTGCCATTCAGTTCTTCGCCAAGGAAGCCGGCGGCAAGGACAAGCTGAAGGGCAAGAAGATTGCCCATGTCTTTATCGACATTCCCTATGGCAAGGAGCCGAACCCGGTTCTGCAGAATTATGCCCAGGAGCTGGGCTTCCAGCTTGAACTGGTGCCGGTACCGGCGCCAGGTCTGGAGCAGAAGTCGATCTGGCTGCAGGTTCGCCAGATGCGTCCGGATTTCGTGTTCCTGACCGGCTGGGGTGCGATGAATGCCGTGTCGCTGAAGGAAGCGGCGGCAGTGAACTTCCCGCGTGAGAAGATTCTCGGCGGCTGGTACACCTCGCAGGACAGTGACGTGCAGGCGGCCGGTCCGGCAGCCAAGGGCTTCCGCGGCTTGACCTTCCACAGTGCGGATCGCGATCTGGAAGTGCTCAAGCAGATCAAGACCCGTCTGGTTGACAAAGGCCTTGCCAGCCAGGGCGGCAAGCATCTGGGCGAGATCGGCTATGTGCGCGGCATTCTGAATGCCATGTTCACCACTGAGGCCCTGCGTGCAGCGCAGGCGCAGTATGGCAACAAGGTGATGGATGGCGAACAGTCGCGTTGGGGTTTTGAGAATATCAACCTCACCGATGACAAACTGGCGAAACTGGGCCTGAAAGGCCTGATCCAGCCGATCAAGATCTCCTGCGACAATCACCAGGGTGACGGCAAGATGCTGATCGTCCAGTGGGAGGGCGACAAATGGAAGACCGTCAGTGACTGGCTCGCGCCTGAGAACCAGAAGCTGATGCCGCTTTATCTCGCTGGTGCCGAACAGTATCAGCGCGAGAAGAACATCCCGTCGCGCTCCTGCGCTAAGTCCTGATCGTCTGACGCTGATCCCCGCCGGCTTTGCCGGCGGGGATTACTTCATCCCTTTCGCAAGAGACAGCCAGATGACCGTTCAGATCCCTGCTGCGCCGTTGCTGACCGTCAGCAACATAGAAGTCATTTACAATCACGTTATTCTGGTACTGAAGGGCGTGTCGCTGCAGCTGCCCAAGGGCGGCATTGTTGCCTTGCTGGGTGCCAATGGCGCCGGCAAGACCACCACACTGAAAGCGATTTCCAATCTGTTGCGCGCCGAGCGCGGCGATATCACCAAGGGCCAGATCGATTATCACGGCGAGCGGATCGACCAGCTCAATCCGTCCACGCTCGTCAAGAAGGGCCTGATCCAGGTGATGGAGGGTCGCCATTGCTTTGCCCACCTGACCATTGAGGAAAACCTGCTGACTGGCGCCTATACCCGTGGCGACGGCACCAAGGCGATCGATCGTGACCTGGAGATGGTCTATTCGTATTTCCCGCGCCTGAAGGTGCGCCGCAAGTCGGTTGCCGGTTACACCTCCGGCGGCGAACAGCAGATGACGGCCATCGGCCGCGCGCTGATGAGCAAGCCCGATACCATCCTGCTCGATGAACCCTCGATGGGTCTGGCGCCGCAGTTGGTGGAAGAGATTTTCGAGATCGTCCACAAGCTGAATAAGGAAACCGGTGTCAGCTTCCTGGTGGCCGAGCAGAACACCAATATGGCTCTGCGCTATGCCGATTACGGCTATATTCTGGAAAATGGCCGCATCGTCATGGATGGCCCGGCCGAGAAACTGCGCGAAAATTCCGATGTGAAGGAATTCTATCTTGGTCTAGGCGTCGGTGGCCGCATGAGCTTCCGCGATACCAAGCATTATCGCCGCCGCAAGCGCTGGCTGGCCTGATCCTCATACACGCAGGAGACATGTGTGGCGCGTATAGCGAAGAAGGCTGTCAAAAAGGCCGCGAGACCCAGGGTCCGGGCCGACGAGTATTTCGACAAGCGCGAGACCCGTAAGCCGGCCGCGCGCCTGAAGGCACAACTGGCGGCTCTGCAGGTTCTGGTGGCCCATGCCAAAAAGAACAGCCTCTACTACCGTGAGATTCTGAAAGACGCGAAGCCGGCCAAGCTGACGTCGCTTGAGGCGCTGGCCAAGCTGCCCGTCACCCGCAAATCCGATCTGGCGCCGCGCCAGAAGTCCAGGCCGCCACTGGGGGGCCTTGAGGCGGGTAAACCGGGCGAGATCGCCAATTACTTCCAGTCGCCGGGGCCGCTCTACGAGGCTTATCCGCATCCGACGGCCAAGGTGAAGGACCCGTTCCGCTTTGCGCGCGCGCTCTGGGCCGCAGGCTGCCGCCCTGGCAACCTGGTGCACAATACCTTTTCCTATCACCTGACGCCGGCCGGCCGGCTGACCGAAAGTTCGGCGGCATCCATGGGCTGTCCGGTCTTCCCGGCCGGCGTGGGCAATACCGAACTGCAACTCGATGCCATCGCGCAGCTTCAGCCGCGCGTCTATACCGGCACACCGTCTTTCCTGAAAATCCTGCTGGAAAAAAGCCGGGAGCTTGGCAAACCGGCGACCGCTTTGAAAAAAGGTCTGGTCGGTGGCGAAGCCCTGCCGCCGAGCCTGCGCGCTGAACTGAAGGCGCTTGGTGTCGATGTCCTGCAATCCTATGGCACGGCTGAACTTGGCCTTGTTGCTTATGAGTCGTTCGCTATGGAAGGCATGATCCTGGACGAGGATGTGATCGTCGAGATCGTGCGTCCCGGCACCGGTGATCCGGTGGCACCGGGTGAGGTAGGCGAGGTGGTGGTCACGGTCCTGGGGAATATGGTTTATCCGCTGATCCGTTTTGCCACTGGCGACCTTTCTGCCGTCCTGCCGGGCATCAGCCCGTGTGGCCGTACCAATACGCGGATCAAGGGATGGATGGGTCGTGCCGACCAGACCACCAAGGTGAAGGGCATGTTCGTCACGCCGGGGCAGATCGCCCAGGTGATGGTGCGGCATCCCGGCATCGCCAGGCTGCGGCTGGAAGTCAGTTCGCAGAATAACCAGGATGTCATGGTGCTGAAGGTGGAGGTCCCCGGCGGCAAGGAGGTCCTGGCGGGTGCTGTCGCAGAGACGCTGCAGACGATCTGCAAGCTGCGAGGCCAGGTTGAAGTGGTTGCCATTGGTAGTCTGCCCAACGACGGCAAGGTGATTGCCGATCTGCGTACCTACCAGTAAGCGCGGGAAACGGCTAAACTCCGCCCATCATGGCGTTGGCGGTCGAAGGGCTCGCCTGCATCCGCGGCGAGCGTCAGCTTTTTCAGAATCTGAATTTCCGCCTCGCGGCTGGCGAGGCGCTGCTGTTGCATGGCCCGAATGGCAGCGGCAAATCGAGTCTGCTCCGACTGCTCTCCGGCTTCCTTGAGCCCGCCGCCGGCAGCATCCTGTGGGATGGCCGGTCCGTTGCCGAGGATGGAGAGGCCCATCGTGCGCGCCTGTTTTATCTCGGCCACCAGGATGCGGTGAAACCGCAGCTGACGGTCTTGGAGAACCTTGTCTTCTTCGCACGTCTGCAGGGCGTGCGGGGCGAGGCGGCGGTGGAGCAGGCCGATAAGGCTCTGGAGGTTGCGGATCTGGGACGTCAGCGTCGCCTGCCGGGCCGCTATCTTTCGGCAGGACAGAAGCGCCGCCTGGCGCTGGCGCGCCTGCTGCTCACGCCGGCGCCTCTGTGGTTGCTCGACGAGCCGACCAATGCACTCGACAGCAAGGCCGTCGGCTGGCTTGGCGCTGTGCTGGCGGCGCACCGCGAGCGTGGCGGTCTGGTGCTGCTGGCCAGTCATGTTGCCGTGCCACTGCCCGATGCCAGGCAGCTCGATCTGCCGGAAGGCATCCTGGCATGACCGCCTTCCTCGCCATCGTGATGCGCGACCTGCGACTGGGTTTCGGTGCTCAGGGCGCGATGCTGACCACCCTGCTGTTCTTCGTCCTGGCCGTGAGCCTGTTTCCGCTCGGTGTCGGTCCGGAACCGCAGATTCTGGCGCGGATCGCAGCTGGCGTGATCTGGGTGGCGGCGCTGCTGGCGGCTATGCTGTCGCTCGATCGCCTGTTCCAGACCGATCAGGAAGACGGCACCCTCGATCTGCTGGCGCAGGTGCCATTGCCGCTCGGCCTGATGGTCCTGGCCAAGACACTGGCGCATTGGCTCACCACCGGACTGCCATTGAGCCTCATGGCGCCGGTGCTGGCCTTGCTTCTGCAGATGGAGCCTGCAGCCATTCCGGTCCTGTTGCTGGGACTGTTGCTTGGCACGCCATCCCTCAGCCTGATCGGCGCCATTGGCGCGGCCCTGACCCTGGGCGCGCGGCGGGGGGCCGTGCTGGTGCCACTGCTGACCCTGCCGTTGGTGATACCCGTGCTGATCTTCGGTGTCGGCGCCGTGGAGGCCAGCGCTTATGGTTTGTCGGCCACGCCGCATCTGCTGCTGCTGGGCGCCTTCCTGGCTGGAGCGCTGGCGCTCAGTCCCTTCGCCATCGCCGGCGCGATCAAGCTGGCCTTGGAATGACCCTCGCCCTATAAACTCAGCCCATGCTGCACGCGCTCGCCAATCCCGCCCGCTTCCTGCGCCTGATGGCCGCGATCCGCCCCTGGGTGGCAGCGATTGCTGTCGCCGGGCTGGCCAGTGGCCTGGGCTGGGGCCTGCTCTATTCGCCGCCGGATTACCAGCAGGGCGAAACGGTGCGGATCATGTATATCCATGTCCCCGCCGCCTGGATGGCGATGTTCATTTATGCCGCCATGGCCGTGGCCTCGGCTGTCACGCTGATCTGGCGCCATCCGGTCGCCGAACTGGTGGCCAAGGCTTCCGCGCCGGTTGGCGCGGCCTTCACGATTATTTGTCTGATCACCGGCTCGCTCTGGGGCAAGCCGATGTGGGGCACCTGGTGGGTCTGGGATGCGCGGCTCACCTCGATGCTGATCCTGTTCTTCCTCTACCTGGGCTACATCGCCCTCTGGGAAGCCTTCGACGACCCCGCGCGGGCCGGCCGCGCCGCCGCCATTCTGGCGCTGGTGGGCGCCATAAACCTGCCGATCATCAAGTTTTCCGTCGACTGGTGGAACACCCTGCACCAGCCCGCCAGCGTGCTTACCCTGGCAGGGCCGAAAATCCACCCCGACATCCTCTGGCCGCTGGTGCTGACCGCGTTGGGGGCGAAAGGCTATTACGTCTGGCTGCTCAGCCTGCGGGTCAGGGCGGAAATCCTCAGCCGTCAGGCGCGTATCCTGCGCTTTGCGACCGCGACCGATCGCCGCGCCGGCTAGCAGCCGGGGGCGTTAAGCGGTATTTTCCGCTGGTCTGGCCGCAGGGGCCAAGGGAAACAAAGGGTTACATCGTGTATTGGGCTTCGTTGGGCGATTTTCTGGCCATGGGTGGTCATGCCGCCTTTATCTGGCCCGCCTTTGCCGTGGCGCTGCTCCTGCTGCTCGCGCTGGCACTGCAGAGTTTTGTCGCCATGAAGGCTGCCGAGCGCGAGCATGCCGAGGCACGTCAGGAAGCCGGCCGTGACCCGTAAACAGAAGCGCCTGATGGCGGTGCTCGGTCTGGTCGGCGGTCTCGGCGTTGCCACCGCCCTGGTGCTGACCGCCTTCAACGACAATCTGGTGTTTTTCCATTCGCCGTCCGATGTGGTGGAAAAGCAGCTGCCGGCTGACAAACGGTTCCGCATCGGCGGGTTGGTCCTGCAGGACAGCGTGAAGAAGGATGGCCTGGTGACCGATTTTGTCGTGACCGACCTCCGTCACAGTGTGAGCGTCCGCTACACCGGCATCCTGCCCGACTTGTTCCGCGAGGGGCAGGGTGTGGTGGCGAATGGCAGACTCGACGGGCAGGGCCGCTTTATCGCCTCCGAAGTGCTGGCCAAGCACGATGAAAAATACATGCCGCCCGAAGTGGCCGATGCGCTGAAGAAGTCGGGCCAGTGGAATGACGGCCAGGGCCATGCGCCCGAGCGCAAGCCCGGCTCATGATTCCTGAACTGGGCCATATCGCGCTGATCCTGGCGCTCTGTCTGGCGCTGGTGCAGGGCCTGCTCCCCTTGATCGGTGCTGCGCGCGGCATTCCGGGCTGGATTGCCATGGCGCCGCAGGCGGCGATGGGGCAGGCGGCGCTGGTCGCTTTTGCTTTCGGCTGCCTGACCTATGCCTACGTCACCTCCGATTTCTCGGTGCTGAACGTGGCCGAGAATTCGCACACGCTGAAACCGATGCTCTACAAAGTCAGCGGCGTCTGGGGCAATCATGAAGGCTCACTGCTGCTCTGGATTCTGATCCTGGTGATCTTCGGCGCCGCCGTTGCGCTGTTCGGCCGCAATCTGCCGGCCACACTGAAGGCCCGCGTGCTCAGCATTCAGGGGCTGATCGGTGTTGGGTTCCTGAGCTTCATTCTCTTCACCTCCAATCCGTTCGCGCGCCTGCTGCCGGCGCCCCTGGAAGGCCGCGGCCTCAATCCGCTGCTGCAGGATCCGGGTCTCGCGTTTCATCCGCCGTTTCTCTATCTCGGATATGTCGGTTTCTCGGTGGCGTTCTCTTTTGCCGTGGCGGCTTTGATCGAGGGCCGCGTCGATCCAGCCTGGGCGCGCTGGGTGCGGCCCTGGACGCTGGCGGCCTGGTGTTTCCTCACCATCGGCATCGCGCTTGGATCCTGGTGGGCCTATTACGAACTTGGCTGGGGCGGCTGGTGGTTCTGGGACCCGGTGGAAAACGCCTCCTTCATGCCCTGGCTCGCCGGTACGGCCTTGCTGCATTCCGCCGTGGTGGTGGAAAAGCGCGACACCCTGAAAAGCTGGACGGTGCTGCTGGCCATCCTCACGTTCTCGCTCAGCCTGCTCGGCACCTTTCTGGTCCGGTCCGGCGTGATCAACTCGGTGCACGCCTTCGCCACTGACCCTACGCGCGGCGTTTTCATCCTGATCTTTCTGGCCATCGTGGTTGGCGGCAGCCTGGTGCTGTATGCGTGGCGCGGTCCGGCGCTGCAGGCAACCGGGGTCTTTGCCCCTTTGAGTCGCGAAGGCGCGTTGCTGCTGAACAACCTGCTGCTCGCCGTCGCCTGCGCCGCCGTGCTGCTCGGCACGCTCTATCCGCTGGCGCTCGATGCCATCAGCGGCGCCAAGGTTTCGGTCGGTCCGCAATATTTCAACGCAGTTTTTGTACCGCTCACCGCGCCGCTGGTGGCGGCCATTGCTATTGGTCCGCTGCTAGCCTGGAAGCGCGGCGATCTGGCGGCAGCACTGTCCCGTCTGTTGCCGGCTGCCATCGCCGTTCTGGTTGCGCTGGGTATCGGGTTTTACCTGAAAGACGGCCGCAGCTTTATGGCTTTGCTGGGTTTGAGCCTGGTGGCCTGGCTCGGTATCGGGGTGTTTTGCGAGATGGCTTTACGCATCAAGCTTTTTGCTGCGCCCTTTGCCGAGAGTCTGCGGCGCGCCCGGGGCCTGCCGCGTGCTGCCTGGGGCATGACGGTGGCGCATCTGGGTGTTGCGCTTCTGGTGCTCGGCATCACGGTATCCGAGACCTGGCAGGTCGAAGTGCAGCAGGTGATGAAGCCCGGCGAAATCACCACCGTGGGCCCGGTGCAGTACCGCTTCGAAGGCGTCGTGCCGGTAAAGGGCCCGAACTATACGGCGATGCAGGGGCGTTTCATCGTGCTTTCGGGTGGAGTGGTGATGCGCGAGATGCTGCCGGCGCAGCGCCGCTATCAGCAGCCGCCAATGGAAACCACCGAGGCTGCCATTCACTCCTCGCCGCTGGCCGATCTCTATGCCGTCGTGGGTGAGGGCGATGCCGAGCGCGGCTGGGCTGTGCGGCTGTACTGGAAGCCACTCGTATCCTGGATCTGGCTCGGCGCGCTGGTCATGGCGTTGGGCGGTTTCCTGTCGCTCAGCGACCGCCGTTTGCGGGTTGGCGCGCCGGTGCGCCGCCGGACCTCCACGGCCGTTGCCGCGGAGTAGACCGTCATGCGCCTGTCCCATGTCATTCCTCTGGTCGTGTTTGTGTTGATCGGCCTCGGTCTCACCGTCGGCCTGACCTTGAATCCACGCGATATTCCCTCGGCGCTGATTGGCAAGCCGGTGCCGGACTTCGCACTGCCGCCGGTGCAGGGCCGCAGCCAGGGCCTGGCGACGGCAGATCTGAAAACCGGTCAGCCGCAGGTGGTGAATGTCTTTGCCTCCTGGTGCGTACCCTGTCGGGTCGAGCACCCGCTGCTGATGGCGCTGAAGCGTGACGAGCTCGCGGCCATCCATGGCCTGAATTACAAGGACGATCCGGCCGACGTGGCGAAATGGCTGGATCAGCTGGGCGACCCCTTCACGCGCACCGGTGCCGATCGCAATGGCCGTGTCGGCATCGACTGGGGTGTTTATGGCGTGCCGGAAACTTTTGTCGTCGATGGCGCCGGCCAGATCGTCTGCAAGCATGTTGGTCCACTGATGGAGTGGGATCTGGATAATAAAATCCGGCCGCTCCTGCGCGATCTAAAGGCGGGCCGCACGAGTAAAGTCAAATGCTGAAGCGCCTGGGGCTTGCTCTGATGCTGTTTGCGGCCTTGCCCGCAGCCGCGCAGCATCTGGATGACCGCTTGTCCGATCCGATGCAGGAATTGCGGGCCCGCGATCTGTCGCGCGAGTTGCGCTGCCTGGTCTGCCAGAACCAGTCGATCGAGGATTCCAATGCGCCGCTGGCGCGCGATCTGCGCCGCATCGTGCGCGAGCGCGTGGCGCTGGGAGAAGATGATCGCACGATTCTCAACTATCTTGTGGCGCGCTATGGCGAATGGGTTCTGCTGAAGCCGCGCTTCAATGGCCAGACGCTTCTGCTCTGGCTGGGGCCGGCGCTGTTCCTCGCCGTCGGAGCGATCATCCTCGTTCTGTTGTATCGCCGCCAGCGTCGGGCCTCTGCCCCCGCTCTTGCACCGCTGGATGCCGCCGAGCAGAAACGGCTCGCGACACTGCTGGAACCGGAGGAGCGCCGCTGATGCTGCTCTGGCTCGGTTTTTCAGCGCTGGCGTTTTTCGCGCTCGCTATTCTGCTCTGGCCACTGCTGAAACGGCGCCAGGCGGGCACGGCTGGGCGTAAGGCTCATGATGTTGCCGTCTACAAGGCGCAACTGGCCGAGGTGGCCGAGGAGCTGGCGCGTGGGGCGCTCGGCGAGTCAGAAGCCAGCGCCGCGCGCCTTGAAATACAGCGCCGTTTGTTGCGGGCCGATGCGGCGGCCGATGGCGATATTGCAGAGTCTGGCGGCAGCATGGCCGGCCTGCTGGCGGTGCTGCTGCTGGTGCCAATACTGGGTGGCGGTCTCTATCTGGCCCTCGGCCGGCCGGAAGCGGCATTGGTCAGCCAGGAAGAGGCGAAGGCCCAGGCGGTGCGCAGCGAACAGATGCGCCAGGAAAGCGAACGCATGATCGGCCAGTTGCGCGAGCGTCTGGCGGCCGAACCGCAGCGCGTCGATGGCTGGTTGCTGCTCGGGCGCAGCCTGCTGATGACGGATCGGCCCGATGAAGCCGCCGAGGCCTTTTCCCGCGCCATCGCCCTGGTCCCGGACGATCCGGAACCTTATGCCTTCCGCGCCGAAGCGTTGACACTGGCCGCTGACGGCTCGGTCACGGCGGAAGCCCAGCGTGATTTCCGTGCTGTGCTCGAGCGCGATCCGCAACATCCCGGCGCGCGTTATTATCTGGGTCTGGCCCGCCTGCAGGCGGGTGACGCGCGCGGGGCCTATGACGACTGGTATGGGCTGGCGGCCGATGCGCCGGTTGATGCCCCCTGGCTGGAAACCGTGCAGGCGCGCCTGCGCGAACTCGCGCCGCGTCTGGGCATACCGCTGGCCCAGGCCGTGCCGGTGCCGAAGCAGGTTGACCCAGCCCCCGGCCCGACCCGCGAACAGGCCGAGGCTGCCGGGCAGATGTCGGCCGAGGATCGCGCCGCCATGATCCGCGGCATGGTCGAAGGTCTGGCGGCGCGGCTGGAGCAGAATCCGGGAGATGTGGACGGCTGGCTGCGTCTGGCCCGCGCGCGGGAGGTGCTGGGCGAAGGCGAGGCGGTGCGGACCGCGCTGCAGCGTGCGGTGACGGCCGATCCGAACCGGGTGGATGCCCGGCTGGCACTGGCCTTCAGCCTGGCCGGCGCCGCCGTGACCAGCCGCGATCCCCTGCCGGCAGCCGCCGTGGCCGAATTCGGCGCTGTGCTGGAACGCGTCCCCGACCACCCCCAGGCCCTTTGGTTTACCGGTCGGGGCGCTTACGAAGCCGGCGACAAGGCAACGGCCAGCACCCGCTGGAACCGGCTGCTTGCCCTGCTGCCGCCCGACTCGGCCGAGGCCAGGGAGCTGTCTGAGCGGATTGCCAGCCTGACCCGTTAAATCCCGATAACGCCCGGCCCTGTTAACTCCTGTTTAAGGGAGTCCTGCGCGTAATCGGGCCGGGTTCGAGGGACCAATTCCGGTCCGCAGGTTGGGTGACATGGCTATCGCACCAAGCAGTAATCTTCTGTCGGCGCTTTCGCAGCTGCAGAGCGGCGCTCGTCCGGTCGCACCGGCCCGTCCGGTCCAGCAGCAGCCCTCGGGCGCCAGCGCGCTGGTCCAGAACAGCTTTGCTGCCCAGCTGGTCAGCACCGATAACGCGATCCGTACCGCGCCGCCGGCCCAGGCTGCATCGGCCCAGGCCTTCTCGACACCGGTTCAGAACCAGCGCCCGATCCCCACCCGCGGCGGCTACCTCGGCCAGCACGTCAATATCCTCGTCTGATCCCGGACGATTTTCCTTATCACGACCGGTCTGATTGACGCCGTTTGACCCGGCGTCTAGCTTGGCGCCCAACGTCGCATACGAACGATCTGGGGAAACGTCATGCTGAAGCGCTTTACGCGTCGTACCGCTATTGCTGCGGCCGCTATCCTGCTGTTGCCGGGTGTCGCCCTGGCGCAGGCAAAAGACAAGGTCTCGATCTCGGCCCTGCCTTTCATTTCCACCGCGCCGATCTTCATTGCCAAAGAGCGTGGCTATTTCGATGCCGAGGGCATCGACCTCGATATCAAGATTTTCAATGCCGCCCAGGCCGTGGCCGTGGCCGTGGCCTCGAATGACGCTGATTTCGGCATCACCGCCTTTACCGGTGGCTTTTTCAATCTGGCCGGCAAGGGTGTGTTGAAGGTCATCGCCGCCCAGAGCCGCGAAGAACCGGGCTACAATTTCGTTGCCTATGTCGCCTCGAAGAAGGCTTATGACGCCGGCTTCCGCTCGCCGAAGGATTTCGCCGGCAAGAGCGTGGCGATCACCACAGTCGGCTCCAGCTTTCACTACAATCTCGGCATGCTGGCCGACAAATACGGCTTCAAGCTCGACTCGGTGCAGATGAAGCCGGTGCAGTCGATCCCCAACATGATGGCAGCATTGGCTGGCGGTCAGGTGGACGCCACCATTCTGCCGGCCAATAACGCGATCAAGCTGCAGGACGATGGCGCCGGCCAGATCATCGGCTGGGTGCATGAACATACGCTCTGGCAGCTTGGCGCCCTGTTTGCCTCCTCCAAAATCGTCAGGGAGAAGCGCCCGCTGGTCGAACGCTTCGTGCGCGCCTACCAGAAGGGTCTGGCCGATTATGCGGCCGCCTTCCTGGCCAGGGATGCCCAGGGCAACCGCATGATTGGCGAGAAAGCCCTGGCCGTGATGCCGATCCTGGAGAAATGGGTCGAGCCGAAGCCGAGCATCGATACGGTGAAGGTGGCTGCCAATTACATGGATCCGCAGGGCCGTCTGCTGGTGAAAAACATCTACGACCAGGTCGCCTGGGGTCAGGCTCAGGGGCTGGTCGACAAGACGGTCAAGGCGGTGGACTTCATCGATCTGAGCTTTGTCAAAGGCCATCTCGACCTGCCGAAGTAACGGCAGGTCAGCGGGATTCAGTCATGCAGGTAGTCCTTGAGGATGTCGGCTACGCCTATGGCGACCTGCCGGTCCTCGACGGTGTGAGTTTCACCGTCAATGAAGGCGAGACGGCAGCGCTGATCGGCCCGTCGGGCTGCGGCAAATCCACCCTGCTTAATCTGGTCGGCGGCTTGTTGTCGCAACAGAAAGGTCGCATCGCCACCGTAGGTGATGCACCGGCCGGCTGCCTTAATCCGCTCACGTTCGTGTTCCAGGATTTTGCATTGTTGCCCTGGCGCACAGTGGCCGGGAATGTGGCGCTGGCGCTGGAGCATCATGCCTTGAGCAAAGCCGAGCGCGAGGCGCGGATCGCCAACGTTCTTAAGCTTTGCGGTCTTACCGATTTTGCCAATGCCCTGCCCAAACAGCTATCGGGTGGCATGCGCCAGCGTGTCGGCATCGCCCGTGCGATTGCCGTCAAGCCGGCCGTGATGCTGATGGATGAACCGCTTTCGGCGCTGGATGCGCAGACCCGCGAACTGCTGATGGAAGACCTGATCGCGATCTGGGCGCGTGAACGCACCACCACGCTCTACGTCACCCATAATCTCAACGAAGCCGTGCGGCTGGCCGACAAGGTGGTGGTGCTGTCGCGCCGTCCGGGCCGGATCAAGCGCATTGTTTCTGTGCCGGTGCCGGTGGCGGACCGGCAGAAGCCGGAGCATGTAGCGTTGCTGCAGAACCTGCAGGACGAACTCTGGAGCCTGATCAAAACCGAGGCCCAGGTGGCCGAGCGGGAGATGCAGGATGCCTGAGGCCACCCGCGGCAGCATTGTGGCCTTTCGTGGCGCCGGCTTTGTGCCGGGTACCCGGCGCTGGGCGCCCTGGCTGGCTTTCGCTCTCATTCTCGGATGCTGGGAAGCCGCCTCGCGGCTGGGCTGGCTGCCGCCGCTGTTTATGCCGGCGCCCAGCGAAGTGGTGGATGCCCTGCACACCCTGCTGGTCGACGGCAAGCTGCTGGCCCATATCAGCGCCTCGCTGAAGCGCATCGTTTCGGGCTGGATCCTGGGCAGCATTGGCGGCGTCGCCGTCGGCTTCCTGATGGGCATCTTTGTATCGGCGCGTTCGGTCGGCCTGCCGATCGTTTCGGCGCTGTTCCCGATCCCGAAGATTGCATTGCTGCCGCTGTTCATTCTGTGGTTTGGCATTGGCGAGCCTTCCAAGATCGCCACCATCGGTCTGGGTGTGTTTTTCCCCACCGTGGTCAGCGCCTTTTCGGCCGTCGACAATGTGCCGCGCAACCTGATTCGCATGGCGCAGAGTTTTGGCCTGTCGACCCGCATGATCGTGTTCAAGGTGATCCTGCCAGGCGCCATGCCGGGC
Source organism: Ferrovibrio sp. GW821-FHT12F09 (assembly GCF_058806775.1). NCBI lineage: Bacteria > Pseudomonadati > Pseudomonadota > Alphaproteobacteria > Rhodospirillales > Rhodospirillaceae > Ferrovibrio > Ferrovibrio sp. GW821-FHT12F09. The sequence continues at coordinate 1,532,633 of NZ_JBXAPZ010000001.1, forward strand.
ATCCTGGCCGGTTTCCGCATTACTTCATCGATCGCGCTGATGCTGGTGGTGGCGGCCGAGATGATTGGCGCCCAGATCGGCATTGGCGCCTTCGTGCTGGCAGCGGGAAATCTAATGCAGATCGATCAGCTGATTGCCGGCGTGGTTCTGCTGTCGTTGCTTGGCCTGGCGGTCAGCGCCCTGCTCAGCCTGACCGAGAAGATTGTGCTGCGCTGGCGCTAGGGAGCTGCTTGTGAGCGATTATCCGATCCCGCCGACCCGTACCGTTCACCACAGGGCCACCGGTCCACGCGTGATCGAAGCCGAGATCGTCGTGGTCGGCGCCGGCATCAGCGGCATATCGGCGGCACTGGAAGCGGCAAAGACCGGCCGCAGCGTGGCGCTGGTCGATGCGGGACAGCAGTTGGGCGGCCAGTCGACCGGTTCGATGCTGGGCACCTTCTGCGGATTCTATTCCAACGGCCCGGAGCCCTATCGCGTCGTCTACGGCATGGTCGACGCGATGTTCGCGCATCTGCAGAAAGCCGACGCTTTCCACCTGCGCCGTGGCCGCAACAGCTACATCCCGCTCTATCAGGAACAGGCACTGGTGCGCTGGATCGAGCAGGCTGTGCATGCGGCGGGCATTCGGGTGCTGCTTGGCGCGACGCTGCTCCAGGCCCGGCGCGATGATGGGCGCATTACTGCGCTTGATCTCGCCACCCGTTTCGGCCAGGTCGAGCTGCGCGGCCAGGGCTTTGTCGATGCCTCGGGCGATGCGGCCTTGAGTTACCTCGCCGGTTTCGCCTGTCGCGAGCCGGTGAGCCCGATCATGGGCACGCTGATGTTCACGCTGGAAGGCTTCGATGAAGCGGCGGCATTGAAGCTCGACCGTTGGGCCGTCCAGAAGCATCTGGCCGAAACCGGGAAGCAATACGGTCTGGTGCGGCGTGACGGTTTTGTCTTTGCCTTCCCTGGCAAGGGGCATGCGACCGTGAACATGACCCATGTGGAAACACCGCTGGATGCCGAAGGCTATGCGGCGGCACAGGCGGAAGGCCGTGCCCAGGCCGATCGTGTGGTGAATTTCCTGCGTGGCGAATACCCGGCTGTTTTCTCGGCGGCGCGGGTGCGGCAATACGGTTTCCTCGGCATTCGCCAGACCCGTTGGATCGTCGGTCAGCACAGCATGACGGTGGAGGAGGTGCGGCAGGGCGTGAAGCCGGCCGATGCCATCCTGCGCTGCTCCTGGCCGGTCGAGCTGCATGACCGGCCTGAAGATGTGCATTGGGAAGAGTTCGGCGACGACCATCTGCATTACGTGCCGTTCCGCGCCATGGTGCCGGACGGTGCCGACAACCTGGTGGCGGCCGGGCGCTGCATCGACGGCGATCCGGCGGCGCTCAGTTCGGTGCGCGTGATGGGGCCCTGCGTGGCCATGGGAGCAGCCGCAGCCCAGGCGCTTGATCTCGCCGGCGCCGGTTCAGTGCGTCAGATCGATATCGCTGCGCTGCAGGCGCGTTTACACGACAACCTGCAGCGCAGTGAGAAACCCTGATTTCAGCCGCGCGCTTCCAGATTGTCGACCAGCTGGCGCAGCATGGCGACGAATTCGGCGCGTTTCGCGGTCGGGATCGGATCCAGGATTTTATCCTGGGCCCGCGCCACGCCCGGCTGCGCCGCTCGTAACTGCCGCTCGCCTTCCGGCGTGACCGCCAGCGCGTTGGTGCGCCGGTCGGTCTCGGTGCGTTGTCGCACCAGCAGGCCACGCTTGATCAGTCGCGCCACCATTTCGGCAACGGTGGAGCGGTCGATGCCGGTCTGCCGCACCAGATCGACCTGGCTGATGCCGGCTTTCTGGTAGATCGCAAGCAGAAGAGCGAATTGCCGCGGCGTTAGCCCGTTGCTGCCGACTTCCGCCGTATAGAGATCGACGGCGAGTTGCTGGCAGCGTCGCAACAGATGCCCCGGCGCATCATGCAGACTGAAAACACCGAGAGTATCCCCGGCGTTGCTTTGGGCGGTCTTGTCCCCCGACATGGAACCTCCCCTTTCTTATGTTTTTTGTTCAAGCCTACCTGTAACTGGGCGGGCATTTTCCCCGCTTCTCAGTCCACTGATAAAACGCTATTCGATGGCTGTTCGTCCAGAGAAAGCGGCAATAAATTCCGTGCTGTGCATAAATCGCGATACCATCGATCTTTGACATTGCAAACATCGGTCCCGGCATGCAGCAGAACCCGAAAGACTTTCGTTTCGCAAAGAAAATACCTGAAGACGATAATCGTGAGCGACTGGTCTGCGGCGATTGCGGCTGGATTCACTACGTCAATCCAAAGATCGTCGTCGGTGCGGTGATCGCCCATCAGGGCGGTATCCTGTTATGTCGACGGGCGATTGAACCGCGGCACGGCTTCTGGACGATACCGGCCGGTTACATGGAAGAGCGCGAAACCTCCGAAGCCGGAGCGATGCGGGAAGCACGAGAGGAAGCCTGTGCGGATATCGCCATCGACAGCCTACTCGCCGTCTACAACATTCCGCGCATCAGCCAAGTGCAGCTGATCTATCGCGCGACGCTGGCCGGGCCCGATTTCGCCGCCGGTCCGGAGTCCCTGGAGGTGAAGCTGTTCGGCTGGGCCGAGATTCCCTGGGCCGACCTGGCGTTTCCCTCGGTGCACTGGGCGCTGACGCAGCATCGCGAAGTGGAGGGGAAAGAGCATTTTCCCACCTTTACCAACCCGCCCGGTGAACTGGGTAATTACTGAGCCGTAAATTTACTGGTCCAGGCCAGCCAGCGCACGGGCAAAGGCGGTCGCCGAGAAGGGCTGCAGATCGGCGGCCTGTTCGCCGACGCCGATGAAGTGCACGGGCAGGCCGAATTTATCGGCGATGGCCACCAGCACGCCGCCACGGGCCGTGCCATCCAGCTTGGTGACGATCAGGCCGCTTACGGCGCAGATCTCCTTGAATGTCGCCACCTGGTTCACGGCGTTCTGGCCGGTGGTGGCGTCCAGCACCAGCAGCACATGATGCGGGGCATCCGGCGCCTGTTTCTTCAACACGCGTACGATCTTGGCCAGCTCGGCCATCAGGTCGGCTTTATTCTGCAGACGGCCGGCCGTATCGATCATCAGCACATCGCGGCGCTGCTCGCGGGCCTGAGTGAGGGCGTCGAAAGCCAGGCTGGCGGCATCGCCGCCGGGTTCGCCGGCCAGCACCGGCACACCGGCGCGCTGGCCCCAGATTTTCAGCTGCTCGACGGCAGCGGCACGGAAGGTATCGCCGGCAACCAGCATCACGCTCCTGCCGTCGTCGCGCAGCCGTGTGGCGATCTTGCCGATCGTCGTGGTCTTACCCACGCCGTTGACGCCGACGACCAGAATCACCTGCGGTGTTTCACCCGACAGGTCGAGCGGCTTTTCCACCGGCTGCAGCAGGCCGGCGACAGAATCGGCGAGCGCAAGACGGATTTCTTCCGAGGTGATGTCCTTGTCGAAACGGTCCTTCGCGATGGCCTTCACGATCTTCGCGGCCGTGGTTACGCCGAGATCGGCGCCGATCAGCGTTTCTTCCAGTTCGTCCAGCGCCGTCTGATCCAGCTTGCGCTTGGTGAACAGGGCGCCGATCTGCTCGCCCAGCTGGCCGGCCGAGCGCGACAGCCCGACTTTCAGGCGGCCGAACCAGCCTGCCTTCTTCTCGCCATCGCTCATGCGGCCTCCAGCCAAAGTTTGCCATCGCGCGCGGCAGCAATACGGGCGGCGATGATGTCGCCTTTCGCCAGATGGACAGGCAAGGCCACCGGGGCATAGGTCTCGTCACGGCCCACGCCTTCCTGCTCGACCAGGATGCTGGCATCGCGACCGATGCGGGTCTCAAGGAAACGATCCATCGCCAGGCCTGCTGCAGCACGCAACAGGGCGGCGCGGGCGCGCCGCTGTTCGACCGGCAGCTGCGGCATGCGTGCTGCCGGCGTGCCTGGGCGCGGCGAATAGGGGAAGACATGCACGAAAGCCAGGCCGGCTTCGACGATCAGGCTGCGGCTCTGTTCAAAGGCTGCATCGCTTTCGGTCGGGAAGCCGGCGATCAGATCGGCGCCCAGCGCGACACCGGGGCGCAGGTCGTGCAGGCGTGCGGCAACCTCCAGGGCCTGAGCCCGGCTGTGCCGGCGCTTCATGCGTTTGAGGATCAGGTCATCGCCAGCCTGCAGGCTCAGATGCGCATGCGGCATCACGCGCGGTTCCTCGGCATACAGGCGGAAGAGGTCTTCATCCATCTCGGCCGGATCCAGCGAGGAGAACCGCAGGCGCTCGATCTGTGGTGCCAGGTCGAGCAGCCGTCGGGTCGCCTGGCCCAGCGTGGGTCGGCCTGGCAGGTCATGGCCGTAGGAGGTGATGTCGACGCCGGTGAGGACGAATTCGCGGTAGCCACGGTCGGCGAGAGCACGGGCCTGCTCGACAACCGCGCCCAGCGGCAGCGAGCGGCTGGGGCCGCGCCCATAGGGGATGATGCAGAAGGTGCAGCGATGGTCGCAGCCCTGCTGGATTTCCAGATAGGCGCGCGGCCGGCCGGGAAAGTGGGTCACCGCGGGGAGCGCCGCCGGAGTATCGGTCAGGATGTCGCCCACAGTGATGCGGGGCGAGGCGGCGGCAATGCCGGCCCACAGGCTTTCGTTCAGCTTTTCGCGATTGCCGATCACATGATCGACCTCTGCCATGGCGGCGAAGCCCTGTGGATTGATCTGGGCAGCGCAACCGGTGACGACGATGCGGGCATCGGGCCGGTCGCGGCGCAGACGACGGATCGCCTGGCGCGCCTGTTTCTCGGCTTCCGCCGTCACGGCGCAGGTGTTGACCACCACCACATCATCGCGGCCATGCTTGGCCAGGGTGGCGCGGATCGCCTCGCCTTCATAGGCATTGAGGCGGCAGCCGAAATTCAGGACATCGGGCAGGGCGGCGGCAACGGTATCCGGCATCGGATCACGCCGCGTCGGTCAGCGCGGTCCAGAAACTCGCCGGCACTTCACCCCGGAAGGCCTCGGTGGCGGGGCCGGTCATGTAGATATGATTATCGGCGCCCCACTCGATGGTCAGCACGCCGCCATCCAGCACGATATCGGCCTTGCGCTCGGCCAGATCGCGGCGGGCGGCAGCCACCAGGGTGGCGCAGGCGCCAGTGCCGCAGGCGCGGGTGATGCCAGCGCCGCGCTCCCAGACCCGCATGCGGATCTGCTGGCGGTCGATCACCTGGGCGAATTCGGCATTGATGCGCTGGGGAAACAGCGGGTCATGTTCGATCTTGGGGCCGATCTCGGCCAGCGGCACGGCTTCCGCATCGTTTACAAAGAACACCACATGCGGATTGCCGACATTGACTGCGCCGGGCTTGTCATAACCGGCGAAGCTGTAGGCCATGCTCATGGTGTTCATTTCGCGGGCCAGCGGGATCGCCTGCCAGTCGAACCGCGGCTCGCCCATATCCACCGTGATAAGTCCGCTGGCGCCGCTCCTGGCATTGAGCCAGCCGCCGGCAGTGTCGATGGTGACGGCATCGCGGCCATTCTCGCGCATCAGCAGGGTGGCGACGCAGCGGGCGGCGTTACCGCAGGATTCCACCTCGCCGCCATCGGCATTGTGGATGCGCATCAGGACATCAGCCTTGGGCGAACGCTCCAGCGTAATCATCTGATCGAAGCCCACGCCGCGCTTGCGGTCGGCCAGCAGCTTCACCGCCGCCAGATCGAGCGGCAGGCTGTGCGTGCGCGCATCCAGCACGACAAAATCGTTGCCGAGGCCATGCATTTTAACGAAGGGAAGCGCGGTTGCCGGGTGCATGCGGGGGGTTATAGGGCGGGGGGCGGGGAGTGTCCAGAGAAGCTGGTGGGGCTGGCAGCGGGGGCGGAAATCCGGCCCGGATCAGGATTTGGGGGTGCCCGGTTTGGCCTTGTCGATGGCGGCTTTCAGCGAGCCGCGCAGCTGGGCCTCCAGGGGACCGCCCGAGCCCTTGATGCGGTGGGAAACCACCACATACAGCGTATCGACATGGATGCTGACAATTTCCTGCTGCAACTCGTCCAGATCGGTCAGTTCTTTCAGGAAGTCATGCAGCGACTTGGCGAACTCGGTGAGCAGGGGGTAACCGAAGACACCCCCCATGCCCTTGATCTGGAATGCTTCCTCGCGGATATGTTCCAGCACTTCGGCACGGGCCGAGGGATCGGCGGCGGCACGGCCCAGCTGTTCGCGCAGTGTCTTGAGGCTGTCGACCGTGGCATCCAGGAACTGCGCGGAGGAATTTTCGACCAGCTGCTCCATCTTCTTGAGCATCTCGTCGTCGAGCTTCAGACTCAGGCCGGTCTTGTAATTGACCGCTTTGCGCTTCAGTTCGCCACGATTTGGGATGGTCGTCCGGCGCATGGATCAGCCTATTCCGGCTTCTGCTGACGGCGGTCCGGTCCTTCGAAGGGCAATTGCTGGCGCCGGCGGTCCGGCCCGAAATAGCCCTTGATACTGACAAAATCACGGGGGCGGGCGATCACCGAAACCAGGCGGCGATAGACGCCGTCAGCCGTAAACGGCTTGGCCAGAAATTCGGTCACGCCCTTGTCGCGCGACTCCATCACGTATTCGACTTCCGAATTCGCGGTCAGCATGATCACCGGCATCATGCGATCGGGCGAGGTGCCATCGGTGCGCACCCAGTCCAGCAGCTCCAGACCGGAGCGCGGCTTCAGGTTCCATTCGCTGATCAGCACGTCGATGCCGCCCGAGCGCAGGCTGACGATCGCCTTTTCGCTGTCGCGCGCGGTCGCCACCTGCGTAGCGCCCAGCATCATCAGGATATCCTTGATGAGCTGGCACATCAGTTTGTTGCTGTCCACGACAAGGAAGCGGACGTGGTTGAAATCGATTTTTTCCGACATCCCTGTTCCGGCTGTCCCTTGCCGCTATCGGCAGTTTTCCACAGATCGTTCTGCGCTATTCCCGCCGCCGGCCCTCCGGCGCCACAACCGCGAGAATCATAGAAATACTTTGGGGATCATATATATACTGACGGTGGAACGAAGCCAACCAATCCGCAACACTCTAAATAGGATTGGATAGCCTGTCATTCTACCATTGGCTCAGCCCCTTCCGCCATTCCGATGCCAAAACCGCCGCCGCCTGCCGGTCTGCTGTTGCTCCTGACCATCCTGTTCTCGAACGGGATTCTGGCGGCAACCATGTATCTGCCGTCGCTGCCGGCCATCGGCGTCCAGCTTAACGCATCTGCCGATGCCCTGCCTTTAACCCTGGCGGTCTATTTCGCTACTTTTGCGGGCGGGCAACTGGTCTTCGGCCCCTTGAGCGACCGGTATGGCCGCCGGCCGCTGCTGCTGGGCGGACTGGCCGTCATGGCGGCTGGATCGGTGGCCTGTGCTCTGTCTGACACCCTCATGGGGCTGCTCTGGGCCCGCGCGCTGCAGGGCCTGGGTGCGGCCAGCGCCATGGCGGCGGCCCGCACCGTGATCAACGACGTCTACGACCGGCCGCAGGCCGCGCGCGCCACCTCGGTGGTCAGCGCCTCGCTGGCGGTGGCGCCGGTGGTCGCGCCCGTGCTGGGCGGCCTGGTCGAGCATTATCTGGGCTGGCGGGCAAATTTCTGGCTCAGCGGCGGCGTCACGCTGGCCGTGTTGCTGGTGGTGATGCGGCGGCTGCCGGAAACCCATCCGCCCACCGGCGAGACCGGTCCGCTTCTGATGGGCATCCTCCGCGCCTATGCCTTCCTGCTCCGCAGCCGCGCCTTCGTCACCTTCGGCCTGCTCAATTTCTCGATCTTCGCCGGGCTGCACGGCTTCAATGCCGGCGCGCCGGCGGTGCTGATCGGCAGCATGGGGGTGACGCCGGTCTCCTACGGCATTCTGGTTGCGCTGGGCAGTGCGGGCTTTTTCATCGGCGCGCTGCTGTCCTCCTGGCTCGGCGGCCGCATCGGTATGGCGCCGCTGGTGGATGCCGGTGTGATCTGCATGCTGGCCGGCGCGGGCCTGATGGCCGTCTCGGTCGAGCTGTTCGGGCCGAACATCGCCGTGATCATCGCGCTGCGCGTACTGTGGGCGGTGGGGATGGGATTGGCCCTGCCCAATTCAGCTGTCTCGGCCATCGGCGTCAATCCGGCCACCATCGGCGCCGGCGCGGCGTTGTCCGGCTTCCTGCAGACCGTGGGCGGCGGCGGGGGCTCGGCGCTCAACACGCTGTTCCCCGCAGGCGACGCCTTCTGGCTCGCCACGGCTTTCGCCGTGACGGCCGCTTTCGGCGCGGCGGTATGGTGGATGAATCGCGCGATGGCGGCGAAAACGATGGGCAGCTGAGCCCCGTCCGGTTTCCCGTCTTCGGTCTTCAGCTTTCGGGCTTCAGCACTGCCATCAGTTCGCGCCACTCGCGCGCACTCAGGCCGGAATTGGCCTGTTCGATGGTTTCGCCGGCCAGCATGCGACGAACCACCTTCAGGCCGGTGGCCGAGAGGCTGGCGCCGCCGATGCGGTATTCCATGAAGGCGTCGTAGCAGGCCGGCACCCAGCGTTTCACCGTATCCAGCATGGCCTCGGCATAGACGCGGATTTCGTATTGCGCATGGCTGTCGGCACGCAGGCTGAGGAAGTGCAGCAGGTTCAGCAGGTCGGTCTTCCAGTACCACTGGGTATAGAAGTTCACCGTCAGGTTCATCCGTGCCAGCTCGCGCGCCAGGCCTTCGCGGTCCTCATCGCGCTTGCTGCCATCGGGGCACTCGTTGAGCATTTCCTCGTAGGACGCGTAACTCTGGCTGGCGTCGCGCTTCAGCAGCTCCAGCACGCGGGCGGCCTCGGGGCCGGTCAGCACATCGCCGCGGCCCTGGCGGTTCGAACTTGATTGCGAGGCCAGCTGGTCGGGGGCGGGAATATAGAATTCGTTGTCGAGGATCGAATAGCGCGCCGAATACTCGTTCACATTGGCGGTGCGATGGCGGATCCATTGGCGCGCCACGAAGATCGGCAGCTTCACATGATACTTGATCTCGCACATCTCGAACGGCGTGCTGTGCCGGTGGCGCATCAGGTAGTTGATCAGGCCACGGTCTTCACTGACCTTCTTGGTGCCGCGACCGTAGGAGACGCGCGCGGCCTGCACCACGGCGGCATCGTCGCCCATATAGTCGATGACGCGGACGAAGCCGTGGTCGAGCAGCGGGATCGCGTCGTAGAGAATCTCTTCCAGCGCCGGCACGGTGGCGCGGCGGGTCTGCTGGTTCTGGCTGCGCAGGGCGGCGATTTCGGCGGCCTGCTCCGGCGTCATGGTCATAAGGGCAATCTCCGGCAAATTCCGGCGACTCGGGCCACCGGGCGAAAGGCAGGAGGTTATAGACCGGCAGGCCGAGTCTTCCCAAGCCTCGGACGGGCCGGCTGTGGGGCTTCAAAAAGCCCCCCGGACGCCCTACATTAGGTCCGTCGGGTAACCGACTATGGTGATAAACGCTGCTCGGAATAAACGTAACGGACCCGGGGGCAGTACCCGGCGCCTCCACCATGAGCCCAGCCCCCGAAAAGGGCTGGAAACGGCCTTTCGGCTCCCCGGACGTCCTTTGTCCGACGGGGCCGCTGGGTTGATGATGGGGGCGAATCAGGCTTGACGTGCGTGGTAAAGGTGCAGTTTTTGCCCGGCATGATACCGCCGTTATCGGGTCAATCTCTAAGTGCCAACGACAATAGCGTTGCACTCGCTGCCTAATAGGTAAGCGCGGCACGGGGGGCGCCGGGCAACAGAAGCCCCCCACTATCTGCAGAATGGCCTGCTTTATCTGTGGACGGCCGGTCCGGACGGGCCGGCTTGGAATTGAATGGTCCGCTGCGGAAGGGTAAAATGGGTTTCCTAAGCCCCGAGAAGATCAGTCATGGCCGGTAAGCTGCTCGATTATAACCAGATGGTGGAGAACGCCCTGCGCGGCGCGGTCCGCGAGGCGATCAAACGCGCCTCGGAATTCGGTTTGCCCGGCAACCATCATTTCTACATCACCTTCCGCACCGACCAGCCCGGCGTGGAGCTGCCCGACTATCTGCATGAGCGCTATCCCGAAGAGATGACGATCGTGCTGCAGCACCAGTATTGGGGTCTGGAGCCGGGCGAAGATGCCTTCCAGGTGACTCTCAGCTTCAACAAGGTGCCCGAGCGTCTGGTCATCGCCTATGCGGCGATCACCGCCTTTGCCGATCCCAGCGTCCAGTTTGGCCTGCAGTTCCGCGTGACGCCCAATGCCGAGGCCCGCACCGGCATGATCACCCAGGCGCCGGCCGGCAACCTCGATGGCGATGCGCCGGCCGGCGAAGAGGGCGGCGCGGATGACGCGGCCGAACGCAAGACTGGCGATGTTGTCGCCCTGGACGCCTTCCGCAAAAAGAAGACCTGATTTCCGATCGGGCCTGCCTCGCGCAGGTCTGCCAGCATAAGCCCCGGAGACCACAATGCCCGAGTTCCGCTACGAGGACCTGCTTCCGCTTGGCCCCGACACCACCACGCCGTATCGCAAGCTCGATACGGATGAAGTGAAGGTGGTCAAGGTTGGTGACCGCGAAGTGCTGCAGGTCAGCGACAAGGCACTCAGCGATCTGACCTTCAATGCCATGCGCGATATCGCGCATCTGTTCCGTCCCGGCCATCTGGCGCAGTTGCGCGCCATCCTCGACGACAAGGATGCTTCGCCGAACGATCATTTCGTGGCGCTGGAGCTTTTGAAAAACGCCAATATCTCGGCGGGCATGGTGCTGCCGAGTTGCCAGGATACCGGCACCGCCATCGTGATCGGCAAGAAGGGCCAGTATGTCTGGACCTCGGGCAGTGACGAAGAGGCGCTCAGCCGCGGCATCTACCGCACCTATACGGAAACCAGTCTGCGCTATTCGCAGCTCGCCCCGCTCGACATGTTCAAGGAAGTGAACACCGGCACCAACCTGCCGGCCCAGATCGAGCTTTATGCCACCCAGGGCGATGCCTACAAGTTCCTGTTCATGGCCAAGGGCGGCGGTTCGGCCAACAAGACCTTCCTTTACCAGCAGACGCCCGCCGTATTGCGTGGCGACAACCTGCTGAAGTTCCTCGATACCCAGATCAAGACGCTCGGTACCGCGGCCTGCCCGCCCTATCACCTGGCCATCGTGATCGGCGGCCTGTCGGCGGAGCTGAACCTGAAGACGGCCAAGCTCGCCTCGGCGCGCTATCTCGACACCCTGCCGACCAAGGGCAGTCCGACCGGCCATGCCTATCGCGACGTGGAGTTCGAGCAGAAGATTCTCGAGCTGACCCGCGTCAACGGTATCGGCGCCCAGTTCGGCGGCAAGTATTTCTGTCATGACGTGCGCGTCATCCGCATGCCGCGTCACGGCGCCAGCGTGCCGATCGGTATCGCCGTGTCCTGCTCGGCTGACCGCCAGATTCTGGGCAAGATCACCCGCGAGGGCGTGTTCCTGGAGCAGCTGGAAACCGACCCGGCCAAGTATCTTCCCGATCATGAGGACAAGATTTCGGCTGAGGTCGTAAAGGTCGATCTCAATCAGCCGATGGCCGATATCCGCAAGCAGCTGTCGCAGTATCCGGTGAAGACCCGCCTGTCGCTGAGCGGTACACTGATCGTCGCCCGCGATCTCGCCCATGCCAAATTCGCCGAGCGCATCGAGCGCGGCGAGGGGCTGCCAGACTATGTGAAGAACCACATGATCTATTACGCCGGTCCGGCCAAGACGCCGGAGGGCTATGCCTCGGGCTCGTTCGGCCCGACCACGGCCGGCCGCATGGATTCATATGTTGGTGAGCTGATGAAAAACGGCGGCGGTTTCATCAGCCTGGCCAAGGGCAACCGCTCCAAGCAGGTGACCGATGCCTGCAAAGAATATGGCGGCTTCTATCTCGGCTCGATCGGCGGACCCGCCGCGATCCTGGCCAAGAACTCGATCAAGCATATCGAGACCCTGGAATACCCGGAGCTTGGCATGGAAGCCGTCTGGCGCATCCAGGTGGAAGACTTCCCGGCCTTCATCATCGTAGACGACAAGGGCAACGACTTTTTCGCCACGATCAAGTAAGCGCCAGCTGTTTTCAGGCATGAAAAAGGCCGCCAGCGAAACTGGGGGCCTTTTCTGTTACAGGCCCATATAGGCCTGCCGCACGCGGTCATCGTGCAGCAGTTGCTCGCCGCTGCCCTGCATGGCGATACGACCGTTCTCCAGCACGTAGGCATGATCTGCCAGTTTCAGCGACACGGCGACATTCTGCTCGACCAGCACCACGGTCAGGCCGCGCTCATGCAGCAGCTTGATGATGCGGAAGACCTCCTGCACCACGGCTGGCGCCAGGCCCAGCGATGGTTCGTCGAACATGATCAGTTCGGGTTGGCCCATCAGGCAGCGGCCGATGGCCAGCATCTGCTGCTCGCCACCAGACATCGTGCCGGCCAGCTGGTCGCGGCGCTCGGCCAGGCGCGGGAAGAGGGTGAAGACCTCTTCCATGGTGGATTTTTCTTTTCCACGAGCGCGCGGCAGCAGCGCGCCCATCTCCAGGTTTTCCAGCACGCTCAGGCTCGGGAAAATCTGCCGGCCCTCGGCCACCTGGCCAATGCCCATGTTGCAGACCTTGAAACTGGGCAGGCCGCCGATTTCGGTGTCGTTGTAGCGGATCGAACCGCCGCGCGGCTTCTCGATGCCGGCAATGGTGCGGATCAGGGTCGATTTGCCGGCGCCATTGGCGCCGATGATGGCGACGATGCTGCCTTGCGGCACCGACAGCGACACGGCGTCCAGAGCCTGGGCATCGCCGTAGAAAACATCCAGCTTGTCGAGGACCAGGCTCATACCGCAGCCTCCTCGCCCAGATAGCATTCCAGTACGGCGGGGTCGCGCACTACGTCCTCGGGCTTGCCGCGGGCGATCACTTCGCCATGGTGCAGCACCACCACCTGCTGCGACAGCGCCATCACCGCGCGCATCACATGCTCGATCAGCAGAATGGTCATGCCGTGCCTGGCATTGAGGTCGCGAAAGACGGCAACCATCTGGTCGGTCTCGGTAGGCCGGAGGCCGGCCATCACTTCATCCAGCAGCAGCAGCTTCGGGTCGGTGGCGAGCGCACGCGCCACTTCCAGCCGCTTGCGTTCGGGCAGGGTCAGTTGCGCGGCCGGCTGGTCGCGCTTGTCCAGCATGCCGAGCTGGTCGAGCACAGCTTCCGCCTTCCTGCGGGCGACGCGGGTGCTGGTCTCGCGCAGCAGTGCGCCGACGATGACGTTTTCCAGCGCCGTCAGTTCCTTGAATGGTTTGACGATCTGGAAGGTGCGGCCGACGCCGGCATGGCAGATCTGGTCGGGGCGCAGGCCGCCCAGTTCGCGGCCGGCAAAGGTGATGCGGCCTTCATCCGGCGGGAAGACGCCGGCGATCATGTTGAAGCAGGTGGTCTTGCCCGCACCGTTCGGCCCGATCAGGCTGACGATGCCGCCTTGCGGCACGGTCAGCGAGGCCTGATGCACGGCGCGCAGGCCGCGGAAGCTTTTCGAGATGCCCTCGACAACCAGAAGATCGGTCACAGCCGTTCTCCCAGGCCCAGCTTCTTGCGCAGGGGTGGCCAGATGCCGTTCGGCAGCCACATGATGACCGCCAGCAGGCAGAAACCATAAAACAGCAGCTTCACACCCGGCATTTCATAGCCGAAATGCGCCATGATCTCGTTCAGGCCATCGGCCAGGGCGGTCAGCACGAAGGCGCCGAGGATGGGGCCGAACAGCGAGCCGATGCCGCCGATGATGGGCCCCAGGATCAGTTCGATCGAGCGGTTCATGCTGAAGATCTGCTCGGGGAACAGGTTGTTGTAATAGAAGGCGAAGAATACGCCGCTCAGTGCGGTCATGCCCGACGAGATGGCGACGGCGATCATCTTGTAGCGGAAGATGTTGATGCCCAGCGTCTGTGCGGCTTCAGGCTCCTCGCGGATCGCCAGCCAGTAATAACCGATGCGGCCGGTCAGCAGCCAGCGGCAGAAGATGAAGGCCAGCGTCGTGATCGCCAGCAGGATGTAATAGAACATCACCGGCGAACCGCGCAGGTTCAGGGGATCGTTCGCGCTGTACTGCGCTACCGGCAGGAAGAAACCGCCTGATCCATTCACCCAGGTGAAGTGGTCGAAGCCGACGCGGGTGAATTCGGAAAACGCGATGGTCAGCAGCGCGAAATAGACGCCGCCGATGCCGAAGCGGAAGGCCAGGAAACCGATCACCAAACCACACGCCATGCTGACCAGGATGGCGACCCAGACGCCAGCCCAGGGCCCGATGCCGAAATGCACATAGAGCGCGGCGGCGGTATAGGCCGAGACGCCGACATAGAGCGAGTGGCCCAGGCTGAGCTGTCCGGCAAAGCCCATCATCACGTTCCAGGCCTGGCCGGTATAGGCGAAATACAGCACCAGGATCAGGATCGACAGGCCGTAGCTGCCGATGAACAGCGGGGCCAGCAGCAGCACGCCGAGCAGCAGGGCAAGCAGGATCAGCGCGCGCGGCGGCACGCCGTCGATGAGACGGGACATCATGCTTTGCGCCCCAGCAGGCCCTGGGGCCGGAACAGCAGGACCAGGATCAGGATGGCGATGGCGAACATGCTTTTGGCCGAAGGCGCGAACAGCAGGCCCGACATCGCTTCGGACAGGCCGATCAGCACGCCGCCGAGCAGCGCGCCGGGCATCGAGCCCAGGCCGCCGATGATGACGATGACAAAGGCCTGCAGCGTAAAGGCGGGCCCGATATTGGGCGTGGTGTCGATCAGCAGCGTCATCATGGCGCCGGCGGCACCAACGCAGGCCGAGCCGATGCCGAAGGTCAGCGCATAGAGCCGCTTGACGTTCAGGCCGACCACCAGGGCGCCCATGTGGTTGTCGGCACAGGCGCGGATCGCCTTGCCGGTTCGGCTGAGTTTGAAGAAGGCGAACAGCCCGGCGGTGATGGCCATGGCAAAGGCAGCGGTAATCACGCGCACCTTGTCGACCAGCAGCGGACCGATTTCGATGGAGTCGAGCGCGTAATCCACCATCACGTTGCGCGCATCCGGACCGAAGATCATCAGCAGGCCGTTCACCATGATCAGTGCCATGGCGGCCAGCAGCATGAACTGACTGTGTTCAGGCCGGTTGATGAAGGGGTTGATCAGCACGGCCTGCATCATGTAGCCGATGGCGAACAGCGCCACGGCGATTGGCACCATCGCCACCAGCGGGTCGATGCCCCAGGCGGCGAAGGCAACGATGGCCGCGTAGGAGGCGATCGTCATCATTTCACCGTGGGCGAAATTGACCACGCGCACCACGCCGAAGATCACGGAAAGGCCGAGGGCCATGAGCCCGTAGACCAGTCCGGTCAGAATGCCCTGAATGGCAACAGTGAAAACCAGTTCAGCAGGCATCGGATATCCGGCAGGTACGCGTGGTTGTTGTCATGATTACCGCTTGGTCCAGCTCGGCATCGGCAGGGTCAGGTTGTCTTCCGCGATATCCAGCGGCAGCACCACCTTCGGGCGCTGATCCAGATTCTGCAGCGTGACCGACTTGATGTTGACGTTCTGGCCCTTGGCGTCGAACTGCAGCGGGCCGCCCGCCATCACATGATCGGTGATGTTGGTCTTGCGGATCGCGTCGGCCAGCGCCACGCCGGCGGTGGACTTGGCACTGTTGAACGCACTCACCGCAATCATCACCGCCTCGAACGAGAAGCCGACGTTGAGTTCGAACATCTCGCCCTTGTAGGTCTTGGTGAACTCGTCCAGCAGCTTCTGGGTAATGCCCGAGCGCGGATTGTACCACGGGTTGTTGGTGAGCAGGTAATTCGAGAACTTGCCCAGTGCTTTGTAGAACTGGCCTTCGTAGAAGCCCGGCGCGCCGGGGCTCATCACGATCTGCGGCTCCCAGCGCTGTTTCACCATCTCGCGCACCATCAGGATGGCGTCGTTCAGGCGGGTCACCGGCATCAGCATGTCGGCGCCGGTGGCCTTGGCCTTGGCGATTTCCACCGAAAGGTCCTTGGCCTGCGGATCGTAGGCGATGGTGTCGACAATCTGGAATGGCAGGTTGAAGCGCGGGGCCATCGCCTTGATCGCACCGTTCATCGACTGACCGAACGTATCGTTCACATGCATGAAGACGGCGGTCTTCGGCGTGATGCCGCTCTTCTCGAACACGCCCTTCATCAGGTTGAGGCCATCGCCGACCAGCATCGGGGCGGTGGGGAAGTTGCGGAACACGAACTTGTAGCCCTGCTCGGTGATCTGCGGCGCGGCGGCGATATTGATGATATAGGGCACGCCCTTCTGCTCGGCGACCTGGGCGATGGCGGCCGACTGGCCGCTGTCGAAGGCGCCGATCAGCACATGGGCGCCGTCGTTGATCAGTTTCTCGGCGCGGCTGCGCGCCACGTCGACGTTGGATTCGGTATCGGCATTCATGATCTCGACATTGGCGTCGATGCCCATGCCCTTCAGCACCCGCGGGGCGAGGTCGATGCCGCGCTGGCAGGCGATGCCGAGCTGGGCCTGGAAGCCCGAACGCGGATGGATCGAGCCGATTTTCAGGGTGTTGCTCTGGGCCTTCACAATGTTGAAGGGGGCGGTGCCGGCGGCCAGGGCCGCGCCGGCGGCGGCCGAGGCGGCGAACTGGCGGCGTGTGATCTTGACGCTCATGATGGTTCCTCCGGTTAAGACAGGTTATTGGGGCGTCGCCCACCCTGGGCGGCCCGTTTGGTACGCGATGATACAGAAGCGGTTTTCGGTTCAGAAGATGCTGCGGCTGCGGTTTCAGCGGCGCGGGCCTCGGTGGCGATGGGCGCCGGTACGGAAATGAATTTGCGCAGCAGCTGCATCAGCATGCGATGCTCGTCGGCTGAGAGCACCGCATTGATCAGCTTGTCATGCATCTGCACGCGGGCGATCAGGTCTTCCACGCGCCGCGCGCCGCTGATGGTCAGAAACAGGCCATAGGCGCGCCGGTCATGCGGATCGGCCCGGCGTTCCACTAGGCCGAGCTGTTCCAGGCGGTCCACCATGGTCATGGCGCCGGAGCGGGCGACGCCGAGCGCTTCGCCCAGCCGGCTCTGCTGGAGTCCGGCATTGCGTTCGATCAGCATCAGGGCGGAAAACAGCGCCGGGCTGATGCCGGTCTCTGCCAGTCGGCCGTAGAAATCCTCCCAGACCCGCAACTGGGCGAGGCGAAGCAGATAGCCGACATGGTTGGGCAGGGTGCCGTAATCGATGCGCGGTGCCGGCGTGTTGCGACGTTCGCTTTTTATGCCGATGCGCGCCGCGCTGATCGCCAAGATGCCGTCCTCCCAGACTGGCTGTTGGCCGGCCATGATCTGCCGGGCCATATTGGCGCCGGATTGTAGCGGGACGTGACAGTAATGCAAGCGGACTAATTTCGGGTCCGCCAGCTGTGTGTCTGGATTACAGCAGTCCGGTGGCCGTCACGCCAGCGTCATGGCGGCAGGCTAGCGTGATGGAACCTCAGGCGCGATTCGCCGCGCCCGGCCGGCCCGATGTCCCCGCCTCGGCCGGCCTTCTTTTTTCCGGAATCTGTATCAGGACGCTTTGCGCTGCCGGCGTTCGTCGCCGCTGCGCCGGCCCGGCTTCTGGCGACGCTCGGTATCGGATTGCAGCAGCGGATGCGTGCGGCGTTCGGCAATGCGGCGTCGGTCCGGCAGGCGACGGCGATCCGGACCGAGATAGCCCGGGCTGCGGATGAAGGTGCGCGGTACCTGCAGCACATGCATCAGCCGCAGCACCAGGGCTTCCATCGACACCGGCTTGATCACCATTTCGTTGACGCCGGCATCGCGTGCGGCGGTCACCAGGGTGGCATCTGGAGCCTGCACCATCAGGATGACGGGCAGGTTGTCGCCATCCCTGCGCAGCCGGCGGGTCAGCTTGATGCCGTCGCTGCCGGGCAGTTTGGCGTCGAGCAGGATCACGCTCGGCCGCTGCTCGATGATATGGCGCATGGCCTCGCCGGCAGTGCCGGCGACCACGATGCTGGGAAAGCCCATGCCCAGCAACACATCGCGCAGCGTGCGGCGGAAGGCACGGTCACCTTCGGCCACCAGGATGGTAGCCCGGCGGAAGGTGCTGGGGTCGATGCGACGCGATTTGGCAGCAAGAAGCTCTGACATGGCCTGACTCGGGAAAACAGGAGTCTAGAGCCTCGCCGCAGAGCGTTAAGGAATGGTTTTCAGGCCACGCATCATGGCTCGCAGACGGCGCATTGCCACCTGCGCGCTAGCACCAGCCGCCCGGCAGCCCGGTAATGCCACCTGCGCGGCTAGTCGCGCAGGAGTTCATTGATGGAGGTCTTGGAACGGGTCTGGGCATCCACGCGCTTGACGATCACGGCGCAGTAGAGCGACGGGCCCGGTGTGCCATCGGGCAGCGGCTTGCCCGGGATGTTGCCCGAGACCACCACCGAATAGGCCGGCACGCGGCCGACGAAAATCTCGCCGGTGGCGCGGTCGATGATCTTGGTGGTGGCGCTGAGATAGACGCCCATCGACAGGACGGCACCTTCCTCGACGATCACGCCCTCAACCACTTCCGAGCGCGCACCGATGAAGCAGTTGTCTTCGATGATGACCGGATTGGCCTGCAGCGGCTCCAGCACGCCGCCGATGCCGACGCCGCCCGAGAGATGCACGTTCTTGCCGATCTGCGCGCAGGAACCGACGGTGACCCAGGTGTCCACCATGGTGCCGCTGTCGACATAGGCGCCGAGGTTGACGAAGCTCGGCATCAGGATGACGTTCGGTGCGATATAGGCGGCCTTGCGCACCACCGAACCCGGCACCGCGCGGAAACCGGCGCCGCGGAAACGCTGCTCGCTCCAGCCGGCAAACTTCGACGGCACCTTGTCGAACCAGTGGGCGCCACCCGGCGCATCGCTGATCAGCATGTTGTCGGTGAGTCGGAAGCTCAGCAGTACGGCCTTCTTGGCCCACTGGTGCACGGTCCACTGGCCACCGATCTTCTCGGCCACGCGCAGCTTGCCCTCGTCTAGTGCGTTCAGCGTCGCCTCGACGGCGTCGCGCACTTCGCCCTTAGTCTGCAGATTGACCTGGTCGCGCGCCTCCCAGGCGGCATCGATCACGGGCTGAAGCTGCTTGGCGAGGGCTGCGTCGGACATGGAGAATTCCTCGAAAATAAGGCGGTCTGGCGGAACGGCGAGACAATAGCCGCCGAGCCTGCCGAGTCAACCCGGCGGGGCAGGGCGAACGGCCTATTCCCGGGGCAGGCCGGCCAGGAAGGCGGTCAGGTCCGGGGCGGTATGGTGGATATGATCGCGGCCGTCCGGATCGGGCTGCGACCAGGCTTCCGCCGTCGGCACCCAGACCGTGGTCATGCCCAGATCCGCTGCCGGCTTCAGGTTGCGGGCCATGTCTTCCACCATCACGGCCTGGATCGGATCGACGCCATGGCGTTGCAGCATCACGCGATAGGGTGCGATCTCGGGTTTGGGCAGATACTCGGATGCGACGATATCGAACACGGCCTCGAAGCGGTCATGGATGCCAAGCCGGCGCAGGATGCGGTCGGCATGGGCCACGGTGCCGTTGGTGTAGACCAGCTTGCGGCCGGGCAGGCGGTCCAGCGCCGCACCCAGATCGGGCATGGCGGCCACCGCAGTCAGGTCGATGTCATGCACGTAATCCAGGAACGCCTTGGGCGCGATGCCATGTTCCACCATCAGGCCGCGAAGTGTGGTGCCGTGGCTATGGAAAAAGCCCTTCTGGCGCCGTTTGGCCTCGGCCAGGTCGACGGCAAAGGTGGTGGCGATGAACTCGCCCATACGGCGCGAAACCTGGTCGAACAGGTTGCAGTGCGCAGGGTAAAGCGTGTTGTCCAGATCGAAGACCCAGGTGGCGGCGCCATGCAGCGCGGCACCCGACAGCGGCAGGCCGGCAGAGGGGGTGGGCAGGGGTTTTGCAGCAGGGGAGATCACGGTTTCGCACCATAAGGGGTTCTGGCTAGAATGGCGAGTATCCGTCGCCGCCCTCAGTCTCCGGCGCGGACAGGGAGAGGTGCCGCAGTGGGCGGAAACAGCGCAACGATGGACGGTTCCGGATTCGATGCGAATGCTGGTCTGGCACCCGAAGCCCTGGTGCCGCAGTTTCCCGGGCCTGCGGTGCTGTTCGATGGCGACGGCGGCGTGCAGCAGGCCAATGATGCCGCGGCCCCCTTGCTCACGGCGCTGGCCGAGGGACAATTGCCCAATCTCGCCACGCTGATCGATGCCGTGCTGCGCGACGGCCACATGCGCCAGGACCGCGCCGATGTGCCGGGCCCGCGTGGCGGCAGTGCCCTGCAGGTGACTCTCATTCCCTATGGCACGCCGGATACGCGCCGGCTGCTGTTGCTCGGTCGTGATGCCACCCTGGAGCGCAACCTGATCCAGGCGCTGATGCAGTCGCGCCAGCTGTTCAAGGACCTAGTCACCTGTTCCACCGATTTCGCCTGGGAGACCAAGGCGGATGGCAGATTCAGCTTTGTCTCGCCGCGTGGCGCGCTGGGCTACAGTGCGCGCGAGCTGGATGGTCGCCCGGCCCGTGACTTCGCTGCCGAAGATGCGCCGCTCACGCCGCGGCCGTCCGTCTGGCCGTTCGAGGCCCAGGAGGCGATGGATGCCGCCGAGGTGTTCCTGCAGCGCAAGGATGGCAGCGTCGGCTGCTTCGAGGTTTCCTGCCTGCCGGTGCACGATGCGAAGGGCGGCTGGACTGGCGTGCGCGGGGTGGCCCGCGATGTCACCGAGGCGCGCGAACGCGTCGAGGCCCTGCGGCGCGCCCATAAGCAGCTTGACAAGCTGGCCAGCACCGATGGCCTCACCGGCATGCTCAATCGCCGCGCCTTCCTGGCCGAACTGGACAAACGGCTCGGCCGCCATCTGCGCAATGCCAAGCGGGGTACGCTGATCTATTTCGATCTCGATAATTTCAAGAAGGTGAACGACGTGCGCGGCCATCAGGCCGGCGACGATGTCTTGCGCACCGTGGCTGAAATCACCCGCCGGATTCTGCGCGGCGTCGACCTTGCCTCGCGGATCGGCGGCGATGAATTCCTGCTCTGGCTCGAAGAGGTGGATCGCGCCACCGCCGAACCGATCGCGGCCCGCCTGCACGGGGCAACCCGCGATCTGGACCGGGATTATGGCGTGGAAGGCTTCCCGCTGGGCTTTTCCATTGGCGCGGTATTCTCCCGCCTCGACGGGCCGGAAACCGCGGAAGCCTTGATCGCAAGAGCCGACGAGGCGATGTATGTCGCCAAGAAAGGCGGCAAGGGGCGTAGTTTCATCGCGCCCCTGCCGGATAACGACAGCGGAGTCTCGGCGTGAGCGGCAAGGGGATCGAATACGACAAGGCCAAGCTGCTGGCGGCCTCCAGCAATGCAGCCGAGCGCCTGAAGCTGGCGCAGCGCGCCGATACGCAGCCCGAGATCCTGTATTACCTGGCCATCGACGAGGCTGAGGCCGTGCGTCGCGCCATCGCCGATAACGAGGCGACGCCGGCCCAGGCGCATCTGCTGCTGGCCAACGACACCTCCGAGGAAGTGCGCCGCCGCCTGGCCGCCAAGGTAGCCCGCCTGCTGCCCGATATGCCGGCCGATGAAGCCGGCAAGGCGCGAGAACTGGCAATCCAGACGCTTGAGCTGCTGGCGCAGGACGAACTGGCCCGCATCCGCGCCGCACTGTCGGATGCGCTGAAGTCGGCCACCAATGTGCCGCATCATCTGATCAGGCAGCTGGCGCAGGATGTCGAGCTGATCGTCTCGGCCCCGGTGCTGCAATTCTCGCCGCTGCTGACCGATGATGACCTGCGCGAGATCGTCGCCTCCTCGGCGCAGTCCGGCGCACTGACTGCCATCGCGCAGCGTATAGGCCTGTCGGCCGGCGTGTCGGATGTGATTGCCGCCACCCGCGACGTCTCGGCCGTGACGGCGTTGCTGGCCAATGATTCGGCCCAGATCCGCGAGGAGACGCTGGACCTCATCCTCGATGCCGCGCCCAGCGTGGAAGCCTGGCACGAGCCGCTGGTGCAGCGTCCCAATCTGCCCGGCGGCGCCGCCAAGCGCATCGCCGGCTTCGTTGCGTCTTCGCTGCTCAGCCTGTTGGCCAGCCGCAAGGACCTGCCGGCCGACGCGCTGGCCGTCGTGCGGCAGGTGATGGAAAAGCGCCTGGATGTAAAGCTCGAAGAAGAGCCGGAGAAGGCCGCCGATGACGAAGGCGACGGTCATACGCCGATGGCCGAGGCCGAGGTCAAGATCAAGAAACTGATCAAGGCCAAGAAGCTCGACAGCGACGCCGTGCAGGATGCGATCGAGCGCAACGATCGCAATTTCGTGCTGCAGGCCCTGATCCAGAACGGCCGGATTCCGCTGTCGGTGATCCAGAAGGCCCTCGATGCCCGCAACGGTCGGCTGATTACCGCACTGGTCTGGCGTGCGCAGTTCAGCATGCGGACGGCTGTGATGGTGCAGCGCGACCTCGCGCGCGTGCCGCCGCGCATGATGCTGAATGCCCGCAACGGCAGCGACTATCCGATGAGCAAGGCCGAGCTGGAAGAGCAGCTCAAGATTCTCGGCCTTTAAGCCGCGCTGTCGTCGACCACGCGAAGCGTCTGTTTCCGTGCCTCGCGCAGCTGCAGCAGCTGGGCTGCGGTCGCAATGGCGATCTCGCCCGGATGTTTGCCCGATACGCCCTCGACGCCGATCGGGCAGGTCAGTCTGGCGATCTGCTGTTCGCTCAGGCCCAGCTCGCGGAAGCGTTTGACGAAGCGGGCGCGTTTGGTCTCCGAGCCGATCAGGCCGATATAGGAAAAGCGGTCTTCCAGCAGGGCTTTTGCCACGATCCCGAGATCGAGGGCATGGCTGTGACTTATCACCAGCAGCCAGGCATCGTCGGGCAGGCCGGCGATCTCGCGCTCCGGCGCATTGGTCACTTCCACGCTCACGCCCGGCGGCACATGGTCGGGGAATTCGTCGGGTCGCGGATCGAACCAACGGATCTTGCAGGGCAGGGCGCTGAGAACCTGAACGATGGCCTTGCCGACATGGCCGGCACCGAACAGCGCCACGGTGAACAGGTCCGGTCGCTGCGGCTCGAACAACAGCGTCATGGTGCCGCCGCAGCATTGCCCCAGCGAAGGCCCGAGCGGGAACTTGCGCAAGTCCGGGCCGCGCCTGGCGACCAGCATTTGGCGCGCGATCTCGATGGCGCGAAATTCCAAGGTGCCGCCGCCGATGGTGCCCACGATATCGTCCGGCGTCACCACCATCTTGGTGCCGGCCTCGCGCGGCGCCGAACCATCGGTCGCTGCCACAGTGACCAGCACGGCGGGAATGCCGCGCTGCTCCAGGTCGCTCAGGGCATTCAGCCAGTTCATTTCGCAGCCATGCTGTCGGCTGCGGTGGTCTGGTGGCGCGCGGCATGGATCGCCAGCAGCAGGCGTTCGGGCGTCGCCGGTGCATCCAGCTGCAGATGATGCGTGCCGGCGGCGGCAATGGCTGCATCTTTCAGAGCCAGCCAGCCGGAGATGCCCAGCATGAAGGGCGGCTCGCCCACGGCTTTCGAGCGGAAGACCGTGTTCGCCGGATTGGCGCGCCCGGAGACCAGTTGCACCCGGAAATCTTCCGGCAGGTCGCGCGCCGTGGGAATCTTGTAGGTGCTGGGTGCATGGGTGCGCAGGCGGCCCTTATCGTCCCACCACAGCTCTTCCATGGTCAGCCAGCCCAGGCCCTGAATGTAAGCGCCTTCCACCTGACCGAGATCGATGGCGGGATTGAGCGAGCTGCCGCAATCGTGCAGCAGGTCGGCGCGGGTGAATCGGTATTCTCCGGTCAGCGTATCGAGCAGCACTTCGGTGACGGCGGCGCCATAGGCGAAATAGTAGAAGGGCTGGCCGCGCCCGGTGGCGCGGTCGAAATGGATATCGGGTGTGGCATAGAAGCCCGAAGCTGAAAGCTGCACCCGCGCCATCCAGGCCTTGTGCGCGACCTCGGCAAAGCTCAGGGACTTGCCGCCGCCACGCACCTGGTCATTGGCGAACACCACCTGATCCGGCGACACGCCCAGCAGCGGCGCCGCCACTTCGGCCAGGCGACCGCGAATCTCCAGGGCGGCATTCTCCGCCGCCTTGCCGTTCAGGTCGGCGCCGGCGGAAGCCGCCGTGGCCGAGGTGTTGGGCACCTTGTCGGTGCGCGTTGCCATGATGCGGATATTGTCCAGGCCGATGCCGAAGGTTTCGGCCACCACCTGCGCCACCTTGATATACAGCCCCTGGCCCATCTCGGTACCGCCGTGATTGAGCTGCACCGAACCATCCTCATAGACCAGCACCAGCGCGCCGGCCTGGTTGAGGAAGGTGGTGGTGAACGAGATGCCGAATTTCACCGGATTGAGCGCCAGGCCCTTCTTCACATAGGGGCTCTGTGCGTTGAAGGCCTCGATCTCCTGCCGGCGGCGCCTGTAGTCGCTGCTGGCCAGCAGTTCATCCAGCAGCTCGGGCAGGATGTTGTCCTTGATGGTCTGGAAATACGGCGTGACGTTGTTCTCCGTCTTGCCGTAGAGATTGGCCAGTCGCACCGCCAGCGGATCGCGCTTCAGATAGCGCGCAATCTCGTCGATCACATATTCCGTCGTCGCCATGCCCTGCGGGCCGCCAAAGCCGCGAAACGCCGTGTTCGATACCGTATTGGTCTTGCAGCACAGCCCGGTGATGGTGACGTCTGGCAGCCAGTAGCTGGAATCGGCATGGAAGACGGCGCGGTCGACCACGGCGCCGGTCAGATCGGTGGTCCAGCCGCCGCGTCCGGCCAGCACGGCCTCGTACCCGAGGATGCGGCCCTCATCATCGAAGCCGACATCGTAACGGTTCCAGAAATCATGGCGCTTGCCGGTGATCGCCATATCCTCGTCGCGGTCGAGCCGCAGCTTGACCGGCCGCGCCGTTTTCTGTGCCAGCACGGCCGCGATGCAGGCGAACTGCGCCGCCTGGGTTTCCTTGCCGCCAAAGCCGCCGCCCATGCGCCGGCATTCCACGGTGACGGCGTGCAGCGGGCAGTCCAGTACGCGCGCCAGCAACTTCTGCACTTCGGAGGGGTGTTGCGTCGAGCAACGCACAATCACATCGCCGTCCTCGCGCGGTTCCGCCTGGCTGACCTGGCCTTCGAGATAGAAATGATCCTGGCCACCCAGATGCAGTTCGCCCTTGAGGCGGTGCGGCGCTTTTGCAATCGCTGCCGTGGCATCGCCGCGGTTCAGGCCCAGCGGCGGCAGCAGGAAGGATTGTTTTTCGACCGCGTCCTCGATGCTGAGGATCGCCGGCAGGTCCTCATACTCCACCCGCACCAGTTTTGCCGCTCGCCGGGCGGTGGCGAGATCGACAGCCGCAATCGCGGCCACCGGATGACCATGGAATTCCACCACGCCATCGGCCAGCATGGGTTCAGGGCCTTTGACGGGTGCGATATCGGCATTGCCGGGCACATCGGCCACCGTGATGGCCGCCAGCACGCCGGGCAGGGCCAGCGCGCGGCTGACATCGACCTTGAGGATTTTCGCATGTGTGCGGTCGCTCAGGTGCAGCGCGGCATGCAGCAGGCCTTCAGGCTCGGGCAGGTCGTCGATATAGCGCGCCATACCGCTGACATGCTTGGGCGCGCTGTCATGCTTGACCGGCTTGTGGACGACGGCCGTCATTCCGCCGCCTCCACGCTGATCTTTTCGCCGCGACTGACCTCCAGGCAGAATTTGCGCAGGAGGTTCTGTGCTGCCAGCAGGCGATAGGCGGCCGAGGCGCGCATGTCGCTCATCGGCTGGTAATCCTCGGCGAGCGCCATCACCGCCGGTTCGATCTCGGCCGGTACAAACCGCTTCCCCAGGAGTGCGGCCTCGGTTTTGTTCGCCCGCGCTGGCGTGCCGGCCATGCCGCCATAGGCAATGCGGGCGCTCTGCACCACATCGCCTTGCAGTGTGACGTGAAATGCCGCCAGTACGGCGGAAATATCCTGGTCGAAGCGTTTTGACAGCTTGTAGATGCCGAAGCGGCTCTGCGGTCCGAGTTTCTGCACGGTCACGCCCGCGACGAACTCGCCTGGCTGCAAGGCGGTCTTGCGGTAGGCGAGGAAGAAATCCTCCAGCGGCAGGCTGCGGCTGCCCGACGCCTTGCTCTGCAGGGTCAGGGTCGCACCAAGCGCAATCAGCGCCGGCATGCTGTCGCCGATCGGGCTGCCATTGGCGATATTACCGCCAATCGTCCCGGAATTGCGGATCTGGGTCGAACCCAGCCGGCGCACCATGCGGGCGAAATCCCGATGCAGGCTCTCGATGGCGGCAAAGGCATCGATATAGGTGACGCCGGCGCCGATCTCGATGCGGTCGCCATGATCGACCAGCCGTTTCAGCTCGGCCACGCGGCCGAGATAGACGATATTGCGCGGCTGGCGATGCTGCTTCGTCACCCACAGGCCCACATCGGTGCCGCCGGCCAGCATCCAGCTTTCGCCATCGGACAGGGTGCTCAGGCTGTCGGCCAGTTCTGCAGTGCTGCGCGGCGCCAGGAAACTGCCCTGCGGCGTCGCATGATTCAGCATGCGGTCGCGTTTAAGCGCTGCGAGCTGTTGCAGCAGTGCCGCTTCCTGCGGCGCGAAGCGGTCATCCGTGCCGGAATCATACATGCGCTGCCCGGCTTCCAGGATCGGGCGATAGCCGGTGCAGCGGCACAGGTTGCCGGCCAGGGCATCCTTCAGGCTGCTGTCATCGGCTTTGTCATGGGTCTTGTAATACCCGAACAGCGACATGACGAAGCCGGGCGTGCAGAAGCCGCATTGCGAGCCATGGGCATCGACCATGGCCTGCTGCACCGGATGCAGATGTTTGCCATCCGCCAGATCGTCGACGGTGAACAGCGCCTTGCCGTCCAGCTGGTGTACGAACAGGATGCAGGCATTGATGGCGCGATGTTGCAGGCTGCCGTCCGGTCCGGCTTCGGCCACCACCACGGTGCAGGCGCCGCAGTCGCCTTCGGCGCAGCCTTCCTTCGATCCGGTGCGGCGAAGGCGGGTGCGCAGATACCCCAGCACCGTCATGGTGTGGGGAACATCGGGTTCCACCGTCACCACCTCGCCACGCGAGACGAACCTTGCCGGTTCGGACATCACTTCCGCTCCCTGAAGCCCCGTGAAAGGGCCCGCGTCAGCTCATCAGATCGCTGCCGCGGAACGCCCAGCCAGTCATGCGCCGCTCAAACCAGACCGCGACCGCATACATGACCACGCCCATGGCGGCCACGACGATCAAGCCGGCGAAGACCAGCGGCACATTATAGCTCGAAGATGCCGAGAGCATCAGGTATCCGATGCCCTCGTTGGACGCGACGGTTTCCGCGATCACCGAGCCGACAAAGGCCAGGGTAATGGCGATTTTCAGCGACGCGAACAAATAGGGCATGGCGCGCGGCAGGCCGATTTTGGTGAGGATTTCGGTCTTGGTCGCACCCAGGCTGCGCAGCACATCGCGCAGCTCCGGCTCGATGGTGGCGAGGCCGGTGGCCACGTTCACCACGATGGGGAAGAAGGAAATCACGAAGGCAGTGATGATCGCCGGCACGGTACCGATGCCGAACCAGATCACCAGCACCGGCACCAGGGCCACTTTCGGGATCGAGTTGAAACCGACCAGCACGGGATAGAGCCCGACATAGACCAGCCGCGAGGCGCCGATGAAGACGCCGAGCAGGCCGCCGCCGATCACGCCGAGAACGAAGCCGGCGGTGGTGGTGAACAGGGTCTGCAGGGCATGATGGGTGATCTGCGGCGCGAACTTGACCATCGCTTCGAACACAACGCTGGGGCGCGGCAGGATGAAGGTTTCCACGCGGGTGACCACGCAGACGACCTCCCACAGCACGAACAGGCCGATGGTGACCATCCAGGGCATAGCCCTGACGAGGTTTTTCTCGTTCATCACGATTCCCTCACCGAATGGATATGCTCGCGCAGCTCATGCACGATTGAACCGAAATGCGGCTCGAAGGTGGTGTCCAGCGTGCGCGGGCGCGGAATGTCGATTTCCTTGGACAGAATGATCCTGCCTGGGCGTTTGCTCATGACGAAGACGCGGTCGGCCAGATAGGTCGCTTCGCGCAGGTCATGGGTGATCAGGATCGCGGTGAAGCGCTTTTCCATCCACAGCTTCTGCATCACGCCCCACAATTCCTCGCGGGTGAAGGCATCCAGCGCGCCGAACGGTTCGTCCAGCATCAGCAGGCGGGGATTGTGGATGATCGAGCGGCAGACATTGGCACGCTGCTGCATGCCGCCCGACAGCTGCCAAGGGAATTTGTCGGCGAAATCGGCCAGGCCCACGGTCTTGAGCAGGGCCATGGCCTGCTCGATATAGGCTTTCTTTTCCTTGCGCAGGCGGCGCTTGTGCGGCTCGACGATCTCGAGCGGCAGCATCACGTTGTCCAGCGTGGTGCGCCAGGGCAGCAGGGTGGAGTTCTGGAACGCCATACCCACGCCCTGGATGGGTCCGTTCACCGGCTTGCCGCCGATGGTGATGCTGCCCTGGGTGCAGCCGAGCAGACCGGTGACCAGCTTCATCAGGGTAGACTTGCCGCAACCCGAAGGTCCGACCACGGCGACAAACTCGCCTTCCTGGATGTCGATATTGAGGTCCTGGACCGCCAGGGTCTGTTCTTCCGCCTGCTGATAGGTGAGGCTGACCGCGTTGATCTTGACGAAAGCCGGGCCCTGCATCACGCCAGCTCCGGTGCCGGCCGGCGCTCGGACACGCGGCCGCATAAGATTATTATCGCGTTCATCTGCGATCGGTCCCCCTGCAAAATCCTGTCGGATTTATCCCCTCGTTGCGGTGATGCGTGCACCGCACATAAAGGAATTGTAAACACTGTTGCTGCGGAATTGTAAACATTTATCGCCTGCCCGATTCCCGGGCAATCGGAGCATTTCATGAGCGACGCCAGCGCCGGTCTTGCGCGCGAGGAACGCCGCGCCATCGCCTGGCGCATCAGTCTGTATTTCGCGGCCTTGTTCGTGGTGCCGGGCGTGCATCTGCCCTTCTGGTCGGTCTGGCTCGAGTCGCGGGGCCTGAGCGCACCGGAAATTTCCATCGTGATCGCGGCTGGCATCTGGATTCGCCTGTTCGCCGGTCCGGTGGCTGCGCATCTGGTGGATCGCAGCGGCGCGCGCCGCCAGGCCATCATCCTGCTGGCCTGGGCAAGCTTCGTGCTGTTCAGTGCCTTCTGGTGGACCCATGGCTTCTGGGCCATCTTCCTGCTCAGCCTCGCGCACGCCATCCTGTGGTCGCCGATCACGCCCTTCAGCGAAAATATCGCGCTGCTGGCTGCCGGCCGCTACAGTCTGCAATACGGCCGCCTGCGGCTCTGGGGTTCCTTGAGCTTCCTGGTCACCGCCTATCTCGCCGGCCTGTGGCTGAAGGGCCGCGATGGCGACTGGATTTACGCGATGCTGCTGGTCGGTCTGCTGATCCTGGCGCTGGGCAGTCATTTGCTGCCCGATCTGCGCCTGCCGCTGGATCGACCGAAGCTGACCGGCGCGCCGGCGCTGCGGCTGTTGCGCAACAAATTCTTCCTCGCCTTCCTGGGCGCCGGCGCCTGCCTGCAGGCGACGCATGCCATGCTTTACACCTTCGGCACGCTGCAATGGCGCAATGCGGGCCTGTCTGACGCACAGATCGGCTTTCTGTGGGCCGAGGGCGTCCTCGCTGAAGTGATTCTGTTCGCGGTGGGACAGCGCGTGGCGCTGCGGCTTGGCGGTGTCGGCCTGCTCTGGCTCGCCTGCATCGGTGGCGTGATCCGCTGGAGCCTCACCGGCCTGACCGGCGATTTCACGCTGCTGGTCGCACTGAACCTGCTGCATGCGGCCACGTTCGGCTGCGCCCATCTCGGCGCCATGCGGCTGCTGTCGGACGGCACCGATCCGCAGGCCTCGGCCTCGGCGCAGAGTCTGTATACGGCGGCGAATGCCTCGGTGCTGGCCAGCGTCACGCTGCTGATCGGCCCGCTGTTTCCGTATGCCGACGGGCTGACCTATCTGGCGATGGTGCCGTTATCGCTGCTTGGCGGATTCTTCGCGCTGCTGCTGTGGCGCCGGCGCGACCGTATCCTCTTCACGCCGGTTTAGGCACCCGCTTCTTCAGCCATATCACTAGCCCGGTGGCGAACAGCAGGGCCGGCAGGATCCCGGCGATGAACACGATCAGCCGGCCGATTTCGCCGGCCACGTAGCCGGTATGCAGCGGGTAGGGCAGCTGGTCGAAGATCAGGTTGGCCTTCGGCAGTTCCGATACGCGTTGCATATCCAGCACCTTGCCGCTGGCGTCGAACAGCACATAGCTGCGGCCGTTCTGGTGGATTTCGCCCGGTTCGCGCAGGCGGATGCGGGTCGGTCCGTCGGCCCGCGCCGGCGGCAGGATGAAGACCAGCCGGGATCCGGGCATCAGCCGCAGTGCGTCGTCTGCCAACGCGTCGAGCGACCGGACCGGTCCTGCCGGCGCCGTGGCGGCCGGGCGCTTCTGCGGTGTGCCGCCGAACAGCGCCATCGTCGGCAGCAGGGCTTCACGGAAGGAAATCATGCTGCCGCTGACGGAAAGCAGCAGCAGCGGTATGGCAATCACGCCACCGCCCACCTTGTGCAGGTCGAAGCTGCGGCGGAACCACGACATGTTGCGCCAGCGCAGGGTGAAGGCCTGCCGCCACATGCGGGGGCGCGGCCACCACAGGATGATCCCGGTGATGGCGCTGACCGCGAATAACACGCCGAGCCAGCCGACAATGTCGCGTCCTGCAGCTGCC
This sequence comes from Ferrovibrio sp. GW821-FHT12F09, assembly GCF_058806775.1. Taxonomy (NCBI): domain Bacteria; kingdom Pseudomonadati; phylum Pseudomonadota; class Alphaproteobacteria; order Rhodospirillales; family Rhodospirillaceae; genus Ferrovibrio; species Ferrovibrio sp. GW821-FHT12F09. The sequence goes on from NZ_JBXAPZ010000001.1 coordinate 1,563,509, forward strand.
AGCAGCAGGCGGCTGTGCAGGTCGGCGATGACGGGCAGCCAGTCGCCGGGCAGCGGGCCGATCAGGACGCCGGAATAGGGATCGACCAGCAGGGTCTCGCGAGCCCCGCCGGGCTTAACCATCACTGCCTGCACCGGGCGGTCAGCGGCCTCGGGATAGCGCAGCGTGTTGACCCGTGCGCCGGGCAGGGCGGCCTGAGCGGCGGCGATGAGGCGGGATGGCGGCGCCGCTGCGGGGCCGACCGTCACCTGCATTTCACGCGGATAGAGAAGATCGAGAAGTTCGTCCTGGTAGACCAGGAGGCTGCCGGTCAGGCCGAGCAGCACGAACAGCACGCCGCCCGCCAGCCCGATCCAGAGATGCAGGCGGCGCCAGAGTTGTCGCAAGGTCACTGGCGCCGCCCCATATCTTTAACGTCCCATATCAGAATACGAACTTGGTCTGAATATAGGCGGTCCGCGGTGCGCCGGCAAAGATGCCGCCGTTCGCCTCGATCGAGGCCCGAGTGTAGTAGGGCTGATCGAAGATATTGGTCACGCCGAAGGCGACGGTCGGACCCTTGGCGAAGTCGTAGGCGACCTGGCCGTTCCAGAGGACATAGCCGGGAATATAGCCGGCCTTGCCGTTGGCGCTGGCGAGCGCGGTATTCGCATCGTCAGAATTCTGCTGCGACTGGCCATAGGCATTCAGGTTGAAGGTCCATTCTTGGACGCGGTAGCGCGTGCCCAGCGTGGCGACATGTGGCGAATAGAGCTGCAGGTCGTTGCCCTTGGTGGCGCCCTGCATGCGTTCGGCCTTGGTGAACGCATAGGTGCCATAGATGCTGAGACCCTTCATCGCGGCATTCAGCGCGCCAAGGTCATATTCGGCTGCCGTCTCTAAACCGCGATGGCGGGTTGCGCCGGTGTTGATGTTGACGCTGTTGACCGACTCGATCTGGTCTTCGAAATCGATCCAGAACAGGCCGCCTTCCAGCGACAGCGGCCCGGCCTTGTAGCGCGCGCCGAGTTCATAGGTCTTGGCCCGTTCGGGGTTCAGGCTGCTGGCACCGCCAGCCGCCGTCTCGCCCAGCGCCAGATGGGTCACCGGGTTGAACGAAGTGGAGTAGTTGGCATAGCCGAACAGCTCCTTGGTGACTTCCCAGCCGAGGCTCAGCGAGGGCAGGGGTTCGTTGTATTTCTGGGTATCGCGATACCCGGTGAGCATGTTGGTGCGGTCGACTTCCACCTTCTCGAAGCGGATGCCCGGCGTCACCGTGACAGCACCGAGTTTCATGGCGTCGTCGACATAGACGGCATGGGCTTCGGTCGAGCCATCGGTGTAACGGTTGCGTGCTTCATTCACCGAGAAGGGATTGCCGCCGGCGCCGAAACCGGTGCGGCGGAACCGCATCTCGTCCGTCGACTCCGTCATGTAGCGATAGCCGATCGAGGCGGCATGCTTGATCGCGCCGGTTTCGGCCAGCGCCGTGAAGCGCGGCTCGAAGCCATAGACGCTGTAATTGCGCGGCAGCCGGTCGAGGATGGTCAGTGACTGGTTGCTGCCGCCGTTGACGGATGCTGCCGGGGCTGAAGCGATCGTGAGTTCGCGGAAGGCCTGGGTGTAGAAACCGGTGGTTTCCAGACGGTAGTTGCCGTTGAACTCGTTCACGTATTTCAGCACATACTCGTCGCGCTCGCCGACAAACCGTTCATGCGAATGCGTCGACTGGTAGGGATTGGCGCTGTAGGCCGCCTGGGTCAGCGGGCCGGGCGTGTTGGCATCGGCACTGTAATGACGCAGGCGGGTCTCCAGCCGGCTGTTCTCGGTCAGCGCGAGGCGGCCCTTCAGCATGAAATCGTCGATGTCATGGGTGGCGTTGTTGCGATAGCCTTCCCCGTGGTTGCCGGAATAGAACACCGCCAGGCCGCTGCCATTCTCCAGCGAACCGCCGAACATCAGGTCGGACTTGCCGACCATGCGGGTGCCGCTGCGGTCACTGGCGGTGCTGTCGCCGCGCAGGCTGATCTCGCCGCCATAGGCGGCGGTGGGAATGTCCTTGGTGACGAAGTTGACCACACCGCCCGAGGTGCCGGGCCCATAGCGCACGGAACCGCCGCCCTTGACCACGTCGATGGCCTGCAGCATGCCGAGCGACACCGCGCCCAGCGAGGTTTCCGGCTGGCCGTACAGCGCATTGGCCAGCGGCACGCCATCCATCAGGATGGTGGAGCCGGCGCTCAGCCGCGAGGTCATGCCGCGGATGCCGATATTGAGGGCGTAGTCGCCGCCGCCGCTACCGTTGGGCGGCGGGGTCTGCACGCCGGGGATGGCGCGGATCGCGTCGGTCACCGTGGCGGCGCCGCTCTGCTCGAACTGGTCCTGGCGGACCACGCTGCGGCCGCCCGCATGGGTGCGCACCACTTCCGGATCGGCCTCGCCGAGCCAGTCGCCGGCGGCGTTGACGGTGATGCTTTGCAGCAGCACGGGCTGGCTGCCCTGGGCGCGGGCAGAGGTGAAAGCCGGCAGAGCCAGCAGCAGGCCCAAGGTCAGTCCCTGGGCGGTGGCGGTTCCCCTGAAGTGCAAGTTCATAGTGAGACTCATTATTATTATCAGACTTAGGCCTATTTCCCCCAAACCGCCCGTAACGTCAAGACATGTTGTTTCGCTGACGGAAATTTGTTGCAGGCAAAGAAAAGCCCGCGGCGAACCGCGGGCTTTTTAGAACGATACTAAAAGTGAGGCTTATGCGGACTTCGCGGCGGCCTCCGGCAGCGGCATGGCCCGGAAGGTCTGCTTGCTGGCCACCATCAGGGCATTGGCCACGGCCGGTGCCACCGGCGGCGTACCGGGCTCACCGATGCCGGTCGGCTTTTCCGTCGACGGCACGATATGCACCTCCACCTTCGGCATCTCGTGGATGCGCAGCACTTCGTAATCGTGGAAGTTCGATTGCTCGACGACGCCGTCCTTCATCACGATGCCACCCTTCAGCAGCGGCGTCAGGCCGAAGCCGATGCCGCTTTCCACCTGGGCCCGGATGATGTCCGGGTTGATCGGCTGGCCACAGTCGACGGCAGCGGTGATTTTCTCCACCTTCCAGCCGCCATCCGCCTTGTAGGAAATCTCGGCGACCTCGGCGACATAGGAGGAGAAGGACTCATGCACGGCGATGCCGCGATAGCGGCCGGCCGGCAGCGGCTTGCCCCAGCCGGCCTTTTCGGCGGCAAGGTTCAGCACGCCCAGATGACGCGGATGCTTGGTCAGCAGCTTGCGCCGCAGGCCAAGAGGGTCCTGACCGGTCGCTTGGGCGATCTCGTCGAGGAACACTTCGGTGGCGAAGGCGGTATGCGTGCTGCCCACCGACCGCCACCACAGCACCGGCACGCCGGTCTTGGTGGTGTGCAGTTCGACCTGCAGGTTGGGGATGGCATACGGCAGGTTGGCGGCGCCTTCCACCGAGGTGATATCGACGCCGTCCTTGACCATGAACTGCTCGAACGCCGTGCCGGCCATGATCGACTGGCCGACGATGCGATGGCGCCAGGCCAGGATATTGCCCTGCGCATCGACGGCGGCGGCCAGCGCGTGGTGATACATCGGGCGGTAATAGCCGCCGCGGATATCGTCCTCGCGGGTCCACATCAGCTTGACCGGCACCGCCTTGCCATAGGCCTTGGCGATCTTTGCGTTTTCAACGATGAAGTCCGACGCCATATTGGCGCGACGGCCGAAGCTGCCGCCGGCATAGAGCGTGTTGATCTTCACATTCTCCGGCTTGATGCCGAACACGCCGGCCGCATTACCCTGGTCGACGGTCTGGAACTGGTCGCCGGCCCAGATTTCACAACCCTGACCATCGAACTTCACCACGCAGTCCAGCGGCTCCATCGGGGCATGGACCAGATAAGGGAAGTCATAGGTCGCCTGGATCAGCTTGACGCCGGGCCGGGTCAGCGCCGCCTCGACATCGCCGTCCTTGCGGGCGACCTTGCCGGGCTGCTTCGCCAGGTCCTTGTACTCGGCCATGATCGCATCGGTGCCGCGCTTCTCGGCTTTGCTGTCATCCCACTGAATCTCCAACGCCTCGCGGCCCAGCTTGGCAGCCCAGAAATTCTTGGCCACGACTGCCACGCCGCTGTCGATCTGCACCACATCCAGCACACCCGGCACAGCCTTCGCCTTGGCCGCATCGAAGCTTTTCACCGTCGCACCGAAGACCGGCGCGCGCTGCAGCACAGCGGTGACCATGCCCGGCAGCTTGACGTCGATGGTGTACAGCGCGGCGCCGTTGCTCTTGGCTTTCGCATCCAGACGCGGCGCTTTCTTGCCGATCAGGCCGAACTTCGACGGATCCTTCAGCGTGACTTCGGCCGGCGGCGTCATCGTGCTGGCCTTGGCGGCAAGCTGGCCGAAGGTGGCCTTCTTGCCGGACGCATGGCTGACCACGCCCTTGGAAACGGTGATCTCCTTCGCCGGCACTTTCCATTGCTCGGCGGCGGCGGCCACCAGCATGGCGCGGGCGGTGGCGCCGGCCTTGCGCAGCTGGTCCCAGGAATTGGCCATCGCCGTGCTGCCGCCGGTGCCCTGCATGCCGAAGGCAAGATTGGCATAGAGCTTGGCATCGGCGGGCGCGCCGGTGGCGCGCATCTGGCTCCAGTCGGCATCCAGTTCCTCGGCCACGATGGTGGCCAGGCCGGTATAGGTGCCCTGGCCCATTTCCAGATGCTTCGACAGCACCGTGACGGTGTTATCGGGCGCGATCTGGATGAAGGCATTCATCATCGTCGGTTCGGTCCCGGCTTTCGCCTGGGCCAGCGCCTTGCCGGGCAGCCAGTGGAAACCGACCACGAGGCCGATGCTGGCCGCGCCTGCGCCCTGCAGGAAACGGCGACGCGAAGCAACGGGAAGTTTGATCTGTGTCTGGTCCGTCATGATCAGGCCCTCACGGTCTTGGCGGCGTCATGGATGGCGGCGCGGATGCGCACATAGGTGGCGCAGCGGCAGATGTTGCCCTGCATCGCCTCGTCGATCTGCGCATCGCTCGGCTTCGGCGTCTCGGTCAGCAATGCGACCGCCGACATCACCTGACCTGACTGGCAGTAGCCGCATTGTGCGACCTCATGCTTGACCCAGGCATTCTGCACCGCTTGGGCGACCTTGCCCTTGATGCCTTCGATGGTGGTGACCTTCTGGCCTCCGATGGCCGAAAGCGGGGTGGAGCAGGCGCGCACCGGCTGGCCCTCCACATGCATGGTGCAGGCGCCGCATTGCGCCATGCCGCAGCCGAACTTGCTGCCGGTCAGGCCGACCTCGTCGCGCACGGCCCAGAGCAACGGCATGTCGGGGTCGACATCCAGGCTCACGGGTTTTCCGTTCAGGGTGAAATTGATAGCCATGTGTGGTCCTCCACTGGGGCGGTGAAGACGAAAAACGGCAGACCGTCAGGTCCGCTGCGATGAATCTAGGGATCGAAAATCTCTGGGGGCATTCGGGCGGCCCCCTTGCTGGTCAGCGCAATCAGTATACCTCAGGCCGATGGAAACCCGTCTGCAGAATTTCATCGGTGTTTGTGACAGCAGACCGGAAATGACAGGAATGCTGACAAAAAACCATTGGTCTTGCCGGCGTCCCTGCGATTTACTGGCTGCATGACGCAAGCATATAAAACCTCGCTTCCGATGAGCAATAAGGCACCTGTGGCAACCGATAGGCACTCGGCGGAAACCATGCCGGCGACCGCACCGGCAGCCGTGAACTGCATCGAGACCTGCACCTTCACCAAGGAAACCGAAGATCTGGTGCGCGACCTGATGGTGCGCTTCGGCGACAAGTGGAGCCTCTTGGTGATGGACGAGCTCTACGAACGTGGCGCCACGCGGTTTTCCCGCCTGCGCGAGCGGCTCGCCGGTGTCAGCCAGAAGATGCTGACCCAGACCCTGCGCCAGCTCGAACGCGATGGCGTGGTCACGCGCCGCGTCTATGCCGAGGTGCCGCCGCGCGTCGATTACGAACTCACGCCGGCCGGCATCGAGCTGAGCGAGGCGCTCTGCGGTGTCTGGGAATGGGCGATTCGCCACGGCGAAACGGTGGATACCGCCCGCCGCAGCTTTGATGCACAGGGCAAGCCGCAGAAGGATGACTAGGCTCGGCCTGCTGCTGCTGATCGTGCTGCCGCTGCCTGCCTGGGCGCAGGCCGATCTGTTCGCGCCGGTCTTTGCCGTCACCCAGCATCCGCGCTGCTCCAACTGCCACACCGATACGGCGGCGCCGCTGCAGCGCGACGGCCGGCCGCACCAGCCGCCGGTACAGCGCGGGGTGGAGGGCAAGGGTGTGGGCAAGCTGGCCTGTACGACCTGTCACAAGGACCGCAATACCGCCACGGCGCCCGGTGCGCCGGACTGGCGCATGCCCAAAGCGGGCGAGGCGATCTTCCGCAACCGCGACGCAGCGTCGCTCTGCCGGACTCTGCGCGATCCGCAGCGCAACGGCGGGCTGGAGCCGGAAAAGCTGGGGCAGCATTTCGCCGAAGACCAGCTGATCGGCTGGGCCTGGGCGCCCGGTGCGGGCCGCAGCAGTCCGGCACTGCCGCGGGATCATCTGGTGGTGGCGATGGCCGAGTGGCTGCGCGCCGGCGCGCCATGCCCGGACTGAGGTTTTAGTCGGCGCGCCTGGCTTATGCCGCGACCCGGGCGCTGGCCGACAACGGATAGATCGCCACCAGGATGCGGTCGACGGTGACGCCGTCCTCGCTCAGTGGCAGCAGCAGTTTGCCCATATCCGTGTAGATGGCACTGTTGGACGAATTGTCGTGCAGGTAATACGTCGGCGCGCGCTGATCCACGCAGGCCAGAAAATACTTCGCGGTACCGCAGACATTGTAGGGGATTTCGTCGATATACAGCCCGGTAATGCTGTGGCCGCGATAATCGTCGAGCTGGGTGCCGGACAACGCGACGCGGAAGCGCATCTGGTCTGCGCCCGCGGCGGGGCGTTCGACCACGACGATGGCGATATTGCCGAGCCAGGGCCGCAGGTCATGCGGGGTGAAATCGCAGCGGCTGGGCAGGGCGCGCTCGCCGCGCTTCGCATTCCAGAATGCTTCGAGGGCGTTCAGTTCTTCCGGACAGGACATGACACGTCACTCCCCTTCATGCGGCCCCCTGCGGGATTGCAGCGGCGGCGGACTGGTAGCGGAAACTGTGTGTTCGACTGGGAGGGCGGGATTTTTTTGTTGCGGCCATCAAGCCAGCGGTTTGGTCGGATCGCTGTGCCGCCGGTCACAGCCGGTGTTGCGGCGCAACAGGCCTGTGTCTGCGGTCACAGTTTGAGTATGCTGGCGCAAAATGATGGGAGGCGCCCCATGATGGCTCTGGATGACGTGATCGATACCTATTGCGCGGCCTGGAATGCCGGCGATGCGGCCGAGCGCAACCGGCTGCTGCGTGTGGCCTGTACGGCGGATTGACGCTACAGCGATCCGCTGGTGCAGGACCTCGATCGCGCCGCACTGGTCGCCCATATCGGGACGCTGCTCGAGAAATTCCCCGGCAGCCTGATCCGTCGCACCAGCGCCATCGACAGCCATCCGGGCGGTCTGCGCTTCGGCTTCGTGCGCCTGGCGGCCGATGGCAGCGTGATGCGCGAGGGTGTCGATATCTGCGATCTGGGCGAGGGCGGGCGGCTGCGGCGCGTCACCGGCTTCTTCGGTCCGCTCGCGCCGCTTTAGGCCGCAAAAAACCCGCCGGCTCGCACCGGCGGGTTTCTGAACGCGGAATGCCTGCGGACGATCAGTCCTTGGCGCGTTCCATATAGGTGGCGCCTTCGCTGATGTTGATGACGATGCGCACGCCCGACGAGACATGCGGCGGCACCATCACGCGCTGGCCGTTCTCGACGATGGCCGGCTTGTAGGACGACGACGCGGTCTGACCCTTCACGGTCGGCTCGGTCTCGGTGATCTCCATGATCACGGTCTGCGGCAGCGACACCGATACCGGCTTGCCGTCATACAGCGCGATATCGACCTTCATGCCTTCCTGCAGCCAGACGGCCTGTTCGCCCACCACTTCGGCCGGCACGCCGACCTGCTCGTAATTCTCGACATCCATGAAGGTGTACATGTCGCCTTCGGAGAAGAGGTAGCTGAATTCGCGGGTGTCGATGAAGACACGCTCGACCGATTCCGTGGTGCGGTAGCGCTCGGTGGTCTTGATGCCGGTCGACAGGTCGCGCAGGTCGAGTTGCATCACCGGGGTGCCCTTGCCGGGCTGGATGTTCTGCGCGGTGATCACGGCCAGCAGCTTGCCGTTGATCTCGACCACGTTGCCCTTGCGGAGCTGGTTGGCATTTACCTTGGGCATGGAAGCGTATCTCCAGAAACGAACAGCGGGCCCCAGCATAAGGACCCGCTTGCGAAAAAACCGCGCGGAAACTATCAGGTTGAGACCCCCTTCTCAACCCGAGTCGCCGCGAAAAGTCGCCCTTCAGAAAGCTTTGGAACAGCAGGCCCCGTGGACGAACAGGCTCCATCTTCCGCTCCGAACTGGTGGCATCCGGCGCTTTATGCCCGGCGCCGGCCCAATCTGCTGGTCCGCCAGGCGGTTCTGCGTGCGCTGCGGGAGGCCTTCACCGGGCTGGATTTCGTCGAGGTCGAGACCCCGGCCCTGCAGGTCTCGCCCGGGCTGGAGCCGCATCTGAAGGCCTTCGGGACCACCCTGGAGCATCCCGACGGCCGCAGCCGGCCGCTCTATCTGCATACCTCGCCCGAATTCGCCATGAAGAAGCTGCTGGTGGCTGGCGAGCGGCAGCTGTTCCAGTTCGCTCCGGTCTTCCGCAACGGCGAGCGTGCGGCGACGCATCACCCGGCCTTCACCATGCTGGAATGGTACCGCGCCCAGACACCAGAGGGAAAACCGGCTGACTACCGCGCCATCATGCAGGATTGCGAAACCCTGCTGCGCCATGTCGCTGCCGTCACCGGACGGACGATGCTGCGCTGGAACGGTCACGCTGCGGATCTGATGCAGCCCTGGCAGTATCTGACGGTGACCGAGGCCTTCGCCCGGCATGCGCGGCTCGATCTGCCGGCCTGTATCGGCGCCGATCCGCTGAAGCCCGACCTCGCGCTGATGCGCGAAGCCTGTTCGCGCACCGGCATCCGCGTCGATGCCGGCGACAGCTGGGACGATCTGTATTTCCGCACGGCGCTGGAAAAGGTCGAGCCCAACCTCGGCCTCGATGCGCCCTGTATCCTGTATGACTACCCGATCCATATGGCGGCGCTCAGCCGGCCGAAGAAAGACGCGCCGCATCTGGCCGAACGCTTCGAGCTCTATGCCTGCGGCATGGAACTGGCCAATGCCTTTTCCGAACTGACCGATGCGGCCGAACAGCGCCGCCGGTTCGAGGCCGATATGGCGCTGAAAAAGCGGCTCTACGGCTACGACTATCCGATCGATGCGGATTTCCTGGCGGCCCTGGAACATGGCCTGCCCGATTGCGCCGGCATCGCGCTGGGGATCGACCGGCTGGTCATGCTGCTGACCGGCGCCAGCCGGATCGAGGAGGTGCTGTGGCTGCCGGTTTCCGAATGAACAGCGTCCGAATAATCGCCGCTTCGGCGCTCGCCCTGCTGGCCGCCGCCTGTGCGCGCGAGCCGCGGGTGGCCGCGCCGCCGCTGCCGGCACCGACCCAGCCGCAGCAGAGCCAGCAATGGATCGGCCGCGATGTGATCCAGGCCGCCTGCCTGAACGACCTGGTGGCGACGGGGGCGAAATTCGAGCTGATCGCTCAGGCCGAGGCCGGCAAGGACGGCTGCACGCTGCAGAACGGCGTGCGTCTCATCAGCACCAATGTCGAGCTGGTGAAGCCGGCGGAAATGACCTGCCCGATGGCGCTGCGCCTGATGCAGTTCGAGAAAGAGGTTTTGATGCCCGAGGCGCAGCGCGTCTTCGGCCAGCCGCTCGGCCAGATCAATCACGCCGGCGCTTTCACCTGCAAGCGCATGACCGGCAACAGCAGTCGCATCAGCGAACACGGCCATGGCCGTGCGCTGGATGTCTGGGGTTTCCTGCTGCGCGACGGCACCCGCATCTCGGTCGATCAGCATTTCCGCAGCCGCGGCCGGGAAGGCCAGTATCTGCGCGAGATCAACCGCGCTGCCTGCCGCTATTTCGCGGTCGTGCTCGGGCCCAATGCCGATTCCGCCCATGCCAAGAGCTTCCACTGGGATATCGGGCCCTGGTCCCGCTGCGGCGCCTGACGCCGCATCATCCACGATCATGTTCCTATTTCGTATTCATCCGGGGCGGGTTAAACTGCGGGCATCATGCCCCTGCCACCCCGTTCAGATGCCGATATCGCCCAGCGCGCCGCCTGGGATGCGTCCTCGCTGCGCTTTCTCTATGTCGACCTGAACAGCTTCTTCGCCAGCGTCGAGCAGCAGGACAATCCGGACCTGCGCGGCAAGCCGATCATCGTCGTGCCGGTGATGAGCGACACGACCTCGGCCATCGCCGCCTCCATCGAGGCCAAGACCTTTGGCATCAAGACTGGCACGCCGGTCTGGGAGGCGAAGGAGAAATATCCCGGCATCGCCATCGTCAATGCGCGGCACGACCGCTATGTCGCGGTCCATGACCTGATCGAGGAAGAGATCGACCGCCATATCCCGATCTTCCACACCTGGTCGATCGACGAGGCCTCCTGCGAGCTGATGGGGCCGCAGCGCCTGAAGAACAATGCCATTGCGCTGGCGCACCGCATCCGCGTCGGCCTGCGCGAGAACAAGGAGCTTGGCGAATGCATCCGATGCTCCATCGGCATCGCGCCGAACCAGTTCCTGGCCAAGCTCGCCTCCGACATGCAGAAGCCCGACGGGCTCACCATCATCGAAAAGCATGAACTGCCCGAGCGCATCCTGCCGCTCAAACTGCGCGACCTGCCGGGTATCGGCCCCAATATGGAACAGCGCCTGAATGACGCCGGCATCAGCACCATCGCCGAACTCTGGGAGCTGAAAGCCGAAGACGCGCGCCGCATCTGGGGCAGCAAGGAAGGCCCGGCCTTCATCCAGCGCATCCGCGGCATCGGCGATTACGAGCAGTCGAATGCCACGCGCAGCATCAGCCACGAGCATGTGCTGCCGCCGCAGAATCGCGATGTGGAATCCGCCTATCTGATCCTGCGGCGCCTGGGGGTGAAGGGCGGGGCGCGGCTGCGGCGCTTAGGCTTTGTCGCCGGCACGCTCGGCATCAAGGTGCGCTTCGACGATGGCGCCCGCTGGGCCACGGATTTCCGCCTCACCCAGACCCAGGACAATTTCGTCATCCTTGATGCCATCGCGCGCCTCTGGCAGCAGATGCTGGCCGAGACGAAAAAGCCGCGCGGCCGCTACATGAAGGTCGGCATGTGGCTCGGGGGCCTGGTGCGGCAGGACGAGGTGACGCTTGATCTGTTCGGCGGCGCGTCCGGGCTGGAGCAGGACGATGCCGAAGCGGCGGCGAAGCGCGCGAAGCTCTGGCAGGCGATGGATAAGCTGAACCAGAAATACGAGAAAAAGGACACGGTGCGCATCGGCCCGCTGCCGAAACACAAATCCGATTTCATGGGCGCCAAGATCGCCTTCAACCGCATCCCCAAGAAGGAAGAGTTCAAGGAATAGGGGCGGAATCGCCATTCCTTCAAAGACTTGCGACCGTTTACCGGCGGGCAGGTTTGTACCCCGGCATGTTTCGGGCTTGACGGGTCCGGCTGTCCGCCGTATCACGCTTGCCACGCCGGTCCATCGGCGTCGTGGTGATTTGGAGCCGACCGGCTTGCGGACCACGTAAAACAAACCGCTAAAGAGGTCGGGCGGTTTTCAAAAACCCCGGGCCTCATTCAGGTGCCGGGGTTTTTTGTTGCCTGTACGGAATGCAGGCGGGGAAGAGAGAGCGGTGCGATGAGCAAGAACGAGCGTGAGAAGTCCTGGCGGCCGGCCACCCAGATGGTGCGCGGCGGCCTGATGCGGACCGGCTTTGGCGAAACCTCAGAGCCGATCTTCATGACCTCGGGCTTCCGCTATGACAGCGCTGAAGCCGCCGAACGCCGCTTCCGGAACGAGGAGCCGGGCTTCGTCTACAGCCGGTTCGGCAATCCCACCGTGGAAATGTTCGAACAGCGCATGGCGCTGCTGGAAGGCGCGGAAGCCGCGCGCGCCACCGCCACCGGCATGGCGGCGGTAAATGCCGCGCTGATGTGCCAGCTTAAATCGGGCGACGAGGTGGTGTCGGCGCGCGCCGTGTTCGGCTCGATCCGCTACATCATGGAAGAGCTGCTGCCGCGCTTCGGCGTGGTCACCCACCTGGTCGACGGCACGGATATCACCGCCTGGGAACGCGCCATCACGCCGAAGACCCGCATCGTCTTCCTGGAAACCCCGGCTAACCCGACCCTGGAAGTGGTCGATCTGGCGGCCGTGGCGGCGATTGCGCATCAGCACGGTGCCCGCGTCGTGGTCGACAATGTCTTCGCCACCCCGGTGCTGCAGAAGCCGCTGCAGCTCGGTGCAGATATCGTGGTCTATTCCGCCACCAAGCATATCGACGGCCAGGGCCGCTGCTTGGGCGGCGTGATCCTCGGATCGGAGGACTTCGTCACCAACGAGCTGACCCCCTATCTGCGTCATACCGGCCCGGCTTTGAGCCCGTTCAACGCCTGGGTGATGCTGAAGGGGCTGGAAACTCTCGACCTGCGGGTGGGCCGCATGACCGATTCGGCCGCCAGACTGGCCGATGCCCTGGCGGGACACCCCGGCTTGGCCGCCCCCACCAACATTCCGGCCCTGCTGTATCCCGGCCGGGCCGACCACCCCCAGGCCGCGCTCGTCCGTAAGCAGATGAGTGCCGGCGGCAATATGCTGGCCCTGCGGGTCGGCGGCGGCAAGCCTGGGGCCTTCCGGTTTTTGAACGCCCTGAAATTGGTGGATATCTCGAATAATCTCGGCGACTCCAAAAGCCTCATCACCCATCCGGCCACCACGACGCACCAGAGGTTGAGTGCCGAGGAGCGGGCCAGGCTGGGTATCGGCGAGGACCTGCTGCGCCTCTCGGTGGGCCTGGAAGACCCGCTGGACCTGATTGAAGACCTGACTCATGCCCTTGAAAAAGCGGGCTGATCTGTTGCCGGAATGCCACAGGGGCGGGGATTCTTAAGAGTCCTGCACCTGAGGCTTTTTCGCCCGGGCACTGGTGCTGCTATAGTCCGCTCGGGTTGAGGCGTATCGGAGACCGTGTTCTGCGGGCTCCATCGTACTTTCTTTGAGGAGACTCTCGATGAACATTCGTGTCGCTCTGCTGGCTGGCGCCGCCCTTCTGGGCTTGGCTTCGGCTCCGGCCATGGCACAGCCCTATATTGGTGCCGGCCTTGGCGCTACCTGGATTGAAGACGCAGATGTGAAGAACATCGCAACCCCCGATATCGAATTCGACACCGGTTATGCCGGCCTCGTGAAGGGTGGTTATGATTTCGGTGGCGGCTGGCGCGCTGAAGGCGAACTGGGCGCGCGCAACTGGGGTGCCGACAATGCGGGCGGCGACCTCCGCGCCTACACCCTGTTCCTGAACGGTGTGTATGACTTCATGCCGAACAGCAGCTGGAGCCCCTACCTGGGCGCCGGTGTCGGTATGGTGCGCTATTCGGCCAACGGCCTGACCCGCAGCGGCGTGATCAGCGACGACCAGGACAACACCTGGGGCGTGCAGGGCATCGCCGGTGCGTGGTACGCGCTGGACAGCAACTGGCAGCTCTCGGCTGACTACCGCTACATGTACACGGGCGATGCCAGCCTCTCGACCAATACCGTTGCCAAGGTCGAGCCGGGCAACTCCAACCACACCGTCATGCTGGGCCTGACCTACAAGTTCGGCGCTCCGGCGAAGCCGATGCCGGCTGCTGCCGCTCCGGCTCCGGCTCCGGCCCCCGCTCCGATGGCTGCCGCTCCGGCGCCGGCCCCGGCTCCGCGTGCGCCTGAGACCTACATCGTCTTCTTCGCGTTCGATAAGTCGGATATCAGCCCGGTTGCGGCGCAGGTGCTTGATCGCGCCATCGCCGATTACCGCGCCACCGGTTCGACCAACGTGCGGATCGAAGGCAATGCCGATCGCTCGGGCAAGAACGACTACAACCAGCGTCTGTCGCAGCGTCGCGCCGGCTCGGTTGCGTCCTACCTGAGCTCGAAGGGCATCCCCCAGAGCGCCATCCAGACGGTTGCGAACGGCGAAGAGAAGCCGCGCGTCCCCACGGCTGACGGCGTCCGCAACGATGAAAACCGCAACGCCCAGATCTATCTGCGCAAGTAAGCAGCGGTTTAGCATTACCGGCACGGCCGCCCCGCAAGGGGCGGCCGTTGCTGTTTCCGGGCTGTAAACACCGCCTGCCGGCTGGACATTCCGGCCCTCGCTCCTAATATTTCAGGAAGGCGCCTGCCCCGGCGCGGGATTGCAGGCCATGTACAATCAGACAACGCACGACATTTCGGTCACGGTTCAGCCCATCTATCTCGACGAGCAGTCCTCGCCGGAAGAGAGCTATTACGTCTGGGCCTATAACGTGAAGATCGAGAATAGCGGCCAGGACACCGTGCAGCTGCGCAGCCGCTACTGGAAGATCACCGATGCGCGCGGCCGCGTGCAGGAGGTGCGCGGGCCCGGCGTGGTCGGCGAGCAGCCGGTGCTCGGGCCGGGCGACAGTTTCGAATATACCAGCGGCACGCCGCTGCCGACGCCGTCCGGTTTCATGGTCGGCACCTACCAGATGGTCAGCAACAATGGCGAGCAGTTCGATGTCGCCATTCCGGCCTTCTCCCTCGACAGCCCCCATGAGGCGCGGCGCGTCAACTGACGCGCAGGCCTTCATCCGTATTGATCCAGTTCAGGGTCGGCCGCGTATCAGGTCGGTCCCCATCAAGGAGTTTTATCGTGAGCAGTCTGTCGAAACAGCCGCCCGCCGGCGCCAACGATGACAATCGCCCGACCCGCGCCCAGGCCGAAGAGGCGGTGCGCACGTTGATCCGCTGGGCCGGCGACGATCCGAAGCGCGAGGGCCTGCTCGGCACGCCGGATCGCGTGGTGCGCTCCTACGAGGAATTCTTCGGCGGCTATCGCGAAGATCCGGTGAAGCTGCTGGAACGCACCTTCGAGGAAATCGACGGCTACGACGAGATGGTGGTGCTGCGCGACATTCGGCTGGAAAGCCATTGCGAGCATCATATGGTCCCGATCATCGGCAAGGCCCACGTCGCCTATCTGCCCGAGAAGCGCGTGGTTGGCATCTCCAAGATCGCCCGCGTGGTCGAGGTCTATGCCAAGCGCCTGCAGATCCAGGAGAAGCTGACCGCCCAGATCGCCAACACCTTCCAGACCGTGCTGCAGCCGCGCGGCGTGGCCGTGGTGATCGAGGCCGCCCATGAATGCATGACCACCCGCGGCGTGCATAAACACGGCGTTACCATGGTCACCAGCCATATGCTGGGCGCCTTCCGCGACGACCCGCGCACCCGGCACGAATTCCTGTCGATGATCGGCAGCGGCGGCCGGGGTGGCGGCAACGATTGACCGCGCCGGCATCCGGCCCTAAACCGGAAGCATGACGCAGATACCGCCCGCCTCACAGGCCTCGCTCGACTGGATCGCACGTCTGGTCGGCTTCGACACCACCAGCCGGCTCTCCAATCTGGAGCTGATCGACTGCATCGCCGATTATCTGGCGCAGCACGGTGTGGCCAGCGACAAGATCTTCGACGCCACCGGCAAGAAGGCGAACCTTTACGCCACGATTGGTCCCAAAGATGTCGGCGGCATCGTGCTGTCGGGCCATACCGACGTGGTGCCGGTCGACGGCCAGCCCTGGACCAGCGATCCGTTCAGGATCGTCGAAAAAGACGGCCGGCTGTTCGGTCGCGGCACCTCGGATATGAAGACCTTCATCGCGCTCTGTCTGGCGCTGCTGCCCGAGATGCTGGCCAAGCCGCTCAGCGTGCCGCTGCATTTCGCTTTTTCCTACGATGAGGAAGTCGGCTGCATCGGCGTGCACGGCATCGTCGAATTCATCAACCGCGGCGGTCCGGTGCCCAAGCTCGCCATCATCGGCGAACCCACCGACATGCTGGTGGTCAACGCGCATAAGAGCGTCTGCGCTTGCAACACCACGGTGCGCGGCTTCGAGGCGCATTCCTCCGCCACCCATCAGGGCGTCAACGCCATCCAGATGGCGGCCGAGTTGATCGCCGAGATGAACCGCATCCAGGTGGAATACCAGCAGCCCGAACATCGTAACGACCGCTTCGAGCCGCCCTACACCACCATCACGGTGGGCGAGATCCACGGTGGCACCGCGCGCAATATCCTGGCCCGAGAATGCAAGGTGGTCTGGGATATCCGCAGCGTGAAGCCCGAGCATGACACCGTCATCCTCGATCGCGTGAAACGCTATGCGGCGGACGAGCTGGTGCCGAAGATGCAGCGCATCCAGCCCAATACCGGCATCGACACCGAGATGGTGGCCTATGCGCCGGCGCTGCTGCCGGCCGAGGGCAATCCGGCCGAGACCCTGGCGCTCAAGCTGGCCGGCCAGAACCAGACCCATGCGGTGTCCTATGGCACCGAGGCTGGCATTTTCCATATCGGCGGCGTGCCGGCCGTGGTCTGCGGTCCGGGCAATATCCGCGAGGCACACAAGCCCGACGAGTTCATCGAACTCAACCAGGTCGCCGAGGGCGAGGCCTTCCTGCGCCGCCTGATTGCCTTCTGCCGCGAGCCGGGCAGCCGCTCATTCCTGGATCAGGCGTCGTAACGTCTTTGCGTAAGCGGCCGCGAAATCCGCGGCGCGGATATGGCGACCGTTCTCCACCACGCGGTGGCCGGCGACATAGACGTCTTTGATGCTTGCGCGCCGCTGTCCGGCAAAGATCCAGGCATCCAGCACGGCATCGCCGCGCTTTTCCATCAGGGCCGGCGCATCCCTGTCGAGCAGCAGGAAATCCGCGCGGCGGCCCGGCGCGATCGCGCCCATCGGCTGGCCGATGGCTTGCGCGCCGCCGGCGCTGGCCGCATCGAACAGCCGCCGTCCGGTCGAACGCTCCGGTCCGCCCGTCAGCACATTGCGGTTGCGTGAGATAAGCCGCTGCCCATATTCCAGCAAGCGCAGCTCTTCCGCCGCATCGACGCTGATATGGCTGTCCGAACCGATGCCGATGCGGCCCCCGGCGGCCAGATAGTCGACGGCGGGAAACAGCCCGTCGCCCAGATTGGCTTCGGTGGTGGGGCAGAGTCCGGCGACGGCTTTCGAAATGGCCAGCCGCCGGGTTTCATCGGCATCAAGATGGGTGGCATGCACCAGGCACCAGCGCGCATCGACCATGCCCTGGTCCAGCAGCCACTGCACCGGGCGTTTTCCCGACCAGGCGAGGCAGTCGTCCACTTCGGCCGTCTGTTCGGCGATATGGATATGGATCGGCGCGCCGGCATCGATGCGGCTCAGCGCCGCGATAGCCTCGTGCAGCATCGCGGGCGAGACGGCGCGCAGACTATGCGGCGCAATCCCCAGCCGCCGGTCGGTCCGGTTGCGAAAGGCCGGCGCCAGTGCCTGCAGCAGCCCGGCATAGGCATCGCTGTCATGCAGGAACCGCGTCTGGCGCGGCTGTGTGTCTTTCGCACCGAAGCCGCCATAGCGATACAGCACCGGCAGATGGGTGAGCGCGATGCCGCTGGCATCGGCAGCAGCCAGCACACGACGGCTCAGTTCGGCCGGATCGGCATAGGGCTGTCCGTCCGGCTGATGATGCAGGTAATGGAATTCCGCCACCGCCGTGTAGCCGGCTTCCAGCATCTCGGCATAAAGCTGGCCGGCGATGACTTCCACATCCTCAGGCGTCAGCTTCGCGGCGAAGCCATACATGGTCTCGCGCCAGGTCCAGAAGCTGTCATTACCCGGCCCGGCCCGTTCGGCAAGGCCCGCCATGGCGCGCTGGAAGGCATGGCTGTGCAGGTTGGCCAGGCCCGGCAGTACCGGACCGTCGAGAATGACGGCATCGCCCGGTGCCGAGTCCGGGGTGGCGCTGGCGATCAGGCCGGCGGCATCCACAGTGACCAGCACATCGGTGCGCCAGCCATCGGGCAGCAGGGCCTGACGCAGCAGGAAGCGAGGCATGACGGGGTCTCCCAACTTGTATATATAAGTTGGCAGAAACCGCCGCGTTCCGAAAGACGCAAGAGGCTGACGTGTCGAAGACCACCCGCGCAACCCTGTTCCTGAAACAGAAGGGCGCCCAGTTCACCGTCCATACCTACGACTACGACCCGGACGCAGACAAGGTCGGCATCCAGGCCGCCGAAGCCCTGGGCGAGCGGCCTGAGCGGGTGCTGAAAACCCTGATGGCGCTGGTCGATGGCAAGCCGGTCTGCGTGGTGGTGCCGTCCGATCGCGAGGTCTCGATGAAAAAGCTGGCTGCCGTGTTCAGCGGCAAGTCGGCCCAGATGATGAAGCCTGTCGATGCGGAGCGGGCGACCGGCTATGTCGTCGGCGGCATCAGCCCCTTCGGTCAGAAGAAACCCGCGCCCACCGCGATCGAGGAAGCCGCGCTGGTGCATGACCTCGTCTACCTGAATGGCGGTCAGCGCGGTCTGCAGGTTCGGCTCAGGCCAACGGACCTGGCCAGCCTGCTGAATGCCAAAGTGGCGGCCCTGGTCAGTGACGAGTAGCCTGCGACCCACAAGGATGGACGAGAGACAGATGGCCGAAACCTGGGACAGCGTCTGGCGCGGTGCCGACATCGCCACCATGGCCGAGACAGGCAGCGACGACAGGTTCGGCACCATCCGGAACGGTGCCATCGCGCTGAAGGACGGCCGTATCGCCTGGATCGGCCCGGCCGCCGATCTGCCCGGCGCCGGCATCGGCCACCATACCGCCGTGCATGATGTCGGCGGCGGCTGGATCACGCCGGGGCTGATCGATTGCCATACCCATCTGGTCTATGGCGGCAACCGCGCCCATGAATTCGAACTGCGGTTGAACGGTGCCACCTATGAAGAGATCGCGCGCGCTGGCGGCGGCATCCGCTCCACCGTCACGGCCACGCGCGGTGCCAGCGAAGACGCCCTGCTGGCCCAGAGCCTGCCGCGGCTGCGGGCGCTGCTGGCCGAAGGCGTCACCACGCTGGAAATCAAGTCCGGCTACGGCCTCGATCTGGACAACGAACTGAAATGCCTGCGCGTCGCCCGCCGGATGGGCGAGACGCATCCGGTGCGCATCGCCACCACGCTGCTGGCGGCCCATGCGCTGCCGCCGGAATATGCCGACGATGCCGACGGCTATATCGATCTGGTCTGCAACACGATCATTCCGGCGGCGAAGGCGGCGGGCCTTGCCGATGCGGTGGATGCCTTCTGCGAAAATATCGGCTTCACGCCGGCACAGACCCGGCGCGTGTTCGAGGCGGCGAAAGCCGCCAGCCTGCCGGTGAAGCTGCATGCGGAGCAGTTGAGCAACCTGAACGGCGCGGCGCTGGCTGCCGGCTTCCAGGCGCTGTCCGCCGATCATCTGGAGCATCTGGACGAAGCGGGTGTGCAGGCGATGGCAAAGGCCGGCACGGTCGCCGTGCTGCTGCCCGGCGCCTATTACATTCTGCGCGAAACCAAGCTGCCGCCGATCGAGCTTTTGCGCCGCCATGGCGTCGGCATCGCCATCTCCACCGACTGCAATCCCGGCACCTCGCCGGTGACCTCCATCCTGCTGATGCTGTCGATGGCCTGCACGCTGTTCCGCCTGACCCCGGCCGAGGCGCTGGCCGGCGTCACCCGCCTGGCGGCCCGGGCGCTCGGGATGGCCGACCGGGTCGGCACGCTCGAAACCGGGAAAATGGCGGATTTCGTGGTCTGGGATATCGAACGCCCGGCGGCACTGGCCTATCAGGTCGGCCTCAATCCGATTCGCCAGGTGGTGTTCGGCGGCCGTCCGCTGGCCCGGCGCGACCGTTAACCACGCAAAACCTGCGATTGCGCGGAAACCTTTTCACCCTATATCCTGTTTACGCTGCGATAACGCGCCGGAGCTATACTGGTGCAGCGCGGATACCGGAAGGTGATGCATGAACGATTGGCTGTATGTGATGGGTGGCGGTGTGATCCTGCTTTGGCTGGGCGCATGGCTGCTGCTGCATCTGGGCAATTTCGAACAGCGCATCAGCCAGATCCGCATCACGCTGGAAACCCGCATGGGCGGCATCGAGAAGCAGTTCGCCGCCTATAACAAATTCTTTGCTGAGAATGAACGCGCCTCGCAGCTCACCTATGGCGAGCTGAGCGACATCAAGAGCGACATCACTGAGATGAAGGCGCAGCTCGATGAAGTGAAGCGCGCCATCAATGTGATGGAAGTCGCGGTCAACGATCTGAAGCTGCGCAACAACGCGCGCAACCTGCGCATCGTCTGAATTCTTAAAATTACAGGTCCGGCCAGAGCTGGCGCATATCGACGGTGATCTCGTCGACGATGGCGGCGAGCAGCTGCTCGCCTTTTTCCGCCGTGGCCGTGCTCGCATCGCCGGTCGTGCCGGTGCGGTTCAGCAGGCCGCCGGGGCGTTCTTCCGGCGTGAAGCGCATCGGCAGCCGCAGGCTGAACAGCTGCGGTTCCTCGGCCAGGCCGTCGTCTTCGTCGTCTTCGTCCGCGGTCTGGCCCAGGCGGTCGAGCCGCACCAGCGCCGGCGCAATCGCCAGCATCAGCGAGGTCTCGCGCTCGTCCAGGTCCTCGGTCGAGGCGATCTGGCTGCCCAGCCGCGGCAGATCGGCGGTGGCGATGCGGATACCGTGGCGCTGCAGGATGGTCTGGGCGGCCAGCTTCAGCGGTGCTTCGGCGGCAATGCTGTTGTTGAGGATCAGGATGCGTTCGGCGCCATGGCGCAGATAGCCTTCCACGATCTCGACCACCAGCGCCTGGAAGGTGTCGGCCTCGATATGCTGGCTGCCCGGGTAATCCATGAAGGCCGGATGGAAGCCCTGGCCGATATTGGGCGCCACCAGCACCGGCAGGCTGGCCAGCAGCCGCTCGGCCACGGCCTCCGCCACCAGCCGGTCGGTGCCCAGCGGCAGATGCGGCCCATGGGCCCGGCTCGCCGCGCCAATGGGGATCACAACCGGAAAATTGTCGCCCAGCAGGTCGGCGGCTTCGGTCCAAGTCAGGTCGGCCAGGCGGTAGCCGCTGCGCGGGCGAGGGGAGGCAGTCACGATGGGATGAACACGGGTTAAGGGGAAAGGTTGCCGCCAGCTTAGCATGGGGCGCCCGCCGGCATAGATGCTTGTGGCGGAGCCGCCCCGGGCCTATGACAGGGCCATAATTTCCCAACACAGAGCCTCGCCGTGCCCCGTCCGCCCTCTGGTCGCCCTCCGTCCGGCCGCCCGTCTTCGAGCCGCCCGTCCTCCGGTCGCCCGGCTTCTGCTCGTCCGTCCGCCAGCCGTTCCGCCGAGGGCCGGCCTGCCAAGGATCGTCCCGGCAAGCCCGGTGCAAAACCTGGCGCCAAGGCCGGGTTCAAGCCCGGCGCCAAAGCGGCCAGCTTCAAACCCGGCGGCAAACCGGGCCAGAAGCCCGACCGCCGCCCGGAGCGACCCGCGCCGCAGCGTGCCGTGGAAGAGCCGCGCACCGACGGCCACCGCACCGACCGGCCGCAGAAACGGCCCAAGCCCGATACGCGCCATCCCGACGACCGTCATCCGGGCGGCCGCAGTTTCGGCGGCAAGCCCGCCCGCGCCGCCCGCGATGATGGCCGTGGTGAACGCGAGACCCGCGACGAGCGTCCGCGTCGCGAAGACCGGGGCCGCGAAGACCGTGGCCATGGAGAGCGGGGCCATGGAGAGCGGGGCCGCTGGGAAGAGCGCTCGGCCTTCCGCCCGGATCGTCCGGAGCGCGCCGGCAAACCGGCCCGCACCAGCAACCTGCGACCGATGGGCAGCCGCAAGGTGGCCGAGGGCGCCATCGCCCTGCTGGACGCGATCTCGTCCAGCCGCGAGCCGGCCGACCGCGTGCGCCATAAATGGATGCGCGAGCATCATCGCGGCTTCGACGAAGCCGAGCGCGATGCGCTGATCCAGCTGAGCGAGGATGTGCTGCGCCTGCGCGGCCGTATTGACTGGTGGATCACGCAGGGGAAAACCGCGCTGCCGCCCGACAATCATCTGCGGTTGGCCGCCTATCGCATCCTGCAGATGGGCGCCAAGACCGATGGCCTGCTGCCGCTGTTCCCGCCCGATGACGCCATCGAGGCGCTGCTGCGCCGGCTGGAAGGCCATACGCTGGAACATCCCGACATGCCGCAGTCGGCGCGCGCCAGCGTACCCGAATGGATCATGCCGCTGCTCAAGCAGCGTTTCGGCGCCGATCTGGAACTGGAACTGGCGGCGATGCTGCGCCCGGCGCCGCTGGATCTGCGCGTCAATATCCTGAAGACCACGCGGCCGGCGGCCAGCGCCCGTCTGCAGTCGGAAGGGCTGCAGAGTCAGCCGACGCCTTTCTCACCGATGGGGCTGCGGCTGTCGCCGCGCGCCTATGCCAACAACACCCAAAGCTATGCCGACGGCCTGGTCGAGCCGCAGGACGAGGGCTCGCAGCTCGCCGCCCAGCTGGTCGATGCGAAAGACGCGAAATTCGTCGTCGATTTCTGCGCCGGCGCCGGCGGCAAGACGCTGGTGCTGGCGGCGGCGATGAAGAACAACGGCCGCCTGGTGGCGATGGATGTGAATGTCGGCCGCCTCACTCAGGCCAAGCTGCGGCTGCGTCGCGCCGGCGTGCACAATGCCGAGACGCGCGAGCTGGAAACCAAATGGCTCAAGCGTCAGGCCGGCAAGGCCGACCGCGTGCTGGTCGATGCACCCTGCACCGGCAGTGGCACCTGGCGGCGCAAACCGGATGCCAAATGGCGGCTGGAGCAGCGCGACCTCGACGAGCTGGTGCCGCGTCAGGCCGAGATTCTGGATCGCGCCGCTAAACTGGTGCAGCCCGGCGGCCGCCTGGTCTATGTCACCTGTTCGGTGCTGAAGCCGGAGAACGAGGACCAGGTCGACGCCTTCATGAAGCGCCATCCGGAGTTCAGGATCGTGTCGGTGACCCAGGCCTGGGCCGAGGCCATTGGCGGTGCCTGTCCGGTGCCGGGACCCTATCTCAGTCTGTCACCCGGCCGCCATGGCACCGACGGCTTCTTTGCCGCGGTTCTTGTGCGTGACGCCTGAGCGGGTATCCAGCCAGCGGGTGAGGAAGCCGTCCAGCCAGGCGGCGATGCCGGCATCGTATTTGGCGCAGTTGGCGCGCAGCAGGTCGCGCGCCTGCGCGCCCGGCAGCACCAGGCGATGGCCGGCCATCTTGGCCCAGCGTTCCATCACGACCGGCGTCACTTCCGGGTGGAACTGCAGGCCGAAGGCGGTGTTGCCGATGCGCATGGCCTGGTTGGGGAACCAGCCGGTGGCGGCCAGCCGCACGGCGCCGCGCGGCAGCTCGAAACCCTCGCCATGCCACTGGAAGATATGCAGCTGTTCGGGAAACAGCGCGCGGCCTTTCGGTGTCGCCTTCACCGGGTAATAGCCGATCTCGTGCCAGCCATCGGGATGCGGCGCCACTTTGGCGCCGCCGGCGCGCGCCAGCAGCTGGGCGCCGAGGCAGACGCCCAGATAGGGCTTGCCGCTCGCCACCGCCTTGGGGATGAACTCCAGCTCGCGGCGGATGAAATCCAGATGATCGTCATTGGCCGACATCGGCCCGCCGAACACCACGCAGCCGGCATGGTTGTCCATGCTGCCGGGCAGCTCCTGACCCAGGCAGGGCCGGCGGATGTCGAGGTGGTAGCCGCGGCTGCGCAGCATCTCGCCGATGCGGCCCGGATCGGAGCTTTCCTGGTGAACGATCACTAGGATGGCGGGCGATTCAGGATGGGCGGCAGAATCCATGCGTCTTACTATGCCGCGCGTCGCCAGCGCTGACCAGATGCTTCTGCGTGACGGCGGCCACAGGGCGCCGTCACCCCGGTTGGCTCGCCAGGCAGTTACTGCGCGGTAATGCCGCCATCCAGCACGAATTCCGTACCGGTGACGAATTTCGATTCATCCGAGGCCAGATAGAGGATGCAGTTGGCGACGTCGATCGGCTCGCCCAGACGGCCGAGCGGCACCTGCGCCTCCAGCTTGCGCCGGCGCTCCTCAGGGTCGCCGCCGGCATAGATCATGCTCTGCACCATCGGCGTGTCGATGAAGGTGGGATGCACCGAGTTGCAGCGGATGTCGTATTTGCGCTTGGCGCAATGCAGCGCCGTGGTCTTGGCCAGCATGCGGGCCGCGGCCTTCGAGGTGTTGTAGGCCGACATGTTATGGCCGGCGATGATTCCCGAGACCGACGAGATGATGATGATCGAGCCCGGCGCATGGGCCTTCATGCGCGGCAGGCCGTGCTTGATGCCGAGGAAGGGGCCGTGCAGGTTCACGTTATGCACGAAATGCCATTCCTCGACGCTGATGTCTTCCACGCTTTTCATCACGCCGACGCCGGCGGAATGCACCATCACGTTCAGCTTGCCGAACGCGGCGTCCACCACATCCAGCGCCGCGATCCACTGCTGCTCGCTGGTGACATCCAGGCTGATGGCGATGGCGTTCTTGCCGATCTTGTCGGCGACTTCGCGGGCGCCATCCAGGTTGCGGTCGGCGATGGCGACTTTCGCGCCTTCGGCCGCCAGCAGCTCGGCCGTGGCTTTCCCCAGACCGGACGCACCGCCGGTGATCAGCGCGACTTTGTTGGCTACGCGGGCCATGGCTTCCTCCTGTTATCTTTGCCGGGAGGATAGCCGGGTTTTGCGGGAGCGGGCAAATATGCCCTAACGGAAAGGTCAGTCCGCCTCGGCGATCTTGGCGCGCAGGTCGGCGGCGGCCAGCGCCTTCAGCAGGTCTTCCAGATGCGCCCGGTCGCGGGCTTCCACCACAAACTCGATCTCGGTCGATTTGGCCGAGGCCAGGGTGAACAGGCGCTGATGCGCCACCTCCACGATATTCACGCCCGCCGCCCCGATCACGCCGGAGGCTTTCGCCAGCCGGCCCGGCGCGTCGTCGGTGGTGACGATGATGCGGGCCAGCCGGCCGTCGCGCACCAGGCCGCGCATCAGGATGCTGGCCAGCAGGCGGGTATCGATATTGCCGCCGGTGATCACCACGCCCACATGGCGGTCGCGGAACCGTTCCGGCTGGGTCATCAGCGCGGCGAGGCCGGCAGCACCTGCGCCCTCGGCCACGGTCTTCTCGATCTCCACCAGCGCCACGATGGCGCGTTCGATATCGGCCTCGCGCGCGATCAGCACGTCGTCCACCAGGCGGCGCGCCACATCCATCGGCGCATGGCCGATATCGCGCACGCTGATGCCCTCGGCAATCGAGATGCCGCCGACACTGACGGGAAGATTGTGCATCTGCTGGTACATCGCGGTGTAAAGCTCGCCTTCGACACCGAAGATGCGCAGATCGGGCTTCAGCGATTTCGCCGCGGTGGCGATGCCGGCGATCAGCCCGCCGCCGCCGACCGGCACCAGCAGGTCCTGGATGCTCGGCGCCTGTTGCAGCATCTCCAGCACCGCCGTGCCCTGGCCGGCGATGATGGCGGGATCGTCATAGGGATGCACGAAGACCAGATTCTGTTCGGCCGCCAGCGCATGGGCCTTCTCGGCGGATTCCGCCAGCGTCTCGCCTTCCAGCACCACCTGGGCGCCGAAGGCGCGCACATGGCGGATTTTCACAAAGGGCGTGATCTTCGGCATCACGATGGTGGCGGGAATCCCCAGACGCCCCGCATGATAGGCCACGCCCTGGGCATGGTTGCCGGCCGACATGGCAATCACGCCGCGCTTGCGCTCGGCCTCGGAGAGCTGCAGCAGCTTGTTCAGCGCGCCGCGCTCCTTGAAGCTCGCCGTGAACTGGTGGTTCTCGAATTTCAGCCAGACCTGCGCCCCGGTCAGGTCCGACAGCGTGCGCGAATGCTGGCAGGGCGTTTCCGCCACGGCCCCGCGGATGCGCTCGGCGGCGGCGCGCACATCGGCAAGCGTAACGGTCGGGGCAAGGCTGGTCATGGCGGGCAGGGTCCTGAAGGTGTTGATTTCACGAGTATAATCGAGGTGGGGGCAGGGGTCACGGGCGATCCATTCGGCTTTCGCTTGGCGGATTGGTCCGCTGGCGCTAGCCTGCGGCCCATGCAGACGCCGCAGGCCGCCGAACCGCCGGTTTTCGAGATCATGCTGAAGCCGCACCGCTCGCTCGGGCCGCGCGGCTTCATCATCCTCATCACCTTTGTCGCGCTGGTGAATTTCGCCGCCGGCCTGGCCTTCTGGCTGCTCGGTGCCTGGCCGATCTTCGCCTTCTGCGGCGCCGATATCGTGCTGGTCTGGCTCGCCTTCAAATACAGCTATCGCCAGGCCCGGGCGCGGGAATATATCCGGCTGGAGCGCGAGGCGCTGGTGGTCCGCCGCACCGACCTGAATGGCCGCGAGAAGATCTGGCGCCTGCAGCCCTATTGGCTGCGGGTCGAATGCGATGACGAGGATGACAGCGCGAAACTACGGGTCTGGAGCCATGGCCGGGCGCTGACGTTGGGTGCCTTCCTCAGCCCCCACGAACGCCGGGTGCTGGCGGAAGCGCTGCGTGAGGCGCTGTGGCGCTGGCGTCAGCCGCCTGATGCCGGATTACGGCCGCTGGAAACTGCCTGAGCCGCAAACAGTCCGGCCGTTAAAGCCCCAGCACGTCGGCCATGCGGTAGAAGCCCGGCGCCTTGCCCTTGGTCCACATCGCCGCGCGCACCGCGCCACGCGCGAAGATGCCACGGTCGGTCGCCTTGTGGGTCAGCTCGATGCGTTCGTTGTCGGCGGCAAAGATTACGCTGTGCTCGCCAGCGACATTGCCGCCGCGCAGCGCCGCAAAACCGATATCGCCCTTCTTGCGGGCGCCGGTGATGCCGTCGCGGCCGCGGTCGGCGATCTGTTCCAGCGGCTTGCCGCGGCCGAGGGCTGCCATCTCGCCCAGCATGATGGCGGTGCCCGATGGCGCATCCACCTTCATGCGGTGATGCATCTCGACGATCTCGATATCCCAGTCCTCGCCGAGCGAGGCCGCCACCTGGCGGGTCAGGCCGGCCAGCAGGTTGACGCCCAGGCTCATGTTGTAGCTCTGCACCACGGCGCAGTGATGCGCGGCCTTGTTCAGCGCCTCGAAATGCTCGGGCTCCAGTCCCGTCGTGCCGACGATATAGCCGGTCCTGCCCTGGGCCGCCAAAGCCGCATGCTGCGGCAGCAGCGCCGGGATGGTGAAATCCAGCACGGCATCCACGGTGCCGAACATCTGGGCGGCATCGTCGATGATGGCCACGCCGGTGGCGCCGCTGCCGGCGATCAGGCCGGGATCCTTGCCGAGGAATTCAGAACCGGGGCGCTCGGTGCCGCCGGCGAGTTCGGCGCCCGGCGTGGCGGCGATCTCGCGCACCATGGCCTGGCCCATGCGGCCGGCAATGCCGACGATGCCGATGCGAACTGCGGACATGAGACTTCCCCGTGCAGACTGGCGAAACAGGCCGGCAGTCTAGCAGGGCAAAAGGCGAGGGGCTACTCGGCCCCGCTTACTCGGCCTTGCCGCCGAGCATCTCCTTCACCTTGTCGAAGAAGCCGGTGCTTTCCGGGCTGCTGACTTCGCCGTCCAGCTTGGCGAACTGTTCCAGCAGCTCGCGCTGCTGCTTGCTCAGCTTGACCGGCGTTTCCACCATCACCTGGATATAGAGGTCGCCATGGCCGGCGCCGAAGCCCGACTGCTGCAGTGAGGGCATGCCCTTGCCGCGCAGGCGGAACTGCTTGCCGGTCTGGCTGCCTTCGGGAATGGTGATGCGGGCCTTGCCGCCGTCCAGCGTCGGCACTTCCACGCTGCCGCCCAGCGCCGCCGTGGTCATCGAGACCGGCACGCGGCAATGCAGATGTTGGCCCTCGCGGCGGAACAGCCGGTGCGGCTGCACGCTGAGGAAGACATAGAGGTCGCCGGCCGCGCCGCCGCGGATGCCGGCCTCGCCCTCGCCGGACAGGCGGATGCGGTTGCCTTCATCCACGCCCGGCGGGATGTCGACGCTCAAGGTCTTTTCCTTGTGCACGCGACCGGCGCCGCCGCAGACCTTGCAGGGCTTCTCGATCACGCGGCCGGCGCCGCCGCAGGTGGGGCAGGCGCGTTCGATGGTGAAGAAGCCCTGCTGGGCGCGCACCTTGCCATGGCCCTTGCAGGTCGGGCAGGCGATCGGCTGCGCGCCGGCCTCGGCGCCCGAGCCGTCGCAGGACTCGCAGGAGATCGAGGTCGGCACGCGAATCTGCGCCGCCTTGCCGCGATAGCAGTCTTCCAGGGTGATTTCGAGATTGTAGCGTAGATCCGAGCCGCGATTGGCATTGCCGCGTCCGCCGCGCTGGCCGCCGCCGCCCATGAACTCGCCGAACAGGTCGTCGAAGATGTCGGAGAAGGAGGTGAAGTCGAAGCCGCCGCCGCCCGGCCCGCCGCCACGGCCGCCCTCGAAGGCGGCATGGCCATACTGGTCATAGGCCGCGCGCTTCTGGTCGTCTTTGAGGATTTCGTAGGCTTCGCTGACTTCCTTGAACTTGTGCTCGGCTTCGGCATCGCCCGGATTGCGGTCGGGATGATGCTGCATCGCCAGTTTGCGGAAAGCCTTTTTCAGGTCTTCCGCATTGGCGGTCTTCGCAACGCCAAGGACGTCGTAATAATCGCGCTTCGCCATTCAATCAGTCCCGGGCTCAGGCCCATTCCCCACAGGCCATATGGCCCCGTAAGCGAAACCGGGCGCCGCATGGTTGGCGGCGCCCGGCTCTCCGGTTGCCCGGTGTTACTTCTTTTTCTTGTCGTCTTTCACTTCTTCGAAGTCGGCATCGACGATGCCGTCTTCCTTTTTCGGTTCGGCCGAGGCGCCGGCCGGCTGTTCGCTGCCAGGCTGACCGGCATCGCCGCCGGCCGTTTCCTGGCTCTTGTACAGGGCCTCGCCCAGCTTCATGGCGATCTGGCTCAGGCTTGTCGCCTTGGCCTTGATGCCGTCGCTGTCGTTTTCCTCGATCGCCTTCTTCAGCTCGACGATGGCGGCTTCGGCTTCGGTCTTTTCAGCAACCGGAGCCTTGTCGCCCAGATCGGCGATGGTCTTCTCGGTGGTGTGGATCAGGGCTTCGGCCTGGTTCTTCACTTCCACAGCTTCGCGCCGCTTCTTGTCTTCGGCGGCATTCTCCTCGGCGTCACGCACCATCTTCTTGATGTCGTCTTCCGAGAGACCGCCCGAGGCCTGGATGCGGATCTGCTGTTCCTTGCCGGTGCCCTTGTCCTTGGCCGAGACATGCACGATGCCG
Organism: Ferrovibrio sp. GW821-FHT12F09; assembly: GCF_058806775.1. Taxonomy (NCBI): domain Bacteria; kingdom Pseudomonadati; phylum Pseudomonadota; class Alphaproteobacteria; order Rhodospirillales; family Rhodospirillaceae; genus Ferrovibrio; species Ferrovibrio sp. GW821-FHT12F09. The sequence continues at coordinate 1,592,913 of NZ_JBXAPZ010000001.1, forward strand.
TTGGCGTCGATGTCGAAGGTGACCTCGATCTGCGGCACGCCGCGCGGCGCCGACGGGATGCCGACCAGGTCGAACTGGCCCAGCATCTTGTTGTCGGCGGCCATCTCGCGCTCGCCCTGGAAGACCCGGATCGTCACCGCGCCCTGGTTGTCCTCGGCGGTGGAGAAGACCTGGCTCTTCTTGGTCGGGATGGTGGTGTTGCGCTCGATCAGCTTGGTGAACACGCCGCCCAGCGTCTCGATGCCGAGCGAGAGAGGCGTGACGTCGAGCAGCAGCACGTCCTTGACGTCGCCCTGCAGCACGCCGGCCTGGATGGCGGCGCCGATGGCGACGACTTCATCCGGGTTGACGCCCTTGTGCGGCTCGCGGCCAAACAGCTGCTTCACCACCTCAATGACCTTGGGCATGCGGCTCATGCCGCCGACCAGCACCACTTCGTCTATATCGCCGGCCGACAGGTCGGCGTCTTTCAGAGCCTTCTTGCAGGGCTCGACGGTGCGCTGGATCAGGTCATCGACCAGGGCTTCCAGCTTGGCGCGGGTCAGCTTCATCACCAGATGCTTCGGACCCGAGGCATCGGCGGTGATGAAGGGCAGGTTGATTTCGGTCTGCGTCGCCGACGACAGCTCGATCTTGGCCTTTTCGCCGGCTTCCTTCAGGCGCTGCAGCGCCAGACGGTCGTTGCGCAGGTCGATGCCCTGCTCTTTTTTGAACTCGGTCGCCAGATAGTCGACGATGCGCAGATCGAAGTCTTCGCCGCCGAGGAAGGTGTCGCCGTTGGTCGAGCGCACTTCGAAGACGCCGTCGCCGATCTCCAGGATCGAGACGTCGAAGGTGCCGCCGCCAAGATCGTAGACGGCGATCTTCTTACCGTCGCTGGTCTTGTCGAGGCCATAGGCCAGCGCCGCAGCCGTCGGCTCGTTGATGATGCGCAGCACTTCAAGGCCGGCGATTCGCCCGGCGTCTTTCGTCGCCTGGCGCTGGGCGTCGTTGAAGTAGGCCGGCACGGTGATGACGGCCTGGGTGACGGTCTCGCCGAGGAAGCTCTCGGCGGTTTCCTTCATCTTCTGCAGGATGAAGGCCGAGACCTGGCTCGGGCTGTATTTCTTGTCCTGGACTTCCACCCAGGCGTCGCCGTTGTCGCCCTTGGCCACCTTGTAGGGGACCATTTCGGTGAAGCGGCGGGTCGCGTCATCGCTGTAGGCGCGGCCGATCAGGCGCTTCACGGCGAAGAGCGTGTTTTCCGGATTGGTGACCGCCTGGCGCTTGGCCGGCTGGCCGACGAGGCGCTCGCCGTCCTTGGAGAAGGCAACCATCGACGGCGTGGTGCGCGCGCCTTCGGCGTTCTCGATCACTTTCGGATTTTTGCCATCCATGATGGCGATGCAGGAATTGGTGGTACCCAGGTCGATGCCAATGACTTTGGCCATAGTCTCACTCCTTTATGCGGCGATCCGAGACGGCCTTCGGCAGGAAGCGCCGGGGCGGACCCCTTTTGGTTCAAGCGTTCGCGGGGTATGTAAGAGGAGCCCCCCCGTCCCGCAACGGGTGGACCGAAAAAATGTCCAGAAAAACAGGGCGCAGCCGGGGTTTTCCGGCCGCCGGCCCTGACCGAGGAAACCCTGAAAGACCCCCTGGAACCGATGTCCAAGAGTACCGCCGCGCCGATTCCGCCCGTCCCCCCGACCACTGCCATGCCCCCGGCTGCCGCGCCTGGCCTCTGGGCCGGCGTGGCCTGCGGTCTAGGTGGTTATTTTCTCTGGGGAATTTCACCCATTTATTTCAAGGCCGCCGGCGCCGCCGGGGTGCCCACGCTGGAACTCAACGCCCATCGGGTTTTGTGGTCCTGCCTGCTCTGCCTGGGGCTGGTGCTGGCCTTTGGCAAACGGGCCGAATGGCTGCGGGTGCTGTTTACGCCAAAGTTACGCCTGGTGCTGGCCGGCACGGCGGTGTTCCTGCTGATCAACTGGCTGATCTTCGTCTGGGCGATCGACCGCAACCAGGTGATGGCCTGCAGCCTGGGCTATTACATCAATCCGCTGTTCGCCGTGCTGCTCGGCCGCGTGGTGCTGAAGGAGCGCATGGACCGCGTGCAGTGGGGCGCCTTCGGCCTGGCCGGCCTGGGCGTCGCCGTGCTGCTGGTCGGCACCGCCGACTCGGCCATCTACCTGTCGCTGATGATCGCCGCCACCTGGGGGTTCTACGGCCTGCTGCGCAAGCGCTTCCCCGTCGACAGCCTGATCGGCCTGACCGTCGAGACCATGGTGCTGCTGCCCGTGGCGCTGGGCTACCTGTTCTGGCTCGGCGCGGCAGGGACCGGCACGTTTGGCGTTGCCGATGGCTGGACGCATGTCCTGCTGCTGCTGGCCGGTCCGGTGACGGCGGCGCCGCTGGTGCTGTTCGCGGCCGGCTGGCGGCGGCTCAGCGTCGCCACCATGAGCCTGCTGCAGTATCTGTCGCCGAGTCTGCAGTTCCTGCTGGCGGTGCTGCTGTGGGGCGAGGCCTTCACCATGGTGCATGCCGTCGCCTTTGCCTGCATCTGGGGCGCGCTGTTCGTTTACAGCGGGCATTCCTGGCGGATGGCGCGCAAAAACGGCTGACGCCGCGGGCAGTCCGCCGAAAAACCGGGCAGCGAAAAAAGCATTGGACGTCTACATACAAACGGCGTTTGCTAGGCCCAGCCAAGCAACAAACGCGGGGGTGCGTCATGGTCAATCGGCGTCAGATGATGATGGGTCTGGGTGGAGCGGCGCTCTCGGCCGGGCTGCTGGGATCGAGCGGCATAGCCTTTGCGGCCGGCAAGGTTTCGGCCGGCGGCAAGAGCGTGCTGATCGTGGTCGATGTGCAGAACTGCTTCGTGCCGGGCGGCAGCCTGGCGGTGAAGGAGGGCGATGTGATCGTGCCGCTGATCAACAAGATCGCCAAGGGCTTCCAGAATGTGGTGCTGACCCAGGACTGGCATACCGCCGACCATGTGTCGTTTGCCTCGCAGCATGCGGGCAAGAAGCCCTTTGAAGCCGTGAAGCTGCCCTATGGCAGCCAGGTGCTGTGGCCCGACCATTGCGTGCAGGGCACCGAAGGCGCCTCGCTGGTGAAGGATCTCGCCATCCCGCATGCGCAGCTGGTGATCCGCAAGGGCTACCACAAGGATGTCGACAGCTACTCGGCCTTCATGGAGGCCGATGGCAAGACCACGACGGGGCTGGGCGGCTATCTCAAGCAGCGCGGCATCAAGCGCGTCTTCGTGGTCGGCCTCGCCACCGATTTCTGCGTCGCCTGGACGGCCATGGATGCGCGCAAGCAGGGCTTCGAGACCTATGTGATCGAGGATGCCTGCCGTGGCATCGACGCGCAGGGCTCGCTGGCGAAATCCTGGACCGCCATGAAGACTGCCGGCGTCAAGCGCATCCAGTCGGCCGACCTGGCCTGAGGCTAGACAGCGGGCAGGCGTGCGCCAGATTCAGGGGCATGCCCGCCCGCGAGTCGCTTGATGGTTTCCGCCTGTTTCCCGGTCTGCTCGACCGGACGCGCCAGCGTGCTCTGACCGAGGCCGTGCTCGGGCTGCTGCAGGCCGCGCCGCCCTATCACGCCACGATGCCGAAAACCGGCAAGGCGATGAGCGTGGCGATGAGCAATGCCGGCAGCCTGGGCTGGTATTCTGACAAGGATGCCGGCTACCGCTATATTCCGCAGCATCCGCAGACCGGCCAGGCCTGGCCGGCGATCCCGGACGAGATTCTCTCGATCTGGTGGGCGGTGGCCGATTACGACCATGCACCGGAATGCTGCCTGATCAACCGCTATGACGGGCAGGCGAAGATGGGCCTGCACCAGGATCGCGACGAGGCGGCGATGACGGCGCCCGTGGTGTCGATCTCGCTGGGCGACGATGCGCTGTTCCGCCTCGGCGGTACGGCGCGGAAAGATCCGACGCGATCCTTCAAGCTGGCATCGGGCGATGTGCTGGTGCTGGGCGGCGCCGCGCGGCTGGCCTATCACGGTATCGACCGGGTGATGCCGGGTACCAGCCGCCTGCTGCCCGGCGGCGGCCGCATCAATCTCACCTTGCGGCGGGTGACCCGCCCGTCAGCGCCGCCATGACGCCGCCGGCCTGCGCTTCGCCGGGCGGCGGCGGGAACAGGGCGCGGATGGTGGTGCCTTCACCCGGCACGGAGTGAATCTCGAAGCGCCCGCCATGCATCTCGATCAGGGATTTCACCAGCGGCACGCCGAGGCCGGTGCCTTCGTATTGCCGGGTCAGGTCGTTTTCCACCTGGCCGAAGGGCGCCAGCACGGTGGGGATATGCTCGGGCGCGATGCCGATGCCGGTATCGCTGACCCAGATATGGAAGCCGCCGGTGTCGGCCGGCTTCGCGCCGACCTCGATACGGCCGCCGCTTGGGGTGAATTTCACCGCATTGGAAATCAGGTTGAGCAGGATCTGCCGCAGCGCCTGGCGGTCGACGAAGCCCTCGAACAACCGGGCATCGACGGCCATGGAGATGAACACGCCGCGGCCTTCGGCGCGTTCGCGGAAGGTGCGGATGCAGGCTTCCATGATTTCCACCGGATCGGTCATTTCCGGCTGGATACGCCAGCTGCCGCTTTCGATCTTCGACATGTCGAGGATGTTGTTGATCAGGCCCAGCAGATGCTGGCCGCTGGACAGGATGTCGTTGACGTATTCGCCATAGCGGGTGTTGCCCAGCGGGCCGAAGATTTCCTTATGGATGATCTCGGCGAAACCGATGATGGCATTCAGCGGCGTGCGCAATTCGTGGCTCATATTGGCCAGGAAACGCGTCTTGCTCAGTGACGCTTCCTCGGCCTGCTGGCGGGCGCGGTCGAGCGCGCGGTTGCGGCGCTCGCTGCGCGCCATGCCGAGCTGCAGCAGCGACAGCGCCGTACCGACGCCGTAATAGCGGTTGCTGCGGGTGACGATGAAGCCGCGCAAAAGCGCGCTCTGATGCTCGTCGGCGATCAGGCTCTCCAGCTTGTCGACGCTGATGCTGGCATCCACGATCAGCGGATTGCGGTCCATCAGGTCGGCCACCGGCTTCTTGGCATAGAGCGCGCGGCCGTAATCGCGGGAGAGCTGCGTGATCAGATCGTAGCGGTTGATGAGGCCGACGGGCCGCGTGCCGTCCACCACCGCCAGCGCGCCGAGATCAGGATCGCCCTGGAAGCGGCGGTCGACATCCTCGCAGCGCATGGTGGCCGACACAGGCGGCAAGGGCACGGCAACCGTGCCGATCGTCTCAAGCGCCTCGGATGTGAACATATCCACTGCCGTCCCCCGGTTTCACCGGGCGACTATCGGTCAGGCAGATTGCGTTTTTTTGACAATCGCGGATGTTTGCCGCGATTTGTCGAGTGGTGTGACGACAGACGCAATCGTTAGCAGCGGGTGCGGGAAAAGCCGGCGAAAGAACTACGCCTGCGTGTTGACCGTCTGGCCGGCCTGGGCATCGGGCTGCGGCCCGCCCTTGGAGACGCCGACCATGGCGGCGCGCAGCAGGCGACCCTGCTGCACGTAACCTGCGGCGATCACCTGCAGCACTGTGCCGCTGGCCACGCTCGGGTCTTCGATCTCGAACATCGCCTGATGCAGGTTGGGGTCGAAGCGCTGGCCCTTGGGATCGATGCGGGCGATGCCATGGCGCTCGAACACGTTCAGCAGCTCGCGCTCGGTCGCCTCGATGCCGGCCACCAGGTTGCGCACCGGCTCGCTGGCCTCGGCTTCGGCTTTCGGCACATTCTCCAGGGCGCGGCGCAGGTTGTCGGCCACGCTCAGGATATCCTTGGCGAATTTGGCCGAGGCGAACTTGATCGCGTCTTCCTTCTCACGGTCCAGGCGCTTGCGCAGGTTTTCCGTATCGGCGGCCTGGCGCAGCAGGCGGTCCTTCAGCTCGGCGGCCTCGGCCTGCACCCTGGCGAACTGGTCGTCGGGCGCGGCAGCGGAATCGGCAGCGGTATTCTGCGGCGCGGCACCGGACTGGGTGCCGGTGTGCAGCGTGGGTTCGATACGGTCGTTGTCGTTCTGGCTCATCTTGGCGTCTCGTTAGAGGCCCCTGCATATGCGAAGGCCCGGATATACGGATGATTGGGCCGGTTTAAAAGGGGTGGGCGTATAATCCGCCGTTTTTTAACCGAGAAGCCGCCCGACCACCTGGGCGGTGAAGTCCACCATGGGCACCACGCGGGCATAATTCATCCGGGTCGGCCCGATCACGCCGATGGCGCCGACGATGCGCTGCTGCTGGTTCTGCAGCGGCGCCACGATCAGCGAACAGCCGGCGCGGCGGAACAGGGTGTTTTCCGAGCCGATGAAGATGCGCACGCCCTCGCCGCCCTGGGTGAGTTCGATCAGCCGCAGCATCTCCTCAGTATTCTCCAGCTCTTCCATCAGATTGCGGATGCGCTCGAGATCGGCGATGGCCGCCACGTCGTCCAGCAGGTTGGCGCTGCCGCGCACGATCAGGGTGCCGCGCTCGGGCTCGCCGCCCCAGACCGCCAGGCCGGCTTCCACCACGCGGGCCGAGAGCTGATCCAGTTCGGCGCGGCGCTGCTCCAGTTCGTTCAGGATCTCGCTGCGCCCGGTGCCGATGGTGCGGCCTTTCAGGCGCTGCGACAGGAACTGCCCCGCTTCGGCCAGCGCTTCGGGCGTGAAGCCGCTCGGGATATCCAGCATGCGGTTCTCGACCTGGCCGTTGTCGGAGACCATCACCACCAGCGCCTTGCCCGGACCCAGCGGCACGAATTCCACATGGCGCAGCGGCGTGTCCACCTTGGGCGCCACCACCAGGCCGGCATGGCCCGACAGGCCCGACAGCACGCCGGTGGCCTCGGACAGCACTTCCTGGAAGCCGCGGTTCGAGGCGGCGACGCGGCCCTCGATGGAGCTGCGCTCGTCCTGTGTCAGGTCGCCCATCTGCAGCAGGCCGTCGACGAACAGCCGCAGGCCGCTTTCGGTCGGCAGGCGGCCGGCCGAAGTATGCGGCGCGTAGAGCAGCCCGGCCTCTTCCAGATCGGCCATGGTGTTGCGGATGCTGGCCGGCGACAGCCGGTGTTCGAGCTTTTTCGACAGGAAGCGCGAGCCGACCGGCTCTCCGGTCGTCATATAGGTCTCGACCACAAGCCGCAGGATGTCGCGGCTGCGCTGGCTCATTTCCTGGATCATGGGACCAGACTTAAGAACCTGCCGGGGCGGCGTCAATGCCGGGCGGGCGGTGTTGCCGGTCAGTTCGCCGCGGAAGCCCGGTTTCCGGTCAGACTGCGGTCATCTTCCTGCTGGGCGAGCCGCAGGCGGGCGGCCTTGGCGGCCTCTTCCCGGCGTTTCACCAGCTCGTAGGCGATGGCGCCCAGCAGGGTAACGGCGATGATCAGCACCGCCAGCGCGCTGATCGCAGGGGTGGTGCCCTGGCGCACCCGGCCGGCCAGCACGGTGGTCAGCGTCTTGTCGGCCAGGATCGAGAAGGTGGTGGTGTTGTAGTTCTCGAAGGACGACAGGAAGGCCAGCGCCGCCGCCGACAGGATCGCCGGCCGCATGAAGGGCAGCAGGATATGCAGGAACACCTGCGGATGGCTGGCGCCGAGATCCAGCGCTGCTTCCTCCTGGGCGCGGTCGAAGCGCTGCAGCCGCGCCAGGAAGATCAGCATGGTATAGGCCGAGATGAAGCTCGCCTGCGCCACCACGGTCATCAGCGTGCCGTCATAGAGGAAGCGCGTGCCGGTGGCGCCGGTCATCTCGCGCCAGAAGATCACGGTGGAAATGCCGATGATGACGCCCGGCGTCAGCACCGGCGACACCACGATCAGGTAATAGAACGAGCGCGCGCGGGCATAGACCTGGGTCATCAGGATGGCGCCGGCCAGTCCCACAGGTACGGAAACCAGCACCACCAGAAAACCGATCCACAGCGAGTTGCGCAGCCCGTACATGATGTCGGCGTCGTTCAGCAGGCCGCCGAACCATTTCAGGGTGAAGCTCTCGAAGGGATAGATCTGCGGATAGGACGAGCTGTTGAAGGCGGTGACACCCATCACCGCCAGCGGACCGAACAGATAAAGGAAGAACAGGCCGATGTAGAGCCAAGTGGAGAGCTTGATAATGCCGCGGCTGCTCATCGCGCGATCTCGCCCAGGCCGACCTTGAAGACGCGCAGCACCAGCAGCACGAAGACCACGCAGGCCAGCAGCAGGATGAAGGCATAGGCGGCGCCCTGCTGCCAGTTGAAGGCCTGGTAGAAGCGGTCGTAGACGATCGGCGTGAACCACAGGGTGCGCGGACCGCCAAGGACCAGCGGGGCGGCCAGCGCGCCGGCATTCAGCATGAAGACCAGCGTGGCGCCCGATGCGATGCCCGGCTTGGCATGGGGCATCACCACCGACCAGTGGATATACCACCAGGGCGCGCCGAGATCGCGGGCGGCCTCGATCTGGTTCTTGTCCAGGCTCTCGATGGCGTTGTAGAGCGAGAACATCATCATCAGCAGATAGGCATAGGCGAGGCCGGCATAGAGCCCGACATCCAACCCCAGGAAATCGATCGGCTGGTCGATGATCCCGGTCTTCAGCAGCAGCATGTTGATGGCGCCCTGGCTGCCCAGCAGCACGCGGAAGGCAAAGGCGCGCAGCACTTCATTCACCCAGTAGGGCGTGATCAGCAGCAGCATGAACAGCCGCACCCGCGCCTTCGGGCTGACCTGCGCCATGTAAAAGGCGAGGGGATAGCAGATGATGAAGTTGAGGATGGTGACCGCGGTGCTGGCGCCGATGGTGAGGAAAAATGCCTTGATATGCGTGGTGTTCCAGTTCGCCGTCGAGGTGGTCGAGCCGTAGAGGAAGTAGCGGTAATTCTCCAGCGTGTAGACATCCTTCGGCCCGCCGGTCTGCGCCGGCGGCAGCTTGGGGCGCAGGGAGAGATCGATCATGTAGAGCTGCGGCAGCACGATCATGATCACGGTCCACAGGCCGACGGCGAGCACCAGATAGCTGGAAATGGCGATGCCGTTGCGGCGCCAGAAGGACACCGGCGCCAGCGCGCCGAGCCGCCGGCGTTCCAGGATCGACAGCAGCACGAAGCCGGCCGTGACCACCAGCGGCAGGGCCAGGATCAGGCTGTGGCCGACACTGCTATGCATGCGGGGAACTGTGCATGGTCAGGCGGCCCCGAAGCCTTCGCGCGGCAGCACCAGCGCATCCTCCGGCCGGTAGCCGATGGCGGCCTCGGTGCCGATGGCCGGCACCGCATTGGCATCGGCGCGCGCCAAGGTCATCACGACTTTTGCCGTCTCGCCGGCGGCCAGCGTCGCATGGGTGAGGTTGCCCTCATAGGCGATATCGGCGATGCGGCCGGGAATCCACTGATGGTCGGCCGGCGGATTGGGCCGCAGCACCTCCGGCCGCACGAACAGCACGGCCTCGGACCCGTTGACCAGGCCGCGCGCATTGCGGCCGCGCAACGGACCCAGCGGCGTTTCCACCGTGGCGATGCCGGACTCTTGCGCGACCACCTTGCCGATGAAAGCGTTGTTCTCGCCGACGAAGCTGGCCACGAAAGCCGTGCGCGGGCTTTCATAGACGGCGCGGCCGTCGCCGACCTGCTGGATCACGCCGCGATCCATCACGGCGATGCGATCCGACATGGTCAGCGCCTCGCCCTGGTCATGGGTGATGTAGATGAAGGTGATGCCGACGCGGCGCTGGATGGCGCGCAGCTCGTTGCGCATATGCTGGCGCAGCTTGAGGTCGAGCGCCGAGAGCGGCTCGTCCAGCAGCAGCACCTTGGGTTCGACCGCCAGCGCCCGGGCAATCGCCACGCGCTGCCGCTGGCCGCCCGACAGTTCATCCACGCGCTTCCTGCCCTGGTCGGGCAGGGCGATCAGGTCGAGCAGCGCGTCGACCTTCTTGGTGCGTTCGCGCTTCGACAGCCCGCGCACGCGCAGGCCATAGGCGATGTTGTCGGCCACGCTCATCATCGGGAACAGCGCCAGGTTCTGGAAGATCAGCGCGGTCGGGCGTTTGTTGGGCCCGATGCCCTGCATGTCGCGGCCATCCAGCAGCACCCGGCCCTGGCTCGGATCGACGAAGCCCGAGATGGTGCGCAACAGCGTGGTCTTGCCGCAGCCCGACGGGCCGAGGAAGGAAAAGAATTCGCCCGGCGCGATCTCCAGCGACGCGTCATCGACGGCGGTGAAGTCGCCGAAACGGACGCTGACATGGTCCAGGGTTATGGCTGCGGTCATGCGGGACGGATCACAAATCGGAAAAAAGCGGCGCCGGCCCTGCGGCCGGCGCCATGGACTTAAGCCGCCTTGAACTTCTCGGCATACTGCGTGCGCAGCTCGGCGAACCACGAGGGCTCCGGCGGGCGATGCCACAGCTTGGTGGTGGCGTCGTCGGGGAAGGCTTCCGTGAAGTTCTTCTTCGCCACATCCGACAGCAGGGCATCGGCGCCCTTGGCCACCGGGTTGTAGCCCGAGCCGTCCGCCACCTTGGCCGAGACCTCGGCCGAATGCAGGTAGTTGATCCACTCATAGGCCTGGGCGATGTTTTTTGCGCCCGTCGGCATGGCCCAGCCGTCGAGCCAGGCAATCGCGCCTTCCTGCGGCGCCATGTAGGAGACCGGCTTGCCCTGTTTCTTCAGCGACAGCGCCGGGCCGTCCCAGGTCTGGCCGATGACGACGCCGTTTTCCATGAAGCCCGACTTGGTGTTGTCGGCCGAATCCCAGAACTGCTTGATCCACGGCTTCTTGCTGATGGCGAAGACCAGGATCTGGTCGTAAATCTTCTTCATGCTCGCCTCGTCCTTGAAGGCGTCCATCATGCGGTTGGAGGGCAGCTTGCCGGTGCGGTCCCACCACAGGCCGATGCTGAGCAGCAGCGAATGCGGCCGGCCCTGCACCTTGCCCTTGTATTCGTCGTCCCACAGCGTGCCGTAGGACAGCGTCTTGTAATCCAGCTTGGCCAGGTCGGTGCGCCACGAGATCGCCTCGCTGCCCCAGCAATGCGGCACGTGATAGAGCTTGCTGTCCCAGGTCCAGACGCTGGTCGAGCCTTCCAGCATCGCCGGCAGCAGGCCGTCGAGTTTCAGCTTGTTGGTGTCGAAGGGCTGCAGCAGGCCAAGGTCCTTGAACTGCGGCGAGCGGTCGCGCGTCGGCTGGCACAGATCGAAGCCCATGCCGGCGGTGGCCTGCAGCTTGTTGATCTGCTCTTCGTTCTGTGAGAAGGGCGTCTTGTTGATCTTGATGCCGGTCTTCTTCTCGAAATCCGGGATCACAGGATCGGGCAGCTCGTCATCCCAGTGCAGCAGGCTCAGGCTGCCGGACGACGACAGCGCATCCTGCACGAACCACGGGCCCATGGCGGCGATGCCGCCGGCGGCAACCGTGGCTTTCAAAAGGGTGCGGCGGGTGAAACGGCTGGCGGCGCGGACGGTCTTTTCGGCCGGGGTCGCGGAAACAGGCGGACGCTTGATGCTCACGGCGAGATCCTCCTCTGTCAGTCACTGACGGGAAGGATCAGCAGGATTCGTGCCATGGCGGCGAAGGCGTGGACTCGTGAACAGACCGGCAAAAGCCGGGGCCGCTGCATCCATCGCGGGCAGGACGGGTACGGACTGCCCTGAATCGGTGCAGCGCCGCTTTAACGATTAAGCCACCAGATCCCGGCATTCAGGTAGACCGCGAAGCTGACCCAGGCCAGATAGGGCAGCAGCCACCATGCCGCCCGCGGCTCATGCGAGCGGAAGGCCTGGATCGTGGCGGCAATCGCCAGCCACAGCAGGCCGATCTCGATCAGCGCCAGGCCCGGCTTCTGCAGCCCGAAGAACAGCGCCGACCAGCCGAGGTTCAGGCCAAGCTGCAGCCCGAACAGCGTGAAGGCGCCGCGGGCGCGCGGCCAGCCGGCCTGGCGCCAGAGCTGCCAGGCGGCCACCGCCATCATGGCGAACAGCAGGGTCCACACGATGGGGAAGGCGATGTCGGGCGGATTGAGCGGCGGCTTGATCAGGCCGGGATACCAGCTTTTCACCGATCCCGAGGTGATCGCGCCGCCGGCAGCCGACACCGCGAAGCAGACGGCCAGGCTCAGCAGCAGCACGCCCAGGCTGCGCGGCGACAGCACCGCAGGCACGTGATAGCGCGTCACGGCTTCATCCCGGCCGGCGCCACCACCGATGCGGTCAGTCCCATGGCATCCAGCGAGCGGCGCACATGGCCCCGGGCTTTTTCTTCCTCGATCACGGCATTGACGAAAGCCAGCGCCGCCGGCCGGCCGCGCGGCACGGCGACGGCGGTCAGCGTGTTGAGGAAACCCTCCTCCAGCACGCGCGAGCGCGGCAGCTTCGGCACCAGGCCAACCAGGGATTCGCGCGACAGCCCGATGGCTTCGGCGCCGCCGGCCTGCACCAGCGCCACGGCATCATCCACGCCGCGCACGCTCACCACTTTCGCCTGCTTGAAATGCGCCATCGCCGCCCGCGCCGTCGCCGTGCCTTCCACGCCGGCGATGCGGATCTCCGGCCGGTCGATCTCGGCCAGTGTGCCGGCTTTGGCGCGCTCGACCACCAGCAGCGTGCTCTCCAGCAGGTGATAGCCGTTGCCGAACTCCACCAGCTTCGCCCGCGCCGCATCATGCGGCATGAAGGTGACATCCCAGGCATCCGTATCGGCCGCCGCCGTGATCTCGCCGGTGGAGGCATAAGCCACGAACTGCACCGGCCGCCCGGCCTTCGCCGCGATGGCCGTGCCGAGATCGACGGTGACGCCTTTGAACCGCTCGCCGTCCTTCACCACATAGAGCGCCGAGGGCGCCGGCGAATAGGCAATGGCGACGCGCACCGGACCTTTCGGGGCCAGTTCATTCAGCGGCGGCGGCGAAGACTGCGCCATGGCATTCGTCGCCAGAATCAGGATCGGGCTCAGCGCAGCCAGCATGGCCGCACGCATCAGCAAGGCGCGCATTCAGTCCTCCCGCCGGCCGGATGGCCGTTGGCGCAAGTGTAGCGGCAGGCGGGTGGCAACGCGGACACAAAAGCGTGGCCGGCGGCAGGGACGGGGCCGTTCTGGTGGTTGATCTGGTCTGGGAGAGAAATTGGAGCGGGCGAAGGGATTCGAACCCTCGACCCCAACCTTGGCAAGGTTGTGCTCTACCCCTGAGCTACGCCCGCTCGGCGCCGGTATATCCGGTATGGCCGGGAGACCCGGCGACGGCTTCGGGCAGGCCCTGAAACCGACCAACCGGCGGGGTGCCGGTTGCAGGCGCGCACTATACCCAGCCAAGAGTCCGATGCAAGCGTCTCGTTTAACAATTTCGCCATGGGTCCAAGGCCTTGGCGGGACTCCGGCGCGGCCCCCGGCCGGTGCAGCCAAACCGCTGGCAGACCGGGCATATTTGCCGGCTAAGCCGGAAAGCCCTTGCGCCCGCGATAGGCCTCCTGTATCTGGTGCGACCTCGCGCGGGCTTCGCCCGCTGCGACTTATGGGTCCCCATCGTCTAGAGGCCCAGGACGGCGCCCTCTCACGGCGCAAACCGGGGTTCGAATCCCCGTGGGGACGCCAAACTTTCTTTCGAATGCGTGTTGGCGTGTTTAGACGTTAAGTAATGCATTCGACTGAATTCAGATCGAAACATTTTCAAATATTAGCGAAGGCCCTCAACTGTAATGTCAGTTGAGGATGGCTTTCATTATCATTAGTTTGAGTCCAAACGGCCTTATTGATATGGCGGACGTGGAGGCATGGGATTCCACACTCCATGCTCTTGAATTAATTCAATCCACCCGGTGAGCGTCTCGTATAGCAGCGGTTGCATGTCGAGTAGGGCACCTTTATGTGACACGACAACACGCCCGGGCGTAGGCCATTTTGCATCGCCCCATTTCCCTTTGCCCCAAAGCGCACCATGGTGTTTACCTGGCTCTGGCGTCAAAGATGGTGTTGTTGGATCTTGATCACAGTGTTTTACACCATTCGCAATATCCAAGATCAACTGATAGTGGGGGATATGCGCAGATAAGTAGCTTTTGTATTTATGTTTGAATTCGTTTCCGTGCTGACCAATAAGCACACGAGACCAGTAGGTGCCGTCCTGCTTCTCCTTCTCGACCCTAAGCCAGTCAGATAAATGATTGCCTGCAATAATTGTATTGAGGGCTAGGCGCGGCTCCGCCGGGTTCTTGCAGAACTCGTTAAAGTTCCACTTCACATATTCGGTAAAGTACTCGGTAACATTCTCTAGAAACATTTCTTCGCCCCCTCATGATGAAGCTAGAAGAATTGAATGCTGTTTATAAAGGGCTCGCTTAAACGAGCATGCTACTTGTCTATGGTGGATTCCATTTTGAAGCCACTGGAGCCGTGGGTGAGTGTTTCATAAATCTGCAAGCCAGAAGCCGCTAGTAACTCACTCCAGACGTTATCCATATCATCATAGATCGCAAAAACTGTATCTTTGTTGCAGAGCATGACCCATTCGCTATTGAGGTCAATGGCTCGGTCAACTTCCTCCGGTTTCATCTACTTTAGTTCGTTGAATTTCTTCTCTACTGGCTTGCCCTGGGCTATGCCATTGCGAAACGTTCGTAGAGTGGAAATGGAGGAATAAGGATGCAATCGGAGTCTGTCCCTGATTGCTTCCAAAGTCTCACTTAATGTATCGATATACCGCTGAATTTTCCGACGTCGATTGATTTGATCTTGCGACAGAATGTTTGTCGCCGATACATTTAAGGCACGATCAAATGGCAGGGGGGGATATGCGTACGCTCTGCATACTGTCTGTCGCCATGCTGTTGGCAGCTTCAAACACCTATGCCTCTGACGTAATGTATTGCACCGCCACAGATGCAAATGGTTTCCATTTTAACGAAAAGACTAAGAAGTACGAGCGCACTGGTTTTTCTGCAAAGCGATACACGATCAAATTTGACGATAACAAAAAAACATTAGCCGTGAATATAAACAATAAAACAGAAGGGTATTCTTGCGGTGTAATTTTGGGTGGTGTTCTTCAATGCGTAGAAGAAGCTTACTTTATGGTTTTCTCGGCTGACCAGTCGCGCTATTCCCGTGCGCAAATGTACGGTAATTTCTCTCGACCTTCTGATGAAGCTGGAGATTCAATAGTTATTGAATACGGCACGTGTGCTAAGTTTTAAATGTTCGATCAAGCGTCGGATTTCACCCCTCACTCCGCCGCGTGTTCCTCCGCCGGCATGTCGACCGGCACGCCGGGTTCGCTTTTCGAGCAGCGGATGGTCAGCGCCGTCTTCACATGCGCCACATTGGTCAGCGCGGTGAGTTCCTTGGTCAGGAAGGTCTGGTAGGCGTCCCAGTCGCGCGCCACGATCTTCAAAATGAAGTCGTTCTCGCCGGCCAGCATGAAACACTCGCGCACCTGGGCCCAGCCGGCCACGGTCTGCTCGAAGGCCACCAGGTCATGCTCGGCCTGGCTGCTTAAGCCCACCATGGCAAACACCGTCACGCCATAGCCGAGCTGCTGCGGGTTGAGGTCGGCGTGATAGCCCTTGATATAGCCGGCCTCCTCCAGCGCACGCACCCGGCGCAGGCAGGGCGGGGCCGAGATGCCGACCCGCTGGGCCAGCTCCACATTGGTCATGCGGCCGTCCGCCTGCAGGTCAGTCAGAATCTTGCGGTCGATGAGGTCGAGCTTCACGCGTTGCATAAGTTTTCTCGTTCGGGAGGTTTGCGCAATAATATTATAAAAACTCGCAAGAATCCAAGGGGCAGGGTGGACATAAAATTACTCGAGTTGCGATTTGACTTTATTCCTGCATAATGTACGATGTATGTTCTTAATCTCGACTGCCCGGACCTCTCCGCTGGCAGGCGAATGGCTGTTGTTGGGCATCGTGAATCGCGTTTCGCAGGCTCCAGAGTGATGGCGCGCCGTATTTATGCCGGAAAACCGGTGTTTATGAGCAAAATGGGTGGGCTCAGGAAGGCGCAGGACGGTCCAGGATGGTCCGGTTTGGCAAAGTTTGGCTCAGGATGGCCAGGCATGGTCCGGTTAGGCTCAGGATGGCGCCAGTTGGCAGGTTTTGCGGCTGCCACGGGCTGCTGCCGGGCGCCACAGGTTGCGATAAGTCAATCGCCGGCCGCCTTGGCTCGCCCAAGCCGATTCCAACCGGCCGGCCCAGATGCTAAAGCAGGGTCCTTCACCGGCCGGAGCGGGGGCACCGGCATTTTGAGACGGCCTCGGGCCGCGCGGATCAGATGGCGCTGAAAATCGACACCTTCACCAATGCCGATGCCAGGAACGGCTGGCGGCCCGGCAACAATTTCGGCGGCCACAGCCTGTTCAAGGCGCTCGGCCATCCGAAGACCGCCGCGCTGGGCCGCCAGCTCGCCGCCGATCTCGCCGGCTTCCAGCGCCTCGCCGTCTACGACCCCGAGCCGCAGCCGGCCGCCGCCCATTTCGACACCTTCTTCCCGATCCCGCGCGCCAATCTCGCCGGCGTCTTCGTGCAGCGCGTGGAAGACTTAGGCCAGACCCGCCTCGGCCTGCCGACCCAGCCGATCACCGCGATCGCCGCGCTCAAACCCGATGCCCTGCTGATCACGGCCTTCGATGCCGAGATCCACAAGGCGCAGATCGCCCGCCTGCTGCCGCCGGGCTGCACGGTCTTCACCCTCGATGCCATGCGCCTGCCGAAAGAGTGGCTGTCCAGTCCGGGCCGCTATCTCGATCCGATCAACTTCGCCACCAACTTCGCTTTCCTGCGCGAGGATGCCGGCGAGGATGGCGATGCCCTGCATACGCAGGTAGTCACCGGCAATTACTGGAGCGGCTATGGCGCCGCCGATCCGGCGCTCTGGCTCTGCCTCTTCGGCCCCGATGGCGCCGTGCTGGCGGAATGGACCGAGCCGCTGTCCGGCGCGTTTCATGCCGTGCAGATCGACAGCCGCGCGGTGAAGCGGCGCTTCGGGCTCAAGGATTTCGCCGGTTCGCTGTTCATCCATGCGATCCGCATCAAGGGTCATGACGTGGTGAAATACGCGCTCGACTGCTTCTCGGATTCGGGACGCCAGCTGAGCTGCAGCCACGATGCCAATGCCTGGCCGGCCGATCTTTACGCCGGTGTGCCGGCGCCGAAAGACGGCGAGCGCCTGCTGCTCTGGGTGCAGAACAGCCATCCGGTAGCGATCCCGTCCGGCGGTCTCGGCGTCAATCTCGTCGGTTCCCAGGATATCGCCTGGTGGAGCGGCGAAGTGCCGCCCTTCGGCACTGCGCCGGTCGATCTCGGCGCCTTGCTGCCGCACGCCAAATTCCCCGACCAGATCGAGCTGCAGGCCGGCCGCTACCTGATCCGCCCGCGCTACGAGATCGTGCAGAAATCCAATGGCCAAAATGGATCAATGCTGGCCGGCAAGCGTCGTATTGCGCACGCCAATGTCGAACGCACCGACCTGGTCGCCGATCCGAAGCTGCCGCAGCTCGAAGCCCTGCTCGGCAAGGGCTATATCATGCCGCTGCCGGTGCTGCCGCTCGATCAGTGGAAGACGGTGACGCTGCCGACGCCCATGTCGACGGCGCAGACCGAACTGCCGGTGCGCGTGGTGCTGCATGATGCCGATGGCAGCGTGGCGGCTGAACGCTTCATGGGCCGGCTGGCGCGGCGTGAATCGCATCCGGTCGATACCGATGCCTGGCTGCAGGAGGCCAAGGCAAAGCTGCCGTCTGGCTACGGCCATGTCGAATATCTCTACGACTTCCGCGATGGCGGCGAGGGCGATGGCTGGTTGCACGCGCTCGGGCTGTACGAGCAGCGCAGCTCCGGCCATGCCGCCGAGACGATCTTCGGCGCGCATATCTACAATATGCCGATCACCTATCGCGACGAGCCGCAGAGCTATACCCATCGCCCGCCGGGCCTGACCACGCGGCTTTTCCTGCGTCTGGGCGAGGCACGCTTCGATGCGATCTGCCATCTGGTCTATCCGGCCTCGCTGCCCAAAGAGGTCTACGGCCAGGATGCGTCGCAGACCACGCTGACGCTGTTCAACGGCAAGGCCGAGAAGGTCGCCGAGCGGCCGCTGGCGATTCCCTATGGCGGTTCGCGCTTCTTCCGGGTGTCGGAGACGTTTTCCGCAACCGAACGCCAGACCGCCGGCATGGGCGCCTGGATCCAGGTGCGCGATGCCAGTTGCCGTCTGTTCGGCTTCCACGGCCTGCAGAACGGCGCCGAGAGTTTCTGCATCGATCACATGTTCGGTTTTTAAGCCGGATAGGGCACTTCAGGCCGCTGGAAGCGGCCCTATATAACCGGCAGCGAGTCGCGGCGGCGCCTTCACAATCCTGTAATCCGCAGGGGTGAAAAAGCCGCATTCTCCGCGACTTGCCGGGCTTTCCCTTGGCGCAGGCCCGGACGGCTGCCATAATCGCCGGCAACCCGTTATTCAGCGCCTGTCGCATCGCGTTCGGAGCAGTTTTTCCATGGCCACGACCCATCGCACCAAGGTTCTCATCCTCGGCTCCGGCCCCGCGGGTCTGACCGCGGCGATCTATGCTGCGCGCGCCTCGCTGGCGCCGATCCTGGTGCATGGCCTGCAGCCCGGCGGCCAGCTCACCATCACCACCGATGTCGAGAACTATCCCGGCTTCGCGCAGACCATCCAGGGCCCCTGGCTGATGGAGCAGATGGAGGCGCAGGCCAAGCATGTCGGCACCACCATCCTCAACGACTACATCGTCTCGGTCGATCTCTCCAAGCGGCCCTTCGTCGCCAAGGGCGACGGCGGCGATACCTACATCGCCGATACGCTGATCATCGCCACCGGCGCCCAGGCGCGCTGGCTCGGGCTGCAGAGCGAGCAGGATTTCCAGGGCTTCGGCGTTTCGGCCTGCGCCACCTGCGACGGCTTTTTCTACCGCGGCAAGAAGGTGGTCGTGGTCGGCGGCGGCAACACGGCTGTCGAAGAGGCGCTATATCTGACCAATCATGCCACCGAGGTGGTGCTGGTGCATCGCCGCGATTCCCTGCGCGCGGAAAAGATCCTGCAGGAGCGGCTGTTCAAGCATCCCAAGATCAGGGTGATCTGGGATCATGTGGTGGACGAGATTCTCGGCCCCAAGGATGCCGGCGCCAATGAACCGCGCGGCGTCACCGGCGTGCGTCTGAAGAGCACCACCACCGGCGCGACGCAGGAGATCGCCACCGATGGCGTCTTCATCGCCATCGGCCATACGCCGAATACCGAACTGTTCAAGGGCCAGCTGCCGCTCGATGCGGAAGGCTACCTGTCGACCAAGCCGGGCACGGCGCAGACCAGCATCGCGGGCGTGTTCGCCGCCGGCGACGTGGCTGACAAGATTTACCGCCAGGCCGTCACGGCCGCCGGCACCGGCTGCATGGCCGCGCTGGAAGCGGAAAAGTTCATCGCGCATCACGCGCAACCGGCGGCCGAAGCGGCTGACTGACGCCGCCCTGCAGGGCGGTGGCCGGTGTTAAGGGGGGTGTATGTCGGCGCTTGATTGGGACAAGCTGCGCATTTTTCATGCGGTGGCTGAGGCTGGCAGTCTGACCCATGCGGGTGAGTCGCTGGGCCTCAGCCAGTCGGCGGTCAGCCGCCAGATCGGCGCGCTCGAAACCCAGCTCAACGCCACGCTGTTCCATCGCCATGCCCGCGGCCTGATCCTGACCGAACAGGGCGAGCTGCTCTATCGCACTGCGCGCGACATCTTCTCGCGCCTGGCGGTGACCGAGGCGATGATCGCCGATGCCAAGGACAAGCCGTCCGGCGAGCTTTGCGTCACCACCACGGTGGCCTTTGGCACCGTCTGGCTGGCGCCGCGGCTGAAGGAGTTCATGGACCTCTATCCCGATATCCGGATCGAGATGGTGGTGGACGACCGTGAACTCGACCTCTCCATGCGCGAGGCCGATGTGGCGATCCGCATGTGGAAGCCGACCCAGGCCGACCTGATCCATCGCAAGCTGCTCACCGTGCATAACCACGTCTATGCCTCGGTGGATTATGTCACCCGCCACGGCGCGCCGCAGTCGATCGCCGATCTCGACCGCCACCAGCTGATCGTCTATGGCGAGGAAGCCCCGGCGCATTTCAACAACATCAACTGGCTGCTGAAGGTCGGCGATCCCGCCGTGCCGCGCGATCCGATTCTCACCGTCAACAACGTCTATGGCGTGATGCAGTCGGTGGCCAGCGGTCTCGGTATCGCCGCGCTGCCCGACTATATGGTGGAAGGCAACCCGCGCATCGTGCGCGTGATGCCCAATATCGACGGCCCCAGCTTCGATACCTACCTCGTCTATCCGGAAGAGCTGCGCGCCACCAAGCGGCTGGCGGTGTTCCGCGACTTCCTGCTGCGCAAAGTGGCGGACTGGCGCTACTGACCATGCCATGGCAATCCGAGGCTGGGAGCGGCGCGGCGGGCCGCAATGAACTGCTGGTGCGGATTCGCCGGCCGGTCGACATGCTGGCGCAAATCGCGGTTGCCATCGCTGTCGCCATCCTGCTCGACCGTTATCTCGACCTGCCGATGCGTGCTGTCTATGTCGGTGCAACGGTTTTTGTCATTGTCCTGCAATATCTGACGCATCGCTGGTTTCTGGCCGACCGGGAGCGCCGCGGCCGACCGCAGACCTGGCGCCGGCGCCTGGTCGCCGTCTACGCCCTGAATGGCATCGTGCTGGGGGCGATCACGGCGGTGCTGGCCAAGCTGCCCTTCGAGCCGGCCACGATGCTGGCCCTGCTCTGCGTGATCTGCAGCATCGCCTCGCTCAGCCTGACCATTTCGGTGCAATTCGTCGCGGCCGCGGTGGTGATCGTGCTGTCCCTGCTGCCGGCCAGCCTTCTGATGCTGCTTGGTCCGACGGAGGACGACCGGATTTTTGGTTGTGTCGCCCTCATCGCCATCCTGTTGCTGCTTAGCTTTGCATGGCGGCTGAACCATTATTTCCGCCGCACCACCAGCATGGTGGAGCGCCTGCGCGGCATGTTGCAGGATCGCACGCGAGTCAGCGCCAATGCCGAGGAAAGCCAGCGCCGCCTGCGGTCGATCCTGGATACGGCGCCGTTCCCGCTGGTGGTGGCGCGGCGCCACGATGGCGCCTTCCTCTACAGCAACCGGCCCGCCGCCGACTTGTTCGGTATCGTCGATGGCGGCGTGGCGACAGCGCCGCCGCGCTATGTGCTCGATCCCGCGCACCGGGCCCGCATCTTCGAGACGGCATCCCGGCCGAACGAGGAACTGCAGCTTGCCACCGCCCAGGGCCATGTCATCTGGGCCACCATGGCCGCGGTGCCGATGCGCTATGCCGACGAGGATGCCGCCCTGGTGGTGGTGAACGACGTCACCGACCGCAAGGCCTCCGAACAGCGCCTGCGCGAGGCCGAGCAGCGCCTGTCCGATGCGCTGGCCGTGGCGCCCGATGGCGTCGCGCTGTTCGACCAGCAGGCCCGGCTGGTGATCTGCAATCCGGCCTATGCCGCCATCATCGGCGTGCCGCTGGCCGAGGCGCCCGGTCAGACCCATGACCAGATCTGCGATGCCTCCGTGGCCTGCCGCCCGCTGCCCTCGCGCGCCGGGGTGACAACCGATTACACCGCCTGGCAGGCCGAGCGCCGGCGCATCTTCAAGGCCGCGAATGGCGAGGCGCATATCTTCTACGATACGCGCGACCGGCTCTGGCTGCAGATCCGCGACTTCCGGCTCGGCTCCGGCGGCACGGCTTCGCTGATCACCGACATCACGGCGCTCAAGCGCGGCGAGCGCGAGCTGCGCGAGGTCAACGACAGCCTGGCGGCACGCACTGAAACCCTGGAGGCGGCGCGCACCGCGGCGATCAAGGCGCACCAGGAGGCCGAATACGCCAACCGCGCCAAGAGCCAGTTCCTCGCGCATATGAGCCACGAGTTGCGCACGCCGTTGAATGCCATCATCGGCTTTTCCGAGATCATGGCGCTGCAGCTGCTCGGCACCTCGGGCGTGCCGCAGTATGACCGCTACGCCAACGACATCCTGGCCGCCGGCCGCCATCTGCTGGCGGTGATCGACGACATCCTCGATCTGTCCAAGGTCGAGGCCGGCAAGATGAAGCTGGTGCCGGAACATATGAGCTGGTCGCGGCTGGCCGAGGATTGCGCCACGCTGCTGCGGCCGCTGGCTGCCGATCGCCTGGTCACCCTGGAGGCCGAGCCCGCGCCCGATGGCGCCACGCTGTTCGCCGATGACCGTCTGGCCAAGCAGATGCTGGTGAACCTGCTGTCGAATGCCGTGAAATACACGCCTTCGGGCGGCCAGGTCCGTTTCGGCATTTCCGCTGCACCCGATGGCGGCGCGGTGATCGCCGTTGCCGATACCGGTGTCGGGATGGATGCCGTCGATGTGCAGAAGGCGCTGGAGCCCTTCGGTCGCATCGATTCGGCGCTGGTCTCGCAGATGCGCGGCACCGGCCTGGGGCTGCCGCTGGTCAAAGCCCTGATCGAACTGCATGGCGGCCGGCTCGACATCGAGAGCATACCGGGCCGCGGCACCACGGTGCGTCTGTATTTCCCGCCTGGCCCGAATGCCGGTGTGAATACCCTAATGCACTGATCCGTCAGCGGATTTGACTCACCAGTTAGTTATGCGCATGTCGCATACCTGAGTTGCCAATTCAATGGATACTCAAACCTGTCGACACGTCGTACACCTGTGCCTGTCAGATGTTGCGTCGCAACATCTTCCGGTTTTTGGCTTTGGCCAGAAACTTGGCCGTGGCAGCTCCCCCGCTGCTCCGGCCGTCCGCGCGTCTCGCGCGGAGCCTCCCTGTTAAGACTTTGCCGGCCTGTAACCCAGGCCGGCTTTTTTTTGCCTTCAGGAGGCCAGCAGGGCGGGAAGATCTTTCATATCGCGGAAGATGCGGCAGCCCATGGCGGCGAAGGCCGCGTCATCGCCATCGGGGCGATAGGCATAGACTGTCATGCCGGCGCGGATGCCGGCCGTGGCACCCGGCAGGCTGTCCTCGATGGCGGCGCAGCGCGCCGGCGCATGGCCCATCTGCTCGGCGGCAAAGAGATAGACATCGGGCGCGGGCTTGGGGGCGGCCACCTGATGCACGCTGAACAGGTCTCTGCCGAAATGCGAG
Organism: Ferrovibrio sp. GW821-FHT12F09; assembly: GCF_058806775.1. Taxonomy (NCBI): domain Bacteria; kingdom Pseudomonadati; phylum Pseudomonadota; class Alphaproteobacteria; order Rhodospirillales; family Rhodospirillaceae; genus Ferrovibrio; species Ferrovibrio sp. GW821-FHT12F09. The sequence goes on from NZ_JBXAPZ010000001.1 coordinate 1,616,029, forward strand.
GTCAGGCCGGTCAGCGCCAGGCTGAAGGCGATCTTCTCCGGTGACGAAGACGAGGCGACGCATTTGGGCTGGTGCAGCTGCGGCAGCATCTCGGGCACGCCGGGGATCGGCACCAGGCCCTCGCGATAACTGGCATAGGTGGCGTCTTTGAGTCTGGCGGTGAAATCCTCTGGCACCGGCGCCATGCCATAGATGTCATACGCCAGGGCCAGACAGTTGCGCACGGTGAGCCCGGTGAAATCGCGGGTGACACGCGCCAGATCGAAGGCAGGATCGAGACCGAGTGTCACGAGCTGGTCATAAAACACGCGATTGGCCAGTGTTTCGGAATCCACCAGCGTACCGTCGAGATCGAAAATGATGAGGTCATGGGTCATCCGGTATGGATAACCCATGAGCTTTTACATGAACAGCTTCTCGCTCGCCGGCGTGTTCTTGTAGAGATCGGCGACGAAATCGCCATAACCGTTATACAGCAGGGTCTGCACGCGTTTGCCGGTGCCGATCAGCTCTTCGCTGGCCTGGCTCCAGCGCGGATGCGCCACCATCGGATTCACATTGGCCCAGAAGCCGTATTCGCTTGGCCCCATGGCTTCCCAGAAGGTTTTCGGGCGCTGGTCGGTGAAGGTGAATTTCACGATCGACTTGACCGACTTGAAGCCGTATTTCCACGGCAGCGCCAGGCGCAGCGGCGCGCCCATCTGCTTGGGGATCGGCTTGCCGTAGACGCCGGTGGCGATATAGGCGAGCTCGTTATTGGCTTCTTCGATGGTCACGGCCTCGACATAGGGCCAGGGATACCAGAACTGCTTCTGGCCACTGGCTTCCTGCGGACGCGAGAAGGTTTCCATCTTGAGGTATTTCGCACCGGAGGTGGGCTGGGCGAAATCGACCAGGGCCTTCAGCGCGAAGCCGCTCCACGGCACGGCCATGCCCCAGGCCTCGACGCAGCGATGGCGATAGAGCCGCTCGTCCACCGGCATCTTGCGGATCAGGTCTTCCGCATCGATGGTCATTTCCTTGGCCACCATGCCGTCGATCTTCACCTGCCAGGGCTTGAGCGTCAGCGCCTGGGCCGCCTTGACGATGTTCTTGCTGGTGCCGAATTCGTAGAAGTTGTTGTAGGTGGTGGCGACCTTTTCCTCGGTGATCTCGCGGTCGAGCTTGTAGGTATCGATCCGCTTGGCCGGATACAGCTCGGTGGCGGTTTCCGCCCGTGCCGATTTCAGACCGGTGGCGCCGATCAGGCCGGCCGCGCCCAGGCCCAGCAACAGCTTGCGGCGGTCGAAGAACAGCTCTTCCGGCGTGGCCATCGATTCCGGCAGTTCCCAGCCACGACGTCGCTTGATCAGCATAATCCCTACTCCGCAAAAGAAAGGCGCCCGGTGATGACCTTAAGCTAGCGGGTCATCGGCCGGGCGCCAATCAAGCTTCGGTGAAGCCGTGCGTGAAAATGCCGCGCTTACTTCTTTTCCAGCAGGCTGCGCAGCATCCAGGCGGTCTTCTCATGGATCTGCATGCGCTGGGTCAGCAGATCGGCGGTCGGCTCGTCGGACGACTTGTCGACCACCGGGAACAGCGCGCGCGCCGTCTTGCTCACCGCTTCGTTGCCCTTGACCAGGTCCTTGATCATGTCCTGGGCACCCGGCACGCCGGTCTCTTCCTTGATGGACGAGAGCTTGGCGTATTGCGCGTACGACCCCGGCGCATAATGACCGAGCGCGCGGATGCGTTCGGCGATCAGGTCCACGGCCAGCGCCAGTTCGGTGTATTGCAGCTCGAACATGGTGTGCAGGGTCTGGAACATCGGGCCTTCGACATTCCAGTGATAGTTATGGGTCTTCAGGTAGAGCGTGTAGGTGTCGGCCAGCAGGCGCGACAGGCCATCGGCGATTTTTTTGCGTTCCTTTTCGGCAATGCCGATGTCGACTGCGACAGCCATGGGGGCAACTCCTTCTTGGTTTTCCGGACTTCAGGCGATGAATTTAGAGCTATTCCAACCAACTGCAAGGTGCCGGTCATGCGATGACGGCATGGCCGGAAAGCAGCCCGGACAAGGATATACTCCCCAAATATTTCGGCCAGTTATACATAGGCGTTGGTCCCGGCCTATTCGGCCGGTTCCAGTTCGACGCCTTCCGTGCTGAGCAGCTTTTCCTTGCGGTCGAGCCCCCAGCGATAGCCGCCCAGGCTGCCATCGCTGCGCAGCGCCCGGTGGCATGGCACCAGCACGCCGAGGATATTGTTGCCGCAGGCTGAACCCACCGCGCGCGAGGCCTTGGGATTGCCCAGCGCCACGGCGATCTGCTGGTAGCTGCGGGTCTCGCCGGCGGGGATCGCCTGCAGGGCGGTCCAGACGCGGATCTGGAACGGCGTGCCGCGCAGATCCAGCTGCAGGTTTTTCGGTGCCGGCTTGCCGGCCAGCATGGCGGCCAGCGCGGCAAAGGCGCCGCTGCCGGCTTTTTCATTGCGGCGAATCGCGGCGGCAGGAAATTCGCCGCGCAGTTCGGCCAGCATGGCTTTTTCATTCTGGCCGAACAGCAGGGCGGCGATGCCGCGCGGACTTTCCGCCACCAGGGTCAAACCCATTTCGGTGCGGCGGACCGCGACCTCCAGTGTGAGGCCTTCACCGCCGCGGCGGTAATCGGCCGGAGTCATGCCCAGCCAGCGGTCGGCTTTTTCATAGACGCGGCTGGCGGCGCCGAAACCGGCGCCATAGATCGCATCGGTCACGCCATTGCCGCGGCGCAGTTCCTGCTTGAAGTTGGCCACGCGCTGGGCTTCGGCATAGGCCCGCGGACTGAGGCCATAGGCTGCCGCGAAGCGGCGCTGCAGATGCGTGGCGCCCATATGCGCCGTCTTGGCCAGTTCGGCGAGCGTCGGGGTCGGGTCGCCGGCGGCCAGACGGCGGTCGATCAGGGCGCGGGCGCGTTCCAGCCGCGCATCGGCGGCGGGCGCCTGGCCAGCAATGTAATTTTCTGGGCGGCAGCGCTTGCAGGGCCGAAAGCCGGCGGTCTGCGCCTGTTCGGCGCTGGCGAAGATGCGCACATTCTCCGGCTTCGGCGTCCGGCTGACGCAGGAGGGCCGGCAGAAGATTTTGGTGCTGGTGACGCCATAGAAGAACCGGCCATCGGCCGATGCATCATTGCTGCGGATGGCGGCGTATTCCGTTTCGGTCGGCAGTCTCTGGTTTGGCAGTCGCTGTGTCTGTGTCATGCCAGCAAAATAGGGCGGCGGCCCGGCCGCCACTATCCGCCTTTTGCGCAGCTATTCCAGCCCCGGATCACGCGATTCCCCAGGCCACCGGCACCGGAACCGGGAAATCCAGCAACATCTGGGCATAGGCCTTGCCCTGCGGATCGTTGCGTAAACTAGCGATGCCGCCACCGCCCAGCGCGCCCTGCAGCAGGAAATTCAGGCCATGGATGCCGGGCAGGTCGAAGCGCTGCACCGGGCCTGTCACCAGATGGCTGAAATGCGCGGCCACCGCCTGTTCGGTAAGGGCGGCGCGGATCGCGGGCAGGTATTCCGGCCGGCGCGCAATGATGCCGATATTGCTGTTGTCGCCCTTGTCGCCCGAACGGGCAAAGGCCAGCCGGATCAGTGGCACCGTCTTGCGCGCACCGGCCGGCAGTTCGGCGATCTGCGGTTTTGCGGCCGGCGGACCATCGGTGCTGCCGGCGATGGCGGGCAGAGTGAGCGGATGCGCGGTGCCGTCGGCATCCAGCGCAACGGTCAGAGTGTTTTTCGGGATGAAGCAGGAGAACAGCTTCACCACCGGCTGCGGGTTCGGCCGGCCGCCGAAGAAGCCGGTGGTGCCGGGCGAGAAGGAACTGCCGGCTGGTGCGATCTCGCGGGCGAAGATGTCGAGCGCGGTTTTCTCCGCATGGCTGACCGCCAGCTTCATCACCACCTCGCGTGAACCCTGTGCGCCGGCATTCGCATGGGGACCATACATGGCTTCGGCGCCGAGGATTTCGGTTTCTGTGGCGCGGTAGTCGCCGAGATTGAGCTGGGTGAAGATGCGGCGCGTGCGTTTCAGGATCGCCTCGGCCGTGCGTTCGGCCTTGGCGCGCGCCTCGATGCCGCCGATGGTGATATGGGCCACGGCGCGGAACCCGTCCATATAGGTGGCCGAAACCTTGTACTTGTCGGATGGCGGACGGCCTTTGGCATTCGAGATGCGCACGCGGTTTTCGCCCACCTGTTCGACTGTCACGGCGGTGAAGTCGCAGGTCACGTCCGGCAGGATATAGGCGGCCGGATCGCCGATCTCATAGACCAGCTGCTCGGCCACGGTGCCGACCGTGACCAGACCGCCGGTGCCGGGCGGCTTGGTGATGATAAAGCTGCCGTCTTCGGAAATTTCGGCGATGGGATAGCCGATATTGTCCCAGTCCGGCACCTCGCGCCAATCGGTGAACAGGCCGCCGGTGGCCTGCGCGCCGCATTCGATGATATGGCCCGCGAGGCTGCCGGCCGAGAGGCGGTCGAAATCCTGCAGGTCCCAGCCGAATTCATGCAGCAGCGGGCCGAGACACAGCGCTGAGTCGACGCAGCGGCCGGTGACCACGATATCGGCGCCGTCCTTCAGCGCGGCGGCAATCGGCACCGCGCCCAGATAGGCATTGGCCGACATGAAACGCTCGGGCGGCTGTGCGCCGGCTTGCATAGGCTCCAGCATGGGTTTGAGTCTGGCCATCTCGGGCATCAGGTCGTCGCCCAGCACGACGCCGACCTTCAGCGACAGGCCGGCCTCGGCGACCAGCGTGCGGATGGCGGCGGCGCAGGCGGCGGGATTCACGCCGCCGGCATTGGCCACCACCTTCACCTTGCGCCGCGCCAGTTCTGGCAGCAGGCGCTTCATGGTGACCGTGACGAAATCGGTGGCGTAGCCCTGCAGCGGGTCTTTCGCCCGCATGCGCGCCATGATCGACATGGTGATCTCGGCCAGGTAGTCGAAGATCAGGTAATCGACCTCGCCCTGGAACAGCAGTTGCGGCGCGCCCACCATGCTGTCGCCCCAGAAGGCCGATGCGCCGCCGATGCGGATTGTCCTGCTGCTGCCCTTGGCGCTCATGCCGTCGTTTCCTCTGATCTGCTTTTCTGCCACCATAACCGAGGCCGGCAGCCGTCGTCATGCATCCTTATGCCTTTCGGGCGGCCTGCCGTTGCGTCATGCGAGGTGCAAGCCGGTATGCTGCAGAGCGAAGACTCCATCCTGCCCCTGCGCGCCCTGCGCCGGGTCTGGCGCAGCAGCGTCGATCTGCTGCTACCGCCGCAATGCATGCTCTGCACGACAACGGTGGATCAGCCCGGACGTCTGTGCCCGCAATGCTGGCCCGAAGTCGGGTTCATCGCCCAGCCTTGCTGTCCGCGCTGCGGTATCCCTTACGCGATTCTGGTGCCCGATGGCCTGGTCTGTGCCGCCTGCCTGCAGCGCGAGCCGCGCTTCGACCGGGCGCGCGCGGTGTTTGCCTATGGCGGTGGCGGCCGCGACCTGGTGCTGCGCTTCAAGCGCGGCGACCGCACCGATCTGGCGCCGGGCCTGGCGGCCTTGATGCAGACCGCCGGCGCGGCGCTTCTGGCCGACTGCGACCTGATCCTGCCGGTGCCACTGCATCGCTGGCGGCTGTGGCGGCGGCGTTTCAACCAGTCGGGCCTGCTGGCGCAGCAGCTCGGGCGGCTGAGCGGCAAGCCGGCCCGCCTCGATCTGCTGGAGCGCCCGAAGCCGACCCGCAGCTTAGGGAGGCTGAACCGGACCGAGCGCCGCCGGACGCTGGCCGGGGCGATCCGGCTGGCCCCCGATGCCAGGGATGAGATTCATGGAAAACGCCTGCTGCTGATCGACGATGTGTTCACCACCGGAGCCACGGTTTCGGCCTGCTGCCGGATTTTGCGGCAGGGCGGGGCAGCGGCGGTCGATGTCCTGACGCTGGCCCGGGTTGTTCGGGCCGAGCAGGGCACCATATAATCCCCGTCAATAATTCCTGGCAGAAGCTGAGGGGCTTCCAACGAGGACGTCATGGCCGATATCGTGATTTACACCACTTTCATGTGCCCCTATTGCGCGCGCGCCAAGGCGCTGCTCGACAGGAAGGGTCAGACCTATAACGAGATCGACGTCACCTACGATGCGGCGACGCGCGAGGAGATGACGAAAAAGGCCGGCGGCGTGCGCACGGTGCCGCAGATCTGGATCAACGGCCAGCATGTCGGTGGCAGCGACGACCTGCATGCGCTGGACCGCGCCGGCAAGCTCGATCCGCTGCTGGCGGCCTAAACGGAAAGAAAACGGGGCAGGGCGATGGCGCAGAAAGTGAAGATCGGTCTGGTGCAGCCCAATATCTGGGACGACATGGCCGCCAATATCGCCCATGTCTCCGCCCTGGTGCGCAAGGCCAGGGACGGCGGCGCCGAGTTCATCGCCACGCCGGAGAATTCCGGCTTCATGGGCCTGAATGCGGCGGCCAGTGTGGCGGCCGGACGGCCGGAAGACAGCCATCCGGCGCTGCTGGCGTTTCAGGCGCTGGCGAAAGAGCTGGGCGTGCGGCTGCTGGTCGGCTCGCTCGCCATCAAGCCTGAAGGCGCCAACCGCAACTTCAACCGCTCGTATCTGCTCAATCCCGATGGCGGCATCGCCGCGCGCTACGACAAGATCCATCTCTTCGATGTCGATCTGCCGTCGGGCGAAACCTATCGTGAGAGCAACTCGATCGCGCCCGGTGCCGATGGCATCGTGGTGCCGGTGCCGTTCGGCACGCTCGGCATGTCGGTCTGCTACGACCTGCGGTTCCCAGGCCTGTATCGCGGCCTGGCCCAGGCCGGCGCCGATGTGATCTCGATCCCGGCCGCTTTCACCCGCACCACCGGCAAGGCGCACTGGCATGTGCTGATGCGGGCACGGGCTATCGAGACCGGCGCCTTCGTGGTCGCACCAGCGATGTGGGGCGACCATCCGGGCAACCGCCAGACCTATGGCCATTCGCTGGTGGTCGATCCCTGGGGTCGCGTGCTGGCCGATATGGGCGAGGGCGTTGGCGCCACGGTGGTGGAGATCGATCTGGCCGAAGTGGCCAAGGCGCGGGCACAGATTCCGGCTTGGAACCACGATCCGGTTTACGCCCTGCCGACGCGCCTTTCGGGCCGCGCCGCCGAATAGACCGGCAGCGACACGTTCATTGCCGCAGAGAATGGCGCCCAGAGTGCCGGCGTCAGCGCCAGCACCGGCTCGGCCTTGGTCTCGCCGTTGAAATCGTAGTCGTTGGTGATGCCGCCGGCTTCGCGCACCAGCAGCAGGCCGGCCAGCGCGTCCCAGGGCTTCATGCGCGCTTCGTAGAAGCCGTCTAGCGCACCCTCGGCGGCCAGCGCCATCAGCAGCAGGCCGCTGCCCAGCCGGCGATACTGGCAATGGGCGCGCAGCAGGTTGTCGATGATGCCGGCATGCACATCGGCCGGTTCGCCATGGCCATAGCCGACGCCGAGGCAGGCGCGTTCGATCTGCTGGGTGTCGCTCACCATGATCGGCTGACCGTTGCAGAACGCGCCATGGCCGCGCCGCGCCGTATACAGGCGATCACCGATCACGTCGTAGATCAGCCCAAGCTCCAGATTGCCACCCGCCACCAGCGCGATGGCGATGCACCAGTAAGGCAGGCCGCGCACGTAATTCGCCGTGCCGTCGATGGGATCGATCACCCAGAGCGCATCGATCTCACCGCCGCGTTTGCCGCGCTCTTCGCCCAGAATGCCGTCATGCGGGAATTTGCTGAGCAGCCGCGAGGTGATCAGGTCCTCGGTTTCGGAATCCGCCTGGCTGACGAAATCCTGCACGCCCTTCAGCTTGATCACCAGATCCTTGCGGTTGTCGTAAAAGCCGCGCGCCAGCTTTCCGGCTTCGCGGATCACCTGCGTTGCATGCTGCAGTCTTTGCCCGATATCGATGGTCATGGCGCAAACGGTTTCTGTTGTTCGCGGCGATGCTACGCCTCGCAGCGACGCGGCCCAACTGCTTTTTGCAGGGACTACGATTCAGCACTTTCTGTTTGCGTCGCGTTCCAGTCGCTGCGCGGCAGATCGAACCAACTGACCATGCGCTCCCATAACGGCTTCTCGCCGGCATGGACAAAGCCCAGCTTGGTCAGTACGCGCTGCGAACCGCGATTTTCCGGTGCCGTCAGGGCGATCAGGCCCTGCAGCTTGGCAGTCTCGAAAGCGTAAGTAATCACCGCGCGTCCGGCCTCAGTGGCAAGGCCGCGGCCCCAGACGGTCTTGGTGAAAAGATACAGCAGTTCAGTTTGCTCCGCTTCCGGAATCCAGCGCAGGCCGCACTGGCCCAGCAAACGGCCGCTGTCGCGATCGGTGACGGCCCAGACGCCATAGCCGCGGCGGTCCCAATGATCGTTGAAATTGTGGATGTTGCCCTTGGCGCGTTCCTGCGCCTGTTCGCGGGCGAGGCCGCGGCCGGGCAGCATGTGGCGCATCACCTGATCGTCGGTATAGAAGCGCGCCAGGCCCTGCCAGTCAGAGCCGTGGAACCGGCGCAGGCGCAGGCGCTCGGTTTCAACAGTCTCGCGCATCACAGCTTCACGGCGCAGATGCGCTGGCGCAGGCTGTTGGCTCCTTCGCCCTGCTCGAAGGCGCGGATCTCGAACGCATCCTGGCAGAGTCGGATCAGTTCATGGGGCACGAGCAGGAAGTCGGGATTGCTCGGCTTGCCGAAGCGCTCGTTGCCGCGCATGAAGGTCTCGTAGATCAGCAGGCCGCCGGGCTGCACGGCGGCGACCAGATGGCCGAACAGCGGCCGCCAGAGATAGTTGGTCACCACCACGGCGGAAAAATCCTGACCCGACAGCGGCCATGGACCATGCTCGATATCGGCCTCGATCAGGTCGGCGCCAGCGGTATTGCGCAGATCGGCGACGCCGGTGAGATCGCGGTCGAGGAAGGTGACGCGATGGCCGGCGCCCAGGAACAGCCGGCCATGACGGCCGCTCCCGCAGGCAAGGTCGAGCACGCGCCCGCCGGCTGCAACCTGCGGTGCGAATCGCTGCACCCAGTCAGACGGTGCCGGCGCCATCGATGGCCTCCCGGCTGTCTGGCCCCTTGTTGCAGGCCTGTGACTGCCCCATGTATAACCTGTTGCACGCCTTACGAGACATGACCCCCGCCGAATCACCTGCGACAGCATGATCAAGTACGAACTCAAATGCCGCAAGGACCACGTCTTCGAAGCGTGGTTTTATGACAGCGCCACCTACGACACGCAGGCGGAAGCCGGCGAGGTCGTCTGTCCGGTGTGCAACTCGCGCAAGGTGACCAAGGCGCCGATGGCGCCGCGCATCGGCCGCTCCAAGGGCGAGCGCGCCGCCGCCGAAGCCAAGGAAATGGCCGTGGCGATGAAGGCGCTCAGCGAAATCCGCGACCATGTCGAAAAGAACGCCGATTATGTCGGCGAGCAGTTCGCCGAGGAGGCGCGCAAGATGCATTACGGCGAGGCCGACAAGCGCAACATCTACGGCGAGGCCAGCAAGGACGAGGCCAAGGAACTGGTGGAAGAGGGCATCGACGTGGCGATGATTCCCTGGCTGCCGCGCAGCGACGCCTAAGAGTCTTTCGCCGCCACCAGCATGTAATTCACATCCGTGTCGCGGCCGATGCTCCAGCGGTCGGCCAGCGGATCGTAGCTGACGCCGGCCACTTCCTTCAGGCTCAGGCCGGCGTTGCGCAGGCCGCCGGCCAGCTCATGGGGCCGCACGAATTTCTTCCAGTCATGCGTCCCGCGCGGCACCCAGCGCAGGATGTATTCCGCCGCTACGATGCCGAGCGCAAAAGACTTGGGCGTGCGGTTCAGCGTGGCGGCGATCAGCAGGCCGCCGGGCTTTACCATCTGGCCGCAGGCGGCGAGGAAGCCGGGCAGGTCGGCCACATGCTCTACCACCTCCAGGGCCAGCACCACGTCGAAGCGTTCGCCGGCCGCAGCCAGGTCTTCGGCGCTGGTGCAGCGGTAATCCACCGCCACCCCGGCCTCGGCGGCATGCAGGCTGGCCACCCCGATATTGCGCTCGCCGGCATCGGCGCCGGTGACGGCCGCGCCCAGCCGGGCCATCGGCTCGGAGACCAGGCCGCCGCCGCAGCCGATATCCAGTAGGCGCAGGCCGGCCAGCGGGGCCTCGGCGGCCGTGTCGCGGGCGAAATGGGCAGCGATTCGATCGCGGATAAAGCCCAGCCGCACCGGGTTGAATTTATGCAGGGGGCGAAACTTGCCGCGCGGGTCCCACCATTCGGCCGCCAGGGCGGAAAAACGTTCGATTTCGGCAGGGTCGATGCTGGCGGCGGTCTGGGTCATCTGGGTCCGGCAAGGTCTGGCAAAAACAGGGAATTTTTACGTTTGGTCGGCTTGCTCCCGGCCGGCCCCGAGAGTATTAAGGTCGCGCCTTTTTACCGGCAAGGTTCCGCCGGTAGCTATCGACAACGTATCGTGAAACGGGATCGAGCGACATGGCGCGCTTGGTGATGAAATTCGGCGGCACTTCGGTCGGTTCGGTGGACCGGATCAAGAATGTCGCGGCCAAAGTGAAACGGGAAGTGGACGCCGGCCACCAGGTGGCTGTGGTGGTCTCTGCCATGTCCGGCGAGACCAACCGGCTGGTCGACCTGTGCAAGCAGATCGACCCGGTCCATGACCAGAAGGAATACGACACCGTGGTGGCGGCCGGCGAGCAGGTCACCACCGGCCTGGTCTCGATCGCCCTGCAGGCGGCCGGGGTGAAGGCCCGGTCCTGGCAGGGCTGGCAGGTGCCGATCCGCACCAACGACATGCATGGCCGGGCCCGGATCGAGGAGATCGACGGGTCCGCGATGCTCAAGGATATGGCCGCCGGCGTCGTGCCGGTGGTGGCGGGCTTCCAGGGCGTCGGCCCCGGCGAGCGCATCGCCACCCTGGGCCGCGGCGGCTCGGATACCTCGGCGGTGGCCCTGGCGGCGGCGCTCAAGGCCGACCGCTGCGATATCTATACCGACGTGGATGGCGTATACACCGCCGATCCGCGGATCGTGAAAAAAGCCCGCAAGCTGGATAAGATCACCTACGAGGAGATGCTGGAGCTGGCCTCGCTGGGTGCCAAGGTGCTGCAGACCCGCTCGGTGGAAATGGCGATGAACCATCGGGTGCGCACCCAGGTTCTGTCGAGTTTCGCCGATGTTGCGGGTACTCTGGTTGTCGATGAGGATGAGATCGTGGAAAAGCAGATCGTTTCCGGCGTGACCTATTCCGCCGACGAAGCCAAGGTGACCCTGATCGGCGTGGCCGATCGTCCGGGGATCGCCGCCGGCATTTTCGGCCCGCTGTCAGATGCCGGCATCAATGTCGACATGATCGTCCAGAATATCTCCGAGGACGGCAAGAAGACCGATATGACCTTCACCATGGGGCGCAGCGATCTCGATCGCGCGGTGACCATCCTGGAGAAGCAGGAAAAGAGCCTGGGCTGGGCCAAGCTGATCCCGGACAAGAACGTGATCAAGGTTTCGGTGGTCGGCGTCGGCATGCGCAGCCATGCGGGCGTGGCTCATATCATGTTCAAGGCGCTGGCCGAGAAGAACATCAATATCCAGGCCATCACCACCTCAGAGATCAAGGTCAGCGTCCTCATCAGCGCCGACTACACCGAGCTTGCGGTGCGCGCCCTGCACACCGCCTTCGGCCTCGACGCCGAATGAAAGCGGGGGGGCAATGCGGGGAGGGCACGCCACACCAGCCTCTCCGGTAACGGTTAGCGGAGACGGGCTGTGACGCCGCCGGGACGCGCATCCGCGCCCGGCCCGCGCGGCCTGCTGCGCCGCCTGCGCGAGGTGATGGCGGAAGCCGGCACCGTCGACGAGCGGCTGGCGCGTGTGGTGCGCAACATCGCCACCAACATGGTGGCGGAAGTCTGCTCGGTCTATCTGCTGCGCAACGATGAACTCGAACTCTACGCCACCGAGGGTCTGAACCCCGACGCCGTACACAAGACCCGCCTGCATGTGGGCGAGGGTCTGGTTGGCGATATCGCCGCCCATGCGCGCCCGCTGGCGCTGGCGGATGCACAGAACCACCCGCAATTCGCCTACAAGCCGGAAACCGGCGAAGAAATCTATCACTCGCTGCTCGGCGTGCCGCTGCTGCGCGACAACCGCGTGATCGGCGTGCTGGTCGTGCAGAACCAGACGCGCCGGCAATATGCCGATGAAGAAACCGAGGCGCTGGAAACCATCGCCATGGTGCTGGCCGAGATGGTGGCCTCGGGCCAGCTCTCGGGCGGCGAGGATATCGCTGCCACCAACCGCACATCCACCATGCCCTTCCGCGCCGATGGCCGCGTGCTGTCGGAAGGCTTGGCGCTGGGCGTTGCCGTGCTGCACGAGCCGCGCATCCATGTCGAAAAGACCATGGCCGACGACATCCCGCTCGAGAAGGAGCGGCTGGATGCGGCGGTCGCCTCGATGCGCGACCAGGTCAACCGGATGCTGGAGGCGCCCGACAGCGACATTGTCGGCGAGAGCCGCGACATCCTGGAAACCTACAAGATGTTCGCCCATGACACCGGCTGGCTCTCCAAGCTGCACCAGGCGGTGGAATCAGGCCTGACCGCGGAAGCCGCCGTGCAGCGCGTGCAGGGCGATACGCGTCATCGTATGCAAGCGATCACCGATCCGTACCTGCGCGAGCGCCTGGCCGATCTCGATGATCTGGCCAATCGCCTGCTGCTGCATCTGACCGGCAAGCCGCAGCATTCGGCGGCCGAGAACCTGCCTGACAACGCGATCCTGTTCGCGCGCCAGATGGGTCCGGCCGAGCTGCTGGATTACGATCGCCGCAAGCTGCAGGGCGTGGTGCTGGAAGAAGGCTCCAGCGTCAGTCACGTCGCCATCGTCGCGCGTGCATTATCGATTCCGGTGCTGGGCGGGGTCGCCGGTGTGATCGCCAAAGTCGAGCCCGGCGATACGGTGGTGGTCGATGGCGACCACGCACAGGTCTTCGTGCGTCCCGTTGCCGATGTCGTCAATGCCTTCCACCAGAGCGTCAGCCTGCGCCGCGCCCGACTGGCGAAATACGCCGCCCAGCGCGAGGATCCGCCGGTCACGCGCGACGGCATGCGCGTTGCCATGCTGGTTAATGCCGGCCTGCTCATCGATCTCAATCATCTGGACGAGACCAATGCCGATGGCATCGGACTCTATCGCACTGAACTGCAGTTCATGGTGCGGCCGACCCTGCCCAAGGCCGAGGCGCAGACGGCGATTTATCGCCGCGTCATCGAACATGCGGGTGACCGCCCGGTGGTGTTCCGCACGCTCGATATCGGCGGCGACAAGGTGCTGCCCTATCTGGTGAAGCATCCGGAAGAGAATCCGGCGCTCGGCTGGCGCGCCATCCGTCTGGCGCTCGACCGTCCGGCCCTTTTGAAGGTGCAGCTGCGCGCCATGCTGGAAGCTGCCGCTGGCCGCAATCTGCATGTCATGTTCCCGATGATCGCCGAGGTCGACGAATTCCGCCGCGCCCGCCGGCTGCTCGACCGCGAGGTGCAGCGTCTGGTCAATCTGCGCAAGCCGGTGCCGCTGAAGGTGGCTGTCGGCAGCATGCTGGAAGTGCCGGCGCTGGCCTGGCAGCTGAAAGCCCTGCTGCCGCTGGTCGATTTCGTTTCGGTCGGCTCGAACGACCTGATGCAGTTCATGTTCGCCGCCGACCGCGGCAACCCGAAGCTTGCCGATCGCTACGACCCCCTGAGCCCGGCCCTGCTCAGCTTCCTGCACTGGGTGGTGCAGCAGTGCCATGCGGCCAACAAGCCGGTCACCATGTGCGGCGAAATGGGCAGCCGGCCGCTGGAGGCCATGGCCCTGCTCGGCCTGGGCTTCCGTCGCCTGTCCATGCCGGCCAATGCCATCGGCCCGGTCAAGGAAATGCTCCGTAGTCTGGATGTTCCTCTTTTGGCTGATTTTATGTCTAAGCATTACGCCTCGCCGGAACGCAGCATGCGCGCAGCGCTAGAAGAATTTGCCCGGGAAAACGCGGTAATTGTTTGAAATAGCTGGCCTCATTGGCCATTTGCCGTAAGATGCCGGGCGAACGATGCGGGCGAAAAGAATGAATAGCCAGTCCGGCGAACAAGCCGCCATGGCAACTGCCGTCAGCGTTGAGGAGCGTTACGACGGGGTAGGCCATAGCCTGAAGGTTGTGCGTGAGCGGCGAGGCCTCGCCCTTGCCGACGTGTCTGCACGCCTGCGTATCCGTCGTCCATATCTGGAAGCCATCGAAGCCGGCCGCTTCGGCGAACTGCCTGGCGCGGTCTATGTCAGCGGCTTCCTGCGCCAGTATGCAGAATTCCTCGGCCTCGATCCCGAACACGTGCTGAAGACCTATCAGGGCGAGTCCGATGGCTCGGTGCGCCGCACGGTTCTGAATTTCCCGCTGCCGCGCCCGGAAGAGCGCACGCCGCGCCTGTGGCTGGTGATCGGCGCCCTGGTGCTGGCCGGCATCGTCTATGCGCTGTGGTACAAGCACCAGGAAGCGCTGCGTGTCGGCCAGGATTTGATCCAGGCTGTGCCGTCGCGGCTCGCCGATCTTGTGCCCAGCCCGCAGCCGATCGCGCCGGCTGCGCCGCCGGTGATTCTGCCGCCGCCACCGGTTGCCAGCACGCCAGCCCCGGTCGCGACGCCGGCACCGGTAACCCCGCCGCCCGCCGTTGCATCCGTACCCGCATCTCCGGCGCCCGCGCCGCCCGCTCCGGCCATCGCCGCCGCACCCGCGCCGGCGCCCGCACCCCCTGTCGCAGCCGCGCCTGCGCAGCCGCCGGCCGCGGCCCCCACCAGCTATGGCACCGCCGATGCCGGCAGTCGCATCCGCCTGGAAGCCACCGCACCATCGTGGATCCAGGTGCGCGGCCCCAACAACGAACAGGTCTTCACCCGGCTGCTGAATGCCGGCGAGCGCTACCAAGTGCCCGACCGCGCCGGCCTGACGCTGCTGACCGGCAATGCCGGTGGCGTGCGGGTGGTGGTCGATGGCCAGACCCTGGCCCCGCTGGGCAACGAGGGTGAGGTCAAGCGCGGCATTTCGCTCGATCCGGAACGCCTGAAAAACCCCGGAAACGAGCGCCAGGGCTAGGCTTTCGGGCCCGGCCTGCCTTGCCATCACCCGGTAAAGACGCCATGTTACGCCGCGTCCGCAGGCCCCAATAAAGCCTGAGCTGAGCCGGACGGAAACCAGATCATGAGCATCCGACCCTATCGCGATATCCAGCGCCGCAAATCGCGGCAGATTTTCGTTGGCAAGGTGCCGGTGGGCGGTGACGCGCCGATCACCGTGCAGACCATGACCAACACGCTGACCAGCGACGTCCAGGCGACGGTGGAGCAGATTCGTCGTTGCGAAGAGGCCGGCGCCGATATCGTGCGCGTCTCCTGCCCCGATGAAGACTCGACCAGGGCGCTGAAAGAGATCGTGCGCCAGTCGAAGGTGCCGATCATCGCCGACATCCACTTCCACTATAAGCGCGCCATCGAGGCCGCTGAGGCCGGCGCCGCCTGCCTGCGCATCAATCCCGGCAATATCGGCTCTGCTGACCGCGTACGCGAAGTGGTGAAGGCCGCCAAGGATCACGGCTGCTCGATGCGCATCGGCGTCAATGCCGGTTCGCTGGAAAAGCACCTGCTGGAAAAATACGGCGAGCCCTGCCCGGAAGCCATGGTGGAAAGCGCTATGGATCATGCGCGCATTCTGGAAGACCATGACTTCCGCGAATTCAAGATCAGCGTGAAGGCGTCCGATGTCTTCCTCGCCGTTGCCGCCTATCAGGGTCTGGCCGAGGCCTGCGACTATCCGCTGCATATCGGCGTGACCGAAGCCGGCGGCCAGCGCATCGGCACAGTGAAGTCCTCCATCGGTCTTGGCATGCTGCTGTGGTCGGGCATCGGCGATACGCTGCGCGTGTCGCTCTCGGCCGCACCCGAGGAAGAGGTCAAGGTCGGCTTCGACATGCTGAAGTCGATGAACCTGCGTCATCGCGGCGTGAACGTGATTTCCTGCCCGTCCTGCGCGCGCCAGCAGTTTGATGTCATCAAGACGGTCGAGGTGCTGGAACAGCGGCTGAGCCATATCACCACGCCGATGACGCTCAGTGTGATCGGCTGCGTGGTCAACGGTCCTGGCGAGGCGCGCGAGACCGATATCGGCTTCACCGGCGGCGGCAAGGGCTCGCATCAGGTCTATCTTGCCGGACAGCCGGCACACCGGCTGCAGAACGAGGATATCGTCGCGCATCTGGTCAGGCTGGTCGAGAACAAGGCGCGCGAGATCGAAGCCGCCAAGACGCAGTCCGCCGACGCGGCCGACGCCGCTTCTTAGCTTTCCAATCTTCTTAGGAGACACGCCGTGGCCCAGCAGCTGCAGCCCGTGCGCGGTACGCATGACATTCTGCCTGACGAGTATGACCGCTTCCGCCATGTGGTGGACACGGCGCGTCAGGCTGCCTTCCTGTTCGGCTATCGCGAGATGGCGACGCCGATCTTCGAATTCACCGATGTTTTCGCCCGCTCGATGGGCGAGACCTCGGATGTCGTCTCCAAGGAAATGTATTCCTTCACCGACAAAGGCGGCGAAGGCCTGACGCTCCGTCCGGAATACACCGCCGGCATCTGCCGCGCTTTCATCTCCAATGGCCTGCAGCAGCATGTGCCGTTCAAGGTATTCGGCTGGGGTCCGATGTTCCGCTTCGAGCGGCCGCAGAAAGGCCGCCAGCGCCAGTTCCACCAGATCGACGTCGAGGTGATCGGCGCAGCCGAACCGCAGGCCGATGTGGAAGTGATCTCGGTGGCGGCTGAAATCCTGCGCCGCCTCGGTATCCTCGACAAATGCGTGCTGGAGCTGAATACGTTGGGCGATCCGGAAAGCCGCGTTGGCTATCGCGACGCCTTGGTGGCGTATTTCGGCGGCCATGTCGACAAACTGTCGGAAGACAGTCGCAAGCGTCTGGAGAAGAACCCGCTGCGCATCCTCGACTCTAAGGATGAAGGAGATCGGGCCCTCGTGGCCAATGCACCGCTGATCCAGGACTACCTGACGCCGGCCGCCGCCGAGTTCTTCAAGGCCGTGCAGGATGGCCTCACCGGCAACGGCGTACCCTTCAAGGTCAGTCCGCGCCTGGTGCGTGGCCTCGACTACTACACCCACACCGCTTTCGAATTCACCACCGACATGCTGGGTGCCCAGGGCACGGTTCTCGCCGGCGGCCGCTATGACGGCCTGGTCGAGCAGCTCGGCGGCAAGCCGACGCCCGGCATCGGCTGGGCCGGCGGTATCGAGCGGCTGGTGATGCTGAGCGACCCGAAGCCGGTGCTGGTCGCCACCGTGGCCATCGTGCCGATTGGCGAAAACGCCGAAGCCGCGGCCGTGAAGATCGCCGCCGAACTGCGCCGTGCGGATGTGGCCGTCGAGTTGGCCTACAAGGGCAATGCCGGCAAGCGCTTCAAGCGCGCCGACAAGATGGGCTGCACCCATGCGGTGGTGATCGGCGATGACGAACTGGCCAAGGGTGTGGCCAAGCTGAAGGACCTGAAGAGCGGCGAAGAGACGGAAGTGCCGCTGTCTGGTCTGGCCGCGAAACTGAAGGCCTGAACGAATGGATGTTGCCGGCCTGCCGGAGGCCAAGCTCGACAAGGTGATCGAGCGCTACGAGATGCTGCAGGCCCAGATGGCGGCCGGCGGGCTCGCGGCCGAGGCTTTCGTCAAGCTGTCGAAGGAATATGCCGAGATCGAACCGCTGGTGCAGGGCATCAACGAGTGGCGCCGGCTGCGCAGCGAAGTGGCCGATCTGCTGGCGATGCGTGACGATCCCTCTTCCGATGCGGAGATGCGCAGCTTGGCGGAAGCCGAGTGGAAAGCCGCACAGGCGGCCCTGCCCGATGCCGAGCGGCGCGTGCTGGTCATGCTGCTGCCAAAGGACGAGGCTGACGAGAAGAACGCCATCCTCGAAGTGCGCGCCGGCACCGGCGGCGACGAGGCGGCGCTGTTCGCGCGCGACCTGTTCGAGATGTATCGCGGCTATGCCGCCAAGCATGGCTGGCGCTTCGAGGTGGAAAACATCGCCGATACCGAACTGGGCGGCTTCCGAGAAGCTGTGGCGACGATCTCCGGCCGCAGCGTTTTCGCCCGGCTGAAATTCGAGTCCGGCGTGCATCGCGTGCAGCGCGTGCCCGATACCGAAACTCAAGGGCGCATCCATACCTCGGCCGCCACCGTTGCCGTGCTGCCGGAAGCGGAGGATGTCGATATCGACATCAACGAGAACGACCTGCGCATCGACGTCTACCGCTCGTCGGGCGCCGGCGGCCAGCATGTGAACACCACGGACTCCGCCGTCCGCATCACCCATATTCCGACCGGCATCGTGGTGGCGCAGCAGACCGAGCGGTCGCAGCACAAGAACAAGGCCAAGGCGATGAAGCTGCTGCGCGCCAAGATGTATGAGGCCGAGCGCGAGCGCCTGGCCTCCACCCGCGCCGCCGACCGCAAGGGCCAGGTCGGTTCCGGCGATCGCTCCGAACGCATCCGCACCTACAATTTCCCGCAGGGGCGTGTCACCGACCATCGCATCAATCTGACGCTCTACAAGATCGAACAGGTGATGACGGGCGAGGCGCTGGACGATGTGATCGAGGCGCTGATGGCCGAGGATCAGGCGAGCCGCCTGGCGGAGCTCAATGCCTGAGGCGCAGATGACCGGGGCGCAGATGACCGGGGCGGTGATCGCCGCCGCCACCGAACACCTGAAACAGGCCGATATCGCCGAGACGCCGCGTCTGGACGCCATCCTGCTGCTGGAGCATGTGAGCGGGATCAGCGCCGACCGCATCCGCCTCGATCCCGCCGCTTTGCTGGCGCCGGAAATCGTCGCCGCTTTCGAGGCCCTGCTCGCGCGCCGCCTGCAGCACGAACCGGTCACCAAGATCATCGGCCGGCGCGAATTCTGGAGTCTGGACTTCCGCACCAGCCGCGACGTGCTCGACCCACGCCCGGATTCCGAAACCCTGGTCGCCGGTGTGCTGGCGCATGTTGCCGACCGTGGTGCGCCGCTGCGGCTGGTCGATTTCGGCACCGGCTCGGGCTGCCTGCTGCTCAGCCTGCTGCATGACCTGCCGAATGCGACCGGCCTCGGCATCGATCTTTCGCCGGCGGCGCTGGCCGTCGCACAGGACAATGCCCGCAGCCTCGGTCTTTCGGATCGCGCTGCATTTCGTCAGGGCGACTGGGGGCAGGGCCTGGATGGCGGCTTCGATATCCTGATCAGCAATCCGCCCTATATCGAAAGCGCCGTGGTGCCGACGCTGGAGCCTGAAGTGGCGCAGTATGATCCGCATCTGGCGCTGGATGGCGGCGCGGATGGCCTGGAGGCCTATCGCCGGCTGATGCCCGATCTGGCCCGTCTGGGCGTGCCCGGCGCTTGCGCGGCGCTCGAGGTCGGCATGGGGCAAGATGTCGCAGTGGCCGCCCTGCTGGCTGGGGCGGGCTTTGCCGAAATCGCCGTCCTGCCCGATCTGTCCGGCATCGGTCGCGTCATCATGGGCATGAAACTCCGCTAAATCCGGGGAAGTGACGGAAATTCCGTGAAAAAAGGGTTGGCAGCGGCACGGGCCCCGCTTATCTTGGGTCCGGGATGACGCGGTCCCAAGGAACTCGCCTACGGGTGTTAACCAGGGGCGCATAAGGCAGGCAGCGTCATCGCCTCTTCGACTGACATCGTAGCGATGGGATCATCGAGAGGCCGACCGCATGGCGCGCGTTAGCGACGCAATGTGTGTGCGCATGGTGCCTGACTGCGCTATTTGCTGAAAACAAGCGAGATGAAGCTGTGAATAACAAGAATCGTCAACGTGGCGGCCGTCCCCAGGGCCGGAGGCCGCATGGTGGTGGCGGCGGTGGTGGAGGCGGCGGTGGCGGTGGAGGCGGCAATAACGGCGGGATGAACAATTCCCACCGTAATTTCGACTCCAACGGTCCCGACGTCAAAATCCGCGGCACCGCCACGAATATCTTCGAGCGGTATTGCCAGCTGGCGCGCGATGCCAATTCCTCCGGCGACCGCGTCTCTGCCGAGAATTACCTCCAGCATGCGGAACACTATTACCGCATCATGCTGGCCCAGGGCGTGACGCCGATGCAGCGCGCCGCCAACCAGCAGCAGAACGGCCAGCAGCCGCAGCAGCAGCCGGGTCAGCCGGCCCAGCAGCAGCAGCCCGCCACCGAGGGCGGCGAACAGCCGAGCCTGGAGATGGAGCTGGAAGCCGTGCTCGATCCGGAAGCCAAGGCTGCCGCCGAACGCGACGAAGCCAACGCCGCCTGAACGGCGCCGCGACAGAAACAAAAAAGGCCGCCAGAGATAATCTGGCGGCCTTTTTTAATGGCGGAAGAAAACCCGGATTTTAGTTGGTGGCCTCTGTGCCGGCCTGTTCGGCCTGGGCCCACAGGGCCTCGTCGGCGATGGTCAACTCGCGGATCGGCAGCATTTCGGTTTCCGGCACCACCGGCGCCAGCGCGATGTCGATCTCCAGCTCCTTGTCGAGCAGGCCGCGGTCGGTGCCGAGATGGCGCTCGAAGAAACCGACGGTGCGGGTGATGCTGTCGGTCTGGGCATCGCCACGGAAGGTGTGGCCCTGGCCCTTGTAGATCTTCACTTCATGCTCGGCGCCAACCTCTTCCAGCAGGTTGGTCAGTTCGTAGGCGCGGCGCACCGGCACGGTGGCATCCTTGTCGCCATGCAGCACCAGGGTCGGCGGCATGCGCGACACGCCCCTGCGCTGCACTTCCGACGGCATAGCGCCGACGACATTGACCACGGCCTGGATGCGCGGATCGCGGCTGCCCAGCGCCAGGGCATGGAAGCCGCCCAGCGACAGGCCGAACACGCCGATGCGGTCCGCATCGATATAGGCCTGCTTGGAAACATAGGAGACGGCTTCGGCGATGACGCGCTCGCGCTCGTCATGCAGGGTCGGCGCGGCCTTGCGGGCCTGCGTGATGCCGTCGAAGTAATGGATGACGAAGGCGGTGATGCCCTTTTCGGCCAGCGCCTTGGCCTGCGGATAGAACAGCGAGCCGTCGCCCAGGCCATGGGCGCCATGCAGGATCAGCACGGCCGGGGTCTTGCCATCCGGGCCCAGCAGATCGGTCTCGGCCTTCACCACATCGACTCGCACGCGGCGGCCATCGATGGTGAAGCCATTGCCTTCGGCCTCGGCGGCGCGGCGGGCAGGTTCGGCGGATTTCAGTTTGCGCGGGGCAGCCTTTGCCGGCTTGGCATCGGGCTTCGGAGCGACAGAGGACTTGGTCTGGCCGGCGCGCGGCTGGGCGCTGGTGGCCGGCGCGTAGGCGGCGACACTGCCCAAAAGCAACGCAAGGGCAGAAATTCGGCAGAGACTGCGGAACGTGCGCAGCGTCAATGCGTTTCCCCCAGTCATACGATCCCCCGCACTCTCGAATTTATTAACAAAAGCGGGCCCCGACCCGCTGTCTGTAACCAGTTGTAACAACCCCGGCTGCGACTTGTCTACCCTTGATTTCGTCTAATATTTCCTGCTTTTCTAGTAATATCATGGGGTTGGGCAAAATTTGCCGGGTGGTCGTCCTGTGATCGGCGTCAGCTTGACGCCCCGGGGGTGCCTACTTACCTTTAACCACCGAAGCCGGAGTCGTTTACCAATAGCGAATCCGGCGCTTCCCATTCTCAAGAGGGTTTCCGCAATGTCCGCGCCGACCAAAGTTACCGACGCCTCCTTTGAAAGCGACGTCCTGAAGTCGTCCGACGCCGTGCTCGTCGATTTCTGGGCCGAGTGGTGCGGTCCCTGCAAGCAGATCGCCCCGGCGCTCGATGAGATCGCCAGCGAGATGGCCGGCAAGCTGACCATCGCCAAGGTCAACATCGACGAGAACCCGATGACGCCGTCGAAGTTCGGCGTGCGCGGCATCCCGACGCTGATCCTGTTCAAGGACGGCAAGCCGGTGTCGACCAAGGTCGGCTCGATGCCGAAGAGCCGCATCGTCGAGTGGATCAACTCCGCGATCTAGGAATTCTCCGCCAGGATCCGGCCCGCGAGGTATAGCGAGCCGGCAATGACGACCCGGGCCGGTGCTGAAAAAGCATCGGCCCGTATCATTTGTGCGATCTGCCGGATGGCTGCCGCGGCGCTGCCTGCGGGTTCCGCCGTCAGACCGACACTGCGGGCGGCAGCGGCCAGGTCTTCGGCCGAGAGGCTGTTGGCCTCGCCCGGAATGCTGATGCAGCGCGCCCCCTGCAGGCCGGGCGCCAGGGGACGGAGGAAGCCGGCGGCATCCTTGGTGTTCAGCATGCCGGCCAGCAGCCAGGTCGGCCGCGGCGGCAGCTGCTTCAGAGTGTCGGCCAGCGCCGTGCCCGCCATGGCGTTATGCGCGCCATCCAACCACAGCTCGGTGCCGGGCGGCAGCAGGTTGGGCAGCGGGCCTTTGGCGAGGCGCTGCATGCGGGCTGGCCAGTCGACCTGACGCAGGCCGGCGGCCATGGCATCCGGACCGATCTTGAAACCGGAAAGATGCCGGGCGCAGGCAATCGCGATACCGGCGTTGACCACCTGATGGGCACCGAGCAGAGCCGGACGGGGCAGCGACAGCGTCACCGTGCTGTCGCGCCAGACGAGACCGTCGGCCGTCTCGCGTACCGTCCAGTCGCGGCCCTGGCGGAACAGCGTCGAGCCGGTCTCGGCGGCGCGCGCCTCGATCACGGCGATGGCTTCGGATGGCTGCGGGCCGACCACACAGGGGACGCCGGGCTTCAGGATGCCGGCCTTGTTGACGGCGATCTTCGCAATGGTGTCACCCAGAAAGGCCACATGGTCGATGCCGATCGGCGTGAGCGCGGTCAGGATCGGCTGCGGGATGACGTTGGTGGTATCCGCAATGCCGCCCAGGCCGGTTTCCAGAAGCACCAGGTCGGCCGGCGTCTCGGCAAAGGCGAGATAGGCGGCCGCGGTGGTGATCTCGAAGAAGGTGATCGGCGCGCCGTCATTCACGCTCTCGCAGCGTTCCAGCAGCGCGATCAGCCGGTCGTCGTCGATCAGCTGACCGGCCAGTCGGATGCGTTCGTTGAACCGCACCAGATGCGGCGAAGTATAGGCATGCACGCGATAGCCGGCAGCCTCGGCCATGGCGCGCAGGAAAGCGGTGGTCGAGCCTTTGCCCTTGCTGCCGGCGACATGGAACACCGGCGGCAGATGCAGGTGTGGATCGCCCAGCCGCGCCAGCAGGGCGCGGATGCGGTCCAGCGACAGGTCGATGGCCTTGGGATGCAGCGCCATCAGGCGCTGCAGGATCAGGTCGCGCTTAGCGGAGTCGTTTGCCGGCGGAGCCATGGGGAATCTCACCGGTCGGCGGAATCTCCAGGCCCGGACGCGGCAGGGCCACCACATCGGCCTTTGGCTGCGGGTCGAGCAGCAGGGCGGCAATGCGGCCCAGCGTGTCGCGCAGGTCGCGGCGATGCACCACCATGTCCAGCATGCCGTGTTCCAGCAGATACTCGGCGCGCTGGAAGCCGGTGGGCAGGGTTTCGCGGATGGTCTGTTCGATCACGCGCGGGCCGGCGAAGCCAATCAGCGCGCCGGGCTCGGCGATCTGGATATCGCCCAGCATGGCGTAGGAGGCCGTGACGCCGCCGGTGGTCGGATCGGTCAGCACCACGATGAAGGGCAGATGCGCCTCGCGCAGGCGCTGCACGGCGATCACCGTGCGCGGCATCTGCATCAGGCTGAGGATGCCCTCCTGCATGCGCGCGCCGCCGGCGGCAGCGAACAGGATCAGCGCGGCATTCTGGTTGATCGCCAGCGTGGATGCTGCAATCAGCGCCTCGCCGGTGGCCATGCCCATCGAGCCGCCCATGAAGGCAAAATTCTGCACGGCGATGACGACATCCTGGCCCTTCAGCGTGCCATGGGCGACGGCGAAGGCGTCCTTCTGGCCGGTCTTGGCGCGGGCATCCTTCAGGCGGTCGGGATACTTCTTGGAGTCGCGGAAATGCAGCGGGTCCTGCACCACATCAGGCAGTTCGATGGTCTGGTACTCGCCTTTGTCGAACAGGCCGGCGAAGCGCTCCTTCGGCCCGATGCGCATATGGTGATCGCATTTCGGGCAGACATGCTGGTTCTCTTCCAGCTCCTTGGCATAGATCATCTGCTGACAGCTCGGGCACTTGCGCCACAGGTTGTCCGGCGTGTCCTTCTTGGCGGTGAACTCGCGGATCTTGGGCAGGACGGTACGGGTCAGCCAGTTCATGGCAATCTTCCTTCTTAAGCCGCGGCCTTGGCAACGCCGCGCACGGCGGCGCTCAGTTCGCGCACCAGATCCAGCACATGCTTGGCCGGATCGATCTTCTTCATCTGGGCCTCGGCCACCCGTTCCACAAGGGCGGTGCCCACCACGGCGGCGTCGGCCACCGCGGCGATCTCGGCGGCGCGCTTGCCGTCACGGATGCCGAAGCCGACCGCCACCGGAATCTTCGTGTGCTTCTTGATCTGCGCCACTGCCTTGCCCACCGCATTCGGATCGGCGGCTGCCGCGCCAGTGATGCCAGCGATTGAGACGTAATAGAGGAAGCCCGAGGTATTGGCCAGCACGGCCGGCAGCCGCCGCTCGTCGGTGGTCGGGGTCGCCAGCCGGATGAAATGAATGCCGGCCTTCACAGCCGGAATGCAGAGTTCGTCATCCTCTTCCGGCGGCAGGTCAACCACGATCAGGCCATCGACGCCGGCGCTCTTGGCATCGACAAGGAATTTGTCGACGCCATAGGCGGAGATCGGATTGAAATAGCCCATCAGCACGATGGGCGTGGCATTATCCTTCTTGCGGAAACCGCGCACCAGATCCAGCGTCGTCTTCATGCTGGCGCCATTGGCCAGTGCGCGCAGGCCGGCGGCTTCGATGGATGGACCATCGGCCATCGGATCGCTGAACGGCATGCCCAGTTCGATCACATCGGCACCGGCGTCCGGCAGGCCTTCGATCAGGCGGGCGCAGGTGGCGAGGTCCGGGTCGCCGGCGGTGACGAAGGTGACGAGGCCGGCGCGGCCCTGCTGCTTCAGGTCGGCGAAGCGTTTGTCGATGCGGCTCACAGCGTCACTCCCAGGGCTTTCGCCACGGTATAGATATCCTTGTCGCCACGGCCCGACAGGCAGACCGCCATCAGGTGATCCTTCGGCAGCTTGGGCGCCAGCTTGATCACCTGCGCCAGCGCATGGCACGATTCCAGCGCGGGAATGATGCCCTCCAGGCGGGACAGCATCTGGAAGGCATCCAGCGCTTCCTTGTCAGTGGCCGAGAGATATGTGACACGGCCGACATCATGCAGCCAGGCATGTTCCGGGCCGATGCCGGGATAGTCGAGACCGGCCGAGATGGTATGCGCCTCGGTGATCTGGCCGTCCTCGTCCTGCAGCAGGAAGGTGCGGTTGCCATGCAGCACGCCGGGTACACCCTTGGCCAGAGAGGCCGCATGACGCGCGGTCTCCAGGCCTTCGCCGGCAGCTTCGACGGCATAGATCTGCACGCTGCGCTCGTCGAGGAAGGGATGGAACATGCCGATGGCATTCGAGCCGCCGCCGATGCAGGCGACCAGTGAGTCCGGGATGCGGCCCTCGCGCTCGATCATCTGCTCCTTGGTTTCTTCGCCGATGATGCACTGGAAGTCGCGCACCAGCTGCGGATAGGGATGCGGGCCGGCGGCGGTGCCGATGATGTAGAAGGTGTCATGCACGTTGGTGACCCAGTCGCGCAGGGCCTCGTTCATCGCGTCCTTCAGGGTCTTCGAGCCCGACTTCACGGCGCGGACCTCGGCGCCCAGCAGGCGCATGCGGAACACGTTCGGCTGCTGGCGCTCGATATCCACCTCGCCCATATAGATCACGCAGGGCAGGCCGAAACGGGCGGCCACCGTCGCCGTCGCCACGCCATGCTGGCCGGCGCCGGTCTCGGCGATGATGCGGGTCTTGCCCATGCGCTTGGCCAGCAGGATCTGGCCGATGCAGTTGTTGATCTTGTGCGCGCCGGTGTGGTTCAGCTCTTCGCGCTTCAGGTAGATCTTGGCACCGCCCAGATGCTTGGTCAGTGGCTCGGCGTAATAGAGCGGATTCGGACGGCCGACATAATCGCGCAGCAGGTAGTCCATCTCGGCCTTGAAGGCGGGATCGGCCTTGGCCTCTTTGTAATGCTTCTCCAGCTCCAGAATCAGCGGCATCAGCGTCTCGGCGACGAAGCGTCCACCGAACTTGCCGAAATGGCCGCGTTCGTCCGGGCCGGTGCGATAGGAATTGATCGCGGTCATCAGCTACCTCGTTACAAAGCTTTGGCGGCGGCCAGGAAGGCCTCGATCTTCGCCGGGTCTTTTTTGCCGGGGGAAATTTCCACCCCGGAAGATACGTCGACAGCCTTGGCACCGGATTGCTGGATCGCCTGCGGCAAATTGTCCGCCGTCAGGCCTCCCGACAGGATCCACGGGCGCTTGAACTGCGCGCCCTTCATGATGCTCCAGTCGAAGGCGACGCCGTTGCCGCCGGGCAGCTTGGCATCTTTCGGCGCCTGGGCGTCGAACATCAGCCAGTCGACGCAGTCCTCGTAATCCTTGGCCTTTTTCAGGTCGGCCTTGGTAGAGACCTTGATCGCCTTGATGATCGGCAGGCCGAAGAACACGCTGATGGCACGGCAGCGTTCCGGCGTTTCGTCGCCATGCAGCTGCAGCAGGTCAAGCCGTGCCTTGGCAAGGACCTTGTCGAGGAAATCATTGTCCGGATCGACAAAGACGCCGACGCGATCGATGCCGCTGGGCACGATATTGAGCAGGGCTTCCGCCTGTTCGGCCGAGAGATTGCGCGGGGAGGGCGGGAAGAAGATGAAACCCAGCATGTCGGCGCCATGGTCGACGGCGGCGGCAAGGGCCGTTTCGTCGGTCAGGCCGCAGATTTTGGTGAACAGCGCCATCTGATTTACGCCGCCTCGGCCAATTCTTTGGCAATCGCCTGGGCGCTGGCTTCCGGATTCTCCGCTTCGGTGATCGGCCGGCCGATCACCAGATGGTCGGCGCCGAGACGGATGGCATCGCCGGGCGTCATCACGCGCTTCTGGTCGCCGGCCGCCGAACCCTTGGGGCGGATGCCCGGCACCACCAGCTTGAAATTGGGGCCGCAATTCTGACGCAGCAGCGAAATCTCGGTGGCGGCGCAGATCACGCCGTCGGCGCCGTTATGCTGGGCCAGCCGCGCCAGCCGGATCACATGCTGGCTGACATCGCCGGTGACGCCGATGGCGGCGAGGTCGGCGGCATCCAGCGAGGTCAGCACGGTGACGGCCAGGATCAGCGGGCGGGTCTTCGCCCCCTTGGCGGCCTCGACGGCGGCGCGGATCATCGCCGGCCCGCCAGAGGCATGCACGGTCAGCATTGCCGGGCCCATCGCCTCGGCGGCCGAGCGCACGGCACCGGCCACCGTGTTGGGGATATCGTGGAATTTCAGGTCGAGGAACAGCGGCGTGCCGGCCGGCACCACGGCCCGCACATCGGCCGGGCCGCGGGCGGTGAAGAATTCCTTGCCCAGCTTGACCCCGAAGCCGGCAGAGGCGGCAGCGCGGGCGCAGCGGGCGGCAAATTCCAGGTCCACGGTGTCGATGGCGCAGAAGACCGGCGCCGGATTTTTCGATGGGGTCTGCATGGGGCGGGCTTATAGCGGAATTGCCCCCGGAAGTCTCCCCCCAGACCTCCCCCGGCCAGGCCGTTAAGGCTACAGTGCAGCCATGAAAACCAGCCCCTATATCCTGATCGCCGGCCTGCTGGCGGTCGGCGGCCCGGCCATCGCCGCCGACCATGCCAGCATCCTGATGTACCACCGCTTCGGCGAGAATACGGTGCCCAGCACCAATATCCGGCTGGAGCAGTTCGATGCCCATATCGCCGAGCTGAAGTCCGGTTCCTACAGGGTGCTGGGCCTGCCTGAGATCGTGGCCAAGTTGAAAGCCGGCGAGGCGCTACCCGACCGCGCGGTCGCCATCACCGCCGACGACGCCTATATCTCCGCCTTCACCGAGGGCTGGCCGCGGCTGAAAAAAGCCGGCCTGCCCTTCACGCTGTTCGTCGCCACTGAGCCGGTGACCTCGAAGCTGCGCGGCTATCTGACCTGGGACCAGATCCGCCAGATGAAGGCGGAAGGCGTCACCATCGGCGCGCACAGCCATCGCCATCCCTCGCT
Organism: Ferrovibrio sp. GW821-FHT12F09; assembly: GCF_058806775.1. Classification (NCBI taxonomy): domain Bacteria; kingdom Pseudomonadati; phylum Pseudomonadota; class Alphaproteobacteria; order Rhodospirillales; family Rhodospirillaceae; genus Ferrovibrio; species Ferrovibrio sp. GW821-FHT12F09. The sequence continues at coordinate 1,644,316 of NZ_JBXAPZ010000001.1, forward strand.
GCCGCAGCTCTCGCCCGAGAAGGCGCGCGAGGACCTGGAAACCTCGATGGCGCTGTTCGAGAAGGAACTGGGCGAGAAGCCGACGCTGTTCGCCTATCCCTTCGGCGAATGGGACGCCAAGACCCTGACCCTGGTGAAGTCGCTGGGCTACAGCGTCGCCTTCGGCCAGCATTCCGGCGTCGCGCATCCGAAACACGACATGTTCTGGCTGCCGCGCTTTCCCATGAACGAGCATTTTGGCAGTGTCGACCGCATCCGCCAGGCGCTGAACGCGTTGCCGCTGCCGGTCACCGATGTCGAGCCCACCGACGTGCTGGTGAAGCTCGGCCAGACACGGAATCCGCCAGTCTTGCGCTTCACCGTGGCGCCCGGCATCGAGCGGCTGAAGCAGATGGTCTGCTACACCGGCGAAGGCAAATCGATCGTGCCGAAGGAGATCGCCGAGCGCCGTTACGAGCTGCAGGCGCCCGATGCGCTGAAGCCGCCGCGTGACCGCATTTCCTGCAGCGTGCCATCATCGGAGCAGGGCCGTTTCCGCTGGTTCGGCATCCAGTTCACCGTTGTCAAATGAAGCAGGCGGGTCACGTGAAACGCCACGTCCTCGCGGCACTGTTCAGCTTTCTGGCACTGCCTGCATCGGCAGCCGACCTTGCGGTGCTGACCACCGGCGCCTTCAAGTCCTCGCTGCAGGCGGCATTGCCGGCATTCGAGCAGCAGGGCCATCGCATCACGCTCGACAACGACACCGCCGGGGCGCTGGTGCGCCGCATCGAGGCTGGCGCGCGTTTCGACCTGGTGGTGCTGACGCCATCCGCCATCGATGCGCTGGCGGCGAAAAACCTTGTCATGCCGGGCAGCCGGCGTGACCTCGCGAAGGTCGGCATCGGCGTGGCGGTGAAGGCCGGTGCAGCCAGGCCCGATATCTCCACCACCGCCGCTTTTCGTCAGATGCTGCTGGCCGCGTCGCGCGTCGCCTATATCGATCCGGCTGCCGGCGGTTCCAGCGGTATCTACCTGCAGACCCTGTTCGAGCAATGGGGCATCGCGGCCCAGATCGCGCCCAAGGCCGTGCTGGTGCCCGGCGGCCTGGTGGCTGAGCGGGTGGCGCGTGGCGAGGCCGAACTCGCCATCCACCAGATCAGCGAAATCCTGCCGGTCGCCGGCGTCGATCTGGTCGGGCCGCTGCCGGCCGAGATCCAGAATTACACCACCTATGCTGCCGCCCTGGGGCCGGCGCCCTCGGATCAGGCCGCCGCCCGCGCCCTGCTGGAGCATCTGGCCGGGCCGCAGACGGCCCGGCTGCTGGCGGCCAAGGGCATGCAGACGCCCTGACCGGGACCGGACTGACATACATAAGTATTCACGCTTTGCGGGAATAAAAGTGACAGAGCGCAACTTGACAAAAGGAACATATCATGTACATTAAATGAGAACATAGTAAAAACATGTTTCGAGGTCTCGCATGAGCTTGCTTCCGCGTGATGATCGTAACCCGTATCGCCTGTCCGGCTCGGTCGGCCGCTTTGGCGACAATAAACGCGCCGATGTGATCAAGGCTGAACTGCTGCTGGCCAACACCGGCTTTTTGAAACTGCCGTATCCCGGTGTGCCAACTGGCTGGCCCGGTATCGAACTTTCAGACGCCATCACCCGGCTGCAGAAACAGGAAGACGTGGATCCTGACGGCATTCTCCTGCCGCTCAATCATGGCAAGGTCGGCGAGCGAGGCGAGGGCGAGACGATCGAGGCGATGCAGCGGTCGCTCGGTTCCAAGCTGGATGGCTATGATGCGCCGACGCCGCAGCAGGTCGATGCCAACTGGGACACGTGGATGCCCGGTCACGGCGAGCCTGATCCGGCAACAGCAGCGCCACCGCGCATTGCAACAGTGCAGGATCGCATCGGGCGCGATCTGCCACAGGGCGTAATCCTCAGCGACGTGGATGAACTCGCGCCGCCCCGTTTTCAGGCAGGGCAGCAGGTGGCACAGGTCGTTCCGGTGCCGGCGCCGCCGCCCATCATCCCCGCGGCCACCGGCCAGGGCAGAGGTCCGCATCCCTATCCGCAGGACGCGCCGGAGGTTAAGGCCGCCGCAAGAGCGGTGCGGCGCGGCCTGGACAACGCCGAAACGAAAATCCGTCGCGGCATCGATGATGTGGCCCGGATCAAGGATGCGTTTGACGCCGTCGGGCCGCTCAATCTGCTGCGTGTGCCTGCCGAGATGATGCAGCAGGCATTGCGCGTCAAGGAAGACCGGTCCGAGGCCTTTACCCCTGTCGAGGTTGAAACCGGCACGCCGCCGTTTCCTGCCGATGGCGGGCTGAAAGCGGGGCCCTTGCAAGGGCCGGCACCGGACCCGGCGCCACCGCTCCCGACTCCGCCATTCCCTGCGTCTGACGTCAAACCGCAGATCGAAAAACTGATCCCGCCTGAAGTCAGCGCCTGGATCGGCAAATTGCCGCCGCAGGAGCGGCCGTTTGCCAAGGACCTCTGGGGCATCATCCTGGAATCCAATCCGTATGGCATCCGCGGCAAACCGGAAACCGTGAAAGCCAATACCATTGCGGCCAAGGCCTGCCAGGACAGCCTGGTCGGTTTTCCCCGCCTGCGGGGGATCACGCATAAATATGGCGGGGTGAATGAAGCCGGAGACCCTTTGCCCGAGGAAATCGTCAAACGGAACAAGGATGAGAAATCCCTGCGTGGTAGCAGCCGGCCCGATAACAGCCACATCAACGAACAGAACGAAAAATTTGCTGCCCGCATGAATACGGTCGATATCCTGAAGACCGGCAGCGATAGTATCGAAACCGAAACGATGACGGCAAACGAGCGCCGCCGCTATGACAATCTGTTGCGGAATCTGAAGGGAGGTATTGCCGGCTGGGCGCGCAAGATGAAGCCGGGTGAAAGCGACGAAGCGTATCGCCAGTATGTCACCCTCCGCTGCCAGGACATGTGGCGCCGGCTGGAGCATAAGCTGGAACAGGAAGGCGTGATCGAACCGTTCGGGAGGCTGCAATGAGTGACCCCGCCGTTTTCTTCGACCTGAAGGACCTGCGCCCGTATCCGGATGACCCGTATTACTGGCCCACGATCCGCTCCCGGAAAATCTGTCTTTCGATTGCCGACTGGCAGGCTCTGGGGGATGCCCTGCAGGAGGCTTATCCGCCGGGTCTGTATCATCGTCATTGCACCGAGGCGGAGGCGACCAATCCGGATGTCGTCCCGGACATTCGCACGGTCGATCACCTCTGCGGATATCTGGAGCTGGAAGGCAGGATGCCGGTTGATATTGCGATGTGCCTGGATCCGGACTGGCGATATCGGCCCTACAAGAATCAGGATGGACGGCCGCGATGGATGCGAAATAGGGTGCCGTTGCCGTCCATCTTGTTCCGCCCCTGGGTGGCTGGCATACGGCCTGCGGGTCCGCTCGGACCTGAGCGTATCCAGGTTGCCGACGTTCATGTCTATTGCGAATACCGGAATAAAGCGCATATCAGCTTCGCGCGGCGATTCTATCGCCTGCTCGGGCGATTCGTTTCCAACAAGAACCAGATCGTTGCGTGTTTTGAGCATGGCTCGGTTATAGAGAGAACATTTCTCATCGATAAAGGTTCGGATGTGTGGCTGGGGCATGACGCGGTGCGCTGGGTGCGCGAAGACAGTCGGCGGCAGCTCTTCGACTCGACGAACCATCGAGGGCATCGCCCGAACGACGATGGCCATACCGCATCAAAGGGCTGATGCGCTTTCGGTATGAGGATATGATCACGGAACCGGTTCGGCAGACGCGCCGCGTCAACGGCTATGACCTGTCCTATCTGGAAGCTGGGCAGGGTGCGCCACTGCTGCTGGTGCATGGCTCGCTCTGCGACCAGCGCATCTGGGCGGCGCAGATGCAGCCGTTTGCCGAACGCTACCGCGTGCTGGCGCTCAGCCTGCGCCATTGCTGGCCCGAGCGGTGGAATGGCGTGGGTGACGGCTACGACATCCATCGCCATGCCGACGACATCGCGGCGCTGATCGAGGAACTCGGCGCCGGCCCGGCGCATCTGCTCGGTCATTCGCGCGGCGGCCATGTGAGCTTCCGCGTGGCGCAGCATCACCCGCAGCTGTTGCGCAGCCTGGTCCTGTGCGAACCGGGCGGCCAGCTCGATCCGGCGTTAAGCGATCAGGACGCGCCGCCGCCGGGCGCCGGTCTGGGAAAAATGTTTGCCGACTCTGCCGACCTGATCGCGCGCGGCGAAGTGGATGCCGGGCTGGAACTGTTTGTCACCGCCGTCGGCGGTCCGCGCGCCTGGAAATACGGCAGCGAACGCTTTCGCCAGATGGCGCGCGACAATGCCTATACCCTGTTGGGCCAGACCCGCGAGCCGCGACCGGCTTTCATGAAAGCCGAGATCGAGAGCATCGGCATGCCGGTGCTGCTGGTCGGCGGCGCGCTGACGCGCGGTCATTTCCCCAAGGTGCTGGATGCGATGCAGCGTCTGATGCCCGATGTGCGGCGTGTGCTGATCGAGGGCGCCGGTCATCCGATGTATGAGCAGCGGCCGGCGCAGTTCAATGAGCTGGTGCTGGCGTTTTTGGCGCAGCGTTGACACTAGCCGGTCCGTCGTCCCCGCGAAGGCGGGGACCCAGAGCTACGGTAAAGTCTAACCTGGCACTGGATTCCCGCTTTCGCGGGAATGACGATGAGATTTCTATCCCCGCGTCACATGGGCGGCGACGCAGAGCCAGGCGCCGTCGGTCTGCTGGGTCCAGATATCGGTGTAGCGGCCCTGGCCGGGTTTGCCGTCGGGCTTGGTATACATCGTGCGGGCATGGATGATCGCCATGCTGTCGAACATGCGGATGCGCACATCCTCGGCTTTCAGGTTTTTCGCCGCCGAAGGTTTGGCGATCTGCGCCAGGAAGGCGGCGCGGTCGATTAATCGGCCGTCCGGGTTGGAATTCAGGAAGTCCGCCGCGAGATGCGCCTCGAACCAGGCGACATCGGACTCGGCGACGCTGCGGATATACTGCTCGTTGAGCATGAAAAGCTTGTTGTGGTCGCTGTCGGCCATGGCGGCGCGTCTCCGGTTTCGTCCCTGGGCCGGCACACTGGCCCTGCAGCGCCAACTTCGCAAGATTTATCAAATGGGGCCGTGCTAGCGTTCTTTCAGTCAGAGGGAAGATCGAGATGACCGATTTCGTGACAACCAGTTCCGCCAGCGAAGCCAGCTATATCCGGCGCTTCACCCGCGTGACTGAATATATCTACGCCAACATGGATGCCGAGCTGGACCTCAACACGCTGGCCGAGGTGGCCGCGCTGTCGCCATGGCACTGGCATCGCATCTGGCAGGCGGTCTATGGCGAAAGCATCACCAATACGGTGAAGCGCCTGCGGCTGCAGCGCGCCGCCGCCGATCTGTCGCATACGCAGATGCCGCTGGACGAGATCTGGCCGCGCGCCGGCTATGGCTCTGCTGCCGCCTTCAGCCGCAGCTTCAAGGACGCCTACGGCCTGCCGCCAGCGGAATACCGCAAGAGCGGCAGCCACACCCGCTTCACCCTGCCGCAATCGCCCAAAGGAGTATCCATCATGCGCGACGTCGCCATCCGCAAGCTTGAACCCGCCACGCTCGCTGTGATCCCGCATAAGGGGTCCTATATGGAGATCGGACGTGCCTTCGAAACGCTGTTCGGCACCCTGGCGGCGCGCAACCTGATCCGGCCGGGCCTGTGTATGAAGGGCCTGTTCTATTCCGACCCTACCTCTGTGCCGGAAGCCGAACTGCGTTCGGCGGCAGGCATCGTCATTCCCGATGCCGGTTTTCCGGTGGAGGCGCCGCTGGAGCGCGCCGGCTTGCGCGGCGGCGACTATGCCGTGCTGCGTCACAAGGGGCCTTACTCCGACATGAAGGCGGCCTATGACTGGCTTTATGGCGAATGGCTGGTGCAGTCGGGCCGCGAAGCGGCCGATGCCCCGGTGTTCGAGGATTACCTGAACAATCCGCGCGAAGTGCCGCCGACCGAACTGCTCACCGATATCTGCCTGCCGCTGAAGTGATGCCATGCTCGCCAGCTGGACCGACAAGCTGAATGACGGCAAGCCGCACCAGGTGAAACCGGCCCCCATCGACATCGCCGGCATGAAGGCCGGGCAGGTGATGCTGGTGCCGACGGCGAAGCTGGTCGACGGCTTCATCCGCCGGCTGCCGTCGGGCATGCAGGGCAATACCCGCGACCTGAGGGCGCGCATGGCGCGCCGTTACAGGGCCGAAGTGACCTGCCCGATCACCATGGGGTTCTGCCTGCGCATCGTGGCGGAGGCGACCTGGGAGGCGCATCGGGCCGGCGCAGCGACCGCCACGCTCACACCGGTCTGGCGCGTGCTGGATGCGGCCTCGGCGATGCTGAAGAAGCTGCCGAAACCGGCCGCCGCCTTCTTCACGGCGGAGCGGACGCGGGAAATCCAAAAAGTAACATCGTCATGCCGGCCTTGAGCCCGCATCCCATTTTCTGAATGGGACCCTGGATCAAATGCCCGGGGTGACACCGCAAAAATGTGCGGTGTCATTTTTCCGGTTGACCAAATTCCGATCTCCGCTTACCGTCCGCGCACCATGCAGAGCATTATTCTCACCGTAGCTACCATTAAGGTTACCGCCACCGGCGGTGCCCTGGGTCGTTGCGCGTAGAAAGATAACGCAAAGCAAGACACCCAGAGGCCCCGCCGGCGACGGACGGGGCCTCGGTGTTTCTGGGGCTTTGTTCATCGCCGGTCCATCCCGACCATGGAGACCGACATGAACAGTTTCAGCCGTTTAGACCGCAGCCCGGACAGTTCCGACGCCTATGACCACCGTGTACTGGGCACCAGGCTCGACCTCTTCCACCAACAGGAGGAAGGGCCGGGCATGGTGTTCTGGCATCCGCGCGGTTTTGCGCTCTATCGCGTGGTGGAGGATTACATCCGCCGCCGCATGCGCGAGGCCGGCTTTGCCGAGATCCGCACGCCGCAGTTGCTGAGCTACAGCCTGTGGGAACAGAGCGGCCATGCCGAGAAGTTCGCCAACGAGATGTACCGCCTGAACAGCGGGAATCGGCCGTTTGCGCTGAAGCCGATGAGCTGCCCCGGCCATGTGCAGGTGTTCAACAAGACCCTGCGTTCGGTGCATGAGCTGCCGCTGCGCTATTGCGAATTCGGCGCCTGTCATCGCGATGAACCGTCCGGCGCCCTGCAGGGGCTGATGCGCACGCGCAGCTTCACCCAGGACGATGCGCATATCTTCTGCACGGAGGAGCAGGTGGAAGGCGAAGTGCAGCGTTTCTGCGAGCTGCTGCGCAGCATCTACAGCGACTTCGGTTTCGGTGCGCCGCTGGTGTTCTTCTCCACGCGACCGGCGCGGCGTGCCGGCGACGAGGCCACCTGGGACCGTGCCGAAGCCGGCCTCGCCATGGCGGCGCGGCGCGCCGGGCTGGATTTTGCCATCCGCAGCGGTGAAGGCGCCTTCTATGGACCGAAGCTGGAATTCCATCTGCGTGACAGCCATGACCGCTCCTGGCAATGCGGCACGGTGCAGCTCGATTTCGTGCTGCCCGAGCGGCTGGGCGCCGATTATGTGGCCAGCGACGGCACGAAGAAGCGGCCGGTGCTGATCCATCACGCGGTGCTGGGCAGTCTGGAACGCTTCATCGCCATGCTGCTGGAGCATCATCGCGGTGCCCTGCCACTGTGGCTGGCGCCCGAGCAGATCGTGGTGGCCAGTGTCACTGGCGGCCAGGAGACCTATGCCCGCAAGGCGGCGGCCATGCTGGGCCGCGAGGGCTATCGCGCGGCGGTGGATGTGCGCAACGAACGCATCGGCCGCAAGATCGCCGAGGCCCATGAGCAGGGCGTGCCGCTGCTGGCGGTTGTCGGCGACCGCGAGATGGAACGCGGCAGCCTCACGTTGCGCCATCGCGACGGCAGGCAGGAGGAGTTGTCGCTGGGTGACGTTGCGCGGCGCTTCCGCGATGCGGCGTTCAGATAACCGCGTCATGCCAACGCGCAGCGGTGGCATCCACGACCTGGGCTGCGGCTTTCAAGACGTGGATGCCACGCCAGCGTGGCATGACGGTTTTGGAGTATGGCGCGATGTTCCGCGATGTTCTCAAAATTTCCGCAGATCGTCGCGATAAACGCATGCGGCTTCGGTTGAAGGTGAGGGAGTGCGACCCTATTTTGGGAGTCTGAACCAGAATCGAACCGGGGGACCTGCACGGGATGCCGCATCACACACCACTGATTGCCACCATCGTGATGGGCCTGGTGCTCGCCTTCATTTTCGGCGCCATCGCCAATCGCCTGCGGGTTTCGCCGCTGGTGGGTTATCTGTTGGCCGGTGTGTTTGTCGGTCCGTTCACCCCGGGCTTCGTAGCCGACCAGGCGCTCGCCAACGAGCTGGCCGAGATCGGCGTGATCCTGCTTATGTTCGGCGTCGGCCTGCATTTCTCGCTGAAAGACCTGATGTCGGTGAAGGCCATCGCCATCCCGGGCGCGGTTGTGCAGATCGCGGTCGCCACGGTGCTGGGCATGGGCCTGTCTTGGGGCCTGGGCTGGTCGATCGGCGGCGGCTTCATCTTCGGCCTGGCGCTGTCGGTGGCGTCCACTGTGGTGCTGCTGCGCGCCATGCAGGAGCGCCGGCTGGTGGAAACCGACCGCGGACGCATCGCGGTCGGCTGGCTGATCGTGGAAGACTTGGCCATGGTGCTGGCGCTGGTGCTGCTGCCGGCGCTGGGCGGCCTGATGGCGCCGGACAATTCAGGCGCCGTGCAGCTGCAGCCGCTGGACATCGCCAAGACCGTCGGCATCACGCTGGCCAAGGTGGCGGCCTTCGTCGCCATCATGGTGGTGGTCGGCCGCCGGGTGATCCCCTGGATCCTGCATTACATCGTGCATACCGGTTCGCGCGAGCTGTTCCGCCTGGCCGTGCTGGCGATTGCGCTGGGCGTCGCCTTCGGCGCGGCCAAGCTGTTCGGCGTATCCTTTGCGTTGGGCGCCTTCTTCGCCGGCATGATGATGAGCGAGTCGCCGCTCAGCCATGAGGCGGCCAATGAATCGCTGCCTCTGCGCGATGCTTTCGCCGTGCTGTTCTTCGTCTCGGTGGGCATGCTGTTCGACCCGCATATCCTGCTGGAAAACCCGCTGCCGGTGCTGGCGACGCTGTTCATCATCGTGATCGGCAAGTCGCTGGCGGCCTTTTTCATCGTGCTGGCCTTCCGCCATCCGCTCGGCACGGCCCTGCTGATTTCCGCCAGCCTGGCGCAGATCGGCGAATTCTCCTTCATCCTGGCCGCACTCGGCACCGAGATGAAGCTGTTGCCAGAAGAGGGCCGCGACCTGATCCTGGCCGGCGCGATCCTCTCCATCATCCTCAATCCGCTGCTGTTCGTCGGCATCGACTGGCTCAAGCCGCATCTGGAACGGCGCATGACGACGAGCAAGCCGGGCGAGATCGCGCCGGCACCCGAAGTGGTCGCCGCGGCGGCCGTGCCCGATCCCGATGCGGTGCCGGTGAAGACGACGCTCAGCAACCATATCGTGCTGGTCGGCTATGGCCGGGTCGGCAGCCTGGTCGGCGCGGCGCTCAAAAGCCGCGGCCTGCCCTTCCTGGTCATCGAGGACGGCGAGAAACTGGTGCGCGACCTGATCAAGCAGGGCACCGAGGTGCTGGCCGGCAATGCGGCGCGCGCCGATGTGCTGGCGGCGGCGAATCTTGCCGGCGCGCGGCAGCTGATCGTGGCGATCCCCAATGTCTTCGAGGCCGGCCGGATCGTTCAGGTGGCGCGGGCCGAGAATCCCTCGCTCACGATCATGGCGCGCGCCCATGCCGATGCCGAGATCGACCATCTGGTCGAGCATGGCGCCGGCATTGTCATCATGGGCGAGCGCGAGATCGCCCGCGCCATGATCGAGAAGCTGCCGGCCTGATCCTAGAACTGATAGGCGAAGACCATCTGGCCGAGCCAGGTGGTGCGGTCGGTGGCATCGGTAGTGCCCTGCTGCTGGCGGCGGCCGTCGCCGGCTTTCGCTGCACCCAGCACAGTGCTGACGGTCAGGCCCTTCAGCGGCGTGTCCCAGACCGCAAAGACGTCGATCTCGTCCAGCAGGCGGTCGGAGCGCACGCCATTGGCCAGGTCGGGCTTGTCGAAACGGTGGCGGTAATAGATCGCGCCAAGGCTCAGCTCTTCCATCGGCTGCAGCTTCACCTGCGCCATCTGGCTGTTCAGGTTGGTGTTGCTGCCGACATAGCGGGCGAAGATCTCGCCCTGGTCCCAGCTGCCATAGCCGCGCGGCCCACCAGCCATGTAGAGCGAATCCCAGCCGGTCTGGCGATTGTCGGCCGTGTTGCCGTCGCCGCTGAAATGCGCGTAGCGATAGCTGAGGCGCGGCGACCAGGGCAGGGCGGAGAGCGTGTATTGCGGTTCGACATACCAGGCGTTGGCGCGGACCTTGGTGGAGCCGATCTGGTTGTCCTGGCGCGCATACTCGCTGTAGAGCGCGAAATCGCTGAAGGCGTCGCCCAGCGGGCTGAGCAGCGTGCCGCCGGAGCGCACCGCCCATACGTTCAGACCGTCGCGGGTGGCATTCAGGGCGCGGTCGGCGTCATAGACTTTCAGGGCCGTGGCGCCGAGATACCAGGCGCGTTCCTCATACTCGAAACGGCCATGGTCCTTGTGGCTGGAGCCGAACCACTCGACATTGCCGCCATAGAGTTTGGTGCCGGCGCTGTCCTGGCCACGCATGAAATCCTGGTCGACATTGCCCTGCAGATGGAACACATCGGCGCGCACCGGCTGGGTGTTGAGCCGCAGGATCGCCGTGCGGTCGAAGCTGGCGCGCGGGCCGATCACATAGGCGCCGCGGCGCAGGCCATCGAGCGTGCCGTCGGCAAGCAGGAAGCCGTCGCCAACCACGAAGCCCTGGCGGCCGGCCGAAACATCGACCGCATCCTCGCCCAGCGCGGCAAAGGCGAGGCCGGATTTCCAGCCGAGATAGGCTTCATCGACGGCAAGGGCATCGGGGCGGGTGCCGGTGCCGCTGGTGCGCTGGGCATCGCCCTGCCCACGCGTGGCCGAGCCGAGCAGGCGGATGCTGCCGTAAACCGTCGTGTCGTTGAGGAAATAGTCCAGCGCCAGGCCCGGCGCGACGAATCCCTCGGCCCAGTCGCGCCCGCCTTGACGTCGACCGCCGGAGGACAGGCTGCCCAGACCATTCTGCGCATTGGCGACACCGAAGACACCGAAACCGGCATCCAGGTTGAGGGTCAGCTCGGCATCGCCGAAGCCGAAGCGCTTGCCGGGTTTGTCATGGTCGTCTTCGGCAGCGACGGCGGGTGCCGCTGCGCAGAGCAGGGCGGCGAAAAGGCCTGATAATCTGGTCATCGACAAATCCCCCCGCCAGCGGCCGGTTGCTGGTCCGGTACTGTCCCTTCGGTTATGCTGCCGTGATATTGCATCGGGCCGTCCCACTCAAGCACACGTCTTGTGGGGTATCCGGAATTCCACTAGAAAAGCCGATGCTTTTCAGACTTATTCGCGAGGAACCAGCCCATGCGTCCGAGTGGCCGCGCCGTTGACCAGTTGCGCCCTGTCCGCCTTGAGCCGGGCTTTGCCAAATATGCCGAAGGGTCCTGCCTGATCAAGTTCGGCGAGACCCATGTGCTCTGCGCCGCCACCATCGAGGAAAAGGTGCCGCCCTTTCTGCGCAACACCGGCCGCGGCTGGGTCACGGCGGAATACGGCATGCTGCCGCGTTCGACCCATACCCGGACCGATCGTGAAGCCTCGCGCGGCAAGCAGTCGGGCCGTACCCAGGAAATCCAGCGCCTGGTCGGCCGGTCCTTGCGCGCCGTTACCGATCTGACCGGCTTCGGCGAACGCCAGATTCGCCTCGACTGCGATGTGCTGCAGGCCGATGGCGGTACGCGCACCGCCGCCATCACCGGCAGCTGGGTGGCGCTGCATCTGGCCTTCGCCAAGCTGGTGAAGGATGGCGCCATCGCCAAGATCCCGCTGATCGGCCAGGTCGCCGCCGTCAGTTGCGGATTGTGCGACGGCGCCGCCGTTCTCGATCTCGATTACCCGGAAGACAGCACGGCGCAGGCCGATGCCAATTTCGTGCTGACGGATGCCGCCGCCATCGTTGAAGTGCAGGGCACCGCCGAAAAGGAGCCGTTCTCCGAAGCGCAGTTCGCCGCCATGCTGCAACTGGCCAAGAAGGGCATCAAGGAGCTGAATATCCTGCAGCGCCAGGCGGTGGGGCTGTAGCCATGACGACCGCGCGCCGTTTCACCGGCGATACGCTGGTGATCGCCACCCACAATCAGGGCAAGCTGCGCGAGATCGCTGAACTGATCGCGCCCTTCAGGGTGCGCGCGGTCTCGGCCAGCGAATTGGGACTGCCCGAGCCGGACGAGACCGGAGATACCTATCTGGCCAATGCCGAGCTGAAGGCTCTGGCGGCCGTCCAGGCCGCCAATCTGCCGGCGCTGGCCGATGATTCCGGCATCAGCGTCGATGCGCTGGATGGCGCGCCGGGCATCTATTCCGCGCGCTGGGCCGGGGCGTCGAAGGATTTCGGCAAGGCGATGGAAAAGGTCTGGCAGGCCGTACAAGACAAGGGGGCGGAGCCGCCCTTCACCGCGCGCTTCGTCTCGGTGCTGACGCTGGCCTGGCCCGATGGCCATCGCGAAAGCTTCGAAGGCATCGTGCCGGGCCGCCTGGTCTGGCCGCCGCGCGGCAGCCATGGCTTCGGTTACGATCCGATGTTCGTGCCCGATGGCGAGACGCAGACCTTCGGCGAAATCCCGCATGCCGAAAAGCAGACCATGAGCCATCGGGCGCTGGCCTTCCGGCAGCTGATCGATGCCTGTTTCGGCTGAACCATCGGCAGTCAAAGTCCCACAGCGTGGCTTCGGCCTCTATGTGCACTGGCCCTTCTGCGTCTCGAAATGCCCCTATTGCGACTTCAACAGCCATGTGCGCGAGCAGGTGGATGCAAAGCGCTGGCAGGCCGCCTATCTGACCGAGCTGGATCACTATGCCGCGGCCGGCATCGGCGCCGGTGAAACGGTCACCTCGGTCTTTTTCGGCGGGGGCACACCATCGCTGATGCCGCCGGAGACGGCGGCGGCTATTCTGGAGCGGATCGCGGCGCGCTGGCGGCTGTCGGCCGATGCCGAAATCACGCTGGAGGCCAATCCGAATTCGGCCGAGGCCGGCAAGTTTGCCGGTTTTGCTGCGGCAGGCGTCAACCGTCTCTCCATCGGCGTGCAGAGCTTCGAGCCTGCGGCGCTGAAATTCCTCGGCCGCGCCCATGATGCCGGCGAAGCCCGCCGTGCGATCGAGGCAGCGCAGAAGGCGGTGCCGCGCTACAGCTTCGACCTGATCTACGGCCGGCCCGAACAGACCGAAGCGGCCTGGCGGGCTGAACTCACCGAGGCGCTGAAACTGGCCGGCGACCATCTCTCGCTCTACACGCTGACCATCGAGCCCAATACCGGCTTTGCCGGTGCGGTGGCGCGCGGTGTGCTGCATCCGATGGAAGCCGATACGCAGGCGGCGCTCTATGATGTGACGCAGGAGATCATGGAACAAGCCGGCCTGCCGGCTTACGAGATTTCCAATCATGCTCGCCCTGCGTCTGAAGGTATGGCGGGCGGCGAAAGCCGGCATAACCTGGTCTACTGGCGCAGTGGCAGCTATATCGGCGTCGGACCGGGCGCCCATGGCCGCATCCTGCAGGATGGGCGCTGGGCGGCGACGCAGACCAGGCGCAAGCCGGAAGCCTGGCTGGAGCAGGTGGAAGCGTCAGGTCATGGCCGCGAAAGCCAGGCGACCGTGGCCGCTGCCGAGCGCGCCGAAGAAGCGCTGATGATGGGCCTGCGCCTGGCCGAAGGCGTGTATGCGCAGAACTTCCGGGCTGCCACCGGACTCGATCTGGATACCGTAGTGCCGGCGCAGCGCTCGCGGCCGCTGGAACAGGCGGGCCTGCTGGAGCGGACGCCGGAGAAGATCGTTGCCACCAAAGATGGCCGCGCCGTGCTGGACGGGCTGCTGGCGAAGCTGTTGGCTTAAAGGATGAAGACGTGGATCCCACGGCTGTGCCGTGGGATGACGCTGGGGTTTTATAGTCGGTCATGCCACGCTTGCGTGTCATCCACGATTTACTCCCACAGGCTCAGCATATGGCCTTCGTTCGGCTTCACCTGGCCAGCAAGCGTTGCCCGGTAGACGGCCTCAACCGTGCTGATGCCGCTGCCGCGATGCACGGTGAGGCAGCGCTGCAGCAGCGGCACGAAATCGGTCCAGGCCGATGCCAGTTTCATATCAAGGCCGCCGCGGCCCCAGTCCTTGTTGCGCTTGACGATACGGTCGGGCGCGAAGAAGAAGATCGGCCGCGCGCCGGGCAGGTCCTTGCCGCCGGGCGGATTCAGTTCGCGATGCGACAGGCCGACGGCGCAGCTGTAGGTCAGGTCGTCGGCGTAATGCTCATGCATGGCGCGGCGCAGGTCGGCGCTGCCGGCGAAATCGACATAGACGGCCTTCTGACGCGGCAGGCTGGTGATCTGGTCATAGGTCACGACGGTGTCATAGCAGCCCAGGTCTTCGACGAAGGCCCGGTTGCCGGCCGAGGTCAGTCCGATCACCTGCACGGATTTGTGCTTGTGCAGCTGATGCGCCAGGCCGAAGGCGGTTTTCGCCGAGGCGCTGGACAGCACGACTGCTTCGGCGCCGAAGAAACCTTCATCGGCGAGGAAATCGTCGATCAGGAAGGACGTGATGAACAGGGGCCGCAGCAGGGCCTGCCAGGCATCGAAGGGCTCGGCAAAGGTCGGGTCGCTGGTCACCCGCATGTAGTGGTTATAGGCCGCCGGCAGCTTGGTGCGATGGGGGCTGGAGTCGAGGAAGGTGTTGTCGGTGATCTTGGCGGGCTGCAGCACCAGATGGCTGGCCATCGGGAAGTAGCCATAGATGCGTTCGTCCACCGCGATGCCCTCGGCATTGGAGGCGATCACATCGGCAAAGCCCCAGACCGGGATCATGCCCCATCGCGCGTCTTCAGTCGGGAAGAAGGCCCAGTAGGCCATTTTCTCGCCAAGCTCGGCATAGGTGATGTTGTTGGCGGTGAAGGCGAAGCTGTCGACCTTGAGCAGAATCTCACCCGGCTTCAGGTCGCTCTGCCGCAGGGTGCCGGTGGCGGTCTTCGTCTGGGTCAGGTCGGTTTTGTCGATCAAGACGCTGGTGACGGCAATACTGTCTTTCTGCGTGGCGGTCTGCGACATGCGATCCTCCCGTCTGATCGGCCCGGTTCTTTTCTGTTCTAGTCTATATATGGGCCGGCGACAGGATGGTGACAAGATGCCGGTTATTCGGCGGGCTGCCTTGCCCCAGCGTCATCGGTGCCATGGTCATCGGGCAGTTTGCCCAGCTTGCGGCTCGCCCAGGCGCCCAGATCGTCCAGATAGGTGAAGATCACCGGCGTGACCACCAGCGTGAGCAGGGTGGAGGAGATCAGGCCGCCGATCACCGCATGGGCCATGCCGGCGGTCTGCTTGGCGCCTTCGCCGACGGCAAAGGCCAGCGGCAGCATGCCGAAGATCATCGCCAGGGTGGTCATCATGATCGGGCGCAGGCGGATTTCGCCGGCTTCCAGGATGGCCTCCGTGCGCGCCATGCCCTCACGGCGGGCATGGTTGACGAAATCGATCAGCAGGATGGCGTTCTTGGTTACCAGGCCCATCAGCATGATGAAGCCGATGACGGCAAACATGCTGAAGGTGGAACCCCAGGCCCAGAGGCCGACGACAACACCGAACAACGACAGCGGCAGCGAGGCCATGATGGCGATAGGCTGCAGGAAGCTGGCGAACTGCGAGGCGAGGATCAGGTAGATCAGGATCACCGCCAGCAGCAGCGCGGCGGCGGCGTAGCCGGCCGATTCCTTCATGTCTTTGGAGGCGCCGCCGAACCAGAAGCGGTAGCCGGGTGGCAGGGTCAGCTCTTCCAGTTTGGCCTGGATCAGCCGGCTGACCTCGCCGACCGGACGGCCATCGGTGGTGGCGGTGAGCAGCACTTCGCGCGCCAGGTCGCGGCGGTTGATCTGGGTCGATCCGGTGGACGGCTGGATATGGACCACCTGCGACAGCGCCACCATCTTCGGATTGCCATCGGCATTCATCTGGCTGGAGGCGACATAGATGCGGGCGAGGTCGGGCATGCCGGTGCGGTCGTCACGCGGCAGGCGCACGAAGACGCTGTAGTCTTCCGAATCCGGCGCTTTCCAGGTGCCGGCTTCCTCGCCGGCCAGCAGCGGACGCAGCGTGGCGGCAATCGCTGTTGTGCTTACGCCGAGATCGGCGGCGAGCTGGCGGTCGACATCCAGCGCTACCGTGGGCTTGTTGGCCTTCAGGCTCGATTCCAGATCGACCACGCCGGGGACCGTGCGCATGATCGTCATGGCTTCCTGGGTCAGCCGGTCGAGTGTGGCGATATCCTGGCCCTTCAGCGCGATCATGATCGGTTTGTTGAGGCCGCCGCCCAGATTGGCCTGGCCGATATTGATGTTGTCGATGCCGGCGATGCGGGTCAGGCGTTCGCGGAAGTGCACCGCCATCTGCTGCGGTGATTTCGTGCGCTGGCTGATCGGCACGAAGCGGACATAGAGCGTGCCGACATTGCGCCGGGCGAAACCGCCGGCATTGATCGAGGCGAAGGAATAATCCACTTCGGGGAATTCCTTCAGGGCGTCCTGCGCCTGACGAATCTTGGCCTCGGTATAGTCGATGGCGGAGCCCGGCGGGGTGGTGATCTCGACCAGGATTTCCGAAAGATCCGGCTCGGGCAGGAATTCGGTGCCGATGGCGCCGGTGCGCAGGATGCCGATGGTGGCAATGAAGCTGAAAACGGCCAACAGCAGCACCAGCCAGCGCAGGCGCAGGCTCCAGGCCAGAATCCGGCGATAGACGCGGCCGAGCCAGTCCATGCCCCTGTCGACGAGGCCGACGGCGCGGCCGATGGGGCCGCGCTTGGCATTGGGCTGGCTGTCCGGGTCGTGCCAGACGCTGGACAGCATCGGATCGAGCGTGAAGGACACGAACAGCGAGATCAGCACGGCGACCGTCACCGTGATGCCGAACTGCAGGAAGAAGCGGCCGATGATGCCGTCCATGAAGGCGACCGGCAGGAAGACGGCGACGATGCAGAAGGTGGTGGCCAGCACCGCCAGGCCGATCTCGTTGGTGCCGTCGAGCGCAGCCTGGCGATGGCTTTTTCCCATGGCGACGTGACGCGTGATGTTTTCACGCACCACGATGGCGTCGTCGATCAGGATGCCGATGGCCAGCGACAGCGCCATCAGGGTCAGCTTGTTCAAAGTGAAGCCGGCGGCGTGCACGGCGGCCAGCGTGCCGATCACGGCAATCGGCAAGGTGAGGCCGGTGATAACGGTGCTGCGCCAGGAATTCAGGAACAGGAAGACGATCAGCACGGTGAGGATGGCGCCCTCGATCAGGGTGCGCTGCACGCCATTGACTGAAGAGAGGATGGCGCGGCTGTCGTCGCGCATAAACTGCAGCGAAACGTCTGACGGCAGGTCAGGCTGCAGCTCCTTCATCGCCTGCTTCAGGCCGGTGATGACCTCCAGCGTGTTGGAGCCCTGTACCTTGACGAAGCTGATCGCCAGCTGGCGGTCGCCGTTGAACAGCGCGACCGCTTCCTTTTCCTCGGAACCATCGTCGATCGTCGCGATGTCGCCGACGGTGACCGAGGTGTTGCCGCGGCGGGCCAGCACCAGTTCGCCCAGCCGGCGCGGATCGGCGACGCGGCCCTCGATCTGCACGACGAATTCGGTCTGCGGCCGGGTGAGCGTGCCGAGCGGAATCTGCTGGTTCTCGGCTTTCAGCACATTGACCAGCTGGTCCATGCCGACGCCATAGGCCTGCATCTTTTCCGGATTGGGCAGGATGTTGATGCGGCGCTTGAGACCGCCGACGATATAGGCCTGACCGACGCCGCGCACGGTCTGCAGGCGCTTGAGGATCACCTGATCGGCCAGCGTGGTCAGTTCGCGCAGGTCGCGGCGCTCGCTGCGGACGGTGATCGAGGCGACCGGCTGGTTATCGGGCGAGAAGCGCGAGATCTCGGGCATCTTGATTTCGTCGCGGAATCTCGGCGTCACCAGGGCGATCTTCTCACGCACATCCTGCGTCGCCGCGACGGCATTCACCGTCAGCTCAAATTCGATAATGACGGTGGAGCGACCCTCCAGCGAGCGCGAGGTCAGGGTGCGCACGCCGCTGATGGTGTTGACCGCATCCTCGATGGGGCGGCTGACTTCGCTTTCCACGCTTTCCGGCGTGGCGCCGGGATAACTGGTATTCACCAGCACGATGGGAAACTCGACATCGGGGAACTGCTCGACGCTGAGCTTGAAATAGGCGAACAGCCCCACCACCAGCAGGGACAGCATCATCATGGTGGCGAAAACAGGATTGTTGACGCTGATGCGGGTGAGCCACATGGCGGTGGGTCCTTACCGGCCAGCGATACGGGCGGCGAGGCCGTCGCTCAAACGCAATCCGGGGGTCGCCACCACGGTTTCGCCGGCCTCCAGGCCCGACGCGATGCCGATGCGGCCTTCCGCGGTGCCGCTGATCGCCACAGTGACGGCGCGGCGCTGCAGCCTGTTGTCCTTCAGCACATAGACGACCGGCGCGCCGTTATCCTGGCGCAGGGCTTCCTGCGGGATCGCCACGGTCTGCGCGGCCTCGACCAGCACGGCCTCGCCGCTGCCGAACATGCCGCCGCGCAGCACGTGGTCGGGATTGGCCAGCAGGATGAAGACCGGGATCGAGCGCGAGCCGGTCTGCGCTGTCGGATTGATACGGTCGATCTGGCCGGTGAAGCTGCGGTCGCCGAAGCCCTCGACGCGGATCGAGACCTTCTGGCCGATCTTCAGCTGCGGCACGTCGCGCGCCGGCACCATGGCTTCCACTTCCATGGTGTCGAGATCGGCGATGGCGAACAGCTTGGCATCCACGGCGACGCGCTCGCCCGGATTGACCAGGCGGTCGCCCACCAGGCCATCGATGGGGGCGTAAATGGCGGCATCGCCCAGCGCCTTGCGCGCCATGGCGAGCTGCTGCTCCAGCGCCGCGACATTGGCGCGGGCATTGCGCCAGGCGTTCTCGGCCTCGTCCATCGCGGTCTGCGACTTCACGCCGCGCTGCAGCAGGGTCTCGGCCTTTTCGCGATTGATCTGGGCCAGATTGAGCGCCGAGCGGGCGCTGTCGAGATTGCTCTGCTTCTCGCGCAGCTTGGCGCCGACATCGGCGGTATCGAGACGGGCCAGCAGCTGGCCTTTCTTCACACGCTCGCCGCGCCGCACGGTGATCTCGTTGACGACAGCGGCGACTTCGGCGCGCACGAGGCTCTGGTTGAGCGGCTGCAGGCTGCCGCTGAAGCGCACCACCTGGCGCAGATCGGCGCGGGTGGCCTGCACCAGATCGGCCGGCGAGAATTCCAGGCCGTCGAATTTCGCGGTTTCGGTTGTGGCGACTGCCCGGGCTGCCTGGCGGCCTTTGAGCACATAGAGACCGCCTCCGGCCACCACGGCCAGAACCAGGATCGAGACACCGATCTTGACGACGCGTTTCATGCTGTAATCCCCCGCCCGGCCACCCTGTGCTGCCAGGCAGAGCCGTATATATAAGTACGGACGAACCGCGTCCAATCCTGCAATAGTTACCTTTAGGTAACTGTGATATTAATCACAGAGGTCCCACTGACCCTCACGGTTTACACCATCGGCCATTCCAACCAGACCGCAGCGCAGTTCGTGGCCCTGCTGCAGCGGCATGGCATCCGCCTGCTGGCCGATATCCGTTCCGCACCGGCCTCGCGGTTCGCCCCGCAGTTCAACCGCGCCGCCCTGGAGCGCAGCCTGGACGATGCCGGTATCGGCTATCGCTGGCTGGGCGCAGCGCTGGGTGGGAAACCGCGGGCGGCCGAGCCGGTCTTTGCTCACGGGATCGGCGACCTGCTTGCACTGGCCGGTGTGCAGCCGGTGGCGATGATGTGCGCGGAGCGCGACCCGCGCCAGTGCCATCGTACCCATCTGGTGACGCCGGCGCTGCAGCAGCAGGGCGCGACGGTCGCCCATATTCTGGGCGACGGCAGCCTGCTGCCGCATGATGCGCTGCAACAGCCGCCGAAACAGGGCAGCCTGTTCTGATCTTCGCTTGACGCGGCAGTAACGCATACGCAGACTTCCCGCATAAAAATTACATAACGGGAGGACGTCATGCAGTATCGCAGCATCTTTTATGCTGGCGCAGTCGCCGGCT
Organism: Ferrovibrio sp. GW821-FHT12F09; assembly: GCF_058806775.1. Lineage (NCBI taxonomy): Bacteria > Pseudomonadati > Pseudomonadota > Alphaproteobacteria > Rhodospirillales > Rhodospirillaceae > Ferrovibrio > Ferrovibrio sp. GW821-FHT12F09. The sequence continues at coordinate 1,664,697 of NZ_JBXAPZ010000001.1, forward strand.
TGGCCGTTTTCGCCGGCGCCGCCAACGCCCAGACCTACAAGCTGATGACTGGCCCGCAGGGCGGCGTCTGGGTGCCGATGGGTGGCACCTTCAAGGCAATGTTCGAAAAAGCGCTACCGGGCAGCACGATCCAGACCCTGCCGGGTGCTGGTATCGCCAATGTGAAGGGCATTGAGGAAAACAAGGTCGAATTCGGCTTCGGTAACTCGACCTCCACGGTGGATGCCATCGAGGGCCGCGCACCCTTCGACAAGAAGGCGAGCAATGTCTGCCAGATCGCCAATCTCTATCCGCAGTATTTCCAGATCGTCGCACTGGCCGACTCCAAGGTCGACAAGGTCGCCGATATGAAGGGTAAGACGATTGCCGTGCAGACCAAGGGCAATACGGCCGAAGCCATCTCGGCCGATATCCTGAAGGCGAACAGCCTGGCCTACAGCGACATGGGCAAGGTCAACTTCATGGCCTCGTATAACGATGCGGCGGCCCTGCTGCAGGACGGCCATGCCCAGGTCTTTACGCTGGGCACCACGATCCCCGCCTCGTCGGTGATGGATCTGGCCTCGTCGCGCGGCATCAAGATGGTGCCGGTGACGGATGCGGAAGTGGCGGCGATGAAGAAGATCAATGCCGGCTATGTGAAGGGTACGATTCCCGCCAACACGTACCCCAAGCAGGACAAGGATGTACCGGCGATTGCCTATTCGGCACATTTCATCGCCTCGTGTAAGCTGCCCGAGGACAAGGTCTATGCCGTGACCAAGGCGATGGCGACGCAGATGGGCGACATGGTGGCGGTGAACAAGGCGATGTCACGCATGACGGTGAAGGACATGGCCGAGGATATCGGCGTGCCCTTCCATCCGGGTGCGGCGAAGTATTACCGCGAAGTCGGCGCGCTGAAGTAAGCGCTCCAAAGGAGAGTAACCGTGATCAGTTGAGGCGACTGACCGGCGTTGTCCCGTCGGAGAAACGGGCGGCGCCGGTACTTTTTTAAGATTTTGGGGGAGCGTTATCATGGAAGGCAGGACCCTGATCGGGCGGATTGTGGCGCCCATCGGCGTGACGATGGCGTTGTACCATATGTGGGTCATCGCCATGGGGCCGCCGCAGGCGCTGATCTTCCGTGGCACCCACCTGGCCTTCGCCCTGGCGCTGATTTACCTGCTGTATCCCTTTGCTGCAGGTAATGACGGGCGCCGCCGTTTTGTCTGGCTCGATGCTTTGTTGTTTGCCGGCGCGGCGCTGGGCCTGGGTCACCTGTTCCTCGATTACGACTACTTCATCAACCGCATTATCTATATCGACGATCTCAAGCCGCTGGATATTCTCGCCGGTCTCAGCCTAGTGCTCGTGGTGCTGGATGCCACGCGCCGCGTGATTGGCTGGGCGCTGCCGATCACGGCGCTGATCTTCATGGGGCACGCGCTGTTCGTCACCCGGGTCGATCCACTGACGCTGTTGGACCAGCTTTACATGACCACCGAAGGCATCTTCGGTTCCACGCTGGCGGTTTCGGCATCCTATGTGACCATCTTCGTGGTATTCGGCAGCGTGATGGAGCGCACCGGCACCGGGAAGCTGTTCATGGATTTTGCGCTGGCGCTGACCGGCCGGCAGGCCGGCGGCCCCGGCAAAGTGTCGGTGGTTTCATCCTCGCTGTTCGGCACGATCTCGGGTTCGGCGGTGGCCAATGTGATGGTCGACGGGCCAATCACCATTCCATTGATGAAGCGTTCCGGTTTTACCAAGCATTTTGCGGCCGGCGTCGAAGCAGTGGCTTCCACCGGCGGCCAGATCATGCCGCCGATCATGGGTGCTGCCGCTTTCGTGATGGCCGAGTTCCTGGCGGTCAGCTATTTCCAGGTCACGGTCTGGGCCCTGATTCCCAGTATCCTCTATTACGTCGCCTGCTTCGGGGCCGTGCATTTCGAAGCCAAGCGCCAGGGCCTGCTCGGCCTGCCGTCCCATGAAGTGCCGCGCCTGCTGGCCGTGTTGCGTGAACGCGGCCATCTGTTCATCCCGGTCGCCATCATCCTTGGCGGTATGATTGCCGGCTATTCGGCGCCGATGTGCGCGCTGGCTGGCACGCTGGCCTGTTTCCCGGTAGCCCTGCTGCGGGCCGCCACGCGCCAGGAATTACGGTGGAGCCTGATCCCCGAGGCCCTGGAAGACGGGGCCCGCAACACGCTGGCAGTGGCGATGGCCTGCGCCTGTGCTGGCCTGGTGATCGGCTCGATCACGCTGACCGGGTTGGGTATCAGCTTCACCAACTGGCTGATCGGCCTGTCGCAGAACAGCCTGCTTCTGGCGCTGGTCTTGACCGCGGTAGCCGGCATCATCCTCGGCATGGGCATGCCGACCACACCGGCCTATATCGTCATGGTGTCGCTAATGGTGCCGGCGATCATGAAGCTGGGTGTCATCGAGCCGGCGGCACATATGTTCGCCTTCTATTTCGCGATCCTGTCGGCCATCACACCGCCGGTGGCGCTGGCGGTCTATGCAGCGGCCAGCCTGGCGAAAGCGGATCTATGGAAAGCCGGCTGGGCGGCGGTGAAGATCGGTGCCGCCGGTTTCATCGTACCCTTCATGTTCGTGTTCCAGCCGGCGCTGCTGATGATCGGCGACTGGCCCGAGATCATCCATGCCACGATTTCGGCCTGCATCGGCATTGCCATGCTGGCGGCCGGCCTGCACGGCTATTTCCGCACGCATCTGCGCAGCTATGAGCGCGTCATGATGATTGCCGGTGCGCTGGCGATGACTTTGGTGCCGGGCTGGATGGGCGATGCGGTTGGCGTGACGTTACTAGCTGCCCTGCTGGTTGGGCAGAAGCTGCTGCCCAACCAGGTGGTGCTGGCCAAATGATTACGGCCAGACCACTTTGCCGGGATTCAGGATGTTGTCGGGGTCGAAGGCGCGTTTGATCCTGCGCATCATCTCGATCTCGACCGGCGACTTGTAATGCACGATTTCGTCGATCTTCATGCGGCCGACGCCATGTTCGGCCGAGATCGAGCCCTGCATGCTTTGGACGATGTCATGCACGATGGTGTGTACGGCATCCCAATGCTTCAGGTATTCGAGCCGGTCCCAGCCAACAGGCTGCGAGGCATTGAAATGCACATTGCCATCGCCGATGTGGCCGAAGGCGACGACGCGGATACCCGGCAGATAGGCTTCCACCGCCTTTGATGCCTGTGCGATGAAGTCCGGCATTTTCGAAACCGGCACCGAGATGTCGCATTTGATCGAACCACCTTCGGGCTTCTGCGAACTCGACAGCAGTTCGCGGATTTTCCAGAAGGCAGCCCGCTGGCTGTCGGATTGCGCAATCGCGGCATCCAGAACCAGGCCTTTCTCGAAGCCTTCAGCCAGCAGGGCTTCCATGGTCTCGCCAATATTGCCGTCATCGCGGCCGGACGAGAATTCCATCAGCACATACCAGGGATGCCGCTCGGACACGGGATCGACGGTGCCGGGATTGTGCTTGAGCGCAAAATCCAGTGACAGGCGCGAGATCAGTTCGAAGCCCGTTACCTGGCCGCCGGTGGCGGCTTTCGACAGCGCCAGCAGTTCGATGGCCGCCGCCGGGCTCGGAATTGCCGTAAAGGCCGTGGCCATCGCCTTGGGCAGCGGGTGCAGCTTCAGCACGGCGGCTGTGATGATGCCCAGTGTCCCTTCGCCGCCGATGAACAGGTCCTTCAGGTCGTAACCGGTATTGTCCTTGCGCAGGCCGCGCAGGCCGTTCCAGATCTGGCCATCGGCCAGAACGACCTCCAGGCCGAGCGCCAGTTCGCGCGTGTTGCCGTAGCGCAGCACGGCATTGCCGCCGGCATTGGTGGAAAGGTTGCCGCCGATGGTGCAGCTGCCTTCCGAACCGATCGAGAGCGGGAACAGGCGGTCGGCCTCGCGGGCGGCCTGCTGCACCTGCTGCAGGATGCAGCCGGCTTCCACCGTGATGGTGTCGTTCAGCGGGTCGATGGCGATGATCTTGTTCATGCGCTGCAGCGACAGGATGATCTCGTCGTTGCTCATGAACGGAATGTTGCCGCCGACCAGACCGGTATTGCCGCCCTGTGGCACCAGCTTGGTCCCGGTCTCGCGGGCCAGTCTGATGATGGCGGACACTTCTTCGGTATTGGCGGGGCGCAGCAGCATCGGCGAATTGCCGACATAGAGATCGCGCTGCTCGCGCAGATGCGGGGCCAGCACATCGGGATCCGTGACCCAGCCCTTGGGGCCGACAAGAGCCTTGAAGCGGTCGAGCAGGGCGGATGGCAGCGGCGTGACAATCGGTGCGTTCATGGCCGCAACCCTAGCGCAATGACAGAAGATCGCAATATTCCGGCCAGCGGGAGATGCTATTCTCGCATGGCAATACGGGCAGGAGGGGCGAATGACGGTGGATATTGGCCGGATCGGCCAGATTGCAATTTCAGCCGGCGATGTCGACCGGGCGGAAGATTTTTACGGCGTGAAACTGGGGTTCCGGAAACTGTTCCGGTTCGGCGATCTGCTGTTCTTCGATTGCGCCGGCGTGCGCCTGCTGATCGAGAAGGCGCAGGGTGCCGTGAAGACGGCGGGTGCCACGATTTATTTCCGTTGCGCCGACCTTGCGCTCGCCATACCGGAACTGCAGGGGCGTGGCGTGGTCTTCACGCAGGCTGCGCATCTGGTGGCCGAGATGCCTGACCATGATTTGTGGATGGCATTTTTCGACGATCCCGACGGCAACAGCCTGGCGTTGATGCAAGAAGCGCCGAAGGGCTATCGTCCGGTATGACTAGCGACCGCGCGCCGCGCGGACGAGGCGATCATTGATTGCCAGACCAAGGCCTTGTTGCGGAATCGGCATTACCGCGATGCCGTCCAGCCCTGCGACGTGATCCAGTGCATGCAACCCCGCATAGAGGCGGGCGGCCGCCTGGGCCAGATCGCCGGTGTCGCTCAAGGAAAAAACGGTGGCATAGCCGGCCGGCGGCTTGCCGAAACTGAGCAGACCTTCCCTGCCCTGCGCTGCGGCGGCATTGAGACGTACCGGCAGGCGCGGCGCATAATGCTTCAGCAGCATGCCCGGCGCCTGGATTTTTGCATCCACCGGCCGGCCGAGCGGCTCGCCCAGCATAGCCTCTATGGCTTCGGCCGCAATGCCGCCCGGCCGCAACAGCAATGCCTGCGACCCGGTGAGGCCGATCACGGTGGATTCCAGTCCGACCGGGCAGGCGCCGCCATCCAGCACGGCGATCTCCGGCCCCAGGCTGTCGCGCACATGCTGTGCCATGGTGGGCGAGACATGGCCGGAGCGGTTGGCCGAGGGGGCGGCGACCGGGCGGGCGACGCGGGCCAGCAGGTCGCGCGCCAGCGGGTGGGCCGGTACCCGCAAGGCCAGCGAGGGCAGACCGGCAGAAACGGCGTCCGTCACCGGGCAGCCGGGTTTGCGTGGCAGCACCAGGGTGAGGGCGCCGGGCCAGAAGCGCTCCGCCAGCAGACGGGCGCGGCTGTCCAGCAGCACCAGATCGTCGAGCTGGGCGATATCGGCCACATGGCTGATCAGCGGATTGAAATCCGGCCGGCCCTTGGCGGCGAAGATTTTCGCCACGGCCACGGCGTCCGTGGCGTCGCCGCCCAGGCCATAGACCGTCTCGGTGGGAAAGGCGACCACATCGCCGGCCAGCAGCCGCGCGGCGGCCTCTGAAATCGTTACGTCAACCATGGGGCGCAGTTTAGGCGGGCAGGGCTTGGCCTTGCTAGGCATCCCGGACCATATTATGCCTGCCGCAACACCAAGATTGCGGTCAAGGGAGACCCAAGATGGATTACGCCGCCCCCCTCAAGGACATGCGCTTCACGCTGGACCAGATCGCCGGCCTGGCTGAACTCGGCCAGTTGCCCGGTCTGGAGAATGCCGATGGCGACACGGTGGCTGCCGTGCTGGAAGAGGCGGCGAAATTCGCGGCCGGCGTGCTGTCGCCGCTCAACCGCGGCGGCGACCAGCATGGCGCCAAGGTCGACAACGGCGTGGTGCGCACGGCGCCGGGTTTTGCCGATGCCTACAAGAAATTCGTCGATGGCGGCTGGAACGGTATGCCATTCGCGGAAGATCTTGGCGGTGGCGCCATGCCGTGGGCTGTCACCATGGCGGCACAGGAGATGGTGCAGGCGGCCAACCTGTCCTTCTCGCTTTGCCCCTTGCTGACCCAGGGGGCCATCGACGCGATCATTGCGCATGGCACCGACGATCAAAAGGCGATGTACCTGCCCAAGATGGTGTCGGGCGAATGGACCGGCTCGATGAACCTGACCGAGCCGCAGGCCGGTTCGGATGTCGGCGCGCTGAAATCCAAGGCCGTGCCGGTAGGCGATGGTACCTACAAGATCAAGGGAATGAAAATCTTCATCACCTATGGCGAACACGATATGGCCGACAATATCGTGCACCTGGTGCTGGCGCGCCTGCCGGATGCACCGGCCGGCACCAAGGGCATCTCGCTGTTCATCGTGCCGAAATTCATTCCCGACGCCCAGGGCAAGCCCGGCAAGCGCAACGATGCGCGCGTGGTGTCGCTGGAGCACAAGCTCGGCATCCATGCCAGCCCGACCTGCGTCATGAGTTATGGCGACAACGATGACTGCATCGGCTGGCTGCTGGGCGCCGAGAACCAGGGCATGCGCTGCATGTTCACCATGATGAACAATGCGCGCCTCTCGGTGGGCTGCCAGGGCCTGGCGATCGCCGAGCGCGCCTACCAGCAGGCGCTGGATTACGCCGAGCAACGCAAGCAGGGCCGTCATCCCGGCATGAATGCCGAGCAGCATGTGGCGATCATCGAGCATGCCGACGTACGCCGCACGCTGATGCTGATGCGCAGCCTGACCGAGGCCTGCCGCGGCCTGATCTACCTGAACGCCGCCGCTATCGACCGTGCGCATCATCATCCCGATGAAGCCGAGCGGAAAAACTGGAAGGCGATGGTCGAGCTGTTCACGCCGCTGTCGAAATCCTGGGCCACCGATATCGGCTGCGAAGTTGCATCCATGGGCCTGCAGCTGCATGGCGGCATGGGCTTCATCGAGGAAACGGGTGCGGCCCAGCATTACCGCGATGCCCGCATCCTGCCGATCTACGAGGGCACCAACGGCATCCAGGCCATCGACCTGGTGATGCGCAAACTGCCGCTGAATGGCGGCGAGACAGTGAAGGTGCTGTTCGCCCAGATCGGCGGCACGGTGGCCGACCTGGCGAAAGCCGGCGATCTTGGCAGCCTGCACGGCCATCTCGACGGCGCATTGAAGTCGCTCATCCAGGCATCGGTCTGGATGGGTGGCCAGGTGACGAAGAATCCGGAGGCGGCGCTGGCCGGGGCCACGCCCTATCTGCGCGGTTTTGCTGTCACGGTGGGCGGCTGGCTGCTGGCGCGTCAGGCGCTGGCGGCGAAAGCCGAGATCCTGCAGGGCAGCAGCGATCCCTATTTCACCGCCAAGATCGTCTCGGCCCGCATCTTTGCCGAGCAGGTGCTGAGCAGCGTGGATGGCCTGTGCCGGGCCGCGACCGAGGGCAGCGAGGCGCTGGCCGAGGTGACGCCCGAGCTGCTGCGAGCGTAAAATCCGGGGTTTTCGTTACGGGCTGACCGGCACTGACGCTACGTCAGCGCTGGACTTTGCTTGTTTGACGCTTACGTAAGCGTCAAACTGGGGCAAAACCCGCCCATGACCCAGACTAGGACCAGCCGCGTGGCCGACGCCGCCCAACCCAGCGACTCCCCCAATATCGACGGCACTGCGGTATCCGATCAGGGCAGTCTCACCTATCCCTTTGCCAAGGAGGGAACCGGCCGCCCCGGCGATGCCGAAGTGATGGCGATGCGGCCGGGCGTGCTGTGGCTGCGCATGCCAGTGCCGATTCCGGGGCTGGACTACATCAATCTCTGGCTGATCGAAGAGGCTGAGGGCTGGACCCTGGTCGATACCGGCCTGCGGTCGTCTCGCCTGCAGACGATCTGGGATCGCATTGTCGCCCAGCATTTGAAGGGCAAGGCCATCACCCGCATTCTCTGCACCCATTTCCACCCCGACCATCTGGGCCTGGCTGGCTGGCTGCAGCAGCGCTTCGATGCGCCGCTGTGGATGACGTTTGGCGAATGGACATTCGGCCGCATGCTCGAACTGGAGCAGTCGCCTGAAGTGCCCGCCGACGTGATCGCCTTCTACACGCGGCTCGGCTTCACGGCCGCGCAGCTCGATGCGCTCAAGGCCCGCGGCTTCGGCAATTTCGCCAAGGCCGTGTCGCCGATCCCGCGCAGCTTCCACCGTATTTCCGAGGGCGATGTGATCGCCATGGGCGGCCGTGACTGGCAGGTGATTGTCGGTCGCGGCCATTCGCCCGAGCATGCCTGCCTGTTCAGTCCGACCCTGAACCTGCTGATTTCCGGCGACCAGGTGCTGCCGCGCATCTCGCCGCATATCGGGGTCTATCCTGGCGAGCCCGAAGCCGGGCCGCTGACGCAGTATCTGGATTCGCTCGACAAGTTCGATCACCTGCCGGCCGATGTGCTGGTGCTGCCCGCCCATGGCGACCCGTTTATCGGTTTGCACAAACGTACCGCGATGCTGAAGCGGCACCATGCGGTGCGTCTGGATGCCCTGCTGGCTGCCATGCAGCAGCGGCCGCTGACCGTGATCGATGCCCTGCCGCTGCTGTTCCGTCGTGACGTGACCGACCATATGACCCTGGCCGTGGGCGAGGCCTTGGCTCATCTGCATCACCTGATGCATACGGGGCAGGTGATGCGTCGTCTGAATGCCGCCGGCCAGTATGAGTTCCTGTGCGCCGGCAGCGCCGCCGAAGCCGCGCAGTAATTCCTTTTCCTTTTCGCACCACAAAGTCCACCCGTCGCGCTAGGATGGCGAAAACGACGGGAGGACGACCATGACCGAGACCATCCGGACCGGTTCGCTGCAGGGCAAAACCCTGTTCATCACCGGCGCCAGCCGCGGCATCGGCCTGGCGATTGCGCTGCGGGCGGCGAAAGACGGGGCCAATATCGCCATCGCCGCCAAGACCACCGAACCGCATCCCAAACTGGCCGGCACGATCTATACGGCGGCCGAGGCCATCGAGAAAGCCGGCGGCAAGGCCCTGCCGCTGGTGGTGGATGTGCGCGAGGAGGCCGTGGTCGAGGCTGCTGTGAGCCAGGCGGCGGAAACCTTCGGCGGCATCGATATCCTGATCAACAACGCCTCTGCCATTTCGCTGACCGGCACGCTGGAAACGCCGATGAAGCGCTATGACCTGATGCACCAGATCAACACACGCGGCACCTATCTGTGCAGCCAGAAATGCCTGCCATACCTGCTCAAGGCCGAGAATCCGCATATCCTCAATCTGTCGCCGCCGCTCAACATGGAGCAGCGCTGGTTCGAATCCCATGTCGCCTACACGATGGCGAAGTTCGGCATGAGCATGTGCGTGCTGGGCATGGCGGGTGAGTTCCGTCGCAAGGGTGTCGGCGTCAATGCACTATGGCCGCGCACCGCTATCGATACCGATGCGATGAATGTCATCACCGGGCCTGAGCTCCGCAAGAAATGTCGTAAGGTGGAGATCATGGCCGACGCGGCCCATGTGATCCTCACGCGGCCGGCGAAGGAAACCACCGGCAACTTCTTTATCGACGATGAAGTGCTGCGCAGCGCCGGCCTCAATGACCTGTCGCGCTATCGTTATCCGGGCACGGCGGAAACCGACCTGATCCCGGATTTCTTTGTCTGAAATCTCACAAGCTGTGAGATTCCTGCGATAAGCACCCGGCAGCCGTGCGGCTGCCGCATTTGCTGCTCATATTCTCCTAATCGGGCGCCAACCGGAACTATTCCGGAATGGGGTCGTTTCTGTAGCAACCTCATGACATGACTTCGGCAAACGAAGCTGTGCCGTGATTAGGAGGCAGTTATGACGAACATGACGAAAAACCGTCTTATGGCCGCTGTGGCGGCAATGACCCTGATGGTGGCTGGCGCGGGTTTAAGTGCCTGTGGTCAGTCGAAAACGGATCGCGCGATTTCGGGTGGCGCCATTGGTGCCGGTGTTGGTGCCGTCGGTGGCGCGCTAACCGGTAATACGCTGGGCGGCGCGGTGCTTGGCGGCGCGGCCGGCGCAGCGACAGGCGCGCTGACCGATGACGATCAGATCAATCTCGGCAAGCCCGCTTGGAAGTGATGGGTCGAACCATCATTGCCTCTCGGCATCAACATCCGCCTGATGGCAATGCGATGCTATCAGGCGGAAAGTCACACTTTCTATTTAAGACGACGAATTTCTAACCGCACCACTATTGGAGCAAAGGAAGACACCATGCTGAAGATTTCAGATTTCTCCCGCAGTCTCGCCGTCGTCATCATGTTGGGCGGCGCCGTCGCCGTTTCCGCCTGTTCCTCGACTCCCAAGCAGGAATCGACCGGGGAATATGTCGATTCGGCTGCGATCACCACCAAGGTGAAGGCTGAGCTTATCAAGGACCCGGTGACCAAGGCTTCGCAGATCAGCGTCGAGACCTTTAAGGACACCGTGCAGCTGAGCGGCTTCGTCGACACCTCGGCCTCCAAGACCCGCGCCGAGCAGATTGCCCGCAACGTGCAGGGCGTGCGCGGCGTGAAAAACGATCTGGTTGTGAAGTAAGGAGCGCGCCGTCATGCCGATGGGACGCGTCCTTGGCGCGGTGGCTCTGGTCGCCGGCCTGATCCTGCTGGGTTTCGGAATGAATGCGTCCGATGCCCCGATGGAGCAACTGAGTGAGACCTTCACCGGCCGCTACAGCGACCGAACGATGTGGTACCTGGTGGGGGGCGCTGCTGTCGCTTGTGGCGGCGCGGTGCTCCTGCTCCTCGGCCGCAAGGCCTGAGAATAAAAACAACGCCGGACGGAAGCATCCGTCCGGCGTTTCTTTTTCAGTCAATCCTACTTTAAACATTTTGGAGGCGGCGCCATGAGTATCGGCACAATCCTGCTTATTATCCTGATCATCCTTCTTATCGGCGCGGTGCCGAGCTGGCCGCACAGCAGCAGCTGGGGCTATTACCCCAGTGGCGGTATCGGCCTGGTGCTGATCATCGTGATTGTGTTGCTGCTGATGGGGCGCATCTAGCGCATCGGGCAGTCCGTGACAGAAATGACGGCGCGTGGCGATGGCTACGCGCCGTTTTCTTTTGTCCGGCTTTCCTGTGCGATCGCTTCGTGATGCCGGATCACTTCCCTGACGATGAAGGCTAGAAATTTCTCGGCGAAGTCGGGGTCGAGCCGGGCATTCTCGGCCAACTGGCGCAGCCGGGCGATCTGCCGGGTTTCGCGGGCGGGGTCGGCCGGCGGTAGCTTCTCGCGGGCCTTCAGTTGCCCGACCTGCTGGGTGCAGGCGAAACGTTCGGCCAGGAGGTGGATCAGCGCAGCATCGATGTTGTCGATGCTGTTGCGCAGGCGTTGCAATTCGGGATGCACGGGATCGGAGGGCGTGTTTTCGGTCATGGCGATGGTGTGGCTGACGGACCACCATCATGCGGAGCGCGAGCGCCCGGTCAAGCCGCCGGCTTTCAGGTGGTGAAGAAGTCGAGTTTGTACATGTCAGGGGTAGCAGCAGATTCATCGCGGTCGACGCCGATCACCGTGACGTCCTGGCGCAGCGCCATGCCGGGCAGATGGGTGAGCAACTGGGAATAGGCGCTCTCCCCGCGGGAGGGACCGTCGAAGGCGACGCCGAGCGTGATCATGCGGCAGTCCACGCAATAGCCGGCCCGCATATAGTCATGCGGGGAGGCCAGGTCGTTGAACAGGATCCCGGTGTTGTGGTCCTTGGCCGCCTGCAGGATCTGCGCCGTGGTCATGTCCTGGCCGTCCAGCCGGTGCGGCCGGTTGTAGGCCTTGAAGAAGGACACGGCCAGCAGCAGGGCAATCTTGGTCTTGCCGCCGCCCGCCGGGCCGGAAATGTAGACGAATTGCGGCACGGCCAGACGGGTCCGCAGGATGGTGACCTGCTGATCGGTAAAACCGAAACCGGCAATCGGATTGTAGGCCTTTTGTGACATGAGCCTGTCGTACCCGAGGGTTACTAACAGGGGTAGTGTCGGCAGAGGTTGAAATCCCGTAACCCTTTGAACCCGGGCCGCTTCGCCCGTCAGGCCGCCTGGCGGCGCAGGCCGAGGCGCTGCCAGACATTCTGCAGGGCCATGGTGAGGGCCTGCATCATGGCATCGGTATGAACCGGGGTGGGCGTGATGCGCAGCCGCTCGGTGCCGCGCGGCACGGTCGGGTAGTTGATCGGCTGGATATAAATACCGTGATCGGCCAGCAGCATGTCGGACGCCGCCTTACAGAGCGCGGCATCGCCCACCATCACCGGCACGATATGGCTCTGGTTGACCAGCACCGGCAGGCCGGCATTGACCAGCATCCGCCGCAGGGTGGCGGCGCGCTCCTGATGGCGGGCCCGCTCGACCTGGCTGCGTTTCAGGTAGCGTACGCTGGCGGCGGCGGCGGCGGCGATCGCCGGCGGCATGGCCGTCGAGAAGATGAAGCCCGGCGCATAGGACCGTACGGCGTCGATCATGGTCTTGCTGCCGGCAATATAGCCGCCAACGACACCGAAGGCCTTGCCCAGCGTGCCCTGGATGATGTGCAGGCGATGCATGGCGTCATCGCGATCGGCTATGCCGCCGCCGCGATTGCCATAGAGGCCTACGGCATGCACCTCATCGAGGTATGTCATCGCGCCGTATCTGTCGGCCAGGTCGCAGATGGCATGGATGGGGGCGATATCGCCATCCATGGAGTAGACGCTTTCGAAAGCGATCAGCTTCGGTCGGTCGGCCGGCAGTTTCTGCAGCAGGTCTTCCAGATGGGCAACATCGTTATGGCGCCAGATCAGTTTTTCGGAGCCGGAATGACGAATGCCTTCGATCATTGAATTGTGGTTGTCGGCATCCGAGAGGATGACGCAGCCGGGCATCAGCTTCGCCAGCGTGGCCAGCGAGGTCTGGTTGGCGATATAGCCCGACATAAAGGCAAGTGCGGCCTGCTTGCCATGCAGGTCTGCCAACTCGGCTTCGAGTTCGACGATCGCGTGGCTGTTGCCTGAAATGTTGCGGGTGCCACCGGCGCCGGCGCCGAATTCGGCGGCCGCCTTCTGCATCGCTTCGATCACCACGGGATTCTGGCCCATGGCAAGGTAATCGTTCGAGCACCACATGGTGATCTTGGCCGGGCCGACACCGCTGTGGTTGTCGGCCACAGGGAAGCTGCCGCAGTTGCGGGCCAGTTCGGTAAACACCCGATAGCGCTTTTCAGCGCGCAATGTCTCGACCGCCTGGCCGAAGAGGGCTTCGTAATCCATGGGGCTTGATGCCTGGTCGCGCCGGCATTGTGGGCCGGCAAATCGTTAGCTGGTGCCGGATATTAGCCTCCGGCCCGACCGGCTGGCTAGTGGGACCGGACCGCTGCGGGCGCGACGAGGGGTCGCAGGGACCCGCTCTCACGCCCAGTTGATGGTGCCTGCTGTGTTGTTGCGATGCGGTAGCATCGGCCTGATTGCAGGCGTCTATTTCGGTCGCACCATCCGGAATTTGGTTTCCGGCGTGGCCTCGAAGTAGTCGGCCAGATAGCCCGAGCGCATGATCGGCCGCGCTGCGGCGGCATCGAACAGGCCATCCTTGATGAAGGCCTTGTTGATATGCACGCCCACCACCTGGCCCAGAGCCATCCAGGCGTCCAGCGGATTACCGTCCAGATCGTGCTGGCGGATCACCTGCAGCAGTTTGCATTCCAGCGCCGTCGGGCTCTCGGCGACCCGCGGTACGGAGACCTTGTGGCATGGCGCCGGCGTCAGGCCGGACAGTGCGAACTCATCCACATCGGACTCGACGCTGGCCGAAGTCTTGTTCATGGCGTCCGCCAGCGGCCGGGTTGCCAGATTGGCGACGAATTCGCCGGTGTCCTGGATGTTGCGGATGCTGTCTTTCCAGCCGGTGCTGCCAAAGGCGACAATCGGTGGCTTGTCGTGAAAGGCATTGAAGTAGCTGTAGGGCGCGAGATTGACGCGGCCCTGGGCATCGCGTGAAGAAATCCAGCCGATCGGGCGCGGGCCAACGATGGCCTTGAAGGGGTCGTGGGCCAGGCCATGGCCTTTTGCCGGATCGTAGAAGTGCATCTCGGGAAGGGTGGTCAGTGTGTTCGACATTTCCGCTCCGCTGCCCTGTGGCAGTCTGGTCAGGTTGCGCTATAGAGTGGTTCAAACCGCTGCCGCCGGCAATCGGCGGAGAGATGCGAACCTATATAGGTATGGCTGGCCTGCATGCCCTACGATTTGAGTCGCCTGGCTTTGCTGATTATCGAGCCAGACGAAACCATCGCCACCACCTGGCGCCGGTTGCTGACCGACCTGCGAATCCGTAAGGCTCGCTTTGTGCCTGGCGCAACTCCGGCATGGACCCTGTTGTGCGGTGGCGCGGCGTCGGATGCCGCGTTCGACATCCTGATCGCGCGTTGGGAATTGCCCGGGGAGGATGGCCTGGCGCTGGTGAACAGACTGCGACGCGATCCGGAGTCGCCGACCCCGTTTCTGCCGGCGATCATCGTGACGCAGACCATTACGCGGGAGCGGATTCGGCAAGCGTTGCAGGCTGGGGCCCATGAAATCCTGGTGCCGCCGCTGACCCCGAAAACCGTGGGCACGCGCCTGCGGGAAATTGTCGAGCGGCCCCGGAAGTTCGTTCGCAGCTCGGATTATTTCGGGCCGGATCGGCGACGTACCGTGCGCGCGGATTATGCCGGGCCGTTCAGGCGCGCCGAAGACAGGGCAAAGCCTTAAGCGAAGCTTTTCTGGGCGGCGCCTTTCAGCGCCTCGATGATCTCGGCGCCCAGTTCGCCAGCAGGGCCCTGGATGCGGTTATCGACCACCGTGCGCAGGGCAGCGACATGGGCGTCGATCACGTCGCGATCAACCTTGCCCTGTTCGATGGCGGTCTCGGCATAGCGACACAGCAACTGTCCGATATCGGTCACCAGTTGATAGCCGAATGTGCTGCCCTGGCCCTTGATGTCATGGGCGACCCCGTAGACATCGCGCAAAGCCTGAGCATTGCTGCCATCGGTTACCCCGGCAATGGCATTGTCCAGGCGCTTCAGATCGTCGTTAACCCAGCCGATATACTGGTCCGACAGCCCGGCAACGGCCGCCTGGGCGCTGGCAACTGCAGTATCAAAGGCTTGATTTGACTGATCTTTTTTGGAAATCGGGACCATGGCGTGCCGGTAAGGGGTGCGAGCGATTCTTATCCAGCTATAGGAAAGCCAGCGCCAGACCAAGTCTAGGTTATCAACCGGTAACCTGTCCTTACGGACAGGTTATTCGGCTGGCTCGACCTTGCCCCCATCGACATCGGGGCGCTGTTCCAGTTCGCTCAGCTTGCGGGCGATGAAGCCCGCCGGCTTGGTGAAGCGGGCCAGCAGCATATAAAGCACCGGCACCACGAACAGGCTAAGCAGCGTGGCAAAGGTCATGCCGCCGACGATCACCCAGCCCAGGGCGGCACGGGACTCGGCACCGGCGCCATGGGCCAGTGCCAGCGGAACCGCGCCGAAGATGGTGGCGATCGTGGTCATCAGGATGGGGCGCAGGCGTGCAATCGAGGCATCCACGGCGGCGTCGGAGATATCGCGGCCTTCATCGCGCAGCTGATTGGCGAATTCCACGATCAGGATGCCGTTCTTGGCGATCAGTCCGACCAGCATGATGATGCCGATCTGGCTGTAGACGTTCAGCGTCTGCCCGGCGAGCAGCAGGCCGGCCAGGGCTCCGGTCACCGCCAGAGGCACCGACAGGATGATAATGATCGGGTGGATCCAGCTCTCGAACTGGCCCGCCAGCACCAGGAAGACGACGATCAGCGCCAGACCGAAGGTGATGAAGATTGCCGCGGAGGAATCCTTATATTCGCGGCTCTGGCCGGCATAGGAAATGCGCACCTCCGGCGGCAGCACTTCCGCTGCGGCGGCATCCAGATAGTCCAGCGCCTGCCCGAGCGTGTAGCCCGGCGCCGGCGAGGCTTCGATCATCACCGAGCGCAGGCGGTCCGTACGGATCAGTTCGCGCGCATTGGCGCCTTCCTTCAGGGTCACGAGGCTGGCCAGCGGCACCAGTTTGCCGCCGGTGTTGCTACCGCGCACATAGATGTTGTTCATGTCGTTCGGCGTGACGCGCTGCTCCACCGGCGCCTGCACCAGCACCTTGTACTGCTTGCCGTCGCGCTGGAAGTTGGTGACCTCGCGCGAACCCAGCATGGTTTCCAGGGTACGGCCGATGGTTTCAATCGGCACGCCCAGGTCGGCGGCACGGTCGCGGTCGATCTGCACCTGGATTTCCGGGCGGGTCGGCTGATAGTTCTTTTTCACGCCGAGCAGATTCGGGTTCTGCAGGGCCCGTTCGATCACGCGATCGGACCATTCGTCGAGCTGCGCATAGGTCGATCCGCCGAGAATGAAACGCACCGGCGTCTGTGCACCGGGCAGGCCCAGGCTGGGCGGATTGATGACGACGGCGCGCACACCGGTCTGCGACTGCAGTTGCTGGAAGACCTGGCGGGCCACTTCCTGCTGCTTGACGTCGCGATCGCCCCAGTCGGCCATGCGGACAACGATCATGCCGGAATTGACCGGCGAGGGACGACCGCCCCAGGCCGGCGCGACATTCGACTGCACGACGGTGACGGCCCCCGACTTGATATGCTTTTCCAGTGCCTGTTCGATCAGGACAACGTTCTTGCGGGTGTAGTCATAGGACGAGCCTTCCGGCCCCTCGATGATGACGAAGAAGGCGCCGCGATCCTCGATCGGGGCGAATTCGCGCGGCAGGGCCTTGAACATCAGGAAGGCGGCGATCGACACGACGACGCCGAGCGCCAGCACCACCACCGGTGCCCCCATCGACAGGCGCAGGAGGCGGCCATAGCCGTTGCTCATGCCGACGAAGAACTTCTCCGTCACATGATAGAACCAGCCTTCTTCCTTGGCATCGTGCAGCAGCTTGGAGCACATCATCGGCGTCAGGGTGAGCGCGACGAAGCCGGAGAACAGCACGGCGGCCGCCACCGACATGCCGAATTCGCGGAACAGGCGGCCGGTATTGCCTTCCATCAGCGAGATCGGCACGAAGACGGCAATCAGCACCACCGTGGTGGCGATGACGGCGAAGCCGATCTGGCGGGCGCCGCGTAAGGAGGCCAGCAGCGGCGGTTCGCCCAGCTCGATGCGGCGGTGGATGTTTTCCAGCACGACGATGGCGTCATCGACCACCAGGCCGATGGCCAGCACCAGCGCCAGCAGGGTCAGCACGTTGATCGAATAGCCGAGCGCGCCGATGACGATGAAAGAGCCGATCACCGACACCGGAATGGCGACCGCGGGAATCAACGTGGCGCGCCAGGAGCGCAGGAACAGGAAGATCACGCCGATCACCAGCGCCAGCGCCACGGTCAGCGCGTGGAACACTTCGTAGATCGACTGGCTGATGAATTTCGACTGATCGTAGGTCACTTCCATGCGCACGCCGGTCGGCAGGCTGCCCTGCAGGCGCTCCACCGTGGCGGTGACGCCATTGGAAATATCCATGGCATTGGCCTTGGACTGGCGGATGATGCCCAGGCCGATAGCGGTGACGCCATTGATGCGCTGTTCGGTGCGGTCGTCCTCGGCGCCAAGCTCGACCTTGGCGACCTCGCCCAGGCGCAGCAGATAGCCGTCCTGCTCGCGCAGCACGACATTGCGGAACTGCGCGGCGGTGCGCAGGCCGGATTCAGCGCGCACGGTGAATTCACGCATATTGCTTTCGATGCGGCCGGACGGCAGCTCGACATTCTGGCGGCGGATGGCTTCTTCGATATCCTGCACGGTGACGTTGCGGGCCGCCATCGCCATTCGGTCGAGATAGACGCGCATGGAATAGCGCCGCGCGCCATAGATGTTCACCGAGGCAACGCCATCGATGACCGACATCTGGTCGACCAGGTAGCGGTCGGCGTAATCGGTCATTTCCAGCAGGCTGAGGCGGTCGCTGAACAGCGAGATGTAGATGATCGGCCGGGCGTCGGCTTCGGTCTTGGCGATGATCGGCTGGTCCGCTTCATCGGGCAGCTTGGACAGGATGCGGCCGACCTTGTCGCGCACATCGTTGGCGGCGGCATCGACATTGCGCGACAGATTGAATTCGATGCTGATCGAGCTGGATTCCTCGCGGCTGGCCGAGGAGATCGAGCGGATACCTTCGATGCCGGCCACCGAATCCTCGATCACCTGGGTGATCTTGCTTTCAATGATCTCGGCCGAGGCGCCGCGGTAGATGGTGGAGACGTTCACCGCGGGCGGATCTATATCGGGATATTCGCGCACGGCCATGCCGCGCAGGGCGAACAGGCCGAAGATGATGAGCACGAGAGACATCACGGTCGCGAAGACCGGGCGCTTGATCGAAACGTCCGAGAGAACCATGGTTTGGGTCCTGTATCCTGCTAGGTCAGCTGGCGGATTTCTGAGCCGGGGTGCCGGTGCCGGAAACCGGCGGCGTGCTGCCCGGTGCGTTGGTCTGGCGCACGCGCGAACCATCGCGCAGCTGCTGCAGCCCGGTGATGGCAATCTGATCGTCGGCATGCAGGCCGTTGGTGATCTGCGCCATGCCTGGGACACGCTGGCCGATGGTGACGCGGGTGCGGGTCGCCTTGCCGTCGCGGATGACGAAGACGAACTGCTCGCCGCCCTGTGCCAGCAGCGATTCTTCCGGCACCATCATGGCATCGGGCACCTTGCCCATGCTCAGCGCCACGGTCATGAACATGCCGGGTTTCAGGGTGTCGTCGGCATTGGGGATCTGGGCGCGCACGCGCACGGCGCGCGTCGTGGGATCGACGCGGCTGTCGATGGTGCTGACCACGCCGTTGAATTTCTTGCTCGGCATGGCCGATGCCTTGGCGCTCACCGTATTGCCGATGGCGATGCCGCTCAGCACGGTTTCCGGAATTTCGAATTCAAGCTTGATGACGCTGGTGTCGTCCAGCGTTGTGATCATGTCGCCCGGACGGACCAGGGCTCCGAGGCTGACGCGGCGCAGGCCGAGCTTGCCGGCGAAGGGTGCGCGGATCACGCTGTCGGAGAACTTGGCTTGTTCGGCGCGCAGGCGCCCTTCGGCGCCTTCATAGGCCTTGGACAGTTCATCCAGGCGGGCCTGCGCCACGGCCTTGCTTTCGATCAGTTGCTTGGCGCGGTCATAGGCCATCTTGGCCCCGTCACGGGCGGCGCGCAGGGCTGAAATATTGGCCGAGCTTTCCGCGGCTTCCAGTTCCACCAGGATGACGCCGGCTTTGACCAGTTGGCCTTCCTGGAAATTCAGGCGCTCGACCATGCCGCTGCTCTTGGCGGTGATAGCGACGGCTTCATTGGCCTGCGCGGTGCCGACAGCCTCAATCGTGCGGGTGATTTCCATGCGCCGGACCGGTACGGCTTCGACCGGAATCGCGGGGGTCGTGACGGCGGGCTTGGCGGCTGTCTGTTTGCCGCCGATAAAGGGCAGGCTGTCCCGATAGGTGTAGGCAAGCGCACCACTGGCGGCGAGCACGCCGACCACAATAACCTGACCCCAAAGCTTCATTGTCCTCTACCACCCTGTGCTATCCCCGAACCGACCCAGATCCCGCCCGTTTTCCCCCCCGGAAAACACGATGCCTGTCAGGCTCGTTCGCAGCGGCCTACTGATTTCGGCAGTCGTATGATCTATTGTATACGGCGGTCTGCGCAAGGTCCTGCGTTTTCTGTTGAAATCCTTGTGTCAGGACCGGCCGGGGGAGGAGCCTAGTTAATGGTCAAGGTGGCGCTTTGGTAACCGGGCTGTTCACTCATGCGGCCTGCCTCACCCATGATACGGGAGATGGGCATCCGGAATGCGCGGAAAGGCTGCAGGCGGTCCTAGCCCGTCTTGAAGGGGAAGACTTCCTGTACCTGGATCGCCGGGAGGCCCCCCGGGCCACCCCGGAGCAGATCGCGAGGGTCCATCCCGGGCCCTATATCGACCGCATCCTGCAGGCCATCCCGGCCCAGGGCCTAGGCTTCATCGACGGGGATACCGTGGTGTCGCCGGGTTCGGGGAACGCCGCCTTTTACGCCGCCGGCGCTGTGGTTGCGGCTGTGGACGCCGTCATGCAGGGCGAGTTGCGCAACGCCTTTTGCGCCGTCCGCCCGCCCGGGCACCATGCCGAACCCGACCAGGCCATGGGCTTTTGCCTGTTCAACAATATCGCCATCGGCGCCCAGCATGCGCGCGCGCGCTGGGGGCTGAAGCGCGTCGCGGCCATCGATTTCGATGTTCACCATGGCAATGGCACGCAGGCGGCCTTCGCGGCGGATCCCGATCTCTTTTATGCCTCGACACACCAGATGCCGCTCTATCCGGGCACGGGGGCGGCCCATGAGCAGGGCGTGGCCGGCAACATCGTCAATGTGCCGCTGAGGCCTTATGCCGGCTCAGGCGAGTTTCGCACCGCCTTCGAGCGCATCCTGACGAAGCTTGAGAGCTTCGCGCCTGAACTTGTTCTGATCTCGGCCGGCTTCGATGCCCATATGAGCGATCCGCTGGCGCAACTGCAATTCGGCGACCAGGACTATTACTGGGCGACCGAACGGCTGATGCAAGTGGCGGAGAAAACGGCGCGGGGCCGGGTCGTTTCGGCGCTGGAAGGCGGTTATGACCTGCGGGCGCTGGCCAGCGCCACGGCAGCCCATGTGAAGGCCATGATGGTGGCCTGAACCGCCTGTTATGCGGGGCTCCCGGGATTGCCCCGGCAGCCCCGTTTCTGTACAACTCGGCCGGATTTTTAGGCTTCCAACGCCCGGAGCGTGACATGGCGTCGTATCAGTACATCTACGTGATGAAGGACCTGGCCAAGACCTATCCGGGCGGCAAACAGGTCCTGAAGGGTATCTGGCTGAGCTTCCTGCCGGGCGCCAAGATCGGCGTGCTGGGCAACAACGGCGCCGGCAAGTCGACCCTGCTCAAGATCATGGCGGGCCTGGACAAGGAATTCACCGGCGAAGCCTGGGCGGCCGATGGCGTCAAGGTCGGCTACCTGCCGCAGGAGCCGCAGCTGGATGAGTCGAAGGACGTGCTGGGCAACGTGATGGAAGGCGTGGCCGAGACCAAGGCGCTGCTCGATCGCTTCGAGGAAGTCTCGATGAAGTTCGGCGAAGTGACCGATGACGACGAAATGAATGCGCTGATCGCCGAACAGGCGGAGCTGCAGGAAAAGATCGACGCGGCAAATGCCTGGGACCTGCAGCGCGGTGTCGAAATCGCCATGGATGCGCTGCGTTGCCCGCCGGGCGAGGCCGATGTGAGCAAGCTGTCGGGCGGCGAAAAGCGCCGCGTGGCGCTGTGCCGCCTGCTGCTGTCCAAGCCCGACATGCTGCTGCTCGACGAGCCGACCAACCATCTGGATGCGGAATCGGTCGCCTGGCTCGAGCGCTTCCTGCACGAATACGAAGGCACCGTGGTGGCGATCACCCATGATCGCTACTTCCTCGACAATGTTGCCGGCTGGATTCTCGAACTCGATCGCGGTTCAGGCATTCCGTGGGAAGGCAATTACTCCTCCTGGCTGGAGCAGAAGGAAAAGCGCCTGGCCCAGGAAGGCAAGGAAGAGGATTCCCGCCGCAAGTCGCTGGCCCAGGAGCTGGAGTGGGTGCGTCAGAGCCCGCGTGCACGGCAGGCCAAATCGAAGGCCCGCCTCAAGGCCTATGAAGAGATGCTGCAGCAGCAGAATGACAAGGCTGCTGATGCCGTCTCCATCACCATCCCGCCAGGCCCGCGCCTGGGCAATGTGGTGATCGAGGCCGAGGGCCTGTCCAAGGGCTTCGGTGACCGCCTGCTGATCGACAATCTCGACTTCAAGCTGCCGCCCGGCGGCATCGTCGGCATCATCGGCCCGAACGGCGCCGGCAAGACCACGCTGTTCCGCATGCTCACCGGCGGCGAGCCGCCGGACAAGGGCGAGCTGCGCGTGGGTGAGTCCGTCAAGCTCGGCTATGTCGACCAGAGTCGCGACAGCCTGAATGACAAGAAGACCGTCTGGGAAGAGGTTTCGGAAGGCAATGACATGATCACGCTGGGCAAGCGCGATGTGCCGAGCCGCGCCTACTGCTCGTGGTTCAACTTCAAGGGCGCCGACCAGCAGAAGAAGGTTGGCATGCTCTCGGGCGGCGAACGCAACCGTCTGCATCTGGCCAAGATGCTGAAGACCGGCGCCAATGTGCTGCTGCTCGACGAACCGACCAACGATCTGGACGTCGATACGCTGCGTGCGCTGGAAGAGGCGCTGGAATCCTTCGCCGGCTGCGCCATCGTCATCAGCCATGACCGCTGGTTCCTCGATCGCCTCGCCACCCACATCATGGCCTTCGAAGGCGACAGTCATGTCGAATGGTTCGAAGGCAACTACCAGGATTACGAGGCCGACAAGAAGCGCCGCCTCGGCGCCGATGCCGACCAGCCGCACCGTATCAAGTACAAGCCGCTCGAGCGGCGCTGAGCCTCACGCGCAGCCCATGAATCGTAAGGACAGGCGCGCGCAGAAAAAGGCCGGTGGCGGCGGGCCGCTCAGGCCCGGCCCGGTTCGTCGTCCGGTGATGGCGCGCGGCCCGACGGCGATCAGCAACATGCTGATGAACCTGGGCGGCGTACAGGCCACAGTTCCGCCAGCGCCGGTGGCAACCGGCGCGCCGGTCGATCCCGTGCATGCCGCCCTGGCGCAGCTGCGGCTGAACGAAACCCTCGCGGCCCAGCTCGTGAAACAGGAACTGGCGTTGCGCGAGCATCCCGATTCCGTGGCTCTGCTGCACGCAGTGGCGCGCCTGCAGGTGCGCCTGGACCGCCGCGCCGACGCGCTGGTCACCTACCGGCGTCTGCTGACGGTGGAGCCGGGGCAGGCCGAAGCCAAGCATATGATCGCCGTTCTGTCGGGCCATGCGCCCGACCAGCCCGATGCGGCCTATGTGGAAAAACTGTTCGACAGTTTTGCCGACAGTTTCGACGACAAGCTGACCAACTGGCTGGAATACAAGGCCCCGCAGCATGTGGCGGCCGTCGTCCGCGCGGCATTGCAGAATGCGCGGGCCGCCCGTGCCATCGACCTGGGTTGCGGCACCGGTCTGCTGGGTCCTGAAGTCCGCAGCCTGTGCGGGCGGCTGGACGGCGTCGACCTGTCGTCGCGCATGGTGGAAAAGGCCCGGGCGCGGGGCTACGACGAACTGATCGTGGGTGAGATCGTCGCCACGCTGCAGCAGCGCGCTGGTACCTACGATCTGGCCTGTGCCGCTGATGTACTGTCGTATTTCGGCGATCTGCGCGCGGTGTTTGCGGCCGTGCATGACAGCCTGCACGATAACGGCATTTTTGTTGCCACGGTGGAGAAGGGCGCCGGCGCCCGGTATCACGCGGCCAAGACAGGGCGCTATCAGCACGGCGAGGCTTATCTGCGCAAGCGCGCGACCGAGGCCGGTTTCGCCCTGCTCAGCCTGGACGAGATCGTGCTGCGGCGGGAAGAGAACCAGGATGTCTGCGGCTTCGTCTTTGCGCTCCGCCGGCTGGCGGTCGACGAGCCGGGGGCTGAAGTCGCGCTTTCCACTGACGAGCTGATTGCCGGTCTGGATGCGCCGGGTGCGGCACTGGTGCTGGCGGCAGCGCAGCAGGTGATCGGCGGTGGTTATACGGTCGGCTGGGCTGTCGATCTGGGCGGCTATCTTGGCCGGCATATTCCCGCTCTGCGTCAAATCGGCCAGCATCTGGACATGGTGTCGCCGGATGAAGCGCGCAGCCGCCGCGCCTTTGAAGCCGGCCTCTATGACGATTGCGATACCGAAGCGCTGATTCCCTTCCTGGAGGGCCGGCCGGATCACTTCGACCTGATCCTGGCGGCCGACATGCAGTCGCAACTGGCGGATCTGCCACTGTTCTTTTCGGCCGTGAAGATTGCGCTGGCTGTGGCGGGCGCCTTCATCGGCGTATTGCCGGCGGAGGTTTACGGAGAAGCCGCGCTGCGCGAGATGGCGAAGGCGGAAGGCCTGATCGTTCTGGCTGTCGAAAGCGTGACGCTGGCTGATGGACGCGCCGGTCTTTGCCTGGTGGCCGAGAGCTAGGCGGCGGCGGATCTGGTTGTCGCCACGCGGGTCAGAACCAGCCCGGTGATGACCACGGCGGCACCGATCAGTTGCGCGGCCGAGACATGCTCGTCAAGAAAGGCAATCGCACTCAGCATGGCGAAGACCGGGATCAGGTAGGAATAGATCACCGACCGGGCAACGCCGAGCCGCTGGATGCCTTCATACCAGAACAGATAGCCCAGGGCGCCGGCGAGAATGGCCGTGTAGAGGAAGGACGCCCAGTGTCCGGTGCCCATGGCGCTCCATTGCATGTCGCCCCAGCCCCAGAGCATGGCCGGCGTCAGCAGCAGCGCACCGAACAGCATTGACCAGCCCGAGACATAGAGCGGACCCAGACGCGTCAGATAGGGCGGCGAAAGCACCGAAAAGAGTGCCCAGCAGAAGGCGACGGCCAGGAACAGCAGGTCGCCGACGATATGGCCGCCGCCCAGCGTAAGCGCGGTGAGGCTGTTGTTGATGACCAGGAAGACGCCGCTGAAGGACAGCAGTACACCGCACCAGGCCAGCACCGGCAGGCGCTGGCCGCGCAGGCTGCTGAAGATCATGGCCCAGATCGGCGAGGTCGCGACCAGAATGGCGCCCTTCGATGCCGTGCTGAGCGACAGCGCATTGGTCCACAGAAGCTGCATCATCGTGATGCCGAGGAAACCGAGACCGGTGAGCGCCAGCAGGTCGCGGCGATGCGGCAGTTTCAGTCCCTCGCGCCAGGCCAGCACGATCATCAGGGTGACGGCCGCGAGCAGGTAGCGCGTGGAGGCATAGACCGTGGGCGGCATGATGCCGAGCACGTATTTCGCGGTCGGGAAGGTGTTGCCCCAGATGATGACCGTCAGCAGCAGGTAAGCGTCGCCGCGCTCGAATTTCATGCCGCGCTCCTCCGTTCGACGGCACGCAGGCCGAATGCCAGCAGCATACCGAGGCAACCGGCGGCAAGCAGCAGCCAGCGGCCCTGCGTCCAGCCGCCAAAGTGGGTGACGAGTGCGGCCAGTGTCGGCGGTCCGATGAAGGAGCCGATGTTGAGCAGTTGCACCACAACACCGTTCACGGTGGCGATTTCAGACGGATCGCGGGCTTGACCCGGCACGCTGGCCAGCACCGCGGCCGGCAGCATGCCGCCGAAGCCGCTGGCGGCCATGGCGAGCGCAATGCGTAGCAGCACCGGCAGATCCGGTGCGAAACAGGACACGCCGAAGATGCCCATGCCGAGGCTGACGGTGGCGATGATGGCCCAGCGCGGGAGGCCGCGATGCATGAGCGCGGCGGCGCTGGTGGTACCCACGGCATTGACCAGCACCACCAGAGCAACGCCGATGGCGATACCGGTGCTGCCGATCAGGCCGCTGTCATGCAGGTAGGTCGGCATCCAGGTGACGATGCAGAACCATTGCGTGGTGTAGCTGGCAAAGCAGCCGGCCAGCAGCCAGGGACCGGGACGGCGAAGCGCCGCGACGCTGAAGGCGCGGGCGCGCGGCAGGGTGGCGCCGGCGGTCAGACGGTCGATCACGATGGCGGCGATCAGCAGGATGGCTGACATGACGATCCACAGGCCGCGCCAGTCGAGCAGCCCTAGGCTGACCAGCAAAGCGCCCAGCAGGCCGCCGGCGACGCCCAGCGGCATGTAGCTGCTCCAGAAGCCGAGCGCCAGGCTGCGCTGTGCCGGTGCGGCCGCCGTAGCGACGAGGCTGGGGCCGCAGACCACGGTCAGTACGAAGCCGCAGCCCTCCACCAGTCTTGCGGCCAGCAGGGCGATGGTGCCGCCGGGCCCATCCGGCGCCAGCGCACCGCCGAGGCTTCCCAGTGCGGCAACCAGCAGGCCGAGGCTGACGCTGCGGCGGCCTATGCGGTCGCTGGCGAAGCCGGCCAGGATGCCCAGGCTGGCGCCGATCAGGTTGACGGAGGAGGCGAGCAGGCCGCCGAGCACCAGGTCGAGGCCGAATTCGGCGCGCAGCTGGGTCAGCAGCGGCGGCAGCTTGCCGATCTGCATGGAAACAATGATGCCGGCGGCAATGACGGCGAAAACCGCCTGCCAGTTGGTCCGGGTCGGGTGCGTGGGCTGCATTTTATGAATGAGACGGACTGGGTAAGCGTAACGAACAGGCAAAAAGAAAGCGGCGGGGTTTCCCCCGCCGCTGCATTGTATCAGCTTTTCAGGAGCCGATCACGGCAACATGCGCTCGGCCTTGGCCGGCAGGAAGCCTTCCTCGAACAGGTCGGTCGCCTTCGGCGCCTTGTCTAGGCCGATAGCCGAGGCCACCGCGTCCGAAGAACGCTGCAGGCGGGCCAGGTCGACGCCGCCGAAGCCATTCTGCTTCACCCAGCTGGTCACCACGTTGCGCTCCAGCGACATCTTCAGGCGTTTCATTTCCAGCGCTTCGTCGACCAGACCGTCGCGGGTTTTGGCGGCTTTCACGCCGACTTCCGGATTGGCGACGATTTCCTTCCAGGCCTTGATGGTCGCGCTGATCACGGCCTTCACGGCGGCCGGATTTTCCTTCATGAACTTCGGCGAGGCGACAATGGCGTTGCCATAGAAGTCCATGCCGGCATCGGCATAGGAAAAGACCTGGATATCGCTGGCCGGCACGCCGATCTTTTCGAGATCGAGCATCGACGAGAAGTAGTGGCCGCTGATGAAATCCACGCTGCCGTTCTTCAGGCTCGGTTCGCGCAGCGGCGGCTGCAGGTTGATGAAGGTGACCTTGCTCTTGTCGATGCCGACCTTGGCGGCATAGGCCGGGAACAGCTTGAACGAGGCGTCGAAGACCGGCGCGCCGAGCTTCTTGCCTTCCATGTCCTTGGGCGACTTGATGCCCGAGGACTTCAGCGCATAGAGGCCCATCGGGGCGGCGTCATAGGCCATCATCACGGCCTTCACCTGGCCGTCCGGGTTCTTCGCGTTGTATTCGATCAGCGCGTTGACGTCGGCGAAGCCCATTTCATAGGCGCCGGTGGCAACGCGCTGCAGCGCGCCGGCCGAGCCCTGGCCCGCATCGATGGTGATATCGACGCCAGCCGCCTTGTAGTAGCCCTTCTGCTCAGCGAGCAGGAACGCCGATGTCGGGCCCTGGAAGGCCCAGTCGAGCGTGAATTTCAGCTTGGTCTGGGCGTTGGCCGTGCCGGCGGCACCCAGCGCCAGCGCAAGGCCAGCCGCCGCAAAGGTAAACGTGCGAGCGAAGGTCATAATGAGAAGTCTCCCCGGTAAACATTATCCTGGCCGATCTTTGCGAGTCGGGTCGCAGCAGGCCCGGCAGTCTATGCCGGGGTATGCACACCCGCCAAGCGTGAATCGGACGCAGGCCCGAGGGAAACTGTATGCAATTCTGAGTCCAATCTGTTTACGGCGGCGATATGTGGGAAATTAAGCTGCCAATGGGGTTAATCGGTGAAGTTGCCCAACGTGCCGCCGCGCTGCCTGCTTTTGCGGCAAAACATTGTCACGGCGACAAGTTGATATGTTGCACCGCCCATAGGCCGGACGTATGGTTCGCCCGCCTTTTCCCACGCTCGCGCCTAGGAGTCGCAAAACGTCATGGCCTTCCTGTCCGAAGCTCTCGGTCGCATCAAGCCGTCTGCCACCATTGCCGCCACCCAGAAGGCCCGCGCGCTCAAGGCCGCCGGCCGCGACGTGATCGGCCTCGGCGCCGGCGAACCGGATTTCGAGACCCCGGCCAATATCCGCGACGCTGCCAAGGCGGCGATTGATCGCGGCGAGACGCGCTACACCGATGTGGACGGCACGGCCGCGCTGAAGCAGGCGATCGTCGCCAAGTTCAAGCGGGAGAACAGCCTGGACTACAAGCCCGAGCAGATCAGCGTCGGCACCGGCGGCAAGCAGGTGCTGTTCAATGCGCTGCTCGCCACCGTGAATCCGGGCGATGAAGTGATCATCCCGGCGCCCTACTGGGTCAGCTACCCCGATATCGTCAACTTCGCCGGCGGTACCCCGGTCTTCGTCACCGGCGCCGCCGAGGACGGCTTCAAGCTGCGCGCCGATGCGCTGGAGAAGGCGATCACGCCGAAGACCAAGTGGGTGATCCTGAATTCGCCGTCCAATCCGTCCGGCGCCGCCTATACGCGCGACGAACTGAAGGCGCTGACCGACGTGCTGGTGCGCCATCCGCATGTCTGGATCCTGACCGACGACATGTACGAACATCTTGTCTACGACAATTTTGTCTTCACCACGCCTGCCCAGGTCGAACCGGCGCTGTATGAGCGCACGCTGACCATGAACGGCGTGTCGAAGGCCTATTGCATGACCGGCTGGCGCATCGGCTATGCCGGCGGCCCGGTGCAGCTGATCAAGGCCATGTCGGGCCTGCAGTCGCAGTCGACCTCCAACCCCTCCTCGATCAGCCAGGCGGCTGCGGTGGAAGCGCTGAACGGTCCGCAGGACTTCATTCCGAAGAACAACGCCGTGTTCAAGCAGCGCCGCGATCTGGTGGTGTCGATGCTAAACCAGGCCAAGGGCATCCAGTGCCCGAAGCCGGAAGGCGCCTTCTATGTCTATCCGAGCTGCGCCGGCACCATCGGCAAGACCTCGAAGGGTGGCGTGAAGATCGCCAGCGATCTGGATTTCGCCAACGCACTGCTCGAAGAGAAGGGCGTTGCCGTGGTCTTCGGCGAGGCCTTCGGCCTCGCGCCGCATTTCCGCATTTCTTACGCTACGTCAACCGAAGCGCTGAAAGATGCCTGCGGCCGCATCCAGGAGTTCTGTGCCCAACTTTCCTAAGGGTAACTGGTGACGGCCGTCACGCGGGCCCGGAAGGCTGTCTTGGCGCGGAAATCTGCCGATGCTAAGCAGCCTTCATCGCGGCCATCTGGCCGCGCAGGTTCGATATGCCAACGACGGTAAAAAAACGCTCCGTCGTCGTCGGCGGCCACCGTACCAGCATCTCCCTGGAACAGGCGTTCTGGGAGGTCATGCAGGTTCTGGCGGCGCGCGACGGCAAGACCATCAACCAGATGGTCAGCGATATCGATGCTGCGCGGACGGGCAATCTTTCGAGCGCAATCCGGGTGTGGGTCCTGGAACGCGCAAAGGAAGGGCTGCTGACACCGGAGGACACCGCCGACAGAGCGGCGCCGACGGCAGGGAAGCAAGAGCAGTAGCGTACGGCGTTCGGGGGAAGTTTCACATTTTGTTAGGTTGAGCGCTCCCGCGCGGCCGTTCGCAGAAAAGGCGGCTATGAGTGCGATCGGTCTGAAGTTCACCGCCACGGCTTCGGCCCTGGCAGCGGTTCTGTTGCTTGCGGCTTGCGAGCAGGCGGCTCCGCCGCCCGAGCCGATCCGGCCGGTGCGGGTCACCACGGCATCGCCGCAGATTTATGAAAGCCGCTCGACCTATACCGGCGAAGTCCGTGCCCGCTACGAAACCAATCTGGCCTTCCGGGTTGGCGGCAAGATCGTGGCTCGCTATGTCGAAATCGGCTCGGAGGTGAAAAAAGGCACGGTCCTGGCCCGCCTCGACCCGGAAGACACCCGTCTGGCCATCCAGAATGCCCGCGCCCAGATGAGCGCTGCCCAGGCCAACTTCAATCAGGCGCAGACCGAGCTCGGCCGCTACAAGAAGCTGTTCGACAGCAAGGTGATCAGCCAGGCCGAACTGGATCGCCGGCAGAATACCTACAACACAGCCGAAGCCCAGCTCGACAGTGCGCGGTCCCAGATGCGGGTTGCGCAGAACCAGATGGATTACACCGAGCTGCATGCCGATGCCGACGGCGTCGTCACGGCGATTGGCGTCGAGTCCGGCCAGGTGGTTGCGGCCGGCCAGACGGTGATGAAGCTGGCCCGCCCCGAAGAAAAGGAAGTGGTGTTCAACGTTTCCGAGAACCGCCTCGAGGAACTGCGCAACGCCACGGCCATTGCCCTGAATCTGTGGGCGCAGCCCGACCGCGACTATGCCGGCGTCGTGCGCGAGATCGCGCCCGGCGCCGATCCGGCCACGCGCACCTATGCCGTGAAGGTCAGCGTCCAGGCCGCGCCGCCGAGCATGCGGCTGGGTATGACGGCAACGGTGGCCATCCTGCGCCGTGCTGATGCCTCTGTGGTGGCGCTGCCGCTGTCGGCGCTCTACCAGGATGGCGACAAGCCGGCCGTCTGGATCTATGTCGGTGAAAGCAATGCAGGCCAGGGTAAAGTAGAGCTGCGCCCGGTGCGGGTGGCGGCCTATATCGAGAAAGCCGTTCTGATCGCCGATGGCCTGAAAGCCGGCGAGAAGGTTGTCACCGCCGGGGTGCATAAGCTGATCCCCGGACAGGTGGTGCGCCTGCTGCCCGAAAACCAGTCCGCCATTGCCGGCGTGGGGATCAAGTCGTGAGCGTTACGCCTGCCGATCCCGGCGCCGGACACGACCGTTTCAATCTTTCCGCCTGGGCTTTAGGCCATCGCAGCCTGATCGGCTTTCTGATGGTGCTGCTGCTGGCGGCCGGCGCGATGTCCTACATGCAGCTGGGCCGTGCCGAAGATCCCGACTTCACCTTCAAGGTGATGATCGTGCGCACCAACTGGCCGGGCGCCACGGCGCGTGAAGTCGAGCAGCAGGTCACCGACAAGATCGAGAAGAAGCTGCAGGAAACCCCGTATCTCGACAACGTGCGCAGCTATTCCAAGGCCGCGGAGTCGACGATCTTTGTCTCCTTGCGCGACAGTACGCCGCCGAAAATGGTGCCCGATATCTGGTACCAGGTCCGCAAGAAAGTTGGCGATATCCGCAACACCTTGCCGCAGGGCGCCCAGGGTCCGTTCTTCAACGACGAGTTCGGCGATACCTTCGGCACTATTTACGCCTTTACCTCGGATGGCTTCACCCATCGCGAGTTGAAGGATTACGTAGAGGATGTGCGCGAGGAGCTGCTGCGCATCCGCGATGTCGGCAAGGCCGACCTTCTGGGCGTGCAGCCCGAACGCATCTTTATCGAGTTCTCCAACAAGAAGCTGGCGAATCTGGGGATCAATCCGCAGCAGATCATCAGCGTGATCCAGCAACAGAACGATCAGACGGCATCGGGCGTGGTGCAGACGGCATCGGACCGCATCGCCACCCGGGTCAGCGGCGACCTGGCTACGGCGCGCGCCCTGCAGGAACTGTCCTTCCAGGCCAATGGCAAACTGATCCGGTTGGGCGACATCGCCGATATCAAGCGCGACTATGCCGATCCGCCGGCGGCGCATATGCGGTTCAATGGCCAGGATGTGATCGGCCTGTCGATCTCGATGGCCAAGGGCGGCAACATGATCGAGCTGGGCAAGCAGCTGGAAGCCACCATGGCCCGGCTGAAGGCCGATATGCCGGTCGGCATCGACGTGCAGAAGGTGGCCGACCAGCCGACCGTGGTGCAGCGCTCGATCTCGGAATTCATGCAGGTGCTGCTGGAAGCCGTGGTGATCGTACTCGGCGTCAGTTTCCTCAGCCTCGGTCTGCGCAGCGGCCTGGTGGTGATGTTCTGCATTCCGCTGGTGTTGGCGATCACATTTGTCTGCATGCAGATATTCGGCATCGATTTCCACCGCATTTCGTTGGGTGCACTGATCATCTCGCTCGGATTGCTGGTCGACGATGCGATCATCGCCGTGGAAATGATGCAGGTGAAAATGGAGCAGGGGTTTGATCGCCTGCGTGCGGCCAGCTTTGCCTACACCACCACGGCCTTCCCGATGCTGACCGGCACGCTGATCACAGCGGCGGGCTTTGTGCCGGTCGGATTCGCCAAATCTTCGGCCGGCGAATACACCTTCTCGATCTTTGCCGTCGTCACCATTTCATTGCTGGTGTCATGGGTGGTGGCGGTGATTTTTACCCCCTATATCGGATATACCCTGCTGCCGACGCCAAAGGCCGGCCATGGCCACAGCGAAGATGTCTATCACCGCGGCATTTATCGCTATGTGCGCGCTGTGGTCGAATGGTGCGTGGCGCGGCGCTGGATCGTTATCGGTGCCACCATCGGCATCTTCATGCTCAGCGTGTTCGGCTTCGGCTTTGTGCAGCAGCAGTTCTTCCCCTCGTCCAACCGGCCCGAGCTGATGGTGGATCTGCGTCTGCCGCAGGGCGCGTCGATTGCCGCGACCGAGGAAGAGGCCCTGAAGCTGGAGGCGTTGCTGAAGGGCGATGCCGACGTGGTGAATTACACGACCTATGTCGGCAGCGGATCGCCGCGCTTCTACCTGCCGCTGGATGTGCAGCTGCCGACCGATAATTTTGCCCAGGTCGTCGTGCTGACCAAGGGCGACGCCGAGCGCGAGCGCGTCCGCTCCAAGCTGGTCACGGCCTTCCAGGAGGACTTCACCCTGCTGCGCGGGCGTGTGAACCGTCTCGAAAACGGCCCGCCGGTGGGTTTCCCGGTGCAGTTCCGCGTCAGCGGTCCGGATCCGATGGAAGTGCGCCGCATCGCCTTCCAGGTCGCGGATATCATGCGCGTCAATCCGAATACGCGCGACGTGAATCTGGACTGGAACGAGCTGTCGAAAGCCGTGCTTCTGGATGTCGATCAGGCCAAGGCGCGGCTGCTGGGCATCTCGTCGCAGGATCTCGCCACCACGATGAATTCCATCGTGTCGGGCATCACGGTCACGCAGTATCGTGAAGGTCGCGAACTGATTGATGTGGTGGCACGCTCCGAAGCTCAGGAACGTCTCAGCCTGACCGGGATCAAGGATGTGAATGTGGCCGGTGCGGAAAGCACCCGGCCGGTGCCGCTCAGCCAGGTGGCTGAAATCCGCTATGCGCTGGAGGAAGGAATCATCTGGCGGCGCGACCGCCAGCCGGTGATCCTGGTGCGCGCCGATATCGTCGACGGCATCCAGGCGCCGGTCGTATCGCTGCAGATCGAGCCGAAACTGAACGATCTGCGCAAGCAGCTGCCGCCGAACTACCGCATCGTCATGGGTGGGGCCATCGAGGAAAGCGCCAAGGCCAACGCCTCGATCGGTGCCGTGGTGCCGGTGATGATCATGATCATGGTGACTCTGCTGATGGTGCAGCTGCAGTCGGTTTCGCGCATGCTGCTGGTGCTGCTGACGGCGCCGTTGGGCCTGATCGGCGTCACCCTGGGCCTGCTGGTCTTCCATGTGCCCTTCGGCTTCGTCGCCATGCTGGGCGCCATCGCGCTGGCAGGCATGATTATGCGCAACTCGGTGATCCTGGTCGATCAGATCGAACAGGATATCAAGGCGGGCGAGCCGGCCTGGGAAGCGATCATCAATGCCACGCTGCGGCGCTTCCGGCCGATCATCCTGACCGCGCTGGCCGCGATCTTAGGGATGATCCCGCTCTCGACCAGCAACTTCTGGGGGCCGATGGCGTTCACCATCATCGGCGGCCTGCTGGTGGCGACGCTGCTGACCGTGCTGTTCCTGCCGGCGCTGTACGCCGCCTGGTTCCGGGTGAAGCGGCCAGTTGCTGCCTGAGCTGAAAGGCTACAGGGTCGACTCGATGTTGACCTTGTCGGCCTTCACCTTGCTGGGCGTGGTGACGGGCTGATCGGTCCAGTCCTCGCCGCCGGTGACCACGCAGGCACGTCCGTCAGCGCTGGTCATCAGAAGCGTCCAGGAGCCGCTCTGCGAGACCAGCAGTTCAACGATGCGGTCGCCGACGACGCCGGCGGCCTGAGGCTGTTCGCCAAACCGCTTCTCCAGCATCTTGCCCATCTCATCGCGCAGGCCGCAGAGCATCGGTTGCTGCTGGGCCTGAGCGGATGGAATGCTGATGCCGGTGGCGGCGATGGTGGCTGTGAAGATAAACGCACTGGTAAAGACGGCCTTGCGCATGGCTGGCCTCCTTGCGGTGTGTACGCCCACGTCCTGCAGACGCTTCATTCACACCGACAAACTACACAGTGGGTCTTAAAGTTCCGTTTTCAAGGGTGCCGGTGCCGTGACACGGCCGTGACCAAAATCGGACGCGGCCGGATCAGGCCGCGTCGTTGAGGTGGCAGGCCGAGAGCCGGCCGGGTGCAATCTCTTTCAAAGCAGGCACTTCCGTTCTGCAGCGGTCGAAAGCCTTGGGGCAGCGCGGATGGAAATGGCATCCCGGCGGCGGATTCAGCGGCGAGGGGATTTCGCCCTTCACCGGCATGTAGTCGCGGCGCTCGGCCACCAGCTTCGGCGCTTCGGCCAGCAGGGCCTGGGTATACGGATGATTGGGCGCAGCAAACATCTGCTCGGTCGGCGCGCTTTCCACCACGCGGCCGAGATACATGATCACCACGCGATCAGAGATATGCTCGACGACCGACAGGTTGTGGCTGATGAACAGATAGGTCAGGCCCAGCTGCTCGCGCAGGTCCATGAACAGGTTCAGCACCTGGGCCTGGATGGAAACGTCCAGTGCGGCGACGGCTTCGTCGCAGACGATGAACTTCGGCTGCACGGCGAGTGCGCGGGCGATGCCGATGCGCTGGCGCTGGCCACCGGAGAACTGGTGCGGATAGCGGCGGCGATAGCGCGGGTCGAGGCCGACCTGCAGCATGATCTTCTCGACGTATGCCCCCATCTCGCTGCGCTTGATCAGGCCATGCGCCACCGGCGCCTCGCCGATGATCTCTTCCACCCGCATGCGCGGATTGAGCGAGGCATAGGGGTCCTGGAAGATCATCTGGACGCCAAGTTTGTAGGCGCGTTCTTCGGCGCCGGTCCGGTCGGCGACGACCTTGCCGCGATAGCTGATGGCACCTGCGGTGGGCTCCATGATGCCGGCCACGATGCGGCCCAGCGTGGATTTGCCGCAGCCGCTTTCGCCGACCAGGCCAACCACTTCGCCTTCCTGGATCGACAGGTCGACATGGTTCACCGCATGGACGGCGCGCTCTTTCAGGCCAGCACCGAACAGGTTGGCGATTCTGGCGGCGATATCCAGGCGCCAGACGAAGCGCTTGGAAATGCCTTTCAGTTCAAGAATGGGGGTAGTCACGAGGCGACCTCCGCCGGGCTCAGCGGCTTGGCATCGAAGGGGTGGTGACAACGCGCCAGATGGCCCGGATGCAGTTCCGCCAGTTCCGGCATGGTGTCGCACAGGGCATCGGCCCGGGTGCAGCGGGCCTTGAAGCGGCAGCCGGGCGGCAGATTGAGCGGCGCCGGGGCCATGCCGGGAATTTGGAACAGGCGCTTGCCACGCGGCATGGCGCCGGGCACCGAGCCGATCAGGCCACGGGTATAGGGATGCTGCGGCCGTTCGATCACCGTCGCGGTGCTGCCGGTCTCCACGATCCGGCCGGCATACATCACCATGATGCGGTCGGCCAGACCGGCCACGACGGACAGGTCATGGGTGATCCAGATCAGGGCTGTGCCGGTATCGCGGCAGAGCTTGCGCATTTCATAGAGAATCTGCCCCTGGATGGTGACATCCAGCGCTGTGGTGGGCTCGTCGGCAATAATCAGGTCGGGCTTGTGCAACAGGGCGGTGGCGATGGCGATGCGCTGGCGCATGCCGCCGGAGAACTGGTGCGGATAGGATTTCAGGCGATCTTCCGGCGCGGCAATGCCGACCGACTGCAGGGCTTCGATGCAGCGGGCGCGGGCGGCCTTGTCGCTGACCTTCTCATGGGCTTGCACCGTCTCGATCATCTGGGTGTCGACGCGCAGAACCGGGTTCAGCGTCATCATCGGATCCTGGAAGATCATCGCGATGCGGGCGCCACGCAGATCGCGCAGGCGTTCCGGACTGGCGGTGGTCAGTTCCTCACCCTTGTACTGGATGCTGCCGGCGGCGATGCGGCCGGGCGGATCGATCAGGCCAAGAATCGAGAAGCCGGTGATGGATTTGCCCGAGCCGGACTCGCCGACGAGGCCAAGGATTTCGCCGGCCTCGACCGAGAAGCTGACGCCGTCGACGGCACGTACGATGCCGTCTCGCGTCGGGAAATGGGTTTCGAGATTGTCGACCTGGAGCGTAGCGGTCATGGATGAATCAGCGCTTGAGACGGGGGTTGAGCACGTCGCGCAGCTGGTCGCCGACGAGGTTGATGGCGATGATCACCAGGGTGAGCACCACGCCGGGGAACAGCGAAATCCAGTAGACGCCGCTGAGCAGGTAGTCGAAGCCGTTGGCGATCAGCATGCCAAGGGACGGCTCGGTCACCGGCACACCGAGGCCGAGGAAGCTGAGCGTCGCCTCCAGCGTGATGGCGCGGGCGATGTTGATGGTGGCGATCACGATCAGGGGGGGCAGGCAGTTGGGCAGCAGATGCTTGAGCAGCATGCGGGTACGGCTGAGGCCCAGGCAGCGCGCGGCCTCGACATATTCCTTGTTGCGCTCCACCAGGGCGGCGCCATGGGCGGCGCGGGCGAAATAGGCCCACTGCACGGCGATCAGCGCGACAATCACCTTGTCGACGCCATTGCCCAGGACGGCCAGCAGGATCAGGGCGATCAGGATGGCGGGGAAGGACAGCTGGATATCGACGAAGCGCATGATGAGGGCGTCGACCTTGCCGCCGCTATAGGCGGCCAGCAGGCCGGCCACCGCGCCGATGCTGAGCGCCAGAACCACCGATACGACGCCAACCATCAGGCTGATACGCAGGCCGTAGAGCATGGCGCTGAGCATGTCGCGGCCCTGGCCGTCGCTGCCGAGCAGGAAGGTAAAGCCGTCGCCAGCCTTTTCCCCCGGTGCCTGGCGTGCATCCATGATGTCCAGGATCGCCAGGTCATAGGGGTTCTGCGGCGAGAGATACGGCGCCAGCAAGGCGGCGGTCAGCGACAGCACCAGCAGCACCAGGCCGAATACGGCCAGTTTGCTTTCGGCGAATTCGGCGACGATGCGCTTCCACGGCGCTTCGGTCTTGGCCAGCGGGGCGCCGGTGGTCGCGGTTGCGACAGCAGGAGCCTGGCTCATTTTGCCTCTCCCAGCCGCACGCGCGGATCGAGCACGGAATACAGAATGTCGACAATCAGGCTGATGATGACCAGCAGGAAGACGACGACGATCAGATAGGCCACCACAACGGGGCGGTCGAGATGCACGATCGAGTCGATCAACAGCTTGCCCATGCCGGGCCAGGAGAAGATCGTCTCGGTGATCACCGCAAAGGCGATCAGCGAGCCGAGTTCCAGGCCGGTGACCGTGGTGATCGGCACCATGATGTTCTTCAGGATATGCACGCCGATGACGCGCCGCTCGTTCAGGCCCTTGGCGCGCGCAAATTTCACATAGTCCATCAGCATCACCTCGCGCGCGGTGGCGCGTGCCAGACGGATGATGAGCGCGCATTTCGACAGGCCGAGCGTCAGTGCCGGCAGCGCCAGGTATTTCCAGCCGGTGGCCGACAGGAAGCTGACCTGGATGCCGAGCAGCTCCATGGTCGGGCCGCGCCCCGAAGCCGGCAGCCAGCCGAGCTGCACGGCGAACACCATGATGAGCATCAGGCCGACCCAGAAATTCGGCAGCGAGAAGCCCAGCACCGAGCCGGCCATGATGGCGCGGGCGGCAAAGGTTTCGTGACGCAGGCCAGCATAGAGGCCAAGCGGCACGCCGATCACGACGGAGAGGAAGGTGGCGATGAGAGCAAGCTCCAGGGTCGCCGGCATGCGCTCCAGGATCAGGTTGATCGCCGGCTGGCCGAAGACGAAGGACTTGCCGAACTCGCCCTTCAGGGCGGAGAACAGGAAGGTGAGATACTGTTCCCACATCGGCCGGTCGAGGCCGAGCGCGCGTGCGATGGACTCGCGATCCATCTCGGTCGCTTCCGGGCTGACCAGGATGGCGAGCGGATCGCCGATCATGTAGATGCCGACGAAGACCAGCACCGACATGACCGCCATGACCAATGCCGCCTGCATCAGGCGTCTGATAATGAAAACAAGCATGACTTAAAGACGCCCCGAAACCCTGTTGCGCCGGTGCCAAATTCTGGTCATTCGCCGGCTCTCCTGAAACCAGCCTATACCGGAATCCATATGCAGTGCCTAGGTTTTGTTGCTGAATGACCTGATAACGCGCCGACATGGCCCCGCAGCGCCGAACCATCGGGTGCGATTGGTTCGCAAACGAGAAGCGCCGCCGATCATGCAATCGGCGGCGCCATAATCTCTATGCAACCAGAGTTATTCGTCGCTGGCTGCAGCCGGCTCGGCGGCGGGCGCTTCGGCGGCCGATACTTCACGCGTCTTGGCACGGGCTTCACGCGCGTCGCGCTTTTCCTTGTTGTCGCGGCGCTTGGCCGCCAGGATCAGCACGCGGTCCAGCTCGGTCTGGCTGCAGATGCCGAGATACACGGGATCGCGCGGCTTGATGTTGGCATGATTGGGATGCGTGTGGTTCTTCACGCGATCGATCGTCGCCTTGGTGGTGCCGAGCAGCTTCTGCACCTGCGCGGTCGGCACTTCCGGATGATACTTCAGCAGCCAGGCGATGGCGTCGGGACGATCCTGGCGCTTCGACACCGGCGTATACTTGGCGCCCTTGGTCTTCTGACGCTGCAGCGGCACGCTGGGAGCCAGCAAGCGCAGGTCGGCGGAGGCATCGGCTTCCACGCGCTCGATCTCGCCGGCGGCAAGCTGGCCATTGGCGACCGGGTCGAGGCCGACGATGCCGACCGCCACTTCGCCATCGGCAATGCCCTTCACTTCCAGCGGATGCAGGCCGCAGAACCGGCCGATCTGGTCGAAGGTCAGCTTCGTGTTGTCGATCAGCCACACGGCAGTGGCTTTCGGCATCAACGGCAACGCCATGGGTAAATCCTCATCATGCGGGAGCCGCGTCCCGGGTCTTCAGGGCGGCCCGTCCCGCGGGGCTTAAACTGGAAAATCGGGCGTAATATAGTGCATCGGACGGGGGGTGCAACCGCCCGACGCCTGCTAAGTCGTTGTTTTTAATTAGATCGTCAGCAAAACTTTGCCGACATGGTCGCCATGGTCGATCCGGGCATGGGCCTGGGCCGCCTGATCCAGCGGAAACCGGCTGTCGATGATGGCCTTCAGGCGGCCATCGGCAAAGGCCGGCCAGACTTTCTCCTCGAGCGCCCGGGCGATGGCGGCCTTGAAGGCCACCGGCCGGGGCCGCAGCGTCGAACCGGTGACGGTCAGGCGGCGGCGCATCAGCACGCTCAGGTCGCCTTCGCCCTTCGGCCCGCCCTGTACGGCGATCAGCACCAGGCGGCCGTCCTCGGCCAGGCTTTTGATGTTGGGGGCGAAATACTTGCCGCCGACCATGTCGAGGATGACATCGACGCCCTGGCCGCCGGTCAGCTCGGCGATGCGGGCGGCGAAATCCTCGGTCTTGTAGTTGATCGCCTTCTCGGCACCGATGCTTTCGCAGAAGCGGCATTTCTCGTCGGTGCCGGCGGTGACGAAGATGCGTTTCGCACCCAGCAGTTTCGCCAGCTGAATCGCCGCAACGCCGATGCCCGAGGCGCCGCCATGGATCAGGATGCTTTCCCCGGCCTGCAAGCGGCCGCGATCGGCAATATTCGTCCACACGGTGAACCAGTTTTCCGGCAGGGCCGCGGCTTCAGCCATATCGAGGCCGGTGGGCACCGGCAGGCATTGTTCGGCCGGCGCGATGCAGTAGGTGGCGTAACCGCCGCCGGCGACCAGCGCGCAGACCTTGTCGCCCAGCTTCCATCTCTGAACGCCATCTCCAACAGCAGCGATCTCGCCGGCCACTTCCAGGCCGGGATAGTCCGGCGCACCGGGCGGCGGCGGATACATGCCGGCGCGCTGCAGCACATCGGGGCGATTGACGCCGGCGGCATGGACCTTGATCAGCACTTCGCCTTCTGCCGGTTGTGGCACGGCGCGCTGGGCGGGCTTCAGCACTTCCGGCCCGCCAGGCTGGCTGATTTCGACAATGGTCATTTGCTGCGGCAACATGGTTTTCTCCGTATGGCGACCACTGATCTAACGGCCGGCCGGCCCTGCGGCAAGGCGGCAGGTTTCGCTTTATCGGCGGTTGCCCGGGCGAATAGAATG
Organism: Ferrovibrio sp. GW821-FHT12F09; assembly: GCF_058806775.1. NCBI lineage: Bacteria > Pseudomonadati > Pseudomonadota > Alphaproteobacteria > Rhodospirillales > Rhodospirillaceae > Ferrovibrio > Ferrovibrio sp. GW821-FHT12F09. The sequence goes on from NZ_JBXAPZ010000001.1 coordinate 1,704,850, forward strand.
CGGCCGATGCGATGGACGGGAGGCCGGCATGGACTGGGATGAAGCACAGACGCGCAAACCGGCGCTGCCGAAATTCGATGTCATGTCGATCGAGGACCTGGAAAGCCGTATCGCCGATCTGGAAGCCGAGATCGTCACCATCCGGGGCGTGATCAAGCAGAAACAGGCCGCACGCGGCGCAGCGGATACCTTTTTCAAGAAGTGAGACCGTCTCCTTCGTTGCGGTTCATTCGGCTTCGCTGCCGTTCGTTCGTCTTCGTTTTGCTTCGCTGGCCTTCGTTTCGCTTCGTCCGTGTTCATTGCGGCTCGGGTTGGTCTGCGAGCTCACTGAAAATATGAACATAATAAGAACACTTTAAAGGTTTAAAGTCAAGAGCGCTCCAATATCGCGACAAATGACGAAAATTGTCATATGTCAAAATAGCTCAGCGTGCCCGAACAGTTCTCAGGATCATGTCGACGGCGGCCAACGCACGGTCGCGCCATACAGTCTTATCCAGTTCCCCGGCCAGGCGGGGGTCATGGAACCGGCTCATCAGGTCGTCGAGGCTCTGGGCCAGCTTGTCCGCCGGGTCGCTGCGGAAGGCGCCGGCCGTGGTGCCTTCGGCCAGCAGCCCGGCCAGGTGGCGCCGGATATGGCTGCGATGCTGCAGCAGGATGGCGCGCCGGGTCTGGACGACCTCTTCCAGGACTTCGACCAGGCAGGGGTCGGACAGGTAACGCCTTGTATTTTCAGCATCCATCAGCAGGAAGGCATGCAGGCGGGCGGCGGGGCTGCGGCCATGATCGCGGGCAATCTCGGCCAGGCGGGTCTCGTCTTCGGCCAGCCAGTGGGTCGCCAGCGCCGCCACGATGGCGCGCTTGTTCTGGTAATGCCGGTAGACCGCGGTGCGGGCGATGCCGGCCTCGGCGGCGATATCCTCGATCCGGGTGCGCTTGCCGCCGATCCGGCGGAAACAGACGAGCGCCGCGTCCAGCAGGCGGTCCTGCACGGGCCCGGCCAGCGGCTCGGCAGCCTCCTGGGGCAGGGCCTGTGACACAGAAGCGGAATTTGTCATGGCGGCGACCATACAGGATCGCGGCGGCTTCACGAAATCTTAAGTGCGCCCGGCCATACTGGCCTCAGTCAGATTTAGTTCGGTCATAGTTTCCTCCCTGTTGTTAGCGACTCAAACAGGCCGCCGAGCTGCTTCGGCGGCCTCTTTTTGCGCGCCTGAAACACTTCGTTACATCGTCTTGACTTGGCGTCGGCCGGCATGGATTAATCGACGCCGTTTCGAGGTTTGAGGTTGTATTGTCGGGTCGCCCGGTCCCAATGCGGATAAGGCGGCCCGCTTTTTTGGCCAGACGCATAAAAACCACCGGGAGGCCCATCATGCTGGAACCGAAATTCCTGCGGTTCGACACCCTCAGCCTGCATGCCGGCCAGCAGCCGGACCCGACGACTGGCGCCCGCGCGGTGCCGATCTACCAAACCACCTCTTATGTCTTCCGCGATGCCGACCATGCAGCCGCGCTGTTCAACCTGGAGCGCGGCGGCCATATCTATTCGCGCATCTCCAATCCCACCGTCGCGGTGCTGGAAGAACGTCTGGCCGCACTGGAAGGCGGCGTCGGCGCCGTCTGCACCGCCTCGGGCCAGGCCGCGCTGCATCTCGCCATCGTCACGCTGATGGGACAGGGCGGCCATATCGTCGCCTCGCGCAACATCTATGGCGGCAGCTACAACATTCTCGTGCATACCCTGCCGCGTTTCGGCATCACAACGACCTTCGTTGACCCGCGCGATCACGCGGCCTGGAAGGCGGCGATCAAGCCGGAGACGCGACTGGTGTTCGGCGAGATCCTCGGCAATCCCGGCCTGGAAGTTCTGGATGTGCCGGCCGTGGCGAAGATCGCCCATGATGCCGGCCTGCCGCTGATGCTCGATTGCACCTTTGCCACGCCCTACCTGTTCAAGGGCTTCGAGCATGGCGCCGATCTGGTCATGCATTCGGCCACCAAATTCCTCGGCGGCCATGGCGTCGCCATCGGCGGCGCGCTGATCGATTCCGGCCGTTTCGACTGGGAAGCCTCGGGCAAGTTCCCGACTCTGACCGAGCCTTACGCCGGCTATCACGGCCTCGACTTCGCGGAAGAATTCGGCCCCGCGGCCTTCATCATGCGCGCGCGCGCCGAGGGCCTGCGCGATTTCGGCGCCTGCATGTCGCCCACCAACGCCTTCCATCTGCTGCAGGGCGTGGAGACGCTGCCCTTGCGCATGGCGCGCCATGTGGAGAACAGCCGCAAGGTGGTGGCCTTCCTCAAAAGCCATCCGGCCGTCGCCTGGGTCTCCTATCCCGAACTGGAAGAACATCCCGATCATGCGCTGGCCAAGACGCTGCTGCCGCGCGGCAGCGGCGCGGTGTTCAGCTTCGGCGTCAAGGGCGGGCGCGAAGCCGGCCGTGCGCTGATCGAGACGCTGCAGGTGTTTTCGCATCTGGCCAATGTCGGCGATGCCAAGTCGCTGGTGATTCATCCGGCCAGCACCACCCATCAGCAGATGAGCGCGGCTGAACTCAAGGCGGCCGGCATCGGCGAGGAGCTGGTGCGCCTGTCGGTTGGCCTGGAAGATTCACAGGATCTGATCGACGACCTGAACCAGGCCCTGCGCGCGTCGCAGAAGGTCGTCAAAGCCGCCGCAGAATAAGGCGAGGGGAAACGTACGATGTGGCTCGACGTCGCGGGCAAGAAGATATTCGCCGCCACCGGTGGCAAGGATTTCGACAAGACCAAGCCCACCGTGGTGTTCCTGCACGGCAATGCCTGCGACCATACGGTCTGGGCGATGCAGACGCGCTGGTTCGCCTATCATGGCTATTCGGTGCTGGCGCTTGATCTGCCGGGCAATGGCCGCTCGGAAGGGCCGATGCCAGACAGTGTTGGTGCCTTCGCCGACTGGCTGCCGCAGCTGCTGGATGCGGCCGGCGTACAGCAGGCTTCACTGGTCGGGCATTCGATGGGCGCGCTGATCGCACTGGAGACGGCGGCCAAGCATCCGGCACGCGTGAGCCGGATCTCGCTGCTCGGCTTCGGCTATCCGATGGCGGTCAATCCCGAACTGCAGGCGCTGGCCGACAGTGGCGTTTACACGACCGTCGAATTGATGAACGACTGGATGATCGCCAAGAAAAACCAGATGGGCGGCAACAAGGTGCCGGGCTCGTATCTGCTGGGTGGCAGCATCCGCCTGATCGACCGCGCGCCACGCAATGTGCTGGCGCTGGGCTTTCGCGTCTGCAACGGCTATGACACCGGCAAGCAGGCGGTCGCCGCCACCACTGTCCCGGCCCAGATCATCGCGGGCGAGCGTGACCAGATGACGCCGCTGCGCGCCGCGCGCGGCTGGGCGAAAGAATTTAAAGACGGCCGCATCGACGTGTTGCCGGGCTGCGGCCATATGATGATGGGCGAACGCCCCGATGAAACACTGGATGCCCTGAAGGGCTTTATTGCCGGTTGAGTGAATGACAAAAGCATCTGAACAGCGCCTGTATCTGATCACGCCGCCGGCCATTGAGCCGGCAGTCTTCGCGGAAGACCTGAAAAAGGCGCTGGATGCCGGCGACGTCGCCTGTCTGCAACTGCGCCTGAAGGATGGCGAGCAGACGGCCTCCGACAATACCTTCCGCCGCGCGACCGAAGCCCTGCTGCCGGTCTGTCACGAGTACGATGTCGCGCTGCTGATCAACGACCGGCCCGATCTGGCCATCAAGTTCGGTGCGGACGGCGTGCATGTCGGCCAGGACGACGCACCCTATGAAGAAGCGCGCCGCATCCTCGGACCCGACCGCATTGTCGGCGTCACCTGTCACAACTCCCGCCATCTGGCGATGGAAGCTGCCGAAGCCGGCGCCGATTACGTCGCCTTCGGGGCCTTCTTTGCCACCGAAACCAAGCAGCCCAAGACCCGGGCCGAACCCGACCTGATCGACTGGTGGGCCGGCCTGATGGAAGTCCCCTGCGTCGCCATCGGCGGCATCACGGTGGAGAACTGCGGCCCCCTGATCGAGGCCGGCGCCGACTTTCTGGCGGTTTCGGCGGGCGTCTGGCGCCACCCGGAGGGCCCGGCCGCGGCCGTGAAAGCCTTCCATGGGGCGATTGCCAAGCACGGGAAGCGCTGATAGGTTCCGCGGCCTTTCCCAAACGAGCATTTCCATGGCCCTGCGATCCGCTTTGATCAATGCGATGGCGAACGCGGCGCGCAAAGCGCAGCGCAGCCTGATCCGCGATTTCAATGAAGTCGAGCACCTGCAGGTCTCGAAGAAGGGCCCGGCTGACTTCGTGTCGGCCGCCGACCGCAAGGCCGAGAAGATCCTGCAGCAGGAACTGGCCAAGGTGCGGCCCGATTTCGGCTTCATCATGGAAGAGGGCGGCCGTATCGAGGCCAAGGACGGCAAGAGCTACTGGGTCATCGATCCGCTGGACGGCACCACCAATTTCCTGCACGGCATTCCGCATTTCGCCATCTCGGTCGGCGTGGTCCGCGAAGATGAAATCATCGCCGGCATCGTGCTGGACGTCGTGCGCGACGAACTGTTCTGGGCCGAGAAGGGCGCGGGCGCCTATATCAACGAACGCCGCATTCGTGTTTCGGCGCGCCGCAAGCTGCCCGAGGCCGTGTTCGGCACCGGCATCCCGTTCCATGGCAAGCCGGGCCATGAACCCTTCCTCAAGGAAGTGACCGCCGTGATGGCCGAGGTGGCCGGCATCCGCCGCATGGGCGCGGCCGCACTGGACCTGGCTTATGTGGCCGCCGGTCGCTTCGACGGCTTCTGGGAAACCGGCCTGCAGCCCTGGGATATCGCGGCCGGCATCGTTCTGGTGCGCGAGGCCGGCGGCACGGTGACAGATTTTGCCGGCGGCGAGAAAATGCTGGAGACCGGCCGGATCATCGCAGCCAACGACGTGCTGCACGGGCCGCTCAGCAAGCTCGTCAAGGCGTAAACGGCACCGCACAATAGGGTGTTTCCTTGCCGCGCCGAGGAGTAGCCGGGTTGTCCGGCACGCCCGCCTCCGCTATCGTTCCCGCCGTATCCGGGGTTAGGGGGAATATTCCGATGGCCGCCAAGCCGCTTCCGCTATCGCTCGCTGCCGTCTGGCTGGCGACCGGTCTGGCCCTGCCTGTGCAGGCACAGACAATAATCGGCAGCGGCAATGTGCAGATCAATCTGCAGGCCCTCGATCAGCTCAGCGGCAGCCGCGGCAGCGGGGCTGCGAATGTGCCGCTGCTCGGCGCCACCGGAGCCCGCGGCGTACCGGCCATGGGCCGTCAGCCGCTGTTGAATCCCGAACCCGCCGGCCCGGCACCATTGCTTGGTGAAACCGGTCGTCCGAGCGCTGCGGCCAAGCCGCGTGCGGCCCGGGTGGCCGGCGCCCGCCAGACTCCGGCCAAGGCCGCCGCTGCCGCGGCGCCGGCTCCTGTTGTGGCGGCGCTGCCGTCTCCGGCGCCGGCCCCGGTTCAGCCGCAGGTCGCGCCCGGCACGCCCATGCCCGTGATGCCGGCCCCGCAGGCCACCGCCCCGGCACCGACCCCGGCTCCGACCCCCGTGCTCCCTGCTCCGGCCGCGCCGGCCCCGGCTGCATCGGCACCCGTCGCCCCAGCTCCCGCTCCGGCTCCGATGCCGGCTCCCCAGGCTGCAGCACCGGCGCCTGCTCCGGCTCCGGCGCCCCAGGTGGCCGCCGCGCCGGTTGCGCCGCGGCCGGCCCCCAGCGTCCAGGCCGGGGTGGTCACCATTCCCTTCGCCAACGGTCAGGGCGACCTGCCGGCCGGCGACCTGGCCGCGCTGGATGCGCTGGCCCGTCAGTATGCCAATGGCGAAGATCGCCTGCAGGTGCGTGCCTATGCCGCCAACAGTGCCGGCGATGGCGGCAGCGGCGCGCGGCGCCTGTCGCTGACCCGGGCCCTGGCGGTGCGGCAGTATCTGATCGATCGTGGCATCCGTTCGACCCGCATCGATGTGCGCGCGCTTGGCGCGCCTGCCGAAGGGATGGCGGATCGTGTCGAGGTCGCCGCCGTCGGACGTTAAGGTTTTGCGATGCCGGATTTCACCGCGATCCTGCGGTTGATCCGGCCATGCGGCCTAAGCGATCATTCCAGAACCATACGATTGATTCGCGGTATGCGGCGCTTTCCGGCCGCGCGCCGTGAAAATGCCGTATTCCAACTTTACGGCAGACGCGGAAGGGTGATCGCATGACCAAGCCGGGCCGTTTCCTGTTTCGCATGATGCTGTTTCTCGTCGCCGTGGGCGTCGTGATCGCGCTGCTGCACAACACCTTGCTGCGCGCCTTCATGGCCAATCTGGCGCTGAACAGCCTGATCGTTTTCGTGCTGGTGGTCGGCATCCTCTATGCCTTCCGCCAGGTCTGGATCATCGGCCAGGAAGCCAGCTGGGTCGAAGCCTGGCAGCTGGCGCAGCGTGGCACCGGCGCCGGAAAGATCGGCGAGCCGTCCAGCCTGCTGGCACCGCTGTCGCGCATGCTGGCCAATCGCGGGCCGCGCGGATCGCTGTCGGCGGCGGCAACGCGGGCGCTGCTCGATTCCGTCGGCTCACGCCTGGATGAATCACGCGACATCTCGCGCTACTTCATCGGCCTGATGGTGTTCCTGGGCCTGCTCGGCACTTTCTGGGGCCTGCTCGAAACCATCAACGGCGTCAGCGACACCATCAACGGCCTGTCGCTCAACGCCAGCGAAGACATCAATGTGATGTTCAGCAAGCTGAAGGGCGGCCTGGAAGCGCCACTGACCGGCATGGGTCTGGCTTTCTCGGCCTCCATGCTCGGCCTTGCCGGCTCGCTGGTGCTGGGCTTCCTCGACCTGCAGGCCGGTCAGGCGCAGAACCGCTTCTATAACGACCTGGAAGAATGGCTGGCCGGCTTCACCCGCGTCGGCGGCGGCGCGGTGATGGAAGGCGAGCAGTCGGTGCCGGCCTATGTGCAGGCGCTGCTGGAGCAAACGGCCGACAGCCTGGACAACCTGCAGCGCACCATGGCGCGCGGTGAGGATAATCGCGGCCAGAGCAGCGCGGCGCTGCTGCAGCTGAACGAAAAGCTGAGCCTGCTGACCGAGCAGATGCGGGCCGAGCAGGGCCTGCTGCTGAAACTGACCGAACACCAGATCGAGATGAAGCCGATCATGGCCAAGCTGGCGCAGGGCACGGAAAGCGGCGGTTTCGATTCCGCCAGCCGCGGGCATCTGCGCAATATCGATATCCTGCTCAGCCGGATGCTCGACGATGCGGCCCAGGGCCGCGCCAAGCTGGTCGACGAGATGCGCGCCGAGATCAAGCTGCTGTCGCGCACGATTGCCGCCTCTGCCGATACCCAGCGGCGGGGCTGATTGAGCCATGGCGCTCAGCCGCAGGCGCAACGATCATCAGAGCGCGGGCCCCTGGCCCGGCTATGTCGATGTGCTGTCGACCCTGCTGATGGTGATCGTCTTTGTGCTGGCGGTGTTCATGCTGGTGCAGTTCTTTCTCGCCAATGCGATTTCCGGCCGCGACAAGGCGATCGATGGCTTGCGCAGCGAACTGGCCGGCCTGGTCGATCAGCTCTCGCTGGAAAAGCGCAACAACGCGCAGCTGCGGCTCGACCTGAGCGGCCTGCAGGCGACCCTGAGCAGCGCCAATGCCGAGCGCGACCAGCTCGCCGCCGTGTTGGCCGACAGCCAGGCGCGCGCCGACGAGGCCGAGAAAAAGCTCACCGAACAGCAGCAGATCGTGATCGACCTGCAGGGCAAGCTGGTGTCGAATACCGGCCAGCTGGACCAGGAAAAGCGTCTGACCAGTGAGGCGCGCAGCCAGGTCGACCTGCTGAATCGTCAGCTGATGGCGTTGCGCGAACAGATGGCGCAGATCGAGCGCATCCTGAAGGAAAGCGAAGAGAAGGATAAGGCCAACCAGGCGCAGGTCAGCGATCTGGGCCGGCGCCTGAATGCCGCGCTGGCGCGCAAGGTGGATGAGCTGACCAACTATCGGTCCGAGTTCTTCGGGCGCCTGCGGCAGGCGCTGGGCAACCGCCGCGATGTCCAGATCGTCGGCGACCGCTTCGTCTTCCAGTCGGAGGTGCTGTTCGATTCCGGCGCCGCCGAGCTCAAGCCCGAGGGCCGCGAGCAGATCGCGCGCCTGGCCAAGACCCTGATCGAGATCAGCGACAAGATTCCGAAGGATCTGCCCTGGGTGCTGCGTGTCGACGGCCATACCGACAAGCAGCCGATCAATACGGCGCAGTTCCCGTCGAACTGGGAGCTGTCGGCGGCGCGCGCCATTTCGGTGGTGAAGTTCCTGGCCTCGCAGGGGGTGCCGGTCGAGCGTCTGGCCGCCACCGGCTTCGGCGAGTTCCAGCCGCTGGATGCGCGCGACGACCAGATCGCCTTCCGCCGCAACCGCCGTATCGAACTGAAGCTGACCGAAAGATAGCCCGGTGTTCGAAGAAGCGTTTCTTAAAGTGGGCGAGCGCCTGGGAGCCCTGCAGGCGAAGGCGATTTTCGCTCTGGCGGCTGCGATCCTGGCGCTGGCCGTCACCGTCGCGGGCGGCGTCTATGTCTGGCTGTCGCCGCTCTCGCTCTGCCGCCAGCAGACCACGCAGCTCTATTTCGGCACCCATATCAACGAGCATGGCAATATCGCCCATGTCACCGAGGGCGAATGGAAAGGCTTCGTCGAGAGCGCGATCGTCTCGCGTTTCCCTGACGGTTTCACCATTCACGACGGCCATGGCTTTTACCGCTCGGCCCGTGACGGCAATACAGTGCGGGAACCGGCCTATATCCTGACCGTGGCGCATGGCGGCAGCCGGGAGAGCAGTGGCCGCCTGACCGAGATAGCGACTGATTATAAACTCCGCTTCAAGCAGGAAAGCGTGCTGCGCGTCGACCAGTGCGGCGCCTATCGCTTCTAGCTGCCGATCTCGCGGAACTGCGCGCCATCCAGCTGACAATCCATGATGGTGGGCTGGAAGATGGCGCCGATCAACAGGCGGCCGTCATATTGCACGGCGGTGCTGGCGCCTGACAGGAGCGTGCCGGGATCGCCGAAGGCCTGCATGGTATGCACGGCACCGCGCGGATCGCGGCTCAGGCGCAGCACCATGCTGGGGCTTTCCTTCTCGGCATTCATGGCGTGGCCGATGAAGGCGAAGGCGTTGGGATGGGCTGCAACCCAGAGGTCGCCATTGCGGTCGCGCCGGATATTGTCGGCTCCGCCGGGCAGGGTCATGCTGCCATTGCGCAGCAGCATGCCGGTGCTGGGTTCGCGGGTGAATGACAGCATCATGCGCCACAGGGTGGACCCGACCAGCACCGTGCTGCCATCGGCCGTGATCTCGACACCATTGGCCATGGCGATGTCCTCGGCCACCACGCGGGCGCCGCGGCCATCGTGATAGACCACGGTGGAGCGGGCCAGCTGCAGCAGGTTTTCCACCATATGCATCCAGCCCGGTCCCGGGCCACGGTCGTTGGTCAGGTAGAAAGCCTCCGGCCCGGCCGCGGCAATGCCGTTCGGATGCACGAACAGGTCGCTGGAAACGCTGCCGCGATGACGCAGCACCGGCGCCGCACCGGCCGCCGTGAACTGCAGCGTGAAGATTTCCACCGTATGCTTTTCCGCACTGCGGTGATTGATGACATGCAGGAACAGCTGTCCGTCGGCGGCTGCGAACAGGCTGATGCCATGCGGATGGAAGGGCAGGCTGGCCGGCGTTTCCAGTTTGACAAAGCGGCCCGGCCGGCTGCTCAGGTCGTAGAGGTAGAGCGCGCCCGGCGCGTCGCGCTCGCGGCGGTCCTGGCTGGAGACGATGGCGCCGCTGCCATTGGGCAGCATGGCCATGTCTTCGGGGCCCGGCGGGGCCTCAACGGCGATGCACTGTCCGGCGGTGAAGGCCTTGGCGCTGCGATACGCGCCGCCCATCCAGATCGTGTAGCCGATATAGACGAGCAATCCGGCAAGGCCGAACTTCCACCAGAACCGCATCAGGCGGCCGGGCAGTGGCTTGTCGTCGCGGCGTCTACGCGGCATCGGCCGTTCCGTTCATGAACTGCAGGCGGGCGAGGCGGGCATAGAGGCCGTCTTCCGCCATCAGGCTGTCATGGCGGCCGGCAGCCACGATGCGGCCATGGTCCATCACCACGATGCGGTCGGCCTTCTGTACGGTGGCGAGCCGATGGGCGATCACCAGCGTGGTGCGGCCCTGCATCAGACGCTCGAGCGCGGTCTGCACCTTGCGCTCGGACTCGGCGTCCAGCGACGAGGTCGCTTCGTCCAGCAGCAGCACCGGCGGGTCACGCAGCAGGGCGCGGGCGATGGCGATACGCTGCCGCTGGCCGCCGGACAGTCGCACGCCGCGTTCACCCAAATAGGTGTCGTAACCCTGCGGCAGGCTCTGGATGAAGCCATGCGCTGCCGCGGCTTCGGCGGCGGCCTGCACCTCGGCATCGCTGGCTTCCGGGCGGCCGTAGCGGATATTCTCGGCCACGCTGGCACCGAAGATCGCCGGCTCTTGGGCAACCAGGCCGATATGGCGACGTAGCGCCACCGGATCGAGCTGGGCAATGTCGATGCCGTCGAAGCGGATGGTGCCGGATTCCGGGTCGTAGAAACGCAGCAGCAGCTGGAACAGCGTGGTCTTGCCGGCGCCCGAGGGGCCGACGATCGCCACGGTTTCTCCGGCGGCGATATCGAGGCTCAGGCCATCCACGGCTGTGGTATCGGGTCGTGCCGGATAGCGGAAGCGCAGTTGGTCGAATTGCAGTTGGCCCGCCGGAATAGCCGGCAGGTGTAGCGGCGTCGCGGGCGCCTGCACGCTGGGCTCCGTGGCCAGCAGTTGCATCAGGCGTTCCGCGGCACCGGCGGCGCGCTGCACGTCGCCCCAGACTTCCGAGAGCGAACCGACTGAGGATGCACCGATCACGGCATAGAAGACAAAGGCGCTCAACTCGCCGCCCGACATCTCGCCGGCAAACACCGCCTTGCCACCGATCCACATCACGGCATTCACCGCGCCGAAGACCAGCAGCATCACCAGCGCCGTAAGCCAGGCACGGGCGCGGATGCGGCGCACCGCGGTGCCAAAAGCGGCCTCGGCATTGGCAGAGAAGCGCGCTGTTTCGCGCGCCTCATAGGTATAGGCCTGCACCGTGGTGATGGCGTTCAGGGTCTCGCCAGCCTGGGCCGAAAGGTCGGCAATGCGATCCTGGCTTTCGCGCGACAGTTTGCGCAGGCGACGACCGAGAATGATGATCGGCAGCACCACCAGCGGAATGACCAGCGCGACCAGCAGGGTCAGCCGGGGCGAGGTGATTGTCAGCAGCACGGCACTGCCCAGGAACAACAGCAGGTTACGCAGGGCGACCGAGATGGAAGAGCCGACCAGGGTCTGGATCAGTTCGGTATCGGTCGTCAGCCGCGACAGCACCTCGCCGGTACGAGTGGATTCGAAGAATACCGGGCTGAGCTTCAGCACATGGGCATAGACGGCACGGCGGATATCGGCGACCACGCGCTCGCCCAGCCAGGTCACGCAGTAGAAGCGCGCAAAAGTGGCGACGGCCAGCACGGCCACCACGCCGAACAACGCGCCGAAATACAGGTCGAGATAGGTGCCGTTACCATGGCCGAAGCCGACATCGATGACACGGCGGATCGCCTGGCCGATACCCAGCACGGCGGCGGCAGCCACGATCAGCGCCACTGCCGCGCCGGCCGCCATCCAGCGATAGGGGGCGACGAAGCGGAACACGGCTCCCAGCGCATTCAGGCTGGGGCGTTTTTGATCGGGCGACATGGCGTCAGACGGCATCGACTCTGGCTTTGCTTGGAATCCCGGCCGGTTATAGCGGTCGCACCGCCCTGCCACAACGCGATGGCTGAACACGGTTTCAGGATGCCCCGGTGGTCGACGCATGCACTTGTATGATCATGATATGATCTTTTAATTTTCTATTGGTGTTCTATGATAACAGGCAGGCATGAAGACGGGGGAACGCATGCGTGCGCTGGCAATGATTGCAGTGATGGCATTGGTATCGGCGGGGTGTGTCACGACGGGACAACCGGCCGCAGTGGTGCCGCTGATCGAGGCGAAACCGGTGACCTTGCCTGGCGGCGAGGTGATCGTGCCGCGCGGAGTTGCCAATGGCACGACCAGCGAGCCGATCCTGCAACTGACCCACCTTCAGTTCGACATGCCGCGCGGCAAGGAAATGAGCAGTAGCGCCGGAGGATTATGCACCTCCGGACTGACGACGAACTACCATGATGGAAACCGGGCGGTGCCGCGTCCGCGCGAATGGCAGCAGACATTCCAGAAGGTGATGAGCGGGCATGGCTATCGTGTGCCCGGCGGCAGTGACGTGATGTTTCCCACGCCAGAGGCAGACAGCATTGATCTGCAGATCGGTGGAAGCATTACGGATTACTTCTATGTATATCGCTGGACCTGCGAAGTGATAAGCGGCCGGCCTACAGGCGTGCGCGACAGCGTCAGGATGAAAATCGACTGGCAGGTTTTCGATCCGGTCAAACGTCTGGTGATCGGCCGCTGGAGCGATGAGGGGGTATATGAATCGGACACCGTGCTGCCGTTCGACCTGAAGCTGCCGGTGCAACTGGCCTTTGCCGATGCGGTCAACAAGCTGGCGGCCAGTCCGCAATTGCGCGATCTCGTTGCACAGCGTCCGCTGGCTCTGTCCAGCACTCGCAAAAACGAGCCGGAGGCTGCTCGGCGCGTACTGTTGCGCCAGCCGATCTTCACGCAGGGGATCGATGCAAAAGTCGATCATATCCGCAGCGCCACCGTGCTGATCGAAACCGGCGGCGGCGGCCATGGCTCGGGCTTTCTGGTGTCGGCCGATGGTCTGATCGTCACCAACAATCATGTGGTTCGCGCCGAACGGTTTGTCCGCGTGCGTTTGCTGTCGGGACAGACGGTCACCGGCGAAGTGCTGTACCGGCATGAGACCCGTGACGTTGCGCTGGTGAAGATCGAAGGCAGCCAGTTTCCGGTCCTGCCGGTGCGGGAAACCCCGGTGCGGGTGACGGAGGAGGTCTATGCGATCGGCGCGCCGCGGTCCCGGCAGCTTGGCTGGACCGTGACGCGCGGTGTGGTCAGCGCCTTACGGCCGGCGCGGCGGGGACAGGCTCATGACCTGATCCAGGCCGATGTCGGAACCCATGGCGGCAACAGCGGCGGTCCACTGGTCGACCGGCAGGGCAATCTGGTCGGGATCAGCGTGGCCGGATATGGCAGCGACAATATCGGCCTGAACTTGTTCATTCCCATCCTGGATGGCCTGGACAAGCTCGGACTCGACCTGGTGGATCAGGCGGAATACGACCGGCGTCGTCGGGCAGCTGGAGGGACCTGATTAAGATTTTGTTTTTCAATGATTTATTATTGAATGTCGGCGACCGGGTCTTCGGGCTTGCAGGGGGGGCCGGTTCTGGCTATAACGCCGGCCCATTGAGGAATTTGCGGGCTTTCCGTGCGTGAGGGCCTAGGAGCACTGTCATGAAGACCGATATCCATCCCGATTACCACGAGATCAAGGTGCAGATGACGGACGGCACCGTCTATGCCACCCGTTCGACCTGGGGCAAGCCGGGCGACACCCTGATGCTCGATATCGATTCGACCTCGCATCCGGCCTGGACCGGCGGTCCGGCGCGTCTGAACGAAGCTGGCGGCCAGGTCGCCAAGTTCAAGAAGCGCTTCGGCAGCTTCGGCCTGAAGAAGTAAGTCGTACTCTGATTGTCTGCCGGGCTGCCAAGCCCGGTCTTAAAGGCGGCCCGGGAAACACCCGTGGCCGCCTTTTTTATTGTCGAGCCCGCTATCGCATGTGTTTCATTAACCAAGACCGGGTTACCCCTGTCTGGACGACATACGCCAAACCGCTGTTCAACGAGCCGCGCCCGCCCTATGGCCCAGGTCTACCAGTCCGCATCGATCAAGCTCGGCAACGAGGTCATCACGGTGATCTACGTGTCCTATTCGGCAATTGCGACGGATGAGATGGCGGCGCGGTCGCTGGGGGCCATGAAGCCGCTGTTCAAGAATTCCACCTTGGTCCTGGCGGCCCAGGGTCCCAGCCTGGCGCCTGAATTTGTCGGGCCCAAACATGTGGTCGATGTTCTGCGCGGCCGGTCGCTGGCAGAATTCAAATGGTACCCGATTTCCATCGGGTGACCGGTTGGCCGCCAGCCGACATTTGTCGTCGGAAAAATTATCCCCCCTCTTGAAGGTGATTTGATCGCTTCCTAACTGTCTGGCGTGCCGGATGCTCGATCGAGGTCCGGCCGTCACGGCGGCCCGGCGATATCGCGGGAATGCCTCCTGCCTTATAGCGGGCCGCGCAAACGACTCATCGCTTGAAGGAGGATGACTCATGCGTGCTTTCGATCTTTCCCCCCTGCTGCGTTCCAGCATCGGTTTCGACCAGGTGAACCGCCTGTTCGAGCTTGCCAACCGGGCCGATGAAGCGGCAACCAGCTATCCCCCGTACAATATCGAGAAACGTGGCGAAGACGCCTATCGCATTACCATGGCGGTGGCCGGTTTCAGCCAGGATGAACTCGATATCACGGTGAAGGAGAACAGCCTGATCGTTACCGGCAAGGCGGTCGAGCAGCCGTCGAACGAGGGCGAGCAGATTTCCTATCTGCACCGTGGCATCGCGCGCCGCGCCTTCGAGCGCCGCTTCGAGCTGGCCGATACCGTGAAGGTGGTGGGCGCCGAGTTGAAGGACGGCCTGCTGCATGTCGCACTCAAGCGCGAGATCCCCGAGGCCAAGAAGCCGCGCCAGATCCAGATCAATACGGCCGCTAACAGCGGCACCTTGGGCGGCACGGTGATCGAGGCGCAGCCGAAAGCGGCTTAATGGGCCACGTAACGGTTCAGGTCTGCATCTCTTGAAAAGAAAACGGCCCCGGTCGCGAGACCGGGGCCGTTCGTGTTTCGCGAGGAGGAGGCGGCAGTTACGCAGCCTTGAATTCGCCTTCCAGCTTGGCTTCGTACTTGCCCAGTGCGGCCAGGCCGTTCAGGCGGGCACGATGCAGGTAGCCCTTCTGCGCATTCGGCACATTGGCGGTCTTGCCGCCCCAGAGCTTGAGCGGGAAGGCCTGCAGGGCGCGGCCGTAGGAGAAGGTCAGCGCCCAGGGCAGGTTCGGGTGGCGGGCGTTCATGGCACCCAGATGGGCCGAGGCCAGCTCGTCGGACTGGCCGCCCGAGAGGAAGGCGATGCCCGGCACGGCCGACGGCACGCAGCGCTTCAGCACCTGCACGGTGGCGTCGGCGACTTCGTCGATGCTGGCGGTCTTCTTGCTGCTCTCGCCCTGGATCACCATGCCCGGCTTCAGGATGATGCCTTCCAGCGCCACGTTATGGATCGCCAGATATTCGAACACCGTATGCAGCGTGCGCTCGGTGGCGGCGAAGCTGGTGGCCAGATCATGGTCGCCGTCCATCAGGATTTCCGGTTCGACGATCGGCACGATGCCATTGGCCTGGCAGATGCCGGCATAGCGCGCCAGCGCCTCGGCATTGGCGACCAGGGCCTGGCGGCTCGGCTTGCCATTGGCGATGTTCAGCACCGCGCGCCACTTGGCGAAGCGGGCGCCGAGCTGGTGGTATTCGGCCATGCGCTTGCCCAGGCCATCGAGGCCCTCGGTGATCTTCTCGTCCTGGCTGCCGATCAGGGTCTGCACGCCCTTGTCGACCTTGATGCCCGGAATGATGCCGCGCTTGTTCAGGATGTCGACCAGCGGCGTGCCGTCCTTGCCCTTCTGGCGCAGCGTCTCGTCATAGAGGATGACGCCGGAGATGTATTTCTCGGCGCCATCGGTGGTGAACAGCATCTCGCGGTAATCGCGGCGGTTCTCTTCCGTCGACGGCACGTTGATGCTGGCGAGGCGCTTTTCGATCGTGCTGGTGCTTTCGTCGGCGGCGAGGATACCCTTGCCCGGCGCGACCATCGCAACGGCGATCTTGTTGAGGTCCTTGAGGTTCATTGTGTCAGCTCCCGATACGTCTGAAGTCGAGGTCGTTGTAACGAAAAATCCGGCCCGCTGTTAATCGGGCCGGATTTTATCACGCAATCACTTGGCGGCCACTGCAATGGGGGCGGAGAGAGCCGCCACACCCGGCAGGGGCTTGCCTTCCAGCCATTCCAGGAAGGCGCCGCCAGCCGTGGATACATAGGAAAACTCTTCCGCCACGCCGGCATGACGCAGGGCGGCGACTGTGTCACCGCCGCCAGCCACGCTGAGCAGGCGACCGGATGCGGTCAGCGCCGCTGCCGTGCGCGCCACCGTCACCGTGCCGGCATCGAAGGGCGGCGTCTCGAAGGCGCCAAGCGGGCCATTCCAGACCAATGTTTTGCAATCGGCCAGGATGGTGCCCAGGCGGGCCGCGGCCACCGGACCGATATCCAGGATCATCTGGTCGGCCGGCACGCGTTCGGCCGGTACCACCTTGCTGGGGGCGCCCTGCCGGAACTCACGCGCGACCACCACGTCATCGGGCAGGATGATGGCGCAGCCCCGCGTCACGGCATCGCGCAGGATGTCACGGGCGGTGTCGGCGAGGTTCTTCTCGCACAGGCTGGAACCGACTTCACGGCCCTGGGCGAACAGGAAGGTGTTCGCCATGCCGCCGCCGATGATGATCTTGTCGACTTTGCCCAGCAGGTTGCCGAGCAACTCCAGCTTGGTGGAAACCTTGGCGCCGCCGATCACGGCGGCAACCGGCTTCTCGGGCTGTTCGAGCGCGGCCTGCAGATGCTTCAGCTCCACTTCCATGTTGCGGCCGGCATAGGCCGGCAGCAGATGCGCCAGCGCCTCGGTCGAGACATGGGCGCGATGGGCGCAGGAGAAGGCGTCGTTGACGTAGATGTCGCCCAGCTCGGCCATCTGCCTGGCCAGCGCCGGATCGTTCTTTTCTTCACCGGCATGGAAGCGGGTGTTTTCCAGCAGAACGACGCCGCCGGGCTTCAGTTTGGCGATCGCAGCCTTGGCCGGCTCGCCGACGCAGTCCTCGGCGAACGGGATCGAAGAGCCGAGCGCGGTGGCGAGCGCGGCCGCCACCGGCTTGAGCGACATTTCCGGCACCGGCTTGCCGTCCGGACGGCCGAAATGCGACAGCACGACAACCTTGGCACCCTTGCGCGAGAGTTCGTGCAGGGTGGGCAGGATGCGGCTGATGCGCAGATCGTCGGTGATCTTGCCGTCCTTCATCGGGACGTTCAGATCGACCCGCGTCAGGACGGTCTTGCCGGCGACGTTGACGTCATCGAGGGTGCGAAATTCCGGCATGCTCGGCGCCCGCTCAGAGCTTGGCCATCGCAACCGCAGTGTCGGACATGCGGTTGGAGAAGCCCCACTCGTTGTCGTACCACGACACCACGCGCACCAGATTGCCGTCCATGACCGTGGTCTGCTTCAGGTCGAAGGTCGAGCTGGCCGGGCTGTGGTTGAAGTCGCTGGAGACCAGCGGCTGGTCGTTGACGTCGAGGATGCCCTTGAGCTGGTTGCCGGCGGCGCGCTTGATCGCCTCGTTGATCTCTTCGGCCGTGGTGTTCTTCTTCGAGATGAACTTGAAGTCGATCAGCGAGACATTCGGGGTCGGCACGCGGATCGACGAGCCGTCCAGCTTGCCCTTCAGGTTGGGCAGCACCAGGCCGACGGCCTTGGCGGCGCCGGTGGTGGTCGGGATCATGGAGAGCGCCGCCGCACGGCCGCGGTAGAGATCCTTGTGCATGGTATCCAGCGTCGGCTGGTCGCCGGTATAGGCATGGATCGTGGTCATGTAGCCCTTCTCGATGCCGACTGCGGCGTCGAGGACGAAGGCGACCGGCGCCAGGCAGTTGGTGGTGCAGGAAGCATTCGAGACGATGGTGTGCTCGGGCTTGAGCTGGTCGTGGTTCACGCCGTAGACGACGGTGAGGTCGGCATTGGTGGCGGGGGCCGAGACCAGCACCTTGCGGGCGCCGGCGGTGAGGTGCAGCGCGGCCTTTTCCTTGTCGGTGAAGATGCCGGTGCATTCCAGCGCGATGTCGACCTTCAGTTCCTTCCACGGCAGCTTGGCCGGGTCGCGCTCGGCGCTCACCTTGATCGGGCCGCGGCCCACATCGATGCTGTCGCCGTTGACGGTGACCGTGCCGTTGAAGCGGCCATGCACGCTGTCATAGCGGAACAGATGGGCGTTGGTTTCCACCGGGCCCAGATCGTTGATGCCAACAACTTCGATATCCGTGCGGCCGCTCTCGATGATGGCGCGCAGCACATTGCGGCCGATGCGGCCGAAACCGTTAATCGCAACCCGAACCGTCATTTTTCTGGTCTCCGTGGGATGGCGTGACGAGGGGCGGGCTGGTGGCCCGGAACCACTCTTTTTTCGGGGCTCGGTTTACCGTCTTTGAGCCTGAGTCGCAAGGCGAGCACGGCTTGGTCACGGCGCGAAAATCCACCTGAAACGGGGAAAATCCCGCATTGGCCTGTCATGGCGTAAAAATCGGTCATGGCCGGTTTCTCATCAGCCCGAAGGGCAGCGGGGTCCACCAGCCGGTCGGCAGGCCGGCGGCGCGAAGTCCGGCGCCGATCCACTCGTTGCAGGTGCGAAGGGGGCTGTAGCGGCCAACGGCCTCGTAAAAGGCGTCGTTGGCACCGAACCCGGCCTCGCGAAGCTGCTGGGGCCGCCCGTCCGGGGCGGGGCTGAAGCCGGCGCGGATATAGGCGGCCAGGGCATGATACTGCAGCGAATCGACGTCGATCTGCCGGACCTGAGGGGATGCCCTATCCGGTTGCCCGATCCGCATGACATGCATGGCGGCAGGACCCCGGCCCAGCAGGGCGGCCAGGGCAAGATCGGGGCGGAAATCGATCGGCCGGCGGGTTGCCAGGTAAAAGTCCCGGTCGCCCCAGCCGAAGGCGATGTAATCCCCCTCGGCGCTGCGTGCTGCCTGTCCGCTCGCGGCCGGTCTCTCGCCCGCCAGCCATTCGTCCCAGTCGACCGTGCCCTGCCGGACCGGCAGGGCCAGCCAGACATGCCAGCCATTTGAAACCAGATAGACCGGTATCCGCGGCTGGCCGGCCATGGGCTCGCGATGCGGTGCCGACAGCAGCCCGAAGCCCAGGACGGCCAGGGCGTAGAAGGCTGGCACGGCAATCACCAGCAGGCTGAGCCAGAGGGCAAGGCGGCGGAAGGGGCGCATGACGGGTCTTGTGCCTGTCAATTGTGGCGACAATTCAGCGCGCCTGCCGGCGCGGCTGCGGCCGATAAGGCCTTGGCGGAATGACGCTTCTTTGGCTAAGATCGGGGGAACGAGTGGGGTTTCTGAAATAAAGCCGTGCCGGCAGGGGCGGTCATCCGGGGGATCAAGACGATGCGTTATTCCGCGTGTTGGGGTGTTGCGGTCAGCTTTGCGGTGGCCGCGCTGGCCATTTTTTCGGCACCTGCCGCATACAGCAAGGATGGCGATGACCCGTCCTTCCTGGCGTTCAGCGCCGGTTATCATGACATCAACGACGACCACGATGCCTTTGAAGGCCGGGTCGAATATCGCCACGGCGACAAGTTCTGGATTTTCAAACCCTTCATTGGCGTGATGGGCACCAGCGACCAGGCCGTATACGGTTATGCCGGTGTGCTGGTCGATCTGTATATGGGCCGCCGCTGGGTACTGACGCCGAGCTTTGCGCCAGGCGTGTATCGCGAAGGCGATGGCAAGGATCTGGGCGGCGCCATCGAATTCAAGTCGCAGCTGGAAATCAGCTATCGCTTCGATAACCGCTCGCGGCTGGGCCTCGGCATCAGCCATATGTCGAATGCCAGCATCTATAAAAGCAATCCCGGCACCGAGACGCTCTTCCTGACCTACGCCATGCCGCTCGGCGGCAAGTGATTCGGTACGGGGTGTTTCCGGTGAAACATCCCGCACCTGAATGATCGATACGGCGCGGATGCGTCCGGCCCTGACTCTCGGTTTGATCGGGGCTCTGCTGCTGCTGTTGCTGCCGCTATCGGCGCGGGCTCAGGACAAGTTGTTGTGGCTGAAAACCGAATGGCCTCCGGTCTTCATGACGAATGGCGGCGGCTTTGGCGATCATGCCCTCGCCTGGCTGATCGAACGACTGCCGGACTACAGCCATGACATCCGCAGTCTGCCGCTGGCGCGTCTGCTGAAAACCCTGGAGCGGACGGATGTAACAGTCTGCGCCAGCGGTCTGGCCCGCAATCCGGCGCGCGAGGCCCAGTTCCTGGTCAGTCATGATCTGATGCACATGCCCGGCCTGGCCCTGGTGACGCGGGTCGACGAGGTCAATACGTTTCGCGGGTTTCGCAATGCCGAAGGCATGATTGAGTTACGTCGTCTGCTTCAGCAGAGCGAGCTGGATGGCGCAGTTCATGACAGCCGGTCCTATGGTGCGGCGCTGGACGAGCAGTTGCGCAGTGCGCCGCCTTCGGCGCCTGTCGTGCGGCTCTCGAAAACCGGCACGATGCTGTCGATGTTGACCGCCAAGCGGGTCGACTGGCTGTTGCTGTATCCGTTCGAGGCCACCTGGCAGGTGCGGCAGGCACAGAAGGAGGGGGCGGCGATGCCGACCATCACATCCTTGCCGCTGGCGGAGGCGCCAGCGGCCATTCGCGGCGGCATAACCTGTAATCGTGTTCCGGGCAGCGACGCGGTCGTGGAAAAAATCAATCGCCTGATCGCGGCTCATCCGGATCGGCCCTGGCTGCATTCCATGCTGGACTGGCTCGATCCCGAGGCGCGTAAACGCCTCGCCGGCACGCGCTGATCTCAGGGAGCGAAATCCAGCCCGGTCCGGCGCCAGATATCGGCTGCCTCAAGGCCGCTGGCGCGCAGGTCGCGCAGAGCCGGTGCATTCTTGCGCTTGGCCAGCCGTTCGCCGATGTCGTCGGTTAACAGCGAGTGATGGGCATAGGCCGGCACCGGCCAGTCGAACAATGCCTGCAGCAGGCGATGCAGATGCGTGGCGGCAAACAGGTCTTCGCCACGGGTGACCAGCGTGACGCCCTGCAGGGCGTCGTCATGGCTGACGCAGAGATGATAGCTCGCCGGCGTTTCCTTGCGGGCCAACACGACATCGCCAAAGCCACTGATCAGCAGATCCGGCGTCACCGTCTGCTCGCCAGCAGATTCGTCCTGCCAGGTCAGCGGCCAGCGCCCTGCATGGCAGCAGGCGGCTTCGATATCCAGCCGCAGCGCATAGGCGTCTCCGGCTGCCATGCGCTGCTCGCGCTCAGCGTCTGAAAGATGGCGGCAGGTTCCGGGATACACGGTCCCTTCAAAGCCGTGCGGCGCCTGGCCGGCGGCGGCGATCTCGGCCTGAATCTGCTTGCGGGTGCAGAAGCAGGGATAGAGCAGGCTGCGATCGCGCAGGCTGTCGAGTGCGGCTCTGTAGTCGGCGAAATGCTGCGATTGCCGGCGCACCGGTCCTTCCCAGCGCAGGCCCAGCCAGGTCAGGTCCTCGAAAATCGCTGTTGTCAATTCGGGCCGGCAGCGGGTGCCGTCGATATCCTCGATCCGCAGCAGAAAGCGCCCACCCGCCTGCCGGGCACGCAGATATGCCATCCCCGCGGCATAGGCATGCCCGAGATGCAGGTAGCCGGTCGGGCTTGGCGCACAGCGCGTAACGGTGTCAGACTGCATGATACGATTCTCTCTGCAGGCAGCTTATGGCAAAGCCTCTCCCCGCCGCAAAGGCCGATACCCGCAAGCGCACGGCCCTGGCCGTGAAACAGCTCTGCGCCCGTGAACCGAAATTTGCCGCCGCCCGTGCGGCCGTCGGCTTCATCGCGGACCGGCGACGGCCGGCGGATTTCGCCACTCTGTGCCGCATCGTCATCGAACAGCAGATTTCGGTGGCCGCCGCCGCCACCGTCTGGGGGCGGCTGGAGGCCACCGTGCAGGGCCGCGCCAATGGCGCCTTCAGCGCCGAACGCGTGCTGAAACTGAGTGAGGCCCGGCTGCGCGCCTGCGGCCTGAGCGGCCCGAAGGTGCGGTATGTGCGCAACATGGCGCTGGCGGCAAAAAGCGGCGCCATCGATTTCGACCTGCTGCCCAGACTGGATGATGCGGCTGCGATAGCCATGTTGACCGCCGTGAAGGGCATCGGCCGCTGGACGGCGGAAATCTTCCTGATGTTCGCGCTCGACCGCGAGGATATCTGGCCCGCCCATGACGTGGCGTTGCAGGAGGCGGCAAAGCGCCTGTTCGGCCTGAAGACCCGCCCGGACGTGAAGAAGATGGATCGCATGGCGGAAAACTGGCGGCCGCATCGCGGTGTCGCGGCGCGTTTGCTGTGGCGCTATTATGCCGTGACCGGCAATCGCCTCACCACGGACGACAGCAACGCGAAGGCACCCGTATGACCGCCACCATCGATGGCCCCCGTCTTTCGCCCGCCAAAGGCCCAGCCCGCAAGCTGGTGGTGCTGGTGCATGGTTATGGCGCCGATGGCAATGACCTGATCGAACTGGGCGCGCAGTGGCAGCGGCAGCTGCCGGATGCAGCCTTTGTCGCGCCGCATGCGCCGGCGATGATCCCGGGTTTCCCGCCGGGCATGGGTGGCGGGCGGCAATGGTTCGCGCTGGACGCTTATGACCCCAACCTGCTGCGTCGCGATCCGCAACATACCGCCGCGATCTATGCGACCATGCAGCAGGCGGCCGAGCAGGTGGCGCCGGCGCTGGATGCGTTTCTGGACGCCGAGTTGAAGCGGCACGGTCTTGGGCCGCGTGACCTCGCGCTGGTGGGGTTCAGCCAGGGCACCATGATGGCGCTGCATATCGGTCTGCGTCGCGATCCGGCACCGGCGGCGATCCTGGGCTATTCCGGCGCGCTGCTGGGCGGGGCGGATCTGAAAAAGCAGATCCACGCCCGGCCGCCGATTCTCCTGATTCACGGCGATGCCGATGCGGTCGTCCCGATCGAGGCGATGCATGCGGCGCTGGCAGCCTTGAACGAGGCCGGCTGCCCAGCGCGGTTCCATGTCAGCCCCGGGCTCGGCCATGGCATTGACGGCCAGGGACTCAGCCTCGGTGGCGCCTTCCTCGCCGAACATCTCGCGGCGCGCTAGATCATCAGGACGACCGGTGTGGATAACCTGCCCGGTTCACCAAATAAGGTGGTTGTCATGATGCGGTAACCCCGCATATGGTAATGATATTCGGCGTACGGACCTGAGGGAGACATGACCCCAGAGAGTTGTCCAGCGTTGGTTCTGAATGCGGATTACCAGCCGCTGTCCTATTTCCCGCTTTCGGTCTGGCCGTGGCAGGAAGTGGTGAAAGCGGTGTGTATGGATCGCGTCACCATCCTGTCGGAATACGACCAGGAAATTCATTCGCCCAGCATGCGCATGCGGCTGCCCAGTGTGGTGGCGCTCAAGCGCTATATCGCCCCGGCCCGGCGTCCGGCCTTCACCCGGTTCAATCTGTTCCTGCGTGACCGCTTCTCCTGCCAGTATTGCGGCAGCCGGCATGAGCTGACCTTCGATCACGTGATCCCGCGCTCGCGCGGTGGCCTGACGCGCTGGGACAATGTGGTGGCCGCCTGCGCGCCCTGTAACCTGACCAAGGGCGGTCGCATGCCCGACGACTGCCACATGCATCCCCGCATGCGGCCGCATATGCCGACCGTACAGGAACTGCAGCGCAACGGGCGCGGCTTCCCGCCCAATTTCCTGCACGAAAGCTGGCGTGATTTTCTCTACTGGGACAGCGAGCTGGAGCCGTAAGTCCCGGATGGCGCGTCAGACTCGCTCGGACAGCCAGATGGCGCCGCGCGTGATCGCCTTGATGCCTTTCGACAGCAGGGGATAGGCCGGCGCTTCGGCGGCGCCTTCGGCACGCGCCGTGTCGCGGTGGCTCACCTCGTCGGCGCGGAACTGCTCGATCATGTCGCGCAACGCGGGCTCGGTTTCGCCGAGCGCTTCCACCTGTTTGGCATAATGGGCGTCGATCACGTCCTCGACGGCTTCGGTGCAGGCCATGGCAGCCTTCTCGCCCAGCAGCGCCGTGGCGGCACCGAGCGCAAAACCGCCGACATGCCAGAGCGGCGAGAGCAGGGTGGGGCGGACATGATGCTTCGGCAGCAGGCGGTCGAAGGCATCCAGATGCGCCTGTTCCTGTTCCAGCATATGGCGAATGGTTGGCGTCGAGGGCGCTTGCTTCAGTACCGACAGCTGCCCTTCATAGATGCGCTTGGCGCCGTATTCGCCGGCATGGTCGACGCGCAGGATGCGCTCCAGCAGTTGCCGCGGATCGGGATCGCCGGCCAGACGTCGCTTCTGCATCACACCGCCCTCTTGGCAGCCAGCAGGGCGAAGATCGCCAGGGCTGCCGACCACAGGGCATTCCAGCCCGCCATGGACAGGCCGAGGACGCGGATGGCGGCCTCGTCGCAGCGCACGACGGGGGCCGCCATGATCTGGGCGCGCAGGGCGTCCAGCGAAGTGGCGGTGGAGGTGCTGCTGCAGCTGGTCAGGCCCTGCCACCACTGCCATTCGACGCCGGCATGGAAGGCGCCGATGCCGCCGGTGATCGCGAAGCTGAAGGCAGCCAGGGCCAGAAGCTGCGCGCGCCAGCGCGGCAGCACGAAAGTGGCGAGGCCGAAGATCAGGGCGGCGATATGCGGCCAGCGCTGCCAGTGGCACATTTCGCAGGGCGGCAGGCCGAAGCCGTATTGCGCGATCAGCACCAGCGCCAGCGTGCCGCCAGCGGCCAGCGCGACGAGCAGGCCGGAGCGGCGGGGATCGAGCAGGGTGTCGATGGTCATGGCTCAGAAGACATAGCGCACGACGACGAAACCGCCAACCAGGCAGACCACGAACAGCAGGCCGAGGATGTTGAGCCGCTTTTCGATGAAGGTCTGGATCGGGGCGCCATAAGCGCGCAGCAGGCCGGCGACCAGGAAAAAGCGGATGCCGCGGGTGACGATGGAGGCGGCTATGAACACCGGCAGGCTGAAATGCGCCGCGCCGCTGGCGATGGTGACGATCTTATAGGGGATCGGGGTCAGGCCCTTGATCAGGATGATCCAGACGCCCCATTCGTCATAAGCGGCTTCGAAGGCATGCCACTTTTCGGCATAGCCATAGAGGTCGATGATCCAGCGACCCAAGGTCTCGATCAGAAAGTAACCGATGGCATAGCCGAACAGGCCACCGATCACCGAAGCAACGGTGCAGATCGCGGCGTAATGAAAAGCGCGCGCCCGGTTTGCCAGGCACATCGGGATCAGCATCACGTCGGGCGGGATCGGGAAGACCGAGCTTTCCAGGAAGGAGACCACGGCAAGGGCGCGGTCGGCCCGCGGGCGGGCGGCCTGGCGCATGGTCCAGTCGTAAAGGCTGCGAAACACGGCGGCGAAATCTCCGGAGCAGGCTTCGTGTATGCCGGAGCGATCAGGGCTTGTCCATGCGTCGACCGGCCGCAGGCCTATGACAAAACAGTGTTTACCGCGGTTTTTCGGCCATGGCCGGCGGTTGATTCAGCCCGCGCCTTCGGTAATATCCGCCCGCGCCTAAGACCGGCCGCAATCGCCGGGCCCCAGTGGTGAAATTGGTAGACGCGACAGACTCAAAATCTGTTATCCGCAAGGGTGTGCTGGTTCAAGTCCGGCCTGGGGCACCACCGACGACCATCCGACCGGCGCGCTGCGTCCTTAAAGTTTCATCGCCCTCAACTTTTCATGGCCTTGAACTTCGCCATATCGGCCATCGCCGTATCGCGCAGCCGCGCCGTGTCGTTGTCGGCCGTCACCATGCTGTAGCCGAGCGCGAACATGTCGGCCCAGGTCATGCCGACGCGCGGCACGGTACCGAACGGCTTGCCGGCCTTTTTGAGCGCGGCTTCCGTCTTCGCCAGCAGGGCGACCACATCGGGATGATCGAATTCGCCCAGATGCCCGATCGAGCCCGAGAGGTCGAAGGGTCCGACGAAGAGCGCATCGACGCCGTCCACCGCAGCGATCTCCGGGATCGCATCAACTGCGGCGGCGGTCTCGATCTGACAGACGATCAGCAGGTTGTCGTCCGCGGTTTTGCGATAGGCGGCGCCATCGATGCCGTAGTTGGAGGCGCGGATCTGGCCGATGGCTGAGCCGCGAGAGCCGCGCGGCGGATAGCGGCAGGCCGAGACGATGGCCTGGGCTTCTTTCGCGGACTGCACGGAGGGGACGACCACGCCTTCGACACCGACATCGAGCACGCGCTTGAGATAGACCGGATCATGCGAGGGCACGCGGACCAGGCAGGTGGTCTGGGTGCGCGACAGCGCCTGCAGATGACCGATCAGGGTTTCCGGCGTGCCGCGGGCATGTTCCTGGTCAACGATGATGAAGTCGAAGCCGACCAGGCCGAAGATTTCGCTGGTGGCTGGCGTATCGAGGGTGACCCAGGGGCCGAGGACTTTCTCGCCCGCCAGCAGGCGGGGTTTCAGACTGTTGGTACGCAGCATCGCAGCCTCGGGGTTATTTCAGCAGGGCCGGCAGCCACAGGCTGATGGCGGGGACGTAAGTGACCAGTGCCAGGCTCACCAGCAGCGGCGCAAGCCAGGGCAGGATCGCCATGGTGGTGCGTTCGAGGCTGAGGTTGGCGACGCGGGCCAGCACGAACAATACCAGTCCCATTGGCGGATGCAGCAGGCCGATCATCAGGTTCAGCACCATCACCAGACCGAAATGCACCGGGTCGATGCCGAGCTTGAGCACGATGGGCAGCAGGATCGGCGTCAGGATGGTGATGGCGGCCGTCGGTTCGAGGAAGCAGCCGACAAACAGCATCAGCAGGTTGACCAGCAGCAGGAACAGCCAGGGGTTGGTGGTGAATTCCAGCACCCATTGCGCGATCATCTCGGTGGTGCGCGAGGCGGCGAGCACCCAGCCGAAGACCGAGGCGGCCGAGACGATGAACAGGACCGTGGCGGTGGTCTCCACGGTTTCCTGCGATGCCTTGACGAACATCCGCCAGTTCAGGGTCTTGTACCAGACCAGGCCGAGGAACAGCGCCCAGACGCAGGCGGCAATCGCGCCTTCGGTGGCGGTGAAAAGCCCCGAGGTCATGCCGCCGATCAGCAGCACCGGCGTCAGCAGCGGGAGCACAGCGGAAAACCGGAAGACGCGGTCCATCACCAGCAGTAAAGCCAGCGCGACGATCACGGTCGGGCGCGGCGGGGCGCCCCAGTTGATCGCGAAGAAGACCAGTGTGGGCATCAGGATCAGCACACCCAGTTCGGTGAACACACCGATGATGCGCTGCCATTCGAAGGGAATGTCGCCGCCCCATTTGTTGCGCCAGGCAAAGAAGCTGACCGTCAGCATCATCAGCGCGGCCATCACGGCGCCGGGCAGGATGCCGGCCAGGAACAGCTGACCGATCGAGACGCTGGACATCATGCCATAGATGACGAAGGGCAGGGACGGGGGGATGATCGGGCCGAGTGTGGCTGAGGCGGCCGTGATGCCGACGGCGAATTCCACGTCGTAGCCATGTTCCTTCATCGCACGAATCTCGATGGTGCCCAGGCCGGCGGCATCGGCCACCGCAGTGCCCGACATGCCGGCAAAGATCACCGAACCGACAACATTCACATGACCAAGGCCACCGCGCATCCAGCCGACCAGGCCGAGCGCGAAATTGTAGATGCGGTTGGTGATGCCGGCTGAATTCATCAGGTTGCCGGCCAGGATGAAGAAGGGCACGGCCAGCAGCGGGAAGCTGTCGAGGCCGGAAAACATCCGATGGATGACGACGAAATCCGGGGCGATGCCGGTGACGTTGATATAGATCAGCGATGCGCCCGCCATGGCGATGGCGACCGGAATGCCCGACCCCATCAGGGCCAGGAACATCAGCTTGAAAGTGGTGGCGGTCACGGCAAACCTCAGTTCGTATCGGGGCGCTCGAGCACGCTGAAACCCTGGCGCCAATGCATGACGGCAACCTGGATGGCGCGCGCGGTCATCAGCACAAAGCCCAGCAGCACGACGCTGTAAACAATGCCCATGGGCAGGTCGATCACCGACATCGGCTGATATCCGATGCGCTGGATCAGGTTCCAGGTCATCCAGCAGGCGTAGCCGAAGAAGCCGATGCGCATGATGTCGACTAGGGTCGACATGCCGCGTACGACCCGCGCCGGCAGGATGTGGTAAAAGAAATCGACCTGGATGTGGTTGTTCTTGCGCACCGCGCCGGCAGCGCCGATGAAGATCACGCAGATCAAAAGATAGCGCGCGATCTCTTCGGTCCAGGCTGCGGAATTGTTGAGCAGGTAGCGTGTGAAGAACTGATAGAAGACCGTGATGCCCAGTACCCAGAAGATGGCCATGGCAAGCCAGTCCTCGAAGCGATAGGGCTTGAGGTCGATCTCGGCGTCGGAAACATTGAATTGGCCGTGCTCATCGAGCACGGCCTCCTCAACAGCAGGTGTCGGGCTGGGTTTTTCCACAATCTGTCCGCGGTTACTTGAGGGCGAGGATGCGGTCGTAGTCGCTGCGCAGGTAGCCGAAATCCTCCGGCTTCGAGCTGGCCAGCACCGCCTTGCGGAAGGCTTCGCGATCCACCGTGTGGATTTCGGTGACGTTCAGCTTCTTGATCTCGTTCATCAGCAGGGTGTCCTGGTCGCGGATCTGCTGGCTGGCCAGCATGGCGCCGGCCTGCATCGCCTCCACGAAGATCTTGCGGTCATCGGCCGAGAGCTTGGCCCATGTGCCGCCGCTGATGATCGAGTTCAGCGAGTCGATCACATGGCCGGTCAGCATGATGTGCTTCTGCACCTCATGGAACTTACGCGACCAGATGGTGTTGAAGGCATTCTCCTGCGCATCCACCACGCCGCTCTGCAGCGCCAGATACACTTCGGCCAGTGCAATCGGCGTCGGGTTGGCGCCCAGCGCCTTGGGGAAGGCCATATAAGCAGCGGAGTCCGGCACGCGGATCTTCAGGCCGCGCATGTCTTCCGGCTTCAGGATCGGTTTGCTGGCAGTGACATGACGCTCGGCGGCATAGGTCAGTGCGACAATGTAGTTGCCGGTGGCCTTGCGGTAATCCTCACCGAACTCCTTGTAGATGTCGCTGCGCGCATAGGCCATCACATGGTCGAAATCGCGGAACACGAAGGGGAAGTAGGCGACACCGATGCGCTTGGCGACCTGGGCCTGGAAGCTCGCCGCGCTGATCGTCAGGTCGACGGTGCCGAGCGAAAGGCCCTGGTTGAGATCGGATTCCTTGCCCAGCACGGCCGAGGGGAAGAGCTGGATCTTGTAGCGGCCGTTGGTCTGCTTCTCGATCTGCTCGGCAGCGAAAACGGCGCCTTTGTGATGCGGTTCGCCGGGTTCGTAGACATAGGCCCATTTCAGCGTGGTCTGCGCCTGGGCGGCGCCCAGACTGCCCAGAGTGAGGGCGGCAGCAGCCAGCGGCAGCGCCAGATGGCGGGTGATGCGACTGAACAGGGTCATAGCAGGCTCCATGCGTGAGGGTCAGGCGGCAACCGGCGATGCGGTCTGCATCTGCCGTTCGGGGGAAAACTCGGGATGATCGGAGATAAAGCTCATGTAGTCGGCAAAGGCGGCGGCAAGCTCAAAGCCAGGGCGCCAGCCGATGGCGGCCATGCGGGCGATGGCCTGCGGCGGGCGATTGAAGCCCGGATTGACAATGATAGTGCTGTCGTCGGTGCCTTCGGCAGCGAAGCGCCAGCGGAAGCCCGGGATCAGCTGCGCGATCTCGGCGCACCATTGCGCCAGTCCGAAGCGCGTGCCTGAACCGATGTTGAAGACGGGGTATGGCAGCACCGCGGCATCGGTCAGCATCAGCAGGCCGCGCGCCGCATCGGCGGCATAGAGCCAGTCGATCTGCACCTCGCGCGGCAGCACCGCTTCGCGGCCGGCCGTGGCGGCGGCCAGGCATTGCAGCAGGGCGGAGAGCGCGTCGCGTTTGCCGCTCCGCCATTCCCAGCGGCCATATTGCGGGCCGAGGCGGGCGATGGTGAGATCGAAGGGCTTCAGATCGTGCAGGCGCTTCAGGCCCCGTTCAAAGGCGAGTTTCGACAGGCCATAGAGATTGAAGGGGTCGAGTGGTGTATCCTCATCGATCGCGGCGAGCGTGTCGGAGACGGCGCCATACGCCGATACCGAGGAGACTGCGACCACGCGACCGATGCCCGCCGTCACGGCTTCGGCGATGCAGTCGAGAGCGGCGACGGTGTTAACGGCCAGGATCGAGCCCGGGGCCTCGCGTTCGCGGTTGGCGTCCGGTGTGATGGCAGCAGCCTGGATCAGCGACGTGATGCCGGGTTGGCGCAGAAAGCTGCGGCGGTCAGCGGCATGGGTGATGTCGCCCACGCATTCGACCAGGCGACCGGGCAGGCGGGCAAAAGCGGCTTTGGCAGCGGCCGGCAGGGGCTGCAGATCGAACGCGGTCACGGTCCGTCCATCGCGCAGCGCCTGCTCGACGATATTCAGGCCGATAAACCCGCTGGCCCCGGTAATCCCTACGCCCATTGCTGCCCGCCCCAGACTGTATGCAGTCTGTATACAGGCAAGAAGGATGCCAGTGGCCGAGCGGCGATTTACGCGCGTATGCCAGCGGGAACGGTCAAATTTACGGCAGGGTGCTGCTGTTTTTTGGCCAACAGCTCAAAAAAGACCGGTCGCAAGAAAAAGCCGGGCAGCCTTTCGACTGCCCGGCTTTCTCAGGGGTAGATGATCAGTGACGCTTGGTAGCGTCGCGCACGGCATCCTTGGCGCCGCCGATGGCGTTCTGGATCTTGCCTGCGGCCTTATCCATCTTGCCTTCGGTCTGGAGCTTGGCGTCGCCCGTGACTTTACCGGCGGCGTCCTTGATGGCGCCCTTGACCTGCTTGGCCGTGCCTTCAATGCGATCCTTGTCCATGTGACTCTCCTGTTGGTGCGTGGCGAGGTAGTGCGAACCCAACGGGATGGTCGGCGATGCGTTCCGGTCAGATTGTCGCAGTGTGTACCGGAAACCCGCATATCGGCTGTTTTCCGCGCTACATATTTTTCAGGAACTGCCGCGATTTATGCGGGTTTTATGACTGTCAGGAGGATTTTTCCATGGGACAGCACAGCAAACCCGGTTCGCAAAACGCCAAGCAGCAGGAACAGGAGATTGATTATTCGCGTCTGCGCCGCCGCCGCCGCGGCGATGATGTCGCGCAACAGCAAAAAGCGCAGAGCGCCAGGGATCACGCCGGCGTGGGCCCGCAGGGCAACATTCGCCGGAATACGCATTACCATCAGGATCGCTGACCTTTACGGGTCTTCCATGCTGAGCGGCCGGGCGATCTCTTCCAGGGGTTTTCGTTCGGCCGCCGTGCCCCAGATCGCCTGGATCACGCCCGCAGCCAGCATCAGCGCCGCGCCCAGCAGATAGCCGCCAAACACGCTGTCGCGCGAACCGGTCTCGATCAGCGCGCCAAACAGCGCAGGCGCGGCAACACCACCCAGACCGGTGCCAATGGCATAGAAGATGGCAATGGCCAGGGCGCGGATTTCCAGCGGGAAGGTTTCACTCACGGTCAGATAGGCTGAGCTTGCCGCTGCCGATGCAAAGAAGAAGATCATGGTCCAGGCCATGGTCTGGCTGCGGCTGGTCAACAGGTCCTGCTGGAACAGCCAGCCGGTAAGAGCCAGCAGCACGGCAGAAATGATGAATGTGCCGGCAATCATCGGGCGTCGTCCGATGGTGTCGAAGTATCGTCCGAGCAGCAGCGGCCCCAGCACATTGCCGGCTGCAAACGGCAGGATGTACCAGCCGACATCGGCCGGCGGCACGGCATAGAAATTGGTCAGTACCAGTGCATAGGTGAAAAAGATCGCGTTATAGAAAAAGGCCTGCGCCACCATGAGGCTCAGGCCTACCAGGGCGCGGCGGCGATGGCGATAAAACAGAATATGCGCCACCTCCAGCAGGCCCGCGGCGGCACGCGGGCGGATATGCAGCATGGTCGCGGGGGTGTTCTGATGCGCCGCCGGCGCGTTTTTCTCGATCTCGACGACAATTGCCTCGGCTTCCGCCACGCGGCCGTGCACCAGCAGCCAGCGCGGGCTTTCCGGCAGCCACAGCCGCATCAGCAGGATCGGCAGCGCCAACAGCGCGCCGATCAGGAAGCAGATGCGCCAGCCCCAGTCGGGCCCGAAAGACGCCGTATCGAGCAGCACGAGTGAGCCGACAGCGCCCATGCCGGCGCCGATCCAGAAGGTGCCGTTGATGGTCAGATCGCTCCAGCCGCGATAGCGCGCCGGGATCAGCTCCTGGATGGTGGAGTTGATCGCCGTGTATTCGCCGCCGATGCCGGCGCCAGTGAGACAGCGGAACAGCGCGAAGCTCCAGATATCCCATGACAGCGCCGTGCCTGCCGTGGCCAGTCCGTACAGCGCCAGCGTAGTGAAGAAGAGTTTGCGGCGGCCGAGCCGGTCAGTCAGCCAGCCGAAGAATAGAGCGCCCAGCACGGCGCCGGCCAGATAGGCGCTGCTGGCCAGGCCGATCTCCACATTGCTGAAGCCGAGACTCGCCTCGCTTTTCAGCATGCCGGCGACAGCTCCAGCCAAGGTCACTTCCAGTCCGTCGAGAATCCAGGTGATCCCGAGCGTCACCACCACAAGGGTGTGAAAGCGGCCCCAGGGCAGCCGGTCCATCCGGCAGGGCAGATCGGTCCGGATCACCGCCATATCGGTTAATCCAGCGGCATTCTGGCCGGCCGGCGGGGATTTTCAGTCCCCTTGCCATCGTCGGCAAAATAGTTATGCTTCATAACAATCATCGCTCGAGCAAAAAAGATAACCGTCATGCGTCTCGATCCTGTTGACCGTTCCGAAGCCGAACTCAGCCTGCCGCCCACCCTGGGCGTGAATGTGCAGGGCGAGGTCGCCGTGCTTACGCTGAAGCGTGCGGAAAAACGTAACGCTCTGGACAACGTCACGGTTCTGGGCTTGCAGAGCTTTTTCATGGCCCCGCCGCCCGGCGTGAAGGCTGTGGTGCTGGATGGCGAAGGCGAGCATTTCTCCGCGGGCCTCGACCTCAGTGCCACGCAGGAGCTGTCATCGACGGATGGCGTGTTCCATTCGCGGATGTGGCATGAAGCCTTTCGCCATATCCAGTTCGGCAAGGTGCCGGTGATCTCGGTGCTGCATGGCGCGGTGATCGGCGGCGGCCTGGAACTGGCGGCCTCCACTCATATTCGCGTTGCCGAGGCCTCGACCTTCTACGCATTGCCGGAAGGCCAGCGTGGCATTTTCGTTGGCGGTGGCGGCTCGGTACGCATTCCGAAACTGATCGGCGTGGCGCGCATGATGGACATGATGCTGACCGGCCGCGTCTACAAGGCCGAGGAAGGTCATGATATCGGCCTGTCGCATTACCTGGTTGCCGAAGGGCAAGGCATGACGACAGCTATGGAGCTGGCGAAAAAGATGGCGGCCAATGCACCGATGACCAATTTTGCTGTCATGCATGCCCTGCCGCGCATCGCCGACAGTTCGCCCGAGGCCGGTTACATGATGGAGGCGATGATTTCGTCGATCGCCCAGGCTGATATCGAAGCCAAGACTCGGATCCGCGACTTCCTGGAGAAGCGCGCCGGTAAGGTCGGCAAGGACTGAAACTGTAAGAAATAGCCCGACCGCGCATACCGCGGCGGGTTCCTGCCTGACCGGCTTCCGGATGCCGGCCTCAGAATGGCAGACTTGGGAGGAGTTACGCGTATGGCACATCCGCATCGTCAGGTTCGCTACGGCCGCGCCGACACCCGGCTGACCCGCAAGCCCGACGGCATCATCCTCATGGACTCGCCGGAGCCACTGGAGGCTTATCCGGACAAGCTGACCGAGCGACTGGTACACTGGGCCAGAGTGGCGCCGGATCGTACCTTCATGGCGCAACGCGACGACAGCGGCGCCTGGCGGCGCCTGACCTATGCCGATCTCCTGTCTCGCGTGCGCGCCATCGGGCAGGCGCTGCTGGATCGCAGGCTCTCGGCCGAACGGCCGGTCGCCATCCTTTCCGATAACGACCTGGAGCATCTGCAACTGGCGCTGGCCGCCCAGTATGTCGGCGTGCCCTCGGCGGCGATCTCGCCCGCCTATGCGCTGGTCTCCACGGATTTTGCCAAGCTGAAGCATGTTCTGGGCCTGTTACAGCCCGGTCTGGTCTTCGCCGCCGATGGTGCGCGCTTTGCCAAGTCGATTGCCGCAGCGGTGTCTGATGATGTGGAAGTGGTAGTGACCGCCGGTGCCGCCGGTCGGCCTGCCACCGCCTTCGAGGCTTTGCTGGCAACGCCGGCCACGGCAGCTGTCGAACAGGCCCATGATGCCGTCGGCCCCGATACGGTGGCCAAGTTCCTGTTCACCTCCGGCTCTACCGGCATGCCCAAGGGCGTGATTAACACCCAGCGCATGCTGTGCAGCAACCAGCAGATGATCGCGCAGTCGCTGCCGGTCTTTGCCGAGGAGCCGCCGGTCTTTATTGACTGGCTGCCGTGGAATCATACTTTCGGCGGCAACCACAATATCGGCATCACGCTGTATAACGGCGGCTCGCTTTATATCGACGACGGCAAGCCGGTGCCGGCGCTGATCGAGCGCACAGTGCGCAACCTGAAAGAAATTGCACCCACGGTGTATTTCAACGTGCCCAAGGGCTTTGAAATGCTGGTGCCTTACCTGCGCGACGACAGGCAGTTGCGCGAGATGTTTTTCAGCCGTCTGAAGATGATCTTCTTTTCCGGCGCTGCCCTGCCACAGCATGTGTGGACCGCGCTGGAAGAGCTCGCGGTCGAGACCATCGGCGTGCGCATCCCGATCATCAGCGGCCTGGGGTCCACCGAGACGGCGCCCTTTGCCCTCTGCGCCAACTGGCCGGTCGACCGCTCGGGCATCATCGGCCTGCCGGTGCCGGGTCTGGAACTGAAGCTGGTACCCAATGGCGAAAAGCTGGAAGTGCGCGTGCGCGGCCCCAATATCACGCCAGGCTACTGGCGCATGCCAGAGGTCAGCGCCAAGTCTTTCGACGAGGACGGCTACTACATGATGGGGGACGCGGCGCGCTTCATCGATCCCGACCAGCCCGGGAAGGGCCTGATGTTCGATGGCCGCATCTCCGAAGACTTCAAGCTGACCAGCGGTACCTGGGTCAGTGTCGGTCCGCTCCGCGGCCGCTTCATCGCCCATTTCGCACCCTATGTCCGCGATGTGGTGATTGCCGGGCATGACCGCGACATGCTGGCCGGGCTGGTGATCCTCGATCTCGACAACTGCCGGCCGCTTTGCCCTGAATTGCCGGCCAATGCAGGCATTGCCCAGATCGCCCATGCGCCGGGCGTGCGGGCTGCCTTCGCCGAGCGGCTGGCCAGTTTCATCGCGCAGTCGACCGGCAGCGCCAGCCGTATCGAGCGGCTGGTGATCCTGGATGAACTGCCTTCGCTGGATGTTGGCGAAGTCACCGACAAGGGGTCGATCAACCAGCGTGCGGTCCTGAATCATCGCGCTCCGCTGGTCGACGATCTTTACGCCTCTTCCCCCTCAGACCGCGTCATCACCGCCAAAGAGAGAATCGCCCATGTCGCCTAATCCCGGTCTCGCCCAAGCCTACAAGGATATCTGGCTGCTGGATGGCGTACGCACGCCGTTTGCCGACTATATGGGGCCGCTGGCCGATATCTCGCCGATCGATCTCGGCATCAAGGTTGCGCGCGAAGTGCTGAAGAAAGCCGATATGCCGGCGGCCGATATCGGCAGTGTCGTGGCCGGCAATATGGCGCAGGCGTCTTATGATGCCTACATGCTGCCGCGTCATGTCGGCCTTTATGCCGGCGTGCCGGTCGAAGTGCCGGCGCATCTGGTGCAGCGCGTCTGCGGTACCGGCATCGAGGCGATCATGCAGGCCGCCGGACAGATCATGCTGGGCCAGACTGAAGCCGGCCTCGTGGTCGGCGCGGAGTCGATGAGCCGCAATCCGGTGGCGTCCTACACCCATCGTAACGGTTTCCGTATGGGCCAGGTGGAGTTCAAGGACTTCCTGTGGGAAGCGCTGATCGATCCGGCGCCAGGCATCATGATGGGCGACACGGCCGAGAATCTGGCGCGCGAATACCAGATCACGCGCGAGGAGGTGGATGCTTATGCCGCCGAAAGCTTCGACCGCGCCGTGAAGGCGAAAGAGAAGGGCTATTTCGGCGACGAGATTACCGCGGTGACCAGCGAGGAGTTTGCGCTGCCGGGTTACAACAGCCGCGGCATCAAGCTGAGCCGCAAGACGCCCGCCGT
The DNA here is from genome assembly GCF_058806775.1 of Ferrovibrio sp. GW821-FHT12F09. Lineage (NCBI taxonomy): Bacteria > Pseudomonadati > Pseudomonadota > Alphaproteobacteria > Rhodospirillales > Rhodospirillaceae > Ferrovibrio > Ferrovibrio sp. GW821-FHT12F09. The sequence goes on from NZ_JBXAPZ010000001.1 coordinate 1,741,193, forward strand.
GAGCGAGGATACCCATGTCCGGCCCTCGCCGGTGGAAACCCTGGCCAAGATTCGTCCTGCTTTCGGCGGTGTGCAGACCGGCGGCAACTCGTCTGCCGTGGTGGATGGCGCCGCGGCCGCCATCGTGGTGTCGGGCGATTATCTGCGCAGCAAGGGCAAAACGCCGCTTGGCCGCATCGTTGCCGGCGCCAGTGTCGGCGTGAAGCCGGAAGTGATGGGCATCGGTCCGGTGCCGGCGATCCAGGCGGTTTGCGCCAAGGCCGGTATCAGTGTCGATCAGATCGACCGTTTCGAGATCAACGAGGCCTTTGGCGCCCAGGTGATGGCCTGCATGCGGGCGCTCAACATTCCGCGCGACAAGCTGAATGTGAATGGCGGCGCGATTGCTATCGGTCATCCGCTCGGTGCCACTGGTGTCCGGCTCTCGGTGACCGTCGCGCGCGAGCTGAAGCGGTCGGGCCTGCGCTATGGTGTGGCGTCGGCCTGTATCGGCGGTGGCCAGGGTATCGCCATGCTGATCGAGAATCCGGACGCTGTCCGGCCGTAAACGATCAGTCCAGGGCGGTCAGGCGTTCCAGCAGGGCGAGCAGTTTCTGCTTGTCTTCGCCAAGCACGGCGTCAACCCGCTTTTCGTGATGACTCAGCAGGCGGCGATAGGCTTCCTTCAGGAAGCTTTCGCCCTTTGCCGTCAGATATAGCGCGTTTGAGCGACGGTCGTCGGGCGCCGGGGCGCGGCGCGCCAGCTTGCGCTGTTCCAGTTCGTCCAGCAGGGCGACGAAATTGGCCCGGTTGATGCCGAGTGCTTCGCTGACCCGGGACTGCTTCAGGCCGGGATTGGCATCGATGATGGCCAGCACGGAAAACTGGGCCGGCCGCAGATCGAACGGCTTCATCACCGTCATGAAATCCTGGAAGACGGCGAGCTGGGCCCGGCGCAGGCGGTAGCCGAGCAGATCCTGCAGCGGACCCAGATCGACGGCGACACCGGTATCCTGTTCAGGTGGGGATTGATCCGCCGGGGCGGGCTTGCGACGGGTAGAGGCCATATCTGTGCTTAGACAATATTGCCGTCGCTGACAACGTTGCTGCCAGCGAGGCCTTGGTATCGGGCGCACGCTTTATGATGCGACAAGACACAATCGACATTGGCGGCGCCGCGACCCTGTGCAGTCCGCCGCTCTATGCGCTCAGTCATGTGAGTCTACGGTTCTTCATGGCAGCAGGCCGTCAGGTATGACGTGGCAACCGCATAATCGGGATGGCTGCATCGGGCACCAACGGTGTCGGCCCCATCAGACTGTTGGACGTTCCATTCATGCAGTCATAACAACGTATTCAGAAAAAAGCGGGATTATTTGCTTGACGTTTTGTTCCCTTTTTGTACTATATAGTTGTGAGTGCCCGTCGGGCCCCGGGGCCACCCTGGGATAACCCTTAAACGGAGAACGCTCCTGTAACTGTCGGTTTTTCCCGCAATGCGGTCCCCGTGGGCCGCAAAGGAGATAGCCAATTGCCTGGCCAACAGGCCGCTGGGGCCTTTAACGACGCGGCTCTGAACCAAGGAATATTCCATGTTAAAGGCGCCATTCCTGAAGCGTATCGCAGTTGATGCCGCGAAAATGACGACGCGTGATTTTCCCTTCGATGTACTGCCCTATCTCACCGAGGATTTCGAACTCAGCTTCGATCATGCAGTCACCATAATTGTCGGTGAGAATGGTTCGGGGAAGTCCACCCTCATCGAGGCCATCGCCCAGGCAGCAGGATTTTCTGCGCAGGGCGGCAGTCAGGATCACCAGACAGGACTGGCTGAAATTGACAACGCGCTGACAAAAGCATTGCGTCTGTCCTGGTTGCCAAAGGTCAGTCGCGGTTTTTTCTTTCGCGCGGAAAGTTTCTTTAATTTCCAGACCTATATTGATACGGCGCATATCGAGTCCGGCTGGCCATCGCCGAGAATGCATGCGCGAAGTCACGGCGAAGCTTTCCTTGAGGCATTCGAGGACCGCCTTCATGCGAAACAGCGAGCCCTTTATATCCTCGACGAACCGGAAGTTGCGCTCTCGCCACAGCGCCAGCTCGCCTTCATGCGGATTCTACGGCAATGGCAACTGAGCGGTCAGGTTCAGGCGATCATCGCCACGCATTCACCAATCCTGATGAATCTTCCAGACGCGGCCTTGCTCTCGTTGAATGGAGGGGCGATCCGGCCGGTGACGCCGTCGGACACCGAACACATGCACATCATGCGCGGCTTTCTCGCCAATCCGGCCAGCTATCTGGCGGATCTGTTCCAGGATTTGGCCTGAGCTGTATCGTGCTGGTCAGGTAATTGCGACTGTCGGGGAACGGCAGATTGGATCAGGCCAGCGCCATGCGGATACCTTCGGCGGCATAGAGCAGCGGCGACAGGTAGCGCTGCTGCATCTCTTCTGCCGTGATGCGGGTGGCGTGCCCGCTGACATTCATCGCGGCCAATACCCGGCCGGCCTGGTTGCGGATCGGCACGGCAATCGAACGCAGGCCGATTTCCAACTCCTGGTCGACCATGGCATAGCCGATGCGGCGTGCTTCGCCGATGGCGCTGCGCAGACCTTCGCTGTCGGTCACGGTATGCGGGGTCAGCGGCGTGAACTTCGCCTCGTTGAAATACTGGTCCAGTTCGCCTGGCCGCAGATCCGCCAGCAACACGCGGCCCATGGATGTGCAATAGGCAGGCAGGCGCGTGCCGATGCCCAGCGCCACCGACATGATGCGTTTGGTCGGTACGCGGGCGACATAGACGATGTCGCTGCCTTCCAGCACCGAGATGGAACAGGATTCATTCACCTGTTCGGTCAGCCGCTCCATGAAGGGTTGGGCGCGTTCCCAGATATGCATCGAGGTCAGGAAGGCGAAGCCGAGTTCCAGCACGCGCGGTGTCAGGCGGAAGTATTTGCCGTCGCCGGTGACATAACCCAGCTCGCACAGCGTCAGCAGATAGCGGCGCGCGGCGGCGCGCGTCATATCGGCGCGACGGGCCACTTCGCTGAGGGTCATCTCGTCATTGTCGCGGTCGAACGCGGTGATGACCCGCAGGCCCCGGGCCAGCGAAGTGGAGAAGTCGCGCGCATTGATGGTCATTGTTGACAAGGTCGGCCAGCCTCCCTGTAATGTTTGTTTATAGAACTATTGTGCGTTATGCGCACAATAAGTCAAGGAAATGTCGGATTTTTTGACATAGATCAGCGCCAACCCGCTCAGGCCGGGTTATAAGTATCCGTAAGCGTTAAGGAGGAAACGATGTCCGAGATCATCGGCTACAAACGGCCGGCGGCTGGCACCCAGCCCAATTACCTGCACCCGCCCTATCAGTCCTCGATCAAGCGGGCACCCGGCAAGCCGCTGATCCGCATGGCCCATACCCTGTCGGAAGTGACAGGCCCGGTTTACGGCCATGAGCGCATCGGCCCGAATGACAACGACCTGACCAAGCAGCATGCTGGCGAACCGCTGGGCGAGCGCATGATCCTGTCCGGCCGGGTGCTGGACGAGTCTGGCCGCCCGGTGCCGCATACCCTGGTCGAAATCTGGCAGGCCAATGCCTGCGGCCGCTATCCGCATCCGGCCGACCAGCATGACGCGCCGCTCGACCCGAATTTCACCGGCTACGGCCGCACTGCCACCGATGACGAAGGCCGCTACCGCTTCGTCACCATCAAGCCCGGCGCCTATCCGTGGCGGAATCACCACAATGCCTGGCGTCCGCAGCATATCCATTTCTCGCTGTTCGGGCCGAGCTTCATGACCCGCATGGTCACCCAGATGTATTTCCCGGGCGATCCGCTGCTGCCCCATGATCCGATCTTCAACTGCGTCACGGACCAGCGCTCGCGCGACGGCATGATCTCGAAATTCGATTTCGAGACCACGATCCCGGAATTCGCCCTGGGCTATCAGTGGGACATCATCCTGCGCGGCCGCGACGCCACGCCCATGGAAAACAAGTAAGCCGGCCGGAGACGTTTGACATGACTCTTGTTCCCACTGCTTCCGCCACCGTCGGCCCCTACCTGCATATCGGCCTGGTGCCGCTGGCTGTGAACGACATCGCCAAGGATGCGGCCAAGGGCGAGAAGATCGTCATCACCGGCCGGATTTTCGACGGCGAAGGCCAGCCGATTCCCGATGCCCTGGTCGAGTTCTGGCAGGCCAATGCCGATGGCAAATACGCCCATGCCGAGGATAAGCAGGACAAGCCGCTGGATGGCGCATTCACCGGTTTCGGCCGCGTGCCGACCGACAAGGAAGGCCGTTACAGCTTTACCACGGTGAAGCCCGGCCCGGTTCCCGGCCCCGGCAATGCCCTGCAGGCCCCGCATATCGTGGTCTGCCTGTTCATGCGCGGCATGCTCAAGCACCTCTATACCCGGATCTATTTCTCGGACGAGACGGCGGCCAATGCCAACGATCCGGTTCTGGGCCTGGTGGAGGATGCGGCGCGCAAGCCGACCATCGTGGCCGAGCGGCTGGCTGGCAAGGCCGAATACCGCTGGGACATTCATATGCAGGGCGAGCGGGAAACCGTCTTTTTCGATTGCTGATCCCCCGCGGGCTCAGCAACATGCTGGCATGACGACTCACACAGAGACGGGCCTGCTCGGTCCGCTGTTTCACGGCTCTGCAATCGGCGCGGTCTTCACCGACCGCGCCCATCTGCAGGGTATGCTGGATTTCGAGGCGGCGCTGGCGCGCGCGGAAGCAAAGGTGGGTGTTATTCCCGCGGCTGCCGTTGCGCCGATTGCCGCGCAATGCGACGCCGCGCTCTACGATATTGCCGAACTGGCCGAGGGCGCGACGCGCGGCGGCAACACCGCCATTCCGCTGGTCAAGGCGCTGACGGCAAAGGTCGCAGCCAGGGACAAGGACGCCGCGGGCTTCGTGCATTGGGGCGCCACCAGTCAGGATGCGATGGATACCGGGTTGGTCTTGCAGCTGGGCAAGGCCCTGGCGCTGATCGAGACCGATCTGTCGCGCCTCTCCGCTGCGCTCGCCGATCTGGCGAAAAAACACCGCCAGACGCCGATGGTCGGCCGCACCTGGCTGCAGCATGCCCTGCCGATCACCTTCGGCCTGAAAGCGGCCGGTTGGCTCGATGCTGTTGAACGCCATCGCGACCGGTTGGCGGAATTGAAGCCGCGCCTGCTGGTGCTGCAGTTCGGCGGCGCGGCCGGCACGCTGGCGGCGCTCGGCGACAAGGGCCTTACGGTGGCCGAGGCTCTGGCCACCGATCTGAAGCTGTCGCTGCCGGCCACGCCCTGGCATGGCGCGCGCGACCGCGTGGCGGAGCTGGGTGCGGTGCTGGCGCTGCTGACCGGTACCTTGGGCAAGATGGCGCGCGACGTGGCGCTGCTGATGCAGACCGATGTGGGTGAGGTTTTCGAACCGGCGGGCGAGGGCAGGGGCGGTTCATCGACCATGCCGCATAAGCGCAATCCGGTAGCCTCGGCCGCCGTGCTGGCGGCGGCTGTCCGTGTGCCGCATCTGGCGGGCAGCCTGCTGTCGGGCATGGTGCAGGAGCATGAGCGCGGCCTGGGCGGCTGGCATGCCGAATGGACGGTGCTGCCCGAGCTGGTGCAACTTGGCGCCGGCGCTCTGCAGCATATGGCCGAGATAATGACCGGACTGGACGTGCAGCCTGATCGCATGCGCGAGAATCTGGATGCGACCGATGGCCTGATTATGGCCGAGGCTGTGACCATGGCTCTGGGCGTGAAGATCGGCCGCATGACGGCACATAAGCTGGTCGAGGCGGCATCCAAGCGCGCGGTTGCGGCAAAACGGCATCTGCGGAGTGTCCTGGCCGAGGACAAGGATGTGATGACGCATCTGACGCCGGCCGACCTCGATGGTCTGTTCGATCCGCTGGGCTACAGCGGGGTTGCGGTGGCGCTGGTCGATCGCGTTCTGGCCGCCCGCAAGCCATAAGAAAATCCGGAGGAGTCATGTCGCATATCACGACCGATGACGGCGTTTCGCTGCACTACAGGCTGGACGGGCCTGCAGACGCGCCGATTCTGGTGATGTCGAATTCCCTGGGCACCGATCTTTCCATGTGGGATGCGCAGATGCCGGCGCTGCAACAGCGTTTCCGCGTGTTGCGCTACGACACCCGCGGTCATGGCCAGTCCGACCTGCCACCGGCGCCCTATCAGGTCGACCGCCTTGGCAAGGATGTGGTGGCCCTGCTGGATGCACTGGATATTCCGCAGGCGATGTTCTGCGGCCTGTCCATGGGTGGCATGACCGGGATGTGGCTGGGCGTACATGCGCCGCAGCGCTTCTCCAAACTGGTCCTGTGTAATACGGCCGCCAAGATCGGCACGCCCGATGTCTGGAACACCCGCATCGCTGCCGTGCAGAAAGGCGGCATGGCCGCCATCGTGCCCGGCGTGATCCAGCGCTGGTTCACCGAAGGCTTCGTGAAGACGCAGCCGGCGGCGGTTGAGCGCATCTCCAGCGTTCTGCTGGCGACGAAGCCGGAAGGCTATAACGCCGCCTGCGGCGCGGTGCGCGACATGGACCAGCGCGAAAGCATCGCCGCGATCCGCCTTCCGGTCCTGGTGATCGCCGGTACCCATGATCTGGCCACAACGGCCGCCGATGGCAAGCTGGCCGCGGACACCATTCCCGGCGCCCGCTATGTCGAATTTCCGGCGGCGCATCTGTCGAATGTGGAAGTGGCGGCCGACTTCACCAAGGAACTGACCGGCTTCCTGGCCGGCTGAGGAGACAGCAATGGATGACAAGCAGCGTTACGGCGCCGGCATGACGGTGCGGCGTGCGGTTCTGGGCGATACCCATGTTGACCGCTCGCTCGCCAAGATCACGCCGTTCAACGAGGAATTCCAGAATTTCATCACCCGCTATGCCTGGGGCGAAGTCTGGACCCGGCCCGGCCTGGAGCGGAAGACGCGCAGCTGCATGACATTGTCGATGATGATCGCGCTCAATCGCCCGGACGAGTTCAAGCTGCATGTGAAGGCCGCTTTCAACAACGGCCTGACCCGCGACGATCTTAAGGAGGTCATCCTGCAGGCTTCGATCTATTGCGGCGTGCCGGCCGGCAACAGTGCCATGCACTGGGCCGAAGAGGTGTTCGTGCAGATGGAAAAGGACGGCCTCAAGACCTGAGGCCGCGTCACGCAGGCAGGGCAAATGAAAACGGCGCCGTGAAGGCGCCGTTTCCGTATCAGATGCAGGTGCGGATCAGTGGGTGGTCGCTTTGGCCTGCTGGCCGCCGCGATGACCGCCATTGGGGCGCTGGCCCTGGCGCTGCTGCTGCGGACGCTGGCCGTCGCCGCGGCCGCCTTCCGAGCGCTGGCCGCCGTGACGCTGACCGTTGCCGCGCGGATTGTTGCGGTTCTGGCCATGCGGGCGCTGTTGCTGCGGGCGGTTTTCGCCCTTCGGCTCGGCAGCCGTGGCGGCTGCCAGCTTGGCATCGCCGCGACGGTCGGTCGACTCGATGCGCTGGCGGGTGATCCGCTCGATATCGCGCAGGTAGGGACGCTCGTCCTGGGCGCAAAGCGAGATCGCCTGGCCGGCCGCGCCGGCGCGGGCCGTGCGGCCGATGCGATGGACGTAGCTTTCCGGCACGTTCGGCAGTTCGAAATTCACCACATGGCTGACGCCGGTGACATCGATGCCGCGGGCGGCAATGTCGGTGGCGACCAGCACGCGGATGCGGCCGGCCTTGAAGTCGGCCAAAGCCCGCTCGCGCTGGCTCTGCGACTTGTTGCCGTGGATGGCCGCGGCCGGCACGCCGCCACCGACCAGATGGCGGGCGACGCGGTCGGCACCATGCTTGGTGCGGGTGAAGACCAGGGCGCGGGTGATGGCCGGATCGGTCATGATCTCAGCCAGCAGCGCACGCTTGCGCTCGGCCTCGATGAAGATCACCTGCTGTTCGACGCGCTCGGCGGTGGTGGCGACCGGGGTCACTTCCACTTTGACCGGATCCTTCAGGAAGCCGGCGGCGAGCTGGCCGATGGTCTGCGGCATGGTGGCCGAGAAGAACAGGCTCTGGCGCACCTTCGGCAGGGCCTGCGAGATACGCTTGATGGCATGCACGAAGCCGAGGTCCAGCATCTGGTCGGCTTCGTCCAGCACCACGGTCTCGACCTGGTCGAGACGCAGGTGGCCCTGCTGCATATGGTCGATCAGGCGGCCGGGGGTGGCGACGAGCACATCGACGCCGCGCGCCAGCGCCTGGGTCTGCGGGTTCATGCCGACGCCGCCGAAGACGGTGACGACATTCAGGTTGGTCTCGCGGCCATAGGCGCGGAACTTGTCGGCGATCTGCGAGGCCAGCTCGCGGGTCGGGCTCAGGATCAGTGCACGGCAGGTCTTCGGCGCCGGGCGGCGGTTGCCGGCGGCCAGACGATGCAGGATCGGCAGGGCAAAGGCAGCAGTCTTGCCGGTGCCGGTCTGGGCGATACCCAGCAGATCGCGGCCGGCGAGCACTGGCGGAATGGCCTGGGTCTGGATCGGCGTGGGCTGGGTATATTTGCCGGCGGTAATGGCATTGAGCAGGGCCTGGTTGAGGCCGAGGTCATTGAAACTGGTCAAAGGGGAATCCTTGAAACAAGGCATACGACGGCGCGGGGCGGGAGTCGCCAGCAGCGCAACGGTCATACGCGGGGACCGATGAAACGCCCCGCGTGACCTGGGTCGTATATGAAGAGACTGAAGGCGCTGGCAGGACGAAGGAGCAGTTGGAGCGCTCTTCGTTCACGCGGCCAGGCGCGAAAGGCCATCGACGCTGGAATCAGTCCGTGGACGGCAGGCGGTATATGGGCCCACCGCCGTCCCGCGTCAAGCGAAATAACCAGTAATGGTCAGAAGCCGTACAATTCCGCGGGGTTAGCCGTGAAGATTTTCTGCCGGTCGGCCTCGTTCGGGGCCCAGTCAAGCAGCAGGTCGAGCAGTTTGGACTCGTCGGGGTAGCCGAATTTGCTGGCCTGGGCATGCGGGAAGTTGCTGGCCCAGATCATGCGCTCGGGGGCGTGCTTGATCAGTGCCCTGGCGATGACGCCGACATCCTCGTAATGCGGCTTGCCGGTCAGCGAGGTCTCGTAGCAGCCGGCCAGCTTGACCCAGACATTGCCGGTATCGATCAGGCGCAGCAGGCACTGGAAGGACGGATGGTCCACCGGCACCGGATCGATGAACTTGCCGATATGGTCGATGACGATCTTCACCGGCAGGCGCTTGATCATCGCCTCATGCTCGGGCAGTTCGCGGCCATTGAGCTGCAGCAGCATGCTCCAGCCAAACGGCTTGATGCGGCCGGCCATTTCCTCGGCCACGTTCAGGCCCAGCGTGCCGCCCAGCAGGTTCATGATGCGGATCCCGCGGGCGCCACCAGCGGTCAGGCGCTGCAGTTCGGCATCGGCGACACCGGGTTTCACCACCACCACGGCGCGCGCCTTGTCGTGGCCCAGCTCGGCGGTGGTATCCATCACCAGGCGGTTATCGTCGCCATAGGCGTTGGCCTGGACGACGATCACGCGCTCGATGCCCAGCCAGTCCATCACCTGACGATATTCCGGTACGCCCACCGCTGGCGGTGTCGGTGTGTTGGGCAGCGTCGTGTAGCGGTCATCGTAGAAATGGATATGGGTGTCGCAGGCCCCCTTGGGCATCTGCAGCTTCGGCTTCGGGCCGGTGAAGACGCGGGTATAGTCCATATCCATCCTCCAGGTATTCTCTAAGCGACGCGATAGCGCCGCAGGGTGTCTTCATCGGGAACGAAGCCGATGCCGGGTGCATCGGGAATGCTGATACGCCCCTGCTGCGGCAGCGGGATGTCGCAGCCACTATAGGCTTCGGGCTTCACATACATGTATTCGAACAGGCCGACGGCTTCGAGATGGGCGGCCAGTTGCAGCGTTGCCCAGTAGCCGGGGCCGAAATAGGGCGAATGCGGCATCACGGTCTTGCTTAAGCTGGCGGCATGCCGGGTCGCCTTGATGAATTCACTGACACCGCCGATCTTGATCACGCTGGGCTGCGGGAAGGTCAGGGCAGCCGAGAGCCGGGTGAATTCCATCGCGGTGCAGGCATTTTCGCCGGCCGAGAGCGCAACGCCAAAGCGGCTAAGCGCCTTGTGGGTTTCGTAATCCTCGGGCGGGAAGGTGGGTTCCTCCACCCAGTAGAGATCGAGCGCCTTCATCTTCGGCAGCAGGTCTTCGGCTTCCGTCAGGCTCCAGGCGCAGTTCACATCGGTGGTCAGGCGAATTTCCGGCCCGATGGCGGCGCGGGCGGCGGCAATCGGCTCATAGGCGATCTCGTGCAGTTTGATATCGCGGAAGCCTTCGGCGACGGCACGGCGGGTCATCGCGGCAATCGGCTCGGCACCGCCATAGCGCACCAGGCTGGCATAGGCCGTAACACTGTCGCGTACCCGCCCGCCCAGATGCGCCGACAGGCTTTTGCCGGCCTGTTTCGCGGCCAGGTCCCAGAGCGCGATATCGATGCCGGAGATGGCGAAGATGGTGATGCCGTAACGGCCCCAGATATGCAGGTCCTGCTGCAGCTTCAGGGTGAAGGCGGCGACATCCGCGATCTCCTGCCCGACAACCAGCGGTGCCACCGTATCCTGCAACAGCGCCCGCACCGCTGAGGCGCAGCCATAGGAAAACGCCTCGCCCCAGCCGACCAGGCCGTCTTCGGTTTCGATGCGCACCAAAAGGGTGTCGAATTCGGTCCAGCCGCGGCGCTTGGCCCGTGGCCCCTCGTAGAGATCGCTGAAGGGAATCTTCAGCGTGACCGTATCGACGCTTTTGATGCGCATGGAACGCGTTACTTTTTCAGTTTCTCGAAATCGCCGTCGAATTCCTGGCTGCAGAACGGCGTACCACCCTGGAAGTAATCGCCGATCGGATCCTTGGGCAGGGCTTTCTGCGCTTCCAGTGCTTCGGCGGCGAAGTCTTCCGACTGGCCGCCCGGCTTGTAGCCCAGCTTCAGCGCATGGGCGTTATCCCACCAGGCGCGCTTGTTGTCCGACATACCGTAGACGACTTCATAAACCAGATCGGGTTTCTCCAGGCCGAGACGGATGAGCTGCACCAGATCGTCGGGCCGCAGCCAGATCGACAGGCGGCGCTGGTCCAGCGGCTTGTCGCCGAAATTGCCAATGCGGATCGACAGCACGCCCATGCCATGCTTGTGGGCATAGAGCGCGCCGAGACCTTCGCCGAACAGCTTGCTCAGGCCGTAGCGGGTGTCAGGCTTCGGCACCGCTTCGATGCCGATCTTTTCGCTGCGCGGATGGAAACCCATCACATGGTTGGACGAGGCAAAGACCACGCGTTGCGTGCCGGCCTTGTGAGCGGCTTCGAACAGGTTGTAGCAGCCGATGATGTTGGCATTCAGGATGGTTTCCCAGGGGCCTTCCACCGAGAAGCCGCCCAGATGCACGATGCCATCCACGCCCTTGACCATTTTTTCGACGGCGGCGTAATCGGCCAGATCGGCGGCGATGAATTCCTCGTCGCTGCGCAGATCAGCCGGCGCCTTGAGATCGCTCAACACCAGCTCCGGATAGAGTGGTTTCAGCAGCTGGCGCAGGCGGGTGCCGACACCGCCGCTGGCACCGGTAAGCAGAACGCGTTTCATGAATGATCCTCCCAGACCGTCTTACTGCGGACCCATCTTGTCGATCAGCACCTTGAGCATGGCATGCTCTTCCTCGCTGCAGTCGACCAGCGGCGTGCGCACCGGACCGGCATCATAACCGACCAGGCGCGCGCCGGCCTTGATGATGCTGATGGCATAGCCCGGGCGGCGGTTGCGGATCGTCGAATAGGGCATGAAGAAGTCGTCGAGGATGCGGGTCGACGTGGCAACGTCATCCTTGGCAATGGCGCGGTAGAAATCCATCGCCGTCTTCGGAATGAAATTGAACACGGCCGAAGAATAGACCGGCACGCCCATCGCCTTGTAGGGCGCGGCGAAGAATTCGGCAGTCGGCAGCCCGCCCAGATAGGTGAAGCGGTCGCCCATCTTGCGGCGCACGGCAACCATGAGTTCCAGATCGCCGATGCCGTCCTTGAAGCCGATCAGGTTCGGGCACTGGTCCGCCAGCCGCGCGAGGTGATCGGGTCCCAGGCGGCAGACGCCGCGATTGTAGACGATGACGCCGATCTTCACGCTTTTGCAGATCGCGGCGACATGGCGGCTGATGCCATCGGCATCGGCTTCGACCAGGTAATGCGGCAGCACCAGCAGGCCGGCAGCGCCCAGGCGTTCGGCTTCCTGGGCATATTGAATCGCCTGGCGGGTGCCGTAGCCGGTGCCGGCGATGATCGGCACCTTGCCCTTGCAGGTATCGACAGCGGTTTTCACCACGGCACTGTATTCATCGGGCGCCAGCGAGAAGAACTCGCCAGTGCCGCCGGCGGCAAACAGCGCGGTGGCGCCATAGGGGGCGAGCCATTCCAGGCGGCGGCGATAGCCTTTCGGCTCGAAATTGCCGGCGGCGTCGAAATCGGTCACCGGGAAAGACAGCAGGCCGGTGGAAATCGCGGCCTTGAGAGCACTGGGTTCCATTATCTCACCTTATCTAAGAACCAATCGAATGTCGGGGTTTCAGCGGCGCGGCGCGGGTTGTTCCCGTGTCTGCTCCATCGCCTTGCGCAGGCGTTCGCGGCTGTTGCTCAGATGCAAGCGCATGGCCGAGCGGGCGGCGTCGGTGTCCTGGCGGAAGATCGCCTGATAGATGTCTTCATGTTCGCCGTTGACACGGTTCAGATAGGCGGTGCGGTCATCGGCGAAGAAGCGGAAGGTCTGCACGCGGGCGCGCGGGATCATCAGCGCGCCGAGATAGTTGAACAGATGCGTGAAATGCTGGTTGCCGGTGGCCTCGGCGATGGTCTGGTGGAAATCCAGGTCCGGCGCCACGGCATCTTCGGAAGCCGCAATGGCGGCCGTCATACGGTCGAGCGCAGCACGCATGGCTTCCAGATGCTCGGGCTTGCGGCGCTGGGCGGCCAGCGCTGCGGCTTCGGCTTCCAGGCCGGTGCGTAGCTCCAGCACATTGATGACCTCTTTGATGAGGTCGAGATTGGATTCGTCGATCCGGAAGGGCTGCGTGGCGGCGCCCGGCTGCACGAAAGCACCAACGCCTTGCTGGGTGGCGACAAGGCCGGCGGCGCGTAAAGACGAGATCGCCTCGCGCACCACCGTGCGGCTGACGCCGAATTCCTCGATCAGCTCCTGCTCGCTGGGCAGTTTGTCGCCTGGCTTGAGCGCGCCTTTGGCGATGCGCTCGGTCAGCGATTTGCTCAGCTGCGAGGTCAGGGTTTCGCGTCGGCGCAGTGCCGTCACAGGGCGTCCTCCATTGGTCGAAACGAGGATTAGCATCCTTCAGCTTGTATGACAACTGATGGGTAATGGGTTTTTCCACGAGCCGGGATATAGGAGCCCAGGAAAACCGATTCGCTGCGGCGCAACATAAAATACCCATATAATTGGCCGTTAATCGAAGGTCGGTTGTCAAAATTTTACCAGTCCCCTGGATCGCCGTTGACTTCAATTCGCAGAAGTGTTGTATGATGACACGACGACTAACAAAGTGTCGCAACCGGATCGGCATATCGACCGATCCGCTAGGGAGGAGATCAAAAATGACGACTCGCGTAGCAACTCGCGCCCTGCTCGGGCTGGCGGTGGCCGCCGGTTTTGCCGGCGCGGCCTCGGCCAAGGAATTCCGCTCCTCGGACGTGCATCCGATGGACTATCCGACCGTCACGGCGGTCATCCAGATGGGCAAGCTGATCAGCGAGCGCACCGGCGGCAAGCACAGCGTGAAGGTGTTCGGCCAGAGCGCGCTCGGTTCGGAAAAGGACACGATCGAACAGACCAAGCTGGGCGCGCTCGACATGGTGCGCGTCAACAGCTCGGCCTTCAACAACATCGCGCCCGAGACCATCGTCCCGGCGCTGCCCTTCGTCTTCAAGTCGACCGCCCATATGCGCAGTGTGCTGGACGGCCCGATCGGCGAGGACATCCTGAAGTCGCTGGAGCCGCAGGGCTTCATCGGCCTGGCCTTCTATGACAGCGGCGCGCGCAGCTTCTACACCACCAAGAAGCCGATCAAGACCGTTGACGATATGAAGGGCCTCAAGATCCGCGTGCAGCAATCTGACATGTGGGTTGCCATCATGCAGGCGGTGGGCGCCAATGCCACGCCGCTGCCCTATGCCGAGGTCTATACCGCGCTGAAGACCGGCGTTGTCGACGCGGCCGAGAACAACTGGCCGTCCTACGACAGCTCGCGTCATTACGAAGTGGCCAAGTATTACAGCATGACCGAACATTCGCTGGCGCCGGAAGTGCTGGTCTTCTCCAAGCGGGTCTGGGACGGCCTGGCGAAGGATGAGCAGGAGGTGATCCGCAAGGCCGCCAAGGAGTCGGTGCCCTTCATGCGCAAGCAGTGGGATGATCGTGAAGCGGCCTCGCGCAAGACGGTGGAAGCCGCTGGCGCGCAGATCGTGACCGACATCGACAAGAAGGCGTTCCAGGCCGCAATGCAGCCGGTTTACACCAAGTTCGCTGGTGACGCGAAACTGCAGGCGCTGGTCAAGCGCATCCAGGACTCCAACTAAGTCGCGTAGTATCAAGCAAAGCCGGGAGTATCCATGCTGAGTTGGTTAAGTCCTATCAACGCCTGGATCTCCCGGCTTTGTATGTATGTGGCGGTGACGGGCCTGCTGGGCATCGTCACCGTCGTCACCTACCAGGTCTTCGGCCGTTACGTACTGAACGACACGCCGACCTGGGCCGAGAGTTTCGCGCTCGTCCTCGTGCTGTATGTCACCATGTTCGGCGCTGCTGTCGGCGTCCGCGACGCCGGCCATATCGGCCTGGAATCGGTGTTCATCATGATCCTGCCCGAACGGCACCGTGTCTGGGTGGAGATCATCATCCATGTCATGGTCGCTGTCTTCGGCATCGTCATGGGGTGGAATGCCTGGGTGCTGGCGGAATCGGTCATGCCCTACAAGATTCCCAATCTCGGCCTGTCCGAAGGCCTCAACCATATCCCGCTGGCACTCGCCGGCGTGCTGATCACCCTGTTCTCGCTTGAGCACATCCTGGCCCTGATCGCGGGCAAAGAGGTTCGCCCGTCATGGCACTGACAATTCTGGCCGTCAGCTTCTTCGGCTTCCTGGTTCTCGGCGTTCCCGTCGCCTTCGCCATCGGTCTCTCGGCCATCGCCACCATCGTTTATGAAGGCCTGCCGCTGGCCGTGGTGTTCCAGCGCATGGCTGCCGGCATGAACATCTTTTCCTTCCTGGCGATCCCGTTCTTTATCTTCGCCGGTGAACTGATGCTCTACGGCGGCGTCGCCGACCGCATCGTGAAATTCGCCAAGAACCTTGTCGGCCATATCCGCGGCGGCCTCGGCATGTCGAATGTGGTGGCCTGCACGCTGTTCGGCGGCGTCTCCGGTTCGCCGGTCGCCGATGTCTCGGCCATGGGCGCCGTGATGATTCCGATGATGAAGAAGGAAGGGTATGACGCGGACTACGCCGTCAACGTCACCACCCATGCCTCGCTCGTCGGCGCGCTGATGCCGACCAGCCACAATATGATCATTTACTCGCTGGCCGCCGGCGGCAAGGTATCGATCGCGGCGCTGATCGTGGCTGGCATGATCCCGGCGGCCCTGCTCACGCTCTGCATGCTGGTGGCCGCCTATCTGGTGGCGATCAAGCGCGGCTATCCGGCCGGCACCTTCCCGGGCTGGCCTGTCGTGCTGCGCTCGGGTGCGGCGGCGATACCCGGCCTGTTCGTGGTGGTGATCATTATCACCGGCATCCTGACCGGCGTGTTCACGGCCACCGAATCTGCGGCCATCGCGGTGGTCTATGCCATCCTGCTGGCGACGCTGCTCTACAAGTCGCTGACCTGGCAGCAGCTGATCAAGGCGGCGGCGAAGGCCGTCAAGACCACCGGCATCGTGCTGCTGCTGATCGGCGTATCGAACACCTTTGGCTACCTGATCAGCCTGTACAGTGTCGCCGATCTGACCGGCCAGGCGCTGGCCAGCATCACCACCAATCCGTGGATGATGTTTTTCCTGGTCAACCTGATCCTGTTCGTGCTTGGCACCTTCCTCGACATGGCGGCGACCATCCTGATCTGCACGCCGATCTTCCTGCCGATCTGCATGCAGTACGGCATGGGTCCGGTGCAGTTCGGCATGCTGATGCTGATCAACTGCGCGCTGGGCCTGAACACGCCACCGGTCGGTACCACGCAGTTCGTCGGCTGCGCCATCGGTGAAGTGTCGATCGGCCATGTGATGAAGACGATCTGGCCCTTCTACGGCGCCCTGATCGCCGCCCTGTTCCTGGTCACCTATGTGCCGCAGTTCTCGCTGTTCCTGCCGAACCTGATCCTCGGCCCCACCCACTGATTCAGGCCGACCGTTTCCCATGGTTTTATTTCTGGCGCGGACGGGCGGTGCAGCCGGAGGCGACTGCTGGCAGGGCTGAACGGATCGCGCTAGTCTCGGGGCTCTCCAGATGAGGTCCCGATGTCCGAAGCCGCCCTGCCTGATTCCGTCGATATGCTGATCGTGCCGCGCCTGCGCGATCTGGGGGACGGCTTCACCGTCCGCCGCGTCCTGCCGGTGGCCAAGCGCCGGCATGTTGGCCCGTTCGTCTTCTTCGACCATATGGGTCCGGCCCGGTTCGAGCCCGGCCAGGGTCTGGACGTGCGGCCGCATCCGCATATCGGGCTGGCCACCGTCACCTACCTGTTCGAGGGCGAGATCATGCATCGCGACAGTCTGGGCGTGGTGCAGCCGATCCGGCCCGGCGACGTCAACTGGATGGTGGCCGGCCGCGGCATCGCCCATTCCGAACGGACCCGCGACGAGATCCGCAAAAGCGGCGCTGGCCTGCATGGCATCCAGTCCTGGTTCGCGCT
Organism: Ferrovibrio sp. GW821-FHT12F09; assembly: GCF_058806775.1. Lineage (NCBI taxonomy): Bacteria > Pseudomonadati > Pseudomonadota > Alphaproteobacteria > Rhodospirillales > Rhodospirillaceae > Ferrovibrio > Ferrovibrio sp. GW821-FHT12F09. Next base: position 1,758,173 of record NZ_JBXAPZ010000001.1, read on the forward strand.
GCCGCAGAGCCATGAGGAAACCGAACCGACCTTCCACCATCATCCGGCGAGCAGCCTGCCGGAGATCGAAAAGCCGGGCGCCCGCCTGCGCCTGATCGCCGGCAAGGCCTTCGGTGCCGAAGCACCGCCGCAGACCTTCGCGCCGATGTTCTATATCGATGCCCAGCTCAGCGATGGCGCGACCGTGCCGCTGCCGCAGGACTACGAGGAGCGTGCGGTTTATGTCGCCATCGGTGAAGTGATCCTGGATGGCCAGGTTTATGAAAGCGGCACCATGCTGGTGCTCAAGCCGGGCACCGACCCGAAGATCGTGGCCCGCGGTGCGGCGCGATTGATGTTGCTGGGCGGCGCGCCGCTGGATGGCGAACGGCATCTGTGGTGGAACTTCGTCTCGTCGTCCAAGGACCGCATCGAGCAGGCCAAGGCCGACTGGCGCGCCGGCAACTGGGCCAAGGTGCCGGGCGAAACCGAGTTCATCCCGTTGCCGGAGGGGATGTGAGCAGCAAGCCGGCCGTGGCGACCTACGACGATCAGCTGCGGAACCTGCAGATCGAGCTGGTACGGCTGCAGCGCCATCTGATCAATACGGGCGGGAAACTGCTGGTCCTGCTGGAAGGGCGCGATGGTGCCGGCAAGGACGGCATGATTCGGGTCATCCTCGAGCATATGAACCCGCGTGAATCGCGGGTGGTGGCGCTGGGCAAGCCGTCCGACCGCGAAGACACCCAGTGGTATTTCCAGCGCTATGTGGCGCATCTGCCGGCCGGCGGCGATTTCGTGCTGTTCAACAGAAGCTGGTACAACCGCGCCGGTGTGGAGCGCGTCATGGGATTCTGCAGCGACGAGGAGTACAAGCGATTCCTGCGGGATGTCCCGGTTTTTGAAGATATGCTGATCCGTTCCGGCATCCACCTGTTCAAATATTATCTCGACATCGACCGTGCCGAGCAGAAACGACGGTTGGATGACCGGCGCAAGGATCCGCTCAAGCAGTGGAAGATCAGCCCCATCGACGAAGCGGCGCTGAAACGCTGGAAAGATTACAGCCGGGCGCGGGACGCCATGCTGGCGAAAACCAGCACACGGGCTTCGCCCTGGACCATCGTTTCGGCGAATAACAAGAAAACCGCCCGCCTGAACCTGATCCGCGACCTGCTCGGCCGCATCGATTACAAGGACAAGGGCAAGGCCGCGCCGCTGAAATCTGACCGCAGCATCGTCTTTCCATTTGAGACCCGCGCCCTGAGCGACGGGCGCCTGGCGAAATAGCCGGCAAAATTACGCTCCGGTCACAGCCTGCCTCTGGAAGCGCGGCCTTTGGGACGCTACCGTTTCGCGCAAAGCAAAAGGAGCCTCGCCATGACCCATCTCAAACATGCCGACCTGCTGCGCCGTCAGGCCTATATCGACGGGGCCTGGGTAGGCGCGGACAGCGGCAAGAGCTTCAAGGTAACCAATCCGGCCGATGGCGCCCTGATCGCCGAAGTGCCGGATATGGGCAAGGCCGAGACGAAGCGCGCCATCGAGGCCGCCCATGCCGCCGGCCCCGGCTGGGCCGGACTGACCGCCAAACAGCGCGCGGCAATCCTGCGCAAGTGGAATGACCTGATCCTGCAGCATCAGGAAGACCTCGGCGCGCTGATGACGCTGGAGCAGGGCAAGCCGCTGGCTGAGGCCAAGGGTGAAGTGGCCTATGGCGCCAGCTTCGTCGAGTGGTTCGCCGAGGAAGGCCGCCGCATCTATGGCGATACCATCCCCGGCCACGCGGCGGATAAACGCATCGTCGTGATCAAGCAGCCGATCGGCGTGGTCGCCGCGATCACGCCGTGGAATTTCCCCATCGCCATGATCACCCGCAAAGTGGCGCCGGCGCTGGCCGCCGGCTGCACCGTGGTGGTCAAGCCGGCCGAGGACACGCCGCTCTGTGCCCTGGCGCTGGCGCATCTGGCCGCCGAGGCCGGCATCCCCAAAGGCGTGTTCAACGTCATCACCTCGTCCCATGGTGCCGAAGTCGGTACCGAGCTGACTACCAATCCCATCGTGCGCAAGGTCTCCTTCACCGGCTCGACCGAAGTCGGCAAGATCCTGATGCGCCAGAGTTCGGACACGCTGAAGAAACTGTCGCTGGAACTGGGCGGCAATGCGCCGTTCATCGTCTTCGATGATGCCGATATCGACGCGGCGGTCGCCGGTGCGATGATCTCGAAATACCGCAACACCGGCCAGACCTGCGTCTGCACCAATCGCTTCTTCGTGCAGGAGGGCGTATACGATGCCTTCGCCAAGAAGCTGACCGCAGCCGTGAAGACCCTGAAGACCGGCCCGGGCTTTACCGAGGGCGTCAACCAGGGCCCCCTGATCAATACCGATGCGCTGGACAAGGTCGAGCGTCTGGTCGCCGATGCCAAGGCCAAGGGTGCCAAGGTGTTGGTCGGCGGTGAACGACACGAACTGGGTGGTACATTCTATCAGCCCAGCGTGATCGTCGATGCGACCACGCAGATGGATTCCGCGCAGGAGGAAATCTTCGGGCCCGTCGCGCTGGTCTACAAGTTCAAGGACGAGGCCGATGCGATCCGGCTGGCCAACGATACGGTCTATGGCCTGGCCGCCTATTTCTACAGCCGCGACATCGGTCGCGCCTGGCGTGTGGCCGAGAAGCTGGAATACGGCATGGTCGGCATCAACGAGGGCCTGATCTCCACGGCGGAAGCGCCGTTCGGCGGCATCAAGGAATCCGGTCATGGCCGCGAAGGCTCGAAATACGGCATCGACAGCTTTGTCGAGCTGAAATACCTGTGCTTTGGCGGTGTGTGAGTAGAAGACACACGGCGCAGTATCGGGCCATGTCCTGAAGGCATTGGTACTGCCCTGCCGCGAGTCCTATAGTCCGGTGAGTCGCTGACGGCGCGAAAGACGGCCGCGGCGCTCCCCACGACTGGAAGAGGACCGCATGACGGATCGTTGCGACGTTGTGATTATCGGCGGCGGTATCGCCGGCGCCGGCGCGGGTTATGAACTGGCGCGCGCCGGCAAGACGGTGGTGCTGCTGGAACGCGAGAGCCAGCCGGGCTATCACACCACCGGCCGCTCGGCGGCTTTGTTCGCCGAGACCTATGGCAATGCGCCGATCCGCGCGCTCACGGTGGCCAGCCGCGACTTCCTGATGAACCCGCCGGCGGGTTTCGCTTCCGTGCCGATCCTGACGCCGCGCGGCGCGCTGCATATCGGCAGCGCCGAACAGGCCACCGAACTGGACCGCAAATACGACGACATGCGCAAGCTGGTGCCGACGGTGAAGCGTCTGGGCGCAGCCGAGACCCAGGCAATGATGCCGGTACTGAAGCCCGAAGCCGTCAGCGGCGGCGCGCTGGCCGAACCCGACGCCATGGATATCGAGGTCCATGCCCTGCATAACGGCCTGCTGCGCGGCATGACCGCTGCCGGCGGCCGGATGATCACCGATGCGGAAGTCACCGGTCTGTCCCAGATCAATGGCGACTGGCAGGTCGAGACCAGCAAGGGCAGTTTCAGCGCGCCGGTGGTCATCAACGCCGCTGGTGCCTGGGCCGATGTGATCGGCGCGATGGCCGGTGCGACCCCCATCGGCCTGAAGCCCAAGCGCCGCACGGCCGTCACCTTCGATCCGCCGGCTGGTGCCGACATCCATGCCTGGCCGATGGTGATCGATGCCGACGAGGAGTGGTACTTCAAACCTGACGCCGGCCGCATCCTGCTGTCGCCCTGCGACGAGACGGACTCCGAGCCGACCGACGCCCAGCCCGACGAGATGGACATCGCCATTGCGGTCGACCGGCTGGAGACGGTGTCGACGCTCCAGGTTCGCCGCCTGGCCGCCAAATGGGCGGGCCTGCGCAGCTTCGTCGCCGACCGCACGGTGGTTTGCGGCTTCGACAAACAGAAATCCGGTTTCTTCTGGCTGGCGGGGCAGGGCGGCTATGGTATCCAGACCTCCGCCGCCATGGCCCGGGTTGCATCGGCGCTGGCGCAGGGCCGGGCTTTGCCGCAGGATGTGACTGATCTCGGCCTGACCGAGAAGGACCTGAGCCCAGCCAGACTGAGATGAACGCGCCTTTTGCCCCAGCCAAAAAAGTCGGCCACAGCGCCTGCCCGCATGACTGCCCGTCGACCTGCGCGCTGGAGATCGAGCTGCTGCCGGACGGCCGCATCGGCAAGGTGCGCGGGGCCGAGGACAACAGCTACACGGCGGGTGTGATCTGCGCCAAGGTGGCGCGCTATGCCGAACGCGCCAACCACAAGGAGCGCGTGCTGCAGCCGCTGCTGCGCACCGGCCCGAAGGGCAGCGGCCAGTTCACGCCGATCTCCTGGGAGGAGGCGCTGGACCGCACGGCCGAGGCCATGCTGGCGGCCGAGCGCGACTTCGGCAGCGAAAGCGTCTGGCCCTATTACTATGCCGGCACCATGGGCCTGGTGCAGCGTGACGGCATCAATCGCCTGCGCCATGTGAAGAAATACTCCGGCCAGCATTCCACCATCTGCGTCACATTGGCGCGCGCCGGCTTCATCGCCGCGACCGGGCACCTGAGCGGCCCCGATCCGCGCGAGATGGCCAAGAGCGACCTGGTCGTCATCTGGGGCACCAACGCGGTGCATACCCAGGTCAACGTGATGACCCATGCGATCCGCGCCCGCAAAGAGCGCGGCGCCAAGATCGTGGTGATCGACGCCTATCGCAACGCCACCGCCGAACAGGCCGACATCGCCCTGATCGTGAAGCCGGGCACCGACGGTGCGCTGGCCTGCGCGGTGATGCATGTGCTGTTCCGCGACAACCTCGCCGACCGCGACTACATGGCGCGCTACACCGATGCGCCGGCCGAGCTGGAGGCGCATCTGCAGTCGCGCGATCCCGTCTGGGCCGAGGCCATCACCGGCATTCCGGCTGCCGAGATCGAGGCCTTCGCGCATCTGCTGGGCGAGCGCCGCCGGCATTACTTCCGGCTCGGCTACGGCTTCGCCCGCAGCCGCAACGGCGCGGTCAACATGCATGCCGCCACCTGCATCGCCTCGGTCACCGGCGCCTGGAAATACGAGGGCGGCGGCGCCTTCCACAACAACGGCGCCATCTTCAACTGGAACAAGACCCTGATCGACGGGCTGGATGCGGTGGACCCGAAGGTCCGCCTGCTCGACCAGTCGCAGATCGGCCCGGTGCTGACCGGCGATCCGGAAGCGCTACGGCATGGCGGCCCGGTCAAGGCGCTGCTGATCCAGAATACCAATCCGATGGAAGTGGCGCCGGAATCCTGGCTGGTGAAGCAGGGCTTCGAACGCGAGGACCTGTTCGTCTGCGTGCATGAGCAGTTCATGACCGCGACCGCGAAGATGGCCGATATCGTGCTGCCGGCCACCATGTTCACCGAGCATGACGACATCTACCAGGCCGGCGGACAGCAGCATATCCTGCTGGGGCCGAAGCTGGTGGAAGCGCCGGGCGAGGCGCGCGAGAATCATTATGTCATCTCGGAGCTGGCCAGACGCCTGGGCGCGAAACATGCCGGCTTCGACATGACCGCCGAGGAGATCGTGGAAGCCACGCTGAAGGCGTCACACTGGCCCGATGTGGCGACGCTGCGGGCACAGAAATGGCATGACTGCCAGCCCGAATTCGACACCGCGCATTTCCTCAACGGGTTCAACTGGCCAGACCGCAAGTTCCGCTTCAAGCCCGACTGGGCGGCGATGGGTCCGAATCCTGCCGGCATGCCGGCGCTGCCCGATCACTGGCTCAGCATCGAGACGGCGACGGCGGAGCATCCCTTCCGCATGATCACTTCGCCGGCGCGCAACTTCCTCAACACCAGCTTCACCGAGACGCCGACCTCGACCAAGAAGGAACACCGCCCGACGCTGTTCATCCATCCGGACGACGCGGCGGGCCTGAGCATCGCCGATGGCGATCTGGTGCGTATCGGCAACCGCCGCGGCAATATCCGCATCCATGCCAAGCTGTACAAGGGCGTACAGCGCGGCGTGACCGTGGTGGAAAGCATCTGGCCGCACAAAGCCTTCGTCGACGGCATGGGCATCAATGCGCTGACCGGCGCCGATGCGGCCCAGCCCAATGGCGGTGCCGCCTTCCACGACAACGCCATCTGGGTCCGGACGACGTAGTCGTCCGGCGGGCCATCTGCATCCGCACGACGTAATGGCTTGGCCATTCCGGCTTATCTCGTCTTATTCGGTGCTTATTTCGTCTTATCCGGCCTCTGTTGAGTCTTGTTCGGGGCTTAAACCGGCTTATGCGATCCTTATTCGGGCTTATTCCGTCTTATCGCGTCTTGATCGCGCGCTCGTTGTCCAGACGGGCCGTTCATACCCGTGCATATCTTCGTATTCACGATTTTCATCAGCGGCAGATCGGCGCATTGACAATATGGAACATATAGTGTACATTATAAAGGAATAAAGTCAAGATCCGGGAAGGCGCGCGTCTTCAGGCGTTACGTGCGCGGGCCAAAAATTTCAGACCGGGTGTCGGATCGGTTTGGCCGCCAGCGTCCTGTGGGCATGGGCCGCCGATACGGCCGCCACGGATCAACAGGAGACAGACAATGCGCGTGATGGTGTTGGTGAAGGCGACCAAGGACAGCGAAGCAGGCATCATGCCCCCGGCCGAACTGTTCGAGGCCATGGGCAAGTACAACGAACTGCTGATCAAGGCGGGCATCATGCAGAGCGGCGATGGCCTGCAGCCTTCGTCGAAGGGCAAGCGGATCGCCTTCGATGGCGCCAGCCGCACCGTCATCGACGGGCCGTTCGCCGAAACCAAGGAAGTGGTGGCCGGCTTCTGGATCTGGACGGTGAAGGACATGGCCGAGGCCGTCGAATGGGTGAAGCGCTGCCCCAATCCGATGATGGGGCCGAGCGAGATCGAAATTCGCCCGTTCTACGAGATGGAAGATTTCGGCGACGCGGTGACCCCAGCGGTGGCCGAGCATTTCGACCGCATGCGCGACGAGCTTGCGGCCAAGAACGCCAAGTCCTAAACCCCGGGTTCAGATATTGTCAGCATCGGCCGCCGCCTTCGCGCTGTGGCCGATGCGCCCGGCAAAATCTGCAAGGCATCACCCGACTGCGGGTCAGGGCTCGACGGATTTTCCCGGTAGCGTCCGGATCAACTCGAGAAGCTGCTGTTTCCGGAACGGCTTTTCCAGTGTCGCCACGGCGCCGAACTGTTGTGCGATCCGCAGGAAATCGAAATTCGATGTGCGGCCACCGCCGGAGACGGCGACGATCTGGGTTTCCGGATATTGCTTGCGCATCATACGGATCGTTTCGACCCCCTCCTGGTTCGGCATGATGATATCGGTCACCACCAGATCGGCCGGATCCGCCTGCATCAGGGCCATGCCGATGCGACCATCCGCGGCTTCGGCCACGGTGTAACCGGCTTCTTTCAGAACGGCGGTAATCAGCGCGCGCATACCGGGTTCATCGTCGATGACAAGCGCCTTCATTCTTTGTCCTCAGGTAACAACGAGGTGCGGTTGATATTCTCGCTGGATTTCATCCCTGCAGATTGCAATATTCAAAAAAACAGTACGATGATTTTTCTGAGAGCGCCCCATAACAAACTGATAAACGGGGAATGTCCTGGTCCAGGATCGCGCGCGCGCAGAGAAGAATACTGGCACAAGCCAGACAGAGTGCGGCGCGGCAAGCGCTGCAGAAGACCGCGTTGTCTCAGACGAAATTCCCGGAAATCCAGATAAAGCGGTCAGCGAGTCTGATGCGGCAATGCAGTATCTGCCGATGTGGGACATACGACGGCATGCAATTTCAACCTATGTCGCCACAACGCGCGGCCTTGCCGTAACCGGCGGTGATGCCGGGGAGGCCGGCAGCCTTTCGGCGCTGCGGCATCATCTGGATGCAGACCATATGGCCCTGCAGCGCGTAGCGCAGGACCTGGGCGACCTGCTGAATGCAGGATTGCGCGCGCTGGTCTCGCTGCCGGTGCACTACGAGACGGTCGCATCTGCTGCAACGCGTACGGAGTATTTACAGGAAATCAGGAGCCTGCCTGCCGATACCCGCAAGCACCTGATCGTGGAATTCGTCGGTCTGCCCAAGGGCATTCCCGGCGTCCGGCTGATCGATGTCACCACCGGAATCAAGCAGCTCTGCCGGTCTGTGATTGTGCAGGTCCAGCCGACCGAGACACCCTTCACGATCATGCGGGATGCGGGCATCAAGGTCTGCGGCCTGCGTCTGGCCGCGCGGCCCAGCGACGAAACGAAAACGATCGCGCTGCTGAACGGCTTCGCGGCGGCGGCTCAGAAGGCCCGCTTTGAAACCTACCTGCAGGGCTCGCCGTCACTCAGCCTGACCGCCGCCGCCGTGGCGGCCGGCTTTACCTATATCGCGGGCGATCCTGTTGCCTCGCCGGCGGCCGGACTGAAAATGGTCGAGCATTTCGGCCTCGACGATCTCTATATCCGGATGCTGGGGGTCGGGACGTGAGCGGTTTTCCTGTCGCATCGGACGACAAGTCGGAACGAATATTCAGTCTCCGGGCCAAGGTCGTCAGCTTTCTCATCCTGGTCCTGGCCGGGACGCTGCTGATCATCATGGGCAACACCTGGTTTCACTATCAGTCCCTGAAACGCAAGATCGACCAGGACGGGTTGTATCTGGCAGCCCGTGCGACCGCTTCGGCCAGCCGCATCATCGATGCCCAGGTCGGACATCTTCACCTGATGGCGCGCCTGGCCCATGGTCTGCGTTTCAATCCCGAGCAGTGCAGGAGCGATATATTCAGTTTTCTCCATGAACAGGCGCGTTATCTGACCATGGGGATCGCGTCTCTCGATGGCGAGATCCTGTGCGTGGGAACGCGCTCCGGCGAGACGGTGGCCTCGATCGGAGATCGCGACTGGTTCCAGGAGCTGCAGAACGGGCGCCGGTCTTTCTTCCAGGTGACCTATGGCAGACTGAGCAAGCGTCCGGTTCTGGTCAGTGCGATGCGCATCGATACGCCGAATGAAAGGCCGGTCGTCGTTTTCTCTTCCATCGACCTGGTGTGGCTGGCCGGTGTCCTGCGTCTGGAGGCGGCCGATACCGACAACACGATCCTGATGATGCTGGATGCCGCCGGCCGGATGGTGGTGCATACGGGCGCGAATAACGACGTGAATCTGGACCGGGAAACGCCGCCGGCGCTGTGGCAGGCGGCGAAAGGCAGCGAAAGCCGGGCCACAGCCGCGGATGTCGACGGTGTGGAGCGCCATTTCAACATCATGCCGATCATCCTCGGCGGGCAGGCGACCTTCCACCTGCTGGCCGGGATAAACGCGGATACCGCGGCCGAGCAGGCCCTGCAGACCCTGAGAACGCTGATTACGCCTTACATTCTGTTCACCATTCTCGTGGCGGTTCTGGGCTTTGTTTTTGCCGAGCGTGCACTGACCCGGCCGATCCAGGCTGTGCTGGCATCGGTGCGGCGCTATGCGGGCGGCGACCAGCGGGCCCGGCTGGGACCGCCCTATATCCGCGGCGAGATCGGCTTGCTGGGCCAGGGGCTGGACCAGCTGGCGGATGCAGTGGAGGAGCGCAGCAAGGCCCTGTTCCGCAGCGAGCAGCGCATCGCGGCGACGCTGGCGCGCATGGAGGCCCTGATCGCGGCCTCGCCGGTTCCCATCGTCTGCCTGGCCCGGGACATGCGCGCGCTGTTCTGGAGTCCTGCCGCCGAGAAAGTCTTCGGATATTCGGCCGCAGAGGTGATCGGCCAGATTCCGCCCATCGTGCCGCCGGAAGAATTCCCGAGGGCGCAGGCCTATGTCGCCAGGGTTTTCAACGGCGAGACGCTGACCCATGTCGACCTGCATCGCCTGCACAAGGATGGCCGGCTGCTGGAGGTGCGGGCGTCTTTCGCGCCGCTGCATGATGAAGCAGGCCATATCGACGGCGCCGTGGTGATCTTCCAGGATGAAACGGATCGCCGGCTGGTCGAGCGGCAGTTCGCCCAGGCCCAGAAAATGGAAGCGATCGGCCAGCTGACCGGTGGCCTGTCGCATGACTTCAACAATCTGCTGGGTGTCGTGATCGGCAATATGGATTTCATCCTCGATGCCGTGGAGGACGATCCGGTTTTGAAGGGCTACGCGGACTCAGCCCTGGCGGCCGCCCTGCAGGGTGCGGAACTGAACAAGCGCCTGCTGGCCTATGCCCGGCGGCAGCCGCTGGCGCCGGAGGTCGTGCGCCTGGGCGACGAGATCGGCAATATCCTCAGCCTGCTCAAACGGACGCTGGGCGAGCATATCGTGGTGAAGTCGAAGGTGGCGCCCGAGGTCTGGCCGGTGCTGGTGGATCCGAGCCAGCTGCAGGCCAGCGTCATCAATCTCGGCGTCAATGCCCGCGATGCCATGCCCGGCGGCGGCATCCTGGAGGTCGATGTTTCCAACCGGATTCTCGATACCGAGAGCCTGCAGGAAGATGGAACCAAAATTCCGCGCGGGCGCTATGTCGTGCTCTGCGTTTCCGATACCGGCACCGGCATGCCGGACGACGTCCTCAAGCGGATATTCGAGCCGTTTTACACCACCAAGGAGGTGGGTAAGGGTTCGGGCCTGGGCCTCAGTATGGTCTATGGCTTTGTGAAGCAGTCCGGCGGTCACATCACCTGCTATTCCGAATTTGGCAAAGGCACCACGTTCCGCCTTTACCTGCCCTATGCGGATGGCGACGCCGAAAGCAAGGAAATCCCTGTGGAGGCCGGTGCCATGGCGTTGTCTCGGGAAATCATGGTTCTGCTGGTGGAGGACAATGCCGATCTGCGGCAGGTGGCCAACCAGCAATTGAGGCAGATCGGTTGCGAGGTGATGGAAGCGGTCGACGCCGCCACTGCCCTCGTGCATCTGCAGAGCGATGTGAAATTCGACCTGATGCTGTCGGATATCGTGATGCCGGGCGGCATGGATGGTCGCCAGCTCGCCGAGGCGGCGGCAAAGCTCCGGCCGGATATGAAGGTGCTGCTGATGTCGGGCTATTCCGACCCGCGCATGACCAGGTCCCGCGGCGACCGATCCGACGGGGACTGGCCCCTGCTGACCAAACCCTTCCGCCGCCGCGACCTGCTGGAGGCGATGCTGGACCTGCTGCCCGGGCTCAGGAGCGGCTGACGCCGCGCCGTCACGATTTGCGCGTCTTCAGCAGATCGACAAGGTCATCGAAGACATAGGCGCCGGTGGCGATCACGGACGGATGCCGGTGATCGGCGCTGGCATAGTCCAGCAGCACGCCGTCGGCGGTGCTGACCCGACCGCCGGCCTCGCGCACCAGCAGGTCGGCGGCGGCTATATCCCAGTCGCTTTTCGGCGTCAGGCTGATGGCGGCGTCAAATTTGCCGGCCGCCACCAGCGCCATACGATAGGCAATCGAATTGCGGTAGCCGAAATCGGCCTTGGCGGCGCGGCTGAGCCAGCCATGCTTCTCGAAGGTGCGGCGCGAGGCGAGGAAGCGCGCTTCCTTCAGGCTGGCATGGCCCGAGGTCTGGATCGGCTTGCCATTCAGCTTGGCGCCACCGCCCGCCGTGGCCTCGAAGAATTCCTCGCTGGCCGGATTGTAGATGGCGGCCAGCACCGGCTGGCCGTCCTGCAGCAGGGCGACGCAGACGGTGAATTCGGGCTTGCCCTCGATGAAGGCGCGGGTGCCGTCGATCGGGTCGATGACCCAGACGCTGCCGGCTTTCGCCGCACGGCGTTCGCTTTCCTCGCTGAGCCAGCCGTAATCGGGCCGTGCGGCAGCCAGCCGCTCATGCAGCAGTTTGTCGACGGCCAGATCGGCTTCCGAGACCGGGTCGTTGGGCTTCTTGTTCCAGGACTTCACGCCATTGGTGAAATAGCCGAGCGCCAATGCACCGGCCTCGCGCACGGCGGCCGTCATCAGTTCGTGGTCCTGCCGGAAGGATGTCATGGCTTTGGCCGTCAGCGCCCGGCGACGGTCATGCCCTCGACCCGCAGGGTGGGGGCATCGATGCCGCCGCGGAACACCAGATCGTTCGCGGGGGTGAGCTGGGCATACATCTGCTTCAGGTTGCCGGCGACGGTGATTTCCGACACCGCCTCGGCGATCTGGCCGTCGCGGATCACGAAACCGGACGCGCCGCGGCTGTAATCGCCGGTCACGCCGTTGACGCCCATGCCGATCAGCTGGGTGACATAGACGCCTTCCTTGATATCGGCCATGAGTTCGGCGGGCGACAGGCTGCCGGGCTGCAGGTGCAGGTTATAGGCCGAGGGCGAGGGCGGCGAGGATGTGCCGCGCGAGGCATGGCCGGTGCTCTGCATGCCGAGTTGGCGCGCGGTGGCGCAATCGAGCAGCCAGGTGGTGAGGCGGCCATCGTCGATGAGGTTGCGGGTGGCGGTGCCCACGCCTTCCAGGTCGAACCAGCAGGAGCGGAAGGCGCGCGGCCGGTGCGGATCGTCGACGATGGTGATGCCGGGCGCAAATACCATCTCGCCGAGCCGGTCTTTCAGGAAGGATGTGCCACGGGCCACGGATGCGCCGTTGATGGCGCCGAGCAGATGGCCGACCAGGCCCGAGGCCACGCGCGGATCGTAGACGATCGGCATCGGCTTGCTGTCGAGCTTGCGCGGGTTGAGCCGCTTCACCGCGCGCTCGCCGGCCTTGCGCCCGATGCTCTCGGGCGAGGGCAGGTCGGACAGATGCGTGCGCACTTCGGAATCGTAATCGGTTTCCATGCCGGTATCCTTGCCGGCGATGGCCGAAGCCGAGACGCTGTGCCAGCCGATCCAGCCGGCACCGTTGAAGCCGGCGGTGTTGGCATAGGCGGTCATGGAAAAGGCGCGGCCGGCGCTGCCGCCATCGGAATTGGTCACGCCGGGCACCGCCATGGCGGCGGCCTCGGCTTCGCGGGCGCGTTCCAGCAGCTGCGGCATTTCCAGTTCGACACTGTCGAAGATGTCGAAATCCTGCGGCTGGGTGGCGAGCTGCGCCGCATCGGGCAGGCCGCAGAATTTGTCCTCGGGCGCGGCGCGCGCCATGCTGACGGCGCGGGCGACCAGGTCGTCCAGGGTGGCAGCGGTGAAAACGGTGGTGGAGACGCAGGCCTGCTGCCGGCCGACCAGCACGCGCAGACCAAGCTCGCGGCTTTCCGAACTCTCGACATCCTCGGGCTGGCCCAGCCGCACGCCGGCGCCGAGCGAGCGGGACTCGTGATACATCGCATCTGCCCCGTCGGCGCCCGCCCTGCGGGCGGCCGCGATCAGGTCGGCGACGATGGTCTGTGCCTTGGCGGCACGCTGGGCGGTATCGGACATGGTGCGGTGCTCGAAGATCGGGGACGGAAGGCAGGACGCGGGACCGACAGGTCAGTCGGCCTTATCGTCCATCCTGTAAGACATATATGCAACGATGGCGACAAAACAACCGACCACCCAGGCCAGCGGGCTGAGCGCATCCTGCCAGACGCGCCAGTCCTCGCCGGTGATCCGGGCCGCGATCTGGGCCGCCAGTTCCAGCAGCAGGAAGCCGATCCCGGCGCCCAGCGCCACGGAAAACACCAGATTCCAGGCGGCACGCATCAGGCTGGCCGGATGCCACCAGGGCAGCAGGTCGCGCTGGGAGGGTTGGGGCGGACGGAAGATCATCGGGGCAGGCTGGCAAGAATGGGATACGCAGGTCAAGCCCGCGTATGACAAATGGATGGAATTGGCCCGCTAAACAAGAACAGTCACCCGCGGAGTTGATCCGCGGGTCCCATTTCTGACCGGTCAGTGGATGGTCGGCACCGCGTCGGGCGCATCGGCTTCCGGCGTCACCCCGGGAGTCACCGGCGGGCGGGCCAGGATCCACAGCACCATGCGGTCGCGCAGGCCGCGGATCGGCTGGGGCTTCAGCGCCACCAGATCGCGCACGGCGCCCAGATCGCCACGGGTCTCCTCGCCCAGCTTGTCGATGAAAGCCTGGCTCAGGCAGAGCTGGGCGTTCAGCGTGCGGGTCATCTGTTCCAGCCGGTGCGCCACATTCACCGTCTCGCCGATCAGGGCGTATTCGATCCGGGTCTCGTCGCCGATATTGCCGAGCGTCAGCGGGCCGTAATGGACGCCGACGGCCAGATGCAGCGGCACCTGGCGCAGCAGCTTGCGCTGGCGGTTCAGGTGATCCATCTCGCGCAGCATGGCGCGGGCGGCCAGCAGGGCGGCCGAGGCATCGCGCGGGCCGGCACGCGGCGTGCCGAAGGAGGCCATGATGCCGTCGCCGAGATATTTATCCAGCGTGCCGGCATTGTCGGCGACGGCGCGCGACAGGCGCTGGTGCACCTCGCGCAGGATGCCGATGGTCTGCTCCGGCGTATGGTCGTCGGCGATCTGGGTGAAGCCGACGATATCGGCGAACAGCACGGCGGCATCGAGCTGCTTGACCTGGCCCATGGCATCGTCCATCTGCGACAGTTCCTCAGCCATATGCGGCGAGAAATGGCGCGAGAGATTGCGGCGGGCGCGTTCGCTTTCCACCTGGCGCGCGATCAGGTAGCGGCCACGCTGCACCGAGACGGCCAGCAGGCCGCCGATCATGGCGACCAGGATCAGGCGCGGCAGGAACTCACCCAGCCGCACATTCCAGGGGTCGAGGATATAGGCAATGCGTTCGCCCACCGGCATATGCAGGATGTTGTCGAAGCGGCTGCCGAAGGTGACGCCGTCCTGCATGACGACATAGACGGTGCCCAGGCTCCACCAGAACAGGGCGGCCACGGTGGTGGCGAGCACGGCGCGTGGCGACTGGCCGAGCGCCGAGAGCACCACGAACAGCGTCACATAGAGGATGGTGTCGAAGCCGAGCCGCATCGGCGCCGGCAGCGGGTTGAGGTCGAAGGGATTGGGCAGCGCGATGGCGGCCACCAGCAGCGCCATGTCGATGAAGGGGAACAGCCAGTGCATCCAGGGCCGGTCGATGCCGGGCCTGCGCATCAGCATCTGCAGGTAGGACGAAAAGGCAAAGGCGCCGAGATAGCCGTAGTAGTTCAGCGCCAGCGGGAAGCCCATCTCGACGCTCAGAATGCAGGCGACGACGAAGCAGACGGCGAAGCGCAGACCCATGGTCATGCGCAGGGCATCGTATTCCTCGGCACGGAAGGCGGTTTCCAGACGCGCGGCTTCGGCGGGATCGGGCTGGGCCTTGTGCCAGCCGCCGCAAACCCGCGTGTGCATCCAGTCATGCAGGCGTTGGAACAGCCCCATTGACTCCGGTCTTCCCTGTTTTAAGCGTCCCTGTGGTGCGGATTGCAGCAGCGAACCGCGCCGCCGTCAATCGGCCGCCCTGTGACTTAGGCCACAGGACAACCCGAATTGATCATTTCCAGATCGGTTTGCCCGATCCGGGCAGGCCGAGTTTGGACCATTTTTCGGTGACGGTGCGGATGACATCGTCATCCATGCGGATTTTCTCGCCCCATTCGCGCTTCGTCTCCGGCGGCCACTTGTTGGTGGCGTCGAGGCCGATCTTGCTGCCGAGGCCGGATTCCGGCGAGGCGAAATCGAGATAGTCGATCGGGGTATGCTCGACGAACGTAATATCGCGCGCCGGGTCCATGCGGGTCGACATCGCCCAGACCACATCCTTCCAGTCGCGCGCGTTGATGTCGTCGTCCACCACGATGATCCACTTGGTGTACATGAACTGGCGCAGGTAAGACCACACGCCCATCATCACGCGCTTGGCATGGCCCGGATAGGCCTTCTTCATGCTGACCACGGCGACGCGATACGAGCAGCCTTCCGGTGGCAGCCAGAAGTCGACGATCTCGGGGAACTGCTGGCGGATCAACGGCACGAAGACATCGTTCAGCGCCTCGCCCAGCACGCTGGGTTCGTCCGGCGGCCGGCCGGTGAAGGTGCTGAGATAGATCGGAGCCTTGCGCATGGTGATGGCGCTGACGGTGAAAACCGGGAACTGCTCGACGGAATTGTAATAGCCGGTGTGGTCGCCATAAGGCCCCTCGTCGCGGTAATCCTCCAGCGACACATGGCCTTCCAGCACGATCTCGGCTTCTGCGGGCACTTTCAGCGGAATGGTCTTGCAATCCACCAGCTCGACCTTCTTGCCGCGCAGCAAGCCGGCGAACTGGTATTCCGACAGCGTTTCCGGGATCGGCGTCACGGCGGCGAGAATAGTGCCCGGATCGGCGCCGATGACGACCGCGGCGGGGAAGGGCTCGCGTTTGCCGGCCTGCTTCCAGCGCTGGTGCTGCTGGGCGCCGCCGCGATGCTTGAGCCAGCGCATCAGGGTCTGGTTCTTGTTCAGCACCTGCATGCGATAGATGCCGAGATTGAAGCGGTCGGTTTTATCCGTTTTGCTCGGGCCTTGTGTGACGACCAGCGGCCAGGTGATCAGCGGCGCCGGCTCGCCCGGCCAGCAGGTCTGGATCGGCAGCGCGTTGAGATCGATATCGTCGCCCTGCAGCACCACCTCATGCACCGGCGCGCTGCTCACCGTTTTCGGCTGCATCGCCATCACGGTTTTTACCAGCGGCAGCAGGTTGAGCGCCTCGCGGAAGCCGCCGGGCGGTTCGGGCTGGCGCAGGAAGGCGAGCGTCTCGCCGACATCCTTCAGTTCGGACGGTTCGCGGTCCATACCCCAGGCGACGCGCTCGACGGTGCCGAAGAGATTCACCAGCACGGGGATGTCGCTGGGCGTGCCGTCGGCGCGCACGGGTTTTTCGAACAGCACCGCCGGACCGCCCTCGGCCAGCAGGCGGGTCTGGATCTCGGTCATTTCCAGCACGGTGGAGACGGGCTCGCGCACGCGCACCAGCCGGCCCTTCTGTTCCAGCTGGGTCATGAAGTCGCGCAGCGAGGCGTAAGGCATGTCAGACAGCTTTCGTCCGGTCGGCGTCCGGCTTGTGGGTGGCGAAATAGAGGCCCGGCAGAACCAGCGCCGCGCCGAGCCAATGGTAGAATGCAAAGGCCTCGCCGAGGAAGAGCCAAGCCATCAGCGCCGTGTAGACCGGGGCGAGATACAGCATCAGGCCGGTGCGGTTCGGGCCCAGATGCTTGGTCATGTAGCTGAAGGTGGCATAGGCGCCGACGCCCGGCACCACGATCAGCGTGATCACGGCGGCCACGGTGGGCAGGTTGAAGACCGGCGGGCCGGCCACGGCCAGTTCGAAGGCCTGCACCGGCAGCATCACCACCACGCCGGCAAAGGCGATGGCGGCCAGACGCGCGGTGACGCTCAAACTGCTGCGCCAGTGCTTCAGTAAAACACTGTAGAGCGCCCAGGAAACGGCGGCGCCGAGGATGATGAGGTCGCCCGGCGTGAAGGTCAGATGCAGGATGGTGGCCAGGTCGCCGCGCAGGATGATCGCCAGCACGCCGGCCAGCGCAAAGGCCGTGCCAATGCCCTGGCGCAAGGAGAAGCGTTCGCCGAACAGCAGGCGGCTGAGCAGGATGATCATCACCGGCGAGGTGGCGTAAATGAGACCAATGTTGGTGGCCGTGGTGGTCGACGCACCGTAATAGACGGCAGCGCCGCAGATGCCCATGCCGAGAAAGCCCAGCACGAACAGATGGCCCAGTTCGCGGCGTAAGGACGCGCGGCCGCGCCACAGCTCGGCCCAGCAGAAGGGCAGCAGCAGGATCACAACGCCGAGCCAGCGCATCTCGGCCAGCGCCACCGGCGGGATCAGGCCGGCCGTGGCGCGCGCCAGCACCATGTTGGTGGTGAACATGGCGGGCGTCAGGAACAGCAGGATCTGGGCGATGCGCAGGTCGCGCGGCGAGGAGGCGGCTTCCATGGCCGGCAGATTAGGCGGCGGGCCCTGGATAGACCAGTGCTTGACCCTGCCTCACGGGCGGCTTAAGCCACAGGCATGCGCCGCTTTCCCGCTGAATTCGCTGATCTGCTGACCGTGAAGGGCGATGCCCTGCTGGCCGGCCGCCATGCGCAGGCCGGCGCATTGGCCAATCCGCGCATGCGCTTCCTGGCCCTGGACGGCCTGGTCGATCTGCGGCAGGCAAAAGCTGTCACCGCCCTGCTCGACAGGGCGCTGCTGTCGCATTTGCGCGAGATGGCGCAGCCAATCCCGCCGGAGACGATCTGGGAGCAGACGCAGAATTACGCGGAAGTCCTGCCCAAGACGATGCGCCAGCGCACCGCGCATCTGGACAACCCGCGCTCGGCGGCATTCCGGGTGGCAAAAGAGATCGGCCTGATCGGCTGCCTGCGCTCGGACAGCTATCGCGCCTTCGCCGCCGCGCTGGCCGGGCGGACTTTAAGAAAGAAGTATGGCCTGCAGGCGATTGCTTATGCGGCCGGCGACTATGCCGGGCCGCATACCGACCACCATCCGGAAGAACCGCTGGCAGCGCGCGGCTATCTCGACATGCATATCAGCTTTGCCACGCCTGCGGTGCGTGACCAGTATCTGGTCTATGCGAAGACCGGGCATTTCACCGAGATGGTGGAGGTGACGCAGAAGCCCGGCCTGGTCACGGCCTATCGCCTGCCGTTCTGGCATTACACCACGCCGCTGCGGGCCAAACCGAAGCAAGAGGCGAATGCCCGCCGCTGGGTACTGCTGGGCACGTTCCTGTTCGAGGACTGATTACGGTGCCAGGTAGCCGCCCTTGGGCGCCTTGTCGAGTTTGCCGCCGAGGTCCTTGACGGCCTTGATATAGGCGGCTTCAGACTTGTAGGGGCCGAACTTCTTGAAATCATCCGGCGTGCAGGCGGTCAGCTTGCCGGCATCCTTCGGCTTGATCTTGAAATAGCCGCCATCGCGATGAATCACCGGGATGATCTTTTTCTTGCGGCTGAAGACCCGGCGCATGGTGGCCGAGTGGCTTTTCATGGTCTCGTATTCTTCCGGGTCGAGCTTGAAGATGCGCTCGAAGGCGGCAACCATCTCCTCGACGAACTTGCGCTCGACCACCTGCATGTTGGAAATGATCCAGCAGCGGTCCTCGAAATCCCAGTAATAGGTCAGGCCGATGAATTTTCCGGCCTTGTCCAGGTAGGGATAGAAGGGGAAGGAGCGACAGGCGATGGTGCGGTTGTCGCGCTCGCAGAAGGCGGCGCCCTTGCACTCGACCGCGCAGGCATGACTGGTCAGCTCGTTGACGATCTTGCGCGAGACCGCATCGTTCGGCTTGTAGTCGAACCACAGATCGGTGCGGCTTTTCAGCAGCTTGTATTCGGCCTTGTCCACCACCGGAATGGCGTTCTCGGTCGAGCAGCAGACCGGCTGTCCGCCGTTCAGCGGGGCGCATTTGCGACCGCAATCCACGAAGGCCAGATTGGCGTTGTATTGGCTGTACAGGCTCGCGAAGTCCTGCGGAGTGATTCGGCGCTTGGTCATGGCCGGAACATACGCGGCGCATCGTTATTCGCCAAGGATTATGCTGAGGCAGCGCTAGCCCAATAAGAAGGCAACGAAGAGGATCAGGCCGGTATCGCGATTTGCCCGGAATTTCACGAGGCAGTCGGCGCTGTCATCAGGCTTTAACGTCAGCACCTGCCAGGCGAAATGCAGTGCGGCCAGGCCGAGGCAGATCCAGAAGGGCCAGTTTAAAGCCGCCATCCAGCCGACCAGGGCGAGGCCGATCAGCGTGAGGTCGTAAAAGCCGGCGATCCACAGGCGGGCATGGCTGCCGAACAGCCGGGCCGTGGATTTCACCCCGATCAGGGCATCGTCTTCCTTGTCCTGCAGCGCATAGACGGTGTCGTAGCCCAGCGTCCAGACGATGCCGGACAGGTAGAGAACCAGCGTGGTCCAGTCGAGCCGGCCACTGACGGCCGCATAGCCCAGCACCGCGCCCCAGTTGAACGCCAGGCCAAGGAAGAACTGCGGCCACCAGGTGACGCGCTTCATGAAGGGATAGATCGCCACCAGGCCCAGAGAGGCGACGCCCAGCAGGATGGCGAGGCCGTTCATCTGCATGAGGATGACGAAGCCGACCAGCGCCTGCAGAACCAGCCAGAGCCAGGCCTGGGTCACGCTGACCTGGCCCGAGGGAATCGGGCGCAGGCGGGTACGTTCCACCTGGCCGTCGAAATCGCGGTCGACGATGTCGTTGAAGGTGCAACCGGCGCCGCGCATGACCAGGGCGCCGATGCCGAACAGGACGATCAGCCAGACATCCAGATCGGCCTCGGCCGGACGGGCTAGCGCGATGGCCCACCAGCCGGGCAGCAGCAGCAGCCAGGTGCCGATGGGGCGGTCCAGCCGCGACAGCCGCGCATAGGGCCGCAGGCCGGCCGGCAGCCAGCGCTCGACCCAGTGGCCGGCCACTGCGTCCGCGGGTGCCTGATCGGTGACGTTGCGCCTATGGTCATTCTTGGCCGGCTTTGTCATAACGCTGCTGTAGTCCAGCCGCGGGACCCGCACAAGTCCAATGACCGACGCCGTCAAAGCCCGCCTCCATGTGCCCGATGACCTGACCATCGGCGGCGGCATCCTGCTGGCCGAGGATCAGGCGCATTACCTGCGCCATGTGCTGCGACTGGAGGCCGGAGCAGCCGTGGCGCTGTTCAACGGCCGCGACGGCGAGTTTCGTGCCACGATTGCCGAAGCCGGCAAGAAGGCCTGCCGGCTGACCGTCGAGGCGCTGCTGCGCCCGCAGCCGGCGGCGCCGGATGTGTGGCTCTGCTTCGCGCCGATCAAGCAGGGCCGCATCGAGATGATTGTCGAGAAGGCGACCGAGCTGAATGCCGGTCGTCTGCTGCCGGTCATCACCCGACGGGTGCAGATGCAGAAGGTGAATGCCGAGCGGCTGTTCGCCCATGCGCGCGAGGCGGCCGAACAGTGCGAGCGGCTGACGGTGCCTGACGTGGCGGAAGCGGTCACGCTGGAGAAACTGCTGCAGGCCTGGCCGGCGGATCGCCGTCTGCTGGTCTGTGCCGAACGGGCCCATAATACCGGTGGGGACGCGCAACCGCTGCTGACGGCTGTGCAGGCCCTGCCGCCGGCGACGAAGGTGGCGCTGCTGGTCGGGCCCGAGGGTGGCTTCGCACCGGAAGAACTGGAACGTCTGATGAGCCTGCCGCAGGCCTTGCCCGTCACGCTTGGACCGACGATCCTGCGGGCCGAGACGGCGGCGATTGCCGCCATGGCCATTTTACAATCGGCCCGCGAGAATTCCGGGGGAAATTAGTCGTCGTTCCGTCATCCATCGGCGGTATTCCGGTACTGGACATCCGTTTCCATCTGCCCCATATGCCCGGTACTTATGACCTGTGCATCCTGGGGGAAGTAACCGGGATCGCTGACGTCCCGCCCGCGTAAACGAATAATAAAAATCACCGAGGTTTATTGCATGTCCGGTCCCGCCCAGGCCCCAGAGACGCCCATCACGTCCAAGGCGCAGCTTGTCGAATACCTGGCGCAGGGCTCCAAGCCCTCTGCCGACTGGCGCATCGGCACCGAGCACGAGAAATTCGCCTACACCACCGCCGACTACCGGCCGCTGCCCTATGAGGGCGCGGTCGGCATCCAGCGCCTGCTCACCGAGCTGCAGCGGTTCGGCTGGGAGAAGGTCGAAGAGAACGGCAAGGTCATCGCGCTGGTGATGGACAACCAGTCGATCACGCTGGAACCGGGCGGGCAGTTCGAGCTGTCGGGCGCGCCGCTGGAGACCATCCACCAGACCTGTATCGAGGTCTCGACGCATCTGAAGCAGGTGCGCGAGATCGGCGGCGAACTCGGCTTCGCCATGATGGGACTGGGCTTCAATCCGAAATGGCGCCGCGCCGATATCCCGGTGATGCCCAAGGGTCGCTACGGCATCATGCGCGCCTATATGCCCAAGAAGGGCAATCTCGGCCTCGACATGATGCTGCGCACCTGCACCGTGCAGGTGAATCTCGACTATTCTTCCGAAGCCGACATGGTGAAGAAATTCCGCACCGGCCTGGCGCTGCAGCCGCTGGCCACCGCGATGTTCGCCAACTCGCCCTTCACCGAAGGCAAGCCGAACGGCTTCCTGAGCTACCGCAGCCAGATCTGGACCGACACCGATCCCGACCGCACCGGCATGCTGGGCTTCGTGTTCGACGATGCGATGAGCTTCGAGCGCTATGTCGACCATGCCCTCGATGTGCCGATGTATTTCGTCTATCGCGACGGCACCTATATCGACGCCTCGGGCCAGAGCTTCCGCGATTTCATGGCCGGCAAGCTGCCCGCTTTGCCCGGCGAACTGCCCACCTTGCGCGACTGGGCTGACCATATCACCACGCTGTTCCCCGAGGTGCGGCTCAAGCGCTTCCTGGAGATGCGCGGCGCCGATGGCGGCCCGTGGTCGCGGCTCTGCGCCCTGCCGGCTTTGTGGGTCGGCCTGCTGTATGACCAGGGCGCGCTGGATGCGGCCTGGGACCTGTGCCGCGACTGGACGCTGGCCGAACGCGAGCAGCTGCGCATCGATACGCCGAAATACGGCTTGCACACGCCGCTGCGCGGCCGGCCGCTGAAATATTACGCCGAACAGATGCTGCAGATCGCCATGGGCGGCCTGAAGGCGCGTTCGCGCCTGTCGCCGGCCGGCGAGGATGAGACGCATTTCCTCGAGCCGCTGGTGCGCATCGTGGAGAGCGGTGAAACGCCGGCGGAAGCCTTGCTGAAGCTGTATAATGGCCGCTGGAACAAGTCGGTCGATCCGGCCTTCAGCGAACTGGCTTACTGATCCATTCTTTCAGCCGCGCCTCGTCATAGAGCGAGCGCGGCGCCTCGGCGGCAAAAGCGGGCGGCGGCACGGCCACGGCCTGGCGCAGGTCTTTCAGTGCCTCGCGCGCCTGCGGCCATTGTCCGCGTTCGGCCAGGCCGGCGATGATGGCCAGCCGGCGCGACCATTCCTCGAGCGCGCCGCGGCTGCCGCGCATGTCGTCTTCAGCAAACCGTTCGTGGATGAAACCGAGCTGGCTGCGGATCATCACGGTCATCCGTTCGGCCAGCGCCGGTTCTTCCTCGGCCAGCGGCACGCGCAGGGCATCGAAATAGCGCAGCAGGTCGGCCAGGTCCTGGGCCAGCGTCACCCGGCTGTCGGTGGCCGGCACCGGCTGGAGTTTTTCTTGATAGGCCACCAGTGCATCCAGCAACAGGCCATCGGGTTCGGCGCCGGCAAACTCGGTAACGATGACCCGGCGGGTGAACTCGCGCAGCGACGCCGTGCGCTTGTCCTGGCCGAAACGCTCCTTCGTCTTCACGCCGCGCAGGCTCGGAATTTCCAGCGGATTATGCCGGCCATCCTCGCCACGCAGATTCCAGAAGGCATGGCTGACATCGATGCTGCCCGGCTTGTCCGAAAGCCCCGGAATGAAGAAAGCAGTCGTGGCATGACCATTGGCGTGGCAGGCCTGACAGGACAGCCCGGCCTTGCGCGCCGTGCCGCCCAGGATGTCGGGGCTGCGGAAGGCCAGGCGACCGAATTCGACGTAGAAGCTCTGGCTCTCGCCGCCATCCAGCGCTTCCACGGGGCGATGGCGGAGCGCCTGCGTTGACAGGCTGCCAGGCGGCAGCCATTCCAGCGCGCCGGTCAGCGACTGCGCCATGGCGGGCACAGCAGGACCGGCCAGCGTAAAAGCCATGAGCAGGGCAAGGGGACGGCGCAAAAGGTAGCGCACGGCCGGCGGCGGGATCAATCCAGCTCGGGGGGCAGGCCGTGATCCATCTCGCGCGCCGGCTGGTCGCAGCCGCAATCGCCGAGCAGCTTGGCCGGCACGCCGGCGGCGGTGCAATGGGCCGGCACCGGGATCAGCACCACGCTGCCGGCACCGATCTTGGCGCCTTCGCCGATCTCGATATTACCCAGGATATTGGCGCCGGCGCCGATCAGCACGCCGCGGCGGATCTTGGGATGGCGGTCGCCGGTTTCCTTGCCGGTGCCGCCGAGCGTGACGTTCTGCAGCAGCGAGACATCGTCTTCCAGCACGGCAGTCTCGCCGATCACCACGCCGGTGCCGTGATCGATCATGATGCCGCGGCCGAATTTGGTCGCCGGATGGATATCGACGCCGAAGACCTCGGACGAGCGGTTCTGCAGCAGGAAAGCCATGGTCTCGCGCTTCTGGTGCCACAGCCAGTGCGCCACGCGATGAGCCTGGATCGACTGGAAGCCCTTAAAGAACAGCAACGGCTTGAGAAAGCCGCGGCAGGCCGGATCGCGCTCGTTCACGGCCACCAGATCGGCACGCACGGCATTGCCGATATCGGTATCGGCGGCAAAAGATTCCTCGATCACCTCGCGCATGCCGAGCGCGGGCAGGGCGTCGCTGGCCAGTTTCTGGGCCAGGATATAGCTGAGGGCGTCTTCCAGCCGCTGGTGATGCAGCACGGCGGAATGCGCCAGGCTGGCCAGCAACGGCTCCTCTGTGGCGGCCCGCAGGGCTTCCTCGCGGATGCTGCTCCAGACCGGGTCGTGGGTGGCGATCTTGTTGGCGATGGCGGGCATGGGTCTCTCTCGTCTTCCCGGCAGTTTACGCGGCTTTTGCGGTGCCGCCCACCGTCAATCCATCGATCAGCACGGTCGGCTGGCCGACGCCGACCGGCACGCCCTGGCCGGACTTGCCACAGGTGCCGATGCCAGCATCCAGCTGCAGATCATTGCCGACAGCGGTTACTTTTTTAAGAACCTCGGCGCCGGCGCCGATCAGGGTGGCGCCTTTGATCGGGGCGCCCAGCTTGCCCTTTTCGATCATGTAGGCCTCGGTGCAGGAGAACACGAACTTGCCGGAGGTGATATCGACCTGGCCACCGCCGAAATTCACCGCGTAGACGCCCTTGTCGACGCCGGCCAGAATCTCGCCCGGATCGCGGTCGCCGGCCAGCATGTAGGTGTTGGTCATGCGCGGCATCGGATTATGGGCAAAGGACTGGCGGCGGCCATTGCCGGTCGACTTCACCCCCATCAGCCGGGCATTCATGCGGTCATACATGAAGCCCTTCAGGATGCCGTCCTCGATCAGCATAGTGTTCTCGGTCGGCGTGCCCTCGTCGTCGATGCTGAGCGAGCCGCGGCGGCTTTCGATGGTGCCGTCATCTACGATGGTGACGCCCTTTGCTGCGATCCGCTCGCCGACCAGGCCGGAGAAGACCGAGGTCTTCTTGCGGTTGAAGTCGCCTTCCAGGCCGTGGCCGATGGCTTCATGCAGCAGGATGCCGGGCCAGCCCGGACCGAGCACGACGGTCATCTCGCCGGCCGGCGCGGGCACCGATTCCAGATTGACCAGGGCCTGACGCAGGGCGTCGTCGACTTCCGCCTGCCAGTGTGCCGGATCGAAGAAGCGGGCATAGCCGACGCGGCCGCCCGCGCCGCGGCTGCCGGTTTCCATGCGGTCGCCCTGGCCGGCCACGACCGAGACGTTCAGGCGGACCAGCGGGCGGATATCCTGCATCAGGCTGCCATCGGCACGCAGGATGGCGACGGCCTGCCAGCTGCCGGCGAGCGAAACGGAAACCTGTTTCACACGGGGGTCTTTCGAGCGCGCATAAGCGTCGATGGCCTGCAGCAGCTGGACCTTCTGCTCGAAGGGAATCTCGTTCAGCGGATTGTCGTCGCCGTAGAGATGGCGGTTGGTGGCCGGCGGTGCCTCGCTCATGCTGCCGCCATGGCCGGCCCGCACGGCGCGCACGGTGGTGGCGGCGCGGCGGATCGCTTCCTCGCTCAGGTCGGACGCATGAGCATAGCCGGTCTGCTCGCCCGACACGGCACGCAAACCGAAGCCCTGGGTGGTGTCATAGGCGGCAGCTTTGAGCCGTCCGTCGTCGAAACTGAAACTTTCCGACTGGCTGTATTCCAGGAACAGTTCGCCGTCATCGGCCCCCTGAAGGGCATCGCCCACCACGCCATCCAGTCGCGCACGGTCGAGCCCGGCGCGGGTGAAAAACAGGTCCTGGGCAGTGGCGGCACCGGTCATGACAATCCTCGTGGCGGGCAATAACGGGCGGAAATCAGCGTATCGCCAGATTATATGGCGTCCGTCGCGACGAAAATACAGCCCTTGTCGTGCAAATTGCCGGGAGGCACGCCTAGCGGCGACGGCGGTCGCTCTGTTTCAGCAGTTCGGTGATCTCGGCGGCCGGCACCGGCCGGCTGATCAGATAACCCTGCAGCTCGCTGCAGCCGACTCCGCGCAGGAAGTCGCGCTGGGCCGCCGTCTCGACGCCTTCGGCCACCACCGGCAGATCAAGACCGTTGGCCATACCGATCATGGCGCGGACCAGCGCGATGTCGCGGTCGTTGCCCGGCAGGTCGGCGATGAAGGCGCGGTCGAGCTTGATCTTGCGGATCGGCAGCCGCTGGA
Source organism: Ferrovibrio sp. GW821-FHT12F09 (assembly GCF_058806775.1). Lineage (NCBI taxonomy): Bacteria > Pseudomonadati > Pseudomonadota > Alphaproteobacteria > Rhodospirillales > Rhodospirillaceae > Ferrovibrio > Ferrovibrio sp. GW821-FHT12F09. The sequence continues at coordinate 1,784,477 of NZ_JBXAPZ010000001.1, forward strand.
TGTAGCTCAAAGACGAATAGCCGGTGCCGAAATCATCCAGCGCCGCATCGATGCCGATTTCGGCCAGTTCGCGGATCGCCGCCACGGTGGCTTCCATATTCTGGATGGCCGCCTGCTCGGTGATCTCGATGCCAAGGAAGGGGATCAGTTCCGGTTCTTCCGCCGCCATCTTGCGGAAATGCGCCGGCAGATCGTCGCGGATGAACTGCTGGCCCGAGACGTTGACGAAGACGCGACGCGGTTCGACGCCATTGGCGCGCCAGTCGCGAATCTGCTGGGAGACACTGGCGAAGACCCAGCGCGTGATCTGGATGATGGTGCCGGTTTCCTCGGCCAGCGGAATGAATTCGCTGGGTGAAATGGCACCGAGGTCTGGGTGATGCCAGCGCAGCAGCGCCTCGATGGCGCAAATGGCGCCGCTGGTCGTTTCCACCACCGGCTGGTAGACGACATGGAATTCGTTCTGCGCGATGGCGGCGTCCAGATTCATGGTCAGTCGCAGACGGCGCTCGGCCGCCCGTGTCATTTCCGGACTGTAGAAGCGCGTGGAATCGCCGCCGGCGGCGCGCACCAGCTTCATGGCCAGCTCGGCCTTAGCCAGGCCATCGCTCATCTTTTCGGACGGATCGTCGATAATGGCCGCGCCCATGCTGACCTTCAGCGGCACCAGGCGGCCCTCGATCGCGATCGGCTTGGTCAGATGCGCATGCAGGGCCTGCGCGAGGTTGAGCGCATTGTTGAGATCGGTGACGACAGCCAGGGCCGCGAACTGGTCGGCGGCGATCCGGCCGACCAGCGCTTCACGTGGCAACATCTCGGCCAGCCGGTCGGCCGTACCCTTCAGCACGATATCGCCGATGTGATAGCCGAAGCCTTCATTGATATCGCGGAAGCCATCCATGTCGAGATTGAACAGCACCCACAGACCGCCATCCAGGCGATGCTGGGCGCCCAGCATGCGTTCAGTCTCGGCGATGAAGCTGGCGCGGTTCAGGATGCCGGTCAGCGGATCATTGCGGCTGGCGAATTCAGCGCGCAGCTCGACGTCGCGACGGTCGGAGATATCGCGCACGATGCCGATGAAGCCCGGGCCATCCTCGTCGTTATATTCGCCGACGCTCAGATGGATCGGGAATATCTCACCGGATTTCTTGCGGCCCAGCGTATCGCGCCCGAGTCCGAGAATCTTGGCGCGCTTGGTGGTGAGGTAATTGCGCACATAGGAATCGTGGCCCGAGCGGAAGGGTTCCGGCATCAGGATTTTGACATTCTGGCCGATCAGTTCGCCAGGCTGGTACCCGAACATCTGGGCGCAGATGTCGCTGATATTGACCAATATTCCCTGACCATCGATGCCGAGCACGCCCTCATTCATGGTGCCCAGCAAGACGCGCAGGGTTTCGCCCAGATTCGCGCCAGCGGTTGTCTCGGCCGGTTCCTGCCGACGGGCGGCGGGCGCGAGGGGCGGGGGCGCTTCAGGCGGCGGGCTGGGCGGCACGGGCAGTTCCGGCGGCGACCAGTTCTCGTCCACGTCGCTGAGCAGGCGCCAGCCCGGGAATGTCATCTGGGCCTGGGTGCCGCTGCCCACCATGCTGCTCAGGATGAGCGAGCCGCCATGGAGTTCCATCAGCCGCTTGCTGATCGACAGGCCCAGACCCGTACCACCATGCTGGCGCGCCACTTCAGCCTTGGCGAGCTGGAAGGGCTCGAAGATATGTTCCAGGCGCTCGGGCGTAATGCCGATACCGGTGTCGATGACCGTGAGCGACGGTGTCCCATCCGGCATCTGGCGGAATACCACGTCGATGGTGCCGCTGGCGGGCGTGAATTTAACGGCGTTGCCGAGCAGATTGATCAGCACCTGTTTGACCACGCGCTCATCCGCACGCAGTTGCGGCAGGGTATCCGAGGAGAGGTTGCGCAGCGTGATGCCGCCGCGTTCGGCCTGCGGCCGCACCATAGTCAGCGCTGACTGAATCACCGCCGACAGATCGACGGCCTTTTCGTCGAGGGCGTAATAGCCGGCCTCGATGCGCGACATGTCCAGAATGTCGCCGATCAGCGCCAGCAGATGCGTGCCGGAACCATTGATGTCGCGGGCATAGTCGACATAGCGCGGCACGCCGACGGAGCCGAACATCTGGTCGCGGATGATTTCCGAGAAGCCAATGATGGCATTGAGCGGCGTGCGCAGCTCATGGCTCATATTGGCCAGGAACTGGCTCTTGGCGCGGCTGGCCTCTTCGGCCTGGCGCAGCGCGGCCTCGATGCGGCGCTGCTGGCGATACTGGTCGGTGATGTCGCGGCCCGAGCCGCGATAGCCCATGAAACGGCCATTGGCATCGAAGACCGGCTTACCGTTGATCTCGATCCAGAGCTCCGTGCCGGCGGTGATCGTGCAATAGCGGAAGCCCCGGAAGGGTTCGTGGCGGTCGAGCTGACGACGATGCTCTTCCCAAAAGAGCAGGTCGGCTTCCGAATCGCCCTGCACCGCGACTTCCCAGCGGCAGCGTCCAAGGAACAGGGCGCGCAGGGCCGAGGTATGGGCCGACGAGGAATCGGAAATCCAGGTAAAGCGATGATCTGCATCGGTTTCCCAGAACCAGTCCGAGGCCAGTTCGGCAAAGTCGCGCAGCTTGTATTCGGCCACCTGCAGGGCGACCTGGTGCATCTTCTCGGGGGTGCTGGCCTCGGCGATGACCATCAGGCCGGTGACCCGGCCGTGGTTGTCGTTCAGCGGGGCGACGGTCAGACCCTGGCAAAGCCAGCCATTGGCCCAGCGGATCAGGGTATTGCCGATCTGGCGCCGGCCTTCCCGGCGGGTGCTGTCGAGCAGCTCGCGCACCTTGTCGACCTCGCCAAGGGCAAAGCCGGCGGACAGCCCCTGGCCGGTGAGGGCTTCGGCATTCATTTCGGTCAGGGCGGCATAAGCGGTATTGCAGGACACGTAACGGTAGTCGTCACCTGGCCCATATTCAACCGTAAATGCGGGTCGATCGAGCCAGTCGAGTATGTCCTGCGTGAGTTTCCGCTGGTTCGGATCGAGCATGCCTCTGGCCCCCGTGAGTGGGCAGATTAGGGGGGCAGCCGCGGCGGCGCAAGCGCAAGCCAAATCAATGCTTAAGGGGGTCAGGCGGGGGGCTTTCGGGGCGGAGCGACAAATCGTCGCAGAAAGCCCTTGGACCGCCGCCGGCAGACTGGGCGACCGTCATGGGCCGGTGTATGGTCCGGCCTCGAAAGAGTTAGACTCCCAAGTCATTAGCGAGGGTATTGCACGATGGGGTGGAATTCGTTTGCGGCCGTCCGCTGGGCCGCGCGTCGTCTTTCGGCCATGGCCGGTTTCGGGGCAGCGCTTGCTGTCATGCTGTCGGGCGCCGCAATGGCCGCCGAACAGACCCCGGGGCTTCCGGCCCCCTGGCTGCTCGGCATGCAGCCCGCTGTCAGCCCCGTCGCTGCCGACATGCATCGGTTCCACGACCTGCTGATGTGGGTCATCACGCTGATCACCCTCTTCGTGCTGGTGCTGCTGATCTACGTGATGTGGCGCTTCCGCGCCTCGGCCAATCCGGTGCCGTCGAAGACCTCGCACAACACCCTGATCGAGGTGCTGTGGACCGTGGTGCCGATCCTGATCCTGATCGTGATCGCGGTGCCGTCGTTCAAGCTGCTGTATTTCGGCGACAAGACCAGCAAGGCCGAACTGACCATCAAGGCGATCGGCAAGCAGTGGTACTGGTCTTACGAATATCCCGACAATGGCAACTTCACCTTCGATGCCACCATCATTCCTGAAGCCGAGATCAAGCCGGGCCAGCATCGCCTGCTCGAGACCGACAATGTGGTGGTCGTGCCGGTGAACACCAATGTGCGCCTGCTGATCACCGCTGCCGATGTCATCCATGCCTGGGCCATGCCGGCCTTCGGCGTGAAGAAGGACGCCGTGCCAGGCCGCACCAACGAGACCTGGTTCCGCGCCGAGCGCGAAGGCACCTATTACGGCCAGTGTTCGGAAATCTGCGGCGCCTATCACGGCTACATGCCGATCAAGGTGCAGGTCGTTTCCAAGGACGCCTACGCGAAGTGGGCCGAGGAAGCGAAACAGAAATTCGCCACCGTCGATGGTGTGTCGCCGCGTCTCGCCGACGCGCGCGTCGCCCAGTAACCGCACTGAACTGAGAGAGTAGGGGAACGTCATGGCTCAGGCTCACGCCCACGCGGCCCACGACCATCACGACGAACATCATCTGCCCACCGGCTGGCGCCGCTGGATGTATTCGACCAACCACAAGGATATCGGCACGCTGTACCTGATCTTCGCCGTCATGGCGGGTCTGATCGGCGGTTTCTTCTCGGTGCTGATGCGCGCCGAGTTGATGAATCCCGGTGACGGCATCCTGGGCGGCAACCATCACCTGTTCAACGTTCTGGTCACCGGCCATGGCCTGATCATGATCTTCTTCATGGTCATGCCGGCGATGATCGGCGGTTTCGGCAACTGGTTCGTGCCGCTGATGATCGGCGCGCCGGACATGGCCTTCCCGCGCATGAACAACATTTCCTTCTGGCTGCTGATCCCGTCCTTCGGCTGCCTGCTGCTCTCCACCGTGGTGGAAGGCCCGGCTGGCGGTCTCGGCATGGGCGGCGGCTGGACGATCTATCCGCCGCTGTCGTCGGATGTCGGCCACCCGGGTCCTGCGGTCGGCTTCGCCATCCTCAGCCTGCATATCGCCGGCGCGTCCTCGATCTTGGGCGCGATCAACTTCATCACCACCATCTTCAACATGCGCGCGCCGGGCATGACCCTGCACAAGATGCCGCTGTTCGTGTGGTCGGTGCTGGTCACCGCCTTCCTGCTGCTGCTGTCGCTGCCGGTTCTGGCCGGTGGCATCACCATGCTGCTGACCGACCGCTACTTCGGCACCGCCTTCTTCAAGCCTGAAGGCGGCGGCGATCCGATCCTGTTCCAGCATCTGTTCTGGTTCTTCGGCCATCCCGAAGTGTACATCCTGATCCTGCCCGGCTTTGGCATCATCAGCCAGATCATCTCGACCTTCTCCAAGAAGCCGGTGTTCGGCTATCTCGGCATGGCCTATGCCATGGTCGCCATCGGCGTCGTCGGCTTCGTCGTCTGGGCGCATCACATGTACACCACCGGCATCGCCGTTGACACGCGCGCCTATTTCACTGCGGCCACCATGGTGATCGCAGTGCCGACCGGCGTGAAGATCTTCTCGTGGATCGCGACGATGTGGGGCGGTTCGATCCGCTTCACCGTGCCGATGCTGTTCGCCATCGGCTTTATCTTCCTGTTCACGGTCGGTGGCGTCACCGGTGTGGTGCTCGCCAATGCCGGCGTCGATACCTACCTGCATGACACCTATTACGTGGTGGCGCATTTCCACTACGTGCTCAGCCTCGGCGCCGTGTTCGCCATCTTCGCCGGTTTCTATTACTGGTTCGGCAAGATGTCGGGCTACGAACTGAGCGAGACGGCAGGCCAGATCCACTTCTGGACGACATTCATTGGCGTGAACCTGCTGTTCTTCCCGATGCACTTCCTCGGCCTGCAGGGCATGCCGCGTCGTATCCCGGATTATCCGGATGCCTTCGCCGGCTGGAATTACGTCGCCTCGATCGGTGCCTATATCTCGTTCGCTTCGACGTTGTTCTTCGTCGGTTCGGTGATCTATGCCTTCATCAAGAAGAAGGCAGTCGCTGACAATCCGTGGGGCGAGGGTGCGACCACTCTGGAGTGGACGCTGTCTTCGCCGCCGCCGTTCCACCAGTACGAAAAGCTGCCGGTCATCAAGTAAGGCCGGCGCTCCAGCCCCAGGAGTCAACGGGTGTCCGACGCCAGTTACATTTCGGAGCGCAACGAGGCCGGCAATGCCGGCCTCGATGGCGCTTACGGCAAGACGGGTGAAGCCCGGCCGGCCGACTATCTCGTGCTGCTCAAGCCGCGCGTGATGTCGCTGGTCGTCTTCACCGGCCTGGTCGGTATGGTGCTGGCGCCCGGCCATCTGCATCCGACCCTGGCGATCACGGCGCTGCTCTGCATCGCCATCGGCGCCGGCGCGTCCGGCGCGATCAACATGTGGTACGACGCCGATATCGATGCGGTGATGCAGCGCACGCAGGGTCGTCCGATCCCGCAGGGCCGCGTCAGCCGCGAGGAAGCGCTCGGCTTCGGCTGCGTGCTGTCGGCCGGTTCCATCCTTGTAATGGGCCTGGGCGTCAACTGGGTCGCCGCCGCCATCCTGGCGCTCACCATCGGCTTCTATGTTTTCATTTACACGATGTGGCTGAAGCGCCGTACGCCGCAGAACATCGTGATCGGTGGCGCCGCCGGCGCCTTCCCGCCGATGATCGGCTGGGCTGCCGTTACCGGCGATCTCGCCCTGCTGCCGCTGCTGCTGTTCGCCATCATCTTCATGTGGACGCCGCCGCATTTCTGGGCGCTGGCGCTCTATCGTTCGGACGACTATGCCCGCGCCGGCGTGCCGATGCTGCCGGTGGTGGCCGGCGACCGCGAGACGCGTCGCCAGATTCTGATCTACAGCCTGTTGCTGGTGCCGGTGACGCTCAGTCCCTGGGCGCTTGGCCTTGCCGGCCCGCTCTATGGTGGCGCCACGGCGCTGCTCGGGGTGATTTTCCTGGCGCTCGCCCTGCGGATCTGGCGCAGCACGGGCGACCGGGCCGCCAAGCATATGTTCGCCTATTCGATCCTCTACCTGTTCCTGCTCTTCGCCTTGCTGCTTGCCGAGCGCGGGCTTGGCTGGGGAGCATGAGCGCCATGTCGCAGCAGAACGATCCCAAGCGCCGCCGGGCGCGCAATGTTGCACTCGCCCTGGTGCTGTTCGCCCTGGTGCTGCTGTTCTATTTCATCACCATCGCCAAGATGACGGGGATGCAGCCGGCATGAGCCTGACGCCTGAACAGCAACGCAAGAATCGCCGCGTGGCTCTCAGCTGCGCTGCGGTCTTTGCCGTGATGATCGGGCTGTCCTTCGCCTCGGCCCCCCTTTATGACCTGTTCTGCCGCATGACGGGCTTTGCCGGTACGCCGCTGCGTGCCAAGGCTGCGCCGGGCGCGACCGGTGACGATGAAGCCACGGTGACTGTGCGCTTCAATGCCGATACCGCGCCGGGGATGCCGTGGAAATTCCAGCCGGTGCAGCGCCAGGTGGTGGTGAAGCCGGGTGAGGAGACGCTGATCTTCTATCGCGCCACCAATCCCACCGCGCGCGCCGTATCCGGCCAGGCCAGCTTCAATGTAACGCCGGAAAAGATCGGCCAGTATTTCAACAAGATCGCCTGTTTCTGCTTCGAGGAGCAGATCCTGCAGGCCGGTCAGAGCGTCGACATGCCGGTGTCCTTCTTCGTCGATCCGGACATCCTGAAAGATCCGACGACCCGTGACGTCGTCGAGATTACCTTGAGCTACACCTTCTTCCGCAAACCGGATGAAACCCGCCTTTCCGACCGCAGCATTGCGGCCGGCTCCACCAACTAGCGTTTGTAACCAGGGGGTCTGATATGGCCAGTAGTGCCCGCAACCACGATTATCATCTTGTCGATCCGAGCCCGTGGCCGTTCATCGGTTCGATGGGCGCCTTCGTGCTGGCGATCGGCTCGGTCTATGCCTTCCATGGCCACAGCTACCTGTGGACCGTGCCTGGCCTGGTCATCGTGCTCTACACGATGGCCGCCTGGTGGCGCGATGTGATCCGCGAAGCCGAGCATGACGGCCATCATACCCCGGTGGTGCAACTGCATCTGCGCTACGGCATGGTGATGTTCATTGCTTCCGAAGTGATGTTCTTCGTTGCCTGGTTCTGGGCCTATTTCGGCGCTGCGCTCTATCCGACCGAGGCGATCGGTCACCAGTGGCCGCCGGCGACGATCGAGACCTTCAACCCCTGGGAACTGCCCTTCGTCAATACGCTGATCCTGCTGCTGTCGGGCACCACGGTGACCTGGGCGCACCATGCGCTGCTGCATGACGACCGCAAGGGCCTGATCCAGGGTCTGACGCTGACCGTGATCCTCGGCGTGCTGTTCACCGCCTGCCAGGCGTTCGAATACAGCCATGCTGCCTTCGGCTTCACGGATGGCATCTATGCCTCGACCTTCTACATGGCGACCGGCTTCCACGGCTTCCATGTCATCGTCGGCACCATCTTCCTGCTGGTCTGCCTGCTGCGCGCCATGAAGGGCCACTTCAAGTCCGACCATCATTTCGGCTTCGAGGCGGCCGCCTGGTACTGGCACTTCGTCGACGTGGTCTGGCTCTTCCTGTTCACCGCCATCTACTGGTGGGGTTCGGGCGCACCGGCCGCCCATTGAGCCACAGTCCGATGGCGGTGCCGTATTATCCGCCGCTATCGTCGTTCTCCACGGGGCTTCGCTGCCGCTGTCCGCGCTGCGGCGAGGCCCCGTTGTTCGACGGGCTGCTGACGGTCAAACCGCGCTGCCCGGCCTGCGACCTGGATTACGCCACGGTCGATTCCGGCGATGGCCCCGCCGTCTTTGTCATCCTGATCCTCGGATTCATTGTGGTCGGCCTGGCGCTCTGGGTCGAATTGCGGTTCGAGCCGCCGATGTGGTTGCATATGGCGCTCTGGACCCCACTTATTCTGGGTGGCGCCATCGGTATGCTGCGACCGTTCAAGGGCGTGCTGATCGCCCAGCAATACCGCCACAAGGCGTCGTCCGATATCGAATTACTGCGCGAGTGACCCGTTGACGATTCTTGGTTTCCGGCCGGCCTTCTGGCCGACCCTCTTCACCATTCCCGCCCTCATCCTGCTGCTCTTCCTGGGCAGCTGGCAGGTCCAGCGCCTGCTGTGGAAGCTCGACCTGATTGAAAGCGTCGAGCAGGGCCTGAAGGCCGATCCGGTGCCGCTGCCGGTCGGTCAGGTCGATGCCGAAGCCTGGAATTACCGTCGCGTGGTGGTCAAAGGCGTATTCGACCACGACAGGGAATTCCATCTGCTGGCGCATTCCGAGCGTGGCAATTTCGGCTACCACATCATCACCCTGCTCAAGCGCACCGATGCGCCGGGCCATGTGCTGGTGAGCCGCGGCTGGGTGCCGGCCGAGGACAAGGAGCCGGCGCGCCGCCTGCAGGGGCAAGTGGAGGGCGAGCAGGTTATCACCGGCATTGCCCGGGCCCCGTGGAACCAGGGCGCCTTCACCCCCGAAAACGATCTGAGGCGGAACCTGTGGTATTCGGGCGACGCGGCGGGGATGCTGAAGGCGGCGGGCATCAGCGATGCGCCGCAGTTGTTCATCGATGCCGATGCCAGTGTGACCGTGCCGGGCGGCTGGCCACGGCCGGGCCATACCCGGCTCAGCTTTACCAACAATCACCTGTCCTATGCCTTCACCTGGTACAGCGGTGCCGTGGTGCTGGCGGTGATTTATGTGCTATGGCATCGGCGGCGGGGACGCGACGCCGGCACGAAGGCTTGAACCCATGAAGCGCTACAAGGCCCTGGAGCAGCAATTCCACCGTATCGGTGCGGTGAACGGTGCGCTGGCCATGCTGGGCTGGGATCAGTCGACCATGATGCCCGAGGGTGGCGCCAGGGCGCGTGCCGAGCAGATGGCGACCCTGAATGTGCTGCGCCACGAATGGATCACCGACCCCAGTCTGGGCGACATGCTGGGCGAGGCCGAAACCCAGCAGAAGGGCATGACCGACTGGCAGCGCGCCAACCTGCGCGAGATGTGCCGGCAGTGGCGCCATGCCACGGCGCTGACATCGAAACTGGTGGAAGCGCGTTCGAAGGCCTCGATGGCCTGCGAAATGGTCTGGCGCAAGGCGCGCCGCAACGACGATTTCAAGAGTTTCGCCAAAGCCTTCAAGCCGGTGCTGGAGCTGACCCGTGAGGTGGCGGCTGCGAAGTCGGCGGCCTTCGGCCTTGGGGCTTATGACGCCCTGCTGGATGAATACGAACCCGGCGGCCGCTCCGAGACGATCAACAAGCTGTTTGCCGACCTGGGCGGCTTCCTGCCCGGGTTTATCGACAAGGCGCTCAGCAAGCAGGCCAAGCGGCCCGAGCCGCTGCCGCTGCAGGGGCCCTTCGCGGTCGAGACCCAGCGCGCCGTCGGTCTGAAATTCATGAAGGCGCTCGGTTTCGATTTCAATCACGGCCGCCTGGATGTCAGCCTGCACCCTTTCACGGGCGGCATTCCCGACGATGTGCGCATCACCACGCGCTACGAGGAAGCCGATTTCACCAAATCGCTGATGGGCGTGCTGCACGAGACCGGCCATGCGCTTTACGAGCTTGGCCTGCCCAAGGCCTGGCGCGACCAGCCGGTAGGCGAGGCGCGCGGCATGGTCCTGCATGAAAGCCAGAGCCTGCTGGTCGAGATGCAGGTTTGCCGCGGCATGGAATTTCTCACCTATGCCGGCCCGGTCCTGCGCAAGGCGTTTGGCGGCACTGGCGAGGCCTGGTCGGATGCCAACCTGCAGCGCATCTATGCACGCGTGAAACCCGACCTGATCCGCGTCGATGCCGATGAGGCCACCTATCCGGCCCATGTCATCCTGCGCTACCGCCTGGAGCAGGCGATGCTGAGCGACGACCTGCCGCTGGCCGACCTGCCTTATGCCTGGAACGATGGCATGCAGACCCTGCTCGGTGTGGAAGTCCCCAGCGACAGCGTCGGCTGCATGCAGGATATTCATTGGGCGGTTGGTTCGATCGGCTATTTCCCGACCTATACGCTGGGCGCGCTGTCGGCCGCGCAACTGTTTGCCGCGGCGAAGGAGCAGGACAAGACGATCCTGCCCGGTATCGCCAAGGGCAACTTCAAGCCGCTGCTCCGTTGGCTGCGCAAGAATGTGCATGGCAAGGGTGCGCTGCTCACCACCGATGAACTGCTGCGCCAGGCGACTGGCAAGCCCTTAAGCACTGCCGCCTTCAAGGCGCATCTCAAAGCCCGCTACCTGAACTGAGTCCCGCCATGCGCTACGTCTCCACCCGCGGCCAGGCCCCAACCCTCGACTTCGAGGGTGTGCTGCTGGCTGGCCTCGCCACCGATGGCGGCCTGTATGTGCCGGAAAGCTGGCCGCAGTTTTCCATGGCGGACTGGCGCGCCATGCAGGGCCTGAGCTATGCGCAGGTTGCCTTCCGCGTCATCAAACCCTTCGTCGGCGGCAGCATCCCCGATACCGATCTGCAGCGCATGATCGATGAGGCCTATGCCACCTTCGGGCATCAGGCGGTCGTGCCGCTGCGTCAGAGCGGCGATAATGACTGGGTGCTGGAGCTGTTTCACGGGCCGACGCTGGCCTTCAAGGATGTGGCGCTGCAACTGCTCGGCCGGCTGTTCGACTGGGCGCTGGCGCGGTCGGGCAAGCGCGCCACCATCGTCGGCGCCACCTCGGGCGATACCGGTTCGGCCGCCATCGAGGGCTGCCGCGGTCGCGCCAATCTCGACATCTTCATCATGTTCCCACATGGCCGCGTCTCGGACGTGCAGCGCCGACAGATGACCACGGTTGCCGATGCCAATGTGCATGCCATTGCGCTGGAAGGCACCTTCGACGATGCCCAGGCGATGGTGAAGGCGCTGTTCAACGATGCCGTTTTCCGCGACACGGTTGGCCTCACGGCCGTGAATTCGATCAACTGGGCGCGCGTGATGGCCCAGATCGTCTATTACGTAACCGCCTCGCTCAGCCTGGGCGGCCCGGATCGTGCGCCGGCCTTCTGCGTGCCGAGCGGCAATTTCGGCGACATCTTCGCCGGCTATTGCGCTGCCAAGATGGGCCTGCCGATTGCCAAACTGATCGTCGCCACCAACCGCAACGACATTCTCGCGCGCTTCATCGCTGGCGGCGAGTACCGCAAAAGCGGTGTCGAGCCGACCATCAGCCCCAGCATGGATATCCAGGTGGCGAGCAATTTCGAGCGCCTGCTGTTCGATATGCATGGTCGCGACGGCGCCGAAATCCGCCGGCTGATGAGCGATCTGGACAAGAATGGCGGTTTCACGGTGTCGCCCAATGCGCTCGCCGAGACCAAACAACTGTTCGCCGCCGGCAAGGCCGATGAGGCCAAGACGAAAGCCATGCTGAAGATGGCCTTTGAGGCCGGCAACGGCCTGCTGGTCGATCCGCATACAGCCGTTGGCCTGGTGGTCGCCGCCGAGCAGCGTGCTGCCCGGGCCCTGCCGGCCGAAACGCCGTTGGTGACCCTGGCCACCGCCGATGCGGCAAAATTCCCGGCCGCTGTCGAGGCTGCTACCGGCCGCCATCCGGCCCTGCCGCCGCGCCTGGCCGACCTGTTCGACCGGGCCGAACGACAGACCGTTCTGGCCAACGATTATGCCAAGGTGCGCGATTTCATCGAAACGCGTAGAGTGAAAACATGACAGTTCGTATCGGCACTCTTTCCAACGGTCTGCGCGTGGTCTCCGAGGCCATGCCGCAGGTCAAGACCGTCTCCGTCGGCATCTGGGTCGATGCCGGCGCGCGCGACGAGACGCCCGAGATCAACGGCGTCGCCCATATGCTGGAGCATATGGCCTTCAAGGGCACCGAGCGGCGCTCGGCCCTGGCGATCGCCGAAGAAATCGAGGCCGTGGGCGGTCATCTGAACGCCTTCACCTCGCGTGAACAGACCGCGTATTACGCCCGGGTCATGGCCGAAGATACCGGCCTGGCGCTCGATATCCTGGCCGACATTCTGCAGCATTCGGTCTTCGACAAGGACGAGATGGAGCGCGAGCGCGAAGTCATCATCCAGGAAATCGGCCAGTCGGAAGACACACCCGACGACATCATCTTTGACCATCTGCAGGAAACCGCTTTCCCGGGGCAGTCGCTCGGGCGTTCGATCCTTGGCACTGTGGATCGCGTCACCGGCATGAAACGCGAGGACCTGCAGGGCTTCCTGTCGCGCTTCTATCATGGCCCCAATCTTGTTCTGGTGGCGGCAGGCGCGGTCGATCACGACCGGCTGATGGCTGAAGCCGAACGTCTGTTCGGCGGCCTGAACCGCATGGCGCGACCGGCGCAGCAGACGGCGCTTTACGGCGGCGGCGGCGAGAAGCGGGCCGTACGCGATCTGGAGCAGGCCCATGTCGCCATTGCGCTGCCCGGGCTCTCCTATGACGATCCCGGCTACTACGCGATGCAGGTCTACGCCACGGTGCTTGGCGGCGGCATGTCATCGCGACTGTTCCAGGAAGTGCGCGAGAAGCGCGGTCTGGCCTACTCGGTTTATGCCTACCCGTCCTCCTATCGCGACGGCGGGTTGATGACGATCTATGCCGGCACCGGCGGCGAGAAACTGCCGGAGCTGATGCCGGTTCTGGCCGAAGAGCTCAGCAAGATCTGCGGCAAGGTCGATGGCGATGAACTGCAGCGCGCCCGTGCCCAGCTGAAAGTCGGGCTGGTGATGTCGCTGGAAAGCTCCGGTGCGCGCATCGAGCAGCTTGGCCGCCAGATGCTGCTGTTTGGCCGCCCGCTCGATCTGGACGAGGTTCTGGCGGCGGTCGACCAGGTGGATGCCAAGGCCGTGCAGAGCGTGGCCGAGCGGGTCATGCGCTCTGCACCGCCGACGGTGGCGGCATTGGGGCCGGTCGAGCGGCTGGAGAGTTATTCGCGCTTCGCGGCCCGGTTCGGCTGAAGCGACGGGACGGGGGAGGCGAACAGATGCTGTTTGGCCGCTTCCTTCCTCCGGCTATCCCCAGTCTGCATGGCGAACGGATTTATCTGCGCTCGCCCGAAATCAACGATTACGAAGCCTGGGCCACGCTGCGCGCCATCAGCCGCGAGCATCTGCAGCCCTGGGAGCCGACCTGGGCGGAAGACTCTCTCACTCGCGAAGGTTTCCGCCGTCGGCTGACATGGTTCGACCGGTTGCGCCGGCAGGATCACGGGGAAGCCTATTTCATCTATCTGCGGCGCAACGATGGTTTGGTCGGCGGTATCACGTTGTCCAATATCCGGCGCGGTGCGGCGCAATGCGGCGAGCTGGGCTACTGGATCGGCAAGCCGCATATCGGCCAGGGCCTTATGACAGACTCTCTCCGCGTCATGACCACGCACTGCTTCGAAACCCTGAAGCTGCATCGGCTTGAAGCGGCCTGCCTGCCGGAGAACGCACCCAGCCGCCGGTTGCTGGCCCATGCCGGATTCCGTACCGAAGGCGTGTTACGGGAATACCTGAAGATCGATGGCGTGTGGCGCGATCATCAACTCTATGCACGGCTGGCCAATGATGCGCCGCTGCCGGACGGGCCTAGAGGTCAGGCGTGACCTGACACGGTCGCCAGTTTGGCCACATCGATACCGATCTTGCGCACGGCACGGTCCCACAGGGCATCGAGATCGGATTCGAAAATCAGATCCGGGTCGGCAGGCGCAGCCAGCCAGGCATTCTCCTGGATTTCCGTATCCAGCTGCCCAGCACTCCAGCCGGCATAGCCAAGGGCGAACAGGCTGCGTTGCGGGCCGCTGCCGCTGGCAATCGCCCGCAGCACATCCAGCGTCGCGGTCAGGCCGATGCCGTTATCCTCGTCGATCTTCACGCTGCCCTGACGCATGTAGTCGGTGGAATGCAGCACGAAACCGCGGCCGGTTTCCACCGGGCCACCCAGGCGGACCACAATGTCGTTATCGGCGGCAGGTTCGATGCCGAGCTGGGTGAGCAGATTGGGAAAGGTCAGGCCGGGATAGGGCTTGTTGATCACCAGGCCCATGGCGCCTTCGGCATTGTGCGAGCACATATAGATTACGGTGCGGTCGAAACGGGCATCGCCCATCGTCGGCATGGCAATCAGCAGCTGCCGCTCAAGATAACCTGATAGCGCCTTGCTTTCGCTGGTACCCGTCATGCGTCACCCTCCGGGTTTCACCTGAATGTTACCCCAGCCGGTCGGCTTGTCTACCCGGCTGGCCTGCTGAAACCCTTGCAATTGACGGGCCAGAGGACAGAGTCGCTGTATGAATACCGCACGTTTCCACCTCTTTTCCTGTATCGCCCTTGGAATTGCAGCGTTTCTTGTCATTTGGTCGCGACCGGCTGCAACGCAAGAGCTGCAGTTCTCGTCTGCGCCGGTGCGCCTGGCTTTTGTTCAGGGCGCCGCCGATGAGATTGGGCTGGCGGTGCGACTCGCCCCGGGCTGGAAATTCTACTGGCGCACCCCGGGCGAGGGCGGGGTGCCGGCCCAGTTCGACTGGTCGGCCTCGCAGAATTTGGCGCGTGCGGATGTATTGTGGCCAGCACCACAACGAATCCCCCTCGGCCATAACGACATCTATGGCTACATCGACGAAGTGGTGCTGCCGATCCGCATTGAACCCCAGGATCCGGCACAGCCGGTCAAGCTGAACCTGACGCTCGAATATGGCGTGTGCAAGGATATCTGTATATTACGCATGGACCGCGTGCAGCATCGCGCTGGCGCGTCCGTGCTGGCCGATCAGGCATTGCTTGCCAAATGGCAGGCCCGCGTACCCCAGGCCGCAGCGACTGCCGATCTGCGCCTGCAGCTACTGCGGCTCAAACCTGATCTGCTGATTGTCGCCCTGCGCAGCACGATACCGCTGCAAAGTCCGGACCTGTTTGTTGAAGGCGCGCCGGACAGCTGGTTCGGGCGTCCCCATGTGGCCCTGATGAATGACCGGCGCGAGATACGCTTCGAATTACCGGTCAGCATGTCCCCGGGCTCGACCGGCCGGCCTTTGCGTCTGACGCTGGTCGATCCGGCCCTGAGTGCCGAGCTGGTCGTACAGCCATGAGGCGCTAAACAATGGCCGGTTGCCGGCCATTCCGACCCTTGTATCCTGTGGCCGGGCGGATCATTTTATCCCGGCCGTTCCAATGGCCAGATCGGCCAAAGATTCAAACCAAGACGAGGAAATCATGACCATCAAGGTTGGCGACCGCATTCCCGATGCCACGCTCTATGTCATGTCCGAACAGGGCCCGCAGGCGGTGAAGGCTGCCGAATTCTTCAAGGGTAAGAAAGTGGCGCTGTTCGCCCTGCCGGGTGCTTTCACGCCGACCTGCTCGGCCAAGCATCTGCCGGGCTTTATCGAGAAGTTTGACGACCTGAAGAAGAAAGGCGTCGAAACCATTGCCTGCCTGTCGGTGAATGACGCTTTCGTCATGGGCAACTGGGGTAAGGCCCAGAATGTCGGCGACAAGGTGGTGATGCTGGCCGATGGCTCGGGCGAACTGACCAAGGCCATCGGCATGGAATTCGACCTCACTGCGCGGGGCATGGGTGTGCGTTCGCAGCGCTACTCGATGCTGGTTGATGACGGCGTGGTGAAGCAGCTTAACCTGGAGAAGCCCGGCGCGTTTGAAGTGTCGGATGCCAGCACTCTGCTCGGCCAGATCTGAGTTTCAGCTTTCTAGCGATCAAACCGGCCCGGATTTACCGGGCCGGTTTTTTTCTTTTTCGGCTTGATCGTATCGCCGGCGATGGCGGTGGCGGCATCGCGCGCCAGCACATCGACACGCTCGTTTTCCACATGCCCGTCATGGCCGCGCACCCAGTGCCAGCTCACCTTGTGCGGCGCGACTGCTAGCTCGAAACGCTGCCACAGATCGACATTCTTCACTGGTTTGCGGTCGGCCGTCTTCCAGCCGCGTGCCTTCCATGAGCGCAGCCAGCCGGTGGCGCCATCGATGACATAGCGGCTGTCGGAATAGAGCGCGACGCTGCAGGGTTTTTTCAGAGCTTCCAGTGCCATGATGGCAGCCAGCAGTTCCATGCGGTTGTTGGTGGTGGCCGGATCACCACCGCTCAGTTCTTTTTCGGTGCCGCCGCGCCGCAGCAGCGCTGCCCAACCGCCGGGACCGGGGTTGCCCAGGCAGGCGCCGTCGGTGAAAATCTCGACATCGAGTAAATCGTCCGACATCGGCTCAGCGTTCGATGCCATAGGCCGATGCGCCCAGAACCTGACGGTGGAATTTCAGCTTCTTCCAGTATTCCAGCGGATCCTTCGGCTTCACCAGCGCGCCCGGCACCTGATTGAGCCAGTCATAGAGCCGCGTCAGCAGGAAGCGCAGCGCCGATCCCCGGGCAAACAGCGGCAGGGTATGGACCTCGCCATCGGTCAGCGGCCGCACGCTTTCATAGCCGTTAATCAGCGCGCGGGCCTTGGTGACGTTGAAGGCGCCATCGGCCTCGAAGCACCAGGCATTGAGATTGATCGCCAGTTCGTAGGCGAAGTAGTCGTTGCAGGCGAAATAGAAGTCGATCAGGCCACTGCATTTCTCCCCGATGAAGAAGACATTGTCGGGGAAAAGATCGGCATGGATCACGCCATGCGGCAGCGGCTTGTCGCCGGCGCGGCCGGGGGTTTCCGGCCATGCGGCTTTAAGGGCGTCGTATTCGCGGGCGATCTCGTGGGCGAGGCCCGGCATGACAGTATCAGCCTTGGCTTCGCAGTCTGTCACCAGCCTGTCCCAGCCGTCGACGCTCAGCGCATTCGGCCGGTGCAGCGGGAAATCCTTGCCTGCCAGATGCAGGCGTGCCGTGGCGGCACCCAGTTCTTGACATTGCTTCGCCGTCGGTTTTTTGGGCCAGACACCGTTCAGGAAACTGATGATCGCACAGGGGCGGCCGGCGACTTCATTGAGGATATTGCCGTCGCGGTCATGGATGGGCGTCGGGCAGGCCAGGCCCTTGCCAGCGAGATGATCCATCAGGCCGAGAAAATAGGGCAGGTCGTCGCGCTTCACCCGGCGTTCATACAGCGTCAGGATATAGCTGCCGGTTTCGGTGCCCAGAAGATAGTTGGAATTTTCCACACCTTCGGCGATGCCCTTGACGGACAAGGCGCAGCCGAGCTTGTAGCGCATCAGCAGCGCATTGAGCTGGTCTTCATCGATTTCGGTATAGACAGCCATGGTGTCGGGTTCAGGCGGCAGAAGAGTCGAGGGCGGCGGGCAGCTTGAACTGCACCGCTTCGGTGGCCGTATGAATCTCACGAACCGTGACGGCATAGCGTTCGCGGAAGGCGGCGATCACTTCCTCGACCAGCACTTCCGGTGCGCTGGCGCCGGCGGTGATGCCTACCGACGTCACGCCAGCCAATGCAGCCCAGTCGATATCGACGGCACGTTGCACGAGTTGCGCCACGGCGCAGCCTTCGCGCTTGGCCACCTCGACCAGACGCAGTGAGTTGGAGGAGTTCGGGGCGCCGATCACCAGTACGGCATCGCTATGGGCGGCAATCGCCTTCACTGCCACCTGGCGGTTGGTGGTGGCGTAGCAGATGTCTTCCTTCTTCGGCCCTTCGATCTGGATGAAGCGCTGCTTCAGGGCGGCGATAATATCTGCCGTATCGTCCACCGACAGGGTCGTCTGGGTGATATAGGCCAGCGGTTCGCCCTCCTGCACCTGCAGGGTGGCGACATCGGCAATCGTTTCGATCAGCAGCACAGCGCCCGGCGGCAGCTGGCCCATGGTGCCGATCACCTCCGGGTGACCGGCATGACCGATCAGGATGATGCGGCGGCCCTCACGGTGATGCCGTTCGGCCTCGCGGTGCACCTTGCTGACCAGCGGGCAGGTGGCATCCAGGTAAGACAGCTTGCGGGCCTGTGCATCGGTCGGCACCGACTTCGGCACGCCATGGGCAGAGAAAACAACATGAGCGCCGGCCGGCACCTCATCCAGCTCGTCAACGAAGATGGCGCCCTTGGCGGCCAGGCTGTCGACGACAAAACGGTTATGGACGATCTCGTGACGGACATAGACCGGCGCACCGAACTGCTCCAGAGCCCGCTCGACGATCTGGATGGCGCGGTCTACCCCGGCGCAGAAGCCGCGCGGGGCAGCCAGCACGAGGGCGATCGGGGGAAGGGCGGCAGCGGACATCGGACTCAGGGCTTCGCTTCGGGGGACTCAGGGCTTCGATTCGGGGCCGGGATGGCGGATCAGGCATGGCAGATCAACGGCTTGCTGGCCTGTCGCTTGTCTCCCGCGGGCCCCTCTTCTATACAGGGAAAGCCCGGGAAAACTGCTGGGCAACCTAATACACTCGTCGCGTGAAGGAAAGGCCGCCTGCCGGCCGGCCCTGCATGACCCACCGGATCGGTAAGCGTTTCGCCATGACCCTGCGTTTCTCCCGTTCCCCGCTATTTGCCGTCTCGGCGGTCATACTCCTCAGCGCCCTGCTGGCCGGCTGCGGCTCGAAGCGCGAGCGCCTGCCGCCCTGCCCGCGGGTTGGAATTCTCGGCGACGCCTACAAGGCAGTTCAATATCGTCAGGGGACGGGTCGCGATCTCACCGACGTCACCTTCGAAACCGAAATCCTCGACTACAACGGCAGCTGCAAATACGACGATAAAGTCACGGCCGTTACCGTGAGCTTCACGTTGCAGGTCGCTGCGGCCCGCGGGCCGGCGGCCAATGCGCCCGAAGCGCTGGTGCCGTATTTTGTCGCCATTGTCGATAAGCAGCAGACTGTGCTGTCGCGCGCCGGTTTCGTCGCCCGCGTACCCTTCAAGGAAGGCCAGCGCCGCATCGCTGTGGCAGAAGAGCTGGAGCAGGTGATCCCGCTGGCCGGTCGTCGCACCACGGAAATCGAAATCCTGGTCGGCCTGGAAGTGCCGCGCGAGCAGCTCGACAGGAACCGTCAGCAGCGCGGCTTCTGAGTCTCAATCCGATGGATCGTCTTCGCCGTCCCTTGCCTGGCCTGACGGTGGCAGCCACGGTTGCGTTGGCTGTTGGCTTCATTGCCGACCATTACGGCGGCCCGCCCTTTCTGCTCGCCCTGCTGCTGGGTATGGCCTTCAACTTTCTCAGCGCCGATCCGCGTGTGCGGCCAGGCATAGACATGGCGGCGCGCAGCATCCTGCGCGTCGGCGTGGCGCTGCTGGGGATTCGTATCACGGTCGAGCGGATTGCCGATCTGGGTCCGGTGCCGGTGCTGCTGGCGGTTAGTGGCGTGGTCGTTGCGATCGGCAGCGGATTGCTGCTGGCCAAATTTGCCGGCCGCAGCCGCGCGGAAGGCCTGCTGTCGGGCGGCGCCGTCGGCATCTGCGGGGCGTCTGCCGCCATGGCGATTTCAGCAGCCCTGCCGCGCTCGCCGCAGTCCGAACGCCTGACACTGCTCACTGTGATCGGCGTGACCGCGCTGTCCACGCTGGCAATGGTGATCTATCCGCTGCTGGCCAAGACCATCGGCTTGTCGGAAACTGCGTCCGGCGTGCTGTTCGGCGCCACGATCCACGATGTGGCGCAGGTACTGGGCGCCGGCCTCACCGTGTCGCCGCAGGCCGGCGATGTCGCCACCTTCGTGAAGTTGGTGCGCGTGGCCTGCCTGCTGCCGGTCGTGGTCGGCATCGGCCTGATCTATCGCAAGGCGGGGGAGGCCAGCACGAAGCAGACGCAGCCGCTGTTGCCGCATTTCCTGATCGGCTTCGTCGCGCTGGTGGTACTGGGCAGCATCGTGACCCTGCCGCCGATGCTGGTGGAGGGCGTGTCGGACGTCTCGCGCTGGTGTTTGCTGGTCGCCATCGCCGGGCTCGGGGTGAAGACGTCATTCGCCGAGCTCTTTGCGCTGGGCTGGAAGCCGCTGGCGCTGATCTTGGCCGAGACGGTGATCCTGCTCGCTGTCGTGCTGACCGGACTACTACTTTTCCTCTAATTCGGCCGACCAGGCCTCGGCCCAGTCCTGTAGGGCGAGCAGCACCGGCATCAGCCGGTGGGCCGTGGCGGTGAGCGCATAGCCTCTGCCGTCATGGTCCAGCAACCGGGCCGCCCGCAGGTCCTTGAGCCGCTGCTGCAGCACGCTGGGCGAAAGCTCCCCACAGGCAGTCTGGAGCGCCCGGAAGGTCAGGACGCTCTCACGCAGCTCCCAGAGGATTCGCAGGCTCCAGCGCCGTCCCAGCAGGTCCAGGGCGGCCATGACCGGGCGGCCGGACCGGGAACCGCGCACGAGCTGGCGGGGCAGGGGTGTCGTCATGGCGACCTCGCTTGCGCTACGGAAATAATAGCGGTAAATTGCTGCTACGATTTCTGTAGCACAACAGGAGCTTCCCGTCATGGCCCGTCTCGATCCGATCCCGCAGCCCTATTCCACCGAAGCTGCCGCGGCACTGGCGCAGATGCCGGCCGATATCGCGCTTTTTCGCACCGTTGCGCATAACCCGCGCGTCCTGACGCGCTGGGCCGGCGGCGGACTGCTCGATCGGGGCTCGATCAGCTTACGCCAGCGCGAGCTGGTGATCCTGCGCACCACGGCGCGGCTGAAGGCGGAATACGAATGGGGCATGCATGTCGGATTCTTCGCGGCTAAGGCCGGCTTCAGTGCGGCTGAGATCGTCGCCACCGTACATGGCGATGCGTCAAGCTGGGCACCGGAAGAATCCGTGCTGGTCGGGATGACCGATGCGCTGGTCGAAACCGGCACCGTAGAGGATGCGCTATGGCAGAGGGCTGCCGCGCATTACAAAGCCGACCAGCTGATCGAAATCATCGCGCTGGTCGGTTTTTATCATCTGGTGTCGTTCACGGTGAACGCCACCGGGGTCGCTCTGGAACCGGATGCCCCGCGATTTCCGCCTGCTGCCTAGAACGCCAGAGCGCAACCATCCTTGCGCGGGTCGGAGCCGGCCTGCAGCACACCATTCACGGCATCGATCATAATGGCCTGGCCGCCGCCATGGGGCATCTCGGCCTGCTTGATCTCGTGGCCGAGACTGGCAAGCCCAAGCAGCACATCTTCGCGGATGCCGCGCTCGGCTTCGAATTTTCCGGCGACATGGAAGCCGCGTGCGCAGTCGATGGCTTCCTGCACGTTCATGCCGAAATCCACCATGTTGGTCAGAACGTGGCTCTGGCCGACCGGCTGGAAACCGCCGCCCATCACACCGAAGCTGAGCCAGGGCTTACCATCCTTCAGCGTCATGGCCGGGATGATGGTGTGCAGCGGACGTTTCAGCGGCTCGACGCAGTTCAGATGGCCGGGCTGGACCTTGAAGCCGCAACCACGGTTCTGCAGCAGCACGCCGGTCTTCGGACTGCACAGGCCGGTGCCGTAGGGCCAGAACAGTGAGTTGATGAAGGAGCAGGTGTTGCCCTCGGCATCCACAACCGTGAGATACACGGTGTCGCGATAGGCCGCACCACCCACCGGGCCCGGTGCGGGCATGGCCTTTTTCAGATCGATACGACCGCGCAGTTCATCGGCAAAACCCATCGACAGCAATTTCTGTATCGGCACATCGGCAAAGGCCGGATCAGCAACATACAGATCGCGGGCCTGGAACGCCAGCCGGGTCGCTTCGGCCTCGATATGGAACCGTTCGACGCCGACCGGGTCGTATTTGCCAAGATCGAAACCGCTCAGGATATTCAGCATCAGCAGGGTGATGATGCCGACGCCGTTGGGCGGAATCTCCAGGACCTCGACATCCTTGTAACGGGTGGCGATCGGATCGACCCAGAAGGCTTCCTGGGTGGCGAAATCGTCCAGCGTATGGGTGCCGCCCAGGCCCTGCAGGTAGGACACGATGTCCTCGGCGACCCAGCCGGTATAGAAGCCGTCGCGGCCCTTCTGCGCGATCTCGCGGAACACCTTGGCATGCTCGGGTTGGCGGAAGACCGCGCCGGCCTTGGGTGGCAAGCCATCCTTCAGCCACATGCGCGCGGTGTTCGGGTCGGTTTTCAGCTTGGCTTCGTTGCGGCCCCAGTCCGTGGCGACGCGCTCGGTGATGGGGAAGCCGTCTTCGGCGAAACGGATAGCCGGCTGCAGCAGGTCGGCCAGCGGCAATTTGCCAAAGCGCTTGTTCAGCTTGCTCCAGGCATCGACGGCGCCGGGAATGGTAACGGCATGCGGCGAGGTCAGGGCGATTTCCTTGATGCCCTGCCTCAAGAGCAGATCCGCGCTCAGGCCTTTTGGCGCGCGGCCGGAGCCATTCAAGCCATAGACCTTGCCGCCCTTCTTGGTATCGGTCCCGGCCGGTGCGTAGAGCACGAAATTGTCGCCGCCAATGCCGGTGGAGCCGGGTTCGACCACGCATTGCACCGCGCAGGCAGCAATCGCCGCATCGGCGGCGTTGCCGCCGCGGCGCAGAATCTCGATCGCGGTGATTGTGGCAAGGCTGTGCGAGGTGGCGGCGGCGCCGTTGCGGCCCATGGCCACCGAACGGCCGGGCAGGTGCAGATCACGCATGGCTGGCTGAACTCCGAACAGGCTGAAGCGCCGAGCCTACACCAGACTATTCCGGATGCGACAGGGCCTGGGTCAGACTTCGTCGCGCCTCGCGCGCTGCTTTGCGAAAGCATCGGCTGCCTGGGCCTCTTCGCGTTCGCGGGTGCGCAATTGGTACAATTGGTCCCGTCCGGCATGATACTGCGGCGGCCAGAAGATGCCGCGCCAGTCATAGTCGGCGGCCGCATGCAGGGTGAAATAGGGATCGGCCAGATGCGGCCGGGCCAGGGCGCAGAGATCGGCACGGCCCGATGCCACAATGGTGTTGACCTGGTCGGCCGAGGTGATGGCGCCGACAGCCATGGTGGCAATGCCGGCTTCCTGGCGGATCGCGTCGGCGAAAGGTGTCTGGAACATGCGGCCGTATTGCGGTCTGGCGTCGGTGGTAGTCTGGCCGGCTGAAACGTCGATCAGGTCGCAGCCGTGGGTCTTCAGGATTTTCGCAATCGCCACCGAGTCTTCGATGGCAAGACCGTCCGGCACCCAGTCGACAGCCGAGAGCCGCACGGACATCGGCTTGTCCTGCGGCCAGACCGCGCGCATGGCATCGAAGACCTCAAGCGGGAAACGCAGGCGATTTTCCAGACTGCCGCCATACTCGTCGGTCCGGATATTGGTGAGTGGCGAGATGAAGGTGGACAGCAGATAACCATGGGCCATGTGCAGTTCGATCATGTCGAAGCCGGCTGCAATGGCCAATTTTGTTGCGGCCACGAAATCATCGCGCACCGTATCTATGTCGGCGCGGGTCATGGCGCGCGGCACCTGGTTTTGCGGCTGATAGGCTAGGGCCGAAGCGGCGATGATCGGCCATGCCTGCTGTTCCGGCAGCGGTGCATCGTAGCCACCGGCCCATGGCAGGCAGGTGGCGCCCTTGCGGCCGGCATGGGCCAGCTGGATGGCAATTTTGGCCCTGCTGTTGCCATGCACGAAATCGGTGATCCGGCGCCAGGCCCGGGCCTGGGCCTCGTTCCACAGGCCGGTGCAGCCCGGCGTGATGCGCGCTTGTTCGGCTATATCCGTCATTTCGGTGATCAGCAGGCCGGCGCCACCGATGGCACGGCTGCCCAGATGTACCAGCGTCCAGTCATTCGGAACGCCATCTTCAACCGAATACTGGCACATCGGCGAGACCACGACGCGATTCTCCACCGTCATGCCGCGCAGGCGGAAAGGGTTGAACATCGGCGGGGGCGGATTGCCTTTCGGCGGCGCCATGCCGAGCTGATCGGCGGTCTTCTCGGCGAACCAGCGGTCCATCTGGCCGGTAAAGGCAGGGTCGCGCAGGCGCAGATTCTCATAGGTGATGCGTTTGGAGCGCGACAGCAGGCTGAAGGCCAGTTGGATCGGCTCGAAATCCCGGTAACGGTCGGTATGCTCGAACCACTCCAGCGAGACCTGGGCGGCATGCTGCAGGATCGAGACCTCAGTCTGCCGTGCATCCTCGAAGGCTTTCAGGGCTGCCGGCACGGACGGATGCCCGGCATTGAGCGCCCGGCTGAGGGCGATGGCATCTTCCATGGCCAGTTTGGTGCCGGACCCGATCGAGAAATGCGCCGTGTGTACGGCGTCACCGATCAGCACGACATTCTCATGCACCCAGCGTCCGCACTTGATGGTGGGGAAGGTCCGCCAGATCGAGCGGTTGCTGAGCAGCTTGTGGCCTTTCAGCTGCTGCGCGAACAGTGTTTCGCAATAGGCAATGGTGTCGGCTTCGCTGGCCTTGTCCAGGCCGGCGCGCTGCCATGTTTCCTCGGTGGTTTCGACGATCCAGGTCGAGAGGCCGTCTTCGAAGCGGTAGGCATGGACCTGGAACAGGCCATGCTGGTTGGCCTGGAAGACAAAGGTGAAGGTGTCCAGCGGCAGGGTAGTGCCGAGCCAGACGAATTTGTTGCGCCGCCAGTCCAGGCTCGGCTGGAAGGTGTCTTTCCAGGTTTCGCGCACCTGGCTGTTGATACCATCTGCGCCGACCAGCAGGTCGCAATCGCGGCGCAGGGCTTCGAAATCCTGCTGCTCGCTGTGGAATTTCAGGATCACGCCTTCCGCGGCGCAACGCTCCTGCAGGATTTGCAGCAGTTTCTTGCGGGCCAGACCGCAGAAGCCATGACCACCCGAACGGACGGTCTCGCCATCGGCCACCACATCGATCTCATGCCAGTAGGCGAAATGATCGCGGATGGCCTGGGCGGTGGCGGCATCCTCGGCCAGGAACTGGTTCAGCGTCTCGTCAGAGAAGACAACGCCGAAGCCGAAGGTGTCATCGGGCTGATTACGCTCGTAAACGGTGATCTGATGCCCGGCATCCGCCTTTTTCATAAGCAGGGCCAGATACAGACCGGCAGGGCCGGCCCCAATGATCGTCACGCGCATGGTCTTCCCCGCTGGTATGGCCGAAGCCGGTCACGCGAGATATTTTATATTTAAAATATATTCCGGCAAGCCGCTTGGTGAACCCGTCTACCGGGCGCGATGGGCGGTCAGGCCGAAAGCGATCAGGGCCAGGCCGAAACAGGCGCGGGCGAGAGCGGTCGCCGGGACCGGCACAAAGCCCAGATAGCGATAGCGGGCCAGTTCGGCCACAGCGACGCCAAGGACCCCCAGCAACAGCCAGCGGGCCGGCACTGGGCGGTGCCGCAAACCGATCACCACGGCCAGAAGCAGGATGCCCAGCAGGATGAGGGGCAGCGGCAATGTGCCAATCGGCAGGCGATCGACGCCTATTGCGATCAGAATGGCCAGAGCGATGCCGCTGAACAAGGTCATTTGTTTTGCCCCTGGCGGCACGATCAGGCTGAAAGCCGCCCCCAGCGCAAGTCCCGTGAGGCCCAGCGTAAAGGCAAGATAGCGCAGGTTGGCTTCCAAGCCGGCGAGTCCCGACCAGCCGACCAGACCGGCGAATTCTGCGGCGGCGAGGCCCAGATGCAGCACAGCGCCAGTCCCCCAGAACAGGGCTGCCGGCAGGGGGCTGCGTGTGATCAGGATGAGGCCGGCGACGCCGCCGAGCAGATAGATGGCTTGCGCGATCAAGGCGATGTCTGGCATGACGGCAACTATGCCGGCGGCGGCGGCGGCCTGCAAGTCACCCTCGAACAGGCTAAGCGCCTGCAAATCGCGGCAAAATGCCGGCCTGGCAGCCTGTGTAAAAGGCGGTCTTTGCGGGTTGACGCGTGCCGGGGGCGGGGCTATAACGCCCGCCTCGATTTCGCCGCAAGGCAGTATCAACTATCGGAAAATTGCAAGCTATGGCTCAGCACAAGTCCGCGGAGAAGCGCGCCCGCCAGACCAAGAAGCGCACTGCTGTGAACCGCGCTCGTCGCAGCAAGGTCCGCACCGCCGTGAAGAAGCTGGAAACGGCAATTGCCACTGGCGACAAGGCCACGGCAAAGACCCTGCTTCAGGAAGCCCAGCCCGCCCTGGACAAGGGCGTGAGCAAGGGCGCCGTCGCAAAGCGGACGGCCTCGCGCAAGCTGTCGCGTCTGAACGCCCGCGTCAAAGCTATGGCTTGATTTCCTCCGCGCCAGCAGGCGCGGCTCGGAATCAAATCCCCTTAAAAAGCATCGCCCGTCTGTTCTGCAGCGGGCGATGTTTTTTTATGCGACTGCGAAGGACTTGATCGTTCGGTTGCCATGTTCGCAGACGTTTTACGCCAAGGGGATTAGTCCGTGCGTTATGCGCCCGCCACGTTACGCGCAACGACAAGTTCTAATTCTGCCACAGAGAAATTTTTTTTCGGGGAGTCTTCATCTGTCCGCTTGCGTGGCCCCTGTGATTTCCCTTTAATGCCCCGGCTGGCACGCAGTGAAGGGGTTCAGACAAACCTCGCAGAGCGCAAAAAAAGCGCTTCACGGATGGTAGACGTCTTCCCGAAACAGCCTGCAGCACGCGTGACGAAAACACAGATTTCAAACAATAGAACGTGGCGCGAGGTTGGGGATGTTGGCTTCGGTGAAGGCGGGGGATGAAGACTATGCAGGCGATGTCTCGACGACCGAAACCTGGAACCAGCTCGCAAACGATCCGAACGCCCAACTGATCGACGTTCGAACCCAACCAGAGTGGAGCTTTGTCGGCGCGCCGGATCTCGGCCAGCTGGGAAAGCGTCCTGTCCTCGTATCCTGGCAGATGTATCCTGAGATGAGTATTAATCCTCGCTTTGCAGATGAATTGCGCGCCCAGGGCCTCAAGCCCGGTCAGCCGCTGTATTTCATCTGCCGTTCGGGTGCCCGTTCGCGTGCCGCCGCCAAGGCGATGACGGCCGCCGGTTTCGCGCCTTGCTATAACGTCGCCGGCGGTTTCGAAGGCGATCTTGATACAGATAAGCACCGTGGACGATTGAGTGGCTGGAAGGCTGCCGGTCTCGCCTGGGTTCAGAGCTGAGGTCGGACATGGTCAAGTCGTCGCATCCACAGCCGCAATCTGTCTCCATGCCTGAGCTTTCCGAAGCCCCGCGCCAACTGGGCGGCGAACCCCTTGATGTGCAGTGGCAGCGCGTGCGCGCCCGCCTGCGGGTATCGTTCGGCGATGCTGCTTTCAATTCCTGGCTGAAGCCGCTGGCGTTGGCCGATGAGGGCCTGGCCAAGGACGGCGACGTCCATCTGGCCGTTCCGACCCGTTTCATGCGCGACTGGGTGGCCAATCACTACAGCGAGCGCCTGCGTGAAATCTGGCGGCTGGAGAATGCCGAGGTTCGCCGCGTGGTCATCCATGTGCGCCCGACTGGTGCGACCCAGTCTCCGCAGGCCAAGACGGTCTCGGCCGCCATCGTGCAGCCGGAGTCTGCCATCGCGCCGCCGGCTGTCGGTCGTCCGGCACCGACCAAGTCCACGATCGCCGGTTTGCCTGCCCTGCAGGTGCGCGACATGGACGATATCGAGCGCGAACTTTCCGCGCCGCTCGACCCGCGCTTCACCTTCGACAGCTTCATCACCGGCAAGTCCAACGAGCTGGCGCGCGCTGCCGCGCTGCGCGTGGCCGAAAGCCCGACCGTCACCTACAACCCGCTGTTCCTTTATGGCGGCGTGGGCCTGGGCAAGACCCATCTGATGCATGCGATCGGCTGGCATATCCGCCAGCGCTTCCCCGAGCGCCGGGTGGTCTATCTCTCGGCCGAGAAGTTCATGTATCAGTTCATCCGTGCCCTGCGCTTCAAGGACACGATGGCCTTCAAGGAGCAGTTCCGCTCGGTCGACGTGCTGATGATCGACGACATCCAGTTCATCGCCGGCAAGGAAAGCACCCAGGAAGAATTCTTCCATACCTTCAACGCGCTGTGCGACCAGAACCGCCAGATCATCGTCTCGGGCGACCGCTCGCCGTCGGATCTGGAAGGCATCGAGGAGCGCATGCGCTCGCGTCTGGGCTGGGGCCTGGTTGCCGATATCCATCCGACCGACTTTGAACTCCGCCTCTCTATCCTGCAGGCCAAGGCCGAGAAGAACGGCCTGACCAATATCCCGCAGGATGTGCTGGAATTCCTCGCCCGCCGGATCACGTCGAACGTGCGTGAGCTGGAAGGCGCCCTGAACCGCATCTCGGCCTATGCCAGCCTGGTAGGCAAGCCCGTTACGGTCAGTTCGGCCCAGGAAGTGCTGCAGGATCTGCTGCGCGCCAATGACCGCAAGGTGACGATCGAGGAAATCCAGAAGCGCGTGGCCGAGCATTACTCGATCCGCTTTGCCGACATGCACAGCCCCCGCCGCGCGCGCGCCGTGGCGCGTCCGCGCCAGGTGGCGATGTATCTGGCCAAGCAGCTCACCTCGCGTTCACTGCCGGAAATCGGCCGCAAATTCGGTGGTCGCGACCACACCACGGTGATGCATGCCGTGCGCAAGATCGAGGAGCTGCGCGAGATCGATGCCGCCTTTGCGGAAGACATCGATTTGCTGCGCCGCAAACTGGAAAGCTGATTTTTCAGCTTTATCCATAAAAATCATATAGTTATATTTTCAAAGGAGCTGCCGTAAGGCGGCCCCTTCGCACATGCAAAAACGGACCAAAACAGGGGCAAATGCCTCGCGTACAAAAGGGGGGTTTGATATAGTTGCCGGACTCGGCAGAAGCCTGCCGTAAAACAACAAAAACAGACCGGTTTTTCAGCTATGAAACTCACCATCGAGCGCGCCGTATTGCTGACCGCCCTGAGCCACGTCCAGAGCGTGGTCGAGCGTCGGAACACGATCCCGATCCTGTCGAACGTGCTGCTCGAAGCCGAGGGTGACAAGCTTGCCCTGACCGCCACCGATCTGGACATCGCCGTGGTCGAGAAGCTGCCGGCCAAGGTCTCCAAGCCCGGCGCCACCACGGTGGCGGCCCATACCTTCTACGACATCGTGCGCAAGCTGCCCGAGGGTGCGGAGGTCGAGTTGACCTTCACTGCATCGGAGCAGCGCCTGGACCTGCGCGCCGGCCGTTCCAGCTTCAAGCTGAGCTGCCTGCCGAAGGAAGATTTCCCGGTGATGGCGGCCGGTGAACTGCCGCATGGCTTCACCCTGCCGGCCGAACAGCTGCGTCGCCTGATCGACAAGACGCGCTTTGCCATCTCGACCGAAGAAACCCGTTATTATCTGAATGGCATCTACGTGCATGCGGCCTCCAGCGCGGGCGTGCCGATGCTGCGTGCGGTGGCCACCGACGGCCATCGCCTCGCCCGCGTGGAAGCGCCACTGCCGGCCGGTGCTGCCGGCATGCCGGGCGTGATCGTGCCGCGCAAGACGGTGAACGAACTGCGCAAGCTGCTGGAAGGCGGTTCGAGCGAAGCCCGCATCGAACTGAGTGACACCAAGATCCGCTTCGCCATCGGCGATCTGGTGCTGGTGTCGAAGCTGATCGACGGCGCTTTCCCTGAATACGAGCGCGTGATTCCGCGCGACAACGACAAGGTGATGGAAGTCGACAGCAAGGCCTTTGCTGCCGCCGTCGACCGCGTCGCCACCATCTCCACCGAGAAGAGCCGCGCCGTGAAGATGTCGCTGAAGCCCGATGGGATTGAGCTTTCGGCCACCAGCCCGGATCAGGGGTCGGCCTCCGAACAGCTGACGGCCGCCTACAGTTCCGCGCCGGTCGAGGTCGGATATAATTCCCGCTATCTGCTGGATATCGCGGGGCAGATTGAAGGCGAGAATGTGCGGTTCCTGTTGGCCGATGCACTGGCGCCCACCGTTGTGCGCGACCCGAGCGACGATGATGCGCTCTATGTGCTGATGCCGATGCGAGTCTGATTTGTTGCACAGCACGGCACGGGTTGCGGAGCAGGCTTACGAAGGCGCAGCAGGCGGTCATGCCGTTCTGTCGCTCAGCCTGCATGATTTCCGCAATTACGCCGCGCTGCAGTTACGCCTGAGCGGCCGTCCTGTGGTGCTGACAGGGCCGAATGGTGCCGGCAAGACCAATATCCTGGAGGCACTGTCCTTTCTCAGCCCGGGACGCGGTCTGCGTCGTGCGCGCCTTTCCGAAGTCAGCCGCAGCACGGTCGCCGTCTGCCGCTGGGCTGCCCATGCCGAGCTGGCCAGCAGTGTCGGTCTGGTCGCCATCGGCACCGGACTGGCGGACACCGCCGGTGGCGATGACGGCAGTGAGCGTCGCGTGGTGCGGATCAATGGTGAGCCGGCGTCGAGTGCAAACGGCCTGTCCGAGTATCTTGATGTCGTCTGGCTGACGCCCCAGATGGATCGTCTGTTCGTTGATGGACTCTCCACGCGGCGGCGGTTCATGGATCGGCTGGTCTATGGTCTCGATGGCGGGCATGCCCGCCAGGTGGCGGCCTATGAGCGGGCGACACGGGAACGCAATCGCCTGTTGAAGGCTGGTGCGGTCGATCCGACCTGGCTGGCGGCCCTGGAAAGCCAGATGGCCGAGCATGGTGTGGCGGTCGCCGCGGCCCGGCGCGAGGGTCTGGCCCGGTTGGAAGCGGGCATGGTGCTGGCGACGGGGCCGTTCCCCAAGGCTCGTCTGGCGGCGCAGGGCCTCATCGAGGGCTGGCTGTCAGACAGACCGGCGCTGGCGGCGGAAGAGACATTCCGTCGGTTTCTGGCCGAGCGGCGCGGCATCGACCGCGAGGCCGGCACGGCGACCGAGGGGCCGCATCGCAGCGATATGGCGGTGTGGCATGCCGACAAGGACCAGCCGGCGGCGCAATGCTCCACTGGCGAACAGAAGGCGCTGCTGATCGCCATAACGCTGGCGAATGCCCGTCTGATCCGCGCCCGTCGCGGCATGGCGCCGCTGATGCTGCTGGACGAAGTATCGGCACATCTGGACGGCCGGCGCCGTGCGGCGCTGTACGAGGAATTGCTCGCCATCGGCGGGCAGGTTTGGTTGACCGGGACGGATGAGGACCTGTTTGCAGGGCTCGACGGCCAGGCCGAGTTTTTCACGGTGGCCGATGGCGTGGTAACGCCGCGTGCCCCGATCAGTTGAGGTTGTAGAGCGATGAGCGAAGCAGTGAATCCGCAGGGCAATGAGGGCAACGGCGAGAATTACGATTCTTCCGCCATCAAGGTGCTGAAGGGCCTGGATGCGGTGCGTAAACGCCCGGGCATGTATATCGGTGACACCGATGATGGTACCGGCCTGCACCACATGGTTTACGAAGTTGTCGACAACGCGATCGACGAGGCCCTGGCCGGGTATTGCGACGAGGCCTATGTCGGCCTTAATCCGGATGGCTCGGTCACCGTGCGCGACAATGGTCGCGGCATCCCGGTCGATATCCATCCCGAAGAAGGCGTTTCGGCAGCCGAGGTCATCATGACCCAGCTGCATGCCGGTGGTAAGTTCGACCAGAATTCCTACAAGGTTTCGGGTGGCCTGCACGGAGTGGGCGTGTCGGTCGTGAACGCATTGTCGGTGACGCTGGATCTGCGCATCTGGCGTGGTGGCAAGGCCTATCACATGCGCTTCCGTCATGGTGATGCCGAAGGGCCGCTGGCTGAAGTCGGTCCGGCCGACGGTAAGCGCGGCACCGAAGTCACCTTCCTGCCATCGTCGGAAACCTTCACCAAGACCGAGTTCGATTTCGCCACGCTGGAGCATCGCCTGCGCGAGCTGGCGTTCCTGAATAATGGCGTGAAGATTGTTCTGGAAGACCTGCGCGGCGTCGAACCGAAGCGGATCGAGCTGCGCTATGAAGGCGGCGTCGAAGCGTTTGTCGCCTATCTGGATCGCAACAAGACGCCGCTGCACAAGCCGCCGATCGCCATCCGGGGCGAGCGTGACGGCATCAGCATTGAAGTCGCACTCGAGTGGAACGATGGCTACCACGAGACGATGCTCTGTTTCACCAACAACATCCCGCAGCGCGATGGCGGTACCCATCTAGCCGGTTTCCGTGGCGCACTGACCCGTTGCATCAACAATTACGCGACCGAAAGCGGCGTGCTCAAGAAAGAGAAGGTTTCGATCACCGGCGAAGACTCGCGCGAAGGCCTGACCTGCGTGCTGTCGGTGAAGGTGCCGGATCCGAAATTCTCCTCGCAGACCAAGGATAAGCTGGTGTCGTCGGAGGTGCGTCCGGCAGTCGAGAGCATGGTCACCGACCTGCTGGCGAGTTGGCTGGAAGAGCATCCCGCCGATGCGCGGACCATCATCGGCAAGGTGGTGGAAGCCGCCGCAGCCCGCGAAGCGGCGCGCAAGGCGCGCGAACTGACCCGCCGCAAGGGCGCGTTGGATATTTCCTCGCTGCCGGGCAAGCTGGCGGACTGCCAGGAACGCGACCCGGCCAAGGCTGAACTCTTCCTCGTCGAGGGTGACTCCGCGGGTGGCTCGGCCAAGCAGGGGCGCAATCGCGCCTTCCAGGCGGTGCTGCCGCTGCGCGGCAAGATCCTGAATGTGGAACGCGCCCGCTTCGACAAGATGCTGTCCTCGCAGGAAATTGGCACGCTGATCACCGCGCTGGGCACCGGCATCGGCCATGACGACTTCGACCCGGCCAAGCTGCGCTACCACAAGATCATCATTATGACTGACGCGGATGTCGACGGCGCCCATATCCGCACCCTGCTGCTCACCTTCTTCTTCCGGCAAATGAAGCCGCTGATCGATGCTGGCCATCTCTATATCGCCCAGCCGCCGCTTTATAAGGTCAAGCGCGGCCAGTCGGAGCGTTACCTGAAGGACGAGCCGGCGCTGGAAGAGTTTCTGATCAATGAAGGCATGGAAGGAGCAGTTCTGCAGTTGCAGGACGGCAACCAGCGCGCCGGCAATGATCTGCGCGTGCTGCTGGAGCATGCCCGCATGGCCCGCGCCCTGCTCACTGCTATCGGCAAACGCTACAATCCCTGGATTGTCGAGCAGGCGGCTATCCTGGGCATGCTGCAAACCGATATTGCCAATGATCCGGCCAGGGCCACAGCGGCGGCCGAAGCGCTGGCCAAGCGACTGAATGCCCTCGCCCCCGATCTGGAGCGCGGCTGGATCTGCGAAGCGACGGGCGATGGCGCGTTCAGCGTGAAGCGGAGCCTGCGCGGTTACACCGAAAGCTACCTGCTGGATGGCCAGCTGTTTCGCTCGGCGGAAGCCCGCAAGCTGAACGAGATGGCGACCGAGTTGCAGGCCACGTATCTGAGTCTGGCCGAGCTGCGTCGCAAGGACGAATTGCACAAGATCCGCGGCCCCATCGACCTGCTTGAGCGCGTGCAGGCAACCGGCAAGCGCGGGATTACCATGCAGCGCTACAAGGGTCTGGGCGAGATGAACCCCGAACAGCTATGGGAAACCACGCTGGATACCGAGGCACGGAGCCTGCTTCAGGTCAGGGTGGATCATGCCGAAGATGCCGACAATGTTTTCGAGACCCTCATGGGGGATGTTGTCGAACCACGCAGGGATTTTATTCAGAGCAATGCGCTGAACGTGGTCAATCTCGATATCTGATGGGGGTATTCTGGGGCACCACTTGCCTCAGCCAGCTTTGTAAGCACAGATCGCGGAATGGGGCTCCTGACGATATGGCAGGAGCCCCTTTTTACGATGAATATCCTTTGCGATTGCCTGAACGGCAGTGCTACGGCTTCAAAACGCCCTGTACGAACTCACTGACTGCTATAGTGACGGCGCGGGTGGCGTCCGGATCGTGGCCGACAGTCGGGCCGATGCGCACGCACTCGTCCTTGTAGGTGAAGGGCGCATTGGTTGCCGCGTTGATCAGGGCAGCCTGGTCGTTCTCCCTGATTTTGCATTCACGCACCGACTGATCGGCTCGGGTCGGCACTCCGGGATTGGTGCCCAGCGGGTTGTCGAAACCATGGGGCGCGTTCGGATATTCGGTCAGCAGGATATCGGTGCCAGCCTTCTTCAGGCGTTCGACATAGGGCTTGCAGGACGACACCGGATTATAATTGTCCGGGGTGCCGTGATAGATGCGGATCGGCCGGGCTGCGACTTTGCCGTCTTCGCGATAAGTGGTGCCGCAATCCGGATAGAAGGCGATGTAGGCTGCGAAATTGGCGCCGCTCTTGTTCCATAGCTTGTGGAAGCGTTCGACGCTGGCATAAAGCGCTGCCTGGCCGCCGCGTGAGAAGCCCATGAGGATAATACGGTTGGGGTCGACTCTGGGATGCTTTGCCAGGATTTCCAGGGATCGGTAGATGTCCAGAATGAAATTGAGGCGGCCCAGCAGGATCTGATTGTCACCTACGCCGGTCAGACCGCGGCCCGTCATCCCATCAATGACGAATGTCGAGATGCCCATACCGTTCAGATGACGCCGCCAGTATTGCGTATTGGATCCGGCGCCGCCCGATCCGTGCATGAGAATGACCACCGGCAAACGACCTGAGCCCTGCGCGATGCTCAGCTCACCACCCAGCGTCACGTCTTTGCCTTTGGTATCGCCAGACAGGAACTGGGTATCTGTGATGGTCAGCGTGGGAATCGGGTGCAGTTCCACGCGCACCGGCAATGATTTGTCGGCAAGCGGCTGGGCGTGAACGGCACCAATCATCAGCGTCGCCATCGCGGCGAGCAGCAATGTCCTGACCATGTTTCCTCCGGTTTTTTTGCATTCTTGGAATGTACTAAACGGTACATTCTGCTGGAAAACTACCATACGAATTCACTATCGAGAAATGAAAGTTGTGAATGCTGCGCCGCATCATTGGCGCTGCTGTTGACAGAATGAACCAGTTCGTACATTTTGCCCCGACAAAAATGTACCAAACCGTACATTCGTCGGGGCGGTCGAGGAAACGCGTTAATGCGGCTGCAACAGCTGCTGTCCGAGGACTGAATGAGCGCAGTGGCCGACTATTACTTTCGATTCCTGAAGCTCGTCCTGGTCGTTTTGTTAACGGCCATGGTCATCATGGTTTTTGGCAATGTGGTCCTGCGCTACGGGTTCAATTCCGGTATCAGCGTCTCCGAGGAGCTTTCACGCTGGGCCTTTGTCTGGCTCACTTTCCTTGGTGCAATCGTTGCGCTGCGTGAACGCCAGCATCTCGGCCTCGAATCGGTCGTCATGCTGCTGTCGCGTAACGGAAAACGGCTGTGTCTGATCGTCAGCGAAATTCTCATGCTGTATGTCACCTGGCTGCTGTTGTCCGGCAGCTGGACGCAGATGCTGATCAACATGGATGTTCCTGCGCCGGTTTCCGGCTTGTCGAGTGGCGTTTTCTATGCGGCGGGCGTGGCATTCAGCGCGTCGGCGTTGCCGATGATTGCCTATGACCTGTATCGGGCCATTGCCAACAAGCTGAGCGATGAAGAGCTTGTCGCGGTCACCGAAAGCGAAGAGCAGGAGGAGTTAAACAAGCATCTGCCCCCGGCAAAGGGGCAGGGCGGTCAGCCATGACCATCACGATCTTCGTTACCTCCCTGCTGGGCTCGATGGCAATCGGCATGCCGCTGGCTTTCTCCCTGCTGGTCTGCGGTGCCGCCCTGATGCATTACCTCGATCTGCTCGATCCGCAGATCGTGGCGCAGAATGTCATTAACGGCGTCGACAGTTTTCCGCTGCTGGCTGTGCCGTTCTTTATTCTGGCCGGCGAAATCATGAATGTCGGCGGTCTGTCGAAACGCATCGTCGATGTGGCGGTAGCGCTGATCGGCCATGTGAAGGGCGGGCTCGGTTATGTTGCCATTCTGGCGGCCACTTTCCTGTCGGCCATTTCGGGCTCAGCCATTGCCGATGCAGCCGTTCTGTCGGCAATCCTGGTTCCCATGATGGTCGGGGCGGGTCATGACAAATCGCGGTCCTGCGGTCTGATTGCGGCGTCCGGCGTCATCGGCCCCGTGATTCCGCCCAGTATCGGATTCGTTATCTTCGGGGTCGTCGGCGGCGTCTCCATCACCAAGCTTTTCCTCGCTGGAATCGTTCCCGGTATCCTGCTGGCCCTTGGCCTTTGCGTGGCCTGGTGGTGGGTATCAAAGACCGACAATGCCAAACGCCTGCCCAAGCAGAGCGGCCGGCAGATTCTCCGCAGTTTTATCGATGGCTTCTGGGCGCTCGGGCTGCCGTTCATCATTGTCTTCGGCCTGAAATTTGGCATTTTCACGCCAACCGAAGCTGCGGTGGTGGCGGCAGTCTATGCCCTGTTCGTCGGCACGGTCATCTATCGCGAGGTGAAGCTGGCCGCGCTGTACGGAATCATGGTGCGGGCGGCCATGACCACCAGCGTCATCATGTTTCTGGTCGCGGGCGCCATGCTGTCTGCCTGGCTGATTACGGTTTCCGAAGTGGCCAGCACGATGGTCGATCTGGTGCAGCCCTTCATCGATCAGCCGATGCTGCTCATGGTCATCATCATGGTGCTGGTTGTCATCGTCGGCACGGCGATGGACATGGGGCCGACCATCCTGATCCTGACGCCGATCCTGATGCCGGTCATCAAGGCGGCGGGCATTGATCCGGTCTATTTCGGCGTCCTGTTCATCATCAACAACTCCATCGGCCTGATCACGCCGCCGGTCGGCACTGTGCTTAATGTGGTTGCCGGCGTCTCTAGAATCAGCATGGACGATATCATCAGGGGCGTCTGGCCCTTCATGGTCGCCGAGCTGGTCGTTCTCGCCCTGCTGATCGTATTTCCGTGGCTTGTTACCGGCCCGGCAAATTTCTTCTTTGCACGGTAACTGGAATTGAAAACCAAAAAGGGAGGATTACCCATGCGTTTCAAAACACTGCTGGCCGCCACCGCCATTCTGGCCGCTGGCCTGACGACCTCGGCCGCCGAAGCCCAGATCCGCGAGCGCAACCTGCGCCTCGGGTTCGCCGTCAACCTGGATACTTTCCAGGGACGCGGCGCCAAGTATTTTGCCGATCAGGTCAATGAAAAGGGCCAGGGCAAGCTGAAGGTGACGGTCTTCCCGGCCGGGACCCTCGGCGGTGACGTGCAGACGGTCGCCGCCCTTCGCGGCGGCACGGTCGACGCCACCCTGATCGCCACCAGCATCATGGTCAGCGTGGTGAAGGAGTTCGGCCTGATGGACCTGCCCTTCGTTTTCGAGAGCAATGCCGAGACGGCAAAGCTCCTGGATGGCCCATTCGGCAAGAAGCTGACCGAGCTGGCGGCAGACAAGGGTCTGATGCCGGTAGCCTACTGGGGTGCCGGCTTCCGTAATCTGACCAACAGCAAGATGGCGGTCACCAAGGTCGAAGACATGAAGGGGTTGAAGATTCGCGTGCTTCAGGCTCCGACCTATATCGACCTGTTCAACACGCTCGGTTCGAATGCCGTGCCGATGCCGTTCACCGAAGTCTACACCGCGCTGGAGCAGAAGACGGTCGACGGGCAGGAAAACCCGGCCACCACTATCGTTTCGGCCAAACTCTACGAAGTGCAGAAGTTCCTGTCGCTGACCCAGCATATCCAGTTCGCCTCCACCCTGGTTTTCGGCAAGCCGACCTGGGACAAGCTGAATGCGGATGAGCGCAAGGTCATCACCGACGCGGCCGCGGCTGCGCAGGCTTACCTGCGTGACGCTGCCGACAAGGACGAGGCCGAGTTGATGGCCAAGTTGAAGAGCAGCATGACCGTCAATGAAATCGCCCCGGCCGAGAAGGCCCGCTTCCGCGATGCGGCCAAGCCGGTCGTCGAAAAGTATGCTGCTGCCAATGATCCCGAGCTGGTCAAGCTGATGTACAGTCAGCTTGACCAGATCCGTAAGAAGTAAGATCGGGGGCGGGCGGAGCCGTTAGCTTCGCCCGCTTCCATTCCCGGCGACATCGCGATGATTGACCCCGAACTTGGTCCGTTTCTTGAAATGTGGCGTGCTGCCTGGGCCGGCCTGGCGCCAAATGCCTCGGTGCAGGACCGCAGAGCCATCATTGATCGCATTGCCGCCGATGCCCGGCAGCCGCTTCCAACCGATATTGAAGCCAGGGTCATGGTCGCTCGCCACGGCCTGCGCACTGTCCGGGTTGTGGTCTTTCGCAAGGTCCGGAGCGAACGGGCGCCTTGCCTGATCTATATGCATGGTGGCGGTTTCGTGCAGGGCAGCCCCGAGATCCATGACGAGATTGCCGTCGGGATCGTGGCCAAAACCGGTCAGACGGTCGTGAGCGTCGATTATTCCCTGGCACCCGAGCGCCCATTCCCGGCGGCAGTTATGGACTGTGAGACGGTCGTTTACTGGGTCTTCGATATTGCGGCCGAACTTGGGATCCGATCCGACGCGGTCAGTGTCGGCGGCGACAGTGCAGGCGCCAATCTGGCTGCCGTCATGGCCTTGGTCTTTCGCGACCGGCCCCAGAACCTGAAGGGCCAGCTGCTGTTTTATCCGGTGGTCGATACCGACCTGACCCGGCCGTCCTATACCAGGAATGCGAACGCCCCGATCATCACCACGGCCGCCGTTCGCCATACCTGGGACCTCTATTGCGGCAGCGACGGCGTGCGCAACAAAAGCGCCCTGGTTGCTCCGTTACGGGCGCCGAATCACCATCGCCTTCCGCCGGCCTTTGTGGCTGTCGCCGAAAACGACCCGCTCCTGGACGAGGGGCTGGCCTATGCCGAGGTCTTGAGCCGGAGCGGCGTGCCGGTGAACCTGCATATGGGCAAGGGGCTGATTCATGGATATTTGCGAGCCATGCAGTATTCCCAGGCGGTCCGCCGGGAATTTGATGCGGCTTGCAATTGGTTACACCAGCTCTATGCGGTATAGGGACATGACACCCAATACTCAGGAAAAGGGCAGCGGTCGAATGGTGAAGCGTAAGGCAGGCGCATCCGGGGCAAGCGCACAGATCGGGCGCCGCAAGCCGGCCAAGGGCGCGACCGTCAAGACTGTCCGTCAGAGCAGTCGCACGAACGACCCGGAGAAGGTCAAACGCAATATCCTGGATGTTGCAACCAAAGAGTTCTCGGCCAAGGGCCTGAGTGGCGCCCGTATTGACGAGATCGCGGCTCGCACCCATACCAGCAAGCGAATGGTTTACTATTACTTCGGCGGCAAGGAAGGCCTTTATGTTGCCGTCCTGGAAGATGCCTACAGCAAGATTCGCGCGATCGAGACGCAGCTCGACCTGGATCACCTGGAGCCTGAAGCAGCACTCCGTCGCCTGGTCGGCTTCACCTATGACTATGAAGGATCAAACCAGGATTTCATCAATCTCGTGATGAACGAGAATATCCATAAGGGAAAATATCTGGGCCAGTCGAAAAAGATCCGGACCCTTAATGTCCCCGCTATCGCAGCGGTCCGCCGGATTTACGAACGCGGATGTACGACGAAGGTGTTTCGCACGGGCCTTGATCCTATCGATATTCACTGGGCCATCAGCGCGCTCTGCTTCTTCAATGTCTCCAACCGGCATACATTCTCGATCATTTTCGATCGTGATATGACATCGGTGAAATCGGTGCGCGCGCGCCGTGATAACGTCGTCGAGCAGATCGTCCGTTTCGTGAAGCGATAGATGATGTTGGTGTATCGTCACTCCCGGTCTCTAAAATATACGAACCAGTACGTTTATTGATGAACTTGAACAGGTTGATGCCATGACCGACCGATATCTAGTTGGGCTGATCGGCACGAATATCATGAAGTCGCTGTCTCCTGCCTTGCACGAAGATGCGATGGTGGCAGCCGGTGCGCATGGTTTCTATCACTTGATGGACCTTGGCATCATGAAGCGCTCGCTGAATGATGTGGTTCAGTGTCTTCATACAATTGGCTTTGCCGGTGTGAACGTCACGCACCCGTTCAAAGAAGCCGTCTTGCCATATCTGAACGAAGTCTCTCCCCAGGCACGAGAAATTGGTGCGGTGAATACTGTGGTGGTCGATGCGGACGGCAAGACCACGGGCTACAACACGGATCGCATCGGTTTTCAGCGGGGCTTTGAAGAGGCTTTGGGTGTGAATGCCGCAAAGGGCAAGTCGGTCCTCCTGCTGGGCGCGGGTGGTGCCGGGAAAGCGGTTGCCTGGGCCATGCTCGACCTCGGGGTTCGTCATCTGCATATTTTTGACAAGGATGCGACGCGCGCTGCCAATCTGGTGGCCGATATCAACCGTATTTCGTCAACCGATATCTGCCATGCGGTTATCAATGCGGCTGACGTGGCTGGTGCAGTCTCAGGCATCGTTAACGCAACGCCGATCGGCATGATGGGGTATCCCGGTATGGCTATCGATGAGGCGTTGATTGCCCCGGGCCATTGGGTCGCGGATATCGTTTACACACCGCTGATTACCGAGCTGATCCATAAAGCGCGTTTGAAAGGCTGTGCGACTGTTACTGGTGCCGGGATGTGCGTGCATCA
The DNA here is from genome assembly GCF_058806775.1 of Ferrovibrio sp. GW821-FHT12F09. Taxonomy (NCBI): domain Bacteria; kingdom Pseudomonadati; phylum Pseudomonadota; class Alphaproteobacteria; order Rhodospirillales; family Rhodospirillaceae; genus Ferrovibrio; species Ferrovibrio sp. GW821-FHT12F09. Next base: position 1,825,374 of record NZ_JBXAPZ010000001.1, read on the forward strand.
GGCCGCAGAGGCTTTCCGGCTCTTCACAGGCATCGTCCCTGATGCGCGGCGTATGACGCGTCTCTTCAACGATCTGGTGGTCAAACGCGATGCCAGGCTCGCAGTTGTCGACTGATGATTCCTGAAATCCGGACCGTCATTCACACGCAGGACCGGTTGGGTGAAACACCGTTGTGGTGTGATCGCACCCAGACGCTCTGGTGGATCGACATCGAGAATCCCACCTTGCATTGCGTGCAGCCGGCCAGCGGGAACCATCGTTCGTTTTCCATGCCCGGAGATTTCCTGGGCTGCCTGGCCCTGCGAAAGAACGGCAGTTTGATGGTCGCCATCGACCGGGCACTGCATTTCTTTGACCCAGCCACCGGAGAAGTGACGCTATTCAGTCAGGTCGAAGGGGCCGGGGTGGATAACCGCCTGAATGATGGTCGCTGCGACGCCAAGGGCCGGTTCTGGGTCGGCAGTATGGATAACCAGCTGCAAAGGCCAAACGGCTCCTTCTATCGCATCGATCCTGATGGCACGGCGACGCGGCTGTTTGGCGATATCATTGTCACGAACACGATCTGCGTCTCACCGGATGGCCGGACGCTCTATATGTCGGATACGCGTCGCTTCACCATTTGGGCCTTTGATATCGGCGATGATGGCGATCTCAGCAATCGCCGTGTCTTTTTCGATCACTCCGCCGCTAAGGACAGGCCAGACGGCGCCTGTGTTGATGCAGACGGTTACATCTGGAATGCGATCTTTGCCGGCGGTCGCGTCGTCCGTTATGCACCGGACGGGCGGATTGACCGTACCATTGAGGTCCCGATTACCAATCCCACCTGCGTCTGCTTCGGTGGCCCTGACCTGACCACCCTGTATGTAACCACGGCTCGTAAATTCCTGACGCCGGAACAGCTTGTGGCCGAGCCGCTGGCCGGTGCCGTGCTGGCGCTGGATGTCGGTGTTAAAGGCCTGCCTGAAGCCCGCTTTGGCGGCTAACCATTCCAATCGGAGGATGCCATGCGTCGTTCCATTGCTACTGTGTCTTTAAGTGGCACACTGTCGGAAAAGCTCGAGGCCGTGGCCGCGGCGCGGTTTCATGCCGTCGAGATATTCGAGAACGATCTGCTTTTCTTTAACGGCTCGCCCCGTCAGGTTCGCAGTCTTGCCAGCGACCTCGGCCTGGAAATCGTGTTGTTCCAGCCGTTCCGGGATTTCGAGGGCGTATCGGACGAACAACTCAAGCGTAACCTTGATCGGGCCGAAAAGAAATTCGACGTGATGGCCGAGCTTGGTGCGCCGTTGATGCTGGTCTGCTCCAATGTGGCACCGGATGCTCTTGGCGATGCCGAGCGTTCAGCGGCCCAGATGTACGAACTGGCAGAGCGCGCCGGGAAGCGGGGGCTGAAAATCGGTTTCGAGGCACTGGCCTGGGGCACCCATATCAATACCTACGGGCGGGCCTGGGAGGTGGTGAAGAAAGCCAATCACCCTCATCTCGGTGTCGTGCTGGACAGCTTCCATACCCTGGCGCTCTGCGATACGCCGGATGCCATCACGGAGATACCGGGAAACAAGATCTTTTTCGTGCAGTTGGCTGATGCGCCGAAGCTCAGTATGGATATCCTCTCCTGGAGCCGGCATTTCCGCTGCTTCCCCGGACAGGGCGATTTCGATGTCGCGACCTTTACCCTGAAAGCGCTTGAGGCTGGCTATACCGGACCGCTGTCGCTGGAAATCTTCAATGATGATTTCCGGGCTGCTTCCACCCGGCTCACTGCAGTTGATGGCATGCGGTCGCTCAATTACCTGGAAGAACAGATGCGCCTGCAGGTTCAAGCCGCAACCGGGACGCCAACGCAGACGATAGCCAAGCGCGTCGAACTGTTTGCCGCACCGCAAATGCCGGAATTGAAGGGCATCGCCTTCATAGAGTTCGCGGTGGATGGTCCGAGCAAGGATGCTTTGGCCACCATGCTGAGCGGCCTGGGTTTCCGTAAGGCAGGGCGTCACAAATCGAAGAACGTGTCCCTGTACAAACAGGGCGAAACCAACATCGTCCTTAATGCCGAGCCGGATTCCTTCGCGCATTCCTATTATATCGTTCATGGCCCATCGATCTGTGCGGTCTGCCTGCGGGTCGATGACGAGATCCAGATCCAGAGCCGCGCGGATGCCTATCAGTGCACACGCTATGAAGGACGCATCGGGCCGAACGAACGGAATATTCCGGCCTTCCGTTCACTCGACGGGAGTCTGCTGTATTTTGTTGATCAGGATTTCGATTTCTCGATGGATTTCATCCTCGAAGAGGCCGGTGGCGAGGATCATGTCGGCGTCATCGATCATATTGCCCAGGCCGTTCCGTCGGGTCAGATGGATTCCTGGGTCCTGTTCTATCGCTCGGTTCTGGGGCTCCATCCCGAAAGCATCTGGGTGCTGCCGGATCCTTACGGCCTGGTGCGCAGCCGGGCTGTCCGCAGTGCCAATGGCGCTGTGCGGCTGCCGCTGAGTTTCTCGGAAGACCGCAATACGGCGACGGCCCGGTCGGTATCGACCTTCTCCGGCGCGGGTGTTCATCACATTGCGTTCTCGACCACGGATATCTTCGACGCGGTCGGCAGCATGCGGGAGAAAGGGGTGTCGCTCCTGACTATTCCCGCCAACTATTATGACGACTTGTCGGCGAAGTTCCCCTTAACCGACGACGTGATCGAGCGCCTGCGACAGCACAACATCCTCTACGACCGCGATGGCCAGGGTGGCGAGTTTTATCATGTCTTCACCGACACCTTTGAAGATCGGTTTTTCTTTGAGGTTTGCCAGCGGGTCGGCGGGTATGACCAGTATGGCGCCGCCAACGCGCCTGTCCGCATGGCGGCCCAGGCTCAGCGTCGGATCCGGGAGTCTTTGATGAGTTTGTAACGGCCGGGCGTCATGCCGAGCATTCACTCATGCTCGATGGTCAGCGTGACGTGATCGGCAATGAAGCGGGCGCGTACGAATTCCACGGGTTTGCCGCGTTCATCGACATTGACCGTTTCGCTGATCAGGACCGGGCGCGTGCGCGGCAGGTTCAGCAATCTGGCGTCGCCGGCCGTGATCAGGCGTGCCATCACCCGTGTGGTGCGCCGGTGGTAATCATTGACGCCAGCGGCTTTCAGCGCGCCGGTGATCGACCCGCTGCGCCGGAACAACTCCGGCATGATGGGAAAGCGCTCCACCGAAAAGAAATGGCTGCTGACGCTGACGGCCCGGTCATCGGCGCTGTTGCGGGTTTCGATTTCCCATAGTGCGGCGCCTGCGGGAATGCCTAGGGCACGCGCGATATCGATAGGGGCGATAATCTGGTCGGCGCTGATCAGTTCGCGGGTCGGTTTTTTCTGCTTGGTCAGCAGGTTCTCGGTAAAGCGCGTCCGCGCACCCAGCGGGTAATCCAGCGAACCATCGGCGACGAACATGCCGCGCCCCTGTTCGATCCGCACGAGACCAGTTTCAGCCAGGCGGTTCATGGCCTGTCGCACCGTGTGACGGTTGACGCCGAAGCTGCCGGCCAGGTGCTTTTCGGTTGGCAATTGGATGCCCGGCTTGTAATCGCCACGCCGGATGGCCTGTTCCATCACGGCGGCGATCTGCCGCCAGACTGTGGTGCCGCTGCCGCGTTCGATACTGCCCTGCATCTCGCATCCTGCCGACGTCATAAAAGATTCGCGAAGACATGGCTTGATGAAGCCCGGTCGTCGGAGTAGATATGTAGATGTCTAGACCAATTTAGACAATTGCACAAGAGGTCTACATGACCGCGACAGCCTCCCAGCCCGAATTATTGGCGCAGCAGACCGCCCGGCAGCGCCGCCTGAAACTGCTGGCCCGCATTGACCGCCCGACCCTGGAGGCTGCCTGGCTGGCTCTTCCGGATCGGCCGGGATACCGGCGGCTGAAGCAGCCGGAAACCGGGCTGGCGATGGTGCGGGCGCGGGCCGGCGGAGTCGGTCAGCGGTTCAATTTCGGGGAGATGACCGTCACGCGCTGCGTGGTCGCGCTGGAGCCGGATGGCGCGATGGGCGTCGGCTATGTGCAGGGCCGCGATCACCGCAAGTCCGAGTTGGTCGCGTTGCTGGATGCCGTGATGCAGGACCCGACGCAGGCTGCCCGCCTCGAGCGCGACCTGGTGGCGCCGGCTGAGCAGCGGCTTCAGGCCGCGCGTCAGGCGCGTGCTGCGAAGGTGGCCGCCACCAAAGTCGATTTCTTCACACTCGTTCGCGGGGAGGACTGAGCATGAATGCCACTCTTCATGCACGGGGGGCGCCCGCCGCCGGTTTCGCCGATCCGGTGCAGCAGAGCCAGATCGCGTTCCGCGCCATGCTGAACGCGATGGCCCGTCCCGGACAGCAAACGACGATTGCTACAGAGGTTGGCCATCCGCCCGGCCTGGAACCGGCGCTGGCCGGTGCGGTGCTGACGCTTTGCGACCTCGATACGCCGGTCTGGCTCGGGCCTGGGCTGAATAGCGAAGCGACGCGCAGCTGGCTGGCCTTTCATACCGGCGCGCCTGTCGCGGCCGAATCCACCCGGGCGGCTGTTGCCATGCTGGCTGCAGGGCAGATGGGATCGCTGGAGGATTTCAGCTTCGGCACGGATGAAGCGCCTGAGCGCGGCGCGACCCTGCTGATCCAGGCCCCAAGCCTGCAGGGCGCGGATGCCATGATCTGGCGCGGCCCGGGCATCAAGGACGCCGTTGCCATGTCATTTTGCGGCCTGCCGGCCTCCTTCTGGCGCCAGCGCGCCATGCTGAGCGGCGCGTTTCCGCGTGGACTCGACATCTACCTTGCCTGCGGCAATGACCTGATCGGCCTGCCGCGCAGCACGACCATCGCCATCGCGGGAGCCTGACATGTATGTGGCAGTGAAAGGCGGCGAGGCCGCCATCGAGAATGCCCACAAGCTGCTGGCGGAAGACCGGCGTGGCGACACCTCGGTTGCCGAGCTGGACGTGGCGCAGATTCGCGAACAGCTCAGCATGGGTGTGGATCGCGTGATGACCGAAGGCTCGGTCTATGATCCGGAGCTGGCCGCGCTGGCTCTGAAGCAGGCGCGCGGCGACCAGGTCGAGGCGATCTTTCTCCTGCGGGCCTACCGCACGACGCTGCCGCGCTTTTCCGTGTCGCAGCCGATCGATACTACGGCGATGCAGGTGTCGCGCCGCATTTCTTCCTGCTTCAAGGACATGCCCGGCGGCCAGCTGCTCGGCCCGACTTTCGATTACACCCATCGCCTGCTTGATTTCACCTTGCTGGCGGGCCAGCAGGTGCAGGCCGCGCAGGGCAAGGGTGAGGTCGCCGATCATCTGCCGCAGGTGGTCGATCTGCTGAATGCCGAGGGTCTGATCGAGCGCGAACTGCCCGATGCCGATAGCGCGCCGGTGGGCGATCTTACCCGCGAACCGATGATGTTCCCGGCCGGTCGGGATGTGCGACTGCAGAATCTGGCGCGCGCCGATGAAGGCTATCTGCTGGCGCTGGGCTATTCCACCCAGCGCGGCTATGCCAAGTCGCATCCCTTTGTGGGTGAAATCCGCTCAGGCAGTGTCGGCGTAGTAGTCGATATTCCCGAACTGGGCTTTGCCGTCGATATCGGCGATATCGAGATCACCGAATGCCAGATGGTGAATCAGTTCAAAGGCTCGAAGACCGAGCCGCCGAAATTCACCCGCGGCTATGGCCTCAGCTTCGGCATGGCCGAGCGCAAGGCGATGGCGATGGCGCTGGTCGACCGCGCGCTCCGCGCCGAAGAACTGGGAGAGGGCATCACCGCGCCGGCGCAGGATGAGGAATTCGTCCTCTATCATGCCGATAATGTGGAAGCCTCGGGCTTCGTGCAGCATCTGAAGCTGCCGCATCATGTGGACTTCCAGGCCGAGCTGGCGCTGGTACGCCTGATGCGTGCCGAGATTGTTGCGCAGAACGATGCTGCTCTCGAGGAGGCCGCCCAATGACGATTCAACAGTCTTTCGGGCAGCAGACCTATCAGGCGTCTGCCACGCTTGATGGCTACAATTTCGCCTTCCTGGACGAGCAGACCAAGCGCATGCTGCGCCGGGCGATCCTCAAGGCGGTGGCGATTCCCGGCTACCAGGCCCCCTTCGGCAGCCGCGAGATGCCGCTGCCCTATGGCTGGGGCACCGGTGGCATGCAGGTGACGGCGGCGGTGATTGGCCGCGACGACGTGCTGAAAGTGATCGATCAGGGTGCCGACGACACGACCAATGCCGTGTCGATCCGCCGCTTCTTCGTGCGCATGACCGGGGTCGCCACCACGGAAAAGACCCGCGACGCGACTCTGATCCAGACCCGCCACCGCGTGCCGGAAACGCCGCTGCATGAGAACCAGATTCTGGTCTACCAGGTGCCGATTCCGGAGCCGCTGCGCTGGCTCGAGCCGCGCGAGACCGAAACGCGCAAGATGCACGCGTTGTCGGAATATGGCGTCATGCATGTGAAGCTGTATGAGGATATCGCGCAGCATGGCCATATTTCCACGGCCTATGACTATCCGGTTCTGGTGAATGGCCGCTACCTGATGCGTTGCTCGCCGATCCCGAAATTCGATACGCCGAAGCTGCATATGAATCCGGCCCTGCAGCTGTTTGGCGCTGGCCGCGAGAAGCGTATCTATGCTGTGCCGCCCTATACGGAGGTCAAGCCTCTGGATTTTGAGGATCATCCTTTCGAGATCGAACGCTGGCCGGAGAACTGCGCGCTCTGCAATGCCAGTGACAGCTTCCTGGATGAGGTGATCCTTGATGACAAGGGTGGCCGGATGTTCGTCTGCTCCGATACCGATTATTGCGGCGAGCGACGCGAGGCCGGCCATACCGGTCGCATGAGCGCGCCCTATACTGCCAAGCCGGAGGCTGCAGAATGATCGAGATGCCGCTGCTCAGCGTCGAGGGCCTGCATAAAAACTTCGGCCGGCAGGTTGCCTGTCGCGATGTATCCTTTGAACTCTGGCCGGGCGAAGTGCTTGGCATCGTGGGTGAGTCCGGTTCAGGCAAGTCGACGCTGCTGAACGCGATCGCCGGGCGTCTTTCCATCGACTCCGGCAGTGTGCAGTACCGTACGGCGGCCGGCGACATCGTCGATCTCGCAACGGCGTCGGATGCGCAGCGGCGACACCTGATGCGCACGGAATGGGGATTTGTGCAGCAGCATGCACGCGATGGCCTGCGCATGGGTTTTTCCGCCGGCGCCAATATCGGCGAGCGGCTGATGGCGGTAGGCCAGAAGCATTACGGCCATCTGCGCGATACGGCGCTCGACTGGCTGGAAGCCGTGGAGATTTCGCCCGACCGCGTCGATGACCTGCCGCGCACCTTCTCCGGCGGCATGCAGCAGCGCCTGCAGATCGCTCGTAATCTGGTGACCCGGCCGCGTATCGTGCTGATGGACGAACCGACCGGCGGTCTGGATGTTTCGGTGCAGGCGCGTCTGCTCGACCTGCTGCGACGACTGGTGCAGGAATACAATGTTGCCGTGATCGTGGTGACCCATGATCTGGGTGTTGCCCGTCTTCTGGCTCATCGCCTGATGGTGATGCGGCGGGGCGAGGTGGTGGAGGCCGGCCTGACCGACCAGCTTCTGGACGATCCGCAGCATGCCTATACGCAGCTGCTGGTCTCGTCGGTCCTGAGCGTGTGAGGCGGCGATGAGCAATCCCGAGATGATTCGCGTCGAGAACCTGGAAAAGACCTTCACCCTGCATCTGCGCGGCGGCATTGCCCTGCCGGTGCTGCACAATACCTCGCTCAGCGTGGCGGCCGGTGAATGTGTTACGCTGCACGGACCGTCGGGCGCGGGAAAATCGACGCTGCTGCGCTCGATCTATGGCAATTACCGGCCGCAGCAGGGCCGCATCCTGATCCGCCATAACGGCGAGCAGATGAATATCGTCGGCGCCGTACCGCGAATCGTGCTGGAGATCCGGCGCCAGACGCTGGGCTATGTGACGCAGTTCCTGCGGGTCATTCCCCGGGTGTCGACCCTGGATATCGTGGCCGAGCCGCTGCTGGCCCGCGGCGCCGGCATCGATGCGGCGCGGGAACGGGCCGCGGGGCTGCTGACCCGGCTACAAGTGCCGGAAAAAATGTGGTCCCTGCCGCCCGCCACCTTCTCGGGCGGCGAGCAGCAACGTATCAATATCGCCCGCGGCTTCTGCGCGGATTACCCGATTCTGCTGCTCGATGAACCAACAGCATCGCTGGATGAGCGCAATCGCAAAATTGTCATAGACTTGATTAATGATGCGCGGCAGCGTGGCACTGCCATCGTGGCCATCGTTCACGACGCGGAGACCCGCGCCGCCATCACCACCCGTCTGTTGCCCATGGAAGCGGTAGGAGTTGCAGCATGAGTTCCGACCTGGTTGTCACCAACGCGCGGATCATCGGTCGCGAAACCGAGATCACCGGCAGCCTGCTGGTTCGCGATGGCGTGATTTCCGATATCGACGATCATAACGTGGCGGTGGCCGGTGCGGTCGATTTCGGCGGCGATTACCTGCTGCCCGGCCTGGTCGAGCTGCATACCGACAATCTGGAAAAGCATTTCGCGCCGCGGCCGGGCGTACGCTGGCCCGGTCGCCTGGCGGTGATCAGCCACGACGCCCAGATCGCCGCGGCCGGCATCACCACTGTGCTGGACGCCATTGCCGTGGGTGACGTGCGCGACGGTGCGGTGCGCATGGAAATCCTGCGCGACATGATTGCGGCGATCGAGGCCGCCCAAAAAGACGGCATGCTGCGAGCCGAACACCTGCTGCATCTGCGCTGCGAGGTCTCGTTCAAGGACCTGATGCAGCTGGTCGAGCCGATGACAGCCCTGAGCTGGCTGAAGCTGATCTCGATCATGGATCACACCCCGGGCCAACGCCAGTTCGTGAAGCCCGAGAAATACCGCCAGTATTATCAGGGTAAGTTCGGCCTGTCGGATGAAGCCATGGACCAGTTTATGGCCAACCAGATCGCTGCCGCCGAGGCCCATGGTAAGGCCAATCGCCGCTCTGTCGTCGCGCTGTGCCATGACAAGGGTCTGCCGCTGGCCAGTCATGACGATGCGACGGCCGAACATGTGACCGAAGCTGCGCAGGACCGCATGGTGGTGGCGGAATTCCCCACCACCCATGAAGCGGCCGAACTGTCGCGCCGGCATGGCATGAAGGTGATGATGGGTGGCCCGAATCTGGTTCGGGGCGGTTCGCATTCCGGCAATATCTCGGCCCATTCGCTGGCCGAGGCCGGACATCTGGACATCATCTCATCCGACTACGTGCCCAGCAGCATGCTGCAGTCGGCTTTCTCGCTGCCCGGGCAGGTCGAAAGCATCAGCTTGCCGCAGGCGATTGCCATGGTGTCTGTCAATCCGGCCGAAGCCATCGGCCTGACCGATCGTGGTGCACTGGAGACGGGACGCCGGGCAGACATGATCCGCGTTAGTCTGGTGGAAGAGACTCCGGTGGTGCGCGCGGTCTGGCGTGCCGGTAACCGGGTGATGTAGACGGCAGGAGCAACGGAGCGGCGCCATGGTGGTACTCGATCAGATCATGACTCTTCTTGAGAAGGCCGGCGCCGAGCGCTACGGCGGCGAAGGCGTCAGCCAGCTCGAACATGCTCTGCAATGCGCCATGCATGCCGAACGCATGGGCTCGTCGCCGGAACTGATCACCGCCGCGCTGCTGCACGATATCGGCCATCTGGTCGATGAAGGCGACGAAGGCCTGGCGGAGAAGGGCATCGATGCCGAGCATGAGACGATTGCCGCCGACTGGCTCGGCCGGCATTTCTCCGCAGCGGTGGTGGCGCCGGTGCGCCTGCATGTGGACGCCAAGCGCTATCTCTGCCGCACCGAACAGAGCTACTGGGCCGGCCTGTCGCAGGGGTCGAAGACCAGCCTGGAAGTGCAGGGTGGCATCTATTCCGATGTTGAGGCTGCGGCCTTCATCGCGCAGCCCTATGCCGAGGATGCCGTGAAGCTGCGGCGCTGGGACGATGCGGCCAAGTCACCGCGCCTGAAGACACCCGACCTGGCGCATTACCGGCCGATCGTTGCGGCCGCCCTGCGGGCTTCGGCCTAACCGCCGAAGGGATAGCGCCCGGCGATGCGGAACGGGGCATCTGCCTGCGGCTGCACGTACAGGCACAGCTCTTCAGCCACATAATCCGTATTGGTGAAGGGGGCGCAGACCTGCGTCAGGTGGCGCAGTAGCGCTGAACGCTCCGTGTCATCCGCAATCGTCCCGGTCAGGGTGAAGTGCAGGCGGAAATCCTCCAGCACATAGGGATAGCCCCAGGTCTGCAGATACTGCTCCTGACGCTCGGTCAGCTTCGCCCGGCGCCGCTTTGCCAGTTCGGTTTCCGACAGCGGCGCGCGGAAGCGGTCGAAGTCGCGCACGCAGTCTGCCGCCAGCGCTTCCAGGTCGGGGGCGGGGCCGGAGGGGCGCAGGGCGATGAAACGGCCGAGCGCCGCGACCGCCAGATGCGGTCCGCGCGGGGCCTTGCGGGTAGCGACAAACCGCTCGATCGCCATGATCAGCTGCGCTTCGTCGTAATCTTTAGCCAGGCGGAAGGGCGGCTTCAGGGTGCCGTGGAAACCGTACAGTCGCGGGTCGGCGGTCAGGTCGGCGATGCGGTCGGCGCGCAGGCCGGCGGCGGGAGCGGGCGGGTAATCGATGCCCGACTCCGGGTCGCGCCCCAGCCATTCCGCAGCCCAGTCATGCAGCGGATGGTCGGCGGTTGGGGCCGTATAGAGAGCGAAGCGGGGGGCCATCGGCGGCATATCCTAGACAATAGATGGAAACATCCTGTGGGTAACCGGGCCAGCCGGGCCGGGGAGCGGGGATTTCACCCCGGCGTCGCCCAACTGCAATCGAAGTGTCACATAGCGTTGCTATCAGCCCTGAAGCCAGCGATTGAGCCCAAGGGAATCACATGCGCGCCGCCATCGAGATCGCCCATCTATCGAAAACCTTTCGTACAGGCAAGCGCGCTCTCGATGCCGTGACTCTGACTATCCAGCCGGGCGAAATGGTGGCCCTGATCGGGGCGTCCGGCTCGGGCAAGTCCACCCTGCTGCGGCATATCGCCGGCCTGATGCCGGGTGACCGCGATCCCCAGGCGCAGATTGCCGTGAACGGCCGCATGGTGCAGCAGGAAGGCCGCATCGCCGCTGGCATTCGGCAGACTCGCGCCGGCATCGGCTTCGTCTTTCAGCAGTTCAATCTGGTCGGCCGCATGCAGGTGATCACCAATGTGCTGGCCGGCAATCTCGGCCGCATGCCGCTGTGGCGCACGATGCTGCAGCGTTTCACCGACGACCAGCGCCGTGAGGCTGTCGCGGCGCTCAACCGGGTCGGGATCGCGCAATGCGCCTTCCAGCGCGCCTCCACGCTCTCGGGTGGCCAGCAGCAGCGCGCCGCCATCGCCCGTGCGCTGGTGCAGCAGGCCAAGGTGATCCTGGCCGATGAACCGATCGCCTCGCTCGATCCCGAATCCTCGCGCCGCGTCATGGCGGCGCTGGCCGATATCAATCAGTCCGACAACGTCACGGTCGTGGTGTCGCTGCATCAGGTGGATTTCGCACTCAAATTCTGCCGCCGCGTGGTGGCCCTGCGCGATGGCCGGGTGATGTTCGATGGCCCGGCCTCGGCCGTCACCGCCGCCCTGCTGCGCGGCATCTATGGCGAGCACAGCGATCTCGATTTCGGCGCCCTCTCGGGTGGCCGGATTGCCGGGCTGGGCGAGGATCTGCCGGCCGCGTCGGCAGAGGCTGAAGAACGCCTGCTGCCGCGCATGCAGGCCCTGCCGGCCTGACCTCTTTTCAGTTTTATCTAGAACCAATCGGGAGAATGACCATGTTGCGTCGCACCTTGCTCACGGCCACTGTTGCCACCCTGGCGCTCGGCTTCACCGCCGCCGTCCAGGCCCAGGGCCTGAAGGAACTGAACTTTGGCATCATCTCGACGGAGTCGAGCTCGAACCTGAAGACCATCTGGGAGCCATTCCTGGCCGACATGCAGAAGCAGACCGGCATGAAGGTGAATGCCTTCTTCGCCCCGGATTATGCCGGCGTGATCGAAGGCATGCGCTTCAACAAGGTGCAGATGGCGTGGTACGGCAATGCCTCCGCCATGCAGGCGGTCGACCGCGCCGACGGCGAGATCTTCGTGCAGACCACCGCCAAGGACGGTTCGCCGGGTTACTGGTCGCTGCTGCTGGTGCACAAGGACAGCCCGGTCAACTCGCTGCAGGACATCCTGGCAGCACCCGGCAAGTACACCTTCGGTAACGGCGATCCGAACTCCACCTCGGGCTTCCTGGTGCCGAGCTTCTACGCCTGGGGCCAGAACAACGTCGACATCCGCAAGCATTTCAGCCGTGTGGTTGCCGCCAACCACGAGACCAATGCGCTGGCCGTCGCCAACAAGCAGGTCGATGTCGCCACCAACAACACCGAGAACATGGAGCGCCTGCAGAAGACCCAGCCGGCCAAGGCCGCCGAGGTCAAGGCGATCTGGAAGTCGCCGCTGATCCCGTCCGACCCGATCGTCTGGCGCAAGGATCTGGCCGATGGTGACAAGGCCAAGATCAAGACCTTCTTTATGACCTACGGCACCCAGGCCGCCGGCAAGACCGCCGACCAGGTGGCGGCCGAGACCAAGGTGCTGACCGACCTGCAGTGGGGCCCGTTCAAGGAGTCGTCGAACAAGCAGCTCCTGCCGATCCGCCAGCTCGCGTTGTTCCGCGACAAGATCAAGCTGGAAGGCGACGCCAACATGGATGCCGCCGAAAAGACCAAGAAGCTGGCCGAGATCGACGCCAAGCTGGCCGAGCTGACCAAGCAGCTCGGTTCGTAAGACTGCATCGCACCGGGGCGGATGGCCGCCCCGGTGCTTTTTTATCGACGAGGTTTCGCCATGGCGACGACGGCCCTGACTGCTGCCGATCTTCCGATCCATCCGCCCAAGCCGGGCCTGCGCACCTCGCTGGGCCGCATGCTGGTCTACGGCCTGCTGGCCGCGATGCTGGTCTGGTCCTATCAGGGCGCGGAGATCCGGCCGATGGCGCTGATCAACGATGCCGGCAACATGGCAACCTTCCTGAAGGATTTCTTCCCGCCGGATTTCCGCGAGTGGCGCTACTACCTCAGTGAACTGGTCGTCACCCTGCATATCGCGATCTGGGGCACCGTGCTGGCGATCTTCTGCGCCGTGCCGCTCAGCCTGCTGGCTTCGGCCAATATCGCGCCCTGGTGGGTCTACCAGCCGGTGCGGCGTGTGCTCGACGCGCTGCGGTCGATCAACGAGATGGTCTTCGCCATGCTGTTCGTGGTCGCGGTCGGCCTAGGGCCCTTCGCCGGTGCTCTGGCGCTGTGGATTCATACCACTGGCACGCTGGCCAAGCTGTTCTCCGAAGCGGTCGAGGCGATCGACCCGCAGCCGGTGGAGGGTATCCGCGCCACCGGCGCCAATGTGCTGGAAGAAATCGTCTATGGCGTGATTCCCCAGGTGATGCCGCTGTGGCTGTCGTATTCGCTGTACCGCTTCGAGGCCAATGTCCGCTCGGCATCCGTGGTGGGCATGGTGGGGGCAGGCGGCATCGGCGTGGTGCTGTGGGAAGTCATCCGTGGCTTCCAGTTCGCCCAGACCTGCGCGGTGATGATTATGATCATCCTGCTGGTCAGTGCCGTGGACGTCGTATCGGCCCGGATCCGTAAATCCTTTATCTGAAGCCAGCATCTCCAGGCGGCGTCAGGACCTGCTCCTCCGGGGCAGGTCCTTTGTTTTTCAATGTGTTAAATGAGGTTTTGACTTTATTTCACAATTTTATTTAGTTAAAAAATTAAATTAACAAAATACTGTGGTTAAAAATACAAGCCTGCCTTATATTCTCGTAAAACCTCCTGGCACCCGCCGGGAGCGACGGGAAGACAGATCATGGCCATCGACATTCAGGGCATCGTCAAACAGTTCGGCAGCACCCCCGTGCTGCGCGGTATCGACCTCGATATCGCCGATGGCGAGCTGATCGCGCTGCTCGGCGCCTCGGGTTCGGGCAAGACGACGCTGCTGCGCATCCTGGCCGGCCTCGACTGGCCCAATGCCGGGCAGGTCAGCGTGGACGGTGCCGACTGGCTGGCGCTCGACCCGCAGGCGCGCAAGGTCGGCTTCGTCTTCCAGCATTACGCCCTGTTCCAGCATATGACGGTGGCCGAGAATATCGCCTTCGGCCTGCGCGTCCGCCCGCGCGACGAACGCCCCGCCGATGCCGAGATTAAGGCCCGCGTCGACCAGCTGCTCTCGCTGGTCCAGCTCGACGGCCTGGGCCAGCGCTATCCGGCCCAGCTTTCGGGCGGCCAGCGGCAGCGCGTGGCGCTGGCGCGTGCGCTGGCTATCCAGCCGAAAATCCTCCTGCTGGACGAACCCTTCGGCGCGCTGGACGCCCGCGTGCGCAAGGACCTGCGCCGCTGGCTGCGCGAGCTGCATGACCAGCTTGGCACCACCACCATCTTTGTCACCCACGACCAGGAAGAGGCTTTCGAACTGGCCGACCGTGTGGTGGTGATGGGTGAGGGCCGCATCGAGCAGGTCGGCACGCCCGACGAAATCTACGAGAATCCGGCCAGCCCGTTCGTGGCCCGCTTCCTCGGCGGCGTGAACGAACTGCCGGCCGCGCTGCAGAACGGCCGCCTGGTGCTGCCCAATGCCGATACCAGCGCCGTGGCCCGCATGGCGGCCGGCGACGGCGACGTGACCCTGTTCGTGCGCCCACATGAGATTGACCTGCTGCCCGACAGCGCCGCCACCGCGCGCATCGCCGGCACGGCCTCGAACGGTCCGAGCTTCCGCTACGATATCGCGCTGCCCGGCATCGACCGCCCGATCGAGGTGGAGCTGCCGCGCGAGGCGGTGCGCGACCGCCAGCTGCGCCGCGGCGACACGGTACGGCTGCAGATCCTGCGCGGCCGCATCTTCGCTCCGCCGCATCCGCGCGTGCCCGTTGTGGCTGCCGATACCCGCGGCATCCGCAGCGCCGCCCTCTGATTTCCGTCCCGACCCTCTGCCAGAATGAAAAAAGGAACTTCCGTCATGAAACGGCTCGCCACTTTCGCGACAGCCCTTGTTCTCGCCGCCTCGCCTGTGATGGCGCAGGACAAGCCGTCTGAAATCCTCAACGTCTCCTATGATATCGCACGCGAACTGTTCGCCCAGATCAATCCGGTCTTTGCCGCCGAGTGGAAGGCCAAGACCGGGCAGACGCTGGAGATCAAGCAGTCGCATGCCGGCACCTCGCGGCAGGCGCGCTCGATCCTGGAAGGCCTGCAGGCCGACGTGGTGACCTTCAACCAGTTCACCGACGTACAGATCCTGGCCGACCGCAAGTTCCTCTCGGCCGACTGGCAGAAGAAATTCCCCAACAACGCCTCGCCCTTCTATTCGCTGCCGGCCTTCCTGGTGCGCAAGGGCAATCCGAAGAACGTCAAGGACTGGAGCGATCTGGCCCGTCCTGACGTGAAGTCGGTCTTCCCTAATCCGAAGACCTCGGGCAATGCGCGCTATACCTATCTGGGCGCCTATGCCTTCGCGCTGGAACAGAACAAGGGCGACCATGCCAAGGCCAAGGACTTCGTGAAGAAGTTCCTCGCCAATGTGCCGGTCTTCGATACCGGTGGCCGCGGTTCGACCACCACCTTCGTCGAACGCGAGATCGGCGACGTGCTGATCACCTTCGAGGCCGAAACCAACGGCATCCGCAAGGAATATGGCGACAAGGGTTTCGACCTGGTGACACCGTCGCTGTCGATCCTGGCCGAATTCCCGGTGGCGGTCGTTGATCGCGTGGCGGACAAGCGCAACAGCCAGGAGGTTTCCAAGGCCTACCTGCAGTTCCTGTACAGCGAGGCGGGTCAGGAAATTCTCGCCCAGAATTTCAACCGCGTGCACAACCCGAAAGTGGCTGAAAAGTATAAGGGCCAGTTCCCGGCTGTGAAGTTGGTCACCGTGGAAGATGTGTTCGGCGGCTGGGACAAGGTCACCAAGGAGCATTTC
The DNA here is from genome assembly GCF_058806775.1 of Ferrovibrio sp. GW821-FHT12F09. NCBI lineage: Bacteria > Pseudomonadati > Pseudomonadota > Alphaproteobacteria > Rhodospirillales > Rhodospirillaceae > Ferrovibrio > Ferrovibrio sp. GW821-FHT12F09. The sequence continues at coordinate 1,841,463 of NZ_JBXAPZ010000001.1, forward strand.
TCCGAAGGTGGCACGCTGGACCAGGTGTTCGTCAACCGCTGAGGCCGATCTGACGCAAACCGTCCCGGCCGGATCAACGCCGGACGGGACGGTTCTCTCCGAGGGCGGTTCTCCACTATAGTCCCCACCATGACTGCTGTTGTTCCCCATGCCGGGCCGCGCCCCCGGCATGTCCTTCCCGGCTTTGGCCTCACCATCGGCACCACCCTGCTGTACCTGGCAGTGATCGTGCTGCTGCCGCTGGCTGCGCTGCTGCTGAAATCGGCCGAGATCGGCCCGGCCGGCTTCTGGCGCCTGATCACCAGCCCGCGCACGCTCGCCTCGCTGCAGGTCACGGCCTACGCGGCCCTGCTGGCGACGCTGTTCAATGCCGCCTACGGCCTGCTGATGGCCTGGATCCTGGTGCGCTACGACTTTCCCGGCAAACGCATCATCGACGCGCTGATGGATCTGCCGTTCGCGCTGCCCACCGCGGTGGCCGGCATCGCGCTTACCGCGCTCTATTCCAAGAACGGCTGGTATGGCGGTCTGCTGGATTCCGCCGGCATCACCGTGGTCTACACCGTGATTGGCGTGGCGATCGCCATGGCCTTCACCAGCGCACCCTTCGTGGTGCGCACGCTGCAGCCGGTGCTGGAAGACATCCAGCCTGATATCGAGGAAGCCGCCGCCACGCTTGGCGCCTATCGCGGCACCATTTTCCGCAAGGTGATCTTCCCCGCCATCTTTCCGGCCTATCTGACCGGCTGCTCGCTGGCCTTTGCGCGCTGCCTCGGCGAATTCGGCGCGGTGATCTTCATTGCCGGCAACCTGCCGATGAAAACCGAGATCGCCGCTCTGCTGATCTTCATCCGGCTGGAGGAATACGAGTATCCCGCCGCCTCGGCCATCGCCGTGGTGCTGCTGGTCGCCGCCTTCACGATCCTGTTGCTGACCAATGTGCTGCAGGCCTGGCATATGCGCTACAAGCGCAAGAGCGGGTGATGGCAATGTCATCAATGCCTGCACAGAAATCGCCCTTTCCTGCCGGAAAGAAATCAGTCGACTGGGTGCCGCGCCTGCTGATCGGGCTGGGCGTGGTGCTGACCATCCTGTTCATCCTGACGCCGATCCTGGTGATCTTCGCCCAGGCTTTCTCGAAGGGCGTCGGCACTTATGTCGGCAACATCCTGCATGGCGAAACCCTGCATGCGATCCTGCTGACGGTGCTGGTCGCGCTGGCCGTGGTGCCAGTGAATATCCTGTTCGGGGTCGCGGCGGCCTGGGCGATCACGAAGTTCGAATTCCCGGGCAAGAAGCTGCTGCTGACCGCCATCGAGATTCCGTTCTCCATTTCGCCGATCGTCGCCGGCGTGATCTATATCCTTCTTTATGGCGGGCAGGGGCTGCTGGGGCCGCTGCTGGAGCAATATGACATCCGCATCATGTTCGCCCTGCCGGCGATCTTCCTGGTCACGCTGTTTGTTACCAGCCCGTTCGTGGCGCGCGAGTTGATCCCGCTGATGCAGGCGCAGGGCAGCGAGCAGGAAGAGGCGGCCGTGACGCTGGGCGCCAGCGGCTGGCAGACGTTCTTACGCGTAACCCTGCCCAATATCCGCTGGGCGCTGCTGTATGGCACCGTGCTCTGCGCCGCCCGCGCCATCGGTGAATTCGGCGCGGTCTCGGTGGTGTCAGGCAATGTGCGCGGCGAAACCAATACCCTGCCGCTGCAGGTGGAACTGCTCTATCACGACTACAATGCCGTCGGCGCCTTTGCCGCGGCCAGCACGCTGGCGCTGATTGCTCTGATCGCCTTGGTGATCAAGGCGGCACTGGAACGACGCATCCAGAAGCGGCAAGCGCCGCTGCACTGACTTAAGAAAACAGGCTTACGCGGCTGCCGCCGCCTGATCGGGCTGGGCCAGGTCGGCCAACAGGCGGAAGCTGTGGGTTTCCGGCGTCCATTCCAGCAGCCAGGACCCGGTGCGGCCGTTGCTGCTGTGCTCCAGCGTGATCTGCAGCCAGGTATGGCGGCCGTCGCTGCGCGCCGGCTCGATGCGCCAGCGGGTCAGTGCCGCAGCGGCCGCGACGCGGTCGCGCCGGATCACGATACCGACGCTGTTGCTGCGCGCGGCGGCATTCTGCAGGCGGCTGATGTCTGACTCTTCAAGACTGTCGAATTCGCCGATCACGGCGCCATAGCCCAGTTCGCGCAGGCTCTGGTCCATGGCCCAGAGGCGGTCGGCCGGACGCGACGTCCAGGCGATGGTGAGGCGGCGGTGATCCAGGCCCTGCTGCGCCAGGTCGGTGGCGCGGAGCTGCTGGTCCGGGGTGATCCACAGTACCGGCTGCTGACGCGGATTGCGGCTGGTCAGGGCCGCCAGAAACATCGTGATAGCAGTGTAGTCGCCGGTCATTTCATGCAGGCCGCTGCAGCCCATGCCACCGCCGGGCAGCACGCGGTCGATGGCCGCCAGGCCGAATTTCAGGTTGCCGCCGGGCCGCAGGAAAGTGCCGTCCAGGGAGAACTGGGACAGACGGCTGCGCAGACGTTCGATGGTGGCGGGGCGGGTCATGGGAACCTCCGAAGAATGTTCTCATGTTCTATCATCGGTCTCGTATGGACGCAATATGTTCTTTATTAATTCTCTTTAATGTTCCTGTTCGGTCTGGAGCATTCTTGGGCAAGTATTTGAAAAGACACTGCTATCCGCATGGCCGGAGCATCAACGGAACGTCGCGGTTGGGCCCGACCGAGGCAACTTGCCCCAGGGGTCGGGCGTTTGGCTGTCCTCATGTCCGATCAAACCGTGTCCCTGAAGCTGCGCTCCGGCCAATCCTATTGGGAGCTGCAGGCCCCGAAACTGTCGCTGCCTGAAAGTCCGTTCGCATCCTGCAAGACCGATATCGTAATTGTCGGGGCCGGCATTACCGGATCTTTCATCGCCGAGCGGCTGAGCCGCGCCGGGCATGCGGTGGCCCTCATCGACCGGCATGCCGCGCAACGCGGTAGCACGGCGGCCAGCACCGCCATCGTGCAATGGGAGATCGATAATCCCATGGTCGAGCTGGAAACCCGCATCGGCTATGAGCAGGCGGCGAAGATATTCAATTACGCCTATGCCGCCGTACAGGAGATCGGCCGGGCCATCGATGGACTCGGCATCGCCTGCGATGCGGCCTGGCGGCCATCGCTGTTCCTTGCCGGCAACCAGCTCGATGCGGCGCAGCTCCGCGAGGAATACCGGCTGCGGCATCGCGCCGGCCTGCCGCTGGAATACCTGGTCCGTGACGATCTGGTGCATCGGTTCGCCATCGATCGCGGAGCGGCGCTGCTGTCGGCCGATGCCTGCGACGTCAATCCGATGGCGCTGGCCCATGGCCTGCTGTCAGCCGCCGTGGCGCGCGGCGCGCGCCTGTTCACGCCGTCGCGCGCGGTCGATTACGATTTCTCCGCCGATGGCGTCGCGGTGCATACCGATCATGGCGCCGTCATTAGCGGGCGCTGCCTGATCCTCGCCACCGGCTATGAAATGCCGCCCTTCGTGCCGGCGCACAGGCATCAGATCGTGTCGACCTGGGCGCTGGCAACGGCGCCGCAGTCGCACGGCGTTCCCTGGCCGGGCAAGGGGCCAATCTGGGAAGCCTCCGATCCTTATCTCTATATGCGCGGCACGGCGGATGGCAGCATCCTGGTGGGCGGCGAAGACGAGGCGATCACCGCGGCGCCGGCCCGCGATGCGCTGACGCCGGGCAAGGCCGCCATCCTGATCGACAAACTGAAGCGGTTGCTGCCAATCATCGAAACCGAGATCGCAACAGTGTGGTCGGGCTTTTTTGGTACCACCAGCGACGGCCTGCCCCTGATCGGGCGGGTGCCGGCGCATCCGAACTGCTATGCCGCCTATGGCTATGGCGGCAACGGCATCACCTTCAGCACCATCGCGGCTGACATGCTGGCGTCACTGGTCGCCGGCGAGCGCCACTGGGCGGAAGACCTGTTCGCGGTAGATCGTTAGGGATGACCGCTAGCGCGCGGTTTCGTAGCCCGCCAGCACGGCGGCGAGATTGACGCCGAGGATGTCGGAGAGATAGCCGCCCTCCTGCACCAGTGCAGTGGGCAGGCCGATGCGGGCAATCGCCGCGCCGATCTGACTGAAACCCTTGGTGGTGATTTTCAGGCCCTGCAGAGGATCTTCCTCGGAAGCATCGAGGCCCAGCGCCACCACCAGCGCGCCCGGCGCAAAGGCTTTGATCGTCTTCACGGCGCGATCCAGTGCCACCATGTAATCGGCATCGCCGGTGCCCAGCGGCAGCGGTATGTTCAAGTTGGCCCCGGTGCCGGCGCCGCTGCCGCGTTCGTGATCATAGCCGACGTAGAACGGATAATAGCTGCCCGGATGCGCATGGATCGACACGGTCAGTACGTCGCCGCGATCGTAGAAGATGCCCTGGGTGCCGTTGCCGTGATGGACATCGACATCCAGGATGGCGACGCGCTCATGCTTCTGGCGCAGATGCGCGGCCGCAATCGCGCTGTTGTTGAGGTAGCAGAAGCCGCCGGCCATGTCGCGATAGGCGTGGTGGCCGGGTGGGCGGCAGAGCGCATAGACGGTATCCTCGCCATCCAGCACCATCTGCGCCGCCGTGGTGGCGACATCGGCCGCCGCGCAGGCGGCGGCAAACGTGCCGGCGCCGATGGGGCAGGCGGTATCGGAAGTATGCCAGCCCAGCTTGCCGACGATGCCGGTGGGATAGCTGGTATCCTGGCCGCGCTGGGCATGGATATTGGGGATCATCTCGGCATTGGAATCGCCCAGCGCCTGCCATTCGGCAAAGCCGTGTTCCAGGAAGGCGAGATAATCGGGGCTGTGCACGCGGGCGCGCGGGTCGTTGCCGAAACTTTGGGCCGGAAGGATGGTGTGTTTGCCGCTGTTCAGGCCATTGAGCAGGCGCGTCGCGCGCTCGGGCTGCTCGGTGGTCTTGCGGACCACCCCGCGGACCAGGAAGAATTGCGGATCGTGGCTCTGATGCGCATCGCTGTAGACGGCTTTCACGGGACTCTCTCCGTCGTCTGATTGGCGGGCAGGGTGCGCACCAGTTGCGCCACACCGCGCCAGGCGTCGCCAAGATGGTATTCTACGCCTTCATGAATCTTCCCCACATCGCCGCTTTCGATGGCGGCCAGCAGCGGTTCATGGGTTTCGGCGATGCGGTGCGGATCGTCGTAGAGGCGGCCGATCAGACCGATCACGATACGCAATTCGGACGCCAGGTCGTCGAACAGCCGCAGCAGGCGCCGGTTGCCCGACATCTCGCAGATCAGCCGGTGGAAGCGGTAATCCTCTTCCACCTGGCGCGCGGGATCGTTGGAGGCGGCAGTCTCGTAGAGCACGTCGAGCTGGCGGCGCAGCGCCGCGCGGCCGTCCGGCGTCAGGCGGCCGGCGGTGAGGACGGCAGCGTGTTTTTCGATGCAGATGCGCAGGTCATACAGGTCGTCGATCTCGTCAGGCGCATGGGTGCGGACGAAAAAGCCGCGGCCGGGAATCGCCACCAGCAATCCCTGGCTTTCCAGCAGGCGGCCGGCCTCGCGCACCGGCGCGCGGCTGACCCCCAGTTCGCGCGCCACGACGGCCTCGGCCACCTTGGCGCCGGGCGACAGCTGTCCGGAAATGATCGCAGCGGTGAGCGACCGGGCGATCTGGCTGACCAGATCCTGGCTCACGATGGCGGGCAAACCGACCGGCTTTGAGGCGAGGCGCATCAGGGTATGTCCTTGAAGAAGCGGTCTATCTCACAAATCGTCGACTGTCGACACTTTTCGATTGCGAGTCATTTCAAAGCCATGACAGGATGACGCCCTGTTTGCGGAGGCGAAGACCCATGAGTGCATCCATTCGTAGCCTGGACAAAAGTCACGACCTGTCCTGGCAGACCAAAACCGATCTCGCCGCTGCCTACCGCCTGATCCACCGTCACGGCCTCGACGACAGCATATACACCCATATCTCGGCGCGCCTGCCCGGCGGCCATGACCGCTTCCTGATCAATCCCTATGGCATGCGGTTCGAGGAGGTGAAGGCCTCGAACCTGGTCACCGTCGATATCGACGGCAAGGTCATCGAGGATCCGCTGGGCCTGGAGATCAATCCGGCCGGCTTCACTATCCACAGCGCCATCCATTCCGCCCGGCCCGACGTGGTCTGCGTGCTGCACACCCATACGGTGGCCGGTGTGGCGGTCTCCTGTCAGGAAGAGGGGCTGCTGCCGCTGAACCAGTGGTCGATGCAATTCCACGGCCGCGTCGCCTATCACACCTATGAAGGCATCGCGCTCGACCTCGACGAACGCCAGCGGCTGATCGCCGATCTGGGTGACAAGAACGTATTCATCCTGCGCAACCACGGTCTGCTGACCTGCGGCCGCTCGGTGGCGGAGGCCTTCAAGCTGATGTTCAACCTGGAACGCTCCTGCCGGGCGCAGCTGGCGATCCAGTCGGCCGGCGCGCCTGTCATGCAGGCGCCGCCGGGCATTCCGGAAAAGACCGCGGAACAATACCGCGTGGGTTACGACAGGGTAGAAGCCGGCAACAAGCCGGACATCGAATGGGAGGCTTTCAAGCGGATGTTGGAGCGTACGGATCCCGACTACCGCACCTGACAGATACTGACACAGAGGGGGTTAGCTGTGCTGAAGAAAAGCCTGATCGGTCTACTCGTTGCCACCGGTATCGCCACATGTCTCGCCACCGGCGCGATGGCGCAGAAAGCGGGCGGCATCGCCAACGCCATTATCCAGCCGGAACCGCCCGGCCTGATGCTGGCCATGCTGCAGAATGGCCCGGTCCAGATGGTGGCTGGCAATATCTACGAAGGCCTGCTGCGCTACGACGCCAAGCTGGCGCCCCAGCCCGGCCTCGCCGAGAGCTGGGCGATCACCGACGAGGGCAAGACCTATACCTTCAAGCTGGTGAAGACCGCCACCTGGCATGACGGCAAGCCGTTCACGGCGGCCGATGTGCTGTTTACTGTGGAATTCATCAAGCAGACCAATCCGCGCGCCCGCGCCAACCTGGTACAGGTCGACAGCGTCTCGGCCCCGGACGACTACACCGTGGTGTTCAAGCTGAAACAGGCCTTCGGCCCGTTCATCGGCATCTTCGAGGTCGGCTCGATGCCGATGGTGCCCAAGCATATCTATGATGGCATCGACTGGAAGACGGCGCCGGCGAACAACACGCCGATCGGCACCGGTCCTTTCATGTTCAAGGAGTGGCAGAAGGGCAGCTTCATCAAGCTGGTGAAGAACCCGAACTACCATGTGAAGGGCAAGCCGTATCTGGACGAGATCTACTGGCACGTCATCCCGGATGCCGCCGCGCGCTCGGTGGCCTTCGAGACGGGCAAGGTCGACATCCTGCCCGGTGGCTCGGTCGAGAATTTCGACGTGCCGCGCCTGAGCAAGATGAAGGATGTCTGCGTCACCGGCAAAGGCTGGGAGTATTTCGGCCCGCTGGCCTGGATGTGGCTGAACAACCGACAGGGCCCGACGTCGAACAAGCTGTTCCGCCAAGCGGTGATGTACGCGATGGATCGCGACTTTGCCAAGAACGTGGTGTGGAACGGCCTGGGTGAAGTCGCGGTCGGCCCGATCTCCTCGGCCACCAAGTTCTTCGACAAGAGCCTGGCCAAGTACAAATACGATCCGGCCAAGGCCAAGGCGCTGCTCAAGGAAGCCGGCTACAAGGGCGAGAAGGTTCGCTTCATGCCGTTGCCCTATGGTGAGACCTGGGCCCGCTGGGGTGAGGCGGTGCGCCAGAATCTGCAGGATGTCGGTATCAATATCGAGATGGTCGCTACCGACGTGCCGGGCTATAACCAGAAGCTCGGCGAATGGGATTACGACATCGGCTTCAGCTATCTCTACCAGTATGGCGACCCGGCGCTGGGCGTCGGCCGTAACTATGTAACCTCGAACATCGCCAAGGGCTCGCCCTTCAACAATGTCGAAGGCTACTCCAATCCGGAAGTCGACCGGCTGTTCGCTGAGGCCGCCACTGCCTATCCGGACTCCAAGCGCCAGGAACTCTACAATCAGGTGATGAAGATCCTGATCGACGACGTTCCGGTCGCCTGGCTGCTGGAACTGGAATTCCCGACGATCACCAAGTGCAGGGTCAAGGATCTGGTCACCACCGGTATCGGTGTGAACGACGGTTTCCGCGACGCCTGGATCGACAAGTAAGCTCAGGTTATCTCCCCCCTGCGGCGACCCTGGTTGCCACAGGGGGGCATTATCGGCCTCCCCTGTCGACCTGAGTAATCATGCTGTCATTCATTGCCCAACGCCTGGTGAAGGCGGTGATCGTTCTGCTGGCGATCATCGTGCTGAACTTCTTCCTGATCCGAGCCGCGCCCGGTGACCCGGCCGTGGTTATGGCCGGCGAGGCCGGCGCCACCGACGAGCTGTTCGTCGCGCAGTTGCGTGAGAAATTCGGCCTTGACCAGCCGATGCACAAGCAGCTCTTCCTCTATGTGTCGGGCATCGCCAGTTTCGATCTCGGCTTTTCCTTCCGCCAGCAGATGCCGGTATCGAAACTGATCCTCGACCGCCTGCCGGCGACGCTGCTGCTGACGGGCAGCGCCTTCGTCATCTCGCTCGGGCTCGGTGTGCTGCTTGGCGGCATGGCGGCGCGGCGCTCAGGCCACTGGACCGATACGGTGATCACCACGCTGTCGCTGGTCTTCTACGCCACGCCGCTGTTCTGGGTGGCGCTGATGCTGGTGCTGCTGTTCTCGGTTCATCTCGACTGGTTGCCCAGCTTCGGCTACGAGACCGTCGGCGCCGGCTATACCGGCCTGCGCCATGTGACCGATGTTGCCGCCCATCTGGTTCTGCCGGCGGTCACGCTCGGCTCCTTTTTTATGGCGACCTATACCCGCATGACCCGCGCTTCGATGCTGGAGGTTGTACGGCTCGATTTCATCAAGACGGCGCGCGCCAAGGGCCTGCAGGATGCCGTGATCCAGCGCCGGCACGTGTTGCGCAACGCCATGCTGCCGGTGGTGACCCTGGCCGGGCTGCAGGCCGGTACGCTGGTCGGCGGCGCGGTGCTGACCGAAACCGTCTTCGCCTGGCCCGGCATTGGCCGCCTGATGTACGACGCCCTGCTGCAGCGCGACTATAACCTGCTGCTCGGCGTCTTTATCGTCTCCTCGGCCATGGTGCTGATCTTCAACCTGGTGACCGACCTGATCTATCGGCTGGTCGACCCGCGGATCGAGCTGGGCGCATGAGCAACTTCTGGAAAACCATGTTGCGCAATCCGGGCAGTCTGATCGGCTTGGTCATCCTGACACTGGTGTTGATCGTCGCGATCATCGGCCCGCTGGTCTTTCCGCAATCACCCTGGCGCATGATACAGCGGCCATTTCTGGCCCCGATGGTGGTCGATGGTTTCCTGTTCGGCACCGATGCGCTGGGCCGCGATGTGACGGCGGGTCTTATCCACGGTGCCCGCGTGTCTTTGATGGTGGGACTGGTGTCCACCGTGGTGGCTCTGATCATCGGCGTGCCACTCGGCGCCGTGGCCGGCTATGCCGGTGGCCGGGTCGATGACGCTCTGATGCGTTTCACTGAATTCTTCCAGACCATCCCGAGTTTTGCGCTTGCCATCGTGCTGGTGGCGATCATGCAGCCTTCCATCTTCTCCATTATTGCGGCTATCGCCATTGTGAGCTGGCCGCCGGTGGCGCGATTGGTGCGCGGCGAGGTGCTGTCACTGCGCAGCCGCGAATATGTGCAGGCTGCTGTGGTCACCGGGCATAGCAATGCCTGGATCATCTGGCGCGAAATCCTGCCCAATACACTGTCGCCGATCATCGTGCTGGCCTCGCTGATGATCGCCACTGCCATCCTGCTGGAGTCTTCGCTGTCCTTCCTCGGGTTAGGTGATCCCAACCTGATGTCCTGGGGCTACATGGTCGGCGCCGGTCGTACCGTCATTCGTCAGGCCTGGTGGATCACGGTCTTCCCTGGCATCGCCATCCTGCTCACGGTGCTGGCGCTTAACCTGATTGGCGAGGGGTTGAACGACGCGCTCAACCCGCGCATGACCAAGGAGCGCTGAGCGTGAGTGGTGGGGTCGTCTCGGTCCGGAACCTGAAGCTGGCGCTACCCGTCGGCGGCGACCGTGGCTTTGCGGTTGACGATGTGTCCTTCGACCTCGATGCCGGCAAGATCCTCTGCGTGGTGGGCGAGTCCGGTTCAGGAAAGTCGATGATCGCGCATGCCCTGATGGGACTGTTGCCCAAGGCGGTGACGCCACAGGGCGGTGAAATCCTGTTCGGTGGCCAGAATCTGCTGGCGCTGGACGAACAGGCTTGGCTCGGCTGGCGTGGCCGTCGCATCGCCATGGTCTTCCAGGAACCAATGACGGCGCTCAATCCGCTGATGCGTATCGGCGAGCAGATGGCAGAGATGTTCGAGGCGCACAACTTGCTGACCCCGAAGGAGCGCCGAAAGCGGGCGCTGGAACTGACGCGTGAAGTCGGTCTGCCCGATCCGGAGCGCATCATTCGCGCCTATCCGCATCAGCTCTCCGGCGGCCAGCGTCAGCGCGCCATGATCGCCATGGCCCTGGCCCTGGAGCCAGCCGTGCTGGTGGCCGACGAGCCAACCACGGCGCTGGATGTCACCACGCAGGCGCAGATCCTGAAGCTGATCCGCGACCTGCAGAAACGGCGCAATATGGCCGTGATGTTCATCACCCATGACTTCGGCGTGGTGGCTGAGATCGCCGACCGCGTCGTTGTTCTGCAGCATGGCAAGCTGGTCGAGCAAGGCGAGGCGCAAGCCGTACTGCAGAATCCGCAGCAGTCCTATACCCAGGCGTTGCTGGCCGCGGTACCGTCAATGCAGCCGCCGGTGCGCGCATCGCTGGAAGATCGCCCAAAGGCCGTCGACGTGATCGGCCTGAACAAGACTTATGTCACCAGCAGCGGCTGGTTCCGGCCGGCACGGCGGGTCGAGGCGGCGAAGGATGTCAGCTTCAGCATCCGCCAGGGCGAAACGCTGGGACTGGTGGGAGAGTCCGGCTCAGGCAAGTCATCGGTGGCGCGGCTGGTGATGCAGTTGATCAAGCCCGATGGCGGCAGCGTGCGCCTGGGCAGCACCGACCTGACGCTGGTCGGCGGCAAGGCCCTGCGTGCCGAACGCCGCCGTATCCAGATGGTCTTCCAGGATCCGTTTGCCTCGCTCAATCCGCGTCGCAAGGTCGGTCGCATTATTGCCGACGGGCCGATTGCCCATGGCATGGCGCCGGAGAAGGCGATGCAGCGCGCCGGCGAGTTGCTGCATATGGTGGGCCTGGATGCCAGTGCCATCGAACGTTTCCCGCATGAATTCTCCGGGGGTCAGCGTCAGCGCATCGGCATTGCCCGCGCCCTGGCACTCGACCCGGAAATCCTGGTCGCCGATGAAGCGGTTTCGGCACTGGACGTGTCGGTGCAGGCGCAAGTGCTGCGCCTGCTGGAAGATCTGAAACAGCGGCTGGGATTGTCGATGCTGTTTATCACCCATGACCTGCGGGTGGCGGCGCAGATCTGCGATCGCATCGCCGTGATGCAGAAGGGCGTGATCGTCGAGCTCAAATCGGCGGCCGCGCTATTTGCGGCACCAGAGCATGCCTATACGCGCGAGCTTCTGGCGGCTGTACCTGGCCGGCAGGCGGGAGCGGCATGACGATGCGCTGTGCCGTGATCAGCAGGAAGCTGAACCTGCGCGACTATTACGGCGACGCGCTGGACGGGATCGCCGACCGCATCCAGACTATCGATCATCCGGTCACCCCGGCCGAAGATGTTCGCATTGCACTGGCCTGGCATCCGCATGCCGATGCCTTCACGCATTATCCCAACCTGAAAGCCGTCTGCACCATCGGCGCCGGCGCCGACAACGTTCTGGCCTGTCCCAGCCTGCCGCCGCATGTGGATGTGGTGCGGGTGGTTGATCCGGCGCAGGGACAGATGATGGCGGGCTTCATCGCCTGGCATGTGATCTGTCACCAGCGCCGCTTCGATGTCTTCCGGGCGCAGCAGCAGGCGAAGATATGGCGCCGTTTGCTGCAGCGCGCCGCACGTGATGTTCCGGTGGCCTTGCTGGGCTACGGGCAGATCGGACAGACCGTGGCGCAAGCGCTGACCGCGCTGGGTTTCCCGGTGCTGGCCTGGAGCCGCACGCCGAAGCCGATGGCGGCTGGCGTACGCGGTTTTCATGGTGCTGATGGCTTGATGGCGATGATGGCGGAAACCGAAGTGCTGGTGAATCTGCTGCCGCTGACCGCGGCGACACGCGGCATCCTGGATGGCAGGCTGTTCTCGGCCATGCGGCCGGGCGGGTACCTGATCCAGGTCGGTCGTGGTGAGCATATGGTCGAGGCCGACCTGCTGGCGGCGCTGGAATCCGGCCACCTTTCAGGCGCGTCTCTGGATGTCTTTGCCGTCGAGCCACTGCCGCAGAGTCATGTCTTCTGGGATCACCCGAAGATCGTGATGACGCCGCATGATGCCTGCGATGTCAGTTCTGAGGCCCTGCAGCAGACTCTCCTGCGGACGGCCGAAGCCATCATGGCTGGCCAGCGGCCATTGCACGCCGTGGATCGCCAGAGCGGCTACTGATACGTTCAGAGCGCCTGCGGGTGCGCGGCGCCGTCCAGCACGATGCTCTGGCCGCTGATATAGCCGGCCTGCGCGCTGCATAGATAGGCGCAGAGGCGTCCCAGTTCCGCCGGATCGCCAAAACGGCCGGCCGGCAGTTCGGCTTTGCGCGTCGCCACAACATCATCCACCGGTTTACCTTCCTTCTTTGCGCGGAAAGCAAAATTCGACAGCAGGCGGTCGGTGGCGAACGGGCCGGGCAGCAGGTTGTTCACGGTGACATTGTTCCTGGCCAGGCCGCGCACGATGGTGGCGACGAAGCCATGCAGGCCGCTGCGCGCCGCGACGCTCAGACCCTGGGCATCGATCGGATGGCGCACCACGCTGGATGTGATGTTGACGATGCGGCCAAAGCCGCGCTCGGCCATGCCCTTGCTGTAATGGCCGATCAGCGCGATCGGTGCGCGCATGTTGGTGGCCAACGCATTGCTCCAGTCGGCATCCGACCAACTGCTGTAATCGCCGGGTGGCGGGCCGCCGGCATTGTTGACCAGGATGTCCGGCGCCGGGCAGGTGGCTTGCAGGGCGGCGCGGCCGGCTTCGGCGGAGAGATCGGCGGCCACCGGCGTGACGGTCACACTATGAGTGGTGGCGATCTGTTCGGCGACCTGCCGGAGTGCTGTGGCGTCGCGCGCATTCAGCACGATGTTGACACCTTCAGCGGCCAGCGCTTCGGCGCAGGCGCGGCCCAGTCCCTTGCTGGCGGCACAGACGATGGCGGTGCGCCCCCTGATACCGAGATCCATTACAAGCTCCCTCAGTCAGCCCACGGAATCGGGCGACCCGATATGTCGATATAGATACTCTTCTGTCGCATATAGGCCTTGATGCCGTCGTGGCCTTTCTCGCGGCCGATGCCGCTTTCGCCATTGCCGCCAAACGACGTGGCGATGCTGAACTGCTTGTAGGTGTTGACCCAGACGGTGCCGGCATTGAGCGCGCGGCCAAGCCGCCAGGCCCGGCGGAAATCGCTGGTCCAGATGCCGCTGGCAAGGCCGTAGACGCTGTCATTGGCTTCTGCGATCAGGCTGGCTTCGTCGCGGAAGGGCAGCAGCACACCGACGGGCCCGAAGATCTCCTCCTGCGCGGTGCGGCTACGGTTGCCCAGACCATCGATCAGTGCTGGCACGAAATAGTTGCCGTCTTTCAGATCGGGCTCTGTAGACCGCGTACCACCGCACAGAAGGCGACCGCCTTCCTGCTGCGCGAGCGCGACATAGCCTTCGACTTTGTCGCGCTGCTGCGGCGTGATCAGCGGGCCGATCTGGGTGCGCTCGCTGACCGGATCGCCGATACGGAGCGCCTTGGTGTGTTCCACCAGCCGATCACGGAAGTTAGCGTAAATGCTGTCTTCAATGAAAATGCGTGAACCGGCGATACAGCTTTGGCCCTGGCTGGAGAAGATGCCGAACAGCACGCCGTTGATCGCCTGCTCGATATCGGCATCGGAAAAAACAATATTCGGTGACTTGCCGCCCAGCTCCAGCGACACCGGCATGATCTTTTCAGCCGCCACATGGCCGATGGCGCGGCCGGTCGTCGTGCCGCCGGTGAATGTGACCTTGGCGACGCCGGGATGCGCCACGATCGCCGCACCGGTGACAGCGCCGGTGCCGGGCAGCACGCTGAGCAGGCCCTTCGGCAGGCCGGCCTCTTCGGCCAGCTTCGCCAGTTCCAGTGCCAGCAGCGGCGAGAATTCCGACGGCTTGATAATAACGGCGTTGCCGGCGGCAAGAGCCGGCGCGGTTTTCTGCGCCTCGCTGGCGATCGGCGAATTCCATGGCGTGATCGCGGCGATGACGCCCAGCGGCTCGTGCAGGCTGAGCGAGAGATAGCTGCCGCGCGATGGCGTGACATCGCCTTCCATGGTTTCGCAGGCCGCGGCGAAGAAACGGAAGGTGCCGGCGGCGCTGCCGACCAGCGCGCGGGTTTCCAGGATCGGCTTGCCGTTGTCCTGGCGCTGGAGTTGCGCGAGTCGCTCGGCATCGCGCTCGATCAGGCTCGCGATGCGATGCAGATAGACGGCGCGCTGATGCGGCAGCAGGTCGCGCCAGGCCGGATCCTGCATGGCGGCTTGACCCTTGCGGACGGCTTCGTCCACATCGGCCGCATCGGCCGTGCTGACTGTGGCCAAGTCCTTGTTATCGGAGGGATTGCGGGTGACGAGCGGGGCGCCACGCCCTTGGCGCCAGTCTCCGGCGAGATAAAGCGGCAATACAGTCATGCGGCGTTTCGATGAAAGAGAAGAGACAGATTCAGCTTTACAAGAAGCCTAGCCGAACCCTACGATGTTGCATATAGGAAATGACGTTTTATTAGTGGAACATCAAGGCCTATTCGAACGGAGGGTCCGATGGAGTTCAATCCTTATCTGGCTGATGTCCCGGTAACGGCCGGGGAACCCAACAAGGGCGGCCCGGAGTCCATCGAACATCCCGGCAAGACCGGCAATATCCCGTGGCAGACCCGCCCGGCAGACCTCACTGATTTCGAAAGCACGCTGGCCGATACGCTAATGGCTATGTTCCGCGAAGGCGTGGAAGAGCTGCCGGCTATCGTGGCGGCGCTGAATGCGCGCGGCCCGCGCCATCCCGACGGCACCTGGACCGATGCCAACTACCAGAGCCTGATGGCGCGTCTCGCACAGGGTTACAGCGCATGAGCCTGAAGGTCGGCACGCCGCGGCTTGAATTCCGCACTGTCACCAAGCGCTTTGCCAATCCGCGGCAGGGTGGCGTGGTGGTGGCGGTGGAAGACGTCACCTTCAGCATTGCCGATGGTGAGGTCGTGTCGCTGATCGGCCCGTCCGGCTGCGGCAAGAGCACGCTGCTGAACATGGGTTCGGGCCTCGATCCGGCGACGGAAGGCGAGGTCTATGTCGATGGCGAGCTGGTGACCAGGCCGAACCGCCATGTCGCCTTCATGCTGCAGAAGGATCTGCTGCTGCCCTGGCGCACTATTCGCGAGAATGTCGAACTCGGCCTGGAAATCCAGGGCGCGGCAGCGGCGCAGCGGCGCGAAACCGCGCTGATGCTGCTCGACAAGTGCCGTCTGAGCGATTTCGTCGAGCATTACCCGCATCAGCTGTCCGGTGGCATGCGCCAGCGCGCGGCACTCGCCCGCACCCTGGCCGTCGAGCCGAGCGTACTGCTGATGGACGAACCGTTTTCGGCGCTGGATGCGCAGACCAAGATGGTGCTGCAGCAGGATCTGGGCCGTACGCTGGCGGATACGCGCAAGACGGCGCTGTTCATCACCCATGACCTGGTCGAGGCGATTGCGCTGTCCGACCGCATCCTGGTGATGAGCCATCGTCCGGGCCGCATCATCGAAGAGATCGTGGTGGAAATTCCGGACCGCGCCAACCCGATGGCGCGCCGCCAGGACCCGAAGGTCGGCGGCTATGTGAAACGGCTGATGGACCTGCTGCATGTCGAGCAGGCCGCGGCGTGATTTTGAGACTCATCAACATGGAGGGGAATGTGATGCGTAAATTTGTTCTCGCCGGCCTTGCCGGTTTCGGTCTGACGATGGCGGCTGCGGGCGTCCAGGATGTCCGCGCGCAGGATGTCACCTATCTGCTGCCGGCGCCGAAGTCGCTGCCAGCTTTCGGCCCCTGGATGGTGGCCGAACAGCGCGGCTATTTCAAAGCCGAAGGTCTGAATGTCACCTTTCAGATCGGCAAGGGCGGCGTCGACGTCGCCAAGCAGGTCGGTGCCGGTAACGCCGTGATCGGTGGCGGCATCGGCGATACCTCGATCATCGTGCGCCCGAACGGCGTGCCGGTGAAGACGGTGGCGCTGCTCGGCGGCGGCTCGCTGATGCAGTTGGTCATCAACAAGGACAAGGGCGTCAAGTCGATCAAGGACCTGAAAGGCAAGACCATCACCGCGATGGCTTACCAGGACACCACTTATTTCGCGCTGCTGGGTATGCTCGCCACCCAAGGCATGACCAAGAATGACGTGAATGCCCAGGCCGCCGGCCCGGTCAACGTCTGGAAGCTGTTCGTCGCGGGCGAGGCCGATGCCATGGCCGCCGTGCCGGAATGGACCGCCCAGGCCCAGGCTGCGAAGATGAACATCGAGATCATCCCCTCCGACGTGCATTTCAAGAGCATGGCGCAGGCGATCATCGCAGCTGACGACGTAATCCAGAAGAATCCGCAGCTGATCCAGAAGCTGGTGCGCGCCACGCTGAAGGGCATGAAGGATATCATGGATAATCCGACTGCCGCCGCGGCCGACTATGTGAAGGCGGTGCCGGAGCATAACGGCAACGAGGCCTTCATCGTCGCGTCCTTTAAGCTCTACAACCAGTATGTCTATCCGGGCCAGACCAAGCTCGGCGCGGTCGACGAGAGCCGTCTCGGCGCCCTGCAGGATTTCTACGTCAAGGAAGGCGTGATTCGCGACAAGACCGCGATCAAGGACCTCTACACCAACCAGTTCGTCCAATAAGCCAACCGGTTCGCGCCGGCGGGAGTGAATGAGAATGCAAGCCGTACTGTCCCAACCGCATCTTCGCCGCATGATGGCTGGCAGCCTGTTGCTGTTCGTCGTCTTCGTGGCGGCCTGGCAATGGGTGCCGGGCTGGTTCGGGATTCCGCATTTCATCATCCCGCCGGTCAGCCTGGTTTGGGACGAATTCCTGCGCATGCTGGCCAAGGACAAGCTGATCTTCCACACCGGCATCACGGCGATGCAGGTGGGTGTCGGCTTCGTGCTGGGTGCACTGCTGGGCATCCTGGCCGGTTTTGTGCTGGGCATGTCGCCGACAGCCGAGTTTATGCTGTCGCCTTATATCCTGGCGCTGCAGATCGCGCCGAAGGTGGCTTTCGCGCCGCTGTTCATCATCTGGTTCGGCTATACCGTCTATCCGAAGATCCTGGTCTGCATCCTGATTGTCTTCTTTCCGGTGATGATCAACGTGCTGGGCGCTGTGCGTGCCATCGACCCCGATATCGTGCGGTTGGCGCGTTCGTTCACCGCCAACCGTTTCCAGGTGTTCTGGAAGATCGAATTCCCGGCCGCCCTGCCGCCGCTGTTTGCTGGCCTGCGCATCGCTGCCACGTTGGCCGTGATCGGCGTGGTGGTGGGCGAGCTGGTCGGTGGCAATACCGGCCTAGGCTACCTGCTCACCTTCGGCGAGGGTGCTGGCAACACTGCCATGGTCTTTGTTGCCATCATTCTCCTGACCCTGATCGGCATCGTGCTCTACGGCATCATCGTGCTTGTCGAGGGCCGGGTGTTGCATTACATGCCGGCGCGTTCGCGCGCCCCCGTCTGACCTGAAGGAGGCCCGCCCCATGGCTGCCGCAAGTGAGATGAAAGACGCCGAAGCCCTGCTGAACCGGGGTTTGCGCAATTACTGGTATCCGGTCGCGCCAAGCTGGATGGTCGGCACCAGTCCGGTCGGCCTGACTCGGCTATCGGAAAATATCGTGCTGTGGCGCGATGAGACCGGCAAGCTGCACTGTCTGGAAGACCGCTGCCCGCATCGCGGCGCACGGCTCTCGCTGGGCTGGGCGCTCGGCGACAAGATTGCCTGCTGGTATCACGGCGTGGAAGTGCGCAGCGACGGCGTCGTGCCGCGCGTGCCAGCCCAGGCCAATGCGCCGATGGAAGGCAAGCGCTGCGTGCGCAGCTACCATGTGCAGGAAAAGGCCAGCACGATCTTCGTCTGGTTCGGCGATGCGCTGCATGCCGAACCCGATGACCTGCTGCTGCCGGAAGAGCTGGTGTCGCCCGATTACGAGCCGATCCTGTGCACGGCGCACTGGAAGTGCAATTACCGTTACGCCATCGACAACGTGATGGACCCGATGCACGGGGCCTATCTGCATGCGCAATCGCATTCCATGGCCGACGGCGACAAGCATGCCGAGATGAAGCTGCGCAAGACCGATACCGGCTTTGTCTTCGAGAAGGCCGGCCAGCGTGGCGTCAATTTCGACTGGACCGAGTTCGGCATCACCAATTCGCTCTGGCTGCGCCTGGAAATCCCCTATGGCAAGCAGGCCGGTCCGGGCGGTCCGTTCACCATCGTCGGCATGGTGGCGCCGGTGGATGAAGAGAACTGCCGCGTCTTCTTCTGGCGAATCCGCAAGATCGCCGGCTGGCAGCGCGATACCTGGAAGTTCCTTTATCGCGCCCGCCTGGAAGGCCTGCACTGGGCCGTGCTGGAACAGGATCGCGTGATCCTGGAGGCGATGGCGCCGCAGGCCCGCGAGCGTGAATTCCTCTACCAGCATGACGCCGGCCTGGGCCGTGTGCGCACCGTGCTGCTGAAATCGGCCCGCGATCAGGTGCAGGCACTGGCGGCGGCGAAAGCCTCTGCAGGTGAAGCGCCGCGTGCGGCTGACGTGGCCTGACAGTTTCTGGATTGAAGCGAAGCATCCTGAAGGAGGATTGCCATGAGTATCGCTGAGAAGGTTGCCAAATTCGCCAAGGACTGGTTCCCGACCTGGGAGAAGCCGCAGGAAAAGTCGCTGCAGCAGTGGATCGAATCGCGCATTGCGCGGTACTCGACCCGCCAGTACGACTGGAATGCGCTGAAATTCCAGGCCGACTTCGATCCGAAATACCGGCGCGCCCAGTGCCGCTATATCGGCACCGGTGCCACCGGCGTGGGCAACGACACCAACACCATCCCGTCCGAGCATTTTACCTTCTCGACCATGATCCTGCCGGCCGGCTGCGAAGGTCCGATGCATGTGCATTATGACGCCGAAGAAGTGTTCTTCGTGCTGAAGGCGCAGAAGCTGCGGCTGTTCTTCGAACTGGATGGCGAGACTTTCGATACGGTGCTGTCCGATCGCGATGTGGTTTCGGTGCCGCCGGGCGTGTTCCGCGGCCTGAAGAACGAAGGTCAGGAAGAGGCATTGATGTGCGTCATGCTGGGTGTGTCCAAGCCGAGCGTTCCGGATTATCCGGAAGGCCATCCGCTGATGGAGCTGCGCAAGCGTCGCCGCGAGATCGCAGCTGCCGCTGCGGCAGCCGAATCTGCCAAGGCCTCGGCGGCCGAGTAAGAGAGAACAGATGACCCTGCGGGATCGCACCATCGTGGTGACCGGCGCCGGGCGCGGGCTGGGCAAGGCTTTTGCCGAAGCCTGCGCTGCCGCCGG
Organism: Ferrovibrio sp. GW821-FHT12F09; assembly: GCF_058806775.1. NCBI lineage: Bacteria > Pseudomonadati > Pseudomonadota > Alphaproteobacteria > Rhodospirillales > Rhodospirillaceae > Ferrovibrio > Ferrovibrio sp. GW821-FHT12F09. Next base: position 1,861,284 of record NZ_JBXAPZ010000001.1, read on the forward strand.
GGCAGCCCGTATTGTCGTCGCCGACCTGAATGCTGAATGGGGGGAGGCGACCGCCGATACCCTGCGCAAGGCCGGCGTGGATGCGGCCTTCCTGAAGGTCGATCTGGCCGATCCAGTCTCGATTTCCGCCTTCGGTGAGGCTGTGAAGACCCGCTACGGCCATATCGACGGCCTGGTCAACAATGCCGCCATCGCCACTGGGATCGGCGGCAAGACCTTCGAGGAAATCGATATCGAGACCTGGGATCGGGTGATGAGCGTAAATGTGCGCGGCACCTGGCTGATGGTGAAGGCGCTGGCGCCATTGCTGCGACAGTCGAAAGCTGGCGGGCGGATCGTCAACCTCGCGTCCGATACCGCGCTCTGGGGTGCGCCGCGCCTGCTGCATTACGTGTCCAGCAAAGGCGCGATCATCAGCATGACGCGCTCGCTGGCGCGTGAACTGGGGCCGGATCGCATTGCGGTCAACGCCATCGCACCCGGCCTGGTGCTGGTGGAAGCCACGGAATATGTACCGGAGGAGCGCAAGCGCCTCTATGTGGACGGACGCGCCATGCCGCGCGCCCAGATGCCCGAGGATGTTACCGGAGCTGTCGTTTACCTGCTGGGTGACGGTGCCGGCTTCGTCACCGGCCAACTCTTGCCTGTCAATGGCGGCTTTGTCTTCCATTGAGCCGCGCATCGCGGCCATCGGCGCCGCTCGGATTTCCTATCTGGAAGCCGGGCGCGGGACGCCGCTTGTGCTACTGCATGGCATCGGCTCAGCTTCGCGGTCCTGGCGCAACCAGCTGGGCGACCTGTCCGACCGTTTCCGCGTGATCGCCTGGGATGCGCCGGGCTATGGCCAGTCGACACCACTTGCGGCTGATATGCCCGATGCTGGCAGCTATGGCGCGGCGCTGAACGGTTTCCTCGATGCCCTCGGCATCGGGTGCTGCCATCTGGTTGGCCATTCGCTCGGCACCCTGATCGCGTCGCGGTTCGCCGCCGATCATCAGGATCGCATACAGACGCTGACGCTCAGCAGCATTGCCATCGGCCATGCCAACCTGCCGGCCGAAGAGCGCGACCGCCTGCTGAACAGCCGGCTCGACGATATGAACACCATGGGCGCACGGGCCATGGCCGAGAAGCGCGCTCCGCGCCTGCTGGGGCCGGATGCCACACCAGAGATGCGCCAGGTGGTGATCGATGCCATGGCGCTGGTCCAGATGCCAGGCTATGGCCAGGCCTCGCGGATGCTGTCCGGTGGTAACGCCCTGGCCGATATCGCCCGCCTGCCGGGCGCGATGCCGATGCAGATCATTTATGGCGACAGCGACGTGATCACGCCGCCGGCAGCCAACCAGCGTGCGGCAGCATTGCGGCCGCAGGCACCCGTACATGTCATTCCCGGCGCAGGGCATGCGCTGTATCTCGAAAAGCCAGAACGCTTCACCGGCATTCTGGCGCAATTCGCGGAGGCCCATGATGAGCGCTGATCGCATTCCGCAGGGAAAATATGTAGTGCCGGCCTTGGCGCAGGGACTGGCCGTGCTGTCGCTGTTCTCGCGCCAGCGGCCGAGCCTGACCGCACCGGATATCGCGCAGGAGTTGCAGCTGCCGCGCTCCACGGTCTTCCGCCTGCTGCATACCCTGCAATCGATGGGTTTCGTGCGCCGTGAGGCAGATGAGCGACATTACAAGCTCGGTCCGGCGATCCTGGGGCATGGTTTCGAATACCTGGCCTCGCTCGATATCGTCGAGGCCGCCCAGCCGATCCTGCAGCGCCTGCGCGATGAAACCGGCCTGTCGGCCCATATGGCGGTCGCCGATGGCCGCGAGATCGTCTATGTGGCGCGCTACCCGGCACGCACCACGATTTCCAGCACGGTGAATATCGGCACGCGGTTCCCCATCCATGCCACCGTGATGGGACGGATGCTGCTGATCGACCATGATGATGCTGCTCTGCAGCAGCTGTTTCCGGAAGATAGCATGCCGCGCTACAGCGAGCAGACGCCGACAACGGTGTCTGCCCTCAAGGATGTGCTGAACGAGGACCGTAGCCGCGGCTATGCCACCAGCCAGTCCTTTTTCGAGCGCGGCGTCAGCTCGGTGGCGGCGCCGGTGCGTGATGGCGCCGGCCGGATCGTGGCGGCGATCAACATCACCGCTGTCGATGCCTATATCGATGCCGCCGCCATGCATGGCGGCCTGAAAGACTCGATCCTGCAAGCCGCCACTGAGATAACCCAGTGGATCCGCGGCGAGGCGCCGCGCCACCCCCAACCGCTGCCGGCGGCTGAATCCAAGTCGGCTGCCAAGACCATCAGAGAGTCGCTTCATGTCTGAACAGATCACTGTCGGCGAGCTGACAGCCCGTTTCCTCGAGGCCTGTGGTGTCGATACCGCCTTCGGCGTCATCTCGATCCACAACATGCCGATCCTGGATGCTTTCGGCCAGCGCAACACCATCCGCTTCGTGCCGAGCCGGGGCGAGGCGGGTGCGGTCAACATGGCCGATGCCTTTGCCCGCGTGCGTGGTCATCTGGGCGTAGCGATCACCAGCACCGGCACGGCGGCGGGCAATGCTGCCGGCGCCATGGTGGAGGCGCAGACCGCCGGTACGCCGCTGCTGCACCTCACCGGCCAGATCGAGCGCGCCTATCTCGACAAGCGCTGGAGCTACATCCACGAAGCGACCGACCAGCCCGGCATGCTGAAGGCCGTGTCGAAGGCCTTTTTCCGCGTCTGGTCGCCGGAGACGGCATTGGGCACCCTGCAGGAAGCTGTGCGCGTGGCGCTGACCGCGCCGACCGGTCCGGTCAGCGTGGAAATTCCCATTGATGTGCAGGAAGCGCTGGTCGACTTGCCGGCACAACTGGGTCCTGTGCCGGTGCCGGTGGCGCAGCCCGATCCGGCCGCGTTGGATGCCTTTGCAGACAGGCTGGCTACTGCCAAGCGCCCACTGATCTGGGCTGGCGGCGGCGCGCGGCATGCGGCGGCGGAGATAAAGGCACTGGCGGATCTTGGCTTTGCGGTTGTCACCAGCGTGCAGGGTCGTGGCGTGCTGCCGGAAGACGATGCCCGCACTCTGGGTGCTTTCAACCTGTCGCCGCCGGTCGAAGCCTTTTACGCCAGCTGCGATGCCATGCTGGTCGTGGGGTCGCGTCTGCGCGGCAATGAGACCCTGAAATACACCCTGCGCCTGCCCAAACCGTTGCTGCAGATCGACGCCGACCCGATGGCCCACGGCCGCGGCTATACCGCCGACCTGTTCATGGCCGCGGATGCCAAGGTGGCGCTTGCCGGCTTGGTGTCGCGTCTTAGCGGTCGGCTGCAGATCGATCCGACTTTTGCGAAAGACATGAAGGCCGCACGGGACGAAGCGGAAATCCAGCTCCGCAAGGGTCTCGGACCCTATGAAAAGCTGGTCGATGCCCTCCAGAAGGCCGTGCCGCGCGACTATGTCTGGGTACGCGACGTGACGGTGTCGAACAGCACCTGGGGTAACCGGATGCTGAAGCTGTTCGATCCGCGCAACGGCGTGCATGCATTGGGCGGTGGCATCGGCATGGGCGCTGCGATGGGTGTTGGTGCCTCCGTCGGCGCCAAGGGCCGCAAGACCGTGGTGCTGTCGGGCGATGGTGGCCTGATGCTCTGTGTCGGCGAGCTGGCGACGGCGGCACAGGAAAAGGCCGACATGCTGCTGATCGTGATGAATGATCGCGGCTATGGCGTGATCCGCAATATCCAGGATGCCAAGTTCGGTGGCCGCAAGTATTACGTCGATCTCCACACGCCATCCTTCCCCGATCTGGCGCGAAGCCTCGGCTGGAAGCACACCCTGCTGAACGACATCGGCAAGGTGGAGGCCGTGCTGGCGCAGGCAATGACCGAAACCGGGCCGCGGATGATCGAGGTCGATATGGTGGCGATCGGTCCTTATGCCAGCGCCTTTGCCGGCCCGCCGGTACGCAAGGCCTCGTAATGGCCGGTCTGCCGCAGATCTTGCTGATCGGCCACGGCGCCATCGCGGCCGAAGTGCGCGCCGCGGCAAAGCGGACTGGGCTATTCTCGGTCGGCGCGGTGCTCGTGCGTCCGGAGCGGGTTGCTGCCATTCAGGCCGAGCTGCCGGATCTGCGGGTGATCGGCAGCCTGGACGATCTGGCTTTCACGCCGGCCCTGGCGGCGGAATGCGCCGGTCATTCGGCTGTGAAAGCCTATGGCCCGGCATTGCTCAGGCGCGGCATCGATCTGGTGGTGGCCTCTATCGGGGCTCTTGGCGATGACGCGCTGCTGGCTGCGTTGGAAAGCGCAGCGCGGCAGGGCGAGGCAAAGCTGATCCTGCCGGCTGGCGCGGTACCGGGCATCGATGCCCTGAACGCAGCCCTGGTTGGCGGACTGGATCGGGTTTCCTATATATCCCGCAAGCCGCCGGGTGCCTGGAAGGGTACGCCGGCAGAGCAGGCGGTCGATCTGGATGAGCTGAAGCAGGCGGCAATCTTCTATACCGGTACGGCCCGTGCGGCGGCGCGCGATTACCCGAAGAACGCCAATGTCGCCGCCACAGTGGCACTGGCGGGGATCGGGCTGGATGCAACGGAAGTTCGCATGATCGCTGATCCGGCCGTACAGGCGAATATCCATGAGATCGAGGCGCAGGGTGCGTTCGGCGAGATGCATCTGGTGATCAAGGGCAAGCCGCTGCAGGGCAACCCCAAGACCTCGTCGCTGGCGGCTTACAGCACGGTGCGGGCGATCCTCAATCGCCTGCGGCCCGTGCAGATCTGAGTTCAAGGAGTAGCAGGATGTCGATTCTGGGTGTGGATGGCGTCGTATACGGCGTCGAGGATATGGCGCTCTGCCGTCGCTTCTTTGCCGACTGGGGCCTTAAGGAAACGACCGATGGCCGTTTCGAGACCCTGGACGGCTGCACGGTGGAACTGCGTGCGGCCGACGATCCCGGGCTGTCACCGGCTTTCGAGACCGGTCCGACTCTGCGCGAAGGCATCTGGGGCATCGATACTGTGGCGAACCTGCAGGTACTGGAATCCAAACTAAAGGCGGCCGGCATTGCCCTGACCAAACGTCCGGACGGTTTCGCCTGTGTCGATCCCTGCGGCCTGACGATCTCTTTCCGTGTCACCCGGCGTCGCAAGGTGCAGGTTACCGGCGCTGCCAGCAATACCATCGACCAGCATCGCCGTATCGACACGCCGAGCCCGATCTACCAGCGGGCTGAGCCGGTGAATATCGGCCATTACGTGCTGTTCGTGCCCGAGATCGAACCGATGCAGAAATTCTACATCGAAACGCTCGGCTTCCATTTGTCCGACAGCTATCCGGGCACCGGCCTGTTCTTGCGCTGCAACGCCGAGGGCGGGCACCACAATCTTTTCCTGCTGAAGAGTCCGAACGGCCAGGCCGGCATCAACCATGTCGCCTTCACGGTGCGTGATTTCCACGAAGTGATTGGCGGCGGCATGTATATCAACCGCCAGGCCTGGGAGACGCAGCTCGGGCCGGGCCGGCATCCGATCTCTTCAGCTTTCTTCTGGTATGTGAAGAATCCGGCCGGCGGTCTGGTCGAATATTACACCGACGAGGATTACCTGACCGAGAAGTGGCAGCCGCGCGAATTCGAGAAGAAGCCGGAAATCTTTGCCGAATGGGCGGTCGCCGGCGGCATCGATGGCGAAACGCGGCGTCAGAAGGCCAAGGACAGCGCCTCGGCCCACTGATCTACGCCGTTACATCGTCGCGCCGATCTGCCACGGCACGAATTCGGCATCGCCAAAGCCGAGCTCTTCGCTTTTGGACGGCTTGCCGGATGCCACGTCGATGATCTTGTCGAAAATCTTCTGACCCATATCCGGGACGCTGATGCCTTCATCCAGTACGGCACCACAGTTGATGTCCATGTCCTCTTCCATGCGGCGATACATGGCCGAGTTGGTCGCCAGCTTGATCGAGGGCACCGGCTTGGCACCGAACACTGAGCCGCGACCGGTGGTGAAGCAGATAATATTGCCGCCGCCGGCGATCTGTCCGGTAGCCGAGCAAGGGTCGTAGCCGGGCGTGTCCATGAAGACGAAGCCCTTGGTATCCACTGGCTCGGCATATTTGTAGACGCCGCGCAGGTTGGTGGTGCCGCCCTTGGCCGCCGCACCCAGCGACTTTTCCAGGATGGTGGTCAGGCCGCCCTTCTTGTTGCCGGGCGACGGATTGTTGTCCATCGAGCCGCCGTTGCGCTCGCAATAACCTTCCCACCAGCGGATCCGTTCGATCAGCTTTTCGCCGATGGCAGGATTTTCTGCGCGGCGGGTCAGAAGATGCTCCGCGCCATAGATTTCCGGTGTCTCGCTCAGGATGGCCGTGCCGCCATGGCGGACCAGCAGGTCGGCTGCCGCCCCCAGTGCCGGATTGGCGGTGATGCCGGAATAGCCGTCCGAACCGCCGCATTGCAGGCAGAGTGTCAGGTGCGAGGCCGGCACGGTCTGGCGCTGGATGGCGTTGGCGGCCGGCAGCATATCCTTCAACTGGGCGACGCCGCGCTCCACGGTCTTACGCGTGCCGCCGCTGTCCTGGATGGTCATGCTCTGCAGGCGCGGACTGTGCTTCAGGCCCTGCGCTTCCATCATGAAATCGATCTGGGCCACTTCGCAGCCCAGGCCGAGCATCAGGACGCCGGCGAAGTTCACATGCTGGGCATAGCCCCAGAGCGTGCGCTGCAGGTTGCCATAGCCTTCGCCCGTATCCGCCATGCCGCAGCCCGTGCCATGCACGATGGCGACCACGCCGTCGACATTGGGATAATCGCGCAGTGCGTCACCCTTGAAGGCGTCAGCGATATAGCGTGCCACTGTAGCTGAACAGTTGACGCTGGTGATGACGCCCAGATAGTTGCGCGTGCCAGCGCGGCCATTCTCACGCATATAGCCCTCGAATGTAGCCTGCTGGCCATCGGGGAAATACAGCGTCGGGCGCATGTCAGCGCCATAGGCATAATCACGGCTGAAATCGCCCATGACCATGTTCTGGGTATGCACATGCTGCCCGGGCTCGATCGGCATGGAGGCGAAGCCGATGATTTGGTTGTACTTGCGCACCGCTTCGCCCTGGCCGATTGGCGCAGTGGCCACCTTGTGGCCGGGGGGAATGATGCTGCGGCAGGTGACATTGCCACCTTCCACGCTCATGCCGGGCTGCATCTCGCTGCGCGCCACAACCACATTGTCATTTTCGTTCAGACGGATCACCGTCGAGACACGATCCAGCATACAGCTCTCCCACGACTTTGACCGGCAGTTTAACGCAACAGGCCGCGCTGTGCGAGGTTGCGCATCAGTGCACGACTGCCAAATACCCATGGTGCGATCCGGTCGCAGAGATCTACCCGGTTGACCAGCCCACCAAGCCGGGGTGACCAGATGGTGACGATATCGCCGGGTTTGTGTGTGAAGCCCATGCCGGGTGCATCGCGATCCTGGATTGGCGCAAACATCGTGCCGGTGAACAGCATCGCTCCGTCCGGGTATTGATGGCTGCTGCCGAAAGCCTGTTCGGCCAGATCGAGCGGGTCACGACTGATTTTGGCCAGATGTGAACTGGCTTCCAGGCGGAAATTGTCCCGTCCTTCGATCACTAGACTGACTTCGACACGACGGAGGTCATCCAGCGTGAAATGGCCATCGAACAGTCGGATGAACGGGCCGATGGCCGAGGATGCGTTGTTGTCCTTTGCTCGGCCTAGCAGCAGAGCGCTGCGGCCTTCCACGTCGCGCAGGTTCACGTCGTTGCCGAGTGTAGCGCCGACGATTTGTCCCTTGCTGTTCAGGGCGAGGACGACTTCCGGCTCGGGATTGTTCCAAGTCGATTCCGGATGGATCCCGACGTCCATGCCTGTGCCAACAGATGCCATCGGCTGGCACTTGGTGAAGATTTCTGCATCGGGGCCGATGCCGACCTCCAGATACTGCGACCAGGCACCCCGCTTGATCAGGGTTTCGCGCAGACGCATGGCCTCCGGCGAACCGGGTTTGATGCGGGCCAATTCCCCGCCCATGGCGGTTGCGATCTCGGCGCGGACGGCTTCGGCGCGGCTGGCGTCGCCGCGAATCTGTTCCTCGATGACGCGTTCGATCAGGCTGTCGGCGAAGGTGACGCCAGCGGCTTTCACCGCCTGCAGATCACAGGGTGCCAGCAGATAGGGCACTGTCTGCGTAGCCGTATTGGCAAGCAGGTCGGCGAGCCGGCCGATCACCGGAGCAGCCTTGGCCGCTTTTGCCACGTCGGCTGCCGGATTGTCCCGGTCGAGCAGTTCGCTGCTGGTCGCGGCCAGTGCAGAAAGATCCACAACATCTTCGCCGCGCAATGTCGCGACGACGGGGCCTGCCGGGTTGCCCTTGATCCAGGCGCGTCCGACCAGTGTGGCCTGGTCATGATCTTCAGGCAGGCAGGCGGCGAGAACGGTATCACGCATGGATAGTGTCCTGATCGGCGGAAACGGGAGCACGAGGATCAATGATATTGGGCGGCAGGGCGAGCAGTTTTTCGATCCATGCTGCGGTGCGAAACAACTGGGCTTCTGAACGCGGCCGGCCAATGATCTGTACGCCGAATGGCAGACCGGCCTTTGAAAAACCGACCGGCAATGCCAGAACCGGACAGCCCAATAGCGACGTGATGGCGGTAATCGCGATCCAGTCGATATAGCTCTGCTGGGGCTGGCCATCGATTTCGGTCAGCCAGCGCTGGGATACCGGAAAGGGCAGGGCGGTCACGCTGGGGGTGATCAGGACATCGTGGTCCTGGAGGAATGCGATCACGCGGCGATACATCTCGGCGCGATAACGTTCTGCCGCACCGGTATCCGAAACCGACTGCTGCAGGCCACGCTCAATATCACTCATCACTTCCGGCGTGAACTGGCTGCGATGATGCGCGAGGAACGGCTCCCAGGTGGTAACATAGGCAGCCCCACGCAACGTCAGCAGGGCGGAGAGCGCGCCGGTAAAATCCGGACTGTCGCGGTGTACCTGAACGCCACTGGATTCCAGTTGCTTTACGAAGCGGCCGCCGAGATTGCGGACCTCGTCCTGCACGGGCAGGCAGCCGAGATCGTCGGACCATGCCACGCGCAGCGGTTTAGAAGGCTGGCGGGCATGGCCGAGAAAAGGGCCGTCGTCGGACGGAGCCGATACCGGATCGGCGGCATCGAAGCCGACCATGGCGTCGAAGAAAAGAGCAAGGTCGCTGACATCACGGGCCATCGGGCCGTCGACGAAAATCATCTCAAACGGATTGAGCGCGCTACGGCGGGGCACGCGACCAAGCGACGGGCGCAAGCCGGCAACCCCACAGAAGCTGGCCGGAATGCGCAGCGAACCGCCGGCATCGTTGCCATGGCCGAGCCAGACCTGGCCGGTGGCGAGCGCCACGGCCGATCCGCCGGTGGAGCCGCCGCAGGTCAGTGCCGTGTTCCAGGGATTGCGCGTCGTACCCAGCACGGCATTGGTGGTATTAGCGCCGCCTAGTTCGGAGAGATTGGATTTTCCAATCGGGATACCGCCATTGCGCTCGATCAGTGCAATCGTTCGGTCGGACTGCATGGCGACGCGATCAGAAAAAATGGGCGTACCGCCGGTGGAGCGCACGCCGCCCACATCGGCATTGTCCTTGATCACGAAAGGAATACCGCCGAGCAGTGTACTGGCAGGATTAAGGCTCTCTGCCTGTTCGCGGGCCCGCTCGAAGCAGTGGGTCGGCACGGCATTCACCATCCCGTCCGTGGCTTCAATGCGGTGGATGGAGGCTTCCACGAGGTCAATCGGCTTGATTTCGCGCCGATGCAGTAAGTCGTGGACGGCAACAGCGGACAGCTTAATCAGATCGTTACTCATGTTGACCTTCAACGGACCAGGTCGACTGGCGCCAACGAGGATAACGGCGCCGCACAGGATTCACGGATGGCTAGCTTGGACTCCAGCACATGCAGGCTGCCGGTCCCCTGGCGACTCCCCGAAATACGATCCATCAGCAGGCTGACCGCGGTTTCCCCCATTTCGCGTACCGGCTGGGCCACTGTGGTCAGGCGGGGGCGGAACACATCGGCCCAGGGGAAATCATCGATGCTGATGACCGAGACGTCGTCCGGGCAGCGCAGACCCAGATCGCTTAAAGCCCGCATCATGCCGATGGCCATGAGATTGTTGGCCGCGAACAGGGCGGTCGGCGGTTGCGACAGGCGCATCAGGGTTACAGTGGCGTCATGCCCCTGTTGCTCACGAAACCCTGCTTCACAGACCAGCGCCGGGTCGAAGGGCAGGCCGCTGGCATGCAAGGCCTCGCGGTAACCACGCTGACGGTCTGCGCCGGTGGTGACACTGGCTGGGCCTGAGATCAAGCCAATGCGGCGATGGCCGCGGCGGATCAGATGCTCTGTCGCCTGGTAAGCAGCAAGGCGGTTGTCCAATACCACAGCATCGAACCCGAAGTCCTCGAAGGCGCGGTCGACCAGCACGATGGGAAAGCGCATCTGTGACAGCAAAGCCGTGCGACTAAGCGAGGCTTCACCGGTGGTGGCAAGGATCACGCCGTCCACCCACTGCGAGCGCAGTACCTGCAGATGTTTTTCCTCGCGGGCCGGTTCCTCGTTGCTGTTGCATAGCAGGACGGAATAACCACGCTGGCTGGCCAGCACCTCAACCGCCTGGACCAGTTCGGTGAAGAAGGGGTTGGTGATATCGGCGACGATCAGGCCGATCAGCCCGCTGGACTGTTTGCGCAGACTGCGCGCCGCTGCACGTGGCGCGTATTGCAGGGTTTCGACAGCTTTGAGCACCCTGGTCCGCAATTCGTCACTGACCCGGTTGGGGTCGTTGATCGCATTGGACACGGTTGCCACCGAAACTTCGGCCAGTCGTGCCACATCGCGGATTGTCGCCATGATCCTGCTCAGATTGAAACGTTTAATATATGTATTAGGTTATGGCAGAGGCCTCTAGGGCTGACAAGAGGTTGCATCCATACGCGGCCGGAAACACCCACTAATACTGCAATAGCGAAGGATTTTGCTGCATCGCAAGATGCGCCATCCTGTCAAAATTCTGAATCGCTCTTGCCAAAGCAAATCGAATCTGGCACAGGTTTGTAAAACGTTTTACATAATGCCGCATGGCGTGCTGGAGGGAATAGTGGTTGCGCAGTATGGGGCTTTGACCATGGAGGCGGCATGATTGGCTATCTGCTGCGCCGGGTATTGGCCACAATTCCGGTGCTGGGGCTGGTGGCAGTATTCGTTTTCCTGCTGCTGCAGATGACCCCGGGCGACCCGGCCATCGTGATTGCCGGTGATTACGCCACCACGCAGCAGATCGAAGCGATCCGCCAGCAACTGGGGCTCGATCGCCCGGTGCTGGAGCAGATGGTCGGCTGGTTCGGCCGTCTGGCCCAGGGAGATCTCGGCACCTCGATCTTCTCGCGTCTGCCGGTAACCAGTCTCATCGCCCAGCGCATAGAGCCGACAGCGCTGCTGACCCTGTACACCATCCTGCTTTCAGTCGCTTTTGCAATTCCGCTGGGCGTTCTTGCCGCCTATCGCGCAGGCGGATGGGTTGACCGTGCCGTCATGGGCTTTGCCGTACTGGGATTCTCCACGCCGGTTTTCGTGGTCGGCTTTCTGCTCGCATATGTCTTCGCGCTGACACTTGGCTGGTTCCCGACCCAGGGCTATGCCCCTTTGAAAGACGGCTTGTTCGGCTCCCTGCGCAGCCTGACCCTGCCGGCAATAACGCTGGCGCTGCTTTACGCAGCTTTGCTGGCGCGCGTTACACGCGCCAGCGTACTGGAAGTGCTGGCGGAGGATTATGTTCGCACCGCTCATGCCAAGGGGTTGGCGCCGCAGCCGGTCCTGGTCGGCCATGCTCTCAAGAATGCTGCCGTGCCAATCGTTACGGTGATTGGTGTCGGTGTTGCGGCGCTGCTGGGCGGTGTCGTGGTCACCGAGACCGTGTTCAACATCCCGGGGCTTGGCCGGTTGACGGCCGACGCGATTTTGCGCCGCGACTATCCGGTGGTGCAGGGGCTGATCCTGCTGTTTGCGGCCGTCTACGTGGTAATCAATCTGTTGGTCGACCTGAGCTATATGCTCTTCGACCCGCGGATCCGGTACTAGTCATGACCGTTAGTGATACCGTTGGTGCTGTAGCTGCTCCTGCCTGGATGCGTCGGGCAAACCATGTCGTGGCGTTCCTGCGTCGTCACCCAATCATCCTGTTCGGCACTTTGGCCCTGCTGGCTCTGATCGCAGTCGCAGCTGCAGCGCCTTATCTGTTGCCGGATCCGAAGGCGATCAACCCGATCTATCGGTTGCGCCCGCCGGGCGAGGACTATTGGTTCGGTACCGATCACCTTGGCCGGTCGATCCTGTCCCGCACCCTTCACGGTACCCGTGTCTCGCTGTCAGTGGGCACTCTGGTCGCAGTGCTGGTTACCATTCTCGGGGTAACAATCGGCCTGGTCTCCGGTTTTCTGCGGCGACTGGATGGCATTGTGATGCGGATCATGGATGGCATTATGGCCATACCGGGCGTTCTGCTGGCCATTGCATTGATGTCGCTGTTTGGCTCCAGCCTGCAGAATGTGGTGATCGCCATCAGCATTCCGGAAATCCCGCGCATGGCGCGCCTGGTGCGAAGCGCTGTCCTTAGTATTCGTGAGCAGCCCTATATCGACGCTGCCATTACCAACGGCACTCGCCTGCCCCGACTGCTGCTGCGGCATGTGCTGCCCAATACTGTTGCCTCGGTTCTGGTGCAGGCAACTTATGTCTTTGCCTCGTCGATGATCCTGGAGGCCGTGCTGTCTTTCCTTGGCGCCGGTACGCCGCCGGAAGTGCCCAGCTGGGGCAACATGATGGCGGAGGGGCGGCAATACCTGCAACGCGCCCCTTGGATCGTGGCGTTTCCCGGCGTGTTCCTGGCGCTGCTCGTGCTGATGGTCAATCTGGTGGGCGATGCGCTGCGAGACGCTCTCGATCCCCGCCTCGCTCGCCGGCAGGGCTGAGGCCATGACACGTCACACTCAACCCCTGCTGACCGTCGAAAACCTTACGGTATCGTTTGAGCTGCCACATGGCACGTTGCCAGTGGTGCGCGATCTTTCTTTTACGGTCGATCACGGGGAAACCCTTTGCCTGGTTGGCGAAAGCGGCTGCGGCAAAAGCATCACGGCGCTGGCCCTTCTACGGCTGCTGCCAAAACGCATCGCCCGCATCACCGCTGGTCGGATTATGTTCGACGGTGTGGACCTGACGACGCTGGATGAGCCGGCCATGCGTCGCATCCGCGGCAACCGGATTGCGATGATTTTTCAGGAGCCGATGACGTCGCTGAACCCGGTTTTGACCATCGGACGGCAGATTGGCGAAGTGCTGCGCCTGCATCAGGGGCTGACGCGTCATGAAGCAGACGAAAAGGTGGTGCGTCTGCTGGAGCAGGTGCGAATCCCGGATGCCAGGCGGCGCTTGCGCCAGTACCCCCATCAACTCTCCGGCGGCATGCGTCAACGCGTCATGATCGCCATGGCTTTGGCCTGCAGTCCGCAATTGCTGATCGCGGATGAGCCGACCACCGCTCTCGATGTAACCATCCAGGCGCAGATTCTGGCGTTGCTGGATGAAATTCGTACCGAAACCGGTGCGGCCGTCATCATGATCACGCATGACCTTGGCGTCGTTGCCGAAGTTGCGAATCGCGTCATGGTTCTTTATGCCGGTCACAGTGTCGAGACTGCTGCCGTGAACGACCTGTTCGATGCACCTTGTCACCCTTATACCCGCGGGCTGATGGATTCTGTGCCGCATCTGGCACTGCACCGTACCGCCTCGGATCGTCTGCGTGAAATCCCGGGTATGGTCCCGTCGCCCTTTGACATGCCATCCGGTTGCAGCTTTGCGCCCCGCTGCGATCGCGCCGACGATGCATGCCTTGTTACACCCGAACTTCTGCCCAATGGCAGCGGGCATGCCACTGCCTGCTGGCATGCAACGGTTCCCGGACAGCGGAAGGCTGTCGCACGATGACAGCTGTGCTTGAAGTCCGTGATCTGGTCAAACATTACCCGTTCCGCCGCGGGTGGTTCGGGCGTGGCGAAGCGGGAGCCGTGAAAGCGGTCGATGGTGTTTCCTTCATCATCCCGCGTGGGGAAACCTTGGCACTCGTGGGTGAAAGCGGTTGCGGAAAATCCACCGTTGCCAAACTGATCCTGCGCCTTGTCACGCCAACCGCGGGCGCCGTCCTGCTTGATGACACCGATCTGGGTGATCTTGACGGCGAAAGTCTGCGGCAGGCACGCAGACGTATTCAGATGGTATTCCAGGATCCGTTCGCTTCGCTCAACCCGCGACTTTCGGCTTCCGAGATTGTTGCGGAACCCCTGATCAACTATGGCATTGACGATGGTGCGGGGCGTGCGCGAACGGTCGATGCCTTATTCGACCGTGTCGGCTTGGCCGGCTATCAGCGCGACCGTTTCCCGCATCAGTTCTCCGGCGGCCAAAGGCAACGGCTCGGCATCGCACGGGCGCTTGCGCTGAATCCGTCTCTGGTCGTGGCCGATGAGCCGGTTTCGGCACTGGATGTTTCAGTGCAGGCGCAGATTCTGAACCTGCTTGCCGACCTGCAGCGCGACCTTGGTCTGTCCTATCTGTTCATCAGTCATGACCTGGGGGTCGTGGAATATATCAGCACGACTGTTGCCGTGATGTATCTGGGTGCCATCGTCGAGATGGCGCCGCGGCAACGCTTCTTTTCCGCTGCGGCGCACCCGTATTCGAGAGCTTTGCTGGAAGCTGTGCCATCGCCGGATCCTCGTGCCCGTCGTAAGCGCAGCCTGCTGGAAGGCGAGGTGCCAAGCGCCAGCGCTCTGCCAAGCGGGTGCCGCTTCCGTACACGATGCTCGCGCGCAACCTCGGTCTGTGCCGAAGCGCCGCCGCCCTTGATTGAACTGGCGCCACAGCATCGCGTTGCCTGTCATCACCCGATCATTTCACCATGAAGTCAGTAAAACAAACGCAGATAAACAGAGGGAGGAATCTTATGAAAAACGCTTTCAAATGGCGGGGCCTCGCATTTGCGGCTGCGGCTGCCGTGCTCCTGCAAACCGGACTGGCGGCAGCGCAGGGCAATGTCCTGCGCATCCGGCCGTTCGGCGATCTCAAGGGGATCGATCCGATCGTCAATTCCGACTACATGGCGCGTAATCATGGCTACATGATTTACGACACGCTGTTTGCCATGGATGAAAAACTGGCGATCAAGCCGCAGATGCTGGAGAAGTATGAGGTCAGCACGGACGCCATGACCTGGACCTTTGTGCTGCGCGATGGCCTGAAGTTCCACGACGGTCAGGCCGTGACGGCGAAGGATGTGGTCGCTTCTCTGCAGCGTTGGGGCCAGCGCGACGGCCTGGGTCAACAGCTGATGGCGAATACCGCAACCCTTGAGGCCGCCGACAGCAAGACAGTCAAGCTGGTGCTCAAGCAGAAGTGGGGCCTGGTGCTGGATGCGCTGGGCAAGCCCAGCTCGAATGTTCCGTTCATCATGCCGGAACGTATCGCCAAGACGCCGGCGACGGAGTCACTCACCGACCCGGTTGGTTCGGGGCCGTTCATCATGAAAAAGGATGAATGGGTGCCGGGATCCAAGGTCGTTTACATCCGCAATCCGGATTATAAGGCACGCAGCGAGCCGGCTTCGGGTCTCGCCGGTGGCAAGCAAGCCAATGTCGACCGGGTCGAGTGGCTTTATATGGCCGATGCGCAGACGGCACTGAATGCTCTGCAGGCCGGTGAAGTCGATATCTTCGAGGAAGTACCGCCGGATATGCTTGGCCTTCTGGCCAAGAACAACAAAGTCAAAGTGCTGCCGCAGGATTCGCTCGGTGTGCAGGTGGTATTCCGTATGAATAGCCTGCAGCCTCCGTTCAACAATCCGAAAATCCGGCAGGCCATTCGCTACATGGTCGATCAGAACATTTTCCTGCGCGCCTATGTGGAAGATCCCAAGCTGTATAAGGACTGCCCGTCTTTCTACATGTGCACCTCGCCCTATTACACGGATGCCGGCTGGGTAAAACAGGATCTGGCCAAGGCCCGGCAGCTGGTGAAAGAAGCCAATTATGATGGTTCGCCGGTGGTGGTGCTCCATGGTACCGAGGCTGGCATCACCAACACCTTCAGTTCGGTGGCCGAACAGCTTATGCGCGACATCGGCCTGAAGGTCGAGCCACAGTCGATGGATTGGGGCACGCTGACGGCGCGGCGCACCAGCAAGAAGGCGATGAATGAAGGTGGCTGGTCGTTGTTTATTTCGGCGCCTACCGGTGCGGATATGATGGATCCGCTTGGCCATCTCGGCCTGCGCTCCAACTGCGACGCGGCATGGTTCGGCTGGCCCTGCGACGAGCAGATCGAAAAGATGCGGAGCGAGTTCGCCGTAACGCCTGACCTGGCCAAGCGTCAGGAAATCGCCAAGGCATTGCAGCTGCGAGCGGAAGAAACTGTACCCTATGTTCCGCTCGGCCAGCTATCGCTGGTGCGCGGTGTTTCCACCAAAGTGGATGGCATTCTGAACGCTGCCATTCCGGTTTATTGGAACATCAAGAAGAGCAATTGAGCCATCGGAAGCCTGCCGGACTGGAGTCAGCCCGGCAGGCGACCGGCCAACAAGTGAGCCTTTTCATGTTGCTGGGTATCCCGACTGTTATTGATGCCGATCTTTTACATACCCTGGCCAGCATGGGCCACGGGGATGAACTGGTATTGGCGGATGCGAATTTCCCCGCGGCTCGATTGGCGCGGCGGCTTATGCCGGCGGCTGGTGTTGACGTATCGCGTCTGGCCGAAGCGATTCTAAAATTACTGCCGTTGGACGATTTTGTGCCGTCACCCCTCGCAGTTATGCAGCCGGTCAGGCCACAGGATCAGGATGCTCCGGCCCTGAAGGATCTGACCCAGCTTTTGGCACGGATCGTTCCGGGTTTTGCTGTGGAGCAGGTGAAGCGTGAAGAGTTTTATGACCGTTCCGCCAGGGCATTTGCGATTGTCGCCACAGGAGACGCGCGGCCGTATGCCAATTTGATTATCAAGAAGGGTGTTATCGCCCAGGGCAAGCCGGGTTATGTCGCTTGAACTGATGCAGGATCATCGTGTGGAGCGTCGCAGGGCATTGGGTCGGACGGCTCTGACGCTGACCGGGTTGGGGTTGGGCGGGGCACCGCTTGGCAACCTTTATCGGGCTGTCGATGCCACAGAAGCGATGACCGTGGTTCAGGCCGCCCATGATCGTGGCATTCGTTACTTTGATACGGCACCGCTTTATGGCAGCGGGCTCAGCGAAAGCCGGATGGGCCATGCTCTTTCAGGTATTCCGCGCGGCGACTATGTGCTTTCGAGCAAGGTCGGCTGGCTGCTGGATGACGATGCCAGTATCCGGCAGGACGGACCTTATGTCGGGCTGCAGGGCAAGCGCCGCCGGTGCGATTACAGCGCCGATGGGGTGAAACGTTCGCTGGATGCCAGCCTGCAAAGATTGGGCGTCGATCGGATCGATATTGTATATATCCACGATCTTGATACAGCTTGTCACGGAGAAGCTCTGCCACAGCGCTATCGTGAAGCGATGGATGGCGCTTACGTGGCCCTGGCCGAGTTGCGCCGCCAGGGTTTGATCGGGGCCATTGGTTTCGGGGTCAATGAATGGCAGATATGCGAACAAGCCATGCAACATGCCGACTTCGACTGCTTTCTGCTCGCGGGTCGGTATTCGCTGCTTGACCAGTCGGCACTGACAAGCTTTCTGCCAGCCTGTCAGCAGCGGCAGATCGGCGTCGTGATCGGGGGACCTTACAATTCCGGTATCCTGGCAAGCGGGCCAGTCCCGGGTGCCTATTACGACTATTTACCGGCTTCGGCGGCTATTCTGGAACGTGCGGCGCAACTGGAAGCGCTGTGTCACCGTTACCATGTTTCACTCGCGGCAGCCGCCATTCAGTTTCCGGCATTTCACCCGGCCGTGGTCTCTGTCGTGCCGGGAGCAAGAAGCGCTAAAGAAATTACCTTGAACATTGATCTGTATGAACAGCCCATTCCAGTGGCGTTGTGGGCCGAATTTAAGGCCGCAGATCTGTTACCGCATGATGCGCCGGTACCGATGTAAGGGTCATGCTCCGGATCGACGCGCATCAGCATTACTGGCAATTGCATCGCAGCGACTATGCCTGGATGAACAGCGCGCATGCAAGAATACGTCGCGATTTCATGCCAGCGGATCTGGCGCCGCAGTTGGTGTCGGCGGGCATAACCGGCACCGTTCTGGTTCAAGCCGACAATACGACCCGCGAAACCGACCTGCTGCTGGAAATCGCGGCCACAACGCCTTCAGTTCGGGGTGTGGTGGGCTGGGTCGACTTCACAGCCAGGAATGCCGTTGCCGAAGTCGACCGCCGCGCGGCCGAACCTGCTCTGTGTGGCCTGCGACCAATGCTGGAATTCATCGACGATCCGAACTGGATTCTGCAGGCGCAATTCGACCCGGTGTTTCGCGCCATGATCAGGCACGGTCTGTGCTTCGACGCCCTGATCCATCCTCAGCATCTGGGCGCAATAGAAACTCTGGCATGCCGCTATCCTGATCTAAAGCTGGTGATCGATCATGCTGCCAAGCCAAAAATCGCGCATTGGAAGGCGGCGCCGGCGGGCGCAGAGACCTGGAGCGCCGGCCTGCAGGCTCTGGCCCGACATCCGCAGGTCTGCTGCAAATTCTCCGGCCTGCTAACGGAAGCAGGCCTCGACTGGCAGGTTGCCGACCTGATGCCATACCTGATCGTGCTGCGTGACCTGTTCGGGCCCGAACGCCTGATCTGGGGCAGTGATTGGCCGGTCATGACACTGGCCGGCAGCTATGCTGACTGGCTCAGGGTCAGCGACGAGGTTCTGGGTGTTCTGAGCGCGAGCGAACAGGCAGCCATCTATGGCGGCAATGCCGTGAGGTTCTACGGGCTTTAGCCGTGGGCTTGCCCTGACCTTCGTCGCGTGTCTAAAGTGATCGTTGCAATGATGGAAAGTTTTCCCGCTTGACGATGCTGGCGAGGTGCGCCTGTTATGGAGGCGCTTGCATAACGTTTAAGCAGGGCGATGAACCGGTCGTCGTCATTGATCCGCTGCCGGGCGGCTTTCAGTTTGGCAGATAACTTGCTTGATCGAAAACCATGTCCATTGAATGTTTCGTCAATCCGCGTTGCCAGACCGGCAGGCCATACCCCGACCATCTAAAAGCCATACAATCTCTGGCAGCTCATGATGTTGCCTGCAGCGAGATTGCTTCCTGGCCATCCTACGCGCTGACGCCGTTGCACGACCTTAAAGGCCTGGCCGCTTCGCATGGCCTTGGCGCGGTCTGGTATAAAGACGAGGGTGGCCGATTTGGCCTGGGCAGCTTCAAGGCCCTGGGCGGCGCCTATGCGGTGATGCGTCAACTGCAGCGTATCGTTGCATCGACAATCGGGCGGAGTCCGTCCGATATCAGCAGTGACGATCTTCTGTCCGGGCGGTATCGTGATGTTGTCGCCAGTGTCGCAGTAGCCTGTGCCACGGATGGCAATCATGGGCGTTCGGTTGCTTGGGGGGCATCGCTGTTCGGCTGCGCCTGTGTCATCTACATCCACGCTCTGGTCAGTCCCAGTCGTGAGGCGGCAATTGCCGCCTACGGTGCACGTGTCGTAAGGACGCGCGGCAATTACGATGACAGCGTGCGTCAGGCCCAGCAGGATGCCACAGCGAACGGATGGATTGTCATTTCGGACACCTCCTATCCCGGCTATCGGTATATTCCGCGCGATGTGATGCAGGGCTATTCGGTCATGGTGGGGGAAGCGCTGGCGCAATGCCCGGATAAACCGACGCATGTCTTCGTTCAGGGCGGGGTCGGTGGCCTGGCGGCTGCCGCGCTGGCCTATTTATGGGAAAGCGATGCAGATCACCCCGTTTTCGTGGTCGTCGAACCAGATAACGCCGATTGCCTGTATCGTAGTGCCCGGGCCGGCCGGCCAGTCACGGTTGAAGGCAGGCTGGATACCATTATGGCGGGCCTGGCCTGTGGCGAGGTATCGCTGATTGCCTGGGATATTCTGTCGATTGGCGCGCATGCATTCATGACCATTGACGATGAATCAGCCGTTGCGTTGATGCGGCTGTTGGCTGCGTCGACCGCTGCTGATGTGCCGGTTGTTGCCGGTGAGTCCGCGGTTGCCGGTTTAGCGGGTGCGCTGGCAGCACGATCTGTTTCGGGGATGGCTGCAGCCTTGCGGCTTGATGCGACGTCCCGCGTTTTGGTTTTTGGCAGTGAGGGCGCTACGGATCCGGCACTCTATGAAAAAATCGTCGGGCGATCGGCAGAAGCCGTGCAGGGGAGGCTGTGATATGGCGCGGTTGGTAACCGTTGGCGCGGCGCAGCTTGGTCCGATTGCTCGCAACGACACGCGCGCACAGGTGATAGAGCGCCTGATCGCCCATCTGCGCGAGGCGGCACGGATGGGTTGCGATCTGGTGATTTTCCCCGAACTGGCTTTGACAACATTCTTCCCGCGCTGGTTCATGGCCGATCAGGCAGAGATTGATGTTTTTTTCGAACGCCGCATGCCGGGTCCGGAAACGCAGCCGTTGTTCGATGAGGCGCGCCGCCTCGGTTTGGGATTCTCTCTTGGCTATGCCGAACTCACCGAGCAGGATGGCCAGATTCGGCGTTACAACACATCGATTCTGGTCGATAAGGTCGGCGCCATTATTGGTAAATACAGGAAAGTGCATTTGCCCGGTCATGCCGAGCATGAGCCCTGGCGCCAATTCCAGCATCTGGAGAAGCGGTATTTCGACATCAGCGATACCGGATTCCAGGTGTGGCGAGCCTTTGGCGGCATTCTTGGCATGTGCATCTGCAATGACCGACGCTGGCCGGAAACCTATCGGGTTATGGGTCTCCAGGGCGCAGAGATGATCCTGCTTGGCTATAATACGCCGGTCCATAACCCGCCGGCCCCGGACCATGATGCGCATTCCCTGTTTCATAACCAGCTGGTGATGCAGGCGGGCGCCTATCAGAATGGCTGCTGGGTCGTCGGCGTGGCCAAGGCAGGCAATGAAGAAGGGGTGCCGATGATCGGCGGGACGCAGATCATCGCGCCGTCGGGCATGACGGTGGCCGCGACCCCGGGGGACGGCGACGAGCTGGCTGTGGCTGTCTGTGACCTTGATGCCTGCGCCAGCTACAAGAATACCACTTTCAACTTTGCGGCCCATCGCATGCCGCAGCATTATGGGCTGATCACTGCGCGCAAGGGAGCCGAGCCACCGCCATGAAACCGAAGAAGGCTGTCGTTACACCGATCACTCCGGCGGCAAAGCCGGCCGCGGCTCTGCAGCCGCCACTGGTCGCTGGCCTGTTTGCCGAGGCTGGTGTGCAATTGCGCCCCGGACGCGCCGATATCATCGCTGGCAGCCTTGGTCTTGCCGTTGCCAAATTCCGCATTGTGGCCCACAAGCTTGCCTTTGAGCGCGAGCCGGGCCTGTTTCCTTCGGCAACTGCCGAAAGCAAGAAAGTCTCGCGCAAATGAGCAAGAAGCTGCCAGGTGACTCGCTGATCAATCTGGGTCTGGCCGAAGCCGTCCGCGCCGTCGCCAAGGGACAGGTGACATCCCAGGCGCTGACCGAAGCCAGCCTTGCGCGCATCGCCGAATGGCAGCCGAAGGTGAATGCCTTTCTCAAGCTGGAGGCCGAAGCCGCACTGAAGGCGGCCAAAGCTGTCGACCGTGCCCGCAAGCGCGGCGCTAAGCTGGGCCGGTTGGCCGGTGTGCCACTGGCACACAAGGATATGTATTTCCGGGCGGGCAAGGAAAGCAGTTGCGGTTCGGCCATCCGCCGGCACTGGAAAGCCACAGAGACGGCTACTGCGTTGCAGCGACTGGATGCGGAAGGCGCGCTCGATCTTGGTCGTCTCAATATGGCCGAGTTCGCCTTCGGCCCGACTGGTCACAACTATCACTATGGCCATGCCCATAACCCCTGGAATACCGGCCGCATCACGGGTGGCTCGTCCAGTGGGTCTGCCGCCGCCGTGGCAGCGCGCATGGTTTTTGGTGCATTAGGCTCCGATACCGGTGGTTCAATTCGCCAGCCGGCGCATTATTGCGGCCTTGTCGGAATGAAACCGACTTGGGGGCGGGTCAGTCGCGCGGCTGCCATGCCGCTCAGCTATTCGCTTGATACGGTCGGGCCGCTGACCCGGCGGGTGGAAGACAGCGCACTGCTGATGGAGATTCTGGCCGGCGCCGATCCGCGCGACCCGACCGCCAGCAACCGGCCGGTCGATGCCTATGTGAAGGCCGTGCAGTCGGGCGCTGTCCGTGGTCTGAAACTGGCTGTGCCGCGCCGTTATTTCTGGGACAAGCTGAACAAGCCGAGTGCCGAATGCCTGGAGGCTGTCCTCAAGACATTTGCCAAGCTGGGCGTGAAAATCATCGAGATGACGCCACCGGACATGGAGATGATCACGGCGGCATCTTTCGTCATGGTTTCCGCCGAGGCGGCGGCCCTGCATGCGCCATGGCTGCGGACGCGCCCCAGTCTGTACAGTGACCAGGTGCGCGGTCGTCTGGAGAATGGGCTTGCTCTCAGCGCCGTGGATTACATCGATTCACAGCGCTGGCGCGGCGAGGCGACAGCCGCTTTCCTGCAGGCGATGGGTGTAGCCGATGCGGTCTTTGCCCCGGTGGCCGATAAACCGGCGCCGACACTGGAAGAGACCGATGTAGCCGGCAAACCGGAAGCAGCCAAGACGATTGCCTCGCTGACCCGATTGACCCGGCCAATCAATTATCTCGGCCTGCCGGCCATGACCGTGCCTGCGGGTTTCGTCCGCGGCGGCCTCCCGGTTGGTTTCCAGCTGATCGGCAAGCCTTTTGACGAGGCGACGCTGTACCGTCTGGGCGGGGCATATGAAGCGAAGCAGCCGACCTATGAAAGGTTGCCTCGTTAACTGTTCATGACTGTTTCCCCGGCAGAGGCACTGCTTAATTTAAAGGCAGGTTTTGGCTTCAGATAAGCATCAGCCGCTGCCGGGGTTGTTTGTGCACACAGAATCAACTCTTTTGCCCGTGGCACGGACCTTGCGTCTTCGCTCCTATCGTCCAACCTGGGGTGAAGGTCATGGTCTCAAAAAAAGTTGCTCCCAAAGTTCTCGGCCTGCTGGCCGCCGCCGCATTATGCGGACTGACCGGCATGCAGGCACAGGCGCAGGGTATCCTGCGCATCGGTATGACGGCCTCCGATATTCCGCTGACCACCGGCCAGACCGACAATGGCGGTGAAGGCATGCGCTTCATGGGCTATACGGTCTATGACTCGCTGATCAATTGGGATTTGAGCAAGTTCGACAAGCCCTCCGACCTGACGCCGGGTCTGGCGGAAAGCTGGGGCGTCGATGCCACGGACAAGACCAAGTGGACCTTCAAGCTCCGCCCGGGCGTCAAATTCCATGATGGCAGCGAATGGACGTCTGAAGTCGCCGTCTGGAATTTCGAAAAGCTGCTGAACAAGGATGCGCCGCAATTCGATCCGCGGCAGTCGGCGCAGGGCCGCTCGCGCATTCCCGCCATTGCCAGCTACAAGGCTGTCGACAAGCTGACGCTGGAAATCATCACCAAGGCGCCGGATGCCACGCTGCCCTATCAGCTGGCCTGGATCATGTTCTCGTCCAAGGCGCAGTTCGAGAAGGTGAAAACCTGGGACGAATTCGCCAAGACTCCGTCGGGCACCGGCCCCTGGAAACTGGCCGCTTTCGTGCCGCGCGAACGCGCCGAACTGGTGCCGAACCCGGATTACTGGGATAAGGCCCGCGTGCCGAAACTGGAAAAGATGGTGCTGCTGCCGCTGCCGGAGCCCAATGCCCGCGTTGCTGCGCTGCGCTCCGGCCAGGTCGACTGGATCGAGGCGCCGGCACCGGACACGGTCGCGTCGCTGAAAAGCAGCGGTTTCACCATCATCACGAATGCCTATCCGCATAACTGGACCTGGCATCTGTCGCGTGCCGAGGGTTCGCCCTGGAACGACATTCGCGTGCGCAAGGCCGCCAACCTGGCGGTTGACCGTGAAGGCATGAAAGAACTGCTGAGCGGCCTGATGATCCCGGCCACCGGATTCTTCCCGCCGGGGCACCAGTGGTTCGGCAATCCCAGTTTCAAGGTCAAGACCGATTTGGCCGAAGCCAAGAAGCTGATGAAAGAGGCCGGTTATAGCCCCGAAAAGCCGCTGACCGCCAAGGTGCTGATCTCGCCCTCGGGTTCGGGCCAGATGCTGCCGCTGCCGATGAACGAATTCGTCCAGCAGAACCTGGCTGAAATCGGTCTTAAGGTGGACTTCGAAGTGGTCGAGTGGAATACGCTGATCAACATCTGGCGTGCGGGCTCCAAGCATGAGAGCTCGCGCGGCGGCACGGCGATGAACTACAGCTATTTCATCCAGGACCCCTTCACGGGCGTGATCCGCCATCTGCAGTGCAATCTGGCGCCGCCGGCCGGCACCAACTGGGGGCATTATTGCGATCCTGATATGGACAAGCTGTTCGACGAAGTGCGAAACACCTTCGACTCGAATGCCCAGACCAAGGTGATGCAGAAGATTCATGAAAAGTATGTGGATGATGCCATCTTCCTGATGATCACCCATGACGTGAATCCGCGTGCCATGACCTCGAAGGTCAAGGGTTTCGTGCAGGCGCAGAACTGGTTCCAGGACTTCTCGCCGATCTCGATAACCAAGTGAGTTGACGGCCGGCCCTGACCAGCAGGGCCGGCCTTTTCTTTCTCAAAACCCGGCGCCCCATGCTTATCTATGCCCTCAAACGGCTGATTTATGTGCTGCCCGTTGCGTTCGGGGTCAGCCTAGTCTGCTTCATGCTCGTGCATATCACGCCGGGCGATCCGCTGACTGCGGTGATGCCGGTCGATGCATCTGCCGAATTACAGGCAGAGATGCGCAAGATTTATGGCTTCGACAAACCCTTACCCTTGCAATACGCAATCTGGCTCGGGAATGTCCTGACGGGTAACCTCGGCGTGTCGATTGCCAGCGGACGGGCGGTGTTGACCGAGGTCATGCGGGCTGTTGGCAACACGCTGATGCTGGCTGCCGTGGCGACCTTGATCGGCTTTTTCTTCGGTTGCCTCTTTGGTTTTGTCGCCGGCTATTTCCGCGATTCGGTGGTGGATCGCATTGCTTCCTTCCTTTCGGTTCTCGGCGTCAGCGTGCCGCATTACTGGCTCGGTATGGTGCTGGTGATCTTCTTCTCGGTGCAGCTCAACTGGTTGCCGGCCACCGGCGCTGGGCCGGGTGGATCGGCCGACTGGCGTTGGGACTGGGCGCATATGCGCCACCTGATCCTGCCGGCCATCACCATGTCGGTGATTCCAATGGGCGTGATCGCGCGCACCATTCGGGCCCTGGTCGCGGAAATCCTGTCGCAGGAATTCATTCACGCCCTGGGTGCGAAAGGCCTGATGGATCGCGGAATCTTCCGCCATGTGGTGAAGAACACCGCGCCGACTGCGCTGGCCGTGATGGGCCTGCAGCTGGGCTATCTGCTCGGCGGTTCGATTTTGATCGAGACCGTCTTCTCATGGCCGGGCACCGGATTCCTCCTCAATCTGGCGATTTTCCAGCGTGACCTGCCTCTGCTGCAGGGCACAATCCTGGTCCTGGCGATGTTCTTTGTCATGCTCAACCTGTTGGTCGACGTGCTGCAAACGGCGCTCGATCCGCGCATCCAGCGGGGCTGAGCAATGGCGGTTGGAACCTTCGACGATAAGGCCGTAGTTGCACCGATCCAGACTTCAGAGGGCTACTGGCGTGGTGTGATCCGGCGTCTCAGTCGTGACCCCGTTGCCATGATTGCACTGGCGCTCATTGTGGCGCTGGTTCTTATGGCGATTTTCGCCCCCTATCTGGCACCGGCCGATCCGATCAAAGGTTCGATGCTGCGCCGTTTGCGTCCGGTCGGTACGCCCGGTTATCCGCTTGGCGCCGATGAGTTGGGCCGCGACATGCTGTCGCGCCTGATCTTTGGTGCGCGGCTGTCTTTGTTCATGGGCGTCACCCCGGTGCTGATGGCGTTTGTGATCGGCTCGAGTCTGGGCGTTTTTGCCGGCTATGTTGGTGGCAGGCTGAACACGGCCGTCATGCGTACGATCGATATCTTCTACGCTTTTCCTTCTGTACTGCTGGCTGTGGCGCTGTCGGGTGCGCTGGGTGCAGGCCTGACCAACGCATTGGTGTCGCTCACCATCGTGTTTATTCCGCCGATCACGCGCGTGGCGGAAAGCGTCACCACCCAGGTGCGTAATCGTGACTATGTCGAGGCGGCACGGGCCAGCGGTGCCGGCGGGCCGACCATCGTGCGGGTGCATGTGCTGGGCAATGTACTGAGTCCGATTTTTGTCTATGCCACCAGCCTGATCTCGGTTTCGATGATCCTGGCTTCAGGCCTCAGCTTCCTCGGGCTGGGCGTTCGGCCGCCGGAACCGGAATGGGGCCTGATGCTGAATACCCTGCGCACGGCGATCTATGTCAATCCGCTGGTTGCGGCATTGCCTGGCGTGATGATCTTCATCACCTCGATCTCCTTCAATCTGTTCTCTGATAGCCTGCGTTCTGCCATGGATGTGCGCGCATGACCGTGACGGATCAGGATTTAGCCATTGATCCGCGTGACCGTGGCGGCCCGCGACAGCCGCTGCTCACAGTCCGTGGACTGGTTAAGCATTTTCCCGCCGGAAAGGGTCTGCTGGGCCGAACCACAAGCGTGGTCCGTGCCGTGGATGATATCGATTTCGACCTGATCAAGGGCGAAACGCTGGGTATTGTCGGCGAGTCCGGGTGTGGTAAGTCGACTACGGCGCGATTGCTGATGCACCTGATCCAGCCGGATCGCGGCGACATCGTTTTTGATGGCGAGGCGGTTGGCCATGATCTGCCGCTGCCTGACTATCGCCGTCAGGTGCAGATGGTGTTTCAGGACAGTTATGCCTCGCTCAACCCGCGCCTGACCATCGAAGATTCGATTGCCTTCGCCCCGCAGGTACATGGCGTCTCGCGTCGCGAAGCAATCGGCCGGGCCCATGACCTGCTCGCTCGCGTCGGCCTGGAGCCGAATCGGTTTGCTGGTCGCTATCCGCATGAACTCTCGGGCGGTCAGCGTCAGCGCATCAACATTGCCCGCGCCCTGGCGCTGGAGCCGCGCCTGGTGATCCTGGACGAGGCCGTATCCGCGCTGGACAAATCGGTGGAAGCGCAGGTGCTGAACCTGCTGCTCGACCTGAAGGAAGAATTCGGACTGACGTATATCTTCATCTCACATGACCTCAATGTGGTGCGGTTTATCTCCGATCGTGTGATGGTGATGTATCTGGGCAAGGTGGCCGAAATCGGCGCTGCCAGCGATATTTTCGAACGGCCGGCGCATCCGTATAGCAGTGCGCTACTGTCCTCGATGCCGGCGATGGATCCGGATGCCCGTACCCTGGAAGCGCCGCTATACGGCGATCCCCCGAATCCGATCAATCCGCCGTCGGGTTGCCGTTTCCACACTCGCTGCACCCGCGCCGAAGCGGCCTGCAGTGTCGAAGTGCCGAAGCTTGCCATCACTGCTGCTGCCCAACAGGTATCGTGCCTGATGTACCAGCCGGGATCTGGCCATTCGGCATCCCCGCCGGCTCTGGAGGCCGCGCAATGAGTGAGACCGCCGTCCCGATGATCGATGTCCGCGATCTGAACGTCACCTTTACTGCCGGTCGCAAGCCTGTGCATGCCGTCAATGGCGTGACTTTCAGTGTTGCACGCGGCGAGGTGATGGCATTGCTGGGCGAGTCGGGTTCAGGCAAAAGCGTGACGCTCCGCTCGATCCTGAACATGCATCCGAAAAAGCGCGCCAAAAGCAGCGGCGGCATTACGGTGGCCGGCCATGATGTAATGGCGCTCTCGGGGCGCGCCCTTGCCGACTATCGCGGCAAGACGGCCTCAATGATTTTCCAGGAACCGCTCTTGGCGCTGGATCCGGTTTATACCGTGGGCGCCCAGATTGTCGAAGCGATTCGCCGCCATGAACCGGTTTCGAATGCCGAGGCTTATGCCCGTGCTCTGGCGTTGTTGCAGAAGGTGCGCATCCCGTCGCCCGAGCGCCGGCTGCAGACCTTTCCTCATGAGATGTCGGGCGGCATGCGCCAGCGTGCGATGATCGCATTGGCACTTGCCTGCAATCCGCAGGTTTTGCTGGCCGATGAGCCGACGACAGCCCTGGATGCCACCGTGCAAATTCAGATCCTGCTGCTGTTGCGCGATTTGCAGCGCGAACTGGGCCTGTCGGTGATTCTGGTGACCCATGATATCGGTGTGGCGGTTGAAGTTGCGGATCGGGTCGCGGTGATGTATGCCGGCCGCATTGTTGAAGCCGGCAGCGTGCGCGATATCATCCGCAATCCGCGCCATCCTTATACGCAGGGCCTGCTGGCTTCGCGGGCGCATGACGCCATGTCCGGCGCCCGTCTGGATGCCATTCCGGGAGCGCCGCCGGATCTGGCCAACCTGCCGCCGGGTTGTTCGTTTGCGCCGCGCTGCAAATATGCTGCTGCAGCCTGCATGACTGCAACACCGGAGCCGGTGGCGGTTGGCGCCCAGCATATGGCGCGCTGCATCCGCATCAACGAGCTGGTTGCCGCCTGATCAGGCG
The DNA here is from genome assembly GCF_058806775.1 of Ferrovibrio sp. GW821-FHT12F09. Lineage (NCBI taxonomy): Bacteria > Pseudomonadati > Pseudomonadota > Alphaproteobacteria > Rhodospirillales > Rhodospirillaceae > Ferrovibrio > Ferrovibrio sp. GW821-FHT12F09. The sequence goes on from NZ_JBXAPZ010000001.1 coordinate 1,890,101, forward strand.
GGTAGGCTTGCCAGTGCGGCCTGCAGGTGCGATGCCGCGAAGTCGATAAACCCGCGCACGCGGGCGTTGGGCCGTCGGCCCTCTCGATGCACCAGATGCACGGGTATCGGCGGCAGTTCGTGATCCGCGAGGATGATCTGCAGCGCGCCCGAGAGCACATGCGGCGCGATCATGTAGGACAGCACCCGCGTGATGCCCTTGTCGGCAAGGGCTGCGGCGATGCCCACGTCGGCGGAATTGACGATCATCCGGCTGTGCGGCGTCATGGCCTCATCGCGGAAGATCCAGGGTTGCGGCGCCAATGTATTGGAGAACTGCATGACGCTGTGGCCATGTAGGTCTTCGGGCGTTTTCGGCAGGCCATGCTCAGCCAGATATCGGGGCGAGGCGCAGACAACACGCCGTACGGTGCCGACGCGCACGGCATTCAGCGATGAATCCGCCAGATGGGCGATGCGTACGGCGACGTCGAAGCCTTCGTCGATGATGTCCACCACACGGTCGACGAAGAGGGTGCGCACGGTCACTTCGGGATAGGCATCCAGGAATTTCAGCACCACGGGCGCCACATGGATACGGCCGAACATCACGGAGGCCGTCAGGTTCAGGGTGCCGCGTGGCTGGCCATGCAGGCCGGCGGCCGAAGCCTCGGCCTCGTCCAGCTCGGTGAGGATGCGCTTGCAGTCGGTGAGGAAGGTGGCGCCGGCCTCAGTCAACCGCACGACACGCGTGGTCCGGTGCAGCAGGCGCGTGCCGATCCGATCCTCCAGCGTGGCGATGGCGCGGGTAACCGCGGGGGCGGAGAGGCCAAGCTGGCGCGCAGCCGTGGCGAAATTCTGCGCTTCCGCCACGGCGACGAAGGCGCGCATGCTGTCCAGCCGATCCATGGCTATTATTTCATAATATGAAATAGTGACTTGTCAATTACGGTTATTAATTAAATCCAGGGCAAGAGCATATTGAGCGGCATGTATCTTGAGGATTTCGCCATGACCGCTCCTGCTTCGACCGTCCGCCTGCACCGCTTTGCCCTGTCCGGCCATGCCCATCGCGTAGAGCTTTTTCTCTCTTTGCTCGGCCTGCCGGCTGAACTGATCGATGTGGATCTGAGGGGCGGTGAGCATAAGACGGCGGGTTTTCTCGCACGCAATGCCTTCGGCCAGGTGCCGGTGCTGGAGGATGGCGATGTGATGATCTCCGACAGCACGGCGATCCTGGTCTACCTGGCCAGGACCTATGACAAGACGGGCACCTGGCTGCCGCAGGATGCCGTACAGGCCGCGCATGTGCAGTGCTGGCTTTCGGTCGCTTCCGGCCAGCTGGCGTCCGGTCCGGCGGCGGCGCGCATGGTGACGCTGTTCGGCGCCAATTTCGACCATGAGCGCACCAAGCAGATCGCGGCGCAGCTTTATGCGGTGATGGATGCGCATCTGGCCCAGCAGCCCTGGCTGGCTGGCAATGCGCCGACCATCGCCGATGTGGCGCTGTATTCCTACACCGCGCATGCGCCCGAGGGTGGCGTGTCGCTGGAGCCGTATCCGCAGATCCGCGCCTGGCTCGGCCGCATCGAGGCCCTCCCCGGTTTCGTCGGTATGCCGCGCAGCGCCGTTCCGGCGGCTGCGTAAGCAAGAAGGGAGGCTGTCATGGCCGTAATGAATCCGAATGAGGGACTACCGGGTTGGTCGCAGGGCTCGCCCTGGCATGCGGGTGAGCAGGCGCTGCAGGCGCGCGCTGGTGTGCGCGAGCGTATGGAAATGGCCGGCCGCAAGGTGCTGCGGGAATTCATGCCAGAGCAGCATCGCGAATTCTTCACTCAGCTGCCGACCCTGGTCGTCGGCAGCCTGGATGAGGCGCGCCGACCCTGGGCTTCCATCCTGGTCGGCCGGCCCGGCTTCATCGGCTCGCCCGACCCACGCCTGCTGACCGTGGCGGCTGCCCCGTTGCCGGGCGATCCGCTGGCGCAGAATCTGGTGAAGAATGCACCGCTTGGCCTGTTGGGCATCCAGCCGGAAACCCGCCGGCGCAACCGCGCCAATGGTCGCGTGCTGTCAGTCGATAGCGGCGGCTTCGTGCTGCAGGTGAACCAGAGCTTCGGCAACTGCCCGCAATATATCCAGGCACGGCAGCCTTTCTTCATGGACACCATGGAGCTGGCGCCGGAGGCCACTGAGGAGCGGGGGGTGCTATCAGATCGTGCCACGGCACTGATCCGCCAGTCGGATACCTTCTTCATCGCCACGGCGGCGGCCGGTGCGGATGGCATCGATCCGGTGCATGGCGTCGATGTATCCCATCGCGGCGGACGTCCCGGTTTTGTCAAGGTCACGGAAGAAGATGGTCATACCGTGCTGACCGTGCCGGATTTCAGTGGCAACAATTTCTTCAACACGCTGGGCAATATCGCGGCCAATCCGCGTGCCGGCCTGCTGTTCGTTGATTTTTCCGCCGGCCATGTGCTGACGGTGACCGGCAGTGCCGCCGTGGTCTGGGATGCGCCGGAGGTGGCGGTATTCGACGGTGCTTTGCGACTGATGCGCTTCACCATCGAGCGTGGCCTCTGGCTGAACGAGGTGCTGCCGTTGCGCTGGTCGGCGCCGGCCTATGCACCGCAGCTGGTCCATACAGGCGTTTGGTAACAGATCACTCGAACGGCAGGCCGACGTAATTCTCGGCCAGGCTGGTCTTGGCGGCGCGTGACGAGACGACATAGTCCAACTCGGCAAGCTGGACCTGATTTTCGAAATCGCTGCGTTCGTCAAAGCGATGCAGCAATGAGGTCATCCACCAGGAAAACCGCTGCGCCTTCCAGACCCGTCGCATACACAGGTCGGAATAGCCATCCAGCAGTTCGCTGCCTTTGTGGCTATAATGCGCTTCTAGAGCGCGCGACAGATAGCGCACATCCGCCACGGCAAGGTTCATGCCCTTGGCGCCGGTCGGCGGCACGATATGGGCAGAGTCGCCGGCCAGGAACAGCCGGCCATGGCGCATCGGCCCGGCGACAAAGCTGCGCATCGGTGTCACGCCCTTTTGAATGATCGGCCCTTCTTCCAGCTTCAGGTTGTCTTCACCGGCCAGCCGGATATGCAATTCCTCCCAGATGCGATCATCGGGCCAGTTGGCGATATCCTCATCTGGCTGACACTGCAGGTACAGTCGGGTGATCTCGGGCGAGCGCATGCTGAACAGTGCAAAACCACGGTCATGCTGGTTGTAGATCAGTTCCTCCTGCACGGGCTTTGAACGCGCCAGGATGCCGAGCCAGCCAAAGGGGTAGACGCGTTCGTAGATCTTCAGCACATCTGCCGGTATGGCGGGACGGCAGATGCCGTGGAAACCGTCGCAGCCGGCAATGAAATCGCAATCCAGGCTTTGAGCCGTGCCGTCTTTATTGCGCCAGGTGATGCGCGGCTTGTCGCTGGCAATGTCATGGACGGCGACGTCGCTGACCTCGAATGCGATCTTGCCGCCATCGGCCAGCCGCTGGGCGATCACATCCTTCACCACTTCATGCTGGCCGTAGACCATGACGGCCTTGCCGGTGAGGTCAACGAAATCGATATGATGGTTGCGGCCGCGGAACCGCAGCGTTGTGCCGTGGTGCAGCAGGCCCTCTCTGTTCATGCGCGCGCCAAGGCCGGTATCGTTCAGCACGTCGACGGTGCCCTGCTCCAGCACACCGGCCCGAATGCGGCCTTCGACGTAAGCGCGATCCCGCGCTTCCAGGATCACGGACTCGATGCCGGCCAGATGCAGCAGATGGGAGAGCAGGAGTCCGGCCGGACCGGCTCCGATAATCCCGACTTGGGTACGCATGGGTGTCTTTCCTCCCGGCCTCATCCTGTGCCTGCCGCCTTGCGCCGGCAACTTGCGCAGGACCATGGCTTGAGCATGCCGGAAGTGAAATGGACGCAGCGGCACTTATCTTGTACTTTTCCGCAAAGCGGATAGCATTCTAACCTGCCGGAACGAGTGTAGGTCGTGATGCGAAGAAGAAAGATAAATGTCTGAAATTATTCCAAGATTCTTTCTGTATGGAGAGGCGGACAAAGAGGCGGAGCTGCATTTTCTGCATGTCGAAACCATTGCAGCCCGTAGCCTCTTGCACGATTGGCATATCGCGCCCCATCGTCATTCGAACCTGTTCCAGCTGCTGCTGGCTGTCGGCGGCGGCGGTGAATTGCGCGCCGACAGCCTGATCCAGGATTTCAACGCACCCACCCTGGTCACCGTGCCGCCCGGGGTGGTGCATGGTTATCGCTTCCGGCCCGGCACCGAGGGCTGGGTGGTGACGCTTTCGGACAGCTTTGCCGACGATATTCTCGGCCCCCGGGGCCGAAGCACCCTGGCTGCGGGAATGACCGAAACGGCGTTGCTGCCCCTGGGAACAGGGACAGCCGAAGCCGCCCGCCTGCAGGACAATTTCTCCGCCATTGCCGAAGAGTTCCGCTGGAATGCACTCGGTCAGATGGATGCTATTGCCGCTCATCTCCGCCTTGTCTTTGTGACCCTGGCCCGCTTAAAGCAGGCCGATCGCGAGAGCGCCCTGACGCAGGATGCCGATGCGGGCCTGTTTGCCCGGTTTCGCATGCTGGTCGAGGCGCATTATCGCGATCACCGACCGGTCAGCCTATATGCTGCGGATCTGGCTGTTACAGAGAAGCGTCTGACGGCAGCCTGCCGCCGGGTTGCCGCCAAGGCGCCACTCGATGTGATCCATGCCCGACTGCTGATCGAGGCCAAGCGCAACCTGCTTTATACGTCGATGAGTGTCGCCGAAGCCGGCTATGCTCTTGGTTTCCGGGATCCGGCCTATTTCTCACGCTTTTTCACCCGACGTACCGGCATGGCGCCACGTCAATTCAAGATGAGCGGTGCGCAGGTACCGGCAAATGCCGATTGACGCTGCGGCAGGGCCGTCACGCTGTCTGCGGCCACAGCTTGCGCAGGGAATTGCCTGATATAATCTGGGCCAAAGACGATCCGGGAGGCAAAGACATGGACCTGAATTTCACGGCCGAAGAGCTGGCGTTCCGCGATGAGGTCCGCGCCTTCATCAAAAAGAATTTCGACGCAGAGATGCAGGCGGCCATGGTCCGGACGCGTACCGGCTATATCGCCAAGCATCTGCATATCCGCTGGCAGAAGGCGCTGAACGAAAAAGGCTGGCTGGCGCCGAACTGGCCGGTTGAGTATGGCGGGCCAGGCTGGACCCCGACCCAGCGTTATATCTACGAGCAGGAAATGAGCACGGCAGGTGCGCCGATCACGGTGCCCTTTGGCCCGCGCATGCTGGCGCCGGTGATCATGAAATTCGGCACTGAGGCCCAGAAGAAGAAGTACCTGCCCGATATCCTGGCCAGCAATGTCTGGTGGTGTCAGGGCTACTCTGAACCGGGTGCAGGATCGGACCTTGCCGGCCTGCAGATGAAGGCTGAGGACAAGGGAGATCATTTCCTCTGCAATGGCAGCAAGATCTGGACCTCGGAAGCGCAGCATGCCGACATGATCTTCTGCCTGGTGCGGACGGCGCAAACCAAGAAGCCGCAGGAGGGAATCTCGTTCCTGCTGATCGATATGAAGTCGCCGGGTGTCACGGTTACACCGATCATCACCATCGATGAGTCGACCCCCGGTATGCAGGAAGTCAATCAGGTCTTCTTCGATGACGTTAAGGTGCCGAAGGAGAATCTGATCGGTGAACTGAACCAGGGCTGGACCTGCGCCAAGTACCTGCTGGAGTTCGAACGCGGCAATGCCTATTCGGGCCATCTGAAGCGCCATCTGTCGCATCTGCGCAAGATCGCCAAGGCGGAGCAGAAGCAGGGACAGCCGCTGGCCGCCGATCCGGATTTCGCGGCCAAACTGGCCGATGCCGAAATGAGTATCATGGCCATGGAAATGCTGGAACTGCGGGTTCTGGGCGGCACCAAGAGCGGTCAGAATCTGGGCGCGGCTTCATCGATGCTGAAAACCCGGGGGACCGAGCTGCAGCAGCTGGTCAGCGATCTTTCGGCCGAAGCGATCGGTTATTACGCCGCGCCATACTCGCCACTGTTCGAAGGATCGAATACGCCGGTGATCGGGCCGGATTACGCCGATGGCGTTGCCGCCCGCTACCTGAACCAGCGCAAGGTGACGATCTATGCCGGTTCGAACGAGATCCAGCGCAATATCATGTCCAAGCTGATCCTCGGTCTTTGAGGGTCAGGTCTTTGCGATGATGGCGATCAGGCCGCCACCATCGGGTCCCTGATGTTCGGCGCCGCCGGAAACAAAAATCCGGCCATCGCCCAGCATGCCGGCGACAAGACCGCCAACCGCGCCGCGGATATGGCGTTGGGCGTTGATGTCGGTATCGTCCAGCATGGTATGGCGGTTGCCGCGGATCAGGCCGCGGCGATCCGGTTCGCATTTGACCAGCACACCGTGAATGCGGGCGGCATCGGCGGCTGAAACCTGCGGTGTCGCTGTAATTCCCAGATCGTTGAGCACGGCTGCAATGCCGGCGATATCCAGAGCATCCCGCATGGGCCGATGCGCGATCTGCAGGTCGCCGCCCCAGCCCGGAGCATTGCCCAGGACGATCACCTCGTTGCAATCGACCTCGACGCCCGAGGAAATGCTGGCGCGATCCGACTGCACGGCATAGTCAGTGAACATCGCCGCTTCAGTGACCTGTTCCGGGGCGGCATCGCCGAGCGCCAGCGCAACGCCAAAGGCGCCGGCAACGCGGGCATAGGCCATCGACCGACCGGAATCGGCAGTCAGAACACTGGCGCCGCGCGCAGCGGCATCCTGGGCGCGGGCCACCGTCACACAGGGTGCCTTCACCTGGACGAAATGCACATCGGCCGGGTTATCGATGCCGGCATCCTGCATGGCCTGGCGCACGGTATCTGCAATCGCTTCCACATGGGCTATGCGGCCGATGGCTTCGGGCGGCGTCTTGCTGCTGAAAGCCACGCCGATGGCCAGACGCTTGTCGGGAGCGTTCGTCTTTTCATCTGTGCGGCTGAACACCATGTAATGCGGCGACAATACACCTTCGGTGCCACCGGAAAGGATGCAGGGCACGGTTCTGACGATGTCCTCGCGCGTCCGGCCGGTGCGCTCGGTCATAAGCGCAGAGAAGGCCATTGTGAAATAGCCGCGGGTGAAATCGTTCACGCCGCCATTGCCTTCGGTCTTGCCGATCACGGCCACGATCTCGTCGGCTCGTAATTGCCCGCTGTCGAGCAATGCCGCCAGTGCCGACACATCTCCCGGATGGCTCATGGTAAGACGGTGGACAAAGGCCTGCATGGAATACTCCGTGGAACAGAGGTCGTGCGTAGCAAGATGCATTCCGCGCCTGCGGAGGGGTAGTCAGGCCCCTTCAGACCTTCGACCGCCTAAATAATGGGCGCAGGTTGCTGCCCACTTGGGCGGCCTGCAACCTCGGTCATGGCAGGGTTTCCCGGTAAAGCTGCGGGCTGTCGAGTCGTGCCCCGATTATCCAACGATCTCAATCAAACAGGCGCTGGCACATTGTATGCACAGTTACATGCGCAGACATACAAGCGCAGCGGAGCCATGACGGCACTCATCACAGGCCTGTTTCACGTAGCAATCAAGACGGCGGATCTGGCCAGGACGCGCTGGTTCTATTGTGACGTGCTCGGACTGTCAGAAGTGGCGCGGCCGGATTTCGGCTATCCCGGCGCCTGGATTGCAGTGCCAACGCCTGTAGGCGAGGCGATCATCCATATCTATGCCGGAGGACCGGCCCTCGGCCCTGAAGGTAAGGCGCCGTCGGGCACGGCTGCCATCGATCATATCTCGCTGACGGCGGTCGGGTATCACGACTTCATCGCGCGTTTCCGCGACCATCGCCTCGATTGGCGCGAATTTCTCGTCCCCAACACCACCTACTGGCAGCTTTTCGTCTACGACCCGAGCGGCGTGCAACTCGAACTCACCTTCGATGGCCGTGCCGAACAGGGGCCGTTGCCCGATATGTCCGCCGAACGCCGCTATATCGCGGGCACCAGCTTTTTTGCACCAGCTCAATTCGCATTTGCCTGATCCTGAGGAGGGACCCATGACCATCCGTTTCTTCCGTGCCGCCATGCTGGCCGGCGCTGCCGTTTTCGCCCTTGCTGCCAGTCCGGCAGCCGAAGCCGCCGATAAGGTCAAGGTCGGCGTCTTCCCGGTATCTTCGGCGCTGCCGTATTTCGTCGCCGTCGAGCGCGGCTACTTCAAGGAACAGAATATCGACGCCGAGATGGTCAAGCTGATGGGTGCGCCGCCGATCGTGCAGGGCATGCTAACCAATGACCTCGATGCCGGCGCCAATCTCGTCACTGTCGACGGCATGAATGCCAACACCAAGAAGGAGGGATTGGTCTATTACATGTCCCTCTATGGCCAGAACAAGTTCGCCCAGATGGAGCAGTTCGTGGCCAAGACCGGCCTCGACGCCAAGACGGTGAAGGACATCAAGGGCACGGGCGCGCCGAAAAAGATCATGTCGGCGCCGGGCGCGGGCAATATGGCCATGGCGCGCGCCGTGCTGGGCGCGGTTGGCATGAAGGAAGGCGCCGACTACACGCTGACCGAACTGGCGATGAACCTGCATGCCGATGCTATGAAGGCCGGCACCTTCGATTACGGCTATACGCTCGAGCCCAATGCCAGTGTGATGAACAGCATGGGTGCGGCGCGTACGGTGGAAGCCGGCGTGGTGTCGAAATACATCATCGGCCGGGAAGAGGCCTATGCCTATATGGCCGGTGGCGCCATCACCGGAAAGTTCATGAAGGAGCGCCCCGATGTGGCCAAGCGCTTTTCGGCAGCTTGGCGCAAGGCGCTGAAGGATATCGAACAGGATCCGACGACCCGCGAATTACTGAAGGGCAATACCTTCACGCCGCCGGAGCTGGCGATGACCATTCCGATGCCGCGCATGCTGATGGTCGACCAACTGTCGGCCCAGGACAAGAAAGACTTCCAGAAGGTGATCGATTTCACCATCCAGAGCGGCGTGATCAAGGATCCGGTCGAGACAGGAAAATATCTGGTGGTGCTGGATAAGAAGGCCACCAGCTGATGCTTTCACGCGCCCGTTCGGCGATGCGTCTGGTCAAGGGAGTGCCGGTTGCAGAACCGGCCTCCTTGGCTCAGCCGGTGGAAAAATCCTATCGCTGGTTTCCGCCCGGCACGCATATCACCGTGCGTGGCCTGTCCAAGCAGTTTCAGGGCAGCCCCCTATACGACAAGTTCGATCTCGACCTGCCGCGCGGCAAGGTGGTCTCGGTCTTCGGCCCGAACGGTTGCGGCAAGAGTACGATCATCAACATGATCGCCGGCCTTCTGCCGATGGACAGCGGTGAAGTGTTGTTCGATGGCAAGACGATCGACGAAACCCGCATCGGTTATGTGTTCCAGAATTATCGCGAAGCGCTGTTTCCCTGGCTGCGCGCCATCGACAATATCCACTACCCGCTCAAGCTGATGGGACTGAGCAAAAGGGAGCGGACGGAACGGGTCGATAAGCTGCTCAGCCGCTTCCAGGTCAAGATCGATTTCAACCGCTATCCCTACGAACTCTCGGGCGGCCAGCAGCAGACCGTATCGATCATGCGATCTCTGGTGATGGAGCCGGAAGTCCTGTTCCTCGACGAGCCATTCTCGGCGCTCGATTACGAAATGACGCTGTTCATGCGCGACCAGATGCAGAAGGCTTTCATGGAGACGAACACCACCATGGTGATCGTCAGTCATGATCTGGAAGAGGCCGTCTATCTGGCGGATTATGTGCTGCTGCTGACGCGCCGCCCCACCCGGATTGCGGATTTTGTCGAAGTACCACTGCCGCGCCCGCGTTCAGCCGAAACCCTCTCCGACCCGAAATTCGTCGCGATCAAAAGTCATTGTCTGGAAATCTTCCGGCGGGAGGCCAAGCTGTGAGTGTCTGGTCGTCGGTCTTTGGTCGCCTACGTCCGGTGCTGGGCGTCGTGCTGCTGATTTTGGTGTGGTGGATCGCGACGCTGCTTGAGATCGCTGATCCCGTTCTGCTGCCACCCCCGCAGAAGGCCTTCAAGGCCTTGGTCGATGGTCTGGTCGGCGGCCCTCTGTTGCTGGATTTTGCCCAGACCATCTATCGCACGGTGCTGTCCTTCATGATCGCTTCGGCCATTGCCATCCCGCTCGGCGTCATGCTCGGTGCCGCAGAGAAGCTGTATCGCTCGGTCGAGTTCGTCATCGATTTCTTCCGCTCGACCCCGGCCTCGGCCGTGTTTCCGCTGTTCCTTGTGCTGTTCGGGGTTGGTGACAAGACCAAGATTGCGGTGGCGGCTTTCGGTGCCTCGCTGGTGATCCTGTTCAATGTCGCCTATGGCGTGATGAATGCCCGCAAGACCCGGGTGCTGGCGGCCAAGGTGATGGGCGCCAACCGGCTGCAGGTTCTGACCGATGTCTATTTCTGGGAATCGTTGCCGCAGACCTTTATCGGCATGCGCAACGGCATCTCGCTGTCGCTGGTCATCATCGTGGTGGCGGAGATGTTCATCGGCTCCAGCGATGGCATCGGTCATCGCCTGATCGAGGCGCAGATGCTGTTCGAGATGCCGACCATGTATGCGGCGATCTTTGCCGCCGGTGCGCTCGGCTATGGCATGAACTGGATTTTTCTGACGATCGAGAAAACCTTCGTGCATTGGGGCGGCAAGTAATATGAAGAACGGCCGTACGCGTATCGTTATCGTTGGTTCGGGTGTTGCCGGCAGCATCCTCGCTTATGGCCTGCGCCACCTCCCCGATGTCGAGGTGATTTGCCTGGAGCGCGCCAGTGCGAACGATCATGCCGATGCCGGAACGGGGCTGAATGTCGGCCCGAACGCGATCAAGGCACTGCGCAGCTTCCTGCCCGAGCTGGCCGATCTGCTTGTGGCCTCCAGCCTGCCTTGGTCCAGCTGGCGCATTTCGCTCACCGACGGGCAGGAGCTGATGAACCTGCCGCTGTCGGATGTGGCCGACAATCCCGGTATCCGTATCCGCTGGTCGCAGCTCTATGCCCTGTTGCGTCAGCCGGTGCAGCAGCAGGTTCGCTTCAACACGGAAGTCCTGAGCATGCGCTACGCCCGGTCCGGCGAAATCGGGCCTATCGTGGTGGAAGTTGCCGACCAGACGACCGGCGAGGAAAGCATCCTCGACGGTATCGATCTGCTGGTGGCGGGCGATGGCCGTTATTCCCGTGTGCGGGAAACATTCCTGGGTAAGCCGCGGCCGCATTTCCTTGGCGTCTGTATCTATCGCCTGCTGATCGAACAGGCTCAGCCCGACCTGGTCGATGACTACGAACAGTGGTTCAACGGCCCCAATCGTCTGCTGGCCTTCCGTGTGCCGGGCAACGCCACTTACATTTCCGGATCTTTCCCGATCCTGCCGGAGGAGGATGTGCCGGCGGAAGCCAAGCGCGCCGATGTGCTGCGCAGCCTGTATACGCCGCCAGGCGTCAAGCCCAGCCGGCAATGCGAATTTCTGATCGACGCGATCTGCAGCCATATGAGCGAGATTCACTGGGCCAGGCTGCAGGAGGCCGCGCCGATTTTCTGCGATCCGAATTACCGCATTCTGCTTCTGGGCGATGCGGCGCATCCGATGGTGCCGACGCTGGGGCAGGGCGCCACCCAGGCTATCGAGGATGCCTGTGTTGCCGTGGCCGAGCTGCGTGCGGCCTTCACCGGCCCGGCGCCCAGTGTGGCGGCCGTGCTGGAAAAGATCGAACAGCGCCGTCAGGCACGCGTGGAATTCGTGATCGATTTCTCCCGCGATGCCACCGATACGATGCTGGCGGGGGCCGATCCGGTTTCCGGCAGCCTGAAGAAGACCCGGCCGGACTTCCGCGCCAAGCTGGCGAAACTGTATCGCGACGTTCCGGCCGCCTGAGCGGTCAGGGGAAAAGTGGCGGCCAGCGCATCATGTCCGGCGCGACCGCTTCGTAGCGTCGGCCAAGAGCCAGAAGCGCCGCATCGCTGCCAAAACCGCCAATCAACTGGAAGCCGATGGGCAGACCTTGCGCGTCGGGTGCCGCCGGTAGCGACAAGCCCGGCAGGCCAGCTAGGTTGACCCAGCCGGTGTATACCGCATGGCCACGCGGGCCTGCGATTTTGCCATCGATCTGCTCGGGATAGACCTTGGTCTTGTCCCAGGGCTGCGCCGCGGTGGCGGGCGTCAGGATCGCATCGTAATCGGCAAAGAAGCCGGCCAGCTGCCGCCGTAGTTCGACAGCATGATTGAGCGCGGCGAGATAGGCGCTGCCATCGATGGCCTTGCCGGTTTCATACATCCCCAGCAGTGCCGGCGAGATCTTCTCTGGACCACCCAGACGATCGACGATCATCGTCAGGCCGGTCGGCATCAATACGGCAAGGCTGGCAGTGGCGGCCTCGATATCGAAGGGCAGGATGCCGGCTACAACCTCGCAGCCCATGCGCCGGAGCTGCTCGGCTGCACCGTCGACCGAGGCGAGGATGGTCGGCTCGACGGGATTGGTGCCCAAACGCGGGACATACAGAATGCGGCGTGGCTGTGTGGTCGCCTGTGTTTCGGCCATTGTGACCGCCGCTGTGAAGGCGAGGGAATGACGGTCGCGCGGATCAGGCGCCGACAGCAGACCAAGGGTTGTCGCCACATCATCGACGGTGCGGCCGAAGAGGCCAACGACCTCCAGGTCGTTGTAGATTTCGGGAAAGCCGCCGCTGCGGGCGACCCGGCCGATGCTGGGTTTCAGGCCCACCAGTCCGGTATGGCCGGCCGGCCGCCGCGTCGAGCCGCCGCCGTCGGTGCCCAGCGCAATCGGACCGAGGCCAGCGGCAACAGCCGAAACCGCGCCGCCGCTGGAGCCGCCGGGCGTGAGATCGGCATTCCAGGGATTGCCGGTGGCGCCGAAGAGGAGGTTGCAGGTGTAACCCTGCACCGTGAATTCCGGCACATTGGTCTTGCCCAGCAGTACCGCGCCCGCGGCACGCAGACGCGCAACCGGCAGTTCGTCTTCCACCGGCAGATTGTTCTCCAGCAGCCGGCTGCCCCAGGTGGCCGGCAGGCCGCCGACAATCAGGCTGTCCTTGATCGATGCGGGTACGCCATCCATGGGGCCGAACGGCTGTCCGCTCTTGTGGCGCGCGGCACTGGCCCTGGCGGCGCGCAGGGCCCCCTCGGCATCAACATGCACAAAGGCGTTCAGTGTGGGATTGAGGGCTGCAATCCGGTCGAGTACAGCCTGCGTCACATCGACGGGTGACAGCATGCCGGTCCGATAGGCGGCCTGCAGTTCGGCGGCGCTCAGGCGCCAGGGTTGGTCGATGGTCGGCATCTGTATCCTGAATACGGCTTTGCCGTTTCTCCGGCAATTCTTTCGCTGAATGTATCCCATAATGACAATAATATTAGAACAATAGGTGAAAATTTGTTCAATTTATCCACTTGCTGTATACATGATGGAAGAATTGAGGAGGAGACGTCGGAATGGCCAGCACTCAGCCTTTCACGATGGATGCCGGCAGCCAGCCCTGGCCACGCAATGCGTGGTATGCGGCGGCCTGGGATCACGAGATCAAGCGCAGCCTGTTTCCGCGCACCATCTGCGGTCAGGCGCTGGTGTTGTACCGCCAGCCCGATGATCGTCTGGTCGCGCTGGAAGATGCCTGCTGGCATCGCCTGCTGCCATTGTCGAAGGGCCATCTGCAACCCGATGGCAGCCTGGTCTGCGGCTATCACGGCCTTGTCTACGATGCGCGTGGGCGCTGCACCCATATGCCGTCGCAGGAGACCATCAATCCCTCGGCCTGTGTGCGCAGCTATCCGGTGCTCGAGAAGCACCGCTTCGTGTGGATCTGGATGGGCGATCCGGCGCTCGCCGATCTGGCCCTGGTGCCTGACCTGCACTGGAACCACGATCCGGCCTGGGCCGGCGATGGTGAACTGATCCAGGTGGCCTGCGATTACCGGCTGGTGGTCGATAACCTGATGGACCTGACGCATGAGACCTTCGTGCATGGCTCCAGCATCGGCAACCGCGCTGTTGCGGAAGCGCCTTTCGATGTCACCCATGGCGAACGCTTCGCCACGGTCACCCGCTGGATGCGCGATATCGAGGCACCGCCTTTCTGGGCGCGGCAACTGGGCAAGCCCGGCCGGGTCGATCGCTGGCAGATCATCCGCTTCGAGGCGCCTTGCACCGTGGTGATCGATGTCGGGGTAGCCCCCGCCGGTAGCGGCGCGCCCGAGGGGGATCGCAGCCACGGCGTCAATGGGCAGGTGCTGAATACCATCACGCCGGAAACCGCCACCACCTGTCATTACTTCTGGGCCTTTGCCCGTAACTACCGGCTCAGTGAGCAGAGCCTGACCACGGAATTGCGCCAAGGCGTTTCGGGCATCTTCCGCGAGGACGAGATCATCCTGGAAGCGCAGCAGAAAGCCATCAATGCCAATCCTGGCCGACTGTTCTACAACCTGAATATCGATGCCGGCTCGATGTGGGCGCGCCGCAAGATCGATCATATGATCGCCGCCGAACAAGCGCGGATTTTTTCAGCGGCGGCCGAATAAAGATGTCGCAGTCCCTCAAGACGATCCTGTCTTTGCGCGAACTGATCCTCAGCGGCGAGCTGAAGCCGGGCGAGCGGCTGTCGGAACTTGCGGTTGTCGACCGGCTCGGCGTATCGCGCACGCCGGTGCGCACCGCGCTGGTGCGACTGGAAGAAGAGGGTCTCTTGGAAATGCTGCCATCCGGCGGCTACATGGTGCGGCATTTTTCCGAGGCCGATATTTTCGACGCCATCGAAATGCGTGGCACTCTGGAGGGGCTGGCGGCGCGACTGGCGGCGGAACGCGGCCCCAGTCCGGGACAGATGGGCGAGATCAGGGGCTGCCTGCGCAAGCTGGACGGTCTGGTACAGGGTGAGCATGGCGGGGATACCTTCTCTGACTATGTCGAGCTGAACGAGCGGTTCCATCAGCTGCTCATCCACCTGTCGGGCAGCCGGGTGGTGGCGCGCCAGATCGAGCGTGCATCGGCCCTGCCATTTGCCTCGCCCAGTGCCTTTGTCGAGGTGCAGGCCGTGTTGCCGGAGTCGCGTGCTATTCTGCTGGTAGCCCAGGAACAGCATCGTAGTGTGGTGGAAGCTATCGAGCGCCGCGAAGGTACGCGCGCCGAGGCGTTGATGCGCGAACATTCGCGTGTCGCTCGCCGCAATCTTGTTGTTGCTCTGGAGCATCAGACGGTGCGGGACATGGTGCCTGGCATGGCGCTGATCCGTCAAAACGCCTGATACGGACCCGCCATGCAGATATCAAACGCCTGGATCAATGCCGAATTGGCCGCGACGCAGGACCTGAGTCCGACAATTCGCCTGTTCGAGATTGTACCGCAGAATGGGCCGGCCGTGACTTACGAGCCCGGCAGCCATATCAATATCGCCGTTGAGATCAACGGCCGTCCGGATGTGCGGTCCTATTCGTTGGTCGGGCTGCCCGACCGGCGTTGTTATCGTATCGCGGTGAAGAAGGTCGATTCCAGCCGCGGCGGATCGGCAGCACTGCATAACCTGTTGCCGGGTGCGAAGCTGAAGATCGCCCCACCGCGCAATCATTTCCCACTGCAGTTCGATGCGCCGCGATACCTGCTGATCGCTGGCGGCATCGGCATCACACCGCTGACCGGTATGGCGCAGGCTCTGGTGCAGCGCGGAGCCGACGTCCGCCTGCTCTATGCCGCCCGCAGTCGTAACGAACTGGCATTCTCGACCGAATTGCAGATTCAGTTGGGCGATCGGCTGCAGGTGTTCGTCTCCGATGAAGGCCAGCGCCTCGACCTGATGGCGACCCTGGCTGCCGTACCGGCCGATACCGATATCTATTTCTGCGGACCGGCGCGGCTGCTGGCCGGTCTGCGTGCGGCATGGACGTCGCTCGGTCGTCCGCTTGCGGCTTTGCGGTTCGAGACGTTCGGCAGTGGCGGCCTGCAGGCCAGCGAAAGTTTCTGGGTGAAGGTGCCGCGGCTGGGCCTGGAAATCACTGTGCCGCAGGACCTGTCGATGCTCGATGCATTGGAGGCCGCTGGCGTCGAGGTGATGTCGGAATGCCGCCGCGGCGAATGCGGTTTGTGTGCGGTGGATGTCGTTGCTGTGGAAGGTATGCTCGACCATCGTGACGTTTTCCTGAGCGAAACCCAGAAACAGGAGAATCATCGGGTCTGTGCCTGCGTCTCTCGTGCGGTTCAGGGCGGCGTGGTTATCGACACGGCCTGGCGTGCCGATCAGTGATGCAGGCGGCTCATGGGTTCTGAAGTAAAATGATTCTAGATTCCACTTGCATCTTTTGGGCGTTTCGCCAAAGTCCGTGACAAGTGTTGGACAGGTGTACTCGTGTGCGAATACCGAACGAGGCATCAAAAAAATAAAAACCGGAGGAAACCAATGAACCGCAGACATCTTCTTGCCGCTGTTGCCACCACGGCGCTCGGCATTTTCGCCTCCGCTGGCGCCTATGCGCAGCAGACGGTTAAGATCGGCCTGATCCTGCCGATGAGCGGGCCCTTCGCCTCGACCGGTCGTCAGATCGAAGGCATGGCCAAACTCTACATGGCCCAGAATGGCGATACGGTTGCCGGCAAGAAGGTGGAGTTGATCGTCAAGGACGATACCGGCGTCGCCGATGTTACCAAGCGCATCGCGCAGGAACTGGTGGTCAACGAGAAGGTCACCGTGCTGGCCGGCTTCGGTCTCACCCCGTTGGCGCTGGCCACGGCGCCGATTGCTACCCAGGCCAAGATCCCGACCATCGTGATGGCTGCCGCCACGCAGATGATCACGGCCCAGTCGCCCTATATCGTGCGCACTGGTTTCACCCTGCCGCAGGTTACCGCGCCGCTGGCCGACTGGGCTGCGAAGAACGGCATCAAGAAGGTGGTCACGCTGGTTGCCGATTACGGCCCGGGCCTCGATGCCGAAAAGGCCTTCAAGGAAGGCTTCACCAAGGCCGGCGGCGAAGTGCTGGCCGAGTTGCGCGTGCCGATGGCCAATCCGGAATTTGCACCCTTCCTGCAGCGCGCCAAGGATGCCAAGCCGGATGCGCTCTTCGTCTTCGTTCCCTCGGGCATCGGCTCGGCCGTGATGAAGCAGTTCGCAGAGCGTGAGCTCGCCAAGGACGGTATCCGGCTGATCGGTACCGGCGACGTGACGGATGACGACATCCTGAACGGCATGGGCGATGCGGCCCTGGGTGTCGTCACTTCTTTCCATTATTCGGCGGCGCATAATTCGCCGGAAAACAAGGCGGTGGTCGAAGGCATGAAGAAGGCCACCGGCCTTCGCGCCAACTTCCATGGCGTTGGCGGTTATGACGGCATGCACCTGATCTACCAGGCGCTGAAGAAGACCAATGGCGACACCGACGGCACCAAGCTGCTGGAAGCCATGAAGGGCCAGAGCTGGACCAGCCCGCGCGGTCCGGTCACCATTGATCCGGAAACGCGCGATGTGACCCAGACGGTCTATATCCGCAAGGTCGAGAAGGTGAATGGCGAACTCTACAACGTCGAATTCGCAAACATTCCGAACATCAAGGCCCGCTGAGCGAACCTGCCTGACGTAACAGCGGCCGGCGGCTCATCCCGCCGGCCGTTTTTCGAAAGAGACCCCCTCTAAAAAAGAGATCGGTGTGCTTACAATTCTCTTCGACGGCTTTGCCTATGGCATGGTGCTGTTCGTGCTGGCCTGCGGCCTGTCGGTGACGCTGGGCCTGATGAACTTCATCAACCTTGCCCATGGCGCTTTCGCCATGGCTGGCGGCTATCTCACCGTCGTGCTGATGAATCGTTTCGGAGTTTCCTTCTTTCTCTGCATTCCTGCCGGCTTCCTGGTATCTGCGGCGCTTGGCGCTGTGCTGGAGCGGACGCTCTATGCCCGCCTCTATACGAAGAGCCATCTCGACCAGGTTCTGTTTTCCATCGGCCTGGTGTTCATGGCGGTTTCCGCGATCGACTATTTCATGGGCGCACAGCAGCAGTTGATCACCCTGCCGCCGTCCCTGCGTGGCCGCATCGATTTCTTCGGCGTGAATTTTGGCGTTTATCGCTTGTTTGTCATCGCCATCTGTCTGGTGCTGGCGGTTGCCCTGCAGCTGATCCTGTCCCGTACCCGCTTCGGCAGCCAGCTGCGCGCCGCTGTGGATGATGCCCGCGTCGCCCGCGGCCTGGGGATCAATGTGAATCTCATTTTCACCTTTACCTTTGCTTTCGGCTCCGGCCTTGCCGGACTGGGTGGTGTGCTGGGCGCCGAGATCCTCGGCATGGACCCGACATTCCCGCTGAAATTCATGATCTATTTCCTGGTGGTGATCAGTGTCGGCGGCACCACCACGCTGACCGGTCCGCTGCTGGCCTCGATTCTGCTCGGCATCGCCGATGTGGCCGGCAAATATTATGTGCCCACCGTGGGCAGCTTCATCATCTACACGATCATGGTGGTTGTGCTGATCGTGCGGCCGCAGGGCCTGTTCGGCCGTGCCAATGCGCGCTGAGGCCCTGTAATGTCCGCTCTGCTGTCTTACTTCAGACCCGACACCGCCACGGCAACCGGCGTCCTGCTGGCGCCGGCGCGCTGGCGCCTGCTGGAAATCCTGTTCTGGTTTGTTGCGGTCAGTCTGTTTTGGCTGGCCCCCAGCAAGGTGCTGCTGCTGAACGAGATCGCCATCCTTGCGCTGTTCGTGCTGTCGCTCGATCTGATCCTGGGCTATGCGGGCATCGTCTCTCTCGGCCACGGCGCTTTTTTCGGCCTGGGCGCCTATGTTGCCGGGCTGCTGGGCAAGCATGGCTTCACCGATCCCATCGCCGGGTTGTTCGTGGCCGGTATTGCGGCCGGCCTGCTCGGTTTCGTCACCAGCTTCCTGCTGCTGCGCGGTTCGGATCTCACCAAGCTGATGGTCACGCTGGGCGTGGCGCTGATCCTGCGCGAACTGGCCAACAAGTTCAGCAGCATCACCGGCGGCGCCGACGGCCTCACCGGCGTGACCATGGGCCCGGTGCTGGGCCTGTTCGAGTTCGATATCTTCGGCAAGACGGCCTACGGCTACAGCCTCGCCGTGCTGTTCATTCTGTTCTACATTGCGCGCCGGCTGGTGAATTCGCCTTTCGGCCTGCTGCTGCGCGCCATCAAGGGCAATAACCTGCGCACCGGCGCGATGGGCGTGCCGACCAACCTGCGGCTGGTGACCATCTACACCATCGCCGCCGTCTATGCCGGTATCGCCGGCGCATTGCTGGCGCAGACCTCGCAGTTCGTCTCGCTCGATGTTCTCGATTTCCACCGCTCCGCCGACGCCATGCTCATTCTCGTGCTGGGCGGCAGCGGCCAGCTCTGGGGCGCTGTTATCGGTTCGATCATCTTCAAGTTCATGTATGACTTCCTGGCTGCCATCACGCCGCAATACTGGCAGTTCTGGCTTGGCCTTGTGCTGGTTGCCGTCGTGCTGTTCGGCAAGGGTGGTATCCTCGGCTTCGTGCAGTCCGGCCGCGAATGGGTGTTTGCCCGGTTCGGGAAAGGCGGTGCAAAATGAGCGCCGTCCTCGAAACCCAGGCTCTGCGCAAGGCTTTCGGCGGCCTGGTCGCCACCAATGATGTCAGCTTCTCGCTGCCGGCCGGGGCGCGCCATGCGCTCATCGGCCCGAATGGCGCCGGCAAGACCACGTTTGTGAACCTGCTCACCGGCGTGCTGCAGCCCACCTCGGGCCGCGTCCTGCTGCAAGGCGAAGACATCACCGCACTGCCGCCCTACAAGCGGGTCAAACGCGGCCTGGCGCGGACCTTCCAGATCAACCAGCTGTTCGCCGATCTCACGCCGCTGCAGCATATCGTGCTGGCAATCGCCGAGCGCGAGGGTGCCGCGACCGGCTGGTGGCGCCCGGTCGGGCAGCGCCGCGATCTGGTCGACGAGGCGGAAGCCCTCCTGCTGCAACTGAACCTGATCGATGTGCGCGACCAGCGCACCGAGACGATCGCCTATGGCAAGCAGCGCCTGCTGGAAATCGCCGTGGCGCTGGCGGCCAAACCGGCCGTGCTGCTGCTGGATGAACCCGCTGCCGGCGTGCCGGAAACCGAGCGGCACCAGATTCTCGATGTCATCGCGGCATTGCCGGCCGCGGTCTCGCTGGTGCTGATCGAGCATGACATGCAGCTGGTGTTCCGCTTCGCCAAAACGATCTCGGTTCTGGTGAATGGCGGTCTTTTCGTGGAAGGTCCGGCCGCCGAGATCGCCCGCGACCCGCGCGTCAAGAAAGTCTATCTCGGCGAGGAGCTGGTCGATGTCTGAGCTTCTGGTGGTCGAGGACCTGCGCGCCGGCTATGGCGAAGCCATCGTGCTGGATGGCGTTACGTTCAGCCTGGCAGCCGGCCAGTCGCTGGCCCTGCTGGGTCGCAACGGCGCCGGCAAGACCACGCTGATCAACACGCTGGTCGGCGCCACCCGTTATCGTGGCGGTCGCATCGGTCTGGGCGGTCAGGATATCACCAGCCTGCGCTCGGATCGCCGTGCCGTCGCCGGCCTGGGCTGGGTGCCGCAGGAGCGCAATATCTTCCGCTCGCTGACGGTGGAGGAAAACCTCACCGCGGTGGCGCGACCGGGGCCCTGGGGCATGGATCGCGTCTTCGAGATGTTTCCGCGCCTGGCCGAGCGCCGCCGCAATATGGGCAACCAGCTCTCGGGCGGCGAACAGCAGATGCTGGCCGTCGGCCGCGCCCTGATGCTGAACCCGAAGCTGGTTCTGCTGGACGAGCCGCTGGAAGGCCTGGCACCGATCATCGTCGAGGAACTGCTGGCGGCCCTGCGTCGCATCACACGGGAAGAAGGGCTGTCGGCGATCATCGTCGAACAGAATGCCAAGAAACTGCTGGCCATCACCGACCGCGTGGTGGTGCTGGAGCGTGGCCGCATTGTGCATGCCGCCGACAGCGCCGAATTGCGGGCCGATCCGTCGCGGCTTGAGGGCTGGCTCTCGGTATCCGATACTGCCCATTGAGTTCATTGAAGAGGGAGAGAAACATGCAACGCCAGAAGCCGCCGTTCCGTGCCGACCATGTCGGCAGCCTGCTGCGCCCGCAGGAACTGAAGGAAGCCCGCGCCCAGCGCAAGGACGGCAAGATCAGCGCCGACCAGCTCAAAGCGGTCGAGGACAAGGCCATCGAGCAGGTCATTAAAAAACAGCAGGATGTCGGCCTGCAGAGCATCACCGACGGCGAATTCCGCCGCTCCTGGTGGCATTTCGACTTCCTCGGTGGTCTGGATGGCGTGGAGTATTACACCTCGGCCGAGAAGGGCATCCAGTTCTCCGGCGTGCAGACCCGTGCCGAAGGTGTGCGGGTCACCGGCAAGATCGGCTATTCCGGCCATCCGATGGTCGATCACTTCAAGTTCCTCAAGGCGCATGCCAAGGCGACGCCGAAGATGACCATCCCGTCGCCCAGCGTGCTGCATTTCCGCAGTGGCCGGAACGCCATCAGCAAGGACATCTACCCGAACCTGGATGATTTCTTCAAAGACCTCGGTCAGGCCTACAAGAAGGCCGTCCAGGATTTCGCCGCGGCCGGCTGCCGCTACCTGCAGCTCGATGAAACCAACCTGGCCTATCTCTGCGATCCGGAACAGATCGAGCTGTCGCGCCAGCGCGGCGACGATCCGGAAAGCCTGCCGATGAAATACGCCGAGATGATCAATACGGCCATCGCCGACCGGCCCGCCGACATGCAGATCACCATGCATCTCTGCCGTGGCAATTTCCGCTCCACTTTCATTTCCAAGGGTGGCTACGAGCCGGTGGCCGAAGTGCTGCTCGACAAGATCAAGGTCAACGGTTACTTCATGGAATATGACAATGAGCGGTCGGGCGGCTTCGAGCCGCTGCGCTTCCTGCCCAAGGGCGACAAGCAGGTCATCCTTGGCCTGGTGACCTCCAAGACCGGTCAGCTGGAGACCAAGGACAACATCCGGAAGCGCATCGAGCTGGCGACCAAATATGCCGACCTCAACCAGCTCTGCCTGAGCCCGCAATGCGGCTTTGCCAGCACCGAAGAGGGCAATGTGCTGGCCGAAGAGGAGCAGTGGGCCAAGTTGCGCATGATCGTCGAGCTGGCCGAGGAAGTCTGGGGCAAGTAATCCCGGCATCCTGCAGTAAAAACCCGGCGGCCCCGCATTAACCTGCGGGGCCGCTGTCGTTTTTGTTACCGTGCCCAAGGCCCGGTTCTGGCATAAACTGCCCCGGCCAACCGGAGCGACCGATGATTCGACCCAGCCTTCTTGCCTTTGCCGCGATCATGACCGCCAGCCTGGCGGTCCAGGCCCAGCCGGCCGTGATGCCGCTGATCGATGCTCATGTGCATTACAGCCACGATGCCTGGATCTCGGTACCCACGGAGGAGGCTATTGCCATCCTCCGTCGCTCCAACCTGCGCAAGGTGGCGGTATCGAGTTCCAGCGATGAGGGCACCCAGCGGCTCTACAAGGCGGCGCCCGACCTGATCGTGCCGGTCCTGCGGCCCTATCGCAGCCGTGGCGAACTCAGCACCTGGTTCCGCGACGACACCATCGTCACCCATCTGGAGGCACGGCTGGCGCAGTACCGCTATGTCGGGATCGGCGAATTCCACCTCTATGGTGCCGATGCCGATCTGCCGGTGCCGCGCCGCATGGTGCAGATGGCCAAGCAGAACAGGCTGTTCCTGCATGCCCATAGCGATGCCGATGCGGTCGAACGGATGTTCAGGCAGGATCCGGATGCCCTGATCCTCTGGGCCCATTCCGGCTTCGACCGCCCCGATGCGGTGCGTGCCCTGCTGGAACGCCATCCCAATCTCTGGGCCGATCTGGCCTTCCGCAACGATCATGCGAGCCAGGGCAAGGTGGATGCCGCCTGGCGCGCCCTGTTCGAGGCTTTCCCCGACCGCTTCATGGTCGGCACTGATACCTTCACGCCCGAGCGCTGGCATTATATCGAGGAACACGCCAAATGGTCGCGCGGCTGGCTGGTCGACCTGCCGGTGCCGCTGGCGGAAAAGATCGCCTATCGCAATGCCGAGGCGCTGTTCGCGCGCACCGGATTCAAGGGGCAGTGAGTCCGATGTTGCTGCGGCCAGTGGCTCTGGCGGTGCTGCTGGTTCTGGCCGGCGGCCCGGCATTGGCCTGCGCCGATATCCCGATCAACGCCCGGATCGTCGAAGGGCCGCGCTTTAAGGTGATCGCGCTGTCCGATCCGGCGCCGATTCCGCTGAACACACCCTTTGCGCTGGATATCTGGATCTGTGATGCCCGCATGGCCGAATTGCCACGGATGACCCAGGTCGATGCGCAGATGCCGGCGCACCGTCATGGCATGAATTACACGCCCAAGATCATCAAGAAGGACTGGGGCGTCTATCGCGCCGAAGGTCTGCTGCTGCATATGCCGGGCGAATGGGAGTTCAGCTTCGACTTCGCCGGTGTCGGCGCTTCCGAAAGGCTGACCTTCCGCTACGACGCGCAATGATCCGCGCGGTTCTGGCTGGCCTCTGCATACTGCTGGGCAGCATGGCGGCGATCGCTGCCGATCTGCCGTCCTTCGACAGCGCCCCGCTGGTCCGCCGCATTCTGTCTCATGGGCCCTGGCCGCTGGCCTTGCCGCCGGATCGCACCAATCGCCTGTCGGGCAATGCCGAAGCCATCCGTTTCGGCGCTGTGCTGTTTGGCGAACCGCGCCTGTCGGCGCGCGGCGATATTTCCTGCCAGAGCTGTCATCAGCCCGATAAAGGCTGGGGCGACGGACGGCCGCAGAGCCTGGGCATGCAGTTGCTGGATCGCAACGCACCGGGTCTGCTCAATGCGCGGCTGCAGCGCTGGCATGGCTGGGACGGGGCCAGCGACAGCCTCTGGGCTGCCGCCATTCGCCCCATTCTTGCACCCGAGGAAATGGGAGGATCAGCCGCAGCGACGGCCCGGCTGCTGCGTGAGGACAAGCCACTGGCCTGTCTGGCCCGGGCCGTGCAATCCGATGCCGCTGCACTCGATGACGAGACGCTGCTGGTGCTGGCGGCCAAGGCTTTGGCTGCATTCCAGGAGACCCTGGTCACCGCGCGCACAGCCTTTGACGATTTTCGCGACGCGCTGGCGGCCAATGACCGTGCGGCCATGGCGTTGTATCCGCCGCCGGCCCAGCGTGGCCTGGCACTGTTTATCGGGCGGGGCCAATGCGCCACCTGTCATGTCGGGCCGGCCTTCACCAATGGCGAGTTCCACGATACCGGCCTGCCGTTCTTCGTCGGCAGCGGTTCGACGAAGCGCGTCGATCCCGGCCGGCATCAGGGCATTGCCCGGCTGAAGGACAATCGCTTCAACCTACTCGGATCCTATAACGACGACCCCGATGGCGCTGCCGCCGTGCCGGTGCGGCATGTGACGCAATTCCATCGCAACTGGGGTGAGTTCAAGGTGCCGGGCCTGCGCCAGTTGGCCGCCACCGCGCCCTACATGCATAACGGCAGCAAGGCGGCCTTGCGCGATGTGGTGATGCATTACTCCGACCTGGACGAAGACCGGCTGCATGCCGATGGCGAGGCGATCCTGAAACCGCTGCGCCTGAGCGCGGGCGAGGCCGACGATCTGCTGGCTTTCCTCATCTCGCTCAGCGGCAGGGACGAGACGCCGCAGCATTATGCCAGCCTGCAGCGCGCGGCGCGTGCGGCCTGTCCCTGACGATCAGGCGCTTTTCTGCTCCGACCTGGCGCTGTCTACCCGCCGCAGCGGCAGACTGATGGTCGCCACGGTGCCCTTCCCGGGCTCTGATTGCAGAGTCAGGTGGCCGCCATGCAGTTCAGCGAGGGATTTTACCAGTGGCAGCCCCAGGCCCGTGCCCTGGTGATCGCGGCTCAGCACGCCGCGGACCTGACCGAACGGCGCCAGGGCCTTGGGGATATCCTGTGGCGCCATGCCAACGCCGGTATCATGCACGGCGATATGCAGCACCTGGTCGCGCAACGTGACGGCGACCCAGGCTTTGCCGCCGGCCGACGTGAACTTGACCGCATTGCTCAGCAGGTTCAGCAGCATCTGGCGCAGCATGCGTTCGTCTGCATGCAGCAGCGGCAGGCCATCGGGCACGGTGGTGCTGAGGTCGACATTGGCGCGCTCGGCCTGCAGGCGCATCATTTCCAGGCTGTCGATCACCACATGCCGGGGATCGAGCGCCTCGATATGCGGCTCCATGCGACCGGCTTCCACCTTGGCAAGATCCAGAACGTCGTTGATCAGCTGCAGCAGATGTTCGCCGGACTTGTGGATATCGTCGACATACTCGCGCTGTTTCGGTGTCATCTGGCCGAAATAGCCAGCCAGCAGCGATTCTGAGAAGCCGATAATGGCATTGAGCGGCGTGCGGAATTCGTGGCTCATATTGGCCAGGAAGGCGCTTTTCGAGCGATTGGCCACTTCGGCCATTTCCTTGGCATGCAGCAGTTCGCGCTCGGTGGCTTCGCGTTCGGCGATGTATTTGGTCAGCGCCACCGTGCGCTCGTCGACACGCGCTTCCAGCGTATGGGCCAGGTCGCGCAGCTGGTCTTGCACACGACGCAGTTCGGTGATGTCGGAATACGATGTGACAAAGCCGACACCGGGGACCGGCGTGCCGATCACTTCGATAATCCGGCCGTTCGGGCGCGTGCGCTGCATGCGGTGCGGCGTCATTTCCCGTGCGCGTTCCACACGTTCGGCAACCATCTCTTCCACATCGCCGGGGCCATATTCGCCATGCTCGGCATTCCAGCGCATCAACGCCTCGAAGGGCGTTCCGGGCTGGCCCAGTTCCGGCGGCAGGTCGAAAAGCCTGAGGAAAAGATCGTTGCTGACCAGCAGCCGCAGTTCGGTATCGAACAGGCTGATGCCGTGGCTGACATTGGCCACCACCACATCCATCAGCTGGTTCTTGTCGCGCAGCTCAGCCGTACGATTCTGGACAGCGCGCTCCAGATCGCTCTGGGCGCGCAGCAGTGCCGCTTCAGCCTGTTTGCGTTCGGTGATGTCGCTGTAGACCGTGACCCAGCCGCCGCCGGGCAAGGGTGTGCCGCGGATGTCGAGCACCACGCCGTTGGGGCGCACCCGCTCGATCTGATGCGGGTGGAATTGCGCAGCCAGCGCGATGCGGTCCTGCACTTGGGTTTCCGGGTCGCCGGGGCCGTATTCGCCGCGCTGGGCATTGAAGCGGTAAAAGGTCTCGACCGATGTACCCGGCGTGCCGAAATGCGGTGGGAAGTCGAGCAGTTCGAGATAACGGCGATTGCAGGCCACCAGCTTCAGGGCGCTGTCGAAGACGCTGATACCCTGGTCGAGGTGGTCGAGGCCCTGCAGGAGCAGCTCATTCTGATGCAAGCCGCCGAGCTCCCTTGCTGTTGATGGCGTAGTCTAGGCCAAAAGAGATTGAAAAACCGCCATGAAAAAAGCCGCCTTGCGGCGGCTTCGTTCGATGCGTGTCTAGAGACGTGGTCTCAGACCGAGCCTTCGCGCTGGGCGCGCTTGCGCGCCAGCTTGCGGGCGCGACGGATCGCTTCAGCCTTTTCACGGGCCCGGCGCTCGGACGGCTTCTCGTAATGGCCGCGCAGCTTCATCTCGCGGAAAATGCCTTCGCGCTGCATCTTCTTCTTCAGCGCCTTCAGGGCTTGATCGACATTGTTGTCGCGAACCAGGACTTGCACGTCGGGTCCCATCCTTTCGGGAGTGGCAATAGAAATTCGGTTGCGGGGCGCGAGCCCCGGCAGGTGGCGGGTTCTAGCATGGGGGCAGGGCTTTGTGAAGCGGCTTTGTGGATAAGCCGGCGGGAATCTTGCCCAGTGTTAAGCCTTTGATGGAAATAAGTCTTCTGGCGGCTTGGCCGGCCCGTCCGGCTGGCCTAGGCTCGGGTCATGGCTATTCTGAAGATCGCGAAGATGGGGCATCCGGTTCTGGCCCGGCCCGCCGACTCGGTCCCCGACCCGACGGCCCCGGAAATCCGCCAGCTGATCGCCGACATGGTGGATACCATGATCGATGCCCCCGGTCAGGGGCTGGCGGCGCCACAGGTGCATGTGCCGCTCCGGGTGGCGGTTTTCCTGACCCCGGACGAGGGTAATGGCGAGCGCGAGCTGGTCACCCTGGTCAATCCACGCTGGAAGCCGCTGGGCGAGGAGCAGGACATGGCCTGGGAGGGCTGTCTGTCGGTGCCGGGGCTGCGCGGCCTGGTGCCGCGCTATACGCGCATCCGCTACGAGGGCACGCTGCCCGACGGCCAGCAGCTGGCGCGCGAGGTGGGCGGCTGGCATGCCCGGGTGGTGCAGCACGAGCTGGATCATCTGGACGGCATTCTCTATCCCCAGCGCATGGACGACCTGAAGGATCTGGTATTCGAGAGCGAGCTGCGCCACCGTGCCAGCCTGCGAGCCGAGGAGCAGGAAGAATGAGCGAAACTGAAAATCTTTCTGGGCATCTTCTGACCGAAAAACGCGCCCTGCTGGCGGCGCTGCTGCCGCATATCGCCTTCGATGGCTGGACTGCCAGGGCCCTGATGCAGGCGGCCAGCGACAGCGGCCAGGATGCGGCGATGGTGGCGCGGGCCTTTCCCGGCGGCGCGGCTGAGGCGCTGGATTTCTGGGTGGCGGAGACCGACCGGGCCATGCTGCATGCCTTGGAAAGCCGCGACCTCGCGGCGATGAAGGTGCGCGACCGGGTCAAGACGGCGGTGCTGGTGCGGCTGGAACTGGTGGCCGCTCACCGCGAGGCGGTGCGGCGTGCACTGGCCCTGGAAGTCCTGCCAACCCATGCGCCGCGCGCGCTGCGGCAACTTTACCGCACGGTAGATGCGATCTGGTATGCGGCCGGCGACACCGCCACAGACTTCAACTTCTACACCAAGCGCATGCTGCTGGCCGGCGTCTATGGTGCAACCCTGCTGCACTGGCTGGACGACAAGTCGGAAGGCTTTGCCGCCACGGCGGCGTTTCTCGACCGCCGCTTGGGCGATGTCATGAAAATCCAGCAGGCCAAGGGCAAGCTCGGCAAGCTGGTCGACAGACTGCCGAACCCGTTCCGCAACCTGCGGCGGGCCTAAAGGCTCAAATTGTCAGGCGGGATCAGACCGAGAGGCTGACCAGGCGACCGGCCTGGCTGGCGCTGCTGGGCGAATTGGCAGCACCGCTGGCGCTGTAGTTCAGCGCCGAGACATTGTTCTGGCCGGGCTCAGAGCGCGGGGCAGAAACGGTTTCGCTGCTGGTATCCGACGCGCTGAAGCTGCTCGAAGTCTCGTTAGCGAGCGCGCTGGCCTGCTGGTAGGAGTTGATCTTCGCGGCGGTCGAATTGGGCAGAATGATCTGCGGCGCAGCAGCTTCCGTAGCCGGTGCGCTGTCCAGCGAGAACTGCACGGCCCGGTTATCGGTGCCGCTGCTTGAACTGCTCTGGGTCCGGGGCTGGAAGGAGCCTACGCCGGAAACTGCACTCTCGATCGCCATGATCGTCTACCTCACCGGACCGTGGCGCATTCTGGCGCGGGGCCGGCAAGACCACCGTTCTCGGCGGTCTTGGTTAATTCCTATTAACCTTACTATAGACGTTGGGACGCCCGCCGCCAAGGGGAATTGGCTGCTTTCCGCCAGACTTATGGTTGTGGGGCCCGGCCCTTGGGGTAAAGGCGGTTAATATGGCCCATTTTCCGGCCCGGACGGGCCTCGGCCTTGCCGTAAAGGTGCAGTTTTGTGTCCGGTTCGGCCAGCAGGCGGGGCCAGGCATCGATTTCGTCGCCGATCAGGTTCTCCATGACGGCGTCGCAGAGCCGCTCGCCCGAGCCCAGCGGCAGGCCACAGACGGCCCGGATATGCTGCTCGAACTGCGAGGTGGTGGCGGCGTCCAGGGTCCAGTGGCCGGAATTGTGGACGCGCGGCGCCATCTCGTTGACCAGGATCCGGTCGCCGCAGTCGAACAGCTCGACCGCCAGCACGCCGACGTAATCCAGCCCCTCGGCCAGGCTGGCGGCAATGCGCTCGGCCTGGGCGGCGAGGTCGGGGCTGATGACGGCCGGGACATGGGTGCGCCAGAGAATATGGTTGCGGTGGATATTCTCCACCGGACCCCAGGAGACGATACTGCCATCCAGGCCGCGCGCCAGCACGACGGACAGTTCGCGCCGGAAGGACACGAAGCCTTCGGCGATCAGGTGATCTGATTTCAGCGCGGCGAAAGCGGCCGCGGCCTCTTCGCGCTTTGCCACTTTCACCTGGCCCTTGCCGTCATAACCCATGCGGCAGGTCTTCAGCACCAGCGGCAGGCCCAGTGCATCGATGGCGGATTCCAGCTCGGCGACGCTGGTCACCTTGCGCCAGGGCGCGGTGGCAATACCGCGGCCGTTGCAGAACTCTTTCTCGAAGATGCGATCCTGGGTGATGCGCAACGCTTCGGTGCCGGGCCGCACCGGCACGAGCTTGGCGATCTTTGCCACCGGATCGAGCGGGATATTCTCGAATTCATAGGTCACGACGGCGCAGGCCATGGCGAAGGCGGCCATCGCTGCGTCATCGGTGTAATCGGCGCGTGTGATCTTCGCCGCCACTTCGGCGGCCGGCGGATCGGCCTCCGGCGCAAAGACATGGCAGTGATAACCCAGCCGGGCGGCAGCAATCGCCAGCATGCGGCCGAGCTGGCCGCCGCCGAGAATGCCGATGGTGCTGCCAGGAGCAATACTCGGCGCGATATGGCTCACTTCTTTTTCTTCTCCGATACCGGCGCGATCTTGATCGCCTTGGTTTGCTTGGCGCGCCAGGCCTGCAGGCGCTTCGACAGCGCCGCGTCGTTCAGCGCCAGGATCGCGGCCGCGAGAAGCCCGGCATTGATGGCGCCGGCCTTGCCGACCGCCAGCGCGCCGACCGGGATGCCGCCCGGCATCTGCTGGATCGAGAGCAGCGAGTCGAGGCCCTTGAGCGCCTTGCTTTCCACCGGCACGCCCAGCACCGGCAGATGCGTCATGGCAGCGGCCATGCCCGGCAGATGGGCGGCACCGCCGGCCCCGGCGATAATCACCTGGATGCCGCGACCGGCCGCCGCATGGGCATAATCATAGAGGCGCTGCGGGGTGCGATGGGCCGAAACGATACGATGCTCGGCCGGCACGCCCAGCGCGGCCAGCACCTGGGCGGCATGTTCCATCGTGGCCCAGTCGGACTGGCTGCCCATGATGATGCCCACCAGCGGCTTCTGCTGGGATTTCCCGGAAGACTTCCGGGTGGCCGGCGAACCCTGACGCGGCGCCATCGTTTTACTCCATGTCGCGGAAAGCGGCGGATTATAGGGAGCGGGGTCGGGCTGTAAAGCGGCGGTTGCCGCCCCGGGTGCGGCCATGGTGGTCAGCCCGGCCGATCCATGGTTTGTTAACGCTGCCTGCGGCAGAAATAGCGCAGGCTGCCGCACCAGAAGGGGCGGCGGAGAAAGCAGGCATGGCGAAAATCGAAGACCGCCGACCGATCGGGCTGAGCTCGCCTCTGACGACGACTCCTGTGGGATCGTCGGGCGGAGCCATGCGCCCGGTGACGCCGCAGGGCGGCGCGGTCACCGCGAGCGTCAAGCCGGTGGCCGATCCCGGCGCCACCGCCACCGTCATGGGCATCCCCGAAGTCGAACTGACGCCGCGCGTGCGCGACGCCATCATGCGGCTGATGGGCGAGGTGGACCAACTGCGCACCGAACTCAACCGTACGCGTCACCGCCTGGCCGAACTGGAGCGCCTGGCCGACCGCGATACGCTGACGCCGCTGTATAACCGCCGGGCTTTCGTGCGCGAGCTGAGCCGCGCCATGGCCCATGTCGAACGCTACAACCGGCCGTCCTGCCTGATCTACTTCGACCTCAACGGCCTGAAGGAGATCAACGACAAGCATGGCCATTCCGCCGGCGATGCCGCCCTGATCCAGGTCGGCCAGGTGCTGATCGACAACACCCGCGAGGTCGACAGCGTCGCGCGCCTGGGCGGCGACGAATACGGCGTGATCCTGAGCGAGACCGATGCCCAGCAGGGCCGCGAGAAGGCCGACCAGCTGGCCGATGCGATCCGCCGCCGGCCGCTGCACTGGGAGGGCAAGTCGCTGCCGCTGGATGCCGCCTATGGCGTCTATCCGCTCAAGCCCGGCGAGGACCCCGGCGCCGCTTTGGCCGCCGCCGACCAGATGATGTACAGCCACAAACTGGCCCGTCGCACCGCCCGCGGCTGACATTTTCCCGACAAGCTGTTGATCTGCAAGGACCGGTTGGCGCCTGCCAGGGCCGATTGCGGGCCAAGTGGGGCCCGTGCAGGGCCCATTCGGTCCCGTTCGGAGCCGATCGCGTCCCATTGGAGGCCAATTGCGGCCCATGGAGAGCCAATTCCGTCCCATTCTGTCCCGGTTTCTGACGCGACAGACGTTTCGTGCTTCCCGCCCTGCGATTCACAATGGTCAACAGCGAAAACAGAACATATAATGAACAGTAGCCTGAATTCAAGGAGGTGCCGGTGGCATCGGACAGCGGCTTTGTCGAATACGTGCTCGACGGCATGCGGGCGACCGGCATGGGCGCGGTCCAGCGCGAACGGCTGTTCGGCGGCAGCGGCCTGCGCATCGACGGCGAGCTGTTCGCCGTGATCCTGCGCAACACGCTGTATTTCGTGGTCGACGACCAGACCCGGCCGCGTTTCACGGCGGCGGGGATGGGACCGTTCACCTATACGCGCAAGAGCGAGCAGCGCGCGATCCCGCGCTGGTACGAACTGCCCGAAGACGTGCTGATGGATGCCGACGAGCTGCGCGACTGGATGCGCGACGCGCTGGCCGCGGTGCGGCGCACCGCGAAGCCGGTGAAGTCTTCAGTCAAGACGAAAGCTGTGAAGAAAGCTGTGCCGAAGAAACCAGCCATGAAGAAAGCGGCGACAGGCGCCAAGGTCAAACGCAAGGCGCGATAAGCACGACTGGTCCGGCCATCCCCGCTTTCACGGGGATGACGATGGCCGGCTTCAGAGATTTCCGGACGGCACTGCGGCCTCGCCGGACCAGTGCCAGTCGCGATTGGGCGGGGTCGGCACCAAGAGCGCGGCGTCGCTGGCGACAACGGCAGCGCAGACCCGCATGCGCAACGGCCGCTCGCTGCCCGGTAGGCAGACATCGCGCGGACTGCAGCCGCTGGTCGGCGCCGGCTCGGGCGGCGGCAGCTGCGCCAGGCAGACCTGTTTCACCCGGTCGTCGATATTGGCCACCCCGTCGCCGACGGAAGACTCCGCCGGGCGCCGGTTCTGGGCCGCCGAAGGCGCGCCGGCAAACGGCCCGCTCAGCCGCGATGCATTGCCGTCAGACCCGCCGAGCGCCGCGCCCAGCAGCGGCAGCAGGGGCGAGCAGCCGGCCACCAGACCGATCAGAACCAGTCCGGCAAGCCGGCTGCCCGTGGCGATGCGGGCCCGCGATGCGCGCGATGCAGGACCGGGGGCGTCCGTCATTGCTGCTTTACCGGCGTCCACGCCGCCTTCTCCTGGGCCTTGTGGCGATGCAGCCATTGCAGGGCGGCATCGGTGGCGCTGGCGACGGCATCGGCCGAGAGCTGCGGCGTCAGAGTGTTGATGGCTTTGCCTGCGGCTTCCTTCAGCACCGGATCGAGCCCGGTGGCCACGACCAGCAGCCATTTCAGCGCGGTCACGGGGTCGTAGCATTCATTGCTCTGCCGCAGCAGCAGAATGGCGAGATAGTATTGCGACTTGATCTTGCCCTGGTCGGCCGCCATGCCATACCACAGGCGTGCCGCATCGGTATCCTGCGGCAGGCGCAGTCCCGTCTGATACAGCCAGGCCAGATAATGCTGGGCTTCGGTTACGCCGCTGGTGGCGGCTGCCCGCAGCAGTTCAATGCCGCGTTCCAGTTTTTCCGTCGTGCCATAGCCGTGGATGTAGAGCGCGCCGAGATTGGCCTTGGCCTCGGGCAGATCCTGCGCGATGGCGACTTCGAACAGGGCGATGGCACCGGCAACATCGCGCGGGGTGCCGCTGCCGGCCAGCATGAGCTGGGCCAGCGCATTCTGCGCCCGGGCATGGCCATGGCGCGCGGCCTTCTGGAACAGATGGACGGCTTTCACCGGATTGACCGGGATCAGCGCGCCCTTCTGGTGCAGGATGCCGAGCACGAAGCAGGCGCCGGCATGGTTCTGCATGGCGGCGGCGGCCAGCAGGGCATGCGCTTTGCGCCGGCCGGTCGCGCCCAGTTTCCCCACCAGACCCAGGACGCCGAGCATATACTGCGCGCGGGCATCGCCGACATTGGCGGCCTGCGCCAGCATCGTGACCCGCGCTGGCGAGACCGGCCTGGCATTCGCCTGGCGGATTTCCGCCGGCGCCCCGTCGACACCCAGGCAGCGGCGGGAGATCGCATAAAGCGCCATGGCCTGCATCCAGCGCCCGTGCATGACCGATCTCCCTGCCGCGCTGTCTTACGGCTGGGTGTTGTTGGTGGTCTTGTTGATGACAACCGAATTGTCGATCTTGGCCTTGGTGCTGGCCGAAGAATCCTGGTTGCCGGTGCTCGACTGATCGGCCGATACGGTCGCCGTCGCCGTTCCGCCATTCACGGTCTGGTTGACCTGATTCATGTTGGCGATGGCGGTCGAGCTGGAATTGTACTGGGTGACATACTGGTTCAGCGCGCCCATGCCGGCAGCGGTGCTGGACGAGCTGCTGCTGGCCTGCATACGCTCCTGGAATTCGAACTGCGCGGACATGCTGGGGGCGCGGACAGGGAAGTTGTAACCCTCGCGACCCATCTGCTGGGCCGTGGCGGGCTGGCTTGCGAATGCCAGTACGGTGAGTACGGCAAGGGACGAGAGATTGGTCCAGAACATGACAGTCTCCATGGATAAGAGGAACGGTATCGGCAGGGGGAGAGAAGGCAGGGGGACCACCCTCTCTCCCGCCACCAACGATGGTTACGGAGCCGCAACCACCGGGGTCTTGACCGAGACGGAGGCATTGTTGCCAACCGCAGTCGCAACCGAGTTCACGACCGGGCGAGTCAGACTGCCCAGGCCGGTGTAGTTATTGATCGACACACCGGACACCTTCGACTTCGCCGTCACATCGGCGTAGGCGAACTGGGTGATGTCGGCGATGACCATGGCGTTCTGGGGCGAGATGGGCTCGACCGAGACGCTGAGGTTATTGCCGACCGCAGTGGCCGAGCTGTCGACAGTGGCGTTCAGGATGTCCGTCACCTTCGACTTGGCAGAGATATTCGCCTTCACCAGATCGCCGCCCATGACCAGATTGGTCAGGGTGTCGGACAGGGTCAGGTTGGAATTGTCGCTGCTGTTGTGGTGGTGGTTGCCGCCGCCGCCAAAGCCATTGATGCTCGGGCTGCTGTTGCCATCACCGAAGGCGAACTGGCCGACATGCAGCTGCACGCCGACTTCGGACGCCACGCTCAGGTTGTTGCCGACGGCCGTGGCAGCACTGATGACCGAAGGCAGATTGGCTTCGGCATTCAGGGCGGTAACGGCAGGCACTTCGACAGTGCCCAGGTCAACGGTCGCCGTCACAGTGCCGTTGATATTCGGCGGCTGGTCGGTTTCGTTGACGCCGGCAGCCGTCACGTTCGGGCTCTTGAAGCCGTCCTCGATCAGGACGCCGCCAATGCCATAATGGAACTGGATGTCGGTCGTGCCGAGATCCACGGTCCCGCCGGTCGACGGCTGGTAGTTGTAGATGCCGCTGACGATCGACTTCGAGCTCACATCGCCGATGTTGATCTGCTGGCTTTCCACCAGGACCAGACCGGTCGGGTCGATGTTCACATCAACGCTCACATTGGTATTGATGTGCTCATTGATCCTGAGATCCCATTTCCAATCGACATCGTCGAAGGCCTGGGCGGGGCTGGCGATCATCAGCGTGATGGCGGCCAGGGATGCACTGGCCAGAAGGCCAGCTTTCAGAGTGCGCTTCATTTGGTCTCTCCTTTGGGTTTCGACAGGGACTCTTCTGCGTAGCTAGTCCGTTCGAGCTGGCACTCGGCCGAGGTCGGCAGACCCATATAATCCGTCATGATCTGGTACACGGCCATTTCGACGACGGACCTCACACCGAGCTGCAGCGGTTCGTTTTGAATACGTCCCGCGTCGAACTCGACGAGCCTTGAGCCGAAGAAACGGAAGACGTTTGCTTCGACCTCATAACCAAAAATCTGTTTTTGCAGCGAGCTGACATAACGGACGTCAAAGCTCTGCGAATTGACGACCCGGATATCGAGGCCGACATTGATCACCACCGTGCGCGCACCGCCGCCGATGCCGCTGACCGAGAGCCGCGCGCCTTCGCTGACGATGTTGTAGTTCAGCTCGGTCAGCGCCCCCATGACGACGAAGTTGCTGGCGCGGATCGGAGCCGCGGTCTGGGCCGGTGCGACGGCGAGCTTCTGCTCGACCATGCGGGCCTCGGCCAGCGGGATGCGCAGGTCGAAGCGCTCGACCAGGTAGACCCGGCGCGTCTTGTAGAACGCGCTGATCATCATCTCGGTGATGCCCTGGCTGACCACGGCGCCGTTGTTGGAGCGGTCGACCTGGCCGGTCTTGTCGGCCACTTCGCCCACCGTGAACACCGGCAGGTTGTTGCCCGGCAGCCTGGCCAGCGCCGTCAGGCACTGCGAATACGGCGTGTCGTTGTTGGTGACAGGCAACCCGTAGGCCGGCCGCACGCCTTGCTTGGAATAGACGCCCTGGGCGGAGCAGGCGCTCAGCGACAAGGCAGCTATGGCTATCAGAGGTAAAGAGCGCACCGTTATCTCCCGCCTGTTGTGGTATTGGCGCCCGACCGAATTTGCATTTCGTGGTCTGCGCCAACGCCGTGATCTCGTTTCGCCACAATAGGGACTGCGGCAGGCGACGAAAGAAATCAGGCGGGCGGATTTCTGCGCAAAGGGGGTATGCTGCCTGCGATGCTGTTTCGCTCTCTGGGTAGAGCGCTACCGCCGATGCCTTGTTTGTTTTGCAGCAGCATGCGTACTAAGCGATATCAGTGCTGTGCCGCCCTATATAAGAGTGGTGTCTGGAGGATCGCTTCGATCCTCCGCAGCAAACATCGGCAAAAACAGGGAAGTAAAATGTCCACCGGTCGACGCGTTCTCGTCGCCTCACGGAAGTCCGATCTCGCATGGGCGCTGCATCACGAAGTGACGCGGCTCACGCAGTGGGAGTTGGTCGGCATCATCGATCCCCGGATCGGCGATGCCTTCGATCGCACCTGCGCGCTGGCCGATGTCGTTCTGATCGAAGCCGACGATCTGATCTGGCTGTGGGATCATCGGCTCGAATCGACGCAGAAAACGCTGTCTGGCGTGCGTGCCGTGGTGATTCTGTCGAACAGTCAGATGCTGGATGTGGTGAGCCGGGCGCAGAATAATTGCGGCCTGCTGCTGCGCGAAGAATACGGCGATGTCCCGGTCGATATGCTCGAGCTGGCGATCAAGGGTTACATGTCGGTCTCGGACACACTGCTGCACAGCCTGAAGACCGATCGCCTGCGCCTTGATGTGGTGGGGCACCTGACGCCGGAAGAATTACAGATGCTGTCTTATGTCGGATCGGCATTATCGAACCGGAAAATCGCCATGGTCAGCGGCCTGGCCGAGAGCCGGGTTAAGACGCTGGTTCACCTGGTGACGCATAAATTGCGCATGCAGAATCGGACGGCGGTTGCGGTTTTTGCCGCGGCCCATGGCCTGACCACGACAAAATCAGAGGTAGATATACCTCTTTCGAGCGCATGAAAATTTGCAATTAAAGCCCAGCGGTGGCGCAGAGGAGGCAGGGCCGTCATCCGGCCTTACGTCGCCCTGCAAAGGCCTTACTGTCCTTTTCCAGATAGGGAGACATGCCATGACGCCTGCTTTTACCCATCGTGCGCTGCTTGGAGCCTTCGTTCTGGCGGCAGTGCTTGCGGTCTCCGGCGGCGGCGCCCGGGCCCAGGCCGGCAATATGCCCTATGGATCCGGCGGCGGCCCCGGCATCAGCTTCGACGCCCGTCAGGTGATTCTGAATGCCCAGTTGCTGGGCAGCCGGCCGCGCAACCTGGTGCGTGGCGCTGATGGCAGTCTGCTGGATGTTTCGCGCCGCAATGGTCAGGCCTTCCTGCGCCTGCCCAGCGGTGAGGCGGTGACATCGAGTGCGCGGGCTGGTCGCGGCTGGCCCACCGGCCTCGGCACCGGACTGGGCTGGGGCAATATGGGCGGCTTTGGCGGTGCGGCGACCCACCCTTACGGGCGCAGCGGCTCTGCGGCCGACAGCATGATGCAGTGGATTGGCCTGCTCGATCCGGGTTTCGGCCTGTCGGCCAGCGGCGTCCTGTCGCCGTCCGGCGGCGCGGCGACCCCGATCGATCTGTGGATCGGGCTTAACGATCTGAGCTGAGCGGCTCAGGCCCGCGAGATCAGGGTATTATCCGGCACGACATCGGCCACGATGCCGTTCTGCAGGGCCCAGATCGCTGCCTGTGTGCGGTTGCTGACGTGGATTTTCTTCAGCACGCCTTTCAGGTGCACCTTGACGGTGCCTTCGGTGATCTGCAGCCGGTTGGCGATGGCCTTGTTGGAATGGCCGTTGACCAGACAGGAGAGGATTTCGGTTTCGCGCTCCGACAGTCCGCTGCTGCGCTCGGCATGGCCGTTGCTCTGGGAGACAAACCGGTTGTTGATCAGAAGATGGGCCAGATCGGTGGGAAACACCTTTTCGCCCATCTGGACCAGGCGCAGCGACTGCTTGAGCGCATCGGCCGACATGTCCTTCAGCAGATAGCCATCCACGCCGGCGCTCAGCGCGCTGGCCAGGCGCGGGATACCGACGCTGTCGGTGAGCACGACGACGCGGGGCGGGACGACAACCGAGCGGGCGGTAAGCATCAGTTCGGGCAGGACTTCGCCATAGCCGCTGGTATCGATGATGACGATCCCGGGCTTTTGCGCCGCGACTTCCTTGAGGCCATCGGAGAAGCCGACGGCTTCGTGACAGACAAAGAAGGGTGAGTCATCCAGGATGCGGCGCAGCCCCTCGCGGAATAGCTGGTTGCGATCGATGTGCAATACTGACGTGCCGTCCATTCGTCCCCTCCTAGCAGAAGAGATGTAACCCGTGGTGTGCAATATTGCGTTCGAAGTGATGCAAACGAGCCTAGCGAAATCCCGGTTGCTTTTCTAAGGAACGTTCGGACGGACGAACACGCAGAAGCGCCGCCATTCAGGGTGCTGTCTCCGGACTGAGTACCTCTTTCGGATGACTACCCTGCTATTCGTCGAGTGCGCCGCGATCGACGCCATATCCTCTGCCTACGCCGGATGCGGCGCCCCTGCCGATGCAGAGTATAGCGTTCAATCGTATTCAAATGGTGTTTGGCGAGTGGCGCTAACTGCTCACGATCCAAGCCGAATAGCACGGACTCTATTCTCGCACTGCGTATCCGATGCGCGGAACTCCGCATCGTAGGTTCCCGTTGACGGCGCTGGTCTGGCACGCCCGAGGCGAGGCCTCTTGCAGAAAATGCCCGATCTACCTCGAAATTGCAGAGACGCTGCAAGCGCGTGTACGGAGTGTTTTTTATCGTCGCCCATAAAAAAACCTGACCTGG
Source organism: Ferrovibrio sp. GW821-FHT12F09 (assembly GCF_058806775.1). Lineage (NCBI taxonomy): Bacteria > Pseudomonadati > Pseudomonadota > Alphaproteobacteria > Rhodospirillales > Rhodospirillaceae > Ferrovibrio > Ferrovibrio sp. GW821-FHT12F09. The sequence continues at coordinate 1,928,792 of NZ_JBXAPZ010000001.1, forward strand.
AGGGTGGGCTCCAGGTCAGGTCGGACGGGGAGGGCTATCGGAGCGGAAATATCGCTTCGTTGGAAATGCTCGGCTTTAGAAAATCAGGCGGCTTCAGAAATCAGGCGCGTTCGTGACGATGGGGCTGGCGGCGCGGCCGCATCAGGTTGAAGGCGGCGAACAGCGGCAGGCCGCTGAGCATGGCGGCGAAGTTGGCGGCGATGGTCCAGTCCATATGGAACCAGGACACCAGGCCGTCGGCGATGATGAAGAACTGCAGCACAGCGAGAACGAGGAAGAAGGCGGCACCGGGGATGATCATGGCTGTCTCCGTTTTTGAGTTTTTACGTCTCGACTGATGTTGGGAGGAGACTACGGCGACGCCTGGCTTGGCGCTGCCGATAAGGCTGTGACGCCTGTGACCCGGCTGTGACCAGATGCCTTCCGGGCTCTGCGGTTGTGAGAAAACCGCGATTGGTGACAGGTTCGGGGCGGTTTCCGGGGGGGGAGGGCCTTTACTTCACGTCTTCCCGTAGCGCTTCTCGATGGCCGCATAGAGCGCGCGCAGGCCGGTGGCCTCGGCGCCCCAGGGCCGGCCGGCGCGCGGCTTCGGGTTCCAGGCGAACATGTCGAGATGGGCGTAGGACTTCGTCTTGGCCACGAATTCCTTGAGGAACAGCGCCGCGGTGATCGAACCGGCAAAGGGCGTGTCGCCCGAGTTGCTGATATCGGCCACCTTGCCCTCGATATACTCGCGATAGCCCTTGTGCAGCGGCATGCGCCACAGCGGATCGGCCACGCTCAGGCCCGCATCGAGCAGGGCCTGCGCCATCGCATCCTCATCGGCATAGAGCGCCGGCAGGTCGGGGCCGACGGCGACGCGGGCAGCGCCCGTCAGCGTGGCGGCATCGATCAGCCAGTCGGGCTTTTCGGTATCGGCTTCGGCCAGCGCATCGCCGAGCACCAGGCGGCCTTCGGCATCGGTGTTGCCGATCTCGACCGTGATGCCCTTGCGGCTGGTCAGCACATCGCCGGGCCGGAAGGCGTTGCCCGAGACGCTGTTCTCCACCGCGGCGATCAGCAGGCGCAGCCGCACCGGCAGCTTCATCGCCATGATGGTGGCGGCCAGGCCGAGCATCACGGCAGCCCCGCCCATGTCCTTTTTCATCAGCAGCATGCCGGCCGAGGGCTTGAGATCGAGACCGCCGGTGTCGAAGCAGACGCCCTTGCCGACCAGGGTCAGTTTCGGATGCTTCGGGTTGCCCCAGCGCAGGTCGATCAGGCGCGGCAGGCGCACGCTGGCGCGGCCGACCGCATGGATCATCGGGTAATTCTGCTCCAGCAGTTCGTCGCCGATGATGGTGCTGAACTCGGCGCCGCCGAGCAGGGCCACGCCGCGCGCGGCTTCCGCCAGCTCGGCCGGGCCCATGTCACCAGATGGCGTGTTGATCAGGTCGCGCGCCAGCACGATGCCGTCATGCAGCGCCGTCACGCGCTGCTGGTTGGCTTTCGCCGGCCAGACCAGGCGCACGGTCTTTCTTTCGATCTTCTTGTAGCGGTCGAAGCGATAGGCGTTGAGCGCCCAGCCCAGCGCCGCCGCGTCGCCGGCCTTGGTATCGGTCAGCCTGTAGTCGCCGGCCGGCAGCGCCTGCGCGATGGCGGCCCAGGACCACAGATCCGGCGTCTCGGCGATGCCGGCGATCACGCGGGCCGGTTTGCCGGTCTTCGCGTCGGGCACCACCAGCACCTGGCCGGCCTTGGCGCCAAAGGCCTGCGCGGCGGCGAGGCCGGCGACCAGGCCCTTTTCCTTCGGCAGGCGGGCCGCCCACTGCTTCGGCGTGCAGATCTCGACAGGCAGGGCGGCGGCAGACTTGGCAATCAGGGTGGCAGGCACGGGCGCGTCCTCAGGAAGTATGGCTCAATATGGAGATGGGCGGAAACCGGAGCCTCGTTTATAAGGTCTCGGCCTGTTTTGTGAAATACGGGGCAATACGAAGTTATCTGCAGGAGCAATCTGTGAGCGATCTGACCCTTGTCATCGGCAACAAGAACTACTCGAGCTGGAGCCTGCGGCCCTGGCTGGCCTTGAAGGCGGCCGGCCAGAGCTTTGACGAGGCGATGATCGTGCTGCGCCGGCCCGAGACCAAGGCCGAAATCCTGCTGCATTCGCCGGCGGGCAAGCTGCCAATCCTCAAGCACGGCGACCTGACGGTGTGGGAGAGCCTGGCGATCTGCGACTATATCGCCGAGACATGGCCCGAGGCGAAGCTGCTGCCCGACGATCCGCGCGCCCGCGCGGTGGCGCGCAGCGTGATGAGCGAGATGCATGCCGGATTCGTGGCGCTGCGCCGTGAACTGCCGATGGATATCTGCAAACTCAGCCCGCTGGCCCAGCAGGGCGTCAGCCCCGGCGACGAGGCCAGGCTGGACATCGCGCGCGTGCAGCAGATCTGGCAGGACTGCCGCGGCCGGTTCGGGGTGAATGGCGGCGGCGAGTTCCTGTTCGGCCGCTTCACCATCGCGGATGCGATGTATGCCCCGGTGGCGACGCGCCTGCGCAGCTATGGCGTCACCATGGACCCGATCTCCGAGGCCTATGTGAACGCGATCTATGCGCTGCCGGCGATGCAGGAGTGGATCGCGGCCTCGGCCAAAGAAGCGCCGCTGCCGGAGAACTGAAAACGGGAGAGATGAATTTCCCCCGTCGTCCCCGCGAAAGCGGGGACCCAGAGCGGCAGCCTCAAAGCAGTGGATGCTCTCTGGCTTTCATGGGCGTCTGAGCCTCAGGTGATCAGCTTCATTTCGCGGTAATAGCGCTCGGCGCCCGCATGCAGCGGAATCGAGACGCCGAGCAGGGCGGTGCCGAGCCGGATGCGCTGGGCCATTGCATGGCCGGCATCCAGCATCTTGCGATTGCGCGGATGCCAGAGCGAACGCAGAATCTCGTAAACCAGATACGGGTCGAGGCTTTCCGGCCCGATCCACTGCATGCCGATACCGAGTGTCTCGGTCTCGGGCACGTTGTTATAGGTGCCGGCGGGGATCACGTCGCGGCTGAAGAAGGGATGGCGGCGCAGGGCGCCGGCGATCTGCGGACCCGACAGCGGCACCAGGGTGGCAATCGCGCGGTCGGTGAGATCGCCCACCGTCGGCGCCGGCTGGCCGGAGACCAGGAAGAAGGCGTCGAGCTGGTCTTTCGCCATCAGGTCGGCGGCTTCGCCCGGATCGACCTCCAGCAGCTTCAGCTGGTTCAGCCGCACGCCATAGGCGGTCAGGATGATCTCGGCGTTGAAGCGGATGCCGGAGCCGGTGCGGTCGATGGAGACGCGCTTGCCCGCCAGTTCGCGGATATCGGTGATGTTGCTGCCGCGGCGCACCACCAGATGAATGGTTTCGGGATACAGGCTGGCCAGCGCGCGCAGGTTGCCCTGCTTGGCCCGGCGGAAATACAGACCTTCGCCCTGATAGGCGCTGGCAACCAGATCGGCCTGGGCAAAGCCGCTTTCGATGCTGTCGTTGCCGATGGCGGCGAGGTTGGCGACAGAGCCCTGGCTGGTGAGCGCCACGGCGATCAGGCCGGGCACCCCGCAGGAGCCGCCCTTGTCGCAGGCGCGGCTGCCCGGCGGATTGGAGATGGCGGACGCAACCGTGACGCCGACCGGGAAAGCGGTGGTATGGGCCGAGCCGGTGAGGATGCGGAAAAAGCCGCCGGTATCGCGGGCCTGCACGGGGAACAGCGGGGCGACTGCGGCGGCAGTGCCCAGAGCCAGAGACGAGTGCAGGAAATCCCGGCGGCGCATGTCGCCGGTTATACGATGGGCCAGTCTGACTGGCTAGTCGGCGCTACTGACCAGCCGGACCGGCAGACGCAGAACCGGCGGCCGGCTCCCGGTCGAATCTCAGCTTGGCCACCAGGACGGCGGCGGTGAGGCAGAGCGTGACCGTATTGGCGCCGATCAGGCCGGGCGAGCCGATCAGGAAACCGTAGACCAGCCAGAGCGCGATGCCGACATTCATCAGCAGGAACATGCCCAGCGAGATGTCGCGCGCCGAACGGCTGCGCCAGACCTTCACCACCTGCGGCACATAGGCCAGCGTGGTGATACCGCCGGCAATCATGCCGATCACTTCAATGGTTTCCGGTGTCATGCTGGCAGTATAGGGAGTCAGACCCGGGTAATGAAGGCGTTCTGCAGCTTGGCGATGGCGGCGCGCAGGCCGGCATCGTCGTAAGGCACCGGCGGCTGTTTGCCCCAGATCGGATTCGGCCAGGCCGGGTCTTCCTTGAAGCGGGCGATCACATGTACATGCAGCTGCGGCACGGCGTTGCCCAGGGCGGCGACATTGAGTTTGAACGGGCTGTAGCAATGCTGCAGCACGCGCTGGGCCTGGGCGATCTCGTTGATCAGCAGCTTGCGCTGCTTTTCGTTCAGCTCGGCGATTTCGGTGATGTTGGCGACGGCGGGTACCAGGATAAGCCAGGGATACTGGCTGTCGTTCATCAACTGGACCAGACAAAGCTTCATGCGACAGACGGCGAAAGTATCGCGGCGCAACTGGTCGTGCAGGGTGAACATCGATTAAGGTTCGCTCTCAAAATTTTGCAGCGCGATGACTGCCCTGCGCTGATAGACCATTCGATGAGGATTTGTCCATGACAATCAAGGCGTTGCCCGTTCTGCGCGTGAAAGCGCGCGAAGACCGCCGTGTTAGGGGTGGCCATCCGTGGGTCTATTCCAACGAGATAGAACTCGATGCCGAAGCCAAGAAACTTCCACCCGGCAGCCTTGTGCGGCTGTACGACTCGCATGGCGGCGGTCTCGGAATCGCGAGTTTCAATCCGCATTCGCTGATTGCCGCGCGTTTATGGAGCGGTGATGTCGACGCGAAAGTAGATGCGGCCTTTCTCACCGCCCGGTTGCAGACCGCACTGAAGTTGCGGGAACGCTGCTTCGCTCGCCCGTATTACCGCCTGGTGCATGCCGAAGCCGATGGCATGCCCGGTTTCGTGATCGACCGCTATGACGACGTGCTGAGCGTGCAGGCCAATACGGCCGGCGCCGAAGCCCTGCTGCCGCTGCTGCTCGATGTTCTGCAGGCGTTACTCAAGCCGCGCGCGGTGGTGCTGCGCAACGACGCGCCGGTGCGTGCGCTGGAAGGCCTGGAGCAGGAAATCCGGCTGGCAGCCGGCAAGCTGGATGGCGGCGCCGTGGTGGAAGAGGGCGGCGCGCGTTTTGCCCTCGACCTGCTGGAAGGCCAGAAGACCGGCTGGTATTTCGATCTGGCCGAGGCGCGCGGCAAGCTGGCGGCGCTGGCGAAGGGCCAGGATGTGCTCGATCTCTACTGCAACTCCGGTGCCTTCGCGCTCACGGCTGCCAAGGCCGGCGCCAAGAGCGTGCATGGTATCGACCGGTCGGAGCTGGCCATCGAACAGGCGACGCAGGCGGCGAAGGACAATGGCCTGGCCAAGCTGGCGCGTTTCGAGAAGGCGGAAGCCTTCCTCGCGCTGGAAAAGCTGAACACGGACAAGGCGCAGTATGGCGTTGTCGTCACCGACCCGCCGAACTTCGTCAAAAGCCGCAAGGATCTCGGACCGGGCAGCCGCGCCTATCGCAAGCTGGCGAAACTGGCGGCCCCGCTGGTGCGGCCGGGTGGCATCTGGTTCGTTGCCTGCTGTGCGCATCTGCTGCCGGGTGAGGTCTTCGCCAAGGAGATCGCCATCGGACTCAATGCCGCCGGCCGTTCGGGCCGCATCCTGTATAGCGGCGGCGCCAATGCCGACCATCCGGTGCATCCGCATCTGCCGGAAAGCGCCTATCTGAAATGGCAGCTGCTGCAGATCGACTAAAGTCGGAAACCTTGCGCCGCAATTCCGCCACCATGGCGCAGCATCGTTTCGCCTGAGGCAGGCTTCCGGAAAAAGACCGGCGTGTCCCATGGCGGGCGCGTCGCCCAAGCAAGATCGGCTGACCAGCGGAAGCCCGCGCCTGGCCGAGGACTGTCATGTCCGCCCCCCGATACCTGTCCCGCATGGTGGTGCTGCTGGCGCTGACCGTGGTGTTGCCTGCCTGCGCCGCCTATCACTGTGACAGCCTGCCCAACCGTGAGCAATGTTATGCCGCCTATGAGGAATGGGGCGGCTGCAAGGCCCGGAACCGCTGGCTGATCCGCCAGGTGGGCGAGAAAATCCACACCACCTGCCGCCAGGAGCCGCGCCACTGCAACAAGAAGGGCCGATGCTACGGCGGCTATGAGACCTGCGACACCCGCCGCGAACCGATCTACGACTATCGCGACTACAATATCGGCGTGTCGCAATGCATGCGGCAGCAGGGCCTGGCCAATTACGATATCTACTTCAACCGGCCGCTGTTCTGAGATTCAGGCTCTTGAACCACGGTTCCAGACGCGCGATGGCCTCGTCGACGATGGCGGAGTCCATACAGAAGCTGAAGCGCAGGAAGTGTCGCCCGTCGGCGGTGTCGAAATCGACGCCGGGCGCCAGCGCGACGCCGGTTTCCTCCAGGATACGCTTGCAGAAGCCGACGCTGTCATCGGTGAAGTCGCCAACATCGGCATAGAGATAGAAGGCGCCGTCGGGTGGGGCGAACCGCGTGATGCCGAAGCGCGGCAGGGCGGCCAACAGGGCAGCGCGGTTGCGGCGGTAGGAGTCGACGCGGGCCAGCAGGTCGGCCTCGGCATCCAGCGCCGCGATGCCGGCGAGCTGCGAGAGCGTGGGCGCGGAAATCTGCAGGGAGCCATGCAGCCCCTCGATCCGCTGCACCAGCCGGTCGGGCAGCACCAGCCAGCCGAGACGCCAGCCGGTCATGCCCCAGTATTTGGAGAAGCCGTTGATGACGATGACGTCGTCGCCGGCCGCCAGCACGGTATCGGCGGGCTTGTCATAGGTGACGCCGTGATACAGCTCGTCGACGATCAGCCACAGGCCCTTGCGCTGGCACAGGTCATAGATCGCGCGCAGTTCGTCGGCCGACAGCATGGTGCCGGTCGGGTTGGCCGGGCTGGCGATCACTACGCCTTTCACTTCCGGCGGCAGGGCGTCGATCATCGCCGGCGTCACGCGATAGCCGGTGGCGGCGTCGGTGCTCAGGCGATGCGGGATCAGGTCGATGGCTTTCAGCGTGCCGCGATAGGCCGGGTAGCTGGGCTCCACTACGGCCACTGTGTCGCCTGCCGAAAAGGCGGCCATGAAGGCCATCATGAGCCCCGCCGAGGTGCCGACGGTGACAGCGACGCGCCTGGCCGGCACATCGAGGCCGTGGCGGCGGCGATACAGCTGCGCGATGCCTTCGCGCAGGGCCGGAATGCCCAGCGCCTCGGTATAGCCCAGTGGCCTGCCGCTGGAGAGCGCGTCCTGCGCGGCCTGAACGGCAGCCTGCGGCGGCGGCAGGGTCGGTTCGCCCGCCAGCAGGCTGACCACCTTGCCGCCGGCCTTCACCCGGGCATTCACCGCCTTGAAGACTTCCCACATCTGGTAGATTTCGACATCGCTGCGGGGCGAGGCGGCGGGGCTGAAGACTTTGTCGATATGGTCGAGCATGGCGCCTGGTTTACGGATCAGTCTGGGGCGTAGCACACGGCTTCGATCCGGTACCCGTCCGGATCGATGATGAAGCCGGCATAATAGGTGGGCGTGTATTGCGGGCGAAGGCCCGGCGCGCCGTTATCGGTGCCGCCATGCGCCAGGGCGACGGCATGGAAGGCATCCACCGCAGCACGGCTTTCCGCCCTGAAGCAGAGATGGAAGCAGTGTTTCGGATCGGCGGGCACCGGGCTGTCGGTGCGGTCGATCCAGAATTGCGGCTGTTTGGCACCATAGGCCACGCCGTAATCGCCCTGATAGAGCCGGGTATAGCCGAGCGGCTGCAAGGCCGCGTCGTAGAAGGCACCGGAGCGGGCGATGTCGCGCACGCCGATGGAAATGTGATCGAACATACCTAACCTCCTTATCGGTTAGTCCGAGCATAGCGGGCGAACGCGCCATTGGCCAGCGCAACGCCCAGGCTGACCGCCACGATTCCGGCCCAGGTGACCGGTTCGGGCCATTCCCCGAGCAGCGGTACGGCCAGCAGAGCGGTGAGCGCCGGCGTCAGGGCGGCGAAGGCGGCGGCCGGTGCGGCGCCGAGGCGACGAACGGCATAGCCGTAGAGCGCCATGCTGAGCAGGCCGGAGGCGACCGACTGCACGATCTGGAGGCCGATATCGAAGACCGGTGCAGTGAGCAGCCGGCTGTCGAGCCAGAGCAGATAGACCGACGTGTAGAGGGCGAAGGCGCTGGTATAGGCCAGCGCAGCGGCCTGCCAGGCGCCGATGCCGCTTTTGCGCAACGCCACGGTGTAGCAGGCCCACATCGCGCCGGCCAACACGAACAGCAGGTCGCCGCGCCAGGTGCTTCCCCCCGTTTCGCTTGTTTGGCCGGCGATGACCTGCCAGCCGCCGACGGCGATGGCGCCGAGCAGCATCAGCACGGTGCCGATGCGGCGCTGGGTGGTGAAGCGTTCGCCCAGGAACAGCACAGCCAGCAAGGCGGCGAACAGCGGCATGCTGCCGGGCATCAGCGCGCCGGCATGGGCGGCAGGGGCAAAGAACATTCCAGTGCTGCCGGACAGCATGAAGGGCAGGCCGGCGCCGGCCGCAATGATCCCCAGCAGCAGAACATGCCGGCTGCGCCGCCGGCCTGCAGGTGGGGCGGGCAGGCGCCACAGCAGCGGCAGCAGCAACACGGCAGGCAGCACCATGCGCAGGAAGATCACGTCCCACAGTGACAGCGTGCCCGAGGTGAGGCCGAAGCGGGTGATCACGAGGCCAATGGCCCAGAGCAGGATGGTGGCCAGCGCGGCGGCGGCCCCCAGCAGCCGGCCGGGTTCGACGGTGGTGGATGGGGGCGGCGCGGCAAGGCTGCTGTCGGCGGACATGGCGGGACTCCGGAACGGTCGCAGGCGCAGGATCGCCGCAAATCCGGCGGCATGTCCTTGCTAATTCTGCTCGGGTTGTCATTATCTCAGCAATATATGTCAATATATGTCAGGATATGAGGCAGATAGTGCCAAATATGAACCTGGATAGCCTGGACCGGAAAATCCTGACCGCCCTGCAGGCGGATGCCCGTCTCAGCAATGTCGATCTCGCCGAGAAGGTCGGGCTGTCGCCGTCGCCCTGCCTGCGCCGGGTCAAGCGGCTGGAGGACGAGGGCTATATCCGCAGTTATCGCGCGCTGCTGGACCGGCCGAGACTGGGCCTTGGGCTCACAGTATTCGTCGGCATCACCGTGGAGAAGCATTCGGCCGGCAATGCCGCCGCGTTGCAGGCGGCGCTGGTCGCCATGCCGGAGGTGGTGGCGGCCCATATGGTCTCGGGCGAGGCCGACTTCCTGGCCGAAGTCGTGGTGCCGGACCTTGCGGCCTATGAACAATGGCTCAGTCACCGCCTGATCACCCTGCCGATGGTGAAGGATGTGCGGTCCAATTTCGCGCTGCGGGCGGCCAAGACCGACGGACCGTTGCCGCTGGACCCTGCCAAAGCCTGACCATGGGCGGTAAACCGCCGTCCTCTCGACTCTTTTCAGGCCCGCCCGTATAGTCCGGCGACCGCCGTAAAGCCGCCATATTGCCTGCCTATTCAGACGGCCAGCCGGAGCCTCCGGTGATGGCGGTCCGGGCCGGTACGGTTGCTCCGGTGCCGTCGGCCAGTTTTTGTTTCCTTCTTGCTCCGGGGCATCCGTGTCCAAGTCCGCCATGCGCTATTCGGGACTGTTCGTCCTTCTCATCGTTGCTGTGCTCAACCTCGCCGGCTGGGCCTATATGAACCGGCCGATCGAGCCGCGGCCCTGGGGCGAAGTAATCGCGGGCATCGACTATTCGCCGTTCCGCGGCGACCAGGATCCGCGCAACAACCGTTTCCCCAGCGACGCCGAAATCGAAAACGACATGCAGGTGCTGTCGGGCCAGGTGAAGCGTATCCGCACCTACTCGACGCTCGACGGCCAGGGCAAGATCGCGGAGATCGCCGGCCGCTACGGCTTCGAGGTGATGCAGGGCAGCTGGCTCGATGGCCGCCTCGAGCGCAACGAGGAAGAAATCACCAAGCTGATCGACACCGTGGCCACGCAGCAGAACATCACGCGCGTGCTGGTCGGGAACGAGACGCTGCTGCGCGCCGACATGCCGATCCAGGACCTGGTCGACTATATCCGCCGCGTGCGTACCGGCCTGAACAATCGCGGCCGCCATGTGGAAGTCTCGACGCCGGAAACCTGGGACATCTGGCTGCGTTACCCGCAGCTCGGCCGCGAGGTCGATTTCATCGCCATCCATCTGCTGCCCTACTGGGAAGGCCAGTCGCCGGAAAAGGCGGTGGAATACGCGCTCAGCCGCTATCAGCAGGTGAAAGACGCCTTCCCGACCAAGAAGGTGGTGATCACCGAAATCGGCTGGCCATCGGAAGGCCGCACGCGCCGCGACGCCGTCCCCAGCCCGACCACGCAGGCCGCATTCCTGCGCGCCTTCCTCAACATCGCCAACCAGCGCGGCCTCGACTATTACATCCAGGAAGCCTTCGACCAGCCGTGGAAGCGCAATATCGAAGGCTCCGTCGGCGCCTACTGGGGCGTCTTCAATGCCGACCGCACGCCGAAATTCCCCATGGTGGGCCCGGTCAGCGATCGGCCGCACTGGCCGCAACTGGCCGCCGCCTCGATCCTGCTGGCGCTGCCGCTGATGGCCTGGTTCCTGGCGCGCTGGTCCGATCTGCGGTTCTCCGGCCGGGTCTTTTTCATCGCGCTGATCCAGGTGATTACCAGTGCGCTGGTGATGGTGGTCGATTCCGGCCTGCGCACGTATATGAGTCCGGGCATCGCGCTGATGTGGGCGATGCTGCTGCCGTTGCTGCTGCTGCTGTTCATGGTGGTGCTGGCGGAAGGGCTGGAGCTTTCCGAAGTGATCTGGGCCAACCGGCGCCAGCGCCACTTCCTGCCGTTCCGCACCGATATCGAACGCGCCTGGCCCAAGGTCTCGATCCATATCCCGGCCTATAACGAGCCGCCGGAAATGGTGAAGCGCACGCTGGATGCGCTCAACCGCCTCGATTATCCGAATTTCGAGGTGCTGATCATCGACAACAATACCAAGGACGAAGCGGTCTGGCGGCCGGTGCAGGAGTATTGCGCGCAGCTTGGCGCCGACAAGTTCCGCTTCTTCCATGTCTCGCCGCTCAAGGGCTTCAAGGCCGGCGCGCTGAACTTTGCCCTGCGCAACACCGCCAAGGATGCCGAGATCGTCGGCGTGATCGATGCCGACTATCTGGTCGAGCCTGACTGGCTGAAGTCGCTGGTGCCGTATTTCGACCGTGCCGATGTCGGCTTCGTGCAGGCCCCGCAGGACCATTACGACTGGCGCGACGACCGCTTCAAGGAATACATCAACTGGGAATATGCCGGCTTCTTCCAGATCGGCATGGTCCAGCGCAACGAACGCGACGCCATCATCCAGCATGGCACCATGACGCTGGTGCGCCGCGCCGCCATCGACCATGTCGGCATCTGGGCTGAGTGGTGCATCTGTGAGGATGCCGAGATGGGCCTGCGCCTGCTGGCCGGCGGCTGGCACTCGGTCTACACCGACAAGCGCTACGGCTACGGCCTGACGCCCGATACCTTCTCCGGCTACAAGAGCCAGCGTTTCCGTTGGGCCTATGGCGCCGTGCAGATCATCAAGCGCCACTGGCGCGACATGCTGCCGGGCGACGAGCGCAAGCTCGATCCGATGCAGCGCTATCACTTCATCACCGGCTGGCTGCCGTGGTTCGCCGATGCGCTGGGCCTGGTCTTCGCCGTCACCTCGCTGGCCTGGACCGTCGGCGTGCTGGTGCTGCCGAAATATTTCGAACTGCCGCTGGCGCTGTTCCTGCTGCCGGTGGTGGCGGTGTTCGGCGCCAAGCTGGCGCAGTTCCTCTGGCTCTACAAAATCCGCGTGCCCTGCAGCCTGCGGCAGCGACTGGGCGCCGGCCTCGCCGGTCTGGCGCTGACCTATACGATCGCCAAGGCGATGATCTACGGCCTATTCACGTCGAAGCTGCCGTTCATCCGCACGCCCAAGCATGAGGACCAGGCCGCCGTGGTGCAGGCCTTCATCATGGCCCAGGAAGAAACCTTGATCGCCGTGCTGCTGCTGCTGGCCGGCATTGGCATGTGGAATTTCCAGGGCGGTGAAGACCCGGAAGCGCGGCTGTGGGCGGTGGTGATGTGGGCGCAGTCGGTGCCCTACTGGGCCTCGCTGCTGCTGGCTTTCATCAGCACCGCGCCGAAGCCGCCGAGCAAAACCTCTGCCATTCCCGCGCCCGTGACGGCGCCGGAATCGCAGGGCAGCCCGGCCCAGTAATCCTTTTCCCGCCAGTTCCAGCCCGACGGACGCTTCCCATGACTGTGCCGCCCAAGCCGGCCTCCCGCTTTCTGTGGCTGCTGATCTGCATTGCCATCGGTGCCGCCGTCAACGTGATTGGCTGGTGGCTGCCCAATCATCCGGTGCAGGTGGGGCAGGATCCGAAGGGGCCGAAGCTCGGCATGATCGAAAGCGTGTCCTTTGCGCCATTCCGTCGCGGCCAGGGGCCGCTCAACATGGTCTACCCTTCCGCCGAACAGGTGATCGAAGACCTGCACAGCCTGAAGGGCATTGCACGCGGCATCCGCACCTATACCTCACGCGAAGGCCTTGAGGTGGTGCCGCCGGAGGCGCGGAAGCTCGGCCTCAACGTGATGCAGGGCGTCTGGCTCGGGGCCGATCTCGCCATCAACGAAAAGGAAGTCGAAGCCGCCATCGCGCTCGCCAGCAAATACCCGGATGCGATCAAGTCGCTGGTGGTGGGCAACGAGGTTCTGCTGCGCAAGGACCTCACGGCGGACCAGCTGATCGGCTATATCCGTCGCGTGAAGGCGGCCGTGAAGCAACCGGTGACCTATGCCGATGTCTGGGAATTCTGGCTGCGGTTCCCGCAGTTGCTGAACGAGGTGGATTTCGTCACCGTGCATTTCCTGCCCTACTGGGAGGACATGCCGATCGCGGCGTCGCATTCGATGCCGCATATCATGGATGTCTATCGCACCGTGCAGGCCAAGCTGCCGGGCAAGCCGATCACGATTGGCGAGGTCGGCTGGCCGTCGGAAGGCCGTTCACGGCGCGATGCCGTGCCCTCGCGCACCGAGGCCGCCGGCTTCATCGCCGATTTCATGCGCCTGGCCCAGAAAGAGGGGCTGTCCTACAACCTGGTCGAGGCTTTCGACCAGCCGTGGAAGGTGAAACTGGAAGGCACGATTGGCGGCGCCTGGGGCGTGCTGGATGAACTGCGCCAGCCGAAATTCGATGTCGGCGGCAAGGTTTCCAACCTGCCGGAATGGCCGCTTTTTGCCGGTTTGTCGGTGCTGATCGCCCTGATCCTGCTGGTGCTGCATGCGCAGGCGGTGATTGCGCTGCCGGCGTCCGGCATCGCCGCCGCGGTCTTCTTCGTGCAGGGGATCGGCGCGCTGCTTGCTGCCGCCATTGAGCGCGGGCTGGAATACAACTATTCCTGGGTGCATGTGACGGAAGCGGCCATCCTGGTGAGCCTGCAGGCGATCTTCGCTGTTTTGCTGTTGCGGGAACTGCTGGACCGTCTGCACGGTGTGGCACGGCCGCTGCTCACGCTGCAGCCGCTGGGGGCGCGCCTGGGCGAGTTGCGGCAGATGCGTGTCCTGCTGAATGCTCCGCCGGCATTGCGCCGCCTGCGCCAGGCCGAATGGCTGTACGCGCTGCTGGCGCTGTGGGTGATTTATCACGGCGTCATGCTGGTGGCGGCCGGCCGTTACCGCGATTTCCCGATGGATTATTTCCTGCTGCCGGTCGGCGGCTTCCTGGTGTTGCGCCTGCTGGTGCTGTGGCTGGCGCCGTCACCGGCCCGTGAGGATGACGGGCTGGGACGCTTTGCCCTGGCGGCCGGCTTTGCCGATATCCGCGATGCCGCGCCGGGTCTGCGGCTTGGCGTCGAGGCGGTGCTGGTCTTCCTGCTGCTGAGCCTGCCGGTGCTGGCGCTGCTGCTGGAGAAGCTGAACAACCGCGAGGCGGTTCTCTGGTGCCTGCTCACCGCCGTCTATGCGCTGCCGTTGCTCGGCAACCTGTTTCTGGCGCTGCGCCGCCGGCACGGCGTGGCCGTGCCGGCGAGCGCGTAAGTTTTCAGGTTGCCAGGGCTTTGGCGCGCAGCCGCTGGTAGGCGGCGAGACCGAAGGCCAGCACCACACCGGAGATCTTGAGCGGGCCGATCTGATCGATGGTGATGACGTCGAAGAAGGCGTCGATCAGCGTCGGGAAGAGCAGCAGCGTGCCTGCCAGGATCAGCGCGATGCGCACCGGCCAGCCGGTCTTGCCGAACAGCCAGCCCTGGGTGGCGCCGGCATAGGCCCAGATGCCGATGCCGGTGGCCAGCGTCACAGTTACGATCTGCATCCAGTCGCCGCCCTTGGGCGTTACCAGCAGCAGGCCGACGCCGTTCGGATCCAGCACGAAAACGAAGGGCACCAGGAAAGCCGGCATGGTGTATTTCCACGACTGCAGCGTGGTGCGGTAGGGGTCGGCGCCGGTGATGGCGGCCGCCGCAAAGGGCGACAGCGCGGTGGGCGGCGAGACTTCCGACAGCACGGCGTAATAGAAGATGAACATATGGGCCGCGTAGTCGGGCACGCCGAGTTGGATCAGGGCCGGCGCGGCGATCACCGCGCAGATGATGTAGGACGCGGTAACCGGGACGGCGAGGCCGACGATCCACACGATCAGCGCCGTGTAGATCGCGGTCAGCACCAGGCTGCCGCCGGCATAGGCGATGGCGATGGCGCTGAACTTCAGCCCCAGGCCGGTGAGCGTCACCACGCCGACGATAATACCGGCCGCGGCGCAGGTCGCCGCCGTGCCCAGCACGCCGATGGAGCCAGCGGCCAGCGCCTCGATCAGCTTCTTCGGCGTCAACGCGCTCTCGCGGCGGCAGTAGCTCACAACGATGGCGGCAATCGTCGCCCAGAACACCGACAGCACCGGCGAGAAGCCGAGCAGCATCAGGATGACGATCGAGAACAGCGAGCTGAAGTGGTAGCCGTAGCGCTTGGTCAGCGTCCACAGGCTGTCGCGCTTGCCCAAGTCGACATCGGCGATGTTGTACTTGCCGGCATCCAGTTCGACCATCGCCAGAAGGCAGAAGTAGTAGAGAACGGTGGGGATCGCCGCCATGCGGATGACGTCGAGATAGGAGATCTTGAGGAACTCGGCGATCAGGAAGGCCGCGGCGCCCAGCACCGGCGGCGAGATGATGGCGCCGAGACCACCGGCCGCCAGAAGACCACCGGCAGCCGAGGCAACGTAGCCCGATTTCTTCAGCATCGGCCAGGCGACGGAGCCGATGGTCACCGTGGTGGCGACGCCCGAGCCCGACGGGCCGCCAAGCAGGAAGGAGGACAGAACGATGGCGCGACCCGAGCTGGTGCTCTTGCCGCCCATGGCGGAGAAGGAGAAGTCGATGAAGAATTTGCCGGCACCGGAGAACTGCAGGATGGCGCCGAAGATGGTGAACAGGATGATCAGGCTGGAGGAGACATCGACGGCCGAGCCGAAGATGCCTTCCAGGGTCATGTAGAGATGGCCGACCAGGCGTTCGGCATCGTAGCCGCGGTGGGTCCAGGGTGCCGGCAGATAAGGTCCGAACATCGCGTAGAGAATGAACAGGATGCCGACCACGGGCATGATCGGGCCGGTGGTGCGCCGCGTGGCTTCCAGGATCAGCACGATGAAGACCGCGCCGACCATCACGTCGGTCTGGTTCGGCAGGCTGGCGCGATCGGTCAGGTCGTCGCCGCCCATCACCAGATAGGCCATGGTGGCGATGCCGATCAGGGCCGTGAGCACATCCCACCAGCGGATGCGGTCGCGGAAGCGCAGGGCGACCGGGTAGAGCAGGAAGATCAGCAGCATGACGAAGCCGACATGGATCGGCCGCAGTTCCTGCGTGGGTACGATGTCGTAGGCCGCATACATGTGGAAGAGGGTCATGATGACGGCGATGGCGGTGATCAGGTGGCCGGTCCAGCCGGACAGGCGATTGGCGGCGCCTTCTTCCTGCTCGATATATTCCTCGACCTTGCGCTGGGTTTCCCTATCAAGGGCGCCGGGCTCAATCATCGCCTCGGTGCTGCTCTTGGTTGTTTCCTGCGTCATACCCGGTTCCCCCGATACCGCTTCGGTTGCGGCTTACCCTGTCTGAACTGACCTGTCTTTTAACAGTGAGCCCCGCCGCGGCCAATGCCGGGGCGGGGCTCTTGTAGTTTTACGCGAAGTTTATGGTGAAGCGCGTTCGGCTCAGCTGCCGGTCTTGACACCCTTTTCGGCGAAATACTTCAGTGCGCCCGGATGGAACGGCACCGGCGTATTATCCTTCAGCTGGCTCTCCAGCTTGACGTTCTTGGCCTCGGCATGAACCTGAGCCCATTCGTCGCGCTTCTCGAAGATGGTCTTGGTGATGTTGTAGGCCACATCATCGGGCATGCTGTCGGCCACGAACAGGATGTTCCAGACGCTGGACATCGCATTGTCCTTGTCCTGGCCCGGATAGGTGCCCGACGGAATCTTGCCGGTGGCATAGAGCGGGCCGTACTTGGCGTTCATCTTGGCAACGACTTCCGAATGGTCGATCAGCTTGAGCTTGGTGCCAGGGGTGGCGCCCAAATCGGTGACGGCCGAAGTCGGCACGCCACCTACCCAGAAGTAGGCGTCGATCTTGCCGTCCTTGACCGCGTTGGTCGACTCAGCGGCGCCGAGACGCTCGCGTTTGATGTCCTTGTCCTTGTCGAGATTGGCGGCTTCCAGCACGCGGAAGGCCATCACCTCGGTGGCCGAACCGGCCGAACCGGTGGAAACGCGCTTGCCCTTCAGATCGGCCATCGTGTTGATGCCGCTGGCAGCCGTCGTCACCACATGCATGACGTTCGGGTACAGCACGGCGAGCGTGCGATGGCTTACGGCAGCGCCCTTGAACTTGTCTTCGCCGCGGGAGGCGTCGAGCGAGGCATCGGCCATGCTGAAGCCGATATCGGCGCGCTTGGCGCCGACGAGTTTCAGGTTGTCGACCGAGCCGCCGGTGACTTCGGCGGTCGCCTGCCAGCCCGGCACATGCTTGGTCAGCAGATTGGCGAGGCCGCCGCCGAGGGGATAATAAACGCCGCCGGTGCCGCCGGTGACGATCGACAGGTTCTTGGCCTGCGCCACGGCGCTTTCCGGGGCGCCGAGCGCGGCGATGAGCAGGCCGGCCAAGGCGACATTGCGGAGCTGAGCCGCGCCAAACATAAGGCGTTTCATTGTTGTTTCCTCCTGGATGCCGTCATCGACGGCGTTCTTGAAATCAGCGTCCAGACGATACGGAACGGCAGCCCTGCAAATCAACCCTTAATCGCCGTTACTGCAGCGCACAAGAATGTGTGCTCTCAGTGATTTGCGTAAAAACGCGGCAATCGCGCCGTTGTGTTTCCCCGCCCCAGGGGCTAAGCCCTTGGCGATATAAAAACAGCGTGTTGCCTCTCCATGTCGTCGTCCCCCGTCTCTGCCAGCCGTCTCGCGCTTGGCGCCCTCATTCTGGGCGCCATCGCCATCGCTTTTTCGCCGATTTTTGTGCGCATCTCGGAAGTCGGCCCGACCGCCACGGGGTTCTACCGGACGATGCTGGCCGTGCCGCCGCTCTGGCTGGTCTGGCATCTGCGGCCGGCGGATGAAAGCCGGCCATCGCTGCCGGGGATGCCGCCCTGGGGCGTGTTGCTGATCCCCGGCCTGCTGTTTGCGGGCGATCTGTTCTTCTGGCACCTGGCGGTGAAATACACCTCGGTGGCCAATTCGACGCTGTTATCCAATTTTGCGCCTGTTGTGGTGACGCTGGGGGCCTGGCTGGTGCTGCGCGAGAAAATCTCGCGCGCCTTCCTGGTGGCTCTGCTGGTTTCGATCTGCGGCGCCATGATGCTGGTTGGCGCCAGCTTCCAGATCGGCGGCGACAATGTCTTCGGCGATCTGCTGGCGCTGACCACGGCGATGTTCTATGGCGCCTATATGATTGCGGTGGCCAAACTGCGCGGCCGCCACAGCAGCCAGGAGATCATGCTGTGGTCGAGCCTGGTCTCGGGCCTCGTGCTGCTGCCGGCCACCTGGCTGATGGGCGAGGGGTTGTGGCCGGCCAGCCTGAACGGCTGGGCGATCCTGTTCGGCCTGGCCTGGATCAGCCATGCGTTGGGGCAGAGCCTGATCGCCTACGCGCTCGGCCACCTGCCGGCATCGTTTTCCTCGCTGGTGGTACTGATCCAGCCGGTGGCGGCGGCCTTCTTCGGCTGGCTGTGGCTGGGCGAGGGCCTGGCGCCGCTGCAGATCGCCGGCGGCATCGTGGTGCTGGGCGGCATCCTGCTCGCGCGGCGCGCGCAGCTCAGGCCGGGCACCTAGGCCGCACGCTGTTTCGCGAAATCGACGAACCAGGCGAGGCTGCCGGGATTGGCCATGGTGCCGGGATTGGAAACCTTGTCGGCCAGCTGGCCAAGCAGGATTTTCTTCACTGGCACTTCCAGCTTCTTGCCTGACAGCGTGCGCGGCACTTCGGCCACCTGGAAAATATCGTTCGGGATGAAGCGGGCTGATACAGCCTTGCGGATCGCCTGGTTGATGCGCTCCTTCAGGGCGGCATCCAACACGATGCCCTCGCGCAGCACCACGAACAACGGCATGTAGCTGTCGCGCCCCAGGAATTCGAGGTCGACCACCAGGCTGTCGAGCACCTCGGGCAGTTCTTCCACCGCGCGGTAGATTTCGGATGTGCCGAGCCGCAGGCCGTAGCGGTTGATGGTGGCATCCGAGCGGCCATAGATGATGGCGCCGCCGCGCGGCGTGATGCGCAGCCAGTCGCCATGGCGCCAGATGCCCGGATACACGTCGAAATAGCTGTCGTGATAGCGTTTGCCGTCCTTGTCGTTCCACAGGAACAGCGGCATGGAGGGCAGTGGCGACGCACAGACCAGTTCACCCACCTCGTCGGTCAGCGGCTTGCCGTGGTCGTCGAAAGCCTGGATGTCGGCGCCGAGGCAGCGCACCTGCATCTCGCCGGCATAGACCGGCTTGAGCACGCATCCACCGACGAAGCCGCCGGCGAAATCGGTGCCGCCGGAGATGGGCGCCAGCCAGATGTCCTTGCCGAGCTGGCCATAAATCCAGGCGTATGAATCTTCCGAGAGCGGTGAACCTGTCGATCCGATCGTGCGCAGGCTGGACAGGTCGGCGACCTTGCGCGGCTCCACGCCGGCCTTCTGGCAGTTGGCATAGAAAGCAGCGCCGGCGCCGAAGAAGGTGGCTTTTACTTCGCCGGCAAACTGCCACAACCGGTTCCAGTCGGGCCAGCTCGGGCTGCCGTCATAGATGGCGATGGTCGACCCGACCAGCAGGCCGGCGACCTGGGCATTCCACATGATCCAGCCGGTGCTCGAATACCAGTGGAAGATATCGTCGGGCCCGAGATCGTTATGGAGGGCCGTCATCACCATGATGACGATGACCACGCCGCCATGGCCATGCACGATCGGCTTGGGCAGGCCGGTGGTGCCCGAGGAATAGACCACCCAGAGCGGATGGTCGAATGGCACCGGTTCCACCGTCATTTCTGCAGGCTTTGCGATCACGTCGGCCCAGCCGGTGGTCTGTACGCGGGCCGGCAGGGGGTGGTCGCTCCGGCCCGGCAGCAGGATCAGGTTCCGCACCGTGGGCAGCTCGGCGATCAGCGCGGTCAGCACGTCGCCCTTGTCGAGGTGCTTGCCGTTGTAGTGGCTCGACGGCACGGCAAACAGTGCAACTGGCTCGATCTGGCGGAAGCGGTCGAGCACGGCATTCAGCCCCATATCGGGCGAGCAGACCGACCAGACCGCGCCGATGCTGGCAACAGCGAGGAAGGCGATGATGGTTTCCGGCGTGTTGGGCGCGTAGGCGACCACGCGGTCGCCACGTTTCACGCCAATGCTGCGCAGATGCGCGGCGACGGAGGCGACCTGATCCTGCAGGCTGCGCCAGGACATCTGCTGCAGCGGCTGGGTCTCGGAAGAATACAGGATCGCCGGCTTGGTATCGGTGGCGTGCCGGAAGACCTGGTCGACGAAATTCAATTCGGCGCCGGTAAACCACTGCGCGCCCGGCATCTCGCGTTTCGCCAGCACTTTGTCGTAGGGCTTGTATGCCTTGATCTGGATATAATCCCACAATGAGGCCCAGAAGCCCTCCAGATCGCTGACCGACCAGCGCCACAGACTATCGTAATCCTTGAAGTCGCGGGCGCGCTCGCTGCGCAGCCACTGCATGTATTTATGCAGCTGGCTGCGGCGGATACGTTCGGCCGTCGGAGTCCACAGCAGGGCGGGGGTCTCGGTCTCGATCATACTCTCTCCCGGAAGCTTCAAGCCTTTTCGATCAGCTTACGCACTTCCGGAGAAAATGCACCATCCAGCAGGATGAAGGCCATGCGGGCCGGATTGACGGGCGAGCGGTTTTCCCAGGCATGGTCGGTGCCGCGCTGCACCACCACATCGCCGGCCTGCAGATGGGTTTCCGAGCCGTCGTCCAGCACCAGCGTGATCTCGCCGAAGACGACGATGCCGTAATCGATGGATTCCGTGCGATGCATCATCGGATGCGGACTGTCCGGCTTCCAGGTCGAGGCATGGGCCGAACCGACCAGGGCGAAGGCGGCCTGCGCCAGTTCCTTGGTCATGGCCGGTGCATCCGGCCGCTTGGGACCGAAATCGACAAAGCGGATGATGCTGCCCTGCTTCGGCGGCTCGATCTGCAGTTTGCGGTCCGTCGGGTCCTTGCCATTATCGACGGTCACCGGGCTGCCGGCGGTATTCCAGACCTCGAAGAAAGCGACGCCGATCTCGGGCTTTTCCAGGGTCGGCGCCATCACCGTGTCGATGGCGACCACGGATTTGCCGGCGGCGTTATGGCCGGTAACGATGCGGCGGGGCTTTCTCATGCGATCTCCTAGTGGGATTTGCGCCAGCGCAGCAGGTGCTGTTCGACGGCCGATAGCACCAATGCGCTGGCAAAGCCGAGCAGGCCGAGCAGGATGACGCCGGCAAACAAGTCAGGCGCGCGGAAGGCGCGGGCGGCGAGCAGAATCCACTGGCCCAGGCCCTGGCGGCCAGCCAGCATCTCGCCCACCACGGCGAGGATCAGCGCAATGGTAAGGCCGAGCCGCATGCCGGAGAGAATGTCGGGCATGGCATTGGGTAGGGCGATTTTCCAGATCACTTCCAGGCGGCTGAGCCCCAGCGCGCGGCTCACTTCATAAAGCCGCGGCTCGACGGCGACGAAGCCGTGGATGGTGGCGAGCAGCATGGGCCAGAGCGCACCGAAGGCGATCACCGCCAACACCATGCCGTCCGACAGGCCGAGCAGGGCGATGGCCACCGGAATGATGGCCGATGCGGGCAGCGGGCGCAGGAATTCCAGCATGGGGCCGAGATAGGCCCGCGCGCGCGCCGAGATGCCGATCAGGGCGCCGAGCGCCACGCCGACCAGCGAGGCCAGCAGCCAGCCATAGACCATGCGTTCGATCGTGCCGGTCAGGCTGACGAGCAGTTCGCCACGGCTGAAGCCGCGCACCAGCGCCGCCCAGGCGCGGTCGGGGCCGGGCAGGAAAACAGGCGAGACCCAGCGATTGTCGGCGGCGACCTGCCAGAGCCAGACGATGGCAAGGCCGACGCCGATGCTGGCGATCATCCACAGGATGCGGAACGTGCCGAAGCGCTTCATGGATGCATCTCCACGGCGCCGCCGATATTGCGGAACAGCCGCTGCTGCAGCACCAGCAGCAGGGCATTGAAGCCCCAACCGACTACGCCAATCCACAGCAGCAGCGCCAGCATCAGCGCGGGATTGAGCGACTGCTGCGCCGCCATCATGGCATAGCCAAGACCCAGGGGATTGATGGCGATCTCGACAGTGACGGCGACGATCAGCGCCACGCCAGCCGCCAGACGGAAGGCGACGAAAATGCGCGGCAGGGCCGCCGGCAGAACGATTTTCCAGACCCGCTGCAAGAGGTTGAAGCCCAGCGCACGGCTGACCTCCAGGAGGCGCGGCTCGATGCCGGCAATGGCCGCCTTGGTCAGGATCAGCACCGGCCAGAAGCTGGCGAAGGCGACGATGGCGATTTCCATGCTGTAGCCGAAGCCGAAGCCGATCATGGCAATTGGCAGCAGCGCCACCGAGGGGATGGGGCGGAAGGCTTCGACGGGGAATTCGAACAGGCGATCGAGAATCAGGAACAGGCCGAGCAGAATGCCGAAGACGAGGCCTAGCCCGACGCCGATGCCCAGCCCGCCCAAGGTCGCCAGCAAGGTCTGGCCGGTGGCTTTCAGGATGGTGCCGTCACCGATACCGATCAGGCCGGCACCGAAAATCTGGCTCGGCGGGGCCAGCGTGTCACTTTTGACCGGTGCGATCAGCGCCGCGATCTCGGCCAGCAGCAGCAGGCCGAGTGGCACCACAAGTCCGCGCCAGTTCTTCAAGCTTCGGCGTCCTTGATGAAGTCGAACAGGGAACGGCGCAGGCGCAGGAACTCGGGATGCTCGCGAGTGGTCAACTGGTCGCGTGGATACGGCAGCGACACATCGTAAATCTGGCCGATGCGGCCGGGATTGGGATGCAGCGCGACCACGCGATCGCCGAGATACAGCGCTTCTTCCAGATCGTGGGTGACAAAGAAAGCGGTGGTGCCGGTCGAGCGCACGATCTGCAGGATCTCGTCCTGCAACCCCTGGCGGGTCATGGCATCGAGGGCGCCGAAAGGCTCGTCCATCAGCAGGACGCTGGGATTCTGAGCCAGACAGCGGGCGATCTGGAGACGCTGCTGCATGCCGCCGGACAGCTGGTTGGGGAATTTGTCGGCGTGCTTGCCGAGGCCCACCTTTTCCAGCAGAGCCCGGATGCGCGCCGGCCGTTCGGCGCGCGGCATGTTGATGGCTTCCAGCGCCAGCGCCACATTGCCGCTGACCGTGCGCCAGGGCAGCAGCGCCTTGCCGTAATCCTGGAAGACGATGGCGATGTCGCGGCGCGGCCCGGTCACCGGCTTGCCGTCATAATCGACGGTGCCGCTGGTCGGCGTGAACAGGCCGGCGATCAGGCGCAGCATGGTGGTCTTGCCGCAGCCCGACGGGCCGATGACGCAGACGAATTCGCCGCGCCGGATCTGGAGGTCGATGCCCTCCAGAATCCGGCGGCCGGCGAGATCGAGATCGACGCCGCGGAACGTGATCAGGTCATCCTGGCTCACGCTGCGCGGCATGGCGACCACTTTGCTGGAGGACAGGGTCATTTCACGATCAGCTTGGCGGCGTCCAGCTTGCCTTGCAGCATGTCCTGGCCCTGCATCACTTTGATCCACCAGTTGAGCTGATCGACCGAGACTACCGGGTTCGGATTGGAGATGTTGATGCTGGCCAGGATCTCGGGCGGCAGCTTGATATGCTTGCCGATATCCTCCCGGGTCTTCAGCTTGCCCTCATCGGCCTTGATGAAGGCGGCCGCTTCGGTGATCGAGTCCTGATAGGCCTTCACCGCCTTGGGGTTCTTGGCCGCCCAGTCTCGCGTCGTGGTGTAGATGATGCTGGGCTTGTCGAACGGTAGATCGGCCAGGTAATTCGCCACCACCGTGCCGGTGCCGGCGCCAACGATGCGGGCCATGAAGGGATCGGCGGTCACCACGGCATCCACCGTGCCGGCCTTGAGGATGTCGCCCATGGTGGGGAAGGAAACTTCGACGAAGTTGACCTTCTTGGGGTCGACGCCCTTTTCCACCAGCCATTGACGGAACAGCACATGCAGGAAGGCGCCGATGCCGGGCGCGCCGACCTTCTTGCCGACGAAGTCCTGCGGATTCTTGATATTGGCTTCCGGGCGCGCGACCACGCCGACGCCCTTCACGGCCTCGGGCGAGGTGACGCCGGTGCCGGCGACAGTGACGAGATCGAGGCCGCCATCCACCGCCTGCAGGAAGACCGACGGGGTCGGGCCGCCGATCTGCACGGAATTCGACTGGATCGCGGCGGGGATGTTGGAATTGATGGCGATGAATACCGGTTCGACATCCAGGCCATGCTTGGCGAAGATGCCACGCTCCTTGGCGACGAACAGCGTGGAGAAGTCGGTGACGGCGGTATAGCCGACGCTGACCTTGGTCTGCGCCATGGCTGTCATCGACAGTCCGGCGGCAATCAGGGCGCCGATCATTGCCAGCGCTGTGGTTTTTCTTGCGGTCATGGTTTCCTCCCGAGGATGTATCCGCGTTGTTGTTCTTTTTTTGTCAGGCAATCACGGCGGCGCCGCCTGCCTGGCATTCGCTGCGGCGTCTTCGCCGTAGCAGAATTCGTAAGTGTGGCCGAGATGGTGTTGCAGGCTGGTACAGGCGCTGTCGGCGTCGCGCGCCAGCACCATGTCCATAAGCTGCTTGTGTTCGCGCATCAGCACGCCATGGCCGATCACCATGAAATTCTGCATCATGCCCTGGCGATAGCGTTCGGCCTGATCGTAGAGGCGGCTTTGTTCGTCCAGCAGGCGCGGCGAGCCGCAGGCGGCGATCAGCGCGACATGGAAGCCTTTGTGCAGGTCGCTGAACTCGGTGAAATTCTCCAGCGTTTGGCCTTCCATGCGGGCGACATAGCGGTCGAGCCGGTGATAAGCCGCGAGAATGGCGCCTTCCCAGGCGTCGTCGCCGCGCTCGATAGCGCGTTTCAGTGCGGCGGGCTCCACCACCTGGCGGGCCAGCGTGATATCGGCCAGGTCCTCGGCGCTCATGGCGGCAACGCGGAAACCGCGCTGGCTTTCGGCTGAGACGAAGCCCTGGCTGATCAGCCGGGCGAGGCCTTCGCGCAGCGGACTGGCGCTGAGGCCGTAGCGGGATTTCAGGTCGTCGATCTGCAGCTTGGTGCCGGGGGGGAGGCGGCCGGCGATGATGTCGGCGCGAATATTCCGGTATGCCGAT
Organism: Ferrovibrio sp. GW821-FHT12F09; assembly: GCF_058806775.1. Taxonomy (NCBI): domain Bacteria; kingdom Pseudomonadati; phylum Pseudomonadota; class Alphaproteobacteria; order Rhodospirillales; family Rhodospirillaceae; genus Ferrovibrio; species Ferrovibrio sp. GW821-FHT12F09. Next base: position 1,953,848 of record NZ_JBXAPZ010000001.1, read on the forward strand.
TCCGTCAGGCTGCCGGCTTCGGCGGCCAGGTCGCGGATATCGGCTTTGCTCTTCTCGTCTCCCATGGGGTCACTGTGACGACGGGACGCGGAAGCTGTCAACGACAAAAAAGAAAAAAATCGACAAAATTCTCCATGGTCGTTATTGTGGCCGGCAACCGCCCACCAGAGCCGGTCCCCTAATTGATTCCTTGGGAGGAATTATGCCCCGTCGCTTCGTCGACCTCTCCATCTTTCTCGAAAATGACGTCCAGTCCGATCCGCCGGGCTTCGGCCCGAAGATCGATTACATCCGTCACAAGGACAGCGCGTCGGACGTGGTGAAGTTCTTCCCCGGCCTGAAGGAGGAAGACCTGCCCGAGGCCGAGGGCTGGGCGGTGGAGAATGTGCAGCTCAACACCCATAACGGCACGCATCTGGATGCGCCGTATCATTTCCATTCGACGATGAACCACGGCGAGCGCGCCTGGACCATCGATGAAGTGCCGCTGGAATGGTGCTTCGGCGACGGTGTGAAACTCGACTTCACCAAGCTGCCCGACGGCTATGTCGTGACTGACAAGGATGTCGAGAACGAGCTCAAGCGCATCGGCTATACGCTGAAGGAACACGACATCGTCGTGGTCAATACAGCGGCCGGCAAAGCCTATGGCAAGCCGAACTACGTCAGCACCGGCGCCGGCATGGGCTACAAGGCCACCATGTATCTGCTGGAACGCGGCGTGCGCGTCACCGGCACGGATGCCTGGAGCTGGGATGCCCCCTTTGTGCATACCGCCGAGAAGTTCAAGGAGAGCCAGGATGCCTCGCTGATCTGGGAAGGCCACAAGGCCGGCCGCCATATCGGCTACTGCCATCTGGAGAAGCTGCATAACCTGGAAGTGCTGCCGCCGTTCGGCTTCACCATTTCCTGCTTCCCGCACAAGATCCGCGGCGCTTCCGCCGGCTGGACCCGCGCCGTCGCCATCTTCGAGGAATAATCACAGATGAAATTCTGCACCTACAGCCATGCGGCGCATGGCGAGAAGCGTCCCGGCGTGCTCACTGCTGACGGCGCGACGATTGTCGATCTCGGCGGCAGCTTTGACAGCACGCTGGCCATCATCAAGGGCGGCGACGAGGCCAAGGCGAGGGCGAAAAGCCTGCAGGATCGCGCCGAGACGCGCGTGACGCTGGGCGAGGCCAGGCTGCATGCGCCGGTGCTGGTGCCGGAGCAGATCCGCGACAGCATGCTGTTCGAGAAGCATGTGCAGCAGGCGATGGAGCGCATGACCATCATGCGCAAGCCGCTGCTCGGTCCGCTGCTGATCAAGATGGGCAAGGTGAAGGTGCCGCCGACCTGGTACCAGATTCCCATCTACTACAAGTCCAACCGCTTTTCGGTGAACGGCCCCGAAGGCGATGTAATCTGGCCGCGCTACAGCCAGGTGATGGATTTCGAGCTGGAATTCGGCTTCTTCCTTGGCAAGACCGGCAAGAACATCAAGGCTTCCGAGGCCCGCAACCACATCTTCGGCTTCACCATCTTCAACGATTTCTCGGCCCGCGACGCGCAGTCGATCGAGATGCAGAGCATGCTGGGTCCCTGCAAGGGCAAGGATTTCGATACCGGCAATTCGATGGGCCCGTTCCTGGTGACCCTGGACGAGATCGGCGATCCCTACAGCCTGCGCATGCAGGCGCGCGTCAACGGCGAAACCTGGTGCGACAGCAATTCCAGCACCATCCATCACAAGTTCGAGGATCTGCTGGCGCGCGTGTCATCGGATGAGACCGTGTATCCGGGCGAGTTCTTCGGTTCGGGTACGGTGGGTGACGGTTGCGGCCTGGAGCATGGCCGCTATCTGAAGGACGGCGATGTGGTGGAGCTGGAGGTCGAGAAGATCGGCATCCTGCGCAACCGCGTGATCAGGCAGAAATAAACGCCACTTCCGGCAAGCCCGGAATCTCGACGGGGATCGCGAAAATGCCGCCGGCCAGCGGCGTTTTCGCCAGGTCCTCGGCCGTGTGCCGCTGCCGCGCTGTCGTAATAAACAGCGTCTTCAGATCGGGCCCGCCGAAGCAGGGCATGGTTGTCGCATTGGCCGGCAGGCGCACATCGCGCAGGCGTTTGCCGTCTGGCGAGACCTGCGCCACCTTGCCGGCGCCATAGAGCGCCACCCAGTAGTTGCCGGCAGAATCCACCGTTGCGCCATCCGGGCGCTCAGCCGTTTCGCGCAGATCGAGGAACAGCCGGCGGTTCGAGATCGCCGCCGTCTTCACGTCGTAGTCGTAAGCCCAGACGCGCATCGTCGGCGTATCGGCGTGATACATGGTTGTCCCATCCGGACTCCACGCCAGGCCGTTCGAAATCGCGATGGCGCCGACCAGGCCCTGCCGCAGCACGCGGTCGCCCTCCAGACGATAGAGCGCGGTATCGGGCTGGCGGTCATCGGTCATGCCGCCGACCCAGAAGCGGCCCTGACGGTCGCAACGGCCATCGTTGAAGCGTGCATTTTCCAGCGGCGAGGCGGCCAGCAGGGTTTCATGTTCGGTGGCCGGATCGAACAGCCAGATGCCGTCGCGCCGCGCCAGCAACAATTCTTGGCCGGGGGTCGGCGCAAGGCTGCCCAGCGCGCTCGGCATTCCCCAGGTTTCCAGGGTCTGCGTCGCCGGATCGAAGCGATGCAGGTTCGGTGCATGGATGTCGGCGAACCAGAGCTTCTGATCGCCTGCCGACCAGACCGGCGATTCCGCCAAGGCGAATTTACCGTCCAGAATGCAGGTCGCGTCCATCAGTTTATTCCCTCTGCCATATCGGCGACCATCTCGCCGATACTGAGCGAAGCCGTGAGACCCGGACTTTCGATGCCATAGAGATTGATCAGGCCCGGCACGCCATTCTGGTCCGGTCCCTGAATCAGGAAGTCGTCGCCCGTCTTGCCACCGCCGCGACTGAGTTTGGGCCGGATGCCGGCATAGCCCGGCTGGATCGCGCCATCGGGCAGGCCGGGCCAGTACTCCCGCACGGCGGCATAAAACAGTTCGCCGCGCGCCGGATCGACATTGTAGTCGACCCTGTCGATCCATTCGACATCGGGGCCGAAGCGCATCTGGCCGCCCATGTCGATGGTGACATGGGTGCCGAGCCCGCCGGGTGTGGGGATCGGGTAGATCAGTCGCGAGAACGGCGGCTTCACACCGGACAACACGAAGTAGTTGCCCTTGGCATAGTAGCAGCCGGGCACGCTGTCGGGCCGGATGCCGTTAATCCTGGCGGCGATGCCCTGCGCGGCAAAACCGGCGGCGTTGATCACCAGTTTTGCCTTCAGCACCATCGCATCCGGGCCGCCGGTTTCGATGACGATGCCGTCATTGGCAACGTCGCCGCGGATGACCGGCGCGTTCAGCGCCAGCATGGCGCCGTGGTCTTCGGCCTCGCCCTGATAGGCCAGCATCAGGCCATGGCTGTCGATGATGCCGGTGGAAGGTGAGAGCAGGGCAGCGACGCAATGCAACTGCGGTTCCAGCGCCACGGCCTGGTCGCGGGTCAGCCATTGCAGGTCATCGACGCCGTTGGCCTCAGCCTTTTTCTTCAGCGCCTCCAGATCGGGGATCTGGCTGTCATCGGCGGCGACGATCAGTTTGCCGCAGCGGTTATGGGCGACGCCGCGCTCGGCGCAGTAGGCGTAAAGCGCCTGTTTGCCTTCAACGCAGAGCCGGGCCTTCAGGCTGCCGGCCGGATAATAGATGCCGGCATGGATCACCTCGGAATTGCGCGACGAGGTTTCGCTGCCGATCAGGCTGGCGGCCTCCGCGATCACCACTTCGCGACCCCGTCTGGCCAGGGCCCGGGCCACGCCCAGGCCGACCACGCCCGCCCCGATCACCAGACACTCGACGCTATCCATTCCGCCCAGCCATTCGCCCGTGTTCACCCGTCTGCCGCCCAGTTATCCGCAGGGGAGCAAGTCCTTGCAACCCCTGTCATTAATAGCTCCGAAATGCTGCGGGGCGGCGCTTGACTTCTCCAGGCCGGGGCCGTAAACACTCGCCTCGGTCGGGACGCCTTCGGGTCGTTTCGAACCATTGCCCAGGTGGCGGAATTGGTAGACGCGCTAGCTTCAGGTGCTAGTGACCGAAAGGTCGTGTAAGTTCGAGTCTTATCCTGGGCACCAATTCCTCGATTGCCGCATCGTGATTTCCGATGCGCCCGCATGAGAGAGAGCATCGCAGAATGGCCATCACCGTATATCAGAACGACCTGCCGGACGGCCTCGATCTCGGCCCGATGGTAGCTGTGGATACCGAGACGATGGGGCTGCGGACGCTCCGCGACCGGCTCTGCGTCGTTCAGCTTTCCTCTGGCGATGGCAATGCCCATCTGGTGCAGTTCCGCTCCGGCACCGGCTATGCCGCGCCCAATCTCAAGCGACTGCTGGAAAACCCGAAAATCCTGAAGCTGTTTCACTTCGCCCGTTTCGATCTGGCGGCGCTGAAACAGTATGTCGGCGCTGAAACCGCGCCGGTCTACTGCACGCGCACGGCTTCGAAGCTGGTGCGCACCTTCACCGACCGCCATGGCCTGAAGGATCTCTGCCGCGACCTGATCGGGGTGGAGATTTCCAAGCAGGAGCAGTCTTCGGACTGGGGCGCCCACGACCTGACCGAAGCGCAGCAGCGTTACGCGGCGTCGGATGTGCTGAACCTGCATCAGCTCAAGACGGTGCTGGATGGCATGCTGATGCGCGAAGGCCGCATGGCATTGGCTGAGGCCTGCTTCCGCTTCCTGCCCGCGCGGGCCGACCTCGATCTGGCCGGCTGGCCTGAGGACGATATTTTCGCCCATTGATCCCGGCGTTTAGCCCAAAAGCCGATTTTTTCCACAAGTTGCTGAAATTGGCTGCGATCCGGTCATCTGGTTTGCAATTCCGGCCCTGATTCTCCATACTTGGCACGATTCTTGTTAGTGTATTGCCAGCAGTGGGTAGATCATGACATCCGCACCCTCCGTCGCGCGCGTCAAGCGCGCCGGAAAAAAACGTGCGAAAGCCTCGTCCGCGACTGCCGCGACCAAAGCCGCTTCGGCCAAGGTCGTGCAGGTTGGCAGTCGCCGCCGTCCGGGCAGTCCCGATATCGAGGTCGGTCGCCGCGTCCTGCTGATGGAATCCAATGGCCTGGCCGCACTCGCCGCCGGCCTGGATGATAGATTCAGCAAAGCTCTCGACATCCTGATGAATGTCAGCCGGGAAGGCAGCCATTTCCGCGTCATCGTATCGGGCATGGGCAAGAGCGGTCATGTCGCGCGCAAGATCGCTGCCACCATGGCATCGACCGGTACGCCCGCCATGTTCGTCCATCCGGCGGAAGCCAGTCATGGCGACTTGGGCATGGTGACCAACGGAGACGTCTTGCTCTGTCTGTCGAATTCCGGCGACGTCCCGGAAATGGCGGACCTGATCGCCCATGCCAAGCGGTTCGGGATTCCGCTGATCGGCATGACCAGCAAGGCCAAATCGGCTCTGGGCCAGGCCTCGGATGTTGTTCTGGTACTGCCGCCGGTGGAAGAGGCCTGCCCGATGGGGCTCGCGCCCACCACCTCGACGACCATGATGCTGGCACTGGGCGATGCGCTGGCCGTCGGTCTGATGGAGCGCAAGGGTTTCACCCGCGACCATTATCGCGTCTTCCATCCGGGTGGCCGCCTGGGCAAACAACTGATCAAGGTGAAAAGCCTGATGCATGTCGAGGCGGAGATTCCTCTGGTCTCGACGGGCACGCCGATGCGTGAGGCGCTGGTCACCATGGCCGGGCGCAGTTTCGGCTGCATCGGCATCGTCGGCAAATCCGGCCGTGACAAGGACAGGCTGGTTGGCATCATCACCGACGGCGATCTGCGGCGCCACATCGAAGGCGATCTCCTGTCGCAGAAGGTCGAAACGGTGATGACCAAGTCGCCGATGACGATCCGCCAGGATCTTCTGGCCGTTGAGGCCTTGCGCGAAATGAACAGTCGGCGCATCACGGCCTTCTTCGTGGTTGAGAACAATCGGCCGATCGGCATCCTTCACATGCACGATTGCGTGCGAGCCGGCATCACGTGAGGACCGGCATGATGGCGACCGGCCTCGACCAGATCAAAGCGGACGCGCGCCAGCGCAACGCCGGCTTCACGCCGCGCGACGCCGCCAGCGTTCTGTCGCAGTTGCCGCGCCGCCGTCGTTTCGTGCGGTTCATGAAATTCATCCTGCCGACCATCGCGTTCGGTATGCTGATTGCGGTTTTCGCGTGGCCGCAACTGAACAAACGCTCCGCATTGATGTCGATCTGGGCGACCCGGGTCGATACGGATACCGGCGCACTGGTCATGAACAACCCGCGCTATCGCGGTTCGGACTCCAGCGGCCAGCCTTATGTGGTCACCGCCGATCGCGCCATCCAGGATCCGCAGGATGACAAGCAGGTGACGCTGGATCGCGTTCAGGCAGACTTCTCGATGAACGACGGCCAGTGGTGGTCTCTGACCTCCGACACAGGCATCTACAATGGTACTGGCCAGTTGCTGCACCTGTTCGGCAATGTCGCCGTGTTCGGCGACAAGGGCTATGAGATGCATGGGCATTCCGCCGAGGTCAATCTGCAGACCAAGGTGATCGCCAGTGACGAGAAGGTCTGGGGCCAGACGGATATGGGCACGATCAATGCCAATGGCTTGCGCGTCTACGAAGGCGGCAAGGTCATACTGTTCATCAATGGCGTGAAGACCAAGATTTTCCAGCAGGACAAACGGGGCTGATCGCGATGCGGATATCTTCGACGCTGATCGTCATGGCCTGTGTGCTGGCTGGTGCCGCACCGGCACAGGCGCAGTTCGCTATGGGCGCCGCCAACAACAACCAGCCGATCAATATTGGCTCCGACACGCTGGAAGTGCAGCAAGACAAGCAGTTGGCGATTTTCCGCGGCAAGGTCGACGTGGTGCAGGGCGACAGCCGCCTGCGTTCGGACGAGCTGTTCGTGCATTATCGTAATCGTGACACTCAACCGGCCGCTGCGACGCCGGGACGGCCGGCCCAGCCGCAGAAGGCCGCCGGTCCCTCCATCGCCCCCGGCGGGCCGGATGCCAGTTCGATCACCAAGATCGAGGCCAAGGGCAATGTCTTTGTCTCGACGCCGAAAGAACGCGCCCAGGGTGAACTCGGTATCTACGATGTCGAGAAGAAGACCATCACGCTGACCGGCAATGTGCTGATGACCAGCGACCAGAACACCGTGCGCTGCGCGCGTGCTGTGATGTATCAGGACAGCGGCCGCAGCGTCTGCGACCCCATCCCCGGCGGGCGTGTGCAGGCCGTGATCATTCCGAACAATGCCGAGCCGCAGCCGGCGCCGACTCCCGGGCCGCGCCGATGAATATTGCGGGCCCAAAATCCGAAACGGCCAGTGACGGCCTGCGACTGGTGGCGGAAAACCCCAGTCCCGGCCTGGCCGCGCACCGTCTGGGCAAGAGCTTCAAGAAGCGCCCGGTGCTGCGTGATGTTTCGCTGTATGTACAGCGTGGCGAGGCCGTCGGCCTGCTCGGGCCGAACGGCGCCGGCAAGACCACCACCTTCTACATCATGACCGGCCTGATCGCGCCCGATCATGGCGCCATCACGCTGGATGGGCATGAGATCACCGGCCTGCCGATGTATCGCCGCGCCCGGCTCGGCATGGGCTATCTGCCGCAGGAAGCCTCGATTTTCCGCGGCCTGACGGTCGAGCAGAATATCCGCGCCGTGCTGGAACTGGTGGAACCGGAAACCGACCGCCGCGAGGCCATGCTGGAAGATCTGCTGGCCGAATTCTCGATCACCCATCTGCGGCGTACGCCGGCACTGGCGCTGTCGGGCGGCGAGCGCCGCCGTTGCGAAATCGCCCGCGCGCTCGCAACCCAGCCCTCTTTCATGCTGCTGGATGAACCGCTGGCCGGTATCGATCCGATTGCGGTGGGCGAAATCCGCGAACTGGTGTCGCATCTGAAGGATCGCGGCATCGGCGTGCTGATCACCGACCACAATGTGCGCGAGACCCTCGACATCATCGATCGTGCCTACATCCTGCATGATGGCAAGGTTCTGATGGAAGGCAGCCCGACCGAGATCGTAGCCGACGAAAACGTCCGCCGAGTCTATCTCGGCGAGCGGTTCAGCTGGTGACGGGCCCGTAAGCATGGCATTGGGGCCTCGTCTTGAGCTTAGGCAGGGTCAGGCCCTTGTTATGACGCCGCAGTTGCAGCAGGCGATCAAGCTGCTGCAACTGTCCAATCTGGAACTGATCGCCTATGTCGAGCAGGAACTGGAGCGCAATCCGCTGCTCGAGCGCATTGATGGCGAGGGGCCGGGCGAAGATACCCGCGATGCCTTCGAGGTTAGTGACGGTGAAACCGCGCCGGAGCGGCTGGATCTGAATTCCGATGGCATCTCGGATCGGGCGCGTGAGTCGCTCGATGTCGATGCCGATGGGGACAACACCTTCAACAACGACAGCGGCTACGATGCGGCTGGCCCCGAGCAGGGTCTGAGCAGCAACCATATCAGCGGGCGCGGGGGCGACTCCCGGTTCGAGGACGAAGGCGGCGGTCTGGAGCAGACGCTGACCGAGGCGCAGAATCTGCGCGAGCATGTGCAGGAGCAATGGCTGCTGATGCCGGCTAATGCGACCGACCGTCTGATCGGCCAGACCCTGATCGATGCGCTGGACGATGCTGGCTACCTGGCCGAGCCGCTGGAAGAGATCGCCGACCGGCTGGGGATCGAGGCCGATGAAGTTGAAGCGGTGCTGCTGGACCTGCAGACCATCGAGCCGGCCGGCCTGTTCGCCCGATCGCTGAAGGAATGCCTGGCCTTGCAGCTGCGCGAGCGCGATCGCCTCGATCCGGCGATGCAGGCCATGCTCGACAATCTGGAACTGCTGGCCAAACGCGACCTCGCCGGTCTGATGCGCATCTGCGGCGTCGACCAGGAAGATATCGCCGACATGGTGCAGGAAATCCGCGCCCTGAATCCCAAGCCCGGCCTGCTGTTCGGTGGCGAACCGGTGCAGACGCTGGTGCCCGATGTCTATGTGCGGCGCGGCAACGACGGCGCCTGGCTGGTCGAGCTGAACAGCGACACCCTGCCGCGCGTGCTGGTCAACAGCCGCTACTACGCCCGCGTCGCCAAGGCGGAGAAGGCGGTTGACCGCAACAATGGTCAGCTCAAACAGACCAAGACCTATATGTCGGACTGCCTGAATTCGGCGAACTGGTTGGTCAAGTCTCTGGACCAGCGCGCCCAGACCATCCTGAAGGTGGCAAGCGAGATCGTGCGCCAGCAGGATGCGTTCCTGCGCCATGGTGTCTCGCATCTCAAGCCGCTGAACCTGCGCGCGGTGGCGGAAGCCATCGAAATGCACGAAAGCACGGTCAGTCGCGTGACCTCGAACAAGACGATGGCGACGCCGCGCGGCATTTTCGAGATGAAGTATTTCTTCACAGCCAGCATTGCAGCCACCGATGGCGGCGAAGCTTTCTCGGCGGAATCGATCCGCCATCGCATCAAGATCCTGATCGACGGCGAGCCGACCGAGGATGTGCTCTCGGACGACAAGATCGTCGAGATGCTGGCCGGCAAGGGTGTCGACATTGCCCGCCGCACCGTGGCGAAATATCGCGAGGCTATGAATATTCCGTCTTCGGTCGAGCGCCGGCGCCTTAAGAAGGCCGGCCTGCTGAAGGTAGGGTGAAGGATCACCGATGGCCGATATTGCACCGCTTTTTGAAAGCAACCGCGCTTGGGCGATGTCGAAGCTGCGCGCCGATCCCGGTTTTTTCGGCCGGCTGGCGCATCAGCAGAACCCGTCTTACCTGTGGATCGGTTGCGCCGACAGCCGCGTGCCGGCCAACGAAATCGTCGGCCTCGATCCGGGCGAACTCTTCGTGCACCGCAATGTCGCCAATCTGGTGCATCCGGCCGACATGAACTGCCTGGCCGTGCTGCAATACGCCACCGAATTCCTGAAGGTGAAGCATGTGATCGTCACCGGCCATTATGGCTGCGGTGGTGTGCGTGCGGCGATGCAGCCCCAACAGCTCGGCCTGATCGATCATTGGCTGCGACCGATCCGCGATGTGTTCGACAAGAACAAGGACGATCTTGTCGCCATTGTTGACGAGTACAAGCGCGTCAACGCGCTCTGCGAACTGAACGTACGCGAACAGGTTTTCAATCTGGCCAAGACCACCATCGTGCAGAACGCCTGGCATCGCGGTCAGGATCTCAGCCTGCATGGCTGGGTTTATGGTATTTCCAATGGCTTGATACGCGATCTTGGCGTTACCATATCGAGTCCTGAGGGCTTGGCCGAAATATTCCGGACTGCGCCGGAATCGGACAGACCCTAAAGCGGGTCCAAACCGCTTCTGCTCGCCGATATCCACAGCCACGAATGCCTGTGGGTATTAACAATATCAACAGGTTAGGGAGGGTGGATGCGGTTGACAGGGGTAGTGGCCTTGTCTATGGTCCGCGCCGCATGACGGGCGCGTGCCGCCGTACTACAATCATGCTCTGACCGATTGAACTCGGGTTTCAACGCATCATGAAAATCCTGACGTCCGGACAGCAACTCGACCTTGGCGAATCCCTGCGGGAATACGTCGAGGAAAATCTGACCAACGCTGTGTCCAAGTATATGGACAATGCCATTAAGGCCGAGGTTGTCTTCAAGCGCGATGGCTCGATGTATCATTGCCATTGCGCGGTGCATGTCGGTTCGGGCATTGCCATGCAGGCAGAGGCCGAGGGTACGGAAATCTATCTCAGCTTCGACCAGGCTCTGGAGAAGCTGGCAAAGCAGGTTCGGCGCGACAAGCGCAAGCGACGCAACCACCATCCGCGTCAACAGCCTGTTGCCGGAGACATTGCCTGAGCCGCGTGGGCGGCAGGGCATGACACGGCATCAGAGGCAGAGGCATCTCTCCCCATGGAAATCTTTCAGCTTTTGAGTCCTGACGGCGTCGTCGCCAATCTCAAAGCCAACAGTAAGAAACAGTCTCTGCAGGAGCTGGCAGCGCGTGCTGCGCGGATCACCGGTCAACATGAGCGGGCGATTTTCGACACGCTGCTGGAGCGCGAACGGCTGGGCACCACCGGCGTGGGCAATGGCATTGCCATTCCTCATGGCCGCCTGGCCGGTCTGGACAAGCTCTACGGGCTGTTCGCCCGCGTGGAGCGGCCGATCGACTTCGACTCGATCGACGAGATGCCCGTCGATCTGATTTTTCTGCTGCTGGCGCCGGAAGCGGCCGGCGCCGATCATCTGAAAGCCCTGGCGCGTGTATCGCGCCTTCTGCGTGACAAGGGCGTTTGCGAGAAGCTGCGTGGTGCCGAAAGCGCCGACGCGATTTACGCGCTGCTCACCGACAGCCCGACCAGCCACGCCGCCTGAGGCAAAGATACCCAGGCGGCGCGGCCAATCATCGGGCCATGCCGCAGTCAGTGCACACTGACGGCCAGCAGTTCGTTCTGCAGGGCGGCGGCAAATGCCAGGTCGCGATCCGGCGCCCAGCCCAGCTGGTTGCCGTTGGCGGCATAGACGCCCCACACCAGACCCTCCTCGGTTTGCACCGGCCTGACATAGGCCAGGTCCGGCGCGCCGAGATTGGCGAAGGTTTCGGGCGTCATGGCATCCTGCATGCGCCGGTTATTGACGTAGGTGTCGTGATCGTTCGGGGTGGCCATGTTTTTCTCCTTCCGGCGACGGTTCAGGCGCCGCGGGGCTTACCGGTGACGCCGACTGCATCGGATCGTCCGCCGTCAGTTGTAGTAATAGCGATATTGCGGACCTGTGGTTCCGGCCGGGGGCGGCGCAGCAGGATATGCAGCAGGCCATTGCTCAGTTCGGCCCCGGTCACTTCGATGCCATCGGCGAGGACGAAGCTGCGCTGGAACTGTCGCGCGGCAATGCCGCGATGCAGATAAATGCGCTCTTTTTCGTCCACCTGCTTGCCGCGAATGACAAGCTGGTTGTCTTCCAGCGTGATCGACAGATCGCCGGCAGCAAAGCCGGCAACCGCCAGCGTGATACGCAGGCCGTCTTCGGCAATCTGTTCGATATTATAGGGGGGATAGCCCTCGGAGCCTGCCTTGGTGGCACGCTCGATCATCCGCTCCACATGGTCGAAACCGAGCAGCAGCGGACTGGAGAACAGGGAAACGCGTGTGGTCATAGTTGCGGACTCCTTACATCTTAAGCGAGGTCCGTCGGAGCCCTCACAGGCACTCCAACGAAAGAAGATGTGGGGTGGCCCGGCTTGCGGATCAAGTGCCTTGTGGGCAGGATGTGACCGGAAATCCGGAGGTAATTGTGGCCGAATCTAGGCAGAAAATCGGAACCCTGGGCGTTGTTGGCGCCGGCGCGATGGGCCGCGGCATTGCCCAGGTGGGCATGACCGGCGGCATGACCGTGCTGCTGTTCGATGCCGCGCCCGGCGCCGCCGCCAAGGCGCGCGACGCCGTGCTGCTGCAGCTCGATCAGATGGTGGTGAAGGGCCGCATGGAGGCTGCCGCCGCCGAAGCCGCCAAGCAGCGCCTCAGTGTGGTGGAGGATGTGGCGGCTTTCGCGCCTGCCGATCTGGTGGTGGAAGCCATTGTCGAGAATCTGGCCATCAAGCAGGAGGTTTTCCGTCAGCTGGAAGCCGTGGTGCGGCCCGACTGTCTGCTGGCTTCCAACACCTCATCGCTGCGCATCGCCTCTATTGCTGCCGCCTGCCAGCATCGCGACCGGATTGCCGGCCTGCATTTCTTCAATCCCGTACCGCTGATGAAGCTGGTGGAAGTGATCCGGGCGCCGGGCAGCAGCGACAGCACTATTGCCGCTCTGGTCGAGGCTGGCGAGCGTATGGGCCGTGTGCCGGTGGTGGTGCAGGACAGCCCCGGCTTCCTGGTCAATCTGGGCGGCCGCGCCTACACGCAGGAAGCCTTGCGCATCGTGTCGGAAGGCGTTGCGACACCGGCCCAGGTCGATGCCGTGATGCGCGACAACTGGGGCTTCAAGATGGGGCCCTTCGAGCTGATGGACCTGACCGGCATCGACGTGAATTTCCCAGTCAGCCAGATCATTCACGAAGGCTATTTCTATGATCGCCGGCTGGCGACCTCGCCGCTGCATCAGCTCCTGCGGGAGAGTGGTCAGCTCGGCCGCAAGACCAAACAGGGTTTCTTTGCCTATGACGCCGATGGCAAGGCGATGCCGGATTCCCCCGATGCGCCTGCCAGCGCGCCCCCGATTACCCGGGTGGCGCTGGCGGAAGACGATGAGGCACTGGGCGAACTGCTGCGCAGTTTCGGCTTCGAGGTCAGCGGGTTTGATGACGGCGACAGTCCGATTCTCTGTGCGCCGCTGGGCGAGGATTGTTCGGGCTATGCGGCCCGTCGCGGCTTCGACCATCGTCGGCTGTTCGCCCTCGATATTGCCGGCAAGCTGGACAAGCGGCTGACCCTGATGCGCGCGCCGGGCGCGCGCCGCGACCTGCTGGATGGCCTGGTGGCCAAGCTGCATGCCGCGGGCCGCGCCGTAACCACGATCCATGACAGCCCCGGTTTCATCGGCCAGCGTATCGCTGCCATGGTGGCCAACCTGGGATGCGAGATGGCGCAGATCCGGATCGCCAAACCGGCCGATATCGACAAGGCGATGACCATGGGGCTGAACTATCCGTTCGGTCCGCTGGCGCTGGCCGATGCCATGGGGCTTGAAACGGTGCACACTATCCTGACCCAGCTGCAGGCGATCACCGGCGACGACCGTTATCGCCCCAGCCTGTGGCTGCGTCGCCGCGCGCTGCTCGGCCTGTCGGCCCTGACAGATGACTGAGGCTTAGGCCAGAACACGCACGAAGGGCACCGGATTGTCGAAGCCCTTCAGGGCGGCGCTTTCATGCTGCAGACGGCGATCTGCCAGCAGCGGCGCCACGGCCGGATCGGCAGCCAGCGGCGCGGACAGGATGACTTCGCCACCGCGGCTGCGGCCCTGCAGGCGGGCGGCCATGTTCACCGTGCTGCCGAAATAATCCAGCCGGTCGTTCAGATTGACGGCAATACAGCGGCCGCCATGCAGGCCCATCTTCAGTACGATGGCGGCATCGATGCTCTCGCCCTCGCGCAGAGTCTCCGCGCGGTATTCTTCATTGAAGGCGCCGATGCGATCGCGAATTTCAAGGCCGGCCTGCACGGCCTGTTCCGGCGTGGCGAAAGCCGCCATCACGGCATCGCCGATGGTTTTAATCAAGGCGCCATCGTGTTCACGGATGGTAGCGGCCAGGAAGCCGAAATGCCGCCGGACTAGGCGATAAGCCGCTGCATCGCCCAGCCGTTCGTACAGCGCGGTCGATCCCTCTAGGTCGGTAAACAGCAAGGTAATGCTGTCGATGCCGACATCCTCACCCGGCCGCAGCACCTGCATCGGCATCAGGTCCCGGAAGGCCTGCAGGGTGGTGACTTCATGAGCCGTCAGCGCGTCGCTGCGCCAGCCGCGATCCTCGACCACGAAGGTCAGTGAGCGCGAACTGGCGTTGCGGAAGGCGATGACGCCGATGGCCGGGCCGGGTTGTGCTTCGATGGCGAAGTCCGGTGCCTCGCGATCAACCGCAACCGCCATGGGGAAAATCCCGCTCTCATGGCGGATCACGCATTCGCCGCCCGGCTCCAGCGCACGGAGCCGGTATTCGCCTGCCGGCAGGATGCCGCCGATCTGGCGCGTCTCGCCCGGCTGCAGAATCTGCTGCACCAGGATATGGCGCGAGACATGGGGGCCACCCATGCAGAACTCGCCTTCACCGATGCTGCGGATGACCGGAGCGGGCCGGAAACTGATTTCCACGTTCTGGGTGAAGTTGCCGTCATAGGCGATGTTGCAGGACGGGCAATGGGCGGCCTTGGGCAACTGGTCGAGACTGGCGGCAGAGGCTTTGGCGCCGCCGCAGCGCGGACAGAGCAGGTTCCACGAAAGATTCAGCAGGCCCAGTCGCGTGGCTTCGAGGCAGAGTTCGGTGACCGGGCGTACCGGCTGCTGCCAGTCACGCGCCAGTTTGCGCGGGCGGATGCGCACGAGGTCGACTTCCTGTGCGGTGGCTACATGATCGGCCAGACGCTGAGCCATGTCGTGATGATAGGGGCTGGCCGCCAGTTGCCGGGTCAGGGCCTGCAGACGGGCCTGCTGTTCAGGCGCCGGCGGCGGTGGGGTGTATTCGAAGGGCTGTACCGCCATGCCGGTGCTGTAGGCAGCGGCCTGGCGGACCATTGTTTCCAGTCCACCGCCGATACGGTCGAGCAGACCGGTAGCGAACAGCAGCCTGCCGACAATCCCGCGCGGTGCACCGCGCAGCTGATAGGTCAGCCGGCTGCCGCCGTGCGGGCCGGGCTCCAGCCGGAAGTCGAGGCCGAGATGGGAAAGCGGGCCGCGCCGGAACACCCGCATCTGGCAGAAAGCGCGGTTGACCATCCATTCATAGGGCGGGTCGTCCCATTCGACGGCAACACCCTTGTAGCTGGCGCTGGCGCGGCGGGTCACCGAGCCATCGGCTTGCGGGATTTCCTCGACCGCATAACGCGGCGTGCCGGCAGCTTCGTTGAAGCGGGCCGTGTCGGAAAGATAGGGCCAGAGGGCATCGGGTGGGACCGGCAGGTCCCAGATCCATTCACGGCTGTGATCGCGCGACATGGCCAGAACCTAGCACGCCACGCCGACAGACAAGAGGGTCGGCCCGAATGGCCACAGCCCTCACTGTCTTGTTACATGGTTTTCGCCGGTTTCATTTCGGTGGGTCCGGCCGCAGGGCGGTCGGCCGGTTGGGCCTGAGTCTCGGTCGCCGGAGCCGTCATGATGACGGCAGGGCCGGGCTGATCGGCAGGCAGAACGATGGTCGTGGGTTCAGCCCCGATCGGCGCGGTGGCCACCTGCGGCGGATGGGGGCGGCGGCCCGGCGGCAGCATCGGCATCGGCGGATCGGCCAGTACGCGCGGCGGGCCCGGCAGCTGACGGCCTTCGAGAGAATAGGGATCGGGTTCGGCATAGCAGTCGACTCCGGCCAGGGTCTTGAAGCAGAACACTTCCTGCCGGTCGGTCGGCTTGTAGTTGCTGACGCAATAGGTCCCGTCGCTGATCAGGTTCAGCGGATTGCAGGTCACTTCGAGGCGTCGCTCGATCTTGGTCTTGATGATTTCGTAGCCCAGACCCAGCGCCGTCGCCTGCGCCGTCGGCGTGAGATGCTTGCGCTCGTCCGAGCAGCCGGCCAGCAGGCCGATCAGCAAGACCGGTAGAAGAAGGGTTCGGATCGTCAGCATCGCACGCATGGGCTTCTCTCCTGCGCAGCGCCATCTGGCCTGCCCGGCCGTTCTGGCCGTGCGTGCATTATCGTCTTCAATCCTTTGAAGATACAGTTAAGTGATATGGTTAAAACCGGTTAGCCATACCCAACATCTTGCCGGGTGTTTTTGCCGGTTATCCAGCCGGATTCGGCAGGCGAATCCGGAAGGTCGTCCCGAGAGGTCCGGTGCGTGCCAGTTCAAGATCGCCGCCATGGGCGCGGCTGAGTTCACGGGCAATCGCCAGTCCCAGGCCGGTGCCGCCGCTGCGACCGCCGCGGAAAGGCTCGAACAGATGGTCCTGTGCCGCCATGCTCAGGCCGCCGCCGCTATCGGCGATCTCGATGACAACTTCGGTGCCGCTGACGGCAGCGGCAATACGGATGTCGCCGCCATCGGGCATTGCCTGCGCGGCATTGCGCGTCAGGTTGTTCAGGATGCGGTGCATATGATCGGGGTCGGCCAGGACCAGCAGGTCGGCAGGCACGGCGTTGTGCCAGCGCACCTCGCCGCAATCGGCCAGACCAAGCGTGGCCGCCAGCTCTTCGACCATGTCGCGCAGGGCAATGCGCTGCAGCTCGGGAGCGCGCTCTTCGGCCTTGCCATAGCGCAGGGTCTGGGCGCAGAGCGCAATGGCACGGTCGATCGATCCCACCAGTCGCGGCGCCACCTGGCGCACAGTCGGATCGGCGGAGGATTCCAGGCGATCCGATACCAGTTGTGCAGCCGCCAGCATGTTGCGGAGATCGTGGCTGATCTTGCTGACCGCGATGCCGAGCTGGGCCAGGCGGATGCGTTGGGTCAGCGCCTGGCGCAGGTCCTGCTGCATCGCACGTAATTCGCGCTCGGCCAGGCCAAGCTCGTCACGGCGCTGCGAGGGACGGATGATCTGGCGCGCGTCTTCCGGTGCGGCGCGGAAACCGACGATGCTGTCGATCAGACGCCGGATCGGCCGCACCAGCAGCCATTGCAGGCTGATATAGACCAGGACGCCGGTGAAGACCGAAATGACCAGCGAGACCCAGAAGACCCGCCAGGAGAAGTCACGCAGCGCCTCGGCCAGTGGCTCGGTGGACAGCACCACCTCGATACGGGTCTGCGGATCGCGCGGCGAGGGACCGAGTACACGCAGATAAGGATCGGCCCGACCGACCAGGGTCATGCCGGCATCCATGATAGCTTCCCACCATTGCCAGTTGACCAGATCCATCGGGCGGCCGAGCATCGGCAGATCCTGGCGGTCGCTGAGGATCAGGGCGTTGGACTCCTTGCGCCGCATCGCCACCAGCTTGCCGCCGACATTGCGCAGCAGCTCGGCTTCCAGTTCCGCGCTGACCATGCCATCGGGCGCTGCCAGAAGGGCGAGTGCGGCCTGATCCGCCAGTTCGATACGGGCTTCCAGAAAGCTGATGCGGAATCGGGCCATCGCCGGCAGGTAGATCAGGACTTCCAGGATCATGGTGAAGACGATGGTGAGCAGCAGCAGGCGGCCGGACAGGCTCGCGGCACTGATCTGGCGCGCCGGCGGCGTCGTCTGCCTGGCTTCTGCTTCCCCGTCCATGATGGTTATTATAGTCCGTTAGTCGAAGCGGGCGAGAAACTGCACGATCCGGCGCGTCATCGGGCTCAGCAGTCTGGGCCGGTAGAAATCGCCGGCTGCCCGCTTGCCGGCTTCGCCACGGGTCGGATGCGGCACCGCCATCGCCTGCAGGGCATCCAGGCTCATGCCTTTGCCAAGGGCCAGCAGCCAGGGCTGAATCAGGTCTGCGGCCTGTGGTCCGGCAATGGCAGCACCCAGAATACGGCCGCCGGCTGCGCTGGCGATCACCTTGACCAGACCATCGCCACGGCCTTCGGCCTGGGCGCGGTCATTGGTGGCGAACGGACTCCGCAGGATATGGATGCGGCCATGACGGGCGCGGGCCTCGGCTTCCGAGAGGCCGACGCTGGCCAGTTCCGGATCGCCATAGACCACTTGAGGAATCGCCGCCGCCGCACTGCTGACGGGCAGGCGGAACAGGATGTTTTTCAGCACCACGGTAGCCTGATGCTGGGCGGCAGCGGTGCCGCCCGGTCGACCGGCAGCATCGCCGACAGCCCAGATGCGTCGGTTGGCGGTGCGCAGGCGCGCATTGGTAACAACGCCGCGCGTATCCGCTGTGACGCCGGCAGCGGTGAGATCGAGATCCTCCACGGCGGCTGTGCGTCCCGCCGTCAGCAGCAGATGCGAACCGGCGATGCGCGTGCTGCTGCCATCGGCATGACGCAGCGTCAGGACGATACCGGAGACAGTGTTCTCCGCCAGGGTCACTTCCGTCTGTTCATGCAGAATGACGCCATCATCGCGCAGGGCGTCCACCAGCAGGCTGCTCAGCTCCGGATCGCAGTCGTTCAGGCAACGCAGGCGTTCGATCAGGGTGACGCGTGTGCCCAGGCGGCGGAAGGCCTGCGCCATTTCGACACCACTGGAACCGCCGCCGAGGATCAGCAGATGCAGCGGCCGCTCGCTCAGCGCGCTGAACACGGTGTTTGTCGTGAGATAGGGAATGGTGACCAGGCCTTCGATGGGCGGAACGATGGGTTGCGCGCCGGTGGCGATCACCACATGGCGCGGCCGGATGATCCGGTCGCCGACACGGAGGCGATCGGGCGCCGTGAAGCGGGCCTCGCCCTGTAACACGATGGCGCCAAAGGCCGAGAGCCGCTCAGTCGAATCATTGGGCGCACTGGCCGTGACCGTGGCCTGCACGCGGCGCATCGCAGCGGCGAAATCGATCTCGGGTTCGTCCTGGCGGATGCCGAAGGCAGCGGCGCTGCGCCAGGCCACGGCATGGCGTCCGGCTGCGGCCAGTGCAGCCATCGGCAGGTCGCCGCTATTCAGGCGATTGCCGCCCATGCGACCGCGTTCGATCAGGATCGTGCGCGCCCCCAGAACGGCGGCGCCGGTGGCCACGGCTGTGCCGCCGGCACCGGCGCCAATCACGGCGATATCGCAATCCATCTGTTCGCTCATGAGACCAGCAAAGACAGCAGTCCCCCCGAAGTCAAGCTATCCTCCCCGAACCGGTGCGAATGCCCAGTTTTTGCCCCAATCCGGCGGCAAAGAGGGTAAATTGGCACAAGGCGGGCCGTGCCCGTCCTGACAGAACCATGGTCCTGCATCCGGACCGCAAACCAGATCGATTTCTCCTGATGCTCACAGCCATGCTCGCCTCACCCTTGCGGATTATTGTTCTCCTGCTGGCCCTGCTCATTGCGCCGCTGGGCATTGCGTCGGCTGGCGGTCAGACGCCTGCGCCCACGACCACAGACCGACCGGCGCCGACAGACTGGCCGGCTGTGCTGGGTGGTGTGGAACGGACGCTGCGCGATCCGCGCTTGAATGACGATGACTTTGCCGCCATGCGGAGTGGTCTGGATCGCCTGCGTGTGACGGCGACGCAGGAACGCGACCTGTCAAAGCAGGCGGTGACGGCCAACCAGACCCAGCTCGATGCGCTCGGGCCGCCGCCGGCGACCGGCCAGCCGCGTGAATCGCAGGCGGTTGTCGATTCGCGCCGACAGTTGAACGCACGGCTGCAGGCCAGCCAGGACAGCGTCAAGCAGACCGACCTGGCCTTGGCCCGCATTGTCGCCCTGCAGGACGAAGTGGCCGACCAGGCACGCCGGCAGTTTACCCGTCAGCTGATCTATCGCGGTCCGTCGCCATTCAATCCGGCGTTCTGGCGCGAAGGTTTTGCCGAAGTGCAGGCGGTTTCCGCCCAGGTGCTGGCGGCACCCGAACAATGGTGGGCGGGCAGTGACCAGCGCCGGCCGGTTTCCACCACACTGCTGCAGATGGTGCTTGTCGTGCTGGTGGCCGCTGTGCTGCTGATCCCGGTGCAGCGTTGGCTGCGCCGTCAGTATGGCGCCCATGCCGATGCCGAGGATCCCTCGCAGGTGAGGCGAACCATCGCGGCCTTCACCGAACTTGTCGGCCGCACCGCCATGCCGCTGGCAATGCTGTGGGTCGCCTATGGCGTCCTTGCCGGCAATGCTTGGGTGACCGGTCTGCTGGGCGACATCATCTACGCCTTGATGCTGGCTTTCAGTATCGCTCTGCTTGCCTATGGTCTGGCGCAGGCCGCGCTGGCACCACGACAGCCCGCCTGGGCTCTGATCCCGCTGGCGAAGGAAGGGCGGGAAAGCCTGCTGCGTCGTACGCTTGGTTTCGCCGTTGGCATCGTGCTTCTGGCCCTGCTGGTGGCCCCCTCGCGCGTGCCGGACTTTGGCACGGCAGGTCGCGATCTGGTGATCGCGGCCGTGGCGCTGTTCCTGGTGCTGGCCAATCTCGGATTTGCCGATCCGCGCCTGTGGCGTGGCCTGCCCGATGAATGGCGTCCGCTGCGCTTGCTGGCCGGCCTGAATTTCGGCCTCAACCTCGTGTCCTTCGCCGCCATCCTGCTCGGGTTCTACAGCTTTGCCGCTTTCCTCTCTTATGGTCTGCTCGGCTCGGCATTGACCCTGGCAGCCTATGTCCTGGTCCGTAATGCCATCCGGGACGGGCTCGCCAACCTGGCCGAGAATCCGGAGAGCCGGTTCCGCGCCTGGCGTCAGGGCCTGGGGCTCAGCGGCCCGCTGAGCACCACCACGCGCCTGATGCTGGGCCTGCTGGCCGATATCGTGCTGTTCCTGCTGTTGCTGATTTTCCTGGCGCTAGCCTGGGGCATGAACCGCGCCACCCTGATCAGCTATACCCTTGAGCTGTTCTATGGCGTCAGCATCGGACCGGTCACCATATCGCTGGGCAACATCCTGGCGGCCCTGGTGATCCTGGTCATCGGCATTGGCGTAACGCGTCTGCTGAGCGGCGGGCTGAATGCACGACTGGAGCAGCAGAGCGGCATCGATCCCGGTGTGCGCAATTCCATGGTCACCGGTCTGACCTATGTCGGGTATCTTCTGGCCATCGTCGCCGGTGTGGGGGCTGTCGGTCTCGATCTTTCAAATCTTGCCATCATCGCCGGTGCGCTGTCTGTCGGTATCGGTTTCGGCCTGCAGAATATCGTCAACAATTTTGTCTCTGGCCTGATCCTGCTGATCGAGCGGCCGGTCAAGGTTGGCGACTGGGTGGTGGTCGGCGGCAAGGAAGGCTATGTCCGCCGCATCAACGTGCGTTCCACGGAAATCGAAACCTTTCCGCGCGCCTCGGTGATCATTCCGAATTCAGAGCTGATTTCCAGTCCAGTGATGAACTGGACGCATCGCAACCGCCTTGGCCGGGTCGATATAAACATCAACCTGTCTTATGCCGTGGATGTGGAAAAAGCGCGCGATGTGCTGCTCGATTGCCTGAAGAACCATGACGAGGTCCTCAGCATGCCGGCGCCACAGGTGATCTTCCGCGACTTTGCCGCCGGCACACTGCTGTTTGCCTTGCGGGGGCATATTGCCGATGTGGAACGGCGGCAGCTGATTGAAAGCGATTTGCGCTTTTCAATCCATAAATGCCTGAAGGAATCCGGCATCGGCCTGCCTTATGGCGGCCCGAATACGCTGCATCTGGCGGATATAGAGCGCATAGAAAAAGCCCTGGGCGGCTTGCGCCGTCCAGGGCCTGATGATGATCGTAAGCCGGACTAGTCAGTTCGGCTGCTGCTGCGGGCGCGGCAGATCGAACAGCAGGATCTCGGCGCCATCGGCGGCCTTGATCTCCAGCGGGCCATCGCCAGCCAGAGCCGCGCCGCCGCGGGTCTCGATCACGGTGCCATTCACGTCCACGCTGCCGTCGGCCACGACCAGATAGCCCATGCGATCGGCTTTCTGCTCATAGGTCGCAACGGCGCCCTTTTCGATCAGGGCGCCATAGAGCGTGGCATCCTGGTGGATCAGCAGCGTGCCGGTATTGGCCGAGAGCACCGCCTCTTCGCCAGATGCCAGCGGCACCAGACGGTTGGCGCGGTCGCTCTTGGGGAACTGGGCCTGATCCCAGCGCGGCTTCAGCTTGGCCTGACGCGGTTCGATCCAGATCTGGAACAGATGCGTCATCTCGTCTTCGGCATTGTATTCCGAATGCATGATGCCGGTGCCTGCAGACATCACCTGAACGTCGCCGGCCGGGGTGCGGCCTTTGTTGCCCAGACTGTCTTCATGGCTGATCGCACCCTTGGTGACATAGGTGATGATCTCCATGTCGCGATGGCCATGCATCGGGAAGCCCGATTGCGCGGCGATCTCGTCATCGTTCCAGACGCGTAGCGGCCCGAAGCCATAGCCCATCGGCGCGGCAACGCCCGAGAAGTTGAAGTGAAACCGGCTGTTCAGCCAGTCGATATTCATGCGACCGAGTTTGTCGAAGGGAACAACATGGATCATGGGGTCCTCCATCGGCGACGGCCGATCATATCAGCCGTCGCCGGAGTCTGTAGAGTTAAGCCTTCAGCTTTGCGGCGATGCCCGCCACATGCTTGCCCTGGAAACGGGCGGTCTTGAGTTCGGTCTCGCTCGGCTGGCGGCTACCATCCGGGCCAGCGATGGTGCCGGCGCCAAGCGGCGAACCGCCCTTGACCGCGCTGATATCCATCGTTTCCGGGATCGCGTAGGGCAGGCCGACGATCACCAGGCCATGATGCAGCAGGGTGGTATGGAAGCTACTGACCGTGGTTTCGTTGCCGCCACCGGTACCGGTGGAGACGAAGACGCTGCCGACCTTGCCGACCAGCGCGCCCTTGACCCACAGACCACCGGTCTGGTCGAGGAAGCTGCGCATCTGGCTGGTCATGTTGCCGAAGCGGGTGCCGGTGCCGAAGATGATGGCGTCATAGTCGGCCAGTTCGGCCGGATCGGCGATCGGGGCGGCCTGGTCCCACTTGCCGCCAGCCTTCTTGAAGGCCTCTTCCGGCATGGTCTCGGGCACGCGCTTGATCGTCACCTGGGTGCCGGGGACTTCCTTGGCGCCGGCGGCAACGGCCTCGGCCATCTTCTCAACATGGCCGTACATCGAATGATAAAGCACGAGAACCTTGGTCATTGTCGCCTCCTGGCGGTCTGGGGTGGTGTTTGGTTCGAGAGCCAAAGTAGGCTTTTCTCATATTGAAACAATAACTCGTTTGGAATATGATTGTTTCTATAAGGAAACAGTCGTATGGACCATCTGGCCGATCTCGCCGTTTTTGCCCGGGTTGTGGAGTTGGAGAGCTTCAGCGCTGCCGCCGAGGCGCTGAAGCTCTCCAAATCCGCTGTTTCCAAACAGATCTCGCGGCTGGAACAGCGTCTGGGTGCGCAGTTGCTGCAGCGGACCACGCGCCGGCTGTCGCTGACCGAAACCGGACGCATCGTGCTGGAGCATGCCCAGCGCGTAATACAGGAAGCGGAAGCGGCCGAAACCGCCGTACAGAATCTGCAGGCCCTGCCGCGTGGCCTGTTGCGGGTCAACCTGCCGATGAGTTTTGGCCTCGGTTATGTGGCGCCGCTGCTGCCCGAACTGCTGGCGCTGTGCCCCGAGCTGAAGGTGGATCTGACCTTCAACGACCGCACGGTCGACCTGCTGGAAGAAGAGGTGGATGTCGCCATCCGCATCGGCAAGCTGGCCGATTCGACCCTGAATGCCCGGCGTCTGGCGCCGGTACGGCCGATCACCTGCGTCTCCGAATCTTATCTGCGCAAGGCTGGCGTGCCGCTGAAGCCTGATGACCTGCGCCAGCATGAATGCCTGCTATACAAATACCTGCCCGAGCCGGACACTTGGCATTACGAAGGGCCCGGCGGCCCCTATGCGGTGAAGGTTTCCGGCCGGTTGACGACCAATAACGGCGACTCGCTACGCGATGCCGCCATGGCCGGCCATGGCATCGCCCGTCTGCCCAGTTTCATCGTCGGTCCGGACATCGCTGCCGGTCGGCTGGTGCCGCTGCTGGAGGCCTATGAGCCGGCGCCGCTGCATATCCATGCCGTCTATCCGGCGCAGCGCTACCTGACGCCGAAAGTGCGGGCCTTCATTGATTTTTACGCTGCCAAGTTCGGACCGGAGCCGCCCTGGGAGTGTGTTCTGGCGGACACAGGCCGGCATGGGAATATGAAATCCGCGTGAAACCGGGTTTACGCCCCCGGCCGGCTATGCTAATCGACGTTTCGCGACAAACAGGATTTTGTGTCATGACCCGCCAGTGGCGACATCGACGAGCCCGTATTGGCGCACCGCAAATGCGAAAGCGGTGCGTTACGGCTGGTCGTGCCCACTGAAGCCAGGTCATCGTCGCTATCTGATTCCCGACAGACATTTGCTTCCGACATGAGCACGAACCGGCCAACCGGACGGAAGGCTAAGGCCGACCGACCGCCTCTGGTCTCCGATTTCGTTGCTGGAAGCAAACTCATGTATCCCATTCTGCCGGAGCGGCCCGCTGACGCCGCCCAGATCGACGCCCTGCTCGACCTCACTTTCGGTTCGGAGCGCACGCGCAAGACCGTCTACCGGCTGCGCGAGGGCGTAACTCATATGAAGCCGCTGGCTTTCGTCGTGCGCGACGAAGACGGCAAGGTACTGGGCTCGATCCGCTACTGGCCGGTGGCCATCGGCGACGCGGCCACACCGGCCGTTATGCTCGGCCCCGTCGCTGTGCATCCTGATTGCCAGGGGCAGGGCATCGGCCGGGCGCTGATCCGTCACAGCCTCTACACCGCCACGCGGCTGGGCCATGCCCTGTGCATTCTGGTCGGCGATAAGCCCTACTACGAGCCCTTTGGTTTCACCGGCGCCGCCGAGCGCGGACTGGAGATGCCAGGCTGGGTCGAACGCGAGCGGTTCCAGGTGATGGAGCTGGCGGCCGGAGCGCTGAACGGCGTGAACGGTCTGGTGGGCAAGCCGCCGCGCGGCCGCCGCAAGGTCGCAGCGTGAGCCGCTAGCGGCTTTCGCGCCGCCACATCAGCAGCAGGGCCAGCAGCATCGCGGTCAGTACACCGAGCGGCAGCGCCAGCGGCGTCAGCGTCAGGCCGGTGACGGTATAGTCGTTCTGGCGATACAGCCCGATCCAGTTGCGGCCGCCCTGTTCGCGAGCAACGATGCGGCTCGGCTTCTCGACCATACGCACCTCGGGCAGCCCGTCGCGCAACCAGCGCACGCTGCCCTGGCTTGCATCGGCCAGCGGCTTGAGCAGCGCAGGGGTCGCGCGGGCATCGGCGAATTCACGCGGATTGATGGCGCCCACAGTGGCCACGGTTTCCTTGTCGCCGTCCTTCACGCGGTAGATGCCTGGCATCTCGACCGGGAGAACGCCGCCGGCGATACCGTTGCCGCGCTCCTGCAGGCTGATCCTGGCTTCGGATCCGTCGGGCCTTGTGATCGTCACCGGCTCGCGGCTTTCGGTCAGACTGCGTCGCTCGATTTCCAGACGACCGCCCTTGGCCTCGGCGCGCAACGCCTCTTCCTCCAGATCGGGTTCCTTCATCAGCCAGTGCGACAGCCGGCGCAGCAGTTCCGCCTGCGGGCCGCCGCCTTCGTAACCGCGCGACCACAGCCAGATATGGTCAGAGTAGAATTGCGCGATGCGGCCCTTGCCGATGCGGTCGAGCATCAGCAGCGGCTCGCGGTTCGGCGTTTCCATCACGCTGTAGCCGCGTGTGACGTCGACACTGATGACGCGGAACCAGCGGCTCCACGACGGTGCGCCACTTTCACCGACCGAACCGGGCAGGCCGGCCGTCACCGGATGGCGCTTGCCGATAGCGCTCAGCTGCGGCGTGAAGGGCTCGGTGCGCACGGTGCCGGTCGGCCGGCCGGGGAAGCTATCGGCCAGCGGCGTGCGGTAGATGCTGAGCGGCGTGGCATAGGCTGGACCGGAGACCTCGAGGAAGGCGCCGCCGCGTTCGACATACTTGGCGATATTCTCGTAATACGCGGTCGGCAGGATGCCGCGCCGCCGGTAGCGGTCGAAGATGATCAGGTCGAACTCATTGAGCTTGATCTCGAACAGCTCGCGGATCGGGAAGGCGATCAGCGATAGCTCGCGGATCGGCGTGCCGTCCTGCTTGTCCGGCGGCCGGAGAATGGTGAAATGCACCAGATCGACATTGGGGTCGGCTTTCAGCAGGTTGCGCCAGACGCGCTCGCCGGCATGGGCCTCGCCGGTGACCAGCATGACGCGCAGGCGGTCGCGCACACCGTTGACCGACAGCGCCGCGCGGTTGTTCAGCGGCGTCAGCTCGTTCGGGATCGGGGCGACTTCAAATTCCAGCAGGCTGCGCCCGGCGCGCGGCAGCTTGAACGGCACGGTCACATCGCGGCCGACCGGCACCGACAGGGTCTGTTCACCGGCATCCTGCTGGCGGAAACGCAGTTGCGCCATTTCATTCGGCGCCGCGCCGGTATCATCAATGCGCAGCGTGACATTGAGGTCCTGGTTGACCATGCCGAAGGTCGGCGCATTGCGCACCACCAGGCGGCGGTCGCGTT
The DNA here is from genome assembly GCF_058806775.1 of Ferrovibrio sp. GW821-FHT12F09. NCBI lineage: Bacteria > Pseudomonadati > Pseudomonadota > Alphaproteobacteria > Rhodospirillales > Rhodospirillaceae > Ferrovibrio > Ferrovibrio sp. GW821-FHT12F09. The sequence continues at coordinate 1,980,640 of NZ_JBXAPZ010000001.1, forward strand.
CGTTGGGCTGACCGGTCAGCAGCACATGTACCGGCGCGCCGGTGACGTCCTGGGCGGCCGCCACATCGCCCGGCAGATCATGCACCTGGCCATCGGTGATCAGGATGCTGCCGGCCAGACGGTGTCGCGGCAGGTCGCTGAGTGCCAGGGTGAGGGCTGAGAACAGGCGGGTGCCTTCATCGCGGTCGGCGGTCTCGGCTGCGGCTTTGCCGCCGCGCACCACGCGCACTTCCAGGTTCTCGACCGCGCCAAGTTTCTCGCGCAGCACGGCTTCGGCTTCCTCCGCCTGCTTCTGGCGGTCGCCAATGCCCTGGCTGGGGCTTTCGTCCACCACCACCACGGCGATATCGGGCAGGGTGCTGCGCTCTTCCTTGCGCGCCACCGGATTGGCCAGTGTGCCGATGGCCAGCACGGCGACCAGGGCGCGCAGCAGCGTGCCGCGGGCGCGGCGCCACAGGCCGAGGACGGTCAGCAACAGCGCTGCGACAATGCAGGCCAGCAGCAGCGGCCAGGGAACCAGCGGGGCGAATTCGAAGGTCAATGCACTGTTCATGCTGCTCTACTCAGTTGCCCAGACGCTCGAGCAGCGCCGGCACATGCACCTGATCGGCCTTGTAGTTGCCGGTGAGAGTGTAGATCAGCAGGTTCACGCCGAAGCGATACGAATATTCGCGCTGGCGCGGAATGTTGGGCACGGTGACGGCCAGCGGCCGGCCGTTGGTGTCCATCGCCCAGGCGGCGGCAAAATCATGGCTGCCGATGACGATAGAGGTGACGCCGTCCTTGTCGCCGCCGGGATTGCGCTCCACCCAGAGCGTGCCGCCGCTGTAGCGGCCGGGGAAATCCTGCAGCAGGTAGAATGCCTTGGTCAGTACGTGATCGTCGGGCACCGGCATCAGCGGCGGGATATCGAGGCGCGCGAGCAGCTGGCGCAGCTTTTCGGTATTCGGGCTGGCTGCCGTGCCGCTCAGGCCCATGGCCTGGTCGCGGGTATCGAACAGGATCATGCCGCCGGTCTTCATGTAGTGGTCGAGTCGGCGCAGCGCTGCATCGGAGAGCTGCGGGTGCTGCGGCGTCACCGGCCAGTAGAGGAAGGGCACCAGCGAGATGTCGTCGGCCTCCAGATTGACGCCGATCGGCTCGCCCGCCTCGATAGAGGTGCGGCGGAACAGGGTCTCGGTAAGGCCATAGAGGCCGGAGCGGCTCATCTGGTCGATATCGGCCTGGCCGGTCACCACATAGGCAAGCCGCAGGTCGAGCGAGGCCTTGAGGGCGAATTCGTCATTGGCCGAGAGAGTGCTGCGGCGCGGCTGCGCATCGGCACTAGTGGCAGCAGCAGCCAGGAGGGCGACGGCAAGCATGGCCGCCGCGGGGCGGCGCAGGCGCGGCAGCAGGCCGCGCAGGCCCAGACCGATCAGCCAGTCGGCCAGGAAGAGCAGCAGGGCGGCGCCCAGCAGCCAGGGCAGCAGGTGAATCTCGCGCGCGGTGTTGTCGAGATTGATCAGACTGACCTCGGACGGCCAGCGGTCGATGCGGCGTAAAGCCGTATCGGCATTGGCGGCGTTCAGCGCCTGCCGGCTGTCGAGGCGACCATACCAGCCCGGCGGATGGCGCGGACCGGGTTTGGCGGTCGCGAGACCGCGCGCGGGCAACGGTTGCACGGCCGGGCCCGGCTCGACCGTGCGGCCGAAGCCATCCAGCACGCTGAGCGGCGGCAACGGCACATCGGCGGCTTCGCCGGTGACGGCCACGCCCTGCGACAGGTCGATCACCTTGCGCAGCATGTCGACATAGAAGCCGCTAAGCGCCAGATCGGACCACAGCGTATTGGCACTGGTATGCACCAGGATCATCCAGCCCTTGCCGCGCTGGATGGCGGTGACCAGCGGCGTGCCGTCTTCCAGGCGCAGCCAGGTCTTGTCGCCCAGCTGCGGCTCGGGTTCGGCCAGCACCTGGCGGCTGACGGTGACTTCGTTACTGCCGCTGAGGCCGTAGAAGGGGCTGCTTTCCGGCGTGTTGCCCAGTCGCTGCGGCTGCGACCAGGAGAGCGCTCCGCCCAGCTGTCGCGAACCCTGACGCAGTTTCACCGGCAGCAGGCTGTCATTGGCTTCGGCCATGCGCGGGCCGGCAAAGCGCAGCAACACACCGCCCTTGTCGATCCAGTCGTCGAGCTGACGGCCTTCGCTCGCCACCACCTGGGCGACATCGGCCAACACGATCATGGCGATTTCACGCTGCAGCAGTTCGGCAATGGTGGCAATGCGCAGCTCGGCATACGGGGTGAGCGCGCGTTCGAGATAGAACAGATCGCCCAGCAGCGGCTGGCGGGTTTCGACTGCGCCACCGGACACCAGACCGACGGGGCGGCGGCGCCAGCGGTCATCCAGCAGCTGCACGCTGCCGGCACTGGGCTGCTGCTCGATTTCCAGGCGCGCCAGCTGGTTGCGCAGCTCGGTCGGCAGGTCGAGTTTCAGCGTCGCCGTATCGGCACGGCTGGCAAAGCTGATGGTCTCGCGCGACAGCACACGGCCCTGATCGGTGACGGCCCGCAGCGTGACACCGAGTTCGGCCGTGGCGCCGCCCGGCCGGCGGAGGGTGACCGTGTCGCCCTGGGTACTGGTTGTGGGTGGCAGCAGCGCCAGCGGACCGTCATCCGACGCTGTCGTTATTACGCTGAGCGGCCCCAGACGGCGCAGCCATTCGGCCAGCGTATAGGCCGCTTCGCCGTTTTCATCGTCGCGCAGGCCATCGGCGAGCCAGACGACGTCGGCAGAGTCGGGCAGGCGGGACTGCTGCAGCGTCTGCACGAGCGCGGCGCGGTCGCTCGGCCAGGCTTTCGGCTGCAGCGCTGCCAGCACGGGCTTCAGTTCGGCCGCGGGTACCAGTTGTCCGGGCTGCAGGGGTTCGCCATTGACCGGTGCGGCGGTGGTAATCAGCAGGGCGGGGCGGCCGTCGCGTTCGGCGGCATCCAGGATATCGCTGGCGCGGGCCAGCTTTTCACGCCAGCGCGGTGCCGCCGTCCAGCCATCATCGATCACCAGAACCAGGGCATTGCCGTCGCGCTGTGCCACCTGCGGATTCAGGATCGGTTCAGCGAGGGCCAGGATCGCCAGGGCAGCGATCAGCAGCCGCAGGATCAGCAGCCATAGCGGTGTATGTGCAGGGGTCTCTTCCTTGGGCCGCAGCAACAGCAGCAGGCGCAACGGCGGGAAGGTGACCAGCTTGGGCTGCGGCGGGGTGATGCGCAGCAGCCACCACAGCACGGGCAGGCCGACAAGGGCGGCGAGGGCCCAGGGGGTGGCGAAGGCAAGGGCGCCGAGCGAGAACATGGTTCAGCGTCCCATCGCCAGAGCGCGTTCGCCCTGCAGGGCCTGATAGAGCGACAGCAGCGCGGTCTGGGCCGGACGGTCGGTGCGATGCTTGATATGGCGCCAGCCGAGCCGGCGGCAGATCTCGGCCAGCTCCTGCTGATGCGCGGCAAAGGTGGCGCGCCAGTCCTGGGTCATGGTTTCGGCGCGCGGCACCAGCAGCGGGTTTTCGCCTTCCAGTCCCAGGAAGCGGGTGCGACCGCGATAGGGGAAATCTTCTTCCGCCGGATCGACAATGCGCAGCACGGTGCCCTTCACGCCCATATCGGCCAAGCCGCGCAGGCGACTGGCGATCTCGGCAACCGGATACAGGAAGTCACCAAGCAGCACCACATGGGCATAGCGTGGCAACGGCTGGGTCGGCGGCAGGCTGGCCTCGGCGGTCTCGAACCGCGAACGGATCAGGCGCTCGGCGATGCGCTCCAGCACCAGGCGCCCGGATGAAGGGCGTTGCGGATGGCCGAGCAGGGCGATGCGTTCGCCACCACGCAGGAGCAGGTGGGCAAGGGCAAGCAGCAACAGGTCGCCACGTTCGTCTTTCTGTTCCTGCCCCTGCGGCGATTTCCAGCGCATGGAGGGCGAAGGATCGCGCCACAGCCAGACGCTTTCGGCGGCTTCCCATTCATTTTCGCGGATAAAGGCGGTCTGGCGCTTGGCGGTCTGGCGCCAGTCGATGCGGGTCAGGGCATCGCCAGGACTGTAGCGGCGGAATTGCCAGAAGGCATCGCCGGGTCCGACGCGGCGGCGGCCATGGACGCCCTGCTCGACCGTGGCGGCGACGCGTTCCGCCGCAACCAGCAGCGGCGGCAGGAATGCGGCAAAGTGTTCGGCGCGCTGGCGCCGGGCATTGGCTGTTGTTAACCCGGCCGCCGCCGCTTCACTCATCGCAACGGTGCGGTCAGGCGGTTGATGACATCGGTGACGGTGACGCCTTCGGCGCGGGCGGCAAAGGTGAGCGCCATGCGATGGCGCAAGACCGGAGCGGCCAGCGCCAGCACATCCTCGATGGATGGAGCGAGGCGGCCCTGCAGCAGGGCGCGGGCGCGCACCGCCAGCATCAGTGCCTGGCTGGCGCGCGGGCCGGGGCCCCAGGCGATCTGCTCGCGCAGGCCGTCGATGGTGGTTTCCTCCGGGCGGCCGTTGCGGACCAGGTTGAGAATGGCTTCCACCACGCTCTCACCCACCGGGATGCGGCGCACCAGGCGCTGGGCAGCCATCAGGTCGGCGGCATTCAGCACGGTCGGGATAGGGTCTTCGGCGGCGCCGGTGGTGGCGAACAGCATGCGCCGCTCGGCCTCGCGGTCGGGATAGCGCACATCGATCTGCAGCAGGAAGCGGTCGAGCTGGGCTTCGGGCAACGGATAGGTGCCTTCCTGCTCCAGGGGATTCTGCGTTGCCAGCACATGGAAGGGTGCCGGCAGTTCATGGCGCTGACCGGCCACCGAAACCTGGCGTTCCTGCATGGCCTGCAGCAGGGCTGACTGGGTGCGCGGGCTGGCGCGGTTGATTTCGTCTGCCATCAGCAACTGGCAGAAGACCGGGCCGGGAATGAAACGGAACGAGCGGCGGCCCGTTTCACTTTCTTCCAGCACTTCCGAACCGACGATATCGGCCGGCATCAGATCGGGTGTGAACTGCACGCGGCGGGCATCCAGGCCCAGAACCTTGGCCAGGGTTTCCACCAGCTTGGTCTTGGCGAGGCCGGGCACGCCAACCAGCAGGGCATGGCCTCCGGCTAGCAAAGTGATGAGGGTTTCCTCCACCACATCGCCCTGTCCGAAGATGACCCGGCCGACGGCGTCGCGGGCTGTTCCAAGCCTGCCTCCGATCCGTTCGATCTCGGGGACGATATGTTCGGCCGTATCGCTCAAATTGTGCATGGGAATGAGTATATAGTAGAAGCGAAACGAAAGCCCAGATGTCTCATATGTCCGCCGCCACCACCAAGGTACCTACTCTCCAGGATGTGATCGCCCGGTTCGGGGGTGAGGACGGTTTGCGTAAAAAACCGCCAGTGCACCTTTGGAATCCGCCATTTTGCGGTCAGATTGACATGCGGATCGCGCGGGACGGGAGCTGGCACTATATGGGCACCCCGATTCCGCGTCCCGCCATGGTCAAGCTGTTTGCCAGCATCCTGCGCCGGGAGCCCGATGACAGCTTCGTTCTGGTGACCCCGGCCGAGAAATGTCAGATCCGAGTCGACGATGCACCCTTCCTCGCGGTTGAGTTAACCGTCGCCGGGGCGGGCGAGGATCGCCTGGTCGCTTTCCGGACCAATGTCGACGATGTGGTGCCGCTGGATGCCACGCATCCATTGCATATCGAGATCAACCCGCAGAGCGGCGAGCCATCTCCTTATATCCTTGTGCGGGACCGGCTTGAGGCCCTGATCGCCCGGCCGGTTTACTATCAACTGGTCGAGATGGCGGAAGAGCGCATGCTGGATGGCCGGGCCGTGCTGGGCCTGCAGAGTGCGGGACAGTTTTTCGTCATGGGAGACGCGGCATGAATTCCGCCGCACCGCTGATCATCGACAGCACGCCTGCTGTCGAACGCCTGCGCAGCAAGCTGCAGCCGGTGCCGGCCTTCGACGCGATTCCGCGCGACTATCATGCGGCCGGCAAAGGCGACTTCCAGCTCAATCCCGGCTTTCAGCCGGCGCGCAAAGGCCCGCTGATGCCGGCTGCCGTGCTGGTGCCGCTGGTCGCCTATGATGACAGCGAGCGGGTCATCCTGACCAAGCGCACCGCGCATCTTTCCAACCATGCCGGCCAGGTGAGCTTTCCCGGCGGCCGCGTCGACCAGGAAGATCCCGATGTGATTGCCACGGCGCTGCGTGAGACCGAGGAGGAGATCGGACTGGATCGCGGCCATGTCACCATTCTGGGTGCACTGGACCCCTATGTGACGGGCACTGGCTTCGTGGTGGTGCCGGTGGTCGGCCTGGTGCGACCGGGTTTTGCGTTGACGCTGGCCCGTGACGAGGTGGCCGAGGTCTTCGAGGTGCCGCTGGCCTTCCTCATGGACCAGCGCAACCACCAGCGCCATAAAGGCGTATTCAACGGCGTGGAACGCCACTGGTGGGCCATGCCCTATGGCGACTATTACATCTGGGGCGCCACCGCCGGCATGTTGCGTAATCTGCATGACCTGCTGCATGGCGACGCCCAGACCGCCGATATACAGGCCGATATACAGACTGGGGGCGGGCTGTGAGCCGCATTATCGTCCACATCCTGCCGCTGCTGCTGCCGTTCCTTCTCTACGGCGTCTACATCTGGCATGTGAAGCGCAGCGGCAAGGATGGCCCCGAGGTCACGCCCTGGTACTGGCTCGCCGCTATCGGCCTGCTGCTCATGATCCTCAGCTTCGTGATCTGGGGCGCCTTCTTCGACGAAGAGCTGGGCTCTTATGCGCCGGCCCGCTTCGAGGATGGCCGGGTGGTGCCCGGCCGCATCGGTCAGTAAGCCGCCATGGCTCTGCCCGACCGCATCTCCGCGCCCGGCTGGATGACGGCGGCCCCCACGCTTGCCCTGTTGCAGGCCCTGTCTGCCGGCGGCGCCACGGTGCGTTTCGTCGGCGGCTGCGTGCGAGATGCCATCCTGGGCCTGCAGCCCGAGGATATTGATCTGGCAACCACCGAAATGCCGGACACTGTCATCAAGCGGCTGGAGAAGGCCAGGCTGAAGGCGGTGCCCACCGGCCTTGCCCATGGCACTGTTACCGCCGTTGTGCCCCCGGCGACCTTCCAGGTCACGACCCTGCGCCGCGATGTTGCCACCGATGGCCGCCATGCGGTCGTCTCTTTCGGCAGCGACTGGGCCGAGGATGCGGCCCGGCGCGATTTCACCATCAATGCGCTGTATGCCGATGCCGACGGCAGGCTGCATGATTTCACCGACGGCCGCGCTGATCTGGCGGCAGGTATCGTGCGCTTTATCGGCGACCCGGCAGCCCGCGTGGCAGAGGATTATCTGCGGGTGCTGCGGTTTTTCCGTTTCCACGCCCGTTTTGCCAAAGGGGCACCGGATGTGGCGTCCCTGGCGGCCTGTGCGGCGGCGGCGGATCAGCTGGAGCGCCTGTCGGGCGAGCGGGTGCGCGACGAGCTTCTGAAAATCCTGGCCCTGCCCAATGCAGGGGATGCCCTGCTGCTGATGCAGGACAGCGGGGTGCTACCGGCGTTGTTGCCTGAGGCGCAGTTCGATGCGATCCGCTTCGGCCGCCTGGTTGCCCTGCAGCAGACACTGGCGATGCAGAGCGAGGTGCAGCCCGAGGTCTGGCCGCGCATGGCCGTGCTGCTCCCTGCCGATGATGCAGTCTGTGCCGGTCGGATCGCTGACCGGCTGAAGCTGTCGAATGCCCAGCGCCTTCGTATGGAGGGTCTGCTGGCACCGCCGCCATTCGATCCGGCCGCTGTGGCGGACGAATCGTCCCATCAGGTTGCGTTCTATCGGGCCGGCGTCGAGCGCTGCCGCGATCACGCCCTGCTGGCAGCAAGCGCCGGTCTTCTGGATGAAGACCTGGCGATCCGGCTTGCCGTGGCCAGCACCACCTGGCGCCGCCCGGTTTTTCCCCTGCGCGGGGCCGATGTCCTCGCGGTGGGCTTCACGCCCGGACCGACGGTCAGCGCCCTGCTCAAGGAACTGGAGGAATGGTGGGCAGGGGAAGGTTTCCGGCCGAACCGCGAGGCCTGCATGCAGCGATTGCTGCAGCGCGTGCAAATGACGGCTCAGCAATAGCGAAGCTAGTCGATCCTAGGCTAAATTTTTGATTTTCAAAGAATATTGGCCGATTTTCCGGCCGATGGGACTGTTGTCAGCGGCGCATCAAGTAAAGATGGCCAGGTCCCTAAAAGAACTCGAGCTCCACGTCGGCGCCGCAAACCCGGACGTCGATGTGGAGCTCGAGACCACAAACTCAGGTACTAACTTTACTTCTTCTTGGCAGCCTTCTTCTTGGCAGCCTTCTTCTTGGCCTTGGGGGCCTTCTTAGCCTTCACAACCTTCTTCGCCACTTTCTTCTTAGCGGCCTTTTTCTTCGCAGCCATGAGTTTCTCCTCCATGGATTAGAGTGCGGTTTTCACCGCAACGAAGTTTTCGGGAAATGTTTCCCGAACAGGTATATCTGTAGCACAACGCTGCAGTATTAACCACTAAATCTTGCGCGCGCTTAAAAAATGGTTAAGCGCGTATCTAATCCGCAACACTCGACGGCATGTCGCGCGAACGAAAAAGCATTGCTCAAGTAAAACGCGCGCGATGACTTGCGAGAATTACGACGTGCAAAAAAGCCGCATGAAATCTGGTCTTTTTTAATCACAGCCATTTCACTTCCGGCGGCATCGACATTAGAATCGCTTCTGTGTTGCCACCGGTTTTCAGACCGAATGTGGTGCCGCGATCGTAGAGCAAATTAAACTCGACATAGCGTCCGCGACGGACCAGTTGGTGCTCTCTTTCGGCCGCCGACCACGAATCGTTCAGGCTTCGGCGCACGATTTTTGGATATGATTCGAGGAACGATTCGCCGACCGATTTTGTGAATGCGAAATCGCGTTCCCAGTCGCCGCTGTCGAGTTGATCAAAGAAGATTCCGCCGACGCCGCGTGGCTCGTTACGGTGGGGCAGGTAGAAATAATCGTCGCACCACTGTTTGAATCGCGGGTAGTAGCCCGGATCGGCGCGGTCGCAGGCGCTCTTGAGCGCCGCATGGAAGCTGGCGGTGTCGGTTTCGTCGGGAACCATGGGTGTGAGATCGGCGCCGCCGCCGAACCAGGCCTTGCTGGTGACCAGGAAGCGGGTGTTCATGTGCACGGCGGGCACTTTCGGCGACTGCATATGCGCCACCAGAGAGATGCCGGATGCCCAGAAGCGTCCATCCGTACCCGCACCGTGTATCTGCTTGCGGAACTCTTCGCTGAATTCGCCATGCACGGTGGAAATGTTGACGCCGACTTTTTCGAAGACCCGGCCCCGCATGACGCTCATCACGCCGCCGCCGCCGCCCGGGCGGTCCCACGGCTGGCGCTCGAAGCGCCCGGCGGGACGGCTGCTGAGGGGGCCGGTCAGGTCGTCTTCCAGTTTTTCGAAGGCGGAGCAGATGCGGTTGCGCAATTCCTCGAACCAGGTCCGCGCGCGCTGCTGGCGTTCGGCAATGGCAGGATCGGCGTGCAGGGCGTCACTCATGATTGCGGGTCTCCTTGCTGCATCCCGGCGGGACGCGACGGAAAGGCATCGCATTGCCGCAGGGCCTCGCCCAGTACCATGGCGGCTGCGGTTGCGACATTGATCGAGCGCAAACCGGCGCGGATCGGGATGACCAGCCGGGCATCGGCGGCCTCGTGCACATAATCGGGCGCGCCCTTGGTTTCCCGACCCATCAGCAGGATGTCGTCGGCGGCAAACCGGAACTCCGTATAAGGTACGGCTGCCTTGGTGGTCATCAGCAGCAGGCGGCCGGGCGGTTTCTCGGCCAGGAAATGCTGCCAGCTGAGATGCTGGTGGATCTCGGCATGCTCCAGATAGTCCAGGGCGCTGCGCCGCACGGTCTGGACGGAAAAGGGGAAGCCGCAGGGTTCGATGACATGCACCGGTATTGCCAGGCAGGCACCCAAGCGCAGAATCGTGCCCAGATTGGGCGGCAGATCGGGTTCAAAAAGGGCGAGCCGCATGGCCTTCCAAAGGGGGTTCTGAATCGGGCTTCGGGACGCTGCGAAGCGCTATCGGTTTTTTGGCGGTTTGCCGGCGTGATTCCAACCTCAAGACCCCTGCGGCAACCTGTCGCATCCGTCCGGCTAAGTGCTGGACTTCGCCAACATATAGTGAGAAATATCGCGTCACGTTTCCAAGTCTTATTATCTTCGAGGGATCTATGGCAGGGACAGGGACCCAGACGGCCGGGACGACCGAGCCGACCCGGCGGGACTTTATTGTCATCGCTGCGGGGGCGTTCGGTGCGGTGGGTGCGGCAGCAGCCATCTGGCCGTTCGTGCATCAGATGAACCCGTCGGCCGACGTGCTGGCGCTGTCCAGCACCGAAGTTGATCTCAGCCAGATCGCCGCCGGCCAGAGCGTCACCCTGCTGTGGCGTGGCAAGCCGGTCTTCGTGCGGCATCGTACGCCTGCGGAGATCGAGCAGGCGCAGAAGGACGACACGGCTGCCCTGCCGGATCCGGCCAAGGACGCCGACCGCGTGAAGAAGCCCGAATGGCTGGTCATGATGGGCGTGTGCACCCATCTGGGCTGCGTGCCGCTCGGCCAGAAGGGCGATTTCGGCGGCTGGTTCTGCCCCTGCCACGGCTCGCACTACGATACCTCGGGCCGCATCCGCAAAGGCCCTGCGCCGGCGAACCTGCCCGTGCCGCAGTACGCCTTCCTCAACGATACCCGCATCCGCATCGGCTAAGGACCCCAACCGATGGCTGACAACAATTCCGGCTTCTTTGCCAACCCGCTCGTCAAGTGGATCGAATACCGCTTGCCGGTCTTCTCCACGCTCGACCACATGGTCGGCACCCAGTACCCGACGCCGAAGAATCTGAGCTACTGGTGGAATTTCGGCTCGCTTGCCGGCCTCTGCCTGGTGGTCCAGATCCTCACCGGCATCGTGTTGGTCATGCATTATACGCCGCATACCCTGATGGCCTTCGACTCGGTCGAGCACATCATGCGCGACGTGAACTATGGCTGGCTGCTGCGCTACATGCACGCCAACGGCGCCTCGATGTTCTTCATCGTGGTTTACATCCACATTTTCCGCGGTCTGTACTACGGATCGTACAAGGCGCCGCGCGAAATTCTGTGGTTCCTCGGCCTGATCATCTTCCTGCTGATGATGGCGACCGCTTTCATGGGCTACGTGCTTCCCTGGGGCCAGATGAGCTTCTGGGGCGCCACCGTGATCACCAACCTGTTCTCGGCCATCCCGCTGGTCGGCGAGCCGATCGTGACCTGGCTGTGGGGCGGCTTCGCCGTCGACAACCCGACGCTGAACCGTTTCTTCTCGCTGCACTACCTGCTGCCGTTCGTGATCGTCGGCATCGTGATCCTGCACGTGCTGGCGCTGCATCAGCATGGGTCCAACAACCCGCTGGGCATCGATACCAAGGGCCCGCAGGACCGCATCCCGTTCCATCCGTACTACACGATCAAGGATGCGTTCGGCGTGGGCGTGTTCCTGATCTTCTTCAGCTTCTTCCTGTTCTATGCCCCGAACTTCATGGGCCACCCGGACAATTACATCCCGGCGAACCCGCTGGTGACGCCGGAGCATATCGTGCCGGAATGGTACTTCCTGCCGTTCTACGCGATCCTGCGTTCGGTGCCCGACAAGCTGGGCGGCGTGCTGCTGATGTTCGGCGCGATCCTGATCCTGTTCCTGCTGCCTTGGCTCGACACCAGTAAGGTGCGGTCGGCCAAGTTCCGCCCGATCTACAAGCAGCTGTTCTGGGTCTTCCTGATCGCCTGCGTCGGTCTGACCTATGCTGGCGGCCTGCCGCCGGAAGGCATGGCCCTGGTGATTGGCCGCGTCTGCACCGTGTATTACTTCGCGCACTTCCTCATCCTGATGCCGCTGGTCGGCTGGTTCGAGAAGCCGCTGAAGCTGCCTGCCTCGATTAGCGAGGCTGTGCTTAAAGGCGACGCCACTGGCGCCGCCGGCAGCAAAGCGTAAGGGGGATCGAACCATGAAGACGATGACCATGCGTGCGATCCTCGCCGCCCTGACCCTGGCCCTGCCTCTGGGTCTGACGGCCCCGGCCTTTGCCGCGGGCAACGAAACGGTGGCACCTAAGCAGAACTGGAGCTTCAACGGCCCGTTCGGCACGTTCGACCGTGGCGAGCTGCAGCGCGGCTATCAGGTCTATAAGGAAGTCTGTTCGGCCTGCCACGCGATGAAGTATGTCGCGTTCCGCAATCTGAAGGACATCGGTTTCAACGATGCCGAAGTGAAGGCTCTGGCGGCCACCTTCGAGGTCAATGACGGCCCGAACGACCAGGGCGAGATGTTCAAGCGCCCGGGGCTGGCCTCCGACAAGTTCCCGTCACCCTTCCCGAACGAGAAGGCGGCGCGTGCTTCCAACGGTGGCGCCTATCCGCTCGATCTGTCGCTGATCGCCAAGGCTCGCGCGCAGGGTCCGGATTACATCCATGCCCTCATGGTGGGCTACAAGACGGCTCCGGCCGGCACCACGTTGGGCGAAGGCCTGCATTACAACGAGTATTTCCCGGGCCATCAGATCGCGATGCCCAAGCCGCTCAACGACGACCAGGTGACCTATGCCGATGGCACCAAGGCCAGTGTCGAGCAGATGGCGCATGACGTATCGGCCTTCCTGATGTGGGCCGCCGAGCCCAAGCTGGAAGATCGCAAGCGCCTGGGCTTCAAGGTGATGGTGTTCCTGGTGGTGCTGACCGGCCTGTTCTTCTTCGCCAAGAAGCGCATCTGGGCCAAGCTGCACTGATCGGATCTCAATCAAGTTAGGAAAAGGCCGCCGGAAACGGCGGCCTTTTTTGTTGCGCCGCAAGGGGCGGTTTGCTTAAGTCTCGCGCGGCGTTCGGCCGGTCTAGACGGAGATTTTCAGCCATGGCAAAAGCGAAGAAGAAAGCGGCGCCGGCCCGCAAGCCGGCGAAAAAACCCGCTGCGAAAGCCAAGGCCAAAACGCTGGTTCGCAAAGTGACGACGTCTGCCGCCGCCGTGGCCAGGGCTGCCGCGAAGTCGGTGGCGGGCGGCAACAAATCGGCCGGCATCCCGAAGCCGCATATCGCCAAGAAGGGCGACCTGGTCCGCATCGGGGTGCTGGGCGGCAGCGGCCTCTATGGCATGGCCGGCCTGAAGAAGACGAAGTGGCGCAAGGTTTCCACGCCCTGGGGCGACCCGTCCGACGAATTGCTGTTCGGGGAGCTGGATGGTGCCGAGCTGGTCTTCCTGCCGCGCCATGGCCGTGGCCATGTCCATTCACCGTCCGAAGTGAATTATCGCGCCAATATCGATGCGCTCAAGCGTGTTGGCTGTCATGATGTGATCTCGGTTTCGGCCTGCGGCTCGTTCAAGGAACATCTGCCGCCGGGCAGTTTCGTGATCGTCGATCAGTTCATCGACCGCACCTTCATGCGGCAGAAGAGTTTTTTCAGCACCGGTATGGTGGCCCATGTCTCGGCGGCTCATCCGGTCTGCTCGCGCCTGGGCGATGCGCTGGAGGCGGCCGCGAAGGACGCCGGCATCACGGCGCAGCGCGGTGGCACCTATCTGTGCATGGAAGGGCCGCAATTCTCCACCCAGGCCGAAAGCTTCCTGTACAAGAGCTGGGGCTGCGACGTGATCGGCATGACCAATGCACCAGAGGCCAAGCTGGCCCGCGAAGCCGAGCTTTGCTACGCCTCGGTTGCCATGGTCACCGATTATGACTGCTGGCATCCGGATCACGATCATGTGGACGTCGCCGCCGTTATCCGCGTGCTGCTTGGCAATGCCGAGAAGGGCCAGTCGCTGGTGGCAAAGACGGTGCCTTATCTGCGCGAACGCCCCGATCATTGCCCGCAGGGTTGCGACCGGGTTCTGGACACGGCATTGATCACTGCGCCAGAAAAGCGCGACCCCAAGGTACTGAAAAAACTCGATGCGGTCGCCGGCCGTATCCTCAAGGCCTGACCATAGGAAGGAACCCGCAATCATGCAGGGTATTAAGGACAAGATTCGCGCCATTCCCGACTATCCGAAGCCGGGCATCATGTTCCGCGACATCACCACGCTGCTGCAGGACGCTCGCGGCTTCCGCAAGACCGTTGACGAAATGGTGCAGCCGCTGGCCGGCACCCGGATCGACAAGGTGGTGGGCATCGAGGCGCGCGGCTTCATTCTCGGCGGCGCCATCGCCCATCAGCTTTCAGTCGGCTTTGTGCCGGTGCGCAAGCGCGGCAAGCTGCCCTGGAAGACCATGTCGCAGGAATACCAGCTGGAATACGGCACCGATTCGATGGAAATCCATGTCGATGCCATCCAGCCGGGCGAGAATGTGCTGATTGTCGATGACCTGATCGCCACCGGCGGCACGGCCGAGGCGGCGATCAAGCTGATCCGCGCGCACAAGGGTAATGTGGTCGGCTGCTCCTTCATCATCGACCTGCCCGAACTGGGTGGCCGCAAACGGCTGGAAGCGCTCAATGTCGAGGTCCTGTCGCTCTGCGAATTCGACGGACACTGAGTTTTTTCCCGGAGTATCGCCGTGGCGCATCACATCATCGGCCTCGATCACACCGTGCTGGCGGTGGCCGATCTGGAAGCCGCCCGTAAGACCTGGCAGCGGCTCGGCTTCACGGTGACGCCACGTGGCCGCCATATCGGCTGGGCCACAGGCAATTACTGCGTGATGTTCCCCACCAACTACCATGAGCTGCTCGGCATTGCCGAGGCGGGTGGCTACACCGCCGGCATGGAAGAGGCACTGCAGACCAGGGGCGAGGGCGTGCACAAGGTGGCGCTGGGCATCGATGACTCTGCCGCAGCTGTGGCGGAGCTGACCGCCTCGGGCTTCAAGCCTTCGGCGCCACAGGATCTGAAGCGCGAGCTGGAACTGCCCGAGGGGACCGTGCTGCCGGCCTTCAGCCTGATACATCTGCCGACTGAGGCCACGCCGGACCTCTCGCTGTTCCTGTGCCAGCACCTGACGCCGGAGATGCTGCGCAAACCGGAATGGCTGGTGCATCCCAATGGCGCGGAACATATCAGCGGCGTCATTATTGTGACCGAGAATCCGGTGGCGCTGGAACTGGCGTATGAAAAGCTGGTCGGTGCCGGCGCAGCAGTACGAACCGACCGTATGGTTGCGGTGCGTACTGGCCGCGAGACGCTGCTGTTCGTCACACCCGACGATCTCGATACGCTGTTCCCGGACCTGACACATCAGCCGCGCCCGACGCCCTTTGTGGCCGGCATGCGTTTCCGCGTCCACAACACGGAAGCGGCGGCGGCCTATTTCAAGGCTGCCGGCATTGCCCATGAACGCAGCCTGGATGGTACCGTGCTGGTGCCCGCCGAGGCCGCGAATGGCTGCTTCCTGGAGTTTTCCAGTCGCGGCTGAGGAAACTTCAGAGCAGGGCGTCGAAGAAGGCTAGGGTGCGACGTCGCGCCGTCACGGCAGCGGCGGCATTGTAAGTTGCGCGCTGGTCGCAGTTGAAGCCATGGTCGGCGTCATAGACATGGGTGGTGATGAAGGGATGTTTCACCTTCAGCTCCTCGGCCAGGCTGAGCGGAATCATCTTGTCGAGTGCGCCGAAATGCAGCAGGGACGGGGCTTTCGGCGCCTCGTCCTTCAGTTCGCCCCAGGGGCCGCCATAATAGCCCACAGCGGCGGCAACGCCGGACACGGCATAGGCCATCTTCCAGGTGACGCCACCGCCATAGCAATAACCCACGGTGCCGACGCGTCCGGCCTGGGCCGCAGCCGCGACAGCAACCGTGACGTCTTTCAACACGCCATCCCAGGTCATCTTGCCACGGATTTCGCGCGCTTTGGTCATGTCGTCGCCGGTATAGCCCAGATCGACTCCAGGCTGGATGCGGTCGAAGATCGCCGGGGCGATTACGTAATAGCCGTCGGCGGCGTAGCCATCGCTGACGGCCCGGATATGGCTGTTCACGCCAAAGATTTCCTGGATCACCACGATGCCGCCCTTGGGCGTGCCTTTCGGCTCGGCGATATAGGCGCCGAAACGGTGGCCATCGGCGGCAGTCAGGCTGGTCATCGTACCCATAACGATCTCCGGATCAGGTGGGGTTGCGGAAACGCATGATGCCGATGCTGGTATAGCGCATGACCAGCTCGTTATTCTGGTTGAAGGCTTCGATCAGGAAACGGGCAGAGCCGATGCCCGGCCGGCTGCGCGACGGCGTCTTGTCGATGCAGGTCATGCGCCCCCGGATGGTGTCGCCGGGGCGCACGGGCTTGAGCCAGGCGAGGTCGTCGAAGCCGGGCGAACCGAGGCTGGCTTCCACCTCGATGGCGGAATCGACGATCATGCGCATCACGGTGGAGGCAGTATGCCAGCCCGAGGCGATGATGCCGCCGAATGCCGACTGCTTTGCCGCGACCGGATCGATATGGAAGGACTGGGGGTCGAACTGCCGGGCGAATTCAACGATGGCCGCTTCGGTGAAGGTGTGGCTGCCGATCTCGCGCACCGTACCGGGCTGGATATCTTCGTAATACTGCATGGCGCGCCTCAGGCCCCAGAGGATTGGGACTGCGGCGGCCGGCGGGCATACATGCCCTTGGCCTGCATGGTCAGCACCACATCGCCGTTCTGGTTGCGCATTTCGTAGCGCGAGGTGATGACGCCGCGATCCGGTTTGGACTGGGAGAATTTGACATCAAGGATTTCACCGCTCAGCTGCAGCGTGTCGCCGGGAAAAACCGGTTTGACCCAGCGCAGCTGGTCCACGCCGGGCGATCCCATGCTGGCGTATTTGCCGATCATGTTATCGACCAGCATGCGCATCATCAGGCCGGCGGTGTGCCAGCCTGATGCGCAAAGGCCGCCAAACAGCGATTGCTTGGCGGCCTCCTTGTCGAGATGGAAGGGTTGCGGGTCGTAGGCGCGCGCGAAGGCGATGATTTCGTCTTCGCTCACCGTGTGGGGCGGATAGGTCATCGTCTGCCCGACGGTGAAATCCTCTAGGTATTTCATGGTGGCTCTTTGGGCAGCTCTTAGGTGTTGAAGCGGAAATGCAGGACGTCGCCATCCTGCACGATGTACTCCTTGCCTTCCAGCCGCAATTTCCCGGCGTCGCGGGCGCCGGCTTCGCCCTTGCCGGCTACATAGTCGGTATAGGCAATGGTTTCAGAGCGGATGAAGCCCTTCTCGAAATCGGTGTGGATGACGCCGGCCGCTTCCGGCGCCTTGGCGCCTTTGCGCACGGTCCAGGCCCGGGCTTCCTTGGGACCGACGGTGAAGAAGGTGAGCAGCTCGAGCAGGCCGTAGCCGGCACGGATCACCCGGGTCAGGCCGGTTTCCTTCAGGCCCAGATCGGCCAGGAAGGCGGTCTTTTCCTCGTCGCTGTCGAGCTGGGCGACTTCGGACTCGATGGCAGCCGAGATCACTACCATGGCGGCGCCCTCGGCATCGGCCTTGGCCTTTACCCGGGCCGAGAAGGCATTGCCCTCGGCGGCCGAGGCTTCCTCCACATTGCAGACATACAGCACCGGCTTGGCGGTGATCAGCATCAGCTCCTTGTAGAGCTTCTTCTCGTCCTCGGTCGGCACCACGGTGCGGGCCGGTTTGCCTGCGCGCAGGGCCACCAGCACCTTTTCCATGACGGCGAGGCGGGCCTTTTCTTCCTCGTTGCCCTGCTTGGCGCGCTTGGCGGTCTGCTCGGTGCGACGCTCCAGGCTTTCGAGGTCCGACAGCATCAGTTCGGTCTCGACGGTGTCGGCATCGGCGACGGGATCGACTTTGCCTTCCACATGGGTGATGTCGCCGTCTTCGAAGCAGCGCAGCACATGGCAGATCGCATCGACCTCGCGGATATGCGCGAGGAACTGGTTGCCCAGGCCTTCGCCTTTCGAGGCGCCGCGCACCAGGCCGGCGATGTCGACGAAGGTGAGCTGCGTCGGGATGATCTTCTGCGAGCTGGCGATCTGCGCCAGCACGTCGAGACGTTCATCGGGCACACCGACAAGGCCGGTATTCGGCTCGATGGTGCAGAAAGGATAATTGGCCGCCTGCGCCGCTGCCGTCTGCGTCAGCGCATTGAACAGCGTCGACTTGCCGACATTGGGGAGGCCGACGATGCCGCATTTGAAACCCATGTTACGCGTCCTTCGAGTCTGTCTTGTTGGTCTTGTTCGCTTTCGGCTTCTCGGCCTTCGGCTTTTCGGTCTGGGGCTTTTCGGCCTTGGGCGGCTGTAGCAACAGCGCCACCTTGGTCATGAAGCCGGCATCGTCATTCTTCGCCAGATAACCGGCCTCTGCAGCCATGGCCCCCAGCAATGGATCGAGCCAAACATGCTCGTCCGTATGGAAATTCTGCAGCACGTAGCCCAGCACGCGGTCCTTGCCGGGATGACCGATGCCGATGCGCAGGCGGCGGTAGTCGGGGCCGATCGCCGCGTCGATGGAGCGCAGGCCGTTATGCCCGGCATGACCGCCGCCGATCTTCATTCGGATCTTGCCCGCGGCGAGATCCAGCTCGTCATGGGCGACCACCACCTGTTGCGGCGGAATCTTGTAGAAATGCGCCGCTTCGCCGACCGACTTGCCCGAAAGGTTCATATAGGTCTGCGGTTTCAGCAGCAGGGTCTTGGTGCCGTTCAGGACGCCCTCGGCGATCTCGCCCTGAAAACGCTTTCTGAAGGGCTGAAAATTATGGCGTTCGGCGATGGCATCGACGGCCATGAAGCCAACATTGTGGCGCTGCCGCTTGTGTTCGCTGCCCGGGTTGCCCAGTCCGACGAGAAGCAGCATGGCGGTTCAGCGTCCGGCAGAGAAAAGAGAGAGGAGCAGGCGGCGCACCAGTGATGCGCCGCCTGCGTCAGACTTACTTCTTGGCAGCCGGCTTCGCTGCCGGCTTGGCGGCAGCAGCCGGAGCGGCCTTGGCGCCGGCAGCCGGAGCAGCGGCCTTGGCGCCCGCAGCCGCGGCCGGAGCGGCAGCAACAGCTTCCGCCTTCGGCGCAGCTTCTTCTTCCTTGGTCGGGGCGGCGATGGTCGCAACGGTGAAGTCGCGATCCTGGATCACCGCCTTGACGCCGGCAGGCAGGGTGAAGGCCGAGATATGGATCGAATGACCGATATCCATGCCCGCCAGGCTGATCGTCAGGCTCTCGGGGATGTTGTCGGGCTGGACGAAGAACTCGACTTCGTGGCGCACGATGTTCAGCACGCCGCCCTTCTTGATGCCCGGGGACTGGTCCTGGTTCTCGAAGTGCACCGGGATGAAGATGCGGACCTTCGAGTCCTTGCCAATGCGCTGGAAGTCGACATGGATCGGCCGGTCGGTGACCGGGTCGAGCTGCACGTCGCGGGCGAGGACCCGTTCGGTCTTGCCAGCAATATCAACAGTGAACAGACGCGAGAAGAAGTTGCCTTTGTGCAGCTCCTTCAGCAGTTCACGACTTTCAACCGAGATGAGCTCCGGGGTCTGCTTTTCGCCATAGATGACCCCCGGCACACGACCCTTCAGTCGCGTTGCACGGGCGGTCCCCTTGCCGGCCCTCGACCTCGCCTCGGCGGCGATGGTGGTTACGTCACGCATAATGCGCTCCTTGCTTAGATACGGCGCCGGCACCATGCCGGTCCGTTTCCGACGCCGGCCTCCAGGGGTGCCGCGCGCCGAAACTCTGAAACTTTAATCGAACAGGCTGGAGACCGAAGTCTCCTCGCTGATCCGTCGCATCGCCTCGCCGATCAGCGGCGCGATCGAGACCTGACGGATATTGCGGGCCAAGCGCACCGCTTCGGTGGCCAGAATGGAATCGGTGATGACCAGGCCTTCTAGCTGGCTGGCGGTGACGCGGGCAACCGCACCGCCCGACAGCACGCCGTGGGTCACATAGGCGAAGACCGACTTGGCGCCATGCTTCTTCAGCGCCTCGGCGGCGTTGCAGAGCGTGCCGGCGGAGTCGACGATGTCGTCGACTAGGATGCAGCGGCGGCCTTCGACGTCGCCGATGATGTTCATCACTTCTGAAACGCCGGCCTTTTCGCGGCGCTTGTCGACGATGGCGAGGTCGGCATCCAGGCGCTTGGCGATATTGCGCGCACGCACCACGCCGCCCACGTCGGGTGATACGACCATAAGGTCATCGCCCTGCAGATGCTGCTTGATGTCGGCGGTCAGGACCGGACCGCCCATCAGGTTGTCGGTCGGGATATCGAAGAAACCCTGGATCTGGCCGGCATGGAGATCCAGCGTCAGCACGCGGTTGGCGCCGGCAGCGGTGATCAGGTTGGCCACCAGCTTGGCCGAGATCGGGGTGCGCGGGCCGGGCTTGCGATCCTGGCGGGCATAGCCGAAATAGGGCAGCACGGCGGTGATGCGGCGGGCCGACGAGCGCTTGAGCGCATCGATGCAGACCAGCAGTTCCATCAGATGGTCGTTCGCCGGATACGAGGTCGACTGGATCACGAAGACATCCTCGCCGCGGACATTCTCGTGAATCTCGACAAACACCTCCATGTCGGAGAACCGGCGGACGCTGGCCTTGGCAAGCGGGACCGACAGATACGCCGCAATGGCTTCCGCAAGCGGACGATTGGAGTTACCCGCCAAAACCTTCATGACTGCGCTCTGTGGATGGACCGGAATCCGGGGGGAAAAATCGCGCGGACTATACCCGCCGTGGGGCAGCCTGTAAACCGGCAAAAATCCAGATATTTCAGGATTTTAAGGGGCGAAGGGCCGGTTTTCCGCGACGCTGGGTCTCGATGATCTCGCTCAGGCCCTGCCAGCCGCCCTGGGCGATGATATGGGCGGTGTTGCCCCAGGCCTGGGCCAGCTGGCCGCGGGGGATGCGATTCCCCTGTTTCACCTCGCCCAGACGGCTGCCATCGGCAGCCTGCAGCACCCATTCAATGGCCACACGTTCGGAACCCGGGCTGTCTTCCCAGACTTTCACGTCGCAACTGATGACGTAGTCGGCACCTTCCGGTCCCGGCAGGGGCGCCTGGCCGCCCAGGATCAACAGCTCGCGCATCGCCTGGCGCAGGGCGCGGTTGCCGTCGCCGGGCGCACCGGTGCAATCCTTCACGGCTAACTTAGCCGGCCCGGTGTCGACCGGGGCCGTAGCGGCCAGCGCCTCGTTCAGGCGGCCGGCAATGCCGGTCGCCATGGTCTTCGCCGCCTGTTTGATTGCGGCCGGATCGTTCAATCGGGCCAGGCCGATGCCGAGCGGCTGGGCCGGCTCGCTCACCTCGCTGTTGTCGGACAGGCGTTCGCTCCAGCGCCAGGCCGTATCGTTGCCGCGTGGCTCCAGGGTCACACTGAGCACAGATGACAGGCGGTTGCGGGCCGTGGCGCTGGCCGGGATGTCCTTTTCCGCCAGAGCTGTCGCCAGCGCCTCGGCCATGGCCCGGCCGTCGGGTTCGGGCAGGCCGGCAACCGGCGTGACAAAGACGCTGGTCTCGCCAACAGGGCGCAGCAGGGTATTGGCGGCCTTGGCGCGGCGGTCCGCCTGGAACGGCTGCGGCAGTGGCTGGCAGGCCGCCAGGCTGGCGACAACGAGCAGAAGGGAAAGAGACCTAACCGATAACACAGCTCACCATCAGACCGAGAAGACACAGGACCATAAAGAAAAACAGATGCGGCATGGCCGGGATCACACCGGCAAGGCAATCGCCGAGACTTGCCGCCCGTAATCGGCTTCACCGGCCAGGGTCATGCGGCGATAACTGTAAAAGCGTGCCGGATCGCTGCAGGTATCGAGGCCAAGATCTTCGGCTGTCACACGGCTGCGCTGCAGCCGTTGCAGCAAATAGCGCGGCAGATCGAACTGCCAATGCCCGGGGCGCCGGCCCTCGCCGAAAAAGACGGCATTCCCGGTATCCGCGTTCAGGAATTCGGTACGGAAGGGATCGCTGACTTCATAGGATCTCTGACCGATGCAGGGGCCGATGGCGGCGCGGATGCGTGCACGTGCAGCCCCCAATTTTTCCATCGCCTCGATGGTGGCATCAGTGATGCCGGCCAGTGCGCCGCGCCATCCGGCATGACAGGCGCCGATCACGCCGGCGTCTGCATCGGAAAACAATACCGGCGCACAATCGGCCGACAGCACGCCCAGCGCCACGCCGCGTCGCGCCGTCACCAGGCCATCGGCCTTGGGACGTGCCGCAGGATCGTAGCTGCCATCGACCACGACGACCTCGCGCCCATGGACCTGATACAGCGAAGCCAGGCCATGCGGGGCCTGCAGGATTTTTGCCACGCGGCTGCGATTGGCGATCACATTATCCGGGGCGTCCGAAGACCCCGGGCCGCAGTTCAGCGAAGCATATAGGCCCTGCGAAACGCCGCCACGGCGGGTGAAAAAGCCATGGGCAACACCGGCCAGCAGCGGAGCCGTAACGGGCGCAATATCGGCCGAGATATCTAAATGGGCGACAGTCATGCAAATCCTGCCGGAATGAACGAATCCGGGGCGCTCAGCGCCACCACCTTGAACAGGGTGCCCATCGCTTCGGGCGCGGTCAACCGGTGCACGGCACGATCCAGATCGCCGGCCTGCGAAGGATTGGATTGCTTGAGTTTGTCGGCGCGGGTTGTAATCCCCAGACGCAGCAGGAAATCGCCCTGGCCCAGCGGTCCATGCGCCACGGCGCCGGCACGGCTGGCTGCGAGCGCGAATGAGGCGAAATCGACATGGGCGGTCAGGTCGGCCAGGCCGGGATTCTGCAAGGGATCGGCATAGGTATGGCGATAGACGGCCTGCAGGGTTTCCCCGAAATCAGGTTTGGCATAGCCGTAATCGATGAACAGGGCCGCTCCCCCCTGTTGCTTCAGCCGCGCCGCGGTTTCGACAGCCACGGCACGAACCGGCGGGCTCGATTCCAGCAGGGCGCCAGGCGGTGCTTCGCGCAGCACCGCCGGCAACAGATCGTCGAACGGCAGGGCGCGCGGATCGAGCAGGAACCGGAAGCCGCCATCATCGTCCAGACCGACGCATCGCTCGTGCCATGTGCGATCGTCACCGCGCTGGAACTGTCGTACCGGCAGGGCGTCGAGAAATTCATTGGCCAGCAGGATGATTGGCGCATCCCTGGGAATTGCGCCGATCTGTTCATGCCAGATGGCCTGCTCTGCGGTGAGGGTGGCTTCCTGCTGACCGCGCATGCGAGCCGAAGCCTCGATCAGGACCGGTGTGATGGCGGCGCGGAAGGCGGGCAGGGTGCGCGCCGCCCGCAGGGCATCGCGCATCAGCGTGCCGCGGCCGGGGCCGAGTTCGACCAGATAGCAGCGTTCCGGTGTACCGAGCTTCTGCCAGCAGTCGGCGGCCCACAGGCCGAGCAATTCGCCGAACATCTGGCTGATTTCCGGTGCCGTGGTGAAATCGCCGCTTACCCCGATCGCCTCCTGGCTCCGGTAATAGCCATGGTCGGGATGCAGCAGGCAGTCGGCCATCCAGGCCGCAACGGTGATCGGCCCTTCCGCAGCGATGCGGCGGCGCAGGATATCGTGAAGCGGTGCGGAGCTCACGCCGTCGGCCGTCGCCGCGCCCACCACACGACGCCTATGCCAAACAGTACCATCGGCAGCGACAGCCACTGGCCCATGGTTGTGCCGGCGATCAGATAGCCGATCTGCCGATCCGGTTCACGGAACAACTCGCCGATGATGCGCGCCATGCCATAACCGATCAGGAACACGCCCGATAGTTGGCCCGGATGCTTCATCGCATCGGTCTTCCACCGCAGGCCGTTGATCACGATCCACAGGATCAGGCCCTCCATCACGGCCTGGTACAGCTGGCTCGGATGGCGCGGCAGATCTCCGCCGGTGGGAAACACCATGGCCCAGGCAAAATCAGGCGCCACGCGACCCCAGAGTTCGCCGTTGATAAAATTGGCGATGCGGCCGAAGAACAGCCCGATCGGTGCCACGCAGGCGATGATGTCGGTGAAGGCGAGGAATGGCACTTTGGCGAGGCGGCAATAAACAGCCATTGCGCCGATGACACCCAGCATGCCGCCATGGAAAGACATGCCGCCTTGCCAGACCGCGAAAATCTCGGCCGGATTCTGAAGGTAATACCCGAGATTGTAGAACAGCACGTAGCCCAGGCGACCGCCGAGCACGACGCCCAGCGTGGCCCAAAGCAGGAAGCCGTCGATCTGTTCCGGCGTTACTTCACTTTCGGGCTTGGCAGCGAGGCGCATGGCGATGCGCCAGCCGGCAATCAGGCCAACGATGTAGGAGAGGGCATACCAACGCACGGCAAACGGCCCGATGGAGAAGATCACCGGGTCGATGACCGGGAAGGCCAGCGTGAACAGCATCACTCGTCCGGGGTTTCGCCGGCGCCTTCAGTGCGCGGGCGCAGCGTCGGGAAGGCGATCACTTCGCGGATCGTTTGCGAATTGGTCAGCAGCATGACCAGGCGGTCGATGCCGATGCCAAGGCCGCCCATCGGCATCATGCCGGCGGACTGGGCTTTCAGGAAATCCTCGTCGATACGATGCGCTTCGTCGTCGCCGCCATCGCGCTGGCTCTGCTGGTCCTCGAAGCGGGCGCGCTGTTCCTGCGGGTCGGCCAGCTCGGAAAACGCGTTGGCGATTTCCCAGGTGTTGCAGTAGGTCTCGAAACGCTCGGCGATCGTCGGATTGGCGTGATTGGCCTTGGCCAGGGGCGAGATCGCCTTGGGCAGGGCCACCACATGGGTCGGCTGGATCAGGTTGGGCTCGACGAAATGCTCGAAGCAGGCTTCCACCACCTTGCCCCAGCTGGCCGTCGGCGCGATCTCGACGCCGGCCTGCTTCGCCGCGTCGCGCGCCTGGGCATCGTCCAGGCCGTCGAGTTTCACCTTGCCGTGCTCTTCGATCAGACCGAGCATGGTGCCACGGCGGAACGGCGGAGTGAAATCGATCTCATGCTCGCCGAATTTCACCTTGGTGCTGCCGGTGGCCGTGATCGCCGCCTGCGCGATGGTACGCTCAGCGATATCCATCATGTCCTCGTAATCGGCGTAGGCCTGATAGAGTTCCATGGTGGTGAATTCGGGATTGTGGCGCGGCGAGATGCCTTCGTTGCGGAAGCATCGGTTGATCTCGAACACCTTCTCGCTCAGGCCGCCGATTACCAGGCGCTTGAGATGCAGTTCGGGCGCGATGCGCATGTAGAGCGGGATATCCAGCGCGTTGTGATGGGTCTCGAACGGCTTGGCAATGGCGCCGCCGGGGATGCTGTGCAGCATCGGCGTCTCGACTTCCAGGAAGCCTTCGCCGTTCAGAAACTGGCGCACCGTCTGGATCACACGGAAACGGGTGCGCAGCGTGGCGCGGCTTTCCTCGTTGCCGATCAGGTCATATTCGCGGTGGCGATAACGCTGCTCGACATTCTTCAGGCCGTGCCACTTCTCCGGCGGCGGTTCCAGCGCCTTGGCCAGCACCACGATCTCGTCGGTGTCGACCGTGATCTCGCCGCGCTTGGTGCGGCGGACCTTGCCACGCACGCCGATGATGTCGCCGAGATCCAGCGCCTTCATGACGGGGGCAAAGCGACCCTGCACATCCTCCTTGCCCGTATAAATCTGCAGCTTCACGGTATCGTCGACCAGATCGATGAACATGCCGCTGTTGCGGATCGCCATCACGCGCCCGGCCACTGCAACGCTCTCATCGGCCCGTTCATCGGGCTGAAGCTGCGCAAAGGCCTCATGTACCGCCGCGTTCTTGTGCGATTTCGGGAATTTCGGCGCCAGATACGGGTCGAGGCCAAGCTGGCGCAGCTGCTGCAGCTTGGCTTCGCGGTTGGCGCGCTCGCCGGAAACGGCGGTATCGGTGGTGGTCTGCTCGGTCACGATGAATCTGCCGGTAAGTCTTGGCGTGGGCGGCGAAACTACCACCCGCCCCCTGTCTTTCCAACCGCTCGGCCAGAGTGGAATCGGGGACAGAATAGCTGTGGAAAACCAAGTAATGCACAGGCCGGGCGCTTGCGATGCCGGGCCGGGGCGGCCATATCGGAATGAGGGTTTCCCCTTCGGAGTCGCGCCATGCAGACCGATAATCGCCTGCTCGATGATCTCAGCCGTATCGCCACTGGCGCGCTCGGTACGCTGCAGGGCGTAAAAGGCGAGGTGGAACAGGCGTTCCGTCAGCGGCTGGAACGCGCCCTGACCGAAATGGATCTGGTCTCCCGCGAGGAATTCGAGGCCGTGAAGGCCATGGCGGCGGCGGCCCGGGAAGAAAATATCCGGCTGTCGGAGCGTCTTGCCGCGCTCGAATCCAAGCAGAATGTCGGATTCGTCGATCCTGCCTAACCTCAGTCCGGATCAGGCGAATTTCATGAATTTTTCGTAAATCTGCTGTTGCACCCCCTCCTTGCCCCGCATATTCTAAATCTATGGTGTGTTCTGTGTCGCGACACCTATATCTATGGTCAGCCGAGGGTATGGGGGCATACTCGGCAAAGGCTGAAGCCGTCTCCGGATGGGGCCAAAATCCCATCATTTCCACTCTCAGCCGCCAGTCAATATCGATGAGCCATTCCGGACTTTTTGCCGAGAACCGGCCCGCCGCACAGGGGGAGCGCTAGCGCATGCGGACTCTGATCGAAACCGAAACCTCCAGCCGTCTCAATCCGCTCGATCTGGTCGAGCAGATCGTTGGCGAGCACGAATGGCCGTTCGACCGTCAGGGTCAGGACGAGCTGACCGTCGGGGTGTCCGGCCGCTACTGCGAACATCAGATGTGGTTCTCCTGGCGCGACGAGTTGGGCGCCCTCAGTTTCACCTGCGCGTTCGACATGAAAGTGCCGGCCAACCGCCGGCGCGATCTGCATTCCCTGCTCGCCTATGTGAACGAGAAGGCCCTGATCGGCCATTTCGATTACTGGGTCGAGGAAGGCATGGTGGTCTTCCGCCAGGCCTTGTTGCTGCGCGGCGGCCTGGGCGCGACGACCGAGCAGATCGAGGACCTGATGGAAATCGGCCTGTCGGAATGCGAGCGCTTCTACCCGGCTTTCCAGTTCCTGGTCTGGGGCGGGCGTACGCCGGAAGACGCCGTGGCGGCAGCCATGTTCGAGTGCGTCGGCGAAGCCTGAGCGATTTGCTGCCGTCGCATCAGCAGCCGACAGTCAGATACATTCGGTATCGGGCTCGGGCGGCATAATTCCCCAACCGAGGGTAAAGCGCGAGGTCGGCTGGGCGAAGCGCGGTGCGGCCAGTTTGAGTTCGGACTGTACGAGCAGCGGCCGCTTCAGGTTGGCAACCACGGCTGACAAGCCGTCTTCCTCTTCCTGCGTTTGCCAGATTACGACTGCGCCGCAGTGCCGGACGTCCTGCAGGTTGATCCATGGGGTCTGGTTCACATCGCCATCCTGGAAAACCTTGGGTCGATCGGGCGAGTAGTAGCCCACGCTGCCGGCCGTCCACATTGAGCCGATCACATAGTTGAGGCGTCGATTATCGGTCTGGCTGCGCCAGCCCTCGGTCACCCGCATGGACAATTCGTGACCTGGGAAATGCGTGCGTTTATTGCGCCCCTTCAACTGCGGCATGGTTGGCCACAGTGTCATGGAGAAGGCAAAAATGATGACCGGCAGCGTAAAGGTGACGGCCCACATCGTCACAAGGCGTCGCCGATAGAGTGGCAAGGCGAAGTCGCGCAGCAACGCGACCGCCATCAGCGGGGTAAAGACCCAGAGCGGAGCGCCCCACATGGCGCGCGGGCCGCGGCCAATCACGATAGCGACGACCACAACGATCAGAGCCGGCGTCAGGCCGATGGCAATCAGATAGTTGCGTGACAGCGCTCCATGGCGCAGTAGCCCGACCATCGGTTCGTAGTTGCGGCCGAATGGCAGCACGGCAAAGCCAAGCACGATCAGGGAGAGCGCCACGGCGGTGAATTGTGCGCCGAGAAAGCGGATCGGCTGGGAAATGCGTTCAAAGCCTTCGGTCACGCCGGCACGCCGGTCGATATAGTGCAACGGCGAGAAGTCGTTGTCCAAAACCCAGTAAACATGCGGCGCGATAATGATCAGCCCGATTGCCGAGCCAAGCATGAAACCGGGCCGCAGCATGAATCCGCGGGTCTCCTTGTTCAGGAAGGCAAACACAGCCATCGGCGCCAGATGCAGCAGGATGGAATAGCGTGCCAAGAGGCCGAAGCCGACAGCGAGTCCGACAATAACCCAGTCTCGCAACCGGTTCTCGATCAGAGCGGTATAAAAGAACGATCCGGCCAGAGCCGAGAACGCGAGCTGGAGGATGATCGGGTTGAATTCCGGCGAGGGGTAATTGAAGTAATAGATCAGTGTGGTGAGGCAAATGGTGACCAGGGCGTCGCGCGGGCCCAGAAGGTATTTCGCCAGTCGCCAGATCGCCCAGTAGGTTACGGCAATCGATAGCTGGCTCAGGATCAGAGGCGGCAACATGCTGCCAGGCATCAGCGTCGTGCCGAGGCCAAGCAGCCAGGCAAAGAGCGGCGGCCCCTTATGGTAGCCCCAATCTAGATGCCGGCTCCAGGCCACGCCTTCCAGCACGTCCAATGGCGGGTTGGGCAGGGTCAGATAGGGCACTAAAATCCAAGCCAGGGCCTGCAAGAATAGGACGCCGACAAAAAGCCCTGTGTATTTTTTATCGTCCACGGCGTCCGTATACTTTCTGGGTGCAGGGCTGATTATTATTGGGCTGCGGACTATTGGCGGGTCTTAAACTGCACGGCAACTAAAATGTTTCAATTGTAAATAAATAAACGGATAGGTCCGGAGAACAGCATGTCGAAGCGCATACTTCTGGTTGGCTGTGGAAAAATGGGCGGCGCGTTGCTCGCCGGCTGGTTGCGCCAAGGCATCGCTGCAAACGATGTTGTGGTTGTGGAACCGACTGCGGTTGCGGATTTACCTGCTGGGATACGCAGAGTGCAGTCTGCCGCTACGGTTCCCGCAGATTTTCAGCCGGCACTAGTGATCCTCGCGGTAAAGCCGCAGGTCATGGATGATGTGGCCCCGGCTTATGCCACTTATGCTGGGCAAGGCGCCTGTTTTCTTTCGATTGCGGCCGGCAAGACGATTGCCGGGCTGAACCAGCTGCTCGGCGGTGCTGCGGCGATCGTGCGCAGTATTCCCAATACGCCGGCGGCTGTTGGTGCCGGAATCACGGTTTGCAGCGCCAATCCGTCTGTCAGCGAGACGCAACGTAACTTCTGCGAAGCTCTGTTGTCGGCGGTAGGTGAGGTCGGCTGGGTGGAGGATGAAGACCTGATCGATGCGGTGACAGCCGTATCCGGCTCCGGTCCCGCCTATGTCTTCTGGCTGACCGAATGCATGGCGGAAGCCGGGAAAGCCGCCGGTATTCCGGCAGATCTGGCTGCCCGGCTGGCAAAGGCAACGGTCTGCGGTGCCGGTCTGCTGATGCGGCAAAGCAGCGAGACGCCAGATCAGTTGCGAAAGAACGTCACCAGCCCGAACGGCACCACCCAGGCGGCGCTAGATGTGCTGATGGCGCCAGACGGGCTTGAGCCGATGATGCGGCGGGCGGTCGCAGCCGCGACCCGGCGCTCGAAAGAACTGGCGGGCTGAGCTTGCCGCTGGCCCGGGCGCCTACCAGATAAAGACAGTCAACGAAGGAGGCGGCGATGGCCCAGTCGGCGAAGGCAGCGAAAACCGCTGGAAAGCGCAAGAGCACGGGCATCGGCAGCAAAGATCCGGTCGATACCCTGCTGGCTCTGGTTGCCGACCATGGCTGGCGCAGTGTGACGCTGGCCCAGGTGGCAGAAGCCAGCGGCGTGTCGCTGGGCGATCTGTATCGTCATCACGGCACCAAGACGGATCTACTGGTGGCATATGCCCGGCGTATCGACGCAGCCATGCTGGCTGCTGTGGATGGCTCTACGATGGCCCCGGGCGACACCGATGGGGCCAAGGACCGGCTGTTTGAAGCGGTTATGGCCCGGTTTGATGCCCTGGCGCCCCATAAGCCGGCGATCCGTATCCTGGCGCGCGAACTGCCCAGCGACCCGGCGGCCCTGGCGATCTTTCTGCATGGCGGCCTGCGGCGCGGGCTGGACTGGACCCTGGCGGCTGCCGGCCTCGATTCTGGCGGTTTGGCCGGGTCGATGCGGCGCAAGCTGCTGGGCGGAATCTATCTCGACACGCTGCGGGTTTGGCTTAAGGATGACAGCCATGATCTGGCGGCCACCATGGCCCATCTCGACAAGCGGCTGGGGCAGACCCTGAGCTGGCTGACGGGGCGATCCTTTACCTCGCGGTTGCGAGATAAACTCGGTAACTAGCTGGTTATACTGCTGCAAATAATATTGTGCAGTGCACAATATTCCATTGACCGCCGAGTCGCCTGCCTATATTTTCGGCGCGGCCTAATGTTGCGCCAAACGCCCGGGAGCGAAAAATGACCAAGCCCACAGACAATCTTTTTGCCAATCCGTTCGCCAGTTTCGATGTCAGCAAGATGTTTTCCGAGCTGAAGGTGCCGGGGGTCGATCCGACCGCTCTGGCGGCCGCACAGCAAAAGAATATCGAAGCCCTGACGGCGGCGAACAAGCGTGCCTATGAAGGCTATCAGGCCCTGGCCAAGCGCCAGGCCGAAATTTTCCAGGAAGCCGTTGCCGATGCCACCACCACCCTGAAGGGCGGCGTTGCCTCGGTTCCGGATGCAGCCACGGCCAAGGCCGCCGTGGACAAAGCGGTCGGCAATCTGCGTGAGCTGGCCGACATGCTGTCGAAGACCAACACCGAAGCGTTCGAGCTGATCAATCAGCGCATGAATGAAAACCTCGAAGAGTTCAAGAAGGCTTTTGCCAAGCCGAAGAAGTAACGGCCTCGCGGCCGGGCGATTTGCCAGACAGTCGACGGGCGGGGTACAAATCCCGCCCGTTCCTGTTTCTGGGCCGCGAGAACCGCGATGAGCATCATCAGCTCCGACGACTTCCAGAAGGTCGATATCCGTGTCGGTACCATTGTCCGGGCCGAGGCCTTTCCCGAGGCCCGCAAGCCGGCGATCAAGGTCTGGGTCGATTTCGGTGAGCCGATTGGCGTGAAGAAGTCTTCTGCCCAGATCGCCCGCCATTATAAGCCTGATGGGCTAGTCGGCCGTCAGGTCCTCGCTGTGGTGAATTTTCCGCCCCGCCAGATCGGCGCGTTCATGTCTGAGATTCTGGTGCTCGGCCTGCCTGATCCTGATAATGAAGTCGTGCTGATCGGGCCGGGCCATCCGGTGCCGAATGGCGGACGGATGTATTGACCCGAATCAGGCCTCGACCGACAATCCGGTCTACGGACAGCCCAATGTTAAAAAAGACCAGTCTGACCTTCGCCCTTGCCCTGATTGCCACGCTCGTTGTTCTTGGCCGGCCCGCTGCCGCGCAGGATCACGATTGCGTCGTGCGTCAGTTTGCGCTCACACGCAATGTCCAGAATCTGGAGCCGCAGGGCGTGATCGAAGCGAATTATCCGCCCGGTACCGAGCGCGGCTATGCCTTCGCCCGCCTCGACTGCACGCAAGTGGGCTCGGGAGAAACCTTCTGGTTTTACTGGATGCGCAATGACCAGGAGGTCGGCCGCTCGAAGGCGCGCGTCGATGTCAGCCGGAACTGGCGCATCTGGTCGCAATCGCGCATTTTCCCGGGTGAATGGGCCGTGCTGCTGAAGGATAGCGATGGCCGCCTGCAGGCCGAGCGCCGCTTCACGGTTGCCGAGCCGGAGCCCAAGCCGGCAGACTGAATTTCCGGCGGTCAGATTGGCAAGCGGATCGTTACAAGCAGGCCGCCCAGCGCAGACTGGCCCAGCGTGATTTCACCGCCATGAGCAAGCACGGCATCCCGCGCGATGGTCAGGCCGAGGCCAACATTGCCGCTGCCATGGCGAGCCTGATCCAGTCGGTAGAACGGGCGGAAAACCTTGTGACGTTCCTTCTCCGGCAGACCCGGGCCATCGTCCTCTATGCGAAGTTCGACCCCCTTGGCGTGATGCGACACGCTGAGCCGCACGTTGCGCCCGAACCGCAGGGCATTCTCCACCAGATTGGAAAGCGCGCGCTTGAAGCTCAGGCGCCGCAGCGGCAGCGTCAGGCCTTGCGGCATCTCGACCTGTAATTCCCGGCCGCGCCGCCGTACATCGTCGGCCAGTTCGCTGATCAGGTTGCCCAGATCGGTGGGTTCGGCCGGTTGCTCGCTCTGGCCGCGAGCAAAGGCCAGATAGGCTCCGACCATCTTTTCCATCTCGTCGACGTCGCGCCGCAATTCGTCGACTTCAGAATCGGCCGGCATCAGCGAAAGCTGCAGTTTCATGCGGGTCAGTGGCGTACGCAGATCGTGGCTGACGCCAGCCAGCATGTCGGTACGCTCGCGGATATGACGGCGAATGCGATCGCGCATAGCCAGGAAGGCGCGCGCGGCGGCGCGCACTTCCTCGGCGCCGGCAGGCCGGAATTCGGTGATCTCGCGCCCTTTGCCGAAAGCGTCGGCGGCTTCTGCCAGGCGTCGGATCGGCTTGATCTGGTTGCGCAGGAACAGCACCGCAATCCCGAGCAGCACCACTGAAGCAGCTGCCATCCAGATCACGAAAGCATACGTGCTGGTGGAAAAGACCCGGCTTTCCGGAATGGTGGCGACGAGCAGCGCATCAGGCAGCTTGACGTAGATCACGATGGTGCGGTCGTTGCGCTGGGTATCGATGTGATAGGGCTGCTGCACGCGCTCGCTGAGTGCCTGGATCAGCATGCGGTCCAGGATCGAGTACCGCCGCGGCGCCGGAATGTTGAGTGGAAAATCCGCGCCGACCTGAAAGACGACATGTATATCGAGCGAGGTGTTCAGTCGCTCCATCAGGGCACTCAGAACGGCTGGATTCGCCTGGTTTTCACGGGTATCGATCAGCACGGCGATTTCGCCGGCGACGGCCAGTCCGAGCCGGCGCGTCACGCTGTCCCAGTGGCGTTCGTAGAAGATATAGGTCAGCAGCGCCTGCAATACGACAATGGGGGCAACCAGCAGCAGCAGCCAGCGACCGAACAGGCTGCGGGGCAACAGGCGCTTGAGCAGCATCATGCCGACCTACCGCGGACTATTCGGTCCAGAGCACATAGCCTTCGCCCCACACCGTCTGGAGGAAACGCGGATTGCGCGGATCGGCCTCGATCTTGCGGCGCAGGCGGGTGATCTGCACATCCACCGCCCGGCTTTCGCCCGGCGTGCTGGGATCGGCCAGCGCGGCGCGTGGCACGGTTTGCCCCGGGGCGCGAGCAAGGATGCGGAGCAACTGGGCCTCGCCCGTGGTCAGCGGCACGGTTTCCTCGCCACGTTTCAGGTCGCCGCGTACGGCGTCGAAGGCAAAGTCGCCGAACCGCACCGGCGCAGTGGCCGCGACAGCCGTCGGCCGTACCGCGCGTTTGAGAATGGCATTGATTCTCAGGGTCAACTCGCGGGGCTCGAAGGGTTTGGGCAGATAGTCGTCGGCCCCGGTTTCCAGACCCTGGATACGGTCTTCGGCTTCGCCCCGGGCTGTGAGCAGAATGACGGGAACCGTGTTATTGCGGCTGCGCAATTCGCGGACGAATTCAAACCCGTTCTGCCCGGGCATCATCACATCGACGATTAGCAGGTCGAAGCTGACCGAGGCCAGCTTGGCGGCGGCGTCGGCGGCATCCTCGGCGCTGGTGACGCGAAAATTCTGGCCCGCGAGGTAACGCGACAGCAGGGTGCGGATGCGCTCGTCGTCATCAACAACCAGGATATGCGGTTCAGCCATCTCCATCGCAGCGGTCAGCGACGCTGGATGGCGCGCAGGATGCCGGCGCGCTCGGCCTCGTCGATCAGGCCTGCCAGAACCTTGCGATAGCCGGCTACGGCTTCGGCGCCCGCCTCGCGATAGGCCTGGGCCACCTTGGCCTGCTGAACCGTGCTGATCTGGCGTTCCAGATGCTTGCCCTGATCGGTCAGGAATAGCTGGCGCTGCCGGCGGTCCCGCGTACCCTGCTGTTGACGGACGAAGCCGCCTTCGATCAGGGCGGAGAGGACCCGCGACAGGCTCTGTTTGGTGATGCGCAGAATGGCCAGCAGCTCTGCCACGGTGATGCCCGGGTTGCCGCTGATGAAATGCAACGCGCGGTGATGCGCGCGGCCGAAACCATAGCGTTCCAGAATTTCATCCGGTCCGCGGGTGAAATCCCGGTAGGCGTAGAACAGCAGCTCCACCGCCTGGCGAAGCTCGTCTTCGCGCAGGAACAAGGGGTTGGCCAGCGATTTCAAATCAGTCATGATCTTCTATATGGCGCAAAGACATAGCTGGCCACAAGGTGGCCGTGCGGGGGTAGATTAAACTACCTGGAGGAAAATTATGTCAGCAGTGTTGACGTAATTTGCTTAGATTGTTACTTTTGGGACCAGAACAGCGTAATAATAATACTCACCGGTTTCGCCAAGGAGCAGTCCTATGTCTCTTATTCCGTATGATGATCGCGATGGTTCGATCTGGTTCGACGGCAAGCTGATCCCGTTCCGGGACGCCAAGCTGCATGTCCTCAGCCATGGCCTGCATTATGCGTCCTGCGTCTTCGAAGGCGAGCGGGCCTATGATGGCAATGTGTTTCACCTGACGGAGCACAGCCAGCGCCTGATCGATTCGGCCAAGCTGATGGATTTCACGCTGCCCTATTCGGTCGAAGAGATTGACCGCGCCACCCGCGAGACCATCGCCGCCAACAAGATGCCGAACTGCTATGTACGCCCGGTCGCCTGGCGCGGTTCTGAAATGATGGGTGTTGCCGCCCAGCAGAACAAGATTCATGTCGCCATCGCGGTGTGGGAGTGGCCGAGCTACTTCTCGCCGGAAGCCAAGATGAAGGGACTGCGTCTGCAGATCAGCGACTGGCGTCGCCCGGCCCCCAACACCGCGCCGACCCAGGCGAAGGCGGCCGGCCTGTATATGATCTGCACCCTGTCCAAGCATAAGGCCGAGCGCGACGGTTATCAGGATGCCCTGATGCTCGATTGGCGTGGTCAGGTCGCTGAAGCGACGGGGGCCAATGTCTTCTTTGCCAAGGACGGCAAACTGCATACGCCGACGCCGGACTGCTTCCTGGATGGCATCACGCGTCGTGCGGTGATCGCCATGGCTAAGGGCCGCGGGATCGAAGTGATTGAGCGCCCCATCCAGCCGGAAGAAATGGCTGGCTTCGATGAGTGTTTCCTCACCGGCACGGCGGCTGAAGTGACACCGGTCAGCGAGATCGGGCCCTACAAGTTCACGCCGGGCAAGATCTGCCAGACTCTGCTGGGCGAATTCGACCTCGCCACGCGCGGCAAGGCTGCGGCCTGATTGGCTGCGCTGAAACAACGAACGGCCGCGTAGCGATACGCGGCCGTTTTCGTTTTCGGGCGGGCTGCTGGTATCAGCGGGCGGTCTGCAACACCGGACAATAATAATCGTACTGGAACCCGCAGATCTGTTCATCGCGCTGGATGCGTTCGCCGACCAGGCCACCCAGTAGCATGTCGATCGCCTGGCCATCGCCAGAGAGCGGCAGCAGCAGCGTCTCGAAGCCCAGCATGCGGCCGCTTGGCGCAACAGTATATTTGCCGGCGGCATAGGCCGGCCCGTGGGTTTCGAGCGGAATATTGAAGAAGGCTTCCACCACCACGGCGTTGGCCCCGAACAGGGTTTCGTCAACGGTGCGGTTGGTGGTCTCGCGGCCCATCGACCCGACAATGCCGGTGCCGACGAGACGGAACTGGAAACGGGGAGTGGCGCTGTGCTGCACATTGATCAGGGCAACGAAGGGCAGGAACGGCACCATTTCGTCGGGCTGCAGGTCGGCTCGGGCCGGCAGCCGGCCCAGATAGCCCTCCTTGGCTTCCCAGTAGTTCAGCAGATTGCGCAGCGATTTGCTTCGAATGCGATCCGCAGTCACCGAAGCGATCACTTCGGTTTTTGGCACATTCGGATCTGTTGAAGACATGAGCGGGTAATAACTCTTGAGCTGTGAAAGCGCCTGCGCGACTGCCAGCATATGACGCATGCGGGTCGCTGCGGAACGGTAAAGTTGCCGTCCGTATGCCTAGGACATGCCATAGGAGCGGGCCTCAGTAAACCGCAATTTCACATGGGGAAAATAGTACGACTGTATGTCAGCGGCGCCAGCGCGCGGCCGCCTCGTCGTCGCTTGTCTTGGCCTCGACCCAGCGGCGGCCGGCGCCGGTTTCTTCCAGTTTCCAGAACGGAGCCCGGGTTTTCAGCCAGTCGACCAGGAAGGCGCTGGCTTCAAAAGCGGCCTGGCGGTGCGCGGAGGTTGTGATGACCAGGACTATCCGGTCCCCAGGGGCGAGTTCACCATACCGGTGGACGACCAGACAGCCGTCCAGCGGCCAGCGTTGCTCGGCTTCACTGACGATGGCCTCCAGTTGCCGCTCGGTCATGCCCGGATAGTGCTCCAGGGTCATGGTCTGGGGACCGGGGGCATCACTGCCGGCTGGACTGAAATCCCGGACCAGGCCGCTGAAGGTGACGGCAGCGCCGATATGCGTTCGCCCGGCGGTCATGCGCTCCAGTTCCGCGGCCGTATCGAAATCCTCGCGCTGGACCCGCACCGTCATGGCGTCAGCCTCCGGTTACCGGCGGGAAGATGGCGATCTCGTCGCCAGCCGCGACGGCCTGCTCTGGTCCGGCATAATCCTGGTTCACCGCAACGCGCACGAGGGCGGGGTTGGACAGCGCGGCTTCATGGCCAGCGCTTTGTCCACGCAGCCAGACGAGCAGATCGGCGACCGTGCGCACGCTGTCGGGTGGAGAGATGGTTTCTTCTGCGACACCGACCCGCTCACGCAGCAGGGCAAAATACAGGACCCGCATCTCAGTCCGAGCCTTTGGATTCATCGGGTTCGAGCGCCATATGCCGCAGACCGGTCTGCAGGTAATCCCAGCCGGTATAGAGCGTCAGCACGGCAGCGATCCACAGACCGACCTCACCAGTGAAGCGTACATGCAGAATGTCAGGTCCATGATCGCCGACGATCAGGAATCCGAGTGCGATGAGCTGCACGGTGGTTTTCCATTTTGCCAGGCGTGAGACAGGCACCTTCACGCGCAGTTCGGCAAGAAATTCGCGCAGGCCGGTCACAGTGATCTCGCGGCACATGATGACCACGGCGGCCACGCATGTAATGCGGTCGATGCGATCGAAGGCGATCAGCATCATGATGACGGCGGCGACCAGCAGCTTGTCGGCGACCGGATCGAGGAAGCGGCCGAGGTCTGACATCTGGCCCCATTTGCGGGCCAGATAACCGTCGAACCAGTCGGTGATGCCGGCAGCCGCGAAGAGGCCAAGGGGCACCCAGGCGCTCCAGGCGCCGGGCAGGAAGAAGGCCGCGCAGATCGCCGGAATCGCCAGGATGCGCGAGACGGTCAGGATATTGGGCAGGCTGTTCAGCATGACGCCGCAGTATCGCATGGGTGGCCAAACGGGGCCAGTGCCGGCCCGGCCGCAGGCCCGGCGTCAGGCACCATGGAAGTGATCGTAGACACGTTTGGCCACGGCTTTGCTGACGCCCGGCACAGCTTCAAGATCGGCAAGGCCGGCCCGGGAAACGGCTTTGGCCGAACCGAAATGCAGGAGCAACGCCTTCTTGCGCGCTGCCCCGATGCCGGCAATCTCGTCCAGCGGGGATTTCACCTGGTCCTTGGCACGTTTGGCGCGATGGGTGCCGATGGCAAAGCGATGCGCCTCGTCGCGCAGGCGCTGAAGGAAAAACAGCACAGGATGGCGCGGCTCCAGCATGAAGGGGTCGCGGCCGGGCAGGAAGAACTGCTCGCGCCCGGCATTGCGATCCGGTCCCTTGGCGATGCCGACCACCGGCACGTCAGAGACGCCCAGTTCCTCCATCACCTGCATCACGGCGCTCAACTGACCTTTGCCGCCGTCGATCAGCAGCAAGTCCGGCCAGTCGGCGGCATTGTCCTCTTCGCTGTCTTCCTTTAGCAGGCGTTTGAATCGACGGCCGAGCACTTCCTTCATCATCGCATAGTCGTCGCCCGGCTCGATCTCTTCGCCCTTGATGTTGAACTTGCGGTAGGCATTCTTGCGCATGCCTTCGGGGCCAGCGACGATCATGGCGCCGACCGCATGACGGCCCATGATGTGGCTGTTGTCGTAAACCTCGATTCGCTGCGGCGGAGCATCCAGTCCGAACAGCTCGGCGACGCCAGCCAGCAGCTTCTGCTGCGACGCGGCCTCGGCCAGGCGTCGGTGCAGCGCATCGCGGGCATTGGTGATGGCGCCCTGCACCAGGTCGCGCTTGGTGCCGCGCTGCGGGACCAGCAGCTCGACCTTGTGGCCGCTATGCTGGCTCAGGGCTTCCTCGATGAGCGGGGCGTTCTCGACCGGGTCGCTGAGCAGGATCAGGCGGGGCGCGTCGCGCTGGGCATAGAACTGCCCGATGAAGGCGTCCAGCACCTCGCTGATTTCCACATCGCGGGTATGGGCGGGGAAATAGGCGCGGTTGCCGAAATTCTGACCGGCACGGAAGAAGAAGATCTGGATGCAAACCAAGCCGCCCTCGGCATGCACGGCGATCACATCGGCATTCTCGACATCGACGAGATTGATATCCTGCTTTTGGCTGATATGGGCCAGGGCACGGATGCGGTCGCGCAGTTCGGCAGCGGTCTCGTAATCCCGCTCGTCGGCGGCCTGCTGCATGCGGGCCTGCCATTTGTCCAGGATGTTGCGGTTCCGGCCGCCAAGGAAATCACGGGCTTCGTTCACGATGGCGCCGTAATCCACCTCGCTGATGCGGTTCACGCAGGGCGCGGTGCAGCGTTTGATCTGGTACTGCAGGCAGGGGCGGGTGCGACCGGCGAACTCGCTGTCGGTGCAACTGCGCAGCGGAAAGGCGCGCGAAATGGCGTTCAGGGTGACATGGACGGCGCCGGTGGAGGCAAAGGGGCCGAAATAGTCGCCTTTGATATCGCGCGATCCCCGATGCTTGTTGATGCTCGGATAGGGATGGTCGCGGGCGACCAGAATATATGGGAAGGATTTGTCGTCCTTCAGCAGCACATTGAAGGGGGGCTGCAGCTGTTTGACCATATTGGCCTCAAGCAGCAGGGCTTCGGCCTCGGTATGGGTGCTGGTCACCTCGACGGCATGGACCTGCCGGACCATGCGCTGGATACGGATGCTGAGGGTCGGCAGCTTGGTATAGTTGGCAACACGCTTCTTGAGCGAGCGTGCCTTGCCGACGTAGAGGACCTCGCCCCTGGCATCCAGCATGCGGTAAATGCCGGGCCCGGTCGGCAGCAGCGGCAGATGCCGCGCGATCACTGTGGCGCCGATCTCTGCCGGCAGCAAAGCCTCCGGTTGCGGCGGGGACACGGGCTCTGGCTCAGTCATACCCGTTACCATAATGCCAAAAACCCAATGATTACACAGCGTTGACGAAATCGTCCCAAGCCTGTGGATAAATTTGTGGGGAAAGTTGCCTGGTTTTTCAATTCCCGCGATACCAATGCACCAGTGCCGTTGGGAAGGCGTTGCAGGCATCTCCCCTAAATTATTGTAGTGCCGTATCTATTGTCAGTTATCCACATGCAACCCGAATCGCAGGAGGCTGACCGATCCGTCAGTAATAACCCCAAAGGGCCTGTGTATAAGACAGCCTGGGATATGAAATGCCGCGCAGAGTCAAGCTCTAACACCAGTCTGTTATGCGCAGTTTATTTTGCGTCAGGCACGGCGGCGTTCGATCTCGACGCCGACACCGGCGGCTTCCGTAATGGCGTCAGGCTTTTCCACCCTCACGCGTGTGCGAAAGACCCGCTCGTCTTCCAGGCAGATCGCCGCCAGCCGCTCGGCCAGGGTTTCGACAAGATCGACATGGCCCTCGGCCAGCAATGCCTTGGTGCGCTTGACCAGCTGCTCGTAGCAGACGACCTCGGCGTAGGAGCGCGGCGGCTCGCCCGGGGTCTCGGCCACCCACAGCTCGAGATTGACCAACAGTTTCTGAGGCTTGGTCCGTTCTTCCGGGTAAATCCCGATCAGGGCGTCCAGCAGCAGATCACGGACGAAGACGCGTCGCGCCGGCTGGCTGGCTTCGGCAATCGCGGGGACCGGGATTTCGGCCCAGGCAGCCCGGGCACGAGCATGGATCGTCATCTCATTCCTCCGGCTCGCCGGGACTTCCTGTGAGCGGCGCCCCGCCCTGTTGCCAAGGCAGATGCTGGCCGCCATCCAAGGCGATCATCTGGCCCGTGACGGCCGGGGCGTCAAGCAGGAATCCGACGGCTGCGGCAATCTCGCCCGGTTCGGCACCCCGTTTCAGCGGCGTGGCGTCCCATTGCTTGCGGAACTGCGCATCCGACTGGCGCGGACTGGGCAGCACCGGGCCCGGACCGATGGCATTGACCCGGATTCGGGGAGCCAGGGCCATGGCCAGGGTCTGGGTCAGGCTCCACAGACCGGCCTTGGAGACGGTGTAGGAGGCAAAGTGCGGCGTCAGGCGCCAGACCCGCATATCGACCAGATTGACGATATTCCCGGCAACGCCATCCGGCAGCTGGCGGGCGAAGGCCTGCGCCAGGAAGAAAGGGGCTTTCAGGTTGATATCGAGATGGCTGTCCCAGCCGGCTTCCGTGGCCGTCTCGACATGGTCGTAATCGAAGACCGAGGCATTGTTGACCAGCAGCGACAGCGGACCCAGGGCCATGGCCGCCTGGTCTGTCAGACCGGCAACCGCCTGATGGTCTGCCAGATCGGCCTGCACGACGGCAGCCTTGCTACCGGACCGCATTATCTCGGCAACCAGCGTTTCGGCTTCGTCGCGCGAGGCGTTGCAGTGAACGGCAAGGTGATAGCCGCGCCCGGCCAGATACAGGGCGATAGCCCGGCCGATGCGGCGGCCGGCGCCGGTGACCAGCGCGGTGGGCGCCAGAGGGGAAACGGCGGCCATCAGCGTTTGCTGCCGCGATAGGCGCGCCGCGAGCCGGCGCGGCCGGCCGTCGAGCGACCGGCAGGGCGTGGCGCGGCAGCGGCTTCCTCGGACAGGCCGAGCGGCTTGCGGTTCAGGATGCCGATTTCCAGCTCGTTCATTTCCAGCCGCTTGATTTCGTCGCGCAGGCGGGCGGCTTCCTCGAATTCCAGGTTGCCGGCCGCATCCTGCATGCGCTTTTCCAGTTCAGCCAGATGGGCCTTCAGGTTGTTGCCCACCAGATGGCCGCCGGCCGCGTCACCGGCATCGACAGTGAAGTGGTCCTGTTCGTAGACCGACTGCAGGATATCGCCGATCTGCTTGCGGATGCTTTCCGGGGTGATGCCATTGGCTTCGTTATAGGCCTGCTGCTTGGCGCGGCGCCGGGCGGTCTCGTCCAGCGCGCGCTTCATGCTGTTGGTGATCTTGTCGGCATAGAGGATGGCGCGGCCCTCGACGTTGCGGGCGGCGCGGCCGATGGTCTGCACCAGTGAGGTTTCCGAGCGCAGGAAGCCTTCCTTGTCGGCATCCAGGATAGCGACCAAGGCGCATTCGGGAATATCCAGGCCCTCGCGCAGCAGGTTGATGCCGATCAGGATATCGAAGACGCCGAGCCGCAGGTCGCGCAGGATTTCGATACGCTCCAGCGTTTCGATGTCCGAATGCAGGTAGCGCACCTTCAGGCCGACTTCGGTCATGTATTCGGTCAGGTCTTCCGACATGCGTTTGGTCAGGGTGGTGACCAGCACGCGATGGCCTTTGCGAACCATCTCCTTGCATTCGGCCAGCAGGTCATCGACCTGATGCTCGACGGGGCGGATTTCGGTCACCGGATCGATCAGGCCGGTGGGGCGGATCACCTGCTCGGAGAAGGCGCCGCCAGTGCGTTCCATCTCCCATTTGCCCGGTGTGGCCGAGACGAATACGCTCTGGGGCCGCAACTGTTCCCATTCGCGGAAACGCAGCGGCCGGTTGTCGATGCAGGAGGGCAGGCGGAAGCCGTATTCGGCCAGTGTTGCCTTGCGCCGGAAGTCGCCGCGGAACATGCCGCCGATCTGCGGCACGGTGACATGGCTTTCGTCGACGAACAGCAGGGCGTTGTCGGGCAGGTATTCGAACAGCGTGGGCGGCGGCGCGCCGGGGCCGCGGCCGGTGAGGTAGCGGGAATAGTTTTCGATGCCGGCGCAGGCGCCGGTGGCCACCATCATTTCCAGGTCGAAGCTGGTGCGCTGCTCCAGCCGCTGCGCTTCCACCAGGCGGCCCATTTTATTGAGCTGGTCCAGCCGCAGGCGCAGGTCGATCTTGATCTGCTCGATGGCCTGATT
Organism: Ferrovibrio sp. GW821-FHT12F09; assembly: GCF_058806775.1. NCBI lineage: Bacteria > Pseudomonadati > Pseudomonadota > Alphaproteobacteria > Rhodospirillales > Rhodospirillaceae > Ferrovibrio > Ferrovibrio sp. GW821-FHT12F09. Next base: position 2,022,961 of record NZ_JBXAPZ010000001.1, read on the forward strand.
GAGCGTCGGCTTCGGCGTCACATAGTGGCTGTTGGCGTAGAGTTTCACGGCGTCCATGCTGCCGGTCTTGTGGCCGGTCAGCGGATCGAACTCGACGATGCTTTCCAGTTCGTCGCCGAACAACGACAGACGCCAGGCACGGTCCTCCATATGGGACGGGAAGATCTCCACGCCATCGCCCCGCACGCGGAAGGCACCACGGGCAAAAGCGGTGTCGTTGCGCCGATACTGCAGGTCGACCAGACGGCGCAGCAGCGTATCGCGATCGAGACGGTCGCCGGCCTTCAGGTTCAGCGTCATCTCCGAATAGGTTTCGACCGAGCCGATACCGTAGATGCAGGAGACCGAGGCCACGATGATGACGTCGTCCCGCTCGAGCAGGGCGCGCGTGGCCGAGTGGCGCATGCGGTCGATCTGCTCGTTTACGGAAGAATCCTTTTCGATATAGGTGTCGCTGCGGGCGACATAGGCTTCCGGCTGGTAATAGTCGTAATAGGAAACGAAGTATTCCACCGCGTTGTTGGGGAAGAAGGCCTTCATCTCGCCATAAAGCTGTGCGGCTAATGTCTTGTTCGGCGCCAGGATCAGGGCCGGCCGGCCGGTGCGGGCAATGATCTGCGCCATGGTGAAGGTCTTGCCCGAACCGGTGACGCCAAGCAGTACCTGGTCGCGTTCATCCTTCAGGATGCCGTCGGTCAGTTCCGCGATGGCGGTCGGCTGGTCGCCTTTGGGCTCGTAGGGGGCCTGCAGGTCATAGGCAATGCCGCCCTCGCTCTTGTCGGGGCGCGGCGGCCGGTGCGGCACGAAATCCGGGAAGTTCGCATCGGCGAAACGGTCCGGATCCTCGATTTCGCGTTCCATGCTCTGGGACGGGGTGCTGGAGGTCTGGCTCATGGCTGCCAATATGGTGCGTCTGCCGCCTGTCGCCAACCCGCAGGTCAGAAACTGTCAGGTATTCCGGCCAAGTCTTTCAGCCCGGAAGGGGCTCCGGTATACATTTCCACAGGGAGACCTGTCATGACCGTGATCGTTACCGGCGGCGCCGGGTTTATCGGCTCCGCCCTTGTCCGCCGCCTGAACGCCCAGAAGCGTCCTGTCGTCACCATCGACAAGCTGACCTATGCCGGCAACCCGGACAATCTGACGGGCCTGCCGCATCCGGACCTGCACCGTTTCGAGCAAGTCGATATCTGCGATCGCGCGGCGATCCGGCGCATCTACGCCGAGGTAAAGCCGCAGGCGGTTTATCACCTGGCGGCCGAAAGCCATGTCGACCGTTCGATCGACAGTCCGGCGCCGTTTATCGAAACCAATGTGACCGGCAGCCTGGTGCTGCTGGAAGCCGGGCTGGAACACTGGCGTGGACTGGACGGTACGGCGAAGCACCAGTTCCGTCACCTGCAGGTGTCCACCGACGAGGTCTATGGCGAGCTGGGCGAAACCGGCCTGTTCGACGAACACAGCCCCTACCAGCCGAACTCGCCTTATGCGGCGAGCAAGGCGGCCGCTGACCATCTGGTGCGCGCCTTCGGCCGCACCTATGGCCTGCCGATCCTGATCACCAATTGCGGCAACAATTACGGCCCGTATCAATTCCCGGAAAAACTGATCCCGCTCACCGTGCTGAATGCTCTGGAAGGCAAGCCGCTGCCGATCTATGGCAAGGGCCAGCAGGTGCGCGACTGGATCCATGCCGAGGACCATGCTGCCGCCCTGCAACTGGCCGTGGAAAAAGGCCGCCCGGGCGAGACCTATCTGGTCGGCGCCAAGGGCGAGCAGCGCAACATCGACCTGGTCAACCGGCTCTGTGCCATCCTCGACACGCTGGTGCCGCGGCAGGATCGCAAGGGCTACGCCTCGCTGATCACCTATGTCACCGACCGGCCGGGCCATGATGCGCGCTATGCCATCGATCCGAGCAAGGCCGAGCGCGAGCTGGGCTGGAAACCGTCTTATGACCTGCAGGCAGGCCTGACGGCGACGGTGCAGTGGTATCTCGACAATTTGGCCTGGTGCCGCAATGCCGGCCAGGCCTATGACCGCGGCCGTATCGGCCTGGGATCGGACAAGGCGGGAGCGAAGGCATGAAGGGCATCATTCTCGCCGGCGGCACCGGCAGCCGGCTGCATCCGGCAACCACGGTGACCAGCAAACAGCTGCTGCCGGTCTATGACAAGCCGATGATCTACTACCCGCTCAGCACCCTGATGCTGGCTGGCATTCGCGATATCCTGGTGATCACCACGCCGCGCGACGCCGAAGCCTTCAGCAGCCTGCTGCATGATGGCAGCCAGTGGGGCCTGTCGATCTCCTATGCCGTGCAGCCCGAACCCAAGGGCATCTCGCAGGCCTTCATCATCGGCCGCGATTTCATCGCCGGCGACCGCTGCGCCCTGGTGCTGGGCGACAATATCTTCTACGGCGAAGGCTTCGGCGCCATCCTGCAGCGGGCTGCTGAACGCGAGACCGGCGCCACCGTGTTCGGCTACTGGGTTGCCGATCCGGAACGCTACGGCGTCCTGGAACTCGGCGCCGATAAAAGCGTGAAAGCCATCATCGAAAAGCCCGATCCGGCGCCCAGCAACTGGGCGGTGACGGGGTTGTATTTCTACGACCGCACGGTCTGCGATATCGCGGCCGATCTCAAGCCGTCGAAGCGCGGCGAGCTGGAGATCACCGATCTCAACAATGTCTACTTGCAGCGTGGGGATCTGAGCGTCGAGCTGTTCGGCCGCGGTTTTGCATGGCTGGATACCGGTACGCCCGACAGCCTGCTGGATGCCGGCAATTTCATCGCCACAGTGGAAAAACGCCAGGGCCTGAAGATCGCCGCACCCGAAGAGATCGCTTGGCGGCAGGGCTATATCGATGCCGCCCAGGTGGAAAAGATCGCGGCGGCTTATGGCAAGAATGCCTACGGCCAGTATCTGCGGCTGATCCTCAAGCAGGGTTGAACAGACCCGCAGAAAGAAAAAGGCCCGGGGAAACCCGGGCCTTTTCGATTCAGCTGCGCTTTGCGATCAGGCGCGATCCTCGCGGCGCTGCCACCAGGCTGCGATTTCACCGACGATGCCTTTGCGGAAGGCCAGCACGACGACGACGAAGATGAAGCCCTGGATGACCAGCACCCACTCGCCGAAGCCGGCGAGATAGTTCTGCATGGTGATGATGATGCCGGCGCCAACGATCGGCCCGAAGACGGTGCCCATGCCGCCGACCAGCGTCATCAGCACGACCTCACCCGACATCTGCCAGGTGACGTCGGTGAGTGAAGCGAGCTGGAAGACCAGCGCTTTGGTCGCACCGGCAAGGCCGGCGAGGGCGGCCGAGAGCACGAAGGCGACCAGCTTGTAATGATCGACGCGATAGCCCAGCGAGATGGCACGCGGCTCGTTCTCGCGGATGGCTTTCAGCACCTGGCCAAACGGCGAATGGATGGTGCGCCAGATCACCAGGAAACCGAAGGCGAAGATCGCCAGCACGATATAGTAGAAGGCGAGGTCGTTCTTGGTGTCGATCAGGCCAAAGAGGGCGCGGCGCGGAATGGCCTGGATGCCGTCTTCGCCGCCGGTGAACTTGGCCTGCACGCAGTAGAAGAACACCATCTGCGAGAGGGCTAGCGTCACCATGGCGAAATAAATGCCCTGGCGGCGAATGGCGAGCAGCCCGGTGACCAGGCCGAGGATAGCGGCACAGGCGGTGGCGGCCAGAATGCCGAGTTCTGGCGACCAGCCCAGCGTCTTGACGGTATGGCCGCTGATATAGGCGGCGAAGCCGAAGAACATGGCGTGCCCGAACGACAGCAGGCCGACATAGCCGATGAGCAGGTTGAAGGCGAGCGCGAAGAGCGCAAAGCACAGCACCTTCATCAGGAAGACCGGGTAGACCATGGCCGGAGCGACCAGGGCGAGCGCGATGAAGCCGGCGAAGATCGCGAGGTCGCGGTTCTTGCGGGCGGTGCCGGGCTTGGCGGTAGTGGGGGCGACGGATGCGGCAGCAGTCATGGCTGGTCCCTTACTTCTGGGTGCCGAACAGGCCGGCGGGCTTCACCATCAGCACGATGGCCATGATGATGAAGATCACGGTGTTGGAGGCTTCGGGGTAGAAGACCTTGGTCAGGCCCTCGATGATGCCGAGCGCGAAGCCGGTGATAATGGCGCCCAAGATGGAGCCCATGCCGCCGATGACGACCACGGCGAAGACGATGATGATGAGGTTGGACCCCATCACCGGGCTGACGTTATAGGCCGGCGCGGCCAGCACGCCAGCCAGGGCGGCCAGACCGACGCCGAAACCGTAGGTGAGCGTGATCATGCGCGGCACGTTGATGCCGAAGGCCTGGACCAAGTCGGGACGCTCGGTGGCGGCGCGCAGGTAGGAGCCCAGCTTGGTGCGCTCGATCATGAACCAGGTGCCGAAGCAGATCACGAGAGACGCCACCACGACCCAGGCGCGGTAGTTGGGCAGGAACATGAAGTCGAGCCGCATGCCGCCGGGCAGCGGGTTGGCGTAAGGCAGGCCGCTTGAGCCGAACTGCTTGCGGAAAAAGCCCTCGATCATCAGGGCGAGGCCGAAGGTCAGCAGCAGGCCATACAGATGGTCTAGGTGATATAGGCGCTTCAGGAACAGCTTTTCCAGCAGGATGCCGCTGGCGGCGACGATCACCGGCGCCAGGACCAGCGCACCCCAGTAGGGAATGCCAAGCCAGTTGAGCAGCATCCAGGCCACGAAGGCGCCCATCATATACTGGGCGCCGTGGGTGAAATTGATCACGTTGAGCAGGCCGAAGATCACGGCCAGGCCCAGGCTCATCATGGCGTAGAAGGCGCCATTGATCAGGCCCAGCAGCAGCTGGCCGAACAGCATTTGCGGCGCAATGCCCAACAACTCGAACATCGAAAGTCCCCCGGGAGAAAAAGTACGGCGCCGGTAGTCGATGCTACCGGCGCCGCTAGCAGACTTAGCTCTTTACCAGCTCGCAGCCGCCGTCCTTAAGCGGACGGAAGGCTTCTTCGGCGGGGATCGTGGCGCGCAGATGCACGTAATCCCACGGACCCTTCGACTCCGACGGCTTCTTGGCTTCAAAGAGATACATCGGATGGACGTGGCGGCCGTCGACACGGATGCTGCCCTTGCCGAACAGTTTATCGTCGGTCGGCAGTTCCTTCATCTTCTCCACAACCTTGACACCATCGGCATCGCTCTTCAGCGCTTCCACGGCCTTCAGGTAATGGAACACCGAGGAATACACACCGGCCTGCACCATCGAGGGGTAGAGCCCCTTGTTGGCGGCGGCGAATTCCTTGGCGAAGGCGCGGTTGGAGTCGTTCAGATCCCAGTACCAGGCTTCGGTGAAGGTCAGGCCCTGAGCGGTCTTCAGACCCAGCGCATGAACGTCGGTGATGAACATCAGCATTGCCGCCAGCTTCTGACCGCCTTCGGTGATGCCGAATTCAGCCGCCTGCTTGATCGAGTTGATGGTATCGCCGCCGGCATTGGCCAGGCCGATGACCTTCGCCTTCGATGCCTGCGCCTGCAGCAGGAAGGACGAGAAGTCGGTGCCCGGGAAGGGATGACGCACGGCGCCAAGCACTTTGCCGCCAGTGTTCTTCACCAACTCGCTGGTATCGCGCTCCAGCGCATGGCCGAAGGCATAGTCGGCGGTGAGGAAGAACCAGCTGTCGCCGCCGGTCTTCACCAGCGCCTTGCCGGTGCCGTTGGCCAGAGCCCAGGTGTCATAGGTCCAGTGCACGGTGTTGGGCGAGCAGACCTTGCCGGTCAGATCAGACGTTGCCGGGCCCGAACCGAGGAAGACCTTGTTCTTCTCGCGGCTGATCTGGTTGACGGCGAGCGCCACCGAGGAGGTGGGAACGTCGGCGACAACATCGACCTTGTCGACATCATACCACTGGCGGACGATGTTCGAGCCGATATCAGGCTTGTTCTGGTGATCGGCGAAGACCACCTCGACCTTCAGGCCCTTGGCGGCGGCACCGAAATCTTCCACCGCCTTGCGGGCGGCCCAGACCGAACCCTGACCCGACAGATCGGCATAGAGGCCCGACTGGTCGTTCAGCACGCCGATCTTGATGACGCCATCGCTAAACTGGGCGTTGGCACTGCCGGCGGCGAGCAAAGCTGCCGCAGAAACAGCCAAAGTCTTTAAACGCATCGTTTCCTCCTTGGTTAAACCTGCCTGTTAAACACCGAGATATGTTTCAAGCTTCTTGGTTGATGTTGCGACCTGGTCGTTCGGGATCATGTCGATGACCTTGCCGTGTTCGACGACGTAGTGGCGGTCGGCCACCGTGCTGGCGAAGCGGAAGTTCTGCTCGACCAGCAAAATCGTGTAGCCCTTGGATTTCAGCAGACGGATCATCGCGCCGATCTGCTGCACGATGACGGGCGCCAGACCTTCGGTCGGCTCGTCCAGCAGCAACAGATTCGCGCCGGTGCGCAGGATGCGGCCGATCGCCAGCATCTGCTGCTCGCCGCCACTGAGCTTGGTGCCCTGGCTTTTCAGCCGTTCCTTGAGGTTGGGGAAGATCTGGTAAATCTCCTCCAGGCTCATGCCGCCAGCCTTGACCACCGGCGGCAGCGTCAGGTTCTCGTAGACGTTCAGGCTCGAGAAGATGCCGCGCTCTTCCGGACAGAAGGCCAGCCCGAGCTTGGCGATCTTGTTCGACGGCAGCTGGATCAGTTCCTGCCCCTCGAAGCTTACCGAGCCCTTGCGCGCCGGGATCATCCCCATCACGGCCTTCATGGTCGTGGTCTTGCCGGCGCCATTGCGGCCCAGCAGGGTCACGACCTCGCCCTTGTTCACCTCGAACTGCATGCCATGCAGGATATGGCTCTCGCCGTACCAAGCGTTCAGACCGGATACTGCCAGCTCTGCCTTACCGTTATGCATGGCCGGTCCCCATATACGCCTCGATCACTTCCGGGTTCTTCGACACGGTGTCGTAGTTGCCTTCTGCCAAGATCTCGCCCCGGCGCAGCACCGTGATGGTGTCGCTGAGCCTGGCGACGACACTGAGATTGTGCTCGACCATCAGAACCGTACGGTTCTGCGCCACTTTCTTGATCAGGTCGGAAATCTTGTTGATATCCTCGTGGCCCATGCCGGCCATCGGTTCGTCCAGCAGCATCATCTCTGGCTCGAGCGCCAGCGTCGTGGCGATTTCCAGAGCCCGCTTGCGCCCGTAGGGCAGTTCGACAGCGGTGTGCTTGCGATACTCGATCAGACCGACAGCTTCCAGCAGTTCTTCCGCGCGGTCGTTCAGCGCGTTCAGGCTGCTTTCCGACTTCCAGAAATGGAAGCTCGTCCCCAGCGGACGCTGCAGTGCCACGCGCACGTTTTCCAGCAGGCTCAGATGCGGAAACACCGCCGAGATCTGGAACGACCGCACCATCCCGCTGCGCGCGATATCTGCCGGCTTCTGGCTAGTGATATCTCGCCCGTTATAGGTGATCGTCCCGCGGCTCGGGCTCAGGAACTTGGTCAGAAGGTTGAAAAACGTCGTCTTGCCGGCCCCGTTCGGACCGATCAGCGCATGGATGGTGTGGCGTTTTACATTCAGGTTGACGTCCTTCACCGCAATGAAGCCGGCGAATTCCTTGGTCAGACCTGAAGTCGCGAGAATGTAATCGTCGGTCATTATCCCAGACGCTGTTTGATTTTTGCTCCCTGGCGCCGGTATTCCGGACGCGGCGCAAATCAAACGGGATTCGACCGTACTTGTAAATAGCCTCGGGGCTACAAAGCGTTGTGTCGGGAATTAAGGAATATTGTGCCTAACTTCGCGGCAGGACAGTTTCCGCCGGGGGAGTGGTGGCCGCTTCCCGGGCAGCCCGGCGGGCGAGTTGGTGCTCGCGATAGGTAATATAGGTGGCGCAGGCGAAAATCACTGAGCCGCCGATCCAGGTCCAGAGATCGGGCACCTGGCCGAAGAAGAAGAAGCCGAGCATGGCGGCCCAGATCAGCTTGGTGAAATCGAGAGGCATAAGCATGGTCGTGTCCCCATGCTTGAAGGCCTCGGTGAACAGCATATGGCCGGCCGAGCCGCAGGCGCCCAGGATGAACAGCAGGAGCAGTTGTTCCCAGGTCGGCCACTGCCAGACAAACAGCGCGGCCACGAAAGTGATCGGTATGAGGAAGACCACCATGTAGGTGGCAATGGTCAGGCTGGAATCGGTACGGGCCAGGATCTTGATGTCGATCATCGATCCGGCCCAGAGCACGGTCGAGCCAATGACCAGCAGGGGGCCTAGTCCGATCGGCACGACGCCGGGGCGCAGCACGACCAGGGCGCCGAGGAAGCCGATCGCCAGAGCGGCAATGCGGCGGGCATGCAGCTTCTCGCGCAGTACCAGCACGGCGCCGATGGTCATGAACAGCGGCGCCGTGTAGGACAATGCCGTGGCTTCAGCCAGCGGCGTAATTGCCAGGGCGGTGAAGAACATCATCATCGATGTGCTGTTCAGCGCCCCGCGGATGGCATGCAGGTGAATCTTTGTGGTCCTGAAGGCCTGGAAGCGGCTGCTGACGATGGCCGGGAACAGGACCACGAAGCCAAACAGGTTGCGGAAAAACGCCACTTCGATGGGTGGCAGGCCTTGCGACACCTTGGCGACCAAGGCATGCATGGCGGTAAAGCACAGCGTTGAGCCGATCATCATCGCCATCGCCTTGATCAGGGGGGATGCGGTGGTCGGCGTGGCGGCGAGGGGAACTTCGGACATCAGCTCGGTGTAGCTCTAAAGCATTAACATTTCAGGTTGTTGGACACGCGAACATTGCAAAAAACGCAACTCTCCCATGCGCTGCCGATTCATGCGGTTTTGCCCGCTGTTTCCGCGGCTTTGGCGAAATCGGCCAATCTGGTCGTGCAGGCGCCACCAGGGTCGGGCAAGACGACAGTGCTGCCGCTCGCCCTGCTGGAGGAGGGTTGGGCGCAGGCCGGCCGCATCATCGTGCTGGAGCCGCGCCGCCTGGCCGCTCGCATGGCGGCGAAGCGCATGGCGGATCTGCTGGGCGAAGCTGTGGGCGAGACGGTCGGCTATCGTGTGCGGCTGGACAGCAAGGTCGGGCCGAATACTCGCCTGGAGCTGAACACCGACGGCGTGTTCCTGCGCCGGCTGCAGCGCGATCCGGAACTGCAGGGCGTGGCGGCCGTGCTGTTCGACGAATGTCACGAGCGCGGCCTGGAATCCGATGTGGCCCTGGCACTCTGCCTGGAAGCGCAGGCGGTGTTGCGACCCGATCTCAAACTGATCGCCATGTCGGCGACCCTTGATGCTGCGCCATTTGCCAAACTGATGGGCGGCTGCCCGGTGGTGACCGGCGAAGGCCAGAGCTTCCCGGTCGAGACCCGCTGGCGGCCGCCGGCACCGCAGGCCCGCCAGGACTTCGCTGTGGCCGATACGGTGCGCCAGGCGCTGGATGAGACCGATGGCGACATGCTGGTCTTCCTGCCGGGCGTCGCTGAAATCCGGCGGGTCGAAACCCTGCTGACAGAGGCGCGCCTGCCGGCCAACGTCCAGGTACAGCCGCTGTATGGCGATCTGCCGGGCGAGCAGCAGGACCGGGCCCTGCTGCCCAGCCCTTCGGGTCAGCGCAAGATCGTGCTCTCGACCTCGATTGCCGAAAGTTCACTGACCATCGAAGGCGTGCGGGTGGTGGTCGATGGCGGCTATATGCGGCAACCGCGGTTCTCGCCCAGCACCGGCATGGCGAAGCTGGAAACCCTGCGCGTCAGCCAGGCCTCGGCAGACCAGCGCCGTGGCCGTGCCGGCCGCCTGGGCCCCGGCATTGCCTATCGTCTCTGGGCCGAGGCAGCCCATGGCGGGCTGGCCAAATTCACCGCCCCGGAAATCGCCGTCACCGACCTGACGCCACTGGCACTCGATCTGGCGGCCTGGGGTGTGCGCGACGCCAATGCCTTGCCCTGGCTGGATGCACCGCCGGCCGCGGCCATGCAGTATGCCCAGGCCCTGCTGCGCGATCTGGGTGCGCTGGATACGGCCGGTGCGATCACGCCTCATGGCAAGGCGATGGCCGAGTTGCCCCTGCATCCGCGCCTGGCGCATATGGTGATCCGCGGTCACGAGATGGGGCTGGGCGGTCTGGCCTGCGCGCTGGCGGCCCTGCTCGGCGAACGTGACATCGCCAAGGTCCCGAAGGGTGCGCCGCGCGATGCGGACCTGCGCTGGCGGCTGGAGATTATTGCCGGCGAGTCCGAGCGCGATACGACGCCGCATGGTTTGCGCGTCGATATGAATGCCGTGCGTCAGATCCGCCGGCTGGCATCGGACTGGCGCCGTCAGATCAAGGCGCCGGCCCATACCGGATCAACGGAAGAGGCGGGTCTGCTGGTTGCGCTGGCTTATCCGGATCGTATTGCCAAGCGTCGTGCGCCCGGCAGCTTTCTGCTCAGCGGCGGCCGTGGCGCCAGGCTCGATCCGCTGGATGGCCTGAGCAGCCAGGACTATCTCGCGATTGCCGAGGTCGATGGTGCCCAGGCCGATGCGCGCGTTTTCCTGGCCGCGCCGCTGAGCGAGGCCGAAATCGAGGGTCAGCTGGGCGCCGCCATCGTCACGCGGGAAACCGTGGACTGGGATGAGCGCAGCGAAGCAGTGCTGGCGCGACAGCAACGCCGGCTGGGTGCACTGGTGCTACGCGAAAAGCCGCTGCGCGATCCTCCGGCCGAGGCGATTCGTGCAGCCCTGCTGGAGGCGATCCGTCGCAAAGGCCTTGCCGCGACATTGCCGTGGACTGATGGCCTGCGGCAGTGGCAGGCCCGCATTGCTTTGCTGCGCCAGTCCCTGGCAACGGCGGCCGACTGGCCCGATATGAGCGACGAAGCCCTGGCCGAACGGTTGGATGGCTGGCTGGCGCCGTATATCGAAGGCCTGACCAAGCTGTCCCAGCTGTCCGGGATCGATCTGCACGCGGCCCTGACCGCACAACTGGATTACACGCAGCAGAAACGGCTGGATGCCGAGGCGCCTACCCACTGGCGCGTGCCGTCCGGCTCGAATATCCCGCTGGACTATACATCGGGCGCGGTGCCGGTCCTGGCCGTGCGTCTGCAGGAAATGTTCGGCCATGCCGATACGCCGGCGATTGCCGGGGGCAAGGTGAAGCTGTTGCTGCATCTGTTGTCGCCCGCGCGGCGGCCATTGCAGGTGACCAGCGACCTCGCCGGTTTCTGGCAGTCGAGCTATCGCGCTGTGCGGGCAGAGATGCGCGGCCAATACCCCAAACATGACTGGCCGGAAAATCCGCTGGCGGCCCAGCCGACAGCGCGGGCCAAGCCCAGGCCGCGCTGATCCTCGCACGCAGGCAGACGCTTGTTGTTGTCACAACCTCTCCGTAGGATCGCGCCATGCCTGCGGATCCGCGCAACGAGGTACGTATACTATATGGCGATCCCGCCCCGGGCACGCGGTCGCTGTACCGTCAGGCGCTGTTCAGCGCCGGCTATAACAATATGCGCGAATTCGACAGCCTCGAAGGCTTCACCGACCTGCTGGCGGTGGCGCATCCCGATCTCATTTTCATGGATATCGCTCTGCCGGGCGGTAATCCCATACAGCTTGTGCGCGACCTGCGGCTCGGCCGCCTGGGCGTAAATCCCTACATGCCGGTGATCCTGACGACCTGGGAAGCCGAGCAGTCGATCGTGCGGAAGATCGTCGATTCAGGCGCCGACGACCTGCTGATCAAGCCGCTGTCGATCCGCGCGCTGCTCGAGCGCATCGAGACGGTGGGCATGAACCGCAAGCCCTTCGTCGTGACCTCCGATTACATCGGGCCGGACCGGCGCAAGGCGGCGGCCCGCGACAGCACAGTGCCGCTGATCGAGGTGCCCAATCCGATTCGCGCCAAGCTGCGTGGCGAACCGATCGATGCGCGATTGCTGCAGCAGGCGATCATGGCGACCAACAATCAGGTCAATCATCAGCGCCTGCGCGCCTCGGCTTTCCGCATCTCCTTCGTCGCGGAGCAGATCGTGCCGCTATACAAGCAGCAGGTGATGCCCGATGACGCCACACTGACCATGCTGGCGGATCTCATCGTCTCGGCCGAGGAGATCCGACGCCGTGTCGCCGATACCGAATATGCCCATGTGGCGCAAATCTGTGATCGCCTGTTGCTGCCGTCGCGCCAGATGCTGCAGCAGGGCGAAGATTTCGTGTTTTCGTTCGAGTGGCAGAAATCTTTCGACCTGCTGAAGACGCTGGCTGATGCGGTGCTGGCCTTCTTCAATCCCGATCAGGATGCGTCGGCACTGGCGGGCGAAGTGGCCATTGCCATCGACCGCTTCCGTGCCCGCAAGGCGGCCCGGGAGGTCGGCGAAGCGCCATCGGCGCAATAATCAGCCGACGGTGATGGTCTGGCTGGCGCGGTGCGTGGCGCCGTCGTCATCGATCCAGGCAAAGTCCAGCCGGCCGCTTTCCGTGCAGCGCAGATGGAAATTGATTGCCGGATTGGCGGCCACAGCGCCCTCCAGCCTGGCATCAAATACCGGCTTGCCGTTGAAAGTGACGATCATGCGGTTGACGATATTGCGCGGGACCAGGCGGCTCTGCTCGTCCTTGCGCTGGCCGGATTCCATCGGATGCGAGACCAGAGTCTTGATCTCGATGATCTCGCCCTTCTTTGCCGTCTGCGGCACGCGGATGCGCGGTTTGATATCGGTGGCCATGCTCAGCTCCCGCAGCCGCCGATGGTGACGATCACCTGGCGCGTCGCAATCCAGGCGCTGCCATCGCTCATCTGTGCCACCGCAATCACCGTCTGGCTTTCCGACAGCCTGATGCGCAGATACACCTCCGCCTTGCCGCTCAGGGGGCTGAGCGCCATACTGATCACGCCCGGTAGTGGATTGCGATCAGCCAGCACATGAATAGCCGTGACATGATCAGTCTCGGTCATCGGGCTGTCGATGCTCACCGTCAGCGGCACGGTATTGCCGTTCTCGGCCACCTCGGGCGTGCTGATACGCACGCGGCCGGGTTTGGGCTCGGTCTTCACCAGGTCGGACAGCAGCTTGCGGGCGCTGTCCGGTGTGGCGGCGGCTTCCAGCGGCAACATGGTGATGCCCAGGGTGCCGAGGCCGAGAGTGGTGACGGCCTGACGCCGGCTGAGGGTCTGCGGATCGGTCATGGCTTCAGTATATAGCGCCAATCATGCATAAAAAAATCCGCACCGTCGTTAAACGGTGCGGATTGTGTGTGAAACGGCTGGTGCTGCCTCAGCCGCCAGTCAGGCCGGGAACGAAAGGCGCGACCTGCAAACCGCCGTCCCAGATCATCTTGAGCGCCACATAGGCGATGATGATCAGGCCGACATAGGCGATCCAGTGGTACCGGTCGAGCAGACGGGCAATGAACTTGGACGCCACGGCCATCAGCGCGATCGACAGGACCAGGCCGAAGCCGAGGATGTAGGGATGCTCGCGCGCCGCACCGGCCACCGCCAGCACGTTGTCGATCGACATCGACAGATCGGCGACGATGATCTGGATGACCGCCTCGCGCTGGGTCTTCGGCGCCGGCTTCTCGGCTTTCTCCTCGTGGCTGCCTTCCTTGGCGGCCTTGGCCTGGGCGCGCAGCTCGCGCCACATCTTCCAGGCGACCCAGAGCAGCAGGATGCCGCCGGCCAGAGTGAGGCCGATGATCTGCAGCAGCTGCACGGCCACGCTGGCGAACAGGATGCGCAGCAGGGTGGCGGCGAGAATGCCGTAAACGATGATCTTGTTGCGCAGCTCGGCCGGTAGGCCGGCGACAGCCATGCCGATGACGATGGCGTTATCGCCGGACAGGATGACGTCGATCAGGATGACTTGCGCGAAGGCGCTGATTTCGGCTGCCGTGATCGTGAAGCCCAGGAGGGTGATATCCATCGAACTGCCTTGATTTGCCTGGCGGGTAAGAACGAAGCGGCGCACTCTAGGGGAATCCCATGTCCGGCTCAAACATGAATTCTCCATGTCAGCCGGATGGTGCCTTGGCGCGCCCGTGGCGCTTTGTTACCTATGTCTGCCCCTCATTTCCAGTCCTGCTATGACCGAAAACAGCGCTCTGTACGATATGATCCCCGGCCAGACCCCGTTACTGGTCAATATTCCCCATGCCGGGCTGCAGCTCAGCCCCGGTCTGGCCGGACGTCTGACGCCATCGGCCCGTCGTCTGGCCGACACCGACTGGCATGTGGAGAAACTGTATGCCTTCGCAGCTGCAGCAGGGGCAGGGCTGATGGTGGCGACCCATTCGCGCTACGTGGTCGATCTCAATCGAGACCCGGATGGGCGGGCGTTGTATCCCGGTGCCGACAATACGGAACTCTGCCCGACCGGCGGTTTCGATGGCGCGCCGCTTTACCAGGACGGCCAGGCGCCGGCCGCGGCCGAGATCGCAGAACGCGCCGATGCCTACTGGCGGCCCTACCATGCCCGGCTTGCGGCCGAGCTGGCGGCGATCCGGACGCGTCACGGTTACGCCATCCTGCTCGATGGCCACAGCATCGTCAGCGAAGCGCCGCGCTTCTTCCAGGGTAAGCTGCCCGACCTCAATCTCGGCACCAACGAAGGCCACAGCTGTGCGCCCGACCTCGCCGCTGCCGCCTATGGCGTGTTGAGCGATGCCGCCGGTTTCACGCATATCCATAACGGCCGCTTCAAGGGCGGCTATATCACACGCCATTACGGCCGGCCCGCCGATGGACTGCATGCGTTGCAGCTGGAGATGGCACAGAGCTGCTATATGGACGAGGCCGATCTGGAACGTTGGGAACCGCAGCGCGCCGCGCCGTTGATGGCCGTGCTGCAGCAACTGGTCGAACGCCTGCTCGCCTGGCGGCCCGCAGCATGAGTGGAAGCGGCGACAAGCAACTGCCGAAGATGCGCTATCCGCTGATGCGCTGGCTCAGCCTGTTCCTGATGCTCGGCGTGCCAGTGACGGCGGTGCTCCTGCTTGGCTGGCTGAACGATGCCGTCTCGCCGCTGGGCTTCTGGGCTCTGCTGCTGGCGCTGCTCGGCATCATGGCGATCTTTGCCGGCTGGCATACCATTGCTGCCTGGCGGGTGCTGCGCAGCACCGACGAGATTGTCGGCGTGGAGACCCGTACCGGCAGCGACTGGGGCGCGCTGACCATGATCGGTGAACTCGGCGTCACCGTCGAACGCCTGCGCCACACGCTGCTTGACGAACAGGGCCAGGTGGCGCTGCAGAGTACCACTGCCGATGCCATCCTCAACGCGCTGCCCGATCCGGTGCTGTTGCTTGACGGCAGCCGCAGCATTGCACGCGCCAACTTCGCTGCCCGCAAATTCTTTGGCAACGATATCGTGGGGAACGACCTCACCGTGGCCCTGCGTCATCCGATGGTGCTGCAGGCTGCCGATGCGGTGCTGGGTGGCGAGGCGGGCATGGCATCGGCCGACCTGACGCTGCCGGTGCCGGATGGCCGCAGTTTCTCGCTGCGCGTCGTGGCCCTGCCGGCAGCGCGCGAGGATGCGGTGGCCGTGCTGGTGATGCATGACCTGACGGCCCTGCGCAAAGCCGAGAAGATGCGGGCCGATTTCGTCGCCAATGCCAGCCACGAGTTGCGCACGCCGCTGGCCTCGCTGGTCGGTTTCATCGAAACCCTGCAGGGCCCGGCCAGGGATGACGAGCCGGCGCGCGTCCGCTTCCTCGGAATCATGCGCGACCAGGCCGGCCGCATGTCGCGCCTGATTCAGGATCTGCTGTCGCTGTCGCAGATCGAGATGCGCGAACACGATCATCCATCCGAACCGGTTGCCCTGGCGCCGTTGCTGCGCGATGCCGCGGCCGCACTGGAGCCGCAGGCCAGGGCGAAGAATATCCGTATCGCCCTGCAGCTGGACGATGGCCTGCCGCCTGTGCGGGGCGCGCGCGACGAGCTGATGCAGGTGTTCCAGAATCTGATCGACAACGCGATCAAATACGGCCGACCCGACAGCGCCGTGACGGTTCGTCTGGCCCGGGCGGCGAGTGGTGAAGGGATCGAGGCGGGAATCCGCGACGAGGGTGAGGGCATCCCGCGCGAACATCTGCCGCGCCTGACCGAGCGATTCTACCGGGTCGACTCGGCCCGCAGCCGGGATCTTGGCGGAACCGGCCTCGGGCTGGCGATCGTGAAGCACATTGTGAACCGTCATCGGGGCCGGCTTGTCATTGAATCCGAACTCGGGAAAGGCAGTGAATTCATCATTCGTCTACCATCTGTTCCCTATTCATCTGAGACAAGCGCCAAACCGGTCTAGCACTGTCACACGAGTGCAATATAACTGAAATAACCATGTCACCCGGTCGCCTTAGGAGTCGCGGCCACCGGATGAGACACGTTCTGAGGCCCCTCATTCGGTGATCCGCGGCGCAGACCTGCGCCATGCCAACCACGATGAGGTATACCGTGACCAACAAGGCTCTCCTTCTCGCCGGGCTCGCCGCACTGGCGTCTCTCGGCCTCGCCGAACCGGCCGCTGCGCAGCAGGCGCGCGATCAAATCCGTGTTGTCGGCTCCTCGACCGTTTATCCCTTCACCACCACGGTGGCCGAGCGCTTTGCCCAGTCGGGCGGCTTCAAGGCCCCGATCGTGGAAAGCACCGGCACCGGCGGCGGTATGAAGCTGTTCTGCGGCGGCGTCGGCACCCAGCATCCCGACATGACCAATGCCTCGCGCCGCATGACCAAGGCCGAGTTCGATGCCTGCGCCACCAACGGCGTGAAGGACATCGTGGAAATGAAGGTCGGCTTTGACGGCATCGCCGTCGCCCTGAAGAAGGGCACGCCGGACATCAACCTGAAGCGCGAAGACATCTGGCTGGCGCTCGCCGCCCAGGTACCGGTGAACGGCCAGATGGCGCCGAACCCCTACAAGACCTGGAAGCAGGTCAATGCCAGCCTGCCGGATTGGAAGATCGAAGTAATGGGCCCGCCGCCCACCTCCGGCACCCGCGACAGCTTCGTCGAACTGGTTCTGGATGTCGGCTGCAAGAAGTTCCCGGAAGTGAATGCCATCGCCGATGCGAAGGCGAAGGCTACGGCCTGCGGCAAGATCCGTGAAGACGGCGCCTTCATCGAGGCTGGCGAGAATGACAACCTGATCGTGCAGCGTCTGGCCTCGGGTCAGCCGGGCCTGATGGGTGTGTTCGGCTTCTCCTTCCTGGAAGAGAACATGGACAAGCTGCATGGCGCCAAGGTCGACGGTATTGACCCGACCTTCGACACCATTTCGGATGGCAAGTATCCGGTGTCACGCCCGCTCTTCGTCTATGCGAAGAAGGCCCATATCGGCGTCGTGCCGGGCATCAAGGAATTCCTCGCCGAGTATGTCAGCGACCGCGCCATGGCGCAGGGCGGCTACCTGGAGAAGAAGGGCCTTGTCGCCATGCCGAAGAAGGAGCTGGACAGTGTCCGCTCGCAGGTGACCGGCCTGACCAACCTGTCCATGTAAAGACGGCTCCGGCGGCCGGGTTTCCGGCCGCCGGTTCTTTCGATCGACTGAATTTCTTATCGCATTTACTGAATTTTTTGCCGGGGAATACGATGTCGCTGTCGTTGCTGTTCGTGGTTCTCATCGGCCTCACTGTCGCCGGCTATTACCTGGGCAAGTCCCGCGCGCTGGCTGCGGCCGGCGGTAAAATCCGCAACCTGCACTCCCTGCCGATGTTCTACGGCTGGTATGTCGTGATCTGGTGCGGCCTGCCGGCGCTGCTGCTGTTCGGCATCTGGATTTCGTTCGAAGATACACTGGTACGCCAGCTGGTGGTGGCCGAACTGCCCGAGGCGGTTCGCCGCCTGCCGGCCGACCAGCTCGGCCTGGTGATCTCCGACATTCGCAACATGGCCTATGGCAACATTCCGCTGGACAAGGCCGATGCAACGATCCGTCCCGTGGTGGAGCATTACATCGGCCTGCGCCAGATCGGCACTACGGCTCTATGGGTGATTGTTCTCGCATTGGGCATTGCCGGCCTGCTGTTCGGCCGCAGCCGTATCGCGGCCGATTTCCGGGCACGCAACCGCGTCGAGCAGGTGGCCAATGTGCTGCTGATCGTCAGCTCGACCCTGGCGGTCATGACCACGGTGGGCATTGTGCTCTCGCTGGTCTTCGAAGCGATGCGGTTCTTCGCGGCGGTTAATCCTTTCGAATTCCTGTTCGGTCTCACCTGGTCGCCGCAGATGGCGATCCGTGCTGACCAGGTCGGTTCGTCGGGTGCTTTCGGCGCGGTGCCGCTGTTTGCCGGTACCCTGTTGATCGCCGCCATCGCCATGATCGTCGCGGTGCCGGTCGGCCTGATGGCTGCCGTCTATATGGCGGAATATGCTGCACCTAGGGTGCGCGCCTTTGCTAAGCCTGCCCTGGAAGTGCTGGCCGGCATTCCCACCGTGGTCTACGGCTTCTTCGCCGCCCTCACGGTGGCGCCGTTCATTCGGGATATAGGCGAGAATATCGGCCTGGCGGTCGCCTCGCAGTCGGCGCTCGCCGCCGGCCTCGTCATGGGCATCATGATTATCCCGTTCGTTTCCTCGCTGTCGGACGACGTCATCAACGCCGTGCCGCAGAGCCTGCGCGATGGTTCTTACGGACTTGGCGCCACGCAGTCGGAAACGATCAAGCGGGTTATTCTGCCTGCCGCACTGCCGGGCATCGCGGCGTCGGTCATCCTCGCCTTCAGCCGTGCGCTCGGCGAAACCATGATCGTGGTGATGGCGGCCGGCCTGGCTGCCAACCTGACGGCCAATCCGCTGGCAGCCGTCACCACAGTAACCGTGCATATCGCCTCGCTGCTGGTCGGCGACCAGGAATTCGACAGCCCCAAGACGCTGGCCGCCTTCGCCCTGGGCCTCGTGCTGTTCATCGTCACGCTCAGCCTGAACATCGTTGCCCTGCGCATCGTCAAGAAATACCGGGAACAATATGACTGATATTCTCGCCGATACTGTTCCGAATACGGCGCCGACTGCCGTGTCGCCCGGCATACACATGACCGAAGAGGCCAGAAACCGCCTCAAGGCCCGTTATGCCTCTGAGCGCCGCTTCAAGCTGATCGGTCTGGCCGCCATCCTGTTCTCGCTGGCGGCGCTGGTGATCCTGCTCGTCACCATCGCCTCGAACGGCTTCACCGCGTTCCAGCAGACCCATATCCGGCTGGATCTGCAGCTGAGTGCCGAACAGATCGCGCCGGTTGGTACCACCGATACCCGCAAGATCATGCAGGGTAATTACGGCGGCATCATCCTGGAGACGCTGCAGAAGAAGTTCCCTGAGGCACAGTCTCGCGGCGACCGCCGCCGTCTGCAGGCCTTGGTCAGCTCCGGTGCAGAGTCGCAGGTTGCCCGCATGGTGGTTGCCGATCCGACCCTGATCGGTCAGACCATCAAGGTCTGGCTGCCCACATCTTCGGATATCGATGTCTTCGTCAAGAAGCAGGTCGATGTCAACGCACCGGAAGACCAGCGCCGGGTCAAGGACAACCAGGTCCGCTGGATCGAAACCCTGCGGTCGACCGGCGATCTGGAATTGCAGTTCAACACCCGCTTCTTCACCGGCGCCGACAGTCGCGAACCTGAACTGGTCGGTGTCTGGGGCGGCGTGGTGGGATCGTTCTTCACCCTGATCGTAACCCTGGTTGTCGCTTTCCCGCTGGGCATCATGGCGGCGATCTATCTGGAAGAATTTGCCCCGAAGAACCGTTGGACCGAAGTCATCGAGGTCAACATCAATAACCTGGCTGCCGTACCATCCATCGTTTATGGCCTGCTTGGCCTGGCCGTCTTCATCGGGTTCTTCGGTATGCCGCGATCGGCGCCGCTGGTCGGTGGCCTGGTGCTGGCGCTGATGAGCCTGCCGGTGATCATCATCGCCTCCCGTGCCGCCCTGCGTGCCGTGCCGCCCTCGATCCGCCAGGCCGCCATGGGCCTTGGTGCCTCGCCGCTGCAGGTGGTGCTGCATCATGTGCTGCCGCTGGCCATGCCGGGCATTCTCACCGGCACGATCATTGCCATGGCTCATGCGCTGGGCGAGACCGCGCCGCTGCTGATGATCGGCATGGTCGCCTTCATCGTCGATATCCCGGCTACACCGGTCGATGCCGCCACCGTGCTGCCGGTGCAGATTTTCATGTGGGCTGACAGTTCGGAGCGTGGCTTTGTCGAAAAGACTTCGGCAGCCATCATCGTCCTGCTGGTCTTCCTGTTGCTGATGAACCTTGCCGCCATTCTGCTGCGCAAGAAATTCGAACGCCGCTGGTAGGCCTGACGCGTGAAGCCACACCCCAATTCGGAGCCATAAGGATTTTTCATGCAGAACGGTAACGGCGTCGATCTCCGCCAGTCCGAGATCGAAATCAAGATGGTGGCGCAGAAAGTCGGCGTCTTCTATGGCGAGAAGCAGGCGCTGCGCGACGTCGACCTCAATATCCCGGCCCGCGCCGTCACGGCGCTGATCGGCCCGTCGGGCTGCGGCAAGTCGACCTTCCTGCGTTGCCTCAACCGTATGAACGACACCATCCGCGACTGCCGCGTGGTCGGCGATATCCGCCTCGACAGGCTGGATGTCTACGACAACAAAGTCGATGTGGTACAGCTGCGCGCCCGGGTCGGCATGGTCTTCCAGAAGCCGAACCCTTTCCCGAAGACGATCTATGAAAACGTCGCCTACGGGCCGCGCATTCACGGCCTGGCTGAAAGCAACGAACATCTCGATCATATCGTCGAGACTTCGCTGAAACAGGCCGGCCTGTGGAAGGAAGTCGGCAATCGCCTGCAGGAATCTGGTACCGGCCTGTCGGGCGGCCAGCAGCAGCGTCTGTGCATCGCGCGTGCCATTGCCGTGGCGCCAGAGGTGATCCTGATGGATGAGCCCTGTTCGGCGCTGGATCCGATCGCTACCGCACATATCGAAGAGCTGATGGACGAACTGCGTGAGCAGTACACCATCGTCATCGTGACCCATTCGATGCAGCAGGCAGCCCGCGTCTCGCAGAAGACTGCCTTCTTCCATCTGGGCAATCTGGTCGAGACCGACGATACCAAAGTGATTTTCACGAACCCCAAGGATGAACGCACCCAGGGGTATATTACCGGCCGCTTCGGCTGATCGCGAAAGAGGACAGTCCAATGCCGCAACATATCGTCCAGAGCTATGACGAAGAGCTGAAAAAGCTCTCCACCCTCATCGTGCAGATGGGTGGGCAGGCTGAGTCGCAGCTGTCCGGCGCCGTCGAGGCTGTGGTGAAACGCGACAGCGAACTGGCCAACGCCGTTGTGCTCAATGACGCCAAGATCGATCTTCTGCGCAACCAGGTCGACGATTTCGCCGTTGAGCTGCTGGCCCGGCGTCAGCCCCTGGCCAATGACCTGCGGGTGATTGTTTCTGCGCTGCGGATTTCCTCGGAGATCGAGCGTATCGGCGACTATGCCAAGAATGTCGCCAAACGCGCTGTGGCGCTGAACCAGGCGCCCCTGGTGCGTCCGGTACACGCCATCCCGCGCATGGCGGCGCTGGTCCAGGCGCTGATCAAGGACGTGCTCGACGCCTATATCACGGCGGATGCAGCCAAGGCCGATGCGGTCTGGGCCCGTGATGAGGAGGTGGACGAGCTTTACACCAGCCTGTTCCGCGAGTTGCTGACCTATATGATGGAAGATCCGCGTTCGATCACCAGCAGCACGCATCTTCTGTTTATTGCCAAGAATATCGAGCGCATCGGTGATCACGCCACCAATATCGCGGAGCTGATCCATTATACGGTGACGGGCGAAATGCAGAAGGAAGACCGTCCGAAGGGCGACGATACGGCTTATGCCGTGGTGAATGCGCCGGGAGGCCAGCGATGAATATTGCAATCAAGCCGCGCGTCCTTGTCATCGAGGATGAAGCCGCGCTGCTAGCACTGCTGCGCTATAACCTCGAAAAGGAAAATTACACCGTCGACGAGGCGATGGACGGCGAACAGGCTCTGCTGAAGGTGGCCGAGCATATGCCGGACCTGATCCTGCTGGACTGGATGCTGCCGCGTCTGTCCGGCCTGGAAGTCTGCCGCCAGCTGCGCCGCGATCCCAATGCCCGCAACGTACCGATCATCATGCTGACGGCGCGGGGCGAGGAGGCCGACCGCGTGCGGGGCCTGGATGCCGGGGCCGACGATTATATCGCCAAGCCATTCTCGCCGAGCGAGTTGCTGGCCCGTATCCGCGCAGTGCTGCGTCGCATCCGGCCGGCGCTGGCAGAGGAGGTGCTGACCTATGGTGGCCTGGTGATGGATATCGCCACCCACAAGGTCACGCGCAACAGCCGCGATGTGCATCTTGGCCCGACGGAATTCCGCCTGCTGCGCTATTTCCTGGAGCATCCCGGCCGCGTGCTGTCGCGCGACCAGCTGCTGGATGCGGTCTGGGGGCGCGACATCTATGTCGAACAGCGTACCGTCGACGTGCATATCCGCCGACTGCGCAAGGCGTTGAACGGGAATGGCGAAAGCGATGTGATCCGCACCGTGCGGTCGGCCGGCTATGCGCTTGAACTATCCTCTGCCACCGCGGCCGCCATGGCCTGACAGGATCTCATGGCAAAGAAAAAGCCGGCCGTTTCGCAACGGCCGGCTCTTTTTGTCTCTGCCGCAGTGCGCTTTAGCGGCGGCCGATCTGTTTCTTCATGGCGGCGAACAGGGCATCCACCTTGCCGCCGTTATTCTGGATGACGGATTCGAACTGCTGGCGCTGGGTGAAGGCCATTGACACGCCTTCCACCACCACATCGGTCACCAGCGGTTTGCCGTTCTTCTCATGCGTCTTCCATTCGACACGGATCGGCGGGCCGTTCGGGCGGACGATCACGGACTCCACCACCTGTTCACTGCCGGCAGATTTGACACCATCGCGGACATCGAGGGTCTCGCCGTTATATTGCGACAGCAGCTGGGAATAGACCTTCACCAGGTAATCTTCGAACAGGCTGTTGTATTCTTGGCGCTGCGCATCGGTCAGGCCGCGGTTGTAGCGGCCGAGGCAGAACTGGCCGACCGCCTCAAGATCGAGATGGGTGCTCAGCAGGGTGCGAACCAGCGCTTCACGCTTTTCCGTTGTTAAAGAGCGATCGCCCAGCGCCTTCATGGTGTCGCCGCCGGTCTCGCGAATGAATTGATCGGCCGCTGCTGCCCGGGCTGAGCCGGAGGGCAGGAGGGTGGCCAGCGCCAGGATGGCACCGGCAAGGATCGCGAAACGACGGGAAAGCAGGGCGGTCGGCATGGGGAATCCCGGCTAAGAGGCGGAAGGGAATAGTTTTTTCGCTGGCAAATGCGGCATTAAAGCGGCCGAACCATAGCCTGACGGCGGCGGGAAGGCGATGATTCTTTTTTTACAGGGTAGTTAGCTCTACACAAATACATAAAGATATGTTTATATCATTTACATGACCATGGAGTCGCCCCTGACCCTCGATATTCTGATGGCCGCGTTGCGCGCCGCGGCCGAACCCACACGCCTGCGCCTGCTGGCGCTTTGCGCCCAGGGCGAACTCACCGTTTCCGAACTGACCCAGATTCTGGGCCAGAGCCAGCCGCGTGTCTCGCGCCATCTGAAGCTGCTTTGCGAGGCGGGCTTGCTGGAACGCGTGCCGGAAGGCACCTGGGCCTTCTACCGTGTTGGCGACCGGCTGCCCGGTGCGCCGCTGGTGCGTGCGGTGAGTGGCCTGTTGCCGCCGTATGATGCCACGCTGGCGCGCGATGCCGAACGTCTTGCTGCCGTGAAGCGGGCCCGTGCCGAGGCTGCCGAGCGCTATTTCCGCGACAACGCCGCGCAGTGGTCGGCGATCCGTTCGCTGCATGTGGATGAAGCCCAGGTCGAGGCCGCCGTGCTGCGTCTGCTGGCCCAGGGCGGAGCCATAGAAGACCTGCTGGATATCGGCACCGGCACCGGCCGTCTGCTGGAAATTCTCGGCCACAAGGTCAAGCGCGGCCTGGGCGTCGATCTGAGCCGCGACATGCTGAGCATTGCTCGTGCCAATCTGGAGCGCGCCGGGATCAAAAACTGCCAGGTGCGCCAGGCCGACATGTATGCCCTGCCGCTGGACAATGCCAGCGTGGATGCCGCCGTGATCCATCAGGTGCTGCATTTCGCCGATGAGCCGCAAAAGGCGATCCAGGAGGCCGTGCGAGTGCTGCGTCCCGGCGGCCGTCTGGTGATCGTCGATTTTGCGCCGCACGATCTGGAAGACCTGCGCAACCGCCATGCGCATCGCCGGCTGGGTTTTGCCGATGCCGAATTGCGCGGCTGGTGCGTCCATGCCGGCCTCGATGTCGAGCCGGCCATCGCCTTGCCCGGACAATCGCTCACCGTTCATGTCTGGCACGCGGTCAAGCGTAGTGCCGCCCTGTCTCCCTCGCAGAAGAGTGCCGCAGAATGACGCTCCCGGAACCCAACGCTCATGCCGCCCGCCGGTCTGGTCCGCTGAAGGTCTCGTTCGAATTCTTCCCGCCGAAGACCGCGGAGATGGAAGAGAGTCTGTGGCGCAGTGTCACTCGCCTGGCGCCGCTTGATCCGCGCTTCGTCTCGGTCACCTATGGCGCTGGTGGTTCCACGCGCGAGCGCACCCATAACACCGTCGTGCGTATCCTGAAGGAAACCGGCCTCAGGCCGGCGGCACATCTCACCTGTGTCGGCGCTTCCAAGGGCGAGGTCGATGAAGTCGCTCAGCACTACTGGCAGGCTGGCATCCGCCATATTGTGGCGTTGCGCGGCGATCCGCAGGAGGGCACCGGCGGTTTTGCACCGCATCCGCAGGGCTATGCCAATTCCACTGACCTGATTGCCGGCCTGAAGAAGATCGGCGATTTCGAGATCAGCGTCGGCTGTTATCCGGAAGGCCATCCCGATACCGCCTCGCCGCGCGTCGAGTTGGAGCATCTCAAGCGCAAGGTCGATGCCGGTGCCACCCGCTGCATCACGCAGTATTTCTTCGACACGGATGTGTATTTCCGCTTTCTCGACCGGGCGCGCTCGGCCGGCATCACCGTGCCGATCGTGCCGGGCATCCTGCCGGTCACCAATTTCCGCCAGGTGGTGAAATTCTCGGCCGCCTGTGGCGCCAGCGTCCCGGCCTGGATGGCCGACCAGTTCGATGGCCTGGACGAAGACCCGGAGACCCGCCGCATGGTGGCGGCGCATCTGGCCGCCGAACAGTGCCGCCGCCTGCTGACAGCCGGCATCGACGAAT
This sequence comes from Ferrovibrio sp. GW821-FHT12F09, assembly GCF_058806775.1. Lineage (NCBI taxonomy): Bacteria > Pseudomonadati > Pseudomonadota > Alphaproteobacteria > Rhodospirillales > Rhodospirillaceae > Ferrovibrio > Ferrovibrio sp. GW821-FHT12F09. The sequence goes on from NZ_JBXAPZ010000001.1 coordinate 2,048,210, forward strand.
TCCATTTCTATACGCTGAACCGCGCCGATCTCACCTATGCGATCTGCCATGTGCTTGGCGTGCGGCCGAAGCCGGCCATTGCCGGAGAGGCGGCCGCCTGATGTTCGACACCGCCGAAATCCGCAAGGCCCGCCGCGCCCTGCTGAGCAAGACCGCCAAGGAGCGTATCCTGGTGCTGGATGGCGCCATGGGCACCATGCTGCAGCGGCGCAAGCTGACCGAGGAGGATTATCGCGGCGATCGCTTCAAGGGTTCGAACAGCGACCTCAAGGGCAATCACGATGTGCTGAACATCACGCGGCCCGATGTGATCCTGGCCGTACACAGGGAATACCTGGACGCCGGTGCTGACCTCATCGAGACCAATACCTTCAGCGGCACCTGGATCAGCCAGGGCGATTACCACCTGGAGGCTGCTGTCCACGACATCAACCTGGAAGGCGCGCGGCTGGCGCGCCAGGCCGCCGATGAATATACGGCGAAGGATCCTTCGAAGCCGCGTTTTGTCGCCGGCGCAATCGGGCCGACCAACCGCACGGCCTCGCTGTCGCCCGACGTGAACCGTCCGGATTTCCGTAATATCTCGTTTGATGAACTGAAGGACGCCTATAAGGAACAGGCGCGTGGCCTGGTCGAAGGCGGCGCCGATCTGCTGTTGATCGAAACGGTATTCGACACGCTGAATGCCAAGGCCGCGGCCTTTGGCGTCTATGAGCTTTTCGACGAGTTGGGCGAGGAATGGCCCATCATGATCTCGGGCACCATTACGGATCTTTCCGGTCGCACGCTCTCGGGCCAGACCACGGAAGCCTTCTGGAATTCGTTACGGCATACCAAGCCGTTTTCGGTCGGCCTCAACTGTGCTTTCGGCGCCCAGCAGATGCGCGCCTATATCGCCGAGTTGAGCCGTGTCGCCGATGTGCCGGTCAGCGCCTATCCCAATGCCGGCTTGCCCAACCAGTTTGGCGAATATGACGAGCCGCCGCATGAGACGGCCGAGCATCTGCGCGAATGGGCCGAGCATGGCCTGGTGAACATCGTCGGTGGGTGCTGTGGCACCACGCCGGACCATATCAAGGCGATCGCCGACAGTGTGAAGGGCGTGAAGCCGCGCCGCATCCCGACCATCCCGCCGCAGCTTCGCCTCAGCGGCCTTGAACCCTTTGCCGTGCCTGCCGCATGACCGATATCGACGAGTCTTTTTCCCCCGAGTCTGAAAACCGTGGCTTCAATGGCCCGGTCTTCATCAATATCGGCGAACGCACCAACGTCACCGGATCGGCGAAATTCCGCAAGCTGATCCTGAGCGACGATTACGATGCGGCGCTGACGGTTGCGCGTCAGCAGGTCGAGAATGGCGCCCAGATCATCGACATCAACATGGACGAGGGCATGCTCGACTCCAAGGCGGCGATGATCAAATACCTGAACCTGATCGCCTCCGAACCCGATATCTCGCGCGTGCCGATCATGATCGACAGTTCCAAATGGGATGTGATCGAGGCTGGCCTGAAATGCGTGCAGGGCAAGGCCATCGTCAATTCGATCAGCATGAAGGAGGGCGAAGAGGCTTTCCTGATGCATGCCCGCAAGGTGCGGCGTTATGGCGCCGCCGTCGTGGTCATGGCTTTCGACGAACAGGGCCAGGCCGATACGGCCGATCGCAAATACGAAATCTGTGCCCGGGCCTACAAGCTGCTGACGGAAGAGATCGGATTCCCGCCGGAAGACATCATTTTCGATCCGAATATCTTCGCGGTTGCCACCGGCATCGAGGAGCACAACAACTATGCGGTCGAATTCTTCGAGGGCGCCAGGCGCATTCGCGAGAACCTGCCGCATTGCCATATCTCGGGCGGCGTCTCGAACGTGTCCTTCTCCTTCCGCGGCAACGAGCAGGTGCGCGAGGCAATGCACGCCGTGTTCCTGTATTACGGCATGCAGAACGGCATGGACATGGGTATTGTCAATGCTGGCCAGTTGCCGGTTTATGAAGACATCCCCGCCGAACTGCGCGAGCGCGTGGAAGACGTGCTGCTCAACCGCCGGCCCGATGCGACCGAACGCATGCTGGAAATCGCCGAGCGCTTCAAGGGCGGCGGCCGGACCCAGGAAATTGACATGTCCTGGCGCCAGAAGGATGTGCGCGCCCGCCTGACCCATGCCCTGGTGCATGGCATCGCCGATTTCATCGATGAAGACACCGAGGAAGCCCGCCATACGGTGTCCAAGCCGCTAGAGGTGATCGAAGGCCCGCTGATGGACGGCATGAACGTGGTCGGCGACCTGTTCGGTGCCGGCAAGATGTTTCTGCCCCAGGTGGTGAAATCCGCCCGCGTGATGAAAAAGGCCGTGGCCTATCTGCTGCCGTTCATCGAGGCCGAGAAGAACAGCGGCCCGGTCAAGACCAATGGCAAGGTGCTGATGGCCACGGTGAAGGGCGACGTGCACGATATCGGCAAGAACATCGTTGGCGTCGTGCTCCAGTGCAACAATTATGAAGTCATCGACCTTGGCGTCATGGTGTCCTGCGCCCGCATCCTGGAAGAGGCGAAGAAGCAGAAGGTCGACATTATCGGCCTCAGCGGGCTGATCACGCCGAGCCTGGACGAGATGTGCTATGTCGCCAGTGAGATGCAGCGCGAGGGCTTTGCCCTGCCGCTGCTGATCGGCGGCGCAACGACGTCGAAGGTCCACACGGCCGTCAAGATCGCACCGAATTACAAGGGTCCGGTGGTCTATGTCACCGATGCCTCGCGCGCGGTGGGCGTCGCCGGCCGTCTGGTTTCGGCCAATGACAGTCCGGTCTATGCCGGCGAGATTTCCAGCGAATACGAAAAGATCCGCGAGATTCACGCGCGCGAACGCAATACCGGTCCGCGCCAGAAGATCGCCGATGTCCGTCGCAACAAGGCAAAGATCGACTGGGCCGGCTACCAGCCGCCGCAGCCGAAATTCCTCGGCACCCGCGTATTCGAGGATTATCCGATTGCGACGCTGATCGACCGCATCGACTGGTCGCCGTTCTTCGCGTCCTGGGAATTGCGCGGCAAGTATCCTGATATCCTGAAAGACCCGGTGGTGGGCGAAGCGGCCACCAATCTGTTCAAAGATGCGCGGGCCATGCTGAAGCGCATCGTTGAGGAAAAGCCGATCAAGGCCAGCGCCGTGATCGGTTTCTGGCCGGCCAACCAGGTCGATGACGACGACATCGCGCTCTATGCGGAACCCGGGCAACCCGCCGAGGTGGCGCGGCTGCATATGCTGCGCCAGCAGATGAAGCGCGACCGTGATCGCGCCAATCATTGCCTGGCCGATTTTGTCGCACCGCAGGGCAGCGGCATCACCGATTATGTCGGCGCCTTCGCCGTCACTGCCGGCATCGGGCTGGATGACTGGATCAAGCGCGAGTTCACGGCCAAGCAGGACGATTATTCCGGTATCCTGGCCCAGGCCCTGGCCGACCGTCTGGCCGAAGCCTTTGCCGAGCATATGCACGAGCGCGTGCGCAAGGAATTCTGGGGCTATGCCGGCGATGAAGCCTTGAGCAACGAAGACATGATCGCCGAGAAGTATCGCGGCATCCGTCCGGCGCCCGGCTATCCGGCCTGTCCCGACCATACCGAGAAGGCCACGCTGTTCGGTCTGCTCAAGCCGACCGAGACCATCGGCATCACGCTGACCGAAAGCTTTGCCATGTGGCCTTCGGCAGCGGTCAGCGGCTGGTATTTCAGCCACCCCGAGGCGCGCTACTTCGGCGTCGGTCGCATCGAACGCGACCAGGTGGCCGATTATGCCAAACGCAAGGGCATGGACCTGGCCCGGATGGAGCGCTGGCTGGCGCCCAATCTCGCCTATGATCCGGCGCGCGATGCGGCCGAGGCGGCGGAGTGAGCCTCGGCTTTCGCCTTGCCAACGCGGCTGACCTCCCCGAGATCGTGCGCCTGCTGGCCGACGACCATCTGGGCGGCGGCCGTGAGCGTTATACCGATCCGCTGCCAGCGGAGTATGGCATTGCCTTTGCCGGACTGCAGAAGATCGGCGCCGAAGTGATCCTGGCGCTGGATGAAGGCGGCGCGGTGATCGGCTGTCTTCAGTTATTGATTCTTCCCGGCCTCGGCAGCCTGGGCAAGCAGCGCGCCCAGATCGAGGCGGTCCGCATCGAATCCAAGCTGCGCGGCAAGGGGCTCGGCTCGGAGCTGATCGGCTATGCCGTTGCACGCGCAAAAGAGAAGGGGTGCAAGATGGTGCAGCTGACCTCTGACAACAGCCGCCAGGGTGCCCATCGGCTTTATGAGCGGCTCGGCTTCAAGGCCAGCCATGTCGGCATGAAACTGTACCTGGCCTGACCGCATGACCTACAGCCGCCAGTCGCCCAGCCCGCGCTTTACCGAACTTCTCGGTTATTACGGCCAGCTGCATGACGAAGGCGATGCCAAGCTGGATGTGGATGCGGATGAAATGTTCGATGGCCGCAGCCTGTCGGTGCATATCAGCACCATACGCTCGCTGGTCAAAAAGTTCGGATCGAAAACGCTGCTCGATTACGGGGCCGGCAAGGCCAAGCATTACGAGGACACGGTGTTCAAGCTGCCGAGCCGCGAGGTAAAGGGGCTGAAGGCCTTGTGGGGCCTGGACGCGGTGCGGCTCTACGATCCGGGTTATGCGCCCTATGCGGCGCTGCCGGAGGGGACATTCGATGCGGTGATCTGCACCGATGTGCTTGAGCATATCCCGGAAGAGGATATGGACTGGGTAGTGGGCGAGCTGTTCGATTACGCCCGTCACTTTGTCTATGCCGGCGTCGCCACCTATCCCGCCGGCAAAACCCTGCCCAATGGCATGAACGCCCATGTCACCCTGCGGCCGACCGCCTGGTGGGATGCGCTGTTCCGCCGCGTTCGCGCGCAGCGTCAGTCGCCAGCCGAATTCGTGGTGATCGTCGAACGTATCTACGGCGACGAAAACCCGGAGCGCGCCGTCTCCTTCGGCTGACGCGGCTCAGCGTCCGCCGGCGACATCCAGCAGCGCACCCGTGACATAGGACGAGGCATCGTCCAGCAGCCAGATGATCGACTCTGCCACTTCCTCCGCCGTGCCGGCACGGCCCAGCGGTACGGTCTTGCCCAGACGTTCGGCACGATCGGGTTCGCCGGCGCTGGCATGGATTTCGGTTTCGATGATGCCGGGCCGCACCGCGTTCACGCGAATGCCTTCGGGCGCCAGTTCCCTGGACAGTCCGAGCGTGAAGGTGTCGATGGCGCCTTTCGAGGCCGCATAATCGAGGAACAGGTTGGGCGAACCAAGCCGGGCTGCGACCGACGAGAGATTGACGATGGCGCCGCCTTTGCCACCCTTGCTTTTCGCCATCGTCCTGGCAGCCTCACGGGCGACCATGAAGCTGCCCAGGATGTTGATGTCGAAGACGCGCTGCAGGCGCTCAACACTCATGTCCATCAGGTCGGCAGTCGGCGCCACCACGCCGGCATTGTTCACCAGCCCGTCCAGCCGGCCAAACGCCTTCACCGTGGCCTGCACCATGGCGATGGCATCGGTTTCACGGGAAACATCACCCTGGATCGCCACGGCCTTGCCGCCGGCAGCCTGCACGGCTTTGACCGTTTCCTGTGCCGCAGCCGCATTGCCGGCATAATTCACGCCGACCGACCAGCCGCGTTTGCCGGCCAGAATGGCGACCGCGCGACCGATGCCGCGACTGCCGCCGGTGACCAGGATGTTTTTTGCTGGACTTACCATGGGATTTCGCTGCCGTCGTAGTTGAGGAATTTTCCGGTGTCTTTCAGAGCTGCGCCGTCGATGGTTTTTTGCAGGCCGGTGGCGCTGGTTGTTACGTCGATATCGGCGCCGGCGCCGCCCATGTCGGTCTTCACCCAGCCGGGATGCAGCACGATCACGGTGATGCCGGCCGATTTCAGGTCCATCGCCAGGCTGTGCATGCCGGCATTGACTGCCGCCTTGGACGCACGATAGGCATAGGAACCGCCGCGGGCCTGTGAAATTGAGCCCATGCGGCTGGAAATCGTGGCGATCTTCGCGCCGCCTTTCGCGGCTTTCAGATGCGGCAGGAAGGCCAGCGCGGTTTTCAGCGGCGCCACGCTGTTGACCTGCAGCACCTGAAGATAGGTGTCGAAGTCGCTCACCGTCAGGGCACCGTCGCGATGGCCGTAGATGCCGGCATTGTTGAGCAGCAGGTCGATGGCGGTGCCGGCGTATTTCTGCGCCACCGCATCCACTGCCTTGTAATCGGTCACATCCAGTGCCTCGACGGTCACGCCCGGCACGGCCTTCAGCGCGGTCGCCGCCTGCGGATCGCGGCAGGCGGCGATCACCGTCCAGCCGGCTGCTGCGTAACGCTTGGTCAGTTCCAGGCCGATGCCGCGATTGGCGCCGGTGATCAGCAATGTGGGCATTGGCTCTCTCTCCTTATGAGGACGCGCGTGTGGCGACGCGACGATACAGCGGCTGCAGCAGGCCGGGCAGCATATACATGGGCAACTGCCCCATGGCGAAGAAGACCACCATGTCAAAGACGGCGCGGTCGGCCAGCGACACCATCACCAGTCCCATGTTGCAGTTGCCGGTGAGGATGCCGAGCGTCAACGCTGCCGGCTGGCCAAGGCGAAACACGGTGCGGCCGACCGCATAGCCCAGCGCCTGCAGCGCCAGATTGGCGATGAAGGCGGAGGCTGTGGCCAGCAACACATAACCCGGCTGCGCCATCAGTTTGACCAGGACGCCATCCATGATGGCGATGGCGAACAGCACCAGGGCCAGTACGGAGCTGCCATCCATCAGCTGCTTGTTCTTCTGCAGCCAGCCCGGCGGCAGTTTCCAGTGCGCGAGCAGCGCTGCACCGAAGGCAACGCCCACCATCACGGCCAGGCGCCCCATAAATTCCACGAGTGACATCTGCACCTCGATATTGAGCAGCAGCAAGGCCAGCGGCGGCAGGGTGAAGGGCACCAGGGCGGTGGCGATCACCATGGCGATCACGGCAAAGGCGGCATCAAGGCCAAGGATCAGGGCGATGGCGACCGTGCCGGTGATCGGCGGCGCCGCCGACATCAGCACGATGGCCTCCATCAGCGGTCGCGGCAGGCCCAGCGGCGTCAGCACCGCGAACATCAGCAGCGGGCAGACCAGCAGCAGGAAGACGATCACCGGCAGGAATAGCCAGGGGCGCCGGGCATAGGCCTGGAAGGCACTCCAGTCGAGCCGCATCAGTGCCAGGGTCAGCGGCAGCAGCAGGAAGATCACGAGGCCCGGGCGCAGCAGGCTGGCCAGCGGCGGGATCAGCAGGCCGACCAGTACGCCGCCGAACAGGAACTTGGTGGCATGGCGGCCCATGTAGTCCAGCGGCCACCAGACGAGGGTCCGGATCATCGGCTGGGCTCCTGGGGGGGTGTTTCACGTGAAACATACCCAGAACATGAGGCGGTGCGGCTGAGGGGGCGAGGCATACGGATCATCACGCGACGGCTGTGGTTTTATTGTTTTGTCAGAGTAGCATAGACCCGTTGCCGGGACCCTGGCGAGGCCGCAATTGTCCTGCTTGACACTCATCGATAAAACAGTTAAATACCTGTTTAAATGTTTAATGCTCGCGCCATCGAAGATCATCACACGGTTCAGCTCGCCGACATGTTCCGGCTGCTGGGCGATCACAGCCGTCTGAAGCTGGTGTTGATGCTGCAGAAGGGCGGCACCCCGGCCAGCATGGCCGCCGCCGCCGCCGGCCTGTCGCCGCAACTCGCCAGCCATCACCTGCGATTGCTGAAGGCGGCGCGGTTGGTGCAGGCCGTGCGCAAGGGCCGCGAGATTCACTATGAGCTGGCCGACGACCATGTGCGGCACATGCTCGACGACATGATCGCCCATGTGACCGAACCCCATGGTCACCCGGCGGAGAAGGAGTGAGACATGGGTGCGAGCTGCTGCGGTCCCAGTCACGATCACGGCCATGACCACGATCATCATCACGGCCCGGGCGGTCACGATCACAGTGCCGGCGCCGCGCGTCCTGTGCTGTGGATCGCGCTGCTGCTGAATGCCGGCATGTTTATCGTGGAACTGGGCGCCGGTCTGAGTGCAAATTCCACCTCGCTGCTGGCTGACTCCGCCGATTTCCTGGGTGACGCCGCCAATTACGGCCTGGCGCTGGCAGTGCTGTCCATGGCGCTGGTCTGGCGCGCCCGCGCCGCATTGCTGAAGGGCGTCACCATGGGGCTGTTCGGTCTTTGGGTTGCCGCGATGACGATCCGTCATCTGATCGATGGCACGGTGCCTGAACCGGCCACCATGGGCGTGGTCGGCGTTGCCGCACTGGCGGTCAATGTGCTGGTCACCGTGCTGCTGTTCCGCTTCCGTAAGGGCGACAGCAATATGCGCGCGGTGTGGATCTGCAGCCGTAACGATGCCCTGGGCAATGTCGCCGTGTTGCTCGCGGCCAGCGGCGTCTTTGCCACCGGCAGTGCCTGGCCCGATCTGGCCGTGGCCGCGCTGATGGCTGGCCTGGCGCTCTGGGGGGCGGCCCAGGTAATCGCCCATGCCCGGCAGGAATTGCGTGAAACCCGGTCCGCCACGGCAGAAATCGGCCATGCCGACTGATGTGGCCTTGAAATTGCCGTAATTCACCGTACATTCCCACCCACGTCCGGGCCCCTCTGGTTGCCATATACGGGATGGCAGCGATGTCGGACGGCTTTTCGCAAAAGCCCCAGCCCAGGATGACTATTCCATGGACCTCTCTGTCTTTCTCGATCCCGCTGCCCTGCTCGCGCTGGTCGGCCTCATCGCGCTCGAACTCGTTCTTGCCGTCGACAACCTGATTTTCATCACCATTCTCACCAGCCGCCTGCCGGAAGCGCAGCAGCCGCTGGGCCGCAAGCTCGGCCTGCTCGGCGCCGTCATCACCCGCGTCATGCTGCTGCTCTCGGCCGCCTGGCTGATCACGCTCACCGCGCCGTGGTTCACGGTCTTCGAGCAGGAAATCTCCGGCCGCGATCTGGTGCTGATCCTCGGCGGTCTGTTCCTGATCTGGAAGGCGACCATGGAAATTCATGAGCGCGTCACGCCGAAGGAGAGCGACGAACTGGGCGAGGCGGGACCCGCGAGCGACGGCAAGCCGGTGCAGAAAAAGTACCCGGCCTTCTGGGCCATCATCGGTCAGATCGCCGTGTTGGATATCGTCTTCTCGCTCGACAGCGTGATCACCGCCATCGGCCTGGCCCGCCAGATCGAAATCATGGTGGCCGCCGTGCTGATCTCGGTTGCCATCATGGTGGCGCTGGCCGAACCGCTGGCCCGTTTCGTGAAGAAGAATCCCAACATCGTCATGCTGGCGCTGTCCTTCCTCGTCATGATCGGCATGGCCCTGGTGGCCGAGGGCTTCGATGTCGAGATCCCGAAGATCATGATCTACGGTGCCATGGCCTTCTCGGTGACGGTCGAGCTACTCAATATGGCCTCGCGTCGGGCCAAGCTGAGCCAGCCCTTCCGCGATATCCGCAATAACGACAAGGCGGCCGGCGAGTAATCGCCACCCGGCGGCGCCGTTTCGCACCGTCATTCCGCCGCATTCGCCGGGCAGGGTGGCCTCTCAACCGAGGCCACCCTGTTTGTTAGGGCATATTGTCGGGATCGTTAGCGCGGGTGTGATCGTTATGCTTGGCCTCGGCCTGATTCGGGCCGGCGCAGATCTGGCCTCTTCCTGCCCTGGTAAGCTCCGATGTCCGTTACCGTTGTGATCAATGCCGAATCCGGCACCGCGCGCCAGTATGGTGCGGCGGCCCTGCGTGACCTGATCCACAAGAGCGTCACGGCGGCCGGCCATCCGGATGTCGATGTGCAGGTGGTGGCGCCGCAACAGCTGCCCAAGGCCTTGATCAGTGCCGCCCAGGGCAGCGCCGAAGTCTGGGTCGGCGGTGGCGACGGCACGCTGCGTTCGGCCGCCGAACTGGCCATGAAGCGCGATATCGTTCTGGGTGTGCTGCCGCTTGGCACCATGAACCTGCTGGCGCGCGACCTGAACATTCCCCTGCAGATCGAGCAGGCGGTTGCGGCCATATGCGGTGCGAAGGTTGCCGCCATCGATGTCGGCCGGGTCAACCAGAGCCTCTTCCTCAACAAATCGGCGCTCGGGCTCTATCCCGAAATGGTGGTCGACCGCGAACGGCGGCGTCGCCTGTTCGGTCTTAACAAATGGCCGGCGATGATCCGTTCGGCCTGGCGCGCGGTGAAGCGGCACCGGATGATGGAAATCACCATCGAACACCAGGGCCAGCGTCGCGAGATTCTCTCACCTGCCATCGTGGTCGCGGTCGGGGCCTATGAATTCAATGCCGGCCGTCTGTTCAGCCGCGCCGATCTGCAGAGCGGCGAACTCACCGTCTATGTCAGCCACGAGAAGACCTGGCTCGGCTCGGCTAGTCAGCTGGCCAAGTTGTTTCTCGGCACTCTGGAAAACGATCCGGCTTTGGAAGTGATCAAGGCGCATCACCTGAAGATCGATTTCAGCCGCACCAAGCCGGTGGCCAATGACGGCGAGATCGACATGCTGAAAGGCCCGATCCGCTACGCGGTCGCGCCACAGGCGCTCAAGGTGCGGGTGCCGGTGGAAGAGAAGGCTGACTCCGTCTAGGCTGGCTGTGCCCGCAGGGCGATGGCATGGGTGTCGACGCCCTTGGGCAGCGTGCCGAAGGCATGGCCCCAGTCGCCGCCCAGCCGCGAGGCGCAGAAGGCATCGGCGACGACAGGCGTAGAGTGGCGCACGAGCAGTGCGCCCTGCAGAACCGCCATCATCTTTTCCACCACGCGGCGTGCGCGATGTTCGATCTCGGTCTGGTCGGCGAATTCGGTTTTCAGATCGCTGATTGCCGCATCCAGATGCTTGTCGCTGCCGCGCGCCGGCTTCAGCTCGGCAAAATAGGCCTCCAGCCCGTCCGGGCTTTTCTGCAGGGCGCGCAGCACGTCCAGGCACATCACATTGCCTGAACCTTCCCAGATCGAATTGAGCGGGATTTCCTTGTACAGCATGCCGAGCGGGCCCTCGTCGACATAGCCGTTGCCGCCATGCACCTCCATGGCTTCCACCACGGCATTGGGCGCGCGTTTGCAGATCCAGTATTTCACCGCCGGGGTGCAGAGCCGACGGAAGGCGGCTTCGGCCGGATCGCTGTCGGCACGGTCGAAGGCGTGGGCCAGTCTCAAGGCGAGCTGCGTCGCAGCCTCGGATTCAATGGCGAGGTCGGCCACCACATTGGCCATCAGCGGCTGGTCGATCAGGTGACGTTGGAAAGCGCGCCGATGCGCCACATGATGCAAGGCTTGCGCGACAGCGCCGCGTAAGAGGCCGGTCGAGCCCAGCGCGCAATCCAGTCGCGTATAGGTGCCCATCTCAATGATGGTCGGCACGCCGCGGCCCTCCTCGCCCAGCAGCCAGCCATGGGCATTGCGGAATTCCACTTCCGACGAGGCATTCGACTTGTTGCCGACCTTGTCCTTCAGGCGCTGGATCAGCACCGGGTTCTTGGTTCCGTCGGGCAGCCAGCGCGGCACGAAGAAGCAGCTTAAGCCCCCCGGCGCCTGGGCCAGCACCAGATGCGCGTCATTCTGCGGGCAGGAGAAAAACCATTTGTGGCCCGTGATGACATATTCGCCGCCCGAACCGCCCCCATTGACGGGCTGCGCCACCGTGGAATTGGTGCGTACGTCCGAGCCGCCCTGCTTCTCGGTCATGCCCATGCCGATCAGGGCACCGGTCTTCTGCGCGATCGGTTTGTTGCTGCCGTCATACTGGCGCGAATAGATTTTCGGCAGCCAGGTCTCGGCCAGGGCTGCATCGCGCTTGATCGCCGGCACGCTGCCATAGGTCATGGTGGTCGGGCATTGGCTGCCCGGCTCGATCTGCGCATGCATGATATAGGCAGCGGCGCGGGCGACATGGGCGCCGGGCTTGGGTTCGGCCCAGGGCGCGCTATGCAGGCCCTCGCCGATGATCAGGTCCATGATGCCATGCCAGGCCGGATGGAATTCCACGTCGTCGACGCGATGGCCAAAGCGGTCGAACAGCTTGGCCTGGGGCGGGAATTTATGCGCCTGCCGGCCCATCTCGATGGTGGCGGCATCGCCCAGGCGGCTGCCATAGACGGTGAGGCGGTCATGGGCCCAGCCGGCGCCATGCACCTCGGCGGCATTCAGCAGCGCCTTGTCGGTGGTGAAGAGGTTGTAATCCTCCAGCGCCGGCGGCTGGTTCAGGACCTCATGGGTCTCGGCGGCATCGGCTGGCTGCGCGCTCATGGCATGTCTCCCTTTGCAGAGGAGTCTAGCAAGCTGCGGCGGTTTGGGAAGTCTGCCGTTGCGGCAGGGCCGTTCTCAGAAGCGCATCGCCAGGTTGAGCCGGGCCTGGCTGGTATAGGGGTCGGCGATGCCGGCCTCGCTCTGCTGGTTCACCGTATAGCCGGCCATCAGCGTCATCGCCCGGCTGGCCAGGGCCATCGGCGTCCAGTGCAGCTGCAGGTCCAGCATCTGCTGGCTGCCGGGCAGTGGCACGGTATTGCCGCGCTGCAGGTCGTATTTCTGTGTCAGGCCAAATTCGTGGTTGGCGGTCAGGTTCAGGCTCTGGCCCAGCGGCACGCCGATCATCAGGCCGAGGATATTGAGATCGCGTTCCTGCAGGGAGGTGGTTTCGTTGCGGCGCTGGCCCGAGACACCGAGCCTGTAGCCGCTCTGGAAATGCTGCGCCAGTGCAATCCGGTGGCGCTGGGTATCGGTGTTGGCCAGGGCATTGCCGGCATAGGCCATCGAATCGTAACCCGACGACAGTGTCAGCGTCAGGTCGCGCGCCAGCGTGGTGGAAATCTGGTTGTCGATGCCAAGGCGCCGGTTGCCGCTGCCGGCCAGATCGCCCCAGTTGATCGCCGCATCCGGATTGACCCGGAAGGTGACGCCATATTCCTCGTAGGCGAGGCCGAACTTGCTGTTGACCGATTTTGCCGGGTCATCGGCGCCGGCTTCGCCTTCGCGCTGACTCACGCCGCTGGTGTTGTCCAGCGCCAGTCCGTCGAAGAAGGGCAGGTCATAGGCGGCATTGACCGTGCGCGGCTGCAGCGCGGCAGCATCGCTGGCGATGCCGATCTTGTCGCTGTCGCCGGCATAGTCGGAACTGGCCTCGCGGCTGCGGGTCAGCAGGCTGATCTCGTTCGGTCCGAATAAGGGCCGGCGACTGAGCATACGCATGCCGGTCTCGGGGTCGTAGGCCAGCGGCACGATTTCCGGTTCCCCGTCAGCGGCCGCAGACGGCAGTGAAACAGCGGCGTGGCAATAGGCGGGATCGGCAGCGCTGACGAAAACGGGGCAGAGCGGTGGTGCATCCTGGGCGGCAGCCGGCAGGGCTGTCGCGAGTCCGGCGAGGACTGCGAACAGGGCGGCGCGGGATCGGGCGCGGCGAAACACGATATTGGCTTCCCCCGGCATGGTCGGACCAGTGGCAGCACGAGACTGCCACAGAGTCCTTACTGCATCTTTACCGCAGGAGGTGTGGCCGAATTGAGGCAATGCGGGGTCGTTTTTTGCGGCAAACGGCGCGGATGCGGTTTCACGCCGCGCAGCTTGGCCTTAAGCTGCGGCTATGCATCTGCTGTTTCTCTATGGCAAACCGGCGGTCGGCAAGCTCACCGTGGCGCGCGAGCTGGCGGCGCTCACCGGCTACCGGCTGTTCCACAACCACCTGACCGTCGATCTGCTGCTGTCGGTGTTCGAATTCGGCAGCGCGCCGTTCGTGGCCCTGCGTGAGGAGATCTGGCTCTCGGTTTTCACCCGCGCCGGCATGGAGAAACTGCCGGGCATGATCTTTACCTTCGCACCGGAAACCACGGTGCAGCCGGATTTCGTCGAAAAGGCTGTGGCCACGGTGCAGGCCGGCGCGGGCCGGGTGCAGTTCATCGAGTTGACCTGCCCGACGGAGGAGATCTACCGCCGCATCGACAGCCAGTCGCGCCGCCAGACCGGCAAGCTGACCTCGCATGAGGTCTACGAGAAGCTGGATGCCGCCCATGTCTTCGCCACCTCGCATATGCCGAAAGCGGCTGTCAGCGTGGATACAGGCAGGCATACACCGTCGGAGGCGGCGGCGCTGATCGTGAAGGCGCTGGGGCTGAAACGGCTTTGAAGGTGGCGGCGGATTACTCCGCCGCCTGCTTCAGGTCCACCGCCCTGCCGAAGCCGCCGGCCGAGGGTGTGGAGATGACGAAGACATCGCCCGGCTGCATCGGTGTCGAGCAGCGGCCTTCCAGTTCGGTCTTCTCGCCCGACGTGCGCTCCACCCACTGGTGGCCTGTCTCGCCATTCGCGCCGCCTTCGAGACCGAAGGGCGGCACGGTGCGGTGCGAGGACAGCAATGTCGCGGTCATCGGCGTGAGGAAGCGCATGCGGCGAATAGTACCGTCGCCGCCCTTGTGCCGGCCCTTGCCGCCCGAGCCGCGCCGGATGCGGAAACTCTCCAGCAGCACGGGGAAGCGGAATTCCAGCACCTCGGGGTCGGTGAGGCGGGCATTGGTCATATGGGTATGCACGGCGTCGCAGCCGTCGAAATCCGCACCGGCGCCGCTGCCGCCGCAGATCGTCTCGTAATACTGGTATTCGTTATTGCCGAAGGTGAAATTGTTCATCGTGCCCTGGGCCGCCGACATCACGCCGAGCGCACCGAAGATGGTGTCGGTGATGCACTGGCTGGTCTCGACATTGCCGGCCACCGTGGCAGCCGGATAGACCGGATCCAGCATCGAGTTCTTCGGGATGATGATCTCCAGCGGTTTCAGGCAGCCGCCGTTCAACGGGATGTCGCTGTCCACCAGGCAGCGGAAGGCATAGAGCACGGCAGCGACGCAGACGGCGGTCGGCGCGTTGTAGTTGGTCGGGTGCACGCCGGATGTGCCGGTGAAGTCGATCTTGGCGGTGCGGTCCTTGTGGTTGACCGTCACCTTCACCTTGATCTCGTAGCCGTCATCCATCGGATAGGTGAATTCGCCGTCCTTGAGGCGACTGATCACCCGGCGCACGGATTCCTCGGCATTGTCCTGCACGTGGTTCATATAGGCACGCACGACGTCGAGGCCGAACTGGTCGACCATCTTGCGCAGCTCCTGCGCGCCCTTCTCGCAGGAGGCGATCTGCGCCTTCAGGTCGGCGATATTCTGCGCCGGATTGCGCGAGGGATACTTGCCGCCCTTGAGCAGCGCCACCATCTCGTCTTCCAGCATGCGGCCGCCATCGACCAGCAGCACGTTGTCGAGCAGAACGCCTTCATCTTCGACGGTGCGGGAATCCGGCGGCATTGAGCCCGGCGTGGTGCCGCCGATATCGGCATGGTGGCCGCGGCTGCCCAGATAGAACAGCACCTCCTGGCCGGCCTTGTCGAACACCGGCGTGATCACGGTGACGTCGGGCAGATGGGTGCCGCCGGCATAGGGCGCGTTCAGCACATAGACATCGCCGGGCTTCATCTGGCCGGCACGCTTGCGCATCACGGTCTTGATGCTTTCCGACATCGAGCCCAGATGCACCGGCATATGGGGCGCATTGGCGATCAGCTCGCCGTCCAGATCGAAGATGGCGCAGGAGAAATCGAGGCGCTCCTTGATATTGACCGAATAGGCGGTCTTCTCCAGCACGCTGCCCATCTGCTCGGCGATCGACATGAACAGGTTGTTGAAGATTTCCAGCATCACCGGATCGACCGAGGTGCCGATGGCGCGGCGCTCGGGCAGGGCCTCCACGCGTTTGAGCACCAGGTCGCAGCGTTCGGTCAGCTTCGCCTGCCAGCCGGGCTCCAGCACGATGGTGCTGGTCGGCTCGATCACGATGGCGGGGCCCTTGATGGTTTCGCCCGGCCGCAGGGTGGCGCGGTCGTAGACCGGCGTGTCGCGCCAGCTGCCGGCCATATAGGCCTTGCGCTTGGCCAGCACCGGGATGGCATCCTGGCTGCGCGGATCGACGATCTGTTCCACCGCATCCGGCGCGCGTTCGCCCTGGCCGACCACTTCGACGGCGACACTGCCGGCGATCAGTGTTTTTTCAGGGCTGATGAAGCCGAAGCGCTGCCGATGCGCGGTTTCAAACGCAGTTTTAATCTCCGTCAGAGAGCCGAACTCGACTTCCAAAGCAGAGTCCGAGCCGCCATAGCGCACATGCAGCTTGCGGATCACCGTGATCTTCTCGGGCGCCACGCCCTGCTTCAGCATTTCGGCGCGCGAACCCTCGGCCAGGATGTCGAGTTCCTTCGACAGACCGGGCAGGGCGCTTTCCTGCAAGGTCACTTCCGCCGATTTTTCCTTCAGCACGCGCTGGTCGGCCAGGCCCATGCCATAGGCCGAGAGCACGCCGGCCAGCGGATGCAACAGCACCTCGGTCATGCCGAGCGCATCGGCCACCAGGCAGGCATGCTGGCCACCGGCGCCGCCGAAGCTGGACAGCACGTATTTGGTCACGTCATAGCCGCGCGCCACCGAGATCTTCTTGATCGCATTGGCCATGTTCTCGACCGCGATGGCGAGAAACCCTTCCGCCATCTCCTCGATGCTGCGGGTGTCGCCGCTCTCGGCCTTCACCTGCGCCTGCAGCGCGGCGAACTTAGTCTTCACCACGGCATCGTCCAGCGGTTGGTCGCCATTGGGGCCGAAGACGGCGGGGAAGAAATCGGGCTGCAGCTTGCCCAGCACCACGTTGCAGTCGGTGACGGCGAGAGGCCCGCCGCGACGATAGCAGGCCGGGCCGGGATTGGCGCCGGCCGAGTCCGGCCCCACACGATAGCGCGCGCCGTCGAAATGCAGGATCGAGCCGCCGCCGGCGGCCACTGTGTTGATCATCATCATCGGCGCGCGCATGCGCACGCCGGCCACCATGGTCTCGAAGGCACGTTCGTATTCGCCGGCATAGTGGCTGACATCGGTCGACGTGCCGCCCATGTCGAAGCCGATCACTTTGGTGAAGCCGGCCCGCGTCGAGGTCTCGACCAGGCCGACGACGCCGCCGGCCGGGCCGGACAGGATGCTGTCCTTACCCTGGAAGAAGTTGGCATCGGCCAGACCGCCGTTGGACTGCATGAACATCAGGCGCAGCGCAGTGTTGGCGGCATCCAGTTCGCTGCCGACCTGATCCACGTACCGTCGCAGGATGGGGGAGACGTAGGCATCGACGACCGTTGTGTCGCCGCGGCTGACGAACTTGATCAGCGGCGAAACATGGTGGCTGGCCGAGACCTGGCTGAAGCCGAGCTGCTTCGCCAGGGCCGCGATCTTGGCCTCATGCTCGGTATAGCGGTAGCCGTGCATGAACAGGATGGCGACGCTGCGGATGCCGTCGGCATGGGCGGCCTTCAGGGCCGCCTTGGCGGCGGCGAGATCCAGCGGCGTCTCGATACTGCCGTCGTTGCGCACGCGCTCGGGGATTTCCACCACGCGCTCATACAGCATCTCGGGAAGTTGGATATGCAGGGCAAAAAGATTCGGCCGGGTCTGGTAGCCGATGCGGAGCTGGTCGCCGAAGCCTTCCGAGACCAGCAGGAGCACGCGGTCACCCTTGCGCTCGAGCAGCGCATTGGTGGCAACAGTCGTGCCCATCTTCACGGCGGCGATCTTGCCCTTGGGCAGGGCGTCGCCGGCCTTCAGGCCGAGCAGGTCGCGGATGCCCTGCACGGCGGCATCCTTGTAGCGCTCGGGGTTTTCCGACAGCAGCTTATGGGTGACGATACCGCCATCCGGCTGGCGCCCGACGATGTCGGTGAAGGTGCCGCCGCGGTCGATCCAGAATTCCCACTGGTCGGTCAACGAGGCAGAGGTCTGGGACTGGGTCATGGCGGCTCCGGAAGCTCAAGGGAAGGCGGCGCTGACGGTGACGAAACGTTGACAATTTGTCAACGTCGGAAGACGGCTACAGTGAGGCGGCGGCGCGGGCAGCCTGATCGTAGCTGCCCGACAACGCTCGCATCAGGTCGGCCACTCGGGACAGATCACCTTGCGGCTGCCCGATCAGGGCAAAGGCCTGACCCAGCAGCTGTTCGCGGATTTTACGGTATTCCAGGCAGAGCGCGCGGCCTTTGGGCGTGGTGCTGTAGAAGATTTCCTTGCCGCGCCGGGTGCCGGCGATCAGGCCCAGCCGCACCATCTTCTTCAGGCCGTAATTGACGGTGTGGGAATCTTCCACATTCAGCACCAGACAGAGGTCGGCCAGTCGCTTGGGCCGCTCGCGGTGATTGACGCCATGCAGCACCATCACGTCCAGGGCCGCCAGGTCGCCCTGACCTGCCGCCGTCATGCAGCGCACGATCCAGCGGCTGAAGGCATTGCCGGTCATCATCAGGGCGAATTCGAACTCGCTCAGGCCTTCCAGCTTTTCGCTGGCCAGATGCGCCGAGGACACAATCGGCCGCCGTGCCGCCGGCTTTGCTTTGGCCGGCTTTTTCGATGCGGGTATCTTTGCTTTTGCCATGGCCGGTTGCCTGTCTGGGATGCCTCGAAAGCGGGCAGGGATATGGTTCCGCAAACCCCCGCATACCGCCCATGCAGGCAGTGCATGGCCGGGACAGAAAGAACCGTAGCCCGCGACCGGCCGGCTTTGCTAGGGTCCCCGCCCATGAAGCCCCAGCACCTTGCCCTGATGTTGCTGATCTGCGCCATCTGGGGCGGCAATTTTGTCGTCACCAAACTCGCGGTCAACCACTTCCCGCCGGTCCTTTTCACCGCCCTGCGCTTTGGCCTGGTCGCTGTCCTGATGCTCCCCTGGCTGCGCTGGTGTCCCGGCCAGATGCGCAATGTTGTGATTGCCGCCCTGTGCATGGGAACCCTGCATTTCGTGCTGATCATCATCGGCATTGCCAAGGCGGACGACGTCTCGGTGGTGGCGGTGGTGACCCAGTTGGGCGTGCCGATTTCGACCCTCATGGCGATCCTGTTCCTCGGCGAGCGGGTGCGCTGGAAACGCAGTCTCGGCATCGCCCTGGCCTTCATTGGTGCAGTCGTCATCAGTTTCGACCCGAAAGTGATGAACTACCAGGTCGCCATCGGGCTGATCCTGGTGGCCGTGATCATCTTCTCGGTCGGCCAGATCATGGTGCGCCGCATACACGACGTGCATACTTTCACCATGCAGGCCTGGGTTGGCATCCTGAGCGCGCCCAGCCTGCTGCTGATTTCCCTGGCGCTGGAAGATGGCCATGTTGAACAGGTTGTGTCGGCCAGCGTCTGGCACTGGAGTGCAATTGTCTATGCCGCGACACTGGTATCCCTGATCGGGCATGGCGGCGCCTACTATCTGTTGCGGCGCTATCCGGTCAGCATCGTCAATCCGGGCTTCACGCTGTCGCCGATCTTCGGCGTGCTGGCCGGCGTGTTTTTCCTCAACGAGCAACTGAGTGGTCGTGTGATTATCGGTTCGGTTATTACCCTTCTGGGTGTTCTGATTGTCGCCATGCGCGAGAGCAAAGCGGCTGACGCGCGTGGCGTGACGCCGGAAAAGGTGGCGCTGGAAACCAAGGCGGCTGGCGAATGACGCTTCCGTTGATTGACCATCCCTCGCCGAATTTTGACGACCGCAGCGGCCGCCGCCCGGTCGATATGATCGTGCTGCATTATACCGGCATGCAGACTGCGGCTGCGGCGTTGCAGCGCCTGGCCGACCCGGATGCCAAGGTCAGCGCCCATTACATGATCGATGAAGACGGCACGATTTATCGCCTGGTGCCGGAGGACAAGCGTGCCTGGCATGCCGGCGTGGCCTTCTGGCGCGGCGTGCGCGACGTCAATGCGCGTTCCATCGGCATCGAGCTGGTCAATCCCGGTCACGAATTCGGCTATCGCCAGTTCCCGGTGGAACAGATCGACGCCCTGCTGGCTCTGCTGGCCGATATCGCCACGCGGCATCATGTGATGCCGGGCAATTATGTCGCCCATTCCGATATCGCGCCCAGCCGCAAGGAAGATCCGGGTGAGTTGTTCCCCTGGCACCGCCTGGCGGCGGCCGGCTTTGGCCGTTGGTGGAGCGGCGATTTCCGGGTTGCGGCGAATGCACCGGTCATGGGCCCGGGCGAGCGCAACGGCGCGGTGCTGGAACTGCAGGTGGCGCTCGACCGCATCGGCTATGCCATCGAGGGCAGCGGCATCTACGATCCGCTCACCGAAGCCGCCGTGAGGGCTTTCCAGCGGCACTGGCGCCAGGACAAAGTCGATGGCGTCAGCGACGCAGAAACCACCAGCCTGATCCACCATATCTCGGAACAGGTCACCATGCGGCGCGCCAGCGCCGACCGTGCGGCCAGTTAGGGCGCGCAGCACGCTGATCCGCCCTTTTGCTTGACGCCGTCTCCGTCTGGGCCTACCTCTGCGCCCGGTGCCAGACGGCTGGACGGCCGCGGCGTGTCAAAGCGTCGAGGAAAGTCCGGGCTCCACGGAAACACGGTGCCGGGTAACGCCCGGCGGGGGCGACCCCAGGGACAGTGCCACAGAGAGCAGACCGCCATCACGCGCCAATCTTTTCGGGTTGGAGCCTGATGGTAAGGGTGAAAGGGTGCGGTAAGAGCGCACCGCGCGACCGGTAACGGAAGCGGCACGGCAAACCCCACCGGGAGCAAGACCAAATAGGGATGGCGGCAGGCGCAAGTCTGCAGGACTGTTTTCGGTCCGCTATCCGGGTCGGTCGCGCGAGGTGTCCGGTAACGGGCATCCCAGAGGAATGGCCGTCCATCCCACGAAAGTGGGGGGACAGAACCCGGCTTACAGGCCGTCTGGCACCATTCATCCAATTGACAAGCAAAGTATCGCCGTGCAGGTTGCCCGGCGACGGTGCCCGCAAGGGCCTAACTGGGAACGCGGTTTGATGCCGTGGCTGCCCCTGCAACTGTAAGCGGAGAGTCTTTCGTCACAGAGCCACTGGGGCCGCACGGTCCTGGGAAGGCGGCGAAAGACAGCGACCCGCGAGCCAGGAGACCTGCCGTCATCCGTGGTCACACGCGATCACATCGGGCAGGGTGTTCCGGTGGGTAATCCATCGGTCGCCTGTTTATCCTCAGGGCATCGGCGGAAAACCTCGTTCGCGGTGACGTGCCACAAGGCCGACCGCATGAGGTTTTTCCATGGCCCGCTTCCCGTCACGCCGGACGCAATCTGTCCGCTTTTTCCGCTCGTTTTCCGGTTTCACCGCTGCTCTGCTGATTGCTGCGCCACTGGCGCAGGCCCAGGACACCGTCCTGCCACCGCTGACCGTGGGTGGCCAGCTGATCGAGGAGCCGGTCGGCCTGGACCTGACCGTGCCGACCGCCACCGGCAGCCGGCTCGGCCTTACCGCGCTGGAGACGCCGGCGAGCGTCGAAGTGATACCCGGCGAAACCATCCGCGAGCGTGGTTATACCAGCATCAATGATGCGGCCGCGCGCGCGACCGGCTTCAATTCCCTGGCCGCGCCGGGCAACGGCGGCACCAGCCTCGGCGTGCGCGGTTTCACCGGCCACAGTTCGGTGATGCAGTTGTATGACGGCACCCAGCTTTATGTCGGCGCCGGCACGGTGACGTTCCCTTTCGACACCTGGTCGGTCGATCGCATCGAGGTGCTGCGCGGCCCGGCTTCGGTGATGTATGGCGAAGGTGCCATCGGTGGTGTGCTCAACGTGATCCCGAAAAAGCCGAGCAAGACCTTTGAGAATGAAGCCCTGCTGGAATTCGGTTCCGACATGACGCGTCGCGCCGCCGCCGGCAGTGGGGGTCCGCTCGGCGGCAAACTGTTCTATCGTGCCAATATCAGCGGCAAGAAATCGGACGGCTGGGTTGATCGTGGCGAAAATGAAAGCCTGGCGCTGTCGATGGCGCTACGGGCTGAAGCTTCCGAAAATTTCGCCATCACCCTGTCGCATGATTATGGCTATCAGCAGCCGCAGCGCTACTTCGGAACGCCACTGATTAACGGGCGGCTGGATGAAAGCCTGCGCAAGAAGAATTTCAATGTTAGCGACAGCCTGATCGAGTATCGCGACAACTGGACGCGTCTGAACATGGAGTGGCAGGCGGCTGACAATATCAAGGTCAATAATACCACCTACATGCTGACCAGCGACCGCCATTGGCGCAATGCGGAAGGTTACACCTATAACGCCGCGACCGGGAATATCGGGCGTACCAGCTATCTCGAAATCCTGCATGACCAGCAGCAATACGGCAATCGCAGCGATCTCGCTGTCGATTACAGCGTGCTGGGGATGAAGAACCAGACTGTGGTCGGTTTCGACGTGAACCGTATCGATTTTCGTCACGTGAATGACGGTACGAATGGTTTCAGCAGTCAGGTCAATCCTTTCGGTTTTAATCCGGGGTTTTATGGTCAGGGCAATTTCATTCCGCGCTATGATACACGCACCGACCAGTATGCGATGTTTGCCGAGGACCGTTTGTCGGTCACCGATAAATGGTCGCTGATCGGTGGACTGCGCTACGACAATATCGACATGCAACGCACCGATCTGGTCACGCCGGGAGCCAGTTTCCAGAAGGACTTCACCTCCATCAGCTGGCGTGCCGGCACCGTATACGACATTTTCCCCAATACGGCGCTTTATGGTCAATACGCCACGGCTGCCGACCCGGTCGGCGGCATCATCAGCCTGAGCTCCGCCAACACGAATTTCAAACTGGCGACCGGCGAACAGTATGAAGCCGGCATCAAACAGACCTTCATGCAGGGGCGCGGCGAATGGACTTTCGCCGGCTATCACATCGTCAAGACGGATATCCTGTCGCGGTCGCCTACCAATCCTGCGGTTACCCAGCAGGTCGGCGAACAATCCTCGCGCGGTGTCGAGGCTACGCTCGGTTTCGACCTGACCTCGGCCCTGCGGGTTGAGGCCAATGCTGCACTGCTGGATGCCCGCTTTGACGATTTCGTGGAATCGGTCGGTGGTGTTGCCGTATCGCGGGCCGGCAAAACACCGCCGCAGGTGCCCGAACAGCTTGCCAATTTCTGGCTGACCTGGAAGTTTGCTCCGGAATGGAAAGCGCTCGGTGGCGTCCGCTGGGTCGGGGAAACTTACAGCGACAATGCCAACACCCAGACACGGCCGGACTACATGGTGGTCGATCTCGGCGTGACCTGGCAGCCGGTGCCGCATGCCAGCGTGGGGCTGCGTATTTTCAACCTGTTCGACGAGGTTTATGCGGTATCTTCGTCGGGCACCACCCAATGGCTGCTGGGGGCGCCGCGCACAGCGCTGCTCACCACCACGATCAGGTTCTGATGCGATGAAGCGCACCCTCCGTCAGGTGCAGCGCTGGCTGTATCTGATCCATCGCTGGATCGGGATTGCCACCTGCCTGCTCTTCGCCATGTGGTTCTTTTCCGGCGTGGTGATGATCTATGTCGGATTCCCGGCCCTGACGGAGACCGAACGTCGCGCTCTGCTGCCCGTACTCGACGGGCAGCAGGTTCGCCTCTCGCCCAGCGCGGCGCTCGCCGCGGCCGGGCAGGGCGGCTGGCCACGCGCGCTGCGGCTGGAAATGCTGGGGGATGAGCCGGTTTACCGGGTCACTGCCTGGGACAATGCGCGGCTGACCGTATCGGCGCGCGACGGACGGCGCATCGAGGTCATCGACGCGGTTGCCGCCCTTGCAATCGTGCAGAGTGTAAGACCGGCGCCGCAGGCCACGGTCGAGCTGGAGGATCGCGACCAGTGGAGCGTCACGGCGCGCTACGATCCGCTGCGACCGTTCCATCTGGTCTCGCTCAACGATGCTGCCGGCACACAGCTTTACGTTTCGGCGCGCAATGGCGAGATCGCGCTGGATACCCGGCGCAGCGAGCGCTTCTGGAACTGGCTCGGCAGTGTGCCGCACTGGATCTACCCCACCGCGCTGCGCGCCGATGCGCCGCTGTGGCGCGATGTCGTGCTGTGGATTTCCGGCATCAGCATTGTCGTGGCGGTGACGGGAATCTGGATCGGCATCCAGCGTCTGCGGCCCCAGCGCCGTTACAAAAACGGCGCCATGTCGCCCTATCGCGGCTGGATGCTGTGGCATCATTGGGCTGGCGTGATCGGCAGCCTGTTTCTGCTGGCCTGGATATTCAGTGGCTGGATTTCGATGAATCCGAACTACTGGTTCTCCGGGCGCAATACGGATGTTGCCGCACTGCAGCGCTATGCCGGTCATGGAGCGACGGATTTCCCGCTGGCCGTGGTGCCGGCTGAGGGTGTCGTCGAGATGCGGTTTCTCTGGATCGGCGGCCGGTCATTGGTCGTGCAGTATCGCGGCGACGGCAAGGCCATCGGCACAGCATTTGCGACCGGGGAGGTTTTCGCAGCCGCGGCGCAGTTGATGCCGCAGTCAAAGCCCGTGCTGCAGGCGGTGCTCACCCAGGAGGACGAATACTGGTATTCGCATCACACGCGGCGCCTGCTGCCCGTGCTGCGGATCGGCTTCGACGATCCTGACAGCACCTGGTTCCATATCGATCCGCTCACCGGCGATATCCTGACGCGGGTGGACGACAGTCGACGCAGCTACCGCTGGTTGTTCAACGCGCTGCACAGTTTCGATTTCGCAGGGCTGCGGCATGTGCCGCCGGCCTGGAAGCTGGTGATATGGATCACGTCGCTGGTTGGGCTGGCGATGTCAGTGACCGGTATTGTCATTGGCTGGCGGCATCTCCGTCGCAAAGCGGCCAGACGCCACTAGGCAAACGCCGTCAGGTCAGCGGCTCACCCGCAGCAGGAAGGCATCCGGCACCTGTTCCGGGCATTCGCTGAAATGCGGCTCGAAGATCGCCGAGAACCCCTGCTTCGCGCGGGTATCGAGGCAGAATTTCTTGCCTTCGCTTTTCAGCGCCAGGCCGCCGTTCTTGATGTCCCAGAGCTGCGGCAGCTGTTCCAGCATCTCGTTGTTGAGTGCACAGGCGGAGATCACCAGCAGCTTGGCGCGCGGCTCCATCGCCAGGCAGTAGGACGGATTGGCGGCGAAAAAGATCTGGTAGCCATCGGGCTGCAGCGGCCGGCTGATGAAAAAGCCCTGCGTCAGGTTGTCGATATTGAATTCGCAGGGCGACAGCAGGGCGGTGGCGCGCAAGCGGCGCACATCGTTGTTCATCAGCTGGGCGGTGATGCACTGGTTGTTGGCCGTGCTGGCGACGACGGCGAACCGCTTCAGCTGCGGCGCATCGCGCGGCAGGAATTCGTTGACGGCGGCGATCGCCGCCAGTGGAACCAGCAGCGCTACCAGTGCGGCAAGGAACGCCGAAGCCAACCTATCCGTAAGGTTGCGGCCTGTTTTGACCATTGTCACACGCTCTCATGCCATCCCCGTAACGCCGTCCGGTGTAATGCGCGACGCAGCAAGAGACAAGAGATCTCTTGAGAACAAAAGAGAACATTAAGCGAAAATAATAGGATCGATCATGGCGCAAGTTGCGGAGAACATTGGCCCGACTCACCATAACAGACCGTTAATTTCCATTGACGCCCATATTATCCCATGCTACCCCATCTCATCCCAGGTTATGGCCACCCAAGGGGGGTGTTTCGTCCGGGATTGACCAGCAGGGGCGGCTGAGTGGAATTCTTCCTCTCAACCTTTCGAAACCGGATTGACGCCAAGGGACGGGTTTCCGTACCGGCGCCGTATCGCGCCCTGCTGACCCGCAAACATCCCGATGGCGGTCTGATTCTGGGCCCCGATATCGCTGCCCCGGCGCTGGTTGCCGGCGGGCGCGACTATCTCGATGGTGTCAACCGCCGCATCGACGAGCTGCCCGACCTGCATCCCGAGCGTGAGATGCTGATCGACGGCCTGCTGCCGTTTCTGAACGAGCTGAATCTCGACCAGGAAGGCCGCGTCCAGCTCGCGCCTCAGTTCCTCGACCATGCCGGCCTTGCTGCGCCGGGTGAGGCGGTCTTTGTCGGGCGCCGCCACAGCTTCCAGATCTGGGAACCGAAAGCCTGGGAGGCCCGCGCCGCCGAGGCGCGCGCCCAGGCCGCGGCTTACCTGCGCGGCGGAGCGGGGGCGGCATCGTGAGCCCGGCGGACCGTTTTCGCCCCGACAGCAAAAACGGCCATGAAAAAGCCGCAGGACAGGTTCATCTCTCGGTGATGCGGGCGGAAGTGGTTTCGGCGCTTGGCCCGCGCGCCGGCGACGTGCTTGTGGATGGTACTTTTGGTGCGGGTGGTTACAGTTCGGCCTTGCTGGCTGCGGCGGAGTGCCAGGTGATCGGCATCGACCGCGACCCCACCGTGCGCGTCCATGCCGACCGCATCGATGCCGCTTTCCCAAACCGTTTCCGTCTGCTCGAAGGTCGCTTCGGCGACATGGCCGCATTGCTGTCGGCGATCGGCATCGAGGCCGTGGACGGCGTGGCGCTGGATATCGGCGTGTCCTCCATGCAGCTCGACCAGGCCGAGCGCGGCTTTTCCTTCCAGCATGACGGCCCGCTCGACATGCGGATGTCGGATCGCGGCGAGACGGCCGCCGATATCGTCAACACCCGCGACGAAGCCGAGCTGGCCGATATCATCTATCTCTATGGCGAGGAGCGCCGCGCCCGTGCGGTGGCCCGCGCCATCGTCGCCGCCCGTGCGGAACAGCCAATCACCCGCACCAAGCAGCTGGTCGAGGTCGTCGCCCGCGTCGTGCGCGCCACGCCCGGCATCAATCCGGCGACCCGCACCTTCCAGGCGCTGCGCATCGTGGTGAATGACGAACTGGGCGAACTGAAGCGCGGCCTGGCCGCTGCCGAAAAACTGCTCAAGCCGGAAGGCCGGCTGGCAGTCGTATCCTTCCATTCGCTGGAAGACCGGGTGGTGAAGCGTTTTCTGGATCGCCGCAGCGGCAAGACTGTCGGCGCCTCGCGCCATCTGCCGCAGGCGACCGCCACCGAGCGTGCGCCATCTTTCGTCGCCATCCACAAAGGCGCCATGGCGCCGGGCGAGGCTGAAGTTGCCGCCAATCCGCGGGCCCGCTCGGCCAAGCTGCGCGCCGCCCGGCGCACGGCCGCGCCGGTCTGGCCCGACGACGATCTGCGGGAGGCTGCATGAGCCGCGGCCTGTCCCTGATCGCCCTGTTGCTGCTGGCCGTGGTGTCGTTCGGCCTCTACCAGCTATCCTATGAAGTGCAGCGTCTGGAAGACGAACTGATCGAGATGAATCGTGCGCTCAGCCAGGAGCGCGAGACCATTGGCGTGCTGCAGGCCGAGTGGAGCTATCTCAGCCGCCCGGAATATCTGCAGAGCAAGGCGCAGCGCCTGCTCGATATGCGCTCGGCCACCGCCAAAGACATTGTCGGCCTCGAGGCGCTGCCCTGGCGCCAGGATCGTGGCCAGCCAATGACCGGCGGCCAGCCGGCGCCGGCAAAACCGCCGGCTCTGCCGCCGATGGCGGCCCTGCCGGTCGGGCCGCCTGCCCAGCCGGCCGCCGCGCAGGCCGGCCTTCAGCCCGCCCCGCCTGTGCAGGTTGTCGCCAGGCCTGCTGCCGAAGCTGCGGTCGGTTTCGATTCCGAAGTGGCGGCCGTGCTCGGCGCGATGCAGCGCGGCACCGGCAAAGATACGCGGAGGGCCCAGTAACATGGCGCTGTTCCGTCGTTCGCCGAAAAATGCCAAGCCGCCGCAGCGTCCCATGCGCTCGCCCTGTACGCCCGCCGACATGCCGGGCAATCCGGCGCTGGTGCGCCTGGATGGCGCCGCCAAGCAGGCGCTGGATTCCAGCCGCGGCCGTCTGGTGATCGGCATCGGCCTGTTCTCGCTGGCCTTCGTGCTGCTGGCCGGTCGTCTGGTCGAACTGACTGTCATCCGTGGTGCGACCGAGCCGGCTGTGGCGCGCGGCGTCAATCCGGAACTGATCGCCAGGACGGCGCTGATGGAGCGCCAGCCGATTGTCGACCGCAGCGGCAATATGCTGGCGACCAACCTGAAGATCGCTTCGCTTTATGCCGATCCGCGCAAGGTGCAGAATCCGCAGCAGGCCGCGTTGCGGCTGGCCCAGGTGCTGCCCGAGTTGTCGGCCGGCGATATGGCCAACAAGCTGGCGTCGGGCAAGAGCTTCGTCTGGCTCAAGCGCGGCCTCACGCCGCGCGAGCAGTATGAGGTCAACCGTCTGGGTCTGCCGGGCCTGTATTTCCACAACGAACAGCGCCGCGTCTATCCTCAGGGTTCGCTGGCCGTGCATGTGCTCGGCTACACCGATATCGACGGCAAGGGCATCTCCGGCATCGAGCAGTATTTCGATGAGCAGCTGAAAGATCCCTCGCGCACCGGCGATCCGCTGGAGCTCAGCATCGATGTGCGCGTGCAGCATGTGGTGCGCGACGAGGTGGCCAAGGTCGTCGAGCAGTTCAATGCCATCGGCGGCGGCGGCATCGTCCTGGATATCCATACCGGCGAAGTGATCGCCATGGTCAGCCTGCCGGATTTCGATCCGGCCGAGCCCGGCACGGCCAGCACGGAGTCGCGGTTCAACCGCATCACGCTCGGCGTCTATGAAATGGGCTCGACCATGAAGACGCTGAATACGGCGATGGCGCTGGATTTCGGCACGGTCAAGCTGAACGGCGGCTACGATGCCAGCCGGCCGATCCAGATTTCGCGCTTCACCATCAAGGACGATCACGCTAAGAACCGCTGGCTCAGCGTACCGGAAATCTTCATGTACTCGTCCAACATCGGCTCGGCCAAGATGGCCGTCGATGTCGGTCCGGATCGCCAGCGCGAATTCATGACCCGCTTCGGCATGCTGAATAAGCCGGCCATCGAGCTGCCGGAAGTCGGTGCGCCGCTGGTGCCGCGCAACTGGAAGACCGTCGAGACCATGACGATTGCCTTCGGCCATGGCATGTCGGTGACGCCGTTGCAGCTGGCAACCGCCACGGCGGCCATCGCCAATGGCGGCGTGCTGCATCCGCCGACCCTCATCAAGCGCCCGCCGGGCCTGCCGGCGCCCGGCCGCCAGGTGATCCGCCGCGATGTCAGCGACACCATGCGCAAGCTTATGCTGCTGGTGGTGGACGAAGGCACCGGCAGCAAGGCGGCCGTGAATGGCTATCTGGTCGGCGGCAAGACCGGCTCGTCGGAAAAGGTCAACGCGCGCGGCGGCTATAACAAGAAAGCGAACTTCAACACCTTCGTCGCCGGCTTCCCGATGCATAACCCGCGCTACATCGTACAGATCATGGTCGATGAGCCGAAGGGCAACAAGAGCAGCTTCGGTTTCGCCACCGCCGGCTGGACCGCCGCGCCGGCCGCCGGCCGCATTATCAACCGCATCGCGCCGATGCTGGGCGTGCCGCCGGTGGACGAGAATTCACCGGCGCTGAAGCAGGCCATGTATGTGCCGATCCCGGGTCATCCGGTGCCGAATTTCAACGCCGCGCCCGCTGCCGTACCCGCGACAGCCGTGACGCCGAAGACGCAGGAGAAGAAACTTGCGTCTCAGTGATCTCTGCGCCGATCTGTCGCTCGATCCCCGTACTGCCGGGCTGGATATTGCCGGCCTGACGGCCGACAGTCGCGCCGTGCGCCCGGGCTATGTCTTCGCGGCGCTGAAGGGCACCCAGGCCGATGGCCATCGCTTCATCCCCGATGCGCGCGCCAAGGGCGCCGTGGCGGTGCTGAGCGATCATGTCGATCCGGCTTTTGCCGATCAGATCGCCTTCGTGACCGACAGCAATCCGCGCCGGCGTCTGGCGCTGATGGCAGCCGCCTTTTTCAATGCGCAGCCGAAGCATATCGCCGCCGTTACCGGCACCAATGGCAAAACCTCGGTGGCGCATTTCACCGCGCAGCTCTGGCGACATCTTGGCATCAAGAGCGCCAGCCTCGGCACACTGGGTCTGCATGGCGCCGGCATCGACGAGCCGGTGGCGCATACCACACCAGATCCGGTGCGCCTGCACGAGTTGCTGAATCTTGCCAAGACCGCCGGTATCGAGCATCTGGCCCTCGAAGCCTCCAGTCACGGCCTCGACCAGTATCGTCTCGACGGCATCCAGCCGCAGGCCGCCGCATTCACCAACCTGACCCGCGACCATATGGATTACCATCCGACGGTCGAGGCCTATTTCGCTGCCAAACTGCGGCTGTTCGACACGCTGCTGCCGCCCAAGGGCACGGCGGTGATCAATATGGATTCCGCCCTGGGCGTGCAGGTGGAAAACCTGTGCCGCCGCCGTGGCCAGCGCCTGATCCGCTATGGCCAGCTCGGGACGGAACTGAAATTGCTGGCCGCCGTGCCCCATACCGGTGGCCTGGATATGGAAGTCGAGGCTTTCGGCGTGCGCCGCACGGTCGATCTGCCGCTGGTCGGCAGTTTCCAGGCCGGCAATGTGCTGGCGGCGCTCGGTCTCGTGATCGGTTGCGGCGGTCATAGCGCCGAGACCTGGGATGTGCTCGCAAAGCTCGACGGCGTGCCGGGCCGGATGCAGAAGGCGGCGCAGCGCAGGAACGGCGCCAGCGTCTTTGTCGATTATGCCCATACGCCCGATGCGCTGGAAACCGTACTGAAGGCGGCCCGTCCGCATACCATGCAACGTCTGGTCGTTGTCTTCGGTTGCGGCGGCGACCGCGATCGCGGCAAGCGCCCGCTGATGGGCGAAGTGGCCACGAAACTCGCCGACCGGGTTTATGTCACCGACGACAATCCGCGCAGCGAAGATGCCGCCGGCATCCGCGCCGCGATCATGGCCGCCGCGCCGCGCGCCATCGAGATCGGCGATCGCCGCAACGCAATTTTCACCGCGGTGAAGGATCTGCAGCCGGGCGATCTGCTGCTGCTGGCCGGCAAGGGCCATGAACAGGGTCAGATCGTTGGTGCGGAAATCCGTCCCTTCGACGACCTGCTGGTTGCCCGCGAAGCCGTGTCTGCGATCGATGCAGGGTCTGGTTCGGGCAGCGCACCATACGGGGGTAAAGATTAATGGAAGCTTTCGCGCTCTGGACCTCCGCCGAAGCCGCGTCTGCCACGCAGGGCAACAGCGACGGCTTCTGGACGGCCACCGGTGTGTCCATCGACAGCCGCACGGTGGCCTTCGGCGATCTCTTCGTCGCCATCCGTGGTCCGAATTTCGATGGACATGTCTTCGTCGCCGATGCGCTGGCGAAAGGTGCCGCTGCCGCAATGGTCGACAAGGGGCCGGAAACGTTGCTGCCCGGCGCCAATCTGCTGAAGGTGAAAGACACGCTGCAGGGGCTGAACGAACTGGCGGCGGCCGCGCGTCAGCGCAGCGGTGCCAAGGTGATTGCGATCACCGGCAGCGTCGGCAAGACCTCGACCAAGGAAATGCTGCGTCACGTGCTGGCCGAGCAGGGCGCCACCCATGCCACGCTGGGCAACCTGAACAATCATTGGGGCGCGCCGCTCACGCTGGCCCGCATGCCCATCGACAGTCGCTTTGCCGTCATCGAACTGGGCATGAACCATGCGGGTGAGATCGCGCCGCTGTCGAATCTGACGCGGCCGCATATCGCCATCATCACGGCCGTCGAAGCGGTGCATCTGGAGAATTTCGCCAGCATCGAAGGCATTGCCGACGCCAAGTCGGAAATCTTCGCCGGCCTGGAGCCGGGCGGCATCGCCATCATCAATCGCGACAATGCCCAGTATGAGCGCGTGGCTGCGGCGGCCCGTGCTGCCGGCGCCGCCGAAGTCATCGGTTTCGGCGAACATCCGGAAGCGCAGGCGCGCCTGGTGAAATATGCCCCCAACAGTGCCTGCTCCTGCGTTGCCGCCGATATCCTCGGTCACCAGATGACCTTCAAGATCGGTGCGCCGGGCCGGCACTGGGTGCTGAACGCGCTCGGTGTGCTGGCGGCGGCCCATCTGGCCGGCGCCGATCTGGCCGAGGCCGGCATTGCGCTGGCCGGCGTTACCGCCCCGAAGGGGCGCGGCGAGCGCCATATGCTGGACTGGCGCGACGGCGGCAGCATCGAACTGATCGACGACAGCTATAACGCCAGCCCGCCGAGCATGCGTGCGGCCTATGCCGTCCTCGCCATGGCCAAACCCAGCAACACGCGCGGCCGCCGCATCGCCGTGCTGGGCGACATGCTGGAGCTTGGCCCCGATGCCGAAGCTGCCCATGCCGCGCTGGCCGACGATCTGGTGCGCGAGCAGATCGACCTGGTTTTTGCTTCCGGCCCGCTGATGCGCGCACTGTACGACCGGCTGCCGGCCCAGATGCGCGGCCATCATGCCGCCAATTCCATCGAACTGATCCAGCCGCTGCGCCGCGCTATCCGCAGCGGCGACGTGCTGCTGGTGAAGGGCTCGCTCGGCAGCCGCATGGGCAAGATTGTTGAAGACCTGTTGAATCCGGCGCCGCAGCCGCGCGCCGCCAACGGCTGGTAAGGAAAGTCTGTACGTATGCTGTATCACCTGCTGTATCCGCTGGCCGAGGACTTCAACATCCTCAACCTGTTCCGGTACATCACCTTCCGCACCGGCGGCGCGATCCTCACCGCCATGGTGCTGTCCTTCGTGATCGGCCAGCCGCTGATCGACTGGCTGCGCGCCAAGCAGGGCAAGGGCCAGCCGATCCGCGAGGACGGTCCGCAGGGCCATCTGGAGAAGCGCGGCACGCCCACCATGGGTGGCTTCCTGATGCTGCTGGGCATCGGCGTCGGCACGTTGCTCTGGGCCGATCTCACCAACCGCTATGTCTGGGTCGTACTGCTGGTCACGTTTGGCTTCGGCCTGATCGGTTTCTATGACGATTACCTGAAGGTCTCCAAGCAGAACCCCAAGGGCGTGCCGGGCAAGCTGAAACTGGCCCTGCAGGTCGTTATTGCCGGCATCGCCGCCGTCTGGATCAACCAGATCGCCGCCGCGCCGCTCAACACCAGCTTGGCTGTGCCGTTCCTGAAGGATGTGCTGCTGAACCTCGGCTGGTTCATGGTCCCCTTCGCCGCCTTCGTGATGATCGGTGCATCGAATGCCGTGAACCTGACCGACGGTCTGGATGGCCTGGCCATCGTGCCGGTGATGATCGCGGCTGCCAGCTTCGGTCTGATCTGCTACCTGGTCGGCAATACCGTCTTCGCCAATTACCTGCAGATCCACAATGTCGCCGGCGCCGGTGAACTGGCGGTCTTCTGTGGCGCCCTGGTCGGCGCCGGTATCGGCTTCCTCTGGTTTAACGCGCCGCCGGCCATGGTCTTCATGGGCGATACCGGTTCGCTGAGCCTGGGCGGCGCGCTCGGCACGGTCAGCGTCATCGTCAAGCACGAACTGGTGCTGGCCATCATCGGCGGACTCTTCGTGCTGGAAACAGTGTCGGTGATGGTGCAGGTCGCATCTTTCAAATTGACCGGCAAGCGCGTCTTCCGCATGGCGCCGCTGCATCACCACTACGAAAAGAAGGGCTGGAAAGAGCCGACCATCGTGATTCGGTTCTGGATCGTCGCGGTGATCCTGGCGCTGGCTGGCCTCTCTACCCTGAAACTGCGGTAAGCCACATATGATCGCGCTCACCCATACGGCAAAGCAGACCTGGGCAGTGTTCGGCCTCGCGCGCAGCGGGCTGGCCACGGCGCGGGCGCTGATTGCCGGCGGTGCGGAGGTGCGCCTGTGGGACGACAACGAAGCCTCGCGGGCCGCCGCCGCCGCCGCCGGTTTCCAGCCGATGCAGCTGCATGAAGGCGCGCTGGTCGGCTGCGCCGGTCTGGCGCTGGCGCCGGGCGTGCCGCTGACCCATCCGGTGCCCAACCAGGTGGCCGCCGCAGCGCAGCGCGCCGGTCTGGCCGTCATCGGCGATATCGAGCTGCTGCTGCGCGAACTGCATCCGGTGGTTTATGGCGTCACCGGCACCAATGGCAAATCGACCACCACGGCCTTGCTGGCACATGTGCTGAAGACGGCTGGCCGCAGCATCGCGATGGGCGGCAATATCGGCTTGCCGGTGCTGGATCTGCCGCGCTTCGAGACGGCGCAGGACGGCGTCTATGTGGTGGAAATGTCGTCCTTCCAGATGGACCTGACGCCCGGCTGGCAGGCGCAGATCGCCATCCTGCTCAACATCACGCCCGACCATCTCGACCGCCATGGCAGCATGGAGCGTTACGCGGCCATCAAGGCGCGCGTCTTCGCGGGTCAGAAAGCCGGCGACACCGCCGTGATCGGCATCGATGACGCACATTGCCGCGCGATTCACGCCAGCCTTGTTGCCGAGCAGTCCGGCCGCCGGATCGTGCCGGTCTCGATTCAGCGCGTGCTGGACGATGGCGTCAGCGCCGTGAACGGGCAGCTCTACGATAACGGCAAGCCGGTCTTTGCCCTCGACTTCTTGAACCTGCCCGGTGCCCATAACGGCCAGAACATCGCCTGCGCGTATGCCGCGGCCCGCGCTGCCGGCCTCGATGCCGATGCCATCCGCGCCGGTATCGCCAGCTTCCCCGGCCTGAAACATCGCCTGCAGCGCGTCGGCAGCATCGATGGCATTCCCTGCATCAACGATTCTAAAGCTACGAATTCGGATTCCACCGAGAAGGCGCTGTCTTCCTTTGCCGCGATCTACTGGATCGCCGGCGGCAAGGCCAAGGAAGGCGGCATCACCGGCCTGAAGCCGCTGTTCCCGCGCATCCGTCATGCCAGCCTGATCGGCGAGGCGGCGCCGGCCTTTGCCGCCACGCTGGGATCTGCGGTGCCGCATGCGCTCTGCGGTACGCTCGACAAGGCGCTCGACGACGCGCTGGCTGCGGCGAAGCGCGACAAGGCGACGGATGCCGTGGTGCTGCTGTCGCCGGCCTGTGCATCCTATGACCAGTTCAAGAGTTTCGAGCATCGCGGCGACGAATTCATCCGCCTGGTGCAGGCCCGCAGCGGTTTCGAACAGGGGGCCGCGGCATGATGACCTTTTCGCGCACCGATACCTCCATTCTCGGCCGCTGGTGGTGGACCGTCGACCGCTGGCTGCTGATCGCCATCGCCGTGCTGATTGCCATCGGCACGGTGCTCACGCTTGCGGCTTCGCCGGCGGTGGCCAACCGCATCGGCCTGACCAACTTCCATTTCGTGCAGCGTCAGCTGGTCTTCCTGGTGCCGGCCATGCTGATCATGATCGGCACATCGCTGCTCGATCCGGTCGGCATCCGCCGCGTCGCCATGGTGGTCTTCCTCGGCGCCCTGGTCGGCATGTGCCTCACCTTTGTCATGGGTATCGAGGTCAAGGGCGCCCATCGCTGGATTTCCTTCGGCGGCCTGTCGATCCAGCCGTCGGAATTCGTCAAGCCGGCCTTCGCCGTGGTTGCGGCCTGGCTGTTCGCCGAATGGCGCAAGGGCACGGGCTTCCCCGGCTGGGCGATCTCGACCGCGCTCTGCGGCCTGGTCGTCGGCGTGCTGCTGCTGCAGCCCGATCTCGGCATGGCCGTGGTGGTCTGCGCCGTATGGATGGCGCAATTCTTCATCGCCGGACTTCCGATTGTGCTGGTGCTCGGCCTCGGTGCCATGGGTCTGGCCGGCATCTTCGGCGCCTACCTGATCTTCCCGCATGTGGCCAGCCGCATCGATCGCTTCCTCGATCCAGCCGGCAAGGAGAATTACCAGATCGAACGCGCCATGGAGGCCTTCTCCAGCGGCGGCATCTGGGGCCGCGGCCCGGGTGAGGGCGCCGTGAAGAGCGTGCTGCCCGACGCCCATACCGATTTCATCTTCGCCGTTGCCGGTGAGGAATTTGGCCTGCTGGCCTGCCTGTTCATCGTCGGCGTCTTCGCCTTCATCGTGCTGCGCTGCTTCTCGCGCCTGATGACCGAGAATAACCTGTTCGTGCTGCTGGCGGCTGCGGGTCTCACAACGCAGTTTGGCTTACAAGCCGTGATCAATATCGGCGTGAACCTGCATCTGCTGCCGACCAAGGGCATGACCCTGCCATTCATTTCCTATGGCGGTTCGTCATTGCTGGCGCTCGCTTTTGCGATGGGCATGCTGCTGGCGCTGACGCGCTGGCGCCCGGATAACGGGGTGGTGCGATGAGCGCTGCCGAAAATCCGATCCTGCTTGCGGCCGGCGGTACCGGCGGCCATGTCTTCCCGGCCGAGGCGCTGGCCGCCGAATTGCTGCGCCGCGGC
The DNA here is from genome assembly GCF_058806775.1 of Ferrovibrio sp. GW821-FHT12F09. Classification (NCBI taxonomy): domain Bacteria; kingdom Pseudomonadati; phylum Pseudomonadota; class Alphaproteobacteria; order Rhodospirillales; family Rhodospirillaceae; genus Ferrovibrio; species Ferrovibrio sp. GW821-FHT12F09. The sequence goes on from NZ_JBXAPZ010000001.1 coordinate 2,084,294, forward strand.
CATCGCGTGGGCCTGGTGACGGATACGCGCGGCACCGGCTTTGGCAAGACTCTGCCCGAACTACCGCTCTATCGCATTCCCGCAGGCACGCCGAGCGGTCGCTCCGTGATCGGTAAGCTGCTCAGCGTGGTCGAGATCGCACGCGGCGTCATCGCCGCCTTCAGCCTGTTGGCGCTGACGCGGCCGGTCGCCGTGGTCGGCTTCGGTGGTTATCCGGCGCTGCCGCTGCTGCTCGCCGCCAAGCTGAAGAAAATTCCCATTCTGATCCACGAGCAGAATGCCGTGCTCGGCCGCGTCAACCGGCTGGTGGCGCGCTTTGCCGCCCGCATCGCCACGTCCTTCCCGGCCACGCATTTCCTGCCCGCAGATGCGGCCGCGACTGTCACCGGCAATCCGGTGCGGCCGGCCATCCTGGCAGCCGCCGATATTCCCTATCATGCGCCAGAGCAGAATATCCGCATCCTGGTGATGGGCGGCAGCCAGGGCGCGCGCGTGCTGTCCGATGTGGTGCCGGCTGCCTTGGCCAGCCTGCCGGCCGATCTGCGCCGCCGCCTGAAGCTGCAGCAGCAATGCCGGCCGGAAGATCTGGCAGGCGTGCGCGCAGCGTATGACGCTGCCGGCATCGCCGCCGAGACCGCGGCTTTCTTCGCCGATATCGACAAGCGCCTTGCCACAGCGCACCTGGTGGTCAGCCGCTCGGGCGCCGGCAGCACCGCCGAGATCGCCGTGGTCGGTCGTCCGGCGCTGCTGGTGCCGTATGCCCATGCTATGGACGACCACCAGACCGCCAATGCCCAGGCGCTGGCCCAAGCCGGCGGTGCCATGGTGATCGCGCAGGACAAATTCACCGCCGAGCGCGCCGCTGCCGCCTTTGTCGAGCTGTTTGGCGATCCGGCAACGCTGGCCGCAATGGCGTCGGCCTCGCGCAGCGTCGGCCGGCCGCTGGCCGCCCAGGCGCTGGCCGATCTGGTCGAGCGCACTGTTACCGAGCAGCGCCAGCAGGCCGTCAAGGCCGCCGACGCCAGTAAAGATCACAGCATGAAGAGGACCGCGGCATGAGAGCGTTGCCGCTCGATATCGGGATCATCCATTTCGTCGGCATTGGCGGCATCGGCATGTCGGGCATTGCCGAGGTCATGCACAATCTGGGTTACCAGGTGCAGGGCTCGGATATCTCGGCGAACTATAACGTCAAGCGCCTGCGCGATCTCGGTATCACCGTCTTCGAAGGCCATCGCGAAGAGAATGTCGCCGCCGCCGAAGTGCTGGTGATTTCATCCGCCGTGAAGGCCGACAATCCGGAAGTGAAGGCGGCCCGCGCGCGCCTGATCCCGGTGGTGCGTCGCGCCGAGATGTTGGGCGAACTGATGCGGCTCAAATGGGCCATCGCCATCGCCGGCACCCATGGCAAGACCACCACCACCTCGCTGGTCGCTGCCCTGCTGGAAGCCGCCGGCATCGATCCCACCGTCATCAACGGCGGCATCATCAATGCCTATGGCACCAACGCCCGCCTGGGCGCAGGCGAGTGGATGGTGGTGGAGGCCGACGAGAGTGACGGCACCTTCCTCAAGCTGCCCGCCACTATTGCCGTGGTCACCAATATCGATCCCGAGCATCTCGACCACTACGGCACCTTCGACAAGGTGCGCGACGGCTTCAAGCAGTTCGTCGAGAGCATTCCCTTCTACGGCTTCGCCACGCTCTGCATCGACCATCCGGAAGTGCAGGCGATGATCGGCCGCATCACCGACCGCCGCGTGGTGACCTACGGTTTCTCGCCGCAGGCCGATGTGCGCGCGCTGAATGTGCGCTTCGATGCACGCGGTGCCATTTTTGATGTGCAGATCACCGACCGTAACCGCGGCGGCGATCCCAGCAGCATTTCGGATATCCGTCTGCCGATGTTCGGCCGTCATAACGTCCAGAATTCTCTGGTCGTGGTGGCCATCGCCCGCGAGATGGGCTTCGACGGCGAGGTGGTGAAAAAGGCGCTAGGCAGCTTCGGCGGCGTCAAGCGTCGCTTCACCATCACCGGCGAGGCTGGCGGCATCACCGTGGTGGACGATTACGGCCATCATCCGGTAGAAATCTCCGCGGTCCTTTCCGCCGCGCGCCTGGCCATCGGCGAACGCCCCGAGGCCAAGGTGGTGGCCGTTGTACAGCCGCACCGCTACACCCGCCTGCGCGACCTGTTCGAGGATTTCTGCAGCTGCTTCAACGACGCCGACACGGTGATCGTCGCCGATGTCTATGCCGCTGGCGAAGCGCCGATCGACGGCGTCAGCCGTGACGCCCTGGTCGAAGGCCTGCGCAACCGTGGCCATCGCCGCGTGCTGGCGCTGCAGTCGCCCGAGCAGCTGGCCGAACTGGCGAAGCAGGAGGCTTCCGCTGGCGACCTCGTGGTCTGCCTGGGTGCGGGCAATATCACCAGCTGGGCCAATGCGCTGCCCGGCGAGCTGCAGGCCCTCTACGACAAGGGGGCGGCATGATGGCTGCAGCGCAGATCCGTCACGACGACCTGATCGCCCGGCTGCCGGCCGTGCGCGGTCGGCTGTCGGCGGCTGCGTCGCTGGCCGATATCACCTGGTTCCGCGTCGGCGGCCCGGCGGAAGTGATGTTCCGTCCCGCCGACCGCGACGATCTGATCGGCTTCCTGAAGAACCGGCCGCAGGATGTGGCCGTCACCGTGCTGGGCGTCGGTTCCAACACGCTGGTGCGCGATGGCGGCATCGATGGCGTGGTGATACGGCTCGGCCGCGGCTTCGTCGAGATCGAAGCCGAAGGCGATGAGATCACCGCCGGTGCCGGTGCGCTGGATGTCAATGTGGCGCAGACGGCGCAGATGCATGGTATCGCCGGCCTGGAATTCCTGCGGGGTATCCCCGGCACGGTCGGCGGCGGCCTGCGCATGAATGCCGGCGCCTACGGCACAGAGTTCAAGGATGTGCTGCTCTGGGCCGAGGCCATCGACGATCACGGCAACCTGCATCGCCTTTCGGCCGCCGAGATGGGGTTCAGCTATCGCCATTGCGATGTGCCGGACGACTGGATATTCACCGCCGCCCGTCTGAAAGGCCGTGCCGGCGACAAGGCCGAAATCCAGACCCGCATGGACGAGATTCAGGCCGCCCGCGAAGGCAGCCAGCCGATCCGTTCGCGCACCGGCGGCAGCACCTTTGCCAATCCGGAAGGACACAAGGCCTGGCAACTGATCGACGCCGCCGGCGGCCGTGGCCTGGTGGTGGGCGATGCGCAGGTCTCTGAGCAGCATTGCAACTTCCTGATCAACCGCGGCAATGCCACGGCCGCCGATCTGGAAACTCTGGGCGAGACCGTGCGGGAAAAAGTGAAAGCGCAGAGCGGCATCGAGCTGCGCTGGGAAATCAAGCGTATAGGCAAGGAGTCCCGCGCATGAAAAACCATGTGGCGGTCCTGATGGGTGGCTGGTCGTCGGAGCGCGAAGTGTCGCTCACGTCTGGTCGCGCTGTCGCGAAAGCCCTGCATGAAGAGGGCTTCAAGGTCAGCGAAGTCGATGTCGACCGCGATGTGGCCACCAGGCTGGCGGCGTTGAAGCCCGATGTGGCCTTCAACGCGCTGCACGGCCCTTACGGCGAGGACGGCACCGTGCAGGGCCTGCTGGAACTGCTGGCCATTCCCTATACCCATTCCGGCGTGCTGGCTTCGGCTCTGGCGATGAACAAGCCGATGGCGAAAGACGTCTGGCGCAATCACGGCCTGCCGATGGCCGATGGCAAGGTGGTGCACCGCTCGGCCTTCACGGCCGGACCGGTCATGCCGTTCCCCTATGTGATCAAGCCGCTGAACGAGGGCTCGTCGGTCGGCGTGCATATCGTCTTCAACGGCGACAACTACCAGCCGCAGGACGATGCCACCTGGCATTTCGGCGAGCATGTGCTGGTCGAACAGTATATTCCCGGCCGCGAAATCCAGATCGCGGTGATGGGCGACCGCGTGCTCGGCGCCATCGAGATCAAGGCCCATGGCCGCTTCTACGATTACGAAGCGAAATACACCGATGGCAAGGCGACGCATCTGATGCCGGCGCCGCTGCCCCAGGACACCTACGACTATATCTGCGCGCTGGCGCTGAAGGCGCACCAGACGCTGGGCTGCCGCGGCGTCACACGCTCCGACTGGCGCTACGACGATATCGATGGCGGCACTGGCAAGTTCTATCTGCTGGAAATCAACACCCAGCCGGGCATGACGCCGCTGTCGCTGGTGCCGGAAATCGCTGCCCATAGCGGGGTCACGTTTGGCAAGCTGGTGCGTTGGATGGTGGAGGACGCCTCATGCGATCGCTAGTCGTCCTACCCGAAGATCGCCCCTGCGCCCCTTGTGCGCCGATGCTGCCGCCGGCGCGCCCGAAGGGCTATTGCCGGCCGCTGCCGCCGGCGCGGCGCAGGCCCAAGTCGGTGCTGTGGCGTCGCATCAAACAAACTCTGGCGGTTCTGCTGCTGACTGGCCTGGTCGGTGGCGGCAGTTATGTCTGGTTCAGGACCGATCTGCCGGCACAGGCGCGTCTTGCTGCTCAGGACATCATTGGAGAAGCCGGCGCCACCATCGACATGCGGCTGGGCGAGGTCAATCTGCAGGGCCGCGTGCACACGCCGATCAATGCGCTGGCCGAAGCGGTTGGCGTCGAGCGCGACGAGCCGATCCTCAGCCTCGATCTGGACGCCGTGCGCCGCCGCGTCGAGACCCTCGGCTGGGTGAAGCAGGCCACCGTCTGGCGCCAGCTGCCGGATACCCTGCATATCGAGATCGTCGAGCGCGAGGCCTTTGCCCGCTGGCAGATCGATGGCCGCGTCTACCTGATCGACACCGATGGCAAGGTGCTGGAGGAGGGCGACCGGCCCGATTTCCATCACCTGTTCCTGCTGGTCGGGGCCGGCGCTTCCGACAAGGCGCATGACCTGCTGGAGATGCTGCAGAGCGAGCCGGTTCTGGCCAGCCGCGTGGTGAACGCCATCCGCGTACGCAATCGCCGCTGGGATATCGAATTCGACAACGGTGTTGTCGCGCGGCTGCCGGAAGACAACCCTGCCGCTGCATGGGCACGACTGATCGATCTGGAGCGCAGCCACGGGCTGTTGCGCCGCGACATCAAGGTGGTCGATCTGCGTCTCGATGATCGCCTGATCGTACAGATGAACCCGGAAGCCGATGCGCCGGTACCGGTGACGACCCATAAGAAGACCGGAAAGCGCACATGACGAACCGCATTGGATGCGAGGGGAAGTAGGACCATGGCTGTATCGCGCAATGGATTGATTGCCGCTCTTGACATTGGCTCGTCCAAGGTCTGCTGCTTCATCGCCCGGTCCGATGGCGGCGCATTGCGGGTCATCGGGATCGGGCATCAGCTGTCGCGCGGCCTGCGCAACGGCAATGTGATCGATATGGACGGCGCCGAACAGTCGATCCGCGCCGCGGTGGAAACTGCCGAGCGCATGTGCGGCGAAACCATCCGCGACGTCTTTGTCAGCGTCAATGCCGGTAATCCGCAGTCGCACAGCGTCGGCGTCGAAGTCGCCATCGACGGCCACGAGGTCACCGATCATGATGTCGGCCTGGTGCTGGACCAGGGCCGCCGCCACGAACATGCCGGCGACCGCGAGATCGTCCATTCGATCCCGGTCGGCTACACCATCGACGGTTCGCGCGGCATCAAGGACCCGCGCGGCATGGCCTGCGAACGGCTCGGCGTGAACATGCATGTGATCACGGCCGGCTCCGGCCCGTTGCGCAACCTGTCCACCTGCGTCGCCCGCGGCCATCTGCGCATCGCCGGGCGGATCGTCTCGCCCTTTGCGGCCGGCCTGGCCTGCCTGGTCGAGGACGAGATGGACCTCGGCGTCACCCTGCTCGACATGGGCGGTGGCACCACCAGCCTGGCGGTCTTCTACGACGGCCAGCTGGTACATGTGGATGTCGTGCCGCTGGGCGGCCACCACGTGACCAACGATATCGCCCGCGGCCTGTCGACCCCGCTGGCCCATGCCGAACGCCTCAAGACCCTCTATGGCACGGTCCTGCCGAGCCCGTCGGATGACACCGAGACCATCGATGTCCCCCAGGTGGGCGAGACCGACGACCATGCCCATAACCAGGTGCCGCGCTCCATTCTGACCGGCATCATCAAACCCCGACTCGAAGAGACTCTGGAACAGGTGCGCGAGCGACTCGTGCAGTCCGGATTCGAGAAGCTGGCCGGCCGCCGTGTGGTGCTCACCGGCGGGGCCAGCCAGTTGCAGGGCGTGCGCGAGCTCGCCGCCCGCACGCTCGACAAACAGGTGCGTCTGGGCCGCCCGATCCGGGTCGGCGGCCTGGCTGAAGCGACCGGCGGCCCGGCCTTCTCGGCCTGCGCCGGACTCCTTTCGTACGCACAGCAGCAGACGGCTGAACGAGTCATTCGCCTGCCCGAACCTGAACCTGCACCCAACGGCGCGATGTCACGAATCGGCCGCTGGTTGCGTACAAATTTCTGAGCCGTGAATCGCGTGGCCAAGATGATGATCAAAATACTCAGCATCCACGCGGTTTTTACGATGTCACTTGCATCGCGCGGTGACATTGGTAATTGCAACAGTTGAACCCTTGGAGGAGAACATGGGGATTAATCTGACCATGCCGACTACGCGAGAGCTGAAGCCCCGCATCGTCGTCTTTGGCGTCGGCGGTGCCGGCGGCAATGCAGTGAACAACATGATCGCCGCCCAGCTTGAGGGCGTCGAGTTCGTGGCTGCCAATACCGACGCCCAGTCGCTGAACATGTCGCTCACCGATCGGCGCATCCAGCTGGGCACCGCCCTGACCCAGGGTCTGGGCTGCGGCGCCCGGCCGGAGGTCGGCCGCGGCTCGGCGGAAGAATCGATCGAACAGATCCTCGAGCACATGCAGGGCAGCCACATGGCCTTCGTGGCCGCGGGCATGGGCGGCGGCACCGGCACCGGCGCCGCCCCGGTCATCGCCCGGGCTGCCAAGGAAATGGGCATCCTGACCGTGGGCGTGGTCACCAAGCCGTTCTCGTTTGAAGGCAGCCAGCGCATGAAGCTGGCCGAGGCCGGCATCCGCGAGCTGCAGCAGTATGTCGACACGCTCATCATCATCCCGAACCAGAACCTGTTCCGGGTGGCGAACGAAAAGACCACCTTCGCCGACGCCTTCAAGATGGCCGACAACGTCCTGCAGTCGGGCGTGCGCGGCATCACCGACCTGATGGTGATGCCCGGCCTGATCAACCTCGACTTCGCCGACGTCCGTTCGGTGATGAGCGAGATGGGCAAGGCCATGATGGGCACCGGCGAGGCCGAGGGCGAGCATCGCGCCATCGAGGCCGCCGAGCGCGCCATCGCCAACCCGCTGCTGGACGATATCTCGATGAAGGGCGCCCGCGGCGTGCTCATCAATATCACCGGCGGTCCGGACCTGACGCTCTTCGAGGTTGACGAAGCCGCCAACCGCATCCGCGAGGAAGTGGATCCGGAAGCCAATATCATCGTCGGTTCGACGCTGGACGCCCATATGGAAGGCCGCATGCGGGTTTCCGTGGTCGCCACCGGCATCGATGTTGTGGCCCAGCAGGCCGGTCAGCCGCAGACCTCGCCGAGCCTGCGTCTGGTGACGCCGCCGCAGGCCAAGCCGATCGCCTTCGGCGGCATGCCGCGCCCGGCCCAGCCTGCGATGCCGCAGCCTGCAATGCCGCAGACCCAGCCGGTCGTGGCTCAGCAGGCTGCCGTCATGCAGGCCCCGGTCATGGCGGCGCCGCAGCCGATGACGGCCGGTGCCACCGCCCTGGCGATGCCGGAGCCTGAGCTTGCGCCCGCCGTGCGGCCGGAAGTGAACTTCGAACTGCCGCCGCCGGCGCCGCTGCCGGACGCGGCGATTGCACCGCTGGCTCATCCGCTGGCCGATGCCTCTGTCGCCGTCGCCGCTGCGCCGGCGATGGAGTTGCAGCAGGCGCGTCCCTTCGCGGCGCAGTTGGCCGAAACCCAGGCAGCCCAGGCCTTCGTGCCACCGGCTGCCCAGCAGATGCCGGCGCGTGCGCCGGAGATGCTCCGCCAGCCCGATCCCTTCGCCGAAGCCGACATGGTCAACAAGCCGGCCGAGCCGAAGAAGAAGGCCAGCCTGTTCGATCGCATCACCGGTGCGGCGCGCCGCGCCGAGGCCGAACCGCAGACGGTCATGCGTCAGGCCGAGCCGCAGTTCAGCCGTCCGGCTGCGCCCGTGGCGCCGATGCCGCAGCCGCAGCAGGATGCCGTCGCGCAGGCCCCGGTTCAGCCGGCGCCGCGGCAGGCCGATCTGGGTCTGACAACCACGGAACGGCCGGCCCCGACTCGCCAGCAGGACGACCTGCTGGACATCCCCGCTTTCCTGCGCCGACAGGCCAATTAGGCGGCCGAAAAACACTGCCGGATCAATGGTTTGACTAGGTCCGGCAGCGTTACATCTGGTTACATAGAGTGATTTGTTGTTCCCGGGGGTGGTTGTTACAACCATCCCCGGTTTCGTTTGTGCGCGCATCTGTCCGATTCGCGATCTGGTTCAAGGAGTTCCCGTGTGCTGAACACCGGTAAGATTGCCCAGAAGACGCTGAAGAACCGCATCAAGTGCTCGGGCATCGGCCTGCACAGCGGTGCCAAGGTCCATATGGTGCTGAATCCGGCTGCGCCCGACACGGGTGTGGTGTTCCGCCGAGTCGATCTGCCGGGCCGTCCGCTGGTGAGCGCCCGCTTCGACCAGGTCACCGATCTGCGCATGTGCACCACGGTTGCTGCCGGTGAAGGCGTCTCGATCGGTACGGTCGAGCATCTGATGGCCGCGCTGGCCGGCCTGGGCGTCGACAATGTCCTGATCGACATCGATGGTCCGGAAGTGCCGGTGATGGACGGCTCAAGCGCGCCCTTCGTCTTCCTGATCGAATGCGCCGATGTGATCGAGCAGGTCGCCCCGCGCCGCTATCTCAAGGTTCTCAAGGCCGTGGAAGTGCGCGATGGCGCCGCCAGCGCCTCGCTGGTGCCGGCCGAAGGCTTCAGCATCGATTTCGAGATCGAGTTCGCCAACAAGATGATCGGCCGCCAGAGCGCCGAGTTCCAGCTGGAACCGGGCCGCTTCAAGGCCGATATTGCGCGCGCCCGCACCTTCGGCTTCGTGCAGGAAGTGGAACAGCTGCGCGCCATGGGCCTGGCCCGTGGCGGTTCGCTGGAGAATGCCGTAGTCCTCGGCCATGACCGCATCCTCAACGACGACGGCCTGCGCTACGACGACGAGTTCGTCCGCCACAAGATTCTCGACGCCCTGGGCGACCTGTATCTGGCCGCTGCGCCGATCATCGGCCGCTACGAAGGCCGTCGTTCGGGCCATGCCCTGAACAACAAACTGCTCAAGACGCTGTTCGCCGACCAGAGCGCCTATGCCTGGACCACCCATACCAAGGCCCGCGAGACCGCCCGTCTCATGCCGGCTGCAGAGATGGGCGGCGCGCGCCAGCGTCCGGCCATCGCCGCCGAGGCTGCGCTCTAAGCCGCCTGCGCTTCAGACAAAGAAAAAGCCCCGCAGCTTTCACTGCGGGGCTTTTTTTAATTCCAGATCCGGGCGGGATCAGTCGGCGGTGCCGACTTCCTCATCCTTGTAACGGCTGGCGATGCTCTTGATCAGGCCGGCCACCGCGGAGCGGATGGTGGTGTCTTCGATATCGCTGAAATTGCGGACCAGCTCGATGGTGGAGCGGTTCTTGCCGCCATGTTCCATCGGCTTGCTTTCCAGGCGGGCTTCCAGGCCATCGAAGAAGAAGGACATGTCGACCTGCAGGCGCTGGGCCACCTCGAACAGGCGGCCGGCGCTGACGCGATTGGCGCCCGTCTCGTATTTCTGGACCTGCTGGTAGGAAATCTTCAGCGAGTTTGCCAGTTCTTCTTGGGTCAGCCCGAGTTCGGTACGGCGAGCCCGGATGCGTTCACCCACATACTCGTCGACGCGCGTTGCGATTTTACCCATCTGATGTCACCTCATGGCGCGGCCGGATCATCCCGGCCATCTCACTGTTCAACCCGGGCGGGTCAGCGCAGGCAATTCCGGCATCAGCCAGTCAGCCTGCGGATCAGCCATCGGAGGACCATTCTGACCGCTCAAAACCGCCACTTACTCGTGACGCGGGATTGAACCCAAGCGGAAACCGTCCGAAACCGAGTAACGATACATGTAATAGGCGAATTTGGCCCGGGTGGAAATCGTTCAGAAGTATAGGTTGTGTGTAATCAGAAAAAGCGCAGCAATAATGAATACATAGGCATTTCCACTCGCAAGGGCTGTACGAAAGGCGTAGGCCTCCCGGTCAGTTGCGGCGACAGCCGGGCCCCCATCCGGGGTATGGGGGCCGAATCAGGGCTATGCCGGGGCTGGCGGCGTTCTTGATTTTGGCCGGGGGCCATGCGACAGAATCCCGCCATGCCTATGTATCCACGCCCGGATTCGTCGCGGCTGTTTGCCGTCGCGCGCCACGCCGCTGCCGCCCTGCTATTGCTGGGCCTTGCCGCCTGTGGCGCCAAGGAAAAGCCCTATGTCGAGCGGCCGGTGGAGGACCTCTACAACATCGCCATGGATGCGACCGCCAACCAGGAATGGGAAGCGGCGGCCAAGGGTTTTGACGAGGTCGAGCGTCAGCATCCCTATTCGGTCTGGGCCAACAAGGCTCAGCTGATGGCGGCCTATGCCTACTATCAGCAGAACAACTATTCCGAAGCGATCTCGTCGGCCGAGCGGTTCATCCAGTTGCATCCGGGCAGCCGCGAGACGCCCTACGCCTATTATCTGGTGGCCATCAGCTATTACGAGCAGATCACCGATGTGGGCCGCGACCAGAAGATCACCCAGCAGGCGTTGTCCTCGCTTGAGGAAGTGGTGCGCCGCTATCCGACCAGCGAATACGCCCGTGACGCGCGCCTGAAGATCGATCTGACCCGCGACCATCTCGCCGGCAAGGAAATGACCATCGGCCGCTATTACCTGCGGCAGAAGCAGCAGATTGCCGCGATCAACCGCTTCAAGGTGGTGATCGAGAAATTCCAGACCACCAGCCATGTGCCGGAAGCGCTGCATCGCCTGGCCGAGGCCTATATGTCGCTCGGCATCGTCGAGGAAGCGCAGAATGTCGCCGCCGTGCTCGGCTACAACTATCCGGGCAGCGAATGGTATGTCGACACCTATACGCTGGTGACCGGCGAGGCTGTCCCGGGCACCACCAAGACCGCGGACAAGAAGTCCTGGTGGAATATTTTCTGACTTAACCGCGGGCTCATTCATGCTGACCAGTCTCGGCGTCCGCGACATTGTCCTGATCGAGAAACTTGATCTCGCCTGCGAGTCCGGGCTTGGCGTGCTCACCGGCGAAACCGGTGCCGGCAAGTCGATCCTGCTCGATGCGCTGGGGCTGGCGCTCGGCCGCCGCGCCGATGCGGCACTGGTGCGCAGCGGCGCCGCCCAGGGCGTGGTGACGGCCAGCTTCGACCTGCCGGCGAAACATCCTGTGCATGGCATCCTCTCGGAACAGGCGCTGGAAGGCGCCGAGGAGCTGGTGCTGCGCCGCGTGGTCGGCCAGGACGGCAAGAGCCGCGCCTTCGTCAACGACCAGGCGGTCAGCGTCGCGCTGCTGCGCCGCATCGGCGACACGCTGGTGGAAATCCACGGCCAGAATGACGAGCAGGGCCTGACCGATGTCACCATCCATCGCGCCCTGCTGGATGACTATGCCGGGCTGGAAAAGGACGTGGCCGGCCTGCGCGAGGCGCATCAGGCCATGCGCGAAGCCGAGGCCGCGCTGGCGACGGCGCGCCAGACCGCCGAGCAGGCACGCCGCGAGGAAGATTTCCTGCGTCACGTGGTGGCCGAGCTGGAAGGCCTGAAGCCACAGCCGGGCGAGGATGCCGAACTGGCGGCCCAGCGCAGCCTGATGCAGTCGGGCGAGAAGCTCGCGGTGGCAATGCAGGAAGCGCAAAGCGCATTAGAACAGGGCGGTGGCGTCGATGCCCGCCTGCGCGCCTGCCTGCGTGCGCTGGAGCGCGTCGCCGACAAGGCGGCGGGCAAGCTCGATCCGGTGGTGACGCTGGCCGACCAGGTTCTGGTGCAGGCCGGCGAGCTGGCCGCGCTGCTGGACCAGACCGCGCGCGACCTCGACCTTGATCCGCAGAAGCTGGAGCGCGTGGAAGAGCGGCTGTTCGCGCTGCGCGCCGCCGCGCGCAAGCATAATGTCGCCGTCGATGCGCTGCCGGCGCTGACCGAACAGTATGTCGAGCGGCTGAACCTGATCGACAATACCGCCGCTTCGCTGGGCAAGCTGGAAAAAGCCGCCACGGCGGCGAAGGCCGCCTACCAGACGAAAGCCGAGGCGATCTCGGCGGCGCGGCGCAAGGCGGCCACCAAACTCGACAAGGCCGTGGCGGCGGAACTCAGCCCGCTCAAACTCGGCGCGGCGAAATTCTCCATCGCGGTCGAAGCCCTGCCGCCTGAACACTGGAGCCCGGAGGGCGCCGACCGCGTGCAGTTCCTGGCCGCCACCAATCCCGGCACCGCGCCGGGCTCGCTGGCCAAGATCGCATCGGGCGGCGAACTCAGCCGTTTCATGCTGGCGTTGCGCGTCGTGCTTGCCGGTCGCGGCTCGGCCGGCACGCTGATCTTCGACGAGGTCGATCGCGGTGTCGGCGGCGCCACGGCTGCCGCCGTAGGCCAGCGGCTGGCCATGCTGGCGGAAAAGGTGCAGGTGCTCGTCGTCACCCATTCGCCACAGGTAGCGGCGCGGGGCGACCAGCACTGGCGTATCGCCAAGCGCGAGGCCGGCAATGCCAAGAACCGCACCACGCTCACCGAAGTGGCGCCGCTCAATGCCGGCGACCGCCGCGAGGAAATCGCCCGCATGCTGGCCGGCGCCACCATCACCGATGCGGCCCGCGCCGCTGCCGACAGTCTGCTGGCCGGCCAGGACGCCTAAGCATGAGTCGGCAGCGCGAAAAGCCTGTGACGGACCTCAGCCCGCGTCAGGCCAAGCTGGAACACGCCCGGCTGGAAGAAGAGATCGCCGCCCATGACACGCGCTACCACCAGCAGGATGCGCCCAGCATCACCGATGCCGAATACGACGCGCTGAAAAAGCGCCTGCTGGAGATCGAGGCGCAGTTCCCCGATCTGAAGACCATGCTGGGCGTCTCCAGTCGCGTCGGCGCGGCGCCGGCAGCGGGGTTTGCCAAGGTGCGGCACAGCAAACCGATGCTGTCGCTCGACAATGCCTTTGCCGAAGAGGATGTCGCCGATTTCCTCGGCCGCATCCGCCGCTTCCTCAACCTGAAAGAGGGCGACGATCTCACCCTGATCGCCGAACCCAAGATCGACGGCCTTTCCGCGTCCCTGCGTTACGAGGGTGGCGAACTGGTACGCGCCGCCACCCGCGGCGATGGCCAGGAAGGCGAGGATATCACCGCCAATATCCGTACGCTGAAGCAGGACGTGCCGCATAAGCTGAGTGGCAAGGGCTGGCCCGATGTGCTGGAGGTACGCGGCGAGGTCTATATGACGCGCACCGATTTTCTGAAGCTGAACGAAGCTCAGGAAGCGGCGGGCCAGAAGATCTTCGCCAATCCGCGCAATGCCGCCGCCGGCTCTCTGCGCCAGCTCGATCCGAAAATCACGGAAAAACGCCCGCTGCGTTTCTTCGGCTATTCCTGGGGCGAGGTCTCCGAGCCCTTCACCGGGACGCTCGGCGATGTGCGCAAGAAGCTCGACGGCTGGGGCTTCACGCTCAATCCCCATGTCGTGGCCTGTCACAGCGTTGCCGACCTGATGGCCTATTACAACGACATCGCGGCGAGGCGTGCCAAACTCGCCTTCGATATCGATGGCGTGGTCTACAAGGTAGACCGCCTCGACTGGCAGGAGCGGCTCGGCTTTGTCAGCCGTAGCCCGCGTTGGGCCATCGCCCATAAATTCCCCGCCGAGCAGGCGCAGACGATTCTGGAAAATATCGACATCCAGGTCGGCCGCACCGGCACGCTCACCCCGGTGGCCAAGCTGAAGCCGGTGAATGTCGGCGGCGTTCTGGTCTCGAATGCCACGTTGCATAACGAGGACGAAATCCAGCGCAAGGATGTGCGCGTCGGCGACACGGTGATTATCCAGCGTGCCGGCGACGTCATCCCGCAGGTCGTCAGCGTTGTGCTGGAGAAACGCCCGAAGGGCGCAAAGGAATTCGATTTCCCCAAAATCTGTCCCGTCTGCAAGCAGCCGGCCGAACGCGAAGTCGATGCCGCCGGCGCCGAGGATGTGCGCCGCCGCTGCACCGGCGGCATCAGCTGCCCGGCCCAGGCGACGGAAGGCCTGCGCCATTTCGTCTCGCGCAATGCCTTCGATATCGAAGGCATCGGCGAAAAGCAGATCGCCGCCTTCTATGAATGGGGCTGGGTCAAGGAACCGTCCGATATTTTCAGGTTGCCGAAGAAGCACGCCGCCGAGTTGCGCAAGAAGGAAGGTTATGGCGATACCTCGGTCGATAACCTGATACGGTCGATCGACCAGCGCCGCATCATCGGGTTTGACCGTTTCCTGTTTGCGCTCGGCATCCGTCATGTCGGTCAGGAACGCGCCCGTCTGGTGGCCATGCATTACGAAACACCGCAGAAATGGCTGGAGGCTATGGACGCCGCGCAGGATCGCCATGGCGAAGCCTGGAGCGACCTCAACAGCATCGACAAGATGGGCGATGTGGTGGCCGAGGCCATCCTTGCCTTTGCCACCCGCAAGCAGAGCCGGCAGGTGATCGATCACCTGCTGCAGGAACTGACCGAGGTGGTGCCGCCCGAGAAACCGGCGACGGATTCCGCCGTGGCCGGCAAGACGGTGGTGTTTACCGGCTCGCTCGAAAAATTCACCCGCGACGAAGCCAAGGCGCGGGCGCTGGCGCTCGGCGCCAAGGTCGCCGGTTCGGTCTCGAAGAAGACCGACTATCTGGTGGCCGGGCCGGGCGCCGGCAGCAAGCTGGCCGAGGCGCAGAAGCATGGCGTCGCCGTCTTGAGCGAAGACGACTGGCTCAACCTGATCGGCGGCTGAGCCGATGCTGCAACAGCGGCAGATTCCACCGCTTGCCGACACCGCAGGCGCCAGTGCTATCGCGCTGGATTTCGAGACGGCCAACGCATCGGCCGGCAGCATCTGTTCCATCGGCCTGGCCTGGATCAGCGAAGGGCAGGTGAGCCATACGGCGCATCGCCTGGTGCGGCCCCATGACATGCGCTTCAATCCCTGGCATGTCGCCATCCATGGCATCGAGCCGCATCAGGTGGAAGACGAGCCGGAATTCCCCGCCATCTGGGACGAACTGCTGCCGCATCTGGAAGCCACGCCGCTGCTGCTGGCCCATAACGCGCCCTTCGATATCGGCGTGCTGCGCGGCGCGCTCCGGCATTACGGCCTGGCGCAGCCGACGCTGTCCTATCTCTGCACGGTGAAGATCGCGCGCGCCGCCTGGCCGCAGCTGGAGAATCACAAGCTGCCGACCGTGGCCGGGCATCTGGGGCTGGAGCTGGTCCATCATGCCGCCGACAGCGACGCCGCCGCCTGCGCCGGCATCGCCATCCGCGCCACAGCAGAAGCCGAAGCTCCCAGCCTGACCGATGCGCTGTCGCGCTGGAGCATCCGCGCCGGCCGGCTTGAGCCGGGCTATCACGAAGCCTGCTCGACGCTGAGCGACCGTGCCGGTTTCCGGCGCCAGCGCGGGCCGGCCTGGCTGCGGCGGCTCTAGCCCTTCTTCATGTCGGCTTCGTAGCGCGCCTTGGTTTCGGCATTGGGCGGATAGAGGCCGGGCAGGGCGAGGCCCTTGTCGACTTCGCCCATGATCCATGTCTCAAGTTTCTCTTGCTCCACCGATTCCGCCGTCACCTCGGTGACCAGCGCCTGCGGGATCAGCACGGCGCCATCGGCATCCAGCACGATCACATCGCCGGGATAGACGGCGACGCCGCCGCAGCCGATCGGTTCCTGCCAGTTCACAAAGGTCAGGCCGGCCACGGACGGCGGTGCGGCGACACCGTCGCACCAGACAGGCAGGCCGGTGCCAATCACGCCGGCGGCATCGCGCACCACGCCGTCGGTCACCAATGCAGCCACACCACGCTTCTGCATTCTGGCGCAGAGGATGTCGCCGAAGATGCCGGCATCGGTGATGCCCATGGCATCCACCACGGCAATGCAGCCCTCCGGCATGTCCTCGATGGCGCCGCGGGTCGAGCGCGACGAGGCCCAGCTGGCCGGCGTCGCCAGATCCTCGCGCGCCGGCACGAAGCGCAGCGTAAAGGCCTCGCCGACAATGCGCTTGCTTTGCGGCGTGAGCGGCTTGGCGCCACGCAGCCAGACATTGCGCAGGCCCTTTTTCAGCAGCACCGTGGTGAGCGTTGCGGTGGTCACCAGTTCCAGCGCCGCCTTGATCCGTGCATCCAGCATCGTGTTTCTCTCCCGGTTATCGTTTTTATGCGCCTAACGGCCCATCTGTTTTTTACGCGCCTAACGGCGCCGTCGCCTGCTTCATCCAGGCGCGCGTGGCATCGTCCACCAGCGGCGCGATCTCCTGCCAGACCAGGGCGTGATAGGCATCGATCCAGCCGACCTCGGCCGGCGTCAGCAGATCGAGCAGGATCAGGCGGCGGTCCAGCGGGGCGCGCGTCAGGGTCTCGAAGCCGAGCCAGCGCTTGCCGTTCTCGGCCTTCTCGGTCTCCACGCGCACGGCGACCAGGTTCTCGATGCGGATGCCATAGGCGCCGGTCTTGTAATAGCCCGGCTCGTTGGAGACGATCATCCCTGGCTGGAGAGGCACGGCAGTGCCAAGCTTGGCGATGCGCTGCGGACCTTCATGCACCGAGAGATAGCTGCCGACGCCATGGCCGGTGCCATGGTCGTAATCCAGCCCGATCTCCCACAGCGGCTTGCGCGCCAGCGCATCCAGCTGCTGGCCCGAAGTGCCATCGGGGAATTTCGCGGTCGCCAGTGCGATATGGCCGCGCAGCACGCGGGTGAAGCGGTCGCGCATCTCTTCGGTTGGTTCGCCCACCGCCACCGTGCGGGTGATGTCGGTGGTGCCGTCGGGATACTGGCCGCCGGAATCGACCAGGTAGAGGCTGTTGCGTACGAACGGTTTGTTGGTCGCCGCCGTCACCCGGTAATGCACGATGGCGCCATTCGGGCCGGCGCCCGAAATGGTGGAGAAAGAGAGGTCGCGCAGCTCGTTCGACAGGCGGCGGAAGCTCTGCAGCTTGTCGGCGGCCTTCAGTTCATCGAGCTCGCCCTTCATCGATTCCGCATCCAGCCAGGCGAGGAACTTGCTCACCGCGGCGCCGTCGCGGCGATGGGCGGCCCGGGTGCCCTCCAGCTCGGCGTCGGTCTTGCAGGCTTTCGGCAGCAGGCAGGGATCGTCGGCACGCAGCAGCGTCGCGCCGGCGGTTTCCAGGCGCTGCAGCACATAACTGCCACTGGTGGCCGGATCGACCTGCACGGTCTTGCGGGCTTCGCCCAGCGCGGTCAGCGCCGGCGCAAAGGCCGAGGCATCATGCAGCCGCACATCGCCCAGGTGTTTGCGCACGTCGCCATCCAGCTTGCGGCTGTCGATATAAAGATCGACGGTGCCATCGTTGTGCAGGATCGCCATGGAAAGCGGAAGGGGCGTATGCGGCACATCGCTGCCACGGATATTGAGCAGCCAGGCAATCGATTCCGGCAGGGTCAGCACCACGGCATCGGCCTTGCGCTGTTTCACGCCGGCGGCGATCTCGCTGCGCTTGTCCTGCGGGCTGCGGCCGGCCAGCGTCAGGTCCTGCACGCGGACGGGACCCAGCGGCGGCGGCGGCTGGTCGGTCCAGACCGTATCGATGGGATTGCTCTCGGCCGGCACCAGCGCGGCGCCAATGGCCTCGCAGGCGGCGGCAAAGCCCTTCACGCTGCCTTCGGTATGCAGCCAGGGATCATAGGCCAGCTTGTCGCCGGCCTTCAGGTTGGCCTTCAGCCAGGCGCTGGCGGGCTCGTCGGTGACATGCAGGCGCTCGAACAGCGCGCCATCCACTTGGGCAGCCAGCTGCAGGGTGTAGCGACCATCGCTCCAGACGGCGGCTTTGTCGGTCAGCACGATGGCCAGGCCGGCCGAACCGGTGAATCCGCTGAGCCAGCTCAGGCGCCGGGCGCGCAGCGGCACATATTCGCTCTGGTATTCGTCGGTCAGCGGCACGATCAGGCCGGCGAGGCCTCGGTGGGCCAGTTCGGCGCGTAAGCTGGCCAGGCGTGCGGCCACGGCGGCGCGGTCCTCGATTGCGGCGGCATAGCGCGCGGCCAGTTCGGCCACCAGGCCGGCGGCCTTGTCGCGGGGCAGGGCGGCATCGGCCGGCAGCAGGGTCAGACCGGGAAAGCCGCCGAAGACGACCGGGGCGGCGGCGATGCCGCGCAGCCAGCCGGCCAGTGATTCGGGCAGGCCCGCGAGGAGGGTGGAAAGCGGGGCAGGCTGGTGCAGCGTCATGGTCTAACCCGTTGCTGTGTCATTGGAATTATGGAGCCCTCCGGGCCCGGAGTCCAGATCGAGCTATGCGTTTTCTGCAATACTGCGTAGGCAAACAATACATAGCTAAGTCATTGATTTTTAAAGGATGCAGTGCAATATTCTCGACGTGGCCGCGATGCAATGACTGCCCGGACCACCAGAACGGAGAGACTACCATGACCACCCTGCGCAACCAGACCGCTTTCGGCTATCCCGCTAACCTGAGCCCGCTGACTCAGGCCGAGGTTGAAGCTTACGCGCGTCGTATTCGCGCCGAAGCCATTGCCGACCTCGTTTATCGTGCCTGGACCGCCCTGAAGGGCACCAGCAGCCGCGTGAAGGCCCATCTGGCCCAGCAGCGCGCGATGCACGAGCTGAACGGCCTCGACGACGCCATGCTGCGTGACATCGGCCTCAACCGCTCGCAGATTCCGGCCGCCGTGGCCGGTCTGATCGAGCGCCCGCTGGTCGCCGCGGTGAACGAAAACACCGCGACCGTGACCCGCCTGGTGCCGCGCGAAGCCGCCTAAGGTTTTCAACGTTTTCTGATCGAGCCGGGGCGCAGTCCGTCCCCGAAGTCCTCCTCCCCCCCCCGTGGGGATGACGCGACCCGGTATCGATCAGGCAAAAGGCGCGGCTTCGGCCGCGCCTTTTTATTGTCTGCCGTCATTCCACTGATGCATAGCTGCAACAGAATCTGGTTTTTCGGACTGATTAATCAGCAGGCGGAAATATTAGGCAGCGGATCAAAAAATATACATAATTGATTTTGTTCAAAAATTTAACAATATTGCACTTGCAAAGTAAATGACGCAGTGCAATATTTGGGTCAGCCACACTGACGTACTTTAAGAATGCAAGGTCTGGCTGAGGAACACCCGGGGCGGCTTTTCCAACGTGAAGGAGATAGCCATGCAAACCCCGCGCGCTACACAGATTACCCCCACCACCATCAACAGCCTGCCGCATCTGTATCTCGGCCTGACGGACTATGTGCAGCTCGAGCGTGAGGCCCGTCGCGCCCGCGCCCGTATCATCGCGCTTGGCCTGACGCGGGCCTGGAAGGCCGTGTTCGGCCCGCCCAAGCCGGTCAGCACCCTGTCCGATTTCAGCCGCGCCGACCTGCTGGCGCTTGGCGTGCCGGCGAAAGACGTTCGCCTCGCGCTGGTCGGCCAGTCGCTCGGCAATCTGATCGCTTCGGTCTCGGAGCAGATTTCGGCCCTGTGGCAGCGTGCTGCCGCCGAAGCCGAACTGCGCGGCCTGGACGATCGCACCCTGCATGACATGGGTCTGAGCCGTTCGGATATTCCGGCGGCGGTTGCCGGCGAGATGTATCGTGGCGAGCCGTCGAACGAGAATGCCGGCGAAGCCAAGGTCCAGGTGCTGAAGCAGAAGCAGGTCGTCGCCGCCTAAGCGGCGACGATGCGGCGCCGCGCGATCAGGCGCGGCGCTTGAAGGCGGCCGCCCGCGTGTTAAGCGCGGCGCTTGAAGACGAGTGTGTGCCAGCCTTCGCGCGGGATTCGCCGCGCAAGAGTAAGACCCGTTGCCCGGTAACGGGCGACGATCAGGCGCTCTTCCCTGGCCAGCAGGCCGGAGAGCACCAGCTGGCCGCCTGCGGCCACCAGCCGGCTCAGGCCCGTCGCCATATGGCACAACGGCTCGGCCAGGATATTCGCCACCACCAGATCGTAAGGCCCGCGCGTCGTCAGCCGCGGATCCTCCGGACGGCTCGCCGTCAGCGCCGCGATACGGGCGCTGAGCCCGTTCAGCTTCACATTGTCGCGCGTCACATCCACCGCCACCGGATCGATATCGGCGGCGACGATCTGCTTGGCGCCGGCTTTCGCCGCAGCCATCGCCAGCACGCCCGATCCGGTGCCCATGTCCAGCATGCGCGCCGGCGGCTGCACGCGGCAGAGATCGGCGATGGCCAGCAGGCAGCCGAAGGTGGAGGGCGCGCGCCCGGTGCCAAAGGCCAGCCCGGCATCCAGCAGGATGCTCAAACTGCCCGGCGGAATCGCATCCGCGTCATAGGCGCCATAGAGGAAGAACCGCCCGGCATGGATCGGCGCATTCAGCTTGTTGGTATGGCGCACCCAGTCATTGGCCGGCAGATGCCCGAAGCGGATGGCGGCGGCGATGCCCAGTCCGGCGGCGATATCCTTCAGGCGGCGGCGCCAGTCTTTCTGATCCGGCGGTGCGTCGAACAGCACCTGCACGCGCCAGTCCGGGCTCATCGCCAGGCCGGGCCTGGGCACTTCATAGGACGACACGGCCAGGCCGGCCTCGCCCAGCATCTCTTCGGCGGCGGCGACCAGATCGACCGGCACATCCAGTTCGGCCGACCAGAATTCAGGGGAGACAGGCATGCAGGCGGTCAGGCTTTCTCGACGAAGGAGGAGATGACGCGCTTCTCGCCGGCCTTTTCGAAGCCGACCACCAGCTTGTTGCCATCCATGCTGCGGATCTTGCCGTAGCCGAATTTCAGATGGAAGACGCGGTCGCCAACATTGAAGCCGGTGTCATCGGGGCTGCGCTGCACCACGTCGTCGTCGCTGATGCGGCGGGCCCGGCCTTCGATCACACCGCCCTTGATCATGTTGGGCGTCTTCTTGCGCGAGAAATCCCAGCTGGTGCCCTGGTAGCTGCTGCGCGTGGCCGCGGCCTCTTCGCTAAAGCCGCCGCCGATATAGCCAATGCCCTGGGCGCCGCGATAGAGGCCGGGCTGAGCACGCTGATCGACATGCTCGCGCGGCAGCTCATCCAGGAAGCGCGACGGGATCGCACTGGTCCATTGATTGTAGATGCGGCGGTTGGCGGCAAAGGTGATCTGCGCGCGCTTGCGGGCGCGGGTCAGGCCGACATAGGCGAGGCGACGTTCTTCCTCCAGGCCGGCGACGCCGTTGTTTTCCAGCGAGCGGCGGCTGGGAAACAGCTCTTCCTCCCAGCCGGGCAGGAAGACATGGTCGAATTCCAGGCCCTTCGCCGCATGCAGGGTCATCAGACTGACCATCTCGGCGTCTTCGTTATTCTCGGTGTCCATCACCAGCGCAACGTGATCGAGGAAGCCGGCAAAATTCTCGAATTCGCCGAGCGCGCCGATCAGCTCTTTCAGGTTTTCCAGCCGGCCGGGTGCCTCGGGCGACTTGTCGTCCTGCCACATCTGGATATAGCCGGATTCTTCCAGCACGATCTGCGCCACTTCCGTATGGGGCAGCTCGGCGGCCTGCCGGCGCCAGCGTTCGAAATCCTCCAGCAGCTTGCGCAGCGTGTTGCGCTGCTTGGGCTTGATCTCGTCGGTCTGCAGCAGGTCCTGCAGCGTGGCGGTCAGGGATTTCTGCGCCGCGCGCGCCAGCTTGTGCAGGGTCTGCATGGTGCTTTCGCCCAGGCCGCGCTTGGGCAGGTTGACGATGCGCTCGAAGGCCAGATCGTCATCGGGCTGCATCAGCACGCGCAGGTAAGCGATGGCATCGCGGATTTCGCGGCGCTCGTAAAACCGCAGACCGCCCACCACGCGGTATTTCACGCCGATGGTGAGGAAGCGTTCCTCAAACGCGCGGGTCTGGTGGCCGGCGCGCACCAGGATCGCCATCTGGTTCAGCGACACCTTGGCACGTTCCAGCGTTTCGATTTCCTCGCCCACCAGCCGGGCTTCCTCGTCGCCGTCCCATACGCCCTGCACGACGACCTTCTCGCCCTCGTTCAGGTCGGTCCACAGCGTCTTGCCCAGCCGGCTTTCGTTATGGGCGATCAGGCCAGATGCGGCGCCGAGGATATGCGGCGTCGAGCGGTAGTTGCGTTCCAGCCGCACGATTTTTGCGCCGGGGAAATCCTGCTCGAAGCGCAGGATGTTGCCGACCTCGGCGCCGCGCCAGCCATAGATCGACTGGTCGTCGTCGCCGACGCAGCAGATATTCTTGTGCGTCTGCGCCAGCAGCCGCAGCCACAGATACTGCGCCACGTTGGTGTCCTGGTATTCGTCCACCAGGATGTAGCGGAACTGGTGCTGGTATTTCTGCAGCACCTCGGCATGCTCGCGGAACAACGTCAGGTTATGCAGCAGCAGGTCGCCGAAGTCGCAGGCATTGAGCTGCAGCAGGCGCTGGCAGTAGAAGGCGTAAAGCTTGGCGCCGCGGCCCTCGGCAAACCCGGTCTCGCTCTCGGGAATCTTGCCCGGCACATAGCCGCGATCCTTCCAGCGGTCGAACTGGCCTTTCAGCATGCGCGGCGGCAGCTGCTTGTCATCCAGGCCTTCTGCCTCGATCAGCTGCTTGAGCAGCCGCAGCTGGTCGTCGTCGTCCAGGATGGTGAAATTCGGCTTCAGGCCCACCAGCTCGGCATGGCGGCGCAGGATGCGGTTGCAGATGCCGTGGAAGGTGCCGAGCCACAGGCCCTCGACCGCATTGCCGACCAGCTTTTCCACGCGCTCGCGCATTTCGCGGGCGGCCTTGTTGGTGAAGGTGACGGCCAGGATTTGGCTCGGCCAGGCCAGCCGGCGATACAGGATATGCGCCAGCCGCGAGACTAGCACGCGGGTTTTGCCGGTGCCGGCGCCAGCCAGCACCAGTAACGGCCCATCCAGATGATTGGCCGCCTCGCTCTGGGCTTCGTTCAGCTTGGTCAGCCAGTCGGGCGCCGGCATCGCTGCGGCGGTCACCGGGTCATTCGGTTCAGGACTATTTTCCGGCTCGAATCCGGAGAGATCGAAGGGGTCGGCGGACATGCCGCCTACATAGCGTAAGCGGGGAGGGCTGACCACCCCGCCGCCCATGCAGTGCAGCATAAGCCTGCGTATTCTGCGGCCCGCCGGCCATGGTCCGCCAATTGCTATGGGTGCGACAAAGCGCTACCTCTATTGGTATTCCAAGGAGAATACGCCATGGCCCCCGTTGCTGCCGCCCAGCCTCGTCTGACCCCCGCCGCCACTGAAGCGGCGCTTGCCGCGCTGAAGCAGCTTCTGGGCGACCGGTTCAGCACGGCCCAGGCGGTGCGCGACCAGCATGGCCGCGACGAGTCCTGGGCGACGCCGCTGCCACCCGATGCGGTGGTGTTCCCGCGCAACACCGAAGAGGTGGCCGAGGTCGTGAAGATCTGCGCCGCCCATGGCCTGCCGATCATTCCCTATGGCGCCGGCACCTCGCTGGAAGGCCATGTCACCGCTGTGCAGGGTGGCGTCACCGTCGACCTCATGCAGATGAACCAGGTGCTGAAGGTCAATGCCGAAGACCTGGACGTTGTCGTGCAGCCTGGCGTGCGCCGCAAGCAGCTCAACGAATACCTGCGCGACACCGGCCTGTTCTTCCCGATCGATCCGGGCGCCGATGCCTCGATCGGCGGCATGGTCTCCACCCGCGCCAGCGGCACCAATGCCGTGCGCTACGGCACCATGCGCGAGAATGTGCTGGCGCTGACGGTGGTGACCGCCGATGGCCGCATCATCCGCACATCGAAGCGCGCCAAGAAGTCGGCCGCCGGCTACGACCTGACGCGGCTGTATGTCGGCTCGGAAGGTACGCTCGGCATCATCACCGAAATCACCGTGAAGCTGTACGGTATCCCCGAGGCGATGGCGGCGGCCACCTGTTCGTTCGCCACCCTGGAAGGCGCGGTCAACAGCGTGATCCAGACCATCCAGGCCGGCATTCCGGTCGCCCGCATCGAACTGCTGGATGACGTGCAGGCCGATGCGATCAACAAGTATTCCAAGCTCGATCTGCCGGTGCAGAATATGCTGATGCTGGAATTCCACGGCTCCGAAGCCGGTGTGGCCGAGCAGGCCGAGATGGTGCAGGGCATTGCCTCCGAACATGGCGGCGAAGGCTTCCGGTGGGCGACCAAGGCGGAAGAGCGCGCCAAGATGTGGGAGGCACGCCACAATGCGGCCTATGCCTGCAAGGCCCTGCGCAAGGGCTGCGAGATCATGGCCACCGATGTCTGCGTGCCGATTTCGCGCCTGACCGAATGCATTCTGGAAACCAAGGAAGACGTGGTGAAGACCGGGCTGACGGCGCCGCTGGTCGGCCATGTCGGCGACGGCAACTTCCATCTCTCGGTGGTGGTCGACCGCAGCAATGCCAAGGAAGTCGAGACCGTCGAAGCCTTCAGCGAGCGCCTGGTGCATCGCGCGCTCCGCATGGAAGGCACCTGCACCGGCGAGCACGGCATCGGCCGCGGTAAGATGAAGTATCTGACTGCCGAGCATGGCGAGGCGGTGGCGGTGATGCGCGCCATCAAGAAGGCGCTCGATCCCGACAACCTGATGAATCCGGGCAAGATCTTCAGCATCTGATCCGCTGCGACCATGGCGCTGACCTATCTCTCGCTCGCCCTGGCGACCCAGGCCATGCAGCATCGCCGCGCCCGGCTTGGCGCGGAGGCAAGGCTGCAGGCGCTGACCTTCGGCTATCCCGACCTGCTGGTGCCGCAGGACATCCTGCAGAAGATGTTCGATCCGGTGCTGGTGGCCGGCCTTGGCGTGCGCACCGATGCGGCCAGGATTCTCAAATGGCACGGCCTGTCAGATGTCTGGACCGGGCCGTTCTATGACTCGATCAGTTTGTTCAACGCGCTCGGCGTCGATGTGGTGGTTTCCGATGTGGCTGTGCATCGCGGCATGGAACGCATCGTCGACCTGAACGAACCGCTGCCCGAAGACATGCGCGGCCGGTTCGATATCGTGATCGATCCGGGCACCTGCGAGCATTGCTTCAATGTCGGACAGGCTTTCCGCAATGTCTGCGATGCGGTGGCCACGGGCGGCTATCTGGTGCATTCGGCACCGCTGACCCGCACCAATCACGGCTTCTGGAATTTCTCGCCCACCGTCTATCCCGATTATCTGGGCGACAACGGCTTCCGCATCGACACCTTGCTGGGCGTGACCGGCAATCCGCGCATCGGCTACAAGACCACCAGGCTCGAACCGGTGAACCGCTTCACGCCGCCACCCGACAGCGCCATCCTGCTGCTGGCCGAGCGGCAGAAGCTGGTGCCGCATGTCTGGCCGGTGCAGCGCAAGTATCGCGGCATCATGAGCGCAAAACCGACAGAGCCGGCGCAGGGTTAAGGCTTTTTTTAGGCCGTCCGGGCATGGTCGCCGGATGATAGTGTCCCCTGATTCCGCCTGCCGCCGATGACCCAGCCAAACCTGCCGCCCGATCTGGCTGCCGCCGTCGATGCCGTGAACCGGCAGCCGGGCAATCTGGATGCGCTGCTCACGCTCGGCGGGCTGGCGCATGATTACGGCGAACATGAGCAGGCGGCCAAGGTGCGCGACCATCTGGTGCAGCTGATGGCGCAGGGAATCCAGCTCGGCCGTGCCACGCCCGATCTGGTCGCCAGCCTGCAGCTCATGCTCTACAACCGCTTCGTCAAGAAGATCGAGACCGAGGCCCATGCGCGGGCCTGCTTCCAGTCCTGGCTCGGTCCGACGGCAGACTTCGGCCGCCGCCAGCAGGATGCTGCCCTGCCGCGTCCGCTCTGGGCGCCGAGCGCGGCAAAGCCCTGGCGCACTGCCTTCCTGCTTTATGCCGAACATGTGCTGGGTCATACCGAGGCGATGCTCGAACTGCTGAAGCATCGCCCCCAGGGCCTGCCCTGGCATGACGCGCCCATCGTTTATGTCCTCGAAGGCGGCGCCGACAAACTGGATGCGCTGGTGCAGCAGACCGGCGCGCAGATCGTCAATATCGACCGCCAGCCGGATGCGCCGAAAGGCTTTGCCGCCAAGATGCAGTGGTTGCGGCGGCATATGGACGCCGAAGGCGTCAGCCATTTCGTCTGGGTCTCGGCGCCGGCCACGGCGCCCTATGCGATGGCAATGAAGCTGGCGCCGGTGCAGGTGTTCTGGACGCTGAAATTCCATCCCTTCCAGATTCCCGAAATCGACGGCTTCATCACCTATGGCGCCTGGTCGGAGCAAACGCGTGTGCAGCACGGCGAAACTTGGGATGTCGTGCCCTTCATGATGTCGAAGCCGTCGGGCGCGGTCGATCCGGCCAAGGTGGCGACAACACGGGCACGCTTCGCCCAGCATGATGTGCTGTTCGGCACGCTGGCGCGCACCGAGAAGATGAATGCCGTGCCCTTCCTCGATGCGGTGGTGCGCATCCTGCGTGAGAATCCGCAGGCCGGCTTCCTGTGGACCGGGCGCGAGCGGCTGCAGGCCATCCAGGGTCATTTCGACCAGGCCGGCGTGGCCGACCGCTGCCATTTCGTCGGCTGGGTCGATACACCCATGTACGCCCGCGTGCTCGATGTCTTTCTTGAAAGCTTTCCTTTCGGCTGCGGCCTCACCGGCATCCAGGCGCTGGAGGCGGGGACGGCCTTCCTGTCCTATGCCGCGCCGGAAACCCAGTATGGCATGCATTTCCTGCGCCCCCTGCAGCAGGGCGGCGCAGCGGCCGACGAGATTCGCCGGCTGCTGTCACCGGGCGATGACGGCCGCGCGCCCTTGCTTTATGCGCAGGATGCCGACGACTATGTCGCCACCGCCGGCCGGCTGGCGCGCGAGCCTGATTTCCGCAAGGCGGTGGGGGCGGCGGGCAATGCGTATTATCGCCGCTACCTCACCGATTCCGATGGCATGGGGCGGCGCTTCATGCAGATTCTGACAGACCTGAAAAAACCCGAGGCGGGCGCAGCATGAAACCGATTCCGTTAGTCATCCTGGGCGCCGGCGGCAATTCGCTGTCGATCCTCGACGCCGTCGATGAGATCAACCGTCGTTCACTCCGCGGCCAGGTCTACGACCTGCGCGGCTTCCTCGACGACATTCCGGCCAACAAGGGCAAAAAGGTGCTGGGCTATCCGGTGCTGGGCAAGATCGCCGATGCGCACAAGTTCGGCGACTGCCAGTTCATCAACGGCATCGCCAGCGCCGCGAGCTACACCAAGAAGCCCGATGTGAACAAGCGCGCCAAGATTCCGGCGGCGAAATACGAGACCATCATCCACCCGACCGCCACCGTCTCGCCGAACTGCAAGGTCGGCGCCGGCACTGCGATCATGGCCAACAGCGTGATCTGCGCCGAGGCCACCATCGGCGACCATGTCATCATCCTGCAGAACACCGTCATCAACCATCACTCCTCGGTGGGCGATTTCGCCACGCTGTCGTCGGGCATCACCGTGCTGGGCTTCGTCAAGATCGGCCGCAACGCCTTCATTGGCGGCGCCGCGGCGATCCGGCCCTATATCAAGATCGGTGAGAGCGCCCTGGTCGGCATGGCCTCCGTGGTGGTCAAGGATGTGGCCGCCCACAGCACCGTGGCCGGCAATCCGGCCAGGCCGCTCAAGCCCAGGGACCCGCAGCCGGCCTGATCTCCGGGCCTGAATCCGGCCCGGCAAAGGCTTGCCGCATCTGGGCTTTCCGCCCGGATGGCCTTGCTTTGGCTGTGAAATACCCGGTCTTCGCGCGGGCGGCTGGAAAAGCGTCGCCCCGGGCTCTATTCTAGCCTGATCCAAAAGTTGTAAGCCTACGAAGCAGTTAGCCCCTGAGGACCCCATGAGTGCGCGGAAATGGTCGCCGGATAGCTGGCGCAGCAAACCGATCCGGCAGGTGCCGGATTACCCCGATGCAGCCGCTTTGGCCGCTGCTGAGGAGAAGCTGTCGAAATATCCGCCGCTGGTCTTCGCCGGCGAGGCACGCAATCTGACCGCCGGCCTGGCCAAGGTGGCCGAGGGCCGCGCCTTCCTGCTGCAGGGCGGCGACTGCGCCGAGAGCTTTGCCGAATTCAGCGCCAACAATATCCGCGACACCTTCCGCGTCCTGTTGCAGATGGCTGTCGTCCTCACCTTCGGCGCGGCGCTGCCGGTGGTGAAGGTCGGCCGTCTGGCCGGCCAGTTCGCCAAGCCACGTTCGTCCGACACCGAGAAGCGCGGCGATGTCGAGCTGCCGAGCTATCGCGGCGACATCATCAACGGCATGGATTTCGACACCGCCAACCGCGTGCCGGATCCGATGCGTCAGGTGCAGGCCTACAGCCAGGCCGCCGCGACCCTGAACCTGCTGCGCGCCTTCGCCTCGGGCGGCTATGCCGACCTGCATCGCGTGCACGGCTGGAATCTCGGCTTCGTGGCGAAAAGCCCGGAAGCCGAACGCTGGCAGGATGTGGCGGCCCGCATCACCGAGACGCTGGATTTCATGGAAGCCTGCGGCATCACGCCGGAGCGCACGCCGGAAATGCGCACCGTCGATTTCTACACCAGCCACGAGGCCCTGCTGCTCGGCTACGAGCAGGCGATGACCCGCGTGGACTCGACCTCGGGCGAATGGGTCGATACCTCGGCGCATATGCTGTGGATCGGCGACCGCACCCGCCAGCTCGATGGCGCCCATGTGGAATTCCTGCGCGGCGTGCTGAATCCCATCGGCCTGAAATGCGGCCCGACGTCCGATCCGGACGAGCTGATCCGCCTGATCGATATCCTGAACCCGCAGAACCGGCCCGGCCGTCTCACCCTCATCGCCCGTATGGGCCATGAGAAGGTGCAGAAGCATCTGCCGGCGCTGGTGCGCAAGGTCGCGCAGGAAGGCCGCAGCGTGGTCTGGTCCTGCGACCCGATGCACGGCAACACGCTCACCTCCACCTCGGGCTACAAGACGCGGCCGTTCGACCGCATCCTGTCGGAAGTGCGCCAGTTCTTCGAAGTCCATCTCGCCGAAGGCACCCATGCCGGCGGCATCCATCTGGAGCTGACCGGACAGGACGTCACCGAATGCATGGGCGGTGCCCAGGCGATCGGCGACGACGACCTGTCCAGCCGCTACCACACCCATTGCGACCCGCGGCTCAATGCCTCGCAGTCGCTGGAACTGGCTTTCCTGATTGCCGAGATGCTGAAGCTCGAACGCATGAACCGGGGCAGCCAGCGCCATGCCGCACAAGCCTGAGACCAAGGCCTCTGATGTGACCCAGCTCGTGCCGCCGGCCCAGGCGGCCGAGCTGGAGCGCCAGATCGCGGCGCATACCGACACCTATTTCAAGAAGACCAAGGAAATCGTCCAGCAGACCGGCGACAAGACCGTCACCTATGCGGTCTTCATGCGCAGGCCTGTCATCTTCTGCCCGAGACTGGTTGTCGAATGGCTTGAGAAGGTGGCGGCGGCCCGCGGCGTGAAATTCGGCATCGAGCTGCTGCATGAGGAAGGCACCTGGGTCGGCGCCGGCGAGCCGCTGCTGTATCTGACTGGCGCGATGGCGCAGCTGGTCGATCTGGAAACCATCTACCTGCAGAAGCTGGGCGCCACCTGCGTCGCCGCCTACAACGCCTATTCCATGTGCTGCGATCTGCCCAATGTGCGCTTCCTCGCCATGGATGCGCGCCATTGCGCCGGCGCCGAGATGGCCGAGATGATGGCCTATGCCGCCTCGGTCGGCGGCAAGGCGGCGCGGCGCGATGTCGGCGCCGCCGGCTTCATCGGCAATGCCACCGATGCGACGGCGCATTATTTCGGCAACGAGAAGGGCTTCGGCACCATGCCGCATGCCCTGATCGGCTATGCCGGCTCGACCCTGCGCGCTGCCGAGCTTTATGCCGAGACTTTCCCCGGCGAGCAGATGACCGTGCTGGTCGACTATTACGGCCAGGAAGTCACCGACGCGCTGGCGGTGTGCAACCGCTTCCCCGAGGCTGCCAATGAAGGCCGCCTTGCTGTTCGCCTTGATACCCATGGCGGCCGCTATATCGAAGGCCTCGATCCGCAGGCGTCTTACGCCGTGCTGGAACGCCATGTGCCCAACGCCATCCGCCAGTACCGCACCGAGCATGAGCTGCGCTGGCTGGTCGGCACCGGCGTCTCGGCTGCGGCCATCTATCACATGCGCTCGACGCTCGACCGCGCCGGCTTCTTCAACGTGAAGATCGTGGCCTCAAGCGGTTTCAACGCGGCGAAGTGCAAGGTGATGGCCAGCGTCTCGGCACCGATCGATATTGTCGGCACCGGCTCGTATCTGCCCGATAGCTGGGTGGAGACCTATGCCACCGCCGATATCGTCGCCTATGACGGCGCGCCCAGCGTCAAGGTCGGCCGCGAGTTCCTGCTGCGGCGCTGAGACCACAGGTCATTCATCAATCGTCGATCCCGCGTAAGCGGGAACCCAGGGCAACCGCCTGAGCTTGTAGCTCTGGATTCCCGCTTTCGCGGGGATGACGGGATAAATAGAAATGACGGCCTTGCCAGTCACCTGCGTCCCAGTTTCGCCAGCGCTTCTGCTGCCAGCCTGCGGGTCAGCTCGCCGGCCGGCAGTTCCACGGCCAGCCGCGCCGCCTGGCCCGACCACTGGTTGCTGAACTCGCCATTGCCGGCCGGCTCCAGCTTGGCCCGGATCGGCGCCAGCGCGCTGCCGGCGGTGGGGAAGGCCGGTGCATCGGGCGACAGCGGACCCTGTTCGCGCATCAGCCGGTTCATGATGCCGCGCGCCGGCCGGCCGGTGAACAGGTTGGTCAGCGCGGTGGCGTCGCTCGGCGCACTCTTCAGCGCGGCCTTGTGATAGGGCGCGATGGTGGCTTCCGGGCTGAGCAGGTAGGCCGTGCCGATCTGCACGGCCGATGCGCCCAGCGCCAGGGCGGCGACGATGCCGCGCGCATCGCTGATGCCGCCGGCGGCGATCACCGGCACCCGCACGGCATCCACCACCTGCGGCAGCAGCGCGAACAGCCCGATCTGCTGCGACATGTCCATGGAGAGGAAATTGCCGCGATGGCCGCCGGCTTCCAGTCCCATGGCGATGATCGCGTCGCAGCCCTGCTGTTCCAGCCAGACGGCTTCCTCCACCGTGGTCGCCGAGGCGATCACTTTCGCGCCGGTGGCCTTCACGCGGTCCAGCAGCGGCTGCGGCGGCAGGCCGAAATGGAAACTCACGACTTCCGGCCTGTAGCGTTCGACCAGCTGGCAGAAGGCATCGTCGAACGGCGCGCGCCCGGTCGCCGGCAGCGGTGCTTCCGTATCCAGACCGAATTCGCGGTAATAGGGCGCCAGCCTGGCGCGCCAGGCCTGCAGCCGCGCCGGGTCCGGTGCCGCCGGCGTGTGGCAGAAGAAATTCAGGTTGAGCGGTTTGCTCGTGGCCTGGCGGATGATGTCGAGCGCCGTGCGCGCCTGCTCATGGCTCAGCATGGCGCAGGGCATCGCGCCCAGCCCGCCGGCCTCGCAGACGGCAATCGCCATCTGCGGCGTGCTGGCGCCGGCCATCGGCGCCTGCAGGATCGGCAGGTCGATGCCGAATAGATCCAGAATGCGTCGGTCGGGCCAGACGGTCATGGGTTTCCTCCGGGGCAGTTTCTTGCCGCCATCCTAGGCGCAAGCCGGTCGGCCCGCCTATGAAAAACGCCGCCGGAATTGCTCCCGGCGGCGCTGTCGGTTCTGCAGGGTGAGCCGGTTATTCCGGCTTCACATCTGCGGTCTTGATAACTTCCGCCCAGCGCTTGATGTCGTCCTGCAGGAAGGCGGCAAAGGCGGTGTGGTCCTTCACATTCACCGCCATGCCCTGGCTCATGAAGGTGGCGCGCACCGCATCGCTCTTCATGACGTTGAGCACCAGTTGGCGATAGCGGGCGAGGCCGGCTTCCGGCACGCCGGCGGGCGCGAAGAAGCCGAGCCAGGCATCGGCCTCCACGCCCTTCACGCCGGCTTCCGCAATGGTCGGCAATTCAGGAAGATGCGGCGAGCGCTTGGGCGAGGCGACTGCAATCGCGCGCAGCTTGCCGGCCTGGATCTGGCCCAGCACCGTGGGAGTCGTCGCGAAGCTGCAATCCACATGGCCACCCAGCAGGTCCTGCAGTAGCGGCGCCGAACCCTTGTAAGGCACATGGGTCATGTTGACGCCAGCCTTGGACTTGAACAGCTCGAGCGTCAGATGCGAGGCCGAACCCTGACCGGTCGAGCCGCAGTTGATCTTGCCGGGGTCTTTCTTCGCCAGCGCCAGCAGCTCGGCCACGGACTTCACCGGCAGGTCGTTCTTCACTACCAGGATATGTTGTAGGTCGGCCAGCAGGGCGATGGGGGCGAAGTCCTTCACCGGATCGTAGCCGCCGCCATTGGGCAGCAGCGAGATATTGGTGGCATGGGTCTGGTTGGTGGTGGCAATCAGCACGCTGCCGTCGGCCGGGCCGCGCGCCACGCGCAAAGATCCTATGGCGCCAGCGCCGCCGGGCACGTTTTCCACCACGATGGTCTGGCCCAGCTCCTTGGCCATTTCCTGGCTGACCAGGCGGGCGAGGCTGTCGGTCGGTCCGCCGGCCGGATAGGGCACGACGACGGTGACCGGCTTGCCCGGATTCCAGACCTGACCAAACGCAAACCGCGGCAGCAGCGCAACGGCGGCGGCGCTACCCGCGAGTTCGATGAACTGGCGACGATTGAACATGGATTTTCCTCCGCGAAACGGCTTTTTTCAAAAACGCTTGGCAGCAAGATTACAGGGATTCCGGGGCGATGCGCACCAGCTGCTTGCCGAAATTCTTGCCCGAGAGCAGCCCGATGAAAGCCTTGGGCGCATTCTCCAGCCCTTCGGCGATGTCTTCCTTGTATTTCAGCTTGCCCTGCTTGATCCAGCCGGCCATCTCCGTGATCGCGCCGGGCCAGTAGGGCATATGCTCGGAGATGATGAAGCCCTGCACCTTTGCACGGTTTACGAGAATGTGGCGCATGCCGGTGAAGGGGTAGGGCTGGCCGTTATACTGCGAGATCAGGCCGCAGATGGCGACGCGGGCAAAGCCGTTCAGGCGGTTGAACACCATTTCCATGATTTCACCGCCGACATTCTCGAAATACACATCGACGCGATCCGGCGTGGCGGCCTTGAAGGCGGCCTGCATGTCGGGCGCCTTGTAGTCGATGCAGGCGTCGAAGCCGAGTTCCTTGACCACGTAATCGCATTTGTCCTTGCCGCCGGCGATGCCGACCACGCGGCAGCCCTTGATCTTGGCGACCTGGCCGACCACGGCGCCGACCGCGCCGGAAGCGGCCGAGACGACGACGGTCTCGCCCGCCTTGGGCGCGCCGATTTCCATCAGGCCGTAATGCGCCGTGCAGCCCGGCATGCCCAGCACGCCCAGCGCGGTCGAGATTGGCGCCACCTTGGGATCGAGCACGCGCAGTTCGTTGGCCTTGGCCACCGCATAGCCCTGCCAGCCCAGCATGCCGTTCACATAGGTGCCAACCGGCAGCTTCTCGACATTGCTCTCGATCACCTGGCCGACCGTGCCGCCGCCCATCATGTCGCCCGGATTGAGATGCGCCGCGTAACTGCGCACGGCATCCATGCGGCCGCGCATATAGGGGTCGAGCGAGAGATAGACGTTGCGGATCAGAACCTGGTCCAGACCGGGTTTCGGGATGTCGCGCTGGACGATCTCGAAATCGGCCTCGGTGACGGCGCCCTTGGGGTGCTGTTTCATCAGAACTTGAGTATTTTTCGCGGACATTGAGGCCTCCCTGGCGTCTGTACGGGCTATCTAATCCCTTGGCGGCCACTGTAAACTGGCGCCCGGCTTGAGATAAGCCTGCCGTAGGGTTAAGTATCGGTCCTGAAAGCCATAAACACCATGTCCGCCGCCCCGCTAGACCGTCTCCGCATCGCCATGGCCCAGGTCAATCCGGCCGTGGGCGACATTCCCGGCAACCGCAGGCTGGTCGAGCAGGCGCGTGCGCGCGCCGCCGAGGCCCGGGCCGATCTGGTCGTCCTGCCCGAGCTGGTGATCATCGGCTATCCGCCGGAAGACCTGGTGCTGCGTCCCTCGGTGCAGGAGGCCTGCGAGGCCGCCGTGCGCGAGCTGGCCGTGCAGACCGCCGATGGCGGCCCGGCCGTGCTGGTCACCTCGCCCTGGCGCGAGAACGGCAATCTCTACAATTCCGCCCTGTTGCTCGAGGGCGGCCAGATCGCCGCCGTGCGGCACAAGCACGAACTGCCCAATTACGGCGTCTTCGACGAGAAGCGCCATTTCACCGCCGGGCCTCTGCCGGGTCCCATCGTCTTCCGTGGCGTGCGGCTGGGCGTGATGATCTGCGAAGACATGTGGCTGCCCGATGTGTCGGAATGCCTGGCCGAGACCGGCGCCGAGATTCTCGTCGTGCCGAACGGCTCGCCGTTTGAGACCGACAAATGGAACCAGCGCCTGCCGCTGGTGGTGGCGCGCGTGGTCGAGACCGGCCTGCCGCTGCTCTATGTCAACCGCACCGGCGGCCAGGACGAACTGGTCTTCGATGGCGGCGGCTTTGTCGTCAATGCCGATCACAGCCTGCCCATCCGCCAGCCGGAATTCATCGACGACTTTACGGTCAGCGAATGGCATCGCGGCAACGACGGCTGGGTCTGCGAACCGGGCAGGGTCGAAAAGCCGATGGAGCGCCTGCCCAGCATCTACCAGGCCATGGTGGAAGGCCTGCGCGACTATGTGAACCGCAACCGTTTCCCCGGCGTGGTGCTCGGCCTCTCGGGCGGCATCGATTCCGCCATCTCGGCCGCCGTCGCCGTCGATGCGCTGGGGCCGGATCGTGTGCGCTGCGTGATGCTGCCGTCGAAATACACCTCGCAGCGCAGCCTGGACGATGCCGCCGATTGCGCCAAAGCTTTGGGCGTGCCCTACGAGACCATCCCGATCGAGCCGGCCTTCGGCGCTTTCGAATGCATGCTCGGCCCGGCCTTCAAGGGCACCAAGCCCGATATTACCGAAGAGAACCTGCAGTCGCGCATCCGCGGCGTCACGCTGATGGCGCTGTCGAACAAGTTCGGCCATATGGTGCTGACCACCGGCAACAAGTCCGAGATGTCGGTCGGCTATGCCACGCTCTATGGTGACATGTGCGGCGGCTACAGCGTGCTAAAAGACGTCTACAAGATGACGGTCTACGAGCTGTCGCACTGGCGCAACGCCAACCGGCCGCTGAACAGCCTGGGCCCGGCCGGCGTGGTGATTCCGCCGGCGATCATCGAGCGGCCGCCGACGGCGGAACTGCGCGACAACCAGCTCGACCAGGACAGCCTGCCGCCGTATGAGCAGCTCGACGCCATCCTGGAAATGCTGGTGGAAAAGGAGATGCCGGTCCGCGAGATCGTCGCCAAAGGCCAGCCCGAAGACGTCGTGCGCCGCATCCAGCATCTGCTGTATATCGCCGAATACAAGCGCCGGCAGGCACCGCCCGGCGTCAACCTGACCGCGCGCAATTTCGGCCGCGGCCGCCGCTATCCGATTACCAACGCCTTCCGGGATCAGAATAAATGAGCCCGGTTGCCGTCCGTTTCGCGCCGAGCCCCACGGGCCGGCTGCATGTCGGCAACGCGCGCGGCGCGCTGCTGAACTGGCTGTTCGCGCGGAAATCCGGCGGCAGCTTCCTGCTGCGGCTGGACGATACCGACACCGCGCGCTCGACCGATGAGTTTGCCAAAGGTATCGAGACCGACCTGCGCTGGCTTGGGCTCGACTGGGACCGTTATGCGAAACAGTCGGACCGTTTCGCGCTGTACACGGCGGCGACGGAAAAACTGAAAAGCAGCGGCCGGCTCTATCCCTGCTATGAGACGGCGGAAGAACTCGACCTGCGCCGCAAGGTGCAGCTCAGCCAGAAGAAGCCGCCGGTCTATAACCGCGCCGCATTGAAACTCACCGACGACGACCGCGCGAAGCTGGAAGCCGAGGGCCGCAAGCCGCACTGGCGCTTCAAGCTGGAGCATCGCGTCACCGGCTGGGACGACCTGATCCATGGCCGCGTCGAGATCGATACGGCGAGCTTGAGCGATCCGGTGCTGGTGCGCTCGGACGGCTATCCGCTCTACACGCTCTCCTCGGTGGTCGATGACGGCGACCTTGGCATCACCCATATCATCCGCGGCGAGGATCACGTCACCAACTCGGCGTCGCAGATCCAGTTGTTCGAGGCGCTGGGCTATGCCGTGCCGGTCTTCGGGCATTTCTCGCTGCTGCTCGATGCCGAAGGCGGCGGCCTGTCCAAACGCATCGGTTCGCTGTCGCTGGCCGACCTGCGCGAGCAGGGCTACGAACCGATGGCGCTGAATTCCCTGCTGGCCCGTCTGGGCTCGGCCGATCCGGTGGAGCCGCAGCACGACAACCAGGCCTTGGTCGCGGACTTCGACCTGACGCGCTTCAGCCGCGCACCGGCCCGGCTCGATCCCCATGAACTCGACCTGCTGAACGCGAAAATCCTGCATGCGATGGATTTCGCCGCCCTGCGCGACCGCCTGCCGCCTGGCGCCACGGAAAGCTTCTGGCTCGCCATCCGTGGTAATATCGGCCGGCTGGCCGAGGCCGCCGACTGGTGGCCCGTCGTCGCTGGCGAGATCAGTCCGGTGATCGAGGATGCGGCCGTGATCGCTGCCGCCGCCGAGACCCTGCCGGCCGAGCCCTGGGACGCCGCCACCTGGAAGGCCTGGACGGCTGCAATTTCCGCCAAGACCGGCGCCAAGGGTAAGGGTCTGTTCCATCCGCTGCGCCTGGCCTTGACCGGGCGCGACAAGGGGCCTGAAATGGCGCCGCTGCTGCCGCTGATCGGACGGGATCGCGTCGTCAAGCGGCTGACGGGAGTCTGACGTGAGCAAGGACCGGGTTTATCTCTTCGACACGACGCTGCGCGACGGGGCGCAGACGCAGGGCGTCGACTTCTCGGTCGAGGACAAGCGCGTCATCGCCAGGGCGCTGGACCGGCTCGGCGTCGCCTATATCGAGGGCGGCTGGCCCGGCGCCAATCCCACCGATTCCGAATTCTTCGCCACCAAGCCGGAACTGAAGCGCGCCAAATTCGTCGCCTTCGGCATGACCCGGCGGCCGGGCCGCTCGACCGACAACGATCCCGGCCTCGCTGCGATCCTCAATGCCAGCGCCGATTCCGCCTGCCTGGTGGGCAAGAGCTGGGATTTCCAGGTCGATGTGGCGCTCGGCATTCCGCTTTCCGAGAATATCGAACTGATCTCCGACAGCATCGCGGCGGCGCATAAGAAATTCGGCGAGGCGATGTTCGATGCCGAGCATTTCTTCGATGGTTACAAGGCCAATCCAAAGTTCGCCTTTGACTGCCTGAAGGCGGCGCTGGACGCCGGTGCGCGCTGGGCCGTGCTCTGCGACACCAATGGCGGCACCATGCCCTGGGAAGTCGAACGCATCGTCAGTGAAGTCGTGCAGAAACTCGGCGACGGCTCGCGCCTTGGCGTGCATACCCATAACGACACCGAAAATGCCGTGGCCAACACGCTGGCCGCCGTGAAAGCCGGCGTGCGCCAGGTGCAGGGCACGCTGAACGGCCTGGGCGAGCGCTGCGGCAATGCCAACCTCATCGCGCTGATTCCCTCGCTGATGCTCAAGCCCTGGTTCGCCGACCATGTCGATATCGGCCTGAGCGAACAGGACCTGACCCATCTGACCGCCACCTCGCGCACGCTGGACGAGCTGCTCAACCGCGCGCCGAACCGCCATGCGGCTTACGTGGGCGCCTCGGCCTTCGCGCATAAAGGCGGCCTGCATGTCTCGGCGGTGATGAAAGACCCGCGCACCTACGAGCATGTGCCGCCGGAAAGCGTGGGCAACAAGCGCCAGATCCTGATCTCCGACCAGGCCGGCCGCTCGAATCTGCTGGTGCGGCTGACCGAGGCCGGCATCGCCTACGATCCGAATGACAGCCGGCTGAATGCGCTGCTGGAGGATGTGAAGCAGCGCGAGGCCCAGGGCTATTCCTACGACGGCGCCGAGGCGAGTTTCGAAATCCTGGCGCGCCGCACGCTCGGCCAGATGCCTGACTTTTTCAAGATCCGCAGCTTCCGCGTCCAGGTCGAGCGCCGCTTCAATGCCCGCGCCGAACTGGTGACCATCTCGGAAGCCACGGTGAAGCTGGATGTCGATGGCCAGACGCTGTTCTCGGTGGCCGAAGGCAACGGCCCGGTCAATGCGCTCGACCAGGCGCTGCGCAAGGACCTTGGCCGCTACCAGAGCTATATCGACGACCTGCGGCTGGCCGATTTCAAGGTGCGTATCCTCAATGGCGGCACCGATGCGACCACGCGGGTGATGATCGAAAGCACCGATGGCCAGGGCAATCGCTGGTTCACCGTCGGCGTCTCGCCCAACATCATCGACGCGGCCTTTGTGGCGCTGATGGATTCGATCCAGTGGAAGCTGCTGCGCGACGGCGCCCAGCCTTCCAAGTAATGCCGACCAACAGACCCAAGCTCGGGAAATTCGCGCCGCCGGGGCCGCTACGGCGCGGACCGGTGGTGGTGCTGGTCGAGCCGCAGCTCGGTGAGAATATCGGCGCCGCCGCCCGTGCCATGCTGAACTGCGGCATCACCGAACTGCGCCTGGTCAATCCGCGCGACGGCTGGCCCAACCCGGCCGCCTATGTGCTGGCCAGCAAGGCCGATCCGGTGCTGGATGCGGTCAGCGTGTTCAAAAGCACCGCCGAGGCGGTGGCCGATCTTCATCGCATCTATGCCACCACGGCGCGCCATCGCGACATGATGAAAGAGGTGGTCACGCCGCGCGAGGCCGCCGCCCGCATGCGCGCCGAGGAGCGTGATGGCTTCCGCGTCGGGATTCTGTTCGGCCGCGAACGCACCGGACTGGATAACGAGGATGTGGCGTTGGCTCATGTCGGCATCAGCGTGCCGCTCAATCCCGGCTTCTCGTCATTGAACCTCGCCCAGGCCGTGCTGCTGCTCGGCTATGAATGGTTCACGGCAAACGACGACACCGCGCCGAGCCGGCTCGACACCGTGCGCGGCGGTTTCGCCACCCAGGAAGAGCTGCAGGGCCTGTTCGACCATCTGGCCGACGAGCTGGACAAATCCGCCTTCTTCCACAATGTCGAGCCCAAGCGTGGCGCCATCCTGCGCAACCTGCGCTCGGCTTTGCAGCGCGTGCCGCTGGCCAGCCAGGAGGTCCATACCTTCCGCGGCATGCTGAAGGCGATCGCGCAGGGGCGGCCGCTGCGCGCGGCCCTGCGCAAGAAACAGCAGGACTAGGCCTCACAATAGACCGTCATCCTTGGGTTTATTCCGAGAGTGACGGCTTTTCTGTTTGCTGCGGATTGCAGCGTGACAATTCCGCGCTTGTCCGGTTCTGCCGCCACGGCCTAGGATCGGCGCAGCGAAAACAGGAGAGCCCCCATGTGCCAGGCGACCGGATCAGCCACCCCGACCCAGCAGGCCGACGACGAGCGCGTGCGCATCACGCGCTGGGATTTCGCGCCCGGCGCTGCCACCGGTTTCCATGTGCACCAGTATCCCTACACGGTGACCTACCTGACCGACGCCATGATGAAGATCATTGCCCAGGATGGCAGCGAAAGCCTGATCGAGATGCAGGCCGGCGGCAGCTATTCGCGCCCCAAGGGCGTGGCCCATGACGTGATCAACGCCGGCAAGGCCGCGATGGCCTTCGTGGAAGTCGAGATCAAGATCGGGGCGTAAGACGCCAAAGC
This sequence comes from Ferrovibrio sp. GW821-FHT12F09, assembly GCF_058806775.1. Lineage (NCBI taxonomy): Bacteria > Pseudomonadati > Pseudomonadota > Alphaproteobacteria > Rhodospirillales > Rhodospirillaceae > Ferrovibrio > Ferrovibrio sp. GW821-FHT12F09. The sequence goes on from NZ_JBXAPZ010000001.1 coordinate 2,124,301, forward strand.
CGTCACCCTGGGCATGACCCGGGGTCCCATTTGTTTTGGCCTTCAAAAATGGGATCCCGGCTCTCCGCTTCGCTGCGGCCGGGATGACGATTTATGGTTTCTTCGTCATGCCGATGCTTTTGCCGGCCTGGCGCGGTTTCGGCAGTTTGGCATGGCCGGCCAGCATGTTGGCGAACAAGGTCTGGTGTTCGGGCAGGAAGGGACTGGAGCGCCGCGTCGCCAGATCCACATGCACCAGGATCTGCTCGCTCGTCGCCGCCAGATAGCCCTTCTCGGCGTGATGCATCTGCATGAAGTAATGGATGCGCTTGGCGTCGAAATCCAGCAGCTGGAAGGTGAAGCGTAAACGATCGCCCTCCAGCACCTCCTGCAGGTAACAGACATGGGTCTCCAGCACGAAGGTGGAGAGATTGGTGCGCTGCACATAGGACCAGTCGAGATCGAAGGGCGTGAAGAACCTGTCCAGCGCCTGGTCGAAGATCACGTTGTAATAGCCGACATTCATATGGCCGTTGGCATCTATGTGCTCAGGCTGGACAGCCATGCCGGTCAGCTCCAGCGGCGCGTCGAAGGCCTGTTGAGCGTAATCGCGCCGGTCTTGAGAAGAATTCATAACAAATCGCCTTGCCGGTTTCGTTTCCTCGGGTAGCCTTGGTAATCATGTCCTGGGACCCGACGCAATACCTGAAATTCGCCGGCGAGCGGCTGCGCCCCGCACTCGACCTGCTGGCCCGCGTGCCGCTGGCGGCGCCTGACCTCCATGCGGAAATGCGGGTGGTCGATCTCGGCTGCGGTCCCGGCAACCTGACGCCGCTGCTGCGGCAGCGCTGGCCGCAGGCCCAGCTCACCGGCGTCGATGCTTCAGCCACCATGCTGGCCAAGGCGCAGGCCGATTATCCGACCGCGCGCTTCATTGAAGCCGATATCGCCGCCTGGCAGCCCGACGCGCCGGTCGACCTGATCTACAGCAACGCGGCACTGCAATGGCTCGGCGATCACGAGACGCTGTTCCCCGGCCTGCTGCAGGGGCTGAAACCCGGCGGCTGGCTGGCGGTGCAGATGCCGCGCAACCACGGCGCCAAATCCCATACCTGCATCACCGACACGATTGAGCTCGGGCCCTGGCGGTCGCGGCTGGAGCCGCATCTGCGGCGTTATCCGGTGGCCGAGCCGGCGGTTTACTGGCGCATCCTGCAGCAGCACTGCGCCACGCTCGAGATCTGGGAGAGCGAATATCTGCAAGTGATGTCGGGCGCCAATCCGGTGGCCGAATTCACCAAGGGCAGCGCGCTCAAGCCCTTCCTCGATCGCCTGGAGGAACCCGAGCGCAGCGTCTTCGAGGCCGACTATCGCGCCCGCATTGCCCAGGCCTATCCGCGCGAAGAGGACGGCCGCACGCTGTTTCCCTTCCGCCGCCTGTTCATCCTGGCCCAGAAGCCGCTTTAGGCCGGCGCGTTCACGCCTTCAGGAAAATGAACGTCGGCCGCACCCAGGAGTGCAGCGCATAGCCGCGTTCGGTAAGGAAACGATAGACCGGGCTTTGCAGCGCCGCCGCGATCTCGCCATGGATTTCCACCGAAATGCAGCCCGGCGCGATGCGGTCGAAATCCAGCCCGCCCAGCACGCCCATCTCGGCGCCTTCCACATCGATATTCAGGTAATCGACGCGGGTGATGCCGGCGTCATGCAGGATATCGCGCAAGGGCCGGCAGGGCACAGTGGCGGCGATATAGCTGGTCTTGAACCGCCGGGCCCATTCATCGGCCACGGCCTTGTCGGTGGTGTCGAGCGCGCTGCCGTCGCCGAAGACATAGGCGGTGATCTCGCCGGGCTCCTTGGTCACGGCGCAGCAGACATTGCGGTCGCGCGGGCGGTCGAAATCGAACAGCGCGATCTTGCGCGGCGAGATGTCGATATTGACGCCGTGCCAGCCGCGCTCGTACAGCGCGCGGGTATTGGAATAGCGGCGCGGATGGAAACAGCCGACATCGACATAGATGCCGTCGCGGCGGCCGTCGAACAGGGTCAGCAGGCTGATATCCTCGCCATACTGCGACCAGGATTTGCGCCACCAGCGTTTGCGCAGCAGCCGTAATTTCTCGCGCAGCGACGGTCTGGCCCGCCACGCATCCGCCGGAACTCCCATAACGCCCGCATCTCCCGCTGTGTCCGGCGCGAGTATAGGCAGGGCCGGGCGCCAACTCCAGCCGCGGCAGGAAGGTCACTACAGGCCCGGTTCGACAGGACACCACAGGCCGTCATCCTCGGATTTATTCCGAGGATCCATCGGCGCTAACCCGCGCGCCACGGCCATGGGATGGACCCTCGGGACAAGCCCGAGGGTGACGATCTTTTCGATCTTTGTGGGATGCGATCATGCCACGGGGAGGGCTGGTGTAGCGGCTACCGGCGCGATACAAAAAAGCCTCGTCCCTGGGAGTGAACTCTATGTCCGACAAGAAGCCCGCCGCCAAACCCGCCGCCGCCCAGGCCCGGGGCATGAAGCGCAACCTCGCCAATTACGGCGATGCCGGCTTCTCCGTCTTCCTGCGCAAGGCCTTCATCAAGGCGCTGGGCTATACCGACGAGGCGCTGGAGCGGCCGATCATCGGCATCGTCGATACGGACTCGGGCTACAATGCCTGTCACCGCAATGTGCCCGACCTGATCGAGGCGGCCTCGCGCGGCGTCATGCTGGCCGGCGGCATCCCGGTGCCGTTTCCGGTGATCTCGATCCAGGAAAGCTTCGCCAATCCCACCAGCATGTATCTGCGCAACCTGATGGCGATGGATGCGGAAGAGATGATCCGCGCCCAGCCGATGGACGCGGTGATCCTGATGGGCGGCTGCGACAAGACCGTGCCGGCGCTTCTCATGGGCGCCGCCAGCGCCAATGTGCCGGCCATTATGCTGGTGACAGGACCTATGCTGGCAGGATCGTGGCGCGGCGAGAAGCTCGGCGCCTGCACGGACTGCCGCCGCTTCTGGGCGCGCTACCGCGCCGGCGAGGTCAACGACCAGGAGATCAACGAGGTCAATTCCGAACTGGCGCCCACCATCGGCACCTGCGGCGTGATGGGCACGGCGTCCACCATGGCGCTCACGGTGGAAGCGCTCGGCATGATGCTGCCCGGTGGCGCCGCTGTGCCGGCGGTGCATGCCGAACGTCGCCGTCTGGCTGAACAGACCGGCACGCGCGCCGTGGCGATGGCGGCCGAAGGCCTGACGCCGGACAAGATCCTGACGCCGGCGGCCTATCGCAACGCGCTGCGCGTGCTGCTCGCGGTCGGCGGCAGCACCAATGCGCTGATTCATCTGACGGCCATGGCAGGCCGCAGCGGCATTGCCGTCGACCTCGAAGGCTACGACAAAATGGGCCGCGAGACGCCGGTGCTGGTCGATCTGAAACCCACCGGTCAGCATTACATGGAAGACCTGCACAAGGCCGGCGGTCTGACGCCGATCCTGCGCGAGCTGGGTAGCCTGATCGAGCGCGACTGCCTCACCGTCACCGGCAGGACGCTGGGCCAGAATATCGACGCCATGCCGCCCAATTGGAAACAGGACGTGATCCGTACCATGGCCGCGCCCGTGTACAAAAACGGCGCGATGGCGGTGCTGCGCGGCAACCTCGCGCCCGACGGCGCCATCATCAAGCAGGCGGCAGCGACGCAAAGCCTCTTGCAGCATGAAGGCCGCGCCGTGGTCTTCGACAGCCTGCCCGACATGGCCGCGCGTCTGGACTCTGCCGATCTCGATGTGAAACCCGATGACATCCTGGTGCTGCGCAACGCCGGCCCCAAGGGCGCGCCGGGCATGCCCGAGGCCGGCTATATCCCGATCCCGAAAAAGCTGGCGCAGCAGGGCGTGAAAGACATGGTGCGCATCTCGGACGCGCGCATGAGCGGCACGGCTTACGGCACCATCGTGCTGCATATCGCGCCGGAATCTGCCGCCGGCGGTCCGCTGGCGCTGGTGAAGACGGGCGACCGCATCAGGCTCGACACCGAAGGCCGCCGCATCGATCTGCTGGTGGACGAGGCCGAGCTACTAAAGCGCCGCGTCGCGCTGCCGCCGCTGCCCTCAGGCGAAGGCCGCCGCGGTTACGAGCGGCTCTATTTCGATACGGTGACCCAGGCCGAACAGGGCTGCGACTTCGATTTCGCCCTGCCGGCGATTACGAAAAAGGTGCCGTGAAGATTAAATCTCTTTAATCTCATTGACGCCGCAGGGCGGAGTCTTACCTGACAGCAGACTCTGCCGTTCTTGCCCATCGTGAATCTGCTCCCGCATAACCCGGTACGCGCGACCGGGTCGTCATGGCTTGGTCCTGTGCGGATCGGTCGGCATGGCGCGCCGGAAGCCAAACGAACGCCAGCGAAGCCAAACGAACACCCGAGAACGCAAACGAAGCGGCGCGAACAGAGTCGAATAAGACTCGAATAAGCCGGAATAAGACTCGCATAAGCCTCCGCCAGCCCGCGATTGCCATACACCGGTATGAAAAGGCTGAGCTCAGACTGGCTTGCAAAGGCCGCAGATGGTTCCAGATGGCCAGGCTTGGCCAAGTTTGGCTCTAGGATGGCTCAGATTGGCAATGCTTGGTTCGGTTTGGCGCGCTGTGCAGCCGGCCGGTCCTGACAGATCAGCGGGTTAGGTCTGAAAACCCTCATTGCCGTGCGGCAGGACGCTCGGCGGTCCGTTTCATCGGCATAAGGACCGGATAAGCCGGCATAAGGATCGAATACGCCGGAATAAGACTCCAATAAGCGCAAATAAGGATCGAATAAGCGCAAATAAGAGTCGAATAAGACTCGGATAAGCCCGGATAAAGCCGGCTCTCAGTCCGTCGGTTTCGCCTTCAGGCCCAGCAGCCGGAAGGCGAAGGGCACGGCGATCACCACCACGGCGATGCGGAAAATATGCATCGATGCCACGATGGCGACCTCGACGCCGAGGCCGAGCGCCACCAGGCTCATCTCGGCCATGCCGCCGGGCGACAGCACCAGCATCAGCGCCTCGCTCTTGATGCCGGCCCAGTCGGCGAACCACACCGTCATCACCACCGCCACCGCCAACATGGCAAAGGTGGCGAGCACGGCATAGGTGGCGATGCGGCCGACCTCTTTTAGCGGCGTGCCGACGAAGCGGCAGCCGAGCGCCGCGCCCATCACCACCTGCGCGGTGGCGACCAGTTCCGGCGGCGGCGCCGCATGCGACCAGCCGAACAGGTGCACGATGGCCGAGACCACCATCGGCCCGACCAGCTGGGCGGCGGGGATGCGCAGGAAGCGCGCCGCATACCAGCCGACCACGCCGCAGGCCACCAGCAGCGCGCCTTCATGCCATGGCAGCTGCCACATATGCGGGCCCTGCGCCATCGGCGGCACGTTGAGGTTTTCCACGAAGCGGAAATACACCGGCACGGTCATCACGGTGATGAAGACGCGCAGCGCATGGGTCAGGATGATGCTGCGGCCGTCGCCGCCGTAATGTTCCCCCACCAGGGTCATTTCCTGCAGGCCGCCGGGCGCCGCCGAGAAATAGGCGGTCACCGGATCGAGCCGCGCCAGCCGACGGAACATCACGTAGCAGATCGCGGTGACGATCGGGATATAGACCAGCATCAGCACGATCAGCCCGATCCATTCGCGGGCGCGCTCGATCATTTCGGGCTTGAAGGTGCTGCCCAGCATGACGCCGATCACCGTGATCATGATGGCGCGCAGCAGTGGGTTGACGGTGATGCGGATTTTCTTGTCCAGCCCGGCCAGCGCGCAGAGCCCGACCAGGAACATGCTGCCCAGCATCCAGGCCAGCGGCATGCGCAGGTACAGAAAGGCCGCGCCGCCCACTGCGCCGATGCACAGAGCAGGCAGGCTGAAGCCGAGCTGTCTGAACATTTACGCGGTGATGTAGCGGCCGAGCCGCACGGCGGTCTGGCCCGGTTTCAGCCGCTTGGTCGGCATGATCAGCACGCAGTCGTCATAGGGCGTGGCGATGGGCTGCGTGCCGTCATGGGCGATCACTGTACCAGCGGCGGGAATCGCTTCCAGTCCGGTAAAGGCTTGCGCAAAGGCGAAGCTCTCGGTGGCGATGGTGACGGCCTCGGTCACCTCGACGAATTTCTGCGGCTGCGCCGGCCGCGGCGTCACGCCATGGCGGGCCAGGTCGGCATCGGTGGCCAGGCCGGTGCTTTTCAGGAAACGGAACACGGTTTCGATCGCCACGGTTTTGCTGGCCTGGTCCCAGTGCTGGCCGCATTCCACCAGCAGGGCATTCTTGGCGCTGTCGGGATCGCCGAAGCCGCCATAGTCGCGCATGCGCAGGCCCGCCTTGTGGCCCTGGTCGGCCACCACGGTGGCTGGCACGCCGACCTGGGCGGCCAGTGTGCGGCCCTTGGCCAGCGGACCCGACAGCATCAGCGGCGGCGAGGGCTGCTGCATCGAATGCACGTCCAGCAGCAGATCGACCTCGGCAATCAGCGGCTCGATCTCGCGGGCGCGGTCCAGCTCGATGGAGCGGCGGTCGCCGTCCAGCGCATTGGCGCCCCAGACGCGGTTCATGTCCTCGTCGATGAAGCGCGAGGCGGCCGGCTCGTCGGGATCGAAACGGGTATAGGCGGCGACGTTGCAGAAGATCAGCGTCAGCTTGCCTTGGGCCGGGCGGAATTTCTCGCGCAGCAAAAGGTCCAGCACATGGGCGCCGCAGACCTCGTTGCCATGCACCAGCGCGGTGATCGCCACATGCGGACCGGGCAGGCCGGAATCGAACTGGTGCGCATAGGGGACGCCGGTATTGCCCTCGCGGTACTGGGCGATCGGGATGGGCAGCAGGGGATTGGGAGGCAGAGCGGTCATCGGTCCGTTCAATGTCGATTTATGGGGAGATTATGCGATGAGAATCGATAGCAGGCAGTGTAGCGCCATCGTCCGGGCCAGCCCAGCGGCAGGGTGGGGTTGAGTCCCCGGTTGAGGAATATTCCACCCTCCGCTAGGGTTGCGGCATGACGACGATTACGGGTGCATCCGGTATTTCCGTTGCTCTGGCGGGCCTGGCCCGCGCCGAACAGGCGCAGCTTGTCGCGCTGAAGGCGGTGAGCAGCGGCAGCCTCAATGCCGATGTGATGGCCCAGGCCGCCGCCCTGCTGCAGGGTGCGCAGGGCCAGGAGGGGGCCTCGGCCATCGCGCTCAAGGCGCAGCTTGACCAGCAGGGCCTGTTCATCGACCTGCTGGCCTGACTTCGGGATTTGTCACAGGGCATTTGTCACAGCGGACGGCGCAGGATTGCCGCCGCCGGGACGTGAACTGCGGTATCCTTGCATGAACAGGTGTCCATGCTGTCTGCCAGTGCCATCCACGCCGCCAACCGCTTCGGCCTCGGCATCCGCCCCGCCGATGCGGCGGCGCTGGAGTCCGATCCGCGCGGCTGGCTGAAGGGCCAGGTGCCGGCGAAGGGCAGTGCGGCGGTCATGCCGGCGGCGCTCGCCAGCCTGCCCTCGGCCCAGAGCCAGGCCAGCGCCTTCTATGCCTATCGCCAGGCGAAGCAGAAGGATCTGGCCGAGGCCGAGAAGGCCGCGCGCCAGGTGCTGCAGCAGAATATCCAGACCGAACTGACGACGCTGTTCCAGGCGCAGGCGCAGAGCGACGCGCCCTTTGCCGAACGCTGGGTGCAGTTCTGGGCCAACCATTTCACCGTCGCCGGCCGCGACCAGATCGTTATGGCGCTGGTTGGCGCCTATGAACGCGAGGCGATCAGGCCCCATGCCTTCGGCCGCTTCTCCGACATGCTGCTCGCCGTCACCGGCCATCCGGCGATGCTGCTCTATCTCGACAATGCCTCATCGCTGGGGCCATCGTCGAAGGCCGGCGCGCGCCGCCAGGTCGGCCTCAACGAGAATCATGCGCGCGAGATCCTGGAGCTGCACACCATCAGCCCGGCGGCGCATTACACCCAGGCCGATGTGATCGCGCTGGCGAAGATCCTCACCGGCTGGTCGGTCGGCCGCAATCCGCAGGAGGGCTGCACGCTGGGCGCCGCCTGCTTCCGCCCCAATATCCACGAGCCCGGCCCGCAGGCGCTGCTGGGCTACAATTTCAGCCAGCAGAGTTCCGACCAGGGCATCGCCGCCCTGCAGATGCTGGCCGCCCAGCCCGAGACGGCGCAGCATCTGGCGCTGAAGCTGGCCCGTCATTTCATCGCCGACGATCCGCCGCCGGGTGCTGTTGCCACCCTGGCGAAAACCTTCCGCGACACGCAGGGCGACCTGCGGCAGCTGGCGCTGACGCTGATCGACCTGCCCGAAGCCTGGGATCCGCAATACCGCAAGCTGCGCAATCCGCGCGACTTCATGCTGGCCGCCGTGCGGCTCAGCAATGCCGATCTGCCGCCGCAGCGCTTCATCGGCCTACTGCGGCAATTCGGCCAGGCACCGTTCCAGCCGCCGTCTCCCGCTGGCTGGTCCGATCGCGCCAATGAATGGATGGCGCCCGACGCGCTGCGCCAGCGCATCGAACTGGCCTTCGTACTGGCCCAGCGCGCGCGCAACAGCACTGAGCCGATGACGCTGCTCGATCTCGCCATCGGTGCACGGGCCCGGCCCGATACGCGGCAGGCGGTGCAGCGGGCCGAAAGCCGCCCCGCCGCGCTCGCCACCGTGCTGGCGGCGCCGGAATTCCAGTGGCGGTGAGCATGGATCGCACAGCATCCTCCGCCACCCGCCGCGATGCCCTCCGCCTGCTCACGCTCGGCAGCGCGGCCACCATGGCCATGCCGCGCATCGCCTTTGCGTCGGCGGCGACGGAAAAACGTTTCGTGTTTTTCATCCTGCGCGGCGGCATGGATGGGCTGGCGGCGATCATGCCGATTGGCGATCCGGGCTTTGCAAGGCTGCGCGGCGAATTCCTCGACCAGCAGACGCCGGTGCCGCTGGATCATGTCTTCGCGCTGCATGCCAATCTGGCGCCGCTGAAATCCTTCTTTGACGCCGGCGATCTGCTGCCGATCCATGCCGTGGCCAGCAGCCATCGCGACCGCTCGCATTTCTCCGCCCAGGACGAACTCGAAGCCGGGCTGGAGCGCCCGACCTCCGGCACGGCGGGCTGGCTCAACCGCCTGCTCGCCGAACATGAGAAAGCCGCCGGTCGTCGCCGTCTCGGCCTCGCGGTCGGCCCCACCGTACCCTTTGCGCTGCGCGGTCCGGTCGGCATCGACTCTGCTGCGCCCGACAAACTGCCCGGCGCGCCGGCGGTGTTCGTCGACCGCATGATGGCGCTGTGGTCGGAAGACACCGTGCTCGGTCCCGCCATGGCGGCGGCGCAGATGGAAGCCGATGCGCCGCGCGAGATGACACGGCCCGGCAGCCTGCAGGCGGTGGTCGGCCTGGCGCAACTGGCGGCGGCGCGGCTGGCGCGACCCGATGGCCCGCGCATCGCCGTGATCGAAATGAACGGCTTCGACACCCACAGCGCCGAAGCCAATCGCCTGGCGCAACAGTTCACCGTGCTGTCGCAGGCATTGGCCGCGCTCGCCGATGGCCTGCGCCCGGTGTGGCGCGACACAGCGATCCTCGCGGTCAGCGAATTCGGCCGCACGGCGATGCCGAACGGTTCGGGTGGCACCGATCATGGCACCGGCGGCGCCGGCTTCCTGCTCGGCGGTGCGGTGAGGGGCGGGCGCGTGCTGGCCGACTGGCCGGGGCTGAAGCAGCCGCAGCTCTATCAGGGCCGCGACGTCGCGCCGACCACGCATCTCACCGCACTGTACAAGGGTATCGCTGCGGCGCATTTCGGCCTCGACGGCGCCGCCACCATGGCGCGGCTGTTCCCCGACAGCGCGCTGGTGCCGACGGCGGATATCATCCGCGGCTAGGGCGCCGGGACGGCACGCTGCATGGCCACGCGGTCGGCGCTGTCGAGACCGGCCTTGTGCTGGCGCGCAATCACAATGCGCAGGTTCGGCCCGATCATGTCGTTCGGGATCGCGGCGAAGCCGAGCCTCGTATAATAGGGCGCGTTCCACGGCACATGGCGGAAGGTGGTCAAGGTCAGTAGCCGCAGGTCCAGGGTCTGCGCCAGCGTCTCGGCTGCCGTCAGCAGCGGCACGGCCAGGCGATGGCCGGCATGGTCAGGGTGGACGTTGATTTCCTGGACATAGAGGCCGTGATCCAGCTCGCTGCAGAGCAGGAAGCCCACTGGCCGGTCGGCAATATCGGCGGCGACGAACAGCGTGCCGTCTTCAACCGCCTCGCGCAGGTCGTCGCCATGGGTCGGTTCATAACTGGCAATGGCCGGATAGCCGACGGCGATGAAAGCCTGGGCGGCGGCGCGTTCGATGTCGCGCAGGTGGCCGGCTTCGGCGCGACGCCCGGGACGGATGCTGTAGGTCATCGGCCATCATAACAAAATGGCCGGGACAAGCCCGGCCATAATGATCTGTAAAACGCGTGACAGGCGATCAGGCGAAGGCGTCTTCCCAGTTGCCCTGGGTCGAGGCCTTGGAATACTCGGTCGCGCGGTTCTCGAAGAAGTTGGTGTGTTCGACACCGTTGAGGATCGCGTCCAGCCAGGGCAGCGGGTTCTTGGCCACCCGATACATCGGCTGCAGGCCGAGCTGCAGCAGACGGCGGTCGGCGGTCCAGCGGATGTAGTCTTTCACTTCCTGCGCGGTCAGGCCCTGCACGCCCTCGATCTCGAAGGCGAGATCGATGAAGGCGTCTTCATGGTCGACGATGGTGGAGCAGGCGACATAGAGGTCGCGCTGGAATTCCTCGTTCCAGACTTCGGGATTCTCGTCCACGAAGGTGCGGAACAGCTTGATGATCGAGTTGGTGTGCAGGCTTTCGTCGCGCACCGACCACGAGATGATCTGGCCCATGCCCTTCATCTTGTTGAAGCGCGGGAAGTTGAGCAGGATCGCAAAGGAGGCGAAGAGCTGCAGGCCTTCGGTGAAGGCGCCGAACACGGCGAGCGTCTTGGCGATATCGGCCTTGGTCTCGACGCCGAACTGCTGCATGTAGTCGTACTTGTCCTTCATCTCCTTGTAGCGGAGGAAGGCCGAATACTCTTCTTCGGGCATGCCGATGGTGTCGAGCAGGTGCGAGTAAGCGGCGATATGCACCGTCTCCATGTTGGAGAAGGAGGCCAGCATCATCTGCACTTCGGTGGGTTTGAACACCCGCGCATAGTGCTTCATGTAGCAGTTGTTCACTTCCACATCGGCCTGGACGAAGAAGCGGAAAATCTGGGTCAGCAGGTTCTTCTCGCCCGGGGTCAGCTTCTTCTGCCAATCCTTCACGTCGTCGGCGAGCGGCACTTCCTCGGGCAGCCAGTGCACGCGCTGCTGGGTCATCCAGGCTTCGTAGGCCCACGGATACTTGAAGGGCTTGTAGACGGGCTTGGAGTCGAGCAGCGACATGGGTTCCTCACTCTGATTCTGAGTGCGGGACTATCGCAATATCTGGTGGCCCAAGGCAAGCCAAAACCCCAAGGGTAGTGGCTGAACCTGTGGATTATGCCGGATTCGACGGTCAGAATTATGACAGCCCGGGCAACCGCCTGTGGATTATTCCGCCACCGCGATCAGGCCGCTGGCCAGGCCGCGCAGCTCGGCCCGCAGGCGGCCGATTTCCTGGGGTTCGAGCGGCAGCAGGCAGCCCAGGCCGGCATGCATCTCGGCCACGGCGGCTTTCAGGTCCCGGCCCCGGTCGGTCAGGCGGATCACCACCTGGCGTTCGTCGTCCTCGGCGCGGGTGCGGGTCAGCAGCCCGGCCTCGGCCATGCGCTTGAGCATGGGGGTCAGCGTGCCGGAATCGAGATAGAGGCGCTCGCCCAGGTTTTTGACGCTCAGCCCGTCCTGCTCCCACAGCACCAGCATGACCAGATACTGCGGATAGGTGAGGCCGAGCGGCTCCAGCCGGTCGCGATAGAGCCGCGTCATCGCATTGGACGCGGCGTAAAGCGCGAAGCAGAGCTGGTGGTCGAGCTTGAGCTGGGTATCGGCGGACATGCGTAAACCGCGGGGTTAGGCGACGCCGGGCCTTGCAGCCCGGCGTCGCGGCACAATGTTAGACAACAGTCTCGAGCGTGGCTTCGATGTTGCCACGGGTCGCCTTCGAATACGGGCAGACCTGATGGGCGGCGGCGGTGAGCGCCTCGGCCTGGGCCTTGTCCATGCCGGGCAGGGCGACCGAGATCTTGGCGTTCAGGCCGAAGCTGGTCTCGTCCTTGCCGATGCCGATGGTCACGGTGACCGTGTTGCCGGCCGGCAGGGTGATCTTCTGGTTGCGGGCGACCAGGCCGAGAGCGCCCTGGAAGCAGGCGGCATAGCCGCTGGCGAAGAAGGTTTCCGGGTTGGCGGCATTGCCGGGGCCACCCAGTTCCTTGGGCATGGCCAGCGTCATGTCGATGATGCCGTCGGCCGACTTGACCTGGCCCGAACGACCGCCGGTGGCGGTGGCAGTGGTGGTGTAGAGCGGGGTGATGGACATTGTTCGTCTCCTGTTGGGTAGCGCGGGGGTGCTCGTTGCTACAGGACAGAAGGTAGCGGGCAATTAGATTGTGTACAAGTTAAATGAATGTGACAGGCGTCACCGGGGGTGGCGTTGGGCCTAGGACAGCGACTGCAGGTCCAGTTTCACCCCGTGCTTGAGACGCTCCATGGAGAAGGTGGAGCTGACGTCGGACAGGCCGGGGACTTCTGAAATCAGTTTCTGGTAGACCCGGTCGTAATGCGCGATATCGCCGACGACGATCTTGAGCAGGTAATCGATATCGCCGCTCATGCGGTGGCATTCGACGATTTCGGGAATGCGCTGCACCCCGCGGGCAAAGGCTTCCAGCCAGGTTTTATTATGCTGGTTGGTCCGGATCGAGACGAAGGCGGTCATGCCCAGGCCCACCGCCGCGGCATTCACCAGGGCGACCCGGCGCTCGATGACCCCGGCTTCCTCCAGCATCTTGATGCGGCGCCAGCAGGGATTCACCGACAGTCCGACCTGGTCCGCGATCTGCTGGATGGGCATGGCCGCGTCATCCTGCAGCAGGCCGAGGATGCGCCGATCTATGGAATCCAGTTTTATTTCTTTCGCCATAAATAGAATAATATCCCATTTTATGGCTATTAAACAGTGGTTTTTGGGAAAGCTGTTGCCCTGGCCCCGGTATCATCCTGGCATGTGATTCGATGCGAGGGGGCATCCTGTGCAGGTCTTTACCGAACATCCCGCTTCTGTTGGCGAAACCTACGCGCAGCATCTGCTGTCGGCGTCGTCCTTCGCCCTGCGCATGGTCTGGGGCGGGATCGCCTGCCTTCTGCACGGCATTTTTCCGTTCCTGTTCACCACGACCGGCAGCGACCAGATCCGCATGCTGCATGAGGCGATGGTGCAGAAGCGGCATCGCCAGCAGGCCGCCGGAGAACGGTCTGACGTTCAGGTCCAGAAAGCCTAGCGCGCCAGCCATTCCGCCCGGTCGCTGCCCAGCGCCGGCGTGGGGCGGGACCAGCGGCAGGGCGTGTGCGACATCCGCAGCACCGGGCCGAGCGTCTTGAGGTCGCCATAGCAGGTGTTGTCGACGCGGACCGCCAGCGCTTCGAATTCATCGGGCGTGAGCTGGCCCGGCGCATCGTTGAAATCGTCGATCAGTCCCTGGCGCTGGAACAGCATGGCGGCCTGACACAGCGACACCTGTACATGATAGCTGCCGCCGTCGCGCGCGCGCCGGGCCAGGGCCAGCATGGCGCCGAAGGTGCCGAGGAAGCCCGTGAGGAAATCGCACATCGGGACAGGCGTCAGCTTCGGCTGCCCGGCTGCCGTCGCCACACCCTGGGTATGGCAGATGCCGGTGATCGCCTGCGCGATCTGGTCCCAGCCGGCGCGAGCGGCGAGCGGCCCGCCGGAGCCGAAGCAGTTCACGCTCACATAGATCAGCCCCGGCCGCAGCGCCGTCAGGTCTTCGACGCCAAAGCCATGCGCCGCCAGTCGGCCGGGGCGATAACCTTCCACCAGCACATCGGCGTTGCGCACCAGTGCGCGGAGTTTTTCGGCCTCGTCGGCGCGGGTGAAATCCAGGAAGCAGCTGCGCTTGCCATGGCTGGTGTCGCGCACGAAGGACGGCACCTGCGGCAGGTCGGGCGCCGTCACCATCAGGACATCGGCGCCATGTTCGGCCAGACCCAGGCCGGCCGTCGGGCCGGCGAGAATGCGCGTCAGGTCGAGGACACGGATACCGGACAGTGGTTGATCGCCACCTGCGGGCAAAGGTTCCGGCGCGCTGTCGGCAACCCGGGTGATCTCGACCACGGGGCGGGATGCCAGATACGCGCCCTGCGGATGGGCCAGCCATTCCTCCGGCGTGAGCACCCTGGCGGCACAGGCATTGGCATCAGCGATTGCGCTGTCCAGTGCGTCGGCAGGCCAGCGCGCCACGGCGGCCCTGATCGATTCCACAGTGTCTTCGCATTTGAGCACATCGAACACCCGACGCTGGAGATGCGGCAGATTGGTATGGGGCAGCACCCATCGCCCATCGGCGGTTTCCCAGGGCTGCGTCATCGACACCATATGCTGCAATGCCGCCGACACCGGAATGGGCTGATAGCGTCCGTCCGTGTCGCGGATCAGGGTCACCGCGCGGCCGGAATGTGATGTCGCCGCCGCCGCACGGGCATCGACGCTGAGGGTCTGCCGCGCGCCGGTGCGCAATTCCCAGAGATCGTTGGCCGCCACGCCCCTGGCGGCCAGCGCCATCGCCAGCGTTTCACCGATGCGGAAGGGGCTGCGAAACAGCGGGTCGTGACCGGTGATGGTGACTTCGCCGGCCGCGAGCCTGCGGCCGGCGCGGATCGCCATCAGCTCGGCAAAGGCGCCTGACGGGTCTTGCACTGCGGATGCCATCTTTTTGGACTCTGGCTTCTGTTTACTCTGGCCGACGGGCGGGTTGAGCGTCGATCACTCAGCCTGGATGTTTTTCTCGCGGATCAGCGTGCCCCATTTCTTCATTTCGCTCGCCACGAAGGCGGCAAATTCGGCGCGGCCCGGCCCGCTGGCCGTCACGCCTTCCTGGGCGAAGCGCTCCCTGACATCGGGCAGTTCCAGGATGGTGCGGATTTCCTTGTGGATGGCGTCGAGCAATTGCGGATCGGTCTTGCCCGGGGCGAAGACGCCAAACCAGTTGATCGCTTCGAAATCGCTGTAGCCCAGTTCCACCATGGTCGGCACATTCGGCAAAGCGGGATTGCGCTGGCGACCTGAGACCGCCAGTGCACGGATGCGGTCGGCCTTGATCTGTGGGATGGCCGAGCTGGGATTGTCCCAGAAGCCATCGACCTGGCCGGACAGGGTGTCCATCGCGGCAGCGCTGCCGCCTTTATAGGGGACGTGGTTGATCTCGGTGCCGAGGTTGATCGCCATCAACGCCAGCGCGATATGGGTGAGCGTGCCGGAACCGCCCGAGGCCAGGGCGAGCTGGCCGGGTTTGGCCTTGGCGTAGGTCGCCATGCTGGCGAAATCGGGGAAGGGCTTACTCTTGGCCGTGGTCAGCACCAGCGGGTTGGAGACCACCAGGCCCACAGGCGCGAGATCTTTTTCGGAATCATAGGGCAGCTTGGGGAAGAGGGCCGGGTTGGTGGCGAAGATGGCGCCGGTCAGCAGCAGCGTGCGGCCATCGGCCGGCGCGCGGGCGACCAGGCTGGTGCCGATCTGGGTGCTGGCGCCGGCCCGGTTTTCAATGATGAAGGTTTTGCCGGTGCGTTCGTTCAGTTTCTGCCCGATCGTCCGCGCCGCGATATCGGCAATATTGCCGGCGGTGTAGGGAACCACGATGGTGGTGGTGCCGGCCGGCGGCCAATCGACCGCCATCGCAGAGGGGCTGACTGCCAGGACGGCCAGTGCGGCACAGAGCGCGGAATGGAAACGTGAGAACATGGAGACCTCTCTGGGGTGTCTGGGGCGCTTGTGAGTATCTGCATAAGATTTATGCAGGTCGCGCTTGTGGCTGTTTGTTAGCCTAGAGAGCTCACGCATCTTGCTGAAATAGTTTGATCCGATGCCAGCTATCTGAATGAGAGATAGCTGTATGCCCGATCCAGATCGGATCAATCGCTAGCCGGTCGCGCGATCCAGATTGCGCTGCCGCCGCAGGTCGGGGAACAGGCGGGCCCAGAGGATGGCCACACCGATGGCGCCGAAGCCGCCGGCCACCACCGCCACCACCGGGCCGAACAGATGCGCGACCGTGCCGGCGCGGAATTCGCCGACTTCGTTCGAGGCGCCGATGAACACCGAGTTCACCGCATTCACCCGTCCACGTACGTCATCGGGTGTCCAGAGCTGCATGATGGTCTGACGGATGGTGACGCTGATCATGTCGGCCGCGCCGACCAGCGCCAGTGCCGGCACCGAAATCCAGATCGATGTGGAGAGGCCGAAGATGACGGTGAAAAGTCCGAACAGCGAGACGAAGATGAACAGCAGCCGTCCGGCATGGTCGCGGATGGGAAAGGCGACGAGCACCAGCGTCATCGCAATGGCGCCGACGCCGGGAGCGGAACGCAGCAGACCGAGTTCGACCGGTCCGGCCTGCAGAACATCCTTGGCATAGACCGGCAGCAGCGCCACGGCGCCGCCCATCAGGACGACGAAAAGATCGAGCGAGATCGCACCGAGGATGATCCGGTTGGCGAAGATGAAGCGCACGCCGGCCAGAACGTCATCCATGCTGCGGGCCTGGCTGGACTGGCGCTGCGCCGGCCTCGGGATGCAGGCGATACAGGCCAGCGCGATCGCGATGAGCGCGGCAGAGGACAGGAAGGTGTAGGCCGGGCCGACCGCATAAAGCAGGCCGCCCATGACCGGGCCAAGGATCGCGGCGAACTGGATGCCGGAGGCATTGATGCTTATTGCATTGGCGAGTGCGGTTGCCGGCACCAGATTGGGCAGCAGCGACTGCGAGGCCGGATTCCAGAAGGCACGCGCCAGGCCGAAAGCCAGCAGCAGGGCAAAGATCATCCAGACCTTGTCGGTATGGGCGGTCGCCAGGATGAAGAAGCCGATGGCGCAGGCCAGCATCAGGGTAAGGCAAAGCCCCATGATGATGCGGCGGTTGTAGCGGTCGGCAATCAGGCCGGTCACCAGGAACAGCAGCAGCGATGGCAGGAACAGGCTCAGCCCCACAAGGCCGAGCAGGAAGGGCTCGCCCGTGGTGTCGTAGATCTGCCAGGCGACGGAAACGGAAATAATCTGTATGGCGAAGCGCACCGCCAGGGTTCCGAACCAGTAAAGACGGAAGCCGGTATGGCCAAAGGCCTGCGCGGCGGGATCGCCGGTTCTGGACACAAACATCACGTCACACCTTAGGGAGAGGACCCGTCCGTTGCCAGTGTCCGGGGACCTGGACGGCCCCTGATGCCGTCATCCTGCCGCCTGTTCCTCCTGCCGCAGGGTCTGGCTCAGGCTGTCGCAGCTGCGGTTCCATTCCAGCAGCCACTCCGGCAGGGACGGCGAGATCGGGCTCATGCCGATGACGGCGGCAAAGTCGCCCGGTTTCACCGGACCGCCGGGCGCCTTGAACAGGCCGCGGATGACGACCACGCCCAGCACCCGGCCCTGACGCAGGAAGCGGTGCTCGATGAAGGTCCATTTCTCGTCCCAGCCCAGAATCCGGGTGGTCAGGTCGAAGCGCTCGAACAGCTTCAGGTCGCGGCGGAATTTCGCCATGGAATCGCCCACGATCGGCAGCGCCCGCATCCGCCAGGCCGCTTTGCCCGCACCACTGCGCAGCACGTAGTCCATGCGCCCCACATCGGCGAGCGTCAGGTAGCGGCCGTTGTTGATATGGCCGTTGAAGTCGAGATCATTGGGCAGCACGGTCATGCGGATCGTGCTGGTATCGAGCGGACTGACGCGTCCGCGCCGCCACACGGTCAGCAGCATCCAGATCAGCCGGAACCATAAATTCATCGTCGTCGCCTCCGCTTGCTGCAGCGATTAGAAGCGAGTGCGACCGGATTGCAAGTTTGCGCAAGGGAAGCAGGCCGGTAACAGTATGGCGGTGGCCGGGTCCGGGGCAGGATTACCAAGACGTAACTACCGGACCGTCGATCGATCCTTTAGACCAGCCTCATGAACGCCATTCCCATGCTGCCCGACCTGTCCCAGCGCAATATCGCAGCGCTGCAGGGCTTTTTGCCGAAAGTGCAGTCGCCGCGGCTGGCCGCGTTCATTCGTTACATGCTGACGATCCATCCCGTCGACCGCCTGCCGGCGCGCCGCGACTTCGACCCGCTGGGCATCCCCGCGCTGCTGTCCGGCGTCGTCCTGGTCACGGTGCATCGCGAAGACGGCCGGACGCGGTTCAAGATGAAGGTCGTCGGCCAGGATGTGATGGATGCCTCACCGGTCCGCAACGCGAACCGCTATCTCGATGACATCGTCGCCGAACTGCCCAACTCCTCCATCATTATCCGGAGCAGGCAGGCGGTCCTCGATACCGGCCATGCCTATCTGCGGCAGGGGCCGCCGACCATGCCCTTCACCTTCAAGATGACCATCCTCGAATATGCCCACTGCCCGCTGGCGGATGACGGGCAGACCATCGATCACATCGTCTCGTTCTTCACCTACAAGTCGCAGGAGAGCGATCTTTCGCCCCGAGATCCGTCCCGGTCGGTGGACGTTTAGCGGCACCGGCTGTAGTCGGCCTGCGGATGGATCGGCTAGTCTGCGATCATTCAACCCAGACAGCAGACAGGCCGATGACCGATCACAGGCTGGATCCCACTCCCGATACCGTCCACTGGGGCTTTTTCGACGCCACGCTGCAGCCGGTGCTCACCGTCGCATCGGGGCAGAGCGTCACCATCCGCACGGTTTCCGGCGGCGCCGAGGTGATTCCGCCACAGAGCGCCAGCCTGGCCGTGCTGCCCGAACATCGCACCATCGTCGAAACGCTGAAGCCGGTGCTGCCGGGCCATATCCTCACCGGGCCGGTGGCGGTGGAAGGCGCCGAACCCGGCGACGTGCTGGAGGTGCGCATCGACGACGTGCGGCTGATCCAGGACTGGGGCTGGAACGTCAACCGGCCGCTGCGCGGCGCGCTGCCGCATCGCTTTCCCGATGGCCGCCTGCTGCATATCCCGATCAACCGCAATGCGATGACCGCCACCTGTCCCTGGGGCTCCGTTGTACCGCTGCGGCCGTTCTTCGGCGTGATGGGCGTGTCGCCGCGGCCGTCCTATGGCCGCGTCTCCACCATCGAGCCGCGCGAATACGGCGGCAATATCGACAATCGCGAACTGATCGCCGGTACGGTGCTGTATCTGCCGGTCTTCGTGCCGGGTGCGCTGTTCTCCACCGGCGATGGCCATGCCTGCCAGGGCGATGGCGAGGTGAATCTCACAGCCCTGGAAACCGCACTGGAAGGCGACTTCACCCTGGTGCTGCACAAGGGCCGCAGCCTGCCGCGGCCGCGCGCCGTGACGCCGACGCATCTCATCACCATGGCCTTCGATCCCGATCTGGACGATGCGGCGACCCGCGCGCTGGAAGACATGATCGACCTGCTGGGTGCGGCGGCCGGCATGGCGGCGAACGACGCCTATGCGCTGTGCAGCCTGGCCTGCGACCTGCACATCACCCAGCTGGTCGATGGCAACAAGGGCGTGCATGCCATGCTGGCTTTCGATGTGCTGCCACGCCTCGACCGTGCGGCCATCGCCGGCTTTTGACCGGAAATCGGCCGGAAACTGACGGAGGGCAGTATGCCCTCTGGCGAAACAGCCCGGCGCGCCCTATCTGAATCATGACGCCGTGCCGCAGGCACGGGGGGACCTGTCGCTGCACGGCCTTTTCAACGGATGTCCGGCCTTTGCTGTCATCCTGCAGGAGGTTGTCGTGGCCCATATCACGCATCGCGAACCGCAATCGCGTCGCTGGCAGGACTGGGCCAATATGGCGCTCGGTGCGCTGCTGGCGGTTTCGCCCTGGCTGCTCGGCTATACCGGGCTGGACGGCGCCACCATCAATGCCCTCATCATCGGCCTGCTGATCTTCGCGCTTTCGGCGCTGGCCTTGACCCTGCTGGACCGCTGGGAAGCCTATATCAGCGGCCTGCTCGGCATCTGGGCGGCGCTGTCACCCTGGCTGATCGGCTTCACCCGTTATGACGTGGCGACGCTGACCCATCTGCTGCTCGGTCTCGCCATCGTGCTGATCGCTGCCTACGAGGTCTGGCAGTCGGAGAAGCTCGACGCTGTCTGACGGTATGTTTGCTGGAGGGAACCAATAGCGGCGCAAATCGGGACTGCGAGCCAGCAAGATTTGAAGCCGTATAGTGGGCAAGGGGATGACGACACGCTATTGCGAATAAATTGCAAATCCTGTATGCAAATTGCGAATGCAAGGCATTAGTGGTGGCCCTCTAGGGGGCCACTGCTTTTTTGGGGAAGAGTTATGGAAAAGTCGAAGAGAGTGGTCACCCGCGATATGGCTCGGCGGTGTGGTGGAGCCTATGCCGTTTTGCTGCTTGCCAGTACGGCGATGTTGATCACGCTCCAGCCGGGATTTGTACTAGCCCAACCGGCACCGGGTCAGACCGCGCAGCAGCCACGATCCTTCAATATTCCGGCGCAGCCGCTGGCCAGCGCCATCCGCCAGTTCTCGGAGCAGTCAGGGTTGCAGTTCACTTACGCAACCGAAGACCTGCAAGGGGTCACCACCCGAAGCCTGACCGGCGCCTATCCCGTCGATGCCGGCTTAAACGCCCTGTTGCAGGGAACCGGCATTGCCTCGCGTTATACCGCAACCACCACGGTTTCGCTGTTCAAGGTGCCGCCGGGCAGCGATGCCGCAGTCTTGCCGCCGGTCGTGATCGAGGGAAAACGAACGAATCCCCTGAATGCTGCCCAGGCTGCACCGGATGTTTATGCGGGCGGGCAGGCGGCACGCGGGGCTCGACTTGGGGTTCTTGGCAACCGCGATTTCATGGATACGCCTCTCAGTATTACAAGCTTCACTTCACAGTTCGTCGAGGACCAGCAGGCGACCACTGCTGCCGACGTCGTCGGTAACGATCCTTCGGTTCGGGTGAGCGGTCATTCGGGCGGCATGCTGGACGCTTACTTCATCCGTGGATTCCCCGTCAATGAAGGCAATATCGGCGACATGGCCTTCGATGGCGTTTACGGCGTTGCACCGACCTACCGCATTCTGACCGAATACGCCGAGCGTATTGAAGTGGTCAAAGGCCCCACCGCTTTTCTTTATGGCCTAGCACCGAACAGTGCTGTCGGCGGCGCGATCAACATCGTTCCCAAGCGTGCACTTGACAGCGACCTCACCCGTGCAACCTTGGATTTCGCAGAAGACTCGCAGTTTGGTGGCAAGGCGGATGTAAGCCGGCGTTATGGCGAGAACCGTGAATTCGGCATCCGTGCTAATACCAGCTACCATGGGGGTGATACGCAGCTCGACAACCAGTCAAAGGAATCCACCGTTGGCGCGGTGGCATTTGACTATCGCGGCGAGAAGATCCGCTTTTCCGCCGATGTGATCGCGCAGGAAGAAAAATGGAATGCCCCGTCGCGTCCGCTTTTCCTTGCTGCCGGTCTTGGGGGAGTGGTTCCCTCCGCGCCGGACGCCCGCCGCAACATCACGCAGAAGTGGGAGTGGTCTGAACTTTCAGATCAGGCGCTGCTGCTCAAGACTGATTTCAATCTTTCAGAAAATGTTCTGGTCTTTGCCAATTTCGGCGGCGGACATTCCGAGGTTGCGCGGCTGTTCGGAACGCCGTCAGTCACCACCGCAAACGGGGCCACCACCGTGACGCCGCAATATTTCCTGTTCGATATCAATCGCGTTGTCGCTGATGTGGGGACGCGGGTGAAATTCGATACCGGAACGGTCAACCACACGGCAACGGCGCAGGTGACCGGATACCACGATGACATCTCACGCGGCTCCACCAATGGAACGGCTTACACCACGAATATTTACAATCCGATCGACCGACCGGCGCAGAGTGTGGCGCGACCCGCCGCGGTACCGAAGCTTTCGGAGACCGACCTGGTTGGCGCCGCTGTGTCCGACACTTTGTCCATTCTCGATGAGCGGGCCCAGTTGACGCTTGGCATGAGAAGTCAGCGCATCGAAGGCAACAACTTTGCGGCAACCGGGATTACCACATCGGCGTATGATGATAAGGCTAACAGCCCGTTCGCTGGTGTTGTGGTGAAGCCGTGGAAGGATGTATCACTATACGCGAGCTATATCGAGGGGCTGAGCAAGGGCGATGTGGCGCCGGCGGGTTCGACCAATGTGGGTGAAGTGCTGGCGCCTTACATCTCGGAGCAATATGAAGCTGGTGTGAAGTTCGATTTTGGCCGGATGGCAACAACGCTTAGTGTGTTTCAGCTGACCAAGCCATCGGGACAGCTAGTAAACAGCGTCTACAGCGCTGGCGGCGAACAGCGCAACCGAGGTGTGGAACTCAGTGCGTTCGGTGAGATTACGCCGAGCGTACGTCTGCTTGGCGGTATCACTCTGATCGATGCTGAGCTGACCAAGACGAACTCCGCGACAACTATTGGCAATCGGCCGGTCGGGGTTCCTGAAGTAATGGCCAACCTCGGCCTCGAATGGGACCTGCCATATATCCGCGGACTGACTTTGGGCGCCAGTCTCGCCTATACCGGGCAGCAGTATGTGAACGCGGCGAACACCCAGAACGTGCCATCCTGGACGCGGCTGGATTTGGGAGCGCGCTATTCGACTGAGATCGTGCGTACGCCGGCCACCTTCAGGTTTATGGTGCGTAACGTCACCGACGAGAATTACTGGTCGGGCGTGTCGAGTTTCGGCGGTCTCGGCCAGGGATTGCCGAGGACGGTGATGCTTTCCACCAGCTTCGACTTCTAGGTCGGCGCCGGCTGCATGCGCCCACTGTTAGGTCGGTTGCATCGATGGGTCGGCCTGGCGCTTGCAGGCTTTCTCTTCGTATCTGGCCTGAGCGGTGCGGTAATCGCCTGGAATGACGAAATCGATTCCTACCTAAACCCGTATCTCAAGCGGGCCTCGGAGGCGCCGCGCTTTGACGCGGCCGAATTGGCCCGCAGACTGGAAGAGTATGATCGGAGAGTGCGAGTAACCTATCTGCTCCTCGCGCCAAAAGCAGGCGGGCCAATCTCGATCTTTGTGCAGCCGCGCATCGATCCCATCACCGGTCATGCCTTCCAACTGGATTTCGATCAGGTTTTCATCGATCCGGTGACAGCCGAGGTACTGGGACGGCGCAGCCGCGAAGCGGTCTGGCCGCTGACGCGAGAAACCTTCATTCCTTTTGTCTACCGCCTGCATCACAGTCTACATATGCCGGCGGTGGGCGGAATCGAGCGCATCGGACGCTGGATTACGGGCGTGATCGCACTGGCCTGGACAATCGATTGTCTGGTCGGCTTCCTGCTGACCATGCCGGGCAGGGCGCACCTCCATGATTTCGCGCAGCGTTGGGGACGTGCCTGGGTTGTCCGCGGCGGTTCACGCTATCGCTGGAATTTTGACAGGCACCGGGCGATCGGCGCTTGGATCTGGCCGTTGCTGTTCTGTATGGCCTTCACCGGGTTTTCTGTGAATCTCTACAGAGAAATATTCTATCCCGTGCTGTCCACAGTTTCGCAGGTTACGCCGACACCCTCTGATCTACGCAAGCCGTCCAGTGCTCCGATCGAGCCGCAATTCTCCTTTGCCGATATTCAGGGCATTGCGACGGCAGTTGGGCAGCAGCGCGGCTGGGCCTTGCCGGTTGGTGCGATCGTCTATACGCCCCGCACCGGTATTTACCAGGCTAGATTCTTTGCCGCGGGACAGGAGCGTGGCGCACCCGGGCTGGGCCCGATACGGCTGTTCTTCGATGGGGCGAGCGGTGCATTGCTGGGCGAGCGGTTGCCCGGCGAAGGCACGGCGGCGGATTTGTTCGTTCAGGCGCAGTACCCTGTTCATTCTGGTCGTGTCCTGGGTTTGCCAGGACGGATCGCAGTGACGGTCCTTGGCCTGCTGACGGCAGTTCTGTCGGTGACCGGCGTGGCCATATGGCTGATGAAAGTCCGGGCACGCCAGTCTCGCCGCTCGGCTGTGATGAGTTAGTGAGCAACAGGAGCATGAGATGACGAAGACGATGATATCGCTGTCGGCCCTCGCGGTTGGTTTTCTGCTTGGTTTGACCGGTGATGTTGCGGCCCATTCCATGTGGCTGGTGGAGACGGCCGACACTTTGGAAGTACAGTATGGTCACGAGAACGCCCTCGATCCCTACAAGCCGGACAGGGTGATCGATATCCGGGCCGTCTCGCCTGACGGCACAACACTTGCGACATCGGTGCAGAAAAACGAAACCACTGTGACGATCAGAGCAATGGGTGCGGCTCTCGTCAGCACGGTTTACGACAACAAGAACTGGACCAAGTCAGCGTCCAAAGGCTGGGTTAACCTGCCGCGATCCGAAGTCCCTGACGGCTCCCAGTCCGGTCAGTCGGTGAAGTTCACTAAGATCTATTTGGCATCGTTTCCCAATTTCGGGAAACCGCTGGGGCATGTGCTGGAGATTATGCCGCAGTCCGATCCCGCCACCCTTAAAGCGGGCGACAAGCTCAGCGTGCAGATCCGACTGAATGGCAAGCCGCTGGCCGGCGCCAAAGTCGCGACCAACATGTTCGACTACAGTTCCGGGGCCAAGCCAGCAACAACCGACGCGAAAGGTATGGTGACAGTGACTGTCCCATCCCGGAAGCTGGCCGGCATCGAGATTGAGCATTTCGCGAAAACTGAACCAGCGGGCCCAACAGACGGCACCTGGTACACCGCATCGATTACATTCCGCGTTGCGTCGACACGCTGAACCTAAGCAGACCCACGAAATAAAACGGCCCGGGAGCGATCCCGGGCCGTTTCTGGTTTCACGCCAGTCTTACTGGCAGGCCAATCTTACTGGCAGGACAGGCATTCGTCGTAATCGACGGCTTCGCGAGGGCCACCGCCGGCTGCCGCCATGGCGGCCAGCGGCAGTTCGACCTGCGGCATGTCGAGATGGCCCGGGCCCTGCGGGCGCTCGCCTTCATTGACCTTGCCGACCAGCGGGATCGAAACCACGTTCGGCGCGGCGGCGTCGGTCTTGCCCGACACCGTCTCGGCGCGCTGGATTGACAGCGAGCGGCAGTAGTAGAGGCTCTTCACGCCCTTCTTCCAGGCCTGGAAGTGGATCTGGTGCAAGTCGCGCTTATGCACATTGGCCGGCAGGAAGATGTTCAGGCTCTGGGCCTGGCAGATGAACGGCGTGCGATCGGCGGCCAGATCGATCAGCCAGCGCTGGTCGATCTCGAAGGCGGTGCGGAACACGGCCTTCTCGTCATCCGACAGGAAGTCGAGATGCTGCACCGAACCACCGTTGGTGGTGATCGACGACCAGGTGTCGTCGTCGTTCTTCTCGTACTGCTCCAGCGTCTTCTCGAGATAGCGGTTGCGCACCGAGAAGGAGCCCGACAGCGTCTTGTGCGTGAAGGCATTGGCCACGTTCGGCTCGATGCCCGGGCTGGCGCCGCCGGCAATGATCGAGATCGACGCGGTCGGCGCGATCGCGATCTTGTGCGAGAAACGCTCCATGATGTTGTACTCGGCCGCGTCCATGCAGGGACCGCGCTCTTCCGCCAGCTTGCGCGAGGCGGTATCGGCCTGGTCCTTGATATGCTTGAAGATGGTGCGGTTCCACACCTTGGCCATCACGCTTTCCCACGGCACGCCATTGGCCTGCAGGAAGGAGTGGAAGCCCATCACGCCCAGGCCGACCGAACGCTCGCGCTCGGCGGCATAGCGCGCCTTGCTCATGCTGTCGGGCGCATTGGCGATGAAGTCGCTCAGCACATTGTCGAGGAAGCGCAGGCAATCCTCGATGAACAGCGGGTGTTCCTTCCATTCATGGAAGTATTCCAGGTTCAGCGACGACAGGCAGCACACGGCCGTGCGCTGCACGCCATGATGATCGATGCCGGTCGGCAGCGTGATCTCGCTGCACAGGTTCGAAGTCTTGACCCGCAGGCCGGCCAGCTTGTGCTGTTCCGGCAGGGCACGGTTCACATGGTCGATATAGACCAGATAGGGCTCGCCGGTCTCGATGCGGGCGGTGAGGATGCGGATCCACAGCGCGCGGGCCGAGACGGTACGCTGCACGGTCTGGTCATGCGGGCTCAACAGGGCCCACTGTTCATCGGCTTCCACGGCGCGCATGAAGGCGTCCGAGATCAGGATGCCGTTATGCAGGTTGAGCGCCTTGCGGTTCGGGTCGCCGCCGGTCGGGCGGCGGATCTCGATGAATTCCTCGATTTCCGGATGGTCGACCGGCAGGTAGCAGGCGGCCGAACCGCGACGCAGCGAACCCTGCGAGATCGCGAGAGTCAGGCTGTCCATCACGCGGATGAAGGGAATGATGCCCGAGGTCTTGCCGTTCTGACCGACCTTTTCGCCGATCGAGCGCAGGTTGCCCCAGTAGCTGCCGATACCGCCGCCGCGCGCCGCCAGCCAGACATTCTCGTTCCACAGGCCGAGGATGCCGTCGAGGCTGTCGTTGGCTTCGTTCAGGAAGCAGGAGATCGGCAGGCCGCGGTTGGTGCCGCCATTCGACAGCACCGGGGTGGCCGGCATGAACCAGAGCTTGCTGATATAGCCGTAGATGCGCTGGGCATGGGCGGTGTCATCGGCATAGTGGCCGGCCACACGGGCGAACAGGTCCTGGTAGGACTCACCGGGCAGCAGGTAGCGGTCGTCGAGCGTAGCCTTGCCGAAATCGGTCAGCAGGCGGTCGCGGCTGCGGTCGACGTCAACGCGGATGCCGCGTTCGGTTTGCAGAGTGTCCAGCACGGATTTGCTTCCCCTCAATTATCGCGGTCCGTCGGTCCCTGAATCGGGAGTGGCCGGACCGGCCGTAGATCAGTGAATCTCAAGGTTCCGTCCGTTGCTCTGTCCCGGCGGCCGCGCACCCCGCCCTTTCACCTTCGAAAACCCCACAAAAACAGCCCCGAATGGGCTCTCGAAGGCGGCGCAGCGTCGTCACGAAACAGGTCCAACGAACACAACATATGGTACTCAGAGTTAAGAGAGGGTCAATACAGTGTATGTGACACAGTTGTAAAAAAACCGGTTGACGGACTCAGCGCAGCGTGAACCCCCTTATTTTATGCCGTGTCGCGCACGGCGAGCATTTTTCGGGCGGCGCGAAAAAGGTTATCCCCGCTATCCACAGGGTGCTCTTCGACTCCGTTTCCCGGCCTTCGGGCAAGGCGCTGTTAACTATTCGCCCCCTAAATATGGCGTGCTACCGGCGCGGGTTTTCCGCCTCGCCCCGGCCTTTGTGTGTTTCAATGCGGAAGATGACGCGATCCGACCGGGCCGGAACTCATTTCCGGGCCTGACGGGGGAGGCTGCGATGCTGATCAAACACCCGCGCGCCGATATGGCCGCGAATGCCAACAAGCCGGCCCATGAAGCCGCGCTGGAAGAGGCGGGCAACCGCGCCGCCGCACTGATCGGTCAGCCCGGACTGGAGCGCCAGCGCCTGATCCTGGTGAGCATCGGCGCCGGTGTCAGCCTGCTCTGGCTGCTGCTCTGCACGCTTTATATCGACAACTCCATCGGCTGGACCAATCTCTGGCATGCGCTGCCCCATGAAGTGGGCGCCTTCATCGCCGGCGTGGCCGCGCCGCTGGCCTTCCTGTGGCTGATGCTGCTGAACATGTGGCGCGGCATGGCGATCAAGCGCCAGGCCGCCGCCCTGCACGAAATCCTGCTCGACCTGAGCTATCCGACCCCGGAAGCCGAGCGCCGCGTCTCCGCGCTGGCCGGCTCGCTGCGCCGCCAGGCCCGCGAGATGGAAGAGGCGGCGCAAAGCGCCACCGACAAGATCGCCACCCTGGGCGACACCATGGCTGGCCAGCAGCAGGCGCTGATGGCCGCCGCTGCCGGTGCCGGCGAACAGGTGGCGCTGCAGGCCCGCCAGATCGGCGGCACGCTGAACCAGTCGTCGCAGGCGCTGCTGGCGGCTGCCGACCAGGTCAACCGCGATCTCGACAATACCGTGAAGGGCCTGGCCGGCCGCTTCGAAGAGCAGAGCCGCGCGCTGGTCGATGTCGCCGACAAGGTCGGGACCGAGATGAACGCCAAGGTGTCGGGCATCGGCCAGACCGTCTCGACCCAGGCGCAGGTGCTGCTGCAGGCCGCCGATGTGATCGTGCGCGAAGTGGAAACCGCGCGCGGCATCTTCCAGAACAAGGCCTCGGAAATTTCGCGCATCACCTCGGCCATCCAGTTCCAGAACGAGCGCGTGGATGAGCTGTCGCGCCGCCATGGCGAGTTGATGGACCAGGCAGTGAACCGCGCCGCCGAAGTGGCGCAGCAGATCGCCGCCCAGCTGGAGCAGAAGATCGTCACCCTGGAACAGGCGGTCACCCGCGCCGGCGGCGAAGCCGGCCGCATCGGTCTCGGCTTTGCCGAATCCGCCCAGATCATCACCACGGCGGCGGAAGTCACCGTGGCGCGTGCGACCGCCGCGAGCGAGAGCTTCGGCCGCGAAAGCCAGCTGTTCAGCAGCGCCAGCCAGAAGGTGATCGACAGCGCCGAGGCCGCCGGCACCGTGCTGCGCGAGCGCGTGCGCGAGATCGAGCATGCCACTGGCACCACCATCGGCCGCATCCGCGATATCGGCGAGACGATCCGCTCGGAAGTCGGTGCGCTCGACGAACAGGGCGCCCGCGTGTCCGAGAAGCTGCGCCTGTCGGCCGACGACATGCGCACCCGCACCAACGCCCTGGAACAGGCCGGTGCAGCCGCCACCCAGCAGGCCGAGAGCTTCGCTGAAGCCGCCACCCAGGCCGAACAGCGCCTGAAGCTGACCGGCAACCTGGTGCGTCACCAGTCCGACCAGCTCGCCGCGGCGGCCGAACAGGCCGACCAGCGTCTGGCCCAGGCCGGCGATGCCCTGCGCCGCGAAGGCGCTAACATGACCTCGACCCTGCAGCAGATCTCCGATCGGGCGCTGCGCACCGGTGACGAGCTGAAGCAGCGCGCCGATACCCTGGACGAAACCGCTGGCCGCGCGCTGGGCAAGATCGGCGACGCCGACGACAGCATCAAGGCGCGCATCGAAAGCCTGGCGGCGGCCGGCCGTGAGGCGCTCAACATGGCGGCCCAGGTGCAGGACACCATGGCGCAGGCGAATGCGCTGCTGGCCCAGGCCACCCAGCGCACCGACGACCAGGTCGGTGCCGCCGGCACATTGCTGCGCGGCCATGCCGAACAGTTCGGCGTCACCATCGATGGCGTTGCCAAGCGGATTGCCGAAACCGGCACTTCGGTGCGCGATCAGGTCGACGGCCTCGACCAGGCTGCCGCCCGCACGGCCCAGCGCCTGCGCTCGGCCGGCGAAAGCGCCGGTCAGGATGCCGTGCAGCTGCAGGCTGCCGCTGAACGCGCCTCGCAGCGCCTGCATCAGGTGAGCGAGACCGCGCAGGTGCAGGCCCATGCGCTCAGCGCCGCTGCCGAACGCGCGGCGATGGAATCGCAGCTGGCCGGTAGTGCCGCGCAGGCCCGCGCCAAGGACCTGCAGGATCTGGCGCTCAGCGTGGCCGAGGCCATGGCGACGCTGGCCGAGAAGGCGTCGGCCCAGACCGGTGCGCTGGTCGCGATGAGCGACAAGGCGCAGATGGAAGTGGTGGCGCTGAATGCCGCCGCCGAGAAGGCGACCGGCAGCATCAACACCGCCGGCGATACCGCACGCGTCCGCTCGGTGGAACTGGGCGAGGCGGCGCAAAGCGTGGTCGACCGCACGCTGGAGCTGCGTAGCACCATCCATGAGCAGGCCGGCGCGCTTACATCTCTTTCGAGCGAACTTACGCGTCAGGCCGAAAACATCCGCGAGAATTTCCGCGGCCGGGTGCAGGAACTGGCCGAGGCCTCCGATGCGGCGATCCTCAAGACCGCCAATATCGGCGACAGCTTCCGCCGCCAGGCCCAGGAAGTCTCCCGCGTGTCGGACGAAGCGGTCAACCGCGTCGAGCAGGTGGGCGCCACCTTCGACGCCCGCGCCCGCGAGATCAATCTCGCGGTCGGCAATGCCTCGGGCCGCATCGACGATGCCAGCGAAGTGCTGCGCAACCGTACGCGCGAGCTGGCCAATATCGTGGAAGACGCGATGAAGCAGACCGACCGGATGAGCGACGGTTTCCGTCGCCAGGCCGACGAGGTGGATACGCGCTCCTCGCGCCTGTCGGAAAAGGTCACCGAGATCGGCGAACGCATGGCGCGGACCGGCAACGAGTTCAGCGCCATCACCGACCGCGCCTCGGCGCGCGCGGTGGAGACCGCCGAGATACTGGGTCAGCGGGCGCAGGAGCTGTCCTCGGCGGCGGCGCGGGCCGCCAGCGAAGCAGCTTCGGCCGAAGCCAGCCTCAAGGCCGATTCAAAGGCGCTGTCCGAAGCCGCGCGCACCGCCAGCATCGAGGCCGAAGCCTTGCGCAAGGCCACCCAGGCGCTGCGCGGCGAGCAGTTCCTCAAGACGGCGGCGTTTGTCACCGGCCATCTCAACTCGATGGCCATCGACATCAC
Source organism: Ferrovibrio sp. GW821-FHT12F09 (assembly GCF_058806775.1). Lineage (NCBI taxonomy): Bacteria > Pseudomonadati > Pseudomonadota > Alphaproteobacteria > Rhodospirillales > Rhodospirillaceae > Ferrovibrio > Ferrovibrio sp. GW821-FHT12F09. Next base: position 2,154,935 of record NZ_JBXAPZ010000001.1, read on the forward strand.
CCGCCTGCTCAACCGCGACCTGTCGGAAGACCTGTGGCGCCGCTACTACAAGGGCGAGCGCGGCTTGTTCACCCGCAAGCTGATCGACCAGCGCGACCTCGACAAGATCCGCGACAAGTATCAGGAGAATGGCGAGTTCCGCGACTTCACTGAACGCTACATCGCCGAATTCGAGCGTGTGCTGGCCGGCGCCAAGGGCGTGGAGCATGAAGAGCTGCTGACCTCGGCCTTTGTGACCGCCGATATCGGCAAGGTCTACCTGCTGCTGCGCGAGGCGGTGGGCAAGTCGCGGCAGTGACGCTAAACTGTCAGCATGGCTGACAGGACATCGCTGAAGGATTGGATCGGCGGCCAGGATGAGGCCGCCGATCTTTTTTTACCCGAACGCTGCCAGGCCCTGGCGCGCGCGCTTGACCAGCCCGAGGACGGGCTTGCCGATGGTGCGCCGCTGCCGGCGCTGCGGCACTGGCTCTATTTCTGGAATGCCGTGCCGCGGGCGCAGCTTGGCCGTGACGGTCATCCGGCGCTCGGCGGCTTTCTGCCGGATGTCGGCAAGCTCTGGGGCAGCCAGACGCGGCGCATGTGGGCCGGCAGCCGGCTGGAATTCCATCGCCCGCTGATGCTGGGTATGCCGACACGCCGGCTTTCCACGTTGGAAGCGGTGGAAGAGAAAAGCGGCCGCAGCGGCCGTCTGGTTTTTGTTACCGTGCGGCATGACATCTTCGATGCCGATACGGTCGCGGTGACCGACCGCCACGATATCGTCTATCGCGAAGAGCTGCCGAATGCCGGCCTGCCCGAGCCGGACACGGCCTCGGGCGATTACCAGTGGCGCGCGGATTTCACCGCCGATGCGGTCTTGCTGTTTCGCTACTCGGCGCTGACCTATAATGGTCACCGTATCCATTACGACCGCGACTATGCGCGGCAGGTCGAAGGTTATCGCGGTCTGGTCGTCCACGGCCCGCTGCTCGCCACGCTGCTGGTGGATTTCGCCACCAGCCTGCGGCCGGGTCAGACCTTGCAGCGCTTCCAGTTCCGCGGCCGTCGGCCAGTGATCGATGGCCAGCCGTTCCAGCTGCGCGCGAAAACCGCCCATGACGGCAGCCTCAGTCTGTGGATCGCCGATGCCGACGATGCCCTGGCGATGACGGCGGAGGCCGCCTTCGCTTAAGGCATCGCACACTCGAAGCTGGCTGCGCTGCTGACGTCGCCGGACTTGTAACGCGGGAAGGCCGGATAACGGCACATCGGGCGCGAGGCGGTGACGGCAAATGGCGGCGTGCCCTGATGGGCGCTCTGCACCAGATCGCCGGGCGCGCGGCCTTTCTCCACCCAGTCACTCACCACCTCCAGCATGTCGACGGCCGAGGGTGCGCCGACGCCGACATGATCGGCGCCCGGCGTCACATAGAGCCGCATGAAGCGGTCGGTGGCCGGCTGGCTCATCTTCTGCACGACAGACTGGTAATACTGGATGCCGGCATAGGGGCTCTGGGCGTAATCGGCCATCTGCTCGGCGACCACCAGCTTGCCGCCGCGGCCGGCAAAGACCGAGAGATCGGGATTGGTGGAATCCATCAGGCCGGAAATCACCTGGGCCCGCTCGCGGAAACTGTCGACGGTATACTGGCGCGGATCGTAGTTCGGATCGCGGGCGAGGAAATACTGGATCGCGCCGCTGCCATAGAGCCAGGCCCGGCTGCTGGCATTGGTCGCCGGCACGGTGGGTGGCGCGGTACCGGTCTGCCAGCTGACCCAGCCGCCAACCGGGCCGGTGCCGCTGGCCGCTTCGCCGCCGATGCCGAAGCCGGGATAGCTGCGCACGCCATTGGCGAGATCGAAGTTGAAGGTCACGGACGAATGCAGGGTCTGCACAGCGCGGATTTCGCCGTCGGTCAGGCACATCGGATTGGAGGCCGCCGGGCAGCGCAGGCGGCTGACATCGAACACACGCTTGCAGCCTTCATGGTCGCTGATGATGCCGTCCTTCAGGCCATCGCGGTCGTCGCAGGCCGCCAGTGCCGCATCGGCAATCAGCTTCACCTTGTCAGGGCTGATCCAGCCCTGCGTGAGCGCAATGCCCATGCGAGTGCCGGCCGCCTGCAGGCCGGTCCAGTTGATCACCGGCACGCGGCTGAAAATGCCGTCGAAGTCGTTGGGATAGCGCTGGGCCATGGTCAGGCCTTCGCGGCCGCCTTCCGAGCTGCCGAAGAAGTAGAGCTTCTCCGGCGCCTTGCCGTAGCGCCGCTTCATCAGCTCGACGGCGACATCGCGCACCTTCTTGTAGGAGGCATGCGAGAAGTTCACCAGGGATTCGTCGTTGAGCGCAAAGGCCTGCAGCGGCACATTCGGCGCATTCTGGTGGCCGGAATCCGTGCCATAGGTGACATAACCACGCGCCAGTGGATGCGGCCGGTCGGGCCGTGCGGCGGGCGGCATCCCTAAGCCGGTGATCAGCACGCCGTTGAAGCCGCCACCACCATATTGCAGCGAGCGGCCATTCCAGTCGCTCGGCAGGTTGACCTGGAATTTGATCGGCGGCGCCTGCGGATCAACCGAGGCGATAGCGCCGGTGACACGGCAATGTTCAGGCAGGGCGGCGACGATCAGTTCCGGCGGCAGCGGCGTGAAAGGCGGATTGGGAATCGTGCCAGCCTGTGACGCGGCGGTGAGCACCGCGCCTTCGATGACGGCGCCTTTGGTCGGCAGGCCGATAGCGCTGGCGGCGACCGGCTGGATCAGCGCGGCACAGGCCGCAGCCGGATCGCGCGTCTGCGTGGCGCAGGCCGCAAGCAGCAGAGTGGCAGATAAGGCAGAGAACGCCGTCAGGCGCGGCAATGCGGACATGGTTTCCTCCTGTGCGGCTGCTTATGCGCAACCTTGCACAGGAGGGTAGGAGCCTGACTGTTATGAGTCAAAACGATTGCATGCCGCAGCGCAAAAGCATGCGAATACCGCACGTTGGCCGCAATATCTGGTCACCCGGGATCAGGTGGGCGGGGCCACGATCTTGCGGCCACGGCGGCGCGGCGCGGTCAGCTTGGCGACATCGAGGATGTCATCGAGCTGGGCTTCGGTCAGCCATTCCTTCTCGATGCAGAGTTCGCGCACGGTGCGGCCGGTCTTAAGGGCTTCCTTGGCCAGCCAGGCCGATTTCTCGTAGCCGATATAGGGGTTGAGCGCGGTCACGATGCCGACGCTCGCTTCGACATGACGCTTCGCCTGTTCGACATTGGCCTGGATGCCACTGACGCATTTCTCGGCCAGCGTGCGCGCCGCGCGCGACAGCAGCTGCATCGAATTCAGCACGTTGTAGACGATCACCGGCTCCATGACGTTCAACTGTAATTGACCGGCCTCGGCCGCCATGGTGACGGTGATATCGTTGCCGATCACCTGGAAGCAGACCTGGTTGACGACTTCCGGGATCACCGGATTGACCTTGCCCGGCATGATGGATGAGCCCGGCTGCATCGGCGGCAACGCAATTTCATTGAGGCCGCCACGCGGGCCCGACGACAGCAGCCGCAGGTCGTTGGCGATCTTGCTCAGCTTCACGGCGATGCGCTTCAGCATGCCGGAATAGAGCACGAAGGCGCCCATGTCCCAGCTGGCCTCGATCAGGTTCGCGGCGCGCACCATCTCGAAGCCGCAGGTCCGCGTCAGTTCTTCGATGGCGAGGTTGGAATATTCCGGCTCGGTATTGATGCCGGTGCCGACTGCCGTGCCGCCCAGATTGATCTCGCGGAACAGCTTCACGATCTCGTCGCCGCGTGCCACATCTTCCTTGATGTTGATGGCGAAGGCCTCGAATTCCTGGCCCAGCGTCATCGGCACGGCATCCTGCAGCTGGGTGCGGCCCAGCTTGATGATGTCGGCGAATTCGACGCCGCGCTGGCGGAACTCGTAGGCCAGACCGTCCAGCGCCTTCATCAGTTCGGCATGACTGAGCATGACGCCAAGGCGCACGGCTGTGGGATAGACATCGTTGGTCGATTGCGACAGGTTCACGTCGTCGTTGGGATGCAGATGCTGGTATTCGCCCTTGTGGAAGCCCAGCAGCTCCAGGCCGCGATTGGCCACCACCTCGTTGACATTCATGTTGGTGGAGGTGCCGGCGCCGCCCTGGAATACGTCGATAGTGAACCACTCATGCAGCTTGCCGGCGATCAGCTCGTCGCAGGCCTGGGCAATGCCCTTGTATTTATCGGCTTCCAGATAGCCGAGCTTCTTGTTGGCGGCGGCGCAGGCCTTCTTCACCATGCCGAAGGCGCGGATCAGGTTCGGGTAATGGTTGATGCCGATGCCGGAGATGTGGAAGTTGTCGAGCGCGCGCTGGGTCTGGATGCCGTAATAGGCGGCGGCCGGAATGGCCATCTCGCCCAGGCTGTCATGCTCCAGACGGGTGGTCGGATCGCTGCTCATGGCCTTGCCTCTTCTGCCTGCTCGAAACAGAGGCATATTCTGCGCTGACGCAGCGGCAATGCGAAGCCTCAGTGCAGGTTTATTTCATTGAAATACCTATGGTTTCCGATGCAACCAATGTATCGGGTGCAATCAGATGGTCTTATCGCTAGACCGTCCGTTTCGCCTTGTCCTTCGCATTGGTGGCTTCGATGCTGGCGCGGATATCCTGCCATTCGTCATCGCTGAGATCGGTCAGCGCGCCGAAGCCGCCGGCCGAATTCAGCCACTGGCCGCCATCGATGGCGATCACCTCGCCGGTGAGGTAGCCCACATCGTCGGCGAGCAGGAAGGCCGCGAGATTAGCCAGTTCCGGCAGGTTGCCGAAACGCCGCATCGGGATCGCGCCGATCATGCGCTTTTCCAGCGCTTCCGTCGGGGCCAGCCGCTTGGTCATGCCTTCGGTGGGGAAGGGACCGGGCGCAATCGCATTCAGACGAATCCCCTTCGGTCCCCATTCCACAGCCAGCGACTGGGTCATCGCGGCGATGCCGGCTTTCGACATCGCGGAGGGAATCACGAAGGCCGAACCGGTCCAGACCCAGGTGGTGACGATGGACAGGATGCTGCCGCCACGTTTGGCGGCGATCCAGCGTTTGCCTACCGCCTGTGTCATATAGAAGCTGCCATGCAGCACGATATTGGCGATGGCATCGAAACCGCGCGGGCTCAGGTCTTCGGTCTTGGCGATGAAGTTGCCGGCAGCATTGTTGACCATGCCGTCCAGCGGGCCATGCGTCTGCCAGATCAATTCCACCATCTCGTCCACCGCCTGCGCCACGCGGATGTCGCAAGGATAGGTGAAGATGCGACCGCCGGTGGCGGCGGAGAGTTCCGCAGCGGTTTCCTGTAATACACTGTCGCGCCGGCCGCAGATATGCAGCTCGGCCCCCAGTTCCATCAGGCGCTGCGCCATCGCCTTGCCCAGGCCGGTGCCGCCGCCGGTGATCAGGATGCGCTTTCCCTGGAAGAGATCGTTGCGAAACATGCTGCCTCCCTGTTTTCTTATGGTCCCAGACTAACCCAGAGTGCGTTGCGCGCGCCATCAGGAGGAAACGGCATGGATCTCAAACTCGCCGGCAAGGTTGCCATTGTGACCGGCGCCAGCAAGGGCATCGGGCAGGCCATTGCTGAAACGCTCGCGGCGGAAGGCATGAAGCTGGTACTGGCCGCACGGTCTGCCGACCTGTTGCAGACGGTTGCCAGCGGCCTGCAGACTGAAAGCCTGGTGCAGGCCGTCGATCTGCGCGATCCGGCCGTGCCGGCCCAGGTGGTTGCCGCGGCGGTGCAGAAATTTGGCGGCATCGATCTGGTGGTGAACAATGCCGGCGCGACCAAGCGCGGCGACTTCCTCACGCTGACCGATGAGGACTGGGCCGACGGTTTCGCGCTGAAGTTCTTCGGCGCCATGCGGCTCAGCCGTGCCGCCTGGCCGCATCTGCGTGATCGTGACGGCAGCATCGTGAATATCATCGGCGTCGGCGGTCGCACCGGCACGGCGGAATTCGCCATCGGCGGGTCGGTCAATGCCGCTGGCATGAACCTGACCAAGGTGCTGGCCGATCGCGGGATTCAGGACGGCGTGCGGGTGAATGCGATCAACCCGGGGGCCATTGCCACCGAACGCCTGCAGGTGCGAATCCGCAGCTTCGCCAAGGAGCAGGGCATCAGCGAGGCCGAAGCCGCGCAGACCCTGCCGCGCAGTATGGGTGTGGCGCGATTCGGTGAACCCGCAGAAATTGCCCGGGCCGTTGCTTTCCTCGCCTCCCCGCAGGCGGGCTACCTGCAGGGGGCGATCATCGACGTGGATGGCGGCGTGACTCGCACCCTGTAAGGGCGGAAAAGCGCGACTGCTATTGATTTTTTTGCGCCGCAATGTCACTCCGGATGAATGAGGCGTGTACAGACAGCTCTTGGGGAATTCTCATCCTGCGGGTATCGGCCGCGATCCGGATATCGGGAGCACGGCTGATGCCGCGGCGTTTCCTGCCGAAGACGGTGCAGGCTCATCCGAACGCGCTGGCCGGTGCGGGCCGGCGCTTCGTGCTGGTGCTGGTGGCGACGCTGGTGGCGCTGTCGGTCGCACTGGCAAGCTATCTGTATATTCAGCAGACCGAGTACAGCCGCTTTTCTTTCCAGACGGTGGTCTGGGACGGTGTGCAGTTACGCAGCGAGCATCAGGCTTTCCGCGCCAGCGTGCTAGAAAGACTGGCAGGCATCCCGGGCACCGATACAGAAGAGATGAAACGGCGCTACGACGCATTGTTTGGTCGACTGCGGCTCCTGGAAGCCGACGAGACGACGGTGTATCGCACCGATCGCGATCTTGCTCCGCTACTGCTGCGGATCGCTCCCGTGATCCACGGCTGGGCTCCGGAAGTGGCGGCCTTTCAGGCCGGCGATGCCGAGGCCGGCCGCCGCATCGCCAAGGCTGCGCAAGCGCTGAGCGCGGATTTCAATCTGTTTGCCAGTGGGATCAATGCCATTGGTATCAAGCGCATTGAAGAGACGCGCGAGCGCCTGTCTCGGCTCTATACGATTCTGATCGGGGCTGCGGTGATGACCTGGCTGCTGGTTCTGGGTTTTGCCTATGCGCTGATGCGTCAGCTGCGAGCCACCGAAACGGCCCATGCTGAGATGCGGACGATGACTGGCGATCTGGAACAAGCCCGTCGGCAGGCGGTAGAAGCCAGCCACACCAAGTCGAACTTCCTCGCCACCATGAGCCATGAGCTGCGCACGCCGCTCAATGCCATCCTCGGCTTTGCCGATATCATGCGTCAGGGCCTGTTCGGGCCGGTCGGCAATCCACGCTATGTCGACTACCTGGACGGCATCCAGAAAAGCGGCCAGCATCTGCTGTCGCTGATCAACGATGTGCTGGACATGTCGCGCATCGAGGCCGGCCGGCTGGAACTGAGCGAGAGCGAGATCAATGTGGCGCTGGCGGTGGATCAGGCACTCACGCTGGTCGGTATCACCGCCGACGGCAAGGGCATTGCACTGGAATGCCGTCTGCCGGCAATCCTGCCGCGCCTGCAGGCCGACGAACGTATCCTGCGCCAGATGCTGCTCAACCTGCTCAGCAACGCGATCAAGTTCACCCCCGAAGGTGGCAGTGTCGAGATCACTGCGGCGCGGCTGACGGATGGTGAACTGGCAATCCGGGTGCGCGATACCGGCGTGGGCATGAGCGATTACCAGCTCAAGCAGGTGTTCGAGCCGTTTTCGCAGGGTGGCGATTCCCTGCGTGCGCGCGAAACCGGCGGCAGCGGCCTGGGCCTGCCGATCACGCGGCGGCTGATCGAGCTGCATGACGGCACGATTCACCTGTCCAGCCGCAAAAGCGCGGGCACCACTGCGACACTGATCTTTCCCGCGGCCCGCGTCCGCACCATCGCCGAGGCAATGTAATGCGCGGCCTGCGACACCGCCTTGGCATCCTGCTGCTGCCCGGCCTTCTGCTGATGGCGGCCTGCGCGCCACGTCTGCAACCGCCGGGTGGCGAGATTGTCACGCCCACGACGATAGCAGGCCCGACATATCACTGGCAGGCGAATGACGGTCGGGTGTTGCCGCTGCGGCGCTGGCTGCCCGAGGGCGGGGAGCCGCCAAAGGCCGTGATCCTCGCCATCCACGGCTTCAACGATTACAGCAATGCCTTCACCGAAGCGGCGGAATGGTGGGCGGCGCGCGGCGTCGCGACCTACGCACCGGATCAGCGCGGCTTCGGCCGTGCACCCTATGTGGGGTTATGGGCCGGCGAAGACCGCATGGCCGATGACGTGCGGGAATTGAGCGCCGTGCTGCGGCAACTGCATCCCGGTGTGCCTTCTTACTGGCTGGGTGAAAGCATGGGCGGCGCCGTAGTGCTGCATGCCCTGACGCGCAGCGCAACGGCAGAGCGGCCGCAGGGCGTGGTGCTGGTGGCGCCGGCGGTCTGGGGGCGCGCCACCATGCCGGTGCATTACCGGGTGGCGCTGTGGCTGACCAGCTACACGATCCCATGGAAAACCTTCACCGGCAGTGGTCTGAAGATACAGGCGTCGGACAATATCGAGATGCTGCGCCGCCTGTCGCGGGACCCGCTGTTCATCAAGGCGACCCGCGTCGATGCGATTCATGGCCTGGTCAACCTGATGGATGATGCGGCCGTGGCGAAGCCGACCGGCCTGCCAATCCTGTTGCTCTATGGCGTGAAGGATGAGGTCATCCCGAAGAAGCCGGTTGAGGCCTATGTCGCGCAGCTGCAGGCCACGCCCGGCATCGATCTGCGAATCGCCATCTATGCCCAGGGCTGGCATATGCTGCTGCGGGATTTACAGGCGGAAACGGTATGGCGCGATGTGGCTGGCTGGATCGCCGACCCGCGCGCGACGCTGGCCTCAGGCGCCGAACGCAACACACTGCCCCTGTTCAGCGACAGCGAAAAGACAGAGCGCGATGACTAGGACCGGCCTGCTCGACGCCCTGTGGATTCTCTGCGGCATCCTGCCGAGCCTGGGCCTGGTGCTGTGGATCATCGACGCCGAGCATGGCCTGGCGCTGACGTCGCTGGGCAGCACCGCCATCCTGCTGTTCTGCTTCCCCACACATGAAGGCTCACGGCCGGTCGCCGTGCTGGTTTCGCACCTGCTCGGTGCCGCCATCGGCATCGCGCTTCTGCAGCTGATCGGCAGCAATCTCTGGACCATGGGACTGGGTGTGGCCTTGATCGCCGTGGCGATGAAGGCCCTCAACATCATGCATCCGCCCGCCGGGGCCAATCCGCTGATCGTGCTGAACCTGAAAAGCGGCTGGCTTTTCCTGGGCTATCCGCTGCTGCCGGCGCTGCTGATCCTGCTGGCGGCAGCCTTCCTGTGGAGCCGTCTGCGGCCGGGGCCGCGCTGGCCACTGCGTTGGTTTTAAGCCGGGCTGGTTTTAAGCCGGACTAACTTTCGGCAGCACCGCAATGACATCGGCAGTTGGCAAATCCTGCAGGCTCGGCCGCTGCAGTTTCACCACCCAGTTGCCGCGCGGCGATACCTTGCGCGGATCGGACTCGGCGGAATACAGCACCACCGACGGACAGCCGCTGGCTGCGATGATATGCATCGGCCCGGTGTCGTTGCCCACGGCCAGTACGGCCTGCCGCCCCAGGGTGGCGAGATCGTCGATGGCGGTCTGTTCGCACAGGCTGCGCGCGGCTGGCACGGCCGCGATGATGGAATCGATCTCGGCGCGTTCGGCGCTGCGGCCGATCAGCACCGGCGTCACATCCTGTTGCAGCAGATGCTGTGCCAGGGCCGCGAACTGCTGTGCCGGCCAGCGTTTGGCCGGCCGGTGCGGTGCGCCGCCCGGCACCAGCAGGGCGAACCGCGCGGGCAGGCCGAAGCGCGTGATGTCCGATTGCAGGAATGTCAGATCCGGCAGGCCGGGATCGGGAATGCCGACGAGGGCCAGCTGGCTGGCGCGCAATTCGGCGATATGGATCGGCGCGGTTGGATCGGGGATGTGATAGCGGCAGCCGGGCGCATTGCCGACCCAGAGGTCGCGCGGGCTGCCCAGCAGGCGATAATAGCCCTTGGTGCGCTGGCTGCCCTGCAGGTCGTAGATGCGGCTGAAGCCGGCCTTACGGATGCGGCACAGTAGGCGCCAGAGCGCGAGCGGCTGCCAGAATTTCGGCCGGGGATCGGTCCAGATTTCGTCGACCGAACCCGAGCGCCGGGTCAGGTCGACATAGGGCGCCGTGGTCAGCAGCACGATATGTTCGCCGGGATGGTGGCGGCGGATCGCGCGTAACAACGGCAGGGCGAGGATCATGTCGCCGAGCGCCGAATGCTTGATCACCAGGATGGCCATGGCAGTTCAGTGCATCTCGTCGCGCTGGCCCAGGCGTATGACCGCCATGGTCAGGGCCAGGCTGCTCCAGAACAGCAGCGCCGGCCAGTTGCTGAAGTTGCTCTGGCTGGCCGTCAGCGGGAAGTGCAGCAGAACCATGACACCCGCAGCCGCAGCCCCGACGATCTGCAGATGCGAGCGCCGGCTAAACATGGGCAACAGTGCGGCGATCAGCACAGCCAGCAGCAGGCAATATCCCGCTGTCCCGACCACGCCGGTCTCGACCAGCCATTCGAGATAGGTGTTATGGGGATGCTGCGGACAGGGGTGCTTCATCTGGGCCTGGGTGACGACTTCGCAGACGCTCTGGAAATTCTTCATGCCGATCCCGGTGACCGGATGATCCTGCCAGATCACCAGGGCCGCGCGGAATATCTCGCCGTAATGCGAGGCGCCGATATCCTGAAGCACCTCGATCAGGGCCAGGACACGCGCAAAGATCCGTTCGCTGGTCAGTACGATGGCGACCAGAATGGCGATGCTGACCAGGGTGGCGATGATTCCATAGATGCGATAGCGCGGAATCGTCAGGATGATCACCCCGACCACGGCAGCGATGGACAGCAGGGTCAGGATGCTGGCAGCGCGTTCACCGGTGAGGAAGATGAACGCCAGTCCCACAAGGCCGGCCAGCACCACGGCAGGCCATGCCAGCCGGTGATGCTCGCGTCCCGAAAGCAGCAGAGCAGCCAGCGGCAGCAGCGGGAAACCGATACGGGCAACGAACATGCCGATATTGGGGCGATCGAGCGGGCCGGTGAGGCGATCGTCCCAGATCGGCTGACCGCTCAGCGAAACGCCGGACAACAACTGCACGATGCCGTCGATGACGGTGAAGGCCAGTGTCGCGCTCCAGACCTGCAGGATCAGTTTGAGGTCGCGGCGCGACTGGATCAGCCACAGGCAGGCGGCCAGCAGCAGCAGCGGCAGACGCAGCCAGGCCACGCTGCGCGAGAAAGATAATGCCGGCTGCAGGGCAAGCGGGGAAATGACCAGGTTGAGGATCAGCCAGAGGGCGAGGATGATGGCGACCGGCGGCCACTTCCACAGGCTCCACTGGCGTTGTGCAATCACGACGGCCAGAAAGCTGATACCGATCAGCGTGGCGGCGGCATCGGCTCCACCGCGCCAGAACAGCAGCAGCAGTGGCAGCAGGCAGAACAGGCCGAGATTGGCTTTACGCAGCATCTCGATCCAGCCGCGGTCGGCGGAAAGATAAGACGGCTCGGCGAATTTGTAGAACAGGGTCATGGTTGGGGCGACCGGATGCCGCTCAGGCGGCGAAAAGCATCAGCACTGCGATCGAGGAAGGCGTCAGAGATATCGAAACCGAGTTTCGCCGCCAGATATGCCCGGAAGACGACAAGTGCCGCAAGGGGCAGGCCGCTGCGCTGCTGTGCTTTCCAGGCAATCGAAACACAGATCGCTGCCACCCGGTTTCGAATCTCGGCAGGCAGCGCCGGCGTTTCGCGCAGCAGATTGTAATAGGCGAAAAAACGGTCGTGATGCTGTTGCCGCTTGTCGGCGGACAGATGCGAACCACCACGCGGCGCATGGGTCACTCCGCCGCGGAAATCGATCAGGCGTCTGGCATGCAGGGCGAGGCGGAGCGGCAGGGATTCATCCTGGATGAACAGCCGCTCATCGCAGCCGCCGGCCCGGCGGAACAGGGCTGTTTCCACCAGCCAGGCCATGCGCACGAACCCGCGGCCATGGGTGACGGTGTGCAGCGGCCGGTCGCTGGTTTCGCTGGGCGGTGCGGCGCCCAGTGGTTCCGGCTTGATCGCCTGCGCATCAAGATCGGACCGGATCACCTTGCCATGCACCATATCGGCCTGCCCGTCCTGCATGACGCGATACATCAGCGTCACGGCATCGGGCACGATCAGTTCATCGGCATCGAGCAGACACAGGAGGCGCCCCTGTGCCCGTGCAGCCCCCTGGTTGAGCCGGATGCTGGGGCCGGCGTTGCGGTCATTGCGCAGAATGGTCAGGCCGTTCAGCGCCTGGCCATGCTGCTCCAGCACGACAGCAGAACCGTCCGTCGAGGCGTCATCGACGAAGACATACTCTGCCGGCACAGGCAGGGTCTGCGCTGCCAGGGCCTCTATCACCCGGGGCAAGATGCCGGCTTTGTTATAGACCGGGATGACGAAACTGATTTCGGGACCGGCATCGGACGGGGAAGGCATCGGAAAGCCGCAGGTTGAAGCGGAAACGGACATGCGCCGAATACCGGCTTTCGGCAGGCTGTACAAGCCTGCGCTGCCGCTGGCGTCAGGCCAGGATAAAGACGGTCATGGATGGCGGCTTGCGGGAGGTCTGCCCGAATCCGTTATAGGTGATTGGCGGCGAGTGAAACTCGCGCAACGGCGCGTCGCGTTCGGCCCTGGCCTGATCCGGGCCGCCCAGCTCGGCGCGAACTTCCAGCAGCTTCTGAAACATGGCTTCGGCACCGGGCAGGGAGCCGGTTGCCGTCGAGATGACCTCGGCGAGCGACTTCAGATTGCCGGCCCCGCCCAGCGAGATCTTGCTCTGCTGGACTGCCAGTTTGGGAATGACGTCGATCACGCTCATGGCGATAAGGTTACCAAATGGTTTATCCACAGGGAAGATGTTGATTTTTCTCGTTATTATTCATGTGCTTGCAGGAAAATCGCGGATTATGGCCGGGTAAAACGACAGGTTTCGCCGCAGCGCCGGTTTTCTTGCTATCGTTTCCCGGCATGCTGCCCCGGCAGAACCATCTTGCCTCGCACCACCAACCCGACCGGAGAAAACTCCTGCTCGGTGCGGGCAGCGCAGTGGCTGCAGCGGTTCTGCCATGGCCCCTGTACAGCCAGTCACGATCGGTCGATCTGGCGCTGGTCCTGGCAGCCGATTGCTCGGGCAGTGTCCATGCCGAGCATTATGCCCTGCAGCAGCGTGGCTATGCCGAAGCCTTCCGCAATCGTCAGGTGATCCAAGCCATCCGGTCCGGCATCCACGGCGCCATCGCGATCAGTTATTTTCAGTGGTCGGGTTATTCGCTGCAGACTCTGGTCGTGCCCTGGACGGTTTTGCGCAGCGATACCGACATTGCGGGTTTTGCCACCGCGATGGAAAAAGCCGAGCGCACCATTTTCGGCGGCGGCACCTCGCCCACCGGTGCCATCGAATTCGGCCACCGCCTGCTCGACAAGGCGCCGGTGCAAACCACCCGGCGGGTGATCGATATTTCCGGCGACGGCCGCAACAACACGGGTCCGCCCCCTGCAGAGGCGCGCGCAGCCGCCGTGGCGGCCGGCATTATCATCAATGGCCTGCCGATCCTGCATATGGAGCCGGATATCGACAGCTATTACGAGCAGCATGTCATTGGCGGCCCCGGCGCCTTCATTGTGCCGGCGCGCGACTACAGTTCCTTCGAAGCGGCCGTGCGCCGCAAGCTGATCCTCGAGATCGCCGATCAGCGCCCGCTCCAGCCGCGCGGCTAGCGCTTCAAGCGGTCCGGGCCGCCTGAGTTGCGTTACCGGTAACACGTTGCTACGGTCGGCTTTATAACAAGAAACACCCGAGAAGCAGGCCCGTGAAACAGTCCAATATTCCTGTCGGCACGTTGTTGCCGCTGTACCGGATGATGTGTCGCATCCGGGCGTTTGAAGATGCCGCTGAGCTGGCCAGCCGGGGCGGTGTCGCCGCTTTCGGCCAGCAGGCCGCCGGCCAGGCGCAGGTGCGCGGTCCGCTGCATCTCTCCACCGGTCAGGAAGCCGTCGCCGCTGGTGTTTGCGTCCATCTGAAGCCCAGCGACTATCTCACCTCCACGCATCGCGGCCATGGCCACACGCTGGCCAAGGGTGCCGATCTGGCGCGCATGATGCACGAACTGTTCGGCAAGGCGACCGGCTTCTGCGGCGGCCGCGGCGGCTCGATGCATATCGCCGATTTCTCGGTCGGCATGCTGGGCGCCAATGGCGTGGTGGCGGCCGGCATCCCGATTGCGCTGGGGGCGGCGCAGTCGATCAAGATCCGCAAGGCCGATGCGATTGCCGTCACCTTCTTTGGCGATGGCGCGATCAACCGCGGGCCGTTTGCCGAAAGCCTGAACTGGGCCGCCGCCTTCCAACTGCCGATCCTGTTCGTTTGCGAGGACAACCAGTGGTCGGCGACCACCAAGACCGGGACCATGTCGGCCGGTGCGGGCGCAGCAGCGCGGGCGCGCAGCTTCGGCATCGAGGCCGCCATGGTGGATGGCAACGATGTTGGTGCCGTCAGTGAGACGGCGAAGCAACTGATTGCCGATATCCGCGCCGGTAAGGGACCACGTCTTTTGCATGCCCGCACCTATCGCTTCAGTGGCCATGTCTCGGTCGATCCGGCCAGTTACCGCGACCCGGCGGAACTGGCGGCGGCGCAGAAGGACGATCCGCTGTTGGTGACGGCGCAACAGTTGCGCAATGGCGGCGTCAGTGCCGGTGATGTCGAAGCCATCATGCAGGCGGCGCGCGATGAAGTGACCGAGGCTGTGCGGTCGGCTGATGCCGCGCCCTGGCCCGCAGCCGATGCGGCCTATTCCGAAGTGCAGGACCTGGGAGCGGGCCAATGGCGGTAATGACCTATGCCGCGGCTGCGGCTGCTTCCGTCGCCGAGGCCATGCGCGCCGATCCGGCCGTGGTGGCGCTGGGCGAGGATATCGGGCGCGGCGGCATCTTCGGCCAGTATCGCGGTCTCCAGGATACCTTCGGTCCCGAGCGCGTGATCGACACGCCGATCTCGGAAGCCACGATTGTCGGCGCCGCCGTTGGTATGGCGCTGACCGGCCTGAAGCCGGTGGTCGAGATGCGGGTGATCGATTTCGCGCTCTGCGCCATGGATGAGATCATCAACCAGGCTGCGAAGAACCGCTTCATGTTCGGCGGGCAGGGCCGTGTGCCGGCGGTGATCCGTATGCCCATCGGCATCTGGAGTTCGTCGGCAGCCCAGCATTCGCAGTCGCTGGAAGGCTGGTTCACCCATATTCCCGGCCTTGTGGTGCTGGCGCCAGCGACGCCGCAGGACAATTACGCCCTGCTGCAGGCTGCCATCGGCTGTGGCGACCCGGTTGCCTATTTCGAGCACAAGGAGCTGTGGGCCAGCGAAGGCGAGGTTGATCCCGCTGCCAGAGCTGAACTAGGCAAGGCACGGATCGCACGCCCGGGGCGCGACCTGACCGTCGTGAGCTGGAGCAAGGCTGTGCATTGGTCGCTGGAGGCCGCAACGGCGCTGGCGGGGGAGGGCGTCGAGACCGAGGTGATCGACCTGCGGACGCTCTGGCCTTGGGATCGCGAGGCGGTTTTTGCCTCTGCCGCAAAAACGGGCCGCGTGCTTGTTGTGCACGAAGCCGTGCAGGTGGCGGGCTTTGGCGCGGAAATTGTGGCGTCGCTGGCCGAAGAAGGGGTAGCGAAAGTCGCGCGCCTCGGGGGACCGCGTTTGCCTGTCGGTTATGCGCCAGGGCTGGAAGCAGAGGTGCGCGTCACGCCCGACCGCATTGCAGCAAAGGCCCGTGCCCTGCTGCGTCGCTGATTGCCTTGGCGCTGCGTCCTGAATATTCTGTTCAACGAATTATAAAAAATAACTGGAGGAAGACCCGATGAACCGTCGTTCGCTGCTTAAGGCCGGTGTGGCCGTTGCTGCCTTCACCGCCGCTCCCACCATCTTCATCCGTTCTGCCCGCGCCCAGGGCGCCTACAAGCCGGAATACAAGCTCTCCACCGTGGTGGGCCTGCCGTTCCCCTGGGGCCAGGGCGGCGAAATCTGGGGCAACCTCGTGCGCGAGCGTACCGAGGGCCGCATCAACATCAAGATGTATCCGGGTGTGTCGCTGGTGAACGGCGACCAGACCCGTGAATTCACCGCGGTCCGTCAGGGCGTCATCGATCTGGCCATCGGCTCAACTATCAACTGGTCGCCGCAGATCCGTCAGCTTAATCTGTTCTCGCTGCCTTTCCTGGCGCAGGACCATGCCGGCCTCGATGCCCTGGTGCAGGGCCCGGTCGGCAAGGAGATCATGGATATCGTTGGCAAGAATGGCGTGGTGCCGCTGGCCTGGGGCGAGAACGGCTTCCGTGAAGTCACCAACTCCAAGCGCGAAATCCGCAAGCCGGCCGATATGAAGGGCCTGAAGTTCCGCGTCGTCGGTTCGCCGATCTTCAACGACACCTTCACGGCGCTGGGCGCCAATCCGACCCAGATGAGCTGGGCCGATGCCCAGCCGGCACTGGCCTCGGGTGCGGTCGAAGGCCAGGAGAACCCGCTGCATATCTTCACGGCCGCCAAGCTGCACACGCTGGCGCAGAAGTTCGTCACGCGCTGGGGCTATGTGGCCGATCCGCTGATCTTCATCGCCAATCAGGAAATCTGGAATTCCTGGACGCAGAAGGATCGCGACATCGTGCACCAGGCTGCCATCGATGCCGGCAAGCAGGAAATCGCCATTGCCCGCAAGGGCCTGGTGCCGACCGATCAATCGCTGGTCAAGGAAGTGGAAGGCCTTGGAGTCAAGGTCACCGAGCTCTCGGCTGCCGAGAAGGACGCCTTCAAGAAGGCGGTGAAGCCGTCCTACGACAAGTGGGCCGGCCAGATCGGCAAGGATCTGGTGAAGAAGGCGGAAGACGCCGTCGCGGCCACCCGCAAGAAGGCCTGAGCAGAGTGATCTGATATTGGCAGAGGCCGGGGCAATCCCGGCCTTTGCTTTTTCCGACCAGCCGGAGAGTGAAGCGTGTCCATCCCCACTGAAAGCGAACCGCTGGCTATCGATCCGGCGCAACCCCAGAAAATGTGCTGGGAGGACTGGGTTGGCGCCGGTGCCATGGCATTGCTGGCCATCATCACCTTCACCAATGTGCTGGTGCGTTACTTCACCGATGAATCCTTTGCCTGGACGGAAGAACTCTCCATCTCGCTGATGGTGATCCTCACCATGGTGGCCGCTTCCGCCGCCGTGGCGCGCGACCGTCATATCCGCATCGAGGCCTTCTTCGATGGCGGCACACCGCAACGCCGCCGTCGCCTGGCGCTGCTGTCGGCGGCCTGCACCGTGCTGGCCTTCGGCATTCTTACCGTGCTGGCCGTGCGTTTCTTCTGGGATGACTACAAATACGATGTGACCTCGCCCGGCATCGGCTGGCCGCAATGGTGGTACAGCATCTGGCTGCCGGTTCTGGCCTTTGCCATCACTGCACGGGGTGCGCAGGTCCTGCTTCGCAAGTGGCGCTCGCAATGATTGGCATCCTGATCTTTATCGTCTTCGCGGTCCTCATGCTGGCCGGCGTGCCGATCGGCGTGGCGCTGATGCTGGGCGGCTCGCTCGGTATCGCCCTGGCCGATCTCGGCCTGATGTCGATTCCGAACAACTTCTATGCCGGTATCGCCAAATATCCGCTGCTGGCGCTGCCGATGTTCGTGCTGGTCGGTGTGATCTTCGAGAAATCCGGTGTGGCCGAGCGTCTGGTCAATCTGGCCGTGTCGATTGTCGGCCGCAAGCCCGGCCGGCTGCCGCTGGTGGCTATCGGCGTCGCCATGCTGATCGGCGGTATTTCCGGGTCCGGTCCGGCCACGGCGGCTGCCGTTGGCGGTGTCATGCTGGTGGCCATGAAGCGCGCCGGCTATCCGGCGGGCTATTCGGCTGCCGTGATCGGCTCGGCC
Organism: Ferrovibrio sp. GW821-FHT12F09; assembly: GCF_058806775.1. NCBI lineage: Bacteria > Pseudomonadati > Pseudomonadota > Alphaproteobacteria > Rhodospirillales > Rhodospirillaceae > Ferrovibrio > Ferrovibrio sp. GW821-FHT12F09. Next base: position 2,172,944 of record NZ_JBXAPZ010000001.1, read on the forward strand.
GCGGCGACCGACATCCTGATTCCGCCGTCGATTGCCTTCATCATCTATTCGGTCCTGGTGCCCGGCGCTTCCGTGCCGGCGCTGTTCGCGGCCGGCATGGTGCCCGGCATTCTGGCCGGCTTTGCCCTGATGGTTCCGGCGGTCTGGCTCGCCAAGCATTACGGTTTTGGAAAAGCCGAGATGGATACCGAACGGCCGCCATTCTGGCCGGCCTTGCGCGACGCGCTCTGGGGCCTCGCCGCGCCGGTGCTGATCCTGGGCGGCATGCGCATGGGCTGGTTCACGCCCACCGAGGCCGCGGTGGTTGCCGTGGTCTATGGTTTGTTCGTCGGCATTCTGGTGCATCGCCAGATCAAGCCGAAAGACATCGTGCCGATCCTGGTCGAAGCGGCCGAGACCTCGGGGATCATTTTGCTCATTGTTGCCCTGGCCAGCATCTTCGCCTACGCGGTCAGCACGCTGGGCATTGTCGATCCGCTGGGGCGCTGGATCGCGACCAGCGGGCTTGGCTCCTATGGCACGCTCACCATCATCGTGCTGGTGCTGCTCGGTGTCGGCATGGTGCTGGACGGTATCTCGATCTTTTTGATCTTTGTGCCGCTGCTGATGCCGATCATGCGTAATTTCGCCTGGGATCCCGTCTGGTTCGGCGTGCTGCTGACCTACATGGTCGCCATTGGGCAGTTCACCCCGCCGATGGCGGTCAACCTGATGGTGGCAGCCAAGCTGGCGCGTGTGCCCATCGAGCAGACGGTGAAATACGCCATCTGGTTCGTGCTGGCCATGCTGTCGCTGGTGGTGGCCTTCATCCTCATGCCGCAGCTGGTGCTCTGGCTGCCGGAGACGCTCGGCTACTAGACGGCTTTCTCGATAGCGGCGGCCATATCGGCGGCGGCGCGACGCAGATGCTGGCGCAGCATGGCCGCATTGGTCTTGGTGAAGCGGGCAGAGGGCACGGCCAGGTTCACCATGCCGACGAGTTCGTCCTTCACCAGCACGGCAGTGCCGATGCCGATGATGCCGACGGTGAATTCCTCATGGGCATAGGCAAAGCCTTCCTCGCGGATGCTGCGCAGCTGCTCCATCACCTGCTTGGCGCTGGTCAGGGTATGCGACGTGAATCTCTCGAATGGCGTGCGGGCCAGATAGGCCTTCACCTCGGTATCGCTCATTCGGCTTAGCACGATCTTGCCTGACGAGATGGCATAGAGCGGTGCCTTCTCGCTGACCCGCATGGTGTAGGTGAGCGCCTGGCCGCCGGTCTGGGTGGCAATGGCGGTCACATGGTCGCCGTCGCGCACATAAAAGCCGACGGTTTCGTTGGTGTCCTGGCTCAGCTGTTTCAGCAGCGGCTGGATGATCTGCTGCAGCGGTGGCGCCGGACGCCGTCGACCCAGTTCGCCGATTTTCACGCCCAGCCGATAACGCAGGGTTGCCGAATCCTGCTCCAGATAACCGCGCGCCGTCAGGTTGCCCAGCAGCTGGAACAGGCTGCTGCGCGGAATCCCCAGATCGCTCATCAGTTGTGAAAAGGAGGCGCGGCCGGACGCGGCGGCCACCGCCTCGAGGATATCGAGGACGCGGTCGGCTGACTTGACAGTGGCAGGGCTATCGGGTTTCATAGATTTGAACTAGTTTATATATGTGAACTTACAGGAAGGCGCCGTGACAAGCAAGGCGCTCCTGCGGGAGGACAAAGAATGCATCCGGATCAGATCGAACGCCTGACCATCGCCGAGCTGTTGCAGAACTGGGCGGTGTGGCGCGATGCCGGTGACTGGGAGCGGTTCCGCACGGTCTGGCATGACGACGGCTGGATGATGGCCACCTGGTTCCAGGGGCCGGCAGCCGAATTCATCCGGGTCAGCCAGGAAGGCTGGGCCAAGGGTGTCAGCATCCTGCATTTCCTGGGCGGCATTTCGGTCGACCTGAACGGCAGCCGCGCCATCTCGCAGACCAAGATGACCATCTCGCAGCGCTCCACCGTGCATGGCGTGCCTTGCGACGTGGTCTGCACCGGCCGTTTCTATGACTTCATCGAAAAGCGGAACGGCAAGTGGGGTATCGTGGTCCGCCAGCCGATCTACGAGAAGGATCGCATCGATCCGATCGATCCGTCGCAGGCTCCGGCCATCGACCCGGCCAAGCTGGCGGCCCTGCCGGAAGGCTATCGCCATCTCGCCTATATCCAGGAGGAGATCGGCTACAAGGTGAAACGCGACATGCCGGGTCTGAAGGGGCCGGAAGTGACGGCCCTCTATGCCCGCGGTGCCGCCTGGCTGCGCGGCGAGACCGTGTCGCCGCAGATGTTCTTCGCGCCGGCCGCCTGAGGGTCGCGGACGCCGACATGTCGATGCTCAATCCCGGCAGCTTCGTCTACAGCAGCCTGCCGTCGAAGGTGATCTTCGGCCGGGGCACGCTGTCGCAGCTTGGCGCCGAACTGGTGCGGATCGGCGCCTCGCGTGCGCTGCTGCTGTCGACGCCGGGGCGCGGCGGGTTGGCCGACCAGGCCGAAACGGCTGCCGACGGCCGGGTCGCCGGCCGCTTTGCCGGCGCGCGCATGCATACGCCGGTCGAAGTCACCGAACAGGCGCTGGTCGTGCTGCAAAATATGAAGGCCGATGCGCTGGTCTCGGTCGGCGGCGGTTCGACGACCGGTCTGGGCAAGGCACTCGCCTTACGCACCGGTCTGCCCCAGGTCACCGTGCCGACCACCTATGCCGGCTCGGAGATGACGCCGACCGTGGGCGAGACCAAGGACGGCCTGAAGACCGTTCAGCGGAAAGAGTCGATCCGGCCCGGCGCGGTGATCTACGACGTCGATCTGACGTCTGGACTGCCGGTTAATGTCTCTGTCACCAGCGGCATGAATGCCATCGCCCATGCGGCCGAGGCGCTGTATGCCAAAGACGCCAATCCGGTGACCAGCCTGATGGCGGAAGAGGGTATTCGCGCCCTGGCCACCGCGCTGCCGGCCATCCAGGCCGATCCGCAGAATATGGATGCCCGCGCTGCCGCGCTCTATGGCGCCTGGCTCTGCGGCGTCTGCCTTGGCACGGTGGGCATGGCGCTGCATCACAAGCTCTGCCATGTGCTGGGTGGCAGCTTCGACCTGCCGCATGCCGAAACCCATACCGTGATCCTGCCTTATGCTCTGGCCTACAACGCGCCGGCGATGCCCGAGGCGATGCAGCGCATCGCCCGTGCGCTGGATGCCGACAACGCGTCGCTTGGCCTGTGGCGACTGGCGCGCAGCCTGAGCGCCCCGGTCTCGCTGGCTGTCATCGGCATGCCAGCCGATGGCATCGAACGGGCCGCCGATATCGCCTTGCAGAATCCCTACTGGAATCCCCGTCCGCTGGATCGCGCGCCGCTGCTCTCGCTGCTGCGCCGGGCCCATGCCGGCGAAGCCCCGGAGTTGCCGTGATGAGTGAAGCCTCCCCGACCCGCCAGTTCGACGAAGCCTCCATTACCAATGCCGTGCTGGAGAAGGTGGGGCAGGGGGCCGATCCGCGCACGCGGCAGATCAGCCAGGCGCTGGTGCGGCATCTGCACGCCTTCCTGCGCGAGGTCGAGCCGACCCAGGAAGAATGGTTCGAGGGCATCAAGTTCCTCACCCGCACCGGCCATATGTGCGACCAGCATCGCCAGGAATTTATCCTGCTGTCCGATACGCTGGGTGCGTCGATGCTGGTGGATGCCATCAACCACCGCCGCGACCGCGGCGCCACGCTGTCCACCGTGCTCGGGCCGTTCTATGTCGACGAGCCACCGCAGTATCCGTTGGGCGCCGATGTCGGCGGCCGCATGAAAGGCCAGCCGCTCTATGTCGAGGGCAGCGTCAGCAGCGCTGACGGCAAACCGCTGGCCGGTGCCACCGTCGATATCTGGCATGCCGACGAAGCCGGTTTCTACGACGTGCAGCAACTTCAGAATCCAGACGACCTCAATGGCCGTGCGCGCTTCCTCACCGATGAGCAGGGCCATTTCCATTTCTGGACCGTCAAGCCGTCATCTTATCCGATCCCTGATGATGGTCCGGTCGGCGACATGCTGCGCGTCCAGGGGCGGCATCCGTATCGCCCGGCCCATGTGCATTTCATGATCGAGGCGCCCGGCTACAGCAAGCTGGTCACCCATGTCTTCGAACAGGGCGACAGTTATCTCGACAGCGATGTGGTCTTCGGCGTCAAGGACGCCCTGGTCGCACCGTATGAGCAGCGTCCGGCCGGCGAGACGGTGGCCGGACGCAAACTGGATACGCCTTATGCGCGGCTGCACTACGACTTCCGGCTGGCCGCTCGCGAGTAAGTTTCAGCACTGACCCACAAAGAGAGCCGGCACAGGGCCGGCCGATAGAGGAGGAACCCATGAAGAAGACCACATTCACCGCCCTGGCTGTTGCCCTCACCGCGACCTTTGCCGCTCTGCCGGTTCTGGCGCAGGACTGGCCGTCACGGCCGATCCGCATGGTGGTCGGCTTCGGCGCCGGCGGCGGCACCGATATCATCGCCCGCATCATTGCTCAGCCGCTGTCGGAAATTCTCGGCCAGCCGGTGGTGGTGGAAAACAAGCCGGGCGCCGGCGGGACCATCGGCGCCGACTTTGTCGCCAAATCGCCGAAGGACGGTTCGGCGATCTTCATGATGAACAATGGTCATGCGGTTTCGGCCAGCCTCTACAAATCGCTGCCCTATGACTCGCACAAGTCGTTTGCGCCGGTTTCGCTGGTGGCCACCATGCCGCTGATCATTGTGGCGGGCAACGACGTGGCCGCAACCGACGGCAAGACCCTGATCGACCTGATCAAGGCGCAGCCGGGCAAGATCCGCTTCGCCAGCGTCGGCGTCGGCAGCACCCAGCATTTCGCCGGCCTAGTCTTCCGCAACATGAGCGGCGGCGAAATCCGCCACATTCCCTATCGCGGCACGCCGGCCGCCATCGCCGCCGTGCGCAGCAACGAAGTCGAGCTGTTGGTGGAAGTGGCAGCCCCGGTGATCGGTCAGATCAAGGGCGGCGAGCTGAAGGCGCTGGCGGTCACGTCGGCCAAGCGTTTCCCGGCGCTGCCCAACACGCCCACCGTGGCCGAAGCCGGTTTGCGCGGCTACGACGTCACCACCTGGTATGGTCTGGCTTTCCCGGCCGGCACGCCGGATGCCATCATCACCAAGATGAACGCCGCCGTGACCACGGCGCTGGGCAAGCCCGAGGTGCGCAAGCAGGTGGAAGATGCCTACTTCCTGCCCGAGACCGGCACGCCGGCCGCCTTCAACACCCATCTCGGCGCCGAGATCCAGCGCTGGGCGAAGGTGATGCAGGATGACGGCATCCAGCAGCAACAGCAGTAAACGGGAACCGGCAGTGACCAGCCTGCCTGCCGCCAGGGACTTCCGCGCCGGCGTGTTTTCCACACTTGCCGGCGCGCTGGTGCTTGTTCTGACCTGGCGATATCCGAGCGGCGATCTCTCGGATATCGGCCCAGGGCTCATGCTGCAACTGACCGGTGGCCTGTTGCTGCTGCTCGGCATTCTGATGGCGCTCCGTGCTTTGTTCCGCGCTCCCGTCACTGCAGCCTCGACCGGCGGTTTCACACCGCGCGCTTTCGTCATCCCGGCAGCCATGGCGATGTTCGCCCTGCTGCTGTCCTGGCTCGGCCTGGCGCTGACGGCGGCTGTAACCACTTTCATTGCCGGTCTCGCCTCGCGTGACCTGTCGCTGAAGGAGCGGGTCACGGCTGCTGTCGTGCTCGCCGCTTTCGTGACATTGCTGTTCGGCTACGGCCTGCGTCTGCAGGTGCCGATCTGGCCGGAGTTCCGCTGACATGATGCAATCGCTGGAGCATTTCGCCACTGGCCTCGGCATTGCGTTACAGCCGGGCAACCTGCTGTTCTGCTTTCTCGGTGCGTTATGCGGGACGCTGATCGGTGTGCTGCCGGGCATCGGACCGGTTGCCACCATCGCCATGCTGTTGCCGGTCACCTTCTATCTCTCGCCGGTCGCGGCCCTCATCATGCTGGCCGGCATCTATTACGGCTCGCAATATGGCGGTTCCACCACCTCGATCCTGATGAAGGTGCCGGGCGAGACGGCCTCCGTGGTCACCTGTCTCGATGGTTACCAGATGGCGGTGCGCGGCCGCGCCGGTTCGGCGCTGGCGATTGCAGCGCTCGGCTCGTTCTTTGCCGGCATCGTCGGCACCATGCTGAACGTGCTGTTCGGTCCGGAATTCGCCAAACTGGCGCTGGCTTTTGGCTCGGCCGAGTATTTCGGCCTGATGCTGCTCGGCCTGTCGATCTCGATTGCGATGTCGCATGGTTCGATGCTGGGAGCCATCGCCATGGTCGGCCTGGGCGTCGTGCTGGGTACGGTGGGGCGTGACGTCAATACGGGCTATGCCCGCCTGACCTTCGATATCCCCGAGCTGTCCGATGGCATCGGCTTCGTGCCGCTGGCGGTTGGACTGTTCGGCATCGCCGAAGTGATGCGCAATCTCGACGGTACCCAGACGCAGGGCGGTATGGTGAAGAAGGTCGGCCGCCTGTGGCCCTCGCGCGAGGAGGCCCGGCGCGCGGTCCCGGCCGTGCTGCGCGGCACCATTCTCGGCACCATCCTGGGCGTATTGCCCGGCGGTGGCGCGATCCTCGCTTCCTTCAGTTCCTATGGGTTGGAAAAGCGCCTGTCGCGCCATCCGGAAGAATTCGGCCATGGTGCCGTGGAGGGCCTGGCCGGCCCTGAATCGGCAAACAATGCCGCGGCCCAGGCGTCTTTCATTCCGCTGCTCACGCTCGGCATTCCGCCGAATGCCGTACTGGCGCTGCTGGTTGGCGGCATGATGATCCATGGCATCGCGCCGGGCCCGACGGTGATGACCGAGCGGCCGGATCTGTTCTGGGGCCTGGTCGCCAGCATGCTGCTGGGCAATATCATGCTGGTGATCATCAACCTGCCGCTGGTCGGGATCTGGATTCAGTTCCTGAAGGTGCCGTATCGCCTGATGTTCCCGGCGATCTTCCTGTTCTGCTGCATCGGCGTTTATGGCGTGAATGGCAGCGCCTTCGAGGTCTGGCTGGCGGTCGGCTTCGGCCTGCTCGGCTATCTGCTGTCCAAGCTCGACCTGGAGCCGGCGCCGCTGGTACTGGGTTTCGTACTCGGGCCGCTGATCGAGGAGCATCTGCGTCGCGCCATGGCGCTGTCCGATGGCGATGCCAGCGTCTTTGTCACCCGGCCGTTGGCCGCCACGCTGATCGTACTGGCTTTGCTGGTGCCCTGTCTGGTACTGCTGCCGCAGCTCGGCAAGCGCCGCAGCGAAATCTTCCAGGCGGAACAATAACCGCCTTCAGAAACGAAAGGGTTTCCCATGACTGCACCGATCCGCGTCGCCGCCCTGTGCGGCAGTCTTCGCAAGGCTTCCTACAACGCCGCGGCGTTGCGCGTCGCCATCGCGGAAGCGCCGGCCGGCATGACCATCACGCCGGCCGAGATTGGCGATCTGCCGCTGTACAATGACGACATCAAGCAGCAGGGCTTCCCGGCGCCGGTGCAGCGCCTGGGCAAGGCGCTGGGCGAGGCCGATGCCATCCTGATCGTCACCCCGGAATACAATTTCTCGATCCCCGGCGTGCTGAAGAACGCCATCGACTGGGTCTCGCGCCTGCAGCCCCAGCCGTTCGACGGCAAGCCGGTCGCCATCATGGGCGCCGCCATGGGGCCGCTGGGTACCGGCCGCGCGCAGTATGACCTGCGCAAGATGATGGTGTTCCTGAATGCTTTCCCGGTGAACAAGCCGGAAGTCTTTATCGGCATGGCGCAGACCAAGTTCGATGCCGAAGGCAAGCTGACCGACCAGCCGACCCGCGAATTCATCCAGAAGCTGATGGTGGCACTGGAAGCCTGGATCAACAAGCTGCGCGGCTGATTCCGCCATGCTGCGCCGCCATATGAGGCGGCGCAGCACCGTCCCCGATAGACGACGCGCCCTGTTGCCCCTAAATAGAACGGGAGGAAGCAACAGGAGGCGCCATGACCGGTCTCGACCAGCTTGCCGCGATGATCCCCGATGGCTCCAAGATCGCCGTGCCGCCGGATTATTCCGGTGTCGCCATGGAGATGACCCGCGCCATGATCCGCCGCGGTATCCGCGGCCTCCATGTGGTCTGTGTGCCGGCCTCGGGCCTGCAGACCGAGATGCTGATCGGCGCCGGCTGCGTGGCCACGGTGGAAACCTCGGCTATCACGCTCGGCGAATACGGCACGGCGCACCGCTTCCAGGTCGGCCTGAAGGCAAAGCAGTTCCGCATGATGGACGCCACCTGTCCGGCCATCCATGCCGCCATCCAGGCCGCCGGCAAGGGGCTACCCTTCATGCCGCTGCGTGGCCTGCTCGGTACCGATCTTCTGGCCAATCGCCCGGACTGGCAGGTGATCGACAATCCGTTCAATACCGAACAAGACCCAATCGTGCTGCTGCCGGCAATCCGGCCGGATTTCGCCGTCTTCCACGCGCCCTATGCCGACCGCAACGGCAATGTGTTCATCGGCCGCCGCCGCGAGCTGGTGGCGATGGCGCATGCCTCCGCCCAGGCGCTGGTGACGGTGGAGGAAATCCGTGATCTCGATCTGCTGGCCACCGAAGAAAGCGCCGCCGGTACGCTGACGGCAGCTTACATTGGTGGCATCGCCCAGGCGCCGCGCGGCGCATGGCCGCTCAAGCTCTGGGATATCTACGATTACGACGAGGCGCATCTGAAACAATATGGCGAACTGGCGCGCACGGAGGAGGGTTTCCGGCGCTATCTCGATCTCTTCGTGCATGATCGGCGGGCAGCCGAGTAAGCCATGTCCTTCAGCCGCCAGGAATTGCTGATCCACACCATCGCACGGCTGCTGCAGGGCTGTCGCATTGTCGCCACTGGCGCCTCCTCGCCGATCCCCGGTGCCGGCGCGCTGCTGGCGCGGGCGCAGTCGGGTGGTCGGCTGCGCGTGAATATCCTGGGCAGCGTGCGCAACGATTTCTTCTGCAACGGCGGCGTCGAGCTGTTCGATATCGCAGCCCAGGGTCGGCTGGATGCTTTCTTCCTTGGCGGCGGGCAAATTGATGGCCAGGCCAATATCAATCTCGTCGGTGCCGGCGGCGAATATCCGCAGACTGACGTGCGCTGGCCGGGCTCCTTCGGTTCGGGCTATCTCTATTACCTGGTGCCACGCGTCATCCTGTTCCGCGAGGAGCATTCGCGCCGCGTGCTGGTGCCGAAGGTGGATTTCATTTCCTCGGCCGGTCCGAAGAATGACGGTACGTATCGGCCCGGCGGCCCCATCGGCCTGCTGACCAACCTGTGCTGGTTTGCCTTCGACAAGAGCAGGCTGCGGTTCCGGCTGGACAGCGTGCATCCGGGTCACAGTGTGGAAGAGGTGCGCGACAATACCGGCTTCGATTTCGATTGCCCGGACACCGTGCCGCAGACCCCGGCGCCGGATGCCGATGTATTGGGGCTGATGCGGACGCGTATTGCCGCAGAGATCGCCGAGACCTACCCGCGCTTTGCCGCGCAGGTTTTTCCGCCGGCTGCCGCTTAATATTCAAAGGATAAAGACCCATGACGCAGATCGATCTGCCTGTGCAGCGCGTGGCCATCGTTGGCGGCGGCCTGATCGGCGTGAGCTGGGCGGCGCTGTTCACGGCCGGTGGCATCGATGTGACGGTCTGGGATCCCGACGAAACCGCGCTCGCTGCTTTCCGTCCGCGCATGCTGGTGGCGCGCAGGCAGCTCGCCCAGCTTGGCCTGCGCGGTCGCGGTAAGGTGAAGCTGTTGCGCCGCCTGTCAGCCGCGGTGAAGGACGCCGACCTGGTGCAGGAGAATGCGCCGGAAAAGATCGATTTGAAGCGTCGGCTCTATGCCGATATTTTCGCGGCAGCGCCCGATACGATCATTGCCAGCAGCACCTCGTCCTTTGCCTGGTCCGATCTGACCGAAGGCGTGGCGAAAGCTGCGCAGGTGGTGGTGGCGCATCCCTTCAATCCGCCGCATCTGGTACCGCTGGTGGAAATCTTCGGCAGCGACGATGCCGTGGTGCGCCGCGTGATCGCCTTTTACACCGCGATGGGCAAGGTGCCGGTGCGCATGAAGAAGGAAGCGCCCGGCCATATCGCCAACCGGCTGGCCTCGGCGCTGTATCGCGAAGCGGTCAATATCGTCGCCGAGGGCATCGCCGATGTCGAAGATGTCGACAGGGCGCTGGTGGAAGGGCCGGGCCTGCGCTGGTCGATCCAGGGCGCGCATATGACCTATCACCTGGGTGGCGGCGACGGCGGCATCCGCCATTATCTCGACCATCTCGGTCCCAGCCAGGAAAAGCGCTGGGCCTCGCTGGGCAATCCATCGCTCACGCCTGCGGTGAAGGAGGCCATCGTGCGCGGCGTGGAAGCCGAAGCGAATGGCCGCTCGATTGCAGAGTTGAGCGCCGAACGCGATATGATGCTGCTGCAGACTCTGAAACTGCGGGCCAAGCGCCGCAGCTGAGCGGATTACGCGACGGTGACGCCGAGGCGAACCAGCCGCCGTGCTGCCGTAGCATTGACGGCGCCCGGCGGCACCTGACCAGCGGCCAGCGCCGCTACCTGTTTCACGGTGTCGAAGGCCTGATGCGACACCGCTTCGGGCGTCAGGCCGCCGATATGCGGCGTGGCGATCACATCGCTGCGCCGGGCCAGCAGGGGTGACGGCATCTGGTCCGGTGCACGGCCGACATCCAGCGCTGCGCCGGCCAGATGGCCGCTGTCCAGCGCCTGCACCAGGGCAGCCTCATCCACCAGGTCGCCGCGCGACAGGTTGATGAAATAGCTGCCCGGCTGCATGGCGGCGAAGGCCCGCGCATCCATCAGCTTTTCGGTCTGGGCATTGGCTGGGGCCAGGCAGATCACGAATTTCGCTGCATGTAGCAGATGGGGCATAGCCACCTGTTCCACATAAGGCTCGGTGATCTGCGCAAACGGATCGCAGGCCAGAACCGTCATGCCCAAGGCATGGGCCAGTGCGGCCGTGCGCCGGCCGATGGCGCCATAACCGATGATGCCGACACTGGCGCGCGACAGCTGGATGCCCATACGGATGGCGGGCGGCTGTCCGGTCTGATAGGCGTGCACGGCGGCGCTGACGCCGCGCGACAGGTCGACCATGAAGCCGACCGCCAGTTCGGCCACCGCATCGATGAAGCCAGCGGTGGCCTGGGTGACCAGCACGCCGGCCTTGCTCGCCGCCGCCAGGTCAATCGTGCGGATATCGATGGCGCAGCGCAGGAAAGCGACCAGGTTGGGCAGGGATTCGAAGACGGCGGCTTCGCCGGGCGTCTGGCGGTCGGACACGATCACATCGCAGTCATGGGCCGCCGCGATCAGCGCTGCCGTGTCGAGCGGCGTCGCGCCCTTGTGCAGTCGCACCTCGCCATGGATGCGCAGGCCGGCCAGGGCATCTTCGCCATAATAGTTCTGGAAAGCATCGGGCGTGTGGGTGAGCAGGATACGCATGATGGGTCGGATCACCGGGATGGCTTGACGCTGGCGCGCCGCTTGGCTGGCGCGGCAACGGAATCGCGGAGCAGCAGGGAAGAGGCAAATCGAAATTCGCCCGGTGCGGTATCGGGCTGCTTGAGACGCAGCATGATGCGGTCGACCATGGTCTGGGCCAGTTCCGGCAGCGGCAGGCAGACGGTGGTCAGGGGCGGTGCCGTATAGGCGCCGAGTGGAATGCCGTCCATGCCGATCACCGACATATCGCCTGGCAGTGAGAAGCCCAGATCGCGCAGGCCGGCCATCAGTCCGATGGCCATCATGTCGTTGATGGCGACGGCAGCCGTCGGTTTATCGGGGTGCCCGGCCAGCGGTGCGGCCAGGCTCTGGCCCAGTTCGGCCATTTCCTCATCGGCGTAATGCGACGCCGTGCTGCCGGCGATGATCACGCCCTGTATGCCGGCTTCTTTCGCGGCATGGAGAAAGCCCTCGCGTTTTTCAGCACGGCTGAAGGTCCAGCCCGAGGGTGTGAGGAAGGCGATGGTGCGGTGGCCCTCGGCCACCAGATGCTGCACGGCGAGGCTGGCGCCAGCCACGTTGTCGGCCGAGACATAATCCAGGATCGGCTGACGGTCGCGACGGGCATGGCTGTCATAGCTCACCGTGACCAGGCCACGCGCCACCGGCTCCTCGAAATGGGCTTCGTCGGCCAGCGAGGAGATGACGATGGCGCCGCGTACGCCCTGCGACCACAGGTCGTCGAGGAAAGCGCGTTCCTGGTCCGGCTGGCGATAGGTGTTGGCGACGATGACGCGATAGCCGTAGCGCTCGCGCGACACCCGCTCGATCTCGCGGGCCAGCAGGCCGTAAGACGGATTGCCCATCGAGGGCACCAGCAGGCCGAGCAGCTGGGTCTCGCCGGTCTTAAGCTGGCGCGCGGTGCGGTTGGGGCGGAAACCGAGTTCGGCCACCGCCTGCTGCACGCGGTCGAGTGTTTCCTTGCTCATGCGCTCGACACGGCCGTTCAGCACATTCGACACCGTCGATGTGGAAACCCCGGCCAGTCTGGCAACATCGCTGATAGTGGACATGGGATCAGTTCATGCCGAATTTTGCAGGAAGCCAGAGCGAGAAGGTCGGAAACAGCACCAGTATAATTAGCCCCAAAGCCAGGATGGCAAGGTATTTTGCCATCGGACGCGCCACATCCTCAACCCGGGTGCCGGTCATCGCGCAGGTGGCGAACAGCCCCAGGCCGACGGGAGGGGCGAAGAGCCCAAAGCCCATGGCGATGACCATCACGGTGCCGAAATGCAGGGGACTGACGCCAAGCTGGGCGGCGATGGGGGTGAGCAGCGGGCCGAAGATGATCAGCGCCGGCGCGCCTTCCAGCACAGCGCCGAAGAAGATCATCACCACGGTGGCGAGCAGAACGAACATGACGCTGCCGTATTTGTGACCGAACTCGATCATGGTCTGCGAGATCAGGGTGGGAATCTGTTCGATGGTCAGCGCATAGGCAAAGCCCGAAGCGGCGGCGACAATGAACAGGATGCTGCCGGCCATGGCTGCTGACTGCACGAACAGCTTTATGGTTATGCGCGTGGTCAGCTCGCGGAAGGCCAGGCCGCCGACGACCAGGGCATAGACCACGGCGAAGGCGGAAATCTCGGTCGAGGTCGCCAGGCCGGCCATGACGCCACGGCCGATCATCAGGATCATGATGAGGGCCACCAGGGAGCCAACGATCAGTTGCGCCATCGAGCGGTCGCTGGCTTTCAGATACTGCGGATCGACCTTGCCGCCAAACCAGATGGCGACGGCTGCCAGCAGCAAGGCGAGGAAAGCCGCCGGCACCAGGCCGGCCACGAACAGGCCGCCGACCGACACATTGGCGACGAAGGCGAAGATGATCATGTTGACGCAGGGCGGAATGGTTTCCGCCATCACGGCCGTGCATGCGAGCAGGCCTGCGGTTTCATTGGGATCCTGCCGGCTGCGCCGCACCGCCGGCATGATGATGCCGCCGACGGCGGCAATATCGGCCAGCTTGGAGCCGGAGATGCCGGAGAAAACCGCGGTGGCGACGATGGTGATCAGGTTGATGCCGCCGCGCATGCGACCCATCATGCGCAACAGCAGCTCGATCAGGCGCGAGGACATGCCGTTCGCTTCCATCGCCAGTCCGGCCAGCACGAAGAAGGGAATCGCCAGCAGCACGAAATGATCGGCGCCGGCCGACACCTGCTGCGAATAGATCACCATCGGCAGGGAGGGATCGGCGAGGAAATACGCCAGGGATGCGAAGGCCAGGGCAAAGGCAATCGGCACACCGATCACCACGCTGCCGATGAAGCCGACCAGCAGCAGAACCAGCGGCGAAGGTGCCGAGGCCCAGGCCAGCGTGTGCCAGAGCCAGAGGCCAGCGCCCAGGATGATCGCAACGGCCAGGGTGCCGAAGGCCAGGGCACGCGACGCCTCGAAGGCATTGGCCAGCGCGAAGACCACCATGCACAGGCTGCCGACCAGCACCGGATAGATATAGATGCCGTGCGGCAGGCCCAGCGGTGTGGTCTGGCCGGCGCTTTCCTCGATCAAGGAATAGGTCGTGGCCAGCAGGGCGAGCGCCACGCCGACGACAACCCAGCGGCCGAACTGCACCAGGGCCGCCTGCCAGTGCAGCGGGAAGGCAGCGCGGAAAACGTCGATGCCGGCATGGTGGCTGCGACCGAGCGCCGTGGCGGCGCCGAAGAAGACCAGCAGCACCATCAGGGCGCGGGCCACTTCCTCGGCCCAGTCGACGGGGTCATGTAGGAAATAGCGATAGATCACCGAGGCGAAGACCACCAGCACGTCGACCGCCAGGGCCAGGCCGGCGGCGTGTTCGATCACGCTCAGGCCGTGGCGCAGCACGCCGCCCATGCGGCCGTAGCGGGCATACAGGAGGGGAGCATCGGGAAGCGGCGCACTGCTGTTCATGACAATACTTTCCTTGTCGGCTCCGGTCCGCCTTGCAGGGCGTGACCGGAGCCTGGGTCCAGGATGTTTAGCCGCGCGCCTTGGCGATGGCGTCGAACACCGGCTTGGTCGCCGGATACTGGGTCATGAACTGCGCATACAGTGTATCCGAGATCGGTTTGGAGATCGCGGCGCGGTCAGCGGCCGGGAAGGGCGTAAAGGTGACGCCCAGTTTCTCCAGCTCCTTCATCGCTTCGGTCGCCTTGGCATCGGCGATGGCGCGCTCGGCCACGGTGGCGTCGCGGGCGGCGGCCATGAAGGCGGCCTTCATGTCATTCGGCACCTTGGCCAGGCCGCGCTTGCCGATGGCGCAGATCATCGGACTGAACAGATGGTCGGTGCGCAGGCAGAATTTGGCCACTTCGTAGAAGCGGTTCGACAGCACGGTGGCCGGATCATGCTCAAAGCCATCGACCACGCCGGTCTGTAGCGCGGTATACAGCTCGTTGACCGGGATCGGCACCGGCACGGCACCCATCAGCTTGAACGTCTCGATGAAGGCCGGCGCCGGCAGCACGCGCAGCTTGACGCTCTTCAGGCCGGCCAGGTTCTCGGCCTTGGTGCGGGTGTAGACGCTGCGGGCGCCGAAATGGAAGCCCCAGCCCAGCACGTTGACGCCCTTGCGCTCATCCAGCATGGCCTCGAAGGTCTTGCCCACGCCGGCATCCAGCGCCTTGGCGCCATGGGCGTAGTTGTCGAACAGGAAACCAAGATCCAGCGCGCCGAGTTCGGGCACGGCGGTGGCCCAGATCGACGAGCCGGTGATCATCATGTCGACCGAGCCGATGATGACCTGCTGCACCACATCGGCTTCCTTACCGAGCTGGCCGTTGGGGAAGAAATCCAGCCGGATCTTGTCGCCGACCTTGGCCTTCAGATTCTTCTGGAAGATGTCGAACCAGGCATGATGCGCCGCATTGGGGTCGATCGGCATGCTGGACGAAACGCGGAAGGTGATCGGCGCGCCCTGGGCCAGGATGGCAGGCGCGGGGAACAGGCTGGCGGCGGCGAGGCCGGCGCCAGCGCCGACAAAGTGACGACGCGTGATCGACATGGTTGGTTTCCTTCCCGGTTGGTGGTCTTTTTATGATTTGGTGTATCGATTTACTAAATCGATTTATCTAAATTGCCCCAGACCTGTCAACTGCAATCCAAACGGGATGGCGCGCCGCAGGGTTTGGGTGCAGTGCACACGGGCCGGCCCATGTTTCGCCGCCTATCACAAACATGTGCCTCGGCGCTGCAACCGGTCCCGGTTGTATACTGACGACGCCCTAAAGCCCGAATAGCAGCAGCGCCGCGCCCCGCGGCGGACCAGGAGGACGGCAATGCCCAAGCTCAATGTGAATGGCAAAGTGCGCGAGTTCCGAGCCGAGGAGGATACGCCGCTGCTCTGGGTGATCCGCGAACAGCTCAAGCTGACCGGCACCAAATACGGCTGCGGCGTCGCGCAATGCGGCGCCTGCACGGTGCATGTGGATGGCGAGGCGGTGCGCTCCTGTGCCATGCCGGCTTCCGCCATCAATGAGAAGCAGAAGATCGTCACCATCGAAGGCCTGTCGCCGAATGGCGGCCATCCGGTGCAGAAGGCCTGGCTTGACCAGGATGTGCCGCAATGCGGCTATTGCCAGGTCGGCATGATCATGGCGGTGGCGGCGCTGCTGAAAAAGACGCCGAAGCCCACCGACGCCGATATCGACAACGAGATCACCAATATCTGCCGCTGCGGCACCTATAACCGCGTGCGCAGCGCCATTCATCAGGCCGCCGGCATGGGCGCCGCCGCGCCGCGCACGCGCAGCTAAGCGGGAGGAGAGCCATCATGACTGCCATGACATCCCTGTCCCGCAAGAAAGTCTCTCGCCGCGGCTTCATCGCCGGATCGGCTGCCGCTGCCGGCGGCCTGACCATCGGCTTCCATATCCCCTTCGATGCACTGGCGCAGCCGAAGGCCGTGCCCGAGATCAATGCCTGGGTGGTGATCAAGCCCGACGATACCGTGGTGATCCGCATCGCCCGTTCCGAGATGGGGCAGGGCACGCTCACCGGCCTGGCCCAGCTCGTGGCCGAGGAACTGGAATGCGACTGGTCGAAGGTGACCACCGAATATCCCACACCTGGCCAGAACCTGGCACGCAACCGCGCCTGGGGCAATTTCTCCACCGGCGGCAGCCGCGGCATCCGTGAGTCGCATGACTACGTCCGCAAGGGTGGTGCCGCGGCGCGCATGATGCTGGTACAGGCTGCGGCCGAACAGTGGAAAGTGCCCGTGACGGAATGCGTGGCGGAGAAGAGCGTCATCACGCACAAGCCGTCGAACCGCAAAACTTCCTACGGCAAGGTGGCCGATGCGGCGGCGAAGTTGACGCCGCCGACCGATGTGCCGCTCAAGGACCCGAAGGACTGGAAGGTGGTGGGCAAGCCGGTCAAGCGGCTGGATACCGTCGACAAGCTGACCGGAAAGCAGGTCTATGGTGTCGATCTGCAGCTGCCCGGCCTGCTCAATGCGGCGATCAAGGATTGCCCGGTCTTCGGCGGCAAGGTGAAAAGCTTCGATGCCACCGCGGTGATGAAAAAGCCCGGCGTGAAAAAAGTTGTGCAGGTCGGCGACAGCGCCGTTGCCGTGGTTGCCGATACCTGGTGGCGGGCAAAATCCGCACTCGATGAGTTGCCCATCGTCTGGGATGAAGGCGCGAATGCCAATGTCTCCAGCGCCACCATCGCCGCCACGCTGAAGGAAGGCCTGGATGCGAAGGAGGCGGCGCCCGGCAACAAGGTCGGCGACGTGGAAGCGGCGCTCGCCGGTGCGGCACGCAAGGTCACGGCCACCTACTCCTATCCGTTCCAGAATCACGCCACCATGGAGCCGATGAACGCCACGGCGAAATACACGCCGCAGCGTTGCGAGGTGTGGACGCCGACGCAGAATGGTGAGGCCGCCCTGGCCGCCGCTTCGGAAGCCTCCGGTCTGCCGCCGGCGCAATGCGAAGTCTACAAGCTGCACCTTGGCGGCGGTTTCGGCCGGCGCGGCGCAGTGCATGACTGGGTCCGGCAGGCCGTGGCCATTGCCAAGGAAATGCCCGGCACGCCGGTCAAGCTGATCTGGTCGCGTGAAGAGGACATGACCCATGGCCGCTATCACCCGATCACCCAGTGCAAGATGACGGCGGCGCTGAACGACAAGAATGAAGTGACCGGCCTGCATATGCGCATCTCCGGCCAGTCCATCGTCGCCGGCATCTTCCCGCAGAATATCCGCAACGGGCTCGATCCGGTGGTGTTCCAGGGGCTCAATCCCGGCGGCCCGGAAGCGGCCATCGGCTATACCTTCCCGAACCTGCTGATCGATCACGCCATGCGCAACCCGCATGTGCCGCCGGGCTTCTGGCGCGGGGTGAACCTGAACCAGAACACGATCTATCTGGAAAGCTTCGTCGACGAGCTGGCCCATGAGACCAAGACGGATCCGCTGGAATTCCGTCGCAAGCTGATGGTCAATCACCCCAAGCACCTGGCCGTGCTGAACGCGGTGGCTGAGAAGGTCGAATGGTCGAAGCCGGCACCTGCCGGCATCTTCCGTGGCCTGGCCCAATGCATGGGCTTCGGCTCATATGTGGCGGCCTGTGCCGAAGTGTCGGTGGGCAAGGATGGCAAGATCAAGGTGCACCGCATCGTCGCGGCCACCGATCCGGGTTATGCCGTCAACCCGCAGCAGATCGCGGCCCAGGTGGAAGGCTCCTTCGTCTACGGCCTCACGGCAGCTTTCTATGGCGAGTGCACCGTGGCGAAGGGCCGCATCGAGCAGGAGAATTTCGATACCTACACGATGATGCGCATCGACGAGATGCCGAAGGTGGAGACCGTGATCGTGCCGTCGGGCGGCTTCTGGGGCGGTGTGGGCGAACCCACCATCGCCGTGGCGGCGCCAGCGGTGTTGAACGCGATCTTTGCGGCCACCGGCAAGCGCATCCGCGACCTGCCGCTCAAGAACCACGATCTGAAGTCGGCCTGACGGGCGCGGACTGAGTGGGGCTTCGGCTGGCGATTGCGCTGGGTATGCTGGCGGCGCTTACGGGCGGTTCGGTTCATGCCGAACCGCCGGTCGCCTATACGGCTGCCGGCGATGCGATCCCGCAACCGCTCGCCGGGCGCACCGGCGATGCGGGACGCGGGCGCGGCATCGTGGTCAGCCGGCAGAAGGGGCTTTGCCTGCTCTGCCATAGCGGACCGTTTGCCGAGGAGCGCTTCCAGGGCAATCTTGCGCCCTCGCTGGCCGGCGCCGGTTCGCGCTGGTCGGAAGGACAGTTGCGTTTGCGGATCGTTGATTCACGACGGGTGAATGCGGAAACCATCATGCCGCCTTACTATCGTGTCGATGGTCTCAATCGCGTCGGTGCGGCCTGGCAGAATGCCACGGTGCTGACGGCGCAGGAGATCGAGGATGTGGTGGCGTTTCTGAAGACCTTGCAGGAGTAACGCATGGACGGGCGAGCGGTGACGCGACGGACGGCCTTGATCGGCGGCATGGGCCTGACCGGCCTGCTGGTGCTGCGTCCCGATGCCTTTGCCACACCGGCCGAACTGGCCGGTGCGATTGCCGAATTCACCGGCAATGTTTCGCCGCAGCGCGGGCGCATCAAACTGGACCTGCCGCCGCTGGTGGAGAACGGCAATTCGGTCTCGGTGACCGTGAAGGCCGACAGCCCGATGACGCCGGACAACCATGTGCGCGCCATCGCCATCTTCACCGAGCAGAATCCGCAGCCCAATGTGGCGGTCTTCCGCTTCGGCCCGCGGGCCGGACGGGCATCCGTGACGACCCGCATGCGGCTCGCCACCTCGCAGAAAGTGATTGCCGTGGCGGGATTCAGCGATGGCACGTTCTGGTCCGATCAGGTCGAGGTGATCGTGACCCTTGCCGCCTGTGTGGAGTGATCGCCATGGCGCGCGCATTGATCAGCCTGCCCAAGACCGCGAAGAAAGGCGAGATCATCGAGATCAAGACGCTGATCTCGCATGTGATGGAAACCGGCTACCGGCCTGGTGCCGATGGCAAGGTGGTGCCGCGCGACATCCTGCGGCGTTTCACCTGCCGCTATGCCGGGGAAGAGGTGTTCAGCGCCGACCTGCATCAGGCGGTCGCCGCCAACCCCTTCATCAGTTTCAGCACGGTCGCAACCCAGAGCGGCACGCTCAGTTTCACCTGGGACGGCGACAACGGTTTCTCGCAGACTGAAACCGCGACGATCACGGTCACATGATCGCTGCGACATGATCCGGTCTGTCCTGCTGCTATTGGTCGTCATGCTGGGTGGCATCGCCATGGCCGCGGATATTCCGCTGGCCGAGCGCAGGTCCGGCTTCGACTTCATGACCCGCGATACCCAGGCGATGCAGCAGGACGACACGCTCAACCCCGCCATGCTCTGGGTGGCGGAAGGCGAAGCGCTGTGGAGCGAAGCGCCGGGAGCTGCGGCCAAATCCTGCGCGGCCTGCCACGGCGATGCCACGGTGACGATGCGCGGTGTCGCCGCGCGCTACCCGGCCTTCGATGAGCGCACACAGAAGCCCGTCGACCTGCAGCAGCGCATCAATGCCTGCCGCCAGACCCATCAGCAGCAGCCGGCCCATGAACCCGAAAGCCGGGCCTTGCTGGGTCTCGCCGCCTATATCGGGCAGCAGTCGAAAGGCATGGCCGTCGCGCCGCCTGATGATGCGCGGCTGCAGCCGGCGCGCGCGCGCGGCCAGACGCTGTTCGGCACGCCCATGGGGCAGCTCAGTTTCTCCTGTGCGCAATGCCATGACGACAACTGGGGCAAGCGGCTGGCCGGCAGTCCGATTCCGCAGGCCCATCCGACCGGCTATCCGATCTATCGTCTGGAATGGCAGGCGATGGGGTCGCTGCAGCGCCGCCTGCGCAACTGCATGACCGGCGTGCGTGCCGAGCCGTATCCCTATGGCGCCGACGAACTGGTGGAGCTGGAGCTCTATCTCAACAGCCGCGCAGCCGGCATGCCGATGGAGACGCCGGCGGTGCGGCCGTGATCGCCGAGCATTGACCACGGCGGTGGCGGGCTGATAATCCGGGCTACCCTCGAGGCATAGCCCAGACAATGGACGACAAGATCCACCCCTTGAAACCGACCCTTCATGCAGGGCTGGCGGAGCGTCTGGACAAGGCCCTGCTGTGGCGGGCCGAGAAGGCCCAGGTGAAGATCGAGGATGTCGCCGGTTCCGTCGGCCTCACGCCGGCCGCGCTGTCGGCGAAACGGGCGGGGCGCGATCCGATCCTGTTCCAGGAAGTCGAGGCGCTGGAGGATTACTTCACCAGCATCGGCTTTCCGGGCCTGATGGACGAGGTGCGTACGCCGCATGGATGGTCGGCGCAGCCGCTGCCGATGAGCGTGGCGCGCAACAATCCGATCGCCAGCCGCCTGCTGGATGCTGTGCCCGACATCCGCAATGCCGGCACGTCGCTGCCCGAGCTGCTCGGCGACAGGGGGCTGCTAGCCTATGTGCATATCATGATCAAGGCGGACGATTCGATTCGAACCGTCCATTGCGGCGGCGCAGCGGCGGCTCATTCGGTCAATGTCGACCGCAGCATTCTCGGTCGCGACCTGCGCACGCTCAGCGACCGGGCCTATGGCTATTTCCTGCACAACCATGTGTCGGAACTGCTGCGGCGCGGCCAGCCCGATCTCTGTCGCATCACGTCCCCTACGCTGCACTACTCGCGGCTCGGCATTCCGGCGGGGATAACGCTGGTGTCGTATTCCTTCGATGTCGAGGCGATGGATTCGTTCTCGCTACGCTGACGGCGAAGCATTCGACCCCGATAGCGGTGACAGGAGATGCGGAAAAGCGTTGTGAGAAAATGGTGGGCGGTACTGGGATTGAACCAGTGGCCCCAGCAATGTGAATGCTGTGCTCTACCGCTGAGCTAACCGCCCGCCAGAACGGAGCGTATAAAGAGGCGGCCCGATTGTGTCAAGCGGCCTGTGGTTCCAAGGGCTTAGCCTCGGCTGCAGGCCTGGAAATACCGACCCTGCGGGCCTCACCCCAGACCGGGCACCTGGGCCAGCAGCACCGGCAGCGAGGGATTGGTGTTGCCGCGCCGCCAGGCCAGATGCAGTTCCACGATATGGGCGCCGACATCGATCGGCCGCAGCAGCACGCCCCGGAAGCGCAGATTGGTCGCCGCCTGCGGCACCAGCGCCAGGCCAAGCCCGGCCCGCACCAGGCCGAGGACGGAATGAATCTGGCTGATATACTGCACATATTGCGGGGCGATGCCGGCTGCGGCAAAGATCGCCGCCAGCAGGTCGTAGAAATACCGTCCCTCATAGGGTGAGTAGGTGACGAAGGGCTGGCGGTCGAGATCGGCCAGGCTCACGCGCTCGGTTTTGGCCAGCGGATGATCGACCGGGACGGCCAGCATCAGCGGCTCACGCACCACGCATTTGGAATTGAGTTCGACGCGGCTGAAGGGTGGGCGGATCAGGCCGATATCGATCCGCCCGCCCGCCAGCGCCTCAAGCTGATCGGCGGAAACCATCTCGCGCAGGATCAGATCGATATCGGGTGCGGCCTTGCGAAAATCGGCGATCATGCGTGGCAGGAAGTCATAGCCCGATACCGCCGTGAAGCCGATGCTGACCGTGCCGGCCTCGCCGCGCGCCGTACGCTTCACCGACAGTGCGGCGGCTTCCGACAGGCCGAGCAGACGGCGCGCTTCCGGCAGGAAGGTGGCGCCAGCCGGCGTCAGCATTACGGAACGGCTGGTGCGGTCGAACAGTTTGACCTCCAGCGCATGTTCCAGCAGCTGGATCTGCCGGCTCAGCGGCGGCTGGGTCAGGTTCAGGCGCTGCGCCGCGCGGCCGAAATGCAGCTCCTCGGCCACGGCAACGAAGCATCTGAGTTGGCTGAGCTCGAACATCGATCCAAAAAAGGTATTGATCTAGTCTGAAATTAACTCATTCAGGCATCGAATGTCCATTACCATGACCGACAGCAGGCGGCGCAGACCGTCCAGCCAACACCATTGGCCAACATATTCTTGGAGGAACGCCAGATGAAGACCCGCATGATCCGGGCTGTAGCCCTGACGGCTGCTGCCATCGCCGCTTTCATATCCGCGCCATCCATCGCGCAGGCCCAGGACTTCAAGGGGCCAGTGCGCATCATCGTGCCGTTTGCGCCGGGCGGCACGTCGGACATTCTTGCCCGCATGATCGGGCCGAAGCTGTCGGAAGCCATCGGCCAGTCGGTGGTGATCGAGAACAAGCCCGGCGCTGCCGGCAATCTGGGCGCCGAAACGGTCGCCAAGGCCAAGCCCGACGGCCACACCCTGCTGCTGATGGATGTGGGTAACCTCTCCACCGCGCCCAGCCTGTTCCCCGATCTCAACTTCAATATCGAGAAGGATCTCGCCACCGTCGGCATGGTGATGTTCGGCCCCTATGTGCTGGCCGTGCATCCCTCGGTGCCCGCCACCAATCCGAAAGAGCTGATCGCCTATGCCAAGGCCAATCCGGGCAAGCTGGCGGTGGCCAATTCCGGCGTCGGCGCGGTGAACCACATCACGGCTGTGCAAATGGCAAAAGCACTTGGCATTGAATGGAAGAACGTGCCCTACAAGGGCGGCGCCGCCGCCTCGCGCGCTGTAATCAGCGGCGAGAGCAACACCATCATCAATGGCACGACGGCGACCCTGCCATTCGTCGCCAACAAGCAACTGGTCGGCATCGCGGTGACCGGTGAGGAGCGCCTGCCGGCCGCCAAGGACCTGCCGACCTTCAAGGAAGCCGGCTGGCCTGCGCAGGACGCCGGCACCTGGCAGGGCCTGATGACCACCGGCGGCACGCCGGCGGCCACCGTCAATCGCCTGAATGCCGAACTGAAGAAGATTCTGGCTCAGCCCGATGTGCAGGCCAAGATCGCCGAACAGGGCGGCGTGGTGAAGGCCGGCTCGCCCGACGACTTCAAGACCTGGCTGGCCAGCAGCGTGAAGACCTGGGGCGGCATCATCAAGGAAGCTGGCATCAAGCCGGCCAACGACTGACCGCATGATCAAGCGGATCGACTGGCCGGACTTCCTGTTCGGCCTGTTCCTGCTGCTGGTCGCGACGGGCACGCTTGTCGCGACCAGGAAGCTGAGCATCGGCTCGGCGGCGAATATGGGGCCTGGCTACATGCCGCGCGTCATCGCCGTTGCGGTGATCGGCTTCGGGCTGTTTTTCCTGATCCGTGGCCTGCTGCGCGGTTTCCAGGGCATCGAGCGCGTGCAGTTGCGTCCGCTGCTCGGCATCGTGATCGCCGGCGCCGTCTTCACCCTGCTGGTGGAAGTGGCGGGCCTGGCGCTGGCTTCTGTCGCCGCCATCGTGATCGCCGCCTTTGCCACCCGAGAGGTGCGGCCGGTGGAAGCGCTGGTCTTCGGCTGCGTCATGGCTGCAGCCTCGGTTCTGTTATTTGTCACCGTGCTGGCGCTGCCGGTGCCGGTCTGGCCGCCGTTCCTGAGTTCGTGGTGATGTGACCATGGAACTGCTCGACAACCTGATGCTCGGCCTGAGCACGGCCTTTCAGCTCAAGAACCTGATGTTCTGCCTGATCGGCGCGCTGATCGGCACGGCGATCGGCGTGCTGCCGGGGATCGGGCCGATTCCGACCATTGCGCTGCTGTTGCCCTTCACCTTCGGGCTGGAGCCGGCCGGCGCCATGATCATGCTGGCCGGCATCTTCTACGGCGCGCAATACGGCGGCTCGACCACCGCCATCCTGGTCAATGTGCCGGGCGAGACCTCCTCTGTGGTCACCTGCATCGACGGCCACGAAATGGCCAAGCAAGGCCGCGCCGGTGCGGCGCTCGCCACTGCCGCGATTTCGTCCTTCTTCGCCGGCACGGTTGCCACCGTGGTGATCGCACTGCTCAGCCTGCCGCTGTCGGCGCTGGCCCTGAAATTCACCGCCGTCGAATATTTCTCGCTGCTGGTGCTCGGTCTGATCGCCGCCGTGGTGATGGCCCATGGTTCGGTTTCGAAATCGCTCGCCATGGTGCTGCTCGGTCTGCTGCTCGGCCTGATCGGCGTCGACGTGAATTCCGGTGTGTCGCGCATGACCTTCGGCGTCACCGAACTGTCGGACGGCATCGATTTCGTGCCGGTCGCCATGGGACTGTTCGGTCTGGGCGAGATCATTGCCAATCTGGAACGCAGCGGCGCCGACCGCCGCGTGGTCAGCCAGCGCTACCGTGACCTGATTCCGACCTGGGCCGACATGAAACAGGCCTTTCCCGCCATGGTGCGCGGCACGATGATCGGCTCGGTGCTGGGCGTGCTGCCCGGCGGCGGCGCGGCCCTGCCGCCGTTCACGGCCTATGCGCTGGAAAAGAAACTGGCGAAGGATCCCTTGCGCTTCGGCAAGGGCGCCATCGAAGGCGTGGCCAGCCCGGAAGCCGCCAACAATGCCGGCGCGCAGACCAGCTTCATCCCGCTGCTGACTCTCGGCATTCCTTCAAATGCGCTGATGGCGCTGATGATCGGCGCGCTGATGATGCAGGGCATCCAGCCCGGACCGCAGGTGATGACCGAACAGCCGGTGCTGGTCTGGGGCCTGATTGCCAGCATGTGGGTCGGCAACCTGATGCTGCTGGTGATCAATCTGCCGCTGGTCGGTGTCTGGGTCTCGATGCTGAAGATTCCCTACCGCCTGCTGTTCCCGGCCATCGTGCTGTTCTGTTGCATCGGCACCTATGGCATCTCCAACAGCCTGTTCAATATCTGGCTGATGCTGGGCTGCGCCGTGGTCGGCTATTTCTTCATCAAGATCGGTGTCGAGCCGGCGCCGCTGCTGCTCGGCCTCGTGCTGGGACCGCAGCTGGAAGAGAATTTCCGCCGCGCCATGCTGCTGTCCGATGGCGATTTCACTGTCTTCCTGCGTCACCCGATCTCGGCCGGCCTGCTGATCGTGGTTGCCATCCTGCTGCTGGCGATGCTGTCGCCGGCCATCCTGCGCAAGCGCAAGGAAGCGCTGACCGAGTAGTTCATAACCAAGAAACCACAGGGGAGTAGACAATGATCTATCGTACCGGATTGCTGGCTACAGCTGTTGCCGTCGGCCTGCTGGCCTCGGCGGCCAAAGCCGACACTTATGTCTATGTCGGCAATGCTGACAGCAATGACATTCATGTCCTGAAACTGAACAAGGCGAACGGCGATCTGACCGCTGTTCAGGTCGCGCCATTCCCCGGCATCACGAAGGCCGGGCCGTCGACGCCGCTGGCGGTCAGCCCGGACAAAAAATTCCTCTATGCCGGCGTGCGCTCCGATCCGTTCACAACGGTCGGCTTCGCCATAGATGCGGCCAGTGGCAAGCTGCAGCCCACGGCGAACGGCCCGCTGGCCGACAGCATGGCCTATGTGTCGACCGACCGTAGCGGCAAATATCTGCTCAGTGCCTCATACGGCGGCCACAAGATCGCAGTGAATCCGATCGCCCCAGCCGGCACTGTGCAGGCACCCAAGCAGATCATCACGACCGGGCAGAATGCGCATGCCATCATCGCCAGCCCTGACAACCGCTATGTCTTTGCCACCAATCTCGGCTCCGATGTGGTGCTGCAGTTCAAATTCGATGCCCAGACCGGCACGCTGACGCAGGCTGGCAATGTCGTGGCGCCGGCGAAATCCGGTCCGCGCCATCTCGTGTTCCATCCCAGCCGCAAATACGCCTATCTGATCACCGAGCTGAGCGGCGACATCATCGCCTATCACTACAATGCTAAGGCCGGCACGCTGAAAGAATTCCAGACTGTCAGCGTGATGCCCGCGGGTGGGGCTAAGCCCTGGGCGGCCGACCTGCACCTCACGCCTGACGGCAAGTTCCTCTACGGTTCAGAGCGCACCACCAGCACGATCACCGGCTTCAAGGTCGATGCCGCAAGCGGCAAGCTGACCCGCATCGGCGAAGTGCCGACCCAGAAGCAGCCGCGCGGCTTCGGCATCGATCCGGGCAACAAGTATCTGTTTGCGGTCGGTGAGCAGTCGCATGCCCTGACCGCCTATCGCATCGATGGCAAGAGCGGTGCGCTGACGGCGATCAAGGAATATCCCGTCGGCAAGAAGCCGAACTGGGTCGAGGTCATCGACTTGCCGTAAGTCGATCCGGCAGGCGACAATGGCGGGCGGCAGGCAAGCGGCTGCCCGCCAGTTTTCCGTAAAACCAGTCTGTCTTCAGTAAAGGCCGCCGGTGCCGGAGATCGGCGCCGAGCCGGCGCTGCTGCCCACGCCCGAGATGCTGTCGCGCTCGGCCTGCATCGAACCGTCCAGCACGGCGCTGCGTTCGCCCTGCTGCGGCTCGGTGCCGGGGCGGAAGGCTTCCAGGATCACGTTGCGGTCGCCCGGCCGCGCCAGTTCGCCGGTCTCGGCCTGCACGCGCACCAGCCGCACGCCGGGCGGCACGCGGAATTGGATATTCGGTTTGCCCTGCAACGCTTCGGCCATGAAGGCCTTGAACACCGGCACGGCAACCGACGAGCCGGTCTCGCGCTTGCCCATGTCGCGCGGCGTGTCGTAGCCGATGAAGACGCCGACCGCGAGATCGGGGCTGAAGCCCATGAACCAGGTGTCCATGCTGTCGTTGGTGGTGCCGGTCTTGCCGGCCAGCGGCTTGCCCAGTTCGCGGATACGAATGCCGGTGCCGCGCTGCACCACGCCTTCCAGCATCGAGACCATCTGGTAGGCGGTAACCGCATCGATCACCTGCGCGCGCGTATCGGGCAGGGCGGGCTCGCCCTGGCCGGTCCAGTCGGTGGCCAGGCAGCCGGTGCATTCGCGCCGGTCGTGGCGATAGACGGTGACACCGGTGCGGTTCTGCACGCGGTCGATCAGGGTGGGCGTGATCTTCTTGCCGCCGTTGACCAGCTCCGCGTAAGCGGTGGTCATTTTCATCAGCGTGGTCTCGCCAGCGCCCAGTGACATGGAGAGCACTGGCGGCATGTTGTCGATCACGCCGAAGCGCTTGGCATTCTCCACCACCTTTTCCATGCCGATGGCCTGGGCCAGCCGCACGGTCATCAGGTTGCGCGATTTCTCGATGCCGACGCGCAGCGTGGAGGGGCCGTAGAACTGGTCGGAATAGTTGCCCGGCTTCCACAGCGGCAGGCCCGGGCCCTGGTCGAGCACGAAGGGCGCATCCAGCACCAGCGAGGAGGGCGTGAAGCCGCTGTCCAGCGCCGCTGTGTAGACGAAGGGTTTGAAGGACGAGCCGGGCTGGCGCAGGGCCTGGGTGGCGCGGTTGAACTGGCTGATCTTGAAGTCGAAGCCGCCGACCAGCGCCAGCACGCGACCGGTATGCGGATCCATGGCGACCAGGCCGCCGCCGATTTCCGGAATCTGGCGCAGGTTATAGGCGCCCTGGGGCTTGGCCGTATCCGCGGCTTCGACAGCGATCACGTCGCCGACGGCCAGCACTTCTGCCGCCGTGCGCGGCACCGGACCGAAATGATCGGGGCCCATCTTTTTGCGCGCCCAGCGGAAACCCGTCTGCGGCAGCGTCGCCCGGTTGCCATCGGCGAAACCGATGCTGGCGCTGTCTGTCTCCAGGCTCAGCACCGCAGCCACGCGCCAGTTCACGGGCAGGCCGGGGAAGGGCGGCAGGGCCGTCAGCTGTGGGCGCCATTCGCTGCCCGGCTGCAGCTTGGCCAGCGGTCCGCGCCAGCCGCCGGCGCGGCGGTCATAGGCTTCCAGGCCATCACGCAGTACGCGCTCGCCAACCGCCTGCAGCTTGGGGTCCATGGTGGTGCGCACGCTCAGGCCGCCTTCATAGAGGCCCTTCTCGCCAAATTTCTGCACCAGGTCGCGGCGCACCTCTTCGGCGAACCAGTCGGCGCGCGCCAGCTCGGATTCCGGCCGTGCCAGCGCCACCAGCGGCGTGGCGATGGCGCTGCGCGCCTGGTCCACATTGATGACGCCGTCTTCCTGCAGGCGCTCGATCACCCAGTCGCGCCGGGCTTTCGCGCGATCGAGGTGGCGCACCGGATGATAGTTGCTCGGCGCTTTCGGCAGCGCGGCCAGATAGGCGGCTTCGGGCAGGGTGAGGTCGTAGAGCGACTTGTCGAAATAGACCAGCGCGGCCGCGGCGACGCCATAGGCGCCCGAGCCGAGATAGATCTCGTTGAGGTACAGTTCGAGGATCTTGTCTTTGCTGAAGGTCTTCTCGATGCGGAAGGCGAGTATGGCTTCCTTGGCCTTGCGGCCGAGCGATACTTCATTGCCGAGCAGGAAATTCTTCGCCACCTGTTGCGTGATGGTGGAGGCGCCGACCGGGCGGCGGCTCTGCGCCAGGTTCGCCACGTTCTGGATCACGGCACGGCCGATGCCCATCGGATCGATGCCGCTATGTTCATAGAAGTTTTTGTCTTCAGCAGAAAGGAAGGCCTGGATCACCGGCTTGGGGATCGCCTGGATCGGCACGAACAGGCGGCGCTCGCGCGAGTATTCGGCGATCAGGCGGCCGTCGCCGGCATGCAGCCGCGTCGTCACCGGCGGTTCGTATTTCGCCAGCTGCTGATAATCCGGCAGGTCGCGGCCATAATACCACAGGCCGACCAGACCGGCGACGCCGGCGCCGATCATGGCCAGCACGGCCAGGAACATCAGCAGGAAAAAGCGCGACAGCAGACGCATGGACGGGAGGCTTCCCCAGAGGGTGTTTTTCGGCCGTACAGGTACTCCCGAACGGCGGTTCTGTATAGACACAAGATTGTGGCGCCTGTGCGGCGCTTTAGCGCGCTTCCGTGCCGAAAAACCGGTCGATGGCGGTCACCACGGTGGTCGCCAGGCGGTCGCGGCCGGCCTCCGAGAACAGCAGGGCCTCGTCGCTGGCATTGGACAGGTAGCCCAGCTCCAGCAGCGCCGAGGGCACGTCGGGCGCTGACAGCACCCGGAAATTGGCGGCGCGCAGAGCATTCCGTCGCAGGGTCGAGCTTTCGCCCAGGGCGGCTGTCAGCAAGCCGGCGAAGCGGCTGGACAGCCGGGCGGTGTCGCGCGAGGCGAGGTCGAGCAGGATCGACACCACATCGTCCACCTCGCCGCTGCGCGGGCTGTCGCCCAGCTGGTCGGCCCGGTTCTCACGCAGCGCCAGCGCCTCGGCTTCCGTATCCGAGGCCGCATCGGCGCGGGTGTAGATGCTGGCGCCGCGCGTGCTGCGGTCGGCGGACAGGCTGTCGGCATGGATCGAGAGAAACAGGTCGGCTTCCTTGGCCCGTGCCAGGGCGACACGTTCAGGCAGCCGTATGAAGCGGTCGCTCTCGCGCGTCAGCAGAACGCGGTAACGGCCGGTGGCGCGCAGTTTCGCGGCCACTGCCTTCGCCACCTGCAGGGTGATTTCCTTCTCATAGCGGCCAGACGCGCTGATGGCGCCGGGATCCTGGCCGCCATGGCCGGGGTCCAGCACGATCAGGCGGCGGCGATCGGATGCTACGGCCGGCGGCGGGGCGATATCGACGGCGGTGTCCAGCGGCAGCGTCACCGGCGCGGCAAAGGCCAGGCTGAAGGCGTTGGGCTCGGCCGGACGCAGGTCGATCACCAGCCGGTGCCCGGCGGTGCCCTGCGGGTCGAGGCGAAAGGCGCGCTCCACCACCGCCGGCTCCACCAGGTCGATGGCGATGCTGAGCGGGCCGGCGGGCGTGCTGACCGGCAGGCCGAGCGCGGCGACCAGGCCGCTGGCGGTGACGGCCGGCGCCGGCGCGGCCCAGCGCATGTTATCCACAGTCAGCAGCAGGCCCAGGCCGTCGGGGCTGGCGGCGAGCTGCGCCTGGGGCGGTCCGGAGGCCTCGATCACCAGCCGGGTGAGGCCCGCATTCAGGCCGAGCTGCAGCCGGGTCAGCCGCAGCGCGTCGGCCGCCGCCGATTCGGTGCCAAGGGCCGATAAAATTATAAATAATATCAATAATTTAAAGAACAAGGCAGGGCGGCCTGCCGCGCCGCGGCAAGAAAGACCTTGTGAGTATGCCCTGCCAAAGCGTAGCATGGAGATGCGAATATCCGAGTCAGACCCGGACGTCCAGCCAAAGGCTTGTGTAGCAAGGCGATTTGCCTTGTTTCCGGCCCCGGTGCAGGAGCGGAAGGGTCGGCGTAGCGACGGTGAGCCCGACCGCAATCATCCAGAGTTCAGCCCGAAGGAGGCGACCTGGCGCGGAAGAGCCCTCAAAGCGGCGCTCAAGACATACCGGATGAGATTTAACCTTCGGAGCACCCGTTCGGCCACAGGCTGGATGGGAGGCTCGGCAGACCGGCGCCGCGGCGCGCTCAGCGTTTATACCCGCTGATGAAGCGCCCACTCACTGGTCATCAGGATCATTACCGTCACCCCTCCCTTGTGGAGTCGTAACGGGCCGATCCGGCCGCAGTCCGCTTCGAGAGCAAAGGCGCCCCGCCGTCTGTTATTCGCGCGGGCGGCGCTGCGCCGCAGGAATAGTGCCTCATGGGCATGCGTATGTTGATTGATGCGACCCATCCGGAGGAAACCCGGGTTGTGGTCGTGAAGGGTACTCGGCTCGAAGAGTTCGATTACGAGACCTCCACCAAGCAGGTAAACAAGGGCAACATCTATCTGGCGCGGGTCACCCGCGTCGAGCCCTCGCTGCAGGCGGCCTTCGTGGAGTATGGCGGCAACCGCCATGGCTTCCTGGCCTTCAGCGAAATCCATCCGGATTATTACCAGATCCCGATCGCCGATCGTCAGGCGCTGCTCGCGCAGCAGGCCGAGGAAGAGGCGCGCGCCGCCGAAGCCGAGGAAGCCGAACTGGCCGCCGAGGAAGCCCGCAAGGCGTCGCGCCGTCCGCGCAACCAGCAGGCCAGCGAAACGGCCGAAGCCGATCACGATCACGACGACGATCAGGATCATGGCGTCGAAACCGTTGAGGGCGATTTCGATACCATCGAAGAGATCAAGGCCAGCGATCCCGAGCCGGTTGCTGCTGAAGCGCCCGCTGCGGAAGACGCGCCGGCCGCTCCGGTTGCCGAACCTGCTGCCCCGGCTGCGGAAGCCGCCGCTGCTCCGGCTGAATCCGCCGAAGCCCCAGCTGCGGCCGAGACGACCGAAGCCCCGGCCGCGGCCGAAGGCCAGCCGGCCTACTGGAATGTGCCGCATGTGGCCGAGCCGGTGCCGAGCATCTCGGCGCCTGTCGATGGCGGTGAGCTCCATGCCAGCGAAGAGCCCGGCGATGACGAGCATGGCGACGAAACCGAAGCCAAGGAAAACGGCAAGGGCGACGATCATTCCGACGACAGCCGTCGTCGCCGTCGCGCCAATGCCTTCCGTCGCTACAAGATTCAGGAAGTCATCAAGCGCCGGCAGATCATGCTGGTGCAGGTCGTCAAGGAAGAACGCGGCAACAAGGGCGCGGCCCTCACCACTTATCTGTCGTTGGCCGGCCGCTATTGCGTGCTGATGCCCAACACCGCCCGTGGCGGCGGCATTTCGCGCAAGATCCAGTCGCAGGCCGACCGCAAGCGTCTCAAGGCGATCACGGCGGAGCTGGATATCCAGGACGGCATGGGCGTGATCGTGCGCACCGCCGGCATGGAACGCTCCAAGCCGGAGATCAAGCGCGACTTCGAATACCTGCTGCGCAGCTGGGACAGTATTCGCGAGCGCACGCTGGAATCCTCGGCCCCGGCCCTGATCTATGAAGAGGCCGGCCTGATCAAGCGTTCGATCCGCGATCTCTATTCGGACCAGATCGACGAAGTGATCGTGGAAGGCGAGGAGGGCTACCGCTTCGCGCATGACTTCATGCAGATGCTGATGCCCAATCACGCCGACAACGTGAAGCAGTATCAGGACAAGATCCCGCTGTTCACCCGCTACCAGGTCGAACAGCAGTTGGACGCGATGTTCTCGCCCACCGTGCAGCTGCGCTCGGGCGGTTACATCGTCATCAACCCGACCGAAGCGCTGGTCTCCATCGACGTGAACTCGGGCAAGTCGACCCGCGAACACAATATCGAAGAGACCGCCTACAAGACCAACCTGGAGGCGGCCGAGGAAGTCGCCCGCCAGCTGCGTCTGCGCGATCTTGCCGGCCTCGTCGTGATCGATTTCATCGACATGGAAGAGAACCGCAACATCCGCAAGGTGGAGCAGAAGCTGAAGGAATGCCTGCGTAATGACCGCGCACGTATCCAGGTCGGCCGCATCTCCGGTTTCGGCCTGCTCGAGATGTCGCGCCAGCGCCTGCGTCCCAGCCTGCTGGAAAGCTCGACCATGCCCTGCCCGCATTGCCAGGGCCGTGGCTATGTCCGCTCCATTGAGTCCACCGCGCTCACCGTGCTGCGTGCCATCGAGGAAGAGGGCATCCGCGACCGCTCGGCCGAGATCACCGTCGCGATGTCGGCGGAAGTGGCGCTCTACCTGCTCAACCACAAGCGCGACCGCATCGGCGACATGGAACGCCGCTATGTGATGCGCGTGATCCTGGCGGCCGATCCCAGCCTGGTGCCGCCGGACTTCCGCATCGAGCGCAGCAAGACGCGCCAGCCGGGCGACGTGAACCGCCCCGAAGCGCCTGTCAAGCTCGACCCCATGCGTCCGATCACCCAGGAGTCGGCTTATGCCGAGCCCGAGGATGATGCCGGCGATGATGATGTAGCCGGCGAGGCCGAAGAGACGACGAATGCCGATGGCACCGAGGAGACTGCGGCCGAGGGCGAAGCCCGCCGCCGCCGTCGTCGTCGTCGTCGTCGCGGTCGCAATGGCGAACGTGCCCCGCGTGACGATGCTGAAGCCGGCGCCGAAGGCGAAGCGGCTGCGTCCGGCGAAGGCGACGATGCGGCTATCGAAGATGGCGAACCGGGTGACGAGCCAGCCGAGGGCGCTGAGTCCGGCACCGAATCCGGTGCCGAGGCCGGCGCGGAAGGCAGCGATGGCGAAGGCCGTCGCCGTCGTCGCGGTCGTCGCGGCGGTCGTCGTCGTCGTCGCGATGAAGATGGTGCTGCCGGTGGCGAACGTCCGCCGCGTGAGGATCGTCCGCGTCGCGAGGAGCGCCCGCGCAACGATGGCGGCATGAATGCCGGCATCAGCGAGGGTGCGATGACCCCGGCGGCGCTCGGCGCCATGCTGGATGGCGTGCCGAATTTCGAGTTCGACGATGAAGAGCCGGCGCCGGCAAAGGCGCCTGCCGCCCATGCCCCCGAAGCCCTGAAGCCTGTCGAGGTCGCGCCTGTGCCGGTTCCGGCGCCGGCGGTCGAGCAGCCCCTGGTCGTGCCGGTTCAGGCCACGGTTCAGAACAGCGGCCCGGTCTTTGAGACCGTGGTGATTGCGCCCGATGGCAGTGCCGACAAGCCTGCCGATGCGGCCCCGACCAAGAAGGGGTGGTGGCGCCGTTGACTATGGGGGTGAGTGAACCGGCGATCCGTCGCGCGTCCGGGGCCGATGAAGCGCGCCTCGGCGCCTTGCAGAAGCGTGCCTATGTGAAATACGTGCCGCGGATCGGCGCCGAGCCGCAGCCCATGGCCGAAGACGCCGCCGGGCTGCTGCAGGCCTATGAGGTCTGGGTGGTCGATGGCGTCGAGGACGGTCTGGCCGGTGCGCTGGTGCTGCGTCAGGCGCCGGATCATCTGTTGATCTGGAGCGTGGCCGTCGATCCGACCCAGCAGGGCACGGGTCTGGGCCGTCGCCTGCTCGATTTCGCCGAAGAGCAGGCCCGTCAGCGCGGCCTGAACGAAATCCGTCTCTACACCAATGCGATGTTCACCGAGAACCGCGCCCTCTATGCCTATCTCGGCTATGCCGAAACCGGTTCGGAGCAATACGAAGGCCGCGAGTTGGTCCACATGGCCAAGACGCTGCCGGCGGCGTAACGCTTCGGTTTTTCTGAGAATGTGAAATGGCCCGGTTCATCCGGGCCATTTTTTTATAAGAAAGATCGTCACCCTCGGGCTTGTCCCGAGGGTCCATCCCAATCCCCAGAGCGTCGGAACGCGCAGATGGATCCTCGGAACAAGTCCGAGGATGAGGCTGCCTTTAAGGCATCGTCACTTCATCCAGGTCTTCAGCCGCTTCGCCGCCTCGATCATGCGGTCGGTGCTGCCGGCAAACGAATAGCGCATGAAGTAATGGCCGCGGCCGCGGTCGAAATCGAATCCGGGCGTTGCCGCGATTCCGGTCTCGGCCAGCATGCGCTTGCAGAAATCGTTGGCGTCGTTGGTGAAGCGGCTGATATCGGCATAGATGTAGAAGGCGCCATCGGCCGGCGCCAGTCTGTCGAAGCCCGCGCGCGGCAACTCATTGAGAAGAATCTCGCGGTTCTTTGCATAGCGCGCGACATTGGCTTCCAGCTCGTCATAGGCCGACATGGCGGCGACGCCGGCCACCTGGCTGATGCCGGGCGCCGAGATGTAGAAATTCTGCGTCAGGCATTCGATCGGTCGCAGCAGGCTTTCCGGCACCACCATCCAGCCGAGCCGCCAGCCGGTCATCGAGAAGTATTTGCTGAAGCTGTTGATCACGATGGCCTGGTCGGTCAGCGCCAGCACCGACTGCGCGCGGCCATTGTAGGTGATGCCGTGATAGATTTCGTCGACGATCAGCCAGCGGCCTTTCGCAGCACAATCATCCACCAGCGCCTTCATCTCGGGCTCGCCCAGCATCGTGCCGGTCGGGTTGGCCGGGCTGGCCACCAGCACGCCTTTTGCCTGCGGTGCCTGGGCGTTGATCAGTGCCGGCGTCGGCTGGAAGCGCGTCTCCGGCTCGGTGACGATCATCGCCGGCTGCAGGTCGAGCGCCTTCAGGATATTGCGATAGGCCGGATAGGCCGGCTCGCCCAGCGCCACCATGTCGCCGGCATCGAAGGCCGACAGGAAGGCGAGCTGGAAACCCGCCGAGGATCCGGTGGTGACGATGATGCGCTCGGCCGGCACATCCAGGCCGTAATAGCTGCGATAGTGATTGGAGATCGCGGCGCGCAGCGGCGGAATGCCGAGTGCCAGCGTATAGCCCAGCGGATCCTTCTGCGCCGCGGCCGTGGCCGCTTCGATCGCACGACGCGGCGCGGGCGTCGAGGGCTGACCCACTTCCATATGGATCACGTCGCCGCCGGCGGCTTCGCGCAGCGCAGCCGCCTTCATCACTTCCATGACGAAGAACGGGTCGATGGCCCCGCGTTTCGATGGCTTCGGACTATTCATGACGCTCAGAACTGGCGGCCGACGGCCAGGCCGTAGCCACGCGGATCGGTGGCGAAGCTGCAGGCTGAAGGATCGCGTGGCAGGCCGTCCGAACAGTAGGCGAGATTGACGCGGCCGAGCCGGCCGATCTGGTTCACCGTCACGCCGCGATCCTGCATGGCCTTGTACAGGGCCGGATTGGTGTTGGGTTCCACCAGCAGCACCGACTGCGGACTGGCCTGGAACAGGCGCGGTTCGCCCACGGCTGATACGGCCGGTTCTTTCTGTTTCTTGTTCAGGGCGGCCTGCAGCACGCTGTAGGACACGGCCGCCGCAGCCGGCGCGCCGCCGCTGCCGCTGGCGGCGAAGAAGGACTGGCTGTTGCGCTTGTTGAAGCCGACCAGCGCGGTCAGATACGGCGTCTCGTCGCCGGCCACGCCGGGCGGCGCGGCAAACAGGATGCCGGTCTCGCGGCCCACCTGCCGTGTGCCGAAGGCGGTGCCCATGCTGAAGGCGCAGGCCACGGCGCTGCCCTTGCGGTCGATCACGGCGATGCTGGCCGAACCGAAACCGTCCATCTGCAGGGTGGCGGGATCGCTGCGATAGGCCTGGCCCAGGCTGGCGGCGAATTTATCGTTCTTCACGCTGGTGCTGCTGAACAGCGAGGTGCTCTCGAAGGCCTGCTCCAGCAGCCAGGCGGCAACGGCGCCGCCCGCCGGGGTGTTGGTGGTGTAGAGCGTGATGCTGTTCTCGAACGGCACCTCGATCGGCTTGCCGACGCCGGCGACATAGCCGCGCAGTTCGTCGATGGTGATCTTGCTGCCGGCGGCGTTCATGTCGGCGACCAGGCTGTGGGCCAGCATGCCCTGATACAGCTCGGCCGGGCCGGCGGTGCGCAGGCGCGCCAGCACATTGCCCAGCGTGAGTTGTACCCGCCGTTCGCCTTCCTGCGGCACCATTCCGCTGCGGGTGCCATAGATCGGTGTCAGGCCGGGGCTGGTAGTGATCGAAGGCTGCACTTCCACCGTGGCCTGCACGAAGGCACGGCTGGTCGGTTCGCCGAAGCGCGACAACTGCTCGGCCGGGGTGACCACAGCTTCCCAGCGCAGCCGGCCATAGCGGCTCTGCAGCAGGCCCAGCCCGCGCACCAGGCCGGGGATCGCCACCGGGCCGCCATCCTTGGGCGCCACGGAGGGGAATTCGATGGTTTCCACCCGCTTGGACACCGGGTCGCTGGCCACGCACATGCCGCCGCTGCCCATGCTGGCGCCGGACGGATAGGTGACGGTATAGGCCAGCGCTGCTGCCACGGCGGCATCGGCGGCCGAACCGCCGGCGGTCAAAATGTTGCGAGCGATCAGGGCCGCGCGCGGCTCGTCGGCGGCCACGCCGCCCACAAAGCCCTTCAGATAGTCGATCTGGCCCGGGCTGGCGGGGGATTCGATGCCGTTATCCTTGCCGCAACCGGCCGCGCCCAGCGCCACCATGGCGAGCAGGGCGCATTGACGCAGCCGGAGGGCGTGCTTACCTAGGGGGAGCTGCCATGATGCAGCCGCTTTGTTGGGACAATGCTTCGCCATGGCCATACGCGGATCTTCCATGCGCCGTTCTCTCGTCTCTGTCGCTGCTGGGCTTGGCAGTCGTGCTGGTATTTGCGGTCTTGCTGAAACCGGCCGCCGGGTCTTGGCTGCCGGCTGTGTGGCGGTGATGGCTGCCGGTGCGATTCTGCCGACCGCGGCCGAAGCCCAGCGCCGCAACGCCATTTCCCTGGTGCGCGACGCCGAGATCGAAAATACCATCCGCGCCTACGCCGCGCCACTGTTCGCGACCGCCGGATTGTCCAATGACGCCCTGACGGTGCATCTGGTCAATGACCGCAGCCTGAATGCCTTCGTGGCCGGCGGCCAGCGTATCTTTGTCAATTCCGGCCTCCTGATCCGTGCCGAACGCCCGGCCCAGGTGCTGGGCGTGCTGGCCCATGAAATCGGTCATATCTCCGGCGGCCATCTGGCCCGCATGGGCGATGCCATCGACACCGCTTCCACCGCCATGATCCTGTCCATGCTGTTCGGCGCCGCCGCCGCCGTGGCCGGCTCGGGCGAGGGCGCGGCGGCGGCCATCCTGGGCGGCCAGCAGATCGCCGAGCGCAACTTCCTCGCCTTCACCCGCAGCCAGGAATCGGCCGCCGACCAGGCTGGCGCCACCATGCTGGAGCAGACCGGCCAGAGCGCCGCCGGCCTCGGGGAATTCCTGCGCATCATCGGCAACCAGGAAGCGCTGGCCTACGAGCGTCAGGACCCCTATGCCCGCAGCCATCCGCTGTCCTTCGATCGCGTCTCGGCGCTGGAGGCGCGGGTGCAGCGCTCGCCCTACAAGAACACGCCCGACACGCCGGCCAATATCGACCGCTTCAAGCGCATGCAGGCCAAGCTGATCGGCTATCTGGAAGGCCTGCCCGCCACCCTGCGCAAATACCCCGAGACCGATACCTCGCTGTATGGTCGCTATGCCCGCGCCTTCGCCTATTTCCGCGGCCTCGATTTCAAGCGTGCGCTGAGCGAGACCGACGAACTGATCCGGCTCTATCCGAACGATCCGTATTTCCACGAGCTGAAGGCCGACATCCTGCTCAACCTCGGCCAGGTGGCGGACTCGCTGCCGCCGATGCAGGAGGCCTATCGCCTGGCGCCCAGCGAGCCGCTGCTCGCTTATGGTGTCGGCCAGCGTCTGGTGGCGCTGGAGGATACCAGCCGCCTGGGCGAGGCCGTCGACATCCTCAAGCAGGTGACCCTGCGCGAGCCCGACAATTCGGCGGCCTGGCAGCAGCTCGCGGTCGCCTATGGCAAGCAGAACGATATCGGCATGGCCTCGCTGGCCTCGGCCGAACGCTACCTGGTTTTGGGCGTGTTGCGTGATGCGCAGGGCCAGGCCGAGCGCGCCGCGCGGCTGATGAAGGAGGGCTCGCCCGGCTGGCTGCGCGCCCAGGACATCATCGCCAATGCCAAGGACCAGAAGCGGATGCAGCGCCGCCAGTGAGCGGCTTTCACGCGCTTGTGGCTTTCGCCGCGCCGGTCGTGCAGGCATAGTCCGGGCCATCGTTTTTCCAGGGATTCCATCATGTCGTTGTTCCGCTCGTGCCTTCTCGTCCTACTGCTCCTGGCCGGCTTCGGTACGGCGCAGGCCCAGCAGCAGGTGCCGCCGTTCTCGGATGCCATGCGTGCGGAAATCCGCGAGCTGCTGATGGAGAATCCGAAAGTTCTTGAAGTGCTGGTGCGTCACCCCGAGATCGTGACGGAAGCCGCGCAGGCGCTGCACAAGCAGGAGGCCGATTTCCAGGCTGCCATCACCAGCAGCCGCAAGGAGCTTCTCGACGATGGCGTGTCCTTCGTCGCCGGCAATCCGAAGGGCGATGTCACCCTGGTCGAGTTCTTCGATTACCGCTGCGGCTATTGCAAGCAGGTGCAGCCCAGCGTCGATGCGCTGATCCGGGAAGACAGGAACCTGCGCGTGGTGCTGAAGGAACTGCCGGTGCTGGGGCCGGAAAGCGTGGTCGCCGCGCGCGCCGCTGTCGCCGCTCTGGAACAGGACAAGGGCGCGAAGTATTTCGCCTTCCACAATGCCATGATGGCCCATCGCGGCGCGCTGCCGGAAGCCGAGGTCCTGCGTATGGCCGGCGAGGCCGGGCTGAAGCTGGACAAGCTGAAGGCCGATATGGCGACGCCCAAGACCGAGCGGATCATCCAGGCCAATCTGGCGCTGGCGGAAAAGCTCGGCATCAACGGTACCCCGGGCTTCATTATCGGCAACCAGCGGGTGCCCGGCGCCATCCCGCTCGAAAGCCTGCGCCAGCTGGTGAAAGCCGCGCGGAGCTAGTGCATCTCATTTTGTCGTCATTCCCGCGAAAGTGGGAATCCAGGAGGCTTGGTGAGATTTATCGGATGGCTCTGGGTCCCCGCCTTCGCGGGGACGACGAATAAGCGGCCCGGTTTGACGAATCTCCGCAAAAACCCTATGGTCCGCCCCGAAAACCAACCCCGTTCAGGAAGTAACCGATGCGCGCCGAAATTCGGGCGATGGCCGATGAGATCCAGCAGTCCTTAGGGCTGCTGAGGAGGTCTCTTTGACTGGGATAATGCCGTCAAGAAACTGGAAGAACTGAACGCTCGTTCGGAAGATCCCAGCCTGTGGAACAAGCCGGCCGAGGCGCAGGCGCTGATGCGCGAGCGCACCAAGCTGGACCGCGGCGTCTCCACGCAGCGCCGTCTTGAATCGGCCCTGCAGGACAGCATTGACCTGATCGAAATGGGCGAAGCCGAGGGCGACCAGGCCGTGGTCGATGAGGCCGAGGCCGTGATCATGGGCCTCAGCAAGGAAGTGGCCCAGGCGCGGCTGGAAAGCCTGCTGTCGGGCGAAGCCGACATGAACGACAGCTTCCTGGAAGTGCATGCCGGCGCCGGCGGCACCGAAAGCCAGGACTGGGCCTCGATGCTCCTGCGCATGTATGTGCGCTGGGCCGAGAAGCACGGCTACAAGGTCGAATTCCAGGAAGAGAGCGAAGGCGAGGAGGCCGGCATCAAATCGGCCACCATCAAGGTCAGCGGGCCAAATGCCTATGGCTGGCTGAAGAACGAGACCGGCGTGCATCGTCTGGTGCGCATTTCGCCCTACGATTCAAACGCCCGCCGCCATACCAGTTTCTCGTCCGTCGGCGTCTATCCGGTGGTGGACGACACCATCGAGATCGAGGTGCTGGACAAGGACCTGCGCATCGACACCTACCGCGCTTCGGGCGCCGGCGGCCAGCACGTCAACAAGACCGATTCCGCCGTGCGCATGACGCATATGCCGTCCGGGATTGTCGTGGCCTGCCAGACCAACAAGAGCCAGCACCGCAACCGCGACGAGGCGATGAAGATGCTGAAGGCGAGGCTCTATGAGCGCGAGTTGCAGAAGCGCGAAGCCGAGAAGCAGGCGGTGTTCGATTCAAAAAGCGACATCGGCTGGGGCCACCAGATCCGCTCCTATGTGCTGCATCCCTACCAGATGGTGAAGGATCTGCGCACCGAGCTGGAAACCAGCGACACCCAAGGCGTGCTCGACGGCGATCTGGACGCCTTCATGGCCGCGCAGTTGGCGGCCAAGGTCGGCAACGGCGAGACGGCGTAAGCGCCCAGCAACGGTCAGACCAAACAAAAACGGCGACGCTGAACACGCGTCGCCGTTTTGCCGTTTGCTAGGACTGCTACTGTAAACGCAGGTCGCCGAATTCAGCTGGTCGCGCGGGCGAGGCCCGGCAATGCGGCCGGCATAGGCAGGTCGGTCGTGCTGGCGCCCGCCTTGATCGCCTTCTGCACGGCCTTTTCGGTGGCTTCGGCGATGTCGCTGGTGGCGACCACGCTCAGCTTGGCGCCAATCGCGCTTTCGCGCGGATTCTCGGCGAACTTGCACAGGCCTTCGACCTTGGCGCCGGCGGCAATCGACAGCAGCTCGTGCCAGATATCGCCGCGCACCTTGGCGGTCTTGTCGAGTTCCACCGACTTGGCGCGGATGCGGCCGATCACCTCGCCGCGCACCAGCACATGTTCGGCCACCACTTCGCCGACCACCTTGGCATTCTCGCCGATGGCGAGGCGTACGGCAGTGACGTCGCCGTTGACGAGGCAGTCGATCTGCACTTCGCCATCGGAGTTGAGGTCGCCGTTGACCGTGAGGCCGGCGCTCAGGATGGACGGCGGCAGCTGCTTAACGGCGGCCGGCGGATTGGTTTTCTTGCTGTTTGAAAACATGGTAGCCAGCCTCGATGAATTTGCCGGGATCGATCTGCTCGTCATCGAGCAGGATTTCGTAATGCAGATGCTGACCGGTGCTGCGACCGGTGGAACCCATGGTACCGAGCTGCCGTCCGAAACCGACGGTATCGCCTGCCTGGACCGAAATCGCGCTCAGATGAGCATATCGCGTTTTCACGCCGAGGCCATGGTCGATTTCCACGGCGCGGCCATAGGGGCCTTTGCGTCCGGCGAAGACAACCACGCCGGGCGCGGTAGCCATCACCGGCGCGCGGTTCGGGCCGATGAAATCGATGCCGGCATGGAAGGCCAGCTGCTTGGTGAAGGGATCGGACCGGCGGCCGTAGGTGGAGGAGATTTCCGGCTCGCCGGCCATCGGCAGGTCGAGCGGCAGACGCTGCGCCAGGGCCTGCAATTCACCCCAGCGGCCGAGCTTGCCTTCCAGCGTGTTCATCTCGCGGTCGAGCGGATCGAGCGACGCGACGGCGACATTGACGGCGCCCGTGATTGCCGGTGCATCGCTGAGCGAGCGCAGCGGACCGCCCACGCCGATATCGGCGCGCGCCTCGGCGGCGCGGGCCAGCATGGCGCTGATATCCAGGCCGGTGCGCAGCAGCGCCTTTTCCAGCAGCGTGGTGCTTTTCTCGGTGCGCGAGCCGAGTTCGTCCATCAGGTCGCGCTGGTGGCCGCGCACGCTCAGAATCCGGGTCTCGATGTCGCGCGGCTTCACCGCCGGCACCGGCGGCTTGGCCTTGGACTCGCGCAGCATGCCTTCCAGGTCTTCGACCGAGGCGACATCCTCGATCTTGGCCTCGGCCGGCTTGGCGTCGGCGGCCTTGGTTTCCGGCAGCTTCGGCAGGTCGGCCTTGGCAACCTCGGTGGATTTCGGCGCGACCTGCGGCTTGGCAGCGGTCTGGGCCGGCGGAGTCTGGGCGGGCGCCTGCTTGGCGGCGTCGGCGGTATCGGCGGGCAGGGCCGGGGTGCGCTGCTTCATCGCCATGTCATACAACCGGCGATAGCGCTCCTCGAAGTCGCGCGAGGCAACGACGAAGCTCTCCTGGTCCTTTTCGTAATTGGTGGCCAGACGGTCGT
The DNA here is from genome assembly GCF_058806775.1 of Ferrovibrio sp. GW821-FHT12F09. Lineage (NCBI taxonomy): Bacteria > Pseudomonadati > Pseudomonadota > Alphaproteobacteria > Rhodospirillales > Rhodospirillaceae > Ferrovibrio > Ferrovibrio sp. GW821-FHT12F09. The sequence goes on from NZ_JBXAPZ010000001.1 coordinate 2,215,513, forward strand.
AGGCGATTTTCAGTTCGCTGATCTGGCGGTCGCGCGCATCCAGCATGGCGTCGCGATAGAAGACATTGACGGAGGCGTAGCCGATCCAGCCGGCGAAGGCGACGACGCTCACGGCCATCAGCATCTGACCGCGGCTCGAGAGCGCGACGTAGCGGACGTCGCCTCGGCTGCGGAACATGATCTGCCGTTCCGGGAACAGGCGGTCGCGCAACTCCCGCCATTGCCGTCTCGCGCGTCGCGTCACTCAACCCCCCGATTGGTCATGAAATCTGCCGGCCTCCGGCGGGGTCGATTAGGACTTATTTAACTTGGTTAATGCAAGAAAGAATCTGTTACGAATTCCGAAAAAACACGTGCGAACACATACTTAACGTATGTCTCAGGGGTTATCCACAGGGTGTGGATGAAGCTGGCAAGCGCTTGATTCTACAGCGCCTGCACCGCCTGCAGCACAGCTTCGACATGACCGGGTACCTTCACCTTGCGCCAGACGGCCGCGACTTTTCCCGAACTATCGATCAGGAAGGTGGCCCGCTCGATCCCCATATAGGCCCGGCCGTACAGACTTTTCTCGCCCCAGACCCCGTACGACTCGGTCGCCTGGCCCGACTCGTCGGCTGCCAGAACCAGCTTCAGCTTGTGCTTGGTCTTGAACTTGTCGTGGGCGGCGACGCTGTCGCGCGAGCAGCCGATCACCACCGCCCCGGCCTTGTCGAACTTCGCCTTGGCGGCGGTGAAGGCGATGGCTTCGGCGGTGCAACCCGATGTGTCGTCCTTGGGATAGAAGTACAGCACCACCGCTTTGCCCTTCAGGCTGGCCAGCGACACCTTGCCGCCGCCATCGGTCGGCAGGCTGAAGGCGGGCGCCCGATCTCCTACCTGAAGACCGGCTCCCACCTGCGGGCCAGGCGCGGCATCTGCCGCCTTTTTCGGGGCAGCCTTCTTCGGTGCAGGGGCCTTCTTAGGGGCCTTCTTAACGGTCTTGGTTGTCGTCTTCGCCATGGGACTGTCCTGCCTCGGAAGGGTCGTTGTTGACGGAATCGGCCAGCGACAAATAAGGCCGGGCCGGCTCGGCGACCAGGGTATCGAACAGACTGTGCACGCTTTTCTGCATCGCTTCCAGCCGCGCCGTCAGGGCCGCCATGTCAGCGCTTTTCACCAGCGCCGGCAGGCGATGGGCCAGCAGCGGCGGCCAGTGTTCAGGATGCGCCGCCTCGTCGCGGCCGGCCATGCGGCTGACCGCCAGCAGGGTGGCATAGAGTCTCGCCGCCGTTTCCAGCCGCTCGGCGGTTTTGGCATCGACCAGCTTGGCGCTGCGCAAAGCCGCCAGCGCCTGCAGCGGATTCTGCTGCAGGATCGCCGGTTTGCTGCTGCCATGCCGCAGCAGCAGATACTGAAGCATGAACTCCAGATCGACCAGGCCGCCGCGCTGCTGCTTCAGGTCCCAGGGATTGTTCACCGGCTTATGCCGCGCCATGCGTGCCCGCATGCTCGCCACATTGGCCAGCAGGCGTTTCTCGTCGCGCTTCGTGGTCAGGATATCCAGCCGCAGCGCGTCGATTTTTTTCATCAGGGCCGCTTCGCCGCAGACGACGCGCGCGCGCGTCAGCGCCATATGCTCCCAGGTCCAGGCTTCCTTGCGCTGGTATTCGGCAAACGCCTCCAGTGAAATCGCAATCGGCCCGGCGCCGCCGCTGGGCCGCAGGCGCATGTCGATTTCATACAACCTGCCTTCGCCGGTCATCGCAGTGATGGCGTTGATGAAACGCTGGCACAGGCGGGTGAAATACAGCCCCGGCGTCAGCGGACGCGGGCCGTCGGAATCCTTCGCTTTGGCCGGGCAGTCGAAGATCAGCACCAGGTCGAGATCGGATTCCAGAGTCAGTTCATGGCTGCCCAGCCGGCCGAAGCCGACCAGCGCGATGCTGGATTTGGCGATGCGGCCATGCTGGGCGATGAATTCGGCTTCCACCTTTTCCAGCAGGTCTTCCAGCACCACATCGGCCACCGCGCTTAAGCCCGCACCGGCAGCCATGCCATCCAGGCTGCCGCGCAGGAGGCCGATGCCGACCTGCAGCTTCAGTTCGGTGGTCCAGCGCCGCGCCCAGTCCAGCACATCCTGGAAATCGCGCGCCGCCTGCATCTGGCGTTTCAGGCTGTTGGCTAGTGCAGGGCGCTCAAAGGCAGCAGGATGGTCGGCATATTCGATCAGGCTGTCGAACAGCGCGGCATTCTGCGCCAGCGCCTCGGCCAGTTGTGGCGCCGCCGCCAGCACTTCGGCCAGCGTATGCAGCACCTCGGGATTGGCCTGCAGCAGCGAGAAGAGCTGTACGCCGGCCGGCAGGCTGGAGAGGAAATGGTCGAACCGTTTGAAGGCCGTGTCGGCGCTGCCGGTGCGCGAAAACGCTTCCATCAGCTGCGGCATGATGGCGGTGAGTTTTTCGCGCGCCCGTTCGGAGCGCATGGCGCGGTAGCGGCCGAAATGCCAGCCGCGCACGGTGGCCGCCACCTCGGAGGGATCGCTGAAGCCCAGCTCGCGCAGTGTTTCCAGCGTGGCGGGGTCGTCGTCGGTGCCGGTGAAGACCAGCGCGCCGGCATCGGCGCCCAGCGCCGGCGCCTCGGCGAACAGGTTGTCGTAATAGGTCTTCACGCGGCCCAGCGTGGCCAGCATGGCCTTGCGGAACTGCGCCGGCTTGTCATAGCCGAGGAAGCAGCTGAGCTGCGCCAGCGTCGCCGGGTCGGTGGGCAGCGTGTGGGTCTGCTCGTCATGGATCATCTGCAGGCGATGCTCCACCCGGCGCAGGAAGCGGTAATCCTCGATCAGCTCGTCGCAGGCCTTCTGGCTCAGGCGCTCGGTCGCCACCAGGGCGCGCAGGGCCGTGCAGGTGGGCGGCGCACGCAGCCGCGTGTCGCGGCCGCCGGAAATCAGCTGCTGGGTCTGGGCAAAGAACTCGATCTCGCGGATGCCGCCACGGCCGAGTTTGATGTTGTGGCCTTCGACGGCAACTTCGGCATGGCCCTTATGGGCATGGATCTGCCGCTTGATCGACTGGATGTCCTCGATGGCGGCATAATCCAGATTCTTGCGCCAGACATAAGGCGTCAGATGCTTCACGAAGGCCGCGCCCATGGCGAGGTCGCCGCCCACCGGCCGCGCCTTGATCATCGCCGCGCGTTCCCAGTTCTGCCCGAAGCTTTCGTAATAGCTTTCCGCTTCCGCGACATTGACCACGACGGGGAAGGAGCCCGGATCGGGCCGCAGGCGCAGGTCGGTGCGGAAGACATAGCCGTCTTCGGTGCGGTCATGCAGCAGATGCACCATCTGCTGCGTCAGCCGGATATAGCATTCCAGTGCCGAGCGGCGGCCGCGATAGCGCACCGTGTCGGCGTCGTAGAGCATGATGAGGTCGATATCGCTGGAATAGTTCAGCTCGCGCGCCCCCAGCTTGCCCATGCCCAGCGCGAGGAAACCTGACTCGCGGCAGGGGTCCTTCGGGTATGGCAGTTCGATGTCGCCGCGGCCGGCCGCCTCGCGCAGCACTGCGGCCATCGCACTGTCGACACTGAGCGCGGCGAAATCGCTCAGACTCTCGGTGATCTGCTCCAGCGTCCACAATCCGGCGATATCGGCGGCCGCCGTGGTCAGCGCCACCTGGCGCTTGGCAATGCGCAGCGGCGCCGCCAGCGCTTCGGCCTCTTTCGTCCTGGCCGCGATCTTTTTCAGCGCGGCGATGGCCTGGGCCAGCGCCGCATCGGGACCGGCGCTGAACAGCAGGTCTACCGTGGCCGGCTCATGCAGGACCAGGTCGCTCAGGAACGGGCTGTTGCCGAACAGCGCCGCCAGCAGGGCTTTCGGCCCGGCCTTGGCGCTGGCGGTCTTCAGTCGCCGGGCCAACACGCGGTCCGGTAGTTCGGCCAGCATCAAGGTCCAGGCCTCGAAGCCGCGCGCCGCGGCATCGGCATCGTAGGGGCGGGGCAGGTCGCGCCAGTCCGGCGCGGCGGATTTTGTCGCGGCTTTCTTGGCGGTCTTCACGGCACCGTTACGGGGCGGCCGGGCAGCGGCCTTCTTTTTGACCGATTTTGCCGGCAATGCATTGGCGGGCATGGCGTTTCTCTCGAAGTGGCGTCGAAGTTCGGCTAAACTCCGGCCAGGGTCAAGCCCGTGGTCGAACCGGGACTGTTGCGGCGGCCCGGCCATGATGCAGACAAGAGACGGCGAGGGCGCGACAGGTGGTTTTGCGGTGGAGTCGGTTGCTGGTGCGTACGGTCACCGCGAGTGTGGTGACGGTATGCCTTCTGGCGGGCCTGCTGGTCTGGCGGGTCGCCCAGGGACCGATTTCGCTGGCTGTGCTGGCCCCCTATATCAGCGAGGCGCTGGCTCTGCCGCAACTGGGCATCCGCGCCGAAATCGGCGATGTGGTACTGGCCTGGTCCGAGCAGGACGAAGGCATCCGGCTGCGCGTCACCGATGTGCGCTATCGCGGCAGCGATGATCGCGTCGGCCTCACGGTGCCCAATGTCGACATGATGCTGAGCGCCCGCGCCGCGCTGCGCGGCGTGATCGCGCCCCGCTTCGTGCATATGAGCGGCATCGAGGCGCGGCTGGTGCGCGATGCCGATGGCCGCTTCCGCTTCGGCGTGCCGGCGGTCGACGATGCCGTGACCGATGCGCCGGTGGCGCCGCCGGCGGAAACCGCGCCCGAAGGCAATATGGCGCAGAGCATGTTCGGCGGCATCTTCGAGATGCTGTCGCGCCCGATCGACCCCAGTGACTCGATGGGCCTGCTGGAAAACGTCTCGATCCTGGCCGACCGCCTGGTGATCGAGGACTGGAAGCTGAACCAGCGCTGGATCGTGCCTTCGGCGCGCATCGCCTTCCAGCGCGGCGACGGCCATGTCTTCGCCTCGGCCAGCGGTGCGCTCGACTGGCGCGGCCGTCGCGTCGATCTCAATCTCGATGCCGATTACACCGCGGCCGACCGCTCGGCCCGCGTGGTGCTGCGGTTCAGCGAGATCGAGCCGTCCGATTTCGCCGATGTGCTGCCCGAGCTGGCGCCGCTCGCCTATGTTGCCGCGCCGATCAACGGCACGCTGACGCTGGATGTGAACGAAAGCGGCGAGCGCCTAGGTCTCGCCTTCGATCTCACCGCCGGCGCCGGCCAGATCAATGTGCCCGGCACGCTGCCGGCGCCGCTGTCGCTGCAGCAGGCGCGCTTCCGCGGCCAGGCCGATGGCGCCAAAGGCATCGTCAAGCTGGATGAAGCCAGCCTGTCCTTTGCCGACAAGTTCCGCCTGTCGATGAGCGGCATGGTGACACGCAGCGAGGGCGACCGCTACGGTGTCGATCTCAAGGGCCAGTTCTTCGAACTGCCGACCGACCGGCTCAGCAGCTACTGGCCGCCCGGCATGGCGAAGAATGCGCGCGACTGGGTCACCACCCGGATCAGCGGCGGCATGGTCAGCACCGGCCGCTTCGAGGCGGCGCTGACGCCGGGGATGGTGGCAGGTGAGACGCGCCTGCCGCCGCAGGCGATCAAGCTGGATTTCGCCTTCGACAATCTCAGCGTCAACTACCTGCCGCCGATGACGCGGCTGACCGAGGCGAAGGGCGTCGCCAGCCTGAATGCCGATGTCTTCGATCTGACGCTCGACAACGGCAAGGTCGGCCCGGTTCTGGTTGGCGAAGGTCATGCGCGTATCACGGGCCTGCAGGATGTCGACCAGCATGCCGAAATCGCCTCGGTGGCGCGCGGGCGGACGGCCGACATCCTGACCATCATCGACCAGAAACCGCTCGGCTTCCCCTCGCGCATGGGCATCAAGGCGGCCACGGTGGGCGGCACCGGCGAGGTGCGCTGGAAAATCCGTTTCCCGCTGCTGATGGCGCTGAAGATCGACGATATCCAGGTCAATGCCGACGCGGCGATGACGGCGCTGACCATGAGTGGCCTGATGGGCCGCTATGACCTGGCCGATGGCGACATGACCATGAAGGTGGATGCCAAAGGGCTGGAGGCCGGCGGCAAGGCGGCGCTGAACGGCGTGCCTTTGCAGATCGGCTGGAAGCAGGACTTCAATGCGCGGGCCGCCGTGCAGGCGCGCTACAGCCTGAAAGGCCGTATCGACGAGGCGCAGCGCAAGGCGCTCGGCTATCCGCTGGCGCCTTATATCGACGGCCCGGCCGAAGCCGTGATGGATATCGAGGAGCGCCGCGGCGGCGAGGTGGCGATCGGAGGCGAGTTCGACCTGACCAACACGACCATTGCCATTGCCGATGCCTATCTGGGCAAGGGCGCCGGCGAGGCCGCTGCAGGCAAGGTGCAGATTCGCACGAAGGCGGGTCAGCCCGTGCAGTTCGACCTGATCGAGATCAGCGGGCCGACGCTCAGCGCGCGCGCCAGGGCCGTGCTGCAGAATGACGGCGGCTGGAGCGCCGATGTGCAGAGCCTGAAATTCGGCGAGAACGACGCCAGTGGCAGGCTCGCCTTTGCTGCCAATGGCGACGCCCAGATCGAACTCAGCGGCAAACGCTACGACCTGCGCCGCTTCGTCGAGGATGTGATGAATGACGAAAGCCCGCCGGGCGAGGTCAAGCCGCGCATGACGCTCAGCTTGCGCTTCGACGAGGCGCGCATCGACAACGACCTGGAGATGCGCAATCTCTCGGTGGCGGCGCAGCGCGCGCCGACCCGCATGGAGCGCGTCAGCGTCACCGGCGGCTTCGCCACCACCGGCGGCCTGACGCTCAACATCTCGCCGGCGCTGAACGGCCGCCGGCTGGTGATGGACTCCGACAATGCCGGTGCGGTGCTGCATTTTCTCGGCATCACCGACATGCAGGGTGGATCGCTGCATGTCGCGGCCGCCTATGACGATACCCAGGCGCTGCAGCCGCTCGCCGGCCGCATGACGCTGAAATCGGTGCGCGCCGTGCGCACGCCCTTCCTGGCCCGGCTGCTCGGCATCGGCAGCTTCACCGGCCTGGCCAACCTGCTGTCGGGCGAGGGCATCATGTTCGACAATGGCGAGGTGCCCTTCGAGCAGAAGGACCGCGTGCTGACGCTGAAACCGTCGCGGCTCAGCGGCCCGCAGCTCGGCATCACCTTCGACGGCACGGTGAACGGCAAGGCCAACAGCATCAGCGTCAACGGCACTGCCGTGCCGGCCTTCGTGCTCAACACGCTGCTGGGCAAGATTCCGCTGCTCGGCGACCTGCTGGTCGGCGACGGCATCATCGGCGTCAACTTCGCCGTCTCCGGCGCGAAAAGCGATCCGCAGTTCACCATCAATCCGCTGTCGGTGATCGCGCCGGGCTTCCTGCGCCGCATCTTCCAGGCGCCGGAAGTGCGCGCGCCCTCGCCGGAGGATGCCGAGAAGGGTCCGCCGCCGGCAGTCGAGTTCCAGCAGTTCCAGCAGCAGTAGCTAAGACGCCATCGCGGCGCGGATGCCGGCGGTGAGGTCCAGCGAATGCAGGGCCGCCTTCAGATCATACATATGCGTGGTGATCATCAGCTCGTCGGGCTGCGTCGCGGCGATGAACCGACGTAAGCCGGTTTCGACGGTGTTGGGCGCGCCGACAAACGAGCAGGCCAGCATGCGTTCGGCGCCGGCGCGCTCGGCCGGCGACCAGTACCGGTCGATATCGTCGACCGGCGGCGGCGTCAGGCCGGGCCGGCCGCGCAGCAGGTTGGCCACCGCCTGCTGGAAAGACGTGAACAGATACCGGGCCTCGGCATCGGTATCGGCGGCGATGATGTTGACCGCCAGCATCGCATGGGGTTTGTCGAGCTGTTCCGATGGCTCGAACTTGGCCCGATAGAGGTCCAGCGCCTGCATCATGTGGTCGGGCGCGAAATGCGAGGCGAAGGCAAACGGCAGGCCGAGGATGGCGGCGAGCTGCGCGCCGAACAGGCTGGAGCCGAGAATCCACAGCGGCACCTTCAGGCCGGCGCCGGGCACCGCCTGGATATGCTGCCCCGGCTCCGGCGTGTCGAAATACATCTGCAGCTCCTGCACATCCTGCGGGAAGCGCTCGGAACTGGTTTCGAGGTCGCGGCGCAGCGCGCGCGCCGTCATCTGGTCGGTGCCCGGTGCGCGGCCCAGCCCCAGATCGATGCGGCCGGGGAACAGTGCTTCCAGCGTGCCGAACTGTTCGGCGATCACCAATGGTGCATGGTTGGGCAGCATCACGCCGCCGGAGCCGACGCGGAGGGTCTTGGTGCCGCCGGCGATATGGCCGATCACCACGGCGGTGGCGGCGCTGGCGATGCCCGGGTTGTTGTGATGCTCGGCCAGCCAGAAGCGGGTGAAGCCGATCTCTTCCGCCTTCTGCGCCAGCGCCAGGCTGTTGCGGAAGGCATCGGAGACCGTGCCGCCCTGCATGACGCGCACCAGATCGAGCATGGAAAACGGAATCATCGGAACACCGGACGGTCAGACGGAAAGACGATCAGATGGGACAGGGCGGCGGATTGGCAAGAGCCGTCCGTCGCGACCGCATAAGCCGCTATCCTTCAATCTTCAGCGCAACGACCTCGAAGCGGTCGTTGATGGTGTAGCGGACAACGTGGTCAGTGATGAAAAAGTCGGCAACGAAGACCACCGTGTAACCGCCGGTATCGGCTTCGCAGACCATCTTGCGATATTTGGCCGTGAAGGCGGCGGGGAAGCTTTCAGCCGGCTTTGCTGCCAAGGCGCGAGCCTCGAAATGCGTCAAAGCAGCCTTGATGGCGAGGGCACACGAGGTAGCGATCTCTTCCGCCGCGTGCGCCGCAGGCATGCCAAGGAAGGCGGTAATCGCAAGGCCGAGGATTGCGCCGCGGCTAACCATGCTGCCTTACTCGGCCTCGATCAGCACATGTTGCTTCTTGCCGAAGCTCAGGCGCAGCTGGCCGTCGGCGCCGAGATCGGCCGCCGTGATCTTCAGGTTCTCGTCCGAAATGGCCGCATCGTTCAGCTTGATGGCGTTGCCGCGGATATGGCGGCGCGCCTCGCCGCCGCTCTTGGCGAAGCCGGCTTCCTGCACCAGAGCAAAAGCAGCAATGCCCTCGTTCAGCCGGTCGCGCGCGATCTTCACCACCGGCAGGTCGCCGCCGAAGCTGCCCTGCTCGAAGGCTTTCTTCGCCGTGTCCGCTGCGGCTTCCGCCGCTTCGCGGCCGCGACACAGCGCGGTTGCCTCGGTGGCGAGGATCTTCTTCGCCTCGTTCAGTTCGGCGCCCTGCAGGGCTTCCAGCTTTGCGATCTCGTCCAGCGGCAGGTCGGTGACCAGCTTGAGGAAGCGGCCGACATCAGCGTCTTCGCAATTGCGCCAGTACTGCCAGTAATCGTAATGCGACAGCATGTCTTCATTCAGCCAGACCGCGCCATTGGCGGTCTTGCCCATCTTCTGGCCCGACGATGTGGTGAGCAGCGGACAGGTCAGGCCGAACAGGCTGAGATCGGCGCTGCGGCGGCCAAGCTCGACGCCGTTGACGATATTGCCCCACTGGTCCGAGCCGCCCATCTGCAGATTGCAGTCATAGCGCCGCGCCAGTTCGACGAAGTCGTAGGCCTGCAGGATCATGTAGTTGAATTCGAGGAAGCTGAGCGGCTGCTCGCGGTCGAGCCGCAGCTTCACAGAGTCGAAGGACAGCATGCGGTTGACCGAGAAGTGCCGGCCATAGTCGCGCAGGAAGTCGATATACTGCAGCTGGTCGAGCCAGTCGGCATTGTTGGCCATGATGGCATCCGACGGCCCGTCGCCGAAGGTCACGAAACGGCTGAACGCCGTCTTGATGCTGTCCATGTTGGCCTGGATGCCATCCACCGTCAGCAGCTTGCGCGCCTCGTCCTTGCCGGACGGATCGCCCACCTTGGTGGTGCCGCCGCCCATCAGCACGATCGGCTTGTGGCCGGCCTGCTGCAGGCGGCGCAGCATCATGATCGAGAGCAGATGGCCGACATGCAGGCTCGGCCCGGTGCAGTCATAGCCGACATAGCAGGTGATGCCCTGGGGCTTCAGCGCCAGCGCGTCCAGCGCCGCGCCATCGGTGCACTGGTGCAGATAGCCGCGCTGCGAGATGGTGCGCAGGAATTCGGATTTGAACTCGGTCATCGGACTCAAGGCTCGGGTTGGGTATTGGTGGGCGATGGTCTAACATACAGGCCGTGAATCGCCTAGCTTTTGGACGCCCGGCCTTGCCGCAGACTTCCTGGATGATCGGCCTGATGAGCGGCACCTCGATGGATGGCGTCGACGCCGCCCTGCTGCGCACCGATGGCGAAATCATTGCGGAATTCGGCCCGGCGCTGACCCTGCCCTATCCGGACGAGGTCCGGGCCCGCATCCGTGCCGTGCTCGGCGTTCCGGCCGGCGCGGCGGGGCAGGTGCCGGTGGTCAGCCGCGTGGTTACCATCGCCCATGCCGAGGCGGTGCGGGCGCTGCTGAGCCTGGCCGGATTGCAGCCGGCCGATGTGGCCTGGCTCGGCTTCCACGGCCAGACCATCCTGCATCAGCCCGACGCGCCGCATCGCCGCAGCTGGCAGACCGGCGACGGCGCCATGCTGGCCAAGCTCACCGGCATCAACACGGTCAGCGACTTCCGCAGCGCCGATGTGGCGATGGGCGGGCAGGGCGCGCCGCTGGTGCCCCTGTATCATCTGGCCCTTGCCCGACATGCGCAGCTGGCCGCGCCGCTGCTGGTGCTCAATCTCGGCGGCGTCGGCAATGTCACCTATATCGGCGGCGACAAGGCCGACGATCTGATCGCCTTCGATACCGGCCCGGGCAATGCGCTGATCGACGACTGGCTGCTGCGCCATACCGGCAGGACGCAGGATACCGGCGGCGCGCTGGCGGCCAGCGGTGCGGTCGATACAGCCGCGCTGGCACAGCTGATGGCGCATCCGTATTTCGCAGCCAGGCCGCCGAAGTCGCTCGACCGCAACGCCTTCGGCATGGACGTCCTGCAGCCTCTGTCCGCCGCCGATGGCGCGGCGACGCTGACGGCCTTCACCGCGGCCAGCGTGGCGCGCGGCTTGAGCCATCTGCCGCAACGGCCGCTGCGCTGCCTGGTCTGCGGCGGCGGGCGCCATAACGCGACGCTGATGCAGATGCTGACCCAGCATCTGAACATGCCGGTGGAAGCCGTCGAGGCGGTGGGCTGGCGCGGCGACAGCCTGGAGGCGGAGGCCTTTGCCTATCTCGCGGCGCGCAGCGTGCGCGGGTTACCCTTGAGCCTGCCGGGCACGACCGGCGTGCGCCAGGCGGTGAGTGGCGGGCGGATTTACAACATCTGATTACAGCGACTTCACCATCGGCCAGCCATCGGCGCGCGGCCGGTCGCTGAGCCGGCGATAGCCGCGCTGCTCGTAGAAGCTCACGCCGGTATGCGACGCGGTCAGGCCCAGTTCGCGCCGGCCGCGCTCGCGCGCATGGGCCTCGATATGCGCCACCAGCAGCGAGCCCAGCCCGAGCCGCTGCTGCTCGGGCGCCACGAACAGCGCCCAGAGCTGGCCGCGGCCATAACCCACCGTGCCGACGATCGCGTCGTCCAGCACGGCGACGAAGACATCCTGTCGCGTCATGCGCTCGCGCACCTGGCCGGCACTGAAGCCGGCATAGACCCCGGCGATCTCGTCGACGGAATAATCGGCGGCATTGCTGACCCGCAGCGTGCGCTGGATCAGGGCGGCGATGGCTTTCGCATCGGCCTCGGTGGCGGAACGGATGACAGGGAGCGTGAACATGCGCACCGCCAGATAGGGCGGCGCGCATGTCCGGGCCAGCGATTTCGCTATCAGCGCGCGGGGGCGCTCGCCGCGCGGTCCGGGATATGGTCGGCGCGCAGGGCCTGGCGATGGCCTGGCGTGGCCAGCATCGGTGCCACGGCATCGCCGACCAGGAAGGAAAAGCCCGCAGCCGTGCCCAGGTTGATGTCATCGGGCTGGGCCACATTCCACAGGATGGCTTCCATCTTGTGCCAGGCGGCACGCTTGGCGAAAGCGGACAGGGTCTGCATCCGGGTCGCGGTATCGGTGATGCCGGTCGGCAGCGCGGTGACGAAGCCCTGGCAGCCGGTGCCGGCATAGAGGTCGATCAGCCGCACATCGGGCGCGATGTGCAGGACGCGGGCGGCACAGAAGCGCTGGATATAGTTGATCGCGTCGGCGATGCGGCTGGCCGGCGTGCCGTCGGGGATATTGGTGATGGTGATGCACAGGCTGCGGAACAGGCCGGCCGGCAGGTCCTTGAAACGGGCCAGATAGAGATTGCGCGCGCGCGCCGTCGCCAGGGTCTGGAACGACACCGGAATGCTGATCATGCCCTTGTGGCCGCCGGTCACCATGCGGTGCAGGCCGAGCAGCGCGGTGGTCAGGCGATAGCGGTCCAGCAGGAATTCCAGCTCGTCGGGGTCTTCCAGCATCGGATCGCTGATATCGGCCGCACGGCCAGTGGGCATATGCGTGACATGTACGGTGTAGAAGGAAAACGCGCGACGCCGCGTGCTGAAATTCGGATAGAAGGCGGCCTGGCATTCCTTGAGGAAGGTGGCGCTGGTCTTTTTCTGAAACAGGCAGTCGAGCGACTGGTCGAGATCGGCCAGGTCGGGGCCGGCGCCCATGGCTGGCGCGCGGGTTGACGGAGCGGCGCTTTCATACAGATCGGCGCAGACCGGCTCGTCGTCGAACAGCATCACCTCGCCGGCATGGTTCGCCGGGTCGGTACCGGCCAGGGCCGGTTTGCCGTTGGCTTTGACATGGCTCAGCAGGTCCTGCAGCGAGCCGACCTTGCTGGTGACGAAGTCGCGGTCGACCTCGGCCACGGTGGACGCGATGCGGATATCGCAGCCGGGCACTTCGCCCAGGATCAGCCGCTCGGCCTCGTCGGCGATGGCGGCCGCTTTCATTTTCGCCTGGCTATGCGTGAGATGGGTGAACAGCACCAGGTATTCGTCATTGTCCAGATGGTAATGCACGTCACCGGCATCGAGACGGTGACGGATCACACCGTCGACGATCTGGTTGATGCTGTCGCGGCGCTGCGGCCATTCATCGCCCAGTGCCTCGCGGATCGCCTGCAGGCCGATCATCTGCAGATTGCCGGCCTGGATCTTGCCGGACAGGCGTGCGGGACTGGAGACCACCTTGAGCCGGGGTGCCGTCGGCGCCTTGCTCGATGCGGTCTCCGTCTCGTCGCCGCCAAACAGAAAGTTTTTCATCCGGTGCAGGGCAGACATGATCGCTTCCTCCTGCTCCCACTATGAGCCGGATATGGAAACTGCCCAGAGAACTTCCCGGTTACCCCAAGGCGGAGAAAGCTAACTTTCCGGATATGTCAAAACCGGAGAAATGGCAGTTTTCGCCTGTTTCAGTCGTCAGGCGAGTGACTTCGTCATCCGCCACATGTCGATATCGCCCTGCCGTTCGGCCTGCAGCATGCGGAAGCCGAGCCGCTCGTAGAAGGGCCGCGCGGTAAGCGAGGACAGCAGCCACAGCTCGCGCAGCCGCTTTTCGTCTTGCGCATGCCGTTCCAGATGCCGCACCAGTGCGCGGCCGAGACCGGTCTTCTGTTGTTCGGGCGCCACGAACATGGAATGCAGCTGTCCGCTCTCGCCGCGGATATTGCCCAGGCTGACGGTGCCGCGGAGCGTGCCGTCCAGCAGCACAACGAAGACGTCGCGCATGCCCATCTTCTCCAGCACCTTGTCGGGCGTGAAATTGCTGCAGATCGCGGCGATGGTCGCCGCGCTGTAATCGGCGGCATTGCTGATCCGCACCGTGCGCTGGACCAGCGCGCTCAGGCCGGCGACATCGTCGGAACTGGCGGGGCGGATGAGGGGCGGGACGGACATGCCGGCAGTAAATGGCTAAGCCTCTGTAACGTAAAGGCTATTGTTGAGGGCAAGACTTTTAATTCCTATTTATTCTTTTTTTGTTCTAACTTCTCGATTTCCGCGCTATCATGATCCGCCTCTGACCAAGGAGGCCTGACATGAGCGGAATTCTCGAACCGGCGACAAACCCGGATGCCGCGCCCCAGCCAATGCGGCGGCACCGGATCGACTGGAAGCGGGGCGCCACCCTGCTGGTGGAGGGCGGCCGTCCGGATGCGGTCGCCGCCGCGCTTGGCATCAGCGAAGAGCGGCTGTGGAAGCATCTGCATCACAGCCTGCGCTTTGCCGTGCATATCCAGCGCGCCATGGATCGCCGGCGTCTGCTGGCGCAGATCCAGTATGACGCAGCACTGCCGGGCGCGGTCGTGCAGCGCTGCCTGCAGGATGCACCGCCCGAGGGCGCGCATCTGCAATGGCTGACCGATGTGATGCCGCAGCAACCAAAGCCTGGCGCCGGCAGCGATGGCGCGACGCCGGGTCCGGTCGAGCAGCTGCGCGCCACGGGCGGGCGCTATCCAAGTCAGAAACTGCGTCAGCGTCTGGCAGCCGAGAAGGTGAAAATGGACGCCTTCGTGGCGGCCAGCCGCGCGGCGCTCGCCCGCCATGTCGCCGCCAACCCGCTGCCGGCGGAGTCTGCTGTTCGCGCCGATGCGCCGGTGCCGGCTCCAGACAGGATTCAAATAACGCCGGATAAGACTCCAATAGCGCCAGATAAGACTCAAACAGCGTCGGATAAGACTCCAATAGCACCGGATAAGGTCGTCCCGGCGGCCATGGCGCCGGTTGCAGCAGCATCGTCACCGCCGCGTCCGCGCGCGGCGCTGCGCGATCATCGCCCGCCGCATCCGAATCCGACGATTGTCGATCTCACCGATATCTACGGCCGCCCGCTGCCCGGCGTCACTTTCCCCGACGAGCCGCCGGGGTGAATGCCGCCTGGCGCGGGGATCGCGAAATCCACTACCCGTCATGCCACGCTGGCGTGGCATCCACGACTGTGCGGCCGCCGGTGTGGTTGTCGCGGTGCGGCTGTCGCCGCGCAGGCAAAGACGTGGATGCCACCGCTGGCGCGTTGGCATGACGGAAAAAAGATGGGAATGGCGCCGCCAGCTTTTAACTGGCCGCCAGCTATCAGCTCGCGGTTTGGGCGCCCTTGCCGGCACGGGCGGAGGTCGGCAGGAAGCTGGCCTTCACATACTTGTCGGCGGCGGCGGTGAGTTCGTCCAGCTTGCCTTCGAAGAAGTGATCGGCGCCGGCCACCTTCTTGTAGTCGATCTTGATGCCCTTCTGCAGCGCCAGGCGCTGGGCCAGCTTGGACACTTCGTTCTCCGACACGATCTTGTCCTCGGTGCCCTGGATGATCAGGCCCGAAGACGGGCAGGGCGCGAGGAAGCCGAAGTCGAACATGCCGGCCGGCGGTGCCACCGAGATGAAACCGTCGATCTCCGGGCGGCGCATGAGAAGCTGCATCGAGATCCAGGCGCCAAACGAAAAGCCGGCGATCCACACGGCCGAGGCATTGGCGTTGAAGCTCTGCAGCCAGTCGAGCGCCGAGGCGGCGTCGGAGAGTTCACCGATGCCCTGGTCGAAGCTGCCCTGGCTGCGGCCGACGCCGCGGAAGTTGAACCGCAGCACCGAGAAGCCGCGTTTGGCGAAGACATGGAACAGGTTGTAGGTCACCTTGTTATTCATCGTCCCGCCATACAGCGGGTGCGGATGAAGAATCAGGGCGATCGGGGCATTGGCTTCCGGGCCCGGATGGTAACGGCCTTCCAGCCGTCCGTCGGGACCAGGAAAAATGATATCAGGCATTACGGTACGTCACTTTCGCCGCTTCTGGGGCTGCCGGCGCCGCAGCGTAACATCGCCGGCGCTGGATAATCGGTTGATCGGGCCTTAGGGTCCGGTCCCTTGGGTTTTACCATACTCGGCAGAGCGAAATTCAAGCTTAAAAGCAGGAAATGAACGTCACCTACCTGGACTATAACGCTACGGCACCCCTGCGGCCTGAGGCCCGCGCGGCGCTGCTGGCGGCGCTGGCGGCCCCGGGCAACCCGTCTTCGGTGCACCGTTTCGGCCGTGCGGCGCGGGGAATCGCCGATACTGCGCGGGCCCAGGTGGCAGCGCTGGTCGGCGCCGAGGCCCGGCGCGTGGTCTTCACCGGCGGCGGCACCGAGGCCAACAATCTCGCTTTGCGCCTGGCGGTCGAGAAGGCTGGGGTGAAAAGCGTCATCGTTGCCGGCATCGAGCACGACTCGGTGCTCCGCCCCGCCCGCGAATTCGGGCTGCCCCCCTTCAATCTGAGCTGCCGCGAGCTGCCGGCCGAGTCCGATGGCGTGCTGGCCCAGACCGCCCTGGAAGAGGCGCTGGCGACCCTGCCGAAGCCGGCGCTGGTCTGCCTGATGCTGGCCAACAACGAGACCGGCGCGATCCAGCCGGTGACCGCGGCCACCCGGCTGACCCATGCGGCCGGCGGCCTGCTGCTCTGCGACGCGGTGCAGGCGGCCGGCAAGATCGAGGTCGACCTGGGGAAACTCGGCTGCGACTTCCTCACCCTGTCCGGCCACAAACTCGGCGGCCCCACCGGGGTGGGGGCCCTGGTGCTGCGCGACGACTGGGCCCCGGCTCCGATGATCCGCGGCGGCGGCCAGGAGCAGGGCATGCGGGCCGGCACCGAGAACCTGGGCGGCATCGCCGGCTTCGGGGCCGCCGCGGCGGCGGCGCCCTATGGCCTGGTGGAAATGAAGACGACGCTGGCGCTGCGCGACCGGCTCCAGGCCGCCCTGCTGGCGGCATGCCCGGAGGCCCCCATCCATGGCGGCGATGCCCGGCTCGGGCGTCTGCCCAACACCCTTTGCATAGGCATGCCGGGCGTGCCGGCCGAGACCCAGGTGATGGCCTTCGACCTGGCCGGCCTGGCGGTCTCCGCCGGCTCGGCCTGTTCCTCGGGCAAGGTCGCGCCCAGCCATGTGCTGACCGCCATGGGGCTGTCCGAACAGGTCGCCCGCGAGGCCGTGCGCTTCAGCCTCGGCTGGGATACCCGGCCTGAGGATATCGAGCGGGCCATCGAGATCTGGGCCGGCTTCTGGGCGCGCAAACGGAAGTAATCTAAAACATGATATATTTATATTATCTTTATGATTATAAATGATATTATGTTTCATATTGAAGTGATTTAGGCGAAAAGGGCGGGCGGGAAAACCCGGGCCGGATCGGTTGCCGGTTCGGCTGCCAGACGATATATCCGGGCGGCCTTTCAGGAGATCAGCAGTCGATGCCGAAGATGACCTTTGTCCAGCCCGATGGCAGCCGCGTCGAAGTCGATGCGCCTGTCGGCCTCTCGGTGCTGGAAGTCGCCCACAAGCATGGGGTGGATATCGAGGGCGCCTGCGAGGGCTCGCTGGCCTGCTCGACCTGCCATGTGGTCATCGACCCGGACTGGTATGGCAAGCTGCCCGCCGCCAAGCCCGACGAGGAAGACATGCTCGACCTCGCCTTCGGCCTGACCAAGACCTCCCGGCTCGGCTGCCAGCTCATCATCACCGAGGCGCTCGACGGCCTGGTGGTCAGCCTGCCGACCGCCACCCGGAACATGATGTAAGTGGACAGCCTGATCCTGGTCGTCGCCCTGGGTGCGGCGCTCGCCGGTTTCGTCCAGGGTCTCTCGGGCTTCGCCTTCGCCCTGGTCGCCATGTCGGTCTGGGCCTGGTGGCTGGAGCCCCAGCTCGCCGCGACGCTTGCCGTCGCCGGCGGCCTGACCGGCCAGGTGCTCGCCGCCGTCACGCTGCGGCGCGGCTTCGACTGGCGCCTGCTACTGCCCTTCGTCGCCGGCGGCCTCGCCGGAATCCCGGTCGGCGTCTGGATCCTGCCGCTGCTGGATGTGCAGGTCTTCAAGATCACACTCGGCGGCCTGCTGATTGTGGTCTGTCCGCTGATGCTGCTGGCGCCCCGGCTGCCCCGGATCGCCATCGCCCATGCCGGCCTGGCCCGGGCCGCCGATGGCGGCATCGGTCTGGTCGGCGGGGTGCTGGGCGGGATCGGCGGCTTCTCCGGCGTGATCCCGACGCTCTGGTGCACCTTGCGCGGCATGGCTAAGGACACCCAGCGCAGCGTGATCCAGACGTTCAACCTGGCGCTCCTGGCCGTCACCTTCGGCAGCTATGTCGCCACCGGCATCGTCACCCGGCAGACCCTGCCGCTGCTGGCCGTGGTGCTGCCGGCCATGCTGATCCCCAGCCTGCTCGGCGCAAAGCTCTATATCGGCATCAGCGAGCAGGCCTTCCGCCGCATCGTGCTCGGGCTGCTGACCGCGTCCGGCCTGGCGATGCTGGCCTCGGGGCTGGCGCGGCTGAACTAGTCGCGGAAATAGCTGGCCGGATACTGCGCGCGGATGCCTTCCACGAAGGCCAGCGAGCGCGACAGATGGGCGCGCACTTCGCGGCTGGCGGCCATCGGATCGCCGGCGGCGATGGCATCGACGATGGCGGTGTGGTCGCGCATGATCTGGTGCACCTTGCCGGCCATGGGCAGATGCAGGCGGCGCAGGCGGTCGATATGGCCGCTGTTGCGTCGCGCCAGCGCCCACAGGTCCGGCACGCCGGCCGCCTCATACATCTGGCGATGGAACAGCCGGTCCTGCGCATCGAACTGCGCCAGGTCGCCATTGTCGCCGAAGGCCTGCTGCAGCCGCAGGGTCTGGCGCAGGCGTTCGATCAGTCCTGTATCGGGCGCGCTGGCCAGCGTATGGACGGTTTCCACCTCGACCGAGCGGCGCAGGAAGGCGGCCTGGCGGGCATGATCGAGGTCGATGCGGCTCACCATGGTGGCGTGCTGCGGGAAGATATCGACCAGCGCTTCCTCGGCCAGCTTCATCAGCGCATCGCGGATCGGCGTGGAGCTGAGGCCGAACCGCAGCTGCAGTTCCTGGCGCGACAGCACCGTGCCCGGCACCAGGTCCAGATTGATGATGGCGTCGCGCAGGTGATCGAAGACCTGCGGGGCGGCCTGCCGGGATTTGTCCCGGAGCGGGGTAAGGGCGAAGGGGGTGACGACCACGGTCATGGCAGGCTTCTAGCATGGTTCGGCAATTGACGCACTAATGCATTAGTGGTCTGATCCGACTCATAAACAAAGAACCTTGGAGGAAACGAGACCATGATCCTGAAATCCCTGATGGGGGCGGCTGCCCTCGCGCTGGCTGTCGCCAGCCCCGCGCTGGCCCAGCAATATCCTGACCGCAACGTCACCATGATCGTGCCCTTCCCGGCGGGCGGTTCGTCCGACATCGCCGGCCGCAACCTGGCGTCCAAGCTGACCGAAAGCCTGGGTAAGACCGTGGTGGTGGATAACCGCGCCGGCGCCAACGGCTCGCTCGGCGCCACGCTGCTCAAGCAGGCCGCACCCGATGGCTACACCATCTTGGTCGGCTCGATCGGCGTCTTCGGCATCAATCCGGCGCTGTTCAAGGATCTGAAATACGATCCGCTGAAGGACTTCGACCTGCTCACGGTGGCCGTGCGCACCCCGAATGTGCTGGTCGCCTATCCGGGCTTCCCGGCCAATACCGTGGCCGAGCTGATCGAGTATCTGAAGAAGAACCCGGACAAGGTGTCGTTCGCCTCGTCGGGCACCGGCTCGTCCGACCATCTGACCGCCGAACTGTTCCTGCAGAAGACCAACACCAAGGGCGTGCATGTGCCCTACAAGGGCGGCGGGCCGGCCATCACCGACCTGATCGGCGGCCATGCTAATGTGTCCTTCCAGAATCTGGGCGCCATCGCCAACCATGTGCGCGGCGGCAAGCTGAAGGCGCTGGCCGTCACCGCCGACAAGCGCAATGCCGCGCTGCCGGACGTGCCGACCATGGCCGAAGCCGGCGTGAAGGATGTGGAAGTCTATTCCTGGCAGGCAGCGGCTGCGCCCAAGGGCCTGCCGCCGGCCGTCCGCGCCCGTCTGGAGAAGGACATGATCGCCGGCCTGACCGCGCCGGACATGAAGGCGAAGTTCAACGATATCGGTTTCGATGTCGTCGCCAACACCGGCAAGGAGTTCGAGACCTTCCTGACGGCCGAGATCGCCCGCTGGAAGACCGTGATCGAAGTCGGCAAAATCACGCCGGAGTAATTGAAGGCAGTCCCCGGGGCGGACATCATGTCCGCCCTATTTCTTTTTCTGACGAGTAAACCATGGCCAGCAAGAAGAAGACCCCAGACCAGCTCCGTTCCGCCCGCTGGTTCGCGCCGGACGACCTGCGCAGTTTCGGTCACCGCTCGCGCATCATGCAGATGGGCTATGCCAGCGTCGAATGGACCGGCAAGCCGCTGATCGCCATCGTCAACACCTGGTCCGACATCAACCCCTGCCATGCGCATTTCAAGCATCGCGTCGAAGACGTGAAGCGCGGCGTGCTGCAGGCCGGCGGCCTGCCGATCGAACTGCCGGCCATCTCGGTCTCGGAAAGCTTTGTGAAGCCCACCACCATGCTCTATCGCAACATGCTGGCGATGGAGACCGAGGAGCTGATCCGCAGCCATCCGGTGGATGGCGTGGTGCTGATGGGCGGCTGCGACAAGTCCACGCCGGGTCTGCTGATGGGCGCCACCAGCGCCGGCCTGCCGATGATCTACCTGCCGGCCGGGCCGATGCTGCGCGGCAACTGGAAGGGCAAGATCCTCGGCTCGGGTTCGGATGCCTGGAAATTCTGGGACGAGCGCCGCGCCGGCAATATCTCGAACCAGGAATGGAACGACATCGAGGCCGGCATCGCGCGCTCCTACGGCACCTGCATGACCATGGGCACGGCCGCCACCATGATGGCGATCACCGAGGCCATCGGCATGACCCTGCCGGGCGCCTCCTCCATTCCGGCCGCCGATGCCAACCACATCCGCATGAGCAGCGATTGCGGCCGCCGCATCGTCGACATGGTCTGGGAAGACCTGGTGCCGACGGTGATCCAGACCCGCAAGGCTTACGAGAATGCCATCGCCGTCGCCATGGCCATGGGCTGCTCGACCAACGCCATCATTCATCTGATCGCCATGGCACGCCGCGCCGGCCAGGATATCTCGCTGGACGATTTCGAGATCGCGTCGCGTAAAGTTCCGGTGATCGCCAATATCCGTCCCTCGGGCGAAGACTATCTGATGGAGGACTTTTTCTATGCCGGCGGCCTGCCGGCGCTGATGACCCGCATCAAGGATCATCTGCACTTGGACGCGGTCACGGTGACGGGCCAGACCCTGGCCGAGAATATCGCCCATGCTGCCGTGCATAACGATGATGTCATCCGTACGGTGGAGACGGCGATCTATGCCGAGGGTGCGCTGGCGGTGCTGAAGGGTAACCTGGCGCCCGATGGCTGCGTGATCAAGCCGAGCGCCTGCGATCCGCGTTTCCTCAAGCATTCCGGCCCGGCGCTGGTGTTCGACGATTATCCGTCGATGAAAAAGGCGGTGGATGACGAGAATCTCGACGTCACGGCGGATCACGTCCTGATCCTGCGCAATGCGGGTCCGCTCGGCGGTCCGGGCATGCCGGAATGGGGCATGCTGCCGATCCCGAAGAAGCTGGTGAAGCAGGGCGTGCGCGACATGGTGCGGCTGTCGGATGCGCGCATGAGCGGCACGTCTTACGGCGCCTGCATTCTGCATGTGGCGCCGGAATCCTATATCGGTGGACCGCTGGCGCTGGTGAAGAATGGCGACATCATCTCGCTCGATGTCGACAAGCGCACCATCACGCTGGATGTGTCCGACGCTGAACTGGAAAAACGCAAGGCGGCCTGGCAGCAGCCCGAGGTGCGCTACGAGCGCGGCTATGGCTGGATGTTCAGCAAGCATATCAAGCAGGCCGACCAGGGCTGCGACTTCGACTTCCTCGAAACCGGCTTCGGTGCGCCGGTGCGCGAACCGGACATCTTCTGATGTGGACACCATCGGCCCGTTATCCCGATCCGGCCGTGCAGGTGCTGGACGACAGTTTCATGAAGCTGCGCCTGCGCACGGCGGCGGTCGAACGGCTGGCCACCGGCTTTCGCTGGGCCGAAGGTCCGGTGTGGTTCGGCGACCAGCGCTGCCTGATCTGGAGCGATATCCCGAACAACCAGATGCTGCGCTGGGACGAGCAGACCGGTGCGGTCAGCGTCTTCCGCAAGCCCAGCAATTACGCCAACGGCAATACGCGCGACCGCCAGGGCCGGCTGGTCACCTGCGAGCACCAGACGCGCCGCATCACCCGCACGGAATACGATGGCAGCATCACCGTGCTGGCCGACCGCTTCGAGGGCAAGCGCTTCAACTCGCCGAACGACATCGTGGTGAAATCCGACGGCAGTGTCTGGTTCACCGATCCGATCTTCGGCGTCAACAGCAATTACGAAAGCCGCAAGGGGCAGTCCGAGCTACCGCAGCATGTCTACCGCCTCGATCCGGCGACCGGCGATCTGAGCGTGGCGGCCGAGGGCCTGAACGGGCCGAACGGCCTGGCCTTCTCGCCCGATGAAAGCCGGCTCTATATCGTTGAGTCGCTGGCCGCGCCGAACCGCCTGATCCATGCCTATGACGTGGTGGGCGGCAAGACGCTCACCAATCGCAAGGTGCTGATCGACTGCGGTGCCGGCACGGCCGATGGTTTCCGTGTCGATACCGGCGGCAATCTGTGGTGCGGCTGGGGCATGGGCAGCGACGATCTGGACGGCGTGATGGTGTTCAACGCCGACGGCAAGGGGATCGGGCGCATCGCGCTGCCCGAACGCTGCGCCAATCTGTGTTTCGGCGGCGAAATGCGCAACCGCTTGTTCATGGCCTCGAGCCAGTCGCTCTATGCGCTGTATGTGGATACCCAGGGCGCGACGCTGTCTTGAGTTTTTAAAAAAGAAGGACCTTCCCGTGACTCTCAAAGCCGAAACCCTTGCCAAGCTGAAGACCGTCAGCACGCCGACGCTGGCCACCGCGCTCTACAAGCGCGGCCTGCGCAACCAGTTCATCCAGGATGTGGTGCCGCTCAACCCGTCGCTGCCGACCATGGTGGGCGAGGCCTTCACGCTGCGCTACATGCCGGCGCGCGAGGACCGCAATCCGATCACGGTGTTCCAGAATCCCGAGCATCCGCAGCGCAAGGCGGTGGAGATCTGCCCGCCCGGCGCCGTGCTGGTGATGGACAGCCGCAAGGATGCGCGTGCCGCTTCGGCCGGTTCGATCCTGATCTCGCGCCTGATGGTGCGCGGCGTGGCCGGCGTGGTGACCGATGGCGGCTTCCGTGACTCCGGCGAGATCGCGCAGCTCAAGATTCCGGCCTTCCACAGCCGTCCCTCTGCGCCGACGAACCTGACGCTGCATGAAGCCATCGACATCAACGTGCCGATCGGCTGCGGCGATGCGGCGGTCTTCCCCGGCGACGTGATCGTCGGCGATGCCGATGGCGTCATGGTGATCCCGGCGGAGATCGCCGACGAGATCGCCACCGAAGCCGTCGAGATGACGGCGTTTGAGGATTTCGTCACCGAGCAGGTGCTGGGCGGCCGCTCGATCCGCGGGCTTTATCCGGCCACCGATCCGCAGACCAAGGTGGATTTCGAAGCCTGGCGCAAGCAGAAGGGCCGGTAAGGAAGCCTCACAATAACCGACACCCTCCGCCATTGCGCTTTGCGCGAAGGCCTATTTGCATGGCGGCAAAGCTGCGGCTGGTGCGGTTAAAACCTGCTTGCGCGGCCTCAGAATTATTTTATACTTAAAATAATATGGTGCCGCCGCCGGTACGAAGGCGCGCTTTTAAACACTGCATTATTGTGCATTCCGACTAAACCTTGATTTTGGCCGTGGAATGCGAAATATGCGCTGTTCAAGCGGCCGGAACCATATTATATGTGTACATATGATTTAGGCCGTGAGTTCTGGTCAGCCCCGTAGTATCCCGCGCTGCCCCCCAAACGGATTTCAAGCCCATGTCATCTTCCGCTGCTGCCGCCGTCGTTCCTGCCACGCCCTCGCATCCGCTGCTCAAGCCCGGCGGCAATCTGCGTGAGGAGACGGTCACCTTCGTCCATCACTGGACCGACAATCTCTTCACCTTCCGCACCAGCCGCGATCCGACCTTCCGTTTCATCAACGGCCAGTTTGCGATGATCGGTCTGATCGTCGACAACAAGCCGCTGCTGCGCGCCTATTCGATGGCGAGCGCCAATTACGAAGAGCATCTGGAATTCTTCTCGATCAAGGTGCCGGACGGCCCGCTGACCTCCAGGCTGCAGCATCTGAAGGTGGGCGAGAAGATCATCGTCGGCCGCAAGTCGGTCGGCACGCTGCTGCAGGACAACCTGCATCCGGGCAAGACGCTGTATCTGCTGGGCACCGGCACCGGCCTCGCGCCCTTCATGTCGATCATCAAGGACCATGAAGCCTACGAGCGCTACGACCGCGTGGTGCTGGTGCATGGCGTGCGCACCGTGGGTGAACTGGCCTACCAGGATTACATCACGCGCGAGCTGCCGGAGAACGAGTTCTTCGGCGACGAGGTGAAAGCCAAGCTGCTGTATTATCCGACCGTGACGCGCGAGGATTTCCGCAACCAGGGCCGCATCACCGACCTGATCCGCAGCGGCAAGCTGTTCAGCGATCTGGGCCTGCCGCCGCTCAACATCGAGACCGACCGCCTGATGCTCTGCGGCAGCCCGCAGATGCTGAGCGAAATGCGCGAGATGCTGGACGGCCTGAAGTGGGAAGAGGGCAGCACCACCGGCGCCGGCCATTACGTGATCGAGAAAGCCTTCGTCGAACAGTAAACCTCAGGCGCCGCCTTTCAGGGCCTGCATCAGCGCCAGGCCGGCCCAGGTGGCCAGCAGGCAGGCGAACACTGACAGCGCCACATTGCCGCCGGCGCGCAGCAGCAGGCCCTCGCGCAGCAGCACGAGGGTCTGCAGGCTGAAGCTGGAAAATGTCGTGAAGCCGCCGCAGATGCCGACCATCAGGAACAGACGGCCGCCATCGCTCAGCGTCCAGCGTCCTTCGCCAAAGGCCAGCGCGCCGAGCGCGCCGATCACGAACGAGCCGCTGACATTCACCAGGATGGTGCCCCAGGGAAAATCGGCGTTCAGCCGGGCGTCGACGGCTTCGGTCATCCAGTAACGGGCGATGCTGCCGAGCGCGCCGCCGGCAGCAATATAGAAATACCCGATCATTCCTCGCTCCATCGTCATGGCCGCTCCACGGGACGGCGTTGGTCTTTGTGATCGAGAGCGGAGGGGGGGTATTCCGGACAGACTCCCACCGCCATCGACTTGCGGTAGGAGCCATCAGCGACCGGGCCCTTGGTTGTTTCAGGTGGGCCGGCGGCGGTTATCGGGGGACTCCATCCCCATCGCCAGCGAGATTAGCAAAAGTGCCGCAGGCGGTCAAAGCGCTCTTGGCCGGCGCGAACGGGTTGGCTAGTCTGCCGCCCCATGAGCGCGAGTCCCGACTTCATCGAGTTCGTCCAGGAGCTGTTCGCCCCGCTGGGTGGCATTGCAGTCCGCCGCATGTTCGGCGGGGCGGGGATATACAGCCGTGGCGTGATGTTCGGTCTGGTGGATGACGATACGATCTACCTGAAGGCCGACGCCGAGAGCCAGAAGGCCTACCAGGACAAGGGCTGTGAGCCCTTCGTCTATGACGGCAAGGGCAAGCCGGTGCAGATGAGCTACTGGAAGATGCCGGCCGAGCTGGTCGATGATGCCGAACAGGCGGTGGAGTGGGCGAAGACCGCCCTGGAAGTCGCGCGTGCGGCCAAGACTGCCGTGCCGCCGCCCTCGCGCCGGGTCGTCGGCGCCGCGCGCCGCTGGCGCTAGGCCTTTGCCGCTGCCGCGCCGGGCAGCGTTTCACCTTTCACCATGCGGGCGAGGCCACGGAACACCGCCATGACGGTGCCGTCCGCATCCGTCACTGTCATATCGTAGATGCTGCTGCGGCCCGAGGCCGATTTCAGTTCCGCCTTCGCCGTCAGCACCGTGCCGACCGGCACCGGCCGCAAAAAGGTGATGTCGCATTGCTGCGCCACCGTCGCCGCGTTGAAGGAATTGCAGGCATAGCCGAAGGCTGAGTCCGCCAGCGTGAAGATCATGCCGCCATGGCAGGTGCCGTGGCTGTTCACCATGTCGGGCCGTACGGTCATGCGCAGCGTGCAGCCGCCGGGCGCCATCGCCAGCAGCTCGACGCCGAGCCGCTGGGCCGCGAGATCGCGCTCATGCGCCACCTTGCCGATAGCATCGGCCAGCTCCTGCGGCGTCATCGTCACTTGCCGGTAAACTTGGCCGCGCGCTTCTGCAGGAAGGCCATCACGCCCTCGATGAAGTCGCGGCTGCGGCCGGCGATCACCTGGGATTCGCGCTCGGCTTCCAGCTGCGCATCGAGGCCGTTGCTGGCCGACTGGCGGATCAGCTTACGGATCTGGCCCAGGCCGATGGTGGGGCCCGAAGCGAATTTCTGCGCCACCTTGCGGGCTTCATCCATCAGGGCGGCATCGTCGACGCATTTCCACACCAGGCCCCAGGCGGCCGCCGTCTCGGCCGGCAGCGGTTCGCCCAGCATGGTGAGGCCGAGCGCACGGGCCGAGCCGACCAGCCGCGGCAGGAAATAGGTGCTGCCGGCATCGGGCACCAGGCCGATATTGGCAAACGCCTGCAGGAAGCTGGCCGATTTCGCCGCGATGACGATATCGCCGGTCAGCGCCAGGCTCATGCCGGCGCCGGCGGCCGGGCCGTTGACGGCGCAGACCACCGGCATGCGGAAGCCGGCGAGCTTGCGGATCACCGGGTGATAGTTCTGATGCAGCGCCTGGCCCAGATCGGGCGGACCGCCATCCTTCATGAGGTCGCCGCTGGCCAAGTCCGCACCGGAGCAGAAGCCGCGGCCGGCACCGGTGAGCAGCAGGCAGCGGATCGCGGCATCGGCCTCGATCTCGGCGAGCGCCTGGCCCAGTTCGACCATCAGGTCGGTGCTGAGCGCGTTCAGCCGTTCGGGGCGGTTGAGGGTGACCGTGGCGATACCATCGGCCTTCTCGACAATGAGCGTGGTCCAAGCCATGCGTTTCTCTCCCTTGATGGAGGCAACGCTAGCCGATTTGTCAGGAGCGGAGAACCGTCTCGGTTAGACTGGAGGTTTCCGTTGCGGCAAGCACACGGTTGCGGCCGTGGTTCTTGGCGTTGTAGAGCGCGCCATCGGCGCGCTGCACAAAGGCGCTGAGCGCTTCGCCCACCCGGTATTCGGCGACGCCGGCCGAAATGGTGATGCGGCCAAGCTCTTCGCCCGAGGCGCGCTTGACCAGTTTGCGGGTGGCAATCAGCGCGCGGATATTGTCGCCCAGCTTGACGGCCTGGTCGGCGCGGGTGCGCGGCAGCAGCAGGGCGAATTCCTCGCCGCCATAGCGCGCGGCCAGGTCCTGGCCCTTCACATTGTCGCTGAGCGTGCGGGCCACCAGTTGCAGCACGGTGTCGCCGGTCTGGTGGCCATGGCGGTCGTTGAACAGCTTGAAATGATCGATATCGAGCAGCATCAGGCAGAGCGGCTCGTGACTGTCCTGCGCCGCCTTGGTGAACAGCGTCAGGGTCTGTTCGAAATTCTTGCGGTTGGCCAGACCGGTGAGGCTGTCCGACAGCGCCTCGCGGCGGGCCTGCTCGAAATGCTCGCGCAGCTGCTGCACCTCGGCCGTCGTCTCGGCCAGGCGGTCCTCCAGCGACTGGTTGCGCTCCTGCATGCTGCGGGTTTCCTGCAGCATGGCGCCGACCAGCGAGCCGAAGGCCGGGCCGTTGCCGTGGCTGTCGAGCTTGTCGGAGAAATCTTCCAGCTTCTCGCCGTAGGAGCGGGTGTCTTCCTCGGCGGCGCCGACAAAGCTGCGCAGTTCTTCCATCGCCTGCTGCAGTTTTTCGGTGGTGTCGCGCGAAGCCCGCAGCATGCGCGCCGGATTGAGGAATTCCTCGTAGAGCTGCAGCGTGGTGTCGGGCGTGAACGGCTTGCTGGAGGCCAGCAGCGCATCGATGGCGCGGCTCAGGGCCGGGTCACGGCCAGCGTGGTATTCGTACCAGATGGTGAAGTTGATCGGGGTCGGCGCGATGCCGAACCGCGTCATGCTGGTCACCGCCGCGTGGGCGAGTTCCGCTGCATGATGCAGGTCGTCGTGATACATGACCGCTCCCCTCGGGCGGCGGGCCGGTATCCCCCGATCACGGCCCCGCGCGGCGCCTACTTTGCTGCGGCTGGCCCCCGGTGTCCATGGGGCCAAAGATGAAATTCAGATGCCGAGATAGCGGTGCTGGATATCGGGGGCGGCCTTCAGTTCGGCCGAATTGCCCTGCCAGACCACGCGGCCCTTTTCGATCACGTAATGCCGGTCGGCCAGCCGGGTCAGGGCCTGCACGTTCTTATCCACAACCAGGATGGCCTGGCCGGCCTGTTTCAGGCGCTCCAGGCAATGCCAGATTTCCAGGCGGATCAGCGGTGCGAGGCCTTCGGTCGCCTCGTCCAGGATCAGCAGATGCGGATTGGTCATCAGGGCCCGGCCGACGGCCAGCATCTGCTGCTCGCCCCCCGAGAGCTGGTTGCCCATGTTATTCACCCGCTCGGCGAGACGGGGGAACAGCTCGACCACGCGCTCGTAATGCCAGGGATTGCTGGTGCCACTGCGGTTGGCGGCTGTGGCGATCAGATTCTCTTTCACCGACAGGTTGGGGAAAATCTGACGGCCTTCCGGCACCAGGCCAACACCGATCTTGGCGACGCGGTAGGAGGGCAGGCCGCGGATTTCGTCGTTGCGGAAGCGGATATGGCCGCGTGCGGCCGGCGTCATGCCCATGATCGAGCGGATGGTGGTGGACTTGCCCATGCCGTTACGGCCCATGAGCGTGACCACTTCGCCGGCCCTGATGCTGAGCGACATGCCGAACAGCACCTGGCTGCGGCCGTAGAAGGTGTCGATGGCGTCGACGGTGAGCAGGTCGGTCATCACACAGCCTCCGCTTCGTCGCCGAGATAGGCCTGGCGCACCTGTTCGTTGCGGCGGATCTCGTCGGGCGTGCCGGTGGCGATGCCATGGCCGTAGACCAGCACGGTGATGCGGTCGGCCAGGGCAAAGACGGCGTCCATGTCGTGTTCGATCAGCAGCATGGTGACGCTGCCTTTGATGCGGCCCAGCATGGTGACCATGCGGGCGGAATCCTCCGGGCCCATGCCGGCCATCGGCTCATCCAGCAGCAGCAGCTTCGGCCGCGTGGCCAGCGCCATGGCGATTTCCAGCTGGCGATGTTCGCCGTGGCTCAGCACGCTGGCGATGACATCGGCGCGATGGGCCAGGCCGACCTGCTCCAGCGCCGCCATGGCGGGGTCGCGCAAACTGCGATCGGCGCGGGCGGCGGCCCAGAAGCGGAAGGAATGGCCATCATGGGCCTGCACGGCGAGCGCGACGTTATCGAGCGCGGTGAAGTTCGGGAAGATCGAGGTGATCTGGAACGAGCGGGCGATGCCGAGTGCCGAGCGCAGATGCACCGGCAGCGCGGTGATGTCGCGGCCCATGAAATGGATGGTGCCGGCATCGGGTCGCAGTTCGCCGATCAGCTGGCCGATCATCGTGGTCTTGCCGGCGCCGTTGGGGCCGATCACCGCATGGATTTCGCCAGCGCGGATATCGAGCGAAAGATTGTCGGTCGCGGTCAATCCGCCGAAGCGCTTGACCAGACCATCTACTTTGAGAACAGGGACTTTCAGCATGGGCTCAGTCATGGCCGTGGCCCTCCGCCGCCGCGGCATCGCCACGCTGGCGCTGCTCCCACCAGATCGACAGGGCGAGCAGGCCGAGCGCGCCGGCAAAGATCAGCGCCGGCACCAGCCAGTCGCGCTCATAGACCAGATGAATGCCATAGACGATGTAGAACAGGCCCAAGCCGGCCATCAGCTTGCCGGTCTGGCCGCGCAGGATGGCGCCATCGATGCCGCCGCGGGCGAAGATCACCACCAGCACCAGGATCGGACCGAAGACGATCTTCCAGAATTCGGTCCAGCTCGAGAGGATTTCTTCCAGCAACAGGAAGGCCACGGTGCCGAACAGCGGGCCGAACAGGCTGCCCATGCCGCCCAGCACCACCATGACAATGAGATCGCCGGAGCGGCTCCAGTGCATCATCGCCGGGCTGATGAAATTGGTGAAGGTGGCGGTCAGCACGCCGGCGAGGCCGCAGACCATGCCGGCGATGATGAAGGCGGTGAGGCGATAGCGATGCACCGGGAAACCGATGGTGGCCATGCGGCGGTCGTTCGACTTGGCGCCCTGCAGCACCATGCCGAAGCGCGAATTCACCGCGCGATGGCAGAGATAGATGGTGACGGCCAGCAGCAGCCAGCAGAGATAATAGAAGCTCGGCTTGTGGTTGAGGTCGATCAGGCCGCCGAAATCCGAGCGCTTCATAATGGTCAGGCCATCGTCGCCGCCATAGGCGAAGGCGCCGTTGCCGATGTAGTAGACCAGCTGGGCCAGCGCCAGCGTGATCATGATGAAGAAGATGCCCTTGGTGCGCAGCGACAGCAGGCCGATGAGGGCCGCGGCGATGCCGCTGATGACAATCGCCAGCGGCCACTGGATCCAGGCGGCATGCACGCCATGGAAGGCGAGGATGCCGACGGTATAGCCGCCGATGCCGATATAGGCGGCATGGCCGAAGCTGACCAGGCCGCCATAGCCCAGGATCAGGTTCAGGCTGACCGCCGCGATCGCCATGATGACGATGCGGGTGAAGAGCGTCAGCAGGAAGGGATCGTCGAAGACAACGGCAAAGACCGGCACGAGGCCGAGGAATGCCAGGACGATCAGGCCGACCAGGGTGGTGATGTTGCGCGATGTGCTGGGGCTCGGCTGAGCAGCGGGTACGGACACGGACAAAGCTCCTCAGCGGCCGGGTGCGGGGAACAGGCCCGCGGGACGCAACACCAGAACGGCAGCCATCAGGATGTAGATCAGCATGGAGGACAGCGCGGTCGCCAGCGTGCCGGCTTCCGAAGGATTGAGGACGGTGCCCAGGATATTGGGCAGGAAGGCGCGCCCTATGGTGTCGATGATGCCGATGGCGATGGCGGCGATGAAGGCGCCGCGGATCGAGCCGATGCCGCCGATCACGATCACCACCAGGGCCAGGATCAGGATGTTGTCGCCCATGCCGATCTGCACGGTGGTGACCGGACCGGCCATCAGGCCGGCCAGCGCCGCCAGCGCCGAACCGAGGCCGAAGACCAGGGTGAACAGCAGTTTGATGTCGACGCCGAGCGCGCCGACCATTTCGCGGTTGGAGGCGCCGGCGCGGATCAGCATGCCGAGCCGCGTGCGCTGAACCAGCACATAGAGGAAGAGGGCGCAGAGCAAGCCGACGACGATGATGAGGAAGCGGTAGGACGGATAGGGCAGGCCGGGCAGCACCATGATCTGGCCGCTGAGCCATTCGGGCAGGGCGATGGTCATGCCGCCGACGCCGAACATCAGGCGGGCCAGTTCATTGAAGAACAGGATCAGGCCGAAGGTGGCCAGCACCTGGTCGAGATGGTCGCGGGTGTAAAGCGTACGCAGCGCCACCACTTCGACGGCGATGCCGAGCAGGGCGCCGGCCGGCAAGGCGAGCAGCGCGCCGAGGAAGAAGTTGCCGGTCCATTGTGTGAAGACCGCGGCGAAATAGGCGCCCATCATATAGAGCGAGCCATGCGCCAGGTTCACCAGGTCCATGATGCCGAAGACCAGGGTGAGGCCGGCGGCCAGCAGGAACAGCAGCAGGCCGATTTGCAGGCCGTTCAGGAATTGCTCGAACAGAAGCATCATGATTTAGGGGCACTCATCGAAAAGACGGATGCGCCGCGCTTGCACGCGGCGCATCCAGGGCTGGTTTACATCTTGCACTTGGCGGCATGCGGATCCTGATGCGCGGTCAGCACGGTGCTGACGGTGCGCAGGTCGTATTCCGTGTCGCTGACCTTGAAGGCTTCCTGCTGGTAGACGTTCTGGATCGGGAAGTTGTTGTTGCCGAACCTGAACGCGCCGCGCACGGAGTCGAACTTCGCCGCCTTGAGCGCCGCGCCGACCGCTTTCTTGTCCTTCAGGTTGCCCTTGGTGGCGGCCACGGCAGAAGCGATCAGGTTGGCGGCGTCATAGGCCTGGGCGCCGTAGAAGGCCGGCGTCTCCTTGTACTTCTTCTTGTAATCGGTGACGAACTTCTGGTTCGCCGCATAGGGCAGATCGGTGCCCCAGGTGGACGTCAGATAGGTGTCGAGCACCAGGTCCTTCTGCAGCTTCAGCGTGACGGCATCGATGGTGAAGGCCGAATAGACCGGGATGTCCTTCTTCAGGCCGGCCTGGCTGTACTGCTGATAGAACTGCACGCCGGCGCGGCCGGGGAAGAAGATGTAGACGGCTTCCGGCTTGGCCGCGCGGATCTTGGAAATCTCGCCCGAGAAGTCGAGCTGGTCGGGCCACTTGGTCATGTCCTGGCCGACCACTTCGCCCTTGTAGAGCGACTTCACGCCGTTGGTGCCGTCGACACCGGCGGCATAGTTCGGCGCCACCATATAGAGCTTCTTGATGCCCTTCTGGTTCAGCAGCTCACCCACAGCCATGTGGTTCTGGTCGTTCTGCCAGGAGGCGGCGAAGAAATAGGGACTGCAGCCTTCGCCGGCGAGCTGCGACGGACCGGCATTGGCACTGATCAGGAAGGTCTCGGAGTCGATCACCGGCTTGTAGGAGGCCAGCAGCACGTTCGACCAGATATAGCCGGCGACGAAATCGACCTTGTCGCGCTGTAGCAGCTTCTCGGTCTTCTGCTTGCCGACTTCCGGCTTCTGCTCGTCGTCTTCGTAGATCACCTCGACCGGCACGCCGCCCATCTTGCGACCCATATGGTCGAGCGCCAGTTCGAAGGCATTCTTCATGTCCTGGCCGTAGGCCGCGTTGGGGCCCGACAGCGTGGTGACGTAACCGATCTTGATCTTCTTGGCGGCCTGGGCGGCGGCATCATGGGCCATGAATGGCAGGGCCGTGAGCGCAGTGGCGAGGACGGCAAGACTTTTAAAGCTGAAACGCATCGTTCGTGTCTCCTTGAGTGACATGCCTGCGGACCGGCCCATCTTGCGATGCACCGCCGCTACACAGCGTCTGTGTTGCAAGCCCTTGGGAGCCCCCCGTTGAGATATTTTAAGCATCAAATACTCTGCGAGGCAATCAAACAGTCTCAGAAAACCCGGATGCAAAACGGGGCGCCGGAGGAATCCGACGCCCCGCCGATTTGCAGGTCAAATGCCGCTTATTTCATCGCGCATTTGGCAGCGTAGGGGTCAGTCAGATCGGTGTAGACCGTGCTGACCGTGCGGATGTCATACTCGGTCTCCGAGACCTTGTAGACTTCCTGCTGGTAGATGTTGTGGATCGGGAAGTGGTTCTTGCCGAAGCGCATCGGACCACGCACCGAATCGAACTTGGCGGCTTCGAGCGCCTTGCGCACGGCATCCTTGTCGGAAACCTTGCCCTTGGTGGCGACCACGGCCGAGTTGATCAGGTTGATGGTGTCGTAGGACTGCGCGCCGTAGAAGGTCGGCGTGTCCTTGTGCTTCTTCTTGTACTCACCGACGAACTTCTGGTTGGCGGCATAGGGCAGATCCGAAGCCCACCAGAGCGTCTGGTAGGTATCCAGCGTCAGATCCTTCTGCAGCTTCAGCGTGACGGAGTCGACCGTGAAGGTGGAGTAGAGCGGGATGTCCTTCTTCAGACCGGCCTGGCTGTACTGCTGGAAGAACTGCACGCCGGCGCGGCCGGGGAAGAAGACGAAGACGGCGCCGGGCTTGGCAGCGCGGATCTTCGAGATTTCCGCCGAGAAGTCGAGCTGGTCAGGCCACTTGGTCATGTCCTGGCCAACCACCTGGCCCTTGAAGGTGGACTTCACGCCATTGGCCATGTCCTGGCCGGCAGCGTAGTTGGGCGCCACGATATAGAGGCTCTTCACGCCCTTCTGGTTCAGCACTTCGCCGGCGGCCATGGTGTTCTGGTCGTTCTGCCAGGAGGCGGCGAAGAAATTCTTGTGGCACTGCTCACCGGCCAGCGGCGAGGGACCGGCATTGGCGCTGATCAGGAAGGTGCCTTCATCGACCACCGACTTGTAGGAGGCGAGCAGGACGTTCGACCAGATGTAACCGGCGACGAAGTCGACCTTGTCGCGCTGCATCAGCTTTTC
Organism: Ferrovibrio sp. GW821-FHT12F09; assembly: GCF_058806775.1. Taxonomy (NCBI): domain Bacteria; kingdom Pseudomonadati; phylum Pseudomonadota; class Alphaproteobacteria; order Rhodospirillales; family Rhodospirillaceae; genus Ferrovibrio; species Ferrovibrio sp. GW821-FHT12F09. The sequence continues at coordinate 2,249,605 of NZ_JBXAPZ010000001.1, forward strand.
GGTCTTCTGCTTGCCGACTTCCGGCTTCTGCTCGTCATCTTCATAGATGACCTCGACCGGGATGCCGCCCATCTTGCCGCCAAGGTGAGCGAGCGCCAGCTCGACGCTGTTCTTCATGTCCACGCCATAGGCGGCGTTGGGACCCGACAGCGTGGTGACGAAGCCGATCTTGATTTTCTTGGCCTGGGCTGCCGCCGGCTGGGCAACAAACGGCACTGCCGCGAGCGCCAGTGCGCTGGTCAGCCGAAGTGCGGTCGACATCTTCATAATGAGCTCCTCTCCCTGCGCGGTGCCGGTTGATCCGGCCCGCGGCTCCTCTGTTATGGCCCCTGCCGCAACGTCATGCGGCGCATGCCCCTGTACGCACAGCTTACTCTACGCTTGCACGATGCGTCCAAACCGACCTTCAAGCCGAGCGGGCGCACCGGTACTCTTGTGTTGCTGCGGGGGAGTGGCGGTCCGGCCGGGGCTGCCCGGTGCGAAAACCGCACGATCTCTGCCTCGCGGCGCTTCCTCGTATTCCTTATATGACAGGTACTATAGTGCCGGTTTTGATCGCCGCAAGCACTATCGTGCATACTCGATATTGTCCCGTCACTGCCTGCAACCATAAGCAATCCCGGCTGCCCGCCAATGGACGGAGAGGAGGGAAACTTGCACTTTTCCCCCGTCGTCCGGCGGCTCAGCCCTGCTTGCGCAGCACGAAGCGCTGGACCTTGCCGCTTTCGGTGCGCGGCAGGGCATCGATGAATTCCACGGCGCGCGGATATTTGTAGGGCGCGATCTCGGCCTTGACGAAATCCTGGAGCGCCTTGGCCGTATCGGGTGCGGCCTTGTCCTTTTCGCGCAGGACCACATAGGCCTTCACCACCTGGCCGCGCTCGCCATCGGGGGCGCCGACCACGGCGCAGTCCTGCACCAGCGGATGCAGCAGCAGCACGGATTCCACTTCCGGACCGGAGATGTTGTAGCCGGCCGAAATGATCATGTCGTCGGCCCGGGCCTGGTACCAGTAATACCCGTCCTCGTCGCACATATAAGCGTCGCCGGTGAAGTTCCAGCCATTCTGCACATAGGTGGTCTGGCGTTCCGGGTTGTCGAGATAACGGCAGCCGACCGGACCGCGAATGGCCAGTCGGCCCACGGTGCCGGGTGGCACCGGTTTGCCATCCTTGTCGAAGATCGCGGCTTCGTAACCCGGGATCGGCTTGCCGGTGGCACCGGGACGGATGCCGTCGCCTTCGGAGGTGATGAAGATATGCAGGATCTCGGTGCCGCCCAGGCCGTCGATCAGCTTGACCCCGCTGGCTTCATACCAGCCCTGATAGGTGGCGAGCGGCAGGGTCTCGCCGGCAGAGACGCCTTTTTTCAGCGAGGAGATGTCGTAGTTCTTCGCCATGTCGGTCATGGCGCGATAGGCGGTCGGCGCGGTGAACAGGATCGTCACCTTCTTGGCCTGAATGGTCTCCAGCATCTTTTGCGGATTGTACTGTTCGACCAGCACCGTGCTGGCGCCCACATGCATGGGGAAGGTGACCAGCGCGCCGAGCCCGAAGGTGAAGGCCAGCGGCGGGCTGCCGGTGAAGATATCGTCTTTCGTGGGACGCAGCAGATAGCGGTTGAAGGTGTCGCAGATCGCCATCACGTCGCGGTGAAAATGCATGCAGCCCTTGGCCGGCCCGGTGGTGCCGGAGGTGAAGGCGATCAGGCAGACATCATCCCAGGCGGTGTCGAGTGTCTCGAAGCTGGCCGGCTTGCCCGCCATGCGGGCTTCGAGCGAGTCCGGCGCGCCTTCGTTGTAAAAATAACAGACGCGTTTGAGGGTCTTCGACTCCTTGAGGGTCGTCTCCATCTCGTCGCGCAGGCGCCAGTCGCAGATCGCCAGGTCGATCTCGGCCTTCTCGGTCATGAAGGTGAGTTCGCGCCAGCGGTAGAGCGGCATGGTGGCGACGGCGACGGCGCCAACCTTCATCACCGCGAACCAGCAGGCGACATACATGGGATTGTTGGGCGAGCGCAGCAGCACGCGATTTCCGGGTTTTACGCCGAGGTCCTGCACCAGCACATGGGCGATGCGGTTGGCGGTCTCCAGCAGCTGCCGGTAGGTCCAGACTTCATCGTTGTAGTGGATCACCGGGCGGTCGCCGTGGATCGCCGCCTGCTTGTCGAGCAGCTCGCGGGCGCAGTTCATGCGCTTTGGATAGGCTTTCAGTTCCGGCAGCGTGTCCCACAACATCACCGGCCACTGATCCTGTGGCGGCAGATGATCACGCGGGAAGGTGTCGATATGGGCTGATGGCTCAAAGTTATGCATGGCGAACCTCGGACGAAGGCAAAGCAGGTTCGGCGATCGGGACGGGGAGGTCGATACGCACCGCATCTGACGGCGGTGTTGCACGGCCGGCGGCATCATGGCCGCGGACGTAATAGGTGTAGCGCAGGCCGCCAAGCACCACCTTGTCGGCATGCTTGGTGGATTTCACCGCTTCGGTGACATGGGCATCGCCATCGTCCTCGGCGCGGTAGATATTGTAGCCGGCGATCTGTTCGCTGCCGGCCACCGCCTTGTTCCAGGTCAGCTTGATCTGGCCCTTCTCGACGGTGGCAGCCAGACCGGCACCGCCTTCGGGCCAGTGCGGCGCATTGCCGTCGGTGACATCGGGCGGCGCCTGCATCAGGCCCTTGGGCCAGAGGAAGCAGGTCACTTCCTTGAACTTCTCGTCGAGCTGCTTGCAGACGTTGCAGTAGATGCAGCGCACGATCTGGTCGTTGCGCTTTTCCTCGATCTTCTTGACCCAGTCCGGATCGGCCAGCAGCTGGCGCGCCATGCCGATCATATCGGCCTGGCCGCTGTTCAGAAGATGCTCCGCCTCGCTCGGGGCACTGATCTTGCCAACCGAGATCACCGGCACGGTGTAGCCTTTTGAATTGATGAACTGCTTGATGCCGGCGGCCAGATGGGCGTGCGGCAGCGGCGGATACCAGTCGCCAGGCATGCAGCGGTCGCCCGAATAGCCCGTGTAAGGATAGAGCGGCTGGCCTTCGCGATGCACGGCATCCTCGAACTTGCCGCCAACCGAGAGCGAGATGTAATCGACGCCGAGCTGCGCCATGCGCAGAGCGATCAGCTTGGCGTCCTCGACGGTGTAGCCTTCCTTGATGGCTTCTTCTGCCAGGAAGCGCACGCCTACGGTCCAGTCGTGACCGACATGCCGGCGCACGCTCTGCATGACGCGGCCGAACATGGCCAGCCGTCCTTCCAGAGTGCGGCCGTCGTAGTCGTCGCGGCGCGGGTTGCGGCGCGAGAGGAAGGAGGAGAGCGTATAGGCATGGGCCGAATGCAGCTCGACGCCGTCATAGCCGGCGGTGCGGACGCGGGCGGCGGCCCGGCCGAACTCCTCAATGATGCGCTCGATGTCGTCTTCGCTGAGACTATCGATGGTCTGGCGCCAGCCGGAGCGCGCCACTTTCAGGAAGTGGATGATCTGCGGCACGACCTTGCTGTCGGAGGCGCTGTGCACCTGATCGACCAGGTCGCGATGGCCGGGAATGAATTCGTCATCCGAAATCCGCAGGAGCGGACCCGACTTGTTGCTGTGCACGGCGGTCGCTTCGACAACGATGAGTCCCACATGGCCCTGGGCGTAGCGCACATAGCGGTCGATGATCGGCTGGTTGACGTAGCCATCCTCGCCCGAGAGCCGCGTCACCATGGCCGGCACGGCGATGCGGTTGGGCAGCGTCACGCCATTGAGCTTGAGCGGTTCGAGAATCTTCATGGCTGGCCATCCTCGCTGGCGAAGGCCGCATAGGTCTGGCCGGCGATCACCAGCTTGTTGATCTCGGTGGTGCCTTCATAGATGCGGAGCGCGCGGACTTCGCGATACAGGCTTTCCACCATGGTACCGCGTTTGACGCCAAGCCCACCCCAGAGCTGCACGGCGGAATCGACCACGCGCTGAGCCGCTTCGGTGGCATACATCTTGGCCATCGAGGCTTCGCGCGTGACACGCGCCGCGCCCATATCCTTGGTCCAGGCGGCGCGATAGATCAGCAGGGCCGAGGCATCGATCTCGGTGGCCATGTCGGCGATCCTGGCCTGGGTGAGCTGGTAATCCGCCAGCTTCTGGTCGAAGACCTTGCGCTCATGCACGCGGCGGAGCGCCTCGTCGAGCGCGCGCCTTGCAAAACCGAGTGCGGCGGCGCCGACGGTGGAGCGGAAGACATCGAGATTGCTCATGGCGATCTTGAAGCCTTCGCCGGGCTTGCCGATCAGGTTACCGGCAGGGATCACACAATCCTTGAATTCCAGGCGGCCGAGCGGATGCGGCGCGGTGACGTCGATGCGTTCGGGCACGCTGAAGCCCGGCGTGCCGGCTTCCACCACGAAGATGGCGAGGCCTTTGGCGCCCGGCGCGTCGCCCAGGCGGGCAACGACCGTGTACTGGTCGGCGATGCCGCCGTTGGAAATCCAGGTTTTCACGCCGTTCAGCCGATAGCCCTGCCCATCCGGCACGGCCACGGTGCTGACGGCGGCGACATCGGAGCCGGCATCGGGTTCCGACATCGCCAGCGCGGCGATCTTCGTGCCGTTGGCCACACCGGGCAGCCAGCGATTTTTTTGCTCGGCTGTGCCGAACTGGCTGATCGGGCCGGAGCCCAGGCCCTGCATCACGAAGGAGAAATCGGCGAGGCCGTGGTGGTAGGCCAGCGTCTCGCGGGCGATGGCCAGCGAGCGCACTTCCAGTTTGTCATAAGTGCCGCCGCCATCCTTTGGCACGGTCAGGCCGAGGAAGCCGTCCCTGCCGAGCTGCGCGACAAAGCCGCGGCAGACAGCATCGATATCCTCGTTTTCGTCATGATGGCTGGCATGCTGCTTCGCCCAGGCCTGCAGCGATGCGGCCAGCTTGCGATGACGCTCCTCGAAAAACGGCCAGTTCAGATAGCTGGTATCCGCCATCTCAGTTGCCCTCAAAAACGGGTTTCTGCTTGGCGACAAAGGCGTGATAGGCGCGGGCGAAATCCTGCGTCTGCATGCAGATCGCCTGGGCCTGCGCCTCGGCTTCGATGGCGGCATCCAGATCCATCGACCATTCCTGATGCAGGCAGGTCTTGGTGATGCCATGAGCGAAGGTCGGGCCGTCGGCGAGTTCTTTCGCCAGCGCCATCGTATCGGCCAGCATCTGTTCGGGCGCCACCAGGCGGTTGTAGAAGCCCCAGCGCTCGCCTTCCTCGGCGCTCATGCTGCGGCCGGTGAACAGCAGTTCGGCGGCGCGACCCGAGCCGATGATGCGCGGCAGGATGTTGCAGGCACCCATATCGGCGCCGGCGAGGCCGACGCGCACGAAGAGGAAGGCGGTCTTGGTGCGCGGCGTGCCGATACGCAGATCGGAGGCCATGGCCAGGATCGCGCCGGCGCCGGCACAGATGCCGTCGACGGCGGCGATCACCGGCTGCGGGCAATGCTGGATCGCCTTGACCAGGTCGCCGGTCATGCGGGTGAAGGCCAGCAGGCCGGCCATGTCACCGGCCTCTTTCATCTTCACCAGCGGGCCGATGATCTCATGCACATCGCCGCCGGAGCAGAAATTGCCGCCCTCGCCGGTGATGACGACCGTCTTCACGTCGGTGACATAATTCAGGGCGCGGAAGGTATCGCGCAGTTCGGCATAAGACTCGAAGGTGAGGGGATTCTTGCGCTCGGGCCGGTTCAGCGTGACCGTCGCCACCTTGCCATCGACCGACCAGCCGAAATGCTTCGGTTTGAAATCCTTTGCCAGCTGACTCACGGCTTGTCTCCCTCATCCGGCTCGACGGCGTTCTGGTGCACCGACTGCTTCAGCTTGCCCAGCAACTGGAACAGCTGCTGCATGTCCTGACGGCTGAGGCCGCCCATCATGCGGTCGATCCAGTCCTCATGGACCGGCGTCATGGCATCGAAGGCCTTCTTGCCGGCCGGGGTCAGGCTGATATGGCTGGACCGGCGGTCGCGCTGCGACGGGGTGCGCTTGACCAGGCCTTCATCGACCAGACGGTCGGCCAGACCAGTGATATTGCCGTTTGAGACCATCATGCGGGCCGACAGCTCGCTCATGGTCAGGCCGTCGGGTGCACGATCGAGCTGGGCCAGCAGATCGAAGCGGGGCAGGGTGGTGTCGAACTGGGTGCGCAGCGCACCGCGCACATTCTGCTCGATCAGGCTGGAGCAGGTGAGCAGCCGCAGCCAGAGCCGCAACTCCAGCTTGTCGTCGCGGGTGGCCGAGGTTTCCCGGTCATTGGCCGGTGGCGGGACGGTCTGGCGGATTTCACTCATGACATCACTTCTCCCCCGGCAATCGCGATGGCCTGTCCGGTCACGGAGGCAGCTGCATCGCTGGCGAGCCACAGTGCGGCATCGGCCACTTCCTGCGGCTGGATCAGGCGGCCCTGCGGATTGCTTCTGGCCAGTTCGGCCCGCGCGTCTTCGGCGCTGCGACCGGTTTTCTTCACGATGGTTTCAATGGTGGTCGCCGTCATATCGGTGTCGACATAACCGGGGCAGATGGCATTGACGGTGATGCCGCTGGTGGCGAATTCGCGTGCCAGTGCCCGGGTCAGTCCGACCACGCCATGCTTGGCGGCGACGTAGGCGGCGACATAGGCATAGCCGGTCAGGCCCGCGGTCGAGGCGATGTTGATGATGCGGCCGGATTTGCGCGGCAGCATGCCGTCGATGGCGGCGCGGGTGACATGGAAGACGCTGGAAAGATTCACGGCCAGCATCTGGTCCCAATGGGCAGCGGTCATCCTGGCAAAGGCCTGGCTGGCACCGAAGCCGGCATTGTTGACCAGAATATCGATCGGCCCGGCGGCCGCGATGGCCTGCTGCACCATGGTTGTGGCGGCGGCGGCGTCAGTCAGATCGGCGGTGAATGCGGCATGGGCGCCGGCAAGACTGGCGCGGCGCTGGTCCAGCAGCGCGGTGTCGCGTCCCGCCAGGCTGATCCGGGCGCCTTGGCGGGCAAAGCCCTGCGCGACCGCCCAGCCGATGCCGCGGCTGGCGCCGGTCACCAGCACATGCCGGCCGGTAAAATCGCCTGCTGAACCTCTGTCCTGCACTGGCACGGTCAAACCAAGCCTCCCGAGGGCGTCGTTATTATTTTAAGTATAAAATAAATTTGCCGGGGCGACAAGATCACCTTCAGCGGGCATCGCCGAACACGGTGGACTGGTATCCGGAAGGGTGAAGGCGACTTGTCCGGGCAAGTATGGTAAACAAAATACTGAGCGATTCGCCGGGGGACGTCGGACGACTATGGTCAGTGCTAGCTTTACGAGCCGCCCGGTTGTCAGGGCCCTGGCGCTTGTCGCCATCATCGGCGCGCTTGCCGGCTGCTCGGCCTGGAACAGCAGTGGCGGATCCTCGGCTGATTCCGGCAAGGCCGGCAGCGGGCCGCCGACCCAGATTGCCGGCGTGGCGCTGCCGGACGGCTATACGCTGGATTCCAATCGCACGATCATCCTGGGCGAGGGCGACCGCTGGATCGGCCGCCTGTCCTACAGTGTGAATTCCTCGGCCGACCAGATGTTCGATTTCATCCGCCGCGAGATGGGCAATTACGGCTGGACGGAAGTGGCTGTGGTGCGGGCAGAAACCAGCCAGCTGACCTTCCTGTCCGGCGGCGGCGATCGTGTCGCCTCGGTCATGATTGTGCGCTCGACGCTGTATGGCTCGAAGGTCGATATGACCGTGGCGCCGTCAACAGGCAGCACGGTGACCACGGCGCCGCGGGCCGCAGGCAGCCGCCGCTAGTTTCGTTTAGTTGAACGCTTTGAAGGTGATCAGGGTGAAGGTGTCCTTCACGCCGGTGATCGTCTGCAGCTTGTTGACGACGAAATGGCCGATGTCCTGGCCATCGGACAGGTAGCATTTCATCATCAGGTCATACTGGCCCGAGATCGAATGCACTTCTGAAACCTGTTCCACCTCTTCGACGGCCTTCACGGCAACATCGTAGGCGCGGCCCAGCTCGCACTTCACCATCACGAAAATCGTCTGCATAGCCGGGCTCCGTTCTATCGTCCTGCCGCGACTGTAAACGAACTCCGCGGCAGCCTGCAATCAGCCGGCCGGAGCCGGCGATGGATCAGGAGGCGCGGCGGCTCGGGCGGAGCAGGAAGTCCGGGACATGGTCGCCCATGCCGACAACCGGGGGCTCGCGATCTTCACGATGATCGCGACGGCCGCGGTCATTGCGGTCGCGGTCGTTGCGCTCGCGGCGGGGCTGAACCTGGTCGCGGGCTTCGCGCGGCTGCTCGGCACGCGGTTCCGGACGCGGCTTTTCCGCACGCGGCTGGCGTTCCGGACGCGGTTGACGTTCCTGGCGCGGCTGCTCGGTGCGGGCTTCCTGCTGGGGCTGTTCGGCCTGCGGTTCGGCGGCAACGGCAACGGCCTCCTGCGGCTGCATCGAGGCATCGCTGGTGCGGGGTTCGCGGGTACGATCCCGGCTGCGGGTGCGATCGCCTTCGCGATCACGCCCACGACCGCCGCGACCGCGGCCCTTGCTGCTGCGTTCACCACCGCGTTCGCTGCGCTCTTCGCCGCCACCGGCAGCAATCGCAGCGGCATTCTCTTCCTGGGAAAAGCCATGCAGTTCCATCACCGGAATTTCGCGCTGGATCAGGCGGGTGATAGCCGAGAGATACTTGCCGTCTTCGCCGGCGACCAGCGTGAAGGCGCGGCCGTTCATACCGGCGCGGCCGGTGCGGCCGATGCGATGGACGTAATCTTCCGGATGGGTCGGGACGTCGAAATTGAAGACGTGGGTCAGGCCCTGGACGTCGAGGCCGCGGGCGGCGACGTCGGAGGCGACCAGAATGCCGATCTCGCCCTTCTTGAACTTCTCCAGCGTGGCGGTGCGAACCGACTGGTCCATGTCGCCATGCAGCGGCTGAGCGTCGAAACCGTGACGGGCCAGCGATTTCGCCAGGATATCCACGTCGCGCTTGCGGTTGCAGAAGATGATGGCGTTCTTCACATCTTCGTTGCGGATCAGGGTGCGCAGCGCTTCGCGCTTCAGCTTGTGCGGCACGACGATCTGGAACTGGGCGATCGATTCGGCCGTCGTGGCCTGGCGCGCAACCTCGATTTCCTTCGGGTTGCTCAGGAATTTGTCAGCCAGCTTGCGCATGTCCGCAGCCATGGTGGCCGAGAAGAACAGCGTCTGGCGCAGCGGCGGCAGCATTTTGCCGATCCGCTCGATATCGGGCATGAAGCCCATGTCCAGCATGCGGTCGGCTTCGTCGATGACGAAAATCTGCACGCCGGTCAGCATGACCTTGCCGCGCTCGAAATGGTCGATCAGGCGACCCGGCGTGGCGATCAGCACATCGACGCCGCGATCAAGCAGCTTTTCCTGCTCGGTGTAATTCACGCCGCCGATCAGCAGCGCCATCGAAAGCGGAGAGTTCTTGCCGTATTTGTCGAAGCTCTGGGCGACCTGGTCGGCCAGTTCGCGGGTCGGCTCCAGGATCAGCGCGCGCGGCATGCGGGCGCGGGCGCGGCCACCGGCCAGGATATCGATCAGGGGCAGGGTGAAGCCGGCGGTCTTGCCGGTGCCGGTCTGGGCGGTGCCGAGCACGTCGCGACCCATGAGCACGATCGGAATGGCCTGGGCCTGGATCGGGGTGGGTGTGGTATAACCGGCTTCGGAAACGGCCTTGAGGACAGGCTCGCTCAAGCCTAGATCAGCGAATTCCATGGATTTCCGTATTATCTTGACGGCAGCAGCGCAGATGCGCACCGTCCGCGGGCGGACAAGACCATAGCGGACCCCCTGAGTCAATGCGAATTTGAGCGGCTGGAAACAACAAAATCAATCGGTTATCGTCGCCAGCCCGACATTTTTCCCCCAGCCCATTCCTTGGCGGAGAGCCCCATGAAGTTGATTGATGACATCGTCGCCAACAAGACCCAGTTGACCGCCTGGCGGCAGGACCTGCACATGCATCCCGAGACCGCTTTCGAGGAGCATCGCACATCCGAGTTCGTCGCCAGGACGCTGGAGTCCTTCGGCATGCCGGTGCATCGGGGTCTGGCCAAGACCGGCGTGGTCGGCACGCTGAAGGCCGGTAAGGGCAACCGCGCCATCGGCCTGCGCGCCGACATGGATGCGCTCGACCTGGTCGAGATGAACGACTTCGGCCACAAGTCCAAGCATGAGGGCAAGATGCATGGCTGCGGCCATGACGGCCACACCATCATGCTGCTGGGCGCCGCGCAGTATCTGGCCAAGTCGAAGTCCTTCGACGGCACCGTGCATTTCATCTTCCAGCCGGCCGAGGAAAACGTCGCCGGCGGCAAGGTGATGGTCGATGAAGGCCTTTTCACCAAATTCCCCTGCGAATCCGTGTTCGGCATGCACAACATGCCGGGCATCGATGTGGGTAAGTTCGCCGTGCGAACCGGTCCGATGATGGCGTCGGCCGATATGTTCTGGATCAAGATCAAGGGCGTCGGCGCCCATGGCGCCTACCCGCATCGCGGTGTCGATCCGGTGGTGATCGCCGCTGAAATCGTGCTGGCGCTGCAGAATATCGTGGCGCGCAATGTCGACCCGCTGCAATGCGCGGTGGTCAGCTGCTGCCAGATCCAGGGCGGCCATACCACCAACGTGATTCCTGAAGACGTGATGATCGCCGGCACCACGCGCGCCTTCCTGCCGGAAGTGCAGGATATGATCGAGGCGCGCATGAACCAGATCGTCACCGGCATCGCCGCCGCCCATGGCGCCACCGCCAAGCTGGATTACCAGCGCCGCTATCCGCCGACCATCAATACGGCTGACGAGACGGAGCTGGCTGCCAATGCCGCCGCCATCGTTGTGGGTGGCGAGAATGTGCTGCGCAACGTGAACCCGAGCATGGGGGCGGAAGATTTCGCCTGGATGCTGCGCGAAAAGCCGGGCTCTTATGTCTGGATCGGCAATGGCGCCGGCGAAGAAAGCTGCATGGTTCACAACCCGCGTTACGACTTCAACGACGACGTTCTGCCGATCGGCGCCAGCTACTGGTCCCGCCTGGTCGAAACCATACTGCCAGCTTCATAGCCGGCAGGGCGGAGGCGGGGATGGGCTTCAAGGTCAAGTTCTGGGGTGTTCGCGGCAGTATCGCGACGCCATCCCCGCGTCACATGGTGTTCGGCGGCAATACCTCCTGCGTCGAGCTGAAGATCGGCGACCGCCTGATTATCCTCGATGCCGGCACCGGCATCCGCAATCTCGGTCACTGGCTGCTGAAGCGCAACGTGACGCAGGGCGACATCTTCCTGTCTCACACGCACTGGGATCACATCAACGGCTTCCCGTTCTTCTCGCCGGCCTTCAAGGATGACCGCCATTTCACCATCCATGCCGGTCATCTGAGCGACAAGGGCGGGATCGGCAATGCCCTGCAGTCGCAGATGGCGCAGCCGTTCTTTCCCGTGCCGCTGGACAAGATGGGCGCGCGGATCGAGAGCCTCGATTTCCGCGCCGGCGACAGCTTCAGCCTGGGCGACAATATCCGGGTGCGAACGACGACGCTCAATCATCCGGATGGCGCCACCGGTTACCGGTTCGAATATGGCGGCAAGGCGCTGTGTTATGTCACCGACACCGAACACACGCCCGGCAAGCCGGACCAGAATATCCTCGGTTTGATCGAAGGCGCCGATCTGGTGATCTATGACAGCACCTATACCGACGAGGAATACGAGGATCATGTCGGCTGGGGCCATTCGACCTGGCAGGAAGGCGTGCGGCTGTGTCGCACCGCCGGGGTGAAGGCGCTTGCGATTTTCCATCATGATCCCGATCATGAGGACCAGTTCATGGAAACGCTGGAGGCCGAAGCGCGGCAACTCTGGTCAGGAGCCATGGTGGCGCGTGAAAACATGCGCGTGAATCTGCTGTAGGGGGAACAATGGCGCGGTTGTATCTGGTGCGGCATGCCAAGGCAGCGGCACGATTTGATGAAGACCCCGATCCCGGTCTGTCGGAAGAGGGCAAGGAAGCGGCCGTCGAGCTGGCTCTGGAGCTGGAGTCGCTCGGGCCGATGCCGATCTATACCTCGCCGATGGAGCGGGCGCGCGAAACTGCCATGCCGCTGGCCAATCGCTGGGGCGTGGTGCCGGAGGTCAGTGCGGCCTTTACCGAAATCCCGACGCCCAATGACATTGCAGAAAAAGGGCTGGCCGCGCGCGGCCCATGGCTGCAGCAGATCGCTGCCCAGAAATATCCGGCTCAGCCTCCGATCATCCGCGCCTGGCGCGAGGGCCTGATCGGCATGCTGAAGTCGTGCCGCAGCGACACCATCATCTTCACGCATTTCATGGTGATCAACGCGGCCCTGGGCGCGGCCATGAGCGATGAGCGCGTGGTGGTGCTGAATCCCGACTATTGTTCCTGCACGGTGGTCGAGACCAGTTCACGCGGCCTGGCACTGATCTCGCGTGGCGTGGAAGCGACAACCAAGGTGCTCTGACGCCGAGGTGCTGACGCCGCGCCATTTTACCGCTCCGGCTTGTGCATACGTTGCGACGGGCCGGCAGCGGAAAACCTTGGCCGGATCGCGGCTTCTGGATAAGGTGACGGGCAGCGGCGTTACGCAAGGGTGAGCCAGTATGAATGCCAAACCGGAAATCAAGGCTGAACCCGCTGCGATGCCGGATGGCTATGTGCTGGAAGACCAGGTCGGCCATCTGATCCGTCGTGCCCACCAGCGCCATACCGCCCTCTTTCTGGCCATGATCGGCGACGCCCAGGTGACGCCCACGCAATATGCGGCGCTGGTGAAACTCCATGAGATGGGGGAGCTGTCGCAGAATCATCTCGGCCGTCTGACCGCGATGGATCCTGCCACCATTCAGGGCGTGATCCGTCGTCTCACCGGCCGCAAGCTGATCTCGCATCGTCCGGACAAGAATGACAAACGCCGCCGCTGTCTCAGCCTGACAGCACAGGGCCGCGACCTGGTCGCCCGCCTGCTGAATAATGGCCCGAAGGTCAGCAAGGCCACGCTCGATCCGCTTTCGGCGGCCGAGCAGCAGCAGTTCGTCGCACTGCTCAAACGTCTCACCTAGGGTTTCCGCTTACAAAACCGCGATGTTGCATTGCCGCATTTCAGGGCAGGCGATGCTCATATTTTGACGTTGACTCTTTCGAGGCAGCGACGCAGCATCATATGCGTACGAACGATGTGGCCTGCGGGGGTGGGCGTGGCGTTTGTATGCCGACGGGAGGCTCCAACACCGATGGCGTCTTATCTGCGTCCGACAAGCCTGGCCGAAGCGCTGGATCATCTTAGTGCCGCCAATCTGAATGCGGCCGGACCCGCCATTCTGGCCGGTGGCACGGATTACTATCCCGCCCGTGTCGGCCGCGCTCTGGACGAAGATGTCCTGGACGTCACCGCCATCCCCGATCTGCAGGGCATAAGCGAAACCGACGACGGCTGGCGGCTGGGCGCCACCACGACCTGGAGCCAGCTGATCGTTGCCGATCTGCCGCCGCTGTTCGACGCGCTGCGGCAGGCGGCGCGCCAGATTGGCGGAGTGCAGATTCAGAATTCCGCCACGATTGCCGGCAATCTCTGCAATGCATCGCCGGCGGCCGACAGCGTACCGCCACTCTTGGCCATGCGCGCCCGTATTGAATTGCGCAGCGCGGCTGGGCGGCGCGAAATCCCGATCGGTGACTTCATCACCGGCAATCGTCGCACGGTGCTGAAACCCGCGGAATTGCTGTCTGCCGTGCTGGTGCCGAAGCCGAAGAAGGAGGCCCAGAGCGTTTTCCTCAAGCTGGGCGCGCGGGAATACCTGGTCATCTCGATTGCCATGATCGCCATTGTGCTGGAAACCGAAGGCAATGTGGTGGCGGGTGCCAGCGTGGCGGTCGGCGCCTGTTCCGCCGTGGCGCAGCGTCTGGTCGCGCTGGAATCCGAACTCACGGGGCGGCGCCTGAACAGTGCGCTGGCCAATCGTGTGAAGCCCGAGCATTTCGACGCCTTGACGCCCATCGATGACCTGCGGGCCAGCGGCGCATACCGGCGTGAGGCCGCCGAGATTCTGGTGCGGCGTGCGCTTACCGCGCTTGGCAAGAAGGGGGGCTGAGGCGATGCGCCTGATCGTCAACGGCAAACCGCATAGCTATCACGGCTCGCCGGGCAAGCGCCTGAGCGATGTCCTGCGCGACGATCTGGGGCTGACCGGCACCAAGGTCGGCTGCAATGCCGGCGATTGCGGCGCCTGTACGGTGCTGCTGGAAGGCAAACAGGTTTGCGCCTGCCTGACACCGGTGGCGCAGGCTGCGGCGCGCCCGGTGGTTACGGTCGAAGGCCTGAAAGCCCATGGCGCCCTGTCGCGCCTGCAGACGGCGTTTCTCAAGCATGGCGCGGCGCAGTGCGGCATCTGCACGCCGGGCATGTTGATGTCGGCTACGGAACTGCTGGCCGAAGTGTCCAGACCCAGCGAACAGCAGGTGCGGGATGCCATCGGCGGCGTGCTGTGCCGCTGCACCGGGTATCGCAAGATCGTCGAAGCCGTGCTGGATGCCACACGGACGCCGGACCTACCGGAGAATCCCGAGATGGGCCGGGCTGTCGGTGCGCGGACCCTGAAAGTCGATGGACTTGCGAAAGTCGAGGGCACCGAGAAATACGGCGCCGATTACATTCCGCATGACGCCCTGTGGCTGCGGGCGATCCGCAGCCCGCATGCCCGCGCGACTTTCACCCTGGGCGATTTCTCGGATGCCATCCGCAAATATGGTCTGGCGCGGGTCTTCACCGCCGCCGACGTTCCGCGCAATGGCTTTGCCATTTTCGAGACCAAGGACCAGCCGGTGATCGCCGATGGGCTGGTGCGCTACAAGGGCGAGACCGTGGTGGCGCTGGTTGGCAGCCGCGAGGCCATCGAAGCCGTAAAGCCGGAAGACCTGCCCATCGTCTATATGCCGGACGAGCCGGTCAGCGGCGTGATTGCCGCCGCCGCGCCCGGCGCCAAGCTGGTGCAGGCCGACAAACCTGAAAACGTGCTGATCCGCGGCAATGTCACCAAGGGCGATGTGGCCCAGGGCTTTGCCGAAGCCGCCGCCACCGCTGAAGGCCTGTTCCAGACCAGTTTTGTCGAGCATGCCTATATCGAGCCGGAGGCCGGCTGGGCGGTGCGCATCGGCGACCGCATCGAAATCCATGCCTCGACACAGGCGCCTTATATGGATCGCGACGAAGTGGCCGGCGTGATGCAGTTGCCGCCGGATCGCGTGCGGATCGTGCCAACCGCCTGCGGCGGCGGCTTCGGCGGCAAGCTGGACGTGGCCGTGCAGCCGCTGATTGCGCTGGCGGCCTGGCATCTGGACAAGCCGGTGGCCTGCATTTACACGCGACCGGAAAGCATGGCCTCCAGCACCAAGCGGCACCCGGCGCGCATCACGGCGAAATTCGCCGCCGACAAGACCGGCCGTCTCACTGCGGTCGAGACCCATGCCGATTTCGATACCGGCGCCTATGCAAGCTGGGGCCCGACGGTCGCCAACCGCGTGCCGGTGCATGCGACCGGGCCGTATCTGGTGCCGCATGTGAAGAACCGCAGCCGTGCGCTGTTCACCAATGCACCGCCGTCGGGCGCCTTCCGCGGCTTCGGTGTGCCGCAGGCCGCCATCGCCCATGAAACCCTGATGGACGACCTGGCCGCCCAACTGGGGCTGGACCGGCTGGAAATGCGCTACATCAACGCCATCCGCGCCGGCGACCTGACCGCCACCAGCCAGAAGCTGGAGCATTCCGCCGGCCTGGCCGAATGCATCGCGGCGCTGCGGCCGCAATGGCAGGCGCTGGCGGCCGAGGTGGAGGCCTTCAATGCGCGCCGCAAGCATGTGCGGCGCGGCATCGGTATCGGCTGCATGTGGTATGGCCTGGGCAATACCTCGATTTCCAATCCTTCCACCATGCAGGTTTCCCTGCGCGCCGATGGACGCGTGTTCTTCTACAACGGCGCGGTCGATATCGGGCAGGGTTCGAACACCATCTTCGTGCAGATCGTGGCCGATGCTCTGGGCGTCACCATGGATCGCATCGATTACGTGATGGGCGATACCGACAAGACGCTGGATGCCGGCAAGACTTCGGCCTCCCGCCAGACTTTTGTTTCGGGCAAGGCTGCCCAGCTTGCCGCGCAGGATCTGCGCAGCCAGATCCTGCGGCTGGCCAATGCCGGGACTGATGCCGTACTGAAGCTCGATGGCCCGCATCTGACCGTGGAAGGCGGCGGTGCGGTGCGCCGCATCGACCTCGCTGCTTTGCCGCGTCTGAATGACAAAGCCGATGTGCTATTGGGCGAGGGCCGCTTCGATCCGCCAACCACCATGCTGGACGACAATGGCCAGGGCGTGCCCTATGCCACATACGGTTTCGCCGCGCAGATGGCATTGGTTGAAGTCGATACCGAGCTTGCGACCGTCAAGGTGAAGAGGATCATCGCCGCCCATGACGTGGGCAAGGCCGTGAACCCGACGCAGGTGGAAGGCCAGATTCATGGCGGCATCGCGCAGGGGTTAGGCCTGGCGCTGATGGAGGAATTCCTGCCCGGCCGCACGGAGAATTTGCACGATTATTTGATTCCTACAGTTGGTGATATTCCCGAGATCGACGTGATCATGATCGAGGATGCCGAGCCGCTGGGTCCCTTCGGGGCGAAGGGTGTGGGCGAGCCGGGTCTGGTGCCGACGGCGCCGGCCATCCTCGGCGCCATCCGTCATGCCACTGGCGTGCGGGTCACATCGGTGCCGGTGCTGCCGCATCGCCTGCATGCAGCGCTGAAAGCCCTGCCTCAGGCCGCGGAGTAGGAGGACAGCATGAGCCACGCCGTCGCCGAAACTGCCTCGAAAGATGACGTCGTCCGCTGCGATGCCTGTCCGGTGCTCTGCCGCATCCGTCCCGGCAAGGCCGGCGCCTGCGACCGCTATGCCAATGTCGAGGGCGTGCTGACCCGCGTCGATCCGCTGGTGGTCACCGAACGCGCCGCTTCCGAAGGCACGGTCGTCCCCTTCCTGGCCGGCAGCGAAGGCTGGAATGGCAACGTTGCCGCCCCGGCGCCGGTCTTTGTCACCGGTATCGGTGCCGGCACCACCTATCCCGATTACAAACCGGCCCCCTTCATCGTGTCGTCGCAGCATGACGGCGTCGACATGGTCACAGTGGTGACCGAAGGCATCTTCAGCTACTGCGGCGTGAAGGTGAAGATCGACACCGACCGGCATCTCGGCCCCGAGCAGGCGGCCGTGCGCGTGAACGGCGAGGCTATCGGCCATGTCACCACGGCGGAATATGGCTCGCAGATGCTGTCGCTCGGCGGCGTGCATCACCTGACCGGCGGCAGCAAGAAGGAAGGCAACACCACCTGCGATGCCATGCTGGCGCTGTGCAACAAGCAGGCGGTCACCGTGCAGATCGACGGTGGCGCCGAAGTCACTATCCAGGCCAACCAGCCGCCCGTCGTCAATGGCACGCCCGAGGCGCGCATGCGCGTCGGCTGCGGGTCGGCCACCATCGGCATCTTCGCCAAGCAGTGGCTCGGCCATGCCGACGAAGTGATCGTGGTCGACGACCATATTACCGGCGTGCTGAGCGAACACCAGGCCGGCCGTTTCCTCGATATGCCGCTGGCCGGCATCCGCGTGCGTGGTCGTAAATCCACGCCGGGCCGCTATTTCCAGGTTGCCGAACCCGGCCTGGGCTGGGGCGGCACCAATGTTTCCGATCCTCTGGACATTATCGAGAGCATCGACGCCAAGACCGCTTGGCCCGGCATGAAGCTGCTGATGGTCTCCACCACCGGCGAACACAGCGCCTGGTATGTGCTGGATGACCAGCTCAAGCCGCAGCCAGCCGAGATGCCGGCGCCGGTGCGTGTGGTGGTCGACCGCATCGCCGAGAATTGCGAACCGTCCCTCTGCACCGTTCTGTTCATGGCCGGTGCCGGCGGCAGCTTGCGTGCGGGCGTGACCGAAAATCCGGTGCGGCTCACCATCTCGGTGAAGGATCGCCTGACCCGTGTCACCTCCGGGGGCGCGCCGGTCTATGTCTGGCCCGGTGGTGGCATCACCTACATGGTGGATGTGGCGCGCATGCCTGACAATTCCTTTGGCTATGTGCCGACGCCGGCGCTGGTCGCGCCTATCGAATTCACCATGAGCCAGGCTGATTATGCGGCGCTTGGCGGCCATATGGATTATGTGGTGCAGCTCAGCGATGTGCTACAGGGCGGCCGGCTCAGCCGGCAGAGCTGGCGGCAGGACAATCCCTGGCCGATCACGCGATACACGGCGGAGGAGCAGCCATGAGTGGCGCGGCGCCCACCGCAACCTGGCTCGATGGGAAAAGCCGCCGGCTGCATCTGCAGCACGGCCCGATCGACCTGATCGTTGAGGCTTTCGGCGACCGCGACGCCGTAGCGCGCGGCTACGACCAGGCCGTGGCGCGGTTCCAGGATATCCTGTCGGTGCTGGTGGCGGAGTTGTCTGACCTGCGTCGTCCGCTGGTGGCGGCGCACCCGCTGTTCCGTGGCCCGGTGGCGCGCCGTATGGCTGCGGCCTGCTGGCCCTACCGCAATGTCTACATCACGCCGATGGCGGCGGTGGCCGGTTCGGTGGCAGACGAGATTCTGGCGGCGCTGCTGAGCGGTAATGACCTGGCGCGAGCCTATGTGAATAATGGTGGCGATATCGCGTTCCATGTTGCCGCCGGCGAAACCCTGCGGGCCGCGGTTGTGTGTAATCCCGATCTGCCGCATCTGGACGCCATCGCCAGTCTTGACGCCGCACAGCCATCGCGCGGAATCGCGACGTCTGGTTGGCGCGGCCGCTCATTTTCCCTTGGCATTGCCGATGCCGTCACCGTGCTGGCGGAAAACGCCGCCATGGCCGACGCGGCGGCAACCATCATCGCCAATGCAGTAACTGTGGAGCATGACGCGATTCAGCGGCAGCCCGCACACTCATTGCGGGACGATAGCGATCTGGGTGCGCTGCCGGTGACCGTATCTGTAGGTACACTGCCGGTTTTTGCCATCGAGCAGGCCTTGTCGGCCGGGATGCAGCGCGCGCAAGATTTGCGCCGCAGCGGTCTGATTCAGGCCGCATTTTTGTCGCTGCAGGGTGACAGCTGGATTGTCGGTGGCGAAGCGCTGCTGGCGCGGGATCAGAAAGCAGTGGGGCAGGGATGAGCCTGGTAGAAGTGCGCAAGATCGTCTGCATCACCGACGAGATTTTCCACGAGGGCGGCCCCAGGGCCGCCAAACCGCCGCGTCGTGGCGCGATCGGTGCGCTGGTGAAGAATCCCTATGCCGGCCGCTATGAATCCGACATCACACCGATGATGGATGCGCTGAAGCCGCTGGGCCTCGATCTGACCAAACGCCTGGTCGCGGCGCTGGGCAATGATCCCAGGGCCATCGAAGCCTATGGCAAAGGGGCGCTGATCGGTGCGGGCGGCGAGCTGGAGCATGGTGCGCTGTGGCATGTGCCCGGCGGTTATTCCATGCGTGAGATTCTGGGTAACGCCAAGGCCATCGTGCCGTCGACCACAAAAGTCGGCGGACCGGGGGCGCGTATCGATATTCCACTGCATCACATCAATGCGGCCTATGTGCGCAGCCATTTCGACGCCATCGAATGGGGCGTCGCCGATGGTCCGCGCGAGAACGAGATCGCCTTCATTCTGGCCATGAGTACGGGCGGCCGTGTGCATGCCCGGGTTGGCGGATTGCAGGTGCAAGAGATCAAAGGCGAGGACGGCCAGAGATAGGGACAGATTTACGCGTTCGGAATCCACAATACACACACAGGAGGGGCTTACATCATGAACCGCAGGACCTGGTTGAAGTGGAGTGCAGCATTCGGTGCGGCAGCATTTGGATTGATGGCAGGTGGCGCGCAGGCGCAGGACACCATCAAGGTGGGCGAGCTGAATTCCTACAAGGTCTTCGCCGCCTTCCTCGAGCCTTACAAGAAGGGCATGGATCTGGCGGTTGAAGAGATCAATGCCAGTGGCGGCCTGCTCGGCAAGAAGTTCGAGGTTATCAGCCGCGACGATAACGGCCAGACCGGCGATGCTGTGCGCATCGCCGAGGAACTGCTGACCCGTGAAAAGGTCTCGTTCCTGATCGGTACCTTCCCCTCCAATGTCGGCCTGGCGGTTGCCAGCTTCGCCAAGGAGAAGAAGACGCTGTTCATCGGCGCCGAGCCGCTGACCGACAAGATCGTCTGGGAACAGGGCAACAAGTACACCTTCCGCCTGCGCGCTTCGACCTACATGCAGACGGCCATGCTGGTGCCCGACGCCCTGAAGGTGAAGAAAAAGCGCTGGGCCATCGTGTATCCGAACTACGAATACGGCCAGTCGGCTACGGCTGCGTTCAAGAAGCTGATGCTTGAGAAGCAGCCGGATATCGAGTTCGTGATCGAGCAGGCCGTGCCGCTGGGCAAGATCGAAGCCGGTGCCGTGGCCGATGCGATTGCGGCCGCCAAGCCGGATGCGATCTTCTCCTCGCTGTTCGGCGCCGACCTGACCAAGTTCGTCCGCGAAGGCAATACGCGCGGTCTGTTCAAGGGCAAGGAAGGCTTCAACCTGCTGGCCGGCGAGCCGGAGTATCTCGATCCGCTGGAAGATGAAGTGCCGGTGGGCTGGTATGTCACCGGTTATCCCTGGCAGGACATCGCCACGCCCGAGCACAAGAAGTTCCTGGCGGCCTATCAGGCGAAGTTCAAGGACTATCCGCGCCTGGGCTCGATCGTGGGTTATTCCACCGTGCTGAGCGCGGCGGCGGTCATCAAGAAGGCCGGCACGCTCGATATGGAAAAGCTGGTGGCGGCCATGAAGGGCCTGACCCACAGCACCCCGCTGGGCGATGTCACCTATCGTCCGCAGGACCATCAGTCGACCATGGGCGCCTATGTCGGCAAGCTCGGCCTGAAGAACGGCAAGGGCGTCATGACCGACTGGTATTATGCCGATGGCGCGAAGTTCCTGCCGTCGGATGCCGAAGTCGCCAAAATGCGTCCGGCCGACTGAGCTTGACGTCACACCTGCATGCTCCCGCCGGTTTCGGCCGGCGGGAGTCTTTCTCTCTCTCCAGACTCTGATCGGGACCAGGCTTTGCTCGCCAATATCGTCATCCAGTTCATGAATGGCCTCGCCGGTGCGTCGTCGCTGTTCATGGTGGCCGCCGGCCTCTCGATCATCTTCGGCGTCAGCCGGATCGTGAATTTCGCCCATGGCTCGCTCTATATGCTGGGCGTCTACCTGTCCTGGAGCCTGATCAATTTCCTCGGCCGCGGCTCGATCCCGAATTTCTGGGCCGGCGTCCTGCTGAGTGCGGTTGCTGTCGGCCTGATCGGTGTGGTCATCGAAGTTCTGGTGTTGCGCCGTATCTACAAGGCGCCGGAATTGTTCCAGCTGCTCGCCACCTTCGCCCTGGTTCTCGTCATCAAGGATGCCGCCCTCTATTTCTGGGGCGCGGAAGACCTGCTTGGTCCGCGCGCGCCGGGCCTGCGCGGCGCCGTCGAAATCATGGGCAAGCGCTTCCCGGAATATGACCTGCTGCTGATCGCCATCGGCCCGCTGGTGCTGGGTCTGCTGTGGCTGCTGATGAACCGCACGCGCTGGGGCACGCTGGTCCGCGCCGCCACCCAGGATCGCGAAATGGTCGGTGCGCTCGGTGTCAATCAGAGCTGGCTGTTCACCAGTGTCTTCTTCCTGGGCGCCTTCCTCGCCGGTCTTGGCGGTGCCGTCCAGACGCCACGCGAACCGGCGCAGCTGATGCTGGACATCACCGTGATCTCCGACGCCTTCGTCGTGGTCGTGGTCGGCGGCATGGGTTCGATCGGCGGCGCTTTCCTGGCCGCACTGTTGATCGCTCAGGCCAAGGCCTTCTGCATCGGCCTGGGCGACGTGACGATTTTCGGCACCGTATTCTCCTTCAGCAAATTCACCCTGGTGGTCGAGTTCGTCATCATGGCTGTTGTCCTGGTGGTGCGGCCCTGGGGCCTGCTCGGCAAGCAGCAGGGCGTCCAGCGCGGCGCCTTCATGGTCGAACCACCGCTCTATCCGCTCAACAAGACCTTCTGGCTGGCGGTGCTGGCCGCCGTCGTGTTCCTCGGGCTCGTGCCGCTCGCCAGCGACACTTACATGCTGGTGCTGCTGATCGATATCGCCGTTTTCGCGCTCTTCGCTGCCACGCTGCATTTCCTGATGGGTCCGGCGGGCATGGTGTCGTTCGGCCACGCTGCCTATTTCGGGCTCGGCTGCTATGGCGCTGCGCTGGCTTTCCTCAAGCTGAAGCTGCCGATGGAACTGGCGCTGCTTGGCGCGCCGATGGCCGGTGGCCTGGGCGCGCTGGTCTTCGGCTGGTTCTGCGTGCGGCTGTCGGGCGTCTATCTTGCCATGCTGACGCTGGCTTTCGCGCAGATCGCCTGGTCGGTGATCTACCAGTGGGACGCCTTCACCGGTGGTTCGAATGGTTTGATCGGCCTGTGGCCGACCGACTGGCTGAAGGATCGCACGGCGTTCTACTATTTTGCCCTCACGCTCTGCGTCGCAGCGATCATTCTGCTGTGGCGCATGGTGCATGCTCCGTTCGGCTATGTGCTGCGCGCCGGGCGCGACTCGCCGCTGCGCGCCGATGCGATCGGCATCAATGTCCGGCGTTTCCAGTGGTTCGGCTTCACCCTGGCCGGCGCTTTCGCTGGCCTGGCCGGCGGCTTGTTCGCTTTCTCCAAGGGCAGCATCTCGCCGGAAGCGCTGTCGGTCTCGCGCTCGGTGGATGGCCTGGTCATGGTGTTGCTGGGTGGTGTGCAGACGCTGACCGGGCCTGTTGCCGGCGCGGCCGTGTTCACCTGGCTGCAGGATGAAATCGCACGGAACACCAATTACTGGCGCGCCATTCTCGGTCTGACGATCCTGGTGATCGTGCTGGCCTTCCCGCAGGGCATCGCCGGCTTCCTCAAGCAGGCAACGGGCTGGGTGTTGCAACGACGCCGTGCTGCTCCGGAGGCCGTGCGATGAGCGTCCTTGCTGTAAGCGGTCTCAACAAGTCTTTCGGCGGCGTGCAGGCCGTGCAGGATGTCGCTTTCTCGGTGGCGGCCGGTGAGTTGCTGGCCCTGATCGGCCCAAATGGCGCCGGCAAAAGCACCTGTTTCAACATGCTGAACGGCCAGTTGAAGCCCGATAGCGGCAGCGTGACCCTGAACGGTCGCAGTCTTGTCGGCATGGCCCCGCGCGATATCTGGCGTCTGGGCGTTGGCCGCACCTTCCAGATCACCGCGACGTTCAACTCGATGACGGTGCGCGAGAATATCCAGATGGCGCTGTTGTCCTTCCATAACGGCCTGATGTCCTTCTGGAAGCCGGC
Source organism: Ferrovibrio sp. GW821-FHT12F09 (assembly GCF_058806775.1). Classification (NCBI taxonomy): domain Bacteria; kingdom Pseudomonadati; phylum Pseudomonadota; class Alphaproteobacteria; order Rhodospirillales; family Rhodospirillaceae; genus Ferrovibrio; species Ferrovibrio sp. GW821-FHT12F09. The sequence continues at coordinate 2,273,027 of NZ_JBXAPZ010000001.1, forward strand.
CAACACCATGTATCGCGACGAGGCGATGACCCTACTGGCGCGCGTCGGCATGGCGGACCAGAGCGAACGGCCCTGTGGCATTCTTGCCTATGGCGATCTTAAGCGGGTGGAACTGGCCGTCGCACTGGCCAACCAGCCCAGGCTGCTGCTGATGGATGAGCCGACGGCTGGCATGGCACCGAACGAGCGCATAGCGCTCATGGACCTGACGGCGAAGCTGGCGCGGCAGGACAATATCGCCGTGCTGTTCACGGAACATGACATGGATGTGGTCTTCGCCCAGGCCGACCGCATCATAGTGCTCAATCGCGGCAAGCTGATCGCGGAAGGCAGTCCGGAGCAGGTGCGCGGCAACGCAGAAGTGCAGGCGGTCTATCTCGGGTCCGGCGCCGTGTTCGGGGAGGTGCACTGACATGCTGAGCATCGAAGGCCTCCACACCTATTATGGTCGTGCCCATATCCTGGCCGACCTGGCACTGAACGCCCATCCTGGCGAGGTGGTCGTGCTGCTGGGCCGCAACGGCGCCGGCAAATCGACCACCATGAAATCCGTCATCGGCCTGGTGACGGCGCAGAGCGGTCAGATCAGCTTTGACGGCAGCCGCATCGACCGCCTGTCGCCGCACCGGATCGCTCGGCTGGGGCTGGGCTATGTACCCGAGGACCGCCGCATTTTCACGGATCTCACCGTGATGGATAATCTGGCGGTCGGCAAACAGAAGCCGCGCGAAGGTGCGCCGACCTGGACGCCCGAGCGCCTGTTCGAACTGTTCCCCAATCTCGGCCGCATGAAGGACCGCCCCGGCGGCCGCATGTCGGGCGGCGAGCAGCAGATGCTGACCATCGCCCGCACCCTGATGGGCAATCCACGCCTGATCCTGCTGGATGAGCCATCGGAAGGCCTGGCGCCGGTGATCGTCGAGCAGATGGCGCGTACCATTCTTCAGTTAAAGGCTGAAGGCCTTTGCGTCCTGCTGTCGGAACAGAACCTGCATTTTGCCCAGATGGTGGCGGATCGCGCCTACATCATCGAAAAGGGCCGCATCCGCTATTCGGGAACGATGACCGAACTTGCTGCCGATGCAGCGGTGCGCGAACAGTATCTGTCGGTGTGAGGGTTTACGTATGGGCTGGATTGTCGGAATCGATGTGGGCGGCACCTTCACCGACCTGATCGGCATCGAACCGCAACTGGGCAAGGTGGCGCTGGCCAAGGTGCCGACCACGCTCGACAACCAGGCCTTTGGCGTACTTGCGGCTCTGGAAAAGGGCGGCATCGCGCTGTCCGAGACCGATACCATCGTGCACGGCACGACCACGACGACCAATGCCTTGCTTGAGCGCAAGGTGGCCAGGATCGGGCTCATCACGACCAAGGGCTTCCGTGACAGTCTCGAGCTTGGCCGCCGCACCCGGCCGCAGCCTTACGGCCTGACCGGGAATTTCGAGCCGCTGGTGCCGCGCCAGTGGCGGCTGGAAGTGCCCGAGCGCATGGATGCCGATGGCGATGTGGTCATTCCTCTGGACGAAGCCGCCGTTCGCGCGGCTGCGATCCAGCTGAAGGATGCCGGCTGCGAGGCGCTGGTGATCCATTTCCTGCATAGCTATATCAACCAGAGTCACGAAAAACGGGCGCTGGAAATCGTCGCTGAAGTCTGGCCGAACAGTTATATCACCGCCGGACACCAGTTGCTCTCCGAGTACCGGGAGTATGAGCGCGGCACCACGGCCTGTGTGAACGCTTCCGTGCAGCCGGTGCTGCATCGCTATATCGAACGCCTGAATGGCGAACTGAAGGCCAAGGGCTTTGCGCGTGACCTTCTGGTCATGCAGGGCAATGGCGGCACGATTGCGGCCGGCATCGTGGCCGAGGCGGCGGTCAACACCGTGATGTCCGGTCCGGCATCCGGCGTGATGGCAGCGGCCTATACGGCGCGCGCCGCCGGCCTGCCCAATGTGATTACCTATGATATGGGCGGCACGTCGTCGGACGTGGGCCTGATCCAGGATGGAGTGCCGCAGGTCTCGTCGGAGCTGGAACTCGAATATGCCATGCCGATCCATGTGCCAATGGTGGATGTGCATACCATCGGCGCCGGTGGCGGCTCGATCGCTTTCATCAACGAGGCCGGTATGCTGCAGGTCGGCCCGGAAAGCGCCGGTGCTCGCCCGGGTCCGATCTGCTACGGGCGCGGGGGCACGCGGCCGACCATCACCGATGCCAATCTGGCGCTTGGACGCCTCAATCCCGATGGCCTGCTGGCGGTCGACAGCAAGGTGTCGCTGCAGGATGTGAAGGATGCGATCGCCCGTGATGTGGGCAAGCCGCTGGGCATCAGCACCGATGATGCTGCCGCTGCCATCCTGCGTATTGCCAACGACAAGATGGCCGGTGCCATCCGCATGGTCAGTTTAAGCCGCGGCCACGATCCGCGCGACTTCGCGCTGTTTGCCTTCGGGGGCGCCGGACCGCTGCATGCGGCTGCCCTGGCGCGCGAGCTGGGCATCCCCAAGCTGCTGATCCCGGCGCGCCCGGGCATCACAAATGCGCTGGGCTGCGTGGTGGCCGATCTGCGCCATGATTATGTGCGCACGGTGAACAAGCCGCTGTCCGTGCTCGATGATGGTCTGGTGGCCGAGGTGCTGGCTGCCCAGGTTGCCGAAGGCCGCGCCACCATTGCGCGCGACGGTATCGAGGTCGAGGAGGTGCTGGTCCTGCACACCGCTGACATGCAGTTCCAGGGCCAGAGCCATCTGCTGACCGTGGCAGTGCCGGAAAAGAGCATCAGCCGCGACGCCCTGCAGAAGGCTTTCGATGAGGCCTACTGGCAGCGCTTCGAGGTCGAACTGCCGGAAATCCGTGCCGTGCTGGTGAATCTGCACACGGCTGTGATCGGTCGCCGCCCGCAGCTGTCGCTGGATCGCCTGCTGGCCGCCGAGCCGGCCAGGGATGTTGCCGGTGCGAAGAGAGGCAGCCGCCAGGTATGGTATGATGCAGGCGGCTGGCAGGAAACACCGGTTTATGATCGCGAGCGGCTGCCGCGCGGCGCCAGCTTCGCCGGACCGGCCATTCTGGAACAGCTCGATACGACCATTGTTATCGATCCGGGTAATCAGGTGCGTGTGGACAAGCTCGGCAACCTGATCGTTGCCATCAGCGCGGAGTAGGGAGCATGGCAAAAACGCCGATCGATCCGGTCACCCTCGTCGTCATCCAGAACGGCCTGCAGCAGGTCTGCAACGAAATGGACCTGACCTTCTGCCGCGCCGCCTTCTCGCCGGTGATCTCCGAAGCGCTCGACCGTTCGGACGGTATCTATCATGGCGAAACTGGCGAACTGATCGCCCAGGGCGAGCTCGGCCTGCCGGTCTTTGTCGGCACCATGCAGTTCTCCACCCAGGCGGTGATCGAGCGCGCGCGCAATACGCCCGTTCTGGCCCCCAAGCCCGGTGATGTCTATATCGTCAACGATCCCTATCTGGGCGGCACGCATCTGATGGATGTGCGTTTCGTGAAGCCGTTCTTCTACAAGGGCAAGCTGTTTTCCTGGCTGGCCAATACCGGGCACTGGCCTGATATCGGCGGCATGGTGCCGGGCGGCTTCTCGGCCAACGCGACCGAAGTGGAGCAGGAAGGCCTGCGCCTGCCACCGGTCAAGCTCTACAAACAGGGTGTGCTGGACGAGGAAATCCTTTCCATCATCCTCAGCAACATTCGCATCGCCGACCAGCGCATCGGCGATATCAAGGCGCAGGCTGCCGCGCTGACTATCGGTGAGAAGCGGCTGACCGCCCTGCTTGACCGCTACGGCGCCGATGTGGTGGCGCAGGCCATCGAGGAGCTGAAGCAGCGTGCCAGCCAGCAGATGCGGGCGCGCATCCGTACCATTCCCGATGGCATCTATCACGGCGAGGCTGTGGTCGATTCCGATGGCGTGGTGGATGAGCCGCTGCTGATCAAGATGAAGGTGACCAAGGCCGGCGAGGAACTACATTTTGACATGACGGGCTCCAGCCCGCCTTGCCGTGGCCCGATGAACAGCGTGATTGCCACCACCTATTCATCCATTTATCTGGCGGTGAAGCACATCTTCCCCGATGTGCCGATCAATGCCGGCACCTTCGAACCGCTGAAGGTGCTCGATCCGCATGGCACATTCCTCTATGCGAAATATCCCCGGCCCGTCTCGGGTTGTGCGGCTGAAGTCAGTCAGCGTATCGCCGAAGCCGTGTTCAATGCCCTGGTGCAGGCGATGCCGGACCGGCTGTTCGCCGCGCCGGCGGGCACCTCGGGCAATCTGGCGCTCGGCGGCTACGACCCCAAGCGTGATCGCAGTTATGTGATGTATGTGATTTCCGGCGGCGGCTACGGCGGCTGGCATGGGGGTGACGGCATCAGCAACGGCTGCTCCACCATCGGTATTTCCAAGACCACGCCGATCGAGGTGATGGAGCAGTATTATCCGGTACTGTTCGAGGAGTACTCCCTCCATGAAGGCTCCGGTGGCGCCGGCCAGCATCGCGGCGGTTTCGGGGTCAATTACACCATCCGTCTGCGCCGTGGCGAAGCCCGCGCCTCGATGGTGATGGATCATGGCCGCAGCGGCCCGCGCGGCGTGCTGGGCGGCGAGGATGGCGGCCTCAACACCGTGCGGATCGATCTGCAGCAGAAGGATGGCGTGAAATCCTATGTGCCGCCGCATCTGTCCAAGGACCAGGATATCGAGATCAAGGTGGGCGATCGCCTGCATGTCTCCACCCCGGGCGGCGGTGGTTATGGCGATCCGGCCAAACGCGATCCGGCCGAAGTCGCCCGTGATATCGAGCGTGGCTATTACACGCCGAAGCAGATCGCCGACCGCTTCGGCGTAATGCCGCAAGCCAAATCGGCCGCCGAGTAACCGATGCTGGCCGAACTGGCGGTCTGGGCTGGCGTCTCGGCCGATCCGCCGGCGCGGCAGCTTGGTTATGCGAAAGCGGCCGTCAGCCTGTGGTCGCGGCACCGGCGCTGCGCCAGCGTCTGGGCAGAGCATGAAGCCAATACCAAAGCCTTCGCGCTGCAGGTGGCGCAGGATTGCCGGCGCCGGGAGACGGCCTGGCTGCTCGGGGCCGGTACTCTTGCCGACCTGCCGCTGACCGAACTGAGCAAGATGTTCGCGCATGTCATCGTTTTTGACATTGCGCTGCTGCCGGGTGCGCGCCGGACTGCCCGGCGGTTCCCCAATCTGGAACTGCGACTGGCCGATGTGACCGGCGTTGTTCAGCCCTTGGCAGAATGGCGACGCGGCATGCCTCTGCCGATCCCGTCCGACGACATCCTCGGCACTCTCGATCCCGTGCCGCCAGACTGCGTCTTGTCGCTGAACATTCTGTCGCAGCTGCCGTTGCTGCCGATGGATTATATACGGCGTCAGGGTATCACGATGACAGCGGCCGACGGTTTCGGCCGGGACATCCTGCGTGCCCATCTGGCTGCCCTGACGCGGTTCAACTGCCCGGTGGGGCTGGTTGCCGATGCGAAGCGGGTCTGGCGCAGCCGGGCGGGGGAAGCGGTCATGAGCGAGAGTGCCGTGATCGACGTGACCCTGCCTCCGCCGCAGAAAAGCTGGATCTGGCCGGTGGCACCCCGTGGCGAAATCGATCCTGAGGCTGGTTTGGAAATGACGGTGCAGGCCGCGAGACTGGGTGTCGCGAAGACTACTTCTTGATCAGCTGCACAGTCTCGATGACGAAGCCGCGCTCGGGCGGGAATTTGCGCATCATGGTGCGACGCACTTCGTCCTCGCTGCTGGCCTGCAGTTCCAGGTAATTGATTTCGCTCCACTTGTCGTCGAGCTGGCGGTGTTTTTCACCCATCATATGGGCGCGGCGGACTTCCTGATTGAAGATGCCGATGCTGAAGGTCTTGGTGTTGGCTTCCTTGGCGACGGCCGCGCTGGCCATCTTTTCCAGTTTTGCCACCTGGGCCTCAAGCTCGAACTTCTGCTTGTTCAGCTCGGTGATTTTCGTCTGGGCGGTCTTGGTGAATTTTTCCAGTTCATCCAGACGCTGACCGCGCCGGATCACCTCGGCCGAGCTCCACTCATAGGCCATGACCTGCTTCTTATGCTGGGCGACAAGGTGCAGCACAATGAAGACGGCTCCAGGCACACCGATCAGCAGTGCGACCAAGACGAGGAAGAAACCGGACATGCCAAATGTCTTACCGGAGCCGGAAAATCCCCACAAGATGCTGAATTACCGGCAAAAAGTTTAAGAGCCTGGGCGCAGGGCCTCCCGAGGACGCTTGACCCGGGTAATCGGCCCGGTTTATGAAGCGCGTACCTGTGGCGGGGGTAGCTCAGTTGGTTAGAGCACCAGATTGTGGCTCTGGGGGTCGCGGGTTCAAGTCCCGTTCCTCGCCCCAAATATTATAACGGCGGATCAAAGGCTTAGCCTCTGGTCCGCCGTTCGTCTTTTGGGCGGTTTGCAATAAAACCGCCTGCGGGGCCGGTGCCGGTTTGCAAACGGCCATGTCAGCGCTGGCGCGGATCGAAGCGGGCCAGCTTGCCGCCGGCGCGGCGGGCCACCAGTTTCTGGCGGACCTCGCGGGTATAGTGCTGGAACATCTGCACCGTCATGCCGACCGCATCGGCGCCCTCGCGCTCGTCGCAGCCGGCTTCCACCAGGCGGGCGCAGGCCGACTTGCGCAGGCCATGGGCCGAATAGCCCGGATGGCCGATCGACCGCATGAACCGGGTGATGCTGTGTTTCAGCCAGTCGACCTGCCAGGGCTGGCCGTTATGGGGCGCCAGCAGGATGAAGGTGGACGGCCGGTCGCGGGCGGCATTCTCGGCCCAGGCTTCGTCCAGCATCTGTTTCAGCGCCGGATGGGCGGGGATCCAGACCTTGCGGCCGGTCTTGCGGGTCACCACCTCGATGCCGTCGCCATCGTATTGCGGCCAGTGCAGGGCGGCCACATCGCTGATGCGCTGGCCGGTGTAAAGGAAGGCGACCAGGGCGCGGCGCAGCTCTTTCGGCGCGCGATCGAGCGCCGTGGCGATCACCGCTTCGGGCCAGCGCGGAATGCCGATGCCGGCCTTGTGCTGGCGCTTCATGCGGAAGGCGGGATTGTATTTCAGGCTGCCGTAGCGGCTGGGGCGATCGAGCGCGAAGTTGAAGGCGGTCGAGATCACATCGATGCAGGTATCGGCCTTGCGGGTGGTGCTGACCGTGACGGTGACGGCGGCGCCATCCACCTGGCGCTGCACCTTGCGCGGTTTCGAGATCGCATCCTGCAGCGCCACACAGTCTTCGCGCTCGGTGCCGCCGACCGGCAGGTCGCCCCATCTGGCCGAGACGAAATCGATATGGGTCTGGTAGAGATCGCGGGTGCTGGCAGCGAGATTCAGCCAGTCGGGATGCTGCTGCCATTCGGCGAACAGGGCGCGCCAGCTGCCGGGGATGATGGCACGGTCGCCCTCGGCATCGGCCGCGCTGGCGGCCTGGTCTGGCCGTTCCATCTGGGCATTGAGTTCGGCCAGGCGGGCGATGAATTCGGGTGAGCCGGGCAGGCCGGGCAGCCGCGTGCCGGTGGGGCGATGGTAATAATAGACCCGCCCGTCCGGCTTGCGGGTGGTGTTGACATAAGGGATGGCAGACTTCTTAGGCATGCTCCAGGGCGGCCTGGTAGGGGGTCTTGGCGGCGGGCGTGCCTGATCCAAGCGTCTGATCGGCGCGGTTGTCAATCCACTTCTGCACGGCCGTGCGGTGCCAGCCGCCCAGCAGCGGATCGCGCAGCGGGTGGCCGGCGGCCTTCAGGTCTTCCCAATGGGTCCAGAACCAGCTGGCGGAACGCTCGTGCATCGCCGCCACCTGCGCAGCCGACAGGATGCCGGAACGGAGGCGGCGGATGCGGGCGCTCATGCCGGCTTCACCTTGGTCAGGTCACGGGCAACCTTAAGCCCGCGCCGGTGGGCGAGGCGGGCGATGGCTGTGCATTGATTGCGGCTGCCGGTGTGGCGGAACAGCCCGAGGTAGGAATTTACGCTTTCGGCCAGGTCTTCCCTCGGCATAGTGGAAAGCCGGTGTATGGCCGCCCTGTACGTCCTGGCGCGGCCGATCGTGCGATACGGGCGGATGACCTGGCCGACGAAATCGACGCCGCGTTCGGCGGGTTGGATGCTGGTCTTGCTCCCAGCCAGTTTCAGCCCGATCGTGCCCAGGTGATCGCGGATGGCATCCGCCGCGCGCAGCAGCACCTTCGGATCTGCATGGACCAGCACCATGTCATCGACGTAGCGGACATAGCAGCGCATGCCGAGGCGCCGCTTGATCATCTGGTCGAGGCCGTCGAGATAGACATTGGCGAAGAACTGGCTTGAGAGATTGCCGATCGGCAGGCCGGTTCCGAGCGGCGCATGGAACAGGCTCTTGTGGCGCGGCACCATGGCCATGTGGCGTGCATCGCCGCGCTGGATCGCACCCTGGCGAACGTCCTGAAACACCAGCTTGCGGCACAGGTCCAGCATGGTCTGGTCTTGCACGCGATGTGACAGCATGCCGAACAGATCGGCCTGCCGGATCGAGCCGAAGAAATTGGCGATGTCGGCCTTCAGCACGAAGGCGTGTCTGGTCCAAGACTTGGATACGCTCAGCAGATGACGCCGCAGCCTGTCGGCGCCATAGAGGGTGCCGCGCCCGGGGATGCAGGCGCAGGACCCGGCAATGAATGACGGTTCATACAGCGGTGCGATGGCACGATAGACCAGATGATGCACAATGCGATCGCGGAAGTTGGCGGCCCAGACCTCGCGTGGCTTTGGCCTGGTGATGGCAAACACGGTGGCCGGTGCCGGCGACCAGGTGCCCGCCTGCAGTTCGCGCAGCAGGGCGAGCAGGTTATCTTCCAGATTGACCTCGAATTCTAGAGCGGCACGCGTGTTGCGCTTCGCCCGGCGGCAGTCGTAATAGGCTTCGAAAAGCTGGGCCACGGTGATCTCTGATGGCATATAGGATTCCATTTGCGGACAGCGCGGACCCGGCAGCTCCAGTCCTTGTCGTTGTTGTTCTGGTTGCCGTTGTTGAAGTTCTGAATCCACGCGTAGCCGTACAGACGGGGGTTTACAGGCCGGGCCGGCGATTGCTGCAGCTTCGAATGAAGATTGGGCATCGACGCCAGCCAGGCTGCGCCGGGACGCGCGGGGGAGCAGTCCCGCCGTATCCCTGGTGGCGCATGGAGCGGCGACATATGGCATCCGTCTCGCCGCTACCCCGACCAAATGATGCGCACGGACCCGAAGGCCATGACCCTCGGGCATCAGGCGCGGTCCTTGTAGTAATTCAGCCATCCCGTCAGCTGTTTGCCGATCACGTCGGTGAGTTCGACCGTGGCCCCGAATTGGCCCGCTGAGATCAGGTGAAGATCCTTGGAAAGCCGAAGCTGCAGCTTGAGTGTTTCGAGTTTCTCTCGCAGCTTCTCCAGATGCGGCAACTTGTCGGAAGCGCTGTTAGCGCGGAAGATTCCGGTAACCAGCGTCTGGGCTTCGGTGGATACATCGCGCGCCAGACCCTGCCGATACCCGCGCGCATACTGCTGCGTCAGCTTCATGATGAGTTGCAGCAGTTCGTAACACGGCTGGTAAATCGGCAGAGTCTCGGCGCGCGCCATGCAAAATCTCCTCAGGCCGCAACACCCGGGCCGCTCAGCGGCCCGGGAATGGATGAAGGGTTAAATTGGACATTTGCGGACAGCGCGGACCCGGCAGCTCCAGTCCTTGACGAGGTTGCCCTGGGTGCCGCCGTAGAAGAACTGAATCCACGCGTAGCCGGCCGACCATTCGGTGCTGGTCCAGTACCAGGCGTCGAGATCGAAGGCTTCTGGGCCGCCTTCCATGAAGTCCTCGGCGGTGGTCTGCACCGGGACGTGATCGTCTTCCGGCGTCAGGTTGGCGCGCAGCACCGACATCTGCTCCAGCGCCGGAAGATGCCAGTCATCGAATCCGCCGATGCGCAGATCGCGGCAGAACCTGGCAGCCGGGTGATTGTCATCCAGTGCCTTGGTGTTGGCGAGGCCATCGACCAGCGAGCGCGCCTCGGTCTGTTTGCCGCTGCCGCCCCATTCAAGTTTGGCGGCGGCCTGACCCTCGGTCTTCGGCGCGACGATCAGTGCATGGCGGATGCCGTGTTCGTAATAGAGGCCGGCGAAGAAGCCGCCGCCGAAGGCCGCGCCGATTGCGGGGATCGCAAAGGCGGCCTCTTTGGGAATCGATGTGGTCATGTCGTTCATGGATTTTCTCCTGGTTGAAACAGCGCGCCCGGGCCGCTCAGCGGCCCGGGAAGTGATTAAGGGTTAAAGGGGGTATTTGCGGACAGCGCGGACCCGGCAGCTCCAGTCCTTGCCGTAGCTGAGCTGGCTGCCGTCGTAGAAGTCCTGAACCCACGCGTAGCCGGCCGAATGCTCTGTGCTGGTCCAGTACCATGTGCGGCTGAATGCCTGCGCGCCGCCTTCTTTGAAGGCGTCTGCAACCGTCTGCTCCGGCACATAGTCCTTGCCGGGCATCAGGGTCTCGGCCAGCAATGCGGCCTCGTGACGGCTGGGCAGATACCAGTCGTCGTAACCGCCAATGCGCAGGCTGCGGCAGAACTTGGCGGCGGGATGGGCGTCATCATTCATGGCGTCCGAGTTGGCTAGGCCATCACGCAGGCCGCGCGCGGCCAAGTCATCGGTGCGCGCGGTCTTGAACACGCCTTCGGTTTCGCCACCATCCTTCGGCGCGACGATCAGACCGTAGGGCTTGCCATCGGCGCCAAAGAATTTTCCGGCGAAGAAGCCGCCCTGGATCGGTGCGCCGATCTTTGGGAGTCTGGGCGGGCGTTTGACAGCGGCTGTGGGAGCGGCCTTGACCGCCGGCCGGGCCAGCAAGCGCCGAGATTTCGGCGCTGCCGCCTTGCGGGCTGCCTGCCGGGTGATTTTCTTCGTCTTTGCCGCGGGCTTCGCGGCCTTCTTTTTCTTCGCAGGTTTGGTCACGCGAAAGCTCCTCTGAATGCCGGAAACCGCCGGCGCGGTTCTGATGAAAAGGTCTTGGTGTTACTCGCAGCCTTTGCCGACGATCTCGCCGCGATGGCCAGCCGTGAATATTTTCCAGTGCCGCCAGCCCTGCGGGCACCAGAAGCCCCATTCGCGCACGCGCGGCCCGGTGATGAAGAGGGTCCAGCACGGGCCGGTATGCAGCAGCACGCGATGCGCCTGGCTGGGGCGGCGGAAGGCGAGGGCACCGGCGCGCAGGACCCGCCGGGTGGTGGTGCCGCCGCGCGTGGGCAGGATCTCGGTATATTCGCCGTCGAGCAGCAGGCTGCAGTTCACCCAGGGATGATCGTGCAGCGCGCGGTCATCGTCGCTGCGCAGGAAGTGGTGTAGGTAGATGTTGAACCAGCGATTGCGCGGGATCAGATACCAGCGGCGCAGATACGGCCGGTCAGCGCCGCCGATGACGATATCGGGGGCGCGGCGCGCGGCCTCGATCCGGCCGGACTCGGCGATAAAGGCCACGATGGCGCTGTGCAGTTTCATGATGCGGTTTCCTCGGGTGGCAGTGCGATGGGCGGGGCGAGAGGCGGGGCAAGTTTCGCGTAACGCTGGCGCCAGGCGCCGCGCAGCTTGACGGCCAGCAGCTCGACCAGCTTTTCGCGGATGGCCTTGGGCAGCGGCAGCGCGGCTTCCACGGCGCTGACGACATCGCGGGCGAGGCGGTCGGCCCAGTCCATCACGCGGCTCCCATCGGCTGACGGAATCGGAGTTGACCGGACACGGCGGGCGCGGCAGGCTGGCGGGCAACACGGCAGTTACGGGGGTATGCGCCATGGCCGTATTCGAGCATCCGATGAACGGGCACCGCGAGACGGTCGGCCTGCTGCCGGTGGTCTGGGCGACGCTGCTGGGGCCGTTCTACCTGCTGGGCTGTGGCCTGTGGTCTTACCTGCTGTGGTGGCTGCTGCTGGTGCCGATCCTGTGCCTGATCGTCTGGTATGTGGCCGCCGCCGTGATGCTGTCGGGCAACATGCTGGTGCTGCTCGCCCTGTTGTTCCTGCCGAATTTCATCGTGGCGCTGGGCGTGCCCGATGCGCTGCGGCAGAAATACCTGCGGCAGGGCTGGGTGCGGGTGGACTGATCCGCGCCGGACTGATTCGGACATGATTGCGGCGGTCACTGCGCCACCTCCGCCGCGATATCGGATGCCGACAGATCCGCAGCGTAGCGCCCGGGCATGAAGGCGGCGGGGCCGAGGCGGTCCTGCAGCTGCTCCAGGCGGCGGCGCCAGCGCTCGGCGGCCTGCACCCAGCTTTCGGGGCGGATGGTGCCGATGCGCTGCGGCACCGGCGGCAGGCCGCGCAGCACGGCGCGGCGGGCAACTGTATCGGGCAGCAGGTCGGTCAGTTCGGCCGCTTCCATGATGCGCACGGCCTCGGCCTGCGCGCGCTCGATCGCCGGCGGCATGTCGGGCGGCAGGCCGGCGCGGGCGAAGATGGCGCGATCGAAGGGCCCGACCAGGCCGCGCCAGACAATGGGAAAATCCGGGATGGCCATGGACAGGCTCTGCCGCACCGCCGGCGCGATGCCGCGCAGATAGGCCAGATGGGCATTGTGCAGCAGGCCGTAGGCCTCGGCCTGGGGCTGCGGCAGGTCATGCCGGCGCGCCAGGATATCGGCCACCAGGCGGGCATGCTGGGCCTCGGAATAGAAGCTGGCGGCATGGCCGCCGAGCCGGCAGAGCTTGGCCAGGCTGTCGGCAATCTCGACAAAGGCGATGGCGCCTGGCGCGGGCGCGGCCAGGTCCACGCGGTTGCCGCGCAGGGTGAGCATGGCGGTCATTCCGTGGGCCTTCCCGCCAGGCCGCAATAGCCCAGAGCTTCGCCGGCCCCGCTGCCGCGAACGGTGATGCGCGGCTGGCCGGATTCGCCGATGCTGTCCCAGCGCCAGGCCATGCGGCAGGCGCTGCCAATGCAGTGGCGGATGGTCGGCCATGGGCCAACGGCGGTGTTAAAATCCGGATTGCCTTCATCGACTGTTTGCCTGCCGCAACCGGCCGGCCCGATGCAGGTCGCCTGCTGCGCCGCGCTTTCACTGAGCAGGGTCATGCGCGCACCCGCTCGATCTCAAATCGCGCTTCCTGGCCTTTGTACTCGGGATGCCGGGTGATGCGGTAGCGCTGGTCGCTCCACAGGGTGAAACCCCGCATGAAATCGACCTCGATGGTGATCGGCGCGGCGTTCAGGTCGCGGGTGAAGACATCGTTGTGACCATCGAAACAGTGGAACGCCCATTCCTCCACGCTGTCCCAGCCGGATTCCGGATTGTCGGCATCCCACCAGGTGCTGGTCACGCCAAGGCCAGACACCACGGCGCTGGCGATGCGGCGGCGCAGATGCAGCCACCAAGTGGCAATCCGGCTTCTGGGTTTCTTTCTCATGGCGTCGCGGTCCCTTCGATGGTTGCGGCCCGCTGCAGCAGGTCTTCGGCTTCGGCGCGGTCGCCGCAGCGGGCGGCGGTGGCGGCCTGGAGGCGCAGCGCCTGGGCGTCGGCCTCGGCCTGGCGGCGCTGGCGTTCGGCGAAGGACATCTGCAGCGTGGCGTAGTCGGGAGCGCCTGGTCTTTCGAAAGGGGGCTTGTCCTGCCGGGTGCGCGGCTCGCGGCCCATGCCGCGCGGGAGGCGGCCACCGGTGAGCATGCGGCGGTATTTGCCAGCCATCACAGCGCCCCGAAGATGAAGGTTTCGGCGATCAGATGCGGGTGCTTGATCATGCCGAAGACATGGACCCCGGCGATAATCAGGCCGAGCGCGAAGCCGCAGCCGAAGACGCCGGCGGCATAGCCGAGCCAGCCGAGCGCCGTGCGCGGCAGATAGGGGCGCAGGGTGTCGATCATGCGGCCACCCCAGTGATCTGCTCCAGCGACTGGGGTGCTTTGCCTTTACGCGGCATCAGCATCGTGTAGCCGATGCTGCGCTCCAGCTCGACGTAACGGCGATAGAGAGCCGGGTTAAGCCGTGCCGCTGTCTTCAGATCGGCCTTGCTCGACATGATGCAGAAGCAACACGACAGGCGGGACATGCCGGCGGCGTAAGCCCAGTGAGGTTCCTGTCCGCCCTCGGTGATGGTACGGAAGACCTCGGCGGTGGGCATGTCGTGGATCGGTAGCCAGTCGTACCATTCGCGCCCGGCCTTCGAATTACGCTTATTAAACTTGAAGGGCACCAATTTGGCGCGTTTGCTGCTTTCCGCTGCGCGCATACCCATACAGTTGACGATCAGCTTCCGCCCGGTCTGGCGAATCAGTTTGTCGATGGGGCCGCGCTTCAGGTCAGACGTGCATTGGCGATAGCGCGGTGACGGGAACATGCCGCGGTCCTCGACCATCTGAAGCAAAGTGCGGCCTGCCTGGGCGAAATGCAGCGGGATATCGGCTGCATATTTCTGGATGTGTTCAGTGACACCATCCCACTCGACTTCCGGCAGGACCGCATGAACAAGGATGATCTGATTGGCTGGCACAATCTGGCGCAGCTTAATCAGCATCGCCTGGCTGTCCTTGCCGCCAGAATGATTGACGACGAACAGCGCGCCGCGGTCGATCAGGTTCTGGATCATGCGCCGCCCTCCGCCAGCTTCTGCGCCAGGTCTGGGTGCTGGCGCGCGAACAGGGCGCGGGCGCGGTCGCCATGCAGGGCGATCTCGTCCGGGGTGAAGCCGGCATCCAGCAGGTGGTAGTTGTCGCAGCGGCCGACCTGCTGCGCGGCTTTGGCGATGGCGGCGGCCATGCGTTCGGTGCAGGAGGGCGCGCGGCCGGGATCGGCGAGGCCGTGTTTCGATTCCGGGGGCGTGGCGGCGGCACTGGGCATGGTCATGCGGCGATCTCCCTGCAGGGCTGATGCGCCAGATATATGAGCAAAATAATATCAGGTCAATAATAATATTAGTTCATCAATATTCATCCGCGAATTGCACGCAACAGGAGGGATGCTGGCGGCTGTGTGCAACTTTGGGATTGACGATCCGGCGTAAAATCTGTGTAGTATTTCTAACCATCGGTAGAAAAACACAACCGGCAGGGTGGGGTATGGGTGGGGAAATTGACCAGTTTTCAGCGGTTTTTGCTGCGCGGCTGCACGCCGGCCTGACGCGACGCCTGCGACCCCTGGGCCCGCTTTCGTTGAGCGAACTTGCGCGGCGGATGCACACGGCCAGGCAGACGATTGCGGCCTGGAGTGGTGGAAAATCCCCGTTCACCTTCACCGATATCGCGCGCATGAGCGCGATTCTGGCGGAGGCGGGCCATCCGGGTCTTTACGATGAAGTGGCTGGCGAGCCTGCGCCGCCGGCCGGACCCTGGCGGCCCGAACGGCTGGCGCTGGACGCCCTGACCGATCCCCTGCGCGGCCAGGCGCTGGCGGCCTGGCGCAACGGCATCGATCCGATCGAGGCGGTGGCGAAGCTGGGCCTGATGACGGAAGCGACGATCCTGTGCCGCCGCGAGGGCACGTTCTTTTCGGTCTATGTCGGATCGGCGCTGCCGATCGATGGCGATGCGGTGAAAGGCAAGCCGGTGGCGGCGCGCAGCGATCCGCATTATGCGACGATGACCACCCATCACCTGGCGGAAGCGGAGTCGGGGCCGACGCTGTATCACCTGAACGGCGGGCCGATCGATTACGACCGTCTGGCGCTGCCGAGCAAGGGCGGGGTGATCGTGACGCTGCCCTATAACCGGCGGGTGCCGCCGGGCCTGAGGATCCGCTGATGAGCGCGCTGTTCCGCCGCGTGATCGCCGATGCGCCGGCGCTGGATTCCGATGCCGACGAACGCAGCGCCATCCTGGCCAACCTGCAGCGGCTGGCGGCCGAACTGGAAAGCGAAGGCTACGAGATCGTGGTGAGCTGCGATCTCGAATGGCTGGCGACGCTGTTCCGCGGCTGGGGCGAGCGGCTGTCACGCAATGCCGACCCGCGGTACTGGCCCGATGACAGCACGCCGGATCGCAGCCTGATCGTATTGCTGCGCCGCGACGGCGCGATCACCGGCAGCGCCGCGCAGCGGCTGCACTGGCTGGACGGCACCTGGGCCGATGCGATGGAATCGCGCCGGTTCTTTTATGGCGGCCGGCTGGCACTGGCGCCGCAGAACGAACGCTGCAGCGTGACCGCGCCGCTGATGCGGCAGGTGGCGGATTGCAGCCTGGTCTATTCCTGCGCGCTGCAGGTGCGGTTGCCGCATGGCCAGCATACGTCCTGGCGACTGGCGCGGCTGGCGCACGGACTGGCGCTGGCGCAATGGAAATGGACCTGGATGACGGCGCGTATCACGCCGCGGGTGCAGCGCTACATGCTGGAGCAGGCTTATGGTTTCGCCGGCGCAGAGCGCGGCATCTGGATCGATGAGCCAGACGGCAAGCAGGACCCGGGCATCTACGGTTTCGCGGTCGAGCGGCGATATCTGCGCGGCCTGGCGGCGCGACCGGCCTATGGCGAGGGGGCGCGACCGCTGCTGGATGCGGCGCCGCTGTTCACCGGCTTTGAACGTGCGGCCGAGGACAGGGAAGGGGCGACCTATGGCTGAAGCAGAAGATCGCCGCTTCCGTGAATCGGCGGCCTATATTCTCGGCCGCGAGCTAGCGCGCCGTCTTGCCCGTGGCGCGCGGCGGACGGGCGGCAATGTCGTTGACCTTGTCGAGCTCCGCCAGCAGGTCGGCGACCGACGCGCCGGCGCCGAGGCGTTCGCGGGCATCGAGGACCCACAGCATGGTCTGATACTCCTGCTTGCGGGTGAGCGTGACGCCGCCGTTGCGCAGGCCCAGCCGGAACAGGGCGATGAAGGTATCCTCGTCGTCAAGCGCGGACCTGACGGCGCCGGCACCGGCTGAGAGTTCGGGATGCTGCAGCCGCAGTTTCACCGCCTGCCGGTCTTCGGCTGATGCGGCGAGATAGAGGCGCAGGATGGCCAGGGCATCATCGGATATCGGATCGTCGGGCAGGTCGATGGCATAGCCGCCACGCTTGCCCGGCTTCACTTCCATGGTGATGGTGCGGTCGGATGTGGTGATGGTGAAATCAGCCTGCGGCGGTCCGGCGGCGCCGAAGGTATCGGCATAGAGCTTTTCCAGGCGCGACATGATTTTCGAGCCGATGTCGCCGATGCCGCCGTTTTCCATCAGCGAGACCTGCGACTGGCTGGCGCCGATCCGTTTGGCAAAGGCGGTCTGCTTCAGCTTCAGGTGCTTGCGGAGGGCCTTGATCTGGTCGGGCGTGAGCATGGCGGGAATCCGAATTTGTCAGATAGTCTATAGGTTACGCGGTGTTAGCGGCTGAACACAGGGCGGAAATCCGGCAGCCCGGCGGGCTGGCCTGATAATCTTGCGAATATGATTGCGCTAATATTGGGATAATCATATATTCGGGTCATGACGCAGACCGCTCATGTCGCCCCATCACCCTTCAAGTCGGCCCGGCTGGCCCTGAACCTTAATCAGGTCGAGCTGGCCGACAAACTGGATCTCAGCCAGTCGCAGGTGTCGCTGATCGAAAGCGGCAAGGCGGTGCCCAGCCTGTCGGCTGCCGGTCGGCTGGTGCGGCTGTGCGCCGCTCATGGCGTGCCGCTGCGTCTGGAAGACCTGCTGCCGGCCGACGAGGCGGCGGCATGATCGGCCGGGCGATCGCCGGTTTCGGCACAGAGATTCAGGAACGCGATCTGGCCCCGCAGGATTGCCGCAGCGGGGCTGCCGGGGTCATCCGTCTCCAGCCGGGCGGCGTGCTGCGCGGCCTGCGCTATTGCCTCGCTGATGGCAGCATCCACGCGATGGCCGTGCTGCTCAATCACAGCGACAATTTCCGGCTGGTGCCGCCCCAGGTGCTTTGCATTCCGTTCGATCGTCATGGCGCCATGCTGCTGCATCGCGGCGTGTCTGTCGCCTCCAATCGCTGGCGCATTCGTGAGTCGGACGGGCGCAGGCGCGCCGCCGATCGCGACGATGGAGGTATGCCGGCATGACCAAGCTGCGCACGCCCAACAGTTTCGAAGATGCCATCACCCGCATCATGGGGCTGCTGACGCCGGCCGGTGCTGCCGCCGTGGTGAAGCGCTCGGCCGACCTGCTGCGGCGCTGGAGCAACGAGGACCTGCCGGAAAGCCCGTCGCTGGAGCAGGCGCTGGCGCTTGATCTGGCCTGCCTGGGCACCGAAGGCGTGACCATGGCGCCGATCTTCGAAGTCTATGCCGCGCGGCTGGAACAGGCCGGGCTGTCGATCAGCCTGCAGCCGATGGACCCGCGCAACCGGCTGCTGCGCGCCATGGCGGAAATGGGCGATGTGGGCCGCGCCGTGCAGGACGCGATGGCCGATGGCCGGGTGACGCCGGCCGAGCGCAAGCAGGTTCTGCGTGAAATCCAGCAGACGGTGGCCGAGCTGAACCGGCTGGCGGCGGAAATCGGGGTGATGCCATGACGGGGCCATTTGAAGTCACGGTCACACTGAAACTACCGGTCACGCTGACGCTGCTGCGCGTGCTGATTGAGGCGACCGAACCGGTGGGGATGATGGCGCTGGTGTCAGCGGTCTATGGCCCGAAGGCGCGACCGACCAGTCGCGGCAGCCTGGGTGTGCTGATCCGCCGGCTGCGCCATGGCGGCATCCGGATCGAGACGCCGCGGCGCGGG
This sequence comes from Ferrovibrio sp. GW821-FHT12F09, assembly GCF_058806775.1. NCBI lineage: Bacteria > Pseudomonadati > Pseudomonadota > Alphaproteobacteria > Rhodospirillales > Rhodospirillaceae > Ferrovibrio > Ferrovibrio sp. GW821-FHT12F09. The sequence goes on from NZ_JBXAPZ010000001.1 coordinate 2,291,708, forward strand.
CATTACGCCTTGGGTGATGTTTCACGGGAAACGGTTGTTTCCATTCTGGCGACCGCAACTGCGGCGGCGGAAGAGCGGCGCGCGATCGTCGCGGCTTTTGGCAATCCGGAACGGGCGCGCACGCTGGCCGCCATGATTGATGCGCGCCAACAGGGGAGGGATGCGGCATGAATTGGGGCATGGCCTTTGTCTTGTTGGCCGGCCTGGTGGTCGGCTGGTTGCTGCGCGGCTGGGTGCCGCGGCTGCTGCACTGGCACCGGGAAGGGCAGGCGCGCTGGCGGCGCGAGCTGGGCCTGAGCGATGTGGAAGACTCCAGCCGGCAGGACCGGCCATGACGCATCTGTGCCCGACCTGCGGCGGCGTTGGCACGGTGGCCGATCTGCCCGCGCGCCTGGTGTCGTATAACGGCTATCCGCTGTCACCCCGGCAGGGCCTGTTCCTTGGCAGCCTGGTGACCAAGCGCGGCCAGATGGTGCGCGACAGCGCGCTGATCACCCTGCTGTGGAATGGCGACGAACCTGGCGATGCCGAAAGTTCGCTGAAGGTCTATGCCAGCCAGATGCGCAAGGTGGTGCGGCCGACCGGCCATACCATCGCCCGCGCCGTGGGCATGGGCTACATGCTGAACGGGCCGGACATTCCGCCGCAGACTTACGAGGCGGCGTGATGGCGCTGTGGACCGATGACGACCTGCGCCGCCTGCGCGACCTGGCAGCCGACCACCGGACAGCCAGCGAAATCGCCGGGGCGCTCGGCCGCACCGCGCAGGCGGTTTACTGCAAGTGCAGTGAGCAGGGCATCATGATCGTTTCCGGCAAGGGTGGCCGGCCGCGCGGCAGCCGCCTGCATGACGGGGCCGACGAACCAGTGCCATCGGATGCGCAGGACGGGCGGCTGAGAATCGGTGCGGCGGCGGAGAAGAGATTCCGCGCCGGCATGCTGCGGTATCTGCGGCACAAGCAGGCGCTGCTGCGGCGCTCGGCGCTGACAACGGTGGCCGAGGCGGTGGCGGAATGAAGTTTTATGTAGGTCTTCATCAGCCGTCGGATGCCAAACGCATCGACCGAGCTTTCATTTCAGTTAATCGGTTGAGGCCGCGCCGCACGGCGGTGGGTGCGGCAGACTGGATTATGGATAGTGGTGCATTCACCGAGGTTGCGACCTTTGGAACCTATCGAAATGGCGTCGAAAATTATGCGGCAGAAATCAACCGTTGGGTCGCGCTTGATCCTGGTCTAGTTGCAGTCGTTGCGCAGGATTGGATGTGTGAGCCTTGGATTGTGGCAAAAACCGGCTTGTCGGTTCGAGAGCATCAGCGGCTGACAATCGAGCGATATGATGGACTGCTTCCACTGGTCGAATCTGTCCATGTCATGCCGGTGCTGCAGGGTTATTTGGTTTCAGATTATCTTCGACATCTTGATGCATACGGCGGCCGGCTAACGGATGGAATGCACGTCGGTGTCGGCTCGGTATGTAAACGCAATTCGAGTGTTGGGGTGATTGAGGAAATCTTATTCGCCATCCGGGAGCATCGCCCCGATCTCCGATTGCATGGTTTTGGTTTGAAATCTACGGCACTGGCCTCTGATATGGTGAGGTCCTGCCTGTTCAGCGCCGATTCCATGGCATGGTCCTACGCAGCTCGCCGCGCTGGGCGTAACGCGAACGACTGGCGTGAAGCAGAGGCCTTTAGTCTTAAAATCGGCGCGGCCCCATCACAGCGCTCGCTCCCATTTTGGCGGGCGGCATGAACGCTCCGACGCGCCCGGTGCTGCGCTGGCATGGCGGCAAGTGGATGCTGGCGCCGAAACTGCTGCCGTATTTCCCGCCGCACCGGGTTTATACCGAAATCTATGGCGGCGCGGCCAGCATGCTGATGCGCAAGCCGCCCGCCTATGCTGAGGTCTACAACGATCTCGATGGCGATGTGGTCAACCTGTTCCGCGTGCTGCGCGACCCGGCCACGGCTGCCGACTTGATCGAACGGCTGCGGCTGACGCCGTTTGCGCGCGACGAATTCGAAGCGGCCTATGAGCGCAGCGGCGATGCCGTGGAAGACGCGCGCCGCCAGGTGGTGCGCAGTTTCATGGGCCATGGTGGCGATGCATCCAACATAGAACGGAAGACAGGCTTCCGGGCCAACAGCAACCGATCCGGCACTACACCTGCGCATGACTGGGCGAATGTTCCCCGGGCCTTGGTTGCTGTGGTGGATCGACTGCAGGGTGTGATCATCGAGAACCGCGACGCCCTGGATGTGGCGCGGCAGCATGACGGGCCAGACACGCTGCATTTCCTTGATCCGCCGTATATGCCGGAAACGCGAGCCCCTAGTGCGAAATCCGGAACGACCAAATTCAAATCCTACCGGTTCGAACTGGACCGGGGGGGGCATGTCGCCCTGCTGGAGGCCGCGCGAGCGCTGACCGGCATGGTGGTGCTGTGCGGCTATGCCACTGCTCTCTACGACGATGCGCTGCCCGACTGGCAGCGGGTCGAGATTGCGGCGCTGGCCGATGGCGCGTCCCCGCGCACCGAAGTGCTGTGGATCAATCCGCAAGCCAGCGCGCGCCTGGACCGGCCGCAGCAGCAATCGTTTTTTACCACCCATCGTTCACAGCAACAGGGAGCCTGCCATGACGCAGACTGAAGGACTGACGACTGACGGACTGACAGAAGGGCTGACTGCGCCGTTCTTTCTTTACGCGACCAATGCCAAGGGCCAGACGCTGCGCTGGTCCGGGCCGTGGGAGACGGAGGCGCAGCTGCTGACCGCGCTGCGGGGGGGGGTGGCTGCTTACCTGGGCCGCGCCTTCCTGGTCTGCGGCAGCCACGACCGGCTGGAACACGAAACCTGGCTGGATGTGCAGGGGTTCCTCCGGCACCAGCACGAGCCGCCGATCCGGTACAACGAGCCGCATCTGGCGCAGCTGCGCCCCATCGCCGTGCCGCCTGAGACGGCCCGGGCGGCATGAGCGTGGGCGGCATGAGCATGGACGGCGTGAGCGAGGCGGCGCGTGTCTGAAGCCCTCGGGCATTTCGACCACCCCTGCGAACACCCGGGCTGCACGGCCTGGGGCTCGTTCGGCTATGGCGTCTGCGTGCGGCGTGGCCGGCGCGGGCAGTGGTTCTGCGGCCCGCACCGCCCGGCCGAGGTTAAGACGGTGGCGACACAGGCCGGGCCGCCGGTGCTGCTGCCGGCACAGGGGAGGCTGCTGTGATCGATGTGGCGGACCTTTGGACGGAAACGGCGCTGTTCGGCAAGATGCTGGTCGATGGTGACGGCGCTGTCGAGCGCATGCGCTGGGTGATGCGGCATCTGGATGCCACGCTGCCGCTGCCGGTGCTGCTGGCACAGATCGGGATCAGCCGCATTGAAGTGGTGACCGAAACCGGCGTGACCCTGTGGCGACCCTGCGATGCGCCGAAGGAAGACCGGCTGGGCGGCCCCGCCCTGGTGCTGCCGGTGCTGGATGCGCAGCAGCAGCTGGTGGATCTGCTGGCGCTGCATCCGGGCGACAGCCGCTATTTCTGGCGCCGCACCGGCCTTGGCGGTCTGCTGGGTGAAGCGGCGCTGGAGCAGGCGAAGCGCGAACGCCGGCCGCTGGCCGTCTATGACAGTCCGCTGGCCATGCTGAAAAGTTTCTGCGCCGCACGGGTGGATTACCAGCGCCGCCGCGCGGTTGCCAAGGCTGCTGCCGAGGGCGCGGTGCAGGGCCTGCTGGAAAGCGGACTCCAGCCGCAGGCGACCCGTGACCTGACCGAGGATGATTCCGAGATCAGCCTGGAAGACGCCATCGCCCTGCAGCGCCAGATGCTGGACGAGACCATCGCGGCGATCGAGGCGCCACGATGGGAAACCTTCGGCCTTTGCGTGCTGGGCGCCGATGTCGACCTGGAGGCGGCGCTGGTGGGGGTGGAAACCGTGCTGGTGGACAATGCGGCGTTCGGCCACCTGCTGCAGAAAGACTTGAAGGCCTGGCGCACGGCGCGGCGCAACCGGGAACCGGCGCTGCCGGCGATCTTCGCCCGCCACGGCCGGCTGCTGCATGGCTTTGCGCCGCCGGCGGCGGCGCAGATCACGGACTCGCCGCCGCCGCGTGCGCCGCAGAACAGCGGCCTGGACCTGCTGCAGAGCGATCTCTACGCACAGGCCATCACCGTGGTGCTGGAGGCTGGCGCGGCCAGCGCCCGGCTGCTGCAGCGCGAACTGGACATCCTGTTCAGCACGGCGCAACGGCTGATCGATGCGATGCAGGAGCAGGGCATCGTGAGCGAGCCGGACCAGTTCGGCCGCCGCGCGGTGATCGGCTGCGGCGACAAGAAAGACGACAGCGACGGCGACAGCGCCGCTGCATGAGCGGCGCGCGCCTGGTCAGTGACATCGGTTCTGGGAGTATTGCGTTTGGGCGGGAAGCGGAAGAATGGCACGACAGCGGGCAACAGCGCCGCGCCGCCCGGCTATGGCCCGGTGGGCCAGCAGGGCGGCATGGTGCAGCAGTCGCTGCCCGGCATGCCGGCCGGCGGCAAGGGCACGCAGCATGTCGAGATTGCCAGCGCGATCGAGCGGCTTAACGGGCGCCATGCGGTGGTGATGGTGGGCGGCAAGGTGCTGTGCCTGCGCGAATACACCGATGACCAGGGGCGCCCGCAGATCGCGCTGATGTCGGCCTATGATTTCCGGCTGAAGCATCTGCCAGAGCAGTATGCGGTGGATGGCGAAATGACTCCGGTGGCCGAGCTGTGGCTGGCCGACCGGCGCCGGCGTGAATACGAGGGCATCACCTTCGTGCCGGTGAACAAGGACGGCAGCGGCGGCGCGCCCGATGACTGGTACAACCTGTGGCAAGGGTTCTCGGTGAAGCCGGCGAAGACCGTGCCGAAGACCGGTCGCGGTGCGATCACCGTGTTCCTCGATCACATGCACCAGAATGTTTCGGACAGAAAGGACAACCTGTTCCGCTGGAACATGGCCTGGTTCGCGCGCCTGGTGCAGCGGCCGACCGACCGCATCGGCACCTCACTGGTGCTGCGCGGCGCCATGGGCGTGGGCAAGACCAAACCAGGCGAAATCGTCGGATCGCTGTTTCCGCATCATTACATGGCGGTGGACAATCCGGCGCATCTGGTCGGGCGGTTCAACGCGCATATGCGATCGCTGATCCTGATTCAGGCGGAAGAGGGCTTCTGGGCCGGCGACAAGCAGGCGGAAGGCCGGCTGAAAAGCATGGTGACCAGCCGTGAACACCCGATCGAGAGCAAGGGCGTGGATGTTGTCTACCTGCGCAACTACATCAACCTGCTGGTGACATCGAATGAAGGCTGGGTGGTGCCGGCCGGCATGGACGAGCGGCGGTTCTCGGTGCAGGACGTGGGCGACCGCTGCAAGCAGGACAGCGACTATTTCGCCGAAATGGACGAGCAGATGGACAATGGCGGGCGCGCCTCGCTGCTGCGCTACCTGCTCGATTTCGATCTGACCAGCGTGAACCTGCGAGAGATTCCGAAGACGCGCGCGCTGCTGGAACAGAAGATCATGAGCATGCGGCCCGAAGATGCCTTCTGGCTGGAATGCCTGAAGCGCGGGGCCACGCCCGGCAGCCATGGCTGGGACGAGGAATTCGAAAAGGATGCGGCCTATGCGTCCTATGTCGCCTTTGCCGAGAAGCTGGGCCACCGGCACAAGCCGACACCGACCGGGCTGTGGATGCGCCTGCGCAAGCTGGTGCCATCGCTGCGTGAAATGCGGCCCGCGCGCGAGGTGACATCGGCCCCCGATCCGCTGGACGAGCGCGAGGGCACGGCCGCGCCGCGGCGCGACAAGGAACGCGTGCGCGTGGTGTCGGTGCCCGATCTGGAGACCTGCCGGCAGCTGTTCCGCGATGCGATCGGCCAGGATGTGGACTGGGGGGATGCGCTGGAATAGGGCGGCGTCCGACCTTTAGGCCGGACCCGTCCGACCTTCCGTCCGACCTTTGCTGGGTGCAAGTGCGCCAATGGCGGGCCTGCGTCCAACCGTCCGACCTTTTGCGGCCGGATATCCGTAGGGCAGGCGCACATACACGACCCTCTCTTACCTCATAAGGGTTGGGAGGTTGGACGAAAGCAGGCAGTGCAAGGGATTTCGAGCGTCCGACCTTTCAGGCGAGGTCGGACAGGGCGGACGGAGAGAGGCAGGGCATGGCTGTACAACGGGATTGTGATATCGAGGATGTGCTGATCTGGTCTTACCGGGACCAGCTGGTCGACCAGATCGTGTCGGATACGGCGGCGGCGGCGCGGCCGGGCTCGGCACGGGCGGCGAACTGGGATGGTGCCGGCGGCGGTGGCGGCATGGTGGATGTGCACCCCGATGCGCTGGCCGTACATAACCTGGTGATGGCGCAGCCACCGCTGCAGCGCGGCCTGCTGATCGTGCATGCACGGGTGGCGGGGCGACCGGACTGGATGCCGGGCGCAGTGCCGCGGCTCGGCGCGGTGCTGGATGGCAAGGGCCGGCCGGAAACCGAAATGTTCATGCCGGCGCGGCGTTACGGCTATTGCCTGGTGCGCGAGTATCTGTCGATGGAAAGCATCGTGCTGGCGAAGCAGACCTATCTCGCCTGGGTGCTGGCGCTGCTCAAGGTGGCCGAGGCGCTGATCGACAATCCGAAGCTGCTGGCCGAGCATCGCATCGTGTCGGTGCGCGCGCCTGCCGTGCCATGGCATGCCGATGGCGGGAAGAGCAGCTTGACACTGCGCAGAAAACTTGACATGGTGTCCGAACACTACGGCAAAGCCGCGCCCGCTGGATAATCCCGGCGGGCTTTTTCGTTTCAGGTTCCATCATGCCCTGGGCACCAAAGAAGCCATGCGCGCATCCCGGATGCGGGGCGCTGGTAGATGCCCGCTACTGCGCTGCGCATCAGGCCCAGCGCGATGCGCGACGGCAGGAACAGGATCGGCTGCGCGGCTCGGCATCGAAGCGGCTCTATGGCCGGGCGTGGCAGAAGGTGCGGCGGCAGTTCCTGGTGGATCATCCGCTGTGTGACTGCGATGACTGTCGCAGGACAGGCGAGCTGCATGCTGCCGATGTGGTCGACCATGATGTGCCGCACCATGGCGATCCGGTGATCTTCTGGGATCAGTCGAAGTGGCGCAGCTACTTCAAACCGCATCACGATCGCAAGACGGCACGGCAGGACGGTGGATTTGGAAATCCGAAAACGCAAGTCCGATCAAACACATAGGGGGCGGGGTCAAATCTCTGCCGCCTTGCTTCTGTAGACCGCGTCCCCAGCAAAGGTCGCGCGGCCGCGAAATTTTCGGAAATTATTTTTTCGGCAGCGAGAGGATTTCGGCCATGGGGCGTCGCCAGCTGACCGCGGAAGAGCGGGCGCTGAACGGCGATGCCGGCAAGCGCGCAAAGAAACAGGCCGCAGCCAGCACCGAATCTGCAAAGCCGGCTCCGGTGCTGGCGCCGCTGGGCTTATCGCCTCCGGCCTGGCTGGGCGAAGCGGCTTTGATCGAATGGAAGCGGCTGGCACCAGAGCTTTCGCGCATGCGGGTGCTGTCGGAAATGGATGCGCTGGCGTTGGCCCAGTATTGCCAAGCCTGCCAGCACTATGTCGAAGCCCAGTCCAAGATCGCCGCCAATGGCGCGACCTACGAGACCCAATCCAAGCATGGCAATCTGCGTCGCATCGATCCCAATGTGCGACTGGCGCAGGATGCCGAAAAATCCATGACGCGCCTGGGGGCGCAGCTCGGCCTGTCGCCGCTGGCGCGCTTCCGCCTTTCCGCCGCCGCAGCGCAGACCGGCAACCAACTGACCTTGCCGCTGTCCCAGGGCGCGCCGCAACCAAAGCCGGCAACCCATGGCAGCCAGCCTGAATCCACCGGAGTCGCAGTCGCCGGCGAAGCGAAGCCGGCGACGCCGCAGCTCGACCCCGCCAGCGAGTATTTCGGCTACGTCAACTGAGTCGCGCGCCGAGCGCTATGCCCTGGCGGTGACCGGCGGTGCGGTGCCGGCCTGTCTATGGGTGCGGCTTGCCTGCAAGCGGCACCTGACCGATCTGGCAGAGGGCCATGCTCGCGGCCTGACCTATGATCTGGCGGCCGAGCGTCGGGCCATCGGCTTCTTCGAAACCTACCTGCGGCACTCGAAAGGAAAGTGGGCCAAGCAGACTTTCTCGCTGTCAGACTGGCAGGCCTTCATCATCGGCAGTCTGTTCGGCTGGAAAAATGCCGACGGCGCGCGCCGCTTCAGCACCGGCTATGTGGAGGTGCCGCGCAAAAACGGCAAGTCGACACTGGCGTCCGGGGTCGCGCTCTACATGCTGACCGCCGATGGCGAGCAGGGCGCCGAGGTCTACGCGGCGGCCACCAAGAAAGACCAGGCAAAGATCGTCTTCAACGAGGCCAAGCGTATGGTCTCGACCTCGCCCGAGCTGGCCCAGCGCGTGAGGGTCTTCGCCGCGAACATGAACGTGCCGACCATGGAGGCGAAGTTCGAGCCCTTGGGCGCGGACTCCGACAACCAGGATGGCCTGAACGTCCACTGCGCGGTGGTGGACGAACTGCATGCGCATAAATCGCGCGACCTGTGGGATATTCTCGATACCGCCACCGGCGCGCGCCACCAGCCGCTGATGCTTGCAATCACCACGGCCGGCAAGCGCAAGAAGACGATCTGCGGCGAACAGCACGATCATACCCAGCAGGTGCTGCGCGGCGTGATCAGCGACGATGCCTTCTTCGGCATCATCTATTCGATCGATGCCGACGACAAATGGGACGATCCGGCCACCTGGGCCAAGGCCAATCCCAACCTCGGCGTTTCGTGTTTTATCAACCAGCTGCAGCGTAAACTGGCCAAGGCGAAGGTCTCGCCCGCCGCGCTCAACACCTTCAAGCGCCTGCACCTGAACATCTGGGTGGAGGGCGCCGACGATCCGCTGCTCGACCCGGATGCCTGGGATGCCTGCGGCCTGCCGTTCACGCCGGACAGTCTGCTGGGCCGGAAATGCTTCGCCGCGCTCGACCTGTCCAGCACCATCGACCTCACGGCGCTGGCGCTGGTCTTTCCGCCGGTGGCCGAAGGCGAACCCTGGAAAATCCTAGTCTACTACTGGCTGCCCAAAGCCAACATGCAGAAGCGCATCGACAAGGATCGAGTGCCCTATGATTCCTGGTCAGCAGACGGCTGGATTGAACTGACCGAAGGCAACATCGTCGATTACAGCGCTATCCGCCGCAAGGCAAACGCGCTGAAAGAGTTGTTCGAAATCGAGGAAATCGCCTACGACCGCTGGAACGCCACCCAGTTGGTCACCGAGCTGATGGGCGATGGCTTTACCATGGTGCCGTTCGGCCAGGGCTATGCGTCGATGGCGGCACCGATGCGCGAGATCGTGGGCCTGGTCACCGGCACGGCGATCACCTGGGGCGAGAATCCGGTGCTGCGCTGGAACGGTCACAACGTCGTCGCCGATGTCGACCCGGCCGGCAACATGAAGCCTGCAAAGAACCGTTCGACGGAAAAGATTGACGGCTTTGTCGCCAGCGGCATGGCGCTGGGCCGTGCCATCGCAGTGCGCGAGCCGGCGAACGACGTGCTGGATTACAAGCGCGGCGACATGTTCGGCTGAAAGGCTTTCCATGACCCTGTTCGACCGCCTGATCGCCGGCAACCAGCCTGCGCCGCATGTGCTGTCGCGCATCGAGCCGAAGCTGGATGTCCGGAATCAGATCACCACCGGCATGTCGGTGGAGGATCTGGCGCGGCAGATGGGCGTTGGTATGGCCTCGGCCAGCGGTGCCGTGGTGACCGAGGAATCTGCATCCCGCCTGTCGGTGGTGGCGGGTTGCGAGCGGGTCATCTGCACCAGCATGGCGCAGTTGCCGCTGATCCTGTATCTGCGTTTGTCGGGCGAAGATCGCGAACGGGACCAGGATAATCCGCTTTATTTCGTGCTGCGCAGTTCGCCGATGGAAGGCCTGACCGCGTCGCAGTGGCTGATGCTGCTGGGCGGCGACCTGTTCTACCGTGGTCGCTTCTACGCCCATATCGTGCGTGGTGTCGGCGGTCGCGTGCTGAACCTCAATCGCCTGCACCCGGATCGCACCCGCAAGGTGCAGGATCCGGTCACGTTAAAGTTCCATTTTGAATACCGTCATCCGTCAGGTGCGCTGATCCGGTTCGAACCCTCGGAAATCCTGCACCTGTGGCAGTACAGTCGCGACGGCATCGACGGCATTTCGCCGATCCAGCGTCACCGCGAAACCTATGGTGACGCGCAGACCATGCGCGACCACAACTCGAAATTCTATGCCAACGGCGCCCGGCCGTTGGGCGTGCTTAAAACTGAACAGAAGATGACGGCGCCGGGCAAGAAGGAAGCCCGTGAGGACTGGCATCTGGTCACCGGCGGGGAGCAGATATTCTCCACGCCTGTGCTTGACCAGGGTCTGGATTACAAACCCGTCAGCATGTCGCATGAGGATGCGGAATACCTCGACAGCCGCAAGCTGTCGCGCAGCGAAATCTGCGGCATCTGGGGTGTACCGCCGCACATGGTCGCCGATCTCGACCGCTCGACCTTCAGCAACATCGAGCATCAGTCGCTCGGCTTCGTTATCTACACCATGATGCCGCTGTTCGTGCTGGTGCAGGATGGCATCAACCTGCATGTGCTGCAGGGCGATCCCAAGCGCTTTGTCGAATTCCTGGTTGCGGCCCTGCTGCGCGGCGATTTCAAGACCCAGCAGGAAGGCTTGCAGCTGATGCGGCAGAACGGCGTGATCAACGCCAATGAATGGCGGCGTTTGATGAACTTCAACAGACGTACCGATCCTGGCGGCGATGAATACATCGTCGCCGCCAACATGAACAACCAGAACAAGCCTGCCCCGAAACCCGGAGACCCGGCATGACCTTTCCGCGTCACATCCTGGCGGCCGCGCTGGCCACCCGCGCCCATGCCGGCATCACGCTGCCGGCCGGCCTGATGGCCGAGATGCAGCGGCGTCCGTATTTCAACCGTGCCAGCGGCCGCCGCTTCGACACGCGCGCGCAGGCCGAGGCCGTCGATATAGATCTCTATGATGAAATCGGCTGGTGGGGCACCGACGCCAAGAGCTTCAAGCGCAAGCTGGATGAAATCACCGCGCCGGTGATCAACCTGCGCATCAACTCGCCGGGTGGCAGCGTCTTCGACGGCATCACCATGCATAACGATCTGCTGGCCCATCCGGCCAAGGTCAATGTGCAGGTGGTCGGCCTGGCCGCCTCAATCGCCAGCGTGGTGGCGCTGGCAGGCGACACTATCGAGATCGCGCCGAACGGCTTCTTCATGATCCACAATGCCTGGACCATCGGCATCGGCGACCACCGGGTGTTCGCTAAGAAGGCCGAGGACCTGAAGATCATCGACGCCGGCCTGGTCGCCACCTATGCCGGCCGCGCCGACAACAGCGAATCCGAGATCCGCCAGATGATGGCGGATGAAACCTGGCTTGGCGCTGACCGCGCCGTGGAGCTGGGCTTCGCCGACACCGTGATGGCCAAGACGGCGGCGGAAGATGGCGAGCAGGCCCGCTTCGACCTGTCGCCCTTCTCCAAACTGCCGGCCGCCGTGGCCGCACTCTACAAGGCGGCCGACTATGCGCCGCGCACCGAACGTGATTTCGAGCGTGCCCTGCGGGATGCGGGCGCTTCGAGATCCCAAGCCCGCGCCATCGTGGCGCGTGGCTTCCAGACCGGACCCGGCGGGACGCCGGAACCGGTCGACGACCGCGACCAGTGGGACGCTGCTCGCAATCCCGCGCTGAAGGCCCAGCTTGACCGGCTGCTGGCCACCGCCCGGGGCTGAACCCTCCGAACAACAATTTTGACAGGAAAGGCCAGCTTCATGGCTCGCTCGCATCTGAAGACCGCCGCGCTCGCGCTGGCGGCAACCACCGCACTCACCATGCCGGCCTATGCCGGCCCGGCTGAACCGCTGATCAAACCCGATCTCACCGATCCGGCCGCCATTGTTGGCGCGATCAATGGCGCCTGGGAGGCCTTCAAGGCCGCCAACGACAAGGGCAACAAGGATACCGCCGACCGGATCAATGCTTCGATCACCGACCTGCAGGCCAAGCTGAAGGAATCTGTGGACGCGCAGACCAAGGCTATGGATGACCAGGCGCGTCATATCGCCCGCCTGACCGCCGGCGGCACCGCCAATCCCGCCAACGAAAATGCCGAGAAGAATGCCCGCGCCTTCGTGCGCGAGGTGATGGCGCTGCGCGATGCCTCGCCGCAGGAAATCTCGGCCGCGCTGGTCAAGGGCGTCGATATCGAGGCCTATGCCAAGTATACCGCCGCCTTCAACCACCTGATCGCCTGCAACGGCAATGTCAACATGTTGTCGTCTGACCTGCGGAATGCCCTGCAGGTCGGCAGCGATCCCTCGGGCGGCTATGCGGTGCCGCCGGAGGTGTCGACCCAGTTCCAGAAGCGCCTGTTCGAAACCTCGCCGATGCGTCAGATCGCCCGCGTGCAGACCATCGCCCGCGACGCCTGGGAGCAGCCGCTGGACACCAATGACGCCACCAGCGGCGGCTGGGTCGGTGAGCGGGCCCCGCGCACCCAGACCGATACGCCGACGCTTGGCATGCAGCGTATCGAGGTGCATGAGCAGTATGCCTACCCGCATCTGACCCAGAAAATGCTGGAAGATGCGGTGCTGATCAATCCGGCGGCCTGGCTGGAGGGCAAGACGCTGGACAAGATGGTGCGCACCGAAAACACCGGCTTTGTCAGCGGCAACGGCCAAACGCGGCCCAAAGGCTTCTTGGCCTATGGCGCCGATGCGGTGACCACCAGCGACAAGGCGAACCGCCCCTGGGGCAAGCTGCAGTATATCCCCATCGGTGCGGCCGGCGCCTTCCCGACCATCTCGGGTGGCGCCGCCGATGGCGCGGCCAATCCGGATGCGCTGATCAGCGCCATCTACGCCCTGAAGGCGGCTTATCGCCAGGGTGCGCGGTGGACCATGAACAGCCTGACGGTTGCGGCTGTGCGCAAACTGAAGGATGCGCATGGCCATTATCTCTGGCAGCCGGGCATCCAGGCGGCCCAGCCCTCCAGCCTGCTGAATTATCCGATCAGCGAAATGGAGGATATGCCCGACATCGCGGCCGACAGCCTGTCGATCGCCTTCGGCAACTGGCAGGAAGGCTATCTGATCATCGATCGGCTGGGCCTGGTGGTGCTGATCGATCCGTTCACCAACAAGCCCTATGTCGGCTTCTACATGCGCAAGCGTGTCGGCGGCGACGTGAACAACTTCGACGCCATCAAGCTGCTGAAGTTCGCGGCCGCCTGAGCGGGCGCGCACTCTCACAGTGAAGTGAAACCCGGGGCCGGCAGTCAGACTGCCGGCCCTTCCTTTTCACGCGCAGCCTGAAGGAGACACCCATGCAGCGCGACCTCATTTCCAATCTGAAGACCGTCCTTCACTGGGCCAAGACCGTTACCGCGACGGAAACGCCGACCAATGGCATCGATCTTGCCGGTTTTGGTTCGGCGCTGATCGCCGCGGCCGTCGGCGCGGTGACCAATGCGGCGAATTCTCCCTCGCCGGTCTGGACGCTGGCCCTGCAGGAATCGGACACGGTCAACAGCGGTTTCACCGCCGTGGCCGAGGCCGACATGATCCTGCCCAATGGCCGCAATGTCGGCGAGGGCAATGTGGCCAACGGCATCTTCGCCCGCATCGACGCTGCTGCCGAGGATGATCTGGCCTACACGGTGGGGTATCGCGGCACCAAGCGGTATGCCCGCGTTGTGGCCACCGCTGCCAACACGCCCGGCGCCACGCCGATCAGCGTGTTGATGATTCTCGGTCATCCGTCCATCGCACCGGTGGCCGACGCGGCCTGATCCCCGCACACCCCTGTCGCGGCCGCTGCTGGGGCTGGCCGCGCTGCCTGGTCACTGCCCGCCGTTTCCTCTGCGGCGGGCAGTGACCGCTCCTTTTTCCCGATCGCCAATCTCCCGATACAGCCAAACACGGAGGGCGCGATGCCCAAACGCATTGTTGTTCGCAGCTTCAAATTCTCGCCTGACGGCATCGCGGTCATCGAATACGAACCGAAGACCGATCCGGCCGGCAAGCCGGTGGCGCAGGACATGACCGACCGCTGCGCCCTGATCGCCGATGCCGAGGGCTGGGTGAAGCCCGACCCTTTGGACCTGAAGGCGACGGCCGAAGCCAAGCGCCGCGCCGCCGCCGAGAAAGCCGCCGCCGAGAAAGCCGCAGCCGAGAAGGCGGCAGCCGAGAAGGCGGCAGCCGAGAAGGAAGCTGCCGAGAAGGACAAATCGGCCGATGGCCGCCCGTCCCCCGACTCTGGCCCGGCGCAACCGTCGTCTGCGTCGCCGGCGGACCAAGCCTCGCCAGCCCCCGCGGGCGGTGCGACCTCGACCACCTCCGGCGCAGCCGCGCCGCCGGCCGCTGCCGCGTCATAACCATCAACCGCGCCTGGGAACTGATCCCGGGCGCGGATCTGCTCTATGCGGCCGATGACCGCTTCTGGCGCGCCTACGACACCGCCGGCTTTGCCGGCGTCAGGGTCAGCCAGGATGCGGCCATCTGCGCCGAGCGGCCCGATATCCTGCGCGTGCCGAGCGAAGACCAGCCCGGCCTGTCGCTCGATCCCCTGCGCATCCACCAGGGCAACAACTCCGGTTTCCAGGCGCTGAACCTTGCGTTGCTGCTGGGCGCCTGTCGCATCCTGCTGCTCGGCTATGACATGCGGCGCGGCCCGGCGCAGGAATCGCACTGGCATGGCGACCATGGCCATGGCCTGGAGAATCCCTGCCAGCCCGATCTCGACCGCTGGCGCAGCCTGTTTCCCGGCGCGCTGCCGGCATTGCGCGCCGCCGGCGTCAGTGTCGTCAACTGCACGCCGGGCTCGGCGATCGACTGTTTTCCGCGCGGCGACCTCGCCACCGAGATCGCTGCTGTCTTCACCGTTCCACCTGACAGGCCTGTCCATGCAACCAGTGGCCTATAACCTGCTGCAGGCGGCGGTGCATTACCGCCGCGAGGCCTTCGATGCCGGCCTGGCGGCATGCGGCTACCGCGTCAGCCATGACTACTGCATGCACCCCAATCGCGGCGATGTGCTGGTGATCTGGAACCGCTATGCCGAACGCGAGCGGATGGCGCGCGCCTTCGAGGCGGTCGGCGCCCGCGTGCTGGTGGCCGAGAACGGCTATTTCGGTCAGGACAATCTCGGCCGCCGGCTCTACGCGATCAGCCCGAACCAGCATCACCATGGCTGCCAGTATGACGCCAGCCGCACCGGCACCGGATCGTTGTTGTCGCAGCTGCGGCCCTGGCGGCGCGAGGGTGACCATATCCTGGTGCTGGGCCAGCGCGGCATCGGCTCCGATCTGATGGCGTCACCGCCCAACTGGGCCGAGCGCATGGCGCAGGATCTGCGCAACCGCACCCGCCGGCCGGTGAACGTGCGCCAGCATCCCGGCAATGTTCCGCCGGCCGAGAGCGACATATCCCTGCGCGCCGAACTGCAGGGCGCCCATGCCTGCGTGGTCTGGTGCAGCAATGGCGGACTGACGGCCCTGCTGGCGGGCATCCCGGTTTTCTATGCCGCACCGGCCTGGATCGCGGCGGCGGCGGCCAAACGCATCACCGCCGATCTGGATGTGCCGTTTCTGGGTGACCGCCTGCCGGCGCTGACCCTGGCCGCCAGCAACCAGTGGAGCGTGGACGAGATCGCCACCGGCGCGCCCTTCGCGGCCTTGTTGTCGTGAAGGCTGCACCATGAAAGTTGCCTTCAGCTGGATGACCGAAAAGCCGGCCCATGACGAGGCCATCGCGGCCTTTCGCGCCGGCGTGCTGGCCGCCGGCGACCGTGTCACCGGCATGGAAGACTGCGATGTGCTGGTGGTCTATGGCTGGTTCGGCGCCGCCGCGCAGGTGGCGGCCAGTGCCGCGACCACCGGACGCCGTGTCGTCACCATGGACCTGCCGTATTTCGGCCGGCATCTGCGCGGTCTCGATACCTTCGTCAAGGTCAGTGTCGGTTCGCCGCATCCGACCGCCTATTTCCGGCGGCGGCCGATGCCGGCCGACCGTTTCGCCGCGCATCGCCTGGCGGTGCGGCCGTCGCGCATGGCCGGCGACAGTATCGTGGTTGCCGCCTCGGGTCCGAAATCCGGCCTGCGCGATGGCGTGCCGTTCCAGTCCTGGGAAAAAACCGTACTGCAGCGGCTGCTGGGCATCACCCGCCGGCCGCTGGTCTATCGACCGAAACCCTATCGCAAGGTCGGCGCGCCGCCGGCGATTCAGGGCATCCGCATGAATACCGCCGATCCGATCGCCATGCTGCTCACTACCGCCCATGCGGTGGTCACGCGGCAGAGCAATGTGGCGGTGGACGCCCTGCTGCTCGGCGTGCCGGTCTTTGCCGAAACCGGGGTTGCCAGCCTGCTGAACGGCTGCGCGGCACTGGACGATATCGAGCGGATCGCCCTGCCGCCGGCCGAGGACCGCGCGCAGTTCATGGCCGACCTGGCCTGGTGCCAGTGGTCGCTGCGCGAACTGGCGCTGGGCGCCTGCTGGCGCCATCTGAGATCGGAAGGCCTGGTATGAATGCGCATTCGATCACCGGAGACGAAGCGATCGCCTGCCGCGACGGCATCGATCTGACGGCCTGGTTCAATCCGGCCGTGCAGATCGTCTGTGACGCGGTCACCATCGGGCCCTTCGTCTGCATCGGGCTGATGCCGCAGGCCTCGCCGGCGCTGGCCCGCCAGCCGGCGGTCAAATCCGCCCGGGTGCAGATCGGCGCCGGCACCGTGATCATGGCCGGCGCGCGCATCTATGCCGATGTGCATATCGGCGAGAACTGCCTGATCGGCGACGGCGCGGTGATCCGCGAGGGCAGCCGCATCGGCGACCGCTGCGCGATCGGCGGCGGCAGCCGCATCGGCTATGACTGCGAAATCGGCCATGATGTGCGGATCAACGATGCCTGCGTGGTGATCGGGTGCACGGTCATCTTCCCCGGCGCCTTCCTCGGTCCCGGCGTGGTGATGGCGAACCAACGCCAGCTCGATCCGGCCCGTTACGATTTCGATCCGGCCACCGTCGCGGGGCCGCGCATCGGCGCCGGCGCCCGCATCGGCGCCGGCGCGGTGCTGACGCCGGGCATCACCATCGGCGCCCGTGGGGTTGTTGCTGCCGGCGCCCTGGTGGTCAGCGATGTGCCGGCCGGCAGGATGGCACTGTCGAAGGCGGCGGTGGCGGTGTGGCAATGAGCAGGATCACCGTCGCCAGCTTCTACGCGCCGCGTCCGGATCAGTTTCCGGATGCCGTCGACTATCTGCCGCTGCTGCGCCTGTTGCAGAAAAGCTGCGACCGCGCCGGTCATCGCCATGTCGTGATCAGCGACCGCCAGCAGGGCGATCTTGAAACCTATGTCACCGACCTGCCGGTCAACCTGATGCAGGCCTTCTGCCGCGGCCAGGCGCAGTTCCTGCTGGATCGCGCGCGCCACGCCGACGGCCGCGTCGTGCTGGTCGGCGCCGACTGCCTGGTGACCCGCGACCTCACGCCGGTATTCGATGGCAGTTTCGACCTGCTGGTCACCAGCCGGCGGCCCAGCCATCGCTGGCCGATCAACAACGGCGCGGTTTTCATCCCCGATCATGCGCTGGCCGGCGTCGCGGCGCTGTATGCCGATATCGCCGCCGCCTGCGGCCCGGTCTGGGGCGATGACATGATTGCACTCAGCCAGGCGCTGGCGCCGATTCCGGCCGAGCATGGCGTGCAGTGGCGCTGCAGCATGCGGGTGAAGTTCGCACCGATGCGGCAGTTCAACGACACGCCGGCCACCAGCATCGATCCGTCGCCGGCCTGCGTGGTGCATTTCAAAGGCCCGCGCAAGCATCTGATGGCGCCTTGGGCGCAGCGGTATCTCGGGATTGGCGAGGGCTGATATGGCACTGGTGCTGGTGACGCCGCCGACCACCGAGCCGCTGACCCTGGCCCAGGCGCGCCTGCACCTGAAGCTGGATGCCAGCGGCTCGCCCGCCAGCCATCCCGACGATGCGCTGGTGCAGGGCCTGATCACCGCGATGCGCCAGCATCTGGACGGCGAAGCCGGCATCCTCGGCCGTGCCCTGGTGACCCAGTCCTGGGAACTGTGGCTTGACGGTTTTCCCTGCGGCGCTGATGGCACCGGCGGTGAAATCCGCCTGCCGCTGCCGCCGCTGCAGAGCGTCGACAGCGTCAGTTATACCGACAGCGCCGGGGTGCCGCAGACCCTGACCGAAGGCAGCGATTTCATCCTGCGCAAGGGCATGCGGGGCCGGCTGGCGCCGGCCTATGGCCGCAGCTGGCCGGCGGCGCGGCGCAGCCCGGACAGCGTCTGCATCGCCTTCACCTGCGGTTATGACGCGGCGAATGATGCGATCGGCGATGTGCCCAAGCCGCTGACCCAGGCGATGCTGCTGCATCTGGGGCACCTCTACCAGAACCGCGAAGCGGTCAATGTCGGCAATATCGTGACCGAACTGCCGCTGGCGGTGGCGACGCTGCTGGCGCCCTACCGTGTCGATCTCTTTGGCTGACGCTGCGCGCGTGGCCGCCGCACCACCCCATGCGCGCAGCGATAGGGACCTCTCATGAAGATCGGCCAGCTTGACCGTCGCCTGACCATCCTGCGTCCGGTGAAGACGCGCGACTTCGCCAACCAGGAAATCGTCACCTATGTCGAACTGGCCGAGGTCTGGGCCGAACGGCTGGACCTGCTGGGCCGCGAGGTTTTCGCCGCGCAGCAGGTGAACAGCGAAGCGACCGCCAAGTTTCATATCCGCTGGCGCAGCGATGTGACCGAACAGCACCGCCTGGTCTGCGAGGGCGTCGAGTATGACATCGCCGGACGGCCGGCCGAGATCGGCCGCCGCGAATGGCTGCAGATCCTGGCCCGGGTGGTCGTGGTCAGGAATACCGCTGCTTAAGGGGCTGCTTTCGCCATGATGCAGGTCAAGACCAGCCTTCAGGGTTTCGAAGACCTGATCGCGCTGGCGCGCGAACTGCCCGATGCGATGGAATCCCGCGTCTACGACACCGCCGTGCGGTCGGCGGCGCAGCCGACCCTGAAAGCGGCGCGCGCCAATGCCCCGCGCGGCGAACAGGCTTCGGCTGCGAGCCGGAAATACGGCCGGCTGTCGCGCAACCTGCGCCTGCGCCGCTGGCGCCGTCTGCGCCGCGGCCTGGTCGGCTACACGGTCAGCACCGGCCGCGCCTTCTGGGGCTGGTTCCTGGAATACGGCACCAGCCGCATGCGCGCCCATCCCTGGTTCCGGCCGGCCTTCGACCAGACCGCACCGGAAGCCTTCGATGTCATGCGCAGTGGCCTGCTGAAGGGGCTGGAACGCGAGGTGACCCGGCTGGCCGGCAAATACGGCAGCGTCCGCCGTGCGCTGCTCCGGAGCCGCTGACCATGCTGGCGCTGGCGATCCTGAAACTGCTGGCGGCGGATGCGGGCGTGCAGGCGCTGGCGGGCACACGGGTCTATCCCGGTCTGGCCGGCCAGGATGTCGCCGGGCCTTACATCGTGGTGCTTGGCGTCGACAAGCCCGATATCGCCCGCGACCTGGATGGCGAAAGCGGCCTGCTGCAGCCGCGCGTGCAGATCGATGTCTATGCCCGGACCTATCTGCTGGCCCAGCAGGCGGCGCGCGCCGTGCATGCCGCGATCAGCGATTACCACGGCGCGGTGGCGGTCAGCGCCGACAGTCCGGCGCTGCTCTGCATCGTGAAGGCGGTGGCCCGCATCGGCAGCACCGACCTGGTGGAATCCGATATCGATCCGATGCTGCACCGTGTGCTGCTGGAATATCTCGTCACCGGCACCGAACCCGACTAACCCGAAAAACAGAAAGGACTATCATCATGGCCGCTGCGAATGGCGCTATCGAAACCCAGGGCTCCAAGCTCTATATCGGCGTGGGCTCGCCCACGGCCTGGGTGCAGGTCAAGGGCATGCAGAGTTTCACCGCCTTTGACGGCGAGGCCTCCGATATCGATGTCACCGATCTGGATTCCACCGCCAAGGAATTCCTGACCGGCCTGCAGGATTTCGGCAACTTCGCCTTCTCGGGCAACTACCTGCCCGAGGACCCGGGCCAGATCCAGATGCGCGCCGCCAAGGCCGACCGCGCCCAGCGCCAGTTCAAGTTCGCGCTGTCGGACGGCAAATACTTCCTGTTCAACGGCGGCGTGAAGAGCAATCCGCTGTCGGGCGGCGTCGATGCCAAGACCGACGGCAATTTCAGCATCAAGATTTCGGGCGAGCCGCTCGGCCCGCTGGATCCGTAAGCCATGCCGAACCGCTACCGCGGCGAAGCGGCAATCCAGTTGGGCGGGCGCAACTGCATCCTGGTCTATGACTGGGATGCGCAGGCCCGCATCAAGGACGAGGTCGGCGACGGCGTGCTGGGCCTGGTGCTGACCGGCATGGACATGCCGAAGCTGGCGGTGCTGGTCAGCATCGGCCTGCGCCGCCATCATCCGGACCTGACGGCCGACAGCATCCGGGCGCTGTCGCCGCCGCTGATGCCGACCCTGAGCGCGGTCAAGGCGGCGCTCGATCTGGCGATCTGGGGTATGGACGGCATGCCGGAGGATGCCCCGGAAAACCCTCCGGGGCGGATGGCGACACTCTACAGACGGCTTTCGAGGTGGCTGCGGCTGCCGGGATCGCGCCATCCGAATTCTGGTCCCTGACGCCGCACCAGACCGTGCGGCTGGCCGGCGGCGTCCACAGCCAGCGCGTCAGCCTGGCCTGGAACCTGGCGGCCCTGACCCGCGCCAAGAAACTGCCGGCGCTGGACAGCCTGCTGCCCAGGCCGGTGCGGAAACCGGCGGGCATGACCGAGGCCGAACTTGCGGCCTGGTTCAAGTCCAAACAGACGAAGCATTGACGGGAAAGGCGGCGCCGCATGACCAAAGCCGGTGTGGTGTCCGCCGATTTCGTCGCCAATACCGGGCAGTTCGATTCCGGCCTGGCACGGGTGCGCCAGAATCTGGCCAGCACCAGCGTGCAGATGAACCGTTCGCTGGCCAATATCGAAAAAGGCTTCCGCAGCGTCGCCTCGGCGGCGTCGGTCTTCACCGGCGGCCTCGGCGTGGTCGGCCTGGCCGCCTTTGCCAAACGCTCGCTGGATGCCGTTGGCGGCCTGAGCGAACTGGCCGAGCAGCTGGGCATCAGCACCGATGCGCTGCAGGCCTATCAGTATGCCGCCACCCAGGCCGGTGTCAGCACCCAGGAGCTGGAATCCGGCCTGGCCCGCATCAGCCGCACCATCGGCGATGCCGCCGATGGCAACAAGGCGGCGATCGATGCCTTTGCCAAGCTGGATGTCGGCATCCTGGATGCGGCCGGCAATCTGCGCAGCACCGAAGCGATCCTGCTGGATGTGGCCGATGGCCTGTCGAAGATCGACGATCCGGCGCGCCGCGCCGCGCTGGTGGTCGACCTGTTCGGCAAGTCGGGCCAGCGGCTGCTGCCGCTGCTGACCGGCGGCGCCGATGGTATCCGCAAATTCACCGCCGAGGCGCGCAATGCCGGCGCGGTGATCAACGAGACCATGATCGCCGATGCCGACAAGGCGGCGGACCAGCTGGCGGCGCTGGTCAAGCAGTTCGAAAAACTGTCGCAGCTGGGCGCGGCTTTCGCCGCACCCGGCCTGCTCGACCTGATCACCAAGATCAACCTGCTGTTCGAGCGTTTCCGCCCGGACACGGCGCGCTCGATCGCCAGCATCGATGACGAACTGGGCTCGCTGCTGGTGCGCATCACCGAGCTGCAGTCCAAGATCAAGGAAAACGAAAATCTCGGTCCCTTCGGCAATATCGGCAAGCTGAAGAACGGCCCGCTGCAGAAAGAGCTGGATGAGCTACAGGCGCGCTACCAGGCCCTGCTGGCCCTGGCCGACCGGCTGCGGCAGCCCTCGGCCGCGGCCCCGGGCGCGGCCGGCAGCGCGGGGACGGGCGCAGGCGGCGCCAACCGCAACCCGCAGAGCAAGGAAGAATCCGACGCCATCAAGAGCGTCACCGACCAGCTGCAGAAAAAGGTCGCGGCGCTGAAGGCCGAGGCCGACACGGTCAATGCCTCCGAAGAGGTGAAGGCGCGCGCGCGGGCCACCGAGGAAGCGCTGGCCATGCTGCGCAGCAAGGGCGTGTCGGCGCTGAATGCCGAACAGGTGGCGCTGATCAACAGCCTGGGCGTGCAGACCCGCCGCATCGAGGCGCAGAAAACCGAGACCGAGAACGTCAAGGCCTTCGCCAATGCGCTGGGCGAGCAGGTCGACGCCATGCTGGCGGCCGAGCAGGCCGCGGCGGCGCTGGGCGGCCAGGTCATCAAGGTGACGCAGGCCAATGACGAGGATGTGCGGCTGCTGCGCGAGCAGGCCGAGGCGGCGGCCAAATCCACGGTCGCCTTCGACGATCTGACCGGCAGCTTCTACCTGTTCGACCGCGAGCTGCAGATCGTGATCCGCACCCAGTCGCTGCTGCGCGAGAATCTGGCGCTGACCGCCGAGCAGGCGCGCCAGCTGGCCACCGATTACGTGGATGCGCAGCAGGAGATCAAACGCAGCACCGATGGCGTCAACGAGCAGGTGCGGCGCTCGAATGAAAATGCCCGCGAGCTGACCAACGTGATCGGCAGCAACCTGAAGCGCGGCTTCCGCGAAGGCGCCACCGGCGCCGATATCCTGCGCAATGCCGTGCTGGACCTGACCGATGCCATTTTCGACATGCTGGTGCTGCAGCCGGCGCTGCTGCAGCTGCAGAAGACCATGGCCAGCGTGTTCTCCACCGCCGGCAGTGGTGGCGGGGGAGGCGGCGGCGGTCTCGGCGGTTTCTTCTCCAGCCTGTTCGGCGGTGGCGGCGGCCCGGGTGGCGACTATTCGTCCGCCATGGCGGCGGATTACGTCATGGCGCTCGGCGGCTACGCCACCGGCACCAGCAGCGCAGCGGCCGGCTGGGCCAAGGTGGGCGAGCGCGGTACGGAATTCGTCAACTTCCGTGGCGGCGAGCAGGTGCTGCGCAGCGACCAGGTCGGCAGCCTTGGCGGTGGCCCGACCGTCTATATCGATGCGCGCGGTGCCGACAGCGATGGCATGCGACGGCTGGAGCAGACGGTGCGCGACATGAACGGCAGCATCGAGAAACGTGCGGTGAATGCCTCGCGTTCCGACTGGCAGCGCAACCGTTCGGCCTGGAAATGACCATCACCTATCCCCTGACCATGCCGGCCGCGCCGACCTTCAGCAGCCTGAAGGTGCGTGCCGCCGAGGCGATCGGCATCAACCGCTCGCCCTTCACCTTCCAGCAGCAGGTGCAGCGCCACCAGGGCCAGCTCTGGGCCTTCGACTGCATGCTGCCGCCGATGACCGAGGAACAGGCCGACGCCTGGATCGCCTTCCGGCTGAGCCTGAAAGGCAGTTTCGGCACCTTCCTGTTCGGCGACGTTTCCAAGCGCCTGCCGCGCGGCAGCGGTGCCGGCAATCCGGTCGCCGCCAGCAGCGGCAGCCCGAGCCGCAACCTGGTGCGCGATGAGGTTCTGTACACCGCGGGCTGGACACCGCTGGCCGCCAATGTGCTGCGCCCGCGCGACTACCTGATGCTTGGCGCCGGCAGCACGGCGACCCTGCATGTGAACCTGACCGCCGTGAATGCCGATGCCGGCGGCTATGCCGCGCTGGATATCTGGCCGCGCCTGCGGCGCAACATCGCTCATGGCGAGGCGGTGACCCTGGTCAATCCGCAGGGCGTGTTCCGCATGATGCCCGGTGAAATGGACTGGGATGTCGGCGAGGCGAAAATCTACGGGCTCGGTTTCAGCATCTTCGAAGCCCTCGGCAACGAGTGAGCCCAGATCATGAGTGAGCTTGAATCATGAGCCGCGATACCGACCTGCCGCTGTCCGATGCCGTGCTGGAACCGGTGCTGCTGGCCGAGATCGGCACGGCCGATCCCGACAACCCGGTGCGCTGCTGGAACGGCATCGGCAACCTGGAATGGGATGGCAAGACCTTCCTGGGCACCGGCATTTTCGGCAAGATTTCGGCGATCGAGGAAACCGCCGAACTGAAAGCCGGCGGCGTCACCTTCGAACTGGCCGGCATCCCGTCCGACCTGCTGGCGATCAGCCTTGCCTCCATGCGCTGGGGCCGCACCGCGCGGGTCTGGCTCGGGGTGCTGCAGGGCAACCGCTTCGACGGCACGCCCAAGCAGATATTCGGCGGCCTGACCGATGTGCCCGAGATCGTGGATGACGGCGCCACCGTCACCATCCGCATCACCGCCGAGAACCGCCTGATCGACCTGGAGCGCCCGCGCGAGCGGCGCTACACCAGCGAGGATCAGAAAATCGCCGATGCCGATGATCTCGGCTTTGAATTCGTGCCGGGCCTGCAGGACTGGAACGGCGTCTGGGGCAAGGCATGACAAATCCCGCCACGAACAGCCGGCGTTCCAGCCTGCCGCGCTGGCTGCGCAGCGGGGCTATGCCGGCGCCGCCTTTTGCGCCGGCTGCCGGTTCGGCCGATCCGCTGCAGGATTTCCTCGCCTGGTTCGGCGTCCATGGCGCCGCCATGCCGATGGCGCCGGCCGATGGCCTTGTCTGGGCCGGCAATCTGCCCGGCCTGGCGCTGTACCGGCATGGCGCCTTCCAGGTGCAGCTGTTTATCTTTCCGCCGCACAGCACGGTGCCGCCACATCGTCATCCGCATGTCGACACGATCGAGATGCATGTGGCGGGAGACTACGATTTCCGCGTCAACGGCGTCAGCGCCATCCCGCTCGATCACCTGCAGGACCGCCGGCCCGATGGCCTGTCGCGCTGGTGGGGGCGGGGTGTGCGGGTGGGGCCGCAGGACTGGCATGACCTGACGGTGTTTGCCAGTGGCGCCGCCTTCCTGTCGGTGCAGCATTGGCTGTCCGGCCGGCCATCCACGGTTGGGCTGGACTGGGTCGGCGCGCCGGCCAATGCCGGCCATGCCACCGCATTGCAGGCCCAGGATGCAGGATCACGGGCCGCCGGGTCGGACATCGACCTGCCGGGCATCGACCTGTCTGGCGGGAGAGACTGATGGCCGCGATCGCAAGGCTGAGCGACTGGCCGCAACGACTGGCCTTGTATCTGACCGCCGCCGAACAGCAGCCCTTTGCCTGGGGGCATCACGACTGCGTGCTGTTCGCGCTCGGCGCGGCCGAGGCCGTCACCGGCGGCGATTTCACGACCGGCCTGCGCGGCCATTACAGCAGCGGCCCCGGCGCGCTGCGCCGCATGCGCAGTCTCTTCGGCGTCACCACGATGGATGCGGCGGCGGAGGCCTTTCGCAGCCAGTGGGGCGGCGTCGAGATTCCGCGGCTGCTGGCGCAGCGCGGCGACCTGGTGCTGGCCGATGTGCCCGATCCGGCGCTGGGCGTGACCGCCCCCGATGGCCGCACGGCGATATTCCTGCAGGATCGCGGCCTGGTGCGCGTGACCCTGCGCAGCTGCCGCCGCGCCTGGCGGGTGGGCTGACGATGCCGCCGGCCATAGCCGCCGTCGCCGTCGCCGCCGCCAGCTATGCAGCCGGCTATATCTCGCTGGCCGCCTTCATCACCTCGGTGGTCACCACGGTGATCAGCACCGCCGTGACCGCGGCGACGGCGAAGAAACCGAAAAGCCAGGATGCCGGTGGGTTCGCCGCCGCCGTGCAGGACCGCACGCTGTCGGTGCGCCAGGCCATCATGGTGCGCAGCCGCGCCTACGGGCAGACGCGGCTGTCGGGCGGCCAGACCTTCCTGCATACCAGCGGCAGCAGCCGCGAATATCTGCATATGGTGGTGACGGTGCTGGGGCATCCGTGCCGCGGTGTGCGGGCCCTGCTGCTGGATGATGAAGTCGTTCCCCTGGATGATGACGGCAACGCCACCGGCAAATATGCCGGCTATGTGTCCTGCTGGTTCGGCCTGGGCACGCCGGCGACGGACGCCACCTGGAAGGCCAAGCTGATCGAGCATTGCCCGGACAAGTGGACCGAGCGGCACCGGCAGACCGGCTGCACCAAGTTGTATTTGCGGCTGAAATACAGCAGCGACAAGTTCCCCGGCTCGCTGCCGAATGCCTCGGTGATCCTCGATACCGCCTATGGCATCCGCGATCCGCGCGTCGCCGCCTCGCCGGACTTCACCGGCTTCACCGACAATCCGCCGCTGTGCATCGCCGATTATATCCGCACCCCGGCGGTGGATGGCGGCCTGGGCGCCACCAGTTTCGAAATCTACGACGACGCGCTGATCGCTGCCGCCAATGCCTGCGACGAAATGGTGGCGCGCAAGCCGGTGAGCGTCGACTTCACCGCGACAGCAGCGGACGGCGTGCTGACCGTGGCCAGCCGCGATGCCGCCCTGCGTCTTGGCACCCGCCTGCGCGTGGCGCCGGCCGGCTCGCCGCCCGGTGTACTGCCGGGCGGCCTGACCGCCGGCACCGACTATTTCTGGATGCCGCTGGATTACTTGCGCGGCCGCCTGGCGCTGAGCCTGGCGGATGCCCGCGCCGGCACCGCGATCGCGCTGTCGGCCGACAGCAGCGGCATCGTGGCGCTAACCGTCAATGCCGAGCCGCGCTACACCCTGAACGGCAGTTTCCGCACCAGCGACAAGCCGCGCGAGATACTGGAGGACATGCTGTCGGCCATGGCCGGCGGCCTGGTCTGGAGCGGCGGCCAGTGGCACCTCTATGCCGGTGTCTGGCGCATGGCAACCGTCAGTTTCGACGAAGGCGACTGCGACGGCGGCATCACCGTACAGACGCGCCGTTCGCGCCGCGACCTGGCCAACGGCATCAAGGGCATCTTTTCCAATCCCGACGACAATTTCCAGGCCACCGACTATCCGGCCTATATCAGCGCCGCCTATGTGGCCGAGGATAACGGCGAGGATATCTGGCTCGATTACGAACTGCCCTGGACCAACTCGCCATCGATGGCGCAGCGCTGCGCCCGCATCGCCCTGGAGCGCCTGCGCCGTCAGGTGACCACGCGCTGGCCGCTGAGTCTGCGCGGCCTGCTGGCCCAGGCGATGGATACGGTAGCGCTGAGCAACCGGCTGTGGGGCTGGACGGGAAAAACCTTCGAGGCGACGACGCTGGGTTTCGTCTCGCGCGACGGCCGCGGCGAGGGCGAGGACCAGCGCCTGGGCGTCGACCTGTCGCTGACCGAGATCGACGCCAGCGTCTTTGCCTGGGATGAAACCGTCGACGAGGCGACGCTGACGCCGGCGCCGGCCACCGACCTGCCCGATCCCTTCACGGTGGCGCCGCCGACCGCCCTGGCGCTGCAGAGCGGCACCGACCAGCTGTTCATCCGCGCCGATGGCACGGTGTTTTCGCGCATCCGCGCCACATGGACCGCACCGGCCGATGTGTTCGTCACCTCGGGCGGCCGGATCGAGCTGCAGTATCGCCGGCTGGGCGACAGCCCGCAGCAGGACTTCCAGCCGTCGCAGTTTGTCGGCGGCGATGTGACCGAGCTGTTCCTGCTGGATGTGCAGGATGGCGCGCAGTATGCCGTGCGCCTGCGCAGCGTGAATGCGGCCGGCGTCAAGTCCGACTGGGTGCCGGCCGAGGCCGGCGCCAGCCATACGGTGATCGGCAAGACGGCGCTGCCGGCCGATGTCACCGGATTCTCGGCGCAGCAGAATGACAACGTGGTCACCGAGCGCTGGAACCAGGTGCCCGACCTCGATCTGAACGGCTACGAAATCCGCTACATGGCGGCGCCGTTCGTCTGGGAAAACGCCACGGTGGTGACCTCCACCACGCGCGGCACCCTGGTGACCAACTCGGCGATTCCACCGGGCAGCTGGGTGGTCGGCATCAAGGCGCGCGATACCAGCGGCAACTATTCAGCCAATGCCGCAACGTACAACCTGACCGTCACCGCCGGCGGCAATGTCACCATCGCCGATACCGACGAGGCGCCGCGCTGGCGCGGCACGCTGACCGATCTGGTGCTGCATGGCCCGACGCGCCGGCTGGTGCCGGAATCGACCGGCGACAATGCGGCGCTGGGCTGGCGGGTGTTCGACGAATTCGTGCCCGATCCGGTCAGCGATGCCTATTACCAGGCGCGCGCGCTGGATTTCGGTTTCGATGCGCAGGATGTTCGGGTGTTCGCCGATATCCAGGCGGCGCTGGGCCCCGGCGCCGCCGGCAGCGCCGCGGCGCAGCTGGAGATCGATTACCGCACGGCGGCCGGCAGCTATGACGGTTTCGAGCCCTGGACGGTGGGACCGATCGACGGGCGCTATGCCCTGACCCGCGTGCATCTGTCGCCGCAGAGCGGCGCGGCCTATCTCGGCGGCTTCCAGCCGGTCTTCGACATCGCGCCGCGCAGCCTCAATCTCGGCATCCTGACCATCGCGCCGGGCGGCACGGCGGTGACCTTCGATCCGCCCTTCTTCACCGTGCCGACGCCGAAGCTGACGCCGGAACTGGGGCCCGGCTCGCCGCCGGCGGCGCGGCTCGCCTACTGGTCGGCCCTGACCAGCACCGGCGCCACCCTGCATGTGCTGTCCAGCGCCGGCGCCAGCGTCGGCGGCCGGCTCGCCACCGAATTCACCGGAGCATAAGCATGACCGTCTCGTCACCGCTGCCTGATTTCACCGTGCAGCCGCCCAGCGCATACAAGGCGGCGCTCGACGGCACGGCGGCGATCCATGATCGCATCGCCGGCGCCTTTGCGCCGCACCAGAACGATGCCGGCAGTCCGGCGGTGCCGAACATGACCGTGCGGGTGGGCGCCGGCGCGCTGAAGATCGCCGGCCTGGTGACCGAGTTCGCCGCGCGCAGCACCGCCATGCTGGTGGCGCCGGTGGCCAATCCGCGCCACGACATCGTCTATGTGAATACCGAGGATGGTAGCCTCGGCGTGCAGGCCGGCGCGGAAGCCGCCAGCCCGGCCGATCCGGCCTTGGCGGAAGGCCTGCTGCCGGTGGCGCGTGTGCGCCTGACCGTGGGCATGACGGCGATCGACGATACCGACCTGGACGATATCCGGCTCGGCGGCGGCGCCGTCGGCGTCTTCACCGGCGCCACCACCGGCAGCCCCAGCACGCCGGGCAAGCGCGGCCTGGTGCCGGCGCCGGGCTCGGGCGACTACTACGCCCTGCTGACCGGCGGCGGGCCGTTCCGGCAACTGACGGCGCTGCTGGATGCGGTCTTCGGCAATACCCGCGGCGCCATCCTGACCCGCAAGGCGGCGGGCTGGCAGATGCTGGTGCCGGGCACGGCGGGCTTTGTGCTGCAGTCGGCCGGCGCCGGCGCCGATCTGCTGTATGCGCAGGTGGCAGCGGGCGTGACCCTGATCCAGGCGCAGAGTTTCAGCGCCGTGTCGGCGGTGGATTTCACCACGGGGCTGGACGCGACCTATGACGAATACGAACTCTATGTCTCGGCCGATCTGTCAGTCGATGCCACCATGTATCTGCGCGGCTCGACCGACGGCGGCTCGAACTTCCTCGCCGGCACGAATTACCGCTGGGGCGGCTATGCCTCGACCAGCAACATCGATGGTCCGATTGGACCGGTGGGCGGTAGCGGGGTGGCGCAAATAGAACTGAGTGGCCAGCCTATCGACGGCGACACCTCGACCGCCAGCAGTTTCTATTCGCGCATCGGCATCATGCGGCCGGCCAGCGGCACCTACCGCAAGCAGGTCATCTATGCGAGTAGCCATCCGGCCAGCGGCGATGCCAGTAATGCTTTTTTCCATGCTACCGGCGCGATCCTGACCGCAAGCGCGGTCAACGCGCTGCGCCTGCTGCCGAGCAGCGGCACCATCACCGGCGTGGCGGCCCTCTATGGCCGCAAGAAATAGGAGCGCGCCATGAAGATCATGCGCAACGGCGAAGAGATCGAACTGTCGCCGGAACAGGAAGCCGCTTTCGAGGCGGCGCGCGCGCAGCCGCTTTCGGCGCTGGTGACGGCCCGCATCGCCATGGTCGATGCCGAGCGCGACCGGCTGCTGCGGGCGGGAAAACTGTTCGGCGGCCTGCATATCGCGCTGCTCGATCGCCGCAACGGCGATGGTCCGCGCGCCGATCTGGGCGGCATGGCCACCACGGCGATCGGCGTGGCGCTGGGCCTGCCGGGCCTGACCTGGCCGGAGGATTACCAGACCGGCTGGATCACGGTCGAGAATGACCGCGTGCCGCTGCCGACGCCGGCCGATGGCCTGGCGCTGGCGCAGGCCTGCGGCAGCTGGTTCGCCGCCGTGGTGCAGTGCGCCCGCGACAAGAAGGACCTCTGCCTGGCGGCGGCAGCCGCCGCAGACCTGGACGCCATCGCCATCGAGTCCGGCTGGCCCGAAAACAGCGATCCGACGATCTGACCTGATCCGACACCTTGGGGGAGGATGCGACATGAAGCGGACAGCCTTGGCCGCGGCAGCGGCGATTTTTGGTCTTTGCGGGTTTTGCCTGATCGACCTGGCGGCGCCGGCGCTGGCGCAGCCGACGACGGCGCGGCGGCTCTGCGGCCCGCGCGCCGAGATCGTGCAGATGCTGGAGGACCGCTTCGGCGAACAGCCCTGGGCGGCCGGCGTGGTCGGCGAGACTGCGATCGCCGAACTGCTGGTCAATCCCACATCCGGCAGCTGGAGCCTGATCCGCACCACGCTGCAAGGTTGGAGCTGCATCGAGACCGGCGGCGACGGCTGGGCCGAGCGGACGAAGCCGGCGCCGTCTGCCGCGCCGTCTGTCGCGCCTTCCGGTAAGGGCGCGCTGTAATGGAAAAGGTGATCGCCTCGCTGATCGATGCCGGCAGCACCTTCATCCTGCTGTTCGTGCCGGCCGGCGCCGCCCGGATGCTGTGGCACTGGCACATGGTGCAGGACGGCCGCCGCGAATTCTGGTCCTGGCACCTGGTCTTCGAAGCGCTGACGGCGGTGTTCTGCATCTTCGTCGGCGCCGGCGCCGCCGAGTTTGTCGAGACCGGCCCGAAGATGCAGCTGGCCATCGTGGGCATGACCGCCTGGTTCGGGCCGAAGGGCATCGAGGCCCTGATCCTGCTGGCCATCCGCAAGAAATCCACCAAGGGCAACGGCCATGTTTAACTTCGGCGCCACCAGCATCGCGCGGCTGAACAGCTGCCATACCGACCTGCAGCGCGTGATGCGCGCCGCCATCGCCGATGCGCCGCATGACTTCGGCATCGCCTGCGGCCATCGCAACGAGGCCGAGCAGAACGAGGCCTTTGCCAAGGGCCTGTCGAAACTGAAATGGCCGCAGGGCGAGCATAACCGGCTGCCGTCGCGCGCCGTCGACATCCTGCCGGTGATCGATGGCCGCAATGCCTGGGGCTGGCTGGCCGATCAGAAGGCGGCGTGCCGGCCGGCGGCCGAGATCGATGCGCGGCTCTACGCGGTGTTCCGCGCGCTGCGCGACCATATCTGGGCCCATGCCGAAAGGCTGGGTGTGGCCTTGCGCTGGGGCGGCGACTGGGATGGCGACGGCAAGGCGCGCCATGACGGCGACCCGGACGAACGCTTTGTGGATCTGCCGCATTTCGAACTGAGGGGGTAAGACCATGGACGGAAGCTGGGGCACTACAATCATCTGGGTCGGGGTCGCGTTGCTGGGCACCGGTCTGTCGCTGCTGTTCGGCCTCTGGCTGATCGGCGCGCTGATCTGGGCCAATGCCGTCGGCCTTTGGCTGTGGATCATCGGCGGCATCTCGTGGGCGTGGTGGGTGTTGATCGCGCTGCGCGTCGCCTACATGCACCTGACCGGCCAGGTGAAGTGAGATGGGCTGGCTGATGAGTCTGCTGGGCGGCGGCGCGGCCGAGGCCGGCAAGGGTGTTGCCGCGCCGATCGAGGCGATCGGCAACGTGTTCGACAAGCTGTTCACCAGCGACGACGAGAAGGCGCAGGCGCAGGCCGTGCTGGAGAAGCTGCGGCAGCATCCGGCGGAACTGCAGGTCGAGCTGAACAAGATCGAGGCGGCCAGCAGCAACTGGTTCGTGGCGGGCTGGCGCCCGGCCGTGGGCTGGGTCTGCGCGCTGTCTCTGGCGCTGTTCTACTGGCCGCAATTCGCCCTGGCTTCGGTGATCTGGGTCAAGCTGTGCCTGCTGGCCGATGGCGTCGTTGCCTATCCGGTCAGCGAGATCGCCGGGCTGCAGGAACTGGTCTTCGCCATGCTGGGCCTCGGCGCGCTGCGCACCACCGAAAAGGTTACCGGCAAGACGAAGTAGGAATCCCCTGACCGCGACCGAGGATCATCGGCCGGCCTGAGATCCCCGCAAGGGGTGCCACGACCGGCTCCGGCCGGCTCCTCCCTGTAACGACTGGCCCCGTCCTGCCCGGCATTCTGCCGGTGCAGGGCGGGGCTTTTTTTCGTTTACGCGACCTTGGCGAGGTACTCGTTGATGCCATTCATCGCGCGATACTGGAGGGCGCCCTTAGTGGTGGGCGCCACCATAATGCGGTCATCCTTGTCGATGAACTGCAGCAGCCAGTCATAGACCTGCTTGGAGGTCGATGTGGTGTTGAGCAGCCAGACCGACAGCAGCACGCGCTGCGCACCGGCCTTTTCGAGGGCTTCCCAGAGCTTCGGGTAATCCTTGTACTTCACCAGGTCGTAGGTAATAAGGTGCAGAGTCATTGTTTCATTTTCCTCTATGGACAGTTCTTCCCCGACCAGCACCGCCATTGGCGAAGCCGGGGTTTCCGGCCGCCGACTCGCGGTCGTCCGGAAAATGCAAGTGAAATCGCCGACTTGCCTGCGGCGAGGGCTTGCGGGCCAGTTGTCCTAGGGGATAGTCTCGGGATGCTTAAACACGAGTCTAATCTAAGTCACCTGGTCGATCGCCTAGCCACTGGTTGGCGATCGCCGGACAACTCACGCGGCGGATATGATCCGGCCGCGTTTTTTGTCGCCGGATAAGGTGGGTTCCGCTGATCGCGCTTTCAAGGAGAGAAATTACACCTCTCTGAAACTTTCTTCGCTTGACTCTTTCAGAATGCGAAATCTTTGCCGAGTCTGTGCTGCGGTTCTCGGATTTTTGTTTCGCGCGCGTCAGAACGGCGCGCCCTCGGTGGCCGTCATGCGGTCATCGGGATAGGGCTGCAGCAGGTCGACCAGTTCGCGGTCGCCGGTGGCGGTCTCGGCCAGCCAGATCGGCCATGCGTCCTCGTCGAGGATCGCCGGCATGCGATCGTTGAACGGGGCCACGGTCTCGTTCGCCGGCACGGTGATGATGGTGCAGCTGAGCAGCGGCGCATGCGGCGAGCCCGCCGGCGGCTGCCAGTGCGCCCACAGGCCGGCAAAGGCCGGCATGCGGTTGCTGCGCACGCGGATGGTGTTCGGCCGGCGCGGGCCGCTCCATTCATAGAACTGGTCGAACGGCACCAGGCAGCGGCCACCCTTGCCCTTCTGCATGTGGAAGCTGGGGCCGAAGACCGGGCCGCGAGAGAGTTTCTCGGCGCGCGCATTGAAGGTGGTCAGCTTGGTTTCCGGCACCGGTTCAAACGGCGGCACCAGCCACCAGCGCATCGGCACCAGTTTGCGCACCAGGCGGCCCGGCCCCGCGCGGCCAGCCAAGGCCTCGGGCGATTCATCGCGGCCGAGGGCGATCACCGGCAGGGTGTCCTTCGGCTTGATCAGTGATCGCGGCGGATAACGCTCGGGCATGCCGCTGCTGCGCTGGGCGCCGAAGCGGCTGGCCATCACGCGCAGGTCGGTGAAGATGGCGACGGCGTTGCACATCAGCCTTCGTCCCATTCCCAGGGCTTGCGCTCGGGCCGCGGCTTGCCACGGCGGTGCGGCCGTACCGTGCCGAACACGCTGTCGCCATCGGCCTTTTCGAAACTGCCGAAGGTCCATGTCGCCGGCCGCTTACTCGGGTCGGATACATCCTTGCCGATATCCAGCATCACATCGCAGCAGCGGCCGGAGTCGCAGAGCTGGCAGCGGGCGCGGCCGATCAGCGACAGGATGGTGGCGGCCTCGCCCAGTTCGCGCACGGCCTCGGCCTTGTTGACCATCCAGTGGCCGCTGCACGTGTCGCAGACGGCATAGAGATCGATCTGCAGGCGGGCGAGGCGGCGGGCGGCGCGGCAGGACTGGATGGTGTCGACACGGTATGGCATGCCGTGAGACATAAAGCAGAACATCGCCGCCATTCTACAGGAAAATATTCACTTAGCTAACCCCAAGATGATGGGGCCGGCCGGCGCCGGTGCTACTCCCCGTTGGGGCAGACCTGCTGCTGCCAGCAGACACGGCGCCAGGCCCAGGGCGCGATTCTGTCGGGCCCGGCCCAGAGGCCGCGGCCGGCGGCCTGGGCGGCGGCGGCGCGCGCCGGGGTTTGCGGGTCGCGCTGCCAGGCGCTGCGCTCGGCCGGCCATGCGAGGCCGGCATCGAGCAGGGTGGCGTTCACCTGGCGGCCGTCGATATAAACCAGGCAGACATGGCGGCCATAGCTGTCGGCTTCGAAGCATTCGGCCGCGGCCTGCCGGCCGAGCGCGAGGCTGCGCAGGGCAGCGCCGGCGGCCTGGCCGAATGGCTGGCCGGCGCGATCCCTGTGGCGCGTCTCGGGCGCGTCGATATCGGAGAGGCGGATGCGATGCCGCTTGCCATGGCGCGCGCCGCGTATGGTCAGCGTGTCGCCGTCTTCCACCTGCAGCACCGTGCCGGCCAGGCGGTATTCACCCGGAATCGATTCATGGCGCGGCGGTTCGGCACGGGCGGGCAGGGCGGCGATGGTGAGAATCGGCAGCGCGGCGAGGATTGCAAATCGCAGGACAGACATCATGCAGCGGCGTAATCCTGCGGACGGCTTTTTGCAAACCGTCATTGAAATTGCTGCGATCACGCAGGATTGTGGCTCTGGGGGTCGCGGGTTCAAGTCCCGTTCCTCGCCCCATTAATTTTAATGGCCGATCAATGGTTTAACCGTTGGTCGGCCATTTTCGTTCGGCGGGCATTCGCGCTTCTGCTGGCTGCCCGGCCTGCCACGGTCCCCCAAACCCGTTCAACCGGTTCTGCTGCACTCTGTCCGGGCAACCGGGAGTTGCCAATGAACGGTCATATGATCGGCTCCCCGGATTCCAGAAAATATGCCGTGCCGGAGAAGGTCGGGGCAGTGCGGGAGACTGTCCGCAACAGCTGCGGCCATCCTGTCGATTTTCCATGCCGGCGAGACTGGTTCAGCCGCTGTGCTGGAAGTGGCGGATCACCGAATGCGCAGTCCGTAGAGAAACAGCGGCAGCAGTGGTAACGCCATGCTGATGAGCATTGGCTGGTAGATATCTGTTTTCTCAAGCGATCATCCTTGCAGGCCCAATGAGCGACTGACTGCTCATCGCTCCTTATTCTTTGTGCGTTTGATTTTCGACAAGCTGAGACAGTGCGCTGCAGCACGGTCAGGCTTTGCAATTTCTAAAACAAACCCGACACTGAAATGGTGATTGACTCCTCTTAATGAACCGCATTCAATAAGAACCAGCTTGTGACACAAAGGCTCGCAGAAGCCGAATAAAACGTGGAGGAAACAAGCGTGATCTCGCCCGGCGCGATGCCCGTGTGGCTATGCGATTCTGTGTGACCTGTGCAGCAGCCTGATCCGGATCGGATACTGGACTGCCGTGGGATCGAGCGCTCGTTCGGCGGTCTCAAGGCCCTGAAGGGCATCGATCTGCATGTCGATAAGGGTGAGATATTCGGCCTGGTTGGACCGAACGGTTCGGGCAAGACCACGATGGTCAATGTCATTACCGGTTTCTATCCGCCCAATGCCGGCACTATCCATCTGTTCGGCGAGGACATCACGGGCCGCAAGCCGAATCGGATCGCGCATCAGGGCGTGGCGCGCACCTTCCAGAATCTGGCGTTGTTCCGGGGCATGAGCGTGCTCGACAATATTCTGCTCGGCCGGCATGTGCATATGCAGCCCAGCGCGTTGTCCACGCTGTTTTACTGGGTCTGGGCCGCCCGCAACGAAATCGCGCACCGCCGGGTTGCGGAGGATGTGATCGATTTCATGCAGCTGCAGGATATCCGCGACGAACCGGTCGAGGTCATCCCGATGGGTCTGCAGAAGCGTGTCGAATTGGCGCGCGCCCTGGTGGCGGAACCGCGCTTCCTGATTCTCGACGAGCCGATGGCCGGCATGAACCAGGAAGAGAAGGAGTATATCGCCCGGTTCATCCTGGATGCCCGCGATGAGCGCAATGTCAGCATCCTGCTGATCGAACATCACATGGATGTGGTCACGGCCATCTGCGACCGCATCGTGGTGCTAAGCTATGGCGAGATCATCGCGCAGGGCGAGCCGAAGGCCGCCATCGCCGACCCGAAAGTGATCGCGGCTTATCTGGGCAAACGGGCTGCGGCGCGTGTCATCGAGGAAACACGATGACCACGGCAAATCCGGCTGCGCCCGAGACGCTGGTCGCCGCGCTGGCCCGCAATGCACTCGAACATGGCAATCGCATTGCTTTCCGCGAGCGCGATTTCGGGATCTGGCAGGAAGAGACCTGGAGCGCGGTGCGCGACCGTGTTCTGGCGCTCGCCGCCGGGTTCGAGATGCTGGGGGTGGCACCGGGCCATGCAGTTATCGTGGTCGGCGACAACCGCGCCAATCTTTATTATTCCATGCTGGCCGCCAATGTGCTGCGGGCCTTTCCCGCGCCGATCTTCCCGGATGTGCCGGTCGATGAGCTGGAAACCTACACCCGCTTCGGCGATCCGGCGCTGGCTGTGGCCGAGGACCAGGAGCAGGTCGACAAGCTGCTGGGGCTGCGCGAACGGTCGGGCCGGCCGCGGGTCATCCTGTTCGACGATCCGCGCGGTCTGGGGCAGGACCGGCCGGAAGGCGTGCTGTCGCTGGCCGAAGTGGAAGCCCAGGGTCGGGATCGCCTGAAAGCCGAGAGCGGACTGGCGGCTGATCTGCTGGCACGCAGCAGGCCGGATGATATCGCCGTGCTGCTGTATTCTTCCGGCACCACGGGCCTGCCCAAAGGCATTCCGTTGCGGCACAGCAATGTTGTGGGCGGCATTCGCAATGCCGAGCTGGGCGATTATTTCCGCCAGCATGAAGAGCTGTTCGCCTATCTGCCGACCGCCTGGGTTGGCGATTTTGTGTTCACGCTCGGCGCCGGCCTGCTGCTGGTTGCCACCATCAATATCCCCGAGCGGCAGGAAACCGTGCTGCAGGATCTGCGCGCCATCGCACCGACCTTCTATCTCGCGGCGCCACGGGCCTGGGACAACATGCTGACCCGCATCCAGGTTGGCATGGCGGATTCGACGCCGCTGAAGCGTCGTCTGTTCGATTTCTTCATGCCGCGCGCTATCGAGCTAGAGCGCCGCCGGCTCACCGGCCAGAAACCCAACCTGGGCGAGCGTGTGCTGCACCTGTTCGGCGAGGCCTTGGTCTATGGTCCGATCAAGGATCTGCTGGGGCTGTCGCGTGCCGAACGGGCCTTCACCGGCGGCGAGGCGATGGGGGAGGATACCTTCCTGTTCTTCCGCGCCCTGGGCATCAAGCTGAAGCAGTTCTACGGCCAGACCGAAACATCGGCCCTGTCGGCGGCGCAAAGCGAAGGCCAGGTCAAGCTCAACAGCGTCGGGCGCCCGATGCCCAATGTCGATATCCGGATCGATGACAGCGGCGAAATCCTGATCCGCTCGGCCTCGGTCATTCATGGATATTTCGATGATGCCGAAGCCACCGCAAAGGCGCTGGAGGGCGGCTGGCTGCATACCGGTGATGCCGGATACCTGGATGACGACGGTCATCTGGTGGTGCTGGGCCGCGTCAGCGAGGTGGTGCGCACCGCTGCCGGCGAACGCTATATTCCCAATTACATCGAGAACCGCATCAAGTTCAGCCCCTATGTGCGCAATGTCGCCGTTGTCGGTAGCGGGCGCGCCGACCTGACGGCCATCGTCTGTATCGATATGGAAGCGACAGGGCACTGGGCACAACGGCGCGCGATCGCCTATTCCTCCTATGCCGACCTGTCGCAGCATGATGATGTTTACAATCTCGTTGCCGATGTCATCCGCCGGCTGAACGCGATGCAGCCCGAAGGGCTGCGTGTGCGGCGCTTCGTCAATCTGCACAAGGATTTCGATGCGGATGACGGCGAAATTACCCGGACCCGCAAGCTGCGGCGTACCGTCATCGAAAGCCGTTACGACGCCCTGATCCGGGCGCTCTATACCGGAACCGGTGAGGTCGCCTTCGACGCCGAGATTACCTACGAGGATGGGACGCGCGGCAAGCTCAGTCGCGTACTGGCGGTTCGGGAGGTGCCGGTCTGATGGATGTTCTGCTGCTTTCGGAACTCGGTATCAACGGTATCTTCGTTGGCCTGATGTACGCCCTCGTCGCGCTCGGGATTGTACTGATCTACAAGACATCGGGGCTGGCGAATCTGGCGCAGGGTGCGCTGGCGATGGCTGGCGGCTACGCTACCTGGGCCATTTCCGGCCCGCTCGGACTGCCGATCTGGCTGGCGATTCCCGTCGCTCTCATCATCATGTTCGGCTTCGGTATGGCGACGGAGCGGCTGGCGCTGCGGCGCATGATCGGCCAGCCGGTCATCATGGCCATCATGCTGACGCTTGGCATCGAGATCATGCTGCGCGGCCTGCTGCCCGGCCTGGCCGGATCTGCGGTCAAGCGGCTCGATATCGGCATTCCCAATGCGCCGATTTTCTTTGGTGAACTACTCCTCAATCGCGCCACGATGATCGGGGGCGGCGTCGCCTTCGTCATGATCCTGCTGTCGCTGTTCCTGTTCAACTCGCGGCTTGGCGTGGTCATGCGGGCGGTGTCCGATGACCAGACGGCATCCTGGGCGGTCGGAATCCGCGTGGAACGTGCGATTGCGATTTCCTGGGGATTGGCTGCGGCCAGCGCCACGGTTGCGGGCGTGATCTGGGGGGCGACGCAGGGCGTCGACTGGTCCCTGTCGCTGCTGCTGATCAAGGCGCTGGCCATCGCCATCCTGGGAGGCCTCGATTCCATTCCGGGCGTGCTGATCGCCGGCGTGATTGTCGGTGTTGCGGAAAGCATCGCGACCGGCGTGCTCGATCCGATCGTTGGTGGCGGCACCCGGGACATTGTCGCCTCCGCCATCATCCTGCTGACCCTGCTCCTCAAGCCGCATGGCCTGTTCGGCCGTGAGCATATCGAGAGGATCTGATGTTCTATCGCCGCGCCGGTATCCGTTTTACCCGCTACCGCGATGAGCGGCAGATCTGGCCATTGCCGCTGGACCGGCGATTGATGCTGCTGGTCCTGCTGCTGGCGCTGGCCGCGCCTTATCTGCTGGATCGGCTTTACCTGGTCGGTTACATGCTGCCCTGGATCATCTGGGCCACTGCGGCATTGGGCCTCAACCTGCTGATGGGCACGGCGGGGCAGGTCCATCTGGGCTATGGCGCTGTGATCGGGATGGGCGCCTATGGGTCGGTGCATCTGGTGCGGGCCGGCGCGCCGCTGGAGCTGGCCATGCTGGCCGGCGGGCTGATCAGTGCCGCCGTCGGCATTGTGTTCGGCGCAGCGGCCCTGCGGGTGAAGGGTCTGTATCTGGCGATGGCGACGCTGGCCATGCAGTACATCGTCGATTTCGTCATCTCCCATGTGCCGGCGATCAGCGGTGGCGGACAGGCCACGATCACCGTTCCCGCCGTGCGGTTCTTTGGCATTCCCATCGTCGGCGATACCGCGACGTATTATATGGCGCTGGCCGTCTGCATTCTTGTCACCCTGTTCATGCTGAATGTGCGGCGCACCAGCTTCGGCCGGGCGCTGGCGGCGGTGCGCGAGAAGGATTATGCGGCCGAAGTGATCGGCGTCGACACCTTCCGCTTCAAGCTGCTGGCCTTCTGGGTCAGCTCCTTCATCGGCGGTGTCGTTGGATCGGTCCTGGCCGTCTGCTATCTGCGCAGCATTTCGCCGGACCAGTTCCACATCGAGCTTTCGATCCAGCTGGTGGCCATGGTCATTGTCGGCGGCATGGGCAGCGTGCTGGGCTCGTTCTTCGGGGCCGCCCTGATCCTGTTTGCGCCGATTGTCCTGAACAACGTTATCGGCCTGCTGGCAACGACGATGGATCTGTCGATCAGCACCGATCTGCGTTCGCATGTGCCCATGATGCTTTATGGCGGCCTGATCATCGCCTTCCTGCTCTGGGAACCGCTTGGCCTGGCCAAGATCTACAACAATGCCCGGAATTACTTTCTGGTGTGGCCATTCCGCCATGCCCAACGGTGAGCCAATCAACCGCGTATAACCAGAAGATGGGAGAGAAACTATGCAGATCGATCGTCGCAACCTGATTGCCGGCGCTTCCGCCGCCGCCATTTTGGCCAACCTGCCGGTGAAGATCGCCTTCGGCCAGGACAAGACCATCCGCTTCCTGATGACCCAGGACTTCACCCGCGTTTATACCTTTGTGAC
This sequence comes from Ferrovibrio sp. GW821-FHT12F09, assembly GCF_058806775.1. Classification (NCBI taxonomy): domain Bacteria; kingdom Pseudomonadati; phylum Pseudomonadota; class Alphaproteobacteria; order Rhodospirillales; family Rhodospirillaceae; genus Ferrovibrio; species Ferrovibrio sp. GW821-FHT12F09. Next base: position 2,332,248 of record NZ_JBXAPZ010000001.1, read on the forward strand.
CGCGGAATACAGCCAGGGCCAGCGCGACTATATTACGCTGATCAACGAGCGCGGCGGCATCAACGGCTACAAGATCGCGGCCGAAGTCACCGATCATGGCAATGATCTGCCGCGCGCCATCGAGTCCTATGAACGCGCCAAGGGGCAGGGCACGGTGCTGGTCGATCCGCTCTCGACGCCGGTTGCGCGCGCGCTTGTCACCCGCGTTCTGCAGGACAAGGTCAACATGATTACGGCCTTCTCCGGCCGTTCCGATGCCGCCGATGGCTCGGTCTTTCCGTATATCTTCCCGCTGTCGCCCAATTACTGGACGCAGATGGGCCTGCTGATCGACTATTTCCGGCAGACCGACGGCGATTTGAAGGGCAAGAAGATCTGCTTCGTGCATATCGACACGCCGTTTGGCAAAGAACCGCTGCCGATTCTCGAAGCGCTGCGCGACAAGCTCGGCTACGAGCTGCAGACTTTCCCCTACACGCCGCCGGGCAATGACCAGTCGGCGATCTGGCCGCAGGTTCGCCGGGCGCGGCCGGACTGGGTCATCTTTTGGGGTGCTGGCGTCGGCCAGACCGTGGCGCTGACCGAAGCTATCCGCAACGGCATCCGCATGGACCGCCTGTCGTCCAGCGTCTGGGTCTCGGAATCCGATATGGATGTGGTCGGCCGCGACCAGGCCAAGGGCGTGCTCAAGGTCGATCCCTGCGTGCTGGGTCGTGAGGCCAAGCCGATCCAGGAAATCCAGAGGACCGTGATTGCCGCCGGTAAGGGATCGGGACCCGAGAACAAGGTCGGCACGGTTTATTACAGCTATGGCGTCATGATCACGGCCCTGATTGTCGAAGGCGTGCGCAAGGCTTTCGAGAAGAATCCGAACGGACCCATCACGGGTGAATGGCTGAATGCCGGCCTGCACGGCATCAAGGATTTCACGGCCGACGGCATGATCCCGGCGACCACGATCTCCACGGCGGATCACCAGGGTGGCGGCAAGGGCAGGATCTCCCGCTGGGATGGCGCCAAGTTTGTGCCGGTGACCGACTGGTTCTCTGCCAACCAGGATGTCGTTTGGACAGAAGTGAAGAAATATTCGTCCGAGTTTGCCAAGACGGGCAAGTAACCACTCGGCCCGGCGCTGCTTCGGTGGTGCCGGGCCGGTCTTTCTGCTGCCGGAGAACAGTCACGCTGCCATGCCGCTTCTCGAGCTGAACAACATCGAGGTCGTCTACGACCAGGTCTTCCTGGCGGTGAAGGGCATTTCCATTGCCGTGCCCGCTGGCGGTCTGGTCGCCTTGCTCGGTGCGAATGGTGCTGGCAAGAGTACGGTCCTGAAGACCATCAGCGGTTTGCTGAAGCCCGAGCGCGGTTCGGTGACCCGCGGCGAGGTGACATTCGAGGGGCGGGATATCCTGCGCCTCGATCCGCCCGAGCGGGTTCGCTGCGGCATCGTCCACTGCCTGGAAGGACGACGGGTCTTCGGCCATCTGACGCCAGCCGAGAATCTGATTGCCGCGACCACGATGCACCGTGACCGCGCCCATGTCCGCACCCTGATCGACCAGATGTTCACGCTGTTTCCGCGACTGGCGGAGCGCGCCAAGGCCAAGGCCGGCTATCTTTCCGGCGGCGAGCAACAGATGCTGGCGATTGCCCGCGCTCTGATGACCGAACCGAAGCTGATCATGCTGGACGAGCCCAGCCTGGGCCTCGCGCCGTATCTGGTCGACGAAATTTTTGACATCGTCCGCCGCATCAACACGGAAACGAAGGTTGCAGTTCTGCTGGTCGAGCAGAATGCCGCCGCCGCCCTGGATGTGGCGCAGACGGCCTATCTGATCGAGAACGGACGGGTGGTGATGCATGGCGCGGTGGATGTGCTGAAAGCCAATCCGGATGTGCAGGCGGCCTATCTGGGTGGCGCGCATCGCGTCGATTATCACGCCGTCAAACACTATCGCCGCCGCCGGCGCTGGCTCGCCTGAGATGCCCATGGCTGTTCGCGCAAACGCAGCATCGCATAATGAACTTGGTTCATTAATACCGGAGGCCCTGGCGTGACGACATTCCGGACTGTGCTGGTGGCCAACCGCGGCGAAATCGCCTGTCGCGTAATACGGACAGTGCAGCGATTGGGCCTGCGGGCTGTCGCAGTTTATCACCACGAGGATCGCAACGCGCCCCATGTATCCATGGCGGATACCGCCGTTGAACTGTTCGGCGCGGTCCCGACGGCGGCCTATCTGGATCAGGAACAGATTCTGTCTGTTTGCCGGGCCGAGGCTGTCGATGCCATTCACCCGGGCTATGGCTTCCTGTCGGAGAATGCCGGCTTTGCTGCCCTGGTCGCCAAGGCCGGTTTCACCTTTGTCGGCCCCGATGCTGAAACCATGCTGCTGATGGGCGATAAAATCCGCTCGCGGGACTTTGCCCGCGCACAGGGCGTGCCGGTCGCGCCAAGTATCCAGATCGACGGCACCGGCGATCTGCCGGCCGCTGCCAGTGCCCTCGGCTTTCCGCTGCTGATCAAGGCCTCGGCCGGCGGCGGCGGCAAGGGCATGAAGGTTGTTCGTAACGCCGCCGAACTGGCAGAGGCGGTCCTGCTGGCGCGCAGCGAGGCCGAGCGCTATTTCGGCGATCCCCGGATCTACGCCGAACGTCTGATCGAGAAGCCCCGCCATATAGAAGTGCAGGTTCTGGGCGACGGCACCGGCAATGTCCTGCATTTTGGCGAACGCGAATGTTCGTTGCAGCGCCGGTATCAGAAGATCGTCGAGGAGGCGCCGGCGCCGAACCTGTCCGATGACCTGCGCGCACGGATCTGTGCAGCGGGCGTGCAGCTGGCTGCCGCGGCGAAATACCGGAATGCCGGGACCGTCGAGTTCATCCTGGCGTCCGACGGAGATTTCTATTTCCTGGAGATGAACACCCGACTGCAGGTCGAGCATCCGGTGACGGAGTTTGTTTATGGCATCGACCTGGTCGAATTGCAACTCAAGGTCGCGGCGGGTGAAGGTCTGCCGTTCGCGCAGTCTGAATTGAAGCGTCACGGCCATGCGATCGAATGCCGGTTGTGTGCTGAAGAGCCGGATAAGGATTTCCGTCCCGCCATCGGCCACATCGGTCTGCTGCGTGCGCCATCGGGCCCGGGTTTGCGGTTCGACAGCGGCATCCGCGAAGGACAGTCGGTCACGCCGGCCTTCGATTCCATGCTGGCCAAGGTCATTGCCCATGGCGAGGATCGCTCGATGGCGGCGACGCGGCTTCAGGCCGCCATGGCAGACATCGCGGTTCTGGGCGTGGCCAACAACGCCGATTACCTGGCGCGCGTGCTGGCGCATCCGGTTTTCCTGGAAGGCCGGCTGCATACGGGCTTCCTGCTGGAGCATGAGCAGGATCTGCGTCAACCCGCTCCCGATCCGGCCCAGCTGGCCATCGCCGCTGCCGCCGCGACCCTGGTGCAGGCCGATCTGCAGCCGGCGCTGTTCGCGGTGCCGGCGCTGCATGCGGCTATCGGTCACTGGCGGAACTGAGAGGCATCATGCTGACATCTTTCACTGCCGATACTCAGGACCTGCAGGTCACCATAGCGACCCGGCATCCGGCGCTGGTGTTGCGGGTCAATGGCGCAGACGTCGTGTTGACCCAACTGGACGCTGCCGCCGGCAGTTTCGCGCTGGAGATCGGCAGCACAGTTGTGCGCGGCTGGCGGCTGGTGCAGGGCAACGACACCTGGCTCCGCATCGCCGGCCGTACCTATGTCTTGCATCGCGCCGATCTGCCGGGCGAACGCGGCGCGAGAGCCGCAGCGGCCAACGAAATCCTGGCCGAGATGCCGGGCACCGTGGTGGCTGTGCATATCGAAGCCGGCAGTGACGTGCAGGAGGGGGATCGGCTTCTGACCATCGAAAGCATGAAAATGCAGATGACGATTGCATCGCCGCGGGCCGGCCGTATTGCCACCGTCCATGTGGCCAGCAATGACAGCTTTGATCGCGGTGCGGCCCTGGTCACATTTGCGGCACCGGAACCGGCACGGGAGCAGGGGTAAGCCATGGGGATCATCCGCTCATCGATCCGCACCGGCGACGAAGAATTCCGCCGCCGGTACAGCGCGAACCGTGCGCTGGCGGAGGAACTGCGCAAGATGCAGTCGGCGGCACGCACCGACCGACCCCGGCGCGACATCGACCGGCTGGCGGGGCAGGGTAAGCTGTTGCCCCGGCAGCGTCTGGAACGCCTACTGGATCCAGCCACGCCGTTTCTGGAATTGTCGACCCTGGCCGGCAATATGGCCTATGACGGCGCATCTCCCGGCGCCAGCAGCATCACCGGCATCGGCATCGTGGCCGGACGCGAAGTGATGATTCATGCCGATGATCCGACGATCAAGGGTGGCGCGTGGTTTCCGCTGACAGTCAAGAAGATCGTGCGCTGCCTGGAAATCGCGCTCGAGAACCGGCTGCCCGTTATCCATCTTTGCGATTCCGCCGGCGGCTTTCTGCAGATGCAGTCGGAGGTTTTCCCCGACAAGCATATGGCCGGACGCATCTTCCGCAACCAGTCGCTGCTCAGCAAGGCCGGCATCAAGCAACTGGCTCTGGTGTTCGGTCATTGCACGGCCGGCGGCGCCTATATACCGGCGCTCAGCGATTACAATGTCATCGTTCGCGGCACGGGCGCCGTCTTCCTGGCCGGCCCACCGCTGGTGAAGGCGGCGACGGGCGCCGTTGTCACGGCCGATGACCTCGGCGGCGCTGATCTCCATACCAGGGTTTCCGGCACCTGTGATTATCCGGCCGCCACCGAACTGGAGGCCATCGCCATCGGGCGGGAGATTGTCGCGCAATGGGAACCGCAGGCGAAAACCCTGCTGCCTGCAGTGGCCGTCGAACCGCCGCTCTACGATCCAGACGAGCTCTACGGCATCATTCCGGATTCGATCAAAAAAGGCTTCGAGATGCGCGAGGTGATTGCCCGTCTGGTCGATGGCAGCCGCTTCCACGAATACCAGCCGGCCTATGGCACCACCTTAATTTGCGGCTATGCCGATATCTGGGGCTACAAGATCGGCATCCTGGCCAATAACGGTGTTCTGTTCAATGAAAGCGCATTGAAAGGCGCGCATTTCATCGAACTGTGCAATCAGAACAACACGCCTTTGCTGTTCCTGCAGAATATCACCGGCTACATGGTGGGGCGCGATTACGAGGCCGCTGGCATCACCAAGGATGGTGCCAAGATGATCATGGCGCAGGCCTGCAGCCATGTGCCGAAGTTCACCGTCATGTGCCATGCCTCCTTCGGCGCCGGTAATTACGGCATGTGTGGCCGCGCTTTCGATGCGCGCTTCCTCTTCGCTTGGCCGAATCATCAGATCGGCGTAATGGGCGGCGAGCAGGCCGCGAACACGCTGGTCGATGTCAAACTCCGGCAGCTGGAACGCAACGGCCTGACCGAGACGTCGGCCGATATGCAGGCGCTGCGGGATCAGACGCTGGCAGCCTATCAGGCGCAATTGTCGGCCTATCACTCCACCTCGGAGCTTTGGGATGATGGCCTGCTGGACCCGGTGGATACCCGTAATGCCCTGGGTATCGCCATTTCGGCGGCGATGAATGCGCCATTCGGTACGCCGGGCTACGGCGTGCTGCGGCTGTAACGGGGAGGGAGCATGACCGCAAGCAATCGCCTGCAGACCAGCATCGCCGATGGTATCGCCCGCATTGTCATGACCGGCGCCGACCGCCGCAATGCCATCGACCTCGACTGGTGCCTGGCCTTTGTCGATGCGGTCGATCGCTGCTTGGATGATCGCGGTGCACGCGTCGTCCTGTTGGAAGCGCAGGGGGATTTCTTCAGTGTCGGCGGCGATATCGATGACTTTATCGCCCATCGTGCCGATCTGAAGGCACATGTCCTGAAGATGGCGACGCTGTTCCATGTCGGCATTCTGAAGCTGCATCATGGCCCACTGCCGACGATTGCTGCGGTGCGCGGAATCGCCGCCGGCGGTGGTTTCAGTCTGGCGCTCAGCACCGACATGATTCTGGCGTCGCGTTCGGCCCGGTTCACCAGCGCCTACAGCGCTTCCGGTCTGTCGCCCGATGGCGGCCTCTCCTATTTCCTGCCACGTGCGGTTGGCATGCGCCGCGCGTTTGAAATCATGGCCTTGAATCCGGCGCTGGATGCCGAAACGGCGCTGGGGCTCGGCATTGTTGCCCGGATATATGAGGACGCCATCTTCCCGGCCGAGGTGGAGAACGTTGTGCGCGGTCTGGCGGCCATGTCGCCAGCCGCTCTGGCGGCGCTCAAGGCACTTCTGGCTGCCAGTCCGTCAGCCAGTGCGCAGCAGCAACTTGCCATGGAAGCCGAACAGGTATCGACACTGGCGGCGACGCCGCAGACGATGGCGCTTCTGGATGCGTTTATCGCGAAGCGGCGGAGCCGTTAGCGTGCACGCGCCCGTTTTTTTGCGACTGGACTGGTGTTGGACAGCTCTGCGGTCAGTCCCTGGCAGACGAGGCTCGTGATGGTGTCTGCCATGTTCTCGATATCGAACTCACGCTCACCGCGCAGGAAGGCCCAGGTGTGATGCTCGATGCAGCCGAAGATCAGGTCGCGCACCAGCGCCGGAGAGACATCGCTGCGGAACTCCCCCGAGGCAATACCGGCGCGTGCGATATCCAGTACGCGCGTGGTGTAGCGGCGGTTCAGGGCGAAGATCTGGGTCTGGCGATAGGCGGCATCGGGCCGGAACTCGGTAAACACCAGACGGCTCAGGCCGGGTTCTTCATGCAGCACCTTCAGGTGATGCCAGATCGCATGACGCAGGCGGTTCCGGGTGCCCTGGACGGCGGCAAGATGCTCTTCGTCCTCGGCGATCATGCCGCTGTACCACTCTTCGATGACGCGGATCAGAAGTTCGCGCTTGTTGGTGAAATAGCGGTAGATCGAGCCTTCAACGATACCGGCACGCTCGGCGATCTCGGAGATCGAGGCGTTTTCATATCCGCGCAGGCGAAACACGATGCGGGCCGCAGCCAGAATATCGGCTTCACGCCGTTCGCGCGGCAGACGACTTGCTCGTCGTTTTTTCGGCTTCGCCATACGCGCCTGCTCATGCGGTGTCGTGGGGTCGTTCATAATGAATATAATTCATTTGGCATGCGGGAGGAAGTGGGCCGTCATCGATGTGCCGATGGCGGCGGCAGCTTCCCGGCGGAAGAAGGAGCGGGGCGATGAGCGTCAGTCTCAGGGCATCGGGCGCGGTGCAGCATATCGTGATCGATCGGCCGGAGCGCCGGAATGCCATCAATGCGGCCGTGGCGACCGGCATCGCCGATGGCATTCGCGCCGCCCAGGCCAATCCGGATATCCGGGTCATCGTGCTGACCGGGGCGGGTGACAGGGCCTTCTGTGCCGGTGGCGATCTGGCACCGACTGCCGATGGTGCGCCCTTCACGGTCGACCCTGCGAATCCGCGAAACTACATCGTCGATTTGTTCAAGCTGATGGAAGACTGCGACCTGCCGATTATTGCGCGGGTCAATGGCCATGCCCTGGCGGGCGGTTTTGGCCTGGTCTGCGCCTGCGACATGGCGATCGCTGCCGATACGGCCACGTTTGGCACGCCGGAAAGCAAGATCGGCCTCTTTCCCATGATGATCATGCCATACATGCTGCGGGTCATGCCGTTGCGCCGCTTCATGGAGCTGTGCATGACCGGCGAAGCGATCCCGGCGCAGCGCGCCATGGACTGGGGCATCGTCAACGAAGTGGTGCCGGCCGCCGGGCTGGATGCGCGCATCGAGGCACTGACGACGCTACTGGCGGCGCGTTCGCCGACCGCCATACGGCTCGGCAAGCAGGGGTTTCATGCCATGCGCGACATGGCGGTGCGGCAAGCGCTGGAATATGCCCAGCTGATGCTGCCGGCGATGGCGCGCAGTGAAGACGCCAAAGAAGGCATGCGCGCTTTCCAGGAAAAACGTTCGCCGAATTTTACCGGTCAATAAAAAGTCTTTGAGGAGGAACCCATGGCAGTTGCAGAATCGGATTCGCAGTTCTCGCTCACCGCCGATCAGCGCGGCATTCTGGATGCGGCCGATCGCTACGCGAAGCAGGAACTGTATCCATTGGCGGCGCGCATGGACAACGAGGAATGGTGGCCGCAGGACGCCTTCCCGAAACTGGGCAAGGCAGGTTATTTCGGCATCACCGTCGATCCGGCATTCGGCGGTGTCGGCTCCGACCTGATGACCAGCGGCCTGATCCTACAGGCCTTCTCGCGCTGGAACCATGCCTTGGCCCTGAGCTGGGTCGCGCATGAGAATCTCTGTCTCAACAATATTTTCCGCAATGCCAATGACGAGCAACGCACGAAATACCTGCCGGGCCTGTGCGATGGCAGCAAGACGGGCGCGCTTGGCCTGACCGAACCGGGCGCCGGTTCGGATGCGCTGGGCTCCATGCGGACCACGGCGCGGCGCGATGGCGATGACTACCTGCTCAATGGCACCAAGATATACATCACCAACGGACCGGTGGCTGATGTGTTGCTGGTCTATGCCAAATCCAATCCGGCTGACGGCGCGAAAGGCATCTCGGCCTTCATCGTCGAGAAGGATTTCCCCGGCTTCAAGGTGGCGCAGAAGCTGACCAAGATGGGCTTCCGTGGCAGCCAGACAGCGGAACTGGTTTTTGACGATTGCCGTGTGCCGGCTGCCAATGTGGTGGGTGGTGAAAATCGTGGCGTCTCTGTGGTGATGAGTGGGCTGGATCTGGAGCGCGCGATGATCGCACCGATCTGTCTCGGCATTTCGGAGCGCGCGCTGGCGCTGAGCATCGAATACGCGCGCACCCGCAAGCAGTTCGGCCGTCCGATTGCCGATTTCCAGATGATCCAGTCCCGTATCGCCGACATGTATGTGATGGTGGAAACCATGCGGGTCTTCACCTATCGCGTGCTGGCCGAGGCCAACGACCTGGAAGTTGGCGGCGGCGGCCGGGGCAGCATTCATGCCCTGACGGCAGCATCGGTGATGTATGCGGCCGATACGATGAACAAGGTGCTCGACAATGCCGTGCAGATTCATGGCGGCAGCGGCTATATCTGGGAGTCTGAAATCAACCGCCTGTTCCGCGCCACCAAGCTGCTGGAAATCGGCGCGGGCACAACCGAGGTCCGCAAGATGATCATCAGCGGCGAAATTCTGAAGAGCTGACCATCATGAGCGAACAACCCCTGGAGCTGTCGGATGCCATGCTGGCAGACCACCCGACCAATCTTGCTGCCGGTTCCCTGGCCGGCCTGACGGTTCTGGTGGCCGGCGGTGGTGGCGGGATCGGGCGCGCCACGGCCTGGCTGGCGGCGCGGCTGGGGGCGCGGATTGTTATCGCTGGCCGCAAACTGGAGCGGTTGCAACCCGTTGCCGATGCCATGGCGGCGCGCAGGCTCGACTGCATCGCCCTGCCGGTCGATGTTCGTCAGCGCGATGCCGTCGAAGGTCTGTATGATGCCATGCAGGGGGCCTGGGGTAGTCCGCCGGATATCGTGGTCAATTCCGCCGGCGGCCAGTTTCCGCAGGCGGCGATCGACTACAGCGAGAAGGGGTGGCGGGCCGTTATCGACACCAATCTGAACGGGGCGTTCAACCTGATGCAGGTCTCTGCGCGCCGGTGGCGCGATGCCGGCCGTTCCGGCAGCATCGTCAATGTGGTGGTTTCCCCGCGCGGCCTGCATAATGTGGCGCATAGCTGCGCGGCACGCGCCGGCGTCATCGCTTTCAGCGAAGCGGTGGCGGTGGAGTGGGGACCATTGGGCATCCGCGTGAATTGCATCGCACCCGGCGCAATCCGCTCCGAGGGCTGGAATGTCTATGCGCCTGAGGTGCGGGCGCGCTATGAGAATGGCAATCCCCTGCGTCAGGCGGGCAATCCCTGGCAGATCGCCGAAGCGATCCTGTTTGCCGGTGGGCCGGCGGGCGCCTTCATCTCCGGCGAGACGATCGAGATCACCGGGGCGGGTCATCTCTGGGGCGAAGTCTGGACCACCGACAAGCCGGACTGGTTTGTCGAAGCCTCGCGATCGCTGGAACCGCGCAAGCCGTCCTGACGACAGGCAGAGCGACACAGGTCCTGCGTGCGTTTGAAGTCTGCGGGCCATTATGGTCCCCGGCACCGCAAACGGCGCAGCCGGGCGACTGCCAAAAATAACCCCAGGTTTGCATACTGGAATACCTTGGTAATTGACGTTAACTTCCGCTCGTTTCACAGTAGCGCCCTGCTGCGGTCGGCTCGCCGGGTCTCAGCCAACAAAACGAGGAGGAAACGATGCTCAATCCGAAACTGGTCGGAGCGCTGGTCGCTGCCGGTCTGCTGGCCGCCACGCCGGCCTATGCGCAGAACACCATTGTGCTGCCCAATATCATCGAACTGTCCGGTGGCGGCGCCACCGTCGGAACGAACTGGAAAAACGGCGTCGATATGGCGATTGCCGAGGTGAATGCCGCCGGCGGCATCCTGGGCAAGAAGGTGGAAGCCCTGATCGTCGACACCCAGACCAATCCCGGTGTCGCGCGTGCCGCCATCCAGAAGGCACTGGACGACAAGCCTCTGGTCATTTTCGGCCCGATCTATTCCGGTTCGGTGAAGGCCACCATGCAGCTGACGGCCGATGCCGAAGTGGCGCAGATCATGGGCGGTGAGGCCGGCGATCTGACGGCGCAGGGCTCGAAATACATCTTCCGCACCTCGTTCGGCCAGAATGTCTCGATGCCGAAGTTGGCCAATTATCTGCGCGATGGCGAAAAGGCCAAGTCGGTCGCCGTCGTCTATGTGAACAACGATTTCGGCAAGGGCGGCCGCGACGCCATCATCAAGGAACTGGGTATCCGCAATATCAAGGTGGCGGCCGATGTTTCGACCGAAGCCGGCCAGGCCGATTTCGCCGCCGATGTCATCAAGCTCAAGAGCGCCAATGCCGACGCAGTCTTTATCTATCTGAATGAAGAAGAAAGCGCCCGTTTCCTGCTCGAAGCCAAGAAGCAGAATCTGAACAAGCCGATGATCGGCGAAACCACCCTGCTGGGCCAGAAGGTCATCGATCTGGCCGGTGACGCCGCCAACGGCGTGAAGGGTCATGTCGGCCTCACCGTCGATGCCCCGATCCCGGCCGTACAGGAATTCGGCAGGAAGTTCGAAGCCAAGTACAAGTACAAGCCCGATCACAACGGCATGAAGGGCTATATCGCCGTCTTCATGGTGAAGGCTGCCGCCGAGAAGGCCGGCAAGCTGGACGCCAAGGCGATTGCCGCGGCCCTGCATGGCCTGACCATCACGCCGGACAAGACCCCGGGCATCCTGATGGAAGGCACCTGGGATGCGACGGGCGAGATCGACCGCATCAGCTTCCTGGCGGAAGTGAAGGGCGGCAAGCAGGTCATCACCCAGACCCTGCCGAAGCTGAAGCCGTAATCGCGACGATCCGGCCGGTGGCTTTGCCGCCGGCCGGACGCGGCTCCGATGCTGCGGCCCGCGGCCAGGCTGCGACACCAACAGGGATACAGGCCATGACGGACTTACTTCAGCTGGTGATCGCCGGCCTTGCTACCGGTGCGATTTACGCCCTGGCGGCCATCGGCTTCACCCTGCTCTGGCAGACCTCGCAGACCATCAACTTTGCCCAGGGCGAGTTCGTCATGCTGCCGGCTTTTTTCGCGCTGGCCGCCATGAAGTGGTTCGGCTTTCCGTTCTGGGCCGCCAGCCTGACCGCCATCCTGGTTGCGGTGCTGCTGCTGGGCGTGGTGTTCAAGATCGTGGTGGTCGATCCCATGCTGAAACAGGGCGTGCTGCCGCTGGTGATTTCCACCATCGCGCTCGGCATCCTGCTGAAGGAAGGCGCCAAGGATGTCTACAGCGCCGAAGCGCAGCCCTTTCCCTATATCTTCCCGGATGCGCTGATCGATCTGTTCGGCATCCGTCTGTCGCTGTCGCAGATCGGCGTGCTGGTCATCGCCCTGGGTGTCATCGTCGCCCTGCAGTGGTTTCTTGGCCGCACCCGGACCGGCCGGCAGATGCAGGCCACGGCGCAGAATCCCGCGGTCGCCCGCATCCTCGGCGTGCCGGTCGAGCGCATGATTATGTACACCTTCCTGATCAATGCCGGCCTGGCCGCCATGGCGTCGCTGCTGATCTCGCCGATCTATCTGGTGAAATTCTCCAACGGCGAGCATCTGGGGCTCGCGGCCTTCGTGGCCGCCATCGTCGGCGGTTTCAACCAGGTGCGCGGCGCCATTGCCGGCGGCCTGCTGGTCGGCATTGTCGACAATCTGGCCGCCGCCTATGTCTCCACCGGATATCGCCAGGCCGTACCGCTGGTGCTGCTGGTCCTCTTCATCTTGTTCCGGCCGCAGGGCCTGCTGGGCCGCAAAGAGGAGCGGGCGGTATGAGCGCGTCCTCCCGCTGGCTGCTGCCGCTGCTCGTTCTGCTTGGCGTCGTCCTGATCCTGGCTCCGGTCGACCTTACCGGCCTGGGGCTGCCTTATCCGGGACTGAAGCGCTACGGCACCTACATCATGACGCTGTGGCTGGTGACGGCGATTGCCGCCATGGGTGTCAACCTGATCGTCGGCTATGCCGGTCAGGAAACCCTGGCGCAGGCAGCCTTCCTCGGCATTGGCGCCTATACCACTGCGCTGCTGACCAAGGCGGGCATGCCCTTCGGCTTCGCCTTCCTGCTTTCGGGCGCCGCGGCTTTCGTGATCGGCATTGTTCTCGGCGTGCCGGCACTGCGCGTGCAGAAACATTATCTGGCCTTTGTGACCCTGGCCTTCGCCGTGCTGGCCTGGCTGGTCTTCCGCAATGAACAATGGCTGACCGGCGGCGTGATGGGCCTGTCGGATATCAAACGCCCGAGCCTGTTCGGCATCAGCATGCGGCCCTATCTCTATTTTTACTGGTTCGTGCTGGGCGTGACAGCGCTGCTGACCTTTGCGCTCTGGTGGATCATCCGTTCGCCCTGGGGCCGCGCCTTCACGGCACTGCGCGAGAACCCGATCCGCGCGGAAAGCCTGGGCGTCGATGTGCGGCTCTATACGCTGCTCGCCTTCGCCATCGGCTCGGCCTATGGCGGCTTTGCCGGGGCGCTCTATGCCCCGCTGGTGGAATTCATCGATCCCAATCCCTTTGCACTCGGGCCGTCTTTCCTGTTCCTGCTGATGGTGGTGGTCGGTGGCGCCGGGTCCTTCATCGGCCCGTTCATCGGGGCGGCCGTTGCCGTTCTGCTGCCGGAATGGCTGCGCTTCGCACAGGGCTACTACCTGCTGATCTATGCCGTTCTGGTCATGCTGATGATGACCTTTTCGCCGGGCGGCATCGTCGGCCTCTATATGCGGCTGGTCGCGGCCCTGCGCCGTCAGACCGCCGTGAAGGTGGTGTCATGAATGCGGTGCTGGAAGTCCGCGACCTGTCGAAGTCCTTCGGTGGCCTGCAGGCCGTGCAGGATGTGTCCTTCGATGTGCATGAGGGCGAGATTCTCGGCATCATCGGGCCGAATGGCTCCGGCAAGTCGACGCTGTTCAACTGCATCCTCGGCCAGCTGGTGCCCAGCAAGGGCGAAGTCACGGTCGATGGTGAAACGGTGACGGGGCTGCGACCCTCCGAACTCAATCGCCGCGGCATCAGCCGCACCTTCCAACTGCTGCAGGTCTTCCCGCAGCTGACCGTGCGCGAGAACCTGATCCTGGCCGGGCAGGAGCATCGCCAGTCGCGCCTGCGCCGTCTGTTCGGTCCGCGCGATGCGGGGCTGACACCGGATGCCGACCGGATGATCGACTTCTTCCGCCTCGGCCATCTGGCCGATGAGAAAGCCGGCGGGCTGTCCTATGGCCAGCAGAAACTGCTGGATGCGGCCATGGCCTTCATGGCCGGCCCGCGTCTGGTGCTGCTCGACGAGCCGGCCGGCGGCGTCAATCTCACCATGCTGGCCAGCCTGAAAGAGCGGCTGCAGGCGATCAACCGCGAAAGCAATGCCACCTTCGTCGTCATCGAGCACAATATGGAATTCGTCATGTCGCTCTGCACCCGCATCCTGGTGCTGGCCGAGGGCAGGATCATCGCCGAAGGGCCGCCGGATGCGATCCGTCGCGACCCCAGGGTGATCGAAGCCTATCTGGGGCACTGACATGAGCGACGGCGATTTCATTAGCGACAGTGATTTCATTCTCGAACTGGATGCCGTCGTCGGCGGCTACGGCAAGATGACGATCCTGAACGGTACCGCGGCGCGGATCCGTCGCGGCAGCATCACCACGGTGATCGGGCCGAACGGCGCTGGCAAGTCGACCATGTTCAAGGCGATCTTCGGCCTGCTTGACATCCGGTCGGGTCGCATCCGCCTCGAAGGGCGCGACGTCACCAGTTTCAAACCCCGCCAGATGCTGGATGCCGGCGTCTGCTATATCCCGCAGGGCCGCAACATTTTCCCCGAATTGACGGTGCGGCATAACCTGGAGCTCGGTGGCGTGGCGCTGGCCGACCAGTCCGGTCTGGCCGGGCGGGTCGAGGCGATGATGACCCGTTTTCCCATGCTGGCACAGAAGGCCAACGCACAGGCCTCGACGCTCTCGGGCGGCCAGCAGAAGCTGCTGGAAGTGGCGCGCGGCCTGCTGCTCGATCCGAAACTGATCCTGGTAGACGAGCCTTCCATCGGCCTGTCGCCGCTGATGGTGCAGGAGGTTTTCGGCATCCTCACCGGCCTCCGCGACCGGGGCGTCAGCGTTTTGCTGATCGAGCAGAATGCCAAACAGGCGCTGCAGATGTCGGATTACGGCCTGGTGCTTGAACTCGGCCAGACCCGGATCGAGGACACGGCAAGCAGCATCCTGGCCGATCCGCGCATCGCCGCGCTGTTCCTGGGTGGCGGATTGCAGCCGGCAGCAGTGTCCTGATGCCGGCGCGCCTGCGCATCGCCGTGGCGGGCGCCGGTCTGATCGGCCGTGCCCATATCGAACGGATACGGGAGTCAGGGGACTGCCAGCTCGCGGCCATTGTCGATCCCGCGTCGCAGGCGGCAGATTATGCGAAAGAGCAGGGCGCGCCGTATTACACGGACCTCGACGCAATGCTGGCGGCCGAGAAACCGGATGGCGCGATCATCGCCACGCCCAATGTGGCCCATGCCGACAATGCGATGGCCTGTATCCGGCGGGGCATTCCGGTGCTGATCGAAAAACCGGTGACGGAAACCGCCGAGAAAGCCGGGCAGGTGATTGCGGCAGCGGCAAAACACGGCGTCGCCACACTGGTGGGACATCATCGCCGCCACAGCCCGATCCTGCAGGAAGCGCGCAAACTGGTGCGCGAGGGTCGTATCGGACGTCTGGCCACTGTCACGGCTTTCGTCACCTTCCTCAAGCC
Source organism: Ferrovibrio sp. GW821-FHT12F09 (assembly GCF_058806775.1). Lineage (NCBI taxonomy): Bacteria > Pseudomonadati > Pseudomonadota > Alphaproteobacteria > Rhodospirillales > Rhodospirillaceae > Ferrovibrio > Ferrovibrio sp. GW821-FHT12F09. The sequence goes on from NZ_JBXAPZ010000001.1 coordinate 2,347,661, forward strand.
GGATGCCTATTTCGATATGGCCTGGCGGCGCGAGGCTGGCGGCGGACCGATCATGATCAACCTGATCCATGCGATCGACGACCTGCGCTTCATCTGTGGCGATTTCGCATCGCTGCAGGCCATGACCGCCAACCGCCTGCGCGGCTTTGCGGTCGAGGATAGCGCCGTGATCAATTTCCAGCTTGTCGATGGCGGGCTGGGCACCATCACGCTGTCCGATTCCGCTGCGGCCCCCTGGAGCTGGGAGCTGACCGCACGCGAGAACCCGGCCTATCCGCCCCCGCAAGGGAACGGCCAGGAAGACTGCTACTTCATCGCCGGCACCGAAGGCGCGCTGGCGGTGCCGAGCATGCGGCACTGGCGCTATGAGGCTGAGCGGGGCTGGAATGCGCCCCTGCTGGCAGATCGCCTTGCGTTTGAACGGACCGACCCTCTGGTCAACCAGCTGGCGCATTTCTGCGATGTCATCCGGGGCAGGGCCATGCCGATCATCGACGCCAGCGATGGGGCCTGGACTTTGCGTACCACGCTTGCGGTTTATGAGGCGGCGGAGACAGGGCGCCGGATAGTGTTGACGGAGTAAAGGCGCGGGCATTGAGTGCGCCGAATTTGAGCGTAAGCCCAAATAATAACCAGTCGTGCGGGCGGCCCTGCCCGAGATGAATACATCGATTGCATACAATCGACAGGTTGGCGCGGAAAGCCCGCCTGCGACCGGCTGGCATTTGCCTTGCATCGTTCCCAGGCAATGACCCTCCTGCGGACACCGTAATGGCGAATAAGGGCGATATAGAACTGGCGGCCGTGCTCAAGCGCTACGGCAACGCCATCGCCGTCGACTCGATAAACCTGAAAATTCCGGCCGGCACCTATTGCTGTCTGCTCGGCCCCAGCGGCTGCGGCAAGAGCAGCACGCTGCGCATGATCGCCGGTCATGAGGATATCAGCAGCGGCGATATCCTGCTTGGCAACAGCGTCATCAACGACCTGACGCCGGCCCAGCGCGGCACCGCCATGATGTTTCAGAATTACGCGCTGTTCCCGCATCTGGACTGCGTCGATAACGTCGCCTTCAGCCTGAAGATGAAAGGCGTGAAAAAAGCCGAGCGGCGCGCCAAGGCCATGGAACTGCTGCGTCTGGTCGATATGCAGGATTATGCCGCACGTCTGCCGGCGCAGTTGTCCGGTGGTCAGCAGCAGCGTATCGCACTCGCCCGTGCCCTGATCACCGGTCCGAGCGCCTTGCTGCTGGACGAACCGCTTTCGGCGCTCGATCCGTTCCTGCGTGCCAAGATGCGCGAGGAACTGAAGCGCCTGCAGAAGGAACTCGGCATCAGCTTCATTCATGTCACCCATAGCCAGGAAGAGGCCATGGCGCTCGCCGATCTGGTGGTGGTGATGAACAGGGGCCGGATCGAACAGGCCGCCAGCGCGCGCGATGTGTTCAACCGGCCTCGCACGCCTTTCGTCGCCCGTTTCATCGGCGGTCACAACATTCTCGACTACCCGGCCAATGGCTCGGGTCGGCGTCGCATGTCGGTCCGCGCCGATCATGCATCCCTGGTGCCGGCTGCTGGCGGTCAGGCGGGTTTCGCCGGCACGGTCCGCGCCGTGGAGTATCTGGGCAGCATTGTCCATGTCGGGATCAGTCCCGACGGCGACGCCGGTTTCAGCGTCGACCAGGACGAATTCTCGGTTGCAGTTGATGAAAGCACGTTTTTCGCCGCGCCGGTCGCGCTCGGCGATCGCGTCGCCGTCTCCTGGCCGCAGGAGAGCGTTCACATTCTTGAAGAGTAGGCAAGCGGCTCCAGCCGCGTGACAACAGAGGAGGACGACATGTCCGGCAAGAATAAAGGAACGACGGAAATGAAGCGTGGCATGAATCGCCGAACGGTTCTCAAAGGCGCGGCGGCCGGTGTCGGTCTGGCGGCGGGCAGCGGGGCCATCACCGGCTTTCCCACCATCTGGGCGCAGAACATCAAGAATGTCACCCTGCGCCAGTTCGGCACCGGCGTGTCCAACCTCAATGCCATTGCCGAGAAGTGCAAGGTCGATACCGGCATCACCCTGCAGATGACGGCGCTGGATTCCGACGCCGTCGCCCAGCGCGCGGTGACGCAGCCGAAATCCTTCGATATCGCCGATATCGAATACTGGATCTGCAAAAAGGTGTTCCCGGCCGGCGTGATGCAGCCGATGGACACCAGCAAGATCAAGAATGTCGATAAGATCGTACCGCTGTTCCTCAGTGGCAAGCTCAAGCCCGACAGCGTGATCGCCCAGGGCACGGCGCCGCACACGGTCGGCTTTGTCGAGGGTAAGGATTCCACCAAGTTCGCCAAGTCGCAGACCCAGTGGATGACCATGATCCCGACGATCTACAACGCCGATACGCTGGGCATCCGCCCGGATCTGGTTGGCCGTCCGATCGCCAACTGGAAAGACATCATGGACCCGAAATTCAAGGGCAAGGCGTCGATCCTGAACATCCCGTCCATCGGCATCATGGATGCCGCCATGATCTGCGAGTCCATGGGCGAGATCAAGTACGGCGACAAGGGCAACATGACCAAGGGCGAGATCGACAAGACGATCGCCATCATGACCGCGGCCAAGAAGGCCGGACAGTTCCGCGCCTTCTGGAAGACCTTCGATGAATCGGTCAACCTGATGGCTTCGGGCGAGGTGATCATCCAGTCGATGTGGTCGCCGGCCGTCACCGCCGTGAAGTCGAAGGGCATCCCCTGTGTCTACCAGCCGCTGGCCGAAGGCTATCGCGCCTGGGGCGGCGGTCTGGGCATCGCCAAGCATCTGACCGGCCTCGAACTCGATGCCGCCTATGAGTATATCAACTGGTATCTCTCGGGCTGGGTCGGCGCTTACCTCAACCGCCAGGGCTACTACTCGGCGGTGCTGGATACCGCCAAGCAGCATATGTCGCCGGAGGAATGGGCCTTCTGGATGGAAGGCCAGCCGGCCAAGGCCGATATCATGAGTCCGGATGGCAAGTTGCTCGAAAAGGCCGGCGCCGTGCGCGATGGCGGTTCTTTCGAGAACCGCATGGGCAAGGTCGCCTGCTGGAACGCCGTGATGGATGAGGACCGCTACATGGTTCAGAAATGGAACGAGTTCATCGCCGCCTGATCTGAAGGACACGCCGCGCAGGTTGAAGCCTGCGCGGCGCTTCCATGAAACGCATCAATTACACACCGTATCTGCAGGTCGCGCCGCTGGCTTTTGTCTTCGGCGCTTTCCTGGTTATGCCCATCCTGACCATCCTGGTGGTCAGCTTCTGGGATTACGATTTCGCGCGCATCATTCCGGATTTCGTGCTGACCAATTACACGGAGCTGCTCGGCAGCCCGGTTACGCTGCGCACCTACCTCAATACCCTGCGCTATGCGGCCATTGTCTGGGTGGTGACGCTGGCCATCGGCTTCACCATCGCCTATTTCCTGGCCTTCCATGTGCGCAGCGATACCTGGCAGACGGCCTGCTTCCTGATCTGTACGGTGCCGTTCCTGACCTCGAACATCATCCGGATGATTTCCTGGATTCCCTTCCTGGGTCGCAACGGCCTGCTCAACTCCGCCCTTGTCGGTACCGGCATCGTGAAGGAACCGCTGGAATTTCTGCTGTTTTCCGATTTCGCCGTGGTTCTGGCCTTCGTGCATCTCTACACGCTGTTCATGATCGTGCCGATCTTCAACTCGATGATGCGGATCGACCGTTCGCTGATGGAGGCCGCCTATGATGCCGGCGCCAGTGGCCTGCAGGTTCTGACCAATGTCATCATCCCGCTGTGCAAGCCCGGCATAGCCATCGGCTCGATCTTCGTCGTAACCCTGGTGATGGGTGATTTTGTCACCGTGCGCTTCATGAGCGGCGGCCAGAGCGCCTCGGTCGGCCTGATGATGGCCAATGCCATATCGCTGCTGCAGTATCCGGCCGCCGCCGCCAATGCGGTGATCCTGCTGGTCGTGGTGCTGCTGATGGTCGGTGCGATGATGCGGATCGTCGATATCCGCAAGGAGCTGTAGCCATGCAGGATCGCAAGCGTGGCAAGAGCTTCTATGCGCTGGGCGCCTTCTTCATCCTGTTCGTGCTGTTCCTCTACGGCCCGATGTCGACCATTTTCATCCTGTCCTTCCAGGGGCCGGAGGGCGGCCTGACCTTCCCGATGCGCGGCATCTCGGTCAACTGGTTCCGCAATCTGACCGAAAAGCAGATGGTCGGCGATTTCGCGGGCAGCTTCGCGCGGTCATTTGCGCTGGGCGTGATCGTCATGCTGCTGACGGTGGCGATTGCGCTGGCCGGCGGCCTGGCCTTCCGCCACCGCTTCCGTGGCTCAGGGCTCGTCTTCTATCTGGCCATTGCCAGCCTGATCGTGCCGTCCATCCTGGTCAGCCTCGGCATCGGCCTGCAGTTCCGCATCCTCGGCTGGGACACCACCTGGTACACCTCCGGCCTGGCCGCGCATCTGACCTGGACGCTGCCCTTCGGGCTGCTCATCATGTTTGCCATTTTCAACCGCTTCAACAAATCCTATGAGGAAGCGGCGCGCGACCTCGGTGCCACGCCCTGGCAGGTGATCCGCCATGTGGTGATTCCGATCATCCTGCCCAGCCTGATCGGCATCGCGCTGTTCGGCCTGACCCTGTCCTACGATGAATTCGCCCGCAGCCTGATGACGGCGGGCACCGACAATACGCTGCCGCTGGAAATCTATGCCATGACCACCAATGTCACCACGCCGGTGCTCTATGCGCTGGGCACGGTGACCAGTGGCTTTTCCTTTCTTATCATCATTCTGGCGCTGGGGGCGGTCAGCTTTGTGCGCTGGCGACGCGCGCGCCATGGCTCGGATGCCGGCAGGGGCGTATAAACAAACAATGTCTGCCGGATTCAGCGTTCAGGTGATGAGCCGCGCCCAGCTCGACACTGCGGTCGACTGGGCGGCGGCCGAGGGCTGGAATCCCGGCCTGCAGGATGCGGCTTTATTCCATGCCGCCGATCCGCATGGCTTCCTGGTCGGGCTGCAGGATGGCGAACCGGTCGCCTGCATCGCCGTGGTGCGCTATGGCGCCGGTTACGGCTTTCTCGGTTTCTATATTGCGGCGCCGGCCTGGCGCGGCAAGGGGAAGGGCATGGCGGTATGGCAGGCCGGCCTTGCGCATCTGGGCGATCGCACCATCGGCCTTGATGGCGTGGTGGCGCAGCAGGATAACTACCGCAAATCCGGTTTCGCGCTGGCCCATCGCAATATCCGCTATGGCGGCATCCCGAAATTGGATAAGGCGCAGCGGTTCCTCGATCCGGCCGGAATCGGCTTTGATCGTCTGGCCGCCTATGACCGCAGGTTCTTTCCGGCCCCGCGGGACGGTTTCCTGGCCGGCTGGCTGTCTGCGCCCGGCCATCGCAGCCTCGCCAGCATCACCGATGGACATTTAAGCGGGCTCGGCACCATCCGGCCCTGCCGCGATGGCCACAAGATCGGACCGCTCTATGCCGAAACGCCGGCGATTGCCGAAAGTCTGTTCGCAGCGCTCTGCGAGAACTGCCCCGGCCCGGTTTTCCTCGATGTGCCCGAAACCAATCCCGCAGCCGTGAAACTGGCCGAAGCCGCCGGACTGACGCCTGCATTCGAGACGGCGCGCATGTATAAGGGAGCGGCGCCCGTGGTCGAGATGGCGGGCCTCTACGGGATCACCACCTTCGAGCTGGGCTGATGAAACTGCTGCTGATCAATCCCAACACCACTCAGGCGATGACCGACAAGGTTCTGGATGTGGCGCGCGGCGTGGTCGCGCCCGGTACAGACCTGGTCGGCGTCACCGGCCGCTTCGGCGCGGCCTATGTGGCGACGCGCAGTTCCTACGCCATTGCCGCCCATGCCGCTCTCGATGCCTGGGCCCAGGCAGATGACGGCAGCTTCGATGCCGTGGTGCTGGCCTGCTTCGGCGATCCGGGCCTGGACGGCCTGCGCGAGATCTGCCCCGTGCCGGTGGTCGGCATGGCCGATGCCTCGATCCAGCTGGCGGCCAGCCTGGGCAAGGCATTCGGCATCGTCACCGGCGGCGAACGCTGGGGCCCGATGCTGCGCGAATTCGTCGCCAGCCGCGGCATGAGCGACAAGCTCGCCTCGGTGCAGACCGTCGCGCCCACCGGCGGCGATATCGCACGCGACCCCGATGCGGCGATGACGCTGCTGGCCGATGCCTGTGTGGCTGCGGCGAAAGACGGCGCTGACCATGTCATCCTTGGTGGCGCCGGTCTGGCCGGCCTGGTGCCGATGATCCGTGACCGCGTGCCGGTGCCGGTGATCGACAGCACCGTCGCGGTGATGCGCATGGCCGAGGCGGTGGCGGCATCGAACTTCGACAAGGCGATGGCCGGCACTTTCGCGCTGCCGCCCCAGGTGCCCAGCATCGGGCTGTCAGCCGCGCTGGCGAAACATCTTTCCGGGATTTAGTCGGCTTCGCGCAGCCAGACCTGCGTGCGACCGAGCAGCGGCGTGCCGATATAGCCGCGCATCCGCAGCTTGCTCCCGCCATCGGTCAGGCTGACCCTGGCGTTGTAGATCTTGCCGTTCTTCGGATCGAGCACGGCGCCGCCGGTCCAGTCGCTGCCATCACGCTTCAGGCCCCAGAGGAAGGTCAGGCCGATCACCGGCTTGTCTTTCATCTCGCCTTCGCACAATTCGCAAACGGGATCGATCTTGTCGCCGGGCTGGTAGAAGATTTTCAGGATGCGGCCCTGCAGCTCCGTGCCGGTATCGCTGACCTCGACAATGCTGCGTTCCTTGCCGGTCTCGTCATCGATGGTCTTCCAGCGCCCGACCGGGCTGGTCAGGTCGGCTGCCGCGGCCAGGCCCGGCAAGGCGATCAGGATGAGGAGCAGGCAGAAGCGGTGCAACATGACAGTTTCCCGGCTGGAACAATTGCATCATTTCACGGTTTGACCCATTTCGGCAGCCGCCAGTCTATTATACTGTGATCGGCAGCACAGGAGGATGGCGATGAGCGAACAGACCACAGGCTCGCGATTCCGCCTTGGAGTCGGCGCCGCGGAGGATTGGCGGATGGCCGTGGATGGCTGTCTGCTGCAGCTCATGCCGCTGCCGGACTCCGCCAATGTCGGCTTCGTCTATGTCAGCGACCGCATGGCCGACCGCCTGCCGCAAATCCTGAAACGCCTGTCCGAGGCGACCGGCATCTCCGCCATGATTGCCGCCTGTGGTTACAGCGTTGCCGCCGGCGATACCGAATTCTGCGACGAGCCCGTCGTCGCCTGCCTGGTCGGCACCGTGCCCGAAGGCAGCGCCACCATCTTCAAGCGTCCGACCGAGCGGCCGCAGGGCTGGCTCGGCATCGTGCATGCCGATCCGCAGGTTCCGGCCCTGCCTGAACTGATCGAGGATTTTGCCGAGGCCTGCGGCGCCTATCTGATTGGCGGCCTGATCGCGGCGCGTGGCCCGCGTCCGCAATGGGCCGATGGCGCGGTTGAGGGCGGCATGTCGGGGCTGGTCTTCTCCGATGCCCAGCCGGTGTTGACCGGCCTGACCCAGGGCTGCACCCAGATCGGCGAGATGCACAGCATCACCGCCGCCGACGGCAATGTGATTCTCGAACTGGATTCCAAGCCGGCCTATGACGTACTGCGCGACAGCTTCGCCGTGCAGTCGCTGACCGATCTGCGCAAGCTCAGCAGCGGCCTGATGGTTGGCCTGCCGATCACCGGCGCCGACCGGCCGGATTACCTGGTGCGCAACATCGTCGGCATCGATCCGCAGGCCGGCGGCCTCGCCATCGGCGCCATGGTGGAGGAGGGCGACCAGATCTTCTTCTGTCGCCGCGATATCGAGAGTGCGGGCCGCGACATGGACCGCATGCTCACTGATCTCAAGCGCCGCTGCGGCGACCGCGTGCCGCGCGGGGCGCTGTGGTATTCCTGCATGGCGCGCTGCCAGGACCAGTTCGTGCAGAATCCGAGCGAGCTGGCCCGCATCCAGACCGTCTTCCCCGATCTGCCGCTGGTCGGCATGTATTGCGGCGGCGAAATCGCCCAGGCCCGGCTCTACGGCTATACCGGCGTGTTGGCCCTGTTCCTCTGACGCCGGCAGGCTGGCATCCCACGCCCAAAACGCTAAACTCTGCGGCAGCGGAGGAACAATCATGGGCATGATGCAGCGTCTGTTCGATCTCAGCGGCCAGGTCGCCCTGATCACCGGAGCGTCCCGGGGCTTCGGACTGGAATTCGCCAAACTGTTTGCCGAGGCCGGCGCGCTGGTGGTGCTGAACGGCCGCCATGTCGAGACCCTTGAAACGGCAGCCGAGGTGGTGCGCAAACACGGCATGGCCGAGATCGCGGCCTTCGACGTCGCCGATATTCCCGCCGGCGAGGCGGCGATTGCCGCCATCGAGAAGGTCCATGGCAAGCTCGACATCCTGGTCAACAATGCCGGCATCAATATCCGCAAGTCGCTCGGCGACTATACGCTGGACGACTGGCGCCAGGTGCTGGAGGTCGATCTCACGGCGGCCTTCGCGCTCTCGCGCACCGCCGGCCTCGGCATGGCCAGGCGCGGCCATGGCCGCATCATCAACATCGGCTCGGTGCTGTCGATCAAGGGCCGTGCCAGCATTCCCGCCTATTCGGCGGCCAAGCATGGCATTCTCGGCCTGACCAAGGCCTTCGCCGCCGAGCTGGGGCCATCGGGCGTTACTTGCAATGCCATTGCGCCGGGCTATTTCGAGACCGAGCTGAATCTCGAGCTGATGAAGAACGCCGAGTTCGTGAAATTCGTCAACGACCGCACGCCATTGCGGCGCTGGGGCAAACCCGAGGAACTGGCCGGCGCCGCGCTGTTCCTGGCCTCGCCGGCGGCCGCCTATGTGAACGGCCATCTGCTCACCGTCGATGGCGGCATGACGACGACACTGTAAACCGCATGACCGCCGCCGATACGCTGCCCTTCATTCCGGCATTTCCGCCACGGCACGACCGGCGCCTGCCGCTGTTCAAGCTGCTGCGGACCCTGCGCGAGAATACCGTCGGCACCTACACGAAAGACGCCTTCGAGCGCGACATCATCCTCTACCGTCTCGGCTTCAAGCCGATGATCCTGGCCAACCACCCGGATCTGATCCGCCATGTCATGCTCGACAATGCGGCGAACTACGAGCGCGATCCTGTGGGCAAGCGCCTGCTGGAGCCCGGTCTGGGCAACAGCCTGCTGACCAGCGAAGGCGCGGAGTGGAAGCGCCAGCGCCGCATGATGGCGCCGATCTTCCAGCCGCGCCGGCTCGCCGGCTTTGCTGAGATCATGACCGACTTCTCAGCGAAGCTGGCCGCACGGCTGACCGCCTTGCCGGCGGGGCAGAGCATAGACCTGGCCGAGCAGATGATGCTGCTGACGCTGGATATCATCGCCCGCACCATGTTCGGTTCGGATGACGGCACCGACGTTTCGGCTGTGGGCGCAGCGATGGATCGTTACCAGGTCACAGTGCGGCCCAATATCCCGGATCTGCTCGGGCTGCCGCGCTGGGTGCCGCGTCCCGATGCGCGCGAGGGCCAGCGTGCGCTGGCCGACATGGATGCCATCATCAACGGCCTGATCCAGCGCCGGCGCGAGCGGGCCACGCAGAATGGCGGCGATCTGGGTTCAGACCTGCTCGGCCTTCTGCTGGCCGCGCGCGATGAGGAAACCGGAGCGGCGCTGGACGACCGCGAGGTGCGCGACCAGATGGCCACCTTCTTCCTTGCCGGGCATGAGACCACGGCCACGGCGCTGGCCTGGACCTGGTATCTGCTCAGCCATGCGCCGGACGTGGAGGCAAAGCTGCATGCCGAGCTTGATGCCGTGCTGGGCGGCCGCGCGGCGGTCTATGGCGATTACGAGAAGCTGGTCTATACCCGCATGGTGATCGAGGAGACGATGCGACTCTACCCGCCGGCCCATACCACGGCGCGGCAGGCCGTCGCCGATGATCGCTTTGGCGATATGGCCATCCCGGCCGGCACCATGGTGATTGTTTCGCCCTGGATCATGCAGCGGCACCGGCTGTACTGGCAGAACCCCGACAGCTTCGATCCGGAGAACTTCGCCCCCGGCAAGGCCGCGCAGCGCCGCCGCTACACCTATCTGCCGTTCGGCGCCGGAACGCGCATCTGCATCGGGCAGGGCTTTGCGATGATCGAGGCGGTGCTGATCCTGGCGACGCTGGCGCAGAAATTGCGTGCGCGTCTGGTGCCGGGTGCGGAGGTCGCACCGGTGGCCAAGATCACCCTGCGGCCGTCGCCCGGCCTGCCGATGACCCTCCAGCCGCGTTGACCGGGGATATCCGATGAGTGAAGACCTGTGCTACCTGCCGGCGGCCGACCAGGCCGATGCCTTCCGTGCCGGCACGCTGTCGCCGGTGGAGGTGACGCAGGCGCTGCTGAAGCGCATCGCCACCGTCAACCCGAAGCTCAACGCCTATAACCTGGTGGACGAGGGCTCTGCGCTGCGCGATGCGCAAGCCTCCGAGGCGCGCTGGAAAACCGGCCGGCCGCTCAGCCCCGTCGATGGCGTTGCCGCCTCGATCAAGGACATCATCCTGACCCGGCGCTGGCCGACCCTGCGCGGCTCGAAGACCGTCGATCCCGATCAGGCCTGGGATGAGGATGCCCCCGTCACCGCGCGCCTGCGCGAGGCCGGCTGCGTCATCCTCGGCAAGACCACCTCGCCGGAGCTGGGCTGGAAAGGTGTCACGGATTCTCCACTCACCGGCATAACGCGCAATCCGTGGAACACCGACCTCACGCCCGGCGGCTCGTCCGGCGGCGCCTCGGCGCAGGTGGCGGCCGGGCTGGGGGCTTTTGCCGTCGGCACCGATGGGGGCGGCTCGATCCGCATTCCGGCCGGCTTCACCGGCATCGTCGGGCTCAAACCCAATTTCGGCCGCGTGCCGGCCGCGCCGCTCAGCCCGTTTGGCACCGTCGCGCATCTCGGGCCCATGACGCGCACGGTGCGCGATGCGGCCCTGATGCTGAACGAGATGGTGAAGCCCGATGCGCGCGACTGGTTCGCGCTGCCTTACGATGGCCGCGACTACACGTCAAACCTGAACGAGGGCGTGCAGGGGCTGAAGATCGCCTACAGCCCGACGCTGGGCTTTGCCAAAGTCGATCCCGAGATCGCGGCGGCCGTGGATGTGGCGGCGAAGCAGTTTGCCGCTCTGGGGGCTATCGTCGAGCAGGTCGATCCGGGTTTCCCCGATCCCATCGAAATGTTTCATGTGCACTGGTTCCTTGGCGCGCACAACGCCACCATGGCGCTCTCGAAAGAGAAATTCGCGCTGCTTGATCCCGGCTTGCAGAAGACCGCCGAGGCGGGTGCGAAGATCACCACGAAGGAATACCTGCAGGCGCAGAACGAGCGCGGCAAACTCGGCGTGCTGATGAAGCGTTTCCATGAGACATACGACCTGCTGCTGACGCCCAGCCTTGCCGTGCTGCCCTTCACCGCCGGTCGCCTGGCGCCCGAAAGCATGGGCGATGCCTACTGGACTGAATGGACACCCTTCACCTATCCCTTCAACCTGACCCAGCAGCCGGGCCTGTCGATCCCCTGCGGCTTCTCGAAATCTAGCCTGCCGGTCAGCCTGCAACTGGTCGGGCCGATGCATCGCGAAGAGCTGCTGCTGCGCGCCGGCGCGGCCTATGAAGCGGCGACCGACTGGCACAAGCCGCGGCCGCAGATCGCATGAACGCCAATGCCGCCCTGCTGACGGTTTCGGAAATGGCGGCAGCCGACCGCGCCGCCATTTCTGCCGGCCTGCCGGGCGTGCAACTGATGGAAGCGGCCGGCGCCGCCGTGGCGCGCATGGTGCAGCGGCATCATCCGCAGGGCAGCGTGCTGATCCTCTGCGGTCCGGGCAACAATGGCGGCGACGGTTTCGTCGCGGCGCGGCTGCTGCAGGCGGCCGGCCGCACCGTGCGGCTGCTGCTGTTCGGGCCGCGCGATGCACTGAAGGGCGACGCGGCCACGATGGCGCAGCGCTGGACCGGCCCGGTGATCGCCGCGACGCCGGCGCAGGTCATGCAGGCCGATATCATTGTCGATGCGCTGTTCGGCGCCGGGCTCAGCAAACCTCTCGACGGCGCAGCCCTGGCGCTGGTCGAGGCGGTGAATGCCAAGGGCAAGCCGGTGATTGCCGTCGATCTGCCCAGCGGCCTGCATGGCGACGATGGCCAAATCCGTGGCACGGCGATCCGCGCCACCCGCACGGTCACCTTCTTCCGGCCCAAGCCCGGCCATCTGCTGCTGCCGGGCCGTCTGCTCTGCGGCGCGTTGCATGTGGCCGATATCGGCATTCCCGATGGCGTTCTGGACGCCATCGCGCCGCAGCAGTGGCGCAACGATCCGGCGCTGTGGAAACACCGTCTGCCGGTGCGGCAGGTTGACGGCCACAAATTTGCGCGCGGCCATGCGCTGGTGCGCGGCGGTGCGCTGGCCGGGGCCGCGCGGCTCTCCGGCCATGCGGCGTTGCGCATCGGTGCGGGGCTGGTGACGCTGGCGCAGCCTGAGGCAGCCATATTGCAGGCCGGCAGTCCCGATGCGCTGATGCGCCTGCGCTGCGACGGTATCCCCGACTGGCGCCGCAGGATCGCCGATCCGCGCTGCAATGCGCTGCTGCTCGGCCCCGGCAATGGCGGTGGCATGGCGACGCGGCAGGCGGTGCTGGCGGCGCTGGCCACCAAACGCAGTGTCGTGCTGGATGCCGATGCGCTCACCGTCTTTGCCGACACCCCGAAGGCGCTATTCGCCGCCGTCAGGGGACCCACGATCCTGACGCCGCATGACGGCGAATTCGCGCGTCTGTTTCCCGATCTGGTTGACCTGCCCAAGCTGGCGCGGGCACGCGCCGCCGCGCGGCTGAGCCGCGCCGTGGTCGTGCTGAAGGGCGCCGACACCGTGATCGCCAGTCCTGACGGGCAGGCGGCGATCAACACGAATGCGTCTCCTGATCTGGCAACGGCCGGGGCCGGCGATGTGCTCGCCGGATTCTGCGTCGGGCTGCTGGCGCAGGGCATGCCGGTTTTCGAGGCGGCCTGCGCCGCCGTCTGGCTGCATGGTGCGGCGGCATCGGAAGCTGGCGCCGGACTGATCGCCGATGACCTGCCCGATGCGGTCAGGCGTCCGTTGGCCGCCTTGCGCGGATCATAGCCGGCAGCTTCAGCAGCAGCGCCAGCGCCACGCCGGCGAGCAGTGCTGCCGTGATGTCCACCACCACGGTCAGCACGAAGGTCACGACGAGCACCAGTTGCTCGCCGCGGGTGGCCCGCAGGAATTGCGGCAGCCGTTCGGCCTCGCTCATGGTCCAGGCCACGATCACCAGCATTCCGGCCAGCGCCGCCAGCGGCACCATGCCGGCCAGCGGCGCCAGCAGCCACATGAACAGCAGCAGGAAGGCGGCATGCAGCATCCCTGACACCGGTGTTACAGCGCCGGCCTTGATATTGGTGGCGGTGCGGGCGAGCGCGCCGGTCGCCGGCAGGCCACCGAACAGCGCCGAGGCGATATTGGCCACACCCTGGCCGATCAGTTCGATATTGGATTTGTGCTGCCGTCCGGTGAGGCGGTCGGCGATCACGCAGGACAGCAAACTCTCGATGCCGGCCAGCAGCGCGATGGTGATGGCGCTGGGCAGCAGGTCCAGCAGGCGCTGCCAGGTCATGCCGGCGGGGATCGATGGTGCGGGCAACTGGCTGGGGATGGCGCCGAAACGATCGGCGATGGTCTCGACCGGCAGGTCCAGCAGATGCACCAGCACGGTTGCGATGACGATGCTGATCAGCATGGCAGGCCAGGCCGGTTTCCAACTGCGCAGGATCAGGATGAGGCCCAGCGTGACCAGCGCAATCGCGGTGGTGATCGGGTCGATGCTGGGTGCTGCGCGCGCATAGTCGCTCCAGCGGGCGAGGAAATCGGCTGGCACACGGGCGAGGTCGAGGCCGAAGAAATCCTTCACCTGGGTGGAGAGGATGGTGAGGGCGATGCCGGCGGTAAAACCGGCAACCACAGGATAGGGGATGTATTTGATCAGCGTGCCCAGTCGCAGCGCGCCGAGCAGGATCAGCATGGCCCCGGCCATCAGGGTGGCGATCAGCAGGCCGTCGAAGCCATGTGTCTCGATCACGCCATAGACGACGATGACGAAGGCGGCGGTCGGCCCGCCGATCTGGTGGCGGCTGCCGCCCAGCGCCGAGATCAGGAAGCCGGCGACAATCGCGGTGACCAGGCCCTTGTCCGGCGTGGTGCCCGAGGCGATGGCAATCGCCATGGCCAGCGGCAGGGCAACGATGGCCACCGTCAGCCCCGCCAGCGCATCGCGCCGCAGCACGGCCAGGCCATAGCCTTCCCGCAGACAGGTGATCAGCTTCGGTATGAACATGCAGCGCCCCGTGCTGCGCCAATATGCCAGACGCCGGGACCCCGCGGCGATAGTGGTATTATAATACCGTAGTCGGGCGATTCACCACGGTTATTTGTTGCGACTGGTTATCACTAGCATTATTCTGTCGGTCTTCGGGGTCAGGGTAAGGCGGACAGGGTGCCAGGCAGGGATTTAAAACGTCTGTTTCTCGCCCATCGGGCCGAGATCCAGGCCTACCTGCACCGCAAGCTCCGGAATATGGAGCTGGCTGCCGACCTGACGCAGGAAACCTTCATCCGCTTCGCCCAGCAGAACGGCTCCGGCGTCATCCTGGAAGAGCGGTCCTACCTGTTCCGCACCGCCAACAACCTGGCGATCGATCATATCCGCATGGAGCGCCGCCAGCAGACGACGCCCACCGCCCATGACGCGATGGCCGAAGTCGCCGAAGACGCACCGGCCATCGACCGCGCCTATGAGGCGCGGCAGGAGCTGGAGCGCCTGCAGGCCATTGTCGCCGAACTGCCCCTGCTGACGCGCCAGGCCTTTCTTCTGGTGCGCGCAGAAGGCATGAGCTATGCCGAGGCCGCCGCCGCGCTGGATGTTTCAACCAGTACGGTCCAGAAGCATCTGAGCCGGGCGATCCGGCATGTCACCAGACGCATAAAGTTGCAGTCGGATTGAGTCTTGCCACCAGAGTTACGTGATTCGGACGCCCCCATCGTCTTAGTAATGAATCGTCTTCGTGATGAAAGCATGTCGTGGACCAGCATCGTGAACCCGCTCGTCGATCCGGATAACACCGTCGCGGATGAAGCCAGCGAATGGCTTGCGCGACAGCTTGGCGGCGCCCTCAGTCCCGCCGAGCAGCGCAGGTTCGAGATCTGGCTGAACCGCAGTACCGCCCATCGCACCGCCTTCGACGCGGCCGAGGCAGCATGGCATCGGATGGCCGCGGTGGGCCGTGAGCCGGGATATCTGCGGCAGGATATCGCGCCTCTGCTGGATCAGCCGGCACGGCCGGGCCGTGTGCGTCACTGGCCGGCCATCAGCGCGATGGCGGCCTCGATTGCGGTGATCGTTGCGGCCGCATCATTCTGGTTCGGCAATCCCGTTCTGCTGCTGCGCGCCGATTATGCCGCCGCGCCAGCCACGATGCGCAGCGTTAAATTGCCCGATGGCAGCACGGCGGATCTCGCACCGGACTCTGCGCTGGCCCTGAATTTCTCGGGCACCGAGCGCCGCGTCGAACTGCTCTCCGGTTCGGCCTATTTCACCGTCGCGCCGCTGGCTACCGCGGGCGGCCGCCCGTTTGTGGTGGCGGGCCGGAACGGTTCGACCCGCGCTCTGGGCACGCAGTTTTCTGTCGAGCTTTTAGCGGACGGCGTGCAGGTCGCCGTCACCGAACATGCAGTGGAAGTCGCGACTGGCACGACAAACCAGACCGACCGGACCGTGTTGCCGAGCGGCCGAGCGATTGCCTATGACACCGCGGGGAGAATCGCGCCGCTCGATGCGGCGGATGTGGCCCGCATGACGGCCTGGCAGCGCGGCAAACTGATCTTCGACCAGCAGCCGCTGTCTGAGGTGATTGCCGCGCTGAACCGCTACCGGCGCGGGCAGATCGTGATTGCCGATCGCAGCCTGGCCGACCGGCGGATCAGTGGCATCTTCAATACCGACGATATCGATGGCGCCGTGAAAGCCATTGCCAGCGAGTTGAAAGCCCAGGCGCGGCTGCTGCCGCTGCTGGCTGTGATCTACTGACAGCAGAAATCAGCCTCAAAACAACATTTTATAAAAAGCCTTACTCGGTTCTGCGCCCTGGCACGTCCTCGTAATGAAGTCGCAACTGCAAGGCATTTGCGCATAGTCATATGGGCGTAAGGGGGATTTGAGTATGGGGGCGAAGCCTTTTACCCGGCCGACACTGCCGGGACCGATGTCGTGCAACCGTCTGGGCGCGACGCTGGGTGCAATGGCACTGGCTGTGGGGCTGATGGCAGCCGTCCCGGCTGCGCAGGCACAAATGCAGATTGGACAGCGTATCGAGTTCAACCTGTCGGCCCAGGACCTCAACCGCGCCCTGCTGGCACTGGCCGACCGTGCCGGCATCCAGATCGTCTATGATTCCGCCAAGGTGCAGGGCCTGCGCAGCGCGGCCGTCTCGGGTTCGATGACGCCGCAGGAAGCGCTGGCCCGCATGCTGGACGGCACCGGCTATACCTACAGCCAGACCGGCCCCGGCCGATTGAGCCTGGTGGAAGCGCCGCGCGGCAGCGGCAACACAGTGCTGCCGACCCTGACGGTGCAGGGCCAGCGCGCCCCTGAAACCGCCTGGGGTCCGGTGGATGGCTTCGTGGCAAAACGCAGTGCGACCGCAACCAAGACCGACACGCCACTGATCGAGACGCCGCAGGCGATCTCGGTCGTGACGCGCGACCAGATCGAGACGCAGAAGCCTCGCACGGTGGCCGAAGCGCTGCGCTATACCTCCGGTATCCGGACGGAATCGGCCGGCGTGCAGGCCGTGCATGACGGCCTGATCATTCGCGGCTTCACGCAGTTCGCTGGCAACCTGTACCAGGATGGCCTGCGCCGCTCGACCACGGATTTCTATGGCTACGACATCACCGAGCCATACGCTCTGGAGCGGGTCGAGGTTCTGCGCGGCCCGGCGTCGGTCCTGTATGGCATGAATTCTCCCGGCGGCATCGTCAACAGCGTCACCAAGCGCCCGACCGGCACGCCATTCAGTGAAGTTGAAGTGCAGGGCGGCAACTTCGACCGCAAGCAGATTGCAGGCGATACAGGCGGCCAGATCGGGAATGGCAAGGTCAGCTATCGGCTGACGGCGCTCGGCCGCGATAGCGACACGCAGGTCGATTATACCAAGGACAACCGTGTCTTCGTCGCGGGTTCACTGTCCGTGAATCCGACGGACGCGACCAGCCTGACGCTCTTCGCCGACTACATCCGCCAGGACGGCGCCTTCAATACGGGCGTGCCCGCAGCCGGTTCCGTCTTGTCCAACCCGAACGGCAAGATTCCCTCCAGCCTCTTCGTCGGCGAGCCGAATTTCGACCAGATGACCAACGAAGCAACATCGATCGGATATCAGCTCGAACATCTGCTGAGCGACTCATGGACCCTGCGCCAGAATGCCCGCTACCGAGACATGGAAGTCGACCGGCGCTTCATCCGCGTAACCGGCATCCAGGCGAACCAGCGCACCATCAATCGCAGCACGTCGGTAACCTTCGGCGACGCCCAGATCGCCACGCTCGATAACCAGGCTGAGGTGAAGTTCAAGACCGCGAATATCGACCACACCCTGCTGATGGGGGCCGACTATTATGGCACCACCGTGGATCATCGCTTGGGTGGCACGGCGGTGACGACCCTGGACATGTTCAATCCGGTCTATGGCAGCAGCATCGCGATGCCGGCCATCACGACCAGCACCGACATGCATTCCGATCAGCTCGGCCTGTATCTGCAGGACCAGGTGAAGTTCGACAGGAACTGGGTGCTGACATTCGGCGGCCGTCATGACTGGGCGCGGGCCCAGACCGATAACCGTCTCGGCAATACGAAGACGGACATGACCGACAATGCCTTCACCGGACGTGCAGGCGTGGTCTATCTGTTCGACAACGGCCTGGCGCCGTATGTGAGCTACAGCGAATCCTTCCTGCCTGTTTCCGGCACCGATATCGCCGGGCAGCCTTTCAAGCCGGAGACCGGCACGCAGTACGAGATCGGCGTCAAATACCAGCCGACCGGATACAACAGCTTTATCACGGCATCGGCCTACGACCTGCGCCGCGAGAATGTCACCACACCCAACCCGGCAAACACCAGTTTCAGGATCCAGACCGGCGAGGTGCGCTCAAAAGGCTTTGAACTGGAAGGCAAGGCAAGCCTGACCGAAGGTTGGAACCTGGTCGCCGCCTATACTCATACCGATGCAGAAGTGACGAAGAGCAACAGCACGGACCGGGGAAAGACGCCAACGGCTGTCCCGACCAACATGGCTGCGCTGTGGACGGATTACACTTTCAAGTATGGGCCGATGGCCGGTTTGCGCCTGGGCGTGGGCGGCCGCTATATCGGCGCGACCTTCGGCGATACCACGAACAGCTTCGAGGTTCCGAGCTTCACGGTCTTCGATGCCGAGGTCAGCTATGACCTGAAGCAGTTGAGTCCGTCGCTGGCGGGGGCACAGATCGCCATCAATGGTGCTAACCTTGCCGACAAGGAATATGTATCCAACTGCGCCAGCCTGACCGGATGCCAGTTCGGCGGCAGGCGCGTGGTGCTCGCCACGCTCAAATATGCCTGGTGACGGGGGTTCGTGCGCCGCGTCATCCTGACGAAGCTGCATCGGTATGCCGGCCTGGCGCTCGCCGTCTTTCTGGTGGTCGCCGGGCTGACGGGCAGCATCGTCGCCTTCCATGCCGAACTTGACACATGGCTGAACCCGGATCTGTTCCGGGTTCCTGCTGTCGGGCCGGATCGTCCGCTCGGCGAGCTGGTGTCGGCGGTGCAGGCGGCGAGGCCGCAGATCTATGTCACCACTATCCAGGTGCCGGATGCGCCGGGGCGCGCCGCGCTGGCCTATGTCGCGCCGCGTATCGATCCCGCGACGGGCACGCATTTCGTCATCGGCTACAACCAGATTTTCATCGATCCGTCATCCGGCACAGTTCTCGGCCAGCGCCAATACGGTGCAGGCCGTGTCGATCGTGCGCACCTGATTCCCTTCCTGTACATTTTCCATTATTCGCTTCACCTGCCGGCGCGCTGGGGCATCTGGCTGATGGGCGCAATCGCCGTGATCTGGATGCTGGATTGTTTTGTCGGCTTCTGGCTCACGCTGCCGCCCGGCCGCGCTGCCAGGGCCGATCGGCTGCCGGCGGTGGAGCGGCGGCTGGCACGCGGCTGGTTCGCGCGCTGGCGACCGGCTTGGGTTATCAAGACCGGTGGCAGTGCGTATCGCATCAATTTCGATATCCATCGCGCCTTCGGCCTGTGGACCTGGATACTGCTGTTCGTGCTCGCGCTCAGCGGTGCGTCGATCAATCTGTATAACGAAGCCGCCCGGCCTCTCATGTCTTTCCTCTCCGGCCTGACGCCTGGTCCTTACGACAGGCAGTACCGGCGCGTGACACCTGATCCGGGACATCCGGCGATTTCCTTTTCCGGCATCGCGGATATCGGCCGTAGCGAGGCCGACCGGCGCGGCTGGACGGCGCCGGTCGGGAAGGTGTCGTATGCCGACCGCTTCGGCGTGTATGGCGTGAGCTTCTTCGTGCCGGGCGATGAATTCGCGTCAACGGCCGGAGGCGCGACAGTGCTCTACTTCGACAGCGAGACCGGACGATCGCGCGGCGAGCAGCTTCCGTGGCAGGGCACCGCGGGCGATGTCTTTTTACGCCTGCAGTTTCCCCTGCATTCAGGCCGCATCCTCGGCCTGCCGGGGCGCATCGTTGTTTCGGTCATGGGCATCGTCGTCGCAGCGCTGTCGGTTACGGGTGTCATCATCTGGTACCGCAAGCGGACTGCCACGCTGCGCCGTGACGCCAGGGCTTCGGCCTCCGGGACCGCTCAGCCGGGGTAGTCGCGGCAGGGCCAGCCAGAGGTTCGGAAAATGCCCATTGAAATGTTCTCTTTAAGTTCTATATTAAGAAAGTTAAAATTACCACTTTGAGTGGATGTTTTAGTTAACGCGAAGCCGAACGAAGCCGAACGAAGCCGAACGAAGCCAAGCGAACGCAATCGAAGCCCAAACGAAGCGAAACGAACGCAAACGAAGGTCGGGGGAAGCTGCGGGAAGCATCCGGAACTATCGGGAAGCATCCGGAACCCGTCCGGGGATAACGGCAGACCGCCGCCGTTAATAATTGGTAGAGTTTGGTAGGGTAAGCACGGAGGATCTTCGGGAGAGTCAGGATGATTCGCGTCTTTATCGGCTACAGCCGGGCGGCCCCGGTGGCCTCCAGCGTCGCCGCCCACAGCATCATTCGCAACAGTTCGCAGCCGGTGGCCATCACCCATCTGGCGCTGAACCAGCTCCAGGGCATCTACAAGCGCCCGCATGACGCCATCCAGTCGACCGATTTCTCGTTTTCCCGCTTCCTGACCCCGTATCTGGCCGGTTTCGAGGGCTGGGCGATCTTCATGGACGACGACATGGCGGTGGTGGACGACATCGCCAAGCTGTGGGACCTGCGCGACGAGCGCTATGCCGTGCAGGTGGTCAAACACAACCATGTGCCGGCCGAGGACCTGAAGTTCCTCGACAAGGTGCAGACCAAATACGAGAAGAAGAACTGGTCCAGCGTCATGCTGTTCAACTGCGCCAAATGCACGGCGCTGACGCCCGATTTCGTCAACACCGCCACCGGGCTGCAGCTGCACCAGTTCAAATGGCTGGACGGCGACCACCAGATCGGCGACCTGCCGCATCGCTGGAACCACCTGGCCGACTACGATCCTTATGAAAAGGACGTCTCCATCGTGCATTACACGATCGGCGGGCCGTTCTATGACGAGTTCCGCGATTGCGGCTACAGCGACAAGTGGTTCGCCGAGCGCGCGGCGATGCTGCGCTGCGACCAGCGCCCGGCCAAAAAGCCCAGCTGAAACAAGCCGTTAATCCCGGTTTTCCGGGCCTGCGGAAAACCCCCCAAAAGCCTCGCGCGGCCGTATTGACCGTGCTATAGACTTCCGCCTTCGCGCCGGCCCCGGCGCGGGAAAAGCGGGCGTGGTGGAACTGGTAGACACGCAGGATTTAGGTTCCTGTGCCGCAAGGCGTGTGGGTTCAAGTCCCTCCGCCCGCACCAGTTTCCCGGCAGCGCTGGCGCCACGAAATTTCTTACGAAGAGACAGGTAGTTCGGTCATGCAGATCACGGAAATCAGCGCCTCCGGCCTGAAGCGCGAATACAAGGTGGTTATCAACGCCGCCGCGCTGGAAAGCACCGTCAACCAGAAGCTGGAAACCATCCGCGCCCAGGTCAACATGCCGGGCTTCCGTCCGGGCAAGGCGCCGGCCGCGCTGGTGAAGAAGCAGTATGGTCGCGCCCTGCTGGGCGAGGCGATGGAAGAGTCGGTGAACACCGCGCTTCAGCAGACCCTGGAAGAAAAGAACCTGCGTCCGGCGATGCAGCCCAAGGTCGACATCCAGACCTTCGAGGAAGGCAAGGATTTCGAATGCACCATCGCCATCGAGGTGCTGCCGGAAATCCCGGCCGGCGACTACAAGGCGATCAAGCTTGAGCGTCTGGTGGTCGAGCCGGCCGATACGGAAGTCGATGAATTCCTGACCCGCCTGTCGGACCAGCAGAAGACCTACGAGAAGGTCGAGCGCGCCTCTGAAAAGGGCGACCAGGTGGTGATCGATTTCTCGGGCAGCGTCGACGGCGTGAAGTTCGAAGGCGGCACCGCCAGCGATTATCCGCTGGTGCTGGGCTCCAACAGCTTCATCCCCGGCTTCGAGGACCAGCTGGTCGGCCTGAAGGCCGGCGACGACAAGACCGTCACCGTCACCTTCCCGGAGAATTACGGCAATGCCGACCTCGCCGGCAAGCCGGCTGAATTCGCCTGCACCATGAAGGAAGTCCGCGGCGCCGGCGCTGTCGTGATCGACGACGAGCTGGCCAAGCGTTTCGGCCTCGGCTCGCTGCAGGAGCTGAAGGAGAACATCAAGCGCGACCTGGGCCAGGAGTATAAGAGCCTGTCGCGCATGAAGCTGAAGCGCGGCCTGCTCGACCAGCTGGCTGAGCAGAACAGCTTCGCCGTGCCGGAAGGCATGGTCGATATGGAATTCCAGCAGATCTGGACCGAGATCAGCGGCGACAAGGCGCGCCTGGAAGCCGAACTGACCGAAGAAAAGAAGACCGAGGACGAACTGAAGACCGAGTATCGCAAGATCGCCGAGCGCCGCATCCGCCTCGGTCTGCTGCTGTCGGAAGTCGGCCGCGTCAACAACATCGAAGTGAAGCCCGACGAAGTCACCCGCGCGATGGTCGAGCAGGCCCGCCGCTTCCCCGGCCAGGAGCGCCAGGTGATGGAGTATTTCCAGAAGAACCCGGAGGCCGCCAACAGCCTGCGCGCCCCGATCTTCGAAGACAAGGTGGTCGATTTCATCCTCGAGATGGCCACCGTGACCGACAAGCCGGTCAGCAAGGAAGAACTGCAGAAGGAGGTCGAGGCGGTCGCCTGATCGTCCGATCCTATGCCAATGTAAGGAAAACGCCGGGCTTGCCCGGCGTTTTTTCATTTTCGTTCAGGACTCCATCCGCCAGAGCTCGGGATAGGTTTTCGTGAAGCCGTTCGGCGCAAGTTCCAGAACCGCTTCGTAGGGTCCCGACGGCGAGGCATACTGATAGCGCGTCTCATCAAGGCGCTCGTAATGCTGGGGCAGCGCGACCAGGCCAGTCTCATTCAGATCGAACCAGACGACTGACATGTCGATGGTCTGGCCCGGCTTGAGGTCTGCGCGGCGCAGCTGCTGCAGGTTGGTTGCTGGGGTGAAGCCGAAATCAAGGTCGACAAGATGGCCGAGCTCGTCGATCAGCCTGTCGTCGAGATACCAGCCACCCAGAGGGCCATTGCCGGGCCGATGCTCGATCACGTGATCCAGCCGGCGGCCAGCCAGCCAGCCCTGTACGGTGCCGCGCCGGCTCCGCCATGCCGCGTCGATCTCGACGGCATAATTGACGGAAGCGGGCCCAGCCTCGTGCCGGAATACGGTGGTTCCGTGCAGCAGCCAGCCGTCCGTGCCGCGACGGGCCAGGCAGGCCGCATCATGCCCGGGCGTGTACAGGCATTGCCAGAATGCACAGTCGGCCATTGGCACCTCCTTCGTCAGCCGAGACGCTAACAGGCCTCCGGTTGGGCAAGTTCCCAGTCCCGGGCCATTGAAGGACGCGGGGGTCTGCGCCACATTAAGGGAACAAATTTCTCAGTTGCAGGGCGTCCCATGGAAAAGATGGTCGATACTTACATGAACATGCTGGTCCCGATGGTGGTCGAGCAGACCAACCGGGGCGAGCGGTCTTACGACATCTACTCCCGTTTGCTGAAAGAGCGGATCATCTTCATGGTCGGCCCGGTCAACGATGCGGTGGCCTCCCTGGTGACGGCGCAGTTGCTGTTCCTGGAAGCCGAGAACCCGAACAAGGAAATCTCGCTGTATATCAACAGCCCCGGCGGTCTGGTGACCTCCGGCCTGGCGATCTACGACACGATGCAGTACATCCGGCCGAAGATTTCGACGCTGTGCATCGGCCAGGCGGCCTCGATGGGCTCGCTGCTGCTGGCGGCGGGTGAGAAGGGCATGCGCTATTCCCTGCCCAATGCCCGGATCATGGTCCATCAGCCCTCGGGCGGCTTCCAGGGCCAGGCGGCGGACATTGAAATCCACGCCCAGGAAATCCTGAATCTGCGCAACCGCCTGAACGCCATCTATGCCAAGCATACCGGCCAGGATGTGGACAAGATCGAGACGGCGATGGAACGCGACCGTTTCCTGACCCCGACCGAAGCCAAGGCTTTTGGTCTGGTCGACGAAGTTGCGGAGAAGCGCCCCGAAACCGCTCCCAAGAAGTAAGGGACGGTTCGTTCCCGGTACGGCCCGGCGGCGATTTTCGCCGCTATGTCAGGCGCTTGGGCAGCCAGCCGGCTTGCCGGGCGGCCTGAGGGCGTTAAATCATCGTAATGTGACCCCTTTCCGGGCTTTTGGTGGGGGCTTCGGGGGCCTATCTCCGTTGTGTGCGGAGCGTGGCTTCCTTATGATGACGATTCGATGGAATAGGGGCCTGCGTCGCCCGGCGCCGGCCCGCTCAGTGGAGCAGGTATGACCAAATTGAGCGGCGGTGACTCCAAGAACACCTTGTACTGCTCGTTCTGCGGCAAGAGCCAGCACGAGGTGCGCAAGCTGATTGCCGGTCCGACGGTGTTCATCTGTGACGAGTGCGTTGAGCTCTGCATGGATATCATCCGTGAAGAGCATAAGTCCGCTCTGGTGAAGACCCGGGACGGCGTGCCGAGCCCGCAGGAAATCTGCCGGGTGCTCGACGATTATGTGATCGGCCAGAACCACGCCAAGAAGGTTCTCTCGGTCGCGGTGCACAATCACTACAAGCGCATCGGCCATGGCGGCAAGAACAACGACGTCGAACTGGCCAAGTCGAACATCCTGCTGGTCGGCCCGACCGGTTGCGGCAAGACCCTGCTGGCGCAGACGCTGGCCCGCATCCTGGAAGTGCCCTTCACCATGGCTGACGCCACCACGCTGACCGAAGCCGGTTACGTGGGCGAGGACGTGGAAAATATCATCCTCAAGTTGCTGCAGTCGGCCGACTACAATGTCGAGCGGGCGCAGCGCGGCATCGTCTATATCGACGAAGTCGACAAGATCAGCCGCAAGTCCGACAACCCGTCCATCACCCGCGACGTGTCGGGCGAGGGCGTGCAGCAGGCCCTGCTGAAGATCATGGAAGGCACGGTCGCCTCCGTGCCGCCGCAGGGCGGCCGCAAGCATCCGCAGCAGGAATTCCTGCAGGTGGATACCACCAACATCCTGTTCATCTGCGGCGGCGCCTTTGCCGGCCTGGAGAAGATCATTGCCGGTCGCGGCAAGGGCACCTCGATCGGCTTCGGCGCCGAAGTGCGTGGTCCGGACGAGCGCCGCTCGGGTGAGATCCTGGCAGAAGTCGAGCCGGACGATCTGCTCAAGTTCGGCCTGATCCCGGAATTCATCGGCCGTCTGCCGGTGATCGCCACGCTCAACGATCTGGACGAGCCGGCGCTGGTCGACATCCTGACCAAGCCGAAGAATGCCCTGATCAAGCAGTATCAGCGCCTGTTCGAGATGGAAGACGTCAAGCTCACCTTCTCCGAAGAAGCCGTCGGTGCGGTGGCGCGCAAGGCGATTGCCCGCAAGACCGGCGCCCGCGGCCTGCGCTCGATCCTGGAATCGATCCTGCTCGACCCGATGTTCGATTTGCCGAATATGAACGGTGTCGAGGAGGTGGTGATCGCGCCAGACGTGGTCGAGGGCCGCGCCAAGCCGCTGCTGATTTACGCCGACCGCAAGCAGGAAGACGTCAGCGCCTGACGGCGTTGCTGCTTTCTGACGGCGTTAACCCTGTTGATAAGTTGCGGGCCGCGCTCAGCCGAGTGGCGGCCCGTAATGTTCCACGACGGGAAAAGGTTCGTAGAATCCGTGCAGTAAGGCGCGCCACCGGCGGTAATCCTGCGATTGGCGGAAGCCGGTTTCATGGGCCGCCAGTGTGACCCAGGTCACCAGCACAGGTATCTGTTTGGGTTTTCCACACAGGGCCTTATCTCGGCTTTCAGACAGCCGGGTTGGCGCCGGATCAGCGGCAAAGCCTCGCTGAGTGCGGTTTCAAAGGCCCGGGTCTGTCCGCCGCGAACGTCAAGCAGGGCCAGTTCCAGTATCTCGTTCGGTTGCGACTCGGGTTGTATCATCACTATGCCTTTTGTTGCAGGGACCGTGGCTTGACGGACCTTGCCGGAATTCCCATCTTAACTGCCATCAGGCGGCAAAATCGGGCGCCTTTCCGGCCTCCCAATAGCCGTCCTTCAGGATGAAGCCAAGCATGTTTACAGCACCCCGCGCCCAAGTCTTCCCTGTCCTGCCGCTGCGGGACATCGTCGTATTCCCCCACATGATCGTGCCGCTTTTTGTCGGTCGCGAGAAATCGGTGCGGGCGCTCGAAGATGTCATGAAGGACGATAAGCAGATCATGCTGGTCGCCCAGAAGAACGCCGGCCAGGACAATCCGAACCCCGAAGACATTCACACGGTCGGCACCATCGCCTCGGTGCTGCAGCTGCTGCGCCTGCCTGACGGCACCGTAAAGGTGCTGGTCGAGGGCAGCCAGCGCGCCAAGATCGTCAAGTTCAACGAGAACGCCGACTTCTTCCAGGTTCAGGCCGAAGTGGTGAGCGACGATGTCGGCGAAGGTCGTGAGATCGAAGCGCTGTCGCGTTCGGTGATCAACCAGTTCGAACAGTATGTGAAGCTGAACCGCAAGATTCCGCCGGAAGTCCTGGTGTCACTGAACCAGATCGACGACGCCTCCAAGCTGGCCGACACGGTCGCCTCGCACCTGACCATCAAGATCAGCGATAAGCAGGAGCTGCTGGAAATCGCCAATGTGGTGGAACGCCTCGAGCGCGTCTACGCCATGATGGAAGGCGAGATCGGCGTGCTGCAGGTCGAGAAGAAGATCCGCTCGCGCGTGAAGCGCCAGATGGAGAAGACCCAGCGCGAGTATTACCTGAACGAACAGCTCAAGGCGATCCAGAAGGAGCTGGGCGAGGGCGAGGACGGCCGCGACGAGGTGGCCGAGATCGAACTGCGTATCAAGAAGACCCGCCTCAGCAAGGAAGCCCGTGAAAAGGCCGTGGCCGAGGTGAAGAAGCTGCGCTCGATGAGCCCGATGTCGGCCGAAGCCACCGTCATCCGCAATTACCTCGACTGGATGCTGTCGATCCCGTGGGGCAAGCGCAGCAAGGTCAAGAAGGACATCAAGAACGCCGAGAAGGTGCTGAACGACGACCACTACGGTCTGGAGAAGGTCAAGGAGCGTATCCTTGAGTACCTCGCCGTGCAGCAGCGTTCGGGCAAGCTGAAAGGCCCGATCCTGTGCCTCGTCGGCCCGCCGGGCGTCGGCAAGACCTCGCTGGGCAAGTCGATCGCCCGCTCGACCGGCCGCAACTTCGTGCGCGTGTCGCTCGGCGGCGTGCGTGACGAAGCCGAAATCCGTGGCCATCGCCGCACCTATATCGGCTCGATGCCCGGCAAGGTCGTGCAGTCGATGAAGAAGGCGAAGACCAACAATCCGCTCTTCCTGCTCGACGAGATCGACAAGATGGGCCAGGACTTCCGCGGCGATCCGTCCTCGGCGCTGCTGGAAGTGCTCGACCCTGAGCAGAACAGTACCTTCAGCGATCACTATCTCGAGGTCGATTACGACCTCTCGGACGTGATGTTCATCTGCACGGCCAACAGCCTGCGCATGCCGCAGCCGCTGCTGGATCGTATGGAGATCATCCGCATCCCGGGTTACACCGAAGATGAGAAGATCGAGATCGCGAAGCGCCACCTGATCAACAAGCAGATCGAAGCCGCCGGCCTGAAGAAGGGCGAGTGGTCGATCACGGACGAGGCCCTGCGCGACTTGGTCCGCTACTACACCCGTGAGGCCGGCGTGCGTTCGCTGGAGCGTGAGCTGGCCAACCTGGCCCGCAAGGCGGTGAAGGAAATCCTGTCGAAGGGCGTGAAGTCGGTGAAGGTCACACCGAAGAACCTCGACAAGTATGCCGGCGTGCGTCGTCACCGCTATGGCGAAGCCGAGCTGGAGGATCTGATCGGCACGGTCACCGGCCTGGCCTGGACGGAAGTGGGCGGCGAGCTGCTGACCATCGAAGCGGTGATGCTGCCCGGCAAGGGCCGCATGACCATCACCGGCAAGCTGGGCGAAGTGATGCAGGAATCCGTGCAGGCCGCACGCTCCTTCGTGCGCGCCCGGGCGGTGGCCTTCGGTATCAAGCCGCCGATCTTCGACAAGCGGGACATCCATATCCACGTGCCGGAGGGGGCAACCCCGAAGGACGGCCCCTCGGCCGGCGTGGCCATGGTCACCTCGATCGTCTCGGTGCTGACGGGCATCCCGGTCCGCAAGGACGTGGCGATGACTGGCGAGGTCACCCTGCGGGGCCGGGTCCTGCCCATCGGCGGCCTGAAGGAGAAGCTTCTGGCGGCCCATCGCGGCGGCATCAAGAAGGTTCTGATCCCGAAGGAGAACGAAAAGGACCTGGTCGAGATCCCGGACAATGTCAAAAAGGGTCTCGAAATCGTCCCGGTGGCCACCTGTGAGGAGGTTCTCAAGCACGCTTTAGTGGCGGAATTGAAACCAATTGAGTGGGCAGACGTTGACGATTTGAACAAACCTGCGGTGGTCGAGCCGGAAGGCGAAGGCGACCGTGAGGGCATGGTCAAGCATTGACCGCAGGCAGCAGTCCGGAGGGCGCCAGCGTGAATAAACAGGACCTGATGGCCCAGGTGCGCGACAGCGCGGGCCTCAGCAAGGAACAGGCGGAACGGGCCGTGGAATCGGTCTTCGACCTTATCACCGAGGCGCTTCGCCGCGGGGATGAGGTCCGGATCGTTGGCTTCGGCAGCTTCTTTGTGGGAACCCGGGCGGCAAGCCCGGGCCGTAACCCACGAACCGGTGAGCGGATCGATCTGCCGCCGACGAAGCAGCCGAAATTCCGCGCCGGCAAGACGCTGAAGGAGGCGGTCGGCTGACCGCGTCGGTTTCTTTCTGATCAAACCCCATTCTTTCTGATCAAACCGCAGGGCCGTGCCTCCCAGGAGGCGCGGCCCTTGCTTTTCCACCCCTCGCTTTTCTGCGGCCCGCTGGGCAGTATTGACGGATACCGGAAGCAATCCGGATCGGGTGGAACGCGGATGGGTGTCGATTACCAGACCCTGACCCTGGAATATCGCCGCGCGCCGGATCAGGACGCGGCGATCCCAGCCGTGCACCCTGTGGCGATCGTGGGCGCGGGGCCGGTGGGACTGACACTGGCCATCGATCTGGCCCAGCGCGGCGTGCCGGTCGTGCTGCTGGACGACAGTAACCGGCTGTCGTCGGGCTCGCGCGCCATCTGCTTCGCCAAACGCTCGCTCGAGATTTTCGACCGCCTCGGCTGCGGCCAGCGCCTGGTCGACAAGGGCGTGTCGTGGAATGTCGGCAAGGTCTTCTTTCGCGACGATATGGCCTACAGCTTCGACCTGCTGCCGGATACCGGTCATCACCGTCCAGCCTTCATCAATCTTCAGCAGTATTATGTCGAAGGCTATCTGACCGATCATGCCGGCAGCCTGGACAACCTCGATATCCGCTGGCTCAACAAGGTGGTTGCGGTCACCCAGAATGCGGATCATGCCGAGATTGTCATCGAGACGCCGGACGGGACATATCGTCTGCGCTGCCGGTATCTCGTCGCCTGCGATGGCGCCCGCAGTCCCGTGCGCGGACAGCTCAGGTTGGAAAGCAAGGGAAGGGTGTTCAACGACCGCTTCCTGATTGCCGATGTGAAAATGGCGGCGGCCTTCCCCACCGAGCGCTGGTTCTGGTTCGATCCGCCGTTCCATCGCAATCAGTCCGTGCTGCTGCACCGCCAGCCCGATGATGTCTGGCGCATTGATTTCCAGCTTGGGCGCGACGCCGATCCTGAAGCGGAAAAACAGCCGGAGCGCGTCATCCCGCGTATCAGGGCACTGCTGGGTGAGGATGTCGCCTTCACCCTGGAATGGGTGAGCGTCTACACCTTCGCCTGTTCGCGGATGGATACATTCCGCCATGGTCGCGTGCTGTTTGCCGGCGACAGCGCCCATGGCGTATCGCCGTTCGGTGCCCGCGGCGCCAACAGCGGCATCCAGGATGCCGACAACCTGGCCTGGAAACTGGCGCTGGTGCTGGAGGGCGCGGCGCCGGATCGGCTGCTGGATAGCTATGCCGCCGAACGCGAATACGCTGCCGACGAGAATATCCTGCATTCGACGCGGGCCACCGATTTCATCTCGCCGACCAGCGCCGTCAGCCGGGTCTTCCGCGATGCGACGCTGCAGCTGGCGAAAGACTACGCCTTTGCCCGCCGCCTGGTGAACAGCGGTCGCCTGTCGGTGCCGGCCGTGCTGAAAGAGTCCACCCTCAATACCCAGGACACCGACAGCTTCGCCGGTCCGATGGTGCCGGGCGCGCCGGCCGCCGATGCGCCGGTGCGGGTGCATCGCAGGGATGGCTGGCTGCTGGAGCAGCTCGGGCGGGATTTCACCCTGCTGCATTTCGGTCGCCAGGCGCCAGCCGATTGCCCGGTGCCGGTCCTACGCATCGGGCCGGATGCGGTCGAGGATGCCGCTGGCCTGCTGCAGCAGCGTTTCGATGCGCGGGAGGGCACGACCTATCTGCTGCGGCCGGACCAGCATGTCTGCGCCCGCTGGCGCCATTACGATCCGGCCCTGGTGCGCGCCGCCCTCAACCGTGCCATGGGTAAGCCATGACGCTGAACACGGACCCCGCCATCGCCGAGCCGGATGAATTCTACGCCGCGCTGATCGAGATGCATCGCGGCCTGACGCCGGCGCAGAGCGAAATGGCCAATGCGCGGCTGATCCTGCTGCTGGCTAACCATATCGGCGACCTTGACGTTCTGAAGGATGCGCTGGCCAGGGCGCGAACCGGATTGCCCGCAGTCTCTAGTCCCCAGGGAGAAGAATGATGTCGAAGAATTTCGCCTCGACCGCCGACACCGAAGAAAAGGTTGTCACCTTCAGCCAGCTGGGCGAGGGGCTGTATGCTTTCACGGCCCAGGGGGACCCCAATACCGGCGTCATCGTCGGCGATGATGGCGTGATGGTGATCGACACCCAGGCGACGCCGAAGATGG
The DNA here is from genome assembly GCF_058806775.1 of Ferrovibrio sp. GW821-FHT12F09. NCBI lineage: Bacteria > Pseudomonadati > Pseudomonadota > Alphaproteobacteria > Rhodospirillales > Rhodospirillaceae > Ferrovibrio > Ferrovibrio sp. GW821-FHT12F09. The sequence continues at coordinate 2,378,579 of NZ_JBXAPZ010000001.1, forward strand.
CCGGGCAGGTGATCGAGTATATCCGCAAGGTGACCGACAAGCCGATCAAGTATGTGCTGCTGACCCATTACCACGCGGTGCGCGTGCTGGGCGCTTCGGCCTACCGGCCCGAACAGATTCTCGCTTCGGAGGCGACCCGCAGCCTGATCGTCGAGCGCGGCAAGGAAGACTGGGATTCGGAATATGGCCGCTTCCCGCGTCTGTTTCGCGCCGCCGAAAGCATCCCGGGCCTGACCTGGCCGACCATGACCTTCCCGCAGAAATTCACCCTCTACATGGGCAAGCGCCGGGTCGAGATCATGCATCTGGGCCGCGGGCATACGGCCGGCGATACGGTGGCCTGGGTTCCCGATGCCGGCGTGCTGTTCTCCGGCGATCTGGTCGAATACCACTCGGCCTGCTATTGCGGTGATGCCCATTTCAGGGATTGGCCACAGACGCTGGACAAGATCGCGGCGTTCAATGCCAAGGCCCTGGTGCCCGGCCGGGGCGATGCGCTGGGCAATCCGAAGGCGGTGGGCGACGGCCTGCAACTGACCCGCGATTTCCTGACGACGCTGTACGGCTCGGTTTCGGAAAGCGCGGCCAAGGGCCTGCCTCTGAAAGAAGCCTTCGATCGCTGCAACGATGCGATGCGGCCGCGCTTCGGCAACTTTGCCATTTTCGACCACTGCCAGCCCTTCAATGTGGCGCGAGCCTATGACGAAGCGCTGGGGCTGGATCATCCGCGCATCTGGACGGCAGAGCGCGACCAGCAGATGTGGGCCGCCTTGAATCAGTAGGGGCGCGACGCCTAGAGCATTTCCAGCGGCTGCGCCCTGGTCGGTTTCGGAAAGGCCTGGTCCAGGGCAGCGATGTCTTCCGCTGTCAGGGTGATACCCGTCGCCGCACGATTGTCGCGCACATGCTGCTCGGCGGTGGCTTTCGGGATGGCGATGATGCCCGGCTGACGCAGCAGCCAGGAGAGCGCGATCTGTGCTGCAGTCGCCTGGTGTCGCGCGGCGACCTCCAGCAGAGTCCTGTTCTTCAGCAGTCGCCCCTGTTCGATGGGGGAATAGGCCATCACCGGCATACCCTGCTTCTGCGCGGTTGGCAGCAGGTCGTATTCGATGCCACGGCGGGTGAGATTGTAGAGCACCTGGTTGGTGGCGCAGGCGGCACCCGGCGGCAGGGCCTGCATGTCGCGGGGATCGAAATTGCTGACGCCCCAATAGCGGATCTTGCCGGCCTGCCGGAGCTCCTCGAAGGCGGCAACGGTATCGGCCAGCGGATGGGAACCGCGCCAATGCAGCAGATAAAGGTCGATACGGTCGGTGCCCAGTCGCTTCAGACTGCGCTCGCAGGCCTGAATGGTGCCGCGCCGGCTGGCATTCTGCGGCAGCACCTTGCTGACCAGAAACACGCCATCGCGGCGGCCCTTGATCGCTTCGCCGGTCAGGGTCTCGGCGCCGCCATCGGCATACATTTCGGCGGTATCGATCAGGGTCATGCCCAGATCGATACCGAGCCGCAGCGCGGCAATCTCGGCCTGCCGCAGCTTCGGCTGTTCGGCCATGTTCCAGGTGCCCTGACCGAGCGCCGGCACGGTTTCACCCGAAGGCAGGGTCACGGCAGGGATTGCAGCAGTCATCCGGATCCTCCGCAGCGATGCGACCGCGGTTCAGCGCGGCTGGCGGGCGAAGCAGGCGCAGAGATGGTCCGGCGTGACGGGTGCGAGGGCCGGCTGCTGCGACTGGCAGAGCGGCAGCATAACTTCGGGGCAGCGGGTGTGAAAGCGGCAGCCGGGCGGCATGCGGCTGGCGGTGGGGATATCGCCGCCGAGCAGACCGAGCGGCGTCGCCGCCGCAAGCCGTGGCACGGCCGCCATCAGGGCGCGGGTATAGGGGTGCTGCGGCGTGTCGAAGACGCTGGCGGCCGGGCCCTGTTCCAGCACCGAGCCCAGATACATCACGGCGACCCGGTCGCAGAGATACCGCACCACCGCAAGGTTGTGCGAGATGAAGATGTAGGTGAGCTTGAGCTCCTGCTGCAGGTCCTTCAGGAAGCTCAGGATCTGCGCCTGCACGGAAACATCCAGCGCCGAGGTCGGCTCGTCCAGGATCAGCAGGCGCGGATTGAGCGCCACGGCGCGGGCGATGCAGACGCGCTGCTTCTGGCCGCCGGACAGTTCATGCGGATAGCGATAGATGAAGGTCTGCGGCAGGCGAACCAGATCCATCAGCCTGGCGACCCGCGCGATCAGGGCCTGGCCGCGCAACCCTTCCTGCACGATCAGCGGTTCGGCGATGGCATCGAAGATGGTATGCCGGCCGTTCAGCGCCGAATGCGGATTCTGGAAGACGATCTGCATCTCGCGCCGCAGGCGGCGTAATGGCTCGCCCTCCAGTGTGGTGATGTCCTGTCCGTCGAACAGGATGCGGCCGGCGGTGGGATCGGTCAGGCGCAGCAGCAGCTTGGCGATGGTCGATTTGCCCGAACCGGACTCGCCCACCACGCCGAGCGACTCTCCCGGCATGACATGCAGATCGATGCCATCCACGGCCTTGACCGTGGCGGTGGAGAAGGAGCCGCGTTTGACGGTGTAGTGTTTGGTGAGGCCTTCGGCCTTCAGCAGGGGATCACGCATGATGGCAGGCCACACGGTGACGGGGCGCCAGTTCGCGCAGCAGCGGCTTTTCCATGCGGCAGCGGTCAGTGGCCAGCGGGCAGCGCGGATGGAAGCGGCAGCCCGGCGGCGGGTTGAGCAGATTGGGGATGCTGCCGGGAATGCCGGTCAGTTCTGCCTCGCCGCCAGTGATATCTGGCAGGGCGGCGAGCAGGCCACGGGTATAGGGATGGCGCGGCTGCGCCAGCAGCTCTGCGGTGGGTGCGTCTTCCACCACCGTGCCGGCATACATCACGGCGATGCGTTTGCAGATCGCGGCCACGGCGCCGAGGTCGTGGCTGATCATGATGACCGCGAGTTTCAGGCGCTGCACCAGATCGTCGATCAGAGCCAGAACCTGGGCCTGGATGGTGACGTCCAGCGCCGTCGTCGGCTCATCGGCGATCAGAAGGCGGGGCGAGCCGCTGAGCGCCATCGCGATCAGCACGCGCTGGCGCATGCCGCCCGAGAGCTGGTGAGGATAGCGGTTGAGCAAGTCGGCGGCATCAGGCAGGCGCACCAGTTCCAGCATACGGGTGGCATGGGCGCGTATGTCAGAACGGCTCAGGCGTTGGGCAGGGGCTTTGGTCGACTGCTGGGCGGCGATGACGTCGCAGATCTGCTGCCCGATGGTGAGCACCGGGTTGAGGAAGGTCATCGGGTCCTGGAAAATCATGGCGATGCGCTGGCCGCGGATCGCGCGCCAGTCGGCGGGGCCGGATTTCAGCAGATCGCGGCCTTCGAACGTGATTGCGCCGGATACCGGCCGTGCCGGTGGCGCGGGCAGCAGGCCCATAATGCTTTTGGCCAAGACCGACTTGCCGCAGCCGGTCTCGCCGACAATGCCGAGTGTCTCGCCCTCGGCGAGTTCGAGGTCAATTCCATCAAGCACCTTATAGGCGCCATCGAAGGTATCGAAGTCGAGACGGTAGTCGCGGATATCGAGCAGGGCGGTCATCGGCCGCGGCTCTTCGGATCGAGAATGTCGCGCAGGCCATCGCCGAACAGGTTGAAGCCCAGAACAGTCAGGTAGATTGCCAGGCCGGGGAACAGCGCATACCACCACCAGTCGGGCATGTAGCTGCGTGCCACGCTGATCATGGCGCCCCATTCCGGGCTCGGCGGCTTGGCGCCGAGGCCGATGAAGCCAAGGCTGGCGGCCGAAAGGATCGCCATGCCCATGTCCATACTGGCCTTGACGATCAGCGGCGAGACGCAGTTGGGCAGGATGTGGTGAAACAGGATGCGCGGTGTACGGGCTCCGATGGCACGAGCGGCTTCGATATAGAGCTCTTCCTTCAGCGCCAGTGTCTTGCTGTCGATCAGCCGCACATAGCCGGGCCACCAGACCAGTGAGAGCGCGATCACGCAATTGGTGATGCCGGGGCCGAGCGAGGCGACGATGGCCAGCGCCAGCGCCAGGCCGGGCACGGAGAGGAATATGTCGGTGATCCGCATGATTACCTCGCGGATGCGGCCGCCCATATAGCCGGCGACGATGCCCAGCGGCACACCGATCAGGGCCGCGACGCCCGTGATGATCAGGCCGATCCACAGCGAGGTTCGGGTGCCGACGATCACCCGGCTCAGGATGTCGTTGCCCATCTCGTCGGTGCCGAAGGGATGTGTCATCGAGGGCGGCTGGAGGCGCTGGTCCAGCTTTACGGCACCCATGGTGTCTTCCGGATAGGGTGCGAGGCTCGGCCCGGCGGCGGCCAGGATCAGGAACAGCAGGACCAGAAACAGTCCGAGCATCGACGAGAAGCTGCGGCTGAACAGATGGGCATAGAGGCGCCATTGCCGGATGGTGCCGGCATGGCGTTCGCGCCAGCCCATGGGCGCCACAGCGGGGGTGAGGTCGGTCGCCATCACTGTTCCCGCAGGCGCGGATCAAGCCAGCCATAGGCCAGATCGATCAGGAAGTTGATGAACATGAAGCAGAAGCCGATCATCAGGGTGACGCCGAGCACCGGCTTGAAATCGGAGTAGAGCGCAGACTGGACGGCGTAGAGGCCGATGCCCGGCCAGTCGAACACAGTCTCGACCAGCACCGTGCTGCCCAGCATCCAGCCGAAACGCAGGCCGATGATCGCGAGCGTTGGCAGCATGGCGTTCTTGAGCGCGTAGACGGCGACGATACGCAGCGCCGGGATGCCGTTGGCTTTGGCGGCGACGATGTAATCCGATTGCAGGACTTCAATCATCTCGGCGCGGTTGACGCGCAGGATCGAGGCCAGACAGGGGAAGGACAGCACCAGCGCCGGCATGATGATGTGATGCAGGGCTTCGAGGAAGGTGTCGAATTCACCGCGCAGCAGGCTGTCGACCAGATACAGATGCGTGATCGGTTCCGGCGGTGGCGTAATCAGTTCAAGCCGGCCCGAAACCGGCAGCCATTCCAGATGCACGGCGAAATAGAGTTGCAGCAGCAAGCCGAACCAGAAGGCGGGGAGGGCGACGCCGGAGACCGAGAAGATGCGGGCGGCATGGTCGATCCAGCTGTCCCGGTAAACCGCCGACAGCATGCCGAAGGGAACGCCGACGAGGATGCCGAGACCCATGGCCACCAGAACCAGTTCGAAGGTGGCCGGGAAATAGCGCAGCAATTCGTCGACCACCGGCTTGGTCGAGACGATGGAGCGGCCAAGATCGCCGCGCAGCACGCCGCCGGCATAGACTACGAACTGTTCCGGTAACGACTTGTCGAGGCCGTATTCGCGGCGGATGGTCTCGACCATGTCCTGGGTGGCGTTCTGGCCGGCCATCAGCTTGGCCGGGTCGCCTGGGGCCACATTGGTGACCATGAACATGATTGTCAGCAGGCCGAACAGCATGAAGCTGAACAACAGCAGCCGTTTGCCGACAAATAGGAGCATGGGGCACTTTCCGTTTCGGGCGGCCGGCCCTGGCAGCCGGCCGCCCTACGTTACGCTGCTTACTTGGCGTCGATCCAGAGCGGATACAGGTCGACTTCGCCGGTGAACCGGACCGGGCTGAACACGAAGCCCTTCAGATAGTCGCGATGGGCCCAGCGGCGGTTCTGGATCATGCCGAAGACTTCCGGCTGGTCCGCCACGATCTTCTTCTGGATTTCGGCATAAAGCGGCGCGCGCTCTTCCCACTTGCCCAGCCCGCGCGCCTTGTCGATCAGCGCGTTGACCTCCGGGTTGTCGTAGTGGCTCATGGCGAAATACTGACCCCAGGCACTGCGGTGATACTGGTAGGCCACCGAGTCCGGGTCGGTCGAGATCGGTGTGACGAACACGCTGGTCATATGCGGGGCCGTGTCCGGTTTCGAACCCTTGGCCACCATATTCGGCCACTGTTCCGGAATCACGTTCACCTTGATGTTCAGCTTCGACAGGTTATCGAGCAGAACGAGGCCGATGCGGCGGGCCTCTTCCAGGCCGGCGACGTGATAGTAGTCCAGCTCGATGCCGCCATTGGGCGTCGCCGTCTTGGCCAGGTATTCCTTGGCCTTGGCCAGGTCCATCTTCGGACGATCCGGCACGTCGATATGGCCCTGCATGCCACGCGGGAAGGGGCTGGTTTCCAGGATCGCGGCACCGTTATAGACCTTGATCAGAGCCTCATAATCCATGGCATAGGCAATCGCCTTGCGCAGGTTGATATCCTTGGTCGGGCCCTGCTGGGTATTCATCTTGATGCCGAAGGTGGTCATGCCGGCCGGATCCTGCACGACGATACCCTTCTGCTTCTTCATCTGGTCGAAGTCGTCCGGCGTCAGGCCCTCGACGATATCGGCCTCGCCACGCTGCACGGCGGCCTTCTGGGCGGCGGGTTCGCGGATGATCTTGTAGATCACGCCGGCCGGGCGGTTCTTCTCGCCCTGCGGCCAACCCTTCCAGTAGTCGTCCACGGCTACCAGTTCATGCAGCACATTCTGTTCCCAGCGCTTCTGCTTGAACGGGCCGCTGCCGGCCGAATTCTCGGTCAGCCACTTCTGGCCGTAATCGCCATCGACCTCGTTGGCCTTCACCTGCTTGGGGTTGACGATATACCACCACGGAATCCAGCTGATGAACGGTGCGTAGGACTGCTTCAGAGTAAAGCGGACAGTATGCGCATCCACCACCTCGATGCCCGAAGGGTCGAGAAAGTCCTTCAGCATCCAGGCGACGCCCTTGTTGAGCTTCAGGCCGCGCTCGAAGGAATACCGCACCGCTTCGGCATCCACCGGATCGCCGTTGTGGAATTTGGCATTCTTGACCAGATGGAAGGTCCAGGTCTTGGTGTCGGCGCTGGATTCCCACTTTTCGGCCAGCCAGGGCTCGATCTTGGCCGGGTTGCCGACATACTTGGCCATCGCATCATAGATGCCCTGCTGCATCATGCGGGTCGACCAGTCGTAGCGCACATGCGGGTCCAGAACCGGCACCTGCTGGCGGCCACCGAAAACGATGACCTTGCGATCGCCGACCCGCTCGAAGGCTGCAGCCGGCAGGGCCGCAGATGACAGCAGCGCGGCGGCGAGGCCGAGCATGACAAATTTCTTCATGGCAGAAACTCCTTCCCCTCTTGGATTCTGAAAATCAGATGATCTGCTGCACGGCACCGGCGACAATGCGACGGGCCAGCAGCACAGGCTTCTTGGTGACGGCGGCGGTTTTGGTCCGCATCGCCTCGGAGTACCCCATGCAATGCATGACGATGAGGTCGCAATCGGCGACCTCCTGAGCCGCGGTTTCCAAGCGGTCGCCGCTATAGGGCGAATAATGGGTCGCTTTCACCTTGCGTCCATCATCGGACTGGACGTGGAATTCCTTCACCTGTCGTTCCAGGGGCAGGATCACGCCGAGATTCTGGCAACCGAGCGACAGCGCATCGACCGTGGCATCGACCACGCGCTGCGATTCGATCAGCAGGGTCTTGCTGCCCAGATGCTCGAAATGGCCGGTGCAGAGCAGGGTGATGGCGTCGAATTTCTCGGCGTCGAGCCGGTCGAACAGCGTCTGCAGGCGGTCGCGGGTCTGCATCTTGCCGATCACCACTTCGCTGCCATCGCGCATGCGGGTGCACAGGCTGGCCTCGCCCGGCGCCGGAGCCATGGTGGCCACCTCGGCGGCGCTGAGATCGTCCAGGGCACCAAACTCCACCGCCTCAACCTGGCTGCCAACCCGCTCAAGGATTTCCGGCGTCAGGTCGATGCGCGGAGACTGGCCGATGGTGACGAAGGCGATACGTGAGGTACGCGACATAAGCGGCCTTCCCGGTTGGCTGGAGACTCCTGATCTGCAGCAGGAAGGCTATGCGAAGGCCGGTACAGGACAAAATACGGATGAACACCTAAGCGGCCGGCCGGGCCTGCGTCTTTTTTGTGCGCTGCGGTAAAAAATCGGGCCGGAAAGAGTTCGGGCGGTCGTCAGTGATCAGCGTGCTGCGAGGCAAGAACCAGCCGGATCAGGGCGCCAACCGAGGCAGCTCCCATCTTTTCCATCATCTTGGCGCGATGGATTTCCACCGTGCGCGGACTGATATCAAGCTGGCGCGCAATGGCCTTGTTAGACAGCCCTTCCGCCACCAGGGACATCACCTGACGCTCGCGCGGGGTCAGCCTGCCGATGCGCTCATCCATCTCGTGGTTGACCCGCGGCTTTTCCACGGCGGGGGCCGATGTCCGCATGCCGGGGTCCAGCAGCAGGCGGATGGCGCCGGCCACCATGCGGCGGGCCAGGATCACCTGTTTGCCGGTATGCCGGGTGACGATGCCACGGTCGGCCTCGGTGAACCCGACCGAATTGAGCACGATCAGGTCGCAGGAATCGAGGTCGGTGGCCGCCTCGCGCAGGCTGTCGGCCACGCCGCTTTCGGCATAGCTGAAGCGCAGCGACAGGCCGGGTACCGAATATCCGGCATTCTCGGCGATCTGCCGATGCGTCGGGTAGATCACCCCCACGGTCTGGCCGGCCGCTGCAATGGCATCGATAGAGGCTTCCATGGCACGCTGGGCGTTCACCATGGGGCAGGGGCTTTCGAATTCCTTGAACAGGCCGGTGGACAGGATCACCACCAGATCGAAGCGCGTGCTGTCGAGCGAGCGGCAGATCGTTTCCAGCCGTTCGGTGATCCGGGGCTTGGAGACCAGCACCTCGCGCCCGTCACGCAGGCGGGTAACCAGGCAGTATTCGTCGGCGCGGGGGGTAAGGTCGGCGATTTCGGCCTCGCTGAGGCCATCGAGCGCGCCAAACTCCTCGACTTCCAGCGGAATCGGCATATGGGCCATAATGTCGGGCAGCACATCGGCCCGCGGCGTCTGGCCGACGGTCAGGCTCGCCACACGGCGGAGCAATGATGAATTCGTGGGCAAAAATGCCGTCCCGCGCTCAGCAATCATACTGTCATCTAAGCTCCTCTGCGCTGGGGGGACAAGCCTTTACTAAGTATCGATCCTGATACCCGAGCACGGGATTTGCGGCGTAGCGTGGCCACCATTGGATTCGGCAGAAGTCGGGATAAGGATTGGGGGCGCATGATGCGCGAAATTGGCGAGCATGAGATCGAACCACTGGCCATCGGTGCCTGGATTCTGGGGACCGGCGGTGGCGGCAGCCCGTATCTCAACTACCTGAACCTGCGCAAGCTGTACGCCCAGGGTCATCGCGTTTCACTGATGGACCCGATGGACCTGAAAGACGACGATCTGGTGGCCGTGGTGTCCAATATGGGCGCGCCGCTGGTGGGGCAGGAACGGCTGAACGATCCGGCGACGGCTGCCCGTGCGGTCGAGATGATGGAAGAATATCTCGGCAAGAAATTCCGCGCCGTGATGAGCGTGGAGATCGGCGGCGGCAACGGGTTGCAGCCCCTGCTGGTGGCGGCCCAGATGCGGGTGCCGGTGGTGGATGCCGATGCCATGGGCCGGGCCTATCCGGAAGCCCAGATGACCAGCTTTGCCATTGGCGACCTGCCGATGTACCCGCTCAGCCTTTGCGATGTGCGCGGCCATGAAACCTTCGTCACCAAGGTGACGACCTGGAAATGGATGGAGCGGATCAGCCGCAAGATCTGCGTCGAGGTCGGGTCGATTGCCTCCACCTGCAAGGCGCCGCGCAGCGGCAAGGAAGTCAAGCAGTGGGGCATCCACTACACCACGACCAAGGCGATCCGGATCGGCGAGGCCGTTCTGAAGGCGCGCAAGGCGCATAGCGATCCGATTGCTGCCGTGCTGGCGCTGGAAGGCGGCAAGGAAGTCTTCAAGGGCAAGATTTCCGACGTGCAGCGCCGGGCCACGGAAGGCTTCCTGCGCGGCAAGGCCACCATCGAGGGCCTGGACGCCAATCGCGGCAAAAGCATGGTGCTGGACTTCCAGAACGAATTCACCGTCGGTGCCGTGAATGGTGAAGCGGTGGTGATGACGCCGGACTTGATCTGCGTGCTGGACACGGTGTCGGGTGACGCCATCGGCACCGAGACCCTGCGCTATGGCCAACGCGTCACTGTGATCGCCCTGCCGGCGCCCGCGGTGCTGACCACCGGCAAGGGCCTGCAGCATGTGGGGCCGCGGGCCTTCGGTTACGATCTCGAATTCAAATCGGTATTTGCAGCATGAAACGCATTGGCATTGATGTGGGCGGCACCAACACGGACGCTGTTCTGGTTGAGAACAGCACGGTCGTTGCCGCCATCAAGACGGGAACGACCCAGGATGTCATGTCCGGCGTTGTGCAGAGCCTGAAGCAGTTGCTGCAGAAGGCTGGCGACCGCATCGCCGGCATCGAGGCCGTGATGATCGGCACCACGCATTTCGTCAATGCGGTGGTGCAACGGCGCGACCTGATCCGCGTGGCTGCCATCCGGATCAGTTTGCCGGCTTCGCAATCGCTGGAACCGATGATCGACTGGCCGCAGGATTTGCGTGAAACCGTCGATCCGATGATCTTCATGGTCGAGGGCGGCCATGAATACGATGGCCGCATGTTCATGCCGCTGGACGAGGATGCGGTACGCGATGCGGCACGCCGTATCCGCGATGCGGGCATTCGTTCCATCGGTATTTCCGCTACCTTCTCGCCATTGACCGCCGAGCATGAGCTGCGGGCGGCCGAGGTCGTGCGGGAAGTCTATCCCGAAGCCTCCATCACCTTGTCGCATACGCTCGGCCGTATCGGTCTACTGGAACGCGAAAACGTGACTCTGCTCAATGCCTGTCTGGTTGAGCTCGGCCGCAAGACCACCGATGCTTTCAAGGCTGCGTTGGCCGGTGCCGGCATTCGCGCGCCGTTCTATCTGACCCAGAATGACGGCACTGTGATGCTGGCGGATGTGGCAGCTGAATTCCCAGTCTACAGCTTTGCTTCCGGCCCGACCAATTCGATGCGTGGCGCCGCTTTTCTCACCCGGGTGGAAGACGCCATGGTGATCGATGTCGGCGGCACCACCAGCGATATCGGCTGCCTGGTACACGGTTTCCCGCGCGAAGCCAACAATGTGGTGGAAATCGGTGGTGTGCGTACGCTGTTCCGCATGCCCGATCTGCTCTCGCTCGGTCTTGGCGGCGGCACATTGATCACCGAGAATCCGTTGACGGTTGGACCGCGCAGCGTCGGTTACAAACTGCCGCAGGAGGCGCTGGTCTTCGGCGGCAAGACGCTGACCAGCACGGATATCGGTGTCGCTGCCGGATTGATCGATCTGGGCGACAAGGGGCGGGTGAAGCACCTGTCGCGCAGCCTGGTCGATAGCGCCCTGAAGCGTATGACCGAGATGCTCGAAGAGGGCGTCGATCGGATGAAGACCCAGGCCGATGATGTCACCCTGATCGCGGCCGGTGGTGGCGCTTTCCTGATTCCGGAAAAGCTCGCCGGTGTGGGCAAGGTGCTGCATGTGGAGCATTCCTCGGTCGCCAATGCCGTGGGCGCCGCCATTGCGCAGGTATCGGGCGAGATCGACCAGGTGTTCAGCGGCCTGAGCCGCGACGAGGCTCTGTCACGGGCCCGGGGCCTGGCCGAAGAGAAAGCGGTCCATGGTGGCGCCGATGGTCGCACCCTGAAGCTGGTCGAGATCGAGGATCTGCCGATCGCCTACCTGCCGGGCAATGCCATGCGCGTCCGCGTCCGTGTGGTGGGCGATATTGCCGAACCTGACGCCAGCCCGGTCAAAAAAGCCGGCTAAGCCTCGTCAGGCCATCTCGCCCAATGTCTGGGCGTGTACGGTTTTCAGGTCACGGTCGATGTGGACAATCTCCACGCCGCCCTCGGCCAGAATGACCTGAGAGCGCAGAAAGGCGGCCCCCCAGACGGGGTCGTCCAGATCAGCGGGCAGGGTATACAGCCGGCGAATGCCGGACTGGACGATGGCCCGGGCGCAGTCGGCACAGGGGAAATAGGTCGACAGCAGCGAGGCGCCATCGGTGCTCAGCCCCCGGCGCACGGCTGCGAAGATGGCGTTGCGCTCGGCATGCTCCATCCAGATCAGACGTTCCTCGCCATGACGTTCTTCCAGGTCGCGCACCCCTTGTGGAAAGTCGTTGCAGGCCTCGATCCGGGTTTCACCATCGGCCAGCACGATGATGGCGCCGACCTTGCGTGGCCGATTAGGGCTGTGGCGGGCAACGGCGATGGCCTGATCCAGGAGTCTGTCGATATCCATGCTCGCCTCGTCTGAGTGTGAGGCGATGCTATGCAGGCCTGTGCAATCTGCCAAGCCATATTGCCGGTGGTTCAGGATCGCCGTTTTACGCTGCCGGGTTTTGGCAGGCGGCTGAGTTCCTGGGACAACTGCCGGAAATGTTCGCGGATATGATCCAGCACAATGGCTGCCGGTGCGGACAACGGACGATTCTTCAGGACCACCGCGCCGATGGCGGTCCGCGCCAGCAACGGGTCGTTGAACGGGATATGCACCAGACGGCCGGTCTTGATGTCGTCGAGGAAACCGATCGGTGAGAAAAAGCCGATGCCCAGCCCAGCCCGCAGGATATTGCCCATGAAGGGGAAGGAGTTGGAGATCACCCGGCAGTCGAAGGTCGCACCGCTATGGGGAAATTCCGATTCGATCACCGGCTCCAGCATCGATTTGTAATCCGGCATCACCACCGGATAGGCGGCGCAATCAGCCACATTGAGATGACGGCGCTTGGCCAGAGGATGCTTCGGCGTCATCACGGCGCCGAAGGAGACCGGGAATTCTGCCACGATCTCGATGCCGGCCAGACGGCGGTCGATGAACAGCAGGCCGATATCGGTGCGGCCGGCCCGCAGCTCGGTGGTGATGTCGGCCGTATCGCGGCCGATGGCGGAAAAGGTGATGCCGGGGTGCTTAGCCGAAACGCTCTTCACCACGTCCGGGACCAGGCCAACCATCAGCGATTCCAGGGCCAGTAGATGCACACCACCGATCACGCGGCCGCCCAGGCTGTCGATCTCGTCGCGCACCCGGCTGAAGTTGCCCATGGTTTCATGGACATGGCGCAACAGGATGTCGCCGGCGGCAGTCAGCTTGACGCCATTGCGCTGCCGTTCGAACAGCGGGGTTCCAAGCTCCTCCTCAAGCTTCAGAATCTGCCGGTTGACGGCCGAGGAGGCGACATTGAGGGCTTCGGCCGCCTTGCGGATGGAGCCGTGGCGGACCACCTGGTCGAAGTAGCGTAAAATTGCAGCATGCATGGCATAAACAGGGCAGGTTTCAGTGATGCCAAAATAGCATCACTACGAGCTAAAATCTCTTCTTTTCGAGAGCGCTCTGACAGGCCTAGGCTTTTGCTCAACCGGGGCGGCAAACCCGATCTCGCCAATAAAACACCAAGCCTGGCCCGGACCGAGAAACGTGCGACGACGATGCGCGCGGCTGGCGTTGCCGTATGGCGACGGGCTGCCAGACAGGGAGACGGGGACCATGACGAAATTTTCTGCGCGCCGCGCGACGGCAGCGATGAACCGCCGGCAGATGCTGGCGACGGCCGGCGCCGGCCTGGCTGCCGGCCTGTTGCCGCGGATCGGCTACACCCAGGCCAAGACCACCACGATCAACATGCAGCTCGGCTGGATCGGCGGCGGCAACCAGCTTGGCGAGGTGGTGGCCAAGCACCTTGGGTATTATGAGGAAGAAAAACTTAACCTGCTGATCCAGCCCGGCGGTCCCAGCATCGATGGTGTTGCGGTCGTGGCGTCTGGCCGGTACGAGATCGGCCAGGTTTCCTCCAGCCCGTCACTGATGCTGGCAGCCTCTCAGGCCATTCCGGTGCAATGCTTCGCCGTCGGCGCCCAGGAGCATCCCTATACCTTCTTCTCGCTGAAGAAAAAGCCGATCACCTCGCCGAAAGACATGATCGGCAAGAAGGTCGGTATCCAGGCCACTGGCCGCCCGCTGCTGAGCGGCCTGCTGCGCAAGAACGGGATTCCGGAAAATCAGGTGGAAGTGGTGATTGTCGGCGCCGACATGACACCGCTGATGACCGGGCAGGTGGATGCCTTTGCCGGCTGGCAGACCAATACGTCGGCCTTGCGTGTACTGGGAAACGAACGCGTCGATCTTCGCCTCTGGGACAACGGTGTGAAGCTTTATGCCCTGCCGTATTATGCCACCAAGGAAACCGTGGATCGTAAAGCCGATCTGTTGACCGGATTTGTCCGTGCCACGGCCAAGGGCTGGAAATACGCCTACGAGAATCCGGAGAAGTCGGTCGATCTGCTGCTCAAGGAATTCCCGAATCTGACGAAGAGCGACGAAATCGAAGCTGCCTATATCATGGTGAAATTCGCTTTCACCGGCTACACCAAGGCCAATGGCTGGGGCGCCATGGATATGGATGTCTGGAAAAGCCAGATCGCCCTCTATGACGACCTGAAGCAGTTCTCGGCCGGCGCACCGAGCCTGGACAAGGTTGCCACCACCACGATTCTGGATGCAACCCGCGACAAGCGTCCGAAGATCGGGTGATACGGTGAGCGTCATGGCAATGGCGGCAATGCCGCCCGTTTCCAGTGCCGAACCGGCCGTCAGGCCGGCGGTTTCCTGCCAGGGCATCACTGTGCGTTTTACCACCGAGCGCGGTACGGTCACCGCGCTCGACAATATAGACCTCACGGTGCCGGTCGGGCGCTTTCTCACCCTGCTTGGGCCCTCCGGTTGCGGCAAGTCGACCCTACTGCGGGTGATCGCGGATCTGATCGCTCCGACAGCCGGCCAGTTGAGTGTACTGGGGGCAGCTGCGGCCGAAGCGCGCCGCAATCGTGAGATCGGCTTCGTCTTCCAGGATGCCGCGCTGCTGCCCTGGCGGACGGCTTTGCAGAATGTCGAATTGCCGCTGGAGGTTGGCGGCGGCAAGGCGCGTCCGGGGCCGCGCTCGGCAAGGGAACTGCTGGAGCTTGTCGGTCTTGCCGGCTGGGAAGGCGCCTATCCGCATGAACTGTCCGGCGGCATGCGTCAGCGGGTCGCCATTGCCCGTGCTCTCATTACCGGTCCGAAACTCCTGATGATGGACGAGCCGTTCGGGGCCCTGGACGAGATCACGCGGGATCGCCTGAATGAGGAGCTGCTGTCGGTCTGGCGCAGCACCGGTACGACCATCCTGTTCGTGACCCACAGCATCTATGAAGCGGTGTTTCTGGGCGAGCAGGTCCTGATGATGGCGGCGCGGCCGGGCCGGATTCGCGAGTTGGTCACCATCGATCTGCCGCAGAATCGCAGTCTGGCCGTGCGCGAGATGCCTCGCTTCGTCGAGCTGGCCAGTTATCTGCGCCGCGTACTGGAGAGCTGCTGATGACCCGCATGGTTGCCGTGGCACCAGCCGTATCGTCCGCATTCGATGACGATGCTGTTGAAAAGGCGAACTTCCTCAAGCAGCAGAACCGACTGGCCTGGCGCAAACGCCTGTTGCCATTGGTTGCCGTGCTCGCTCTGCTGTTGCTGTGGTGGCAGGTGGTCGAGATTTTCGAGATCAAGCCTTATATCGCGCCGTCGCCGATCGCGGTGGCCAAGGTGCTGGTTTCACGGTTCGACATGCTGATGAGCAATCTGCTGCCGACCGCCATAGAAGCATTCTTAGGCTTTCTGCTGGGCAATACGGTGGCCATCATCATTGCGACCGTTTTCGTTCACAAGCAGACCGTGGAGGAAGCGTTTTTCCCGGTTGCGGTCATGGTCAACACCATTCCTGTGGTCGCCAAGGCGCCGATCCTGGTGCTGTTGCTGGGCAACGGCATGGAGCCGAAAATCGCCATTGCCGCGTTGATCTGCTTTTTCCCGACGCTGGTCAACATGACCCGCGGTCTGCGTGACATCAATCCGCAGCAGATGGAGCTGATGAAGGTCCTGTCAGCCACGCCGCGGGAAATCTTCTTCCGCCTGCGTGTTCTGAATGCATTGCCCTATCTGTTTTCGGCGTTGCGCATCGCGGCCAGCACAGCCGTGATCGGCGCTATCGTCGGTGAATGGATCGGCAGCACCGTCGGAATCGGCGCCCTGATCATCCAGGCGACCTACAGTTTCGATTCGCCGCTGCTTTACGCGACCATTGTGGTCGGGTCGACATTTTCGGCGCTGTTCTTCGGCGCAATTGTGATGATTGAACGCCGTGTTGTGCGCTGGAGCGTCGACAAAACGCCGTGATCGTTTTCCATGCAATGGAGTGAAGACATGATGAGTGAAAGCCATGTCGAGCAGGCCGGCCAATCGGTTCCCGTTGTGGCCCGCGCCGATCTGGTCGTGGTCGGCGGCGGTCCGGCTGGTCTGGCGGCGGCCGTGGCGGGAGCACGCAACGGCCTGTCGGTGATCCTGCTCGAACGCTATCCGTATCTGGGCGGCCTGGCGTCAGGCGGCATGGTTCTCGTCCTCGACGATATGTGCAATGGCAACGAGAAATCGGTCCTTGGCATCTGCAGCGAATTCATTGCCCGGATGGAGGCGCTCGGTCTTGCCGTCACGCCGCCGGAATCCGAATGGCGCGCCGACTGGGGCCTGTGGCGCAAATGGTCGCGCTGGGGCGTCTTTAACTTCCATGCCCATGTCAAACCGCAGCCGATCTGTTACGCCACGGCTTTCGATCCTGATGGCTGGAAGCGCGTCTCGAACGATCTGGTGCGTGAAACCGGTGTTCAGTTGCGTCTGCATTCCTGGTTCTCTCAGGCGATCATGGACGGCAATCGCATCCGTGGTGTGATCAGTCAGACCAAATCGGGGCCGGAAGCCGTTCTGGGGACCGTGGTGATCGATGCCACTGGCGACCTCGATGTGGCAGCCTCGGCTGGTGCCGGCTTCATCAGTGGTTCCTATATCACAACGACGGTTTTCCGCCTTGGTGGCGTGGATACCGAGGCGGCGGAGCGCTTCGAGTTCGAAGAGCCAGAGAAATTTGCCCTGATCGACCGCGAGGCCAAACGGATCATGGGCGGTTCCTGGGACAAATGGTGGCTCAAGACACCGCTGCCTGGCATCGTCTGGTGCAACTGTCCGCATATGCCCAGTCTCGACGGGTTGAAGGTCGAAGACATGACGCGCGCCGACTTCATGGGCCGTGATCGCATTGCTGCCCTGGTATCCTATATCCGCCAGAATCTGCCCGGCTTCGAGCGCTGCGTTGTTGTCGATGTCGCGCCGCAGTTGGGCATACGCCAGACGCGGTTGCTGGAAGGTGCTTACGTGGTAACCAAGGAAGACATCGCCGAGCGCCGGCACTTCACCGACAGCGTGGCGCGCGGACGCGACTATTACACGCCGTATCGTGCCCTGCTGCCCAAGGAAACGAAGGGCCTGCTTGTCGCCGGCCGGCATTATTCGGCCAGTTCTTCGGCGCAGAAGGTTTCCCGCGAAATCCCGCCTTGCATGGCCATGGGCGAGGCAACGGGTATCGCGGCAGCGCTGGCTGTTGAGGCCGGTGTCGACGTTGCGGCGGTGGATGTCACCAAACTGCAGCGCAAGCTGCGCGAGCAGGGTGCCGATCCGGGGGACCGGCCGGCAGAGAATGCGACTTTGGGAGAGGCCGCCTGACATGACGTCTACGCAGAAAACAGACACTGCGCCGCAGCCGCTTTCCGGGATCAAGGTCATCGACTTCACCCAGGTGATGCTGGGGCCCTGTGCGACCCAGGTGCTTGCCGATTACGGTGCTGATGTCATCAAGATCGAGCGTCCCGGTTCCGGGGACCTGTCGCGCACCGCCATTTCAGGCGACCCGGACGGGCTGGATAATCCGGTGTTCCGCAGTCTGAACCGTAACAAGCGCAGCATTGCCATCGACCTGCGCAGCGAAGATGGCCGGCAGATCGTGCGCGACCTGGTGCGTGATGCGGATATCGTGGTCAACAATTTCCGCGCGGGCGTCATGGAACGTATGGGCTTCGGATACGAGCATCTGCGCAGCCTGAATCCGCGCATCATCTGCGCCTTCGGTTCGGGCTTTGGCCAGAGCGGCCCGCTCTCGCACAAAGGCGGCCAGGATATCCTGGCCCAGGCCCTGAGCGGCGTGATGGCGCGCCGTCCCGATCCGGAGCAGCCGCTGACGATCTATTCGACGGCGCTGGCCGATTACAGCGCCGGCATGCATCTGGTGCAGGCCATTCTGCTGGCGCTGCTGCAGCGCGAGAAGACCGGCATGGGTCAGCAGGTGGAAGTCTCGCTGTATGACTCGATGCTGGCGATGCAGATGCAGGAAGCGGCCATGTGGCTGCAGCGCAATCGCGAACTGAACTGGGGCGGCATGCCGCTGACCGGCGTCTTTGCCACCACGGATGGAGCGGTGGTCATCGTCGGTGCCTTCAAGGCCAATCCGCTGCAGGATATCTGCGCGGCGCTGGAATTGCCCGACCTGTCGCAGGATCCGCGCTTCTCCAGCCCGGCGCGGCAGGCCGAGAATCGCAGCCTGCTGCAGACGATGTTCCGCGAGCGTGTCGCGACCAACAGTACGGCATACTGGATGGCCCGGCTGGAGGAGCAGGATCTTCTGTCAGCTCCTGTGCAGAATCTTGCCCAGGCCCTGGAATCGCCGCAGACCGCGGTCAATGGCATGGTGGTGTCAATGACGCGGCCGACCGGCGGCGCGCAGGCGAACGATGCCATGCAATTGCTTGGTTCGCCCCTGCATATGGATGAAACCGCTTTTCGCCTGCGTCATCTGCCGCCGCAGTTGGGTGAGCATGGCGGCGCCATCCTGAACGAACTGGGATATTCATCCGACCGGATTTCCAGGCTGCGCGATGCCAAGGTGGTGGCATGAGCATTCGCTTCGATATCGCCGATCATATCGCCCGGGTGACCATCGACCGGCCGGAGCGGATGAACGCCATCGATGCAACCGCCGAAGCCGAGTTGATCCGCATCTGGGAAACGATCGAGCGGGATCGCGATATCCGCGCCGTCGTCATTACCGGCAGTGGCGAACGGGCCTTCTGTTCGGGTGCTGATATGAAGGGCGGCAACGGCAAGACCGGGCTGGAATACTGGGCGGCGCCCCGACCGGGCGGATTCGGCGGCCTGTCGCTGCGCGATACGCTGAATGTTCCGGTGATTGCGCGCCTCAATGGTCACGCGCTAGGCGGTGGTATGGAAATCATGCTGGGTTGCGACATCGTCATTGCCGCCGAGCATGCGACCGTGGGCCTGCCTGAACCGCGGGTCGGACGGCTGGCGCTGGATGGCGGCATTGCCCTGCTGGCGCGCCGGATGCATTACGTCAATGCCATGGGCCTGTTGCTCACCGGTCGACGCATCCCGGCCGCAGAAGCGAAATCCCTGGGCCTGATCAATGAGGTTGTGCCCTATGCCGATCTGGATGCCGCGGTGGAACGCTGGCTTGTCGATATCCTGGCCTGCGCACCGCTCAGTCTGCGGGCTGTGAAGCAGATGGTGCGTCAGGGCGGCCGACTGACTCCGCAGGAGGCACAGGCGCTGCGGTTGCCGGCTCTGGTCGAGGCGCTGCAATCCAGAGATTCGGACGAAGGCGTGCGGGCCTTTCAGGAAAAACGCGCACCGGTCTGGCAGGGCTGCTGAGCGCCATGACCTATGTAGTGGCGGCTCCCTGTATCGATGTGAAGGACGGGGCCTGCCAGAAAGTCTGCCCGGTCGACTGCATCTACGAGGGCGGCCGCATGATGTATATCCACCCGGATGAATGCATCAACTGCGGTCTTTGCCTGTCTGTCTGTCCGGTCGAGGCGATTTTCGAAGATATGGCACTGCCGGCCAGAGAAAGCGCCTTCCTGCAGATCAATGCGGAATTCTTCGGTCCGGCGGTCACCAACTGGGGCCGGCCCGGCGGCGCTGATCCGCGCCACACCAGCAGCCTGGATCATCCTGAGGTTACCCGGCGCTAAAACGCCCGCTTAACCGTGCGTAAGGTCGGGATGTGGAATGGCCATATGGCCTTCCGAAGCGGCCAGCAACTGGCGCGTATATGGATGCTGGACATGGCGGGCGATCAGGTCGTCGGTCGACAGCCGTTCGACGATGACACCTTTCTCCATCACAGCGACCCGGTCGCAGAGATGCGCGATCACGGCCAGATCGTGGCTGACGAAGACGCAGGTGACGGATCGCTCCTTGCGGATTGCCATCAGGAGGTTGAGGATTTCCGCCTGCACCGAGGCATCCAGCGCGCTGGTCGGTTCGTCGAGCAGAAGGATCTCGGGTTCCAGTGCTATGGCGCGTGCAATCGCAACCCGCTGGCGCTGGCCGCCAGACAGTTCATGCGGGTAGCGGAAGCGAAAGCGTGGACCCAGGCCGACCTGGTCGAGCAGATCGCGGATGCGGCGTTCCACATCGGAGAAGCCGTGCAGCACCAGCCCCTCGGACAGGATGCGATCCACCGTATGACGGGGATTGAGCGAGGCATAGGGATCCTGGAACACCATCTGGACATGACGGTGATAGCTGCGTGGCGGGCGCTGACCCGGCGGCAGGGTTTCGCTGGCAACCGTGATGGCCCCGGTCCAGTTCGAGGACAGCCCGGCCAGCACACGCAGCAGGGTCGATTTGCCCGAACCGGAACCGCCGACCAGCCCGAATGTCTCGCGCGGCGCAACGGTCAGTTCAGCCTGGCGCACGGCATGGAAACGCTGCTTCCCGTCGCCATGAAAGATATCGACGCCAGCTACCGTAATCGCTGCAGTCGTCATGCGGTTTCCCAGGCAGGGTCGCGGTTGAGATTCGGCAACAACTGACCGCGCAGGACAGGCGAGGGGAGGCAGGCGATCAGGCCGCGGGTATAGGGATGCTCGGCCCGGTCGAGATGTTTGCTGTCCAGGCGTTCGACGATCCGGCCGCGATACATTACCAGAATACGGTCGCAGAATCGCGCCACCATGGGCAGGTCGTGGCTGATCAGGATCAGACCGATGCCGCGCCGGGTGACCAGGTCATCCAGCAGTTTCAGAACCTGCTCGCGCACCAACACATCAAGCGCGCTTGTCGGCTCATCGGCGATGATAAGATCGGGGCTGGAAACCAGCATGGCGGCAATCATGGCGCGCTGCCCCATGCCGCCCGAGAGTTCATGAGGGTAGGCAGCATAAACCCTGGCCGGGTCGTCGATGCCCACAGCGGCCAGGATCGCCAGGGCGCGCTCGCGCTGCTCACTCCGGCTGATGTTTTCGTGCAGGACCAGAGTTTCGGTGATCTGGTCGCCGATCCGCATAACGGGATTGAGCGAGAATTTCGGATCCTGCAGGATCATCCCCACCTGCTTGCCGCGCAAACGCCGCCAGCCGATCTTGTCCAGCGACAACAGATCCGTACCGCGCAGGCGCATGGATCGTGCCGTCATCATTCCCGGTTTAGGGATCAGGCCCAGAATGGCGCGGGCGGTCATCGATTTACCCGAGCCGGACTCGCCGACGATGCCAACCTTTTCGCGGCCGATGTTGAGCGAAAAGTCGCGCACCACGGATACCGGCCCCTGGTCGGAGGGGAAGCTGACGGTCATGCCGTCGATGTCCAGCAGCGGAGTGTCGGTCATCGCAGGGCCTAGTCGTGATGCTTCGGATCAAGGACATCGCGCAGGCCGTCGCCCAGCAGGTTGAAGCCCAGGCTGACCAGTAGGATGGCCACCCCCGGCACGGTTGCAACCCACCAGGCATCGAACACATGGTCGCGCCCGGTTCCGATCATGGCACCCCATTCCGCCATAGGCGGCTGTGCTCCCAGGCCCAGGAAACCAAGACCAGCAGCGGTGAGGATGATGCCGGCCATGTCGAGCGTGGCGCGGATGGCGGCCGAAGACAGGCAGAGCGGTAGAATCTGGCCGATCACGATGCGCGTACCGGACTGGCCCAGGCCGCGGGCTGCTTCGACGAATTCGGCATGCCGCAGTGTCAGTGTTTCGGCGCGCGCCAGCCGCGCATAGGAAGGCCAGGCGGTAATCGCGATGGCGATGACGGCATTGGTCAGGCCAGGCTTCAGAACGGAAACCAGTGCCAGCGCCAGGATCAGGCGCGGGAAGGCCATGAAGATGTCAGTCAGCCGCATGAGCAGGGTTTCGACCCAGCCGCCGAGATAACCGGCGATCATGCCGATGGCAAGACCGAAGGGTGCAGAGAAGGCGATGACGAGAATCACGATCAGCAACGTGGGCTGTGCGCCGTACAACAGCCGGCTGTAGATGTCGCGCCCGAGCTGGTCGGTGCCGAGCCAGTGGGCGGCGCCGGGCGGCTGCAGGCGATCGGTCAGGGTCTGGGCCATCGGGTCGTGGGTGGCGAGCAGGGGGGCAACCAGCGCCATGACCAGCAATGTCAGGACCAGGAGCCCACCGACCAGGGTTGACGGATTGCGCATGATGCGACGCAGGCCGATCCTGATCTGTATCAGGCGTGCTTCGCGTCGCGAGTTGGGGGCGAGCATATTCGCAGCAGCGCTCATCGGGCGCGCGTCCGCGGATCGAGCAGGGGATAGATGACATCGGTCAGCTTGTTGAGCAGCACGAAGCAGATACCGATGACCAAAGTGCCACCCAGGACGGCCGGCATATCGGCCGAGAACAGGCTCTTGGTGATATAAAGCCCGAGGCCCGGCCAGGCAAAGACGGTCTCGGTGAGTACGGCGCCTTCCAGCAGATGGCCGAACGACAATGCAATGACGGTCACCACCGGCACCAGAGCATTGGGGAAGGCATGCCGCCACAGCACGCGGGTCTCGGAGGCCCCCTTGATGCGGGCCATGGTGACATATTCTTTATTCAGCTCCTCAATCATGAAGTTCCGCGTCATGCGTGCAATATAGGCGAGCGAGAAATAGCCAAGCAGCAGCCCGGGCAGGATGATATGCGAGAAGGCGCTGCGAAACGCGGACCAGTCACCGCTGCGCAAGGTGTCGATCAGCAGAAGGCCGCTCCAGTCCTCGACAGTATAGCGATAAGCCGTGCCGATGCGGCCCGGTCCGCCGGTCCAGCCAAGCTGGGCGTAGAATACCAGCAGGGCGATCAGGCCGAGCCAGAAGACCGGCGTTGAATAACCAATCAGCGACAGCACCCGGGCTGCATGGTCGAACCAGGTGTTGCGCCTGTGAGCCGCATAGACGCCGAGCGGCAGTCCGACGGCAATGCCGACCACGATGGCCAGCGTGGCAAGCTCCAGGGTGGCGGGAAATGCCCGGGCGATATCCTCGCGTACCGGCTGACCGCTGGCTGAAGACTGACCGAAGTCGCCGCGGGCGATGCCTTCGATATAAAGGCCGAACTGTACCCAGATTGGACGGTCGAGGCCGAGCTGCACGCGGGCCTGGGCATAGGTTTCCTGCGAAGCCTTGTCGCCGACCACGGCAATGACCGGGTCGATCGGCATCACCCGACCGATGATAAACGTGGCAAAGAGGAGCCCTGCGAGCGTGACGACCAGGGTCGCCACGCCACGCAGGAACAGCAGAAATCCGGATGCGCTCCCCATCATGCCAGATCAGCCGAGCGGTATTTACTTGGTGACGTTGCGATACAGCACCAGATCATTCGTCGGCCCGTGGATGAAGCCCTTGACCTCGCTGCGCAGGGCAACCTGGGCCTGGGCCTGGAAGGTCATCACCCAGGGAGACGACTTCAACACGTCCCGCTGCAGGTCGCGGTACATGTCCAGGCGCTTGGCCGGGTCGCGTTCCACCAGTGCCGCACGGGTCCGGGCCGACAGCTCCGGCACCAGCCAGGCATTGCGCCAAGTGGTGGTGCTTTGCGGTGTGCCGTCGCCGTTATCGACGTTATAGGCAAATGCCTTGGCATTCGAATGAGGGTCCATGAAATCCGGGCCCCAGTAGAGCAGCATCATTTCATGCTGGCGGGCACGATATTTGGTGATGACCTGTGCCGACGTGCCGGGCAGCAGGTTCAGCTTGATACCGGCCTGTGCCATCGTCGCCTGCATGGACTGACCGATATCGGTGAAGGGTGCCGAAGAAATCATGTCCATGTCGATGGACAGGCCGGGTGCGATATTGGCCTTGGCCAGAATGTCCTTCGCCTTGGCGACATCCAGTTTGAAGGGCTTGTCTTCCACCGCGCCGGGGAAGCCCGATGGCCAGAAGGTCTGATGGACCTTCATCTGGCCGCGGAGCAGCGTGTTGGCGATGCCGTCATAATCGATGAGGTAACGCATCGCTTCCCACAGGGCAGGGTTCTGCAGCTTCTCGTGCTTGAGGTTGAAGCTGAAGAAATGCAGAGCGGCCTGGGGATAGGTCTCGACCTTGATCCCGGCCTTGTCCTTGACGGCGGCAATCTGGTCGGGGCCGAGATTGCGGGCGATATCGGCATCACCGGATTCGACCATGAGTCGCTGTGTCGAGGCTTCCGCCACATGGTTGAAGACGATCTGCGTCATCTTCGGCGGCCCGCCGGCATGGTTCTTGTTCGCATCCAGCACCAGAGACTCGCCCGGGCGCCAGACGCGCAGCGCGAAGGGGCCGGAGCCGGCCGAATTGCGCGACAGCCAGGCATTGCCCAGGTCGTTGTCCTTAGCGTTCTTCGTCGCTTCCTTCTCGTCAACGATCGAGCCGGGGCGGGCGGCTAGCGCGTTCAGCACAAAGGAGGGAGCGAAATTCTCGGCAATGGTGATGGCGACTTCGCTGTCCGAAACCTTCTTCACCATCTGGTCGATATTGTCGGCGGTCCAGCCGAACTGTGCCAGGATGAAGGCCGGTGCCTTTTTCAGCACGATCACGCGGCGCAGGGAAAACACGACGTCTTCGGGGCGCACCGGATTGCCGGAGGCAAATTTCACGCCGCTCTTCAGTTTGAAGGTGATGGTCTTGCCATCGTCGGAAATCTTCCAGCTTTCGGCCAGTCCGGGCACGATCGTCTCGATCTGGGCCGGATTGTATTCGATCAGCTTGTTGTAGATGTTGGCGACGACTTCGCCGCTGGTGAATTCGTAAGCCTGGGCAGGATCCAGGCTGACGATATCATCGATATTCTTGGCGACAACCAGCAGGTTCGCGGGTGTCTTCGCTTCGACAAAACCGGTGCCTGCGACGACGGTAAAGAGTGTCGCGGCCAGCGTCAGGCTTACTCTGTTCATTGTCGGTCCCCCTTGGTCAGATGATGCGAAGAAGTAATGTCAGATTTCAGTGGTCAGCAATGCCGGCAGCAGCTGCCGGGCAATGGTCATGGCCGGTTCCAGATGCTGCGTGTCGTAAGCGAGCGGGCTGTCGAGCAGGTTGGCAGTGCCGAGCACGGCGCCGCCATAGACGATGGGCAGGTTCATTACCGAGCCCAGGCCCAGGCCGGCGATGGTTTCGTGATCGGGGAAGAACGGCTTGAAGTCTTCCACCGTGCGGCCCAGGAAGGGCTGCATCTGGCTGCGCACGCGCTCGTTATAGGCATTGGCGAGAACCGGCTTGCGTCCGCCGACCGGATAGACGTCCTGGTTGGTCGAGTGGATGCGTTCCACCTCACGGCCGCCCTTCAGGATCTGCGTCACCGTATAGAGCTTGAAGCCGACGGTTTGCGCGAAGGCCTTGCCGACGGCTTCGAGCAGGGTGCGGGGCTGCTCCGGCGCTGCCCAGGCGGCCTGTACGTCCAGAACCAAACTACCGACTGACGTCATGGATGAAATCCTTGGGAGTCTTCACTGCGAAAAACAGGAACGGTACCGACCCAGATCACGGCGGTCGGGATTTTGCCGCGGTTGCCATAGGAGTGCGGCGTGTCGCCACGGAAATGGCAGGTATCGCCCGGGCCGAGTTGTACGGTAGTGCCGTCGATTGTCTGCTCCAGTTCTCCGGCCAGTACATACAGCCACTCTTCGCCGACATGGGCGATTGTCTCGGCGCTGTATCCGGGGGGAACATGAATGATAACGGCATCCATATGCTGGCCGGGGAAGACCGTGGACAGCCGCTCGTAACGCAGGCCGGAGGCTTCAATGCCGAACTGGGCGCGCTGGCTGGCGCGCGTCACGGCCCCGGCAGCAGAACTGACATGGACGAAGGTTGAAACCGGCAGATCAAGAGCAAAGGCAATGCCGGCCAGGCTGCCGAGCGACGGGGTCGCCATACCGCGCTCGACCAGTGACAGAAAAGCCGGCGACAGTCGGGCTTTTTCGCTGACCTGTACCAGGGTCAGCTTGCGCTTTTGCCGCTCCTGGCGAATGACGGCCCCCAGATTCGACACCAGCGCCTCGCGAGCCGCCTGGGCGGCGTCATCTGCGGGCTCTGCAATGGCGGGGAATCCCGAGTCTCGATCCATCCCGGCAAGCTACCCGAATTTTCACCTTAGTAAAATAATTTTAGTCTGGTTAAATTCACGGCATAAGTTTGCTTGGGATGGAGGCATCTTTTGACCGATATGCTGTGGCAGCCCGCCGCGCCAATCGAAACTGACCGATTGTGTCTGCGCCGGTTCAGCTCTGGGGACATTCAGGCCCTGCACGACATTCATTCCCGGCCGGATGTGGTTCGGTATGTCTCCTGGCCGGCTCACGCCAATCTGAATGACAGCCGCCTGCTGCTTGAGACGCGCATGGCCGTGCGCGGGCTGGCCGCGGATGGCGACAAGCTCGTTCTGGCCGTCACTGAAAAGGGCACAGACGCTTTGGTCGGCGAGGTGGCGCTGATTCTGGTGAACCGCGAGCTGATGCAGGGCGAGATCGGTTTCATCCTGCATCCGCAGTATCAGGGGCGGGGACTGGCCTACGAAGCGGCGGCGGCCATTTTGCGTATTGCGTTCTCCCTGGCGGGCTTTCGCCGGGTCATTGGCCGATGCGACGCCCGGAACGGGGCGTCGGCCGGATTACTGGAAAAACTGGGGCTCCGGCGCGAGGCCCATTTCCGGAAGGCCGAGCTGATAAAAGGCGAGTGGGTCGATCGGTTGATTTTCGCGGCTCTCGCCGAAGAGCATCCCTTCGGGCTTCGTTGCACGCTGGCCGCGAACACGCAGGATTAAAGCATAAATCCCTGTCTCTGCTGGCCGAGAATCTATATACTTTAAATATAAACTAATCTTGGCCGGCAGCGTAAATGGAGGATTCATGGCGGACGCGCCCCTCAACAAAGACCAGTTCAGCTATATCGCGCATCTGCAACTCGACACGCTGCTGTCCGCCATGCAGCCGATTACCCCGCATCCGGAGGAACATCTTTTCCTCACCACGCACCATGCGCTGGAAATCTGGTTCAAGCACATCATCTTCGATCTGAAGCGCATTCTGCCCATGATTGCGGATAATCGCCTGGCCGAAGCCAACTGGCTGCTGAAGCGGCTCGGCGAGATCATGCGGCTGGCTGATGCGCACTGGACGGTGCTGGAGACGCTTTCCGCCCCCGACTTCCATGAATTCCGTCCCTATCTGACCGGAGCCAGCGGGATGCAATCTCGCCAGTTCCGTGAAGTCGAGGTTATCTGCGGGTTATGCGAACTGGCTGGAGAAAAATATACGGCGAGTGTGCGTGCGGCCTGGCCGGGAATGATCGAGGCCTATCCCGTCACGCTGCGGCAGGCATTTTTTGCTGCAGTTGAGCGATCCGGCCTCACGCTGCTCGAAATCTACGCCCAGCGCTGGCAACATTTCGAACTGTTCTCGCTGGCCGAAAATGCCATCGAGCTTGATCGCCGTTTCCAGGCCTGGCGGTACAACCATATCCTGATGGTGCGCCGGCAGATCGGCATGCGCACCAAGGGCACCGGTGGCACGTTCGGCAAGGACTATCTCGCCGGCACGATGGGCTACATCTTCTTCCCGGAATTATGGGAATTGCGGCATGACATCTCTGCCCAGCATGGCGGAGAGGTGGCACGACCGGAATAGGCTAGACCGAGGCCGTATAGCTCGCAGCGATAGCGGATTGCATCTCGGCGCGCTCCACGCCGGCGACGTCGCCATCGACCGGTCCGCGTTCGGCCAGTACAGTGCCGATGGTTGCAATATCAGCACCGGTCAGTTCCAGCTGTGCTGCCCTGACATAAGCCATGGCACGGTCATGGGACGACATGCCGACGAGCAGGGCATTGGCGCCTCCTTGCTGCAGAGTCCAGGCGAGTGCAACAGCGGGAATATCGGTGTCGTGGCGCAGGGCGCAGGTTTTGAGAGCGCCGAGCAGGCGTTGCAGCCAGTCCCAGCCGCCAAAATGCTCGATCAGTTGCCGATAGACTTTGCCGAACGGCTTCTCCGCGCTCGGCTCGAAACCCGGATTGGCCGCGCCGAGCCAGGACTCGCTCAGGAAGCCACCGGCCAGAGGACCGTAGCCGAAGACCTGCATGCGATGTGCGTGGCACGCGGCAATAACGCCATTGCCGGCTCGTGGATCGAGCAGAGAGACCTGTACCTGGTTTGAAAGCAGCTTTATGCCATCCGCCAGGATCGACTGCATTTCAGCGGTGGGAAAATTTGCCAGACCGATATCGAGGATCACGCCGCTTGCTTGCAAATCCTGTAAGACATGTGTGGCCTCGCGCCAGCCGGGCAGGGTCAGGTTCCACCATTGCAACTGCACCAGGTCAAGCTGGGTCTGGCCTAGGCGCTGACAGGAGCGGTGTGTGCGGGCGCGTATATCCGCCGGACTCAACGGCGTGGAACCAGTCTGTGTAACGCGGGTGTGGACACGGAGCGATTTTAAAGCGTCACGACCACGTTTGTTCAGAAGTTCGGTGCGAAACTGGCCGAGCAATTCTTCGACGCCATCATAACTGTCGGATGCTTCGATCGTCGTAAAACCCAGGTTGAATCCTGAGAGCAGATCGGCGATGGCGGCCTCGCGCGAAATCCAGCCCGCTCGCTCATGCAATTGCCAGGTGCCACGGATGAGACGGGGCAGGGTCAGACCGTGACGGATTTCGACGGTTGGCAGGGCCGCTGTCATGGAAATCTGAACGTAACAGGCGGGCTGAATCTCAGCCCGCCTGCCCGTCATACTCGCTGAATCACGTGCCGGTTTTGCTTTTGGTATCGGCGACATCCTGGGCGCTGACATCTTTCTTGGCCACCAGTTTGCCACCTTCGACCATCCAGCCCACGAAGGGTGTGCTGACATCACCATACTGGTCAAAGCTCATCGCACCGCTGGCCCCGATATAGCGAATGGTCTTGCCTTCGCTGAGCAGCTTGATGCCCTTCTTGAGATCATCGGCGCTGAGCGTGATCGGCTCGCCTTTCGGGTCTGTCACTTTCGGCAGCCCGGCGGCAATTTTCTTGCCGTCCTTGTAATCTTTCGCGGCAACCATGGCGAGACCGATCAGCGAAGCTGCATCGTAGCCGGAATCGCGACCAGGACCGACGCCGGATGAGTTCCAGCGCTTTTCATAAACCTCGCGATAGATCGTGGCCGAGTTTGGCGCCGGCGAACCAGGCGTCACGAACAGGGCATTCTTCAGATATTGTTCACCAATCTGATCGATGAACTTCTGGTCATTGAGGCCGAGCGGGAAGACATATTTCTGCTCGCCGCCCAGTGCCAGCCAGTCGCGCATGATCTTGCTGCCATCGATCACCGATGCAGCGAGATAGAGACTGTCGGGTGTGCCTTCCAGGGCCTTGTTCACTTCGGCGCGGTAACTCGGCTGCTCGGCATTGTAAGTAACCTGTCCGGTCACCGTGCCGCCCATGGCCTTGAAGGTGGCAATGAACTGCTTGGAAAGGTTGTTGCCCCAGTCGTTATTCAGATTCACGACCACCATTTTCTTGTGGCCGGCATCAATGGCCATCTTGGCGGCAGCCACGGCCTGCAGCGCATCGGAGGGCTGTACGCGGAAGAACAGGCCGTTCAGTTTCCCCTGCCGGGCCATATCGGTGAAAGTGGGTGAGGATGACGCAGCCGGGATCATGAGGACGTTCTTTTCGACCGTCACGGACGACAGGATCGGTCCGGTGACGCCGGAGCTGATCGGGCCAACAATGGCGGCCACGCCATCGAGATCGATCAGGCGTCGCGCTGCGTCCACACCGACCGAAGGCTGGGTCTGGTCGTCGCGCACAATATACTCAAGCTTGCTGCAATCGCCGACCTTCCAGCCCGCTTCA
Source organism: Ferrovibrio sp. GW821-FHT12F09 (assembly GCF_058806775.1). NCBI lineage: Bacteria > Pseudomonadati > Pseudomonadota > Alphaproteobacteria > Rhodospirillales > Rhodospirillaceae > Ferrovibrio > Ferrovibrio sp. GW821-FHT12F09. The sequence continues at coordinate 2,408,600 of NZ_JBXAPZ010000001.1, forward strand.
GCCAGGCGCTCGACAGCGAGCTGGGAGGCGTTGTTGATCGGGATGCCAAAGGTGGAGTAGGTCCCGGTCATCGACAGGGTGGCACCGATTTTCGCCGGACAGGCCAAAGCCGGTGCGCCGATGGTTAAACCTGCTGCGGCAACTGCCGCCAGCATCGCATTATGCTTCATCGCCATGTAAGCCTCCGTTTGGTCTTGTCTGATTTAATCCGAACCGCCCGAGCATCGGATCGGCCCCCTCATTCCACTCAAACAAACGCACGCGGTTTCCGGCTGGCTCTTTATGCCGCCGGCTTCTGATTCACTTCATTCTGGTTGTAGCGCATGATCCGGCCATGCGGACCGGTACGATCATTTTCAAGCTGGTAACAGTCGCCCGGCGGGCCGCGGCGGTTATCGGTAATCAGCGCCAGATCGGCAAGGTCTTCGCGGGTCAGCGCGAAATCGAAAATCTTCAGGTTGCGCGCCAGGTGGCGCGTTGAGGTTGCGCCAATGATGCAGCCAGCGACATTCGGGCGATCCAGGACCCAGCGCACGGCCACTTCGCCGATGCCGACGCCATGCCGCTTGCCAATGGTCTGCAATGCCGCAAGCAGTGCCTGGAACAATGACCAGTCGCCAAACTCATCGATGATCAGTTTGTACTTGGTCCAGGAGCGGTTCTCGAACTGACCCTGTGGCTCGGGCTTGCCCAGCCAGTCTTCGGAGAAGAAGCCGCCGAGCAGGTGGCCGTAGGTGAGAATCTTGATGCCCTTCGATTGGCAGTAGGCATTCATTTTCCAGTCGGGTCGACGATCCACCAGAGAATACTGAATTTGGTTCGCGACAACCGGAACGCCGGCGTCAATCAGTTCGGCGAGGTAGGCCGTGTTGAAATTGGTGACGCCGATACGGGCGATCTTGCCTTCACGCTGCAGATCCCTCAGCACCAGTGCGATATCGACGGCACCCTTTACACTCCAGTCCCACCAGAAATACTGGACCAGATCAAGCTGTTCGACACGCAGGCGCTTCAGGGAGCGATCGATGACGCTGACAACGCCTTCCCGATTCATGGTGGCAAGTGAAGCAAGATCGGGGACGAATTTTGTATGAACCTGGACCAACGGGGCGAGGCTGGGATAATCCCGGCGGAAATCGCCGATCAGTTCCTCGACGCCGATATAATGATCGGCGCAATCGAAGCTGGTGATGCCAGCCTCGACGAAAGCGGCCATATCCTTGATCGCCTGGGTGCGATCCACTTGACCATGTCCGCCGGCCAGATGCCAGCCGCCCTTGAGGAGGCGGGACATCGTATAGCCTGGCGTCAACTCGATGCGTTCAACCTGCGACAAATCTTATCCTCCGAACGGCGATCAATCCTTGGGCAGCGGGACTGCCGTGGTTTCGGCGTGACTGAAGCGGCGTTTGCCCAGCCTGGTGATGCGGAACCGGCTCGGACAGTTCGGATCCGGACAGGCAATGTCCGCATCGGTGGTCATCCAGTCGTTTTTGTCGGTCGGGCGCTGTTTGGCCGGCAGCATCGGGATGATGGCGGCAAGGTTATACAGACTGAAGCCCTTGCCCTGCGGGAAATGCAGCAGTTCACCACGCACCTCGAAATAATCGCCGGCCACACTGTTGCAGAGCAGCTTTGCTCCGGGCGGCGCCACGACCTCGACGCGCAGGTCATAAAGCTCGAAGCCGTCGGGTATATCGCCTTTGATTTCGCCGTAGCTCATGAGCGTTCTCAGGCCGCGCGGTCGGCAGGGAACATCGCATCGCGGGCGATGTCGAACGACCGGTTGATGTCGGCCTCGATGGCGCGACGCACGCGGGCAGGATCGCGGCGGCGCAGGGCGGAGAGGGCGGCAACATGGTGCTCAGCGCCCCGGCCTTCGCGCGCATCGAAATATTCCGCCGATTTACGGATGAACGGACCGATCTGCAGCCAGAGGCCCTCGATGATCGGCAGCAGCACGGCAGAGCCTGACAGCCGATAGAAAGCAAAGTGGAAGCGCTGGTTCTGGGCCACGCTCAATTCGGCCTGGTCGGCGTCATCGGCGGCGGTTTCCACCTCCACCAGGCTTTCCAGCATCTTGATATCCGCTTTGGTGGCCCGTGCGGTTGCCAGTTCGGCGGCCAGGCCTTCGATGGCGATGCGCGCGCGGCGCAGATCTTCCAGTCGCTCGCGGTTGAAAACCGGCACCCGCGCGGTGCGATTGGGCAGGGCCTCAAGAGCATTTTCCGCAACCAGCTGCCGGATCGCCTCGCGTACCGGCTGAGTACTGGTGCCGAAGAGGTCGGCCATATCCTGGATCTTCAAGGGCTGGCCGGGCTGAAAGCGGCCGCGCATCAACAGATCGCGCAACTGGCGATGAATGCAGTTTTGTACGGTTTCGCGCTGGATAGGCGTGACGCCAAGACCGATGCTGGACAGAAGTGCCATTGCTGCGCTGCCTCCACTTTCTGATGCCAATCCGCGGTCTGCACCGCGTCTGGCGCCGGTCCGACCGGATGCGCGGGTTCGCTGCATTTCGGCTTGCCGTGATCTTTGATCAAAGATAGCATAACAAAGACAGGCTCGTTTGGCTAGGTCATTTCGGCCAAGGGACTGCCGGGCGATGGTCCGGCGGGTGTTTTCGGGGGCAGATCGGGGAATGCTGGAGTTGACGGGGGTGGTGAAGGAGTTCGGCGGCCTCAGGGCCGTCGACGATGTTTCCTTCCGTATTGAACCAGGAACCATCACTGGCCTGATCGGACCCAATGGCGCCGGCAAGACCACATTGTTCAATATGATGGCCGGGGCCTACCGTCCGAGCGCCGGTCAGATCAGCTTCAACGGCGAACGGATTGACCACCTGCCGCATTTCCGCATCTTCAAGCGCGGGCTGGTGCGTACCTTCCAGATTCCCCGCCCCTTTGGTGAAATGTCGGTACTGGAAAACATGATGCTGGTGCCGATGGGGCAGGTCGGCGAGCGCTTCTGGAATACCTGGATCCGCGGCGCTGCCGTGCGGGCCGAGGAACGCCGCAACCGGGACAAGGCCCGCGATATTCTCGACTTCATCGGATTGCTCCGGCTGGCCAACCAGCCGGCACGGACCCTTTCGGGCGGACAGCTGAAGCTGCTCGAGATCGGCCGCGCCCTGATGTCGGAACCCAAGATGCTGCTGCTGGATGAACCCGGTGCCGGCGTGAACCCGACCCTGTTGGGTGAGATTATCGACCGCATTGCGGAACTCCAGCGCCGCGGCATCACCTTCCTGATTATCGAACACAATATGGATCTGGTGATGAATCTCTGCCGGCCGGTGGTGGTTCTGGCGGCTGGCAAGCTGCTGATGCAGGGCGAGCCGCGCGACGTGCAGCGCGATCCGCGTGTGCTGGATGCCTATCTGGGCGGAGCACCGGCATGAGTGCACCTTTGCCGCTGGCAATCCGCGGGCTGGTCGCCGGCTATGTTCCCGGCGTCCCCATTCTGCGTGGCGTCTCGCTGCATGTGGAGCCCGGCGAGATCGTGACCGTGCTGGGGCCGAACGGCGCCGGCAAGTCCACGATGCTCAAGGCGATTGCCGGCCTGGTGCCGGTCCAGTCCGGACAGGCGCTGCTGCATGGCCAGGATATCACCGGCCACAAGACGCATATGCTGGTTCGTCAGGGCCTGGCCTATGTGCCGCAGGTCGGCAATATCTTTGTCCGGCTTTCGGTGGCGGAGAATCTGGAGATTGGCACCTTCGCGGCCCGCGACAAGGCTGGAGACCGGCTGGAGCAGGTGCTGAGCCTGTTTCCGGATCTGCATCGCTTCCGCCGCCTGGCGGCCGGTAAGCTTTCCGGCGGCCAGCGCCAGATGGTTGCTGTCGGCCGAGCCCTGATGGCTGGTCCCACAGTGCTGATGCTGGATGAGCCTTCCGCAGGTCTGTCGCCCAAGATGACCGAGACTCTCTTCGCCAAACTCATCGACATTCGTAAGAGCGGCATCGCGATCCTGATGGTCGAACAGAATGCAAAGGCCGCATTGACCATTTCAGATCGCGGTTATGTGCTGGCAGAGGGGCGAGAGCATTTCGCCGGCACGGCCAGAACGCTGCTGGACAGCCCGGAAGTTGGCGCGCTCTATCTCGGCGCCGGGACGAGGCACGCCTCATGATGCAGGTTCTGGTCGATGGTCTGGTTTCCGCTTCCTTCATTGCACTGGGCGTGATCGGGCTCTCGTTGATTTATAACGTTCTGAATTTCCCGAGCTTCGCGCATGGGGATCATCTCACCATCGGTGCCTATTTTGCGGTGGTCATGGTGTTGCTTGCGGGTACAGCCGGCGCCATCGGGTCCCTGACCTTTGGCTGGCCGGTTATTCTCGCCGCTTTCGGTGCGGCTATTCTCACCGGGCTGGTGGCGCAGTTGCTCGACCGGGCGGTTTATGGCCGCCTGCGCCGACAGGGATCGTCGCGCATCACCCTGATCATCGCTTCGTTTGGCGTGGCGCTCATGCTGCGGCACCTGGTGTCGATGTTCTTCGGGCCCGAGCCGGTCTATTACAGCTTTGCCATCCAGCCGGCGCTCCGCCTCTGGGGCATCCGCATCACGCCGAATGAGCTTGTGGTCCTTGCCGTGACGGTCGTTCTGGTGGTTGGCCTGCATCTCTTCCTCACCCGGACCAGGCTCGGAAAGGCCATGCGTGCGGTGGCCGAAAACCCTGCTCTTGCGCGGGTGAATGGCATCGACGTTGACGGCGTGATCCGCTGGACCTGGTTCATCGGCGCTGGACTGGCGGCCATCGGCGGTGTTCTGTTCGGCATTGCCGTGGGCCTGCAGCCCTATTTCGGCTTCGAATTGCTGCTGCCCATGTTCGCGGCCCTGATTGTCGGCGGCATGACCAATGTCTATGGCGCGATCCTGGGGGCTGTGCTGATCGGTGTGGCGGAAAGTCTGACGGTCCGGTATTTCGCTGCGGAGTATCGTCAGGCGGTCTCCTTCATTGCCGTCATCATGGTGCTGATGCTGCGCCCGCAGGGCCTGTTCGGGGAGAAGGAATGATGGATGTCTTCTCCTATCTGATCTTCTTCCTGATTGTTGCCAGCATTTATTCTCTCAGTACGCTCGGCCTCAATCTGCAATGGGGTTTCACCGGCCTGATGAGCGTCGGCATCGTCGGTTATTTCGGCGTTGGCGCCTACACCGCCGCTTTTCTCACCGGTCCGGCCTATGCGGATGCCTTTGGGGGCTTTGGCCTGCCTGTGCCGCTGGGCTGGATCGGTGCAATGATCGTCTCTGGTCTTTTTGCATTGATCGTCGGTGTGCCTACCATCCGGTTACGCCACGATTTCCTGGCCATCGGCACATTCGGCATCGCGATCTGCATCCAGCTTCTGGCGATGAACTGGAAATCGGTCACGCGCGGTTTCGATGGACTCTATGGCATACCGAAGCCCTTCGCTGGCTGGCCGGGGACGCCGCTGGGTAACAACCTGGTTTATCTCGCACTGGTGCTGTGCATTGTCGGCCTGATCTACTGGGCGCTCGAACGGATGCTGCGTTCGCCTTGGGGACGCGTGCTGCGCGCGATCCGGGAGGATGAAGAAGCGGCCGGGGCACTCGGCAAGAATGCCTTTGCCTTCCGGCTGCAATCCTTCGTGATCGGCTCCATGCTGATGGGTCTGTCTGGTGCGCTCTACGCCAGTTTCACCGGTTTTGTCAGCCCGCAGGACATGTTGCCGATTTTCACGTTCCAGGTTTTCGTGATGCTGACCGTCGGCGGGAATGGCAACAACAAGGGCGCCATTGTCGGCACTTTTGTGATCTGGGCCCTGTGGACATTGACCGAGAGCCTGTTGGGTGCGCTTCTACCGGCTGGACTGAAAAATCAGGTGGCGTCTGCCCGCGTGGTGCTGGTTGGCCTGATTCTGGTCGGCATGCTGCTGTACCGGCCGCAGGGCCTGTTCCCGGAAGAACGTGTAGTCTCGCCCGAGGCCAGATTGCCCGAATAAATCATCCGGATATGTGGGAAATGGTGGGCGGTGACGGGATCGAACCGCCGGCCACCTCGGTGTAAACGAGGCGCTCTACCGCTGAGCTAACCGCCCGCATCCGATGTCCGGACGCGGGCTTTCTAGCAGAACAGCCGGGGGTAGGCCAGTTTTACGGCCAGGTAATTTCCCAGGTTTTATTCGACCGGATGATCGGTATGGCCAAGATGGTTATGGCGGCGGCTGTCCGGCATCCACAGCACGGCCAGCAGAGCCAGCAGGGCCATGCCGCTTACATAATAATAGAAGACCTCTTCCGCGCCCTGCGACTTGAACCACAGGGCGACATACTCGGCCGAGCCGCCGAAGGCCGCATTGCCCAGGGCATAGGACAGGCCAACGCCGAGGGCTCGCACCTCGGTGGGGAACAGTTCGGCCTTCACCAGGCCGCTGATCGAAGTATAGAAGCTGTTGATCGCCAGCGCGGTGAGGATCAGGCCGAAGGCGGCGTAGGGACTGGTCACGCTGCCGATGGCTGTGAGCAGCGGTACCGTGGCGATTGCAGTTAGTCCGGCAAAAGCGAGCAGTGCCGGTTTGCGACCGATGCGATCGGCCAGTGTGCCGAACAGCGGTTGCAGCAGCATGTAGACGAACAGTACGGCGGTCATCACCAGGCTGGCGGTTTTGGCATCCATGCCGGCGGTGTTGACCAGGTATTTCTGCATGTAGGTCGTGTAGGTGTAGAAGGCCAGTGAACCACCGGCCGTCAGGCCAAGCACCTGCAGAAAGGCTTTGTAGTGTTTTTTCAGGCCGGCAATCGTGCCGGCTTCTTTCTGCTGGCGCTTTGCAGCCGAGATCGTCTCAGGCAGCGAACGACGCAGCATCAGCGCGACGATGGCCAGTACGGCGCCGAGGAAGAAGGGAATGCGCCAGCCCCAGGCCATCAGCTCTTCGTGGCTCAGGAATTGCTGCATGATGACGAGGACCAGAACGGCCATCAGCTGGCCACCGATCAGGGTCACATACTGGAACGACGAGAAGAAGCCGCGATGCTTCGCCACGGCCACTTCGCTCATATAGGTGGCGCTGGTGCCATACTCGCCACCGACCGACAGGCCCTGCAGCAGGCGCGCCAGCACCAGAAGCACGGCGGCGGCCGGGCCGATATGTTCATAGGTCGGCAGAATGGCGATGATCAGCGAGCCACCGCACATCATCAGCACCGACAGCACCATGGCGGCGCGGCGACCCTGACGGTCAGCGAAGCGGCCGAAGAACCAGCCGCCGATCGGACGCATCAGGAAGCCGGCAGCAAAGACACCGGCAGCGTTCAGCAGCTGCGTGGTGGTGTCGCCCTTGGGGAAAAAGGCCGGCGCAAAATACAGGGCGCAGAAGGAATAGACGTAGAAGTCGAACCATTCGACCAGGTTGCCCGATGATCCGGCGACGATAGCCATGACGCGGCGACGGGTATCATGGGTGGTTGCCGGCTGATCGGCAAAAGCGGTGGTGGTCATGACGACTCCCTGCGGATTGGATGCGTGCTCGGCGCGGCGTGATAACGCCGCTGCAAACGGGAAGTTGCGGTATAGGCCGCAGAAAACCGCGCTGCCAAGTCTGAGCGCAGACCGTTGCCGGATCGGTGTCGACGGTCACAGAATCCAGGCACCAACCATGCAGCTTCTGCATGGTTGGCATGCATATCGAGCTCGAGTTTATGCGGTGTTTATGCCAGGTCGCGGCGACGCTGCAGCGCGGATTCTTCGATGCGGATGCGATGACGCAGCAGCAGGCCGTTCAATATCGACCATAGCAGTGCGATCTGCCAGGCACCGAAGGCCAGCGGCAGTACGGCGATCTCGGCAACCACCACCGCGTAATTCGGATGCCTGAGAAAGCGGAAGGGGCCATGCCGCACCAGCGGTGCATCGGGCAGGGTGATGATCCGCGTGGTCCAGTACGTCCCCAGTGTTGCAACCACCCAGATCCGCAAACCCTGCAGCAGGGCAAAGAGGCCAAGCAGCGGCCATGACGGCGGTGTTTCCGCGGGTACGGTTGTGGCGAGGGCGATCAGCCATGATGCATGCAGGACCACGAATAGCGGGTAATGTGCCGGCGCGATCTCCTGCGCGCCGCGGGCCAGCAGGCGTCGTGTGTTGCGTGCCGACCAGGCCAGCTCGGCCAGACGCTGAATGACCACGAAGGTCAGCACGGCCTGTAATACGGTCATGGCAGGTCAATCATCTGCAAGGCCGCAGTGAAGCCGGGCCCCAGGGCTGTCATCAGGTGACGACCGCGCGCGCCGCCGGTCATCGCCGCCTGCAGTACAAACAGCACGGTGACGGATGACATGTTGCCATGGTGGCGCAGGGTATCGCGCGCATATCGCATGCTGCCCGCCGGCAGATCGAGGCAGGCTTCCAGTGCATCCAGTACCTTTGCACCGCCAGGGTGGCAGAGATAGCCGGCGATTTCATCGGCGGCGATGCCCTGTGCATCGAGGAAGCGATCAATCACCGGGCGCAGGTCATGGCGAACCAGATCCGGGATGTTGCCGGAGAAGACGACTTTCAGGCCATCGTCCAGCACATCCCAGCCCATCACATCCAGGGTATCGGGCCATGTATGTTCGGCACCGGCACCGATCGATGGCCGGTCGGCATGCTGGCTGGTGCAGATCACCGCGGCCGCAGCGCCATCGCCGAACAGCGCCGTGGCCACGATGTTACTTTTCGACCGGTCCTGATGGCGGAAGGTGAGGCCGCAGAGTTCGACAGCCAGGAACAAAATGCGGGCCTGCGGCTGTGCCCTGGCCATGGCGGCCGCCCGTGACAGGCCCAGCACGCCACCGGCGCAGCCCAGACCGAAGATCGGCAGGCGCTGCACATCGCTGCGGAAGGCCAGCCGCTGCATCAGGCGGGCATCCAGGCTGGGCGTGGCGATGCCTGACGAGCAGACGGTCACCAGCATATCGATCTCGCTGGCTTGCAGGCCGGCGGTTTCAATCGCATCCTGCGCGGCCGTCGCCAGCAACGCGACGGCATTGTCGAGGAACAGGGCGTTGCGCTCTGCGAAGCTGTGTGGTGCCGTGTACCAGTCGATCGGCACGCAGGAATGCCGATGTTCGATCTCGGCATTGCGGTAGACCGGTGCGAGGCGCTGGAAGTCGCTGACCATCGGCGCGAAAATCTCGCCAGCGCGGCGCGCCACTTCCGCTTGCGGCAGGTCGAAATCCGGGACTGCGGTTGCCAGCGACAGCAGACGCGGGACGGGCAGCCGGAACGCGCTGGTCATGAAGCCTCCGTGGTTGGACGCTACAGTATCGTGAACGTCCAGCCCCGCGCAGCCACACCCGGTCTCAAGCTTCGGTGATCGAGGTAAGCGTGCAGTTTACTCCGCAGCTACACCCAACGCAGGGTAGTCCGTATAGCCTTCGGCGCCGCCGCCATAGAGCGTGGCGCGATTGAGCGGCGCCAGTGGTGCTTTGAGGCGCAGGCGCTCGACCAGATCGGGATTGCTGATGAAGGGCCGGCCAAAGGCCACCATGTCGGCCCGGCCGCTGGTCACGGCCTCGGCAGCCATGTCGGGTGTATAGCCGTTATTGGTAATCCAGGTGTTGCGGAAGCGGCTGCGCAGCGCGCCGTAATCGAAACCGGCGCCGAAATCGCGGTCGGCTCCGGTCGAGCCTTCGATCACATGCACATAGACCAGATTGAGGCGGTCGAGCTGTTCCACCACATGATTGAACAGCGGTTGCGGATCGCTGTCGCTGGCATCATTGGCCGGAGTCACCGGTGAGATGCGGATGCCCGTACGCTCGGCACCGATCTCCTCGACCACGGCAGCGGCGGATTCCAGCAGCAGGCGGGCACGGTTCTCGATGCTGCCGCCATAGGCATCCGTGCGCTGGTTGATGCCATTGCGCAGGAACTGGTCCAGCAGATAGCCATTGGCGCCATGCAGCTCGACACCGTCAAAGCCGGCAGCGATGGCATTGGCGGCACCCTGGCGATAACCGGCTACGATGCCCGGAAGTTCCTCCAGCTGCAGGGCGCGCGGCTCGGAAACATCCGTGAAGGTGCCGCCGACGAAGGTCTTGGTCTTCGCGCGGATGGCTGAAGGGGCGACTGGGGCCTGGCCATTGGGCTGCAGCGACACATGGCTGATGCGGCCGACATGCCAGAGCTGCAGGAAGATGTGGCCGCCTTTGGCATGCACGGCATCTGTGACCCGCTTCCAGCCGGCAACCTGCTCTGCGGAGTGGATGCCGGGCGTATCCTGGTAGCCCTGGCCTTCAGGAACCACCTGGGTCGCTTCGGCGATGATCAGTCCGGCCGTGGCGCGCTGGGCGTAATACTCGGCCATCAGGTCTGTCGGCACATTGCTGCCGGGTATGGCGCGGTTGCGCGTCAGCGGCGCCATGGCAATGCGGTTGGAAAGCTGGAGCTTGCCGAGGCGGTACGAATCGAACAGCGATGTCATGGGGGAGGTGTCCGTGGAGAAGGAGGGCAGGAAGCAGGAAGTGCATTAGAAAAAGCGCAGACCCGGTGAAAGGCAAGCGGCTGCAGCATTTTCATAACTATATGATATTAATAAGTATTTTTGTTAATAAGCAATCGAAGAGAGAATTGATGAGAATTCAATTTCACCTTAAGGAGTAAACAACTGTTACTAGTATTAAACTGGTAACAGATCGGACAAACACCTTAATAGATTTCCCATGGCCGTTATCGATATCGCTATAGCCACGATCCCGGGGATGATCCTGCTGCTTGCCGTAGGCATCGGCGGAGATGCCCTTTCGGCGCTGGTGCGCAATATCGCTATGAGCCGCTTCGATCTGGGGCGCCTGAGCACCCTGGGCGATCTGGCGCGGCGCAGCTACCAGGAACAGGCCGGCCGGCTGGAAGAAAAAAACAAGGAACTGATGGCGGTCGAGAGCCAGTATCTCGGTATCGCCCGGGAGCTGCAGAGCCTGCGTTATGCCGAGGCCGCGCTGCAGGATCCGCACAACAACACCCTCTTTGAAGTGGGTAAGCCGCTCGCCGGCAGCCCCGGCTGGTATGTCAAACTGCTGCTGCATCGCAAGCACGCCATGTTCAATGGCATGGGCACGGTCCCGACCAATGCAGAGGGCTATCGCACCGGCCGCATGGTGATGTGGGGTGTCAATGCCGAGACGGCGCAGCAACTCTGCCGCCAGCGTTTCAGCAAGGATGCCTCGGTGTTATCGATTCAACCCTTCAAGGGACGGGTGAAGCGCGCCGATGTTTGATCTCGACTTCATGACGCTGACCTATCTTCTGGTGCTGGCCGCAAACCTGGCGCTGATCCTGCTGGTCGGTAATCTGGCCATGGAGCGGGCCCGCGAGGCCTGGGCCGTCGTCGCCAGTCGCGCACGGATGGCGCAGACGCAGATCGAACACCTGAAGGATTCCACCGAGGCTGCCAGCATCAAGACATCGGAAGCCACGCAGAAGATCGAGGAGGCGCAGCGCAAGCTGGCCGATACGGAGAAGGAACTGGCTGCCGTGCGGCATCGTCATGATACCGAACCGCTGCCTTTCGTTTATTGCGTCACCCCGACCGAGAATTTCGATCCCGGCGGCGCGGTATGGGAATTCCTGGTGCAGCACGACACCGAATCCCATGGCGAAACCGATCCGGACCATCATGCACGGCACTGGCTGAACGGACGCCTTTATCAGGTGCAGGCCGCCACACAGGCGGCGGCCAAGCGTCAGCTGGAGCGGCATCTGCCGGAAGCTGAAGGATTCCGCCTGACCCTGGTCCGGCGCCATGGTGACACATTGCTCGCGCAGCTTGCAGAAGCGAGCTGAACTAGCGTGGACCTGGCCTGTGACCATGGTCACAGTAAAGCTCCGGCCGGCTATGGAATAGTTTGCGGGTCAGCGTCGAGGGATGACCCTCGTAGTTCCCAACTGAGACCCCGGAGCCTTCTTGGCCCCGGGGTTTTTCTTTTTCAGCGACAGCAGGGATTTCAGCCGAAGCTGTCGGCGATGATGCCGGCATACCAGCCCAGCGTGAAATCGGCTTCCGACTTGCGCTGGGCCGCATTGGCGTTGCCCGGGGAAACGCCACCGGAATTCGGCACCTCCGCCACGCCCTGCGGACCCGGCCGATAGGTGCCGGTGACCGAGATGCCGTAATCCGGTGTCACCAGGCTGTAGCAGGTGTTGTGGAAGACCGTGGCTGGCGGCGTGGTGCCGTGCAGGGACGACACGATATTCGCGGCCACCACCTTGGCCTGGCTGTTTGCCGCCGTGCCGGATTTCGGCATGGCGCCGGCAATCGAGGCATCGCCCAGCACATAAACATTGGCTGCCTTGCGCGAGGCGAAGGTCGCCGGATCGACGGCGCACCAGCCATTGCTTTCGGCCAGACCGGCGTCTAGTGCGATCTTGCCCGCCGTCTGCGGCGGGATGACGTTGATGACTGCGCCTTTCTCCTTGCCGAAGCCGGCCGTCACCGTCATGCCCTTGGGATCGACGCTCTCCACCTTGCCGCCATCCTTGCCGGCGACCCAGGTGATCATGCCGGGATACTGGCTTTCCCAGCCGGCCATGAACAGGCCCTGCTTGGAGAATGCATCCTTGGCATCCAGCACCAGGATCTTCGACTTCGGCTTCTTCGCCTTCAGATACCAGGCGATCATGCTGACGCGCTCATACGGCCCGGGTGGGCAACGGAACGGGTTGGCGGGTGGCGCGACGATCACGGTGCCGCCATCGGGCATGGCTTCCAGCTGCTTGCGCAACAGCAGGGTCTGCGTACCGGCCTTCCAGGCATGCGGCATGGTGCTGTTGGCAGCCTGCTCGCTGTAGCCGGCGACGCCAGCGTAATTCAGCTCGATGCCTGGCGCGACAACCAGCCTGTCATAAGGCAGCACGCTGCCATCCTTCAGACGCACCTGACGGGCGTTGGTATCCACGGCGTTGGCTTCGCCGCGGACCAGTCGCACACCATAGCGCTGGCGCAGCGGATCGCGGCGATGGGTGATGCTGTTGATGTCACGGATGCCGGCCAGAACGTAGTTCGAGAACGGGCAGGTGATGTAGGTGGCATCGCGCTCCACCAGAACCACATCGGTCTCTGGGGCAAACAGCTTGATGTAACGCGCTGCCGTGGCGCCGCCAAAGCCGCCGCCGATAACGACGACGCGGCCCGCTGCGCTTTGCGCACTGGCGATATGGGGCAGACCGAAAGCTGCTGCAGACGCGGCGCCGGCGGCGAGAATCTGACGACGAGAGAAAGTGGTCATGGCTGGTCTCCCGCTCAGTTCTTCGACAGATAATCGGCAAGCGCTTTCAGCTGCTCGTCGGAATAGCCGCGCGCGATGCGGCCCATGATCGTGTAAGGGCGTTTGTCGGTCTTGAATTCGATCAGCGAGGTATAGATCGCATTGGCATCCGCGCCACGAATAGGCGGCATGGTGGGCGAGATATACGATGCGCTGCCGTGGCACACGTTGCAGGTTTGGACGGCAAGGGCCGTATCGCTGATGGCTGCGGTGCGCTGCTGCGCGGAGGCCGCGCTACTGGCGGCAATGACGGTGACAACCGCCAGAATGAATGTCGGGGCACGCATGGACTTCCTCCCTGGATTACCTGCGGAGGCGAGACTAAGCGGCTGGCATTATTATATCAAATCAAAATGTTAATGTCGTTTTTATACAAATTTTTGTCGTAATTTATTCGCTGGATGTGCGGCTGGCCAGGAGGATGGCCCCCACAATCATCGCGGCGCCGGCAATCATGGTGGTATCCAGCTTTTCGCCATAGGCCACCACACCGACGATCAGTGCTGTCACCAGTTCGCTGGCGCCGGCAATCGCGGTGCGTTCGGCGCCGGCGATCGGGGCGCCGTACAGCAGCAACCCCAATGCGCCTACGGTGCTGACGATGGCAAGGCCGACGGTCGCGCCCCAGCCACCGGCCGAGACCGGCATGGCAATATGCCCATCCAGGATCAGTCCGAGCGCCAGCATGGCGAGCAGGCCACCGAGGAAGACGCCGCCGAGCCGCACCGGGATTGCCACACGGCTCAGTCGTTTCGCCGCAACATGCACGAAGATGGCGTAGCCAAAAGGCGGAATGAAAGCCATGCCGACCGCCAGAAGATTGAGATCGCTGCCGAGGCCTGCCGGGGCAAGAATGAGGATCGCCGCCACCAGCACCAGCGCTGCGGCGCTTGCCGTGGGCCAGGTCAGCCGTTCATGGAAGAACAGCCAGCCGATCAGGATGACAAACAGGGGGTAGGTGAACAGGATCAACACCGTCAGTGCGACGGTGAGATGCTGCAGCGCCAGGAAGTAAAACAGGTTGATGCCCATATAGCCGGCACCGGTGAGAATCGCGACCAGCGTATCGCGGCGTGCGGCCAGCAGGCGGGGCAGGAACGGCAGCAGGCAGAGGAAGGCGATGCCGAAACGCCAGCTCAAGAGCGACAGCGGCGGCAGGCCGTCGGCATAGGCAGTGCGGGCAAAGAGCGGCATCAGGCCGAAGCCGATGGCGCCAAAGGCAACCAGCGCCATACCGGTTGCGGGGGAGCGAGACGGGGGCATGCCGTCGACGGTTCAGGTCGCGAAGGTCATCGTGATCGGCGACAGACCGCGGATCGATCCGGTCAGTGTCGTACCCGCCTTGAAGAAACGCAGGCCGGTGAAGGAGCCGGTGGTGACGATCTGACCTGGTTGCACACCGCCGCAGCGGTCACCGCATTCGCGCACCAGATCGGCCAGCATGCCAAAGGGCGTGCTGGTATTCAGTGTTGCGGGACCATTGCAGACATCCGTGCCATCAGCCACAAGCTGAACATCCGGCCTGTCGAAGTCTTCCGCGCGCCAGGTCTTGTTCAGCGGCGGGCCATAGATCAAGCCGGCGTTGAGCTGGAAATCAGCGAGTTGCCAGAGCTTGCTTGCCCCCTGCGGGTCGGCGAGCCGGCTGTCGACCACTTCAAAGACCGGCAATGGCGTCACGACGGCAGCCAGGTTCTGCATGAAGTCCGGCGCGTCGATGGCCGGTAGGACTCCGTCGATGCGGAAGCCGACTTCGAGTTCCAGGCCACGCAAGCGCGTCTCGGCCGGTTGCCGCATATCGGGTGCTGCGCGGATCAGGTCGGCGCGGATCGGCGAACAGATCAGCGGCTGGTCGGCACCGGCACGTCCGACTTTCCAGCCACCGACTTTCGCACCCAGTCCGTGCATCACGCCGGACTGGATGACATAGGCATCGGCGATGCTGAGCGGCGCTGCCGCATCGGTCGCCTCGACCAGTGGCCCCCCGCGCCGCGCCGCCAGCAGACGGTCAATCACATCGGCATGGCGTGGCGTGGCCTCGGACATGATCTGTCGGACTATTTGCGGAAGTCGCGGGCGGCGAGGGTTTCGCCGTTGCGTGCGCAGGAGTCTTCGCCCAGCGCAACGAATACTTCCGTGATTTCCTCGGGCAGCGGCACGCTGTTCACGTCCTCGCCCGGATAAGCCTCCGCACGCATCTTGGTGCGCGTGCCGCCGGGATCTACCAGATTGGCGCGAATGTTGCTTTTCTCGTTTTCCTTGGCATAAGCCAGCACCAGGTTCTCGAGCGCGGCTTTCGAGGCCGCGTAGGCGCCCCAGTAGGCGCGCACGGTGTGCCCGACGCTGGAGGTGACAAAGATGGCGCGCCCGGCCGGCGCGGCGAACAGCAGCGGATGCACGGCGCGGATCAGGCGCTGGTTGGCATGCACATTCAGCCTGAACACCTGTTCCCACAGGTTCGGCGGATACTGATGCAGCGGCGTCATCCGGCCAAAGATGCCGGCATTGCCGACCAGGATATCGATGCGGCCGAAACGCTCCAGCAGCGGTGCCGCCAGGCCATCGATCATCTCGGTCTTTTCCAGATCGAGCGGTATCAGGGTGGCGCTGCCGCCGATGGCCTTGATCTCGTCGTCCAGCTCTTCCAGCGCGCCGGTGGTGCGGGCGACGCAGATCACATGGGCGCCCTCGGCGGCATAGCGTTTGGCAATCGCGGCACCGATGCCGCGGCTGGCGCCGGTGATCAGCGCGATGCGGTCCTTAAGACGCATAACTCTTCTCTTCTGTCTTGGTGAGTGGTCAGCCGGTCTCGGCGAGCAGGGTGAGCTGGCGCGGACCGCGGGTGGTGCGGTTGACCTCGTCGGTCAGGCCGATCGGATAGTCGCCCGAGAAGCAGGCATCGCAGAAGGCCGGCTTGGCGGCATCCCGCGACGGGCGGCCCATGGCGCGATAGAGGCCTTCCATGGTCAGGAAGGCCAGGCTGTCGGCTTTGATGAACTTGGCCATTTCTTCAACCGTGTGGGTAGCGGCCAGCAGCTTGCTGCGTTCCGGCGTGTCGACACCGTAGAAGCAGCTATGCGTGGTCGGCGGTGAGGCGATGCGCATATGCACCTCCTTGGCGCCGGCGTCGCGCACCATCTCGACGATCTTGGTCGAGGTGGTGCCGCGTACGATGGAGTCGTCCACCAGAATGACCCGCTTGCCCTGGATATAGGCGCGGTTGGCGTTGTGCTTCAGCTTGACGCCCAGATGGCGGATCTGGTCGGTCGGTTCGATGAAGGTGCGGCCGACATAATGATTGCGGATGATGCCCAGCTCGAACGGGATGCCACTCTCGGCGGCATAACCGATGGCGGCCGGGACACCGGAATCCGGCACCGGGATGACCACATCGGCATCCACATGGTTCTCGCGGGCGAGTTCGGCGCCGATACGCTTGCGCGATTCATAGACGCTGAGGCCTTCGACCTGCGAGTCCGGGCGCGCGAAGTAGATGTATTCGAAGATGCAGAAGCGGCGCTGGACCGGAGGGAAGGGATGGTGGCTGTGGATACCCTCGGCATCGATGACGATCAGTTCACCTGGTTCGACGTCGCGCACGAAATCGGCACCCAGGATATCGAGTGCGCAGGTTTCCGACGCCAGGATCGGCGCGCCCTTCAGGGTGCCCAGCACCAGCGGCCGCACGCCCCAGGGGTCGCGCACGCCGATCAGCTTCTTCGGCGTCAGCGCCACCAGCGCATAGGCGCCTTCGACCTGCTTCAGCGCGTCGACGACCCGGTCGACCACCGTGGTTTTGCGGCTCAGCGCCACCAGATGGGTAATGACTTCGGTGTCCATGGTGGACTGGAAGATGCTGCCCTTGGCCACCAGATCGTCGCGGATATGACGGGCATTGGTCAGGTTGCCGTTATGGGCGAGCGCGATGCCGCCCAGTTCCAGATCGGCGTAGATCGGTTGCACGTTGCGCAGCAGCGTGCCGCCCGAGGTGGAGTAGCGCACATGGCCGATGGCGCTGTCGCCCGGCAGTTCGCGGATCACCTTCTCGGACGAGAAATTCGGCGCCACATGACCCAGCGCACGATGGCTGTTAAAGCGGCCTTCGTTATAGGCGACGATGCCGGCGGCCTCCTGGCCGCGATGCTGCAGGGCATGTAGTCCGAGGACGGTATTGGCGGCGGCGTCGGGCGTGCCGAACATGCCGAAAATGCCGCACTCCTCGTGCAGTTTGTCGTCGTCGAAGGGGTTCGTTTGCATTCCTAACGGCTCCATCGTCACGACGCATGCTGGGCAAGCAAAACCGGCTTCCGGCCGCTCAGGGCTTGTCCTGCGTGCGGATCAGACTTTCGATGCCCTGGCGTTCCTCGGTCTTATAGCCGGTTTGGCTGCGCGAGTCAGCGCCGCCGCCCGGTGTTGTATGGGTCGGAACCGGGGTTGAAACCGGTCTGCCCGAGTCTTTTTTGGCCGGCGCCCGGCCCGGGTCCAGTTGCCGCAGGACCAGTTCCGCCGCCCAGTTGTAGCCCGCCTCGGCCAGAGGACGGGTTTTGGCATCCTGCAGCCAGGCCGGCCGGGTGTTTTCCGGTACCAGCCGGTCCACAACCCACCAGGCGACCACCACAATCACCGCGCCGCGCGCCAGACCGAACAGAAAGCCTAGGCTGCGGTCCACGGCAGAAACCGCTGCAGCCCGTCGAACCTGTTCGGAAATCCAGTGCGTGAGGATCGAACACAGAATCAGGGTCGGCAGAAACAGGGCGATGCCGGCCGCAATATCGGCGAAAATCCGTGACTCGATATAGGAGCGGGCCAGGTCGCGGGCAAGGGGGAAGAAGAAGTAGGTGGCCGCCAGGGCCGCCACCCAGCCGAGGATGGACAGGACTTCCTTCACGAAGCCGCGGAACAGCGCCAGCGTCGCCGAAAGCAGCAGGATGGCGATGACGATCAGGTCGACGATATTGACCGGCAGCGACGACATGCGGCTATTCCTCCTCGCCGGTCCAGGCGGCGCGGTCGTTGCGTCCGGCATTGGCCCGTTTGGCGGCCGCACGGGCGCCGGGGAAGAGTTCTACCAGTTCGGTCAGCCGCATCAGTTCGCTCGTTCCGATCGCCTTTACCTTACTTTTGCCGCCGGCCGGCATCACCGCATGCTCGAAGCCGAGCTTGGCGGCTTCCTTCAGCCGCGACTCGGACTGGCTGACCGGACGCACCTCGCCGGCCAGGCTGACCTCGCCGAAGAACACCGTGCGGTCCGGCGCCGGACTGTCGGCCAGTGCGGACAGCAGGGCGGCGGCCACGGCCAGATCGGCGGCCGGCTCGACCACGCGCAGCCCGCCAGCGACGTTGAGATAGACGTCGCAGCCGGAGTAACGCAAGCCGCATCTGGCGTCCAGCACGGCCAGAACCATGGACAGACGGCCCGAATCCCAGCCGACTACGGTGCGGCGTGGTGTCGCAAGCGGCGAGGGTGCGACCAGGGCCTGGATTTCCACCAATAACGGCCGCGTGCCTTCCATGCCGGCGAAAATCGCCGATCCCGCCACCGGGTCGCCCTTGCCAGCGTCCGAGCGGCCGAGGAACAGGGCCGAGGGGTTGGCCACTTCGGACAGGCCGGCATCGGTCATGCTGAACACGCCGATCTCGTCGGTGGCGCCGAAGCGGTTCTTCACAGCGCGCAGGATACGGAACTGGTGGCCGCGCTCGCCTTCGAAATACAGCACCGTATCGACCATATGCTCGACCACGCGGGGGCCGGCGATCTGGCCATCCTTGGTGACATGGCCGACCAGGAAGACCGAGGCATTCGATTGCTTGGCCACGCGCACCAGTTCATGGGCGCAGGCGCGCACCTGGTTCACGGTGCCCGGCGCGCTTTCAATATTGTCAGCGAAGATGGTCTGGATCGAGTCGATCACGATCACCGCCGGTGCGCCCTTGGCCTGCGCCATCGCCGCGTCGATGCCGGCGAGGATATCGCGCAGGCTGTTCGCCGAGGACAGCAGCACCGGTGCATCGGCGAGCCCTAAGCGCTGCGCGCGCAGGCCGATCTGCGCCACGGCTTCTTCGCCCGAGACATACAGCGCAGTCGTGCCTCGGCGCGCAAGTTGCGCGACAGCCTGCAACAGAATGGTGGATTTGCCGATGCCGGGATCGCCGCCGATCAGGATAGCCGAGCCGGGCACCAGGCCGCCGCCCAGAACACGGTCGAATTCGTTGATGCCGCTGATCGTGCGCACCACCTTGTCGGGCTGTGCGCTTAAAGAGGCAAAGCCGATGGCCTTGCCCTTGCCAGTCGACAGGCCTTTCGGAACTGCAACTTTCGGGGCTTCCTGGACAATCGTGTTCCATTCGTCGCAGGCGTCGCAGCGGCCCTGCCATTTGCGGTAGGCGGCGCCGCAGGACTGGCAGACGAAGGAGTCGACGACTTTCGCCATCAGGGTTTCAGGATTTCCATCTGGATCGGACCTTCGGCCCGGCCATGGATGAACTGGTCGACATAGGCATTGCCCGAATGGTCGACCTGCTCGACCGGGCCATGCCAGATGATCTTGCCTTTGTAGATCATCGCAATGTAGTCGGCGATCTTGCGGGCGCTGGCCATGTCATGGGTGATGCTGAGGGTGGTGGCGCCCAGCTTGCGCACGCAGGACACGATCAGGTCGTTGATCACATCGGCCATGATCGGATCGAGGCCGGTTGTCGGTTCGTCGAAAAAGATGATTTCCGGTTCGGCGGCGATGGCGCGGGCCAAGGCGACGCGCTTCTGCATGCCGCCTGACAGTTCGGAGGGCGAAAGCTCGGCCACTTCCGGGCTCAGGCCGACCTGGCCGAGCTTTTCCAGCGCGATATCCTTGGCTTCGTTGCGCGCCATGCGGCGGCCCTGGATCAGGCCAAAGGCGACGTTCTCCCAGACCTTGAGGGAGTCGAACAGCGCCGAGCCCTGGAACAGCATGCCGAATTTGCGCAGTGCGTCCTCACGCTCGCCATTGTCGAACTTCATCGAATCCTGGCCGTCGATCAGGATCTGGCCGCTGTCGGGGCGGATCAGGCCCAGCACGCATTTCAGCATCACCGATTTGCCGGTGCCCGAGCCGCCGATCACCACCAGCGACTTGCCGCGCGGCACTTCCAACGACAGGCCGTCCAGCACGACCTTGCGGCCGAACTTCTTGTGCACGTCGCGCAGGAGGATTTTGGGCTGCTCGTTCATTTGCCGGCAAAGAACAGTTCGGTGACGAAATAGTTCGCGACCAGGATCAGGATCGAGGCCGAGACCACTGCATCCGTGGTGGCCTTGCCGACGCCCTGGGCGCCGCCCTTGGAATGGAAGCCGTGATAGCAGCCCATCAGGGCAATGACGAAGCCGAACACCGCCGCCTTGACCAGGCCGGAAACGACATCCAGCGTCTGCAGGAAGTCGATGGTGTTCTTCAGGTAGGTGCCGGCATTGAAGCCCAGCTTGTGGGTGGCGATCAGGTAGCCGCCCATCACGCCGATGATATCGGCCACCAGCACCAGCACCGGCAGCGACAGCGTGGCGGCCAGCAGGCGCGGCGCCACCAGGTATTTATACGGGTTGGTCGACAGCGTGGTCAGCGCGTCGATCTGCTCGGTCACCCGCATCGTTCCGATTTCAGCGGCCATAGCAGATGCCACGCGGCCGGCAACCATCAGGCCGCCCAGCACCGGGCCCAGTTCGCGGGTGATGCCCAGCACCACGATGCTGGCCACAGCGCTTTCGGCATTGAAGCGGCCGGCGCCGATGAAAATCTGCAGCGCCAGCACCATGCCGGTGAACAGCGCGGTCAGGCCCACGACGGGCAGCGAGAAATAGCCGATCGTCATCATCTGCCGCACCAGCAGGCGCAGGTAGAAGGGCGGCAGGACGATATGGCGCAGGCCGTTGAAGGCGAAGACGGCAACACGGCCAAGGGCGCTCAGGAAGTCGATGAAGACGCGGCCGACAATCGCAAGTGGGTTCATGCAGTGCCGCCCTTGTAGACCCGGTGATAGCGCGCGCCGAGCTGGGTCAGCAGTTCATAGGCGTTGGTGCGGGCAGCATCCGCCTGTTCGTCGATGTCGATGCCGCCGCCGAGCAGACTGACGGCCGTGCCAGGTGCGCAGTCCTCATCGCCGAGCATGGAGACGTCGAGTGTGATCAGATCCATCGAGACCCGGCCTGCGATTGGCACTCGGACATGGCCTTGGCGACCCTTTATGACAGCGGTGCCCCGACCGGACAGCCCGCGTGAGAACCCGTCGGCGTAACCGACCGCCACGGTGGCAATTCGGCCCGGTTTTTCAACGACATAGCCGGCACCGTAGCCAACGCTCTGGCCCCTGTCAACGGAACGGACCTGAAGGATTTTACCTTGCAGATGAACCACTTCCGTCATGCGGGCGGCGGTATGTCGCGGGCTGTCGCCCGAGCCCAGCGGATTGGCGCCGTAAAGCGCGATTCCCGGTCGCAGGATGTCGTGGTGGTAATCCGGACCCAGGAAGAGGCCGGCCGAGTTGGCCAGGCTGCCCTTGAGCGCCGGGAAGCGCCGGCGCCACAGGGCGAAACGGTCGCGCTGCCGGGCATTCTCCGGGTGATCCGGTTCATCGGCGCAGGCCAGATGCGTCATCACGAAGTCGAGGGCGATGCCGTCCAGCATTGCTGGATCGGCCGCCACGATTTCGGCTTCCGCATCCGTGAGCCCCAGCCGGTTCATGCCGGTGTCGATATGCAGCGCGGCAGGCAGGCGGCGGCCGAGCCGCCTCGCGGCGGCCGACCAGGCGGCGATCTGCCCCGGCGTGGACAGGGTCGGGCTCAGATTGGCGGCGGCCAGTTCGTCTTCCAGGCCGGGCGAGGGGCCGTGCAGGATGTGGATGGTCGCGGCGTCCGGCAGCAGGGCGCGCAGTTCCTGGGCTTCCTCGGAATGCGCCACGAAAAACCGGCGGCAGCCGGCGCGATACAGGGCGGGCCCAACCTGGGCTGCGCCCGTACCATAGGCATCGGCCTTCAGGATGCCGGCGCATTCCGCGGCTGGCGCCATGGCCTTCACCCGGCGCCAGTTGCTGACCAGCGCATCGAGATCGATGGTGAGAATCGCCTGGTCGCCAGAGGGCGGTCTTGCGGAGAGCGTCATGGCCGGTGTTTAGCCCAGCCGGGCGGAAAGCGACAGGCTTAAATCGCCCGAAATGCGGTGTGTGCCGAAGGTCTTGCCGCCGCCAGCCGGGCAGGTGACACTGCCATGGGGGCCGGCCACGCAAGAGGGCTGTCACAACAACCGTGATCCAGCCATTTGTCTGTACCCGAGGCCAGTATGTCGACCCCGTCTTCCGCGTCCGATACCGCCGCCGCCCGTCCGGGTTTCTGGGGCTGGCTGTATGGCAATCCCTATCTGCTGCTGGTCCTGACCACGGCCATGTGGGGCGGCCATGCCGTGGTCAGCCGTCTGGCCGTGGATGAAATCTCGCCGGCCTCGCTCACCTTCCTGCGCTGGTTCATCGTCGCCGGCATCATGCTGGCGGTGAGCGGCCGGGGCCTGCGCGAGCACTGGCCGCTGCTGCGGCCGCGCATCTGGTATCTGGCCGCCATGGGCACGCTCGGCTACACGGCTTACAACATACTGCTCTACTGGTCGGCGCATTACACGACCGCCATCAACATCAGCATCATCAATGCGGCCATGCCGGCGCTGATCTTCCTGGGCGCGCTGCTGGTCTTCGGACAGCCGGTGCGCCTGCTGCAATGGATCGGTCTCGCCGTATCGATCATCGGCGTCCTGGTGACGGCGGCGAAAGGCGACCTGGCCGTCCTGCTGCATCTCTCCGTCAATCGTGGCGATATCCTGATCCTGATCGCCACGGCCCTTTATGCCGGCTACACGGTCTTCCTGCGCAACCGGCCCCTGGTGCCCGGCATGGTCTTCTTCGCGGCCCTGGCGCCGGCCGCCATGCTGTCTTCGATCGTTCTGCTTGGTGTGGAGATCGCGGCCGGCGAATTCTTCTGGCCGAGCTGGAAAGGCTGGGTGGCGCTGCTCTATGTGGCGCTCTTCCCGTCGCTGCTGTCGCAGGTCTTCTACATCCGCGCCGTCGAACTGATCGGCTCAGGCCGCGCTGGCCTGTTCACCAACCTGATGCCGCTGTTCGGCGCCAGCTTCGCCATGCTGTTCCTGGGCGAGGTGCTGTCGCTTTACCACGTGGTCGCGCTGGTACTGGTACTCGGTGGCATCCTGCTGGCGGAATGGCGGCGGGGCAACCCCGCCGCCTGATCCGCAGGCCTGGTCACGTCGCCCGGAAGAAGCCGACCAGCGCGGCCAGTTCGCGCGACTGGCCCGACAGCGCCTGGGCCGAGGCGCTGGTTTCTTCCACCAGGGCGCCATTGCGCTGGGTCATCTCGTCCATGCTGGCGACCGCCGTATTGATCTGGTCGAGGCCGGTCGCCTGTTCGCGCGACGCGGCAGCGATCTCGGCCACGATGTCCGACACCTTTTTCACCGAGGCGACGATATCGCCCAGCGCCGTGCCGGCCTGGTTGACCAGGGCGGCGCCGGTCTTTACCTGGGTGTTGGACTCCGAGATCAGGCCCTTGATCTGCTTGCTGGCATCGGCCGAACGCTGGGCCAATGTGCGCACCTCCTGCGCCACCACGGCAAAGCCCTTGCCGGCCTCGCCGGCGCGGGCCGCTTCCACCGAGGCGTTGAGCGCCAGCAGGTTGGTCTGGAAGGCGATCTCGTCGATCAGGCCGACGATCTCGACAATCTTCTGGGCGCTGCCTTCGATGCCGGTCATGGCGCCGACGACATCATGCATCACCTTGCCGCCCTTGTCGGCGGCATCGCGGGCCGAGACGGCCAGTTGGTTGGCCGCTTCGGCATTGTCGGCATTCTGCTTCACGGTGGCCGTGATCTCGTGCATCGAGGCGGCCGTCTCTTCAATGCTGGCGGCCTGCGATTCCGTGCGGCTGGCCAGGTCCTGGCTGCCGGTGGAGATTTCTGAACTTGCTTCATTCACCGCTGTTGCGGCTTCGGCGATGCCGCGCACAGTCGTGGCCAGTTTTTCGTTGGTGCTGTTGGTGTTGTCCTTCAGCTCGCCGAACACGCCGTAATACTGGCCGCTGACCCGCTTGGTCAGGTCGCCACCCGCCATCGAGGCCAGCACGCCGCCGACTTCGTTGATGGCGGTGTTGACGCTGGACACCAGGTTGTTGATGCCGCTGCCCAGCTTGTGCATGACGCCCTGCAGACTGGCGGTGTCGATGCGGCGGCTGAGATCGCCATTGACGGCAGCCTCCACCACCATGCCCACGGAACGGTCGAGTTCGGCTTCCTGTTCGGCGCGGTCGCGTTCGCGCTGCTGGCGCTCGACTTCCACCTGGCCACGCAGGCGCTCGTTCTCCTCGCCATTCTGCTTGAACACCTGTACGGCTTCGGCCATGCGGCCGATCTCGTCGCCGCGACCCAGCCCGTTCACGGCGGCGCTGTAGTCGCCCTTGGCCAGGACGGCCATCGTATCGGTCAGGCCGACGATGGGGTTGCGGATCGAGCGACCGATCAGCACGGCAAAGATCAATGCCACCACCAGGGCGATGGGCGCCAGGATTGCGATGACCAGCAATGTCCGGCCCAGGCTGGCATGCATGGCGGTTTCGTCGCGGTCCAGTTCGGCGCTGCGGCTGTCGGCCAGCTTTTCCACGCGCTCCAGCGAACCGACTGCATTCTGCTGCATGGCGCCAAGGATTTCGGTGCTGATGCGGCCGATGATGCTCATCACCTTGACCAGTCCGGTGGCATAGGTGGCGGTTGCTTCCTTCAGTTCCTCGCCGGCCGTCATCTGCCCCTTGCTGATCAGGCGCTCCGCCAGGGCGGCGCTGACGGTGCTGAGTTCGGCGGTCAGCTGTTGCGTGCGGGTCAGCAGCTCGGGACGTGGGCGGTAGAGATACTGGTAGGCGGCGGCACCGATGGCGTTGAGCACTTCCTGTACGCGGGCCGACAGATAGGCCGTCTCGAAATCCTTCACATCGACGGCCTGGCCCATGGTCTGTGGCAGGATCTGGCGGATCAGCGTGCTGGCAGGAACAACATCTTTCTGGAAAATGCCGTTGTATTCGGCGCGGGCGGCAACGGCCGCTTCGAGCGCCGCCCCGTATTTCTGGGTCAGATCGTTGATCTCGCCCATCACCCGTTTTTCATTCGGGTCGGCATCGACGTCGGCCTCTTTCAGCGTCGCCGGGATGGATTTCACCAGGCCGCGTGCGTTATCCAGGCCGGCGGTGCTGTCGCGGTCCATGTAGAGCAGCACATTGCGACTCAGGTCGATAATGTCGCGCTCGGCACGCAGCACGGCGCGCGTGGCATCGGAAGTGACGTCATATTCATTGAACAGGGAGCGGGCATTGTTGGACCCCAGGATGCCGGCGCCGGCCACCACCAGAAGCAGCAGGATGACAATGCCGAAGCCGAGATTGATCCGGCCGCCGATGCTCAGGTTGTTAAGGGACTGGGTCGCCATTCTGCCTCCCGTTTGGCGCTGCGTCAGGACAGCCACCATTATCGTTAGTATTCCAACGATATATATTCTATCGCGTCCGGAGCGAACGGGGAACGGGGCTTGTAAGACGGGTCAGGGACGGCGCGGGCCTAGCCCAGGGCGACATCCAGATACAGCATCACGACAAAGCCGCCGAACAGGGCTGTCGTGGCGCCGCGCTCGGCCCCATGGCGATGGGTTTCCGGGATCACTTCGGATGAAATGATGAACAGCATGGCGCCGGCGGCAAAGGCAAGCGCCCAGGGCAGCAGCCCGGCCGAGAGCGTCACGGCGCCTGCACCCACGATGCCGCCCAGGGGTTCCAGCAGGCCGGTCAGGGCGGCGATCAGAAAGGCGCGCTGGCGCGTATAGCCTTCGCCGCGCAGGGCCACGGCGACGGCGAGCCCTTCGGGCAGATTCTGCAGGCCGATACCCAGCGTGACGCCCATGCCGCTGGTCAGGTCGCCGCTGGCGGCACCGACGCCGACTGCCAGGCCTTCGGGGAAGTTATGCAGGGCGATGGCGATGACAAACAGCCAGACCCGGGCAAGCCGCGAATTGTCGGCGCCTTCGCGGCCCTTTTCGCCGAAATGCTCATGCGGTGCGAAACGGTGGGCCAGATGCATGGTCATGGCGCCAACCAGCAGCGCGCCGATGACGCTCAGCGCCGCCGGGCTGCGCGCCAGGCTTTGCTCGGCCTGCTCGAGTGCCGGCAGCAGCAGGGAAAAGAAGGTCGCAGCCAGCATCACGCCGGCGGCAAAGGCCAGCATCAGGTTCTGGGTGGTGTCCTTGATCGTGCGCAGCACGAAGACCGGCAGGGCGCCGACAGCGGTGGCGCCGAAACCGGCTACCACACTGGCCAGTACACCGAGCAGGAACGGAGAGAAGGGGGAGGTTGCCGTCGCGACGTCCATGCCACAGATGTAGCATAGACCGCGCTCGAAACGACAGTATCCCGTCGGCAGGCCTCAGGCCGGCGCGCCCTTGCGGAAGGCAATGGCCAGCCGGTTCCAGGCATTCATCGATGCAATGGCGATGGTCAGGTCGACCACCGTGCGCTCATCGAACACGGCGTTCACGGCCTCATAGACATCATCGGCGACACGCTGGTGTTCCAGCCGGGTGACGGCCTCGGCATAGGCCAGGGCGGCGCGTTCCTGGTCGTCGAACAGCGGCGACTCCCACCAGATGGCAATATGATGCAGCTTGCGGTCGGTGGCGCCGTGCCTGAACGCGTCCTTGGTATGCTGGTCGACGCAATAGGCGCAGCCGTTGATCTGCGACACGCGGATCCAGACGATATCCAGCAAGGGGCGGGGCAGGGCGGTGGTCAGATGGGGCTGGACTGCGAACAGTCCCTTGATGGCTTCGGGACTGTGCTGACGGTAGTCGAGGCGCTGGGTCATGGGCTTTCTCCTTCTTACGGGAGCATAGACGGACCTGCAGGCCGGCCTGTGACGCGAAACGGGGCCCGTGAGGGCCCCGTTCCGGTGACCGCAGTCACAGGCTCTTGTCAGTGATGGCGCGGGCCCGGCTTGCCCGGCATCGGGCCGGCCATGGGGCCGGCGAACAGCTGGTCGGCCGTCTTCTTCTGCTCATCCGACAGCGACTGGTACAGCGGGCGGAAGGCAGCCAGGTAGCGATCCTGCGCGGCGATGGCGTCCTTCATCGCACCCTGGCGCTGCTCCAGCTTTTCCAGGGCCGAGGTCGGGCGGATGCTGGCCTGCTGCTTGCGGGCCTCGTGGCGCGCTTCCATCGCCTTGGCGCTGACACGCAGTTCATCGGCCAGCTTGTCGAACAGCGGCTGCTGCGCCGCGGTCGGCTTCAGTTCGGCCTTGAGGAAGGCGATGCGGCCTTCGATGAAGCGGCCGGGCGCGGGGCGTTCGACGCGTTGCGTATGCGGCGCGGCCGGCGATGCACCGGGCTGCTGGGCCGGCTGGGCGAAGGCGAGGCCGCCGCTGAACCCGGCGGCAATCACACTGGCGGCGAGGAGGGCATTGCGGATCGACATGACGGACTCCTGGGTTGCGAAAGGGGACGGCAGCCTTTTCGCCACCGTCCCCCAACAACACGGGCCGTCGCAGGAAATCCTGCGCGTCTGGTTTTTTCGCGGTTAAGCGGCTTCGTCCACCGCCGGCAACTGGGCTGGCAGCTGGGTTGGCAGGCGCGAACCGGCCAGCTTGTGGATCGCCAGCAGCGGCACCAGCTTTTCGCCCACGGTGGCGATGCCATCCAGCAGGCCCGACGACCAGGCCTCGCCGGATTCGGCATGGCTGATATTCGCGGCATCGATCTCGACGATGTCGGACACACTGTCGACCAGCAGGCCGAGCGGTTTCGCATTCAGCACCGCGACCACGATCACATCCTGCGGGCGCGGCGGCGTGGCCGTCTTGCCCAGTATCATGCGCGCATCGAAGACCGGCAGCACATTGCCACGCAGATTGATAACGCCCAGGCAGGAAATATCGGTATCGGGCAGCGGCGAGACCGGCGACCAGCCGCGGATTTCCTGGATCTGCAGCAGCGGCAAGGCATAGGTCTGGTCACCGATATTGACGAGCAGGGCATCGAGGCGATCCATTGTCACGGTCCTTTCGGTCAGGCGGCTTTCGGCAGCATACCGGTGCGGCCCTCGGTGCGGAAGAAGCTGACCAGCTGGGCGAGCTGGCTGGCCTGCAGGGACAGCGACTGGGCGGCGGCCGAGGTTTCTTCCACCAGAGCACCGTTGCGCTGGGTCATCTCGTCCATGCTGCCGACGGCAGTGTTGACCTGTTCCAGGCCGGTGGCCTGTTCGCGCGACGCGGATGCGATCTCGGCGACGATATCGCTGACCTTCTTCACGGCGCCGACGATCTCGGTTAGGCTTTCACCGGCCTGGCCGACCAGCTTGCCGCCTTCGCGGACCTGGCTGTTCGAAGCATTGATCAGCCCCTTGATGTCCTTCGAGGCATTGGCGGCACGCTGGGCCAGCGAACGGACCTCCTGCGCCACCACGGCAAAACCCTTGCCGGCTTCACCGGCGCGTGCGGCTTCGACACTGGCGTTCAAGGCCAGCAGGTTGGTCTGGAAGGCGATCTCGTCGATCAGCGAGACGATGTCGCTGATCTTCTGGGCGCTGCCCTCGATCTGCCCCATCGCCGTGACGACATTCTCCATCACGGCGCCGCCCTTGTCGGCGGCATCGCGCGCCACAGTGGCGAGCTGGTTGGCCGCCGCCGCATTGTCGGCATTCTGCTTCACCGTGGCGGTGATCTCATGCATCGAGGCGGCGGTCTCCTCGATCGAGGCGGCCTGTGATTCCGTGCGGCTGGCCAGGTCCTGGCTGCCGGTCGAAATCTCGGCCGAGGCTTCCTTCACGGCCGCTGCACTCTGGTTCAGTTCGCCGGCGATCTCGCGCAGCTTGGCCGCCATGGTGTTGACGCTGTCCTTCAGCATGCCGAAGACGCCGCGATAGCTGCCGGTCACGTCATGGGTCAGGTTGCCCTGGGCCATGCTGCCGGTCACCTTGGCCATTTCATTGCTCATCTGCTGCAGCATGCCGGTCAGGCCGTTCAGGCGCTGGCTGATGGTGAGCAGGAAGCCCTCCTTGTCGGTTTCGTTCAGGCGGGTATCCAGGTTGCCGTCTACCACCTTGTCGCAGAGGCCGGAGATTTCCTCGATGGCCTTGCGCTCGCGGGTCTCGCGGGCGGCGCGCTGCTCCTCGGCGATGCGGCGCTGTTCGGCGATATCGGCTTCGGCCTTTTCGCGGGCGATCATGTTGTCCTTGAACACCTGCACGGTCTTGGCCATCACACCGATCTCGTCGCCGCGACCGGCGCCGAACACTTCGGTCTTGGTGTTGCCATCGGCCAGCGTGCGCATGCCGGCGGCAAGGCGATTGATCGGCCGGGTGATCGTCAGGGACGACAGGCCGAAGCCGAGCAGCAGCGAGCCGATGATAATGGCGGCGGACAGGCCGATCAGCAGCTGGGTTTCGGTGACAATGAAGGCATCCAACTTGGCAGAGATATCCCGGATTCCCTGGTCATTGCGGTCGATTGCCGCATCGAGGTCTTTATCCAGGGTCTCGCGCAGGGTGACATATTGCGGCTGGTTGCCGAACTCGCGGGCGGCGGCCGCGCCACTGGTCTGCCCGATGCGGGCGACTTCACGGCGGTATTTGATGAATTCCACCATCTGCTGCTTGCGAGCCTGGAAGGCGGCGCGCCGGTCGGCCGGCTGCGACGCTTCATAGGGCGCGATGGTGTCTTCGAATTCCTTGGTGGCGCGGTTCAGGCGTTCCACCTGCGTGGTGACTTCGGCCGGCGTAGTGGCGGTGTAGAGGCCGCGTGATTCCGCTGCCGTGTCGCTCATGGCGCGGCTGGCCTTCAGGGCATAGAGGGCGCGATCGGCCATGCTCTGCATCTCGTTGACACTGTCGTCATAGGTGCGCAGGCCGTTCAGGCCGATCAGCGTGACGCCGACCAGGCCGCAGGCGAACAGGATCAGGATGGCAATGATCCGTGTGCCGATCTTTAAATTGCTGACAAGCTGCATGATTTCCCTCCGGATGGCGGCCGGTCGTCACTGTGACGTCAGCCTGGGCCGCGTCGGCGGCCTGAATAGACGGAGGGATACTCGCTGCGGGCGAGTTTATGAGAAAGTTATTTTCCGGTTAGAGCGTATACGTGGATATGCGCGTGCAGCGAAACCGGGTTCCGGCCAAGGATCAATAAGCCTCGGGCAGATGGTCGCTCTGGATATGGTCGCTGAATTTGGTGAAGGCGCTCTCGAAATGCAGCACCACGCGGCCGATCGGGCCGTGACGCTGCTTGCCGATGATCACTTCCGCCAGGTTGGCGATGCGGCCCATCTTCTCCTGCCATTCGACATGCTCGGGCGTGCCCTCGTTGGGCTGCTTGCGCATCTCGTAGTATTCCTCGCGGTACACGAACATCACCACGTCGGCGTCCTGCTCGATGGCGCCTGATTCACGCAGATCCGACAGCTGCGGCCGCTTGTCGTCGCGGCTTTCCACGGCGCGGCTCAGCTGGGAGAGGGCGATGACCGGCACGTTCAGGTCCTTGGCCAGCGCCTTCAGCGCCTGGGTCACTTCGGAGATTTCCTGCACGCGGTTATCGTTGCGGCGCGAATTGCTGCCGCGCACCAGTTGCAGGTAGTCGACGATGATCATGCCGATATTGTTGGTGCGCTTCAGGCGACGGGCGCGGCTCCGCAACAGCGAGATCGAGATCGCGCCGGTATCGTCGATATAGAAGGGCAGCTGCGCCAACTCCTTGGAGGCCGGCACGATCTTGCGGGTGAACTCGTCGTCGGTGATATCGCCGCGGCGCAGCTTTTCCGACGGGATTTCGGTTTCTTCCGCCAGGATACGGGTGGCGAGCTGTTCGGACGCCATTTCGAGGCTGAAGAAGGCCACCGGGATGCCGGCGCGAGCCGCATTGAAGGCCATGTTGGTGGCCAGCGAGGTTTTGCCCATCGACGGACGGCCGGCCAGGATGACCAGATCCGACGGATGCATGCCGCCGAGCATCTTGTCCATATCGCGCAGGCCGGTGGTGACGCCCGACAGGCCGCCCTTCTTCCAGGCGGCGTCGATCGACTTGATCGATTCCCCGATGGATTCCTTGAACGAGACGAAGCCGCCTTCCGAGCTGCCTTCATCGGCCAGCTTGAACAGGCGCTGTTCGGTTTCCTCGATCTGGTGCGTCGCCGCCTCATCGACCTTGGGGTCATAGGCGCGGTTGACCATATCCTCGCCGATGGTGATCAGCTGGCGGCGCAGCGCCAGGTCATGGATCACCTTGGCGTAATCCTCGGCATTGATGACGGTGGTGGCGGCGGCGGCGAGGCGGGCCAGATAGGCCGTGCCGCCGGCTTTGGCCAGCACGTCGTCGCGCTCGAAATAGGCTTTCAGCGTCACCGGATTGGCGATCTCGCCGCGCTCGATCAGCGTCAGGGTCGATTCATAGATCCGGCGATGGGCTTCGTGGAAGAAATGGTCCGGCGCCAGGAAGCCCGACACCTTCATGGCCGCTTCGTTATTCACCAGGATGGCGCCCAGCAGCTCCTGCTCGGCATCCAGGTTATGTGGCTGGGTGCGGAAGGCCGGTTCGGTGCCGGCCTGGTCGCTGCCGGGCATCGGGACGGTGAAGGGGGTAACAACTGCCATTACGGACTTCTTCCCACGCCTGAGTTCTGCCGTTCAGTTCATCGACCGCATTCTGTCCATCCTGGGATATTTCCCGCGGTAGGGACTGTGACGGTTCTGCGTCGCCATGCTGGCGAGGGGCGCATTAACGGCGAATGGCCTGCGCAGTTCTACTTCGAAATACGATTGACAGCTTATTATCCACCGCATTTTAGCTGTGGGTAACCGATCTTCCTAAGTCGATATTTCCACACACAATTCTTGGCGCAAAACCAAGTAATCCACAGGCATCGTTCTTTCGTGCGAAAACAAAACGGCCCGGCATTTTTGCCGGGCCGATTCGTTTCAGACCGATTGCAGTCCGGAGGATCAGGCGTTCTGGGCTTCCGCCTCGGCTTCGCCCTCGGCCTCTTCGTCCTCGATCGAGACGCCTTCGTCGAGCAGGGCCTCGACGCTGACCTGCTTCTCGGCTTCAGCCTCGGAGCGGGCAACGTTCACCTTCACTTCGACTGTGACTTCCGGATGCAGGACCACGGTGACGCCGGTGACGCCCACGGTCTTGATCGGAGCGATCAGGTTGACCTGGTTGCGGTTCAGCGTGAAACCGGCGGCGGTGACAGCTTCCGCGATGTCGCGGGCGCTGACCGAGCCGAACAGCTGGCCGCTGTCGCCAGCCTGGCGCAGCAGGGCAACGCTGAGACCGGCCATCTTGACGGCGACCTTCTCGGCCTCGCCCTTCTTGGCCAGGTTCTGCGCTTCCAGCTGGGCGCGCTGGTTTTCGAAGACCGCCTTGTTGGCGCTGGTGGCACGCATGGCCTTCTTGCGAGGCAGCAGGAAGTTACGGGCGTAGCCGTCCTTCACCTTCACCACTTCGCCCATCTGGCCGAGCTTTTCGACGCGTTCGAGCAGAATGACTTCCATTAGTTCTTCTCCTGGCTGGCTCCGGCCCCGGCGAAACGCCGGCGGAAACCCGCCCATTGTTCGATGAAACCCAGGATAACGACCAGTACACCGACCAGCGCGCTAACCAAAACCAATGCCGCATAGAAGACGGCCAGAACGAGACCCGGCAGGGCGACCTTGGCCGCCAGCCCGTGCACCACCGCCAGCCCCTGCAGGAAGAAGGGGAAGGCGAGAACCGTCGCCGCCGTGGCGCCGACGTAAGCGATGTCGTCGGGCAGAACGAACCCGGCGATGACGGCAACACCGAAGGCAGCTGCCAGATAACGCGGCAGCGTCAGGGCGCTGTAATGCGGCGTGGGCCGGCGGTTCTGCCGGACCAGCATCGCCAGGCCCTGGGCCATGGTGCCATTGACGGCCATCATGGTGAGCCAGCCCAGACCGAGAGCCGAGGGCAGGGCGCGAGCCAGGCTCCCGGCGGCAGCCACATAGTCGATGGCCTTGCCATCGCGCTGCGGCATTTCGGTCGTGATCAGGCGCAGGACCTGCTCGACCTTCGGCTGCAGCATGGCCGGCAGGCCGCCTTCGCGGCCCGCGGTCAGCAGCAGCGCGAGGGCAAACAGCCCCAGCACCCACAGGGTCAGCCAGACAACCAGGCCGCCGGCCGGATACCATTCCAGCCCGTCGTTGACCTCGGCACCGGCAGCGGCTTCCGCCGCCGGCCGGGCCAGCAGAGCCTGTCGTGTCAGCAGCGCGGCCGGAACCGCGAAGATGACGAGATAGGAAGCGCCGGCCTGCAGCCCGTTCATCGCACTGATCAGTGCGCCAAACGCGCCGGCGATCCCGATGGCCGGAAGGCCATGGGTCAGACCGGCGAAGAACAGCGGCAGCGGCACCAGATAGGAGAGCAGGAAGCCGAACGGACCGCTGGTGGCGGTCAGAACAAGCACTGCGCTCGCTACGCCGGCGAGGCTGCCGATGATCAGGCTGCGTGTCATGGTCATGGTTGCAGGTCGTTCCGGTTTTCTATGCGAAAACCAGCTGGGTCCTTACTTGATGACGAACGGCAGCAGAGCCAGGTTGCGGGCGCGCTTGATGGCCTGGGCCAGTTCGCGCTGCTTCTTGGCAGACACTGCGGTGATGCGCGACGGCACGATCTTGCCGCGCTCGGAAATGAAGCGCGACAGCAGCTTCACGTCCTTGTAGTCGATCTTCGGTGCGTTCGCGCCCGAGAACGGGCAGGTCTTGCGACGACGGAAGAAAGGACGACGGGCGGGGCCGCCACGGCCACCGGCGGCGGGCTTGCCGCCGCGCTCAGAAGAGGTACCAGTGCTCGACATTAGGCATTCTCCCCAGGAGCAGCGGCCGGAGCCGATTCTTCACGCTCGAAACGCGGACGACGTTCGCCGCGGTCACCACCGCGCTCGCGGTCGCCACCGAAGCCACGACCACCGCCGCCGAAGCCACGATCGCCGAAGCCACGCTCCGGACGGTCGCCACGCTCGCCGCGATCCTTGTTCTGCAGGACGGCCGACGGGCCTTCTTCCAGCTTTTCGACGCGCACAGTCAGATAACGCAGGATGTCTTCGTGGATGCGCATGTTGCGCTCCAGTTCGGCAACCGCCGCACCCGACGCAGAGATGTTCAGAAGGACATAGTGGCCCTTCTTGTTCTTCTTGATGCGATAGGAGAGGTTGCGAACGCCCCACTGCTCGGTCTTGGAGACCTCGCCGCCCTGGGCCTTGATGATGTCGGTGAATTGCGCGGCCATGGCCTCGACCTGGGTGGTCGAAAGGTCCTGACGCGCGATGAAAACGTTCTCGTAGAACGCCATCGGCAGCTCTCCTTCTGGGTTAGCGGCCCGGCGACGGCACACCATGTGCCGGCGGATCAGGCCTTTAGCCGAACCCGACCCGGGTTCAGCAAGGAGCTATGTAAGGGCGCGGACTATAGCGATTTTCCACAGGCTGGCAACATCGTTCCCGGGCTTGAAAACGCTGCTATATTCACTATATGTTCTCATTGGGTGTATTTGGCGGATTTCCAGTATTAATCGATCCGGCAATGGCCGCGAACGCCAACGAACCGGAATGAACCCGACTGAACGCCGAATGAACCGCAGCGAAGCCAAACGAAGCTCCAACGAACCGAAACGAACCCAAACGAAGCTGAAACACCCCGGTTTTGCAGCAGTGATGACAGTGATTGCAGTGATTGCACAGGAGGCGACGGCCATGGCCAGCGTGACGATCCGGAACCTGGATAACGACCTGAAGGTGAGACTGCGGCTGCGGGCGGCCCTGAACTGCCGGTCGATGGAGGAGGAATTGCGGGCGATTCTGCGGGCCGAGCTGTCCAAGCCACTGATCGACCTAGGGACGGCGCTTGATCTCGGGCCGCCGATCCGGCACTCACCATCGTCATGACCGTCACCGGATATATGGCCGCCGAAGGGTTCGAGGCGCAGCTCCGCGAGGAGCTGGGCGGCCGGATCACGGCTGAATATGAGCGGCTGTTCCTGACCGAAGGCGAAGGCCATGCCGCCAATCTTCACGCTGCATGGGCCGCCAATATCTGGCACGACGTGCAGGATGTCGGCATTGCCTCCATCGGCGATGCGGCGTCGCAACTCAAGAGCATCCAGCGCAACTGGGCGGCCTATGCGCCGCTGCATCACGGCCGCGCCAAGCTGATTGTCGAGAAGCTGCCGCATGTCTCGGCCAAACCGCTCAACTTCGGCCAGCCGCTGCACGCAGCACCCTTGGGCAGCTTCACCCTGCTGGCGCCCGACCGCATGCTGTTCGCGGCACAATGTTCGAGTTCGCGGCCCAATGGCGTGTTCGATTTCAACGAGGACCGTGAAGGCCCGCCCAGCCGTGCCTACCTGAAACTCTGGGAAGGGCTGACGCGGCATGCCGCCTTCTTCGGCGGCGGGTTGCCGAAAGCGGGCGATATCTGTCTCGATCTCGGGTCGTCGCCGGGCGGCTGGACCTGGGTGCTGGGATCGCTCGGCGCAAATGTTACCGCCATCGACAAGGCGCCGCTGGCGCCGACTGTTGCGAAGATGCCCACGGTCTCGTGGCAACAGGGCAGCGCCTTTGCGCTGGAGCCGGCGCGCTTCGACCGCGTCGACTGGCTCTGTTCCGATGTGATCTGCTATCCGGCCCGGCTGCTGAAACTGGCCGAACGCTGGCTGGCGTCAGGCCATGTGCGCAATGCGGTCTGCACGCTGAAATTCCAGGGCGAGACCGATCACGAGACCGCACGGGCCTTTGCGGCCATTCCGGGCAGCCACGTCCTGCATCTGCATCACAACAAGCACGAGCTGACCTGGCTGTGGCGACAGCCGAATGCGTGACAACGAACTTGCCATCCCGGCCAAGCGACGCCGTTGCGTCGCGCGAGCCGGGATCCCATTTCTGGGGGCGTAATAAATGGGACCCCGGGTCAAGCCCGGGGTGACGAAAAAGGACGAAGGTCAGCGCGGCTTCTGGCTGATGACGCCGTACCAGCCCAGGCCGTCATAGGTTTCGTAGCCGATGGTTTTGGCGAAGGCGATCAGCGTGCCGTCGGGCTGGTAGTAGTAGCCGCGCTGCTTGTCGCCGGTCTCCAGCGCGAAGGTCTGGTAGACATTCTGGTTGTCGGACGAGGCGATGATGCGGTTCTTGGCATCCAGCAGCAGCACGCGGGTACGCTGCCATTCTTCCGGGGTCAGGCTCGGCTCGTCCTTGACGATGCTCTTGCCCTGCTTGTCCCAGTCGAAGATGACGCCCAGCACGCCGAGCGGCGCGCCATGGATCTGGCCACCGCTGCGCACGGCGGCGGCATAGATGGCGACGGCCTTGTTGTCGTGGCTGCCGCTCTGGCTGATATCGTCGACCACGTAGTCGTCGCCGCTGGAGGATTGGATGGCTTCGCGGAACCAGCGCGTCTGCGCCACTGTGGCTTTGGCGGCGCGCGGAAACTGCTTGGGGTTGGAGGAGGCGACGATCTGGCCTTTCTCGTTGGCCAGCACCAGGTTGAGATAGACGGTGTAGAAGCGGTTGATCATGCCCAGGCGTTCGCTGGCGCGGGCGAAGAGTTCATCCGAGGGTTCGGCCAGCGCCTGCCACATGGCGTCGTCGGTGGCCCACCAGCGGCAGTCGCAGGTGCGTTCATACAGGTTGCGCACGATCAGCTGCACCATGGTCTGCGCCATGTCGGTCAGGCGCGGCCCTTCCAGGTCCTTCACGATCTGGTCGACGATTTCTTCCGCCGCGCGTTTTGAATCGGCGACGCGCTTCAGCACCACTTCGCGGAAGCGTTTCGAGTTGTCGGAGGCCTGGTTGGCCAGCGCTTTGACTTCCTGCGCGACGACGGCGAAGCTGCGGCCCACTTCGCCGGCGCGCGCCGCCTCGATCGAGGCATTGAGCGACAGCAGGGTGGTTTGGAAGGCGATCTCTTCGTTCTTGGTACCGAACTCCTGGACGTCGCGTTCGATGCCGTCGATAAGCTGATGGACCTGCAGATGGTGAGCCTGTGCAGTCATTGTTTTTATAACTCTGTTTGTATGGCGAGACGGGTCCCACAATGCACGATACATGCCGGATATGCGGCCTGTTCGGTGGCCCTGCGACATCTCGTCCATCGGTATAGCCACCGGGCGTCGACTCGCTGTGAAGGCCAAGATTGTATTCGGATTTCAGACTGGCCCCGCTTGCGGTCGCCGCCAGTTGGCCGATGGAACAAAGGGTTTGCTGCAATATTGTGCAATTTGCACAGCTCGGCTGGATAATACATAGGCATACTTATAACCGTTACGCCGATGCCTTATCCTTCTGGGCCAGGAGAAAGGACCCTGCCATGTCTACCCGTCAGGAACGCGATGCTTTCGGAACCGTCGAGGTGCCGGCCGACCGCTACTGGGGGGCGCAGACCCAGCGGGCGCTGACGCTGTTCCAGATCGGCCGCGAGAAACTGCCGCCGGCGCTGACGCGGGCGATCGGCCTGCAGAAGCTGGCCGCCGCGCGCGCCAATGCCAAACTCGACGAATTGCCGAACGAGATCGTCGATGCGCTGCAGCAGGCGGCCCGTGAAGTCGCGGACGGGAAATTCGACGATCACTTCCCGCTGCCGGTCTGGCAGATCGGTTCGGGCACGGCGACCAACATGAATGCCAACGAGGTGATCGCCAACCGCGCCAACGAATTGCTGGGCCAGCCGCTTGGCACCAAGAAGCCGGTGCATCCCAACGATCATGTCAATCGCGGCCAGTCGTCGAATGACAGCTTCCCCACCGTGATGCATATCGTCACCGTGCTGGAATTGAAGGCCCGCCTGATTCCGGCGCTGCAGAGCCTGCATAAGGAACTCGCCGCCAAGGCTGTGGCCTGGGCCGATGTGATCAAGATTGCGCGCACGCATCTGCAGGATGCGACGCCGATGACGCTGGGCCAGGAATTCGGCGCCATGGCGCGCCAGGTTGAGCTGGGGATCGTGCGCGCCGGCGAAGCGCTGGCGCGCCTCTATCCGCTGGCCCAGGGCGGCACGGCGGTGGGCACCGGACTGAATGCCAAGGTGGGCTTCGATACGGCCTTTGCCTTCGAGCTTTCGGACCTGACCGGACTGCCCTTCGTCACCAATCCGAACAAGT
This sequence comes from Ferrovibrio sp. GW821-FHT12F09, assembly GCF_058806775.1. Lineage (NCBI taxonomy): Bacteria > Pseudomonadati > Pseudomonadota > Alphaproteobacteria > Rhodospirillales > Rhodospirillaceae > Ferrovibrio > Ferrovibrio sp. GW821-FHT12F09. Next base: position 2,447,064 of record NZ_JBXAPZ010000001.1, read on the forward strand.
TCGAGGGCATGGGCGCCCATGACGCCTTGGTCGAGACCAGTGGCATGCTGAACACCGTCGCTGTGTCGCTGGCCAAGATCGCCAATGACATTCGCTTTCTGGGCGCCGGGCCGCGGGCCGGCCTGGCTGAACTGGTGCTGCCGCATGACGGGTTGACCTCGTCGATCATGCCGGGCAAGCGCAATCCCACCCTGGCCGAGGCATTGCTGCAGGTCTGCTACCAGGTGATGGGCAACAATGTCACTGTCACCCATGCTGCTGCCGCCGGTCATTTCGAGCTCAACGTCGCCAAGCCGGTGATCGTGTTCAATATCCTGACGTCGATCCAATTGCTGGCGGATGCGGCGCAGGTCTTCGGCACCGGCCTGGTCGCAGGCATCGAGCCCAATGAGGCGACGCTGAAGCGCAATGTCGAGCATTCGATCATGCTGGCCACCGCGCTCAATCCGCATCTGGGCTATGACAAGGTGGCGCAGATCGTCAACAAGGCCTTCGCGGAAGGGATCAGTCCGAAGCAGGCCGCGGTGGCGCTGGGATATTTAAGCGAGGCCGAGTACGACCGGCTGGCCGATCCGCGCAGCATGCTCGGCCCCCGCTCCTGAACAGGTGCTCCTGATGCTGTGCAGTGCAGCACGATGATCTGTCAACATCCTGTTATCGAATGTTAATCCAGGGGCGCTATTACTGATTGTGCTAAGCTCGTCCGACCGTCCGCAGTGACGGCGGTCGAAGGGTGGGGAGACGATCATGGTGGTGGCGTTGTATATCCTGGCCGCGCTGGCGCTGCTCGGCTTCGGAACCATGTCCTGGTATTACATCTACGACCGCTGGATCCAGCGTGACCATGCGATCCGTCGCAATTTCCCGATCTATGGCCGTTTTCGCTATGTCATGGAGAACATGGGCGAGTATTTCCGCCAGTACTGGTTCACCGCCGACTGGGAGGAACGCCCGTTCAATCGCCTGACCCGCGCCTGGGTCTATCGCTCGGCCAAGGGCGTGTCGAACTATGTCGCCTTCGGCTCCGAGGTCGATGCGCAGCAGCCCGGGCATATCTACTTCCTGCACTCGGCTTTCCCGATCAACGACGACGAGGTCGAGGACTTCACCGGCAAGTGGATCGGCAAGGGTATTGTCGGCAACCCGTACAAGCCGAAGAGCTTTTTCAATATCTCGGGCATGTCCTACGGCGCGCTTTCGTCCGCAGCGGTCACGGCACTGTCGGAAGGCGCGGCGATGGCCGGCATCTGGATGGATACGGGCGAGGGCGGCCTTTCGCCCTATCACCTGCAGGGTGGCTGCGATATCTCGTTCCAGATCGGCACGGCGAAATACGGCGTGCGCGACCAGGACGGAAATCTCGATGAAGCCAAGCTGCGCAAGATCGCCGATCTCGAACAGGTGAAGATGTTCTGCATCAAGCTGAGCCAGGGCGCCAAGCCGGGCCGCGGCGGCATCCTGCCGGGCTCCAAGGTGACGACGGAGATCGCCGGTATCCGTGGCATCGAGGCCGGCAAGTCCTCGATCTCGCCCAGCCGCCATCGCGACATCACCGATATCCCGACGCTGGTCGCGCTGATCAACCGCGTGCGCAAGGTCACTGACAAGCCGGTCGGCATCAAGATGGCCGTCGGCAGCTTCGACTTCATCGACGATTTCTTCGGCTATCTGCAGTCGCGCCCTGAAGATGCGCCGGACTTCATCCAGATTGATGGCGCCGAGGGCGGCACCGGCGCAGCCCCGGCGCCGCTGGCCGATTATGTCGGCCAGTCGATCGTCCAATCCCTGCCTCTCGTCGCTCAGAGATTGCGCGAGTATAACCTGCGGCAGCGCATCCGCCTGGTCGCTTCAGGCAAGCTGCTGACGCCGGACAAGGTGGCCTGGGCGATCTGCATGGGTGCCGACTATGTGGTGTCGGCACGCGGCTTCATGTTCTCGCTCGGCTGCATCCAGGCGATGAAGTGCAATACCGGCCATTGCCCCACCGGTGTGACCTCGAACGATCCGCGCTTCATGCGCGGGCTGGATCCTGCCCGCAAGGCGGTGCGCGTCGCCAATTACGCCAAGGCGGTGCAGCATGACGTGGAAGCCATCGCCCATGCCTGCGGCTGCAAGTCGGTGCGTGACCTCAAGGGCCAGCATGTCCGCGTCAACGGCGGCGACATCATCATGTAGGTGGCAGGACCGCGGCGGGATCGACCTTGAGGGCGATGCCGCTCAGCTTTCGCTGCCGCGCTTCGGTCAGCAGCCAGACCAGCAGCTCGGCCGCCGGTTCGGACTGCAGGCCGTTGCCATGGATATTCGAGATGCAGTTGCGCTCGGAATCGACGCGGCCGAGCCGCGGCGCCCAGGTGAGATAAACGCCGAGACTGTCGGCGACCGACAGGCCCGGCCGCTCCCCGATCAGCACCGCCACCACATCGGCCTTCAGCACCGCGCCGATCTCGTCGCCGATGGCAACGCGGCCCTGGTTCACCAGGGCGACGGGTGCAATCCGCCAGCCAGCCATCCTGGCAAAGCAGCGCTGCAGCAGCGGCACGGCCTGTGCCGTCACGGCACGCGCCGATAAGCCATCAGCCAGCACAAAAGCCACATCCCAGTCGCCGGCTGCGGCCGCGAGCGTATCGAGACAGGCGGGATCAAGGCGACGGCCGAGATCCGGGCGGCGCAGATAGGTGGCGCGGTCGGCCGCCCGGCTGTGCAGGTGGAGGGTTGGATGGGGCGCGAGCTGCGCGGCGATCGCGACGAACTCGGCGGTGCCGTGCACGGCATCGCGGGCACGGCTGTGGGCGGCTTGGAATTCCAGCAGCGGCGCCGTGGGCATCGCGTCGCCGCTGCGGCCCAAGCCGATGCGGGCCTGCGTGGTGCTGCGCCAGCGCGCCCAGATATCCCGGGTCACATCGTTCATGTCGTCATGCCGGTCAGGCGTCGCAGGGCGGCGCTGTCGGGTGCTGGCGGCGGCAGGCGGCCGTCATCGCTCAGCATGCCCATGCGGCCGAGCCAGGCTTCGAATTCCGGTGCCGGCCGCAGCTTCAGCAGATGACGCAGGCCCAGCACATCGTGGAAAGACAGGCTCTGGTAATTCAGCATCACGTCGTCGGCGCCGGGCACGGCGATCAGGAAGTTCACGCCGGCGGTGCCCAGCAAGGTCATCAGGCTGTCCATGTCGTCCTGGTCGGCTTCGGCATGGTTGGTGTAGCAGACATCGACGCCCATCGGCAGGCCGAGCAGCTTGCCGCAGCAATGATCTTCCAGTCCGGCGCGGATGATCTGCTTGGCATCGAACAGGTATTCCGGACCGATAAAACCGACCACGGTGTTGACCAGCAATGGCCTGAAAGTGCGGGCGACCGCATAGGCGCGGACTTCCAGCGTCTGCTGGTCGACGCCGTGATGCGCGTCGGCCGACAGTGCGCTGCCCTGGCCGGTCTCGAAATACATCACGTTGCTGCCCACCGTGCCGCGCTTCAGGCCGAGTGCTGCATCCTGTGCTTCCTTCAGGATGGCGAGATCGACACCGAAACCCTTGTTCGCAGCCTCTGTGCCAGCGATGGATTGAAAGACCAGATCGACCGGGGCGCCGCGCTGCATCATCTGCAATGTCGTCGTGACATGGGCCAGCACGCAGCTTTGTGTCGGAATCTCGAAACGCTGGCGGATGGTGTCCAGCATCTCCAGCAGGCGGATGCCATCGGGCACGCTGTCGGTGGCGGGATTGATGCCGATCACCGCATCGCCGATGCCGAAGAGCAGGCCATCCAGCAGCGCGGCGGCAATGCCTTCGGCATCGTCGGTCGGATGGTTGGGCTGCAGCCGGCTGCCCAGGCGGCCGGGCAGGCCCAGCGTGGTGCGGAAGCCGGTAATCACCCGGCATTTCGCCGCGACCGCGATCAGGTCCTGGTTGCGCATCAGCTTGGAAACGGCGGCCACCATTTCCGGTGTCAGGCCGGGGGCGAGCCGGGCCAGCGCCGCGCCATCGGCCTGATATCCCAGCAGCCAGTCGCGGAACTCGCCCACTGTCATCGAGGCGACCGGCGCAAAGGCTGCAGCATCGTGGCTGTCCACGATCAGTCGCGTCACTTCATCCTGCTCGTAGGAGATCAACGCCTCGTCGAGGAAGACGCGCAACGGCAGATCGGCCAGCGCCATCTTTGCCGCCACGCGCTGTTCGTCGCTGACGGCGGCGATGCCGGCCAGTTCGTCGCCCGAGCGTCGCGGCGAAGCGCAGGCCAGCAGCGCCTTCAGGTCGGCGAAGATATGGCGGGTCCCATTCAGGCTGGCGGTGTATTGCGGCATCCGGACCTCGATCTGTCCGTTATTGGCAGCAAGAAGCATACCAGAGGCTTGGGGACGTTGCATGACGCTTTTGCCTGGGCAAAGCTGAAGCCAATCAGACGGGAGAAAATGTCATGGACCTCGGGATCAGGGGCAAACGGGTGGTAGTGGCTGGCGGCAGCCGCGGCATCGGCCGGGCCATTGCACTGGGCTTTGCAAAAGAAGGTGCCGCTGTGTCGATCTGCGCGCGGGGCGAGAGTGGTCTGCGTGAAGCGGAAACGGCGCTGAAACAGGCCGGCGGCAAGGTGCATGCGGCTGCCTGCGATCTGGGCGACGGTCCGGCGGTGCGTGGTTATGTCGAGGCGGCGGCCGTGGCGCTCGGCGGCATCGATATTCTGGTCAATAACGCGTCAGGCTTTGGCCGCACCGACGATGAAGCCGGCTGGGCCGCCTCGGTGAATGTCGATCTGATGGGCACGGTGCGCGCCAGTCAGACGGCGATCCCGCATCTGGAAAAGGCCGGCGGCGGCTGCATCCTGCATATTTCCTCGGTCTCCGGCCTGATGCCCAGCGTGCGCACGCCGGCCTATGGCGCGGTCAAGGCCGCGCTGATCCAGATCACCATGACCCAGGCGACGGCGCTGGCGAAAAGCAAAATCCGTGTCAACTGCGTGGCGCCGGGTTCGATCGAATTTCCCGGCGGCGTGTGGGACCAGGCGAAGACCGGCAATCCCAAACTCTACAACGGCATCCTCGCCGGGATTCCCTTCGGGCGCATGGGCACGGCGGAAGAGGTGGCCAATCTGGCGCTGTTCCTGTGCTCGGATGCGGCCAGCTGGATCACCGGCGAAACCGTCACCGTGGATGGCGGCCAGCGCTTTGGCTAGGCGACGGCTTTCAGCGCCGCGTTGAGCGGCGCGAAACATTCCGGCCCGTCGGCCTTCACGCCGTTGACCACCGGGGTGACGCGATAGCGCGCCATGGCTTCGGCGGGATAGCTGCGCATCAGGCGCTGCAGGATGCCGCGCGGCGTGGCGGGATCGAGCCAGAGACCGAACTGCTCCACCGGCAGGATCACCGGCATCCGTTCATGCAGCGGCACTAGATAGTCATTCGCTGCGGTGGTGAGGATGGTGAAGCATTCGGCATTGCCAAAGGCGGCTTCGGGCTGCCACAGGGCGGCGAAGGCGAAAACGCTGCCGCCCTTGAGGCCGATGCGCCAGGGCTGTTTTGTCTTCTGGCCCTCGATCACCTGCCATTCATAGAAGCTGTCGGCCGGCACCAGGCAGCGGCGCTGGACGAAGGCTTCGGCAAAGCTGGGCTTCTCGGCGGCCGTCTCGCTGCGGGCATTGATCAGCGGCGCATTGTTCGGGCCGGCGAAGCCCCAGCGCAGCATAGCCAGATCGCGTTTGCCGGCAGCGTTCCGCACCACGGCGGTCGTCTGCGTCGGTGCGATATTCCAGCGCGGCGCCAGATTGGGGCGCTGGAACAGCTCATACAGCTCGAAAAAAGCCGCGAGGTCGTCGAGCGTCTTGGTCTGGCTGAAGCGTCCGCACATGCCATCTGCATAGCGGATCGCAGCCGATTCGGGCTAGCCTGTTACGCCAGATGCGGACGGGCTTCTTCGCGGCTTTTCAGCTCGGCGCCGGCACGGGTGAGGATCTTGGCCACCCGTTCGGGCGCGAAGCCGAGATCGACCAGGGCCGGACCGGCATTGGCCACCTCGCGGTAATCGGCGATCAGGCCATCGCGCAGGGTGAAAATCGCCACGCCCTCGAACATCACGCGCCGGCCGCCGGCTTCGGGCAGCAGCGACCTGTAGGAGAAGGTGTAACGGGCATAGAGCGTGGTGCCATTGCCAACCGGGTCATGCAGATGCCAGCGGAAGTCTTCGGCTGTGCGATAGAACCAGTCATCCACCAGCTCGGCGATTTTCTGCCGGCCGTGGAAGGCGCCATAGAAAACATCGTGGTAGACCGCATCTTCGGTGAACAGCGCAGCAAAGCCCTTGCCATCGCGGTTCTGTACGGCTTCGGCAAAGCGGCGCAGCAGGGTCTGCGTGTCCATGGTTCCTCCGGTCTTTTGCCGGATGCTAGCGCGTCGATCCCTGCTGCGGCAAGCAGACAGGACGGCGGCGTCCGTCGCTGAGCGTGACCGTCACGATCTCTACCGCGATGCCATAGAGCTGCTGCAATGCAGCGGGGGTGACGATATTCTCCGGCCGGCCCAGATCGAGATGCCCGTCGCGCTGCAGCAGGGCGACCCGGTTTCCGCAGAGAAAGGCCTGATCGGGATCGTGGGTGGAGAGCAGCACGCCAATGCCGTCCCGCGCCAGACCGGCGATCTGGTCCAGCACGCGCAACTGGTTGCCGAAATCCAGGCTGGCGGTTGGCTCGTCCAGCACCAGCAATCGTGTCTCGGCGGCCAATGCCCGGGCGATCAGGGTCAATTGTCGCTCGCCGCCGGAAATCCGTGTGTAGATGCTGTCGGAGAGATGCGCGATGTCCAGACGCTGCAGAGCGGCCATGGCGGCCGCACGATCCTTTGCCGTGGGCGCGGCAAACGGTTTCAGATGGGCGTTGCGTCCCATCAGCACGACATCGAAGACGGTGAAGGGGAAATAACCGGTCTGCGCCTGCGGCACATAGGCGATGCGGCGCGCTGTTTCGCTTGGAGAGAGCGTCGCCATATCCGCGCCATCGAGCCACACCTGTCCGCCCAGCGGCTTCTGCAAGCCGAGCAAGCTGCGGAACAGGGTGGTCTTGCCGACGCCATTGGGGCCGAGCAAGCAGAGCACTTCGCCCGGCTGCAGGCTGAAGGACAGGCCCTGTGCCAGCATGCGGCCGGGAAAGCCGATGGCGAGATCGCGCGCGTCCAGCGTCATTGCCAACCCATTATTGCCAACTCCGGCGCGTGCGCAGCAGGATCCACAGGAAGACCGGCGTGCCGATCACGGCAGTGAGAATGCCGAGCGGAATCTCGATGCGCGCCGCCACGCGGGCCAGGGTATCGATCGCCAGCATGTAACCGGCGCCGAGCAGCAGCGAAGCCGGCAGCAGCAGCGCGAAGCGCGGCCCGACCAGCAGGCGCGCCAGATGCGGCACCAGCAGGCCGACCCAGCCGATTACGCCGCTGATCGCCACTACGGCCGCGGTGATCAGCGTGGCGCCGGCGACCACCGCCAGCCGCACGCGGGTGGGATTGACGCCCAGGCTGCGCGCTTCCTCGTCGCCGAGCGACAGCACGTCAAGTTGCCAGCGCAGCAGCCAGAGCGGCACCAACCCGGCCAGAACCACCGGGATGGTGCCGTGAATATCGGCGGGCGCGATGGCGGCGAGGCTGCCGAGCAGCCAGAAGGTGATGGCCGGCAGCTGGTTGTAGGGATCGGCCAGATATTTCATCAGGCCGACGCCGGCGCCCCCCAGGGCACCGATCAGCACACCGGACAGCACCAGCGTCAGGATCGGATCGTGTCCACGGACGGCGGCGGCGATGGCATAGACGATAGCGACGGTGCCCAGTCCGATGGCGAAGGCCAGCATCTGAATGCTGAAGACATCGAGGCCGAGGAAGATGCCGAAGACGGCGCCCAGGGCGGCGCCGGACGACACGCCGAGGATATCGGGCGACACCAGCGGGTTGCGGAACAGCTGCTGATAGGCGGCACCGGCCGCCGATAGCGCCGCGCCGACCGTGACGGCGGCGAGCACGCGCGGCAGGCGGATGCCGAACAGCACGCTGTCAGCGCCGGCATTCAGGCCACTCGGTTGCCTGACAAGGCGGTGCAGGATACCCGCCAGCGCATCGCCGACCGGCAGCGGAAAGCGTCCGGCGGTGAGGGCGACCAGCGCCAGCAGTGCCAGCAGGCCTGTGGCCGCCAGAAAGGCCCAAGCCGTGCGGTTCACAGGCTAAGGCCGTTCATCGAGCGCAGCATGGCGTCGAGCTGCGTCTTGTCGGGCGCCTGATGGTAGAGACGGGTATAGGCATCGGTGACGAAGGTGCGGAGGTCTTCCGGGAACTGTGCCGGATAGAGGATCGCACAGAGCCAGCGCAGACCGAGCAGGCGGTTGAGCGCCGGCGGAAAGTCGATCCAGCCAAACGGCGCGTTCGGCGCCAGATAGACGCGGCCGTCGCGCACCGCCCGGATGCCGCGCCACAGCGGCTGGTCGCGCAGGCTGGCATGGAAGGTCGGGTCGATGGTGACGATCACATCCGGATTCCAGGCCAGAACCTGTTCCAGCGATACCTGCACCAGCCCGCCCTGGCCCAGTTCGGCGGCGACATTCACCGCGCCGGCGCGCTCGATGATCTCGGTATTGATCGAACCGGCGAGGCCAGTATCCAGACCGCGCGGACCGCGACCGTAATAGACGCGTGGCCGGCGGCCCTGCGGCACCTGGCTCAGCCTCGTCGTCACCAGATCGAGTTGCGCACGCACCCAGCCGGCCAACTCGGCGGCGCGCTGCGGCTCGTTGACGGCGACGCCGAGTTTTTCGATGCCTGTCGCCATGCCATCAAAGCGGCCATCGAGCAGGATATAGGGCAGGCGGGTCTGCTCCTGCACGCGGTCGGCCAGCGAGACGAAGGTGGCATTCACCGTACCGTAATCGAAGATCAGGTCGGGTTTTGCCGCCAGCAGGGTTTCGACATTGGCCGTGTTGCCACGTCCGGTCAGGCGGCCGAGCACCGGCAGGTCGGCATAGGCCGGTGCCACGAAGGGCCGCTCATGATCGCGCCATGATGTGGTCCAGCCCAGCAGTTTCTCGGGCGCCAGCGCGAACAGCAGCAGCGAGGCCGGCGGGCCGGCTGCATAGACACGGCCGACCTGCGCCGGCAGGCTGACGCGGCGGCCGCCATCGTCGACGATCTCGCGCGCCGTTTGCGCGCCGGCCGCGAAGGGGACGGCAAGCGCCGTTCCGAGAAAGGCGCGCCGGCTGAGCCGCATCACTTGCCGACGATGACGTCCGAAGCCTTGATGACGGCGTAGGCCGTCTCGCCTTTTTTCAGCTTCAGTTCGTCCAGCGCTTCCATGGTGATGGAGGCGGTCACCATAGCGTCACCAACGGCGATCTTGACCGTCGCCGTGGTTTTGCCCTTGGTGATCTGCTTGACCTTGCCCTTGAGGATGTTGCGCGCGCTCAGCTTCATGGGGGGACTCCCGGTTAGCGGATGGGCGAAAAGCCCTGCGCCGTCAGGATAGCCTGTCCCCTGGGCGAAAGCACGAAATCGGCGAAGCGTTTTGCTTCCGGCCGTCCATTCACGGCAACGCCCATGCCATAATCGGCACCGACGCGCAAAGCCTGGGGCAGGGCAAGCTGCCGCAGGGCCGGGGTTTCCTGCCGGGCCAGCACGGCGTTGGTGCAATAAGTCAGGAAGATGTCAGCCTGCCCCTGGTCCACCAGCATGCCGTAGACATTGCGCCCCTGTGGCGGGGGTGGCGAAGCGGGGCCGCCGGTCAGTTGCATCGCCTTGGCATCAAGCTTTGTGTAGCTGCCCCTCTGCACGGTATCGGCCTTGCGAAAAACCTCCCAGGCATAGTCGCCCGAAGGATCGGCCTTCGGCGTCGAGGTGCCGAGCCGCACCGTGGCATCCAGCATCCGGGCCAGCAATGTCTCGGGTGTTACGGCCAGCGCCGGATGCACCAGCGCGCACATTTCGTTGCGGGTGAACAGTGCCACGGCGCCCAGCCTGCCGCTCTGCGCCAGCATCTGGGGATGCTCCATGTTGGCGGAGGCGAAAACCTCGGCCGGCTCGCCTTTTTCGATGCGCTCGCGCAGCAGGCCCGAAGCGCCGTAGGTGCCGGCAACGCTCAGGCCGGTGTCGGCCTTGAACGCAGCGGCGATCTCGGTCATTGCCGCGCGCAGGGAGCCAGCCGCATAGAGGCGGACCGGTTCCTGCGCCACGGCAACGGTGTTGCTCATGCCCAGTATTGCGATCAGGACAAGAGCAATGCGGCGCATCAGCTGTTTGCGCCGGGCTTGTAGTTCGGGAAGAACAGCTGCTCGCCCTCGATCTTATAGGCAGCGATGGCGTCCTGGCCTTCCTTGGAGACAACCCAGTCGGCAAAGGCCTTGCCTTCCGCGACCTTCACATGCGGATGCTTGGCCGGATTGACCAGCATGACGCCATACTGGTTGAACAGTTTCACATCGCCCTGCACGGCAATCGTCAGGTCGCCGCGATTCTTGAAGCTCAGCCAGGTACCGCGGTCGGTGAAGGCATAGGCATTCATGGCGCTGGCAGTGTTCAGCGTCGGCCCCATGCCGGAACCGGTTTCGCGATACCAGCCGGTACCGGCGGTCTTCACGTCGATATCGGCTTCCTTCCAGATGCGCAGTTCGGCCGCGTGGGTGCCCGAGCTGTCGCCACGCGAGGCAAACGGCACCTTGGCGGCGGCGATCTTCTTGTAGGCTGCGATCACATCCCTGCTGCCGGCGATCTTGGCTGGGTCGGCCTTCGGGCCGACAATGACGAAATCGTTGTACATCACCAGACGGCGGTCGACGCCCCAGCCATCGGCGACGAATTTCTGCTCGGCCACCGGATCGTGCACGAAGACCACATCGGCGTCGCCCTTCTCCGCGGTCTTCAGCGCCTGGCCGGTGCCCTGGGCCACCACGCGCACCTGAATGCCGGTTTTCTTGGTGAAGGCCGGCAGGATATGGCCGAACAGGCCCGACTGTTCGGTCGAGGTGGTGCTGGCGACGACAATGAACTTTTCCTGCGCCAGAGTGGGTAGCGCGACCAGTGCGAGAGCAGCGCCGGCAACAAGGCCAAGAAGATGTCTGCGGTTCATTATGGTTTCCTCCGTTGAAGCATTACCAGGTGAGATCGCCCTTCAGGAACGCGGCGGCTGCCTCGCTCTGGGGATTGTCGAAAAAGCGGTTGGCCGGTGTGCGTTCGGCCATGTTGCCGCCATGCAGGAAAATCACGTCGCCGGCCAGGCGGCGGGCCTGTCCCAGATCATGGGTGGTCATCACAATCTTGGTGCCGGTACGGCCGATGCTGTCGATGATGCCTTCCACCTGACGGGCGGCATTGGGATCCAGTGCCGCGGCGGGTTCGTCGAGGAACAGGATCTGCGGCTCCAGCGCCCAGGCGCGGGCCAGGGCCAGGCGCTGCTGCTCGCCGCCCGACAGCACGCGGGCCGGCCGGTCGGCAAAAGCGGCAAGACCGACGCGATCCAACGCCGCCATCGCCTTGGCGGTGCGTGCGGTATGATCGAGGCCGCGCAGTTTGAGTGGAAACACCACATTGCCCAGCACCGAACGGCGCAACAGCACCGGCTTCTGGAACACCATGGCCTGGCCGAAGCGCAGGCTTTCCGGATTCTGTGCGGCGCTGCCCTGCCAGGAGACGCGGCCGGCTGTCGGCGTCAGCAGACCGTGGCACAGCCGCAGCAGCAGGCTTTTGCCCGCTCCGTTGGGACCGAGCACCAGGGTCGGGGCACCGGTGTCGAAATCCAGGGTGATGTCCCGGATCAGGCTGCGGCCCGCCACGCTGTAGCCGACACCGTCCAGACGCAGCGGCAGCAGCGAGGCGCGGGCATGCATCGCGGTCACCGCGTCAGGCGCCCTGCCGCCGGCGCGCGGCATTGCCGAGCGTGGAGGCAGAGGCGTTGATGCCGATGGCGATGCTGAGCAGAACGATGCCCAGTGCCATGGCCAGCGCCAGGTCGCCGCGGCTGGTCTCCAGTGAAATCGCCGTGGTCATGGTGCGGGTATAGCCGGCGATGTTGCCGCCGACGATGATGATGGCGCCCACTTCGGCAATCGCGCGGCCGAAGCCGGCCAGCACGGCGGTGCTGAGCGAGAAGCGGCCGTCCCACAGCAGGGTGGCGATGGCTTTCAGCGGGGTCAGGCCGAGCGAACGCAGTTGCTCTTCGTATTCGCTCCACAGATCGGCGACGATCTGGCGCGACAGCGCGGCGACAATGGGAGTGATGAGCACCACCTGGGCCATCACCATGCCGGCCGGGCTGAACAGCCAGCCGAGCGGTCCGAGCGGACCGGAACGCGACAGCAGCAAATAGACGATCAGACCGACCACCACCGGCGGCAGGCCCATGCAGGCATTGAGGACGACAATACAGATGTTGCGGCCGGGGAAGCGGGTCAGCGCCAGCAGGGCGCCGAGCGGCAGGCCGATGGCGCTGCCGATCAGCACGGCGGTCAGGCTGACGCCGAGCGACAGGCCGACAATGCGCAGCAGCTCGGCATCGAGATGCAGCATCATCTGCAGGGACAGCAGGAAGGCGTCGGAAATCGTGTTCACGCTATCGACTTAGCGCAAACCGACGGCGGCAGGCAAAGAGATTAAACCGTTATTTTCAATCCGATTTTGGCTACAAAAGTATTTGTTGCCAATCGGGCTTTGCGGTCGATACGGGGCGCTGCTCCGGCACCAGCTGGCGGATCATTGTCGCGAGCCTGGCTTCGCTGAACCATTTGCCGATGCTGGGCCGGTTCCGCCAGCGCCCGTCGAGGCCAGCTTCGGTATAACCGGTTGAAAAAAAGAAGGGGATGCCAAGGTCATCCAGCCAGCCGGCCAGTTCAAAGCTGCGTTCGCCCCGGATATTGATGTCCAGGATCGCGATATCGATGTCAGCCCGATGGTCCCGGACGCAATGGAAGGCATCCTCCAGATGCATAAAGGGCCCGAGCACCACACAACCGAGATCGAGCAGCAGGATGTCTTCTATCGCCATGGCAACCAGAGGCTCATCCTCGAGAAGCATGATTCTGACACCGGCGACGTCCGGATGGGCGCTCATCCGGAAAGCGCCTGGTATGGCAACACCATATGGCAGGTCAGACCGGCTGGTTCGTACTCGATGGTGAGGGCCCCGTTCAGGTCGCCGGTGATACTGCGCTCGATCAGTCGTGAACCGAAGCCGTGGGACTGGGGTATCGTGGCGGGCGGGCCGTTGCTTTCCTGCCATTTGAGAACCAGGGGGCTTGTGGGATCGGCAAGGCGCTGCCAGCGGATAGCGAGGCGACCCTCCGGAACGGAGAGCGCGCCATATTTCGACGCATTGATCGCCAATTCGTGAAATACCATGCCCAGGGATAGCGCGCTTCGGGGCGGCAGGCAGACCGGTTCTCCTGCCAGCGTAATCTGCGTCTCGATGCCATAGGGCTCGAATTCTGCCTGCAGCAGACCCTGCAGGTCCGGGCCCTCCCACGCACTCTGGATCAGCGCATTATGGGTGCGCGACAGGGCCATCAGGCGAGACTGGAACGCTTCGACGAAATCGCCCGGGTTTACGCAGCCGCGCAGTGTATTCGTCGCGATGGCGGAGACGGTCGCCAGGACATTTTCGATCCTGTGATTCATCTCGTCCATCAGAAACTGTTGCTGCTCTTGTGCCGCGACACTCTCGGTCACGTCGATGCCCGAGACGAAAACGCCTGAAATGGTACCATCGTTTTCGAATAACGGCTGACAGGTCAGGTCGAGATAATATGTGGCAGGCTGGAGCGTGTTGTGGCGCGGTGGCGCAAAGCGAAGGCCGCGGCCGGTATAGGCAAGACCATGAATGAAGGCGTCGTCGAGACGGCGTGTGAGATTCTGCGCCTGCTCGCCCTGCAGCAGCATGCCCATGGGCACCCCGACGACGTCGTAACCGAACAGATCAAACCAGCGGTGATTGACGAACTCGAAAATATGCTGCGGGCCACGCAGCACGCCCATCAATCCCGGCGAGGTATCGAACAGATGCAGCAGGAAGTCGCGTTCATCCAGCAGAAACTGGCTCTGAGCTTTCAGCACGCGCGTCTTTTCTGTTATGCCTGCGTTCATGCCGGTACCGTGCAGACCAAAATAGGCGCGGGTCTAGTGATCTTTTGGCGCTACGCGACGGTGTCAGCCGATCAGGGCGAACCAGGGAAAAATTTCCAGCAGGTAATAGCTGAACTGCCCCAGGCTGTTAGTGAAGATCAGCAGGCCAGTGACCACCAGGAGTACCCCGGCGGTGATATCCACCTTGCGCAGGTGCTGCCGGAATTTCCGCATGAAGCTCATGAACGGCTTCATCGCCAGCGCCGCCAGCAGGAAGGGAATGCCCAGACCCAGCGCATAGGTTGCCAGCAGCGAGATGCCATAGCCGAGATCTTCGCGGCTGGCGGCCACGGTGAGGATGGTGGCAAGGATCGGACCGATGCAGGGCGTCCAGCCGAAGGCGAAAGCCAGGCCGATAACATAGGCGCCCACCAGATTGACCGGCCGCTCCTCGGTGGTGATGCGCGCTTCGCGGTACAGCAGCGGGATTTTCAGCAGGCCCATCGTGTGCAGGCCGAACAGCACGATCACCGCGCCGGCGATTTTCGCGATGATGTCGATATGCTGTACCAGCAGGCGGTTCAGCGCCGAGGCTGAGGCCCCCATGATGATGAACACGGTGGAGAAGCCGATGACAAAGGCCAGCGCCGAGACGACGACGCGGCGCGTCAGTGCCGGATCGACGGCGTCTGCGGCCACCACGCGGTCCAGCGTGGTGCCGGCAACGAAGCACAGATAGGCTGGCACCAGCGGCAGCACGCAGGGGCTGAGAAAGCTGATCAGCCCGGCGCCGGCGGCGCCGGCATAGGAAATATCGAGGCCGCCCATGATGGCGTTGTTGCTCCGGCTGTTTCAGTCGCGCGCGAACAGTGCGCGCACGGCGCCTGTGAGGCTGCCTTCCTCAAGATAGCGGACCCCCAGGATGCCGCCAATCACGATGCCGGCGACTGCGACAAAGCTGCTCAGGGCCAGCGTGCTCAGGCCGGTCAGGCCCTGACCGACGGTGCAGCCCATGGCCAGCACACCGCCGATGCCCATCAGCACGCCGCCAAACAGATGCGACAGCATGTCGGTTGCGCTGCTAAAGCCTTCGAGGTGGAAGCTGCCGGTTGCTCTGGCCATCAGAAAGGCGCCGAGGATCACGCCGCCGACACTGCTGATGCCGAAATCGAGCTTGGCGCCGGTGAAGGTCATCAGGTATTGCAGCGCCGCACCGATTGGCGCCACGAAGGTCATCGAAGCCAGCGGCACCGGGTCGAAATCGTCGGCGCCAAGGATGCCGGTCGCGGCCCAGCCGGCGGTGATGACCAGCCCCACGATCGCGCCGGCCGCGATCAGCACCGGCCTGGTCCTGAAGCGTGCGTCTTTGAACACCCAGAGCAGCAGCAGAGCGGGAATGGCCGCCGCGAGGAACCAGCGCAGCATCTGCACATCCTGTCCGAGCAGACCGCCGAGAAGGTCGGGCAGCGACTGGCCGGCAAAGCCGCGCGGCTTGAGGTCGATGGCCGTCGAGCGTTCGAGCCAGGCCCGGGCGGGACCGAGCAGGCCGCGCAGGGTGATGTAACCCGAGAGCCCGATCATCAGCACCACCAGCAGGGATTTCAGGTTGCCGGCGCCCAGACGGGCTAGCGTGCGGTTGCCGCAGCCGCCGGCCTGCACCATGCCGAAGCCGAACAGCAGGCCGCCGAGCAGGGCACCGAACCAGCCGATTGTCGCGGTCGCATAGATCGAACTGCCCAGGTCGATCAGGCCGGCCAGATGCAGTCCCTGGCTGCCCAGCATGGCTACGGCAATTGCCAGTACCCAGCTGCGCAGCCGGCTGGCATCCCCCATCAGCACTGCGTCGCTGATCGCGCCCATGGTGCAGAAGTTGCTCCGCTGCACGGTGGCGCCGAACACCATCCCCAGCAGCAGGCCGGCCAGGTTGACGAGTACAGGCAGGGGCAGGGCGGTCATGGCCGCTGGGTCTCCGAGGGCAAATTTGCCAGTGTTTATGCCAAGATGCCGGGATTATAGGATTTACATAAGCCATGGGAAGTATTAAGTTTTCCCACGTCCGTTTTGTGGGATTTAAGTCGGTTTGCCATGACCCAGACTCTCGATGTCAAAGGGCTGAACTGTCCTCTGCCGGTGCTGCGCACCAAGAAGGCGATGAAGGCCGTGCCGAAGGGTGAAATCCTGACCGTGGAAGCCACCGATCCGCAGGCGCCGACCGATATCGCCGCGCTCTGTGAGGCGGCCGGGTTTGCCCTGCTGTCGTCGGAGCAGAATAACGGGGTTTTTGTGTTCCAGATTCGCCAGCCGACGTAACCACGCGCTCTATGCGGGACGTTGGCGCAGTGCAGCGAAATGCGCTAGCGTGCGGTCAACCGATTCAAGGTGTTTCAGATGGCCAAGTTTACCGCCGCGGATATCGTTCCCGGCCAGCGTTTCGAGCAGCGACAGGGCTTTATCTGGCGGGTGGCACGCCTGATCCAGTTCCCTGGCGAGGATGTCCAGCACGTCCAGCTGATCAACGAGCGCGATGCCAGCAGCACCAAGACCGTCTCGGTCAGCGCCATGCTGGATCGCAGCCTGTTCAAGCTGGTCGAGAAATGACCCTGACGGTTCTGCCGTCGCTGTCTGGCCGCCTTGCGGCCCTGTTCCTGACTGCTCTGCTGGTCGCCTGCGCCACCGAACCGGCGATGGGTCCGGTTGAACTTCCGGCGGCGGTGGAGCCCGAGCCGGTGGTCCGGGTCGCTGAACCCTCGCCACCGCCGGCCCCGATGGTCCTGCGCTATGCCGGCCACGTGGCCAGCTACAAAACCCTGGCCGAAGCTGAAGCCGCTTGGCCCCGGCTGGCCGAACGGTTTCCGATGCTAAAAGATACAGCCCGCCGCTATGTCGAGATCGATCTGGGCGGCCAGCGGGGCAAGGTGATGCGCCTGTTGGTGGGTGGATTCGCCGACCAGCCCGGAGCCCTGGCCTACTGCCGCAGCCTGCGTGGCGCCGGCCTGTATTGCGCCCCGCACGACCTGCCCGCGTGAACCTCCTGCGATCTCAGTCGTTTAGCGGCGCAGGACACTTCATGGTTTGGTCACAATTCATAGGCAGACTTACAGTTGCAGTGGTATTGCTGCGTAGCAGTATTTCTGCAAAAATCGGCCCCAATACCCGCGTTGCATGTGCTTCCCGGACAAAGATTGATAAAGGCGGAGCAATCCCGCAGTGAGTCAGGCGATCAAACCGGTTGTTCAGGAAACCCTGAAGCTGGTCGGCGTGGTGGAAAACCAGAGCCGCGAGCTGCTCGCTTTTTGTCAGGACGACAAGAATCTCAACGGCACCTTCGGTGACTACAAGCGCTTCGTCGAGAAGATGGAGCACTTCTACGTCTTCGTTGATCTGGTCGATGGACGCATCCCGGAATTCGAAGAGACCAAACGCCGGCCGCTGCAGAAGCATCTGTCGAAGATCCGCTGGAAGATCACCATCCTCGAGCTGGATACCACCCGGATTTATCTGATCAACATCACGCGTGCGGGACGGCGCCTGCCGATCGGCGCGCGCGAATTCCTGTCGCGCCGCCTCAATCGCCTGGGCGAGATCGCCGAGTATTATGATCGCTTCGGCGAAGAGCATGATCTGGCGCCGCTGAGCCACGAACTCATTGAGGCCGTGCGCAAGCTGCTGGAACAGAGCATCGAGAATGCGCCGCGTCTGGAGGAATTCCAGCCCGCACCGCCGCCGCCGCGTCTCTCAGCCACGCCGTCCACCGCTGTCATGACGTCGCAACTGGTGTCGCCGGATGCCATCGCGGCATCGCGCGGCAGCGGTACGGCCCTGCCGCCGCTGCCGGCCAAGCTCAATGTCAAGGAACAGTGGGGTCGCTTCTTCGTCGAGAAGGGGTCTGTGGTTGCGGTATCGCAGGCCTGCAAGATGGCGGCGATCTCGCTCGACCAGCTGGCGCTGCGCATCGGCGTCAGCCGTGTCAACCTGACGCTGATGCTCAGCGGTCAGGATCCGATGCCGCGTCCGGCCATCGAAAAGCTGCAGCAGTTCATGATGGACCAGGCCCGCATGTCGCGGCAGACCGAACTGCGCCGCCAGCTCTGATCAGCCGACGCCTTTACTCAGCCCGCGTCGATCAACTCTTCCAGCAATGCCTGCCCGAACGGCCAGTCGCCCAGATTGGACGCGCCGTTGATATGACCGAGCGCGCCGGCATCGACCAGCCGCGCATGCCAGCGTGCGGCGAAATGCTGGGCGCGGGTAAAATCGACATAGGGATCGTTCGTGCTCGCCACCACGATGGTGGGACAGGTGAAACGCGTCAGCGGCATCGGGCGGAAGCCACGCGTCTCCGGCGGCGTATGGCTTTCTGAATCGATATCGGCCGGCGCCACCAGCAATGCGCCATGCAGTTCGCCGTCATGGCGCGTCACCCAGTGGCCGACCAGCGAACAGGCCAGGCTGTGCGCCACCAGCACCGGCGGTTTCGGGCAGGCGGCAATCGCCGCATCCAGCCGTGCCAGCCAGTCGGCGAAATCCGGTTGGTCCCAGTCGGCCTGTTGGACGCGGATATAGTCGGGATTGCGCTGCTGCCAGTGGCTCTGCCAGTGCTGCGGCCCGGAATTGCCCAGGCCGGGCACGATCAGGATCGGAGGCCGCACCCGCGACATGGCTTAAGCCGCAGCGTCGGCCAGACGCGCGAGCGTTTCCTCGCGGCCCAGCACGGCCAGCACATCGAAGATCGGTGGCGACACGGTGCGGCCGGTCAGTGCCGCGCGCAGCGGCTGCGCCAGCTGGCCGAGTTTCACCTGCTGCGTCTCGCTCAAGGCGCGGATTGCGGCTTCGGTATTCGCTGCCGTCCAGTCCGCAACGCCGGTCAGCGTTTCGATCATGGTCTTCAGGCGTGCCTTGGCGGCATCGTCCAGGTGTTTCTGGGCGGCGGCATCGGGCGCGATGGGGCGGGCAGCGAACAGGAACTGCAGAGATTCCGTGATCTCGTTCAGGTCTTTGGCGCGCTCTTTCACGGCGGGCAGGATCGCCTTGATCTGCGCGGCCTCGGCCTGGTTCGGCGCGCGGCCGATCTTCTTCTCGATGAAGGGCAGGGCGGCCGTCATCAGCTCGTCATCCGCCGACTGGCGGATGTAATGGCCGTTCAGATTGTTCAGCTTGACGAAATCGAAACGCGCCGGCGAACGGCCGACATGATCGAGGCCGAACCATTCGATGGCCTGCTGGGTCGAAATGATTTCGTCATCGCCATGGCTCCAGCCCAGGCGGAGCAGGTAGTTGCGCATCGCCGCCGGCAGATAGCCCATATCGGCATAGGCTTCCGTGCCCAGCGCGCCATGGCGCTTGGACAGTTTGGCGCCGTCGCTGCCATGGATCAGCGGGATATGCGCAAAGTCGGGCACGGCGAAGCCGGCCGCCAGATAAAGCTGGCTTTGACGCGCGGCATTGGTCAGATGATCGTCGCCACGGATGATATGGGTGATGCCCATGTCGTGGTCGTCGACGACGACCGAGAGATTATAGGTCGGCGTGCCGTCCGAGCGCAGGATGATGAGGTCGTCGAGCTGCTCGTTCTGGAAGGTGACACCGCCCTGTACATGATCCTTGATCACAGTGCTGCCGGTCTGCGGTGCCTTGAAACGCACGACGGGTTTAACGCCGGCCGGCGCATCCTTCGGATCACGGTCGCGCCAGCGGCCGTCATAGCGGATCGG
Organism: Ferrovibrio sp. GW821-FHT12F09; assembly: GCF_058806775.1. NCBI lineage: Bacteria > Pseudomonadati > Pseudomonadota > Alphaproteobacteria > Rhodospirillales > Rhodospirillaceae > Ferrovibrio > Ferrovibrio sp. GW821-FHT12F09. The sequence continues at coordinate 2,466,830 of NZ_JBXAPZ010000001.1, forward strand.
TTTGCCTTCCGCCTTGGCCTTGTTGCGCATCTCCTCCAGCTCTTCGGGCGAGCAGTAGCAGTGATAGGCCTTGCCCTCGGCCAGCAGCTGATGCGCCACCTCGGCATGACGGTTCATGCGGGCGAACTGCATCACCGGCTCGCCATCCCAGTCCAGTCCCAGCCACTTCAGGCCCTGGAAAATCTTCTGCACGGCATCGTCGGTCGAACGCTCGCGATCGGTGTCTTCGATGCGCAGCAGGAAGGTGCCGCCGTGGTGGCGCGAGAACAGCCAGTTGAACAGGGCCGTGCGGGCACCGCCGATATGCAGGTAGCCGGTCGGCGAGGGGGCGAAGCGGGTAACGACCTTCATGGAACGATCCAGACGCGAGAGCGGAAATGACGATTGCCGCAGGGTTTTAGCATACGGGTGCAGGCGGGCAAGCCGCGTTCCCGATTTGCACGGATTGGCGACCGCAGGGCAGGTATGCAGAGTTTTCCGCCATGGCCCGTCTGGCGCAACAGCTATTATGGCAGCGGTTGGTTTCGGGGCTTGTCGCAGGCATGGCGGCAGGCTGGCGCGATCTGCGCGATTTCGATGCCATCGCCACGTTGCTGGCCGAGCGCGAACGCTGGTTTCTCTGGTTGCCGGCCCTGCTGGGGACCGGCATTGCTGCATATTTCCTTCTTCCTGCCGAACCGCCGCTGCTGCCCTTGCGGCTGGGTGTCGCGGCGCTGGTTCTGGCGCTGGTGCTGTTCGCACGCCGGGCGCTGTGGCGACTGCCCCTGATTATGGCTCTGGCCGTTACGGCCGGGGTGTGGCTTGGTGCGGAACGCAGCGCCAGCGTGGCGGCGCCGGTCCTGCAGCGGATGAGCGGCGCGGTCTGGCTCGAAGGTCGGGTCCTGGACGCCGAGCCGCGCGATGCCGGTCATCGCCTGCTGCTGGACCGCGTCAGCTTCAGCGGCCTTGGCGAGCCGGAAACGCCGCGTCGCGTGCGGATCACGCTCAACCGTGACGGCAGCATTCTGTGGCCGGGCGACCGTATCCGCCTGCGCGTCATGCTGCTGCCGCCGCCGGAGCCGGCGATGCCCGGCGCCTTCGACTTTGCGCGCTATGCCTGGTTTCGCCAGATTGGCGCCGTGGGCTATGCGATCAGCACGCCCGAAGCCATGCCGGAGACCGAACCCGAAGACTGGCGCGATGCGGCATTGCTGTCGCTCAGTGCCCTGCGGCAGGACTGGACGCGCCGTATCGCCGCGCAGACCGAGGGCGCCGGCGGCGCGATTGCCGCGGCGCTGATGACCGGTGTGCGCGGACCGATCCCCGACAGCGTGGATGCAGCATTCCGCGATTCTGGCCTGGCACATATTCTCTCGATCTCGGGCCTGCATCTCACCCTGGTGGCTGGCCTGCTGTTCTTTCTCGTGCGCGGCCTGCTGGCGCTCAGTCCGCATCTGGCCCTGCATTACCCGATCAAGAAATGGGCGGCGGTCGCGGCCCTGCTCGGCGCCACCGCCTATACGCTGCTGTCGGGCGCGGCACTGCCCACGCTGCGGGCGCTGGTGATGATCGCCCTGGCGCTGATCGCCGTGATGCTGGACCGTCGCGCCATCACGCTGCGCGCGGTGGCCTGGGCAGCCTTGCTGCTGCTGGTGCTCTGGCCCGACAGTCTGCTCGATCCCGGATTCCAGATGTCCTTTGCCGCCGTCACCGCGCTGGTGGCGGCATTCGAGCAATTCGCACCGCGACTGACGCGCTGGCGCAGCGAGGCGGGACCAGTAAAGATCGCCATGCTCTGGCTGCTCGGCACCATGGCGGCCAGCTTCGTGGCCGGGCTGGGTTCGTCCTTTTTCGCCGCCTATCATTTCAATCGCGTCGCCGATTATGCCCTGATCGCCAACCTGCTGGCCGCGCCGCTGGTGGATTTCCTGATCATGCCGCTGATCGTGCTGGCCTTCCTGCTGATGCCGCTGGGCCTCGAAGCCCTCGCGCTGGTGCCGATGGTCTGGTGCATCGATCTGCTGATCGCGCTGGCGCAATGGGTGGCCGGCTGGCCCGATGCCGTTGGCGTGGTACCGGCGATGCCATTATGGGGCCTGGGTGCCATTGCCGGTGGCGGTCTGTGGTTATGCCTGTGGCAGCAGCGCTGGCGCTGGCTCGGGCTGGCCGGTCTCCTGATCGGTACGGCTTCACCCTGGCTGGTGCCGCAGCCCGATCTTCTGGTCAGCGGCGATGGTCGCCTGATTGCAGCCCGGGCGCAGGATGACCGGTATTATCTGACCTCCACGCCGCCGCGCGGCTTTGCCGCCGAAACCTGGTGGGAGCGGCTGGGGGCGCCACCGCTTTATCCCTGGCCGACGCTCAGACGCAACGACACCGAAGGCCGATCCGGCGTCGATGGCAGCTTGCGCTGCGATCCGGAGGGTTGCTCCTGGCGGCGTGACGGTTTTCTGGTGGCGCTGCCGCGGCAGCCGAAGGCGATCACCGAAGACTGCAAACATGCCGATGTGGTGATCGCGGCCCAGATGCCGATCCGCTATCGCTGTCCGGCCGCAAGAATCGTCATCGATCGCAACGACCTGTGGCGTGGCGGCACGCATGCGCTATTCCTGGCGCGCGAAACCGGGGCCATCCGCCTGCTCACCGTGGCACAGCAGCGCGGTCGCCGGCCCTGGGTCGTGCCCAAGGGGCACGGGCCCGAGCGCGGCTCATAAAAAACAGGGCGCCGAAGGGCGCCCCGTTTGGTATTCAATCCGCTGAAACTCAGTAGCGGCGCAGCAGGCCGACCAGGCGACCCTGCACCTTGACCCGGTCGGGGCCGAAGATGCGCGTTTCGTAGGCCGGGTTGGCGGCTTCGAGCGCCACCGAGTTGCCTTTGCGGCGCAGGCGCTTCAGCGTCACTTCCTGATCGTCGACCAGGGCGACGACGACGGTGCCGTTTTCGGCATTGTCACTGCGCTGGATGATGACGGTGTCGCCATCCATGATGCCGGCATCGACCATCGAATCGCCTGCGACTTCCAGGGCGTAGTGTTCGCCATTGCCCAGCAGGCCGATCGGCACATCGATCTGCGTGCTCATGTCGCGCAGCGCCTCGATCGGCGTGCCGGCGGCGATGCGGCCGTAGAGCGGCAGGGTGACGATGTCGCGGGCGTTATAGGGATTGACGTTCACCGGCGTGCCGGCCATGGGGCTGTTGCCGCCGGCCCCGCCTTCGATGGCGCGCGGCATCAGGCGGTTGCGCGGGGTGGCGCTGCGGGCCGGGGCCCCGACGCCGCCGCGAACCGGCACGGCCGAATCGGGCAGGCGCAGCACTTCCAGGGCGCGGGCGCGATGGGCGAGACGGCGGATGAAGCCGCGCTCTTCCAGGCCGGTCACTAGGCGATGGATGCCCGACTTGGATTTCAGCTTCATCGCCTCCTTCATTTCCTCGAAGGACGGCGACACGCCGGAATTCTCCAGCTTGTCGTGAATAAAGAGCAGCAGGTCGTGCTGTTTCCGGGTCAGCATGGAAGCCTCCTCGATTTAAGGTCCTGGGCGGTCGGGGCCGGGGAGTGGGACAGGCCGGCGACAAACCAGAACGAACATGAAACCCACGAAATGTTCTAATGAGGTTCTGTATTCGGGTCAAGTATTTTTCCACAGGCTAGGGCCCACATCTAGTAGGAGAACGAAAAGAGCTTCCTATAGGTTGAGTTGTCGCCGAACATACACCCGTATCTCTCTCCCCCTTTACGGCGATGGCTCCAGTGGGAAAGTATGTCGGTAAGCAAGAAAAGCCGGCATGGCTTCAGAGCCGGACGCCCAGAAGGACGTCCGCAGGGGGAGGAAAGTATGGGTATCCGTCAGAAGCTTTATCTGGCCATTGGCGTCCTTGCGGCGCTGACGCTGGTCTCGAATGTCATCGGCGGCCTGTTCTTCGGCCGCGTCGAGAACAGCTATGCCGGCATCACCACCACCAACCTGCCAGCGGTGATCACGGCGCTGGAGCTTTCGGGCACCAGCGCCGACCTCGCGGCCGGCGCGCCGGTGCTGGCCAATGCCACCAGCGACGAGGATCGCGAAAAGGCGCTCACCGCGCTCAGGGCCAAGCAGGCCAAGCTCAAGCAGTCGGTGGAAACCGTGAAGGTGGCGGCGCCGGCCGGCCAGACCGAGCAGATCGAGGCGATCGAGAAATCGGTCGATTTCCTCAACACCATGGTGGCGCAGATCAACCGTTCGGTGAATGCGCGGCTGGGCTATGTGAAGCAGCGTGAAGAGCTGCAGACCAGGATGAGCGCCGACTACATCACCTTCCAGTCGCTGATGCAGCCGGCGCTGGACCGCGCCATCTACGAACTGCGCCAGCCCAATGCGAAATCGGAGGCCGCCGATGCGGCCAATGCCCTGATCGCCGCCGGCAATGCGGTGAACCAGCTGGTGGCGGTGATGGCGGTGGCAGCGCAGGCGCCAAGCAACCCTGAGCTCGACAAGCTGTTCAGCGAATTCGTCAAGCTGAACAGTAGCGCGCTTGAAGAGCTCGACTGGGCCAGCAAGAAGTTCGACGTCATCGAACTGCAGAACACCACTAACAAGCTGCTGGGCTACGGGCAGGGTTCGGAAAGCATCTTCCAGATCCGGCGCGGCGAGATCCGCACCATGACCACAGCCGGCCTGGCATTGACGCAGGCGCGCGATGCCGCTGCCGAACTCGGCACCAAGGTCGGGGCACTGGTGGCAGCCGCCACCGCAGCAGCCGATGCCGCGTCCGCTTCGGCAGCCGGGCAGGCGACCACGGCGCAGCTGGTGCTGGTGGCGATCACCGTGATCTGCCTGGTCATCGCGCTGCTGATCGGGCTGATGTTCATCGGGCCGCAGATCGTGGCGCCGATCCTGCGCATGACCGCGGTGACCCGGCGTCTGGCCGACCGCGACTGGTCGGTCGAACTGCAGGAGACCGGCCGCTCGGACGAGATCGGCGAGATGGCGCGCGCCGTCGAGGTGCTGAAGACCAACGGCCAGGAGAATGAAAAGCTGCAGCAGCAGGTCGAGCGCGACCGCGAGAATTTCGAGGCCGAGCGTAAGACACAGGAAAAGCTGCTGGAAGACGCCATCGGCCAGATCGTCGCCTCGGCCACCGCCGGCGACCTGACGCGCCGTATCGACGCTGACGCGTTGCAGGGCGTGATGCAGCGCCTGGGTCTGGGCATGAACGATCTGCTGGGCACCGTCGACAAGGCGCTGGCCGATCTGGGCAGCATGCTGGGGGCGCTGGCCCAGGGCGATCTGACGCATCGCATCGCCGGCGGCCATCGTGGCGTGTTCGAACAACTCTCCGATGACGCCAATACGCTGGCGGAAAAGCTGGCCGATATCGTTGGCCGCCTGTCGCAGACCGCCGGCAATGTGCGGGATGCCTCGGCCGAAATCTCGGTCGGCAGCGGCGATCTGGCCCAGCGCACCGAGCAGCAGGCCGCCAACCTGCAGCGCACTGCCTCGTCGATGGAAGAGATCACCGCCACCGTGCGGCATAACGCAGACAATGCGCGTCAGGCCAGCCAGCTGGCCGTCACGGCGCGCGACACCGCCGATCGCGGCGGCACCGTGGTCGGTCGTGCCGTCGAGGCGATGCGCGAGATCGAGGAGAGCGCCCGCAAGATCGTCGATATCGTCGGCCTGATCGACGAGATCGCCTTCCAGACGAATCTTCTGGCGCTGAATGCCAGCGTCGAGGCCGCCCGGGCAGGCGAGTCCGGCAAGGGCTTCGCCGTGGTGGCGCAGGAGGTGCGTACATTGGCCCAGCGCTCGGCCGATGCCAGCAAGCAGATCAAGGGTCTGATCTCGGCCTCGAATGCGCAGGTGAAATCTGGTGCTGCGCTGGTCAACGAGGCGGGCGGCAGCCTCACCGGTATCGTCGATGCCGTGAAGCGGGTCGCCGGCATCATCGAGGAGATTTCGATCGCCAGCCAGGAGCAGGCGTCAGGACTGGACGAGATCAACGATTCCGTGACGCAGATGGACGAGATGACCCAGCGCAACGGCGCCCTCGTCGAGCAGACCACGGCTTCGGCCCAGTCGCTGGCCGATCAGGCGCGCGAACTGGCCACCTCGATCACCTTCTTCCGGCTCGATCAGGAGCCGCTGGCCAGGGCGGCCGAATAGACGGCCGCCGCCTCTGCGGAGAAACAGCAGAAGATCACCCGCTGCGGCCAGTTGTTGCCCTGCAGGTGCTGTCGGGTCTCGGCCACGGCAATCGTGGTGGCCGGCTGCAGCGGGTAGCCGTAGATGCCGGTCGAGATCGCGGGAAAGGCAATCGCCGCCAGCCGGTATTCCGCCGCCAGGGCTGGGCTGTTGCGATAACAGCGTGCCAGCAGTGCCGCTTCGTTGCGCCTGCCGCCATGCCAGACCGGCCCGACGGTATGGATCACATAGCGGGCCGGCAGAGTGTAGCCCGCCGTGATGCGAGCCTCGCCGGTGGGGCAGCCGCCAATGGCGCGGCATTCCGCCAGCAGTCCCGGTCCGGCCGCGCGGTGGATGGCGCCATCGACGCCGCCACCGCCCAGCAGGCTTTCGTTGGCGGCATTGACGATGGCGTCGACCTCCAGACGCGTGATGTCGCCGGTAACAATGTCGATCTTTGCTGCCTCGCCCATAGCCAAAGTTTAATGCCTTTCCGAGTCGACGGGCAGGGCTGTCTTTACGCTTCGCTAACCATGCCGAAACGACAATGACGGCAACGCGTTGCACACCGCCCTTGCCGTGTCCGCCGCAATCCTTTAACCGGGTCAGATGAGCGATCCTGCCGCCCTCAGATTGAAGACGCGCCGCACCGCTTCGGCACAGGCTGCCGCCGGTGCCTATGGCGCCATGCAGACGCGTAGCGTCCCGGGCCACCCGATCCCGGCTGCTGCTCCGGCGGCTGCAACTCCTCCGCAGAAGACCCGTGGTTTCCTGGCGGTCAACTGGCCGCTGATGACAGCCGCAGCCGCGCTGCTGGCTGGCGGTGTGGCCATGGGCATGGCGGTGGGCCACGCGCCGCGACCGCAGCCCGTTGCCGTCGCCGCCGTGGCGCCGCTGCAGCCGCAACCGGCAGAAGCTGCGCCCGTTGCTCCCACGGCTGCGCCCGAGATTCGCCCCGAACGGGGCTGGCGTCCGATTTCCGAATTCGCCCAGCAGGCCGCCGTCATGCCGCCGCTGCCTGAACCGATCAAGGTCGATCCGGTGCCGACGCCGGCCATCATGGCCAGCGCACCGGCGACGGTCACCGAACCCGTGAAGCCCGAGCCAAAGCCTGAGATCGCTGCGGCTCCGGCCGCGCCTGCTGCCGTGCCGGCAAATCCGGCATCGCCACTCCCGGCTCCGGTGACTCAGGCTGCTGTTCCGGCGGTGGCCAAAAAGGCACCGGCCAGCGATAAACCGGTCCAGTTGACGGCTGCGCCCGCGCCGCCGCCGTCGCTTGCTCCGCGCAATCCCGGCGAAGCGCCTGCCTGGCGCGCGCGCGCCGTGGCGCCGCCTGCTGTGGCCAAGCCGCCCTTCGTGGCTTTCCTGATCGACGATGCCGGCCTCGACCGCAAAGGTACCCAGCGCGCCACCAGGCTGCAGGGGCCGGTGACGCTGTCGTTCATGAGCTACGCGAACGATCTGTCGGAGCAGAGTGCGGCGGCGCGTGCTGCCGGCCATGAGGTGATGCTGCATCTGCCGATGGAGCCGCTGGATGCCCGACGCAACAATCCCGGTCCCAATGCGCTGTATGTCGGCCTCGACGAGGCTGAGCTGCAGCGCCGGATCGCCTGGCATCTGGATCGCTTCAGCGACTATGTCGGCGTGAACAACCACATGGGCAGCCGCTTCACGGCCAATGCCGCCGGCATGGGCGCGGTGCTGAACGAACTGAACCGTCGTCAGGTCTTCTGGCTCGACAGCCTGTCGGGTCCCAGCTCGGCCGGCCCGGCGCTGGCGCGCCAGCGCGGTCTGGATGCGGCCGAACGGGATCTCTTCCTCGATGATGAGCGCTCGCCGGGCATCGGCCATGAACTGGCGGCGATGGAACGCATCGCCAGGGCGCGCGGCGATGTCATCGCCATCGGGCATCCCCATGCCGCCACGCTGACCGCTATGGAAAACTGGATTGCGACGGCGAAAGAGCGCGGCTTCAGCCTGGTGCCGGTCAGCACGGTGCTGCTGCGTCGTCAGCAGCAGGAACGCTGAACCTTACAATTTACCGGATCAGTTGACGGTCTTGACGAAGCGGTAGGCGCGTGCCGGCGTGATTTTGCCGGCCTCGATGCGGATGACGCCGTCCACGCAGTCGGCATGGCGCAGCAGCCGGTCGGCACAGCGGCGCAGATAGGCATCGGCATGGCTGTAGCGGCCGCTGGCGGTCAGTGCAAAGCCGGCCTCACCGGTTTCCACGGTGAACAGGAAACTGCCGCCGGGTTTCAGCGCGCGAGTCACCAGACGGAAAAGATCGGCCACATCGCCGATATAGATCAGCGTGTCGGCGGCTATCACCATGTCATAGGCCGCTTCCGGCGCCTGGCGCAGCAGCTCATGCACTTCGCCGAGCTGCAGCGTGTCGTAGATGCCCCGATTGCCAGCCTGGCGCAGCATGCCGGGCGACAGGTCCATGCCGTCCAGCCGGGCGGCATAGGGGCGGAAGGGCTGGCCGCTCATGCCGGTGCCGCAACCCAGGTCGAGAATGCGGGCGGTCGGCTGCACCGGCCACTGCGCGCGTTCGGCCAGGCTGTGCAGCATCTGCGGACCCTGATAGCCGAGCCGTGTGAGATGCGCATCGAATTCGCTGGCATAGGTGTTGAACAGCCAGGTGACATAGGTATCGGGTGCGCGCAGCGTATTGGTGCCGGTCAGGGAGTCGAGCAGGTGGCGCACGACACCGGATTTGGGCGACAGGACCTGCGCCCGGCGCAGGCTGCTCACGGCGTCGTCGGGGCGCTTCTGATCGATCTGGCAAAGGGCGAGGCCAAGCCAGGACAGCGGCCGTTCGTCACGCGCCACGGCCTGCGCGAAGCAGGCTTCCGCTTCCGCATGCTGGCCAGCGTCGCGGGCCTGGATGCCGCGCTGTTCCCAGCTGACGGCGTCGAGTGAAAGATCGTGTTGCATCAGGCCAAGCTAGCGGCGGATGCCGTATCCGGACCAACGATATAATTGAGTTTATTTGCAGCGGCGTTTACGGGTCGATAACCATAACCGGCAGGATTATGTCTTACTCGGCCTCGCCCATCGCGCGCTTGAGCCGCTCGGCTTCGTAGTTTTCGCCGATCGACATCGCGCAAATCCGCGAAATATGCATCAGCGGCAGGCCGCTTTCCTTCGCCCAGATATTGAACTGCGCCTGGATTTTTTTCATGTCGCCTTTCGAGGCGGCCTTGTCGGTCAGCGCGACGCCGGCATCGCGCAGGCACAGGATCACGTCGCGCGAGGCGATGAAGCTGTCGCGGCCAAGGAAGCGGATCAGATACTGGCCGGTATTGCCGCCGAGTCGCGATCCGCGCTTGGCCAGCAGCTCCAGCAGGCCGACCTGATCGTCCTTCGGCCAGGTGGCGAGCAGTTTGCCGAAGCTGCCGTATTCGGCGGCGATGTCGACCACAAACTGGGCGTTGTCGCGCACGCTGCGGATTTTCTGCGGATTGCGCACGATGCGCTTGTCGGAGGCGAGCTTCTCCCAGAATTCATCCGGCTTGTGCGCCAGCTTGCGCGGCTCGAACTTCTGGAAGGCGGTCTCGAAGCCGTCCCACTTGTTCTCGATGACGCTCCAGACAAAGCCAGCCGAGAAGACCCGCTTCGCCATCTCGGCCAACGCGCGATCGTCCTTCAGCTTCAGCAGCGCCTTCTGGTCCGGCACTGCCGGCAGCAGTTTTTTGAGGGCGGCCGGGCCGCCTTTGCGCTTTTCCGCGCGGGCGCGAATGGTTTTGAAGGCGGTCGGCATGATGGCGGTCTGGACTTCGAATAGCGGGGTAGACTGACGAATTTTTAGTTGTCGCAGATAATTGTTCCTGACCATACTTTCTGCCTGACAGCATGTCATCTGTTATCGGTGCTCAGACCTTGGACTCGAAAGTCATACCTGGTGTCGGCTGGATGGGGAGAGCCATTCGATCTCCACACAGACTCCTTCTTGTCCTGATGGCATTCGTTCTGATCGTCGCCTGGGCCGTCACGATTGCGCTGATCGTGGAAGACCGCAAGCGCATCTATCAGTCGGCCGAGGCTGAACTGACCGGCGCCATCCCGGTGTTGCGAATCCATGCCCGGCGGAGCCTGGATACGGCCCATGCAATTCTGGTGGCGATCGACGAGGCCCTGCAGGCGGATGTAGAGGATGTCAGCTTGCATCGCCTGAGCGAACTGGCGCTCAGGATGCAGAGCAGCGATGATGATCCGATCGGCATTGCCATTATCGACGGCCGCGAGCGGCTGATCCGCATCGAAGGCGGCGGCGGCAATGTCTTTGTCGGCGACCGCGAATATATGGCGGCCATTCGCGATGCGACACCTGGTACGCTGCATATGGGTGAGCCCCTGTCGAGCCGCACCAGTGGCCGTGCCGTTATCCCGATGGTGATGAAAGCACGCAAGAACCCTTCTGATATCGGGGTCATTCTCGCCGCCATACCGGTGGCCAGCTTCGAGGAGGCCTATCGCGATCTGCTGATCTCGGCGCCCTCGGCCATCGGCCTGCTGCGCAAGGATGGGCTGGTGCTGCATCTGACGCCCGATCCGAAAGAGCGGATCGGCAAGATACTGGCGGGTTTCGATCTCGATGCGCTCAGCCGGCAGTACCAGCCGGTGACGGCCTTCAGACAGGACCGTACGGGTGATCTGGGTCTTCGCATCAAGGCCAGCTATGCGCCGGTAACGCCGTATCCGATTATCGTTGCCGCGGCGTTGCGTGAAGAATCGCTGCAAATGGCCTGGCACGCGCAGGCTTGGCCCAAGCTGGTCGGCATGTCGTTCGGTTCGCTTGTGATTGCACTGCTAACGGGCTGGCTGTCTGTGCTGATGGTACGACGTGATGCTGCCATGAAACGCGTGACCGAGGCGCTGGCCGAACTGGATGCAGCCAACCAGGCCAAGCGCGATTTCATGGCGCGCATGAGTCATGAACTGCGCACGCCGCTGAACGCCATCCTCGGGTTTTCTGAGCTGATCTCGGGCGCCATGGTCGGGCCGCTGGCCAAGACCTATCAGGATTACGGACGCGACATCCATCGCAGCGGCGATCATCTGCTGGGGATGATCAACCAGGTGCTGGATATCACCCGCATCGAAGCTGGCGCCCTGAAGGTGGAACCGGGGCCGGTCGATCTGGACGTCATGGCCGAAGAGGTGACGGCAATTCTGCGGCCGCTGGCCGATGCGAGGGATAACAGCGTCCGTTTCGAGATCGACCCGGATGCCCGCCACCTGCTGGCCGATCCGATGATGCTGCGACAGATGCTGCTGAACCTGATTTCCAATGCGCTGAAATTCAGCCCGCCGGGTCAGGTGGTGACGGTCGTGGGACGGGTGACCGAGGGCGGGTTGACACTCAGCGTGCAGGATCGCGGTCCGGGTATCCGGCCCGACAAGCTGTCGCATCTGTTTGAACCCTTCGGCAGCGGCCAGTCGATGCTGGCCGATCACAGTGCCGGGCTCGGGCTCGGGCTGCCGATCGTCAAGAAGCTGGTGGAGATGCATGGCGGCGCGCTCAGCATCGCCACCGGTCCCGAGGTCGGCACGGCGATCACCCTGCAGTTCCCGCTGGCGAACCGGATCGCTGCGTAAGGTCTACTGCCCGCGGCCTGTGCGGCTGGCGTAGCGTTCGGCTTCCTCGGCGGCGCGGATCAGCGCTTTCGCCTTGTTGACGCATTCGACATGCTCGGACATCGGGTCGCTGTCGGCGACGATGCCGGCGCCGGCCTGCACATACATGGTGCCGTCCTTCACCAGCGCGGTGCGCAGCGTGATGCAGGTATCCATGGTGCCGTTGGCGGAGAAATAGCCGACGCCGCCGGCATAGAAGCTGCGGCGCACGGATTCCAGCTCGTCGATCACTTCCATCGCCCGCACCTTGGGTGCCCCCGAGACCGTACCGGCCGGGAAGCCAGCGAACATGGCGTCCAGCGCATCGAGATCGGGGCGGATCTTGCCCTCGACATTCGAGACGATATGCATGACGTGGCTGTAACGTTCGATCAGGTTGCGCTCGGTCACCTTCACCGTGCCGATCTGCGCCACGCGGCCGACATCGTTGCGGCCGAGATCGAGCAGCATCAGATGCTCGGCCAGTTCCTTCGGATCGCTCAGCAGGTCATCGGCCAGCGCCTGGTCCTCGGCCGGGGTGGCGCCGCGCTTGCGCGTACCGGCAATCGGCCGGATGGTCACTGTGTCGTCGCGCAGGCGCACCAGAATCTCAGGTGACGAACCGACGAGACAGGGACCGCCGAGATTGAGATAGAACATGAAGGGCGAGGGGTTGGTGCGGCGGAGCGCGCGATAGAGCGCAAATGGCGGCAGACGGAACGGCAGGCTGAAGCGTTGGCCCACAACGACCTGGAAGATGTCACCGGCGGCGATGTACTCTTTCGCCTTCAGCACCATCGCCATGTAATCCTCGGGCGACATGTTCGACTGCGGCTCGGGCAGGGCATCCAGATCGGCGATCTGGTCGCGCACCGCACCCAGCGGGCGGTCGAGATCAGCGACGATATCGGACAGCCGCTCGCTCGCCATCGCATAGGCCGCCCGCGCATCCATGCCGCTCTGCGGCCGCACCGGCGTCACCAGCGTGATCATGTCGAGCACGGAATCGAAAATCGCCATCACGGTCGGCCGCATCAGCAGGCCGTCCGGTAGTCCGAGCGTATCGGGGTTGGAATCCGGCACCTTCGGTTCGACCAGCCGCACCATGTCATAGCCGATGAAGCCGACGATGCCGGCGGCCATCGGCGGCAGGTTCACCGGCAGGTCGATATGGCTTTCGGCCAGCAGGGCGCGCAGCGACTCAAGCGTCGGCTCCTTGCAGGGCTCGAAGGCGGTGGTGTCGAAGCGCGCCTTGCGGTTGATCTCGGCCTTCTGGCCGTGGCAGCGCCACAGCAGGTCAGGCTTCAGCCCGATGATCGAATAGCGGCCACGCACCGCGCCGCCCTCGATCGATTCCAGCAGGCAGGACCACGGCCGGTCGGCCAGTTTCAGGAAGGCGGAAACCGGCGTCTCCAGGTCGGCGACCAGCTGGGTCGACAGCACCTGGGCTTCGCCCGCCATGTAGCGCTGGGCGAAGCTGGCATAGTCGGGCGTGATCTTCATGACGCTGTCTGGGGTTTACTGCTCGCCGGCACTGATCGCGCGGGCGCGGGCCGCGGCATTCACGGTCACGCCGATCTCTTTCTGCAGGGTCAGGCGATACTGCTGCACCAGGTCCTGCGCAACGCCGCCGGCGAGCTGCTGTGCCGTCTGGTCCTGCTGCCGTGCAATCGAGGCCGCATCGGCCGGCTCGATACGGGTGAGGCGGGCGACGATGGCATTGGCCCCGCCGCTAGGGCCAGCTGTCGCGGCCGGACCAGTGACGACCTCGCCGACCTTGGCGTTGAACAGCGCGCCATTGATCACCGGCGAGAAATTGCGTTCTGCCGGCTGGCCCCGGGTCAGCGGCGCGCTCAGCTGCACGGTGGCGCCGATGCCGGCGGCTTCCTTGGCCAGGTCACCGCCGGCGCGCAGGCGTTCGGCGATCTGCTTGGCGCGGTCTTCGGCTGCAGTGCTGCGGGCGCGCTGCTCCAGGGCCGCAACCACATCAGCCTTCACGGCATCCAGCGGCTTCAGGGCGGCCGGCTTGACCTCGGTCACCTTCAGCACGATCAGGCCGGTTTCGCTGTCCAGAATATGCGGTTCGGCATCCGGGCCCAGTTCAAAAGCATCGGTGAAGAAGGCCGGCAGCTTGGGCAGGGCGGCCACCGGCTTGCCGGCCATATCCTGGCCCTGGTTGTCGATATCGGCCGCCTGCTGCAGCGTCAGGCTCTGCGCCTTGGCGATTTCCTCCAGCGTGGCGCCGCCGGCGATCTGGTCGTCGATCTGCTGGCGCAGCTTGACCATGCCTTCAAGCGCCTTGCGCAGGGCGATCTGCTGCTGCAGCTCAGCCTTGGCTTCATCCAGGCTGCGGGTGCTGCCGGGCTGGATGTCGGTGATGCGCAGCAGATGGAAGCCGAAGGCCGACTGCACCGGGTCGCTCACCTTGTCCTTGGGCAGGGCGAAAGCGGCATTGGCGATGCCGGCCGGCAGCTCTTCGCGCGTGACCGTGCCAAGCTTGAGATCATCGGGCTTCAGCTTCAGCAGCCGTTCGGCCATGGCGGCAAAGCTCTCGCCCTTGGCGATGGCCTCGGCGGCGGCTTTCGCCTCGGCTTCGGTGGCGAACACCACCTGCTCGACGGCGCGCTTTTCCGCCGTGACATAGGCGCGGCTGTTGGCATCGTATTCTTCGCGGATCTCGGCGTCGCTCACCGCCATCTGGCTGGCGCGCTGAGCGGCATCGAGGGCAATCCAGCTCACGCTGCGGCGCTCGGCTGCGGTATAGGCGACGGGATTGGCCTTATAGTATTCGTCCACCTGGGCATCGGTCGGCACCGGCGGGGCCGGCAGCTTGGCGGCGTCGATCACGGCATATTCGGCCAGGCGGCGTTCCAGGCGATAGGCGAGCACGGCGTCGACCATCGGCTTTGGCACGGTGGTCACGCTGCCGAACAGGCTGCCGACCAGCTGGGTGCGCGCGATGTCGTCGCGCAGCAGCGCCACCAGCATGCCTTCGCTGTAGCCTTCGTTGCGCAGATAGGTCTCGAACGCCATGCGGTCGAACTGGCCGGCCATGCCCTTGAAGGCCGGCGCGGCGATGATCATCTCGCGCACCTGCTGGTCGGTGACCTGGATACCCATGCCCTTGGCCGCCTGCACATAGAGCTTGTCTTCCACCAGACGGTTCAGCACGGTCTCGTCGAGGCCGAGCTGGCGGGCCTGGTCGGCGGAGAAGGCGTTGCCGAAGCGGCGCCGCAGATTGCTCACCTCACGGCGGAAGGCCTCGGCGAATTCGCCCTGGCCGATGGCGGTGCTGCCGACCTTGGCGACATCGCCGCTGCCGCCGAAGCCGCCGACATAGTCGGCCACGCCCCAGATGCCGAAGCTGAAGATAAGGAGCACCATCAGACCCTTGGCAATCCAGGAGGCCGCGCCGGAACGCATCTGCTGCAGCATAAAACACCCAAAAAAGTGAAGCGAAACAAAGGCTCCCGCCAGATCACATGACCCCGGGCGGGTGGGCGCGCATACTAAAGCCCGGGCCCGGGGGCGGCAAGGCGCCGGCTTTGCCTTTCCGGTCGGAACTTGCTACGAAACCCGGGCTTTTCACCCTGCATCCTTTTAGCGGCATACGAGGTCCCCCATGGTGGCGCGACGCCCCCTGATCGTCGGCAACTGGAAAATGAACGGCCTGGCCGCCAGTCTTGGCGAGGTCGCCGCTCTGGCCGGCCGCATCAAGGCACAGGCGCCGCAGGCCGAACTGGGCCTCTGCCCGCCGGCGACCCTGGTGGCGGCGATGGCGGCGGCGGCGGCGAAAGAGTCCGGCATCATGGTCGGCGGCCAGGACTGCCACGCCAAATCCGGCGGCGCCCATACCGGCGATATCAGCGCCGAGATGCTGAAGGATGCCGGCGCCAGTCTGGTGATCGTCGGCCATTCCGAACGCCGCGCCGATCATGGCGAGACCGATGCCCAGGTGCGGGCCAAGGCCGAGGCCGTCCATCGTGCCGGCCTGGTGGCCATCATCTGCCTGGGCGAGACGCTGGCGCAGCGCGACGCGGGCGAGACGCTGAAGGTGGTTTCGGCGCAGCTGCATGGCTCGCTGCCCGATGGCGCCACGGCTGCGAATACCGTGATCGCCTACGAGCCGGTCTGGGCCATCGGTACCGGCCGCACGCCGACCGAGGCCCAGGTGGCCGAGGTGCATGCGGCGATGCGCCAGCATCTGAAGGCGCGCTTCGATAGCGGCGACGGTTTCCGCCTGCTCTACGGGGGCTCGGTCAAGCCCGACAATGCGAAGGCCCTGATGGCCGTGGCCGATGTCGACGGCGCGCTGGTCGGCGGCGCCAGCCTGAAGGCCGCGGATTTCTGGCCGATCATCGAGGCGAAAGGCTTCAAGTAAACCCTCATGGGCAAGGTGGAACGCGACAGCGACGGACAGATCGCGGCCCTGAAACAGGTGGCCGAACAGTTCGCCGTGGCCGTCACGCCGCATATTCAGTCTTTAATCGACGCTTCCGATCCGAAGGACCCGATCGCGCGGCAGTTCCTGCCCGATGCGGCCGAGCTGGCGATTCACGACCACGAGCGCGGCGATCCCATCGGCGATGACGCCCACAGCCCGGTGGCCGGCATCGTGCATCGCTATCCCGACCGCGTGCTGCTCAAGCTGGTCAATGTCTGTCCGGTCTACTGCCGCTTCTGTTTCCGCCGCGAGATGGTGGGGCCAGGCTCGAAGGGCCTGAACACCGACCAGCTCGATGCCGCCATCGACTATATCGCGCAGCATCCCGCCATCTGGGAGGTCATCCTCACCGGCGGCGATCCGCTGATCGTGGCGCCGCGCCGCCTGAAAGAGGTGATCGCCAAACTCAACGCGATCCCGCATCTGGGCGTCATCCGCATCCACAGCCGCGTGCCGGTGGTCGATCCCGCCCGCATCAACGACGCGATGATCGACGCGCTGAAAAGCAGCGACAAGGCCGTGTGGCTGCTGCTGCATGCCAACCATGCGCGCGAATTCGTCAGCGAGGCCAGGGGTGCGATCCGCAAACTGGTCGAGGCCGGTGTGCCGATGCTGGGGCAATCCGTACTGCTGCGCGGCGTCAACGACAGCCCGGCGGCGCTGACCGACCTGTTCCGCGCCATGGTCGCCAACCGCATCAAGCCGCATTACCTGCATCACGGCGACCTGGCGCGCGGCACCAGCCATTTCCGGCTCAGCCTGGAAGAGGGCCAGCAGCTGATGCGCCGGCTGCGCGGCCATACTTCGGGCCTGCTGCAGCCGACCTATATCCTCGACATCCCCGGCGGGCACGGCAAAGTGCCGGTCGGGCCGGCATATATCGAGCCGCAGGCGGATGGGTCCTGGCAGGTCACCGACCCCTGGGGCTGCACACACGCGTATGACGATCCGGGCCTCCCGGAGCGCTGAACCGCCCGCTGAAGCAGTCTTGGCTGGCGCTATTCGCGCTTATTCGAGTCTTATTTCTCCTTATTTGAGTCTTATCCGGGCTTATTCGATCCTTATTGCGGCTTATTCGGTCTTATTTCGTGCGGGCCGCTTCAATCCGATTGAGGCGTCAGGCCCGGCCAATACTTCTCCATTGCGCCTCAAGGCGTTGTAGGACCGGGCGGTGGATCGACAGGGACAAGGCAATCGTGAACATTATGGGAACATTTGCCCAAAGTCAATTCCCCGATCCCTTTGCGTCGGCAGGGTCTTTCCCTATCTGAGGGGAGGGTGTAAAAGCCCCCGGACTTTGGAGAGATTCGACCCATGATGACCTTCCTTCTGGTGGTGCATATCCTGCTGGCCCTGGCGCTGATCGGCGTCATTCTGGTGCAGCGGTCGGAAGGCGGCGCGCTGGGCATGGGCGGCGGTGGCGGCGGCGGGTTCATGACCGCGCGCGGCTCGGCCAACCTGCTGACCCGTACCACGGCGATTCTGGCGGTGCTGTTCTTCATCACCAGCATCACGCTGGCGATTCTCGCCGGCGGTCACTCCAAGCCGCGCTCGATTCTCGACGCGCCGGCCACCTCGGCCCCGGCCGAAGCCCCCAAGCCGGCCGTGCCGCTGTCGCAGTAAGCGTTTCTAATCGCCTGAACTGAAAGACTCTTTTCGTCTTTGTGAAATCGCGCGAGTCGGCGCGAACGGACCCTTTTTTGTGTCGGATGGATAGGTTAGACAGGTCTCCCATGACGCGGTACATCTTCATCACCGGCGGCGTGGTCTCCTCCCTCGGAAAAGGTCTCGCTTCGGCGGCGCTCGGCGCCCTGCTGCAGGCGCGCGGCTATACCGTCCGCCTGCGCAAGCTCGACCCCTATATCAACGTCGATCCGGGCACCATGAGCCCGTATCAGCATGGCGAGGTCTTCGTCACCGATGACGGCGCCGAGACCGATCTCGATCTCGGCCATTACGAGCGCTTCACCGGCGTGCCCGGCCGCAAGACCGACAACATCACCACCGGCCGCATCTACCAGACCGTGATCGCCAAGGAACGCCGCGGCGACTATCTGGGCGGCACCGTGCAGGTGATCCCGCATATCACCGACGCCATCAAGGACTTCATCGCCGACGACCGCGAAGGCGTTGACTTCATGCTGGTCGAAGTCGGCGGCACGGTGGGCGATATCGAAAGCCTGCCCTTCCTGGAAGCCATCCGCCAGTTCGGCCTGGAAGCCGGCCGCGGCCAGGCGGTTTATATCCATTGCACGCTGGTGCCGTTCATTGCCGCCAGCGGCGAGCTGAAGACCAAGCCGACCCAGCATTCGGTGAAGGAGCTGCGCTCCATCGGCATCCAGCCCGATATCCTGCTCTGCCGTGCCGACCGCGAGATTCCGCAGGGCGACCGCCGCAAGATGGCGCTGTTCTGCAATGTGCGCGAAGAGGCCGTGATCGAGGCGCTGGACGTCAGCACCATCTATGCCGCGCCGCTGTCCTATCACGAGGCCGGGCTGGACGTGCAGGTGCTGAAAGCCTTTGGCATCGATGCCGGCAAGGCGCCGGACCTGAGCGGCTGGCAGAATGTCGTGCAGCGCGTGATCGCGCCCGAGAACAAGGTCAAGGTCGCCATCGTCGGCAAGTATACCGGCCTGAAGGATGCGTATAAGTCGCTGGCCGAGGCGCTGGTGCATGGCGGCATCGCCAACAACGCCCGCGTCGATATCGAATGGATCGAGTCCGAGATATTCGAGAAAGATGAGACCGCGCTGCAGGCGCTGGAGGGCGTGCATGCCATCCTGGTGCCCGGCGGCTTCGGCGAACGCGGCTCGGAAGGCAAGATCCGCGCCGTCACCTTCGCGCGCGAGCGCCGCATTCCCTATTTCGGCATCTGCTTCGGCATGCAGATGGCGGTGATCGAGGCGGCGCGCAATCTCGCCGGCCTGAAAGACGCCAGCAGCACCGAATTCGGACCCGCGAAAGAACCTCTCGTGGGCATGATGACCGAATGGATGCGCGGCAACGAACTGGAGCAGCGCAGCCAGGCCGGCGATCTGGGCGGCACCATGCGGCTCGGCGCCTACGATGCAGCGCTGAAGCCCGGCAGCCGCGTGGCTGAGGTCTATGGCAACACGACCGTGTCGGAACGACATCGTCACCGGTATGAAGTGAACACCAAGTATCGCGGCAAGCTGGAAGGCTGCGGCCTGGTCTTTTCCGGCATGTCGCCCGACGGCCTGCTGCCCGAGATCGTGGAATTCCCCAACCACCCCTGGTTCATCGGCGTGCAGTATCATCCGGAGCTGAAGTCGAAGCCGTTCGAGCCGCATCCGCTGTTCGCCAGCTTCATCGAAGCTGCGCTGAAGCAGTCGCGACTGGTCTGACCATAGAGTGTCATGGCCGGATTTATTCCGGCCATCCACGTCTTTGTAATGGAACGACCCTAAGTAAGGCGTGGATGCCCGAGACAAGCCCGGGCATGACAGTTGTTATTTAAGTCATGGAGCCTTTGGCCGTGAGCGAAGCCCCCAATCCCATCCGCCATATCAGGATCGGCAATTTCGAGATCGGCAACGACCTGCCGTTCACGCTGTTGGCCGGGCCCTGCGCCATGGAAAGTCATGACCATGCCATCGATATGGCCGGCTCGCTGAAGGAACTGACCGGAAAGCTCGGCATCAACTTCATCTACAAGTCGTCGTTCGACAAGGCGAACCGCACCTCGATCCGCAGCAACCGCGGCTTTGGGCTGGAGAATGCGCTGCCGGTCTTCGATGAAATCCGCACCGTGCTCGGCCTGCCGGTGGTGACCGATGTGCATACCGAGGAACAGTGCCTGCTGGTCTCCGACAGCGTCGACATGCTGCAGATTCCGGCCTTCCTGAGCCGTCAGACCGACCTGCTGCTGGCCGCGGCGGCGACCGGCAAGGCGGTGAATGTGAAAAAGGGCCAGTTCCTGGCGCCCTGGGACATGAAGAACATCGTCGAGAAATTCGACCATGCCGGCAATCCGAACGTGCTGCTCTGCGAACGCGGCGTCTCTTTTGGGTACAATACGCTGGTCAACGACATGCGGGCGCTGCCGATCATGGCCGAGACCGGCTGCCCTGTTGTGTTCGACGCCACGCATTCAGTGCAGCAGCCGGGCGGCAAGGGCTCCAGCTCGGGCGGCGACCGCCGCTTCGTGCCGATCCTGGCGCGCGGCGCCGTGGCGATCGGCGTCGCCGCCGTATTCATGGAGACGCACAAGGACCCGGACAGCGCGCCGTCCGACGGCCCCAACATGGTGCCCTTCGACCAGATGGAAGGCGTGCTGGAGCAGTTGCTCGAATTCGACCGGCTGGCGAAGCAGGGACATTGAGGCATGACGACATCGGAGAAATTCTCCGCGCTGTCGCCCATTGCTAAAGTGGCATTGCTGACGCGCCTCGTGCACACTGAGACGATACAGGCTCGCGATGCCTATGATGCACCAGATCAGCAGGAGATGCTGCGTCACAGCAACGAGATGGTGCACCGTATCGTCGGCTATATCTCAGCCATTCTCGATGGCCGTACATCGCCCGAGCAGGATGCATCGATACTGCTGATGCTTGGCGATGTGCCGCACCTGGCTGCGCAATTGGCGGTCCTCTTGGGCGTTCAGGCTAGTGCCAGCGAATGATGCATGCTGGCTCATTTCTGCGAATTTTCATGGCCGGGCTTGTCCCGGCCATCCACGTTTTTCAGTTTGCCGCGATTTTGGTTATGTTCTTTGGAACTGTTGTGCAGAGTGGAGTGGCTTGGGCTACTGAACCACGCTCGTGTCCACCGGTAAGTGACGAGTATTTCTTCCCGCGTGACACATTTGCGGGCCTTTACCCGGGGCACGATGCTTTCGTTCGGTCTTGGTATTCGCGGCATTTGGCGGCCATGGGCGAGCCATCGATTTCCTGCGATGTGGTTGTCGGTGAAGTATATCGCTTTCTGTGGTTGCGAACTTGGGGACGGCCGGTGGTTATTCGGGCGACACGTCATGAGGGGCGTGCGGAGCTGGAAGTCATCGAATTATCCGGTGCCGGTGGCTATGACCCCGGTGAAGTATTGAGCCAAGTCAAGCGCACATTATCTGGTGCGGAGTGGCGCCGTCTGGAGGACGCGCTTGCGGATAGCAAATTCTGGAAGCTACCCGTGATTGACGACCGCCTCGGTCCAGATGGAACTCGGTGGATTGTCGAGGGCCGGCGCGGTGAGGCTTACCACGTTGTTGATCGGTGGAGCCCCGAGCCCGGCAGCTATCTCGATCTCGGTCTACTGTTTCTGGAACTGGCGGGTATGGAGCCGACGGACCATAAAGGGCGCAGGCGGAGACAGTAGGCGTGGATGCCCGGGTTAAGCCCGGGCATGACAAGGAGAATGCGTTGGCGATGCATGGAACGCCTTCATCCCGCCACGATCCTCGTGTCTAAATAGCGTCAGGCAGAAGACGGCCTGCCGCGGGCGGCGGGCATGACGGGGGACGGGGAATGCTTCGGATCATGATGGCGGCCATGGCCGCGTATGGGGTGGCCGCGGGTCTGGTGATGAGCGCGCCGGCGGCGGCGCGCGATCCGCGCAGCCTGCAGTATCTCGGCGAGGTTTCGGGCGACTCTGTCGCGGCGCAAAGCCCGCATCCCTATCGCCTGTCGATGAATGCCTTGCCGGCCGGCAGCGCCGCGCTCCTGCAGCAGTTGCAGGCGGGCATGCCCAAGGGCGCGGTGCTGCAGCAGCAGGCCTGGTTCCAGCGCAACGGCCAGCCGCAGTATCTGGCCATCGTATGGGACATGGAGAAGGTCGAGGATTCCGATGAGGGGCGCGAGTATCTGGTCGTTTACAGTCTGAGCCGCAGCGGCGGAGCCCTGAAGGCCGACCGCGTTGCCAGCACCAGCCAATGGATGGTCCGGATCGTCGAGCCGAGCGGCGCCGATCCCTTCAACGAAGGCGTTGGGCTGATGTTCGTCGATATCGGGTCCGGCGGTTCGGGCTACAGCGGCTACGGCCAGTCCGTCCTGCGGCTGGATGACGACCTGACCGAGATCACGCCGCAGGGGCACGGCCGCCTGATCCTGTCCGACTGGCTGCCCGGACAGACCCGTTTCGTCATGGTGGCGTCCAACGACCGCTGGGGCAATTACTACCGCGGTTGCGGCCAGTGCGGTCCGCTGGTGCCTGTGGTGCTGACCCGCCGCGAAGACCGTTATGTCGAGGCCTGCGATGCCGTTCCGGCCTATTACGAGCAGCGCCTCGCCTTCGGCCTCTCCAGCATCGCCAGCCGCAACGAGCGCCAGAGCGTTGGCGATTTCCTGGAGAACCGCACCGACCTGATGCTGAACTACATCCAGATGGGGCGCATGGACGAAGCGCGCCGGCAGTATGCCGCCATGATGTCGGGCAGCCAGTCGGTGTTGGAGGAGCAGGCAAAGAGCATGACGGCGGAGGAGATGGCGAAGCTCGCCGAGGCGGTGCGGCTGACGCTGCAGGAGATCGCAAAGGATTTCCTGCCGGTGCTGGCTGCTGCCGAGGCGGCGAACCGCCCCTGCCGGCTGCAGGCCTATACCGGCCCCGAACGCCATGACGGTTTCACCGCGCGGGTACAGCGCGGCCGGTGACCGGCCGGACGCAAGCACGCGACCCCGGTTTTCCACAGCATTTGCTCCTGTTTAGCCACGGGTTCCGGGCGGTCCGGGCCTTGCCGGAACCGCCCTGCCGGGCTATCCATGCGACCACCTTTTTCCTGCCTTCCGGCCCTTAAGAGGACCCCCTGACATGAGCGGCATCACCGATATCCTGGCGCGCGAAATTCTCGACAGCCGTGGCAACCCGACTGTGGAAGTGGACGTCGTGCTGGAATCCGGCGCTTTCGGTCGCGCTGCCGTGCCGTCGGGCGCCTCAACCGGTGCCCATGAGGCCGTCGAACTGCGCGACGGCGACAAGAAGCGCTACCTGGGCAAGGGCGTGCTCAAGGCCGTCGAAGCCGTGAATACCGAACTCTATGACGCGCTGGCCGGCTTCGAGGCCAGCGAGCAGCTGCGCATCGACCGTACCATGATCGACCTCGATGGCACGCCGAACAAGGCGCGTCTCGGCGCCAACGCCATTCTGGGCGTCTCGATGGCCGTGGCCAAGGCGGCGGCGGCCGAAGCCGATCTGCCGCTGTATCGCTATGTGGGCGGGGCTGCGGCCCATGTGCTGCCGGTGCCGATGATGAACATCATCAACGGCGGCGCTCATGCCGACAATCCCATCGACGTGCAGGAATTCATGATCATGCCGGTGGCGGCCGAGAGCATCGCCGATGCCGTGCGCATGGGTGCCGAGGTGTTCCATACGCTGAAGAAGAAGCTGAAGGATGCCGGCCACAACACCAATGTGGGCGACGAGGGCGGCTTCGCGCCGAACCTGCCGAGCACGCGCGGCGCGCTCGACTTCATCATGCAGGCCATCGAGGCAGCCGGTTACAAGGCCGGCAAGGACGTGATGATCGCGCTGGATGCCGCCAGCACCGAATTCTTCAAGGACGGCCAGTATCATCTCGACGGCGAGAACCTGAAGCTGTCGCCGTCTGACATGGTGAAATACTGGGCCAAGCTGGTCGGCGACTATCCGATCGTCTCGATCGAGGACGGCATGGCCGAAGACGACTGGAAGGGCTGGAAGGAACTGACCGACGTGATCGGCGCCAAGTGCCAGCTCGTCGGCGACGATCTGTTCGTCACCAACCCCAAGCGGCTGGCCGATGGCATCAAGCAGGGTGTCGGCAACGCCATTCTCGTGAAGGTCAACCAGATCGGCACGCTGTCGGAGACGCTGGAAGCCGTCGAGCTCGCGCACAAGAACGGCTATCGCGCCGTGATGTCGCATCGCTCGGGCGAAACCGAGGACAGCACCATTGCCGATCTCGCGGTCGCCACCAACTGCGGCCAGATCAAGACCGGCTCGCTGGCCCGTTCGGACCGCATGGCCAAGTACAACCAACTGATCCGCATCGAGCAGCAGCTCGACAGCGCAGCCTTCTATCCGGGCCTCTCGGCCCTCAAGGGCCGCTAAGCAGACAGTCGATGATGAGCCGGGGGGTAATCATCATCGCACTCGCCGCCGCGCTGTGCATTGCCGGCGCGGCGGCGGACTCTTTTGCCCAGTCGATGAATATCGTCGGCAAATGGGCGGTGAGCCAGAGCCGCTGCGAGGACGAGGTGCTGGAATTCAGCGCCGATGGCAAGTTCCATTCGACCCTGGACGAACGCGAGACCCGCGAGGGCAAATACCGCCTCGGCCGCGACCGCATCATCCTGATCGACGAGGACGAGCCCGACCGCGAACTGGCGCTGATGATCCTGGATTACACGCCGACGCGGCTGGTCGCTTTCGACGAGACCATCGAAAGCGACCGCCGCCTGGTGCGGTGCCGCTGACCGGCCGATCAGCTGGCGGTGTGACGCTCCAGCAGAATGCCGAGCGCGATGGCGCCGACACCGTGCAGAATGGCCGAGAGCATGCCCGATACCGTACTCATCATCTGGGCCGGAGACTCGATCAGGTAGCTGAACTGATTGAACAGGGCGATGACGACATAAAGCACGCCGAAGACTTTCAGAATCCAGACAATCGCTTTCATTGCTTTCCCCCTCAGTACGTCATGCATGCGGCGTTAAGCACACCGATGCCGACCGAGAATACTGCCGATATGGTGCCGGCGGCCATCTCGTTGTTGGTAATGCGGGCCGGCAGGTTGGGCAGAAGCAAACGCAGTACACTGAACACCAGAACCTGCACGATCAGCGCCACCGCGCCCCAGACCAGCATGTCGATCAGGCTGAGCGAACCGACGATCACGCTGCCCAGCGGCAGCACGAAGCCGAGCAGGGCGCCGCCCAGCGAGATGGCCGCCGCCGTGTTACCCTGACGGATCAGCGTCCATTCATGCTGTGGCGTCAGGCGCGTGTAGATCGCCAGGAACAGGGCGAGCAGGAGCACCGCGCTGACGAAGTAGAGCGCGAAGTCGGGCAGGGTGATCAGGTAGCGGCTGACGGTCATGATCTCTCTCACTCAAACAGATGCGGCACGAAGCGGCTGGTGTTGCGGGTGATCGGACTCTTGTCTTCGCGGATGCCGAGCCCGCAGGCGCGCGAGGCGATCACCCAGACGCCGAGCACCGGATAGAAGCCGTCGAATGCCGGCATCTCGATGGCCTGCTGATACACGAGCTTCTCGGGCGCCGGATCGCCGCTGGCCGGCGTCTGCGCCACGATCTGGCCGGCCGCGTCATACTGCGTGATGCCGCCGCCCTCGCGGCCCCAGAAGGGTTTTGCAATGCGCGGCCCCTTGATGTCGGCCGCATCGAAGCTGGCCGGCAGCAGGTTCTCATGCTCGGGATGCGCCTGCCACAGCAGCGGCAGGATCGCCTTGGTGGAGAGCAGCATCTTCCAGGCCGGCTCGATCATCTTGACGCCGCTGGGTTGGATGTTGGCGGAAAAATCTTCCTGCAGCAGCCATTCCCAAGGGTAGAGCTTGAACAGCGTGGTGATCGGCTTGGCGGCGAGGTCGACGAAGCGCTTGCCGGTCCAGCCGATCTCGTCGATGAACAGTCGGTCGGTGTCGAGCCCAGCCTGCACGGCGGTATCGCGCAGATACTCGGTGGTGCCGAGGTCTTCGGCATGGTCGCGCACGCAGGTGAAATGCACGCGATGGCCCCAGAGGCCGAAATGCTTCCAGGCCTCGATCAGGGTCTCGTGGATGCCGTTGAACTGGTCGCAGTGGTTGCAGTAGCTGTCGAGCCATTCCCACTGCACGACGCTGGCTTCATAGAGCGCGGTCGGCGTGTCGGCATTGTATTCGAGCAGCTTGGGAGGTTTGGTGCCGCACCAGGCGAAGTCGAAGCGGCCGTAGAGATTCTTGTCCTGGCGGCGCCAGCTGTCCTCGACCAGGCTGCAGGCGCGATCCGAAATCCCGAACGCACTGTAGTCGCCCCTGGCGATGATGCCATCGAGCAGTTCGAGGCTCATATCCTCCAGCCGCTGGGCCGCATCGTCGATCACATCGACCTCGGCCGCGGTGAAGCGATAGGCGGCGTCCTCGCACCAGTAGGGCTCGCCGTTGATCGTATGGAATTCGAAGCCGATCTTCTCGGCCCGCTCGCGCCAGTCGGGGCGCGGCTCGACCGTCAGCCGCTCCATCGGTGTTAGGAGCCGGCGGAGGAGGAGATGGCGCTGCCGGTGCGGCCGAAGCCGCCGCGCGACACAGAGTTCGGCGAAGCCGCCGGCGCATCGGGGAAGCGGTTGGCGCTGAGCTGGCCGAGCGGCTTGCCGCCGGAATAGGCGGTGTTGGACGGATCGCGATACAGCGGCTGGGCGCCGAACCCGCCGCCCAGCGTGCGGCCGATCATGTAGCCCATCAGCATGGGCATGAAGATGCCGCCAGAACTGGCCTGCTGCGTCTGCTGGTTCAGCGGCGCCGGCTGCCCGGACGTGCTATTGGTGAGGTCGCCGGCCGGGGTGGCGGCCGAGAAGGCGTCGTTGCCGCCGGCCAGCACCTGATTGGGGGTGCCGCAGTTGCTGAGGCCGAACTGCGCCTCGCACTCCTCGCGCGTGGTGAAGCGGGGCGCGGTCTGCAGATGCTGTGCCCGGGCGTCAGCCAGGGCGGTGCGGCAGCCATCGGGATCGGGCTTGGTCGCGCATTCTTTCTGGTCGCGCAGCACGTCATGACCGGCCAGCGGATCGTCGCTGTTGTCGCAGCCGGCGAGGCCGACCAAACCCACGGTGCCCAGCAGGGCCAGACGGATCATTTTCGATTTGCGCATAACCGCAGCATAACCTTCTGCCCGGCAGCGGGGAAGGCAGTTCGGGGCCAAGATCCGGAATTCAGCCTAATCTGTTGATTCTTGTGTGAGAATCTTGAGTTCGACTCGGAAAAGGTTTGACCCGGCGACTCGGATATGATTCGATTCGAATCATGAGCGCTGTTCGTGAAATACGCCGCCATTCGCTGGCGGCCATTGTGCCGGTTATCTGTTTTGCCGCCATTGGTTACTTCGCCTACCACGCGATGGAAGGCGAACATGGCATCAACGCCTATACGCGGCTGACCCTGCAGATCCAGGACACCAGGGCGGCGCTGGCCGAGGTGACGGCCGAGCGCAAGACCATCGAGCGCCGGGTTGCCCTGCTGCGCACCGACAAGCTGGATGCCGACATGCTGGACGAGCAGGGCAAACGGGTTCTGGGCCTGCTGCGCCCGGGCGAGCTGGTAATTCTCGGACGCTGAAACGGCCCTTTCCGGTAACGGAATTGCGCTGATTAACTGAAATCAAGTTAATCAGCCAAAAGCCGTTGTTTTAACTGAATTTAGCCGTCATCTTCGCTCCCGGCCGGTGTTACGGTACCGGCCAATGCCCCTGCGTAAAAGGGGCCGTCTGAGCTTCAGTCGGGAGAGAAACGATGGCGAAACCGGGCAAGGCCGCGGATGCGGCCAAGGGTGGCAAACTGCCGCCTGCCAAGGACCTGCTCAACTATTACCGCGACATGCTGCTGATCCGCCGCTTTGAGGAAAAAGCCGGCCAGCTCTACGGCATGGGCCTGATCGGTGGCTTCTGCCACCTCTATATCGGCCAGGAAGCGGTGGTCGTCGGCCTGCAGGCCTGCGCCAAACTCGGCGATGCCGTCATCACCTCCTACCGGGATCACGGCCATATGCTGGCCACCGGCATGGACCCGAACGGCGTGATGGCCGAACTCACCGGGCGCGCCGGCGGCTATTCCAAGGGCAAGGGCGGCTCGATGCACATGTTTAGCCGCGAGAAGCATTTCTATGGCGGCCACGGCATCGTCGGCGCCCAGGTGCCGCTGGGCACCGGTCTGGCCTTCGCCCAGAAGTACAACAAGACCGACAATGTGACCTTCTGCTACTTCGGCGACGGCTCGTCCAATCAGGGCCAGGTCTACGAGAGCTTCAATATGGCCGAGCTGTGGAAGCTGCCGGTCATCTATGTGATCGAGAACAACCAGTATGCGATGGGCACCTCGGTGGCCCGCTCTTCGGCCCAGCCGGCGCTGTACAAGCGCGGCGAAAGCTTCGGCATCGCCGGCCGTCAGGTTGATGGCATGAGCGTAACGGCCGTGAAGGAAGCCGGCGAGGAAGCCGTCGCCCATTGCCGCGCCGGCAAGGGCCCGGTCATCCTGGAAATGATGACCTACCGTTATCGCGGCCATTCGATGTCCGATCCGGCGAAATACCGCTCGAAGGACGAAGTGAGCAAGATGCGCTCGGAGCACGATCCGATCGACCAGGTGCGGGCGCTGCTGCTGAACAACAAGATGACCGACGAGGATGCGCTGAAGGCCATCGACAAAGAGGTCAAGGACATCGTGCAGAAGTCTGCCGATTTCGCGCAGAGCAGTCCCGAGCCCGATGCGTCGGAGCTGTGGACCGACGTCTATGTCGAAGCGTGAAGCGGGCAGGAGGATTTAACGATGTCCATTGAGATTCTGATGCCTGCCCTGTCGCCCACGATGACCGAAGGCAAGCTGGCCAAATGGCATAAGCGCGAAGGCGAAGAGGTCAAGGCCGGCGATATCATCGCCGAGATCGAGACCGACAAGGCGACGATGGAATTCGAAGCCGTCGACGAGGGCGTGCTGGAGAAGATCCTGGTCGCCGAAGGCACCGAGGGCGTCGCCGTGAACACGCCGATCGCGTCTTTGCGCGGCGAAGGCGAGGCGGCCGGTGCGGCGCCGGCAAAGAAGGCGGAAGCGCCGGCTGCGAAGGCCGAAGCCCCCAAGGAAGAGAAGGCTGTCGAGTCTGCCGTCACCGCGGCCAAGACTCCGGCACCCGAGCTGAAGGACCCGGCCATTCCCGAAGGCACGCAGTTCGTCAGCATGACCGTGCGCGAGGCGATCCGCGAAGGCATGTCGGAAGAGATGCGCCGCGACCCGAAGGTCTTCCTGATGGGCGAGGAAGTCGCCCAGTACCAGGGCGCCTACAAGATCAGCCAGGGCATGCTGGACGAGTTCGGCCCCGACCGCGTGATCGATACGCCGATCACCGAGCAGGGCTTTGCCGGCCTGGGTGTCGGCGCGTCCTTCTACGGCCTGAAGCCGATCGTCGAATTCATGACGTTCAATTTCTCGATGCAGGCCATCGACCAGATCGTCAATTCGGCGGCCAAGACGCTCTATATGTCGGGCGGCCAGATGGGCAGCTCGATTGTCTTCCGTGGTCCGAACGGCGCGGCGGCGCGCGTCGCCGCCCAGCACAGCCAGGATTACGCTGCCTGGTATTCGCATATTCCGGGTCTCAAGGTGGTGGCGCCCTACAGCGCTGCCGATTTCAAGGGCCTGATCAAGGCGGCGATCCGCGATCCCAATCCGGTGATCTTCCTGGAGAACGAAATCCTCTATGGCCGCAGCTTCGAGGTGCCGAAGCTGGACGATTACATCGTGCCGATCGGCAAGGCGCGCATTGCCCGCAAGGGCAAGGATGTGACGCTGGTGGGCTATTCGATTGCGGTCGGCCATGCGCTGGCGGCGGCCGAAAAGCTGGCCGAAGAGGGCATCGACGCCGAAGTGATCGACCTGCGCACCATCCGTCCGATGGACCGCGCCACCATTGTCGAATCTGTCAAGAAGACCAACCGCCTCGTCACCATCGAGGAAGGCTTCCCGCAGTCCGGCATCGGGTCTGAGATCGCGGCCGTCATCATGGAAGAGGCCTTCGATTACCTGGATGCGCCGGTGGTGCGCGTGCATGGCAAGGACGTGCCGATGCCCTATGCCGCCAACCTGGAAAAGCTGGCGCTGGTCACGGTGCCGGAAATCGTCGCGGCGGCGAAAGCCGTCTGCTACCGCAAGTAAGGGAGGGCCTGAAGGATGCCGATCGAAATCCTGATGCCGGCGCTCTCGCCCACGATGACCGAGGGCAAGCTGGCGAAGTGGCACAAGAAGGAAGGCGACGCGGTCAAGTCCGGCGACATCATCGCCGAGATCGAGACCGACAAGGCGACGATGGAATTCGAAGCTGTCGATGAAGGCAAGATCGGCAAGATCCTGGTGGCCGAGGGCACCGAGGGCGTGGCCGTGAACACGCCGATTGCCGTGCTGCTGGAAGAGGGCGAAAGCGCCTCGGATGCGAAGCCGGTTGCCAAGCCTGCCGCGAAGCCGGAAGAGAAGAAAGCCGAAGTGCCGAAAACCGAAGCGGCGCCGAAGCCGGCCGCTGCTCCGACCGCCGCGCCGGTCAAGTCCGGTGATCGCGTCTTCGCCTCGCCGCTGGCGCGCCGCATGGCCGAACAGGCCGGTATCGACCTCAAGGCCGTGTCGGGCAGCGGTCCGCATGGCCGTATCGTCAAGGCCGATATCGAGAAGGCGCCCGCGGGCGCCAAGGCAGGCGCTGCGGCTCCGACTGCTGCCGGCAAGGCTGCGCCGGTGGCCAGCGGCCCGGGCGCGCGCCAGCTCGCCGACCTGCTCAAGATGCCCTACAAGCTGGAGCCGCTGTCAGGGATGCGCAAGACCATCGCGCGCCGCCTGACCGAGTCCAAGCAGACCGTGCCGCATTTCTACCTGACCATCGACACCGAGATCGACGAGCTGCTGTCGCTTCGCAAGCGGCTGAACGACAAGACCGACGCCAAGATCAGCGTCAACGACTTCGTCATCCGCGCGGTGGCGCTGGCGCTGAAGAAGGTCCCGACCGCCAATGCCAGCTTCGATGACAGCGGCATGATGTATTACGAGCATGCCGATATCTCGGTCGCCGTGGCCACCCCGAACGGCCTGATCACGCCGATCATCAAGCAGGCCGAAGGCAAGGGCCTGACCCAGATTGCCACCGAGATGAAAGATCTCGCTGCACGGGCGCGGGACGGCAAGCTGAAGCCGGAGGAATTCCAGGGCGGCACCTTCTCGATCTCGAATCTCGGCATGTTTGGCGTGAAGCAGTTCGAAGCGGTGATCAACCCGCCGCAGGGCTGCATCCTCGCCATCGGTGCCGGCGAACAGCGCCCAATCGTGAAGAATGGCCAGATCGTGCCGGCCACCATCATGACCTGCACGCTGTCGGTCGATCATCGCGCCGTGGACGGCGCCGTGGGCGCGCAGTTCCTGCAGGCCTTCAAGGGCTTCATCGATGACCCGCTGACCATGCTGCTGTGAGGCATTGACGATGGCTGAAGCAAAGGTTGCCATCGTCACCGGTGCCGGCAAGGGCATGGGTGCGGGGATTCTGAAAAAGCTGGCGGCCGATGGCTATCGCGTTGCCGCCATGTCGCCCTCGGGTGCGGCCAAGACACTTGCCGAATCGCTCGGCGGCGTCGGCACGGCCGGCTCCAATGCCAAGGCAGACGACGTCAAGGCGCTGGTCGACCTGACGCTGGATAAGTACGGCCGCATCGATGCGGTGGTGAACAACACCGGCCATCCGCCCAAGGGCAAGCTGCTCGACCTGGACGATGCCGCCTGGACCACCGGTTTCGAGCTGGTGCATCTGGCCGTCATCCGCATGGTGCGGCTGGTGACGCCGGTGATGCTCAAGCAGGGCAGTGGCGCCTTCGTCAATCTGCTGACCTATGCCACTTTCGAGCCGGAAAGCGATTTCCCCATCTCGGGTCCGGTGCGCGCGGCGGTGGCGGCCTTCTCCAAGGTCTATGCCGACCAGTATGCGGCGCAGGGCATCCGCATGAACAATGTGCTGCCCGGCTTTATCGACAGCCTGCCATCGAAGGACGAGCGCATCGCCCGCATCCCGATGAAACGTTACGGCACGGTGCGCGAGATCAGCGATACGGTGTCCTTCCTGCTGTCGGAGCAGGCGAGCTACATCACCGGACAGAATATCCGCGTCGACGGCGGCATTACGCGGTCAGTTTGATTTAAGGAGGCCAGCATGGCTGATACCAGTTTCGATCTGATCGTGGTCGGCAGCGGCCCGGGCGGCTACACCACCGCCATCCGTGGCGCCCAGCTCGGCATGAAGACCGCGATCATCGAGCGCGAGCATCTGGGCGGCATCTGCCTGAACTGGGGCTGCATCCCGACCAAGGCGCTGCTGCGTTCGGCCGAGATTTACACCAACATCAAGCATGCCGAAGCCTATGGCTTCAAGGTCGAGGGCAAGGTCACCATCGACACCGCCAAGGTGGTGGAGCGGTCGCGTAAAGTGGCGGCGCAACTGTCCAATGGCGTGAAGTTCCTGATGAAGAAGCACAAGATCACCGTCTTCGACGGCGTCGGCGTGCTCAATGGTCCCGGTAAGGTCAAGGTGAGCAAGGACGGCAAGGCCGTCGCCGACCTGACCGCCAAGCACATCATCCTCGCCACCGGCGCACGCGCGCGTTCGCTGCCCGGCCTGGAGCCGGACGGCAAGCTGGTCTGGACCTACAAGGAAGCCATGGTGCCGCCGGCGCTGCCGAAGTCGCTGCTGGTCATCGGCTCGGGTGCCATCGGCATCGAATTCGCCAGCTTCTACCGCCAGCTCGGCTCGGAGGTCACGGTCGTTGAAGTGATGGACCGCGTGCTGCCGGTCGAGGATGAGGAAATCTCCGGCCTGGCCAAGAAGGCTTTCGAGAAGCAGGGCATGAAGATTCATCTCGGCACGACGGTCACCGCGCTCAAGAAGGGCAGCGACACCGTCACCGCCGTGCTGAAGGACAAGGCCGGCAAGGAGAGCGAGATCACCGTCGAACGCGTGATCCTGGCTGTCGGCATCGTCGGCAATGTCGAGAATATCGGACTTGAGACCACCAAGGTGAAGGTCGAGAAGACCCATGTGGTGACGGATGAATACAGTCGGACGGCGGAGCCGGGCATCTATGCCATCGGCGACCTGACCGGTCCGCCCTGGCTGGCGCACAAGGCCGGCCATGAGGGCGTGATCTGCGTCGAGAAGATCGCCGGCGAGAAGGACGTGCATCCGCTCAATGTCAGCAACATCCCGGGCTGCACCTATTGCACGCCGCAGGTTGCCAGCGTCGGCCTGACGGAAGCCGCCGCCAAGGCCAAGGGCCATGCGGTGAAGGTCGGCCGCTACCCCTTCCTCGCCAACGGCAAGGCGATTGCGCTGGGCGAGCCGGAAGGCCTGGT
The DNA here is from genome assembly GCF_058806775.1 of Ferrovibrio sp. GW821-FHT12F09. Classification (NCBI taxonomy): domain Bacteria; kingdom Pseudomonadati; phylum Pseudomonadota; class Alphaproteobacteria; order Rhodospirillales; family Rhodospirillaceae; genus Ferrovibrio; species Ferrovibrio sp. GW821-FHT12F09. The sequence goes on from NZ_JBXAPZ010000001.1 coordinate 2,500,097, forward strand.
CAAGACCGTGTTCGACGCCAAGACCGGCGAGCTGCTGGGCGCCCATATGATCGGCGCGGAAGTCACCGAGCTGATCCAGGGCTTCGGCATCGCCAAGACCCTGGAGACCACCGAGGTCGAGCTGATGCACGCGATCTTCCCGCATCCGACGCTCAGCGAAATGATGCATGAGTCGGTACTGGACGCCTATGGCAAGGCGCTGAATTTCTAGGCTTTTGCGGGCAGATGCGAGGGCAGGGGCTTTTCTGTATACTGCTCCTGCGCTACCTCAGCCCCAGAGGTCGCCAACAGGATTAGAGACTGCCGTGGTCATCAACGTTCATCCCCTCCCGGTCCGCCATCCCGAGAAGGCCCACAAGCCTGACACGCCGATGCTGCGCAAGCCGGACTGGATTCGCGTGAAGGCGCCGACCTCGCCGGAGGTGGCCGAGACGCGCCGGCTGATGCGCGAGCTGAACCTGAACACCGTCTGCGAGGAAGCGGCCTGCCCGAACCTGGGCGAATGCTGGAAGCAGAAGCATGCCACCGTGATGATCCTGGGCGCCGTCTGCACGCGCGCCTGCGCCTTCTGCAATGTCGCCACCGGCAAGCCCGGCGATGTCGATCGCCATGAGCCGGCCCATGTGGCCGAAGCCGTGGGCAAGCTCGGTCTGCATCATGTTGTCATTACGTCGGTTGACCGCGATGATCTGCCCGATGGCGGCGCGTCGCAGTTCGTCCGCACCATCGAGGAAATCCGCAAATCCTCGCCGACCACCACCATCGAAATTCTGACGCCCGATTTCATCCGCAAGCCCGGCGCCATCGAGGCGGTCGTGGCCGCACGGCCCGATGTGTATAACCACAATCTGGAAACCGTGCCGCGGCTTTACCCGACCATCCGTCCCGGCGCGCGCTACTTCGCCTCGCTGCAGCTGCTGGCGCGGGTGAAAGAACTCGATCCGAAGATGTTCACCAAGTCCGGGCTTATGGTTGGTCTTGGTGAAGAAAAGATCGAGATCATGCAGGTGATGGACGACATGCGTGCCGCCGATGTCGATTTTATTACCATCGGGCAATATCTGCAGCCGACCCGCAAGCATGCCGAAGTGAAGCACTTCGTCACGCCGGACGAGTTTGCCGCCTATGCGACGATTGCCAATTCCAAGGGCTTCCTCACGGTCTCGGCCTCGCCGCTGACCCGCTCCTCGCATCATGCCGGCGACGATTTCGCCCGCCTGCGCGCGGCTCGCGAGGCCAAGTTCGCCGCCAAAGCCGTCTAGTGCCCACCCACGCGGAAAAACGCATCCTGCCCTATCGCCCCGACCAGCTTTATGCGCTGGTCGCCGGGATCGAGCATTACCCGAAATTCCTGCCCTGGTGCATCGGCGCGCGTATCCGCGAGCGCAGCGAAACCGTCGTGGTGGCCGACCTGATCATCGGCTTCAAGGTATTCCGCGAACGCTTCACCAGCCGGGTGACGCTCAGTCCCGAAGCCCGGCGGATCGATGTGGAATATACCGACGGCCCGTTCAAATACCTGAAGAACCACTGGATCTTCTCGGCCCACCCGACCGGCTGCGAGATCGACTTCTATGTCGATTTCGAGTTCCGCTCCAGGCTGCTGCAGAAAACCATCGAGCTGCTGTTCAACGAAGCGGTCAAGCGCATGGTCGGCGCCTTCGAGACGCGGGCGCGCCAGCTCTATGGCGAGAATGGATTATCCCTGGCGCCTGGTGCTACGATCACGGCACTCTGACCCGGTTCGGGCGTTATCCTGAGCCTTTTCTGGAGTGTTCTGCATGGTCGCCCTGCCAACCCTTCCCAATCTGTCGATTTCCGGCACCCTGCTGGAGCGTGGCCTGCGCAGTCTGGTCGGCGCCTGGCGCGGCATCGCCGGCGGCGACGAGACCGCCCATCTGGTCCGCGAGGGCCTGAAGGACGCCAAGGATGTCGAACGGCTGCGCGGCCTGTTCGCCGAATGCCTGGAGGCGCGCGGCGGCGAGGTGGCGGCGCGCGCGCGGGCAGCGGCTCTTGGCCGGCTCTACCTGGCGCTCGACGATGCCGGCAAGCGCAGCTTCCTGCAGGTTCTGGCCAACGATTTTGCTGCCGATGATGCGGCGCTGGAAACCGCGATCCGCGAATTGCAGAAGGCCGAGGCGCCGATTGCCCGCCACAAGGCGGAGCGCAAGCTGCGCATGGCGCTGACGCCGCCGCGCCAGCGGCTGCTGACCCAGTTCACGGCTTTGCCGCAGGGCGTGAAATTCCTGGTCGATCTGCGCGCCGATGCCCTGCGTCTGCGCAAGGAAGTGCCGGAACTGGCGATCATCGATGCCGATCTGGAAGACCTGTGCGTCGCCTGGTTCGATATCGGCTTCCTGGAGCTGCAGCGCATCAGCTGGAACAGCCCGGCGGCGTTGCTGGAAAAGCTGATCGCCTATGAAGCCGTGCATGCCATCGAAAGCTGGGACGACCTGCGCAACCGGCTTGATGCCGACCGGCGCTGCTATGCCTTCTTCCATCCGCGCATGCCGCTGGAGCCGCTGATCTTCGTCGAGGTCGCGCTGGTCAAGGGCATTGCCGGCAATGTGCAGGCGCTGCTCGATCAGGCCACGCCGGTGCTGGACCCGCGCGAAGCCGATACGGCGATCTTCTATTCGATCTCGAATACCCAGGTCGGCCTGCGCGGCATTTCGTTTGGCAACTTCCTGATTAAGCGCGTGGTCGACGACCTGACGCGCGACCTGCCGAACCTGAAGCAGTTCTCGACGCTGTCACCGATCCCGGGTTTTCGCAAATGGCTGGAAGAAGCGGTGGCCGAAGGCACGCCGGATCTGGTCGAAAGCAAGGCGCGCGAAGAGCTGAGCCATGCCCTGGGGCAGCGCTTCTCCAAGGGTATGCTGCCGGCGCTGCTGAAAGATCATGCCTGGGCCGACAATGCCGCGCTGGTCGAGGCCTTGAAGCCGGTGCTGACGCGGCTGGCTGCGCGCTATCTGCTGAGCACCGACAAGGGCAAACCGCTCGATCCGGTGGCGCGGTTCCACCTGAGCAACGGTTCCCAGGTGCATCGTCTGAACTGGATGGGCGACCGCTCGCGCAACGGCATGAAGCAGTCGGCCGGCCTGATGGTGAACTATCTCTACCGCCTGGACGATATCGACCAGAATCACGAACGCCTCGTGCGCGACGGGACGATTGCCGCCTCGGGAGACGTGAAACGGCTGGCCGGGCTCTAGCTCTCGGCGGCCGCCGCCATCTGTTCCAGCATCTCGCCAGCCAGCGTCAGCGCGTCTTCCACCGTGGCGCTGCGCACGGCGTTGCGGCCGATCTCGCCATAGGTCATGCGCTGGTGCATGGTTTCCTGGCCCTGGCCAGCGACGGCGATATGCACCAGGCCCACCGGCTTTGCGGGCGAACCGCCACCGGGCCCGGCAATGCCGGTGCAGGCAATCGCGATATGGGCATTGCTCTTGCGCAAGGCACCTTCCGCCATGGCGCGTGCCACCGGCTCCGACACGGCGCCATGGCCGGCGATGATCTCGGCCGGTACGCCGATGGCATAGGTCTTGGCTTCGTTGGAATAGGTGACATAGCCGCGCTCGAACACATCCGATGAGCCGGCGATCTCGGTCAGTGTCGCAGCGATAAGACCGCCAGTGCAGGATTCCGCCGTCGCCAGCATCGCGCCTTTGGCGCGGCAGCGGGCGAGCAGGTCTTCGGCAAGGCGCAGCAGCGTATCGTCCATAGCGGTCACCAGACGTAGGAAAGCGCGAACATCACCAGCATGCCATAGAGGCCGGCGAACAGATCGTCGACCAGCACACCCGGCGCACCGTTCAGCGTGCGGTCGGCCCAGGAGGCCGGCCAGATTTTCGTGATGTCGAAAAAGCGGAAGACCAGGAAGCCGACGGCATAATGCCACAGATCGAGCGGCACGAAGGCGAGTGTCAGCCACTGGCCGGCGACTTCATCGATCACGATCTCGCCGGGATCGTCGCCAGGCCAGCGTACAAGAAAGAGCCTGATCGCCCAGAGTGCGACAACAGAAACGGCCACGGCGGCGGCGATCAGCAGCCATGGGCCACCCAGCATCTGCAGGCCCCAGGCAAAGGGCAGGGCGGCCGCCGAGCCCCAGGTGCCGGCGGCGGGACGCAACTTGCCGACGCCGAAGAAGGTGGAAATCATGAAGGGCAGGAAATACAGCATGCGGGATTGTGCGTCCTAGCCCGGCAGCCGGATGGTGGCGATGGCCTGTGCCGCGATGCCTTCGCGCCGCCCGGTGAATCCGAGCTGCTCTGTTGTCGTTGCCTTCACGCTGACGCGGTCGAGGCCGATGCCGATGATTGCGGCGATACGCTGACGCATCGCCTCGCGATGCGGTCCGATCTTCGGCGCTTCGCAGATGATGGTGATGTCGCAATGGCCGATCATGCCATCGCGTTGCGCCACCAGATCGGCGGCATGTTTCAGGAAGGCGGCGCTGTCGGCATTCTTCCAGCGCGGGTCGGATGGCGGGAAATGCTGGCCGATATCGCCATCGCCCAAAGCGCCGAGGATCGCATCGGTCAGCGCATGCAGCGCTACATCGGCATCGGAATGGCCGGCGAGGCCGCGATCATGCGGCACGACAATGCCGCCGATGGTCAGCTTGCGGTGGGGCTCGTCGCTGAAGGCATGCACGTCGAAGCCGGTGCCGGTGCGGATGTCGCTGCGCCGGATCATCAGTTGTCGCTCGGCGCGGGCGAAGTCTTCGGGCTCGGTCACCTTGAAATTCTCCTCGGAGCCCGGCACCAACCGCACGGCGAGCCCGGCCTGCTCGGCCACGGCGGCGTCGTCGGTCAGCGCCAGGCCGGCGCTCTGGCGATGGGCGGTCAGGATATCGGGAAAGCGGAAGGCCTGCGGGGTCTGGGCCCGCCAAAGACCCTGGCGCTCAACGCCGCTACGGGCCTTGCCCTGGTCGTCGCGTTTCAAGGTATCGACAACCGGGATGGCAAGAACGGCACCTGGCGCTTGTTTGAGCATTTTCAGCAGGGCATCGATGTGTTTGTGCTGTAAAAATGGGCGGGCTGCGTCGTGGATCAGCACGGCAGCGGGTTTTTCGACAGCCAGACCCTCAAGACCCAGGCGTACGCTATCCTGCCGGGCGGCACCGCCGAGGCAGGGCGGGCCCAGGCGTCGCTCATTTTCCAGGCCTTGTATCGCGGCGGCATAAGCGGCGGAATCATCGGGGTGGATCACGACCACGACCCGTGCTATTGCCCCGTGGCGCAGGAATATCTCGATGCTGTGCCGCAGCAGAGATTTTCCACCAAGCATCTGGTATTGTTTAGGTATTTCTCCGCCGGCGCGGCTGCCGCGACCGGCCGCGACGATCAGCGCGGCGTTTTCCATATCCGGCAACCTACCCGAGGCTGCCGGATCAGGCAAAGGCCGGGCGGCAGAGCCGGATATGATCCGACTGCGGAAGTATGTTGCAGCGCAGTAGGAAAGCCTTTATCGTGACCAACAACTGGGCATTCCAGGGAATTGTGTAAAAAATGAGCATAAACGTCGGTCCCGTCTCTATCGCAGAACCCGTCATCCTGGCTCCCATGTCAGGTGTCACGGACTTGCCATTTCGCCGTCTTGTGAAGCGCAGCGGCGCCGGTCTGGTCGTGTCTGAAATGATCGCCTCGGAAGCCATGGTGCGCAGCTCGCGTCAGTCGCTGAAGATGGCGCAGAACCTGCCGGAAGAATTCCCGATGTCGGTGCAGCTTGCCGGCTGCGAGGGCCATGTGATGGCCGAGGCCGCGAAGCTCAATGAAGATGGCGGCGCTGCCCTGATCGATATCAACATGGGCTGCCCGGTGAAGAAGGTGGTCAACGGCCATGCCGGCTCGGCGCTGATGCGCGATCTGGATCATGCGAAAACCCTGCTCACGGCCACCGTGAGGGCCGTCAGGCTGCCCGTCACGCTGAAGATGCGCACCGGCTGGGACGACGCCAATCGCAATGCGCCGGAACTGGCGCGCATCGCCGAGGGTGAAGGCATCAAGATGCTCACCGTCCATGGCCGCACACGCAACCAGCTTTACAATGGCCGTGCCGACTGGGGCTTCGTGCGCAAGGTGAAGGAAGCCGTGTCGCTGCCTGTCATCGTGAATGGCGACATCACCACGCTGGATGAAGCGAAGGATGCGCTGGAGCAGTCGGGTGCCGATGGCGTGATGATCGGTCGCGGCGCCTATGGCCGCCCGTGGTTCCTGCGCCAGGTCATCGAATTCCTGAAGACCGGCGTGCGTCTGCCCGATCCGGCACTGGATGAGCAGGAAGCCATCGTGCTGGAACATTATGACGCCATGCTGGAGCATTACGGCGTGCAGACCGGCGTGAAGATCGGCCGCAAGCATGTGGCCTGGTATTCCAAGGGTCTGCCGGGTTCGGCCGAGTTCCGCACGCGCATCATGCAAATCGAGGAGCCGGGCCAGGTGCGCCAGGCCATTCGCGATTTCTATGCGCCGCAGCTCGACCGGATGGCGGCTTGATGCAGCCAGCTGACAATATAGAAATTGAAATGAGCAGCATCGATGCGGCCCAGGTCCTGGGCGCCATTCCCAATCCCATCCTCGTCGTCGGCCGGCAGGGCGATATCGCCTATGTGAATCCGGCGGCCGAACAGTTCTTCGATTCCGGCGCCGCCGTGTTGTGCCGCCAGAATCTGCGCGATCTCGTGCCCTTCGGCAGCCCGGTGCTGCAGTTGTTTGCTCAGGTATTCCGCGAGCGCTACAGCGTGGCGGAATACGATGTCGATCTCGGTTCGCCACGTCTGGGCGAGCGCCTGGTCGACGTACAGGTTTCGCCGGTGCCCGAAGCCGAGGATCATGTGATCGTGCGCTTCGACGAGCGCACCATGGCGGCCAAGATCGATCGCGCCCTGACCCATCGCGGCGCGGTGCGTTCGGTGACTGGCATGGCCGCCATCCTTGCCCATGAAGTGAAAAATCCGCTCAGTGGCATTCGCGGCGCGGCGCAGTTGCTGGAAGCCAATTGCAGTCAGGCCGACCGCGAGCTGACCCGTCTGATCTGCGACGAGACCGACCGCATCTGCGCGCTGGTCGACAGCATGGAAGTCTTTTCCGACAAGCGCATCGACCGCGGACCGGTGAACATTCACCAGGTCCTGGAGCATGTGCGCAAGGTGGCCCAAGCTGGCTTTGCCAAGCACCTGCGTTTCGTCGAGCGCTACGATCCGTCGCTGCCGCCGGTGAATGGCAGCCGCGACCAGCTGGTCCAGATCTTCCTGAATCTGGTGAAGAATGCAGCAGAAGCCATCGGTGACGATCCGGGTGGCGAAATCGTGCTGACCACGGCCTACAGGCATGGCGTGCGACTCGCGGTGCGCGGCTCGCGCGACAGGTTGCATTTGCCGCTGGAAGTGACGGTGCAGGATAACGGTCCCGGCGTGCCCGAGGATATCCGCCTCCATCTGTTCGATCCGTTCGTGACAACCAAGGCCAGCGGCTCTGGCCTCGGTCTTGCATTGGTTGCCAAGATCATTGGCGATCACGGGGGCGTTATCGAGTGTGACAGTCGCCCCCGCCGTACCATCTTTAGTGCCCGCCTGCCGGTCCATACCTCGGCGACGGATGAATCCGGAGAGTTAGAATGAGTAATAAGGGCACCATTCTCGTCGCCGACGACGATCGCTCGATCCGCACCGTGCTGGATCAGGCGCTCGGCCGCGTCGGCTACCAGGTGCGCTCGACCGGCAATGCCGCAACCTTGTGGCGCTGGGCATCGGAAGGCGAGGGTGAACTGATCATCACCGATGTGGTGATGCCCGACGAGAATGGCCTGGACCTGCTGCCGCGCATCAAGCGTATCCGCCCGGAACTGCCGATCATCGTGATGAGCGCGCAGAAGACGCTGCTCACCGCCGTCAAGGCCGCCGAACGCGGTGCCTATGACTACCTGCCCAAGCCGTTTGACCTGAAAGAACTGCTGCGCGTCGTCGAACGTGCGCTGAGCCAGCCCAAGGCGATGCCGTCGGAAGCCGAGGAGCAGGCCGCCGACGAGGAAAAGCTGCCGCTGATCGGCCGCTCGCCGGCGATGCAGGAAATCTACCGCGTGATGGCGCGTCTGATGGGTACGGATCTCACCGTGCTGATCTATGGCGAGTCCGGCACCGGCAAGGAGCTGGTGGCGCGCGCGCTGCACGATTACGGCAAGCGTCGCAACGGACCGTTCGTTGCGCTGAACATGGCCGCCATTCCGCGCGAACTGATCGAAAGCGAGCTGTTCGGCCATGAGAAGGGCGCCTTCACCGGCGCCGCCAGCCGCTATGCGGGCCGCTTCGAGCAGGCTGAAGGCGGCACGCTGTTTCTCGACGAGATCGGCGACATGCCGATCGAGGCGCAGACGCGTCTGTTGCGCGTCCTGCAGCAGGGCGAATACACCACCGTCGGCGGCCGCACGCCGATCCGTACCGACGTGCGGATTGTCGCCGCCACCAATCGCGATCTGCGCCAGGCCGTGAACCAGGGTCTGTTCCGCGAAGATCTGTTCTATCGTCTGAATGTCGTGCCGTTGCGTCTGCCGCCGCTGCGCGAACGCAGCGACGATATCCAGGACCTTGTCCGCCACTTCCTCAACCAGGCATCCGTGCAGGGCCTGCCGCTCAAGACCGTGTCCTCCGAAGCGATGGACCGTCTGCGCCGCTACCGCTGGCCGGGCAACGTGCGCGAACTGGAAAACCTGGTGCGCCGCCTCGCGGCCCTGTATGCCGATGACGTCATCGGCGTCGAAGTGATCGACAACGAGCTGGCCGAACCGCCGCAGGCGCCGCGCAGCGCCGAGCCGAGCGAAGAAGAGACGCTGACCGGCGCCATCGAGCGGCACCTGACCAAGTATTTCTCCGCCCAGGGTGACGATCTGCCGCCGCCCGGCCTGTATGACCGCATGCTGCGCGAGCTGGAAATCCCGCTGATCTCGCTCAGCCTGGCGGCCACGCGCGGCAACCAGATCAAGGCCGCGCATATGCTGGGCCTGAACCGCAACACGCTGCGCAAAAAGATCCGCGACCATAATATCCAGGTCATCCGGGGTCTGAAGTAGACTGCGGCGCGCGGCCGGCCGGCCGGCTTTGACCGGCCAATCGGGCGGCCCCCGAGGGGTGCCCCGGAGGGCCGGCTGAGCTATGATCGGCCGATGGCCGGCTCAGCACCGATTCACGCCCCATGACCGACGATACGATCCCGGAAACTCCCGTTGCCCCGGGCGTACGGCTGTGGCGGCGCGCCCAGGACTGGTTCCGGCGCCATAACCTGATCCGGCATCTGGAAATCACCCTGGCGGTCGCCGCCGTGGTGGCCGGCACCCTGACCTATCTGGCGATGACGCCGGGCGCCAACCGCGACCTGACGCCGCGCGAGGTGCAGGTCCTGCTGCTCAGCGACCTGATCGTGCTGCTCAGCCTGACCAGCCTGGTTGCCCGCCGCCTGGTGGTGCTGTGGATGCAGCGCCGGCGTGGCGTCGCCGGCTCGCGGCTGCATGCCCGCATGGTGATGATGTTCGCCGCGGTTACGGCGCTGCCCACCGTAATGATGACGGTGTTTGCCGTGCTGTTCTTCAATCTCGGCCTGCAGACCTGGTTCAGCGAGCGCGTGAACACAGCCGTGACGGCTTCGGTCGCGGTGGCCGAAGCCTACATCCAGGAGCATCGCAAGACCATCCGCGCCGATGTGCTGGCCATGGCGGTCGACCTCAATCGCGAAGCGCCGCGCCTGACCCGCAATCCCTTCGCCTTCCAGCAGGCGGTGCGCCAGCTCTCGCGCCTGCGCGGCCTGGGCGAGGCTATTGTCTTCACCTCCACCGGCGAGCTGCTGGCGCGCAACGAGCTCAGCCTGCTGATGGAGTTCGACCGTATCCCGACGCGGGCGATCCAGGATGCCAATGAAGGCCAGGTGGTCATCATCACGGCCGAGACCGATGACCGGGTGCGCGCCCTGGTGCGGCTGGATGGCTATCTGGATGCCTATCTCTATGTCGGCCGCTTCCTCGATGCGAAGGTGCTGAGCGATCTGGAGCGCGCCCGCAACGCGGCGATCCAGTACAGCCGGCTGGAACAGGCGCGTTCGGCGCTGGAGATCAATTTCGCCATCCTGTTCATGCTGGTGTCGCTGCTGCTGTTGCTGGCCGCGATCTGGTTCGGTCTGCTGATCGCCAACCGCCTGATCGCGCCGATCGGCGAAGTGGTGACGGCGGCCGAGCGCATCCGCAGCGGCGACCTGACCGCGCGCGTCACTGAACGCGCCGATGATGACGAGCTGGCGACGCTGGGCCGCACCTTCAACCGCATGACCAGCCAGCTTGCCGCCCAGCAGTCCGAACTGATCGCGGCCAATCGCCAGCTCGATGAACGACGCCGTTTCACCGAAACCGTGCTGGCGGGCGTTTCGGCCGGCGTGATCGGCGTCGATCCGCAGGGACTGGTGACGCTGCCCAATCCGTCGGCCCAGGCGATGCTGCAGAAGAGCTTCGATGACATGGTGGGCCGTCCCTTTGCTGAGGCCGCGCCCGAGATGGCCGAGCTGTTCCAGCAGTTGAGCGATCGCCCGGCCGAGGCGGTCGAGCGCGGCCAGGTGGTGGTGCAGCGTGCCGATGGCGCCCGCACGCTGCTGGTGCGTATTGCCCGCGAGGTCACCGGCAACGAGCTGCTGGGCTATGTCGTCACCTTTGACGATGTCAGCGAACTGGTGGCGGCGCAGCGCAATGCGGCCTGGGCTGATATCGCCCGCCGCATCGCCCATGAAATCAAGAATCCGCTGACGCCGATCCAGCTGTCGGCCGAGCGGCTCAAGCGCAAATACATGAAGGAAGTGCAGACCGATCCGGAGATCTTTGCCCAGTGCACCGACACCATCATCCGTCAGGTTGGCGATATCGGCCGCATGGTTGATGAGTTCTCCACCTTCGCCCGCATGCCGCGTCCGGTCTATCGCGAGGAAGACCTGGGACAGCTGGTGCGCCAGGGCGTCTTCCTGCAGCAGGTGGCGCGACCCGATATCCGCTTCGAGACCGATCTGCCGGTCACGCCGGTGCGCATCAACTGTGATGCGCGGCAGGTGGCGCAGGTGCTGACCAATATCCTGCAGAATGCCGTCGACGCGATCGATGGCCGCGAACGGCCGGCTGGCGTGACAATGCCGCAGGGCCATATTTCAATCGGTTTGCGGATCAATGAGACGGCGGCCGATATCACGGTGATGGACAATGGCCGCGGCCTGCCCAGCGAAAACCGCGACCGACTGTTCGAGCCCTATGTCACCACGCGCACCAAGGGCACGGGCCTGGGCCTCGCCATCGTCAAGAAGATCATCGAGGAGCATGGCGGCACCATTTCGCTCAGCGATGCCGCCCTGTTTGATCCGGCGGCCAAAAATGGTAGCTTGGCGCGCATCAGGCTGCCGGGCGTCATTATCGGCGATACCGCAGAGGCCGATGGCGCCGGTCAGAATGGCGGGCCGCTGAAGAGCCAGGAAACGCTACGCAGATTGTTGGGTTCGGATCGTCATGGCGCGTGACATTCTTATTGTTGATGACGAGGCGGATATCCGCAATCTGGTCGGCGGCATCCTGCAGGATGAAGGCTATGAAGTACGCATGGCCGGTGATTCAGATGGCGCCCTGCGCGAGATCGAGGCACGCCGGCCCAATGCGGTGATCCTGGATATCTGGCTGCAGGGCAGCAAGCTGGACGGCCTGGAGATTCTCGATCGCATCATCCGCGATCACAGCACCGTGCCGGTGGTGATGATCTCCGGCCATGGCAATATCGAAACCGCGGTTTCCGCCATCAAGCGCGGGGCCTATGACTATATCGAGAAGCCGTTCAAGAGCGACCGGCTGCTGCTGCTGGTCGAGCGTGCGCTGGAACAGGCACGGCTGAAGCGCGAGAATCTTGACCTGCGCCAGCGCTCGGGCACGGCAATCGACCTGATCGGCGCATCGCCGGCAATCACGGCACTGCGCCAGGCTGTCGACCGCGTGGCGCCGACCAACAGCCGCGTGCTGATCTCCGGTCCCCCGGGCGCCGGCAAGGAAATGATCGCCCGCCAGCTGCACCAGCGTTCGCGCCGGGCCGGGGCCGCTTTCGTGGTCTTCAATGTTGCCACCGTGACGCCAGACCGCCTCGAGCAGGAGTTGTTCGGCATCGAGGAGCAGGTGAACGGCCAGCGGCAGCACAAGATCGGCGTGCTGGAAGAGGCCCATGGCGGCACGCTGTTCCTGGACGAGGTCGCCGAAATGTCGGGCGAGGCGCAGGCCAAGCTGCTGCGCGTGTTGACCGAACAGAGTTTCGAGCGCGTTGGCGGCCGCACCCGCGTGCAGGTCGATGTGCGTATCGTGTCGGGCACGGCCCATGACCTGACCGCGCGGGTGGGGCAGGGCCAGTTCCGGCAGGATCTGTTCCATCGCCTGAATGTCGTGCCGCTGAAAGTGCCGGCCCTGCGCGACCGCCGCGAGGATATCCCGCTGCTGGTCCGGCATTTCACTCAGGTCGAGGCGCAGCGCCAGGGCGTGCCGCCGCGTGAGCTGGCGGAAGATGCGCTGCTGGCCATGCAGTCGGCGGAATGGCCCGGCAATGTGCGCGAACTGCGCAATGCCGTGGCGCGGCTGCTGATCATGTTGCCGGCCGAGCAGAAGGGCATGATCCATGCCGACATGCTGCCGGCCGATCTGGGCGCCACGCCGCCGGTGGCGCTGCGCCCGGAAACCACCACGGAAGTGATGGCGCTGCCGCTGCGCGAAGCGCGCGAGATGTTCGAGCGCGAATACCTGCTGGCACAGATCACCCGCTTCGGCGGTAATGTCTCGCGCACCGCGAGCTTCATCGGCATGGAGCGTTCGGCGCTGCATCGCAAGCTGAAGGCTCTTGGCGTCGTCAATCTGGATCGCAACGCTAACTGATTTCGAAAGGCAGCAACGGATGTCGCGTGTCGTCTATGTCAATGGCCAGTATGTGCCCTACGGGCAGGCCGCCGTTCATGTGGAAGACCGCGGGTTCCAGTTCGCCGACGGTGTGTATGAAGTGATTGCCGTGATCAACGGCCGTCTGGTCGATCTCACCGGTCATCTGGACCGGCTGGACCGCAGCCTGGATGAATTGCGCATCGACCGGCCGATGGCGCGCGGCCCGCTGAAGGTGGTGCTGAACGAAACCGTGCGGCGCAATCGCGTGCGCGAGGGCAGCGTCTATCTGCAGGTTACCCGCGGTGCGGCGCGGCGCGAATTCAGCTTCCCCGTCGACACCCCGCCCAGCCTGATCGCCATCGGCCGCCACGCCGATATGAAAAAAGCCGGTGAGAAGGCTGCCAGGGGCGTTGCGGCGATCACGCAGCCCGATATCCGCTGGGGCCGCTGTGACATCAAGACGGTCGGGCTGCTGCCGGCGGCTCTGGCCAAGCAGGCCGCGAAAGAGGCCGGCGCCTATGAGGCTTGGCTGGTTGACCGCGACGGCTTTGTCACCGAAGGCAGTTCGTCGAATGCCTGGATCGTGACCAGGGACAATGTGCTGGTCACCCGCAAGCTCGGCACCAACATCCTGGGCGGCATCACCCGCAACGCGGTGATCGAACTGGCGAAGCGCGAGGGGCTGAAATTCGAGGAACGCGCCTTTACGGTGGCCGAGGCTCTGGATGCCAAAGAGGCGTTCGTGTCCTCGACCACGTCCTATGTCATGCCCATCGTGACACTGGACGGCAAGCCGATCGGTAATGGCGGTCCGGGCGTGGTGGCATCGAAGCTGCGGAGCCTTTACGAGGCTCATGCCGAGAGCCATGGCGGCGGCAAGGCCGACTGGGACGCACCCTTCCTGGCCCCCTGAATTCTGCTCTGCAGATTGGCCGTATAAGTGGTGCGCAGCCCATCCATGGCTGGCGTGACCCGATGCCGCAGTGCACGCCATTCTTTTGCCACTTTCGCCGAATAGTGCTTTAATTCCTGCGTGAGGGGCAGCGGCCGCCGCCCCCGCAGGACCGGTTCGGTGCGTATGGGCCGACTGGTAAAAAAATAAAATAAATACAACAACATAAGAAAAGAAAGGTCCATAACAATGGCCGCCGACAAGCCTCAGAACGTCCAGGACGTTTTCCTCAATCACATCCGCAAGACCAAGACCCCGGTGACCGTCTTCCTCGTCAACGGCGTCAAGCTGCAGGGCATCATCAGCTGGTTCGACAACTTCTCGGTGCTGCTGCGCCGCGACGGTCACATGCAGCTGGTCTACAAGCATGCCATCTCGACCGTGATGCCGTCGGGCCCGATCCAGCTCTTCGACCCGGCCGCGGCCGGCGAAAAGACCAGCGCCGGGGAACAGGGCTGACCCAGGCGGGTTTTATCCCCCGGAACGGTGCCCCCAGCTTAGTGCATTGGGGCCGGTGCATCGTGTAAGTTTGCCTGATGTCTGATCATGACACTCTGGAAGACGAGCGCGCCCGCCGCGCGCTCGTCCTTCATCCGTTTCTGAAGTCCGCCCATGCCAAGGCCGTGGCCGCCAGCCAGCGCCGCCGTCCGGAGGCGCGTCTGGACGAGGCCGTTGGCCTGGCAGCCGCCATCAACCTGGATGTCGTGCGCAGCGATGCCGTGCCGCTGTCCAACTGGCGTCCAGGCACCCTGATGGGGCCAGGCAAGGTGGAAGAGCTGGCCGCCTGGATCGTCGAGAACCCGGTCGATGTGGTGATCGTCGATGCGGCGGTTACGCCGGTACAGCAGCGCAATCTGGAACGCGGCCTGAAAGCCAAGGTGATCGATCGCACCGGGCTGATCCTCGAAATCTTTGGTGCCCGCGCCCGCACCAAGGAAGGCCGCCTGCAGGTCGAACTGGCGCATCTGAATTACCAGCGTTCGCGCCTGGTGCGGTCCTGGACCCACCTTGAACGCCAGCGCGGCGGTTTCGGCTTCCTCGGCGGTCCCGGTGAAAGCCAGCTCGAAATCGACCGTCGCCTGATCGGCGACCGTATCATCCGTATCAAGGAAGACCTGGCGCAGGTGGTGAACACCCGCTCGCTGCACCGACGCGCGCGCCAGAAAATCCCGTATCCGGTGGTGGCGCTGGTCGGCTACACCAATGCCGGCAAGTCGACGCTGTTCAACCGGCTGACGCAATCCGAAGTCTTTGCCAAGGACCTGCTGTTCGCCACCCTGGACCCCACCATGCGCGACCTGCGCCTGCCGTCCGGGCGCAACATCATCCTGAGCGACACAGTCGGTTTCATTTCCGAACTGCCCACCCATCTGGTCGCCGCCTTCCGCGCCACCCTGGAAGAGGTGATCTCGGCTGACGTGGTGCTGCATGTGCGCGATCTGTCGCACCCTGACACGGAGGCCCAGGCCGCCGATGTGCAGGATGTGCTGACTTCGCTGGGCATCGGCGAGACCAGCGGCCATCGCCGGCTGGAAGCCTGGAACAAGGCCGATCTGCTGCCGGTGGATGAACGCGAGACCCTGCAGAACCAGGCCGACCGCCAGGAGGATGTGGTGCTGATCTCGGCGCTGGACGGGTCTGGCTGCGACACACTGCTGCAACGCATCGATGACATGCTGGGCAGCGACCGGGTCGAACTGGATGTCACGCTGAATGCCGGTGACGGCGCGGCCATCGCCTGGCTGCATCGCCATGGCGAGGTGCTGGACATGCAGGAGGCCGATGGCCATCTGAAGCTCTCGGTCGCCCTGAGCCAGGCGGAAGCGGGCAAATGGCTCAAGCGCCAGGAAGGGAAAGCCGTGTAATGGCTGTACAGATCGACATGGACGCCGTTCGGCTGCTGATGGAAGAGGCGGCGCGCACCACCATCCTGCCGCATTTCCGCAAGCTCAAGGCCGGCGATATCGACCAGAAGGCCGGGCCCCATGACGTGGTGACCGTGGCCGACAAGGCCTCGGAAGCGTTTCTCACGCCGCGCCTGCAGGCCCTGGTGCCCGGATCCACCGTAGTGGGCGAGGAGGCCAGCAGCGCCGACGAGGGCATCATGGATGCCTTGCGGCGCCCTGGATATGCCTGGCTGATCGATCCCATCGACGGCACCGCCAATTTCGCCGTCGGCAGCCAGCTGTTCGCCGTGATGGTGGCGCTAGTGAAGGATGGCGATGCGGTCGCCGCCTGGATCTATGATCCGATCCGCAACATCTGCGCCATGGCCGAGAAGGGCAAGGGCACCGTGATCCGCGAGGCCGATGGCACGCTACGCAAGATCAACATGCCGAAACCGCCATCGCTGGCGCATCTCTCGGGCGCGCCCAATCTGCGCTACGGCGACCGCGACTTTGCCGCGCGCATTGCCCATCGCATGGACAAGACCGCCGGCGTGATGATCCTGCGCTGCGCCGGCCAGGAATACCTCGCCATGCTGGACGGCCATTTCCATTACGCGGTCTACAACCGCGCCATGCCCTGGGATCACACCGCCGGCTGCCTGCTGATTTCAGAGGCCGGCGGCATCGCTCGCCGCCTGAACGGCGACAACTATCGCGCCGCCGACAAGCCTTTCATCAGCCCGCTGGTGGCCGCCTGCGGCGAAGACCAGTGGAGCTGGCTGAAGAAAGACATCTTCGACGCCTGATCTGCTATAGCTCGCGGCAGAGTATTTGATTCAGTCTTTCGGGTTGGACTTCATATAAGCAGGCAAGGCCGCTAACGCTAACATCTAAGAGCAAATTGGGTGCGTTGGATTTGTTAATCCAAGAATATGAGGAAAATGTATTCCACTTTTCCGCTTTCTGTAGCTGCGGGCCAAAGAAGTCGGAATACTGAAGATTCCTTTCAGCAAGAATGGTTTTGGCAGCATTTTTGGCCGCATTCAGCTGGCTCGCTTCATCCAACTGCGCCAGATAAAACCCACCAATGCCGGTTACAACGGCAGTGCATATTATGGCGACTATTGCAGTTTTATTTTTCATGGCAGCTACCAGCCAGAGGGCATGTATACGCCGCAAGATTTAGCAGAATGCTTCTTTAGATGACCAACACTATCGACATGCAGGCGGTCGGCGACCTGCTGGTGCAGGCCGGCCACAATTCGGCGTCGCCTGCCTGCTGATTTCAGAGGCCGGCGGCATCGCCAAACGGCTCGACGGCAGCTTCTATCGCGCCACCGACAAGCCCTTCATCAGCCCGCTGGTGGCCGCCTGCGGCGAAGACCAGTGGATGTGGCAGAAAACCGGTATTTTCGACCCCTGATTTTGGGGTCTGAAACAGGCCCCGCGGCATTGCTGCAACGCCCCCCGACATGGTAGTTTTTCCGGCCTGATTCCAGGGCCGAATCCGGCCCGTGCGGGCCGTGTGATTCGCCCGCAAAATCGCCCGCAGCACTCTCATTTCCGGACGCCCGTTTCGTGACCGATCAGACCAAGACGCAGGACATCCAGCCGATCTCCATCGAAGAGGAGATGCAGCGCTCATACCTCGGTTACGCCATGAGCGTGATCGTGTCGCGCGCGCTGCCCGATGCGCGCGATGGCCTGAAACCGGTGCACCGGCGCATCCTGTTCTCGATGCACGAGAACGGCTACACCTCCGACAAGGCCTATCGTAAATCGGCCCGCGTGGTCGGTGACGTGATGGGTAAATATCATCCCCATGGCGACCAGTCGATTTACGACGCCATGGTGCGCATGGCGCAGCCGTTTTCGATGAGCCAGCTGCTGCTCGACGGCCAGGGCAACTTCGGTTCGATGGACGGCGATAAGGCCGCCGCGATGCGTTACACCGAAATCCGTCTGGAAAAGGCGGCGGAAGCGCTGCTGACGGATATTGACAAGGACACCATCGATTATCAGTCGAACTACGACGACAGCACCCGCGAACCCACGGTGCTGCCGGCCCAGTTTCCCAATCTGCTGGTGAATGGCGCCAACGGCATCGCCGTCGGCATGGCCACCAACATCCCGCCCCATAACATGGGCGAGGTGATCGACGCCTGCTGCGCCTATGTCGACAATCCGGACATCACGCTGGAGCAGCTGCTGGAAATCCTGCCGGCGCCCGATTTCCCCACCGGCGGTATTATTCTGGGCCGGGCCGGTGCCAAGTCGGCCATGTGGACCGGCCGCGGCTCGGTGATCGTGCGCGGCAAGGTGCATTTCGAGGAGATCCGCAAGGACCGCGAAGCCATCATCATCACCGAGATCCCGTTCCAGGTGAACAAGGCCTCGATGATCGAAAAGATGGCCGAACTGGTGCGCGCCAAGAAGATCGAAGGCATCTCCGACCTGCGCGACGAGTCCGACCGCGACGGCGTGCGTGTGGTGGTCGAGATCAAGCGCGACGCCATGGCCGACGTGGTGCTGAACCAGCTCTACCGCTTCACCCCGCTGCAGAGCAGCTTCGGCGTCAACATGCTGGCGCTGAATGCCGGCAAGCCGGAACTGCTGAACATCAAGCAGCTGATCGGCGCCTTCGTGAACTTCCGCGAGGAAGTGATCCTGCGCCGCACCCGATTCCTGCTGAACAAGGCGCGCGACCGCGCCCATGTCCTCGTTGGCCTGGCCATTGCGGTGGCTAATATCGACGAGGTGATCAAGACCATCCGCGCCGCGCCCGATCCGCAGACCGCGCGCGAACAGCTGATGACCCGCGAATGGCCGGCCTCCGACGTGGCCGACATGATCAGCCTGATCGACGATCTGAGCCACAAGGTGATCGATGGCAAGTACAAGCTGTCGGAAACCCAGGCCCGCGCCATCCTCGACCTGCGCCTGCAGCGCCTGACTGCGCTCGGCCGCGACGAGATCGTCGACGAGATGAAGACGCTCGCCGTCGAGATCAACGAATATCTCTCCATTCTCGGCAACCGCGACAAGCTGATGGGCATTCTGCGGGCCGAGCTGGTTTCGGTGCGCGAGCGCTTTGCCGTGCCGCGCCGGACCCAGATCGCCGAGATGGAGTTCGAGCAGGATGACGAAGACCTGATCCAGCGCGAAGACATGGTGCTGACGGTCAGCTTCGGCGGCTATGTCAAGCGCACGCCGCTGTCGACCTATCGCCTGCAGAAGCGCGGCGGCAAGGGCCGCACCGGCATGAGCACCAAGGACGAGGATTTCGTCACCCGTGTGCTGGTCGCCAGCACCCATACGCCGGTGCTGTTCTTCTCCAATATCGGCCGCGTCTACAAGCTGAAGGTCTATCGCCTGCCGGAAGGCACGCCGCAGTCGCGCGGCAAGGCCTTTGTGAACCTGCTGCCGCTGGCTGACGGCGAAAAGATCACCCAGGTGCTGCCGCTGCCTGAGGACGAGGCGAAGTGGGGTGAGCTGCATGTCATGTTCGCCACCGCCAAGGGCTATGTCCGCCGCAATGACTTGAGCGATTTCGTTTCGATCAATGCCAATGGCAAGATCGCCATGAAGTTCGAGGGCGAGGATGCCGATGACCGTCTGATCGGCGTGCTGCCCTGCACCGAGCAGGACGATATCGTGCTGGCCTCCTATGCCGGCAAATGCGTGCGCTTCCCGGTCGATGATGTCCGCACCTTCCAGAGCCGTGCTTCCACCGGCGTGCGCGGCATGAAGCTGGCCGACGAGGATCATGTGATCTCGATGTCGGTGCTGCGCCATATCGAGACCTCGGCCGAGGAACGCGAGGCCTATCTCAAATATGCCACGGCCCAGCGCCGTATCCGCGAAGGCGAAACCGGCGTCGAGCTGGCGTCCGACCTGCCCATGCAGCGCATAACCGAATTGCAGGCCGCCGAGCAGTTCATCCTGACCGCCACCGAAAAGGGCTACGGCAAGCGCAGTTCGGCTTACGAATATCGCATCACCAGCCGCGGCGGTTCGGGCATCATCAATATCGAGACCACGCCGAAGAACGGCAATGTGGCCGCCGCCTTCCCGGTGGAGCATGACGACCAGATCATGCTGGTCACCGATGGCGGCCAGGTGATCCGTTGCCCGGTCGACGATATCCGCATTGCCGGCCGCAGCACCCAGGGCGTTATCATCTTCAAGCTGGGCGATGGCGAGAAGGTTGCGTCAGTCGCCCATTTGCCGGAAAGTGGCCCGAATGAAGCCGGCCAGGACGAAGGTCCGGCCGAGGAAACGGGCGACACGGCGGGTGATACGCCGGAGTAATCTGGGGAGAGCGAATGACCAAGCAGCGGATCGGATTGTACCCGGGCACTTTCGATCCGGTTACCAAGGGTCATTACGACATCATCAAGCGCGCGGCCAAGCTGGTCGACAAGCTGGTGGTCGGCGTCGCGGTCAATGTCGGCAAGGGCCCGCTGTTCTCGATGGAAGAGCGCGTCGATATGGTGCGCGAGGAAATCGGCCCGCTGATGCCCGGCGCCACCGAATTCGAGGTCAAGCCGTTTTCCAACCTGCTGATGCATTTCGCCATGGACCTGGGCGCAGTGATGATCATCCGCGGCCTGCGCGCCGTGTCGGATTTCGAATACGAATTCCAGATGGTCGGCATGAATGCCCGGCTGAATTCCGAGATCGAGACTGTTTTCCTGATGGCCTCTGACAATCATCAGTTCATCGCATCCCGCCTGGTCAAGGAGATCGCCATGCTGGGTGGCGACATCGCGCCGTTCGTATCGCCGCGCGTGGCCGAACGCATGCGGGTGAGCATCGCGGCCCTCAAGGAAAAAGGCGAAGCATGATCCCCAATCGTCTTCTGCGGCGTCAGTTCATCACGCTCGGTCTGGGTCTGGCCGCCGCGCTCTCGTGGCCATTCGCCGCCCGAGCGCAGGGTCGGACCGATCCGGAAAACACCCTGCTTCTCGACCTGCAGTTCGGTCAGGTGGTGATCGCGATGCGCCCCGACCTGGCGCCGAACCACGTGAAGCGCATCAAGGAACTGGTCCGCAAGAATTTCTATGACGGTACGGTCTTCCATCGCGTGATCCGCGGTTTCATGGCCCAGGGTGGCGATCCGACCGGCACCGGTGCCGGCGGCTCCGGCCAGAAGCTGAATGCCGAATTCAGCCGCGAACCGCACAAGCGCGGCACCGTATCGATGGCGCGTTCCAACCAGCCGAACAGCGCCGACAGCCAGTTCTTCATCTGCCTCGACGACGCCCCGCATCTGGACGGCCAGTACACCGTCTGGGGCCGCGTCGTCAGTGGCATGGAATTCGTCGACCGCATCAAGAAGGGCGCGCCGGGCAGCGGCGCCGTCGACGACCCTGACAAGATTGTTCGCCTGCGCGTTGCAGCCGACGCCAAGTAAAAGGACTTCCCATGAGTGACGACCTGGACAACACCCTCTATCTCGAGCTGAAGGACGGTCGCGTCACCATCAAGCTGCGCCCCGATCTGGCGCCGAACCATGTGAAGCGCATCAAGGAGCTGGCGAGCCAGCATTTCTACGATGGCCTCAAGTTCCATCGCGTGATCGAAGGCTTCATGGCGCAGACCGGCGATCCGCGGGGCGATGGCACCGGCGGTTCGGGCGAGAACCTGAAGGCGGAATTCTCCAAGGAGCCGCATGTGCGCGGCACCTGCTCGATGGCGCGCGCTCAGAATCCGAACAGCGCCGACAGCCAGTTCTTCATCTGCTTCGCCGACGCCCGCTTCCTCGATGGCCAGTATACCGTCTGGGGCGAAGTGACCGAGGGCATGGAGCATGTCGACGCCATCAAGCGCGGCAACCAGGCCCGCAATGGCAGCGTGACCGATCCCGACAAGATCATCACGATGCGCGTCGCCACCGACGCCGACTGATCGCGGCCCGCCCCGGATTTCTGGGGGGTGAGGGCAGGGACATGCTGGTTTCCGATTTCGACTTCGACCTGCCGGCGCATCTGATCGCCGAGCGGCCGGCCGTGCCGCGAGAGGCGGCGCGGCTGCTGCATGTGGCTGGCGGCATCGACCCTGTGGCCTATACGGTGGCCGACCTGCCGCGGCTGCTGAAGGCCGGCGACCTGCTGGTCTTCAATGATACCCGGGTAATCCCGGCGCGGCTCTATGGCCGGCGCGAACGCGATCCCGAGGTCCGTCTGGAAGCCTTGCTGCTGAAATCGCTCGGCGACCGCTGCTGGACCGTGATGGCCAAACCGGCCAAGCGCCTGAAGGAGGGCGACCGCGCGCTGTTCGAGGGCGGCATCACCGCCGAGATGGTCGAGCGCCGCGACGATCAACTGGTGCTGCGCTTCGACCGCGACGATACGGCGCTGCTGCTGGCCCTGAACGAGTCCGGCGCCATGCCGCTGCCGCCCTATATCGTGGCCCAGCGCAAGGCCGATGCGCAGGACAAGACCGACTACCAGACGGTGTTCGCCGAAAAGACCGGCGCGATTGCCGCGCCCACGGCCGGCCTGCATTTCACGCCCGCCCTGATCGAGACGCTGAAAGCCGCCGGCATCGGCTTTGCCCGCGTGACGCTGCATGTCGGCGCCGGCACCTTCCTGCCGGTCAAGGTCGACCGGGTGGAAGACCATAAAATGCATGCCGAATGGGGCGAGGTGACGGCCGAGACCGTGGCGGCCATCGCGGAGACGAAGGCGCGCGGCGGCCGGGTGATCGCCATCGGCACGACGTCGCTGCGGCTGCTGGAAAGCGCCGCCCGTGACGGAGCCTTGAAGCCTTTTGCCGGCGAGACCGATATCTTCATCACGCCGGGCTTCCGGTTCCGGGCGGCGGATGGCCTGATGACCAACTTCCATCTGCCCAAATCCACCCTGCTGATGCTGGTCGCGGCCTTTGTGGGGCAGGGGCTGCAGCGGGCGATCTACCGGGAAGCCGTGGAGAAGGGCTTCCGTTTCTACTCTTACGGCGATACAAGCCTGCTGTTCAGACAGGCCCAGCCCACATGACCCTTCGTTTCTCCGTATCCGCCCGCGATGGCGCCGCCCGCCAGGGCCGGCTCGAAACCGCCCATGGCGCCATCGATACGCCGACCTTCATGCCGGTGGGCACGGCGGCGACCGTGAAGGCGATGACGCCCGAGGCGGTGGTCGAGACCGGCGCGCAGATCATTCTGGGCAATACCTATCACCTGATGCTGCGGCCGACGGCCGAGCGCGTCGCCAAGATGGGCGGCCTGCACAAATTCATGAACTGGGCCGGCCCGATCCTGACCGATTCCGGCGGCTTCCAGGTGATGTCGCTGTCGCAGCTTAACAAGGTCACGGAACAGGGCGTCGCCTTCCAGTCGCATATCGACGGTGCGCGTTATGAACTGACGCCGGAACGCTCGATCGAAATCCAGGACCTGCTGGATGCGACCATCACCATGCAGCTGGACGAATGCGTCAAGCTGCCGGCCGACGACAGGCGCGTCTCTGAAGCCATGCAACTTAGCCTGCGCTGGGCCGAACGCTGCAAGACGGCGTTCCGGCAGCGCGCAGGCTATGGCCTGTTCGGTATCGTGCAGGGCGGCACCAACGGGAGCTTGCGCGAAGAGTCGGCCAAGGGCCTGATCAAAACCGGCTTCGACGGCTATGCCGTCGGCGGCCTGGCGGTGGGCGAGACGCAGGCAGAAATGTTCGGCACGCTGGATGTGACCGTGCCGCATCTGCCGCAGGATCGGCCGCGCTACCTGATGGGCGTGGGCAAGCCATCGGATCTCGTGGGCGCGGTGCAGCGCGGCATCGATATGTTCGATTGCGTGATGCCGACGCGCTCTGGCCGCAACGGCCAGGCCTTCACCCGGCGCGGCACGCTGAACATCCGCAACGCCCGCCATGCCGAAGACCCGCGGCCGCTGGACGAGCGGTGCCGCTGCCCGGCCTGCCGCAGCTACAGCCGCGCCTATCTGCATCATCTGGTCCGCTCGGATGAAATCCTTGGCTCGATGCTGATGACCCAGCATAACCTGACCTATTACCAGGATCTGATGATCGGCATGCGCGCGGCTATCGGCGAACAGCGCCTTGATGCTTTCGCCGCCGATTTCCATGCCGGACAGGCGCAGGGAGATATTTCCATGGGCGATGTTGAAGCGCTGGGTGGTGGGGAGCCGCGGTAGCCATGCTGCTGCGGCATCTGAAGGTCTTCGGTATTGCTGCCTGCTTCGCCGCCGTCGCCTATGGCCTGGCGCATCTGCTCTTTCGCATCATTCACCATTGGTGACAGCGTTCTAGACGCTGCCAATCCTAAACGCTGAAGGCGTCGTCATCCTTGTGCAGGTGCAGGAAGCGGCCGATCTGGACTTTCAGCGTTTCCGGGTCGTAGGAGTCGTTGACTTTCAGCGCATGCAGGAACAGTTCGCGCTGCAGCGGCTGCGGCAGGTCGTTCCAGGTCAGCACCACGGCCGCGCCCAGGCATTTCAGGATATTGCTTTCCGAAACCGCGAAGTGATGGTCCTCGACTGCGCCGCCTTCGCCTTCCCAGCGCCGCAGCGCACGGGTGAGCTGGACATCGGCCGGGGCCGGTTGCGGAGTCTTGTCGGTGGTCATGCTCAGTCCTCGTCGCCGTAATAGCTGATATTGATCAGTTGCGCGGCCGTGCCGTGACCGCCCACCGTCACCGGCAGGGTAACAGATTCGAAATGCACGAAGCTGCGGTCGATGAAGTAATAGGTGCCGCTGGCCCGCAGCGGCTTCTGCTCGTCGGTGGCCCAGGAGAGGCCGCGATTGAAATCGGCATAGGCCGCGGCATCCATCACCTCGTCGACGAATTTTCCTGTCGGGTTACGGCCGGACTGCTGGCTGACCAGCGTGCCGTAGAGGCGGATGCGGAAGCGGCGTTCGGGCGGCATGCCCACCACCTCGTAGATCAGCACGCGCGGCAGATACGGGCGCAGCACGAAGGGCGAGAAGTCGCTGCGGTCGGGCAGGGCGCGCCCGGCGCGTTGCTGCTGCCACAGCATCACCAGATGGGTCAGCTCGGAACGGACAAAATTCAGGTCCGGATCCAGCCGGAGCCTGGTATCGACAATCTGCCGGTTCAGGGAATTTCTCCGCTTTTGGCGGGATCATATACCGGGAACAACTGGCCGGGGATTTAGTTTCGCATCTGGATCAAGGGAAGTGGTGAGCCCGCCGGGATTCGAACCCGGGACCTCTCGATTAAAAGTCGCTTGCTCTACCAGCTGAGCTACGGGCTCACAGAGGTCATTTTCCGGGCAGCAGCCCCTGAAAATCGCGGCGACCATAGGTCGCGCAGCGGCCCCCGTCAACCAACTGGATATTGTGAAAAAACAGGCTCATAGGGGCCGATCCGGGGCGATGCCGCGCTCGAACAGGCGCAGCATCAGGCTGCCCATCTCGATATAGGCGTCCACCGCCGCTATATCGCCGCCGAGCCAGCCATAACCAAAGCGGTGGACCGCGCCGCTGCGCGATTCGTCGGCGGCCTGCACGATGACCTCGGCCGGCAGGCTGCGGCGGAACAGCGGCACCAGCCGGGCGGCGCATTCGACGATCAGCCGCTGGCAGAACGGCTGCACCGCCAGGATGTCGCGCAGGAACCGCATCTGGTCGCCCACCCCCTGTTCGGCGATCACCAGCAGGCCGCCGTTGCGCAGGTCCTGCTGCTGCCAGCGCGGCAGGGTCAGGCCGACGCGCTGCACGGTGTCTGCACCGCCAGGCTGCAGGCGGTATTCATAATCCTGCAGCCCCGGATCCCAGTGGCCCAGGCTGAGCAGCATGGTGGTGCGTGCCATGCGGATGCTGCGGTTCTCCGGCTCCAGCGTCACGGCATGATCCAGCCAGCCGCGCGCCGCCGTGACATCGCCGCTCCGGAAAGCCGCCTCGGCGCCGGCGAGCAGGGCCTGGGGATGATCGGGCGCCAGCGCCAACGCGGCTTTCGCTGCCGCCAGCGCCGCGACAGTCGCGCCGCATTTCAGCAGCAGGTCGGCCAGCCGCGCCTGTGCCTGCGCATCCTGCGGCAGGGCTGCGGCGTGATGGCGCGCCAGCGTCAGCGCGGCGGCGGCAAATCCCGCATCGGCCATGGCGGCCAGCCGCGCATCGGTGAAGCCGGCATCGTCGGGCAGCAGGGCAAGGCCGGTTTCGGCTGCGGACCAGCTTTCGGCCCAGCGTCCGGCGCGGTGATACAGCGCGGCGGCAATGCGCAGCAGGCCGATATTGGCGGGGTCTTCGACACGCGCCCGGGCAAAGCGCTGCAGGGCGCCGTCAAGGTCGCCGGTCTGCAGGCTGGCGAGGCCGGCCTGGATCAGGCTCGCGGTGGCGGGAGTCGTCATGCTGGCGCCAGCATGGTCTGCCCCGTAATCTGCTGCAATGCTTGCCGGTTTCCTCCAGGCCGATCCTGCCGCTGTCGCTGTGTCCCGGCAGCGTCTTGCCGCCGTGTCCGCCGGCCGGCCCTGCATCGGCCTGTCATGGCGCAGCCGCAACACCCAATACGGGGCGGAGAAATCGCTGGCCCTGTCCGATCTCGCGCCGCTGCTGCGCCGGCAGGACCTGTTCTGGGTCGATCTGCAATATGGCGATACCGGGGACGAACGGGCGGCCGTGGCCGCCGCCGGCCTGACGCTCTGGCGCGACCCGCAGGTCGATCCGCTGACCGATCTGGAGGCCGCGGCCGGTCAGTATGCCGGCCTCGACCTGGTGATCACCGCCAGCAACACGGCCGCCCATCTGGCCGGCGCACTCGGCCTGCCCACCTGGCTGCTGCTGCCGGCGCCGGGTCTCGGCCTGCTCTGGTACTGGCAGCTCGACCGCGCCGACAGCCCGTTCTATCCGGGCGTCCGCTGCTTCCGGCAGGGCGCCGGCACCGAAGGCTGGTCCGGGCCGGTGGGGCAGGTTGCCGCCGCCCTGGACGCCCGTTTCCCGTTGAAAACGTAGCGTCGGTTACCAACTTACAACCTTTAAGGGGCTACACATCCCTTCGCAGTTGCGGGATAATAGCGGCCCTGATCCGGGCGAACCGGAGGATGAGGATCATGACCCAGTTTTACGTTGAAGGCGGCATTTTCAAGGACTTGGCGGATCCGGCACCGATCGGCGGAACCGAGGAGCGCTACGGCCCGTTCCAGACCGAGAAGGAAGCCGACCAGATCTGGCGCGCCCGCATGGCTGACAAGATCGATATCTGCAATCACCGCCTGCGGGTGATTCAGCGCGACGCATGATGCGCCGCGCCAGCCCGCCGAGGCTGCGCTTTCCCTGTTGCTAACCGGTTCAACTGCCACGATGATTTCGTGGCGGGCCGGCCGATTCGGCTAAGTCATGGCAAAAACCGTGACGGTATGAACGAGGGCAGCGATGTTCGATCCATACGCCGCCGGACGGCTGATCGCCAACCGGGGCGACCTGAAACGCAAGGCGGTAAATTTCAAGCGCGGCCAAGAGGTGCGCCTGAGTGCCGAATTGCGGGGTCAGATCGAGAAGATCATCGTGGAAAACCAGGCCGATTTTGAAACCAGCGCTGTCGATACCCTGCAGACCCTGAAAGAGGCCTGGGGCTCGGCCGCATTCAATTCCATCAGTCGCGCGCGCTATTACGAGTGGATCCACGATCTGGCGCTGGAGCTGAAAGGCCAGGGCGGCCTGTTCAATTATCCGCTGGTTACGCTCTATGCCGACAGCCTGAAAAATCTCTGCGCCGGCCTGTCGCAGCCGACGCCGCGCCTGCATGCGATCATCGGCCTCAACATCGACGCGCTGGGCATCATCATCCGTCGTCGCATCACTGGGCCGGGCAGCGTGCTGGAACGCCGTGTGGCCGAAGCCTTCCGCGAGGCCTATGTGAAAATGCGCCTGCGCCAGCCGTCCGAGATGGCGGTGGAGCATCGCGTCGCTCATGCGGTGCGCGAGTTGGATGCCAAGCGCGTCCCGAGCGTGCAGAATCCCGAATTGAAGGAAACCGCGCGCCAGTGGCCCACGGGCACGCGCCGGCCGGCCGGCTGATCGCCTCGCGTCATGGCCTCTTCGGACGATCGCAACAATCCCAATGGCCCGCCGGAGGGCTATAACTGGCGGCCGCAGGCCATCAAGCCGATTGCCGCGGTGGAAGTGATCTCCGACGCGATCAAGGACGCCGACAACAGCTATTTCTTCGAGAATTACACCAAGCAGGCCAATGCGGTGGTCGCCGCGCTGCGCAAGCATGGCTATGTGATCGTGCCGTATTACCCGACCGTCCAGATGGTCAAGGCGGCGATGGACGAGCTGCAATACGGCCAGAACAAGTTCACCAACGTCGTCATGCCGATCTATCTGGCCATGGTGAAGGCGGCGCCCAAGCCCAAGGGCTAGGCCGCTAACGCCGCCTTAACGGCGGGCTGTTATAGCGATTCTATGGTATTGCCGCGGAACTGCGGTAGAATGCCCCTCGGGGTTGGTTTGGAGTAGCAAGGCATGAGCCGGGACAAGCTGGTGGCTTTCCTGCGCGTTGCAGGGAATGAGCGGACGATCGAAATCCTGAAGCGCCTGCCGCCGCAGGAGGCTCAGGCCGTGCGCCAGGCGCTTGAGCAGACCCCCAACGTGGCCGCCTCGCAGGCGGATATGGCCGCCGATGCCGCGGCCACCTTTGTCGCCGCCGTTGCCCATAAACGCTAAGCCGCTGCGCCGCATCGTTGCGGGCGTGATACTGGCGGCCGTGGCGCTGCCGGCCCTCGCACAGGACGGGCTGGGGCCGGGCCGCCGGCCCAAGCGTCCCGATATCTGTTTCAATGTCGCCGAACTGGAAGCCGAAGCCGTCGTGCGCGGCGGCATGGTGATCCGCGATTTCGCCCGCGCCTGCGCCCGTCGCGGTCTGGATGGCACCATCTTGCCGATCTGGGGCAAATTCGACGAAGAGAATGCCCAGCAGTTCCGCGATGCCGTGACCACGCGCGCGGAAGCCTACAAGCGCAACTGGCCCGGCGATCCCTACGCCGAGCAGCGCGCCAACAATGCCGTTGTCGCCTCGCGCCAGATCGCCGATTTCGCGCCGGAGGAATGCACGGTGCTGGGCGAGCTGGTGGAAAAACTGCAGACCTGGGACGACTATATGCGCCATGTGCGCAGCACCGAACTCGGCCAGGTGAAAAACACCTACAAGACCTGCCCGAAGGGCAAGCGCGGCGCGCGCGGGTATTAGGGTGGGAAAAATGAATTACCTTAGGATCGATGAGCGCGAGGACTTCATTAGTAGTTTGGAGTATTGTGCCGAACTTTTCCCATTGGTTTCATCTAATCTGACGAAATGGAAGTGGTGCATTATTGCTATGCATAATGTGTTGCAAGGAGCTTTGGTTTGCACATTGAGCGGAACATCTGGAATTGGCGCTCTCTCCGATAGTAATTTTTCCGCTTGGAACGATTGGTTTGAGAAGTCGCATAATAATGAGAATCTAAAGTTGCCTAAAGAATATATGGCCGATCCAAAAACGCTGTATGAGCGGGCGAAGAAGGCTGAGTGGATGGCGGAATTTGGGGGAAGCGCGCTCGATGTCGATGATGAGGTGGGACAAGATGTTGAGCTGCTGAATAATCTGAGAAAGAATTTTTCCCATTTCACGCCAAAGGGATGGTCTATACAGCTTGCCGGTTTGCCGCGTGTGATGATGTCAATTCTTAGTGTTGTCGAGAAACTCATGGCCCATCCAGCAAACACATACCGGCATGATGTTGGGCAGTCTCAACGAATTGAAGTTGCTATCGCTGTAATCCGAAAATGTTTAAACGAAAATCAGCCAGAAGATAAGCCAACTTAAATTGGCATCACACCCGGCTGTTGACCGCGTAGAAGGGCTTGTCGATCAGGCCGTCTTCCCAGCCGGCATACCAGTCCTGCACATAGGGCTTGATCTGCGACAGCAGGTCGGCGCGGGCGCGATGCTCGGGCGTCAGGCCTTTGGCGCAGAAGGCGCGCGTTTCGGCATGCAGCGCCTTGACGTCGATGGACGTCACGACGTGATCCTCGACGCAGACCTTGCCGCCAACCACCACCGTATGCACGTCGACGCCCATGGCGCGCTCGATGAAGGCCTCCACCGGATCGAAGGCGGGATCGATCCAGGGATCGTCATTCACCCGTTTCATGTCGACCAGGATGGCGTCGCCCTTCCAGCCGGGCAGCAGCGCACCGACCTTGTCGAAACCGCAGGCCTGCGCGGCATTGACCGTGGCGGTCTCCAGCGCCTCATAGGCATCCATTGGTGGCGACTTCAGGTCGAAAGTGCTGAGGCGATGCACCTTGTGCATCATGCGCAGCTCCATCACCGCGTCTTCGTCGTCGTTGATGGTCTTGTCGTCCATGCCCATGGCGATGTTGACGCCGGCGGCCCGCATCGCCATCACCGGGGTGATGCCGTTACGCATATGAAAATTGCAGCTCGGATGCGTGGTCACCGTCGCACCCTGTTTGCCCATCAGCGCGATATCTTCTTCCGTCACCCAGATGGCATGGCCAAACGCGGTGCGTTTGCTCATCAGGCCGAGATCATGCAGCCACTGCACGGTCGGCTTGTTGTTGCGGCGCAGGCCCCATTCCTTCTGCACCGGGCTCTGCAGCAGATGCATGTGGATCATGGCCTCGCCATGGCTGTCGCTGGCTTCGCGCACGCGGTTGAGGAATTCCTCGCTGGCGCCATGCGCCCAGCAGGGCGCCAGCAGGATGCTGGTGTCGCTGCTGTTGAAGGTGGCATGCAGTTCGTCGAACAGGCTGAAATAGCTGTCCATCAGCGCCTCGCGGTCGAAGGCGACCAGCGCCTGCGCCTTGCTGCGCAGATCGGCGGGCAGGGTCTCCAGGAATTCCGTGCCGCCCATCGCCAGCTTGCTCTCGTCGCGGAAGCCGGGGCTGAAGGCGAGGCGGATGCCGCTGTCGAGATAGGTGCGGATGGCGATGCGGGCACGGCGCGCGCCCTCGGCGCCGTCATCGTCGAAGCCGTTATGATGCAGCGTCGTGCAGCCGCTGCGCAGATGCCGCCAGGCGCAGAGGCCGGAGGTCAGTTCCGGCGGCAGCACCGGCATATAGGCCCAGTCGAACAGCGCGTTTTCCAGGAAGTCGTTGCGCACGCCCTTCTGGATAGGAGACAGGCCGCGGCCATGGCTATGGGCGTCGATCAGGCCGGGCAGCAGCAGTTGCGTGCCATCGCCCAGCACGCGGGCCTGCGGATATTTGGCGGAGAGTGCGGTAAAGACGCCGGTTTCCAGCACCGTGCCGTCCTGGATCGCCACCGCGCCATCGGCGATCAGGCCCCCGGCCTTCAGGCGGGAATCGGTCAGCAGATGCCGTCCGCGCAGGATCAGGATGTCGCTCATGGAAGGACTCCGGGGCAGGATTGTCGCTGAGGCTATCCTTGCCGCCCGGCTTCCCGCTGTCGCGTGCCTTTTTGGCCGCCGGCCTTAACCCCGGGTTATGCCCGAACGCCTAGCTGTTCGGCGGCACCACGACGACGCGGTTGTTTTCCAGCAGGACGGAGCCGGCGCGGAAGACCGGCGTGCCATAGGGATCCATCTGGCCGATCACGCGCACGCGGTCGCCGGCCTTCACCTTGGTGAGGTCGCGCCAGGTCGAACCCAGGTTGATCACCTGGCTGGAATTGCCGTCGTTCAGTACGAAGGTGGTGGCCTGAGGCGACAGCACCACGCCCTGGATCATCACCGCCTTGCCGCGTGGAATCTCGGCGATCGGCACCAGGTCGGGCAGGGTGAAGGCCATGGTCTGGTTGCGCGGCGGCGGTGTGCTGTTCTTCGCCGCCGGCTTTGTCGCAGCCTTCGGTTTGATCGGCTGGTTTTCCGGCTCGGCCGCTGCGCGCGGATCGGTCGTCGTCGGTGTCGGCGGCGTGGTCTGCGCGCCCGGCTGCTGGGCTGGCGCGGTTGCCGGAGCCTGCTGGGCGGCCGCCGGCAGGGCCAGCAGCGCGCAGCAGGAGAGCAGGAGCAGGGATTTCAGATACATCTGCCGCCATCGACCTCCATGCAGACACCGGTGATGAAATTCGCCTCGTCGGAGGCGAAGTACAGCGCGGCATTGGCGATATCCTGCGGCGTGGAAAAACGCCCGATCGGAATCGTGCTGACGAATTTCGCCTTCATCTCGTCGGTTTCCGTGCCGCCCATGAATTCCTTCAGCATCGGGGTCAGGCCCGCCACCGGGTTCAGCGCGTTGACCCGGATCTGCTCGGGCGCCAGTTCCACGGCCAGCGCCTTGGTCAGCGTGATCACCGCGCCCTTGGAGCCGTTATACCACACCAGGCCGGGGCGGGGCCGCACGCCGGCAGTGGAGGCGATGTTGATGAAGGCGCCGGCCTTGCGCTTGCGCATTTCGGGCACCGCATGCATCGCCGAGAGATAGATGCTCTTGACGTTGACGGCGAAGATCTTGTCGAACGTGGCTTCGTCGGTCTGCAGCAGCGGCGCGTTGCGCTGCGGCATGCCGGCATTGTTGACCATGATGTCCAGCCCGCCGAAGGTATCCACCGCCTTGGCCACCAGATCCTTCATCTGTACGTTCTGGCTGACATCGGCGGCCACCGGCAGGGCCTTGTGCCCGGCCTTGTTGATCTCGGCCGCCACTTTTTCTGCTGCGGCGAGATTGAGGTCGCCGATCACCACCGCGGCGCCCTCCAGCGCAAACCGCTTGGCGATGCCCTCGCCGAAGCCCGAGCCGCCGCCGGTCACAATCGCCACCTTGCCTGCCAAACGCATAATCCAAGCCTCCCGGAAAATCTGTTAGCCAGCACTCTAGCCGCCCGGCTGGGGCATGCAAGCGCCTGATTCCCCTGCTAGACTGCTCGGATTGTGCGAGCTGGGCAAAGGAGTGAGCCGTGCTGTTCCCGGGATTTGAGCAAAAGCGCGTGGCTGGTGCGGGCGCCGAGATCAACCTGCGTGTCGGCGGCAAGGGGCCGGCGCTGCTGCTGCTGCACGGCTACCCGCAGACCCACGCCATGTGGCACCGGATCGCGCCCCGGCTGGCGGAAGACTTCACGGTCGTCTGCCCCGACCTGCGCGGCTATGGCGACAGTGCCAAGCCGGCCACCGAACCCGACCATGCCAGCTATTCCTTCCGTGCCATGGCCGCCGACATGGCGGCCGTGATGACGGCGCTCGGCCACGAGCAGTTCTTCCTCGCCGGCCATGACCGCGGCGGTCGCGTCTCGCATCGCCTGACGCTGGATCACCAGCCGCGCGTGAAGAAGGTGGCGACGCTCGACATCGTGCCGACCCTGCATCTGTACGAGAATGTGAACCAGCAGGTCGCCACCGGCTATTACCACTGGTTCTGGCTGATCCAGCCGGCGCCGTTCCCCGAGAAGATGATCGGGTCCGATCCGGAATTCTATCTGCGCAAGAAGACCGGTCACTGGTCGGGCGCCAGCTTCAAGTTCGATGAGGAAGCCATGCGGGAATACCTGCGCTGCTTCTCCAACCCCGACACGATCCATGCCTCCTGCGAGGATTACCGTGCGGCGGCCAGCATCGATCTGGTGCATGACCGCGCCGACCGCGCAGCCGGCAAACGGGTGACCTGCCCGGCGCTGATCCTCTGGGGCTCGAAGGGCCTGATGGACAAGGCCTATGACGTGCTGGACACCTGGCGCGACCGGGTGAGCGGGCCGCTCAGCGGCCATCCGGTCAACAGCGGGCATTTCCTCCCCGAGGAAGCGCCGGACGAAACTTATCAGGCGCTGCACAAGTTTTTCACGTCGTGAGCTGAGATGACCAACACGCCATCGCCTGACAACCTGCCGCCGATCATCCCCACCGTGGTGGCTGCCGCGCCGCCGCCGCGGCTCAGCCTGTTCACGCGGCTGCGCAACTATTTCCTCGCCGGCATCATCGTCACGGCGCCCATCGGCCTGACCATCTACCTGGTCTTCATCACGATTGAAGCCATCGACCGCAACGTGCGCAGCCTGGTGCCGCAGGGCTACCAGCCGGAACGCTTCATCCCCTACGAGTTGCCCTTCGGCATTCCGGGCCTTGGACTGATTGCCGCCTTTGTGCTGCTGACGCTGATCGGCTTCCTCGCCACCAACCTGATGGGCCGCACCCTGCTGCGCATCGGCGAGGCGCTGGTCAACCGCATGCCGGTGGTGCGCGGTGTGTATTCGGCGCTCAAGCAGATTTTCGAAACCATGTTCAGCCAGTCGGGCAATTCCTTCCGGCAGGTGGCGCTGGTGCCCTGGCCGTCGACCGGCTCCTGGACCATCGCCTTCGTCACCAACTATGTGCAGGGTCCGGAAGTCAGCGCCAATCTGGGCGAGGATCTGGTCACCGTCTATGTGCCGACCACGCCGAACCCGACCGGTGGCTACATGACCTTCTATCGCCGCCGCGACATCCAGATCCTGTCGATGACGGTGGACGAGGCGATGAAGCTGATCATCTCCTGCGGCGTGATCGTGCCGCACAGCATCGCGGCGGCGAAACCGGCTGGTGCGGCAAACGGCACCGCGAAACCCGATAACGGCGACGGCAATTTCACGCCCTGAGCGGTAAACTGCGTTCATGATGAATCAGAAAAAACGTCTCGCCGTCGCCCGCCTCTGGCATGAGGGCAACAGCTTCACCCCGCTGCCCACGGTCGCCGCCGATTTCGAACGCCGCGAATGGTTCGAGGGCGCAGAGCCTGTCGCGGGCTATCGCGGCACCGGCACCGAGCTGGGCGCGGTCGCCGCCTTCATCGACACGCATCCGGGCTGGGACGTCACGGTGCTGCGCTGTGCCTCGGCCCCGCCGGGCGGGCCGGTGGAGGACGCGCTGTATGAGCGCATCGTCACCGATATCCTGGATGGCCTGAAAAACCAGGCATGGGACGCCGTCTATCTGTCGCTGCATGGCGCGCTGGTCGCGGTGTCGGAGCCCGAGGCCGATCTGAAGCTGATCCGTCGCGTGCGGGCCGCCATCGGCGCTGCGCCGCTGGGCGTGAGCTTCGACCTGCATGCCAATATTGCGCCGGCGCTGCTGCCGCTGGTGGATTTCGCCTCGGGCTACAAAACCCATCCGCATATCGACATGAACGAGACGGCGGCCCGCGTGCTGGCCGAGCTTGAGCGGCTGGTGCAGGGTGGTGTGAAGCTGCAGGCTGCGGTGAACAAGCTGCCGGTGCTGCTGCACAGCTTCAACATGCGCACGGCTGCCGGCCCGATGGCGGACACGGTGAACGAGGCGACGGCGCTCACCACCGGTGGCGTGAAGGACATCAGCGTGTTCGGCGGTTTCGTCTGGGGCGACAGTCCCACGGCGGGCGCCTGCGTGCTGGCTTACGCCGAGACGGCCGAGCAGGCCGAGGACGCCGCCGATACCATCGCCGATGCGCTGTATCTGCGGCGCGCCGATTTCCGCACCAGCCTGCCGACGCCGGCCCAGGGCCTGGCCACTGCGCTGGCCACGCCGGGTCTGGTCTGCGTGGTGGAGCCGAGCGACAACCCGCTGTCCGGCGGCATCGGCGACACCACGGCGTTGCTGCGCGCGCTGCTGGAGACCGCGCTGGATGGCGAGGCGGTCTTCGCCTTCCTCTGCGATCCCGGTCTGGTGCAGGCGGCGACAGCCGCCGGCATCGGCGCGACGATAGAAGCGAAACTCGGCGGGCGGATTGCGCCGCATTTCGGCGCGCCGGTACAGACTGCGGCGGAGGTTGTCACGCTGACCGACGGGCAGTTCGTCAACGAAGGCCCGTTCGAGACCGGCATGACGGTGAATCTGGGCCCGACGGCGGTGCTGCGCGTCAACAAGGTGCGGATCATCGTCACCAGCAGCAGCCAGGCCGGCATCGATCCGGCCTATTTCGCCCTGCATGGCATCGACCTGCGCATCACGCGGCTGATCGCCGCCAAGGCCAAGAACCATTTCCGCGCCGCCTTTGCGGATCGCGCCGCCATCATCGTCGATGTCGACACGCCGGGCCCGGCGGCGCTCGATCTGGCCCTGCTGCCGTTCCGGCATCTGCCGTCCGGCATGGAGATGTAAAAAAACGGGGCGCCGGCTTTCGCGGGCACCCCGTTTCCGGTTTCAGACTTCGATCAGCCTCAGTCGATCTTGGCGCCCGAGGCCTTCACGGCCTTGGCCCATTTCTCGATCTCGGTCTTCATCAGGTCGGCCAGCACCTGCGGCGAACCGCCCACGGGCTCGGCGCCCTGCTGGTCGAACTGCGCCTTCATCTCCGGCGTCTTCAGGATCGCGTCGATCTCGGCATTCAGCTTGGCCACGATCGGCGCCGGGGTCTTGGCCGGGGCATACATGGCGAACCAGGCGGTGGCGCTGTAATCCGGCAGGCCCTGTTCGGCGATGGTCGGGATATCCGGCGTCGACGGCCAGCGCTTCGGCGTGGTGACGCCCAGCGCCCGCAGCGCGCCGGAGCGGATATGCGGCAGGGCCGAGGGCAGGTTGTCGAAGGTGAACTGCACATTGCCGC
This sequence comes from Ferrovibrio sp. GW821-FHT12F09, assembly GCF_058806775.1. Lineage (NCBI taxonomy): Bacteria > Pseudomonadati > Pseudomonadota > Alphaproteobacteria > Rhodospirillales > Rhodospirillaceae > Ferrovibrio > Ferrovibrio sp. GW821-FHT12F09. The sequence continues at coordinate 2,536,295 of NZ_JBXAPZ010000001.1, forward strand.
CGAGCAGGTCGGTCAGCATCGGGCCCGAACCGCGATAGGGCACATGCACCAGATCCGTGCCGGTCATGGTCTTGAACAACTCGGCCGAGAGATGGCCCGAGGTGCCGTTGCCCGGCGTGCCGAAGTTGAGCTTGCCCGGCTGCGACTTCGCCAGCGCGATGAACTCCTGCACGTTCTTTGCGGGCACCGAGGGATGCACGACCAGCACATTGGCCACCATGGCGATCAGCGACAGCGGCGCGAAATCCTTCACCGGATCGTAGCCCAGCTTGTTGTACAGGCTGATGTTGATCGAATGGGTGCCGATGGTGCCCATCATGATGGTGTAGCCATCGGGATCGGCCTTCGCCACCGATTCGGTGCCGATGTTGCCGCCGGCGCCGGCCTTGTTGTCGATGATGAACTGCTGGCCCAGGCGGTCGCCCAGCTTGGCGGCCACATGGCGGGCCAGGATGTCGGTGGTGCCACCGGCCGGGAAGGGCACGACCACCTTCACCGGTTTGGTGGGATAGGCCTGGGCCAGAGCGCCAGTGGCGGTCAGGGTGGCGGTCAGGGTGGCAGTCAGGGGCAGGGCGGCGGCCAGGAGGCCGGCGGCCAGAAGCCGGGTGAAGCGCATGGAATTCCTCTCGTGTCTTGCCGTTTCTCTACGGACTCGTTCCGTGTCCGGCATATTAGGCCATGGCCGGCCGGACGCCATGGTTACGTTCATACCACCGCTTTTCCCCCCAACCGCCGCAGGTTAAGCTTCCCCCATGAGCAAGATGGCACGCCGCTATTTCGTTTCCGGCCAGGTCCAGGGGGTGGGATTCCGCTACTGGACCTCGGGCCGGGCCAAGCATCTGAACCTGGTCGGCTGGGTGCGCAACCGGCGCGACGGAAGGGTGGAAGTGCTGGCCTATGGCGAGAAGTCCGATCTCGACAGCCTGGAGCAGGAGCTGCACCAGGGCCCGGACGCCGCCCATGTCGAGGCGGTTCAGGATGCCCCGGTGACGCCGGAAGAGGCCGAGCTGGCTGCCGGCGCGACCGGGTTTTCGCAGACCAAGACGCTGTAATCAGAGCGCGTTGATATCGCGCACTTCCAGCACGCGCTTCTCCGGCACAGTCCGCGCCACCGCGATCATCGCCTTGCCCACCTGTTCGGTGGTGGTGAGCGATTCCGGCCAGAGCTTTTTCACCAACGGCATAAAGGGCATCAGCAGGATATAGGCCGCGCGGTAGACCCGGCTTTTCGGCTTGATGCCGTGCAGGGGCTCGATGGCGCCGGGACGGAACATGTAAGCGGCCCGGAAGGGCAGGCGCAGCAGGTCATTCTCGGTGCGGCCCTTCACCCGGGCCCACATGATGCTGCCCTGTTCGGAGCTGTCGGTGCCGCGCCCGGTGATATAGGTGAACACCATCTGCGGGTTCAGCCGGGCCAGCGTGGTCGCTGCCGCCAGCGTCAGGTCATGGGTCACCCGCGTATAGGCCGCCTCGGTCATGCCGGCGGCCGAGACGCCGAGACAGAAAAAGCAGGCATCGAAGCCGCTCAGCCGGTCCGCGATGGCGCTGTAGTCGTAAAGGTCGGCATGGATCAGGTCTTCCAGCTTGGGATGCATCCGGCCCATCGGCGTGTCGCGCGCGGGGCTGCGGCCGACCGACACCACCCGGGTGACGCCGGGATCGGCCAGGCATTCGCGCAGCACGCCCTGGCCGACCATGCCGGTGGCGCCGAAGATCAGGACGTTCATGGCGGGACTCCGTCGCGGATGAAGTCGTCATCCTGACCGGGATCGCGGCGAAAGGACAGGGCGGCCGTCACAGTCCGGTACGGCCGGTCAGCGCGCGCCGTACCAGCCGCGGCTGCGATTGACGATATGTACCACCGACAGCATCACCGGCACCTCGATCAGCACGCCGACCACGGTGGCCAGCGCCGCGCCGGATTGCAGGCCGAAGATGCTGATGGCGGCGGCCACGGCCAGTTCGAAGAAGTTGCTGGCGCCGATCAGGGCCGAAGGGCCGGCGACACAATGGGCGACACCGCACTGGCGATTGAGCCAGTAGGCCAGCCCGGAATTGAAATAGACCTGGATCAGGATCGGCACGGCCAGCAGGGCGATGACCAGCGGATGCGCGACGATCTGTTCGCCCTGGAAGGCGAACAGCAGGACCAGCGTGGCCAGCAGCGCCACCAGCGACACCGGACCGAGGCGGCGCTGGATGCGGGCGAATGTGTCGCTGCCGGCGGCCAGCAGTGCCCGGCGCCAGAGCTGCGCCACCGCAACCGGGATCACGATATACAGTCCGACCGACAGCAGCAGCGTCTCCCACGGGATGGCGATGGCGGATATGCCGAGCAGCAGCCCCACGAGGGGCGCGAAGGCCACCACCATGATGGCGTCGTTCAGCGCCACCTGGCTCAGCGTGAAATGCGGCTCGCCGTCGACCAGGTTGCTCCACACGAACACCATCGCCGTGCAGGGCGCCGCCGCCAGCAGGATCAGGCCGGCGATGTAGGACTCGATCTGGTCGGCCGGCAGCCAGGGGCGGAACAGCCAGCCGACGAACAGCCAGCCCAGCAGCGCCATCGAAAACGGTTTGACGGACCAGTTGATGAACAGCGTCACGCCGATGCCGCGCCAGTGCTGTTTCACCGAGGCCAGCGCGCCGAAGTCGATCTTCAGCAGCATCGGAACGATCATCAGCCAGACCAGCAGCGCCACCGGCAGGTTGACGCGGGCGATTTCCAGGGCGGCAACCGCCTGGAAAACACCGGGCATCCAGTGGCCGGCGGCGATGCCGGCGACAATGCACAGGGCGACCCAGAGCGTGAGGTAACGCTCGAAGAAACCGATGGCCGGAGCGGCGGGCGGGGCGGCAGCGGTCGTCACGAGGCCGCGGCCCTGTCCTTGCCGATGTCGCGCAGGCGGCTGTGCAGCGTCAGATCGTCCAGCGCCGCAAACGGCAGGCTGGCGAAGGCACGGATGCGGTTGGTCAGCATGCGATAGGTGTCGGCGAAGGCCAGCCGCTGCTCCACTTCGTTATCCAGCACGGCAGCCGGATCGGGCAGGCCCCAATGGGCCGTCATCGGCTTGCCGGGCCAGATCGGGCAGACCTCGTTGGCGGCGTTGTCGCAGACGGTGAAGATGAAATCGATCGGCGGCGCATCCGGCCCGGCGAATTCATCCCAGGATTTCGAGCGCAGGCCGCCGATGTCGTGACCGCTTTTCCGCAGCAGGTCGAGTGCGACGGGATGCACTTCGCCCCTGGGAAAACTGCCGGCGCTGAAGGCCTTGAACCGGCCACCGCCAATCTCGTTCATGATCGCTTCGGCGAGGATGCTGCGGGCGGAATTGCCGGTGCAGAGGAAGAGGATGTTGTAGGTCTTGCCGGTATCCATTGTGGGGTCTCAGGCTTTGGCGATGGTTTCGGAGGACGCGGTCGTGCGCAGCAGCATCATGGCGACGAAGCCCACGAGGCAGAGGCCGCTGGAGAACAGCAGGACATAGGCGCCATAACGTTCCAGCAGCACGGCGAACACGAAGGGGGCTGCGGCCTGGCCGAAGCGCGCCGGCGCCACCAGCCAGCCCTGGCGGCGGCCATAGCCCGCCGCACCGAAGATCACCAGCGGCAGCGTGCCCTTGGCAATCGTCATCACGCCGTTGCCGGCGCCATGCAGGATGGTGAAGAGATAGGCGGCCGCCGGGCCGAACAGCAGCACCATGGCGGCCCCCAGCGGATGCGTGATGGCGGAGACGCGGGCGGATAGCAGGGGATGCAGCTTCTGCAGCACGCTGTATTCCAGCAGGCGGGCGGCGACCTGTGCCGGGCCGACCAGCGCGGCCGCGGCAATGGCGACGGTCTTGCTGGCGCCGGCGCTTTCCAGAATGCGCGGCAGATGGGCCGCCATGGCCGTGCTGGTGAACCAGGTCACGGCGAAGGCAAAGGCCAGCAGCAGCATCGGCCGGCTGAACAGATCTTCGGGCGGGGCGGCGGCCTGCGCCTTTGGCGCGGCATGTTCGCCAAGTTCGACCGGGATCAGAAAGCGGTTGATCGGCAGGCCGATCAGCAGATGGGCTGCGGCCCAGACGAAGCAGGTGGTCCGCCAGCCCCATTCGGCATCGACCAGCGCGGAGATGGGCCAGCAGACCGTGCTGGCGAAACCGGCCAGCAGGGTGATGCCGGTGATGGCGCTGCGGGCATCCTTGCCATAGATCGCAGTCAGCGAGGCGAAGGCCGCCTCATAGAGGCCCATGCCCATGCCAGTGCCGATGATCAGCCAGGCCAACACATAGGTTGCCAGGTTTGGGGCGGCGCCCAGCAGGGCAAGTCCTGCGGCAAAGACAAGACTCGATACCGTCAGCATGTTGCGACCGCCGAAACGGTCAATGCGGTGGCCCACGGTGGGACCGATGAAAGCCGTCAGCAGCATGGCGCCGGAGAAGGCGCCGAAAATCCAGCCGGTGGACACGCCGAACGCTTCCGCCATCGGGGTGGCGAGAATGGCTGGCAGGTAATAGGTCGAGCCCCAGGCCAGCGTCTGCGCGGTGCCGAGTGCCAGAACGATGGTGGTGCGGCGGTCTTTAGCGATCGGCATGGGGCTTCAGCAGCAGGTCTTGGCGGCCGTGGCGACGACGGCCGGCTTGGGCGCACCGCAGGACGACGAGGCCGTACTGCAACCTGTTGTCTCTGCTGCCGCCGGTCGGCTGGTGCTGCAAACGCCGGTTTCCGGCAGGTCGAGCTGCACATCGTCGGCCGCCGTCCTGTCGCCGGCGATGGCGGCGACGATGGAGCGCACCTGCTCATAGCCGGTCGCCAGCAGGAAGGTCGGCGCGCGGCCATAGCTCTTGATGCCGGCGATATAGAAACCGGCATCGGGCTGGGCCAGTTCGCGATACCCGTGGGGACGCACGGTGCCGCAGGAATGCAGGTTGGGATCGATCAGCGGTGCCAGCACGCGCGGGCTCTCGGTGGCGGGATCGAGATCGAGGCGGATTTCCCGCAGGATATCCAGGTCGGGCCGCTGGCCGGTCGCCGCAATGATGCGATCCACCGCCAGCACGGCGGTCTGTCCGTTCGGCTGCGTCAGGCTGACCGTCAGGGATTTGCCGGCGTCGACCCGGCTGATGCTGCTCTGCATATGCAGCGCGATACCACCCGATTGCACCAGCCGTTCCAGCGCCTGCCCGAGGGCGCCGCGCGCGGCCAGCTTGTCATTCTCGCCGCCGCCGAACAGGCGGGCGAGACTGTCGCCGCGCACGGCCCAGAGGATGGTGGTGTCCGGTGCGCGGTCCTTCAGTCTGGCGAGATCGAGCAGCACATTGGCCGCCGAGTGACCCGCGCCCAGGACCAGCACGCGCTTGCCGGCATACTGCATGGCATCCGCACCGGCGACATCCGGCACGCCATAGGCGATGGCATCGGCAGCCGCCGTCTCGCCCGGCACCGGCAGGCCATTGCTGCCCAGCGGATTGGGCTGCGTCCAGGTCCCGGAGGTATCGATGACGGCCGCGCCGAGCAGCTGGCGTTCGGTGCCATCCTGACCGCGGACGATGACGGAGAAGGGCGCGCGGTCGCGGCCGGCCGATTTCATCTTGTCGAAGCCGAGCCGGCTGACGCCGGTGACGCGGGCATTGCGCTCCAGGATGCTGGCGATCTCCGGCGTGGCGGCCAGCGGCTTCAGGTATTGCTCGTACAGTTCCGCACCCGTCGGATGCGCGCTGCGCTTCGGCGCCTGCCAGCCGGTTTTTTCCAGCAGGGCGCGGGCGGCCTTGTCGATGTTGTAGGACCAGGGCGAGAAAAGCTGCACATGGCCCCAGCGCTGCACATTGGCGGCCACGGTCTCGCCGGCTTCCAGCAGCGTCACCGGGATGTCGCGCGCCAGAAGATGGGCGGCCGCCGCAAGGCCGACAGGGCCGGCACCGATGACGATGACCGGCAGGGCGGGGCGCTGGATTTGTGTCGTGGCGTTCATCGGCGTTCCTTCGTCGTTCGTCGAAATACGAATATTCAGGGCAAATTTTTTACAGGTTTCCGATCAGCTGCTGCACACGGCGAAGCTTCTCGATGTCGACGCAGTAGCAGGGACGCTCGCCCTCGATCTCGCCTTTCACCAGGCCAACGTCTTTCAGGATGGTCAGATGCTGGGAGGCGGTGGAGGGGGCGACGGGCAGCAGGTCGGCCAGCCGGCCGAAATAGCAGGCGCCGATCCGCAGCAGGTTGCGCAGGATCAGCACGCGGACCGGATGGCCGATCGCCTTCGCCAGCAGCGCCAGTTCCTCGTCCTCGGCCCGCAGCGGTTCGGCCAGCACCGCGGGCTGGACCGTGCCGTCCGTGCAGCAGGCGTCGTCGATCTTGGCAATGGTCTCGGATTTGGTTGACATGACACTCTATTCGTTATTCGACGAATAACGTAAAGCGGTCTGCCGGAAAGATCAAGACCCGCGGGCGAGAGGCCTTGAAGCCGCTAAAATGTACGCTATATGTTCCTGCGGTTGCAATGCGCCGAGGCTGATATCCGTCTAAGCAGAAACGAATGCAAACGAAGCGAAACGAAGGTCAGGGGAAGGCAAACGAAGCCGAGGGAACGGCAGCGAAGCCAAAGGAAGCAGATCGAAGCGGAACGAAGATCAGGGAAGCCTGGCGAAGCATCCCGAAGCGGGGACAGGCATTCGGAGGGATGCTACAACAGAATCCCAATATGGGCGGCCTCAAGTTCGCATTCTTAATAATATAGTATCGGTAAGATTATGGCAGAGAAAAGAAAACTGGTTATGGGCCTGAAGGATTGGGCGATCTGCTATGCCGGATCGCTCGGCTTTGGCGGCCTCGCCTGGTGGGTGACGCAGAACCAGTGGGTCGGCTTCGGGGTGGTGGTCATCTTCACGGCGGTTTACGTCCTGTTCGTGAAGTCAAAGGCCGCTTCAGAGGCACCGAAAGTGGTCTCGACCGAAAGCATGAGCCGGCAGCAGCGCCGCGCTCATGAACGCCGGAATAAATAATACTGTTCAGTATTTTATGATATTTACTTAATCAGGTAGTGCAGGTTGCGCCCAGGCGATCCAGCAGGGCGGTTTCCAGGGTGTCGCGCAGGGCCAGGTCCACATCGGGCAGGGCGGCGGTCAGGCCCAGGTCGACCAGCGAGGTGACGCCGAAGGGTTCGGCCGCCGTGTTCTGGATGCCGCAGGCGACGATGCCCTGGTAGTGCTCCAGCGCCGGGTCGACATTCAGGCTCAGGCCGTGGAAGGTGACCCAGTGCCGGACCCGCACCCCGATGGCGGCGATCTTGTCCTCCCGGCCCGGACCCTGTTCGGCCGAACGGTCGACCCAGACGCCCACCCGGCCGGGACGGATCTCGCCCTTGACGTTGAAGCGGGCGAGCGTGGCGATCACCCAGTCCTCCATCCGGCAGACGAAGGCGCGCACGTCCTTGCCCCGGCGGTTGAGGTCCAGCATCAGGTAAACCACACGCTGGCCGGGGCCATGATAGGTGTATTGCCCGCCACGGCCTGTGGAATGCACCGGGAAGCGCGGGTCGAGCAGGTCGGCGGCTTTGGCCGAGGTCCCGGCGGTATAGAGCGGCGGATGCTCCAGCAGCCAGACCAGCTCCGGCGCCGTGCCGGCGCGGATGGCGGCGACGCGCTCCTCCATGGCGGCCAGGGCGGCCTCATAGGGGACCGGACCGTCGCTGATCGCCCATTCGACCGGGCCGGCGGGGGTGTCGATCAGGCTCAAAGGCGGCGGGAGAACGGACATGAGCTTAACTCTGTGCTAACCTGAGATGCGTTACTTAGCGGCTGTAGTGGCCGGAAGGAAGGTACCCCGTGGCGGTGAATACGGCAGTCAATGACGTCTCGGTCGAGATCTCGGTGGTGCTGGGCAAGGCGACCATGCCAATCCACCAGGTGCTGAAGGTCGGCCGTGGCGCCGTGATCGAGCTGGATGCCAGCGTCGACGACCATGCCTGGATCTTCGCCAACAACAAGCTGATCGCCCGTGGCGAAATCGTCATTTCCGGCGAAAAGGTTGCTGTCTCGATCACCGACACGATGTCTGACGACTAAGCAAGATTGGGTCTGACGACTGATCGGCCATTAACTTCTGGCGCGGCCTTGAATACCCCGGCGGGATTTGCTATTCCCCCGCGTCGCCCGAAAATGCGGTCGTGGCGGAATTGGTAGACGCGCAGCCTTGAGGTGGCTGTGGCCGAAAGGCCGTGAAAGTTCGAGTCTTTTCGACCGCACCATTCGATTGACCCCACCTCAGGGGCATATTCCCAGCCGGCGACGTCCTGTCCCACTTTCATCCGTGATGCGGCTGTTGTAAGCCTGATTGCCCCGGCGGCAATCGGCCTGACCGGCTGCCCCTATCGTTGATCCAACGAGTGATTTGATGAAATCCGACCTCGACCGCGCGGCGCTGGAATATCACCGGCTGCCCAAGCCCGGTAAGCTGGAAATTACCCCCACCAAGCCTCTCGGCACCCAGCGCGACCTGGCGCTGGCCTACAGCCCCGGCGTTGCCGCCGCCTGCAACGCCATTGTCGAGGATCCCGGCCAGGCCGCCGAGCTGACCGCCCGCGGCAACCTGATCGGCGTGATCTCCAACGGCACCGCCGTGCTGGGCCTGGGCAATATCGGCCCGCTCGCCTCCAAGCCCGTCATGGAAGGCAAGGCGGTGCTGTTCAAGAAGTTCGCCGGCATCGACGTCTTCGATATCGAGATCAACGAGACCGACCCGGAGAAGCTGATCGCCATCATCGCGTCGCTGGAGCCCACCTTCGGCGGCATCAACCTGGAAGACATCAAGTCGCCGGAATGCTTCGTGGTCGAGCGCGCGCTGCGCCAGAAGATGAAGATTCCGGTCTTCCACGACGACCAGCATGGCACCGCCATCACGGTGGCCGCCGCCGTGCTGAACGGCCTGCGTGTGGTCGGCAAGAAGATCGAGGACGTGCGCCTGGTCGCAAGCGGCGCCGGCGCCGCCGCGTTGGCCTGCCTGGACCTTCTCGTGGCGCTGGGCGTGAAGTCGGAAAACATCGTCGTCAGCGATATCGTCGGCGTGGTCTATGAGGGCCGCACCGAACAAATGGACGAGTTCAAGGCGCGCTATGCCCGCCCGACCAACCACCGCACCCTGGGTGACGCCATCGTCGGCGCCGATGTCTTCCTCGGTCTTTCGGCCGCCAATGTGCTGAAGCCGGAGATGGTCGAGAAGATGGGGCCGCAACCGCTCATCCTGGCGCTGGCCAATCCGTCGCCGGAGATCCTGCCGGAAGAGGCCAAGAAGGTACGCCCCGACGCGATCATCGCCACCGGGCGCTCGGATTACCCGAACCAGGTCAACAACGTCCTCTGTTTCCCCTTCCTGTTCCGCGGCGCGCTGGATGTCGGCGCCACCACGATCAACACGGAGATGGAACTGGCTGCCGTCCGCGCCATCGCCGATCTGGCCATGGCGGAAATCTCCGACGTCGTCGCCCGCGCCTATGGCAATGACGAGGCGCTCAGCTTCGGCCCGGAATACTTCATCCCCAAGCCCTTCGATCCGCGCCTGATCCTGCAGATCGCGCCGGCGGTGGCGCAGGCGGCGATGGACAGCGGCGTGGCGACGCGCCCGATCACCGACATGAAGGCCTATCGCGAAAGCCTGGAGCGGTTCGTCTACCGCACCGGCTTTGTCATGCGGCCGACTTTCGAGCGCGCCAAGCGCCGCCCGCTGCGCCTGATCTATGCCGAGGGCGAGGACGAGCGCGTGCTGCGCGCCGCCCAGATCGTGCTGGACGACAAGGTGGCGCAGCCGATCCTGATCGGCCGCCGCGCCGTGGTCGAACGCCGCATCGAGAAGCTCGGCCTGCGCCTGAAGATCGGCGAGACCGTCGAGCTGATCGACCCGGAGCGCGACGACCGCTATCACGAATACTGGACCGGTTACCTGACGCTGATGAAGCGCAAGGGCGTGGCGCCCGACGATGCCCGCACCGTGATCCGTACCAACACCACCGTGATCGCGGCGATGGCCGTGCAGCGCGGTGAGGCCGATGCGATGATCTGCGGCGCCGTGGGCCAGTATGACCAGCATCTGCCGCATATTGTCGATGTGATCGGCCTGCGCTCGGGCGTGCTGGTGCCGGCGGCCATGCAGCTCCTCGTATTGCCCCATGGCATGCTGTTCATCACCGATACCAATGTCAGCCTCGATCCTACGGCGGACGAGGTCGTGGCGATCACGCAGCTTGCGGCCGATGAAGTGCGCCGCTTCGGCGTGGTACCGAAGATCGCGCTGCTGTCGCATTCCAATTTCGGCACGTCGTCGTCGCCCACGGCGCTGAAGATGCGCGAGGCGACCCGCCGCCTGCATCAGCTGATGCCGGATGTGGAGATCGAGGGCGAGATGAAGGCCGATGCCGCCGTCTCGGAAGCGATCCGCGAGAAGCTGATGCCCGACAACAGCCTGAAGGGCAGCGCCAATCTGCTGGTGATGCCCAATCTCGATGCCGCCAATATCTCGTCCAACCTGGTGCGCCAGATGGAGCAGGGCTTCTATGTCGGCCCGATCCTGATGGGGGCGGCGAAGTCGGCGCATATCGTGTCGCGCAATGTCACCGTGCGCGGCCTGGTCAACATGAGCGCGGTCGCCGTGGTTGATGCCCAGGATCACGCCGACGCGGCAGCCGCCAAAGTCTAATGCCCGATGACGGGATGCCGCGCGGCGGCATCCCAGTCATGGCCGCTGGCGAACTCCCGCAACTGCTGCAGCGCCGCGTCGCTGTCGTCGCGCCAGACCAGGCCGATGCGATGGGCATCGCGCAGCTCCGGCAGGCTGAGCGTGGCGATGCCGTCGCCAGCCAGCCAGTGCGGCAGGATCGCAACTCCGAGGCCGGCTTCCACCAGCGCCAGCAGGCCGGCATCGCTTTCGGCGCGGCCGATGATGCGCGGCCGTACATTCAGCGTGTCGAACAGTTTTTCGGCAGCCGGCATGATCTCGGCCTGCGGACGGATCACGAAGGGTTGGTCCTGCAGGTCGGCAACCCGCGCGCTGGCGCGATGGGCCAGGGCATGATGCAGCGGCACGGCCAGCAGGTAGCGCTGGCGGAACAGGGTCAGGCTGCGGTCGTCGCGATCATCGGTCAGCGGCAGGATCGCGGCGTCGATGCGGCCCATGTCGGAGCGCTTGCTCAGCGTGGCCGCCGGCGCTTCCAGAGTCTCCAGCGCGATATCGGGATGGGCGGCAACGAAGCTGCCGAGCAGGGCGGTCAGGCGCTGCTGCGGCAGGCCGGGAATATAACCCAGCCGCAGCCGCAGTTTCGCCACCCGGCCTTCCTGGCGCAGTTCGCGGCGTGCGGCGGTCCATTCCTGCAGCAGCAGGCGGGCGCGCGGCAGAAAGCGGGCCCCGGCCGGGGTGAGCTGGGCGGCGCGGGCGCGGTCGAACAGGCTGGCGCCCAGCGATTCCTCCAGACGCTTGATCCCGGCCGAGAGGGTCGGCTGGGTCACGTTGGCGCGCTCGGCACCCCGGGTGAAGCTGCCGGTCTCGGCCACGGCCATGAAGTAACGGATCTGGGTCAGGTTCATGCCGAATAGAGAAAAACTATCCGAACTATAAATACAATCGATTTTCTCTATTCCGATTTGCGGGGTATCAGGGGAGCCAGAGGAAACCCTGAACGAGGCCCGGCTATGGCCGACCGCTATATCGAAACCCTGCGCCTGATGACCCAGGCCTGGCAGTGCGACCATCTGGGTCATGTGAATGTCAGTTTCTACATGGGCTGGCTGGGCGATGCCGCCTTCGCCATGGGCGCCCTTCATGGCTGGGGCCGCGACCAGATGATGACGGAGCATGCCGGTGTCGCCGCCGTCAGGGCCGAGGTGGATTATCAGGCCGAGCTGCGCGGCGGCGATATGGTGCGGATGGAAAGCACGGTGGAGAGCATCGGCGAACGCAAGATCGTGTTCCGTCACCGGCTGATCCGCATCGGCGACGAACGCCAGGCGATGGCGGCGCGGCTGACCGGCGTCTGCATCGATCTGCAGCAGCGCCGCTCGCGGCCATTTCCGCCGGTCTTCATCGACCGTATTGTTGCCGCATTCGATCTGCAGCCTCCCGCACCGAAGGACGCCGCCGCGTGACCCAGTTTTCACAGCCCCAGTTCAAGCCGCAGGTCGAGGATTACGAATCCCGCGTGCGCGACAGTTTCAACCGCCAGCCGGCGATGCATCTGATCGGCGCGTCGATCGCTGCCGTGACGCCCGGTTTCTGCGAAATCGAGATGGTGCGCAAGCCGGACCTGACACAGCAGCACGGCTTCGTGCATGGCGGCATTGTCGGCATGATTGCCGATTCCGCTGCAGGGTATGCCGCCTTCAGCCTGTTTCCGGCCGATGCCACGGTGCTGACGGTGGAATACAAGATCAACATCATGGCGCCGGCCGATGGCGACCGCCTTGTGGCACGCGGGCAGGTCACCCGTCATGGTCGCACCCTGACCATTACGGGCTTCGATGTGTTTGCCGAGAAATCCGGCAAGATAGTGCACTGCGCCACCGGGCTATCGACGCTGATATGCATTATGGGGCGTCCAGATGGGCCCCGCACGGCTGCATCCTGAGCCGCAATCCGCTACAGTCCCGTCACCCGATTCAGAAGTCTCGTCCGAGAAGGGTATAATCATGATCTCCAACAGCTATCCGACGCTCGATTTCGGGCTCGGTGAGACCGCCGATATGCTGCGCCAGTCCGTGCGTGGCTTTGTCGATAACGAGCTGGCGCCGCGTGCCGATGCCATCGACAAGACCAACGAATTTCCGCGCGACCTGTGGACCAAGCTGGGCGATCTGGGCCTGCATGGCATCACCGCCGAGGAAGAATACGGCGGCGCCGGCCTCGGCTATCTGGAGCATTGCGTGGCGATGGAAGAGGTCAGCCGCGGCTCGGCCTCGGTGGGCCTGTCCTATGGCGCCCATTCCAATCTCTGCGTCAACCAGATCAGTCGCAACGGCAGCCCGGAGCAGAAGAAGCGCTACCTGCCCAAGCTGATTTCCGGCGAACACCTGGGCGCGCTTGCCATGAGCGAGCCCAATGCCGGCTCCGATGTCGTGTCGATGAAGCTGCGCGCCGACAAGAAGGGCGACCGTTATATCCTCAACGGCAACAAGATGTGGATCACCAATGGCCCGACCGCCGATGTGCTGGTGGTCTATGCCAAGACCGATCCCGCCGCCGGTCCGCGCGGCATCACGGCGTTTCTGGTGGAGAAGGGCTTCAAGGGATTCTCGACGGCGCAGAAGCTCGACAAGCTGGGCATGCGCGGCTCGGATACCGGCGAGTTGGTCTTCCAGGACTGCGAAGTGCCGGAAGAGAACGTGCTCAATCAGGTCGGCAAGGGCGTCAACGTGCTGATGAGTGGCCTGGATTACGAGCGCGCCGTGCTGGCCGCCGGTCCGCTGGGGATCATGCAGGCGGCAATGGACGTGGTGCTGCCCTATATCCATGAGCGCAAGCAGTTCGGCCAGTCGATCGGCACCTTCCAGCTCATTCAGGGCAAGGTCGCCGATATGTATACCGAGATGAATGCCTCGCGCGCCTATGTCTACACGGTGGCGAAAGCCTGCGATCGTGGCCAGACCACGCGCAAGGATGCCGCCGGCGCGATCCTGTTCGCGGCCGAGAAGGCGACCAAGCTGGCGCTGGATGCCATCCAGATTCTCGGCGGCAACGGCTATATCAACGATTATGCCACCGGCCGCCTGTTGCGCGACGCCAAGCTCTACGAGATCGGCGCCGGCACCTCGGAAATCCGGCGCATGCTGATCGGGCGTGAAATCTTCGAGGAGACCAAGTGAAGGTCGTATCCCGCAGCCTTGCCGCCGTTATCCTGCTGTCAGCCACCTCGGCGGCGGCCGGCGATAGCGGTGCGCGCTGGGAGCATGTGAAGGCGGCTGACCAGCGGGTGCGCTGGGAGGCGGAGGGCCTGACGACCGCGCCGCAGATGGCCGAAGCCTTCACCTCGCCGCTGGGTTATCGCATCGATCGCTATCTGTGGAAGGCGCAGAAGCCGGCCGGCAGTTTCGCTATCGCGGTGCTGCGCGACCTCAGTGAGGAAGACCATTACCTGAGCGGCCCGGTCGACCTGATAAAATTCGCCACCACGGTTCTGAAGGGGCTGGAGGCGCCGAAGCCGCAGGCCAGCGAACCGAAGGATGTGAAAATGGCGACCCCGACCCGCCCGTTGCTGACCCGGCGTTTCGATCTGGGCACGCGGCAATGTGTGGCGCTTGGCTTCTACGCCCAGCCGCAGGCCCAGGCCGCAGCGTCAGGCAAGACAGCAGCCGCGAAGGAAGAGCCGCTGGCCGAGGGCAGTCTGCGGCTCGATGGCGTCTATTGCGCCGCTGCCGGCCAGCCGCTGACGCCGCAACAGGTGCTGGCCTATGCCGGCGGTCTCTCGCTCACCCCACGGAAAAACTAGGAACCGACCTGATGAACGACCGCCGCCTGATCTCCACCGGGTCTCCCTTCGAGAAGGCCATGGGCTATTCCCGGGCTGTGGTGGATGGCGACTGGGTCCATGTCTCGGGCACCACCGGCTACGATTACAGCGCCATGACCATCAGCGACGATGTGACCGCGCAGGCCGAACAGATTTTCCAGAACATCATCGCCGCCCTGAAACAGGCCGATGCCACGCTGGATGACGTGGTGCGGGTGCATTACTACCTGACCGACGCCAGCTATTTTCCGCTGATCGCACCCGTCTGCGGCAAATACTTCGCCAAAGCGCGGCCGGCGGCCACCGCCCTGGTCTGCCAGTTGATCGATCCCAAGATGAAGCTTGAGATCGAGGTTACCGCCCGCAAGCGCATCTGACGCCGAGGACCAAGCCGATGCTGACGCAAGACCAGCAGATGATCCGCGCCATGGCGCAGGATTTCGCCCGCGACAAGCTGCTGCCCGGGGCCGCTGCGCGCGACCGCAGCGCCGAACCGCCGGTGGATCTGCTGCTCGAGATGGGCGGGCTTGGCCTGCTGGGCATGGGTGTTCCCGAGCAGTGGGATGGCGCCGGCGCCGATTTCGTATCCTATGTGCTGGCACTGGAAGAGATTGCCGCCGCCGATGGCGCGATCAGCACCATCATGTCTGTCAACAATTCGCCGGTTTGTGCGGCACTGTTGCGCTATGGCAGCCCTGAGCAGAAGGAACGCTTCCTCAAGCCGCTGGCGCGCGGCGAGTGGATCGGCGCCTTCTGCCTGACCGAGCCGCAGGCCGGTTCGGACGCTTCTGCGCTCAAGACCCGGGCGCGGCGCGATGGTGACGGCTGGGTGATCAATGGCGTGAAGCAGTTCATCACCTCGGGCTCGATCGCCAGGGTGGCCCTGGTCTTTGCCGTCACCGATCCGGACCAGGGCAAGCGCGGTATGTCCTGCTTCGTCGTGCCCACCGACACGCCGGGCTACACCGTAGCGAGTGTGGAACAGAAGCTGGGCCAGAAATGCTCGGATACCTGCCAGATTGTCTTCGAGGACCTGAAAGTGGGGGCTGACGCCCTGCTGGGCGCCGAGGGCGAGGGCTACCGCATTGCACTCGCCAACCTCGAATCAGGCCGGATCGGCATTGCCGCCCAGGCCACCGGCATGGCCCGGGCGGCTTTCGAGGCGGCGCGCGACTATGCCGGCCAGCGCCAGGCCTTCGGGACCGCGATCATCAACCATCAGGCCGTGGCCTTCCGGCTGGCCGATATGGCGACCCGCATCGAGGCGGCGCGGCAGCTGGTGCTGAATGCGGCGCGGCTGAAGGATGCCGGCGCGCCCTGCCTGAAAGAAGCCAGCATGGCCAAACTGTTTGCTTCTGAAATGGCCGAGCGCGTATGCTCGGATGCCATCCAGATTCACGGCGGCTACGGCTATCTCGCCGATTTCCCGGTCGAGCGCATCTACCGGGACGTGCGCGTCTGTCAGATCTACGAAGGCACCAGCGATGTGCAGCGGCTGGTGATCAGCCGCGCTCTCACCGGAAGCTAGACTCAAACGCCCGCAAGGGCCCTGTAAGGAGCGGTATTGAACCAGGCCAACGAGATCCTTTTCATCGCATCTCTGTTGGTCCTGGTCAGCATCTTTGCCGGCTCGGCCTCCAGCCGCTTCGGCGTGCCCTTCCTGCTGGTCTTCCTCGGGCTTGGCCTGTTTGCCGGCGAAAGCGGGCCGGGCGGCATCGTCTTCCGCGACTACCAGCTCACCTATGCCGTCGGCTCGGCGGCGCTCGGCATCATCCTGTTCGACGGCGGGCTGCGCACGCATTTCTCCACGGTGCGGCTGGTGATCGGCCCGGCCTTCGTGCTCGCCACCATCGGGGTGCTGGTGACGGCGGCGCTGGTCGGCGTGGCGGCGCATTTCGCCTTCGGCCTGAAGCCGCTGGAAGCCTGCCTGGTCGGCGCCATCGTCGGCTCCACCGATGCGGCCGCCGTGTTCTTCCTGCTCAACATGAAGGGGCTGGCGCTGCAAAAACGCGTCAGCGGCACCCTGGAAGTCGAATCCGGCATCAACGATCCGATGGCGATCTTCCTGACGCTGGTGATGGTCGAGATGCTGCGGCTGGGCAAGGTGCCCGACACGCTGAATCTGCTCGGCCTGTTCACGGTGCAGATGGCGGGCGGTCTGGTGGTCGGCATCCTCGGCGGCTTTTTGCTGGTCGGCCTGTTCAACCGCGTGGCGGTGGCTGGCGGCCTCTATCCCATCGTGGCCATGGCTGGCGCGCTGCTGATCTTCTCGGGCGCGCATTACGTGCAGGCCTCGGGTTACGTCGCCGTCTATGTCGCCGGCCTGGTGCTGGGCAACCGGCGCCATCGCGGCGCGCAGGTGATCCTGCGATTCTATGACGGCTTGAGCTGGCTTGGACAGATCGTGATGTTCCTGCTGCTCGGGCTGCTGATGACGCCCGAGGAGATGACGCCCTATGCCGTGGGCGGCGGCATCATCGCCGGTGTGCTGATGCTGGTGGCGCGTCCCGTGGCGGTCATGCTCTGCCTGCTGCCGTTCCGCTACACCATGCGTGAAATCGGCTTCATCTCCTGGGTCGGCCTGCGCGGCGCGGTGCCGATCTTCCTGGCCACCATCCCGGTGCTGGCCAAGCTGCCCAATTCCGAACTTTATGTCACCGCCGCCTTTGTCTGCGTGCTCGCCTCCCTGACCCTGCAGGGCTGGACGATTGCGCCGGTCGCCCGGCTGTTCGGCCTTGAGCTGCCGCCGAAGCCCGAAGCCGCGGCCCGCACCGCCGATATCGACCTGGGCTCGACCCTGGATCGCGATATCGCCAGCTACCGCATCGAGGCCGATGCGCCGGCGCTTGGCTATCGCTTCCCCGAGCTGCCGCTGCCGCGACGCTGCCGCATCATCTCGGTGATCCGTGACGGCACGGTGATGGACCGTACCAAGCTGGAGAATATCGAGCCCGGCGACTACCTGCTGATGCTGGCGCCGCCGGAGCAGTTCTTCGCGCTCGACCGGCTGTTCACCGCGCGCAAGCAGGACAAGGCCAAGCGCAAGCGCGAACGCGGCGAAGAGGTGTTCGGCGAATTCGTGCTGGCCGGCGATACGCTGATGGGCGAGTTGTCGGTGATCTATGGCATTGCCGTCGACGAGAAGGACCGCAAGGAGCCGGCCGGCGCCTTTGTCCGCCGTCGTCTGCGCCATCGTCCCGTGGTCGGCGACCGTATCCGTCTCGGCCCGGTGGAGCTGGTGGTGCGCGAGATCCGCAACGACCGCATCACCTCGATCGGCATCGAGCTGGAACCCGAGGAGCATCCGATCCTGCGCGGCTTCCGCCGTGCTTTTGGTTTCGACTAAACAAAAAAAGACGGAGGATGCAGCATGGCGGCTGCACTGGATTTCTATTTCGATTTCGGCTCGCCCTACGGCTATATCGGCGCCCAGCGTATCGATGAGATCGCGGCGAAGCATGGCCGCAGCGTCAACTGGCATCCGATGCTGCTCGGCGCTGTGTTCAAGTCCGAAGGCACGCAGCCGCTGACGCAGTATCCGATGAAGGGCAAATACTCGACCCATGACTTCAAGCGCAGCGCGCGCGAGCATGGCATCCAGTTTAACATGCCGCCGAAATTCCCGGTGGCGACCCAGGCCGCCGGGCGCGGCGTCTACTGGCTGCAGCAGGAACAGCCCGACAAGGCGGTCGCTTTCATCAAGGCGGCCTACAAGGCCTATTTCGTCGATGGCATCGACATTTCCGCGCCGGAGGCGGTGGGCGATATCGCTGCCGGTCTTGGCGTCGACCGCAAGGCCTTCATGGCCGGCATCGAAAGCCAGCCGATCAAGGACAAGCTGCGCGCCGTGACCGAGGATGCGATCCAGCATCGCGGCGTCTTCGGTTCGCCCTTCACCATTGTCGACGGCGAACCCTTCTGGGGCGCCGACCGCCTGGACCAGGTCGACCGCTGGCTGCAGCGCGGCGGCTGGTAACATAAAACATAAAAACCGAGAGGAACGCTGCCATGGCCAACCCGATCATCTTCTACTGGGACTTCACCTCGCCCTACGCCTATATCGGCGCCAACCAGATCGAGGCGGTGGCGAAGAAGCACAACCGCAGCGTCGACTGGCGCGCGGTCTCGATCGGCCATCTGTGGAAGGCGATCCCGGATCGCGCGCCGATCCCGCAGGTGAAGATGGAGCATATGATGCACGACTGGACGCGCTCGGCCAAACTCGCCGGCCTGCCCATCGTCTCCACGCCCGATCCGTTTCCCACCGACGTCAAGCTGCCGCGCCTGCTGTTCTACCGGCTGAAGGAGCGCAATCCGGCCAAGGCGGTGGCGGTGGCCAAGGCGGCGTTCCGGCAATACTGGGGCGAGGGCAAGGACATCGCGCGGCCGGAGCATCTCAAGACCGTGGTGCATGTGGCGGGCGTTCCGGAATCCGAGATCGCCGCGGCGGCCGAAGATGCCGCAGCCCGGCAGGCGGTGCTGGATGCCACCGCCGAGGCCAGCGAGGCCAAGGCCTTCGGCACGCCCACCTTCATTGTCGATGACGAGATGTTCTGGGGCGCCGACCGCATCGATCATATCGACCGCTGGCTCAGCAAGCGCAAATGAGCGTCAAACCTGCCGGCGGCGCGCTGGCCGTCACCGGCCTCATCGTTACGGCGCTGCTCTGGGGCGCCATGATCCCGATGACGCATGTGCTGGCGACCCGGCATATCGATCCGTTTTTCATGTCGGCGATCCGCTACCTGATTCCGGCGCCGTTGCTGATCGGCATGGTGCTGGTATTCGATCGGGCCTCGCCCTTCCGTGCGCCGGTGCCCTGGCCGGTGGTGGCGAAGCTGGGCGTCATCATGGCCTGTTTCTCCATCTTCTACACGGTGGGCATCATGCTGTCCGAGCCGGTGCGGGCGGCCATTGCCATGAGCTGCGGCCCGCTGGTGGCAGCGCTGATGACCAAGCTGATGCTGCGCGCTCCGCTGGCGCGCGGGTTCTGGCCGGCGGCGATCTGTGCCGTGATCGGCGCGGCGCTGGTGGCGCTGGATGCCGTGCGCCCAAAGGCCGGCGGCCCCGGCGAGTTCAGCCTGCTGGGCGAAATCATGCTGGTGGGCGCCATGGCGAGCTGGAGCCTGTATTCCCTGAAGGTGCAGGCCTGGCTCGCGCCGCTGGGCTGGAGCAACATGCGCATCACCTGCCTGACCTCGCTGGCCGGCGGCCTGCTGATCTGCGGCCTGTTCGTGGTATTGGCGATGATCACGCCGGCGCGGTTGCCGTCGGAGGTGCCCTCTGCTGCCGCACTCGGCATGCTGGCCTGGGTCGGCATTGGCGGCGCCGGCCTGGCGATCCTGTTCTGGAATTACGGCGTCAGCCATGTCGGCGTACCGGTGGCGACGCTCTATACCAGTCTGGCGCCGGTCTTTGCCGTGCTGGTCTCGGCGCTGTTTTTCGGCAGCGCCATCACCCTGCAGCAGATCGCCGGCGGAATACTGATCCTCGCCGGCGTGGTCCGCATGCAGTGGCTGGGCATGAAGGCGGCCCGGGAAGCCGCCCGTCAGAAGATGGTGTAGGCGCCGTCGATCACGAAGCTGTCGCCGGTGTGATAGCTGCTGGTATCGCTCATCAGGTAGGTGGCGATGCCGCTGAAATCCGACCCCTGGCCCCAGCGCCGCACCGGGATGCGCGGCAGCACGTTGCCGCTGAATTTCGGATCGGCGACGCCGGCCGCCGTCATCTCGGTCTCGATCCAGCCGGGCAGGATGGAATTGGCGGTGATGCCGTAGCGCGCCATCTCGACAGCCAGAGCACGGATCATCGACAGCATGGCGCCCTTGCTGGCGGCATAGGATTGGTTCCGCGCCGCGCCATGCACGCCAGCCGTGCTGGCCATGCCGACCAGGCGACCACCGGCCTTGTCGCCGGCCTTGCTGCGCTCGACCATATGTTTTGCGGCGGCGCGCAGGGTGAAGAAGGCGCCATCGAGATTGACCGACAGAACCCGGCGCCATTCCGCCGTCGCCAGTTCATGGAAGGCGGCGCGCGCCTGGCTGACACCGGCATTGGCGAAACAGCCGTCCACGCGACCCATCTGCTTCAGGGCTTCGGCGAAGGCGGCCTCGACCTGCGCCTCATCCGACACATCCACCTTCTGCACCAGCACGCGATGGCCATGGGTCTTCAGTTTGGTTTCGGCCGCGGCATTCTTGGACGGGTTGCCGCCCCAGATCACCAGGTCGCAGCCGGCCTGCGCCAGACCCTCGGCCATGCCCAGGCCGATGCCGCCGTTGCCACCGGTGACCAGTGCCACCTTGCCGCTGAGATCGAAGCCTTTGCCGGCCATGGTTCCTCCATAGTTTTTATCGATGTTGCCGATAGATAAGGCGAAATTAGCAGCTTGCCGCACGGGCTGCATCCTTTTCCCGCCGCACCCCTTGCAGGCTATCGGGGGCGCTGGCATGGTCGGAACAACCACAGCCCGAGAACGAGAAGCAGAAGCCCTGCCATGAGCGCTCTTACCAGCCAACTCGATACCCGTTCGGCGGCCTTCCGCGACAACGCGGCGCAGATGCAGGCGCTGGTCGACGATCTGAAAGCCAAGGTCCGCCTGATCAAGCAGGGCGGCGGCGACAAGGCCCGCGAGAAGCATCTGTCGCGCGGAAAGCTGCTGCCGCGCGACCGCGTGCGCACGCTGCTCGATCCCGGCACGCCCTTCCTCGAACTCAGTCAGTTCGCCGCCTATGACATGTATGGCGGCGATATCCATGCGGCCGGCGTGATCACCGGCATCGGCCGGGTGGCCGGGCGCGAATGCGTCGTCATCTGCAACGATGCCACTGTGAAGGGCGGCACATACTTCCCGATGACGGTGAAGAAGCATCTGCGGGCGCAGGAAATCGCCATGCAGAATCGTCTGCCCTGCATCTACATGGTTGATTCCGGTGGTGCCAACCTGCCGACCTGGGACGAGGTGTTTCCCGACAAGGAGCATTTCGGCCGCATCTTCTACAATCAGGCCAATATGTCGGCGGCCGGCATTCCGCAGATCGCCGTGGTCATGGGCTCCTGCACTGCGGGCGGCGCCTATATGCCGGCCATGTCGGATGAATCGATCATCGTGAAGAATCAGGGCACCATCTTCCTGGCCGGCCCGCCGCTGGTGAAGGCGGCGACCGGCGAGGTGGTGTCGGCCGAAGATCTCGGCGGCGCCGATGTCCATGCGCGCACCTCGGGCGTCAGCGACCATTACGCCATGAACGACAATCATGCGCTGGGGCTGGCGCGTCGCATTGTCGGCAATCTCAACAGCGTGAAGCAGGTGTCCGGCGATGTGCGTGCGCCTTTGCCGCCGCGCTATGACGTCTCCGAGCTATACGGCGTGATTCCGAAAGACGGCCGCATTCCCTTCGATGTGCGCGAGATTATCGCGCGGATCGTGGACGATTCCGAATTCGACGAGTTCAAGAAGCTGTACGGCGCCACGCTGGTCTGCGGTTTCGCCCGCATCCATGGCTATCCGGTCGGCATCATCGCCAACAACGGCATCCTGTTCTCGGAAAGCTCGCTGAAAGGCGCGCATTTCATCGAGCTGTGCTGCCAGCGCAATATCCCGCTGGTGTTTCTGCAGAACATCACCGGCTTCATGGTTGGCAAGAAATACGAATCCGGCGGCATCGCCAAGGATGGCGCCAAGCTGGTCACGGCCGTGTCCTGCGCCAGCGTGCCGAAATTCACTGTCATCATCGGCGGCTCCTACGGCGCTGGCAATTACGGCATGTGCGGCCGCGCCTACAGTCCGCGGCTGCTGTTCATGTGGCCGAACGCCCGCATCTCGGTGATGGGCGGCGAGCAGGCGGCCAGCGTGCTGGCCACCGTGAAGCGCGACGGCATCGAGGCCGGCGGCGGCACCTGGTCGAAGGACGAGGAAGAGGCCTTCAAGAACCCGATCCGCGCCCAGTATGACCGCCAGGGTCATCCGTATTACGCCTCGGCCCGCCTGTGGGACGATGGCATCATCGATCCGGCCGATACCCGCACGGTTCTGGCGCTCGGCCTCAGCACGGCCCATAACGCGCCGCCCGAGCCGACGAAGTTCGGCGTGTTCCGGATGTGAGATGCACCATGTCTGACGAACTCGTCCTGCTTGATATCGACAGCCGCGGCGTCGCCACGGTGACCCTGAACCGGCCGCAGATCCACAACGCCTTCAATGACGATGTGGTGCAGCGCCTGACCGCGATCTGGGACCAGGTCGCCGGCCATACCGATGTGCGCGTGGTGGTGCTGAAAGGCGCGGGCAAGAGTTTCTCGGCCGGTGGCGACCTCGACTGGATGCGCAAGTCCGGCCAGGCGACGCCGGAACAGAACCGCGCCAGCACCATGAACATGGCGCGCATGCTGAAAAAGCTGAACGACCTGCCGCAGGCAACGCTCGCCCTCGTACACGGAAACTGCATGGCCGGCGGCACAGGCCTTGCCTCGGCTGCCGATATGGTGGTCTCGACGGCGGATGCGAAATTCGCGCTGACCGAAGTGCGGCTCGGCCTCACGCCGGCGACGATCTCGCCCTATGTGGTGGCCGCCATCGGCCCGCGCCAGGCGCGCCGCTATTTCCTGACCGCCGAACGGTTCAGCGCCGAGGATGCCTGCCGCATCGGCCTGGTGCATGAGGTTGTTGCTGACGAGGCAGCGCTGGCTGCGCGTGGCGAAGACTATATTGCGGCCCTGCTGCAGGGCGCACCGGGCGCGATCCGTGACAGCAAGCTGCTGATCGGTCGTGTTGCTCATGTACGTGTCGATGACGAGCTGATGCAGTTCACGGCGCAGAATATCGCTGACCGCCGCGCCAGTCCGGAAGGGCAGGAGGGCCTGACCGCCTTCTTCGACAAGCGCAAGCCGAACTGGGCGAAGTAAGGGGAGCGTCAGACCGTGTTCCGCAAGATCCTGATCGCCAATCGCGGTGAAATCGCCTGCCGTGTCATCCGCACGGCAAAAAAGCTCGGCATTGCCACGGTGGCTGTCTATTCCGACGCCGATGCGCAGGCGCGCCATGTCGCCATGGCTGATGAGGCCGTGCATATCGGCGGCGCGGCAGTACGCGAAAGCTACCTGCTGCCCGAGCGGATCATTGCCGCCGCCAAACTGACCGGCGCGCAGGCGATCCATCCGGGCTATGGCTTCCTCTCGGAAAATGCCGCATTCGCCAAGGCCTGCAAGGCCGCCGATATCGTCTTCATCGGGCCGCCGGCTTCCGCCATCGAGGCCATGGGCCTGAAGGGCGCGGCAAAAGCGCTGATGGAAAAGGCCAAGGTTCCGGTGGTGCCGGGTTATCACGGCGACGACCAGTCCCCCGATCTTCTGGCGAAAGAAGCGGATCGCATCGGCTATCCGGTGCTGATCAAGGCCGTAGCCGGCGGCGGCGGCAAGGGCATGCGTCGTGTCGATTCCGCCAAGGAGTTCGCGACTGCTCTGGCCGGTGCGCAGCGCGAGGGCGCCAATGCCTTCGGCGACGACAAGGTGCTGCTGGAAAAGTATCTGGTGAAGCCGCGCCATATCGAAATCCAGGTCTTTGCCGACAGCCATGGCAATGCCGTGCATCTGTTCGAGCGCGACTGTTCGGTGCAGCGTCGCCACCAGAAGGTGCTGGAGGAAGCGCCGGCGCCCGACATGCCGCCGGCCATGCGCAAGGCGATGGGCGATGCTGCGGTGGCTGCCGCCAAGGCCATCGGCTATGTCGGCGCCGGCACGGTGGAGTTCATCGCCGATGTCTCCGATGGACTTCGGCCTGACCGCTTCTATTTCATGGAAATGAACACGCGGCTTCAGGTGGAGCATCCGGTGACCGAGATGATCACCGGGCAGGATCTGGTGGCCTGGCAGCTCGATGTCGCGGCCGGCGGCACCCTGCCGTTGGCGCAGGACCAGCTCTCGATCAACGGCCACGCCGTGGAAGCGCGTATCTACGCGGAAGACCCGCAGAAGAATTTCCTGCCCTCGGTCGGCACGCTGCATCGCCTGCGGGCGCCAGCCGAGAATGCCCATGTGCGTGTCGATACCGGCGTGCGCGAGGGCGATGCGGTCACGCCCTATTACGATCCGATGATCGCCAAGCTGATCGTCTGGGACACGGACCGCAAGTCGGCCTTGCGCCGCATGAAGCAGGCGCTGGCCGAATACCAGATCGCCGGCGTGCAGACCAACACCGCCTTTCTGATCGCGCTGGCTGGTCATGAGGCTTTCATTGCCGGCGACCTGGACACCGGCTTCATCGAGCGATTCCGCGCCGACCTGATCCCGACGCCAGAGCCGGCCTCGATCACGGTGCTGGCGCTGGCCGCACTGGCTGTCACCCTGGAGCAGCGTGCGTCCGTCGAGCGGCAGGCTTTGTCGAGCGGCGACCGCTGGTCGCCCTGGGCGCAGGTCAGCGGCTGGCGCCTGAACGACCAGGGCTGGGATGAACTGGTGATCCGCGAACGCGATACCGATGTCAGTTGCCGGATTGAATATCTCGATGGCGGCGCCCTGCGGGTGAACGGTCCGGGCGGCCATGTGACCGTGCAGGGCAACCTGGATGGCGATGGCGGTCTGGATGCCGTGGTCGATGGTCGCCGTCTGCGTGCGGGCATCGTGCGCCGCAAGGATGCCCAGGGCGACGAGCTGGCGGTGATGCTGCCGGGCGAGACCCATCGTCTGACGGTGGTCGATCCGCGGGCGGTCAGCGATCTGGACGAGGGCGGCAGCGGCCATCTCACCGCACCGATGCCGGGCAAGGTGGTGACGGTGCTGGTGGAAGAGGGCGCGAAGGTCGAGAAGGGCCAGCCGCTGATGATCCTGGAGGCCATGAAGATGGAACACACCATCAGCGCGCCGGCGCGCGGCACAGTCGCCAAGGTGAGCTTCCGCGCTGGCGACCAGGTCAGCGAGGGCGCCGTGTTGCTCAATCTGGAAACCGAGGCCTGATCATGGGCATGCCGTCCAGGATCACCCTGTGGGAAGCGGGGCCGCGCGACGGCCTGCAGAACGAACCCGGCATTGTCTCCACCGAGGTGAAAGTGGAGCTGATCGACCGTCTGGTCGATTGTGGCCTGAAACACGTGGAAGCCACCAGCTTCGTCTCGCCGAAATGGGTGCCGCAGATGGGCGACCATGAAGCGGTGATGGCACAGCTGAAGCGCCGGCCCGGCGTGACCTATCAGGTTCTGACGCCGAATATGAAGGGCTACGAAGGTGCGCGCGCCGCCGGCGCCGAAGCCGTGGGCATTTTCGTTGCCGCCAGCGAGAGTTTCTCCAAGAAGAATATCAACTGCACCATCGACGAAAGCATCGAACGCCTGCGCCCGGTGGCGGAAGCGGCCCGGCGCGATGGCGTGAAGCTGCGCGGCTTTGTTTCGGTCGTGGTCGGCTGCCCCTTTGAAGGCGCCATCGCGCCCGAGCAGACGGCGAAAGTGACCAAGCAGCTCTACGATCTCGGCTGCGACGATATTGCCCTGGGCGATACCATCGGTGTTGGCACACCGGGCAAGGTCAAGGCGATGATCGAGGCCTGCGCGAAGCTGGTGCCGCTCGAAACCATCGGCGCGCATTTTCACGATACCTATGGCCAGGCCCTGGCCAATACGCTCGCCGCGCTCGAATGCGGCATCGCACGGCATGATGCTTCCGTCGCCGGCCTGGGCGGCTGCCCCTATGCGCCGGGCGCCACCGGCAATGTCGCTACCGAGGATGTGGTCTATATGCTGGACGGCATGGGGATCGAGACCGGCGTCGACCTGAAGAAACTGGTGCAGACGGCCTGGTGGATTTCCGACCGCCTCGGCCGGCCGCCGGTCTCCAGCGTGGCAAGGGCGCTGAAATCCAAATGCCTGTGAAGAAGCCTGCCCCGAAGACGTCCATCGTTCCGGTTCATCTGCTGAAGATCGCCGTCGGCATCGACAGCATGGAGCACTTCCAGGAGCGCATGAAAATGCGCAGGAAGGCCGGCAAGACCTTCACCCATTACACGCGGCATATGCCCAAGCGCGCCGAAGAGGTGCTGGCCGGCGGCTCGCTCTACTGGATCGTCAAGGGCTATATCGCCGTGCGCTGCCCCATCGTGCGGCTGGAAGAGGCGGTGCTGGAAAACAAGGGGCCTCATTGCGGCATCGTGATGAAGACCGAGCTGATCCCGGTGCTGCCGCAGCCGCGCCGCCCGCACCAGGGCTGGCGCTATCTGGAAGACGAAGACACACCGCCGGATGTCTCCAAGGCTGGCAAGGGCGCTGCCGAAATGCCGCCCGAGCTGCTGGCCGAGTTGCGCGCGCTCGGGCTGCTATAGTTTCAACAGGATCTGTATCCGGAGTTCACCATGACCGCTCAACAGCGGGCACGCATCATTGTCGTCGGCAACGAGAAGGGCGGCTCAGGCAAGTCGACCACCTCGATGCATATCCTGATCGCGCTGCTGACCGAGGGCGGCCGTGTCGCCGCCATCGATCTGGACGGCAAGCAGCGCACGCTGACCCGCTATCTGGAAAACCGGCAGGCTTTTATCGCCAAACATAACCTGCGCCTGGCGATGCCCGAGCATGTGGTGATCACCGAAAGCGACCAGCCGCATCGTCCGGCAGCCGAGGCCGAGGAAGCGGCGCGTTTCGCCGAGGCCGTCGCCGGTCTTTCCACTCGTCACGATTTCATCCTGGTCGACTGTCCCGGCAGCGATACCAACCTGGCCCGTATCGGTCATTCCCATGCCGATCTGCTGATCACGCCGGTGAATGACAGCTTCATCGACATCGATCTGCTCGCCACAATCGATCCGGACACGCTGAAGGTGATAAAGCCCAGTCGTTATGCCGTCATGGTTTGGGAGCAGCGCAAGCAGCGGCTGGCGCGCGACCGCCAGAGTGTTGACTGGGTTGTGATCCGCAATCGCCTCTCGCATCTGGACGCGCGCAACAAGCGCAATGTCGGTCATGTGCTGGAGGCGCTGGAAAAACGCATCGGCTTCCGGTTTTTGCCGGGCTTGTCGGAACGCGTGATTTTCCGCGAACTTTTCCTCAGTGGCCTGACACTGATGGACCTCGACCGCACCAGCCTTTCCGGTGGCGCCGGCGGCATCAATATGGCGCAGGCGGCGGCGCGTCAGGAGGTGCGGGCCCTGCTGCTCGGCCTCAACCTCATCACCGAAGACTGATCTGCCTTAAACGGCGGCATTGCTGCACTGCACAAGCGAAATTCCTCCATGGGTTTTGCTTGGAGGGCGCGGCCAAGTTATGCTTTATACAACGGCTATTCGACCGGTCCCGTACAGGTTCCGTGGAATTGTTAAACAGGGAGACGATATGAAAAAGACTCTTTCGCTGCTCGCTGGCAGCCTGCTGCTTCTGGGCACCGCTGCTCAGGCGCAGGACTATCCGTCCAAGCCGATCACCATCGTGGTGCCGTTCGCTGCCGGTGGCCCGACTGATACGGTCGCCCGTCTTGTGGCCCAGTCGATGGGCACGACGCTGAAGCAGCAGGTCATCATCGAGAACGTTGGCGGCGCCGGCGGCACGCTGGGCGCCGGTCGTGTTGCCCGCGCAGCACCCGATGGCTACACCCTGCTGCTGCATCATATCGGCCACGCGACCAGCGCCTCGCTGTATCGCAAGCTGCCCTACGACACCATCACCGACTTCGAGCCGATCGGCCTGATCACCGACGTGCCGATGACCCTGGTGGCGAAGAAGGACCTGCCGCCGAAGGATATGAAGGAACTCATCGCCTACGTGCAGCAGAACAAGGACAAGGTGTCCTACGGCAATGCCGGTATCGGCGCGGCCTCGCATCTCTGCGGCCTGATGTTCATGAGCGCCATCAAGACCCAGATGACCACCGTTGCCTACAAGGGCACCGGCCCGGCCATGAACGACCTGCTGGGCGGCCAGATCGACCTGATGTGCGACCAGACGACCAACACCACCGGCCAGATCAAGGGCGAGAAGATCAAGGCCTATGCGGTCACCACCAAGACCCGCGTGCCGTCGCTGCCCAACCTGCCGACCATGGATGAGTCGGGCATCAAGGACTTCGACGTCTCGATCTGGCATGGCCTCTATGCGCCGAAGGGCACGCCGAAGGCTGCGATCGACAAGCTGGTGCCGGCTCTCCAGGCCGCGCTGAAGGACACCAATGTCGTGACGCGTTTCCGTGAACTCGGCACCGAGCCGGTGGCGCAGGATCGTGCAACGCCTGCGGCGCTTGGTCCGTACCTGAAGGCCGAGATCGCCAAGTGGGCGCCGGTGATCAAGGCGGCCGGCGAATACGCTGACTAAACGCAGTATATCTTTGGCGTAAAAGATGGGGCGTCCGGCCTTTTGCAGGCCGGGCGCCCCTTGTACAAAGTCTGCCCCATGGCCAAGGTGGCCGGGGGGCAGCCGGGGATACGGCGCAGGGGGAAAAATGTCCTTTATCCGCAATCCAAAAGACTTTTATTCCGGCCTACTATTCATCCTGTTTGGCGTTGGCTTCATCTGGCTGGCCCGGGATTACGGTTTCGGCACGGCCCGCCGCATGGGACCGGCATTCTTCCCGATCGTGCTGGCGGCCATTCTGGTCATCATTGGCATTGTGATCGGTGTGCGCGGCATCGCGGTTTCTGAAGAGCCGCCGCGCGGCTTCACCTTCAAGGGCCTGCTGCTGGTCATTGTTTCCACGCTGCTGTTCGCGGTGTTGGTCCGCAATGCCGGCGTTCCCGTTGCCACCGCGATCCTGGTCGCCGTCAGTGCTTTCGCCAGCCAGCGTTTCAAATGGATGCCGACCCTGGTGCTGGCGATCGGCATGGCCGTGTTCTGCGTCATTGTTTTCGTCTATGCCCTGGGGCTGCCGATGCCGGTCCGCGGGCCGTGGCTTGGCGGTTGAGGAGTTAAGTCATGGAACTGCTTTCCAACCTGATGATCGGCATCGAAGTTTCGATGACGCCGCTCAATCTGCTGTACTGCCTCGGCGGTGTGTTTGTCGGGACGCTGATCGGCGTGTTGCCGGGCCTTGGGCCGACGGCGACCATCGCCATGCTGCTGCCGGTGACCTTCGGCCTGCCGCCGGTTTCGGCGCTGATCATGCTCGCGGGCATCTATTATGGCGCCCAGTATGGTGGTTCCACCACAGCTATCCTGATCAACCTGCCGGGTGAGTCATCCTCGGTGGTGACGGCGCTGGATGGCTATCAGATGGCGCGGCAGGGCAGGGCCGGCCTTGCGCTCTCGACGGCTGCGCTCGGATCGTTCTTCGCCGGCACGGTGGCGACCTTCCTGCTGGCGGTGTTCGCGCCGCCGCTGGCCGAGATCGCGCTGAAATTCGGTCCAGCCGAATACTTTTCGCTGATGGTGATGGGTCTGGTGGCGTCGGTTGTGCTGGCGCATGGGTCGCTGATCAAGGCGATCGCGATGATCCTGCTCGGCCTGCTGCTCGGCTTGGTCGGCACCGATGTGACCTCGGGCACGCCGCGCTTCACCTTCGATGTCCCGGAACTGGCCGACGGCATCAACTTCGTGATCGTCGCCATGGGCATGTTCGGCCTGGGCGAGATTATCCGCAATCTGGAGAGCGAAGAATCGCGCGACGTCTTCACCAAGAAGATCACCGGCCTGCTGCCGACCTGGGCGGATATCAAGACCATCATCCCGCCGGTGCTGCGTGGCACGGCGCTCGGCTCGGCGCTCGGCATTCTGCCGGGCGGCGGCGCCATGCTGGCATCGTTTGCGGCCTACTCGCTGGAAAAGAAGGTCTCGAAGAATTCGAAGAATTTCGGCAAGGGCGCCATCGAAGGCGTGGCCGCGCCGGAATCGGCGAACAACGCCGGCGCGCAGACCTCGTTTATCCCGATGCTGACGCTTGGCATTCCGTCCAATCCGGTGATGGCGCTGATGATCGGCGCCATGATCATCCAGGGCATCCAGCCCGGCCCGCAGGTGATGACCGAACAGCCGGCGCTGTTCTGGGGCATCATCGTTTCGATGTGGATCGGCAACTTCTTCCTGGTGGTGCTGAACCTGCCGATGATCGGTCTGTGGGTCCGCATGCTCACCGTGCCCTACCATCTGCTCTATCCGGCCATTCTGGTGTTCTGCGCCATCGGTGTGTTCTCGCTGAACAACTCCGATTTCGACGTCTACCTGATGGCCCTGTTCGGCCTGCTCGGGTATGTGCTGTCCAAGCTGGATTGCGAACCGGCGCCGCTGCTGCTCGGCTTCATTCTCGGTCCGATGATGGAGGAATACCTGCGGCGCGCCATGGTGCTGTCGCGCGGCGACCCGATGGTCTTCGTCGAGCGCCCGATCAGCGCCATCATGCTGGGCATGGCGGCCATCGGCCTGATCGTCGTGCTGCTACCGACCATTCGCAAGAAGCGCGAGGAAGCCTTCACCGAGGAAGGCTGACCGGCCTCTCCCGGACAATCCCGCAACGCCGCCGGCCCTGCCGGCGGCGTTTTGCTTTTCCGCCCATTTTGCTTTGTGGCGGCAGCACCTATATCCTTGCTGTATGAGCACGGAAAACCGGACCCCGGTGAAATCCTCGACCCAGCAGGTCGAAGCCTTCCTGCGCCAGGTCGCCCTGAGCCCCAAACCGGCCCCCCAGGCCGATGGCCGCGGCCGGCTGGTCTTTGCCATGGATGCCACCGCTAGCCGGCGGGCGACCTGGGACGAAGCCCAGAGCATTCAGGCCGATATGTTCCGCACCACGGCTGCCCTCGGCGGCCTGGATATCCAGCTGGTGTTCTTCCGCGGCCACGGCGAATGCAAGGCCTCGCCCTGGGTCGGCGAGGCCAATGCAATGCTGCGGCTGATGCGGCAGGTCGAATGCGTCGGCGGCCATACCCAGATCGAGCGGGTGCTCAAGCACACCATCGGCGAAACCCGCGAACGCCGGGTCAATGCCCTGGTCTATGTCGGCGACTGCCTGGAAGAGGCCCATGACGATGTCGCCCAGCGCGCCGGCGAGCTGGGCCTGCTGGGCGTGCCGATCTTCGCCTTCCAGGAAGGCGACGAGCCGCTGGCGCGCGCCTGTTTCCAGGATATGGCGAAGCTGACCCGTGGTGCCTATTGCGCCTTCGACAAGTCCAGCGCCGAGACCCTGCGGGCGCTGCTTACTGCCGTTGCCGTCTATGCCACCGGCGGCATGCGCGCCCTGGAAGATTACGGCCGTGGCGCCGGCGGGGATGTTCGGGCCCTGATCGGGCAGATGCGCTGACCATGGCCGCATGGTTTGCCATCGGTGTGGTGATCCTCGTCCTGCTGATGCTGGGCGCACGGGCCTTCGTCAATGCCGATCCGAAACTGCTGGCGCGGGGATTGAAGATCGGCGGCGCGGTGATCTGCGGCGGCCTGGCCATCTTTTTCCTCATCCGCGGCCGCATCGATGTGGCGATGATGCTGGGGGCCGGTGCAGCAGCCTCGCTGGGCTACCTGCCGCGCGGCCTGATCCCGTTCAGCGGCCTGTTCCACGGCCGCGGCCTCGGATCCGGATGGCAGCGCGCGCGTACAGGACACGAAGCCCCGCCGGACGGCATGGCCGGCAGCAGTGGCGGTCCGCAATCCAGCGTCGAGACCGCCTGGCTGCGCATGCATCTGGATCACGGCACCGGCCGCATGGATGGCGACGTGCTGCAGGGCCGCTATGGCGGCAGGCGGCTGTCCAGCCTGCGGTTCGAGGAGCTGATCCTGCTGCTGCGCGACTGCCGCGCTGCGGATAACCAGGGCGCGGCTTTGCTGGAATCCTATCTCGACCGCACGGTGGGCGAGGACTGGCGCGAGCGTGCCGCCAGCGGCGATCCGGGCGAGGCGGCAGATCCGATGTCCGGGGCCGCAAATGGCAGCACCATGACGCGTGAGCAGGCCTGGGATGTGCTGGGGCTGAAGCCGGGCGCGCCGGAGGCCGATATCCGCGCCGCCCATCGCCGCCTGATGAAGAAATTCCATCCCGACCAGGGCGGCTCGACCTATCTGGCGGCGCAGATCAACCGGGCCAAGGACCTGCTGCTCGACGCTTGACGCGTCAGTTGCGCAGCAGCTGCAGGCGCCAGTCGGTGGGCAGCTCGATCAGCTGCACCTGGCCATTGGCCTTGCTGTAGCGGCATAGCAGCTGCGCCGAACTCTGCTTCATATGCGGCTGCGGCCACATGCCGGTCACCAGCATCAGCACTTCATCGTTGAAATCGGCGGGCTGGGCGCTGGCCTTGGCTTCCAGCAGGCCGCTGGCGGCCGTACAGCGCTGTCCGGCCGTGACGAACAGCGCCTGCCAGGCCTCGGGCGTCGAGGCACGGGCCGGCAGGATAGCCAGCGTCAAGGCGACGAGAGGCAGCAGGCGAATCAGCATGGATGACATGCCGCAGCTTATGCCATGCATTGTGGTTTTTTTGGGAGGTCCGGCCGGATTGCATCGGCACAATTCCACGATTCCGTTTCGCCGCGGCCTTGCTAGTGTCTGTGCAACACGAACACAGAGCGGATCATGACTCCTGAAGAGATCGTCGGCCGGCAGCTCGATGCCTATAACGCGAAGGACATCGACGCCTTCATGGCCTGCTGGGCCGCAGACGCGCAGATTTTCGCCCATCCCGATACGCTGCTGGCCAGCGGCGCCGCCGCAATCCGGGCGCGCCATGAGGCGCGCTTCCGGGAACCGAACCTGTTCGGCAAGCTGATCGCGCGGATGTCGGTTGGCAGCACCGTGGTCGATCGCGAGGTCGTGACGCGGACCTTCCCTGAAGGGCCGGGCCGTGTGGATGTGATCGCGATCTATGAACTGGCCGGGGAGACCATTGCCCGCGCCTGGTTCGTGATGGGCCAGCCGGTGCTGGATTGACGGAAAATGGTGCCGGATGAGGGGATTGAACCCCCGACCTTCGGTTTACAAAACCGCTGCTCTACCGCTGAGCTAATCCGGCATCTGGGCCTGCAGTGGGCCGTCCGGGCGCCTGTTTACGTGAGCTATCCGCACCCGGCAAGCATAGTCGGGCTGCAAGAATGTCAAAAAGGGTACTTGATAATCACTCGCAAGATCGCTAAAACCGTATCTGAGAATGATTTGCACAGCAGGATTGCGTGTGGCGATGGGCGAGTTCCTCAGGACCGGTATCCGAAGCAGTCAGGACACGAGTGATGGCCAGGGGCAAAGCCCCGCCGGGCAGGCGCAGGCCGTCCAGCCATGGCCGACCAGCGTCCAGGAGCTGACCGAGGGCGAGCGCCTGGTGCTCTGGGCCTTCCGCCGCTGGATCGCCGGCCCCGAACATCTGCCCATGCTGGCCCGCGAATTCGACCGTCAGTTCCGCCGTGTTGAGTCGCGTCCGGCGCTGGTCTCGCTCGACGCGGCGATGGCGGTGCTGACCCGCCATGCCCGTCGCACCATTGTGCATCATCAGGCCTGCTGCCCCTGCCTCGCGGCCGATGAGGTCTGCGTGTTGTCCATTGTTGCCGCCCTGCAGAACGATGCCGGTCGCGCTGCCCAGGCGATGGCTCCCTGGCTGGTGCGCGGCGAGGGCGTTGCCGCCTTCCTCGCGCCTTTGCAGGCGCTGGCCGATTGCCTCGCTGGCAGTGGCCACGACCTGCCTTACCGTACCCGCCCGCGCAGCCCCGTGCAGCATGATGCGATGCTGCAGCCGGTGCCGGCGTCGGCGCAGCGTCTGCACTGAAGGCGGGGGCTGTCATGTATATCTGTCTCTGCCATGGCTTCACCGACGGCGATGTGCGCAACGCGATTGCCGGCGGCTGCAAATCGGTCGCGTCGGTCTATCGCCATCTGGCCGACCGTCCGCAATGCGGCAAATGCGTGCCGGATGTACGTGGCATGATCAACGCGCATAAAGGTACGCATCAGCATGGCGCCGCCTGCATGATGCCGGGCGCCGCCGTTGCCAGCCTGGAAGGTGCCGATTGAGCCAGGGCAGCACGCTGGAACTGGTGCTCTTCGCACTGGCGAGCCTTGGCGTTGTGTTCTCGACTCTGGCTGTTTTGCGCATGATGCGCAGTCGCGCGGTTATCGCGACTAAGTCGCACAGAAAATGAGTTAAGTCGCGGAAATCTTTGCGACTAACTCGTAATTTCACGCATTTTCCTTGAGGCTTTGAAACGGCGGGCGTAAGCCTCGTGCCAACCAGCGGCGTTGTTGAGTCGCTATTCCCGGCACAAGGAGTCCCGCCATGAAGGGCGACAAGAAAGTTCTGCAGCACCTCAACACCGTTCTGAAGAACGAGCTGACCGCCATCAACCAGTATTTCCTGCATGCACGCATGTGGAAGAGCTGGGGCTTCGAGCGGCTCGGCCATCATGAATACAAAGAGTCGATCGAGGAGATGAAGCACGCCGACAAGATCATCGAGCGTGTGCTGCTGCTGGAGGGCGTACCCAACCTGCAGGATCTCGGCAAGCTGAAGATCGGCGAGACGGTGCCCGAAGGTCTGAGCGCCAATCTCGATCTCGAGCGCAAGGGCCGCATCGACCTGGTCGCCGCCATGGCCCATTGCGAATCCGTGCAGGATTACATCAGCCGCGACATTCTCAAGGGCATCCTCAGCGATACCGAAGAGCATATCGATCATCTGGAGACCCAGCTCGATCTGATCGAGAAGGTTGGCGTGCAGAATTACCTGCAGTCGCAGATGGGCGACGGTTCGCCGTCGTAATCACGATTGCGCTGAAAAGAAAAAGGCCGGAGAAAACTCCGGCCTTTTTTTGTTGGTGCGCTGACCTGTGGCTTCAGCCGCGCACGCATTCGTAAAGCGCGACCGCTGCGGCAGCCGACACATTTAGGCTTTCCACCGCGCCGGTCATCGGCAGCTTCGCCAGGAAATCGCATTTCTCGCGGGTCAGGCGACGCAGGCCTTCGTCTTCCGCACCCAGCACCAGCGCCACGCGGCGGATGTCGGTCACGGCTTCCGCCAGCGTCTTGTCGGTTTCCATTTCCAGGCCGACGCGCCAGAAGCCGTAATCCGCCAGCAGGTCGAGCGCGCGCGACATATTGGTGACGCGGATCAGCGGCACGACTTCCAGACCGCCGGAGGCCGCCTTGGCCAGGGCGCCGGTCGCTTCCGGTGCATGGCGGTCGGTGACGATCACGGCACGGGCGCCGAAGGCCGCTGCCGAACGCAGGATGGCGCCGACATTGCGCGGATCGGTGACGTGATCGAGCAGCAGCACGATCTCGCGCGCGTCTTCGTCCAGCGGGTCTTTCAGCGATTCAACGCCACCGTCTTCCAGCGGATCGACCAGCACCGCAATGCCCTGGTGGACCGCGCCGGGCGGCAGCAGGCTGTCGAGGCGCACGCGGTCGATGATCTCCGGCTGATTGCCGGCGGGCAGGGCCTGCTGCAGGCTGTCCTGGGTCTCACGCGTCAGCACCAGGCGGCGCACATAGCGGGCGTCATTCTCCAGCGCTGCGATGACCGCATGATGGCCGTAGAGCCAGACCGGCAGGTCGCCGCGGGTATGGCGGCGATCGAAGCTGCGCTGGTCGGGGCGGCGTTCGCCGGTATCGCCCACATGACGGTCGGGGCCACGGCGGCCGGTTTCGCGATTCTGTTCTGGCGCTGGACGGGGGCCGCGCGACTCCGGGCGGTCCGGGCGGCGCTCGGGGCGCGGCGCTTCGGGGCGGCGGCCCTGATTCTCTTCCCAGGGGCGGTACTCGCCCGGCTTCGAGCGGCCGGTGATGGTTTTGCCGCCGGGTTTACCGCCAGCTTTGCCACCGGGGCCGGGTTTGCCCTTGAAGGGGCGATTCGCGCCGGCGGCAGCCTTGCCGGGACGGCTGTCCGGGCGGCTTTCGCTGCGTTCGCGGCCTTCGGGGGCACGGTTTCGGGGGCCGGAAGCGCCCTTGGAGGGGGCGCGTTTCGGGGCTCGGGTATCTGGCTTGCGTCTGGACATGGGGGCCTTTATAGTGCCGGCCGTCAGAAGCAACAACATTGCCGCCGAACCTCATTTTTGTTCGAGGGGAGGGGGCGATGACGGGGCTTTTGTCGCGTTTTTCCATTGACGGGCAGATATCCCTTCGGTAATCGAGGGGCCCGGTCGGAGGGGTGCCCGAGTGGCTAAAGGGGACGGACTGTAAATCCGTTGGCGTACGCCTACGCTGGTTCGAATCCAGCCCCCTCCACCATCTCCACGCCATCTGAAAGATGCATTGGCATCAATAGGTTGGTGGAAGTTTTTGGAAAGTGACGCGAAGCGGCGGGTGTAGCTCAGTGGTAGAGCCCCAGCCTTCCAAGCTGGTTGCGAGGGTTCGATTCCCTTCACCCGCTCCAGCTTAGTAGGGCGGACATGCCTTGGCATGGTCCGCTCGCGGCATTTGGGTTAGCGAACGGCGCCATCAGGGCGCGGCGCGAATCCGGGTGTCGCACCGTGAACGCAACAGGCGGGTCCGCAAGGGGCCGTCGGACACTGGTCGGATAACAGGAATAGAGCGATGGCCAAGGCAAAGTTTGAGCGTAACAAGCCGCACTGCAACATTGGTACGATTGGTCACGTTGACCATGGCAAGAC